>CAWCNL010000001.1:0-59727 GCA_963796875.1 uncultured Actinomycetes bacterium
GTCGTCGGGGGCGCGTCCTGACGAGTCGATGAGGGCAGGCTGGTTGGAAATGTGAGGATCATTGACTGAGTTTTTAGTCAGTGTTAGCATCGGGCGGCAATGATCAACGTGGTGTACACGTGCGTGCCCACTGGATCCCCCGCGGGGCGTCGTCTGTGCCGCGGCAAACGCTCGGTGGCCACGTGAGCGGTTCACGGGGCGACTCCTTCCGCACGGCGACGGATGACGTCGACGGTCCCGCGTTTGAATCTGCAGGCGAGCAGGAACGGCTGTGGGGCAGGCAATGGGGCTGCGACTCGGAGTACGGGCACCTGAGAGTGGTGATGATGCACCCTCCGCTCGAGGCGAGCCTGCGGGCCGACCCGCAGTCGGCACAGCGGGTTTCGGACGGATCGACAGACGCCGCCGATGAGGGGTGGTACTGGCGCGGGGACGAGTGCATCCCGCGTGATGCCATGCGGTTCGGCCAGATGCTGAGCGAGTGGCACAGGCTCGCCGGGCTCCTCGAGGCTGAGGGCGTCGAGGTTGTCACGCCCGAACGCGAGGCCGGCGGCCGGTTCGTCTGTTACACCCGCGACCCGATCCTGCCCGTGAAGGGCGGCGTGGTCGTATGCCGGTTGCCCGGCCAGACGCGGCGCGGCGAGGAGCGCTGGGCGATGCACACCGCCGTCAGCCGCGGCGTGCCGATCGTCCGCACCGTTACGGGCACCGGCACGATGGAGGGCGGAAGTTTTGCCTGGCTCAACCCGACCACGGCGATCGTGGGCAGGTCGGTATGCGTGAACGAGGAGGGCACCCAGCAGTTGGAGCAGGTGTTGAACGGGCAGGGGGTCGAGCTGCTCCGCGTCGACCTGTCGTTCAGCGAGATCCACCTCGACGGCGTGTTTCTGATGCTCGGCCGCGACCTCGCGCTGGTCGACGTGAACCGAGTGCCGTTCAGTTTTCTCAGCGATCTCGGTGAGCGCGGTGTCACCGTCATACCGCTCAGCGAGGACGACGACAGGTGGGTGATCAACTCGCTCGTGCTGCGGCCGGGAACGATCGTGATGCCCGAAGGGCTCTCCGCCGGCACACGCAAACGGATCGAAGCCGCCGGCATCGAGATCGTGACCATCGCGTTCGATGCTCTGCAAGAGAACGGCGGCGGTATCCGGTGTGCGACGAGCCCACTTGCGCGGGACTTCGTCGGAGTGGGATGAGCATTCGACGCGGGGCTGTTGTCGCGCTCCTGGCGTTCATCGCGGCAGCGGCAGGCTGTGGCGGCTCATCGGCGGGAGCTGGACACGGGGGAGTCCTGAGGATCGGCAGCACCACGCCGATCGACTCGCTGAACCCGTTCGTCGCGATCGAGCAGCAGTCGTACAACGCGTTCAGCATGGAGTATCCCCAGCTCGTCCAGTACAACCCCCGGCTCCAGCTGGTCGGCGACTGGGCCACGCGCTGGCAGCGATCAGCCGACGGCAAGACATGGACGTTTCACCTGCACCCCGGCGGCCGGTGGTCGGACGGGGTGCCGCTGACCGCTGCCGATGCGGCGTGGACCGGTAACACGATGATCAGATACCGCTCGGGGGCGGCGGCGGTCTTCGCCGGCGCTGTTGCTCACATCGCGCGGATGGACGCTCCCACGCCGACCACACTCGTGATCCACTACGACCGCGCGGTTGGAAACGTCCTCGCCCGGCTGCAGACGTTCTTCGTGCTGCCCAGGCACATCTGGAAGCACCACACGGGGAACAACGGTGCCGATCTGAAGACGTACTTTCCCGACCAGCACCTGCCGACTGTCGCCGCCGGGCCCTACACGATCACCAGGTACGCGGCCAAGGGGGCCACGGTGTTTCGGCGAAACCCCGGGTTCTACGGTCCGCCGTCCCACGCCGCGGCGGTCGTCCTCGAGTACTACACCAACCCGACATCGATGGTCGCCGACCTCACCGCCGGCAACACCGACTTCATCGACCAGGTGCCGTTCGGCGCCGCCTCCTCGCTGAAGCAGACGAGCGGGGTTGCGGTGCAGGTCTCTCCAGGAGGCGAGACGCCGAACATCATCTTCAACTCCAACCCTGCCAAATCGCGAAACCGCGAGTTGCTTGACCCGAGGGTGAAGCGTGCGCTGGAGTACGCCACCGACCGCGCCGCGATCGTCTCGATCGTCTTCTCTGGGTACGCCAGGCCGTGGGCGAATCTGATCTCCGAGCAGTCCGCGCCGGAGGGTTGGGTGAACCCCAGCGTGAAGCCGCTCCCCTACGACCTGGCCGAGGCCAACCGGATTCTGGACTCGCTGGGCTACCGACGTGGATCCAACGGCATCCGAATGGTGCCGGCGACTACGGGACGATACGCGCAGGCCGGGCACCCGATGGAGTACGACGTGATGGTGCCCAGCGAGCTCAACTTCAACGGCGATCGCGAGTACCAGGTGCTCGCCGAGGACTGGGCGAAGGCCGGCGTGAAGATCAACGAGGTGGCCGGCGGCGACGACACCCAGGCTTTCGAATACCTGACCGCCGGCCATTACACCAAGGCTGACATTGCGCTGTGGTACTGGAATGCGTACATCGACCCCGACTTCATGCTCTCGATCCTGACCAGGGCTCAGTGGTACAACCTGAGCGACACCGGCTACGACAATCCGACCTACGACGTCGAGTATCGCCGCCAGGGATCGCTTGTCGATCTGTCCGATCGGCGCGCGCTGGTGTGGAGAATGGAGCAGCAGATCGCTGCCGCCCGTCCGTACATCCAGCTCGTCAATGACCAGCTGGTGACGGCCCACGCGACGGGCTGGACGGGCTTCCACCCCGACCTGGCGACCTACTGCAAGTGCTACTACACGAGTCCGCGCCGTGGCTAGTGTCCGCCCCGTGGCCGATCGTAAGACCGAGATCCTCGAGGCGGCGTGCCGTGTCATCGCGCGGCGTGGCGTGCGGGGCCTGCGGATGGAGGAGTTGGCCGCCGAGGCCGGTGTCTCCGTGGCGCTCATCTACTACCACTTCGACGACCGCGAGACGCTCCTGCGGCGCACGCTGGAATACGTGCATGAGCGGGCTGCCGGCTACACAACCCCGCACGGCGGCGGCGACGCCCTGCCGGCGGATGATCTGACCGCGGTGCTGGTCGGCGAGATCCAGGACGACCCGCGGGTGCGAGAGAACTCGGCGGTGTGGGGCGAGCTGCGCGCGTCGGCCTGGTTCGACGAGGCGCTGCGCGAACCGGTGGCGCGGCTCACGGAGGAGTGGATCGCAGACGTGAGCGCGTTGGTCGAGGCCTCGCAGGCGGAGGGCCGGGCCTCCGGCAGAGTCGATCCGCGCGCAGCGGCCGAGCGGTTGACCGCGCTCGTGGAGGGCGTCAGCGGGCGGTGGCTGGCGGGCTCGCTGTCTGTCGGACAGGCTCAGGAGCTGATTCGCCAGGGCGTCCGAGCCGAGCTCGAGAGAGCTTGACTGAAAATTCAGTCAGTGATATCGTTGGGGCCATGCCCGACTTCGAGCTGATCGCACGTGTGGTCGAGGCGCCGCGCAACCGGCCGGCGCGGTGCGCAGGGCTTTTGGCCGAATCCGACCTGGGACGGCCGGGCCACACGGCAGGCGCGCGGTCGTGACCGGGCCGTCTCGTGGAGCGGTCGGCGGCTGGCGGATGCCGGCCGAGTGGGAGCCGCACGAGCGTTGCCTGATGGCGTGGCCGACCCGGGAGGAGCTGTGGGGCCGACATCTCGCGGCCGCCCGCAGCGAGTACGCCGCCTCCGCCAACGCGATCGCGGCATTCGAGCCCGTGACCATGGTTGCCGCGCCGGGCCAGGCGGGCCAGGTGCGGGCGGCGTGCAGCCGTGGAGTAGATGTGGTCGAGCTCGAGATCGACGACTCGTGGATGCGTGACTCGGGTCCGATCTTCGTCGTCGATGCCGACGGTACCCGTTGCGGAGTCGACTTTCGGTTCAACTCATGGGGAAATAAGTACCTGCCCTACGACCACGATGCGAGCGTCTCGGAACGATTCCTCGAGCTCGCGGGATTCCCGCGAACTGGCTTCCGGCATGGTGCTCGAGGGCGGTGCGATCACCGTCGACGGCGAGGGTACGCTGATCACCACCGAACAGTGCCTCCTGCACCAGAATCGCAACCCGGGCATGTCGCGCAGCGAGATCGAGGCAGAGCTGAGCCGCACGCTCGGCGTGTCCGAGATCATCTGGATCCCCTGGGGCGCGTACGAGGACACCGACACCGACGGGCACGTCGATGGCGTGTGCGCGTACGTGCGTCCCGGGGTCGTGATCGCCCAGGCCTGCGATGACCCGGCCAATCCAAACTTCGATCTGATGGCCCAGAATCTCGCCGCGTTGCGCGCCGCCCGCGACGCGAACGGCCGGCGGATCGAGGTGGTCGAGCTGCCCCAGCTGCCGTACTTCGATCTCGACGGCGAGCCGATGGGCTCCTGCTACGTCAACTTCTACATCGCCAACGGCGGCGTGGTCGTGCCCACTGCCGACCATCCGCTCGACGCCGACGCCCTCGACGTCATCCGCGGTGCGTTCCCCGACCGCGAGGTCGTCGGGGTGCCGAGCCGGGTGATCGCCTACGGCGGCGGTGGCACTCACTGCATCACCCAGCAGGTGCCCCGCGCTTGACCTGGCGCTGGCGTTGAGGCGTGCAGCTACCGGATCCGCGCCAACAACCGCTTCCTCGCTCTCGGGATCACCGCATCATCAGTAGTTCGGAGGTCTCGTGGCCGCGGAAAGTTCGAACGTCCGCGCTTGGGCATCGCCTGCCACCGCCCCCGAACCAGCCGCGACAGTCGGGCAACGCTAGGCCTTCGGCCTGTCACCGCACTGAACGAGCCGCCAGGTCAGCGCGTGGTCAGAGTTGGTTGTCCCCTTCGTAGTCGCGGAAGCAGTTTCCATCCTTGACGACGATCCAGTTCCAGGTGTCGCCGTGGCGTGTATACGTGAAGATCGGTTCACCACCGACCACGAGCGCGCTGGCCAGGGTGCCGACGCGGTAGAGGTGGGGGTAGCTGGTGCGTGACTGGCAGGTGCCAAGGCTGGTGTAGCCGTTGTCGCGGAACTCGAATCGGTGGGGGAGGATCTCAGGGTACGGCCAAGCGCGTCCGAACGAGATGACGCTGAGCGGTACGTAGACGCCGAGAACGACAACGAGCGTGATCCCAAGTGCAAGCGCTCCACGCTTCACCCCAAGCCTCGGGGCCGTGACTGGATGGCTCGCGTCAGCTTCCATCCGAGCAGTCTACTTTGACGGGCTGCGAACCTAAGAGCCTTCGGGCAGAGTGCTTGTGATCGACGAGTGGAGGCGGGAGCACCGAGATAGGTGGCTCTTAAACGGCAGTGACGCGGGCGTCTCGGGCTGTGCGTGTGGTCGGAGCCGCAGCTTCGCCAGATGAGGTTGATCCTGTCCGTCTGGCTGGTCGCGCTCGGCATGGAGTTGTTGGTATTTAGGGCACACGGCCGCCAGTGCGCGGGTACGATCGTTGCCCATCCCTGGAGGTAGAGGTCATGACCGCGATGCATGCTGCCGTGTTCGAGAGTGTTGGCCGTCCGCTCGAGGTGCGCGAGGTGGAGATTGACGAGCCGCGGTCGGCGGAGGTGTTGGTCAGGCTCGTGGCCAGCGGTGTCTGTCACTCCGACTACCACGTGGTGCTGGGCGAGTGGGCGGCGCCACTTCCGATCGTGCTGGGTCACGAGGGCGCGGGTGTTGTCGAGGCGGTCGGGCCCGGCGTGGAGACGGTGCGGGTCGGCGATCACGTCGTGCTCTCGTGGTCTCCCTCGTGTGGTCGCTGCCGCTACTGCGTGTCGGGTCGCCCCCAGTTGTGCTCGGTGGCCGCGGAGACGACGTATGGGAGCGTCATGTTCGACGGAACGACGCGGCTGCGGCTGGCAGACACCGCCGTTCACAGCTATCTGGCGGTCGGCTCGTTCGGAGCGATGGCGGTGGTGCCGGAGAGTGCAGCCATCCCGATACGCCGAGACGTGCCGCTGGACCGTGCGGCGCTGGTGGGTTGTGCCGTTACCACGGGAATCGGTGCGGTAGTCAACACCGCCGGCGTCAGGCCTGGCGCGAGCGTCGTTGTGATCGGCTGTGGCGGAGTTGGGCTGTCGGCGATCATGGGCGCTCGACTCGTCTCGGCGCTGCCGATCATCGCCATCGATACGGTCGAGGAGAAGCTCTCCCTGGCCAGGCGGATGGGCGCTACCGAGACCGTCAACGCCCGCTCCACCGACGTCATCGAGGCGGTGCGCGAGATCACCGGCGGCGTCGGAGCCGACTACGCGTTCGAAGCGATCGGCCTTCCCCGCACGATCGAGCAGGCCTACGAGTGCCTGGCGCCCGGCGGCACGGCCGTGGTCGTCGGCCAGACACCGGAGAACGCCACCATCACGGTCGATCCGTTCGTAATGAGCGATCGGGAGCGGCGGCTGATCGGTTCCAACTACGGCTCGTCCCGCGCCTCCATCGACTTCCCGCGGATCCTCGACCTGTACATGGCAGGCCGGATCGACCTCGACGCCATGGTCTCGAACACGATCCGCCTGGACGGCATCAACGAAGCGTTTGACGCGATGCACCGCGGCGAGACCGTGCGCACCGTCATCACGTACGACAGCTGAGCTGCACAGTGCGGTCGTTTCGCGGTATCCAGTGGGCCGCCAGACTAGAGTGCAGATCCCAGAAGAGGATGCCGCCCTCGTGCCGGCGGTAGTGCTGCGGGACACCGTGGGTATGCTCCCCAAAGCGGGATCAGCGAGAGGAGGGGCGTTGGCGGGAATCGAGCTGCGACGCGAGAACGGTCGGTGGTCGCTACGCGCCCAGGGGTGCTGCGGAAACCTGCGGCTGTGGGAGTTGGAGTACGAACGGGCATACGCCGAGCAGACACTTCGCGCGGGCGGAACTCTGGAACCGCTCGCCGACGGCGGGGCAGTCCTCGTTGACCGGCGCGGACGACGTGAGACCATTTCACCGGCAGTGGCCGCAGCGCTCCAGGCATCAGTAGGTGATCAGCGCGACCACAGCTGAGCAGAGAGTGGAAGCCGGCCACGGCTGTGCGCTTGTCGCTAACGTCCTTCGCACTCGCAGAGGGTACCGACAGGAGCATTGGATGGGCGCTGAACAATCGATGCGTGAGTTTGGACAAGGCTATTCCCGAGCCTGGGGGAGTCACGACCCCGACGAGGTCGCGCGATTCTTCGCGCCAGAGGGGACGATCTCGATCAACGGCGGCCCGCCAACATCGGCGGCCGACTCGGCCCGCGGATTCATGGCAGCGTTTCCCGACATCCAGGTGCTGATGGACGGCATCGTCCAAAAAGACGACACCTGGTTGTTCCACTGGACGTTCGTCGGCACGAACACCGGGCCGGGTGGCGCCGGACGGTCGGTGCGGATTTCCGGCTACGAAGAGTGGACACTCGGCGCTGACGGGCTCGTCAGCAAGTCCTACGGACATTTTGACCAGGAAGAATATGCCCGGCAGCTAGCCGGCGGCTGACCAGCGGTGTTCGCGGGACCGCGCCCCGAGGCGTCCGTAGGTGAGGTCGGCGCCCGCGAGAGATTCGTGGTGAACCAACGTCAATCACGGATCGAGTCTCTATCAGTGAGACGTGCGAACTGGCCAGATCCCTTCGACGCCGGGACAGCGGGGCAACGCGTGCCGGTATTCAGGAAGGCGTGGTCTGCGTCTCCTGGATCGTGAACACCGCATCACACGGCTTGTGTGAGATGCCGCCGACGCCGCTGGGGACGTTCTTGGCGCCGGTGAGCACGCATACGGACTCGTGCTTGCCGCTGACCTGCGCCTCGTAGCTGCAGTCCCAGAACTGGCCGCCGGCCTGCGGCGGTGTCTGGACGCTGCTCTTCGTGCAGGAGATGTTCGACGGTGACTCGGCCGGGCCGAGCAGTTGGGTGACCGTGTCAACCGCGACCGCCTGGCTCGACTTGCTGTTGAGCTTCTGATAGCCGAAGAAACCGACGACTGCGACCACGACGATGACAATGACGATCTTCACGCCGTCGGTATCGGTGTCTGCTCCCGCGAACTTGAGCGTAACGACCCTCTTGGTAGGCAAGCGAAAACAGATCAACGCTCGGCCATCGCCTGCCACTGCTACCGAACCAGCCGCAACGCTCTGGATCACGGCTCAGTGGTTGGTGGAACTGTGCCCACAAGCCGGAGATGCACGGTCGCGAGGGAGTCGGCGACCGCGAAGGGTTCTTTCGCTTGTGAGCCGTGACGTCCCGTGATGGCGATCAGCGTGTAGTGGCCGGGCGCCATACCGAAGCGGAACCCTCCGTGATCGCCACTTCGGAAGTGCGCCTTGATCGCGCGGTTCGTGCCGCTGGCGAATCCGTCTACCCGAAGCCGGGCGTGCGGAACCAGCTTGGTGCCGCCGCCGGGCGTTCTGACAAGCACCGTGCCAGTCACGGTCGCCCCGCTGGGGCCGGTGCAGTCGGTGCACGCGGTTCCTCTGCCCCCACAGCTAGCCGTGGCCGCTGCACACAGCAAGGCGAAGCAGGCCGCGACGATGATTCTTGTCATCACGCTCTTCGACGTTTCCGCTCCGAGCCTGGTTCCCCGAGGCGCTCGACTTCGGCCTGCAACTCAGCCACCGCCTGCCGTCGCTGCAAACCGGCTGGAAAGCAGGTCAGCGCTCGGCCATCGCCTGCAACTGCCCCTGAAGCAGCCGCGCCCTCTCCGCCCGTGCGCGGGGTGTGTTGTACCCGGCGTCCACGGCCTGGCTCACCAGCATCTGTGGGAGGGTGTTCGCACTGCCCGGGACGACCCAACCCGCCGCGTTTTGGGCTGGGTTCCTCGGTGCTCGCGCTCCCCATTGCCGCGCGGAGATCGCTAGCCCTACGACGGCCACCGCGACGACAATCATCACTGATGAGATCAGGCTCCTCTTGCTCATTAGACCAACTGTAGACCTGGCCTCGCCAGCAGGCAATGCGCGCCGGACGATGTTCTCCAACTATTCACTCCGTGTGTGGTCCACGGTCTGCGGGGCCCGCCCGCTTGCGTCGTCTAACTGGGAGCCGCGGGCGCCGAACGCAGTTTGGCCAGCTGTGCGTCGTCGGCGCGGTGGATGTTGCCGTGGATATGGTCTGCGCCGATCCGGTCGAGGGGTCCGTCTCGTTCCAGTTCTCGTGGGTGCGCTAGCCGGCGCGGCACTCAGCGGTGTGTGGTCGACGCCTCGCGGGGGCTCGGAGAGGGAGGAGCCGCAGGTTGGATTGCGGCGATCAACTGTTGCGCGGGACGACCAGCAGGTGCGAAACTCTCACCGCCGACCATTCCAGCGGAGAACCCGTGCGCACACGGCGGGCCACCGCACAGCCACACAAAGGAGTCGCAATGAGTAGCGACACGCTCGAACTGTTCGTGGCGGCCTACGCCACCGAAGGCGGCGCGAAGGACGCGCTGAAGGATTTCCAGATCGCGCAGATGGAGGGCGCTATCGACCTGATCGACGCTGCGGTAATCGTCCACACCGCCGATAACAAGGTGAAGTTCGAAGAGACGGCTGACCCCAGTGGCAAGAAGTGGGCTAAGCGGGGCGCGATCGCCGGGGGAGTCGTGGGCCTGATTTTTCCCCCAAGCATCATTGCCTCGGCGGTCGTCGGCGGGGGTGCTGGCGCGGTCTGGGGCAAAGTGCGCGACAAGGGTTTCAAGGACGACGACCTGAAGGCGATCGGGCAGAGCTTGCCGCCGGGATCGTCAGCGATCATCGCCATCGCCGAAGACCGAATGGTCCGACAGCTCGAGCAGGGGCTGGATGGTTACCAGCGCATCTCCAAGCACGTCATGTCCGCCGAGGCCTCAGCCGCAGTGATCGCCGAAGCCCAGAGTGAGGAGCAGTAACCAATGACCGTTCTTTCAAGCTACCCCCCGTTCTTCTCGTTGCTTTGGACGATGGCGGTGTTCTTCCTCTGGGTGATCTGGTTTTGGCTCTTGATCACCGTCTTTTCGGATCTCTTCCGCAGGCACGACGTCGGTGGCGGTACCAAGGTGCTCTGGATGATCTTCGTGATCATCCTGCCGTACCTTGGGGTGTTCATCTACCTCATCGCCAACCACAACAGCATGGCCGAGCGTGCGGTGAAACAGCAGCATCAGGCCCAGGCGCAGCTGGATGAGCACATCCGCTCGGTCGCTACGCCGAATCCGGCTGCGGACATCGAGAAGGCCAAGCAGTTGCTGGATAGCGGCGCGATCACTCAGGCGGAGTTCGACACGCTGAAGGCCAAGGCGCTGGCTCAGGGGTGAGCGACGCCACGGGAGTGGCTGCGACAGAGGACGCGTGCCCGAACCGGCGGCTTGCGATTCTGCTCTCGATGGCGATGTTCGTTTTGGTGGCCGACACGTATGTGATGAACGTGTCGATCTCTGCTGTGGTGCCTGACCTTGGAGCGACTGTCCGCGGGGTGCAGTCGGCGATCGCGATCGAGGCGCTGGTGTCGGCGGCTACACCGTGGTGCAGCTGATCAGCACGTCGCTGGCTGCGCTGTGCTTGCACGAGGTGACAACGGTGTCGGCCAAGTTCGGCTCGAACTACGTCGCGACCGGATATTCGGGCTGGCAGGGCTACCTGATGGACGTGGTGCTCACCATGGGCCTGGTGAGCGTGATCCTCGGCACCACGTCGGGAGCCCAGAACATCGGCAGGCCGCAGACGCCAAGCGGGCTCGGCCTCATCCTCAGAGGAGGGCCTTGGAAGGCCCGCCCTGAACGCCGTCGAATCTCCCGGTATGTTCGTCGCGAGAGTGAGTCAGTGAACGCGCTCCCCGAGGCATTCCCGCTGGCGCTCGCCGCCTCGATCTACCCGCCCACGCTGGTAGTACTGGTGTTGCTGCTGAGCGGAGATCGGCCGCGTCGGCTGGTGTCGTCGTTCTACGCGGGCGCCGGGATGCTAACGGTCAGCTCGGGCCTGATCGTTCTTGCCCTGATCATGAGCCTTGGGCTCACCACCGAGCATTCGCCCAGTGCAAGTGGATGGACGTACATCGTGTTGGGTGCGTCACTCCTGGCTTTCGCCGTCTGGGCCACGAGCCGCGGGCGTCGTCCACCGCAGGACACGGCCCATTCGCAAACCACGAAGCCTGGTCGTGTCAGCGAGTGGTCGCAACGCGCCGTCTCGAGTGCCAGGTGGGCGTTCGCACTGGGACTCGCACTGTTCCTTCCGTCGCCGTTCTACCTGCTCGCCATCAAGGACATCGCCGACAGCGGCAGCTCGACGTCCAGCGACATCCTCGCCGTGGTCATCTGTGCAGGCGGTGTACTCGTCCTCATTGAAAGCGCGCTCGCCGCACTACTCCTACGCCCGAAAGAGGTCAGCGAGCTTTTCCGCCAGCTGGACGGCTGGCTTCGCCGCAACGGCTGGACGGTTGCAGCAGTATGCGGACTCGTCGCAGGCATCTACGGGCTTCTCGAGGGCTTCACCACCCTCGCCTGAGAGGCTCCTGGTCTGGCCAGGTTGTGGCCGCGGTCCGGACGCCGACTGCCCCAGAACCAGCCGCAACGCGCGGGCAATGCCCGGCCATCGCCCGCCACCGCCCCCGAACCAGCCGCAACACCAGCAACGACCGAACGATGGTGCCGTCACGAGCTGAGGTACTGGCGGCTCGCAAGACACGCTTCGGCTGAACGCGAGGGGCGAGCAGAGATAGGTCACGGTCGTCCATCGCCTGCCGCCGCCCGCGAACCGCTGGGCAACTGTGCCCAAGGTCTGCACGCCCGCGCGGATTTGACTGGCATGTGAAATGGGGCTGCGCCGGGTTGCGTGTCGGAGTCGTTCGACATAGAGTCGCCGGTCGGAGCGTCCGTGGTGGGCAAGGCGGACGTCGTCGTGCGCGAATGTTCCCTGCGGCCGGGCATGGTCGAGACGGAGCGTGTTTCGAGATGACCGGCAAGACGAGCGACAGCTCGGCATTCAAGTTCACCAGCGGAGGGGCGTTTCGTCGTGACGTCGATCGGCGCGTCAACGAGTTGTTGGCCGACGAGCGGCTTGTCCGCCGCGCCTACTGGCTGTTGTGGGGGAAGGCCGTTCTTGTGCTCGTGTGGGTCGCCGCGTCGTACGGTCTGTTGGTGTTCGTGGCAAGCGGCGCTGTCGAAGCGCTGGTGGCGTCGGTCAGCTTGGGGTTCGCCGCAGCCGGGATCGGTTTCACGATCATGCATGACGCGAATCACGGAGCGTTCGCGCCGAGTCGTCGCGCTAACCAGTTGATGGCGCTGTCGCTTGACCTGATCGGGGGCTCCTCATACGTGTGGTCAGCCAAGCACCTCGCCCACCACACCTACCCCAACATGACCGACCACGACCCCGACATCGAAAGCCTGCCCTTCGCGCGTCTCGACCCAGCCCAGCAACGTCACTGGTGGCATCGATACCAACACCTCTACATCTGGATCCTCTACGCGTTCATTACCCTGCGCTGGCAGTTCGTCTCGGACTTCCAGTTCCTGCGCCGAGGACGTGCGGGCCGCAGCCGTGTTCGCCGACCGGACGGCGCGGCGCTGGCCACACTGCTGGCTGGAAAATGCGTCTTCCTCGTCTGGGCGTTCGGCATTCCACTCCTCTTTCATTCGGCGCTCCCGGTTCTCACGCTGTTCCTCGTAACCTCCTTCGTCGCGTCGCTCAGCCTGGCACTGGTATTCCAACTCTCCCACTGCGTGGTCGAGACCGTGTTCGTCGATCCCACGCACGACGCGACGGCGCGATCGTGGCAAGCCCACCAAGTCGAGACGACCGTCGACTTCGCGCCACATAACCGACTTCTACGCCTGTATGTCGGAGGCTTGAACTTCCAGATCGAACATCACCTCTACGCACGCCTGCCACACACCCTCTACCCCCGCATCGCACCGATCGTGGAAACCGCGGCGCGTGCGCACGGCCTCCCATATATCTGCCAGCCGACGCTACGAGCCGCGATGCGCTCACACACACAGTGGCTCAAACAGATGGGCACGACCGCCCCCAGCCCCACACCGGAGATCGCACCTCGCCCCCAGGTTGCCACAGAGCCCGGCTAGCGGCGCCATCCGGCGTGTCTATCGCGAACCGGGAGGGTTGCCCAGGTGAAAAACCCCATCTTGCGGAGCGCCCAGACCTCTTGCTCCAGGGTCAGCGAATCCCAGTATTCGCGCGCTTCCCGGGCTCTGGCAGCCTGACTCTTGGCCTCTTCGGCCTGTAAAGGAGGCAGAGAACGTAGACCTAATGCCTGTATTTTTGGCATTTCCGGGCCTCCAAGATCGGCTTGGTTGAGCCATGCGCCCGGCACGATTCGAACGTGCGACCTCTGCCTCCGCAGGGCAGCGCTCTATCCCCTGAGCTACGGGCGCTCACTCGAGTGGAGCACCGCGCTCGCGCACGACCCTGCCCCTCGAAGGTCAGATTCTACCGGTGTCGGCAATGCCGAGCTTCAATCGAACCGGCGGATGCGGTCGCGCGCATCGCGCAGGAACGCCACCGCGGCGGCCATCGGGTCGGGCGCAGCCAGCAGCTCGTCGTAGAGCACCGACGCACCCTTGAAGGTGGGATCGCCGAAGAAATCGCTGATCCGTCCCGCCCAGGGCGACGCGTAGAGGTACGGCTCGGCGTGGTGGCGATCGCCGGGTGACGCCCCGTAGGTGCCGCGCTGGTTCCTGGCGGGATCGCCGGCATCGATGGCCGCGTCGAAGTGCTCGGGCCAGATCCGCACGATCGACGCGTCCTCTGCAGGCGTGGCCTCCGACCGCAGCAACGTCCAGCGCCTCGGTCGCGAATGCGTACCAGTCGCCCAGCGCCCGCGCGGCCCCGGCGTCGACCGCCAGCTGCTCGTCCAGGTCGCCGTGGGGCGGCACATCGAACTGCTCCTGCTGGGCCACGTCGGGCTCGATGCCCACCGCCGCGGCCGCCTCGCGCAGCGTCGTGATCGGCTGTCGTGCGCCGTCGACCACCAGCTGGTCGCCGTCCACCCCGACCACCCTTCCGTCGAACTCGAACGTCGAGAAGCCGCCGGGTGTCGCGCGCAGGATGATCTCGTCGTTCACCAGCCGCTGCGCCGGTGCGATCACGTAGACCGCCAGGCGATGGAGATCGGCGGTGGTCTGGGCAAACGCCGGTGGGAGGGGCGAGAGGTTCGTCATGTCGTGGGTATCGACTCTATCCGCGCGCAGGTGTTACAGCGGCGGCGGCAATTCGGCCCGCGCCGCACAGCCGGGGCACATCACGCGGCGCTCGCCGGCCACGTCCGGCAGCGCCCGCCAGCCCACCGGCAGGTCGCCCGAATCCTGGCCGTAGAGCGTCGCACAGCCTCCGCAGTCGCACCGGTACACGGCACACAGATACGGATAGGGTGCATCGATGAGTTCGAACGTCACGCCCATCATCCGAATGGTTGCACGTGAGCAGCAGATGTTGCAAGCTCGCCGGGGCCGCGGGTGAGCGCCGTCCCCGCGGAGGTGGCCGCAGCGCCTCCGGTCGACAACCGCCGCCGCTACATCCTGATCGCCACGATCATCGGCTCGTCGATGGCGTTCGTCGACGGCAGCGTCGTCAATATCGCCCTGCCCACCATCGGCCGCGACCTGCACGCCAACCTGGCCGCGCAGCAGTGGGTGATGCTCGGCTACTCGCTCTCGGTCTCGTCGCTCTACATCGTCTCGGGGGCACTCGGCGACCGCTACGGGCGCTGGACGCTCTTCACCGTCGGCGTCGCAGCCTTCGCGGCGTCGTCCGCGCTCGCCGGGCTCGCCCCCAACACCGAACTGCTGATCACCGCGCGCCTACTGCAGGGCGTCGCCGGTGCGCTTCTGACCACCAACAGCCTGGCCCTGCTGCGCGCCACCTACGGCGCCGAGAGCGGCAATGCCGTCGGTCAATGGACGGCGTGGAGCGGTATCGGCACGATGATCGGCCCGCCGCTCGGCGGCCTGCTGGTGGAGTACGCCTCGTGGCGCTGGATCTTCTTCATCAACCTGCCGTTCGCCGTGCTCGCCGTGGCCATGGCATTTCTCGGCCGAAGCGACGAGCGCCTGCCCGAACACCCGCGGCCGGTGCAGTGGGGCGGTGCGACCGCACTCGCGGTCACCTTCGGCTCGCTCACGTTCGCGCTGATCGAGGGCGCCAACCGCGGGTTTGCCACCGTCTGGTGGGCGGCGCTCCTCTCGCTCGCGGGGCTCGGGCTGCTGGTCACCCTCGAGCGTCGTTCGGCAGAATCCGCTCCTGCCCCACGAACTGCTGCGCTCACGCGTGTTCGTGGTCGCCAACGTCTACACGCTGCTGGTCTACGCGGCGCTCGGCGGCGGGACCTTCTACCTGGCCCTGTACCTGCAGTCGGCCGCGGTGGGATACTCGCCCGCCCGCGCGTCGCTGATCTTCCTGCCCATCAGCATCGTCATGTTCTTCCTCGCGGCGCGGTTCGGCCGGGCCGCCGACCGAAACGGCCCGCGCCGCTACCTGATGATCGCGCCGCTGGTGATGTCGGCTGGGGCTCATGCTGCTCACGCTCG
Source organism: uncultured Actinomycetes bacterium (assembly GCA_963796875.1). Classification (GTDB taxonomy): domain Bacteria; phylum Actinomycetota; class Thermoleophilia; order Gaiellales; family JAICJC01; genus CAVPTL01. The sequence goes on from CAWCNL010000001.1 coordinate 15,496, forward strand.
TCACCGGCATGAGCCCGATCGTGCCCCTGCCCGGCGTGCTGGTGATGGCACTGGGCCTCGCGATCCTCGTCGCACCGATCACCGCCACCGCCCTCAAGGCCGCGCCCGATCGCTACTCGGGCCTCGCCGCCGGCGTCAACACCACCGTCTCGCGGCTCGGCGGGTTGATCGCCACGCCGCTGATCGGCGTGGTCATCACGCTCGTCTTTGCGAACAGGGCGCCGCACCCCCACGCCGATCCGTTCGCGGTGCACGCGCTGCTGCCCGCCCAGCGCGACGCCACCGTCACCGCGTTTCGGGCGGGCATCGCCGCGGCCGTCGTGCTGTGCGTGGCCGGGTCAGTCCTCGCCGCGCGCGGCCTCCGCCGCGACGACCGGTAGCCGGCCGCTGCGATTCGGGCGATTCGCCGTAGCGCCAGAACGCGGGGAACGCCGCGACGATCGGCAGGATCCCGAGCATGCACAGAACCCCGCCCGAGACCACCGAGAACCGCAGGCTGGTGGTGGCCGCCACCACGCCCGACTCCATGTCACCCAGCCGCGGCCCGCCGGCGACGACCATCGTGAAGATCGACGACATCCGCCCGCGCATCCGATCCGGCGTCGAGACCTGCAGGATCGTCGAGCGGCACACCGCGCTGATGCTGTCGGCAGCACCCGCCACCAGCAGGCAGACCATCGCCACCCAAAGCGAATGCGTGAGGCCCATGATCGTGATGCCCGCGCCCCAGATGGCCACTGCGAACACCACCACCCGGCCCAGCCGCGGCACGTGGGTCAGCCAACCAGTGGTGAACGCCGCCACCACAGCCCCGGCCGAGAGCGCCGCATACAGCAGGCCCAGGCCGCTGGGCCCCGCGTGGTAGACGGTCAGCGCCAGCGCCGGGAAGAGCGCGCGCGGCATGCCGAAGGTCATCGCGAGGATGTCGATCACGAAGCTCCCCATCAGCTCGCCCTTGCTCCAGGCAAAGCCGAGCCCCGCCCGGATGGCCTTCAGCACGGGCTCGTGCTCGGTGGTCGACTCGGGCCTCTGCGCGTGCATCGCCGCCGCCGCGAGGAACATGGCCACGAACGTGCACACGTCGATCGAGTAGGCCAGCGTGAGCCCGACCTGGCTGATGATCACGCCGGCCACCGCCGGGCCCACCACCATGCTCACCTGATACAGGCCGTAGGTCAGCGAGATCGCCGGCTCGAGCCGCTTGGGCCCCACGATGTTGGGGATCATCGCCGAGCGCGTGGGGCGGTCGAGCGCCGAGAACCCGGCCGCGACAGCCGCGATCGCAAAGAGCGCCTCGACCGGCGGCGATCCCATCGCGGCGAGCGACGCGAGCAGGAGCGATGTCGAGAGCAGCAGGAGCTGTGCCAGCATCAAGAGCTTGCGCCGGTCGTAACGGTCGGCCAGCGTGCCGCCGACCAGTGCGACGACCACGAACGGCAACAGCTCGACCAGGCCGATGATGCCCACGTCGAGCGACGAGCCGGTCAGCGTGTACACCTGGTAGGGCAGCGCGACCAGCGTCAGCTGGCTGCCGACGCTCGAGAGAAACGTGCCGAGCGTGAGCAGCCGGAAGTCGCGGGAGTCGCGTAGTGCGCTCGTATCGACGACGACGCGGGAAAGCAGGCCCATTCCCGCAGGGTAGAGGGCGTGCTAACCGGGTCGAGCGGTTACGTCCTGTGACAGACGTACCGCTCGACCCGGGTGGCCGCAGAGTCCTTGGCTGCGGCCTCACCGACTGGGGTCGGTGAGCAGTAGCCTGACCCTACGACCCGAAGATTGGGCCTGGGTTGGAGCGGCGCCTAGCGGTCTTCGTGCTGCACCAGCCACACCACCATCACCGCGCACCAGGCGATCAGCGCGAGGCCGAACACCCACGAGATGAAGGCGTTGTGTGTGGTCAGCATCAGCAGACCCGCGGCACCGATGGGGAAGGCCGCGAGCAGCAGGTTGCGCGGCGGACGCTGCATGTCGGCATCGTCGAACTCGAAGTCACGGTCGGTGTCCATGTAACAAGCGTACTGCGCTTCGCCCAACGTGCAATAGGCTGAATAGGAGGGGGCGCATACCCCGTGCCTGGCACGGGTTATGCGGTTGGCGTGAGGAGGGCGCGCAGCTCGTCCTCGACGCCGGGCTCGAGGATCGCCAGCACCCGGTCGCCGGCGGCCAGCACCGTCGAGCCGTCGACGATCTCGGACTCGCCCGCGCGCGACAGCGAGATCAGCCGCGAGCCGTCGGGCACGCGCACGTCGCGCACCGTCTGGCCGTCCAGCGGCGAGGTCGGCGCCACCACGAACTCCACGATCTCGAGCCCCTCGCGCTTCATGTCGAGCAGCGTCACCAGCTCGTGCTCGGGCAGCTCGTGCTCGACCAGGCCGAGGATCGTGGCCGTGGCCGACACCGTCAGATGGATGCCCGAGCATGTCGAAATGCGGCTGGTTGCGGGGATCGTTGACCCGCGCGATCACCTTGGGCACGCCGTACTTCTCGGCCGCCACCTGGCTCATGATCAGGTTGTCCTCGTCGTCGCCGGTCACCGCCACCACCAGATCGGCCCGCTCGATACCGGCCCGCTCCAGCACCCGCAGCTCGGTCACATCACCCACCCGCACCGCATGTGCCAGGCGCTGCTCGAGCATCGCAACACGGCGGCCGTCGCGCTCGATCAGCGTCACCTCATGGCCGGCTTCGATCAGCGTCGCGGCCAGGTTCGCGCCGACCTTGCCGCCGCCACCCAGGATCAGATACATGCCGCGACAGTAGCCCAAGTGATCTTGAGACCGCCTTAAGAACTCCGCTGCCACGATGTGGGAGTGAGCGCGACAGCCGAAGAGTTACCGGGCGTAACCCACTCCGCCGGTCATGCGCACGCGGCGGGGTGGGGCAGTCTCGCGCTCTCGCTCGGCGCGCTCGGCGTGGTGTACGGCGACATCGGCACGAGCCCGCTCTACACGGTGCAGCTGATCTTCGCCGGCGACCATCCGATGCGCCCCGACCACCTGCACGTGTACGGAGCGATCTCGCTGATCTTCTGGTCGCTGATCCTGATCGTGACGCTCAAGTACGTGCTGCTGATCCTGCGTGCCGACAACCAGGGCGAGGGCGGCATCATGGCCCTCGTCGCGCTGATCCGCCGGCACGTCAAGTCGCCCACCACGGTCTTCGTCCTCGTTGGCATCCTGGGTGCCTCGCTGTTCTACGGCGACGGCATGCTGACGCCGGCGATCTCGGTGGTCTCCGCCGTGTCGGGTTTGCAGGTGGCGTCGCCCACGCTGGCCGCGCAGATCGTGCCGCTCTCGATCGGCATCCTGCTCGCGCTCTTCCTCGTGCAGCGGCTCGGCACCGGCGCGGTGGGTGGAGCGTTTGGGCCGATCATGGTGGTGTGGTTCGTCAGCATCGGCGTGCTCGGCCTGCGCGAGGTGATCAGCGCAGCCGGGCATCGTCGCGGCGCTCTCGCCGAGCTACGGCCTCGAGTTCCTGGGCACCGATCCCAAGCTCGGGTTCCTCGCGCTGGGCTCGGTGTTCCTGGCGGTCACCGGCGCCGAGGCGATCTACGCCGACATGGGCCACTTCGGACGCAAGGCGGTGACCCGCGCGTGGCTGTTCATGGTGCTGCCCGCCGTCGTTCTCAACTACATGGGCCAGGGCGCGCTGATCCTGGCACATCCCACGGACACCGCCAATCCCTTCTTCCTGCTCGTCCCCGGCGGCCAGACCGGCCAGAAGCTGATGGTGGTGCTCGCGACCGCCGCCACGGTGATCGCGAGCCAGGCGGTGATCTCGGGCGCGTTCTCGGTGACCCAGCAGGCGATGCAGCTGGGATACCTGCCGCGGCTGCCCATCCGCCACACGTCGCGGCAGGATCATGGGCCAGATCTACATCCCCGCGGTCAACTGGTTTCTGCTTGCCGCCGTGCTGATCCTGGTGATCACGTTTCGCTCGCCGAGCGGCCTTGCCAACGCGTACGGCATCGCCCTCAGCGCGATCTTTGCGTCCAACACGTTCCTGGCGTTCGTGGTGTTTCGCAAGATCTGGGGAAAGCCGTTGTGGATGGTGCTTCCCGGCGCGGCCTTCTTCATCACCATCGAGCTCACGTTCTTTGCCGCCAACCTGCCCAAGGTGGCAAGCGGTGGCTGGCTTCCGCTGGCCGTGGGTGGCGTGTTCTTCGTGATTCTCACCACCTGGCGGCGCGGCCGGATGATCCTCAGCGGGCATCGCCCTGCGCGACCAGGTGCAGGTGCGGCGATATCATCAACAAACTGATCGACCACCCGATCGAGCGGGTCGCGGGCACCGCGGTCTACATGAGCGCCTCGCTCGAGATGGTGCCCCCGGCGCTGATCACCAACACCAGAGCCAACCGGGTGCTCCACGAACAGGTGGTGCTGGTGAACGTGAAGACCGTCGGTCTGCCGCACGTGTCCGATCGCGGGCGCGATCGAGATCACGCGGCTGCGGCATGGGGTTCGTGGCCGTGCAGGTGAAGTACGGCTACCAGGACGAGCCCGACCTGGTGGCGGCGCTCGAGGTGGCGCGCACCCACGGTCTCGAGATCGACATGGCGACCTGCACGTTCTTCATCGACCACGTCTCGATGCTGCCCACCGGCACCTCGCGGTTCTCGCCGCTGCGCAAGCGGCTGTTCATCCTGCTGCACAAGAACTCGACCCCGGCCGCGCACTACTTCGGGCTTCCCGCCGAGCGCGTGTTCGAGGTCGGCGCCTTCGTCGAGATCTGACGCAACAAACGTGCCAGGCACGTTTGTTGCGCAGGGGAAGAGCCGGGTCGAGCGCCCCGCTCCATGGGGCGCCGCCTCGACCCGGCCCGGCCGCGACGTCAGTCTGCGCTCTGCACACGTCGGAGGCCGATCCCCACCACGTCTGCTGGTTCCTCTGGGCAGAGCAAGCACAACCATACTCCTGTCGCCGGCTCCATGAGAGGTCTTTGCAGATGCGACGATTTTCCTGCAATGATGTTGGCATGATCGATCCCGAATCCAAGAGCGTGCAACTGGCCGGCGGCAACGGCCCGGGCGAGATCCGGTCGCTCTCGGTCGAGTTCGTGCTGCCCGACCAGGGCCGGTTCGGCCGCGACAAGCACGTGCCCTACCGCGAGGCCTCGCACGCTGCGGTGGAGTACTGGAAAGACAACGAGCAGGTGGAGCAAACGGTGCTCCTGTCGTCCGCGCAGACCCTGATCGACCAGGCCGAACGCGACGCCGATGCTCAGCGCGCCCGGGCCGAGGCGGCGGCCGCGGCCGAGGCGGCGATCGTCGCCGATGTCCAGCAGAAGCTCGCCAACCTCACCTGCCCGGTCTGCGGCCGCAGCGAGTTCAAGGAGGAGGTCAGCCGGGAGGCGACCGACGGCGGCGGCAGCACGTTTCGCATGAAGCTCCTCATCTGCCAGCGGTGCGATTACGTGATGCACTTCTCGCTGGGCCGCAGCATGTTCAATCCCAGCAGGTCAAATGCCGCCATGCAGCTGGGCGGGATGAACCAGATGGGTAGTGGAATGCCGCCCATGGGCGGCGGCGCGGCTTCTAGGCCACGTCGGCCACGAACCGCTGGCTGCTGGAGCCGGGGAACTCGACGGTGTCGGCGGTGATGTCGCCCAGCGCGGCGCGTACGTCCTCGGGTGCACCCACCAGCTCGCCGCCGAACCGGCGCCGGCCGTAGAGGCCGGGCGTCTGGTGCATCACCCGCACGATCATCTCCAGCGGGGCTGAGTCAACCTCGGCCGAGAGTGCCAGCAGGTCGCCTTCCTGGAGCTGCTGGGCGGTCACGAATCCCACGCCGCCCTCGCTCAGGTCGCGCAGGTGTACCTCGAACTCGAAGCCCTGCACCAGCTGCGCCGCCTCGACCACGCGCAACGTGGCGAGGCTGTGGACCGGAGCGCGGCCGTGGGCGCGCTCGCCCAGGACCTCGTCGATCTCCTCGGTCTCGAGCTGGGTGAGCAGCTGGCCGTTGCCGTAGAAGAACACCTCACGAACCCGCAGCGTGATGTCATGCCCGCTCCCATAGTCGTCGCGGATGCGCACCTGCAGCTCGTCTTCGGCCTCGATCGCGTCGACGGGCGCCTGGGCGCTGATCGCACCCGTGTCCCACCCGACGATGCGGATCGGCACGGACGTGCCGGCAGGGGTCAGCGCCGGGATTTCGGCGGGCATCTGCGAGAGCACCTCGAGCGCCGCCGAGTTGAGATCGTTCTTGGACTTCCTCACTGCCATCGCCCACCCATCGGTCGTCGCGCGGCTCGACTTGAGCAAAAGGATGGTGGGTGAAGGCCGATTACCGCCGCCGATTACGAGGCGAGATCTGTCGTCGTTCCAGGGAGTTGCCGTGAGGTTTCGCCAATCGACCGTGCTGGTCATCACCGCCGCGATCTTCGGACTGGTGTCCGTGCTCCTGGCCGCATGCGTGCTCTTGACGCGCCACCAGGTGCAGAGCGCCGAAGCAACCAGCAAGCGCGCCGCAGAGTTCCGGCAGCTCGGGATCGACCTTGGCAATGCGTCGGACTTCCTCACCAACCAGGCGCGGATCTTCTCGGTGACCGGCGACCAGCGCTACCTGACCGCCTACTGGAACGAGATCAACGTCACCAGGACTCGCGACCACGCCATCGCGCAGCTCAAGCTGTTGGGTGCCCCGGCCGACGAACTCGCCCTGCTCGACAAGGCCAAGCACAACTCCGACGCACTGGTCAACACCGAGGCGCGCTCGCAGCGGCTGATGGAGGAGGCGCTGGGCGTGTCCGGAGGCAAGGATGCCCGCTGCCATCGCCGCGTTTCACCTGTCCCGAGCCGACGAAACGCTCGGCCCCGCCGCCAAGCGCGAGCTGGCGCGAACGATCATGTTCGACCGCACCTACGACCATGACAAGGGTCTGATCATGACCCCGGTGGCGCAGTTCGAGAATCTGATGAACGGCCGCGCGGCCGCTGCCGCGGGCTCGGCCAAGCACTCGGCCGACGTGTGGCTCGAGATCCTGATCGCGATCGCACTCTTCATCCCGACCGCGTCGGCTGCGGTGCTGCTCCTGCTGCACAAGCAGGTCAACCTGCCGATCCGCGGCTACAGCCGGTCGCTTGCCGATGGCGGCGATGGTGTTGCGAGCCTGGAGCCGGCCGGCACGGTCGAGCTGCGCCAGCTGGCCGAGGCGTTCAACGCCCAGCAGGCGGCGGGCGCGTTGCAGATTGCCGAGAACAGGGCGCTGATCGAGCAGGTGCGCGACATCGCCGGGCGGGTCAGCGCCACCGCCACGCAGTTCGGCGAATCAACCGCGACCATGGCCACCACCTCACACGACGCCGGCCGCGCCGTGCACGAGATCGCCTCGGCGATCGAGAACCTGGCCCTCGGCGCCGAGCGCCAGGTGGGCATGATCGGCGGGGCGCTCGACATCATCCGCGAGACGTCGGCAGCAGCCGGCGAGACCCGCGAGCTGGCCCAGGAGGGCGTCGAGGCGGCGCTCGAGGCGACCGGTGCGATCGTGGTTGTCGAGCGACTCGGCCGAGAACGTGTCGACGGCGATCCGGCGGCTGTCCGACAAGAGCGGGCAGATCGGCGGCATCGTCGAGACCATCACCACCCTCGCCGACCAGACCAACCTGCTGGCGCTCAACGCCGCCATCGAGGCCGCCCGCGCAGGCGAGCAGGGCCGCGGTTTTGCGGTGGTCGCCGAGGAGGTGCGAAAGCTGGCCGAGCAGTCGCAGCAGGCCGCCGAGTCGATCGCCGGGCTGGTGGAGGAGATTCGCACCGACACGGCCGAGGTCGTGAACACCGTCGAGGCCAACAGCCTGCGCACCGGCGAGGGTGCCGCCACCGTCGAGCGCACACGCGAGGCGTTCCTGGCGATCGGCGACCAGGTGTCGCAGCTGGCCGCCCGGGTCGACGAGATCGCAAGCGTCATGCAGGACGTCAGCTCGCTGGCCGAGCAGTCGTCGACCACGGTCGAATCGGTGTCCGCCTCGAGCCAGGAGACGTCGGCCTCGACGCAGACGATCGCGAGTTCGGCCGAGGACCTCGCCCACCTCGCCGGCACCCTCACGGCGCTGGTCACCGAGCTCAACACCGGCAAGGACTGACGCCCGCCGACCGGCGTGGTCTGGCCGGTATGCTCGTCCGCGAATGGGTGAACGCGGACCGAGTGGGGACGGTCGCCGCACGATGGTCATCGCGGCGATGACCCTGGCGAACGCCATGATCCTGGTGGATCAGACGGCGGTGCCGCTTGCGCTGCCGAACATCATCCAGAACCTGCACGTGAGCGCTTCCTCGGTGCAGTGGGTGATGACCGCGAGCCTGCTGCCGCTGGCCGGGCTGCTGGTGCTGGGCGGGCGGCTGGGCGACACGCGCGGGCGGCGGCGCGATGTTCATGGTCGGGGCGGCGCTGTTCGGCGGCGCCTCGGCCGTGGCCGGGTTCGCGCCCGACTTCGAGCTGCTGCTGGCGGCACGCGTGGTACAGGGCGTCGGCGGGGCACTGATGCTGCCGGCCACCGTCGCGATCGTGAGCGCGTCGGTGCCCCACGAGGATCAGGGCTCGGCACTCGGGCTGATGGGCGGCATCGCAGCAGTGGCGGGCGCGCTCGGCCCGACCATCGGCGGCGTGCTGACGTCGGCGTTCAGCTGGCGCGCGGTGCTGCTCGTGAACCTGCCGCTGCTTGCGGTCACGCTCTTCCTGACCCTGCGGGCCGTGCCCGCCGATCCGCCCGCGACAGAGAAGCGTGCGGCCATCGATATGGAGGGAGCGGTGCTGCTGTGCCTCACCCTGGTGGCGCTGGTGTTTGGGCTCTCGAACGCCCAGACACACGCTTCTTGTCGCCGGTGGTGATCGGGCCGATCCTGCTTGCGGTGATCGCGGGGGTGCTCTTCGTCTGCCGCGAGCGGCGTGCCGCCGACCCGGTGATGAGCTTTCCGCTGCTGCGCTCGCACCCCAACTACCTGTCGGCCACCGTCAGCCAGTTCGTGGCCGGCATGGCCGAGATGGGCCTCTCGGTGATCTTCCCGCTGATCCTGGTGCTGAACCTGCAGATGACACCGGCCAAGGCGGGACTCGCGCTGATTCCGACCACGATCCCGATGGTGATCCTCGCCCCGATGGTGGGGCGCTGGTATGACCGGGTCGGGGGCAAGGTGCCCATGGCCACCGGTTTCGGGTTTCTGGCGGCCAGCGGCGTGGTGCTCGCGCTCGGCGTGAACCAGAACAGCTACATCACGCTGCTGCCGGGCCTCCTGCTCTACGGCGTGGGCCTCTCGATCGTGCTCACGGTGAACGACCCGGTCACGCTGGACACGGTGCCCGCCGCCGACCATGGCCAGGCGGCCGGGGTGGCGGCGACCGCCGAGCAGGGCGGGGGAGCGGTCGGGATCGCGCTGCTCTTCTCCGTCTTTCACTACACGTACGTGTGGGATCTGCACTCGCGGATCGCGTCGAGCCCGCTGCCGAACCTGCGCGATCAGGGTTACGAAACGCTCAGGGCGGCGATCATCAAGGCCGAGGACACCGGCCTTGACATCAGCCGGTTTCCGAAGGCGTACGTGGATTACCTCTACATCGCAGAGCGAGCCGCTGACCGCGGGTACACCGTGGTGTTCCTGGCCGTTGCGGTGCTCGCGGCGACGGGGATCTTCGTCGCTCAGCGAGTCCGCAAGCCGGCGTGAATAAAAGGTGAATAAGAGGGGTCAGTCGCCTTTTATTCACGAGTAGTACAACAGGTAGTCAGTAGCGGATCGCATGAATAAAAGGCGACTGACCCCTCTTATTCACGCTGACACCTTTTATTGACTCAGCCACATCGACGGGAACAGGTCGTAGTAGGTGCCGTTGAACACCAGACCGTGCAGCCGCGGCGAGACGAACTTGTAGCGGGACGCGTTCATGAACACCACCCATGGGGCGTTGTTCTTCATGAAGTCGGCGTCGAGCTTGGCCCAAAGCGCGTTGCGCGCATCGCCCAGCGGCATCTGCCGCGCCTTGTCGATCAGCTTGTTGTAGTCGGGGATGTTCACGTTTGACTGGTTGCTCGACCCGACCGGGACGATGCCCTCGCCGTTCAGCTGGGTGTCGATGAAGTCCTCGCCCTCGGGAAAGTCCTGGCTCCAGTTGTTGTAGGCGATCTGCGGATCGGTCTTCTGGTTTGCGATCAGATCCCAGTAGACCGACGCGTCGACCGTCTTCACCGACGCCTTCATGCCCAGCGAGTTGAGCACGCTGGCCATGTACTGCGACACGGCCGGGTAAGGGTCGGTGTTGAGCGTCCACACCGTCACGGCGGCGCCCTGCACTCCGGCCTGCTGGATCAGCTGCTTGGCCTTGGCCGGGTCATACGGATAGAAGGTGTGCTTCACGTAGGCGCTGCCGAAGCTCGGCGGGATCACGTTCTCGCTGACGTCGCCCTGGCCGCCCTCGAGCTTCAGAAGGGCGTTGCGATCAGTCGCGTAGTTGACTGCCTGGCGCACCGCGAGCTTGTTGAACGGGTACCTCAGCTCGTTCATCGAGAAGTACTCGATCTCGCCGGTGGCGCCCTTCTGCAGCTGGTTGGGATACTGCGCCTTGATCTGCCCGAGGCGGTCCGGCGGCGGGTTCAGGAAGTAGTAGTCGAGGCTGCCCTGGCTCGTCTCGTTGACGGCCTGCTCGGGGGTGATGCCGACCGAGATCTTGATGCCGTTCAGGTGGCCGGCGGGCGTGTTGGGCCACGGCTTGAAGTTGGGGTTTCGGGTCAGCTCGACCACCTGGTTGGGCGTGTAGGTCGAGATCATGTACGGCCCGGTCGCAACCCGGTGGGTCGAGTCGGTCGAGATGTCCTTGTCCGGCGTGCCCTGCGGATAGACGTTGGCCGTGGGGATGGCCAGGTACTCCAGGAACGTACCGTCGGGATGGGCCAGGTGGAACGTGACCGTCATCTTCTTGTCGTCGGCGACGATCCCGCTGATGTCGCTCGCCTTGTTGGCCTGGAAGGCGGTCGCACCGACGATGCTGGTGTAGAAGCCCACGTTCGGCGAGTTCATCTTGAACACGCGCTCGAGCGAGGCCTTCACGTCGGACGGCTTGACGGTGGCAGTGGAGGGCGGCGAGTACCTGATGCCCGGCCGCACGTGGAACACGTAGGTCTTGCCGCCGTCGGTGATCTGCGGCGGGGCGGTGGCCAGGTCGGGAACGACCTCGGAGCCCGCACCGCCGGCGGCGCGCTTCAGCTGCATCAGGCCGTCGTTGGTGGCGTTGAGGATCTCCCAGCCCTCGGTGGTGGCCGAGAGGGCCGCATCGAGGTGATCGGGATTTGAGGGGATGCCGGCCAGCAGCGTGCCGCCGTTGACCGGAGTGCCGCCCGAATCGCCGGCGCTGCCGCTCGACGTGCTCGAACTGCCGCCGCACGCCGCCGCGAGCGCGAGGCACAGAAGGGCCGACGCGAGGAGCATCGCGGGTCGTGAGAGCGCTCTCATACGAAGCGGCGATGGTACACCTCCCAGCCTGCCGACCGCAAGAGACCTCGGTCACAGCACCCCTGATTCAGCGTGCATGCACTAGCGTTGGCGGTCCTCCCGTGAGTGCCTCCCCACACTCGGCACGGCCAGCAATCGGCGTCGGCCTGCGCAACCTCTCGGCGTACAACCGCAAGTGGCTGCCGCGCGACCTGATCGCGGGGCTGGTGCTGACCACGCTTCTGGTGCCACAGGGCATGGCCTACGCCGAGCTCGCCGGCCTCCCCGCCATCACCGGGCTCTACACGTCGATCCTGTGCCTGATCGGCTATGCCTTCTTCGGGCCGTCGCGGATCCTGGTGCTCGGCCCCGACTCGTCGCTTGGTCCGATGATCGCCGCGACCATCATCTCGGCGGGCGCGGGAGGCGACCCCGCCACGGCCATCGCACTGGCATCGATGCTCGCGTTGATCCTGGGCGTGATGATGGTGGCCGGCGGCCTGGCGCGGCTGGGGTTCGTGGCCGACCTGCTCAGCAAGCCCACCATGATCGGGTACATGAACGGGCTTGCGCTCACCATCCTGGTGGGCCAGCTACCCAAGCTGTTCGGCTTCTCGACCGACGCCGACGGCCTCATCCCCGAAGCGCGCGCGTTCGTCGACGGCGTGCAAAACGGCGACACCGTGAGCGCTGCGCTCGTGATCGGTCTTCTGGGGCTCGGGCTGATCGTGGTGCTGCGGCGCGTGATGCCGGCGGTGCCCAGCGTGCTGGTGGCGGTGGTCGGGTCGATCGCCGTCTCGGTGATCGTGGGCGCCGAGGATCGCGGCGTGTCGCTGGTCGGCACGCTGCCGCAGGGTTTCCCGCCGCTGACCTGGCCGCACGTCTCGACGTCAGACCTGCCGCTCTTGATCGGCGGCGCATTGGGGATCGCGCTCGTGTCGCTGGCCGACACCATCGCCACTGCCTCGGCGTTTGCCGATCGCAGCGGCGAGACGGTCGACGGCAGCCAGGAGATGATCGGGATCGGTGCGGCCAATATCGCCGCCGGCTTCTTCCAGGGGTTCCCGGTCAGCACCAGTGGGTCGCGCACCGCCGTGGCCGAGCAGTCCGGCGCGAAGACCCAGGTGACCGGCCTTGTGGGCGCGGCTGCGATCACGCTCATGATCGTGCTGGTTCCGGGCCTTCTGCGCGACCTGCCCCAGCCGACGCTCGCCGCGGTCGTGATCGCTGCGTCGCTCTCGCTGGCCGACATCCCCGGCCTGAGGCGCCTGTGGCAGCAGCGCCGCACCGAGTTCGGTCTCTCGGTGGCGGCATTTCTGGGTGTGGCGCTGCTGGGCGTGCTGCCGGGCATCGGGATCGCGGTGGCGCTCTCGGTGCTGAACGTGTTTCGGCGGTCATGGTGGCCGTACCAGGCGGTGCTGGGAAAGGTTGAAGGCCTCGACGGCTATCACGACATCGCGATGCATCCCGACGCCGCCCAGCACCCGGGCCTGGTGGTGCTCAGGTTCGACGCGCCGCTGCTGTTTGCAAACTCGCGGGCGTTTCGCGAGCGGGTGATGCAGGTCGCGATTGCCGATCCACCGCCGCGCTGGATCGTGATCGCGGCCGAGCCCATCACCGACGTCGACACCACCGCCGCCGATATGCTCGAAGACCTCGACGAATGGCTCAATGCGCGGGGAATCTCGCTGGTGTTCGCCGAGATCAAGGATCCGGTCAGGCGCAAGATCGAGCGCTACGAACTGACCCGCACAATCGACCCGCGGCACTTCTATCCGACGCTCGAAACTGCGCTCGAGGCGTTCATGCGAGAGGATTCACCGCAATGAACGACTCGATCTCGCTCGATCGCTGCGCATTCAGCTTCGACGCCGCCGGCCGCGGGTGGGGCAGGGCAGCGGCCCTGGCGCTCACGGGAGCGCTGGCTGCGCGCGGCGGCCGCCGCAGCCTGGCTGCCTACGCGGCGGCTCAGGTGGCCACTCCCGCCGCGGTGAATCTGGTCAAGCTGGTGGTGCGCCGCGAGCGGCCGGTGGCCTCGCGGATCGACGCCTGGGGTTCGTCGTTCCCGTCCGGTCACGCCTCGTTCGCGGGGGTCACGACGGCGTTCTTCGCCGCCGGGCGGGGCACGCCGGCGGCCTGGGCGGCGGCGGCGCTCTTGACCACCGGGATGGCCTGGAGCCGCGTGCATCTGGGCGCTCACCGGTTGGACGAGGTGGCGGCGGGCGCGGCGATCGGCGTGGTGATCGGCGCGGCGGCGCAGAACCTGGCGGAACAGGTGGACCGATGAACGGGGGGCACCGGCTGGCGGCTCTGACCTCGCTTGCAGCGTTGCCGGTGGCGGTCATCTTCGCCGCGGTCGGTGCGGTGCGAAACGCCCCCGAACTCGCGCTGGCCATCGGCGGCGCCGCGGTCACCGTGGCGGCGAGCTGGTATGTGGCCACCCGTCGCGGCCCCGTCCGCACCGCCGCCGCGATCGTGGCCGCGGCCGGGTTCGCGTCGCTGGTGGTGGGTCTGGCGGCGGCCGACATCACCTGGTGGGCGGTTGCGCTCGTCGCGGCGTTGACGCTGCTTTCAAGCATCACTGCGCGACACGCGCTGGGGCTGAGCGAGCGCGACCTGCGCGCGGCTCCGACTCCCGGTGTCCCGGTGGGCGCGGCCCAGAAGCCGGTGCTGCTGATGAATCCACGCTCGGGCGGTGGCAAGGCCGAGCGGTTCAAGCTGGCCGAGGAGTGCGGCCGGCGCGGTATCGAGGCGATCACCCTGCAGCCCGGCGATGACCTGCTCGAGCTGGCCGAGTCGGCCGTCAGCCGCGGCGCCGACGTGATCGGCATGGCGGGTGGTGACGGTTCACAGGCGCTGGTGGCAAGCGTCGCGCACCGGCATGGGGTGGCGCACGTGGTGGTGCCGGCCGGCACCCGCAACCACTTCGCCCTCGACCTGGGCCTCGATCGCGACGACGTGGTGGGCGCGCTCGATGCGTTCGCCGGAGGGGTGGAGCGCACCATCGACCTGGCGCAGGTGAACGGCCGGGTGTTCGTCAACAACGCGTCGCTGGGGCTCTACGCCAAGATCGTCCAATCGCCCGAGTACCGCGACGCGAAGCTGCGCACCGCCGCGGCGATGTTGCCCGATCTTCTGGGCCCGGATGCGGCGGCGCCCGAGCTGCGCTACACCGACGGCGACGGCGCGGCGGCCACGGGCGCGACGGTGATCCTGGTCTCCAACAATCCGTACCAGCTCGCCGAGTTCGGCGGCCGCGGCACGCGTGAGCGGATCGACACCGGCGAGCTGGGTGTGGTTGCGATCACGCTCGCCGGGGCGGGCGACCTGCAGCGGTTCGCGGGGCTCAACGCGGCGGGCCAGGGGCGCCGGTTCGGCGGGTGGCGGGAGTGGTCTGCGCCGGTGTTTCGGATCGACGCCGACGCGCCGGTGGAGGTGGGAGTGGACGGCGAGGCGATGGTGCTCGAACCGCCGCTGGAGTTCACCTCGGTGCCGGCCGCGGTGCGGGTGCGGCTGCCCGATCACGCCCCCGGGATCTCGCCGGCCGCCCGCCGGCTCGAGCCCGCAACCGCGCGCGACCTCTGGTGCGTCGCGCTCGGTGAATAAGAGGGGTCAGTCGCCTTTTATTCACGAGCAATACAACGGGTAGTCAGTAGCGGACCGCGTGAATAAAAGGCGACTGACCCCTCTTTATTCACGTTCTTCGAGCAGCTGGGGATTCTGGCGGGCGAAGTACTTGGCCAGCTCCCACACCAGCAGCAGCAGCACCGCCGGAATCGCGCCGATCAGCCACTCCCGGCCGGTCAGCGGCAGGGTGTTGAGAAGGCCGCTGAGCGCGCCGCCGCGCACGATCATCAGTGCCAGCGCGAGTTCGACGATCACGACCAGGTTCACGGTGTTGTTGTCGAACGTCTCGCGGCGCAAAATCGTGGCCGTCTCGTCGCGGCACTCCAGCGCCGCCACCACCAGCATCAGCGAGAACGCCACGAGGCCCATCGAGCTTCCGAGCGCGGTGCTGTTGAACTGGTGCTTGCCCGCCTCGATCACCAGCAGGATGGCGATCGACATGTAGAGCCCCGCCAGGCCGACCGTGGCGATCACCGTGCGCGACATGATCGAATCCGACCTCGGCCGCGGCTTTCGCAGCATCAGCCCGGGGGTCTCCTTGTCCAACCCCAGCGCGATGCCCACCGGCGCGGTGATGACGAAGTTGATCCACAGGATCTGCGTGGCCGAGAACGGCTGGCCGGCCGCGATGTCCAGCAGGCTCGCCAGCAGGAACGTGACCACGTATGCCACCAGCGCCACGAGCATGAACCGGATGTACTTGAGCATGTTGTCGTAGAGCTTGCGGCCCTCCGACACGGCCTTCACGATGGTGGCGAAGTTGTCGTCGGTGAGGATCATCTTTCCGGCGTTCTTGGCCACCTGAGTGCCCGACCCCATGGCGATGCCGATGTCGGCGGTCTTGATGGCCGGGGCGTCGTTCACACCGTCACCGGTCATGGCCACCACGTGGCCCTGCTTGCGCAGCGTGTCGACCATCAGCACCTTGTGCTCGGGCGCCACCCGGCCCACCACGCCGATCTTGTCGATCCGCTCCAGCCGCTCCTGCTCGGAGAGCGCGGCGAAGTCGGCACCCAGGATCGCCTCGCCGGGGATACCGAGCTGGCGGGCGATCGCCTCGCCGGTGATCACGTCGTCGCCGGTGACCATGCGCACACGGATGTTGGCCGCCTGGGCCTCGCGCACCGCGTCGCCGGATTCGGCCCGCGGTGGGTCGATCATGCCGACCATGGCGGTCATCTGCAGGCCCTGCATCTGCGCCAGCAGGTCGCCCTCGGGATCGAAATCGGCCGGGTCGATGTCGCGGGTCGCGGCCACCATCACCCTCAGCCCCTCGCCGCCCAGCCGCTCCATCTCCTCGGTCGCGCGGGCGTTGGCGTGGTCGTCCCACGGCACGCTCTTGCCGTTGGCAAGCGCGGTGGTGGCGCGGCCGATGACGGCCGGGCCTGCGCCCTTCACGAACGCTCGCACCACGTCCTTGCCCGACTCGTCCTTGACGTCGGCGAACACCGCCATCAGCTTGTAGGTGGGGTCAAACGGCAGGGTCGCGCGGCGCACGTACTTCTCGCGGGTGGGCTCGATCCCCAGCCCGGCCTTGCTGGCCAGCACCAGCATCGCGCCCTCGGTGGGATCGCCCACCACCTTGCCGTTCTCGAGCTTGGCGTCGTTGGAGACGACGAACGGCAGGATGGCCGCCTCGATGGTGTTCGAGTTGCCGGCGGCGTGCTTGACGCCGCCTTCCAGCCCGTAGCCGGTGCCGGTGATCTCGTAGCGGTCGGTGGGGTCGATCACCTCGACCACGGTGACCTGGTTCAGCGTCAGGGTGCCGGTCTTGTCGGAGTTGATCGCCGACGTCGATCCCAGCGTCTCGACCGACGCCAGGCTCTTGACGACGGCGCCTTCGGAGGCGAGTGTGGTCGATCCCTTCGAGAGGATCACCTGCAGCACGGTCGGCATCGCCATCGGCACGGCCGCCAGGGCCAGGGCGATGGCGGTGGTGAAGATGGTCTGCGCCGAATCGCCGCGCTGCAGGCCCAGGATGAACATGACCGCGATGGTCAGACCGGCGGCGCCCGCGATCCACAGCGTGAGCGTGTCGAGCTGCGCGGTCAGGGGAGTCTTCAGCGTCGGCGTCGATTTGAGCATGCCCGAGATCTTTCCGACCTCGGTGTTGGCGCCGGTTGCGGTCACGATCATCACGGCGCTGCCGTGCGTGACCGGCGAGTTCATGAACGCCATGTTGCTCTGGTCGCCCAGCGGCGGCTTGGGGTCGGGCAGCGGCTCGGCGCTCTTGGACGCGGGCACGCTCTCGCCGGTCAGGCCCGACTCGTCGATCTGCAGCGATGTCGAGTGGATGATGCGGCCGTCGGCGCACACGTCGTCGCCGGCAGCCAGAAGCACGACGTCGCCCACCACCACCTGGTCGGCGTCGACCTTCACCTCGGTGCCATCGCGGCGCACGCGGGCCGACGTCTTGAGCATCCCCTGCAGGGCGTTCATGGCACTCTCGGCCTTGCCCTGCTGGCGCATGCCGCCCAGAGCGTTCACCGCGGTGATCAGCAGCACGGCCACGCCGGTCGAGAACTGGCCGATCAGGATCGAGGCCACGGCGGCGGCCACGAGGATGATCTGCATGTAGCTGCGGTACTGGGCCAGGAACTGCTGCCAGCCCGGCTCGGTCGGCTCGGCCGGCAGGGCGTTGGGGCCGTTGTGGGCCAGAAGGGCGGCGGCGCGTTCGGCGCTGAGTCCCTTCTCGGGATCCACATCGAGCCGCGCGGCCACGTCTTCGGCCGTCTGCCCGTACCACGGGGAGTCGTCCAGGGTCGGGGCTTCAGAGTCGCCGATCGTGCTGGCCTGGGTATCGTCAGTCATGCGGTGAACCCCTCCTAGAACGGGGTCGGGATGTTGGGGTGCGAGGCGGCGGGCTCCTCGTAGTCGCCGCGCTTGGGCGGGTGTGGCATCTTGATATCGCTGCGCGGCACCGCCTTGTAGGGGATCTGCGACAGCAGGTGGGAGATCACGTTGAGGCGGCCGCGCTTCTTGTCGTCGTTATCGACGATGTACCACGGCGCCCACGCCGAGCTGGTGGCCATGACCATCGCGTCGCGCGCCCGCAGGTAGTCGTAGCGGCGCTTGTACGACTCGAGGTCGGTGGGCGAGAGCTTCCAGATCTTGCGCGGGTCATCGATGCGATCGGTCAGCCGCCGCGTCTGCTCGTCGCGGCTCACGTTCAGGAAGTACTTGATCAGGATGATGCCGTCGTTGACCATGGCCCGTTCGACCAGCGGAACGACGGCGAGAAACTGCTGGGTCTGCTCGGGCGTGCAGTAGCCCATCACGGGCTCGACTCCGGCGCGGTTGTACCAGCTGCGGTCGAAGATCACGACCTCGCCGGCGGCGGGGAAGTGGCCCACGTAGCGCTGGATGTACATCTGCGACATGGTGCGCTCGTCGGGCGCGGGCAGCGCGATGTGCTTGAACACGCGGGGGCTGGTGCGCTCGGTGATGCGGCGGATGGTGCCGCCCTTGCCGGCGCTGTCCACTCCCTCGAAGACCACGCAGATGCGTGCTCCGGTGGTCTTGACCCACTCCTGCATGGCGACCAGTTCGCCCTGCAGCTTGCGCATCTCAGCCTCGTAGGCCTTGCGCTTGAGCTTCGGCTTGCTCGTACCCTCGTCAGTGCTCATTGTCCCTCCCCGGCAATCGCACGAAGCTCTGATGGTCGCACATCTGCCGCAGCCGCGGTCGTGCATAAAAGGGGACTGTCCCCCTTTATGCATCCGTGGCGCCGGGGCGCCGCCGGATGATCACGTTGACGGCAGGGGCCCCGACCGAGTCAGGAACCGCGAGTACCGCTGCCCGCGATCTGCGCGAGCGTCCTGATCACAAACAGCGAGAACCGGGATAGCCAGGAACGCGAGCTTCGCGAACTCGGCGAACGCCGCAGCGATGGTGACGGCTGCAAGCGCCCATTCCCGGCCCACCGGCATCTCCCGCACCCGGCGCGACCCGTAGGCGAACAGCCGCGCGAGATGATCCGACTCCTGACCCACCGCGTGCGTCTCGTCCGAGCCCATGTGCAACCTCCCTATCCGGCATATCCCGAGCGTTCCGGCAGCGACGCTCAGTACTGGAAGGATATCTCGCGAGGCTGAGTTGGGGTGCGGTGGCCCTGCAACGGAGAGGGGGGGATTCGAACCCCCGGTACGCCGTTAAGACGCACAACGGTTTTCGAGACCGCCGCATTCAACCACTCTGCCACCTCTCCAGGTGCGTTGCAGTTTATCGGCCGCGGACTGATGGGGCAGCAACGCTGTGGTGTCTGGTAGCGTGGCCGCCGACGTGGCTGATCCAGCTTCCACCATCGCCCAGCTGACCGACGAGCAGCGCGAGATCCAGTCGCTCGCGCGCGAGTTTGCGCGCACCGAGATCCGTCCCGCCTCGGCCGAGGTCGACGAGCGCGACACCTACTGCCCGCTCGACATCGTCTACAAGGCGGCCGAGCTTGGGCTGACCTCGTTCATGCTGCCCGAGGACGTCGGCGGCGGCGGGATCGAGGACGTGCTGACCGGCTGCATCGTGCAGGAGGAGCTCAACTGGGGCTGCGCCGGCATCGGCAACCTGATCACGTCGGCCGGATTCTTCGCCCGCACGCTGGTCGAGGTCGGCACGCCGGAGCAGAAGCAGCGCTGGCTGGCGCCGCTGACCACCGACAGGCCCCCGCTGACCGCTCTCGGCTCGACCGAGCCGGGCGTCGGCTCCGACACGGCCGCGATGACCACCACTGCCGAGCGCACCGCCGACGGCTACCGCCTGAACGGCCAGAAGACCTGGATCTCGAACGGCGGCATCGCCGACTACTACTGCTTCTTTGCCACCGTCGCTCCCGGCACGGGGTCGAAGGGTGTGACCGCCTTCGTCGTCGAGAAGTCCGACGCCGGTGTCGCGTTCGGCGAGCCGATGAAGAAGATGGGCCAGCGCGCCATCGTCAACACCGAGGTCTTTCTCGAGAACGTCGAGATCCCCGAGGATCGCCGCCTGGGCGAGGAGGGCAAGGGCTTCTACAGCCTCATGCACACCTTCGACGAGTCGCGCATCCACCTGGCCGCAAGCGCGGTGGGTATCGCCCGCGCTGCGCTCGAGTACGCCGTCGAGTACGCCAAGACCCGCGAGGCGTTCGGCAAGCCGATCGGCCACCATCAGGCGGTCGGGTTCCGGCTGGCCGACATGGCCACGCGGGTCGACGCCGCGCGGCTGCTGACCCACCGCGCCGCGGTCTCGATGGATCGCGGCGAGCACGTGCCCGCCGAAGCAGCGATGGCCAAGCTCTTTGCATCGGAGACCGCGAGCTACTGCACCTGGGCTGCGCTCCAGACGCTCGGAGGCTGGGGCTACTCGCGCGAGTACCCGGTCGAGAAGTGGGTGCGCGACGCTCGCCTCGAGGAGATCGAGGAAGGCACCTCCGACATCCAGCGGCTGATCATCAGCCGCTCGCTGCAGCGCGGCTGAGGAACTCCGCGGCGGCGTCGGCCGCGCGGCGGTAGGGCAGGAACTCCGAGACGTCGGAGTACCACGCCATGTACGGCGTCACCACCAGGTGATCCACGCTGAGCAGGTCCGGCGCCGGCGGCATGTCCCACACGTGGTCGAACAGCGCCCGCACGTGCGAAGCGGCAACCAGCGCCGAGCGGTCGACCAGTGACGCCCGCGCCGTGTTCACCAGCACCGCGCCGGGGCGCAGCATCTGGAGCCGGCGGGCGTCCAGCAACCGGGTCGTCTGCTCGCTCAGCGCCAGGTGCAGCGTCACCGCATCGGCCCACCCCAGCAGCGGATCGAGCTGCGGCTCGCCGCCCTCGTTGAACGGGTCGTGCCAGCGCACCTCCATCCCCAGCGCCCGGGCCCGTTCCGCCACCCCCTGGCCGATCCGGCCATATCCGATCACCGCCAGCCGCGACCCGCGGATCTGCCGCGCCACGCCGCCCGATCGGTAGTCCCACTCGCCGCCCCGCGCCGCGGCGATGGCCCACGGGATACCGCGCAGCCCCATCAGGATCAGCGCGATCGAGTGGTCGGCGACCTCGTCGGTGCAGTAAGCGCCCGCGGTGCGGATCTCGACCCCGCGGTGCTCTGCCGCCTCCAGATCGATGTGGTCAAAGCCGGTCGACGCGGTGGCGATCAGGCCCAGCTGCGGCAGCCGTGCGAAGTCGTTCGCCGCGACCGGCGACTCGGGCGAGACCAGCAGCGCCCGCGTGTCGTTGGGGGCCGTGGCGACGGTCGCCAACTCGGCGTGCGGCACCAGTTCGTGCACAAGATCCATCGGGTAGGTCCCGTCGCACACCACCACCCGAGTTGCCGTCATCCGATGAGTGCCTCTTCCTACGCCGGCGCGGCGACCGCGTCTTCGTCGACGGGCGCAGTGCCGGTGTCGGTCAGCACGCGCAGTGCTTCGGCCGGCATGTACACCGTCACGTGGTCGCCCTGGTGGTAGGGCATCGGTGCCGCCGGTGCTCTGGATCAGCGCCTGCACCAGGTCGCCGTTGGCCAGCCGCACCAGAAGCTGCATCGCGTTACCCAGATAGACGGGCCGCTCGATCATGCCGGGGATGCGGTTGGGCCCCTGGCTCGAAGCGTCCTCGAGCTGCACCCGCTCGGGGCGGATCACGATGCGCGTCGCGCCGGTGCTGTCGGTGGTGCCGTTGGCCGCATGCATCTCGAACTGGCCCACCATCACCTTGCAGTTGCCGTCGGCCTGGCGACCCTGCGCGTCGGCCTCCATCAGGTTGGACACGCCCAGGAAGTCGGCCACAAACGTGGTCGAAGGCTCCTCGTAGACCTCGCGCGGCGGGGCCACCTGCTCGACCTTGCCGTTCGACATCACGGCGATGCGGTCGCTCATCGTGAGCGCCTCTTCCTGGTCGTGGGTCACGTACACGAACGTGATCCCGACCTGCTGCTGCAGCGCCTTCAACTCGATCTGCAGCTGCTTTCGCAGCTTCGCGTCCAACGCGCCCAGCGGCTCGTCCAGCAGCAGCACCGCCGGCTTCAGCACGAGCGCACGGGCCAGCGCCACGCGCTGCTGCTGACCACCCGACATCTGACCCGGCTTGCGCTTCTCAAAGCCGGTCAGCTGCACCAGCTCGAGCGCCTCGGCCACGCGCGACTTGATCTCGCCCTTGGTGGTCTTCTGGCGCTTGAGTCCGAACGCGACGTTGTCCTGCACGTTCAGATGGGGAAACAGCGCGTAGTTCTGGAACACCGTGTTCACATTGCGCTTGTGCGGCGGCGTGAACTGCATGTCGGAGCCGTCCAGAAGGATCCGCCCCTCGGTCGGCTGCTCGAACCCCGCGATCATCCGCAGAGTCGTGGTCTTGCCGCAACCCGACGGACCCAGCATCGAGAAGAACTCGCCGCTGGGCATCTCGAGGTTGATGCCATCCACCGCAGCGACATCGCCGAAGCGTTTGACCAGATCGATAATTTGGACTTCCCCAGCCAATGTTCGGCCTCCTGCTTCAGATGTCGAATGCTGCGAGATCGCCTGTCATGCCGCCGCCCTTGTCGCCCTCTCCGCGGGTGAAGTAGCGGTACACGATATAGCCTGCCACCACGGTAACGAGGGTGACCACGAGCATGATCGTGGCGATCGCATTGTCGTTGGGCTGTGGCGCCGCGCGGGTCGCCGAGTAGATGATGATCGGCACCGTGTCACAGTTGGCGCCGCAGGAGAGATAGAAGCTGATCACGAAGTCGTCGATCGAGATGGCAAAGGCGATCGCCGCGCTCGCGATGATGGCCGGCACCAGCAGCGGCAAGCAGCACCAGTCGGAGCGTCTGCCACCACGACGCGCCCAGGTCGGCGCCCGCCTCCTCGTACGACCTGCCGATCGAGAAGAGCCGGCCGCGGACGATCACCACGACGTAGGAGATCGAGAACGTGACGTGACCCAGCACCTGCGCGAGCGTGCTGGTGTGGATGATCGTGAAGAGCTGCGTGAACAGCAGCAGCAGCGAGACGCCCATCACGATCTCGGGCGTGACCAGCGGGAACAGCATCAGGAAGTTGGACGAGCCGGAGCCGCGGCCGCGCCAGCGCGCCAGGCCGAGCGCCAGCGCCACGCCGATCGGTACCGAGATGAGCACGTCGAAGAACGCCAGCTTGAGGCTCTGCTCGAGTGCCGAGCGCAGCTGCGGCTGATTCCACACCGAGTTGGGATCGGAGTAGTACCAGCGCGTCGAGAATCCGGCCCAGGTGGTCAGCGACCGCGAGTCGTTGAACGAGAACTGGATCGCGATCAGCACCGGCAGGATCGCCCACACCATGTAGCCCCAGGTGACCACCGGCAGGAACCGCGGCTTGCCCCACGGGTTGACCATGTAGCCCTTGAACCGCTCCCAGGCGCTCGGCCTGGGCACGGGCGGATGGGTGGATGTGACTGGCGCCTCGGTGATGCTCATAGCGTCTGCACGTCCTTCGAGGCCTTGTGCACCGTCCACATGTAGTAGCCCATCAGGATCACCAGGAACGCGGACAGGATGATGGTGATTGCCGCGCCGAGCGTCGGCTCCGCGCTGCCGTGGAAGAACAGGTCGATCTGGTTACCGATCATCGTGGTGGTGGGCGCGCCCGAAACGATGTTCGGGGTGTAGTAGTCGCCGAACATCGGCAGCGCGATCAACACCGCGCCGCCCAGAAGGCCGGTCTTGGAGAGCGGCAGCGTCACGTGCAGGAACGTCTTGAACGGGCTGCCGCCGAGGTCGCGGCCGGCCTCCAGGAGGCTCTTGTCGATGCGATCCAGCGAGGCGAAGAGCGGCAGGATGAAGAACGGGATGTAGCCGTACACCAGTGCCATGATCACGGTGAAGCTCTCGCCGTTCAGCCACCCGTCGCGCGTGGTCAGCAGCCCCATCGCTACGGCCACGTTCGAGATGTGGACGAAGTCGAAGAACCGCGTCGCCAGGCCGTCGGGTGAGAGCAGGTTGACCCATGCCAGCATCCGCATCAGGTAGCTGATCCAAAACGGGATGATCAGGAGGATCAGGAGCACGGCCTTGGTGCGCCCGGCGTGGCGGGCGATGTAGTACGCCACGGGATATCCGATCGAGAAGCAGAGCGCCAGCGACAGGGCGACATAGATCAGCGTGCGCTTGACCGCCTCCCAGTAGACGCCGCCCGGCGCGAGGTCGCTGGAGCGCCTGCGCACACCCAGCCGAAGTTCCAGTGGAGCGGGTTCCAGGTCGGGTACCGGCAGCAGGGTGTTGGGATCGACATTGCCGAAGGCGACTCCGATCACCGCATAGAACGGGATCAGGAACAGCAGGATCAGCCAGACCACGCCTGGAAGCGCGAACAGCGTCCACAGCCGCTTCGGATACATCTAGGCCTCGTCCTCATCCGGCCAGGAACTGGGAGTAGCCGTTCTGCCACAGCTGCTGGCCCGCGGTGGTCAGCGTGCATCTCCTGCAGTGACGTCGGGCCCAGGTCCTCCTCGGTCATCACCGCGGTCTTCATCGTTCGGCAGGATCACGCCCTTCTTGACCAGATCTCCGGGATCGATCTCGTTCAGCGGCGGCTGATAGCCGTTGAAGTCGACGAAGTTGGAGTAGGCGTTGCCGTTCTCGAGCATGAAGTTGAGCCACAGGTGGGCGAGCACGGGCTTCTTGGTGGTCGCGCAGATCGACCAGCAGTCGTTCTGCACCGGCCCCTTGCCCTTCTCGGGCCGCCAGAACGACATCACCGAGGCCGGAGTTCCCTTCGGCAGGTAGTAGAAGTAGGCCGACATGATGTCGCCCGACCACGCCTGGTTCAAGTACGACTTGGCCTTCGGGGATCGTCTCGTACTGGACGTCGCCGACCTTGACGTTGCAGATGTTGTAGAGCTGCTTGAGGTCGGCCACGGCGGCGTTGATCTTCTTCGGATCCTCGGTGTTGATGTCGAAGTCGCCGTG
The DNA here is from genome assembly GCA_963796875.1 of uncultured Actinomycetes bacterium. Lineage (GTDB taxonomy): Bacteria > Actinomycetota > Thermoleophilia > Gaiellales > JAICJC01 > CAVPTL01. The sequence goes on from CAWCNL010000001.1 coordinate 40,423, forward strand.
GCGCAGCAGCGACATCGCGATGGTCTCGCGCACCTCGCTGAGCAGCGACGTCTTGCCGGTGTAGGCCTCGGCCTGCCAGAAGATGTCCCACGGCACCGTCATGGCTGGGGATGTCCTCGCGTGACCTTGTCGTTGCGCCAGAAGATGCCCGTCGCATAGGCGGTGTAGGGCACGCGTGTAGCGCGAGCTCGCCGTCATAGAACGGGTCGACCAGTGAGGGCCAGACGTTCTTGGCCAGATTGGGGATGTAATCGAGGTTGAGCGGCTTGATCAGCTTGGCGGCGACCGACCGGTCGACGTTGTCGGGCGTCATCTCCATCACGTCGGGTGCCACTGAGCCGGCGGCCAGTCGCGAGATGCCCGAGTTGATGTCGTCAAACGGCGTGACCTTGACAGTGACGCCGTACTTCTTGCCGAACGCCTTGAGCAGCGGCGGGTTGATGTAGTCGGGGTAGTTGAAGATGGTGAAGGTGCCGCCGGTCTCGGGCTTGAGGTCCCGAATCGATCGGCTTCTCCCAACGAGGCAGCGTGACCGGTCGGTCGGGCCGGGCCAGCGGGAACCCGCCGGGGCCGGTCTTCAGATCTTCCTGGTGCGGAGGTGGTGTTCTCGCAGCGCTGCGAGCAGGGCGCCGGCCGCCGGTCAGTCCGAGCGCCGCGCCTCCGGTGCGGCGGAGAAACTCGCGGCGATTGTGCAGGGAACGTCTGTCGCTTGGGATGCATCAGCGCAGTCCTCCGAAGAAGCAGCCGCGAATGCTACGACGCTCGCGGCGAGATGTCATGTGGCTATCGCCAAGCCCATCTCAGCGGCGAGAGCCCGATGCCCCTCACGCTCATCGTCGATGCGCGCTGCGGGGATCGCATCTCGAATCAGATCATGGAAATGTTTGAGTCCGTTTTCACGCGCCCCCAGAACACCGGCGCGATAGAGGCTCGAGCCGAGCCCTTCCTGCACTCGCTCGGTCAGCTCGTTGTCCTCTTCCTGCACCAGATGGTTGATGCGCACATTGAGCTTTCGCACCAGCCGGTCGCGCCGGCCGACGGTCTCGGGCGGGCGAAAACTCTGCCAGATGGTCTGCGTGCGCTTCTCGTCCAGCGGGTAGTTCGTCCAGATGTCGAGCTGGTCGGGATAGAGGTTGAACGTGATGCCGGGGAACGTGTAGATGAAGTTCCACTGCGAGTTCTCGGGTGCGCGCAGGCCGGGCATCGGCTTCACCAGCCGCTGATACAGCCGCTCCTGGCGGTTCTTCGAGGCCTTGTCGCGCATGGGGCTGCGGGCGATCGAGACATTCGTGTCGCTGGTTTCGACCAGGTACTGCTTGTAGTCGACCAGCCGCAAGAGGCCCGGATGGCCCACGGGAATGTGGTAGCCCTCCAGGTAGTTGTCGATCGAGTTCTTCCAGTTGATGGGCAACACCGTGGTACCCGACGTGTAGCCCACCAGCCGCTCGGGACGGTAGGGCGCAAGCCACTCCGCCGCGGGGCCCATCCCCTCGGCCAGCGGCTCGGCGTCGCGGTCGAGGTTTGCGAACACGAATCCCAGGAACGTCTCACAGCGCAGCGGCCAGAGGCCGTTGGCGTCCTTGTCGAACCCCGGAAAGCCCGACTTCTCGGGTACGCCCAGCAGCTTGCCGTCAAGGCCATATGTCCAGCCGTGGTACGGGCAGCGCAGCGCCTTGCCGCAGTTGCCCGAGCCGTCGGCGACGCGGGCGCCGCGGTGCCGGCACACGTTCGAGAACGCGCGCAGTTCGCCGTCGGTGCCGCGGATCACCACGATCGGCTCGCCCGGCGATCGTCTGCGAGATGAAGTCGCCGGAGTTCTGCAGGTCGCCGACGTGGCCGATCAGAAGCCACGAGTGGCAGAAGATGGCCCGTCGCTCGGCTTCGAAGAAGTCGCGCGAACGATAGGTCCAGGCTGGCAGGGTTCGAATTGGCTCGTCGGTCATAAGAGGGTGACACCCTGACTGATTGGTCAGTCAGCCGGATATCCAGTAAATCACGAGTGCAGGAGTGAGTCAACGAAGCGCACTTCCCATAAGAGCAATCTTGACGTGGGCATTCGCGCCGTGGTAGGGCTACTGACTGTGTCATCAGTCAAACGGCGGAGTTGAGAGTGGGAGAGCCTCGCAGGGAAGCGATTCTCGAGGCGGCGTGCCGGGTCATCGGCAGAGTCGGCATCGATCGGCTGCGGATGTCCGACGTGGCCGAAGAGGCCGGAGTCTCGACCGCGCTCGTGCACTACTACTGCGTGACCCGCTCCGACCTGCTGGTACAGGCGTTTCGGTACGCCGATCAGCGCGCCGCCGAGATCGAGGAGCGGATTCCGGCCGATCTTCCGGCGGCTGAACGCATCGAGCGGCTACTGGTCGTCTACCTCGACGACGAATCCGACATCTACGAGAACTGGGTGCTGTGGCGCGAGATGACCAACCACGCCCTGTTCGATCCGGCGCTGCGTCCGGCGCTCGAGGAGTCCTACCGCGAGTGGGTCGCCGGGCTCAGCGAGATCATGCAAGCGGGCCAGGCTTCCGGGCAGATCGACCCCGCGATCGACACCGAGGGTGTGGCCTGGCGGCTGACGGCGTTCGTGGAGGGGCTCGGGCCGTTCCTGCTGTTCGGCACGCTGGCCCGCGACCACTGGCGGCAGCTCATCAAGGACGCGGTGGCGTTGGAGCTACGCTTGCGAGATGGGGCACCATCATCATGATGATCCGCCTGAAGACCGCTGGCTCTTTCTGACGCCTGAGCCCGAGGCGGAGCTGCCGCGCTGCATGGCCGAGCTGGCCAACGCGCTGGGCGAACCGGCGCCGAGCGCCGCCGAGCACGCCGCCCGCGTCGAGCAGATCGTCACCGGCGGTGAGTACCCCGGCTGGCTCGAGTACATGGTCGAGCAGCGTGAACTGCTGGAGCGCTACATGGTGCGGTTCGGCGGGGACGAGCGCGCCGGGCATGTGGTGGACGTGATCAACAACCACCACCAGTTGGCGCTGACCGTGCCCGACGAGGCCGGCGTCGGTGACGCCGAGCGGGCGCGGGTGGCCGAACTGATGCGCGAAGTACACGGCCCCGACGCCCGCTAGGCGGACGCCGGGGGCCAAACGCATACCCCGTGCCAGGCACGGGGTATGCGTTGAAGCTGCTCAGCCGTTGTACTTGGAGACGGTGATCGAATCGACCTGCAGGTTCGTCGTGGACGGGGTCGACGAGTTCGGGTTCACGCCGGCGTATCCGTTGGAGCCGACGTTCGCCTGGATCGTCAGGTGCATCGGCGTGGACGGCACATGCGAGGTGTAGGTGGCCCAGGGCGTGCCGTTCAGATCGACCACGATCTTGCCCGGCGTCCAGGTCACGTTCATGGTGTTCCACTGCGAGAAGTCACCGTGAACCTTGGCGTGCACCATGGTCGAGCCGTAGTGCAGCGTGGCGGTCTGGGTGTCCTGGTTGGCGCCGTACTGCGACGACTCCTCGGCGAAGTTCAGCACCGTTCCCGAGCCCTGCGGCCGCAGCGCCATGTCCATGCCGGTGCCGTAGCCCTTGTCCATGCGGAACCGCACCGACCACTTGCCGTACGTCTGGCTCGACGACTTGGCGTTGGAGATGCCGCTGGTGGTCCACTTGCCGTTGACCTTGGAGATCGCGATGTTCAGAAGTCCACCGCTGGCGCTGACCTGGCTGGGCGACCACATGGTGGTCTTGCAGCACGACGGGACACCGCTGTAGCGCGTCCAGGTGGACGAGCTGAATGAGTCGAAGTTGTCCACGAACGACTGCGAGTACGAGACTCGGCGATGCGGTCCCGCTGGGGCTGCCACCGATCAGTGCGGCGTGGGCAGTACCGGCGATCACCAACGGCGCCGAGAGCGCGGCGGCGGTAGCGAACATCCGGAGCTTTGTGCGGAGCATGGTCACCTCAAGGTTGGGGCTACGTCCTTACCGCCCTCATCGTTCGGCCGCGACTTGTCGTTTTCAAGCTCGCTCGCGGCGATTCTCACAGGACGTTCATGGCGTCTTTACAGACCGGCTGCGGCCTTCACGAATTCCTCCAGAAGGCCCCGAATGCCGCTCCAGACGGCAGATCTCGCGCCTCCGCAGAATCGCGAAGACGGCCGGTACGCTGGTTTTTGAGGTCGCGACCTGAGCTGCGGTGCGATCGCCGCACCGGCTGCAAGGGTCGCCGGAAGGCCCTCCTTGCAGGACTTCGTCCATTGCCGCCGGCGGCGCGGATGCAGCACCCCACCGCGCGGGTGGACTTCGCCACCGGAGTTGTAATGGACCTTTGCAGTGAATCACCGGTGCCAGGCACTGCTGATTCACGGTGCGCCTAGCTGCGTGGATGCCCTCGCAGGTCGGCCAGCCGGCTCAGTTCGTGGACGGCGCCGGCTCTGGTCAACGCCGGTGCCGACCTATCGAGCACGACGTCGGCCACAGGCCGCTCGCCAGTGGCGATCAGCGCTTCGGCCAGGTCGAGCGCCGAGACCGCTGATTCCCAGGCCGCGTCGCATTCGGCATAGCCCGCCACCGAGCTTGCGGAAGAGCTCGATCGCCGCGGCGATATCGCCCGATTCGGCTGCCAGCGCACCCTCCAGCCGGTCGGCGATCGGCGGCCCTGCCCGCCAGCCGATGCGGACGGTGCGTGCGCGGATCGCGGCGCAGTGATCGGCGAGTTCGTCCCATCGAGCCGCGGTGCGCAGCAGGTGGCCGCGTGCGGCCCACCAGAAGCTGTATCCGTCGCCGGGTAGACCGGCGGTGTCGAGCAAGTCCAGCGAGTCGTCGGCGGGTGCACCTTCGGCCAGCATCGCGAGCGCCCGGATAGGAGAGGCGCATCGGGGTGCGCAGCTGAACGCGCGCAGCTGGGTGGCCTCCGATCCGCGGCCCCGCGCGCAGAGCGAGTACTCGGCGACGGCCGTCAGTCCCCGCAGAAATCCCGGCGTGCTCGATCCGTAGCGGTCGACCACGGACTGCGTGCAGTCGATCGCTGCCTGCCAGTCGCCCATCAGGTGCCGGGCGATGGCTGCGCTTGAACCGACCCGATCCCCAGTCCGCCGAGCGCCGCGACCCGTTCGATGCCCTCCTCGCTGACGGCGAGTGCGTCGCGGTAGCGGCCCTGCTCCCAGTAGGCCTCCGCCGACATGTAGAAGATGTCGTCGAGGTCGATGATCGCGTGTACGTCGTCGGCCAGCGTCTGGCGGCGTTCGACCACCGCCACCATGTGGGGTACGTCGTCGCGCAGCTGCGCGGTGATCTGCAGCACGTCGAGCGCGAGCGAGACCAGGTCGGGCCGGCCCAGCCGCTCGGCCAGCTCGACGGCGCGGGTGGCGGAGGCCGTCATGCGATCGAGTTCTTCGGGGTGGGGGGCGGATCGGGAAACCCGTACTTCCAGCCGCCTTCGGCCATCAGCAGGTCGATGGTGGTCGCGTTCTCGGCGCCGTCGAGGGCTTCGAACCCGAGGTCGACGTAGTGTCGCGCCTCTTCGACCGGTACCCGCCTGTTCGGGATCAGCCCCGAGGCACGCGTCAGCATCATTCCGAGCCGGCCGCACACGGTTGCGAGGAGCGCCCGATCCGCGCCGGGCGTGTGTTCCAGCAGCTGCACCGCCTCGCTCCAGCACGGATAGGCTCTGTCGCCGTCGGCCAGCTGGTAGTGGGCATCGCCCTCCACGGCCAGTGCCGCCGCTCGATCGCCGGGCGCGTCGGAAAGCTCCGCTGCCCGGGCGGCGAATGCGACAGCCTGGTCGAGCGAGAGCCGGCCCAGATCGCGCCGCGCCGCCTCCAGCGAATACGCGCGGGCCTTCTCGCGGTCGCCGCTGAGGCTGTAGTGGTGGGCCAGCAGCTCGGCCACCTCAAGGCGGCGGTCGCCGTAGATCTGCTCGATCCACTCGGCCACGCGCTGGTGGGCGTGCGGGCGGCTGCGCCGCGGCAGGCTCTCGTAGGCCACGTCGCGGGTCAGGATGTGCTTGAACGTCAGCTCGCGCTGGCCTGCCATCACCGATGTGAGGCTTCCCACCGCAAGGTCGCGGCGTTCGAGCTCGTCGATCAGCTGTTCGACCCGATCGGCGTCCTCGTCCAGCAGGCCGGCCACGGCCCCCGGCCAGAACACGCGCCCGACCACAGCTGCAAACTGCGCCGCGCGTTTGACGTCGGGGGGCAGCAGGTCGATGCGGGCTGCCAGCACGCCCTGGACGGTGTCGGGAATGTCGACGTCTGCAATCTCGGCGGTCGCCGTCCACCCACCGTCGGCTTCGACGATCAGGTCGGCGTCGATCAACCGCCGCACGATCTCCTCCAGGAAGAACGGGTTGCCCTCGGCCCGGGCCAGGATGCGCGAGCGCAGGCTTGGCGTCGAGCTTGTCGATGTCGAGCAGCAGCCGCATCAGCGTGTCGGCGTCGGCGGCACCGAGCGGGTCGAGTGGAAGGCTGGAGAATCGCCGCTTGCCGCCTGCCCAGCCCGGCCTCTTCGCGGTCAGCTCGGGTCGGCTCGGACACAGGAACATCACCGGTGCGGGGATGCGGTCGGGCAGCTCCTCGAGCAGATCGAGCATGGCGGTATCGGCCCAGTGGATGTCATCGATCACCACGATCAACGGGGCCGAGCGGGCCATCCAGGCGAAGAAGGCTAGCCACGCATTACGGATCTCGGTGCTGACCGCGGGCGGCGGCAGGTCGGCCAACGGCGAGTCAGGGTCGTCGAGGCCGATCGTCCAGGCGATCGCGGGAACCGCAAACTCGAGCTCGGGCGCGGTGGTCGCGAGCGCCCGCACCTTGCCCAGCGCCACCTCGGGTGAGTCGGTCTCGAGCACGCCCAGGTCGGCCTTCGCGATCTCCATCAGCGGCCAGAATGTGACTCCCTCGCCGTAGGCCAGGCAGCGGCCCCACACGACGCGCGCGCCCGACGAGCCGGTGAACTCCGCAACGAGCCGGCTCTTGCCGACGCCCGGGTCGCCGTAGATGGTGACGAGGTGTGCGAGCTCCTCGCTCTCGATCTGCTGCAGCAGGCTGCGCAGCACCCCGAGTTCGTGATCGCGGCCCACGATCGGTGTGCGCACGCCGGGAATGCCGCTGGCGTCCTCGCGGCGCTCGCCGCGCAACTCGAACGCGGCGGAGCCCTGCGACTTACCGCGCAGGTCGAGCCCTCCGTCCAGTGGTGCCAGGTCAAATCCGCGCACCGCCGTTGCGGTGCGCTCGCCCACGATCACGCCGCCGGGCGGGGCCAGATGCTGCAGCCGCGAGGCGACGTTGACGACATCGCCGGTGGCCATCGCTTCACCCGCCCTCGGCGTGGTCACCGCCACCACCTCGCCGGTGTTGATCCCGATGCGGATCGCGAGGTCGACGCCGAACTCGCCGCGCAGCTCGTCGTTCAGCACGTCGAGCCGGCGACGCATGCGAAGTGCCGCGCGGAGTGCCCTGTTGGGGTCGTCCTCGTGGGCGACGGGCACGCCGAAGGCCGCCATCACCGCGTCGCCGATGTACTTCTCGACGGTGCCGCCCTCGGCCTCGATCTCGGCCCGCATGGCGGTGAAGAACCGGCTCATCAGCTCCTTCAGGAGCTCGGCGTCGAACTGGTCGCCGAGCGAGGTCGACCCGACGACATCGGCGAAGAGCACGGTCACGAGCTTTCGCTCCTCGGTGGTGACCGTCCCCTGCGCCGCGAGGGGCGTACCGCAGTGGGAGCAGAACCTTGCACCGGCGAGGATTCTGGGTGCCGCAGGAGGGGCAGGCCGTCATCGGCGAAGTCTATGCCCCGGTGCATAAAAGGGGACTGTCCCCTTTTATGCGTTCATGAGTTCGTCCAGGCGATCCATGCCCTCGCGCACGCCCGTCTCCATGCCGGACTTGATCATCTGGTCGCGATCCTCGACCCGCTGGAACACGGCGATCTGGCGCAGCAGGGTCGTGCCGTCGCGCTCCTCGAACTCGGCGGTGTCGAGCGACACGTGACCGGGGGTGCCCTCGAACTCGAACGTCGACACGATCGAGCCCGTGTGTGGATCGCCGTGATAAACGCCGTTGAAGGCGTAGCGGTTACCGTCGTCGGGGTCGATCGAGACAAACCGCCACGAGCCGTTCGGCGAGGTGTCCATGTGCTCGACCTCGGTCGTCAGGCGGCGCGGGCCGATCCAGCGGGCGTAGAGGTCGGGATCCAGGAATGCGTTGCGCAGTTCGGCCTCGGTGGCGTCGAACTCGCGCTCGATGATGATGGTCTGCATTCCGGGCTCGGCGGTGATGGTGGTGGTGCCCATGGTGTGCTCCTCGTGTGTTAGGTGGGTGGTCGTTTGCGTGCTTCGGTGACGATCGCCTGCAGTCGATCGTGGCTCTCGGTCCAGAACTCGCGGTAGGCCGCCAACCAGTCGGTGGCTTCGCGCAGCGGCTCGGCCTCGAGGTGGCTGAGGCGAACCGTCGCCTGGCGGCTGCGTGAGATCAGCCCGGCGCGCTCCAGCACCTTGAGGTGCTTGGAGACCGCCGGCTGCGACATGTCGAACGGCTTGCACAGCTCCGCAACACTCGCGTCGCCCCGAGCCAGCCGCGCAAGGATTGCGCGCCGGGTGGGGTCGGCGAGAGCCGCGAATACGGTGCTGAGCTGATCTTCCATGAATAACCTATAGTTTCTAGAACCGAATGGTTATATATTGCCACAGCGAATCGCGGATTGCAAGCGCAAGGCATGTGCCGCGTCCAGCCGATCCGGCGTGTCAGCATACGGCGCGCAATGCAACGAGATCTGACCGCCCTCTTCGACCCCGGCTCCGTCGCCATCGTCGGTGCTTCCGACGACCCCGCCAAGTGGGGCAACTGGCTGGCCCGCGGCGCCCTGAACGGCGAGGCGCGACGCCCGGTGTACCTGATCAACCGCAAGGGCACGCCGGTGCTGGGCCGCGACACCTACCGGTCGATCCGCGATCTGCCCGACTCACCCGAACTGGTGGTGGTGTCGGTACCGGCGGTCGCCTTCGAGGAGGCCGTCGACGACGGCCTCGCGATGGGCGCCCGCGCGTTTGTGGGGATCACCGCCGGCCTGGGCGAGTCCGGAGCTGAAGGACTCGAGCGCGAGCGGGCGCTCGTCGCACGGGTGCGCGACGCCGGCGCCATGCTGCTCGGCCCCAACTGCCTGGGCGTCTACGACCAGTCGGCCGACCTCGGACTCTGCTCCAACGAGTTTCCGCCCGGCTCGATCGGCCTGATCTCGCAGAGCGGAAACCTGGCTCTCGAGATGGGCATCTGGGCGCGCAGCTACGGCATCGGCTTCTCGCGCTTCGCAAGCCTCGGCAACCAGGCCGACGTCGACCTGGCCGAGCTCATCGCCAGCATGGGCGCTCACGCCCAGACCGAGGTGATCGCCGTCTACATCGAGGACTTCCGCGACGGCCGCGCGTTCGTCGACGCCGCCGCCTCGTGCGGCAAGCCGGTGGTGGTACTGACGGTCGGGGCAAGTGCTGCAAGCGCGCGGGCGGCGGCCTCGCACACCGGCGCGCTCGTCAGCGGAACCGCGGTGGTCGAGACCGCCTGCCGCGCGGCCGGCGCGCATCTGGTGCGCACGCCGAGCGAGCTGATCGACCTGTCTCAGGCCTTGCTGCAGCCGTTGCGCCGCCGCGGATCACGCGTTGCCGTGCTCGGCGACGGCGGCGGCCACGGAGCGATCGCCTGCGATCAGGTGGACGCGGTGGGGCTCGAGCTGCCGCCGCTCTCGGCCGCGCTCTCCGACCGCATCGCGAGCCAGCTTCCGCCCACCGCCGCGACCCGCAACCCGGTCGATCTGGCCGGCGGCGGTGAGCAGGATTTCTTCAGCTACTCGAAGGTCGTGCGCGCGCTGTGCGAGTCGGGCGAGGTCGACGCGGTGCTGATGACCGGCTACTTCGGCGGCTACGCCGACTACTCGCCGGAGTTCGAGGACCGCGAGGTGGCGGTGGCCCGCGAGATCACCCGCGCAGTCGCCGACACCGGCATCCCGGTGGTCGAGCAGACCATGTATCCCAACGCGCCCACCTCGGCGGCGCTGCGCGAGGGCGGCGTGCCTGTCTACGCCACCATCGAGGCGGCCACCGGCGTGCTCGCCGCGCTGCACGACGACCTGCAGCGGCCCGGCGCTCCGTCGCTGCCCGAGGCCGACACCTCGCCGCTTCAGACCGACTACTTCGGCTCGCGCGATCTGCTGGCCCGCGGTGGCGTGCGATTCGCCGAGGCTCGGCGCGTGCGCGCCCACGACGCCCAATCGGCCGCCGCCGCGCTCGGGTTTCCGGTCGTGGTCAAGGCCATGGGGCTGCTGCACAAGTCCGACTCGGGCGGCGTGGCGGTCGGTATCTGCGATCCCGAGCAGCTCGACTACACGATCACCGGCATGGCCGCGCGGCTCGGCACCGAGGAGTTCTCGGTCGAGCAGTCGGCCCCGGTCAGCGAGGGCGTCGAGATGATCATCGGCGCGCGCCGCGACCCGCGGTTCGGCATGATCGCGATGGTCGGCCTGGGCGGCGTGTTCGCCGAAGTGCTCGAGGACATCGCGGTCGGCCTTGCTCCGCTCGACCATGCCGAGGCGGTGCGGCTGATCGAGAGCCTGCGCGGCGTGGCGCTTCTGAAGGGCGCGCGGGGCCGTGCGCCGGTCGACATCGACGCGGCCGCGGCGGCGGCGGTCGCGCTCTCGCGGGTGGCCGCGGCGCGCGCCGACATCGAGGAGATCGAGATCAATCCGCTGCTGGTGACGCCGGATGGCGCGCTTGGACTGGACGCGCGCGTCGTCGCCGTGGAAGGATGAGCGGGTGCTAGCCGAGGGAACGTACGACGGCAAGGTGGCGATCGTCACCGGTGGGGGCAGCGGCATGGGCCGCGCGATGGCCTGCGAGTTCGGCCGCCTGGGCGCTGCGGTGGTCGTCGCCGGGCGGCGGCCCGAGCCGCTGGAGGAGACGGTGCGGCTGATCGAGGTGGAGGGCGGCCGGGCATCGGCGCAGCCCACCGACGTGCGCGTGCCCGAGCAGGTCGATGCGATGGTCGCCGCGGCGGTCGAGCGCTACGGCCGCGTGGACGTGCTCGTGAACGACGCCGCCGGAAACTTCGTCGTCAAGGCCGAGGAGCTTTCGCCCAACGGCTGGCGCGCCGTCACGTCGATCGTGCTGGACGGCGGCTGGCTCTGCACCAGCGCGGCGGGTCGGCAGATGATCGCCCAGGGTGAGGGTGGGGCGATCCTCTCGGTGATCGCAAGCTACGCCTGGACAGGCGGCCCCGGCACCGTGCATTCGGCCGCGGCCAAGGCGGGCCTGGTGGCGATGACGCGCACGCTGGCGGTCGAGTGGGCGCCGCACAAGATTCGCGTCAACACCATCTGCCCAGGCCCGACGGCCACCGAAGGCGCCGGTGCGGCGCTTTGGCCCACGCCCGAGGACGAGAGCCGGGTGGCCTCGACCGTGCCGCTGGGGCGGCTGGCGAGCGTCGAGGAGATCGCCTGGTGGACGACCGCACTGTGCTCGCGGTACGCGGGATACGTGACCGGCGAGAACTTCACCATCGACGGCGGGCACTGGCTCGAAAAGGACGGCTACATGCCGGCCCTCCAACCGCGGTGAGCGATGCCGAAGACGAGTGCCGGCCTGGTGCTCTACCGCGGCATGGGCGCTGACCTCGAGGTCCTGCTCGTGCACCCCGGCGGCCCAATGTGGGCGCGCCGCCACGAGGGTGCCTGGTCGATCCCCAAGGGCGAGATCGAACCGGGCGAGGAGCCTCTGAGCGCCGCTCGCCGCGAGTTCGCCGAGGAGCTCGGCCATCAGCCGCCCGGCGGCGCAGCGCTCGACCTCGGCGAGATCCGCCAGCGCGGCGGCAAGGTCGTTCGCGGGTTCGCGCTGGCGGGCGATCTGGATCCGGCCACCATCGTCAGCGAGCGGATCGAGGTGGAGTGGCCGCCGCGTAGCGGGCAGACGATCGAGATTCCCGAGGTCGACCGGGCGGAGTGGTTTGCGCCGGCGGCCATGCGCAAGGCGATCAATCCGGCGCAGATCGAACTGATCGAACGCCTCTACGCGGCGCAAGACTGAGGACGCACGCGGCGCTTGACAAACCGCGAGTGCTCGGCTGCAATCCGGTGATGGCCGATCGCATCGTCCGTACCGTCTGTCCGCGTGATTGCTACGACGCGTGCGGTGTGCTGGTCGCGGTTCGCGACGACGGCTCGATCCATCATGTGCGCGGAGACCCGGATCACGCGATCAGCCGGGGCAAGCTCTGTCGCAAGTGCACGATTGGCTACAACGGGGTGTTCCTGGACGCCGATTCGCGCTTGACGCGTCCGCTGCGAAGGGTTGGTGCGAAGGGTGAGGGGCGTTTCGAGCCGGTGTCGTGGGAGGCGGCGATCGACGAGATCGCGGCGAACCTCGCCGACATTGCCGCCGAGGATGCGGCGCGGATCTTCCAGGCGCATTACACCGGTACCTGTTCGATCCTCGCCTTCGGGTTTCCCACGCGGTTCTTCAATCGGCTGGGCGCGACCGAGGTCGATCCCGACTCGGTGTGCAACAAGGCCGGCCACCTGGCACTTGACTACCTGTACGGATCGTCAGTCACCGGGTTCGATCCTCGCACCGCTGTGGACGCCGGCTGCATCCTCGTGTGGGGGGCAAACCCGGCTGCGTCAGGCCCGCATCAGTACGAGCACTGGCTGGCTCCGTCGAGCGCCACCAAGATCGTGGTCGATCCGCTGCGCACCCGCACCGCTGCGGTCGCCGATCTGCATCTGCAGCCGGCGCCTGGCACCGACGCGGCGCTGGCGTTTGCGCTGTTGCACGTGATCGCCCGAGACGGGCTGGTCGACGAGTCGTTCGTGGATCGCGTCTGCCTTGGCTGGGACGAGCTCGCTCCGTCGCTTGCACCATGCACGCCGGTATGGGCCGAGCAGGTCACCGGAGTGCCGGCATCGCTCATCGAGGAGGCGGCGACGATCTATGCCAAGGGCCCGAGTCTGCTGTGGATCGGCCAGGGTCTGCAGCGCCAGCCGACCGGGGGCAACGTGGTGCGGGCGGTGTCACTGCTTCCGGCAGCGACCGGGAACCTGGCCAAGCCGGGTGCGGGGTTCACCTATCTGAACGACCAGCTGGCGATCGACGGCGACTATCTGACTGCGCCGCATCTGGGCAATCCCCCCGACCCGATCAGCCACATGGAGCTTGCCGCGACGCTCGAGGATCCGGATGCGGCCCGGGCGTTCGTCTGCTGGAACATCAATCCGGCCGCCTCGAACCCCGAGCAAACGCGGCTGCGAGCTGCCCTCGAGCGCGAGGATCTGTTCACGGTGGTCGTCGATCTGTTCCCGACTGACACCACCGATTACGCCGACCTGATCCTGCCGGCCGCCAGCTTTCTTGAGTTCGACGACCTCCTTGCGCCGTACTTCGACCTGACGTTGTCGGCACAGGTAAAGGCGGTCGAGCCGTTCGGCGAGGCCTTGCCGAATACCGAGATCTTCCGTCGCCTGGCACGGGCGATGGGATTCGTGGAGGAGGAGCTCTACGAATCGGACGAGGCGATGATCGCGGCGCTCCTGAGTCAGTCGGGCGTGGTTGCAAGCTTCGACGAGCTGGTGTCCGCCGGGACGGTTGCGCTGGTGCCAGAGCCTGTGATGCAGTTCGCCGATCTGGAATTTGCCACCCCGAGCGGGAAGATCGAGATAGCGTCGACGCAAGCCGAGCGCGATGGCCTGCCCCGCCTACCCCAACCGTGGGCCGACGAGCGCCCGGCTGACGGCCTGCTGCGCCTGCTCACGCCTGCCTCTGAGTGGTCGCTGAACGACACCTTCGCCAACGACCGGAAGGTCGATGCGCGATGGGGCGACGCGACGGCGTTCCTTCACCCGCACGACGCGGCCGACCGGGGTCTTGGTGACGGCGATTCGGTGACGCTCTCCAATGAGACCGGCAGCCTGACGCTTGTGCTGCGCCTCTCGGAGGACGTTCAGCAGGGGGTAGTGCTCTCGCCCAAGGGACGTTGGCCCAAGCGTGAGCCTGGACGCGCCAACGTGAACGTCCTCAACCCCGGCCAGAAGGCCGACGTGGGTGAAAGCTCAGCAGTGCACGGCATTCTGGTCTCCATCCACCCGGCCGGCAGCGGTGCCGACCGGGTGGTGGGTATCTGACCCACTACCTGAACCGCGCTTTATCCGCCCGCAGCGGAGCGGTGGTGTGCGAGACTGCCACCGCATGGTTACGCGGAAAACCTGGGGTGGCGCTCGCGCTGTCTTGAAACGGAGAGGGAGGGATTCGAACCCTCGCTGGAGGTTTACCCCCCAGACCCACTTAGCAGGCGGGCGCCTTCAGCCACTCGGCCACCTCTCCAGGATGGTGAAGGATATCGGCTCTTCCCCGGATGCGCATGAGGCGCGCCCCACCTGGCTCGCGGCGCTGGCCCGGCGCGACACTCGCAGCATGATCCGCTGGGTAGTCGGCCTGTGGCTCGCCAGCCGCATCGCGGTGATCGCCGCGGGCGTGGTGCTCACGCACGACCTGGGCTGGCATCGCGCCGTCGCCCACTGGCAGGTGCAGCCGTGGACTGCGGTGACCGGCTGGGACACCGTCTACTACGTCGAGATCAGCCGGCACTGGTACGGGCACGGCCTGTCGGTGGCGTTCTTCCCGCTCTTTCCGATGCTGATCTGGGCGTGGCGCGAGGTGTTCCAGACCGGCGATGCGATCACCGCCATGGCGGTGGCAAACCTCGCGACCCTCGCGGCGATGTTCGGCATGTTCGTGCTCGCGCGCGACCGCCTCTCCGGCGACCATGCGCGCCGCTCGCTGCTCTACCTGGTGCTCTCGCCGTATGCCTTCGCGCTGGTCTTCGCGTACTCGGAGGGCGTCTTCCTGGCCCTGACCGTGTGGCTGTTCGTGCTCTCCGACCGGCGCCGTGACGGTTGGGCGATTCCGCTGGCGTTTCTGACCGGGCTCTCGCGGGTGACCGCCGTCGCGCTCGTGCCCCCGCTCGCGCTGCGCGCGTGGCGGCGGCGCACGCTTGCGGCGTGGGCTCTGGCCGCGGCACCCGCCGCCGGCCTCCTGGCGCAGGGAGCGCTTCTGTGGCATGCGGTCGGCGATCCCCTGGCGATGGTGCGTATCCAGAGCCAGTGGGGCGGGCACGCCTCGTTCCCGCTGTGGCCCGAGATCGACCAGTTCTGGCGGTTTGCGACCACCCACGACGTCTTCTACCTGGCGCGTGGCCTGACCGTGATCGCCTACCTGCTGCTGCTCATTCCCATCTGGAAACAGGTCAAGTTCCGGGCGACGCGCGACGAGGACATGCTGTTCGTCGCAGGCGTATTCATCCTGCCTCTGCTCTCGAGCGTGCTCTACTCGGTCGGCCGGTTTGGGCTCGTCGCGTTTCCGTTGGCGTTTGCGATGGCCGACCTGGGCCTGCGCCGGCCGACCGTGCACCGGGCGTACGTCGTACTCGCGCCCACGGCCCAGTTCCTGCTGTTCGCCGCGGCAGCGCTGGGCTACCGGCCGCCGTGAGTCAGTTCACGTGGAAGCCGGAGCTTGCGATCAGGATCCCCTTCCTGTGCGCGTTGGTGTACGCGTAGAGGAAGATCGTGTACGACTGGCCGGACTGCAGCGAGCGGTGCACGCCCTTGAATGTCCAGCTCGACGGCACCTTCCAGTGCGGGGTCGTGTTGCGCCGCGCCCAGCCGTCGATCGCCCTGCCGTGGTTGTAGATGTACATGCCGTAACCCCAGGCGCCCGCGTAGCGGCTCCACGTGATCGTCGGCGTGTGGTTTGCGATGCGCGAGTTGTTCCCCGGGGTGCAGATGCGACCCAGGTGCGGGCTCACGGCCACCCTGACCGAGTAGTAGAGCGGGCCGCCGGCCTTGAACCGGTAGGTTGCCCACACGGCGTAGTGGTAGGTCGTGAGGCGCTTCAGGCCGGTATTGGTGAGATGGCCCGAGGGGTGGCTCACCAGCGTGCCGTCGGTCGGGGTGCGCGGAATGCGCTTGACGTTTCGGATCACCCGCGAGCTAACGAGTCCCTTGTAGTTCGGCTTGTTCCAGGTCAGCGCCACGGCAGTGCACGACGACACGGCGCGCAGCCCCGTGACCGGCGGCGGATGGGCACCCTTCGCGGTCAGCGGCAGGCCGTGGGTGGCGTCAGGAGCGTCGTCAGTCTCGACGATCGTCGCGGTCTGCGTGCCTGCAGCGGTCGCGTTGTACTGCACCGTGAACGTGCACGTGCCGCCGTTTGCGGCCATCGCCTGGCCTGTGCACTGGTTGTTGCCGAGCGCGAAGGCGCGCGGATTCTTGCCCGACACGGCCAGGCTCGAGACGGTCACCGGATTCGAGCTGAGGTTCGTAACGGTGACCGTGTGCACGGCCGAGGAATGGCCCACCACGATCGTGCTGGTGAACGCCGCCGTCGACAGTGTCACGTAGTTCGAGAGCAGTGCGCCCGTCACCGTAACCTGCTGACTGCCGCTGCCCGCGTCGTCGTTGATCGTGATCACGGCGTTGTAGGCGAGCGCCTTGGTGGGCGTCAGGTTGACGGTCATCGTGCAGCTCGAGCCCGCCGCGACGGTGGAGTTACGGCAGCTGTTGTTGGCCTG
Source organism: uncultured Actinomycetes bacterium (assembly GCA_963796875.1). Lineage (GTDB taxonomy): Bacteria > Actinomycetota > Thermoleophilia > Gaiellales > JAICJC01 > CAVPTL01. The sequence continues at coordinate 56,967 of CAWCNL010000001.1, forward strand.
CGGCACCGTGATCGCGGCCGAGCCCGACTTGCCCACCGTGGTGACGTGGAGCGCCGCGGTGCCCGTGTTCTGCACCGTCAGCGTCCGGCTCTGGGTGGTGCCGGCCTTGACGCCGCCGAAGTCAAGCGTCGCGGGCACGCTCACGGCCGGAGTGGGCACGTTGGCGGTACCGCTCAGGTTCGAGACATCCACCTCGGTGGCCGGGGTGGTGGCGCCGTCGTAGTTGACGTCGATCTGGGCGCTGCGCGCGCCGTTGGCACCTGTCGGCGAGAATGTGACGCCGACGGTGCACGAGCCACCCGAGGCGGTCAGGGTCGATCCGCTGCACGTGTTGTTGGTGAGGCCGAACTGGCCCGCGTCGGGGCCGGTCACGGCGAGGGTGTCGATGATGTGGTCGGCCGTATCGCCGTTGGTGATCGTCACCGTGGTGGCCGAGCTCGTGTTGCCGACGTTGATGGTGCCAAGATCGGGATCGTTGGCCGAGAACGGGCTGCCGGTGGTTGCAAACGCACCCGGCACCAGAGCCAGGGCCGCCAGGCCGACGACTGCAGCGGCGAGCCGCACCCGGCCTGTCACAGCGACACCGCCACGGCCACCAGCAGCGCGAATCCGATCAGCGCGATCACGGCGGGAATCACCAGGGCGCCGGTCGAGTAGTTGCCGAGCGCCACCCGGCCGGAGTCGCGGCCCGAGCTGTACTGCCAGTCGTCACGGCGGCGGTTCATGACGCGCACCAGGAGCGTGGCGACGGCCGCGAGCAGCAGTACGGCAATGCCGACGATCGCGACGATCCGCGTCAGGTTCGAGCTGAGGCCCGAGGACGACGCTGCAGCCGCCGACGATCCGCTGCCGGACTGCGAGGCGGCCACGGTCTTGAGTCCGACCATCTGGCCCCTGTCTGCCTGCGCGGGCACCGAGAAGTTGGCGAATCGATCGCCGGCGAACACCACGTAGCAGTTGGGGGTGCCGGCAACGGCGTTGCGGTCGGTGGCGGTGCGCCCCTGGGTCTTTGCCACTACACGGCCGTCCTGCACTGACGTGGCGCACCTCGTCGAGTTTGCGACGACGGTGTAGGCGAACGCCCCGCCGGCGGGCCTCCAGCTGATCACCACGTGCCCACTCTTGACCCCGGCGATCACGCCGCTGACTGCGGCGGGCGGGCTGGCGAAAACGCTTGTATGCACTCCGGGGCGCGAGCCGTACGTGCCGACCGTGAATACCGAGTAGCAGTACCGGCCGCCGGGCTTCACGTTGGCGTCTCTTGCCGTGCGGCGCACGGCCTGGCCACCGACTGCGACGCCGTCGGTCGTCGATGCGGGGCAGTCGAGTCCGGCGCCGCGGCGCACGATCACCGCGTGGATTGCCTTGCTCGAAGGCATCTGCCAGCTCAGCGCGATGACTCCGGCCTTGGCGTGCGACGCCTTGAGATGCGTCGCGGCGGCCGGCGGGTACTGCGGCTTCGAGGTCGACGTGGTCGTGCCGCCGCCGGTGTTCGTTGACCCACTGGTGCTCGTCGATCCGCCGGTGATCGTCGGTCCGCCGGTGCTGGTCGATCCGCCGCCATTGCTGCCACCGGAGCCGGTGGAGAGGAGGTGGAGGCGGTGGACCGCCCGCAAACGCAGTCGCGCCCACCCCGCTGAGGAGGAGGGCCACGATGGCCAAGGTCACGATGTGCGTCGTCCGATTTCGCATGTGCCGCCCTTCCCCGATGCGGCCCCACCGCAATCGGGAAATCGATGTCACGAGAGTACACCGATTGCGGCTCAAGTCAAGCAATTGCGCTGCCACGATCCGCTGCCAAGGCAGTCATAATCTGTCGCTCCGTTACACTCGGCTGGATATGCCCCGACCGATCATCCTGGGAGTCGTCGGCGACTCCGCCAGCGGTAAGACCACACTCACCCGCGGTCTTGTCCGCGTGCTCGGCGCCGAGCAGGTCTCGCATCTGCGGCTGGACGACTATCACCGCTACGACCGCGCGCAGCGCGCCGACCAGCACCTGACCCCGCTCGACCCGGCCTGTAACTACATGGACATCATGCTGCAGCACCTGCGGCTGATGCGTGCGGGAGAGCCGATTCTGAAGCCGGTGTACCGCCATTCCGACGGCACGTTCGGCCCGCCCGTGTACCTCGCGCCGCAGCGCTTCGTGATCGTCGAGGGCCTGCTGGGCTACCACACGCCTGCGATGTGCGACTGCTACGACATCCGGGTGTTCCTCGACCCTCCCGAGACGCTGCGGCGGCGCTGGAAGGTGGTGCGCGACTGCTCGCGGCGCGGCTACACCACCACCGAGGTGCTGGAAGAACTCGACCGCCGCGAGGCCGACTCCGACGCCTACATCCGCCCGCAGCAGACGACCGCCGACATGGTGGTGCGCTTCTCGGAGCCGGACGTCAGCGCCGACACCGACAACGTGCACCTCGACGCGCACCTGCTGCTGCGGCCGGGACTGCCGCATCCCGACCTCGAGGACGTGATCGGCGACTCCGATAACGAGCTGCACCAGATCGGCGCGGGCCGCGACCAGGACCTGTTCGTGCCCGGCCGGCTCGAGGCGTCGGTCGCGCTCGAGCTGGAGGAGCGCATCTGGAGTCACATGCATTTCGCCAGCCACCTGCGCAGCGAGCGGCTGGGAGAGTTCACCATCGGCACCGAGCTGTACCGGTCCGACAGCCTCGCGCTGGTGCAGCTGCTGGTGCTGTACCACCTGGTGACTGCCCGCGAGAAGGTGCTGGCCGGCGGCGCGGCCGCAAGTACG
>CAWCNL010000002.1:0-1607685 GCA_963796875.1 uncultured Actinomycetes bacterium
GAGGCGGCGGGAATCGAACCCGCGTCCACGACCGCACGAAGAAGGCGTCTACAAGCGTAGTTCGGGTTTGAGTTTCGCCCGCGAGCTGCCCCCGAACAGGCCACTCATCGGACTAGTCCCTCTGCAAAGTCCCGGTTGGCGGCGGAGACATTCCCCCTCCCAGCAAGCCCGCTATCTGACGCCGGTGGTCCCTCCCGCGGGCTGGAGGGGCCGACGCGCTACCAGTTAATTAGGCAGCGAGTGCGAGATCATTTTCCGCACTTGCGGTTTTCCAGGGATTTTACGAGGCCACCTGGAACCTCGGCTTGCAACCGTCTCCGAGAAACGTCCGTGTCGAAACCAGTACGCCCCCGGGGAACAACCCTCACATTCTAGCCGCCGGACACCTCGCCGTCGTAGTAATCGACCGCGCTTGACCGGCGCACGAGGATCGAGTCCTCCTCGTTGGACGCCCAGACCCCGAACTTATCGGAGTCCGGATACACCGTGATCGACGGGCTCACGAAGTCCGACCACATGATGATGCGCACGTTCGCGTCGCTGTCGTTCTGGATGCGGTGCGCGCCCTCGGGGCCGCGGGGAAAGAACACGACGTCCCACGGCTCGAGCGTGTGCGTGCCGTCGGGGTCGCGCAGCGTGGGATTGCCCTCGATCACCAGCACCCACTCCTCCTCGCCGTACTCGTAGTGGTACGGGCAGAGCGCCTCACCGGGCGGAATCTCGTAGAGCGACGTGCCGGTGCGAGTCGCGCCGAACATCTTGCCGAGGCGGTACATCTTCGCCTTGAATCCGGGCGGATCCTCGTCGGTCGAGGCCCACTCCGGGTTTTGGAAATTGGCTTTCTTCATGCCGCCGAGTCTACCCGGATGCGGCCCGCAGCTCACGCTGGGCACGGGCCACCAGGTCGGTCGCCGCCGCGCGGTCGGGCGGCGTCTGGGTCTCGCCCCGCTGGAACGCGAGCGCCTGGCCCAGCACCTCGTCGTAGCCACGGCCAAGCGCCCACTCCCCGCCGGCCAGTTTCGATCCGACCACCCCGTCCCGCGCATACCGCCAGCACCGTGCGGCATTCAGCGCGGCATACGCCGGCGAGCCGTGCTCCAACCCCCAGTCGAGCTCCTCGGCAAACCCCTCGAGCAGCCACCTGCGCGGCAGCTCGCCGATCATCTCGGCGGGCGCAGGGCCGGCCAGCGTGATGCCCGCCGCCCTCACCGCGGCCAGGTGCAGCACCGGATCGCCGTGCGGGCCGTGATCCTCACCCAGCGTCACCTGCTGGCCGTCCTCACCCAGGCTCAGGTTGAGCGCAAACGGCGACGGCGCCAGCGGCCGGCGTACCGCCGCCTCGTGCAACACATCCAGCTCGAGCCCCTGGGCGGGGACCGGCCGAAGGCTCGTCGAGAGCGCTGCGGCCAGCGCCAGCAGCGGGCCTCGGCCCACACCGTCGGCCACCACCGCCAGCACGTCGATGTCGCTGCGATCTGCGCGGAATCCCCCCATCGCCAGCGACCCATGCACGTATACCGCGACCAGATCCGCACCCAGCACGTCGTGCATCACCTCGACAAGCCGCGCGGTGAACTCGTCCACGGACATGCCACCGACCCTACCCGCGCGCGCATCCGGTTGCCCGGATAGCGTGGGGCCGGTGATCAAGTACATCGGGTCGAAGCGGACGCTCGTGCCGCTCATCCAAAGCGTGGCGCAGCGGCTGCCCGTGGCCACCGCCTGCGACCTCTTCGCGGGCACCACCCGAGTGGGCCAGGCGCTGCGACGATCGGGGCTCGAGGTGGTCTCGAACGACCTCGCCACCTATAGCGAGGTGCTCGGCCAGGCCTACATCGTGGCGGACGAGGACGTCGACCGCGTCAAGCTGCGGCGGCTGCTCGCCGAGCTGTCCTCGCTCCCACCCCAGCCCGGCTACTTCACCCAGGCATTCTGCGAGCAGGCGCGCTACTTCCAACCGCAAAACGGCGCGCGCATCGACGCGATCCGCACCGCCATCGACCAGCTCGACGTGGACTCGGTCGAACGCGGCATCCTTCTCACCGCACTGCTCGAGGCGGCCGACCGGGTCGACAGCACCACCGGCCTGCAGATGGCGTATCTCAAGTCGTGGGCGCCCCGCGCGTTCAACCCGCTCGAACTGCGCGAGCCGGTGGCCGTCGACGGCCCGCAGGGCCGGGTCGAGCGGCTCGACGCCAACGACCTCGCCGCCGGGCTCGATGTCGACCTGGTGTACATCGACCCGCCGTACAACCAGCACTCCTACTTCAGCAACTACCACGTGTGGGAGACCCTCGTGCGCTGGGATGCGCCGCAGACCTACGGCGTCGCCAACAAGCGCATCGACTGCCGCGAGACCAAGAGCAACTACAACTCGAAGCCGCGGGCCAGCGCGGAGTTCGATGACCTGCTCAACCGGCTCGACGTGCCGTGGATGATCGTCTCGTTCAACAACGAGGCCTACCACGATCCGGCCCACGTGTACGAGCGGCTCGCCGACCATGGATACGTGAACTTCGTCGAGGTCGACTTCAAGCGGTACGTGGGCGCCAAGATCGGCATCTACAACCCCGACGGCGAGAAGGTCGGCGCGATCTCGCACCTCACAAACCGCGAGGTGCTGTTCGTGGTGGGCCCCGACCGCGACATCGTCGAGCACGCCTTCGACGGTGACAAGCTGGACACATGCGTCTCGAGGTGAGCTTTCAGGCAGTGCCCGTCGAGGCGCTGCGCGCGTTCCTCGAACCGCTCGGCTACCGGTTCGACTGGGGGCCCGAGCTCGAGGGCATCGGTTTTCACTGGCAAAAGCAGCCGCTCTCGGGCACCGGGGTGCGCGCGACGTACTTTCCCGACCGCGGCGAGGGACTCCTGATCCTCGAGACCGACGGCCGCTCGAGCGTGACCGACGCGGCCGTGCAGGACGTGACCGCGCGGCTGATGGCCGAGCGGTTCGAGGCGGTCTCGGTGCTGTGCGCCACAACCGGCCGCGCGGAGTACGGTGGCGGTCAGAGCGCCGAGCCACCCGCGCCCGGCACCGATCCACCCGCCTGGTACTCGTAGGCCCACGACACAGATCGCACGAACGCAACAAACGTGCCTGGCACGTTTGTTGCGCGATTTGTGAACCTGGCCTAAAACTGAACCGAGTTTAGTTTCTGGTGCTACCCTTTGGCGCGTGGCGACCCAGGGACTGCGAGAACGCAAGAAGGCGCGCACGCGCGAGTCGATCGCGGCGGTCGCCCTCGGCGCTCTTCGCCGAGCGCGGCTACGACAACGTGACCGTGGCGGAACTCGCCGAGGCCGCCGAGATCTCGAAGGGCACGCTCTTTGCCTACTTCTCCACCAAGGAGGAGATCGTCTTTGCCGACACCGCGCTCGGCCACGAGGGCATCCTCTTCGAACTCGCCCACCGCACCCGCGGCCTCTCGGCGCTCGAGACCATGCGCGCGTGCGTGATCAACCACCTCGAGCATCCCAGCCCCCACGCGCGCACCCGCGAGCGGCTGATCGAGGAAAACGACGTGCTGCGGGTGCACTACCGCGCCCAGATCTCGGCGGTGGAGGACGCGCTGGCGGCCGGAATCGCAGCCGATCTGGGCGAGCAGCCCGACGCGCTGCGACCGCGCATCATGGCCTCCGGAGCGATGGCCGCATTCACCGTCGCCAAGGAGCGCGCGTATCGCATTCGCAACCGCGAAGCGGCCGTGGCCGAGGCAAACGCGGTGCTCGACGAGGCGTTCGCGATGCTGCTGCACGGAACGGAGCCGCGCGCGTGACGCACGCCCCCGACGAGCACCGGCCGCACTACGGCGTCACGTTCGCGACCCTGGCGGTTGCGGCCATCAGCTATGCGCTCCTGCAGTCGCTGGTGGCCCCCGCGCTGCCCGACATCCAGCACGACCTGAACGCCTCCACCACCGGCGCCACCTGGATCCTCACCGCCTACCTGCTCAGCGCCTGCGTGGCCACACCGATCGTCGGCCGCCTCGGCGACATGTTCGGCAAGAAGAAGATGCTCGTGATCACCCTCTGGGTGCTCGCGCTGGGCACGCTGATGGCCGCGCTCTCGTCGACCATCGCGCTGATGATCCTCGCGCGCGTCGTGCAGGGCATCGGCGGCGCCGTGTTCCCGCTGGCGTTCTCGATCATCCGCGACGAGTTTCCGCGCGAGCGCATCGCCCAGGGGATCGCGATGATCTCGGCGCTGGTGGGCATCGGCGGCGGCCTCGGCATCATCCTGGCCGGCCCGATCGTGCAGAACCTGAACTACCACTGGCTGTTCTGGCTGCCGCTGCTCGCGATCGTGCCCGCAGCGATCGTGACCATGTGGATGATCCCCGAGTCGCCGATCCGCAGCCCCGGCCGCATCGACTGGATCGGCGGAGTGCTGCTGGCCGGCTGGCTGGTGGCGCTGCTCGTGGCCGTGAGCGAAGGGACCGGACTGGGGCTGGACGTCGGCCGCGACCCTCGGCCTGTTCGCCGCCGCCGTGGCTCCTCGCCGTGGCGTGGATCGCGGCCGAGTCGCGCATCGCCGAGCCGCTGGTCGACATGTCGATGCTGCGCGACCGGCCGGTGTGGACGACCAACCTCTCGGCGACCCTGATCGGCTTTGGCATGTTCGCGGCGTTCGTGCTGGTGCCCGAGTACGTCGAGCTCCCCACCTCATCGGGATTCGGGTTCGGCGCAAGCGTCACCCAGGCGGGCGCCTACCTGCTGCCCACCACCATCGCGATGCTGCTGATGGGGCCGGTGGCGGGGCGCATGTCGGTCACCGTCGGATCGCGCGTGCCGCTCGCGCTGGGCGCGCTTCTGACATCGATCGGGTGGGCGATGATGGCGCTCATGCACAGCGAGAGTTGGCAGATCTACTGCGCCACGTTCGTGATGGGCATGGGGATCGGCCTGGCGTTCGCGTCGATGGTGAACGTGATCGTCGAGTCGGTGCGGCCCGACCAGACCGGCGTTGCCACGGGCATGAACGTGATCTTCCGAAACGTGGGCGGTGCGCTGGGCGGGCAGATCTCGGCGAGCATCCTGACCGCCGGCATCACCGTCACCGGCCTGCCCGACGAGGGGTCGTTCGTGACCGCGTTCTGGCTGGCCGCCGCCATGCTCGCGCTGGGCTTCGTGGCCGCCCTGCTGGTGCCCAAGCGCCAGGAAGTGGCGGAGGCGGCGGGCGCAGCTTCCGCGCCGGCCCTGGAACGTGCATAAAAGGGGTCAGCCACCTTTTGTGCATCAGTGACGTTGGTTGCAACCCTGAGCGATCGCCCATGCATAAAAGGTGGCTGACCCCTTTATGCATCGCTACTCGCGGACGGTGGCGGCGGGCATCAGGTTACCCAGCGAGACGCCGGCCAGGATCACCAGGCCGCCGATCGCCTGCGGCAGGCTGAGGCTCTCGCCCAGGATCAGCGCTGCGGCGATCACGCCCACGAACGGCTGCAGATACATGTAGAGCGTGGCCCGCGCCGCACCGATCGAGCGCAGCCCGCGAAAGTAGAGCAGGTTGGTGATCACCAGGGCGAAGATCGCCGAGTAGAGCCACGCAGCCATCGACTTCGGCCCCAGCGCCCCCCAGTCCTGGGTCGCCACCTCCGAGGCCGAGAACGGCACCAGCATCACGCCGCCCCAGATGATCACAAACGCGCTGATGCGCGAAGCCGAGTAGCGCGAGAACAGCGGCCGCAGCATGACCGAGTACGCCGCCCAGGTGGCCGCTGCCCCGACCGCAAGGACGTCGCCGGTGAGGCTCGCGCCACTCTCGTCGGTGCCGCCGAACACCACCAGCGTCACACCGCCGACGGCCACCGCGAGCGAGAGCCAGTGGCGCGCGTGCACATGCTCGTGGCCGGCGACCATCGCAAAGAACGCCGCCAGCGCCGGCGCCGCCGTCATGATCAGGACGACGTTTCCCGCGGTCGTGTGGTCGGTCGCGCCGGTGAAGAAGATCTGGTTGGCGGTGATGCCCATGGCCGCGCAGGCGAACAGCCGCGGCAGGTCGGCGCGGGCCACGCGCGAGGCGCCCTCGCGGCGGCGTACCAGCAGGCTGAATGCGGTGCCGGCCAGCAGAAACCGGGTGACCGAGAACGCCAGCGGATTCCAGGCGCTGAAGGCAAACTTCGATACCGCGTAGTTCACGCCCCAGAGCAGGTTCGCGATCACCAGCATCGCGTCTGCACTCTGGGCTCTGCGTGGCATCGCTCCTACGCTAACGATCCCGCCCCGACCCGGCGCCGGTCTCGGGATATCATGGCTGCGACCGGGCGGCCAATCGAACAGGAGCGAGCATGGATCTGAACGATCTGACCAATCAGGCGAAGGACCTCGTCGACAAGGCGGGCGGAACCGACAAGCTGAAGGAAGAAGCAGGACAGTTGAAGGACGTCGCCACCGGCGACGGCAGCGTGCAGGACAAGGCCAAGAAGGCCTTCGAGTCGCTCACCGACTAGCGCGGCAGACGCTGGTCAGCGCACGTGAAATTCCGTAAGGACGCGCGCCTCGACGCGTCGCAGGTCGACGATCGGCGAGGTAGAGGCGGTGCAATGCCCGGGGGCCTGGGCGGAAGTCCGATGGCCCTGGGAGGCGGCGGCGTGGGCGTGGTTGTGGTGATCGTCATCGCGCTTCTGCTGGGCGTTGACCCGTTCTCGGGAGGCAGCGGCCTGGGGAATCTCTCCGGCCTCGACAATCAGCAGGTGGGCGCGGGCTCAAACAGCGAGCTCGCCTCCGCCTGCCGCACGGGCGCCGATGCCAACAACTCGCAGGAGTGCCGCATCGTGGCCGACGTGAACAGCATCCAGAACTACTGGGGGCGTGAGGTGGGGTCGCAGTACACCCCGGCCAGGACCGTGTTCTTCACCGACTCGGTCTCCACCGGGTGCGGTCAGGCTACGTCGGCGGTCGGGCCGTTCTACTGCCCCAACGACAAGCACGTCTACATCGACCTGGGGTTCTTCCACGACCTCCAGACCCAGTTCGGTGCGCACGGCGGCCCGTTTGCCGAGGCCTACGTGATCGCGCACGAGTACGGCCACCACATCCAGGATCTGCAGGGCACGCTGGGCCGCGCCCAGAGCGGCGGGCAGGGGCCCGAGAGCGGATCGGTGCGGGTCGAACTGCAGGCCGACTGCTACGCCGGGGTGTGGGCGCGCAACGCCGTCGAGACGGGATACATCAGCAATCTCACCCAGCGCGACGTGGACGAGGGGCTGGACGCGGCCGCGCACATCGGCGATGACCGTATCCAGGAGAAGTTCCAGGGCGAGGTCACGCCCGAGACGTGGACGCACGGATCGTCGGCCCAGCGCCAGCACTGGTTCGTGACCGGCTACAACGCCGGCAACCCGGCCGCCTGCAACACCTTCAAGGGCAACGTGTGAATAAAAGGTGTCAGGCAGTTTCTATTCACGCCGAACGCGCGCGGCTCACGATCAGCTTGGCGCGTGAATAGAAACTGCCTGACACCTTTTATTCACCGGCGGAAGCGCTCCTTGACCTCGCGCTCCAGCTGGCGCTTTGCGTCGCGGTCGCTGATCGCGCGGCGCTTGTCGACGCCCTCCTTACCCTTGGCAAGGCCCAGCTCGAGCTTCACCCGGCCGCCCTTCAGGTAGAGCGCCAGCGGCACGAGCGTGTTGCCGCGCTCGGCCACCCGGCTTGCCAGCTGCTCGATCTCGCGGCGATGCAAGAGCAGCTTGCGGTCGCGCAGCGGATCGTGGTTTTGGAGGTTGCCCTGCGCGTAGGGCGCGATGTTGGCGCCCACCAGATAGAGCTCTCCGCCGCGCGCGATCGCATAGGCCTCGCGGATGTTGCCGCCGCCGGCGCGCAGCGACTTGACCTCGGTGCCCGTCAAGGCGATGCCCGCCTCGATCCGCTCGAGGATGTGGAAGTCGTGCCGCGCGCGGCGGTTTTCAGCGATCTGCTTTCGACCTGCGGTGGCCATCCGATGAAGTCTACGCCGCCGCCTGAGCCGCCGGCTCCAGCCCGCGCAGCTTCTGCGAGGCGATGAACAGCGCGCCCGAGCCCGCCAGAATCGCCGCACACAGCGTGAATCCGACCTCGTAGCTCTGGTGCTGGATCAGCCAACCGACCAGCGGAAAGAGCCACAGCATCTGGATCGAGAAGCAGCCCTCGGCGATCGACATGGACGTGGCCCGAAACTCCGATCGCGTGTTGTGCTGCAGGTAGGTCGAGATGGTCGCGTACGCGAGTTCGGGGGTGCCGGTGGCCAGCACCAGCGCGATCACCGGCAGCGCCAATCCGGGCAACTCGGGCCCGATCACCAGCGCAAGCATCGTCGCCGCGGTGGTCAGCGCCACCGGCCGCGCGAACGCCCCGCGCTCGCCGATGTGGCCGCCCACCCAGCTGAACGCCGCGCCGACCAGCATCGCGCCTCCCAGCACGAACCCGAGCGCCGTGTCGCCCGCACCGCGCGACGCGAAGAACGGGCCGGCATAGAAGAACCAGGCGGTGTTTGCCGCCCAGTAGAGCGACCATGCGAGGGTCAGCGTCGCAAGCCGCGGCGAGTGCCGCAGCGCGGTCAACCCGCGGCGGGCAACTTGCAGGCCATGGCCCGCATCTGAACGGTCGTCCTGCGGCAGCCTCAGCGCGACCGCCGAGGCGATCAGCGCGCACACCGCGGTCAGCACGAACGCCGCCGGCCGCGACCAGACCGTCGCGATCAGGCCGCCCAGCATGAACGAGATGGCCGTCGCGAACTGGAACACCGCCCAGAGGCCACCGAGCATCCGCGGGAACTGCGCCTGCGCGTCGTCGTGAGCCAGCGAGTCGAACAGGTACGCCTCGTCGGTGCCCGTCTTCAGGGCGAAGCTGACTCCCTGGATGGCGCCGGCCAGGCAGATCAGCCCGAACGAGGGGGCCAGCACGTATCCCAGCTCGCCGGCGGCCGTGAACATTCCGGCGGCCACCAGCATCCGCCGCCGGCCCAGCGAGTCGGCCAGGGCACCGGTGGGTATCTGCGCGGCGAGCATGCCTACGTGCAGGCTCGCCTCGACCAGCCCGAACTCGGTCAGGGTGAGCCCGCGGGAGAGCAGATACACCGCCCAGATCGGACCGGTGAAAGAGATCCCGCTGAAGAGCTGGTAGAGCCGGAAAACTGTATGTGCGCGTGCGTTCACAACACCTCAAGAAGTCGGTGGCCGGGGGGACGTTCTGAAGGCAGCGGCCTGTTTTGGACCAGGCTCCGCCCTCGCGGCCCCGACTAGTGTGAAACGCGAGAAATGGCGTGGCGCAGCAGCAGGTGATGCAGATACGTGTGTGGGCTGCGCGACGACATGGCGGCGGTCAGGATAGCAGGCGTTCGGCGAACTCGGCCAGGTCGGCGGCGACGCTCCCCGCCTCGCCGGGCTGCGGATCGAACGTCGCCCCCTTGCCGGTTCGCACCAGGCACGTGTCCATGCCCAGGCCGACAGCCGGGGCCAGGTCGTTGCGCAGGTCGTCGCCCACCATCACCGTCTCGGCGGGGGCGCTGCCCAGAAGCCCGAGCGCCACGCGGTAGATGGCCGGGTTGGGCTTTGCCACCACCACCGCGTCGACCTCGGCCGCATACTCGAGCGCCGCGACGATGCCGCCGGCGTCCATCGCCGGCCCCGCACCGGTCGGCCACCAGCGGTTCTTCTGCATCGCGACGAGCACCGCTCCCTCGCGCAGCGCGCGAAACGCGCGGTCAAGCTCGGGATAGGCGAGCTGCGGCGTGGGGCCCGCGACCACCACCACGCCGGCCATCGCCATATCGTCGACCAGCTCGATCCCCGCAAACTCGGGTGCCGATCCCCGCTCGCCCAGCAGGTAGACCGATTTGCCCGGATGCTCCGCCGCGACCCAGGCGGCCGTCGCCGAGGCCGCGGTCACGACCCGCTCGGCCGGCATCGTGATCGCCATTCCCGCAAGCAGGCCGGAGATCTCTCCCCGCGTGCGGCCGGTGGTGTTGGTCAGCACGGCCAGCTCGAGCCCTGCCGCGCGCATCCGGTCGACCGCCTCGGGCGATCCGGGCAGCGCCTTCCAGTCCACATGCAGCACGCCCTCCATGTCGAGGAGCACCGCCGCCGGGCTGCTCACTGCAGTGCGTCTGCGAGCACCTGGCCCGCGATCGGGGCTGCCACCTCGCCGCCCACTCCGCCGCCGGCGATCAGCACTGCCACCGCCACCGTGGGATGGTCGGCCGGGGCAAAGGCGATGAACCACGCGTCGGTGGGCTTCTTGAGGCCGACTTCGGCCGTGCCCGTCTTGCCCGCCACCGTCACACCGGGAAGCGCCGCCGACCGGCCGGTGCCTTCCGAGACGACCGCCTCCATCATCGTGCGCACGTCGGCGGCGACGCCCTTGGTGATGATGCGAACGTCCTTCTGGTGGTCGCCGATGGTCCTGGGCGTGTGCACCAGATACGGCGCGCGATAGACACCCTGGCTACCGATAGTCGCCGCCACCGAGGCCATCTGCAGCGGTGTTGCCTGCACCCCACCCTGGCCGATTCCCATCGTTCCGAGCGAGAGATCTGAACTCAGCTGACCCACGTACGGCACCACGCTGGTGGCCGCGGGGTAGGCGATCGTGGGCTTTCGGCTGAAGCCAAACAGCTTGGACATGGCCACCATCTGGGCAGCGCCGACCTGGTCGGCCACGGGGGCGAACACCGAGTTGCAGCTGACCGCAAACGCGAGCAGGAACGATCCGCCGCACGACTCCTTGTGGTAGTTGTGCAGCCTCCAGCCGTTCAGCTCGATGTACCGCGCGTACGGGTAGACGGTGTTCAGGGTCGCCTTCTTGCCGGTCAGGGCGGCCGCCGCGGTGACCGTCTTGAACGACGACCCGGGCGGCTGGGTCGAGTCCATGCCGATGCCGACCGACGCTCTGACCGCGCCGCTGCGGGGATCCATCACCACGATGCCGCCGTACCGCGAGCCGAGCGCGGCGTAGGCGTCGTGCTGATCGTGCACGCGCAGCGTGGTGACCACGTCCTGCGGCTTGGCGCCCTCGTGCACCGCCACGGTACGCACGCTGTTCGCGGTCTTGGCCACCAGCGTCGTTGTGGGCGTGCCCTCGAGCGCCGAGTCAAGTGATTCCTCGAGACCCCCCTGACCATACGGCCGGGTGGCCGGCCAGCCGAGCTTCACCCGCTGCCTGGCCTGCTCGGCGTCGGGAGTCTTGACGTAGCCGGTGATGTCGGCAAACGCCGAGCCCTGCGGATACTCGCGGTTGGACGCCGGCCCCGAGGCGAGGATCTCGCCGTCGCGGGCGCGGATCGCACCGCGGGCAAACGGGGCGTGCACCACGCGGCGCAGCTGCTCGCCGGGCTGCAATCCGGGAAACACCGTCTGTGGCTGCCACAAGACGCGGAAACCGGCCGGCACGGCGATGATGTGCAGGCTCATGGTCTGCGGCAGGCTCCCGAACCTGCGGGTGATCGCCACCACCGGCGTCGAGCTGACTCCGGCGATCACCCTGGTCGGCCCGACCGCCGACACGCGCGTGAGCGTCGAGACCTGCGCGGCGTGGTCGTAGGCCGCCTGGAACTGCGCGAGGGTGATCTGCTTGCGCGAACGCGGCGCCAGCAGCCGGTACATGGCGTCGAACTGATGGCGCTTCCACGCGGCCACGTACGCGCGGGCGGTGGCGGCCGGTCGCGGCGCGGTGGCGGCCGAACTGTTCGAGTCGATGCCCTTGTAGAGGACCACGCCCACGCCGGCGGCCGCCGCCACAACAAGCACGGCACCCAATATCCAACCCCATCGAGCGCGCCCACGCACCGCTTGATCCATCGTCACATTCTGCCCCAGCCGGTGACCTCGAGTGTCACACGTCCGCGTATTCGGTCAACCAGAATCACACGAACGGTGATCTGATCTCCCACCCGTATCCGGTGGCCGCTCGCCGAAACGAGCGCCACACCCTGCCTGTCCAGCTCGTAGCGCTCCTCGAGGAGCCTCACCGGGACGAGCCCCTCGAACACGTCGGCGAAGCGTACGAATGCTCCGAATCCTGCCACGGATTCGACCGCCGCGGCGAAGTTCGCCTGCCACCCCTCGGCCTCGAGCCGGTCGTGCAACAGGTAGGCAAGGCAGATGTCGGCGCCGCGCCGCTCCACCGAGGCCGCCCGCCGTTCGGTCTCCGAGCAGTGCAGGGCCAGCTCGTCCAGGCCCAGGTCGCGCTCGTCGGCCGCGGCGAGGCCTAGCCGGTGCAGCAGGGCTCGGTGACACACCAGGTCGGGATACCGGCGGATGGGTGACGTGAAATGGCAATAGGCACTGCTGGCGAGTCCCGAGTGGCCCAGGTTGCGGGGGTCGTAGCGGGCCCGTTGCAACGCTCGCAGCACCATCGAGGTGAGCGCCTCGGCAAGGAGCGGCGGCCGTATGCCGCGCACCTGCAGAGCCACCTGGGCAAGCCACGCGCTGGCCTCGGCGGGCTGCGGGTCATCGCTGAGCGCGGGCGCGGGCACATCCATCGCCTCGAGCCGCGCGGCCAGCGCCAGCACCGCCTCGGGCTCGGCCGACTCGTGCACGCGAAAGAGCGTGGGCTCACCGGCGCGAACGAGCAGCTCGGCCACCGCCTCATTGGCGCGCACCATCAGCTCCTCGATCATGCGATGCGCCGGGCTGGTGGCCGACTCGCGGCGGGCTTCCGTGACGCGGCCCTGGGAAATGGTGAACTCGATCTCGCTGGTCTCGATCTCGAGAGAGCCCGTCGCGCGCCGCTGCTCGAACCAGCGCGAGGCCAACGTGGATGCGGCCCGCACGTCGGCGGCAGGGGCCGAGTCGTCGCCCTGCAGCATCGCGTCGGCCCGCTCGTAGGTGAGGCGGTGGTCGGAGCGGATCAGCGTGCGCCGAAAGCGCGGTGCGCGATCGGGCGAGAGCGTGACCGTAACCGCGGGGCGATCCTCGCCGGGCACGAGGCTGCAGGCCCCGGCCGAGAGCGCCTCGGGCAGCATCGCGTCCACGCGTCCGGGCAGGTACACCGAGGTGCCGCGCTCCTCGGCGTCCAGGTCGAGCGGCGATCCGGCCGGAACGAACGCGGCGACATCGGCGATGTGCACGTGCACGGTCGGTCGGTCGCCCTCCCACTCCACGCTCAGCGCGTCGTCGTAGTCGCGCGCATCGACGGGGTCGACCGTGAAGGTGGCCAGGTCGCGCAGATCGACGCGGTGGTCGTTGCCGGCCTCGGTGACGGACGGCTGAGGCCGGTCGGGCGACTCGTCGGCCACGCCGGAGTCGAGCGCCAGGGCGTACATCACGGCCGTGATGTCGGCCGGGCTGCCGATCCGCGTCAAGAGCCTGGCATTGCCGCGGCCGGTCTGCTCGACTGCCACCAGCTCGCCGGGGTCCAGCTCGGCCATCGCGCGGCGGCCCAGCGTGAGCGGCTCGGCGACCTCGAAATACGGCTGGACCACCGCCACTCGCCCTCTGCGTGCCACGGTCGCGACGATCAACCCGCTTGCTCCTTAACGCTCGAACGCAACAAAAGTGCCTGGCACGTTTGTTGCGCTAGATGCGCAGGAACCGGCGCAGGGTGATCGCCGAGCTGAACGCGCCGAGGATGAGTCCGAACGCGACCAGCCCGAAGCTGAGCGTGAACACGCCCACCGAGCGCACCGGATCGGTGAGGCCCGACTCGATGTTGTTCAGGAGCACGTAGACGAACGACAGCAGCACCAGCGCAAAGACCGATCCCGAGACACCGGTGATCATGCCCTCGAGCATGAACGGCAGCCGCACGAACGAGTTGGTCGCGCCCACCAGCTTCATCACCTCGATCTCGCGGCGGCGGCTGAAGATCGAGAGCCGGATGGTGTTCTGGATCAGCACCACCGCGGCGATCACCAGCAGCAGTGTGGTCACGCCCAGGAACACCAGCACGTACTTGGTGGTGCGCAGCACGCGCTTGGTGATCTGCTGTGAGTACCCCGCGCACGGCTCAGAGCCACAATGCTTGACCGCCGGGATCACCCTGATCTGGTTGTAGAGCTGCTGCACCTTCGACGGATCCTGCGGGCGCACGAAGAATCCGGGTGGGAGCGGGTTGTACCCGATCTGCTTAACCTCGTTGCGCTGCTCCTGCGAGACCGAATTGAGCGCGTCCTCGGGCGACACGTACTCGATCGACTTGACGTTGGGCAGCGCCTGCAGCGTGTTCATCATCTCGCCGCGCTTCTCGGTCGCCGCCTGGCCGTTGCCGGCGTAGCTCTGCGGCACATACGCCTTGACGGTGATCTCGCTGCGCACGCCGTTGGTGTAGTCGTAGGCCCACTTGCCGATCGCCACACAGAATCCCAGCAGCACGGTCACGATCAGCACCGTCACGATCGCGGCGATCGTGGTCGCGGCGTTCGACCGGATCGACGTGAACGCCTCCGACATGAAGAACCGGAATTTCACGCCTGGTAGCCCCCGCGGCGGTCGTCGCGCACCACGCGCCCGTCCTCGAGCTGGATCACGCGGCGGCGCATCTTGTCGACCATCTCGCGGTCGTGGGTGGCCATCACGACCGTGGTGCCGGCGCGGTTGATGCGATAGAGCAGCTGCATGATGCCGACCGAGGTGTCGGGGTCGAGGTTGCCGGTGGGCTCGTCGGCGATCAGAAGCGGCGGGTGGTTGACGAACGCCCGCGCCACCGACACGCGCTGCTGCTCGCCGCCCGAGAGCTCGTGCGGCAGCCGGTCGGATTTGTCAGCGAGCCCGACCAGGCCCACGATGTCAGGCACCTTGCGGCGAATCTCGGACCGCGGCCGGCCCTGCACCTGCAGCGCATAGGCCACGTTCTGGTAGACCGTGCGGTTGGGCAAGAGCTTGAAGTCCTGGAACACACAGCCGATGTTGCGGCGCAGCACCGGCACCTTGGAGCGCTTCAGCTTGGGCAGCGACTTGCCGCCCACGATGAGGTTGCCCGAGGTGACGTCGAGCTCCTTCAGCAGCAGCTTGATGAACGTCGATTTGCCCGAACCGGACGGCCCCACGAGGAATACGAACTCACCCTTGTCGATCTGCACCGATACGTCCTCGAGGCCGATCACGCCGCCCTGATAGCGCTTGACCACCTCGTCGAACACGATCATCGCCGAAGCCGACGGTCGGGCGGCTGCCGCGATCGCAGGCGCGAGGGACGCGCTCTCCACCGTCTCCGGTGCTGATGGCAGACTCAATTCTTCGGTCACGGAATGGCCTTCTTCGCTACAGGAAGGGCAAATTCCTGTGCGGTCAGGGTAGCCACAAGGGCGGGCAAGCGCAAACCGGTACGTGACGTTTCTGGCTTAACCATGCGGAACCAGCCCACTACTGAGCGGTTGCGCGCTGGAGCAGGTACGCGCGCACCAAATCGTCGAGATCGCCGTCCAGCACACCCTGCGCATTGCCGATCTTGAGCTCGGTGCGATGGTCGTTGACCATGGTGTAGGGATGCAGCACATACGAGCGGATCTGGCTGCCGAAGGCGATATCCTGCGACTCGCCGCGCTCCTTGGCCAGCGCCTGGCGGCGTAGCTCCTGCTCGCGTTCGATCAGCCGCGACTTGAGAATGCGCATCGCCTGCGCCTTGTTTTGCAGCTGCGATCGCTCGTTCTGACACTGCACTACGATGCCGGTCGGAAGGTGCGTGATCCGCACCGCCGAGTCGGTCTTGTTGACGTGCTGGCCGCCGGCGCCCTGTGCGCGGTAGGTGTCGATGCGCAGCTCGGTCTCGTCGATCTCCACATCCACGTCGTCGTCCACCAGCGGCGAGGCCTCCACCTGCGCAAAGCTCGTGTGGCGTCGGTGGGCCGAATCGAACGGCGAGAGCCGCACCAGCCGGTGCACGCCCTTCTCGGCCTGCATCAGCCCGTAGGCGTTCTCGCCGGTGAGCGTGAAGGTGGCGCTCTTCAGGCCCGCCTCCTCGCCCGGCGTCGCCTCGAGGATCTCGGTCTGAAATCCGCGCCGCTCTGCCCAGCGCAGATACATGCGCAGCAGCATCTCGGCCCAGTCCTGGCTGTCGGTGCCGCCGGCCCCGGCGTGCACGCCGACGACGGCCGGGCCGGAGTCGTACTCGCCCGTGAAGAGCGCCGCCTCCTGCATCTGGGCAACCTCGGTCGAGAGCGTCAAGAGGCTGCGGTCGAGCTCGCCGCGCCACTCGGGGTCATCCTCAGCCATCTCGAGCATCGAATCGAGTTCGGCCGCCTCGTCGTTCAGCCGGGCGAATGTCTCGAGGCGCCGGCCGACCGAGGCGAGCTCGGCCGAAACGCGGGCAGCCTTGCGCTGGTCGTCCCAGAATCCCGGGGCGAGCGTGGCCTGCTCCAACTCGGCTTTGCGACCCTCCAGCTGAGCGGGGTCAAAGGTAATCACGAACCCAGTGAAGCTGGGCTCTGAGCTCCTCGACCGCCGCGCGCAGGTCTTCCAGCGAGCGCGGTTCGTTCGTTACGACTGGCTCTGCCACGACTCTCCTCTACGCACCGTGGCACCGCTTGAACTTCTTGCCCGAACCGCACCAGCACGGATCGTTGCGGCCGACCACCTTGTCGGGATCGAGCTGGCGCTGCTCCACGGGCGGGGGCGGTGCGAGTTCGGTCGGCTCGTCGCCGGGTAGCTCGGCGGCCAGCGACTCGAGCGTCGCGCCGTCGGCGTGCGTGTACTCGAGTGCCTGCGGAGGCGGCGGCGCCTGGCCGAGCGCCGGGTCGTTGACCTCGACCTCGGCGTGCATCAGCCCGCGCACGACCTCCTGCTTGATCAGCTCGTTCATCTCCTCGAACATGGCCGTGCCCTCGGTGCGGTACACCACCAGCGGATCCTTCTGCGCGTAGCCCTGCAGGCCAACGCCGTGGCGGAAGTAGTCCATGTGGTCGAGGTGCTCGCGCCAGCGCACGTCCAGCACCTGCAGCACGATCCAGCGCTCGACGTTTCGGGGCAGGTTCTCGTCCATCGCCGCCCACTGCGCCTCGCGCTCCTCGTAGTAGGCCACGGCGTCGTCGTAGACCAGGTCGAGCAGGTCGTCGCGCGAGGTCTGGGCGCGATCGAGCGCGGCCAGGTCGAGCCGCATCGGATAGATGGCGTGGAGGGCGGCGCGCATGCCCTCCCAGTCCCACTCCTCTGCGTACTCGCCGCCCATGTGGACGTCGACGACGGCCTCGATCACGTCCTCGATCCAGCCCAGCATGCGCTCGCGCAGATCCTCGCCTTCCAGGATCTCGCGGCGCCGCGCGTACACCTGCGTGCGCTGGTCGTTCAGCACGTCGTCGTACTTGACGACGTCCTTGCGGCCCACGAAGTGGAACTCCTCCACCTTCTTCTGCGCCCGCTCGATCTGATTGGTCAGCATCTTGGCCTCGATCGGCTCGCCGTCGGGCGGGCCGAGCTTGTCCAGCACGCGATACATGCGGTCGCCCGAGAACAGCCGCACGACCTCGTCCTCGGCGGACAGGTAGAACCGCGTCTCGCCCGGGTCGCCCTGGCGTCCGGAGCGGCCGCGCAGCTGGTTATCGATGCGGCGCGACTCGTGGCGTTCGGTGCCCAGCACGTAGAGGCCACCGAGGTCACTGACGCCGTCGCCCAGCTTGATGTCGACACCGCGGCCGGCCATGTTGGTGGCGATGGTGACCGCGCCGATCTGGCCCGCGCCCTCGATGATCTGCGCCTCGCGCTCGTGGTTCTTGGCGTTCAGCACCTCGTGGTCGACACCGCGGCGGCCCAGGAGCCGCGACAGATGCTCGGAGACCTCGACCGAGATGGTGCCCACCAGCACCGGCTGGCCCGTGGCGTGGCGGTCGACGATGTCGTCGATCACGGCGTTGAACTTCTCGTCCTTGGTCTTGTAGATCTGGTCGTTCTGGTCGAGCCGCACCATCGGCCGGTGGGTCGGTACCGGCACCACGTCGAGCGTGTAGATCTCGTTGAACTCGTTGGCCTCGGTGAGCGCCGTACCGGTCATGCCGGCGAGCTTCTCGTACATGCGGAAGTAGTTCTGGATCGTGACCGTGGCGACGGTGATGTTCTCGTCCTGGATCTGCAGGCCCTCCTTGGCCTCGACGGCCTGGTGCAGCCCCTCCGACCAGCGCCGGCCCTCCATCTTGCGGCCGGTGAACTCGTCGACGATGTGCACCTCGCCGTTTTCGACCACGTACTCGACGTCGCGGTGGTAAAGCTCCTTGGCCTTGATCGCCTGGATCAGGTGGTTGACGAGCTGGCCGTTCTCGGCCGCGTACAGGTTGTCGATGCGCAACGCCGCCTCGATCTTGGCCACACCCTCCTCGGTGGGCGCGGCCTGGTGCATCTTCTCGTCGACCTCGTAGTCGACCTCGTTCTCCAGCTCGCCCACGGCGCGGGCGAACGCGTAATAGGTCTCGGCCGCCGCCTCGGGCTCACCCGAGATGATCAGCGGCGTACGCGCCTCGTCGATCAGGATCGAGTCGACCTCGTCGACGATGGCATACCAGTGGCCTTGCTGCACGGTCCATTCGAGCGACGGCGCCATGTTGTCGCGCAGGTAGTCGAAGCCGAACTCGGAGTTGGTGCCGTAGGTGATGTCCGACGTGTACGCCGCGCGGCGCTCATCTTCGGGCATCATGGCCTGGATCACGCCCACCGACATGCCAAGCGTCTCGTACACCGGGCTCATCCATGCGGCGTCGCGGCGGGCCAGGTAGTCGTTGACGGTGACCAGATGCACGTTTACGCCGGCCAGCGCGTTGAGGTAGAGCGGCAGCGTCGCCACCAGCGTCTTTCCCTCGCCGGTCTTCATCTCGGCGATGCGACCCTCGTGCAGCACCATGCCGCCGATCAGCTGGACGTCGAAGTGGCGCATGCCCAGCGAGCGCTGAGCGGCCTCGCGCACGGCGGCGAACGCCTCGGGAAGCAGGTCGTCGAGTTCCTCGCCGGCTTCGAACCGCGCGCGAAACTCCACGGTCTTTGCGGCCAACTGCTCGTCGCTCAGCGCCTGCATCTCCGGTTCGAGCGCATTGATGTCGGACACACGCTGTTCCATGCGTTTGACCGTGCGGCCTTCGCCGGCTCTGAGGATCTTTCCGAATACGCTCATCGTGCTCGGATCGTACCAACCCGAGATTGAACCACTCCCCGCCCGGTCACTCTGAGCGGGCGGGCTCGATCAGGCCGTATTGCCCGTCGCGGCGCTTGTAGATGACGTTGATCTCGTCGGAGTCGGCGTTGGTGAAGACGAAGAAGTCGTGGCCAATCAGCTCCAGCTGCAGGGCGGCCTCCTCGGCGCCCATCGGCTTCATGATGAACTGCTTTTGCTTGACGATCACGGCATTCTCCTCGTCGGGTGTTTCGGGGGGCTCGTGCTCGGCCACGGGCGGTGGGGCGCTGTGGTGCCCAATCGTGCGGCGGCTGCGCCGGTCGCGGTACCGCTTGGCCTGGCGCTCGAGCTTCTCGGCGACCAGGTCGATCGATGCGTACATGTCCTCGGATGATTCGCGGGCGCGCAGCACCGGCCCCTTCGTCCATACAGTCGCCTCGGCGATCTGCGGGGCCGAAATGCTCGGGTTGTGCTCGACGGACAGCTCCAGATCACAGCTGGTCTCGTCGGACAGATGGCGGGCGAGCTTTGCCAGCTTGCGCTCGGCGTGGGAGAACAGCGCATCGGTGACGTCGACGTTTCGCCCCTTGACCTGCAGGTTCATCGGCATCTCCTAAAACCGAGGTGGATAGAAACCATAGCCGCCCGGTGGTACCCGTGCGAGCCCTCAGACGGGGAGCCAGACAGCCACCCGGGTGCCCTGGCCCGGAGCCGAGTCGACCACCAGCCTGCCGCCCGCGGTGTGCAGCGGCTGGGCCGTGAGTTCGAGCCCACCCAGCGACCGACCGTCGCCCGAGGCAGCGCCGCGGCAGAGCGTGAACCCCACGCCGTCGTCGGCCACGGTCAGCGTCAGCCAGCCCTGGTTGACCGTCATCTCCACGCTCACAGCCTGGGCGTTGGCGTGCCGGCGGGCGTTGTCGATCGCCTCACATCCGGCGCCGAACGCGAGCGCCTCGGACTCCGGCGGCAGACGCCTGGTATCGCCGGTGACCGTCACCGTCCAGCCGGTCTCCGCCGCCGTGCGCTCGGCCACACCGCGCAGTCCGTCGCGCAGTCCGAGCGCATGCACCAGCTGCGGGCAGAGGTCAAACGCGACCCGCAGCACGCGCTCCATCACCTGCGCAGCGGCATTTCGCGCCGCGCCGATCTCGGCCGCGTCGATGCCCGCAATGGCCGACTTGCGCTCGGCGGCATCCAGCAGCACCAGCGTCGCCGTGAGCATCTGCAGGGCGTGGTCGTGAAGCTCGGCTGCGGCCCGCTGCTGGCGCGCGTCGGACTGTTGCAGCAGTTCGCTCAGCGCCTCGAGCTGGCGGTGGGGACTCGGATCCACCCGCGCCGTGACGATCGCAGCGCCGGGCTCACGCGCGTCCGGTTCCCGATCTGACACTGAAGGCACAGTTCTCCACTCGCTTGCAGGGCGCCGCCGCTGATTTAGCCCACGGATTGATAGCAGTGTTCGGCAATCTCGTGACTCCCCGGTTTGGAGTAACGCGCTTACGCCCGAGCGAGGGATATGACCTCAACGCGGCGGGCGCCGCCCCGCCGCAGGGCGTGCGCGCAGGCCTCGACGGTGGCGCCGGTTGTATGCACGTCGTCGACGAGCACGACACGGGCCGGCACGGGGGCGCAGGCTGCGAACGCGTCGCGCACGTTGGCCCGCCGGGCGCGCAAATCCAGCCCGCGCTGCGGCGGCCGGCGACGGCGCTGGCGCAGCAGTTCGATCGGCTCGATATCCCACCGCAGCGCGAGGTCGCGGGCCAGCAGTTCGGGC
Organism: uncultured Actinomycetes bacterium; assembly: GCA_963796875.1. Lineage (GTDB taxonomy): Bacteria > Actinomycetota > Thermoleophilia > Gaiellales > JAICJC01 > CAVPTL01. The sequence continues at coordinate 20,774 of CAWCNL010000002.1, forward strand.
GGGTGATAGCCGCGCCGGATCAGCCGCCAGCGGTCGGGGGGCACCCAGGTGATCCCGTCAGCCTGTGGGCGGGGCACCGTGACGGCGATGAGGCCCGCGGCCGGATGGGCGAGGCCGCGCATACCGTGGTCCTTGAACGCACGCACGAACGCGCGAGCGGTGTCGGTGTAGCTGAGCGCGGCGCGGGCGTGCTCGTACCCCAGCCGCCGGTCGCGACAGTCGACGCAGCTGCGCACCTCGGTGATCGCCGGTGCATCCTCGGCGGCGGCGCCGCAGCGCCGGCACACCGCCTCGCCCACCATCGGAAGACCCCCGAGGCACGACCGGCACACCGGTGTTCCCGGCCCGCCGCAGAGGGCGCACACCGGCGGTGCGATCAGATCGACGATTCCCACCCGTCGATTCTCGGCGCACGGGGGCGCACGCGTCAGTCACGAAGCGTGACGAGATCGTACAAAAACGCGTGAATAGAAGGTGTCAGGCAGTTTCTATTCACGCCACCGGCGGCGGGTATCTACTGGCTATCTCGTGAATAGAAACTGCCTGACACCTTCTATTCACCGCAGAAAGACGGCGGTGCGGCGGGCGATCTCGGCGCGCCGGCGCTCCAGTTCGTCCGTGTCCTTGACCGGCAGGAAACGGGATGCATCGCCGTCGCGCGGCACCCGCACCATCCGCGACCCCAGCGCCGAGGTAAGTTCGCCCACCAGCCGCTCGAACTGGATCGCGGGACGCTCATCAACCGTCTTTTGCACCAGGAAGTACGTCCAGTCGAAGTCGAGCGCCAGCAGCGCCTCGGCATCCACAATGAAGGTGTTGGTGTTGAACACCGGCACCGTGTCCTCGTCGAAGCCGTGCGGCAGCCGGAAGTTCTCGAGGATCACCGGCCGGCCGTTCCAGCGCACCGGAATGCCGCCGCGATCCGAGCCGACCTTGTCGACGACCTCCACCGAGAGCGGATCGGCGTGCTTGATGTGCCAGCCCAGAAGCAGCGGATCCACCGTCGCGCCGAGATTGTCGAGGTTGGCCAGCCACAGGTACCGGCCGCCGCCGCGCACGAAGCGCCGCAACCGGCCGTGGTCGAGCATCGCATCGATCAGGTCGCCGTGGCCCGTCGCGTGCGGGCTGACCTGTCCGTCGGCCTCCCTGAAGAGGTGGCCGTCAGGGGTCAGCCGCAGGCTCAGATACTGCCTGAACACGTCGACCGAGTCGCCATCCAGACGCTCGCCGAGCGCCCGCCGGATGGGCACATCGGTGGCGTGGCTGGTGAGCATCCATAGCGGCAGCTGGGCATCGGCCTCGCGGCTCCAGTATTCGCGCTCGGCGAGCCTCAGGTCGAGAAAGGTGCGGCCGTGGGCAGCCTCGACCAGCGCCTTGACCACACCTCCCATGCGCGTCGCCATGCCGCCGGCCAGCACCACCAGCGCGAGCTCGCCCCGCTGCAGCGCCGCACGGCCGGCTGCCTCGAGCTCGGCTGCGCCCGGATCGCCGGGCCGCGGCATGGGCGTCACATCGCGCTCTTCGGGAAGCGTTACCTGCCCCGTGACCCGGTTCTGGTCGGGGCCGGCGGCCAGCATCTGCGACCAGCGCAGCAGCTGGCCCGGCACGAACCCGTGATCCTCCAGCTCGGACAGGAGCGCGGGATCGAGCTCGGACAGCTCGTGGCGCAGATCAGCCGTCAAGCCGGTACGGGGGTCGCCGCACGCCGCGTTCGGTCACGATCGCGCTGATGTTCTCGGCGGGGGTCACATCGAAGGCGGGGTTGTAGGCCCCGAACTCCGCCGGCGCGGCCGTGCCCAGCACCTCACCCGCAGCGCGATGCTCGATCGGGATCTCGGCGCCGGTGGCGGCGCCGAGGTCGATCGTCGACGTGGGCGCGGCCACGTAGAACGGCACCGCGTGGGCCCGGGCGAGCACACTCAGCGAGTACGTGCCGATCTTGTTGGCGGTATCGCCGTTTCGGGCGATGCGGTCGGCGCCGACGACCACCGCGTCGATCTTGCCCTGCGCCATCAGCCATCCGGCCGTCGAGTCGGTGATCAGCGTCGCGTCGATGCCCTGCTGTTCCAGCTCCCACGCGGTCAGCCGCGCGCCCTGTAACAGCGGCCGCGTCTCGTCCACCCACACGTGCAGCGTCGGGTCGCGGCGATGGGCCGAGCGGATCATCCCCAGCGCGGTGCCGTAGCCGCCCGTGGCCAGCGCGCCCGCATTGCAGTGCGTCAGTACCTGCGAGCCGGTGCGCAGAAGGTGGCTGCCGTGGTCGCCGATGGCCACGCACCGATCGACCTCTTCGCGGTGGAGGTTGGCCGCCGCCGCACCCAGCGCGTCGCGCAGAGCCTGTGCGTCGGCGTGCGGTTGGGCCGCCACGGCGCGCATCCGGTCGACCGCCCAGCGCAGGTTGACCGCCGTCGGCCGCGAGCCCTCGAGCCCCTTGCAGGCGCGTTCCACCGTCTCGCGCAGGGTCGCGAGCGACTCGGTCTCGTCGGCCGTCGCCGCCAGCGCCACGCCGTAAGCGGCGGTGATGCCGATGGCCGGCGCACCGCGCACCACCATCGAGCGGATCGCCGTGATCACATCCTGCCAGCTGGTGTAGCGGCGTTCGACCACCTCGCCGGGCAGGCGCGTCTGGTCGAGCAGCACGAGTACGCCCGGCTCCAGCCGCACGATCGCCTCCGGGCTCACGCCGACGACCGTCGCCACGCTACGTGCCCTCGTTCCAGCTGGTCAGGTACGCCGACTGCTCGGAGGTGAGGGTGTCGATCGCGACGCCCATCGACTCCAGCTTGAGCCGCGCAACCTCGTTGTCGAGCTCGATCGGCACCGTGTAGACGCGCTTCTCGAGATCGGTGTGGTTCTGGCACACCCACTCTGCGGAGAGCGCCTGGTTGGCGAAACTCATGTCCATCACCGAGGCGGGATGGCCCTCGGCCGCAGCCAGGTTGACCAGCCGTCCTTCGGCCAGCAGGTAGAGCCGCCGGCCGTCGGCCATGTCGTACTGCTCGACGCCGGGCCGGGCGGCGGTGCGCGAGACGGCCAGCGCCTCCAGGCCGGGAATCTCGAGTTCGACGTCGAAGTGGCCGGCGTTGGCCAGCACGGCGCCGTCCTTCATCACCTCGAAGTGCTCGCGGCGCAGGACGTGCTTGTCGCCGGTGGCGGTCACGAAGATGTCGCCGACGCGGGCCGCTTCGGCCACCGGCATCACCCGGAAGCCGTCCATCACGGCCTGCAGAGCCCGCAGCGGGTCAATCTCGAGCACGATCACGTTGGCACCCATACCCCGCGCGCGCTCGGCCAACCCGCGCCCGCACCAGCCGTAGCCGCCGACCACGAACGTGCGGCCGGCCAGCAGGATGTTGGTCGCGCGCAGCACGCCGTCGAGCGTCGACTGGCCGGTGCCGTAGCGGTTGTCGAAGAAATGCTTGGTGTTGGCCTCGTTGATGGCCACGATCGGGAACCCGAGCACACCATCGGCTTCCATCGCCCGCAGGCGGATCACCCCGGTGGTGGTTTCCTCGGTACCGGCCAGGACGTCGCCGAGCTGCTCGGGATAGCGCTGGTGCATCGTCGAGACCACATCGCACCCGTCGTCCATGGTCAGGTGAGGACCGTGCGCGATGGCTGCGTCGATGTGCCGGTAGTACGTGTCGTTGTCCTCGCCGTGCACCGCGTGCACGGAGATGCCGTACTCGGCCACGAGCGCCGCAGCGACGTCGTCCTGCGTCGAGAGGGGGTTCGAGGCACACAGCAGCACGTCGGCGCCGCCCGCCTTGAGCGTGCGCATGAGGTTTGCGGTTTCGGAGGTGACGTGCAGGCACGCCGAGACGCGCTTGCCGGCGAGCGGCTGCTCGGCCTCGAACCGGGAGCGGATCGCAGTCAGCACCGGCATCTGCCGGTCGGCCCACTCGATGCGCCGCACCCCGGCCGGGGCGAGCGCCAGGTCACGCACATGATGGTTATCAGGAGTCGTCATAACCGCTGACTATAGATGGGTACCGAGGGCCGCGGTACCACGGCGATGGTGCCCGAAGCGTCCCACCAGCACCGCCAGCCCGGCCAGCCCGAGCCCCAACAGCGGGAAGATCAGAGGCGTGGTGTGTTGAACCCACGCCGGCCATGGGGTCAGTCGCCCTTTATGCACGCAGTGAATAAAAGGCGACTGACCCCTCTTATTCAGCTCCGCTACCAGACCCAGAACTCATACCACGTGCCAGGCACTTTCATGCGTGCTTCGCCCGCATAAAACGAGCCAGGCACCTCTCCCGCTGCGCCGCTTGCTGATTTTCGTTTATGCGTCCGCCTTCGGCGGCCGCATAAACGCTACGACATGCGGGCTTTGAGCTCCCGGATCTTCGCGATCGGGCCGGGATCGACGTCGCGTTCGAGCGCCGCGTAGTAGCTCACCCAGTCACCGTGGGCGATCAGCGAGAACGCGCGGGCGCCGACGCTGTCACCGCGCGCCTCGACCACCGACACCGGCACGCCGTCGGCCTCGACGATCGCCTGGGCCGCGTCGAGCATCGAGGCGTTGCCGGCAAACTGATGGGAGTCACGCAGGAACACGGCCGCGAACGGATGCTCCTCCGCCGACGCCCAACCCTCGATCTCGTTGTGCCCTACCTCGGGAAACGCGTGGCTGAACGCATGCATCTTGGCGTTCTCGTTGAGCTGCGTCTTCCACCGGTAGGCCACGATCGCAAGCGGCCCGGCGCCGTACACCAGGGGGATGGTGGGCGCGAGCGCACGGCCCAACTCGGCGGCCGCCGTCATATCGGCCAGCTCGCACCCCTGCGCAGCCTGCTCCGCAAGCCCCGGCTGCGAGAGCCCCGCCGAAGCCAGCGCCTCGCACGTCGCCCCAAACAGATATCCGAGCGCCGCCCGCGGGTAGAGCCCCGCCGGCACCTGCGCGAACGGCATCGACCATTCGGCTGCCAGCTGCCCGAGCGTGCCGCCGGCACCGACCGCCAGCACCGTGGCGCCGCGCTCCAGAGCCTGGCTCGCGCAGCTGAGCGTCTCGGCGGTCTCGCCCGAGTAGCTCACGCACACCACGAGCGTTCCCGGACCGACGAACGTGGGCACGCCAAATCCCCGCACCCGCGTGACCGGCACCGGGCAGCTGCCGGCCACCAGACCGCGCCACAGCTCTCCGCCCACGGCCGACCCGCCCATCCCGGCCAGCACCACCGCCGCGGGCAGCGCAAGCTCGGCGCCCGCAACCGCGCCGATGCGCCCGCCCTCGCGCAGCTGGGCTCCGAGCTGCTCGATACCCAGTCGAATGTCTTGCGGCTCTACCACACCGGTCCCTGATCGTTTACCACGACACGCTCCAGATTCGCCGCCGGAGCCACCCTGCCTTCCGGCAGCACCACCGATTGCACCACACGTGCACCCGCTCCGATATGCGCACCAGCACCCACTACGGACCCCTCGACGGCCGCCCCGGCATCGATCCTGGCGGTCTCGTCGATCAACCCTCCGGGCCCAGCGGCGACGAGATTAGCCCGAAGATACGCGTCCGGCGTGCCGATGTCGATCCATTCGGCATCGAAACTGGCGCCGTAGAGCCCGGCGCCCACCAGCCGCGGGAACACCTCGCGCTCGATCGAGCACTCCACGCCCGCCGGCACCGCGGCCAGCACGTCGGGCTCCAGTACGTAGGTGCCCGCGTTGATGGTGTAGGCCGGCGGTACGCCGGCCGGCTTCTCGACGAACGCCTCGACGCTGCCGTCCGGCGCCGTCACCGACGACGCCGTAACGGCTGGGATCCTCGACGGTGTGCAGCGCGATGGTGGCCCGCGCCCCGGCCGCGCGGTGGATGGCCACGAGGGCCGTCAGATCCAGATCGGTGAGCACATCGCCGTTACAGGCCACAAACGTCTGGTCGATGCCCCGCGCCGCCAGCGCAATCGCCCCGGCCGTGCCCAGCGGGTGATCCTCGACCACGTACTCGACCCGATCGCCGAAGTGCTCGCGCAGCGAGGCGGGCTCATACCCGCAGGCCAGGATCACCCGATCGATGCCGTGCGCTGCGAGATGCTCGAGCTGATGCTCCAGAAACGGCCGGTTGGCGATCGGCAGCATCGGTTTTGGCACCGTCAACGTGAGCGGTCGCAGGCGCGTGCCCAGGCCGCCCACCAGGATCACCGCGATCATGCGGAGGCCACGCCACCCTGCGCCGTGGCGGCCCGAGCCAGCGCCAGCGGGTCGCTGGGCCGGCCGACGGACTCGTAGATGAATCCGGCGGCGCGCGTCGCGGCGGGGTCGAGCAGGTTTCGGCCGTCGACGATCAACGGGTTGGCCATGGCCTCGTGCACCGCGGGCACCGCGAGCGCCGCGAAACTCGTCCCATTCGGTCACGATCACGGCCGCATCCGCACCGCTGACGGCCTCGAGCATCGATGTCGCGCGCTGCACGTCTGCAGCCAGCAGCCGCTCGGCATTCGAGAGCGCGACCGGGTCGTACACCACGACGGTCGCGCCCTCGGCCCGCAGCCGGTCGCACAGCACCAGGCTCGCCGCCTCGCGCATGTCGTCGGTATTGGCCTTGAAGGCCAGACCCAGCACCGCCACCCGCTTGCCGCGCAGAGCCCCCAGATGCCGCTCGAGCTTGCCCACCACGCGTCGCTTCTGCAGCTCGTTTACCTCGATCACCGCGGTCAGAAGCTGGAAGTGGTAGCCGGTATTGCCGGCGAGCTGCTTGAGGGCGCGCACGTCCTTGGGAAAGCACGACCCGCCGTAGCCGATCCCCGGTCGCAGGAAGTGCGGCCCGATGCGCGAGTCGAGCCCCATGCCCTCGGTCACCACCGACACGTCGGCGCCGACCTCCTCGCACACGTTCGCAATCTCGTTGATGAACGAGATCTTGGCTGCCAGAAAGGCGTTTGACGCGTACTTGATCATCTCGGCAGACGCCACGTCGGTGCGGATCAGCGGGCACGTCGAACCCCGCGTACAACCCGGCCAGCGTGTCGAGGTCGCGCTGCTCGTGGGCGCCCAGCACGATCCGCTCGGGAGCCATGAAATCGGCCACCGCACGGCCCTCACGCAGAAACTCGGGATTGGACGCATAGCCGATCCGCTCGAGCCCGGCGGCGTCCAACTCGGCCCGCAGCCGGTCGCCGGTGCCCACCGGCACCGTGCTCTTCATCACCAGAAGCATCCGCCGGCTGCCGGCCGCCAGGTCGTTGATCACCGCGTGCACCCGCGACAGGTCAGCGTCGCCCGAGTGCGTGGGCGGCGTGTCGACGCACACGAACACGATCTCGCAGCGCTCGAGCAGCGGCTCAAGTCGAGCGTGGTGAACGTCAGCCGGTCGCGATTTCGCGCCAGCACGGGCGCCACGTCGGGCTCGTGGATCGGCACGCGCCCGCGCCGTCAGCACCTCGACCTTCGGCCGGATCGATGTCGCGGCACAGCACCTCGTATCCGAGGTCGGCAAAGCACACGGCCGTGACCAGACCGACGTAGCCAACGCCGATCACGCCGATGGGTGCGACCGCCCCGCGCCATATCCTTCTCGCTGTTCATCGGTGAGGCAAGAGTATACGGATTATTCGCCAATAATCGCCGCCGCTCTGACGGTGTAATCGACCAGTACCTCGCCGGTAGACGTGCAGCGAATCCGCCTCCACATACTCGTCGGGCCCATGGTGCCCGGCGCCCGTCGGCCCGAACTCGACGCCCGGTATGCCGAGCGCCTGGAACACGGCCACATCCGAGGCGCCGTCGCGGGCGATCGCCGCACCCGGCCGGCCACAGCCGGACAGTGCGCCGAGCAGCGCCAGCACGTGAGGGTTGGCCGGATCGACGTTGACCGCGGCCACCTGGTAGATCTGCTCGGTGGCCGGCCAGAGGCCCTGTACCTGCGCGAGGATGTCGTCCGGTTCCTGCCCCGGCAGAAACCGCACATCAAGCTCGGCGGTGCAGCGGTCGGGTACGCGATTGATGGCATCGCCGCCGTGCAGCCGGCCCAGGTTCACGGTGGGGCCGGCGCTGAACAGCTGCGGCGCGCTCGGCGGCGAACGGCAGCGTGCTCACGGCCGGCGGCCAGGTCGACCGCCTTGAGGATCGCGTTCTCGCCCAGCCAGGGCGTGGAGCCGTGCGCCGAGCGGCCGCGCACGTCCATGCGCAGCACCAGTGCGCCCTTGGCCTGCACGCCGACGTCCAGGTCGGTGGGCTCGCCGCAGATCACGAACTCGCCGACGTGCCCCGCGCGCGCCAGCTGGGCGGTGGCCTTGGCGTCGTGCGAGCGAGCCTCCGACTCCTCGTCGGGCACGATCACGAGCTCGGTGCGCAGCCCCGGCGTCCGTTCCGTGGCGGTGGCGAGGTCGGCGAGCGCCGCGAGCATCGCGGCCAGCGCGCCCTTCATGTCGTAGGCGCCGCGGCCGTACAGCCGGCCGTCGCTCAGCCGCGGCTCGAACTGGTGCGGCTCGGCCGGTACCACGTCGATGTGCGCCGACCACGTGACCGTCCGCGGCCCGGCGCCGACCGACGCCACAAGCGAACTCTGCCCGTCGATCTCGATCACCCGATGCTCGATGCCCTGGGCCTCGAGCCAGCCCTCGACAAACGCCAGGGCATCGCGGATACCTTCGGGCCGCGAGCTGTCGTAGCCGATCAGGCGCTCGGCCAGAGCGAGTTCGTCGATCGTGGTCACCGTGCGATTCTGGCAGAGCCGGTAGCGTGTGCGCCTTGTGAGCATGCACTCGCTGTGGCAGGAACTCGACCCCGCCCCCGATCACCCGCCCGTGGGCGGCGCCGCGCGGGCCGACGTGGTGGTGGTCGGCGCCGGCGTAACCGGGTGTGCCTGCGCGCGGCGGCTGGCCGCTGCGGGCCGCAACGTGATGGTGGTGGAGGGCCGTGAGGTGGCTGCCGGGGCGAGTGGCCGAAACGGCGGATTCGCCTCGACCGGTACGGCGCTCGGCTTTGGCCGGCTGGTGCTGCGCGTGGGCGCCGACGCAGCGTATGAGCTGCAGCGGCTGACCGCCGCCGCGATGGACGAGATGCTCGCGCTGGCGCCGTTTCACGTGCGCCGCACCGGCTCGTTGTGGCTGGCCGGCGACGACGAGGCCGGCGACCTGCTGAGCACCATCTCGGCGCTGCACGAGGCCGGGGTTGACGCGCGGCTCGCGCCCGAGCTGGTTCCCGCGCGCATGGCCCGCTGGTATCCACTCGCGGCGGTGGTCGATGCCGACGGCGAACTGCTTCCGGCCGGGTGGGTGGCGGCGCTGGCGGCGGCCGCGACCGCGACGGGGGCGCGCATCCGCACCCACTCACCCGTGGTGGCACTCACGCGCGACGGGGACGCCTGGCGGGTCGAGATCGAGGGCGGCGCAGTGGTCAGCGCCGCCGAGGTGGTGGTCGCCTGCGACGGGCTCACCGCATCGCTCATCCCCCAGCTGCAGGGCATCGTCTATCCGGTGCGCGGGCAGGTGCTGGCGGCCGGCCCTCTGGAGCGCTCGGGTCTGACGATGCCGACCCACTCCGATCACGGGTTCTACTACTACCGGCCGGCACCGGGTGGACGGATCACCCTGGGCGGCGGCCGCCACCACGACCTCGAGGCCGAGTACACCACCGACGAACAGCCCAGCGCGCCGATCCAGGCCGTGCTGGATGCGTTCCTCGAGCAGCGGCTGGGGATTCCGGCCGGGTTGGTGACGCACCGCTGGGCGGGGATCATGGGGTTCTCGGCCGACCTTCTACCGCTGGTCGGCGAGGTGCCCGAGCGGCCCGGGCTGTGGGTGTGCGGCGGCTATAGCGGCGTGGGCAACGTGCCGGGCTACGCGCTGGGGCAGCTGCTGGCCGATCGGATGCTGGGCGAGCCCGAGACCGCCGCGGGCCGCGTGCTGTCGCCGTCACGGTTCACGCGCGACGGCAAGCTGGTGGCACCGCGCGAGCGGCAGGAGCAGACCGAAAGCCGCGCCCTCAGCCGGCGGTGGCGAGCAGGGCTTCGGCGATCGCGATCTCGCGCTCGGCGAGCGTGCGGGCAGCGTCGTCCTCGGGCCCGGCCGCATCCAGCGCCGCCTGGCCCTTCTCCAGCCGCTCGCGGGCCGCTGCAGCGTCGATGTCGCCGCTGGCCACAGCCTCGCCCACCAGCAGCAGCGCACGGTTCTCGCGCACCTGCAGGAACCCGTCCGAGATCACGAACCGCAGCGTCTCGCCGCCGGCATCGACGATCCGCACCTCGCCCGGATCGAGCGTCGAGACCAGCGGCGCGTGGTTGGCGAGGATGCCGAGCTGGCCGGCCGTTCCCGGCGCGATCACCTCCTGGGCCTCGGCGTCGAACGCCGGGCCCCTCGGGGGTGACCAGCTCGACCGGATATGGCGTATAGCCCGCCACCTAGGCGGCGGCCTTCATCTTCTCGGCCGCGGCCACCACGTCCTCGATACCGCCGACCAGGTAGAACGCCTGCTCGGGCAGATCGTCGTACTTGCCCTCGAGCACCTCGGCGAACGAGCGGATGGTGTCTTCGAGCTTGACGTAGATGCCGGGGGTGCCGGTGAACGGCTCGGCCACGTGGAAGGGCTGCGAGAGGAACCGCTCCACCTTGCGGGCGCGCTGCACCACGATCTTGTCCTCGTCGGAGAGCTCGTCCATGCCCAGGATGGCGATGATGTCCTGCAGGTCCTTGTAGCGCTGCAGCACCTGCTGCACCTGCGTCGCCACCCGGTAGTGCTCGTCGGAGACGACGCCGGGCTGGAGGATGCGCGAGCTGGAGTCGAGCGGGTCGACCGCCGGATAGATGCCCTTCTCCGAGATCGACCGCGAAAGCACGGTGGTCGCGTCGAGGTGGGCAAACGACGCCGCCGGGGCGGGGTCGGTGAGGTCGTCGGCCGGCACGTAGATGGCCTGCACCGAGGTGATCGAGCCCTTGTTGGTGGAGGTGATCCGCTCCTGCAGCTGGCCCATCTCGGTGGCCAGGGTGGGCTGGTAGCCCACGGCGCTGGGCATGCGGCCCAGAAGCGCCGACACCTCGGAACCGGCCTGCACGAACCGGAAGATGTTGTCGATGAACAGCAGCACGTCCTGGTGCTGCTCGTCGCGGAAGTACTCGGCCATCGTCAGCGCCGAGAGGCCGACGCGCAGACGCGCACCCGGCGGCTCGTTCATCTGGCCGTAGACGAGCGCCGTCTTGGCGATGACCCCGGAGTCGCTCATCTCGAGGAAGAGGTCGTTGCCCTCGCGCGTGCGCTCACCCACGCCGGCGAACACCGAGAGGCCGCCGTGCTGGGAGGCGATGTTGTTGATCAGCTCCTGGATCAGCACCGTCTTGCCCACGCCCGCGCCGCCGAAGAGGCCGATCTTGCCGCCCTTCACGTACGGGGCGAGCAGATCGATCACCTTGATGCCGGTCTCGAAGATCTCGACCGTCGGCGAGAGGTCCTCGAACTGCGGGGGCTCGCGGTGGATCTGCCAGCGCTCGGTGGTCTCTACGGGCTCGCCCTTGTCGACGACCTCGCCCAGCACGTTGAAGATGCGGCCGAGCGTGGCCTCGCCGACCGGCACGGTGATCGGTCCGCCGGTGTCGATCACATCGAGTCCGCGCGAGAGTCCGTCGGTCGCGTCCATGGCGATCGCGCGCACCCGGCCGTCACCGACATGCTGCTGCACCTCGGCGACCAGCTTGGTGGCCGAGTCGGAGCCGTGGGCTGCCGGCAGCTCGATCTCGAGCGCGTTATAGATCGCAGGCAACTCGCCGGGGAAGACGGCGTCGATCACGACACCGCGAATCTCGACGATCGTTCCCACGTGGCCGGACTTTGGCATTGTCAGTCGGACATGTGACTCCCTTGTGATCGCGCGCACATACGCGGAAAGATCGCTAGCGAAGCCGATTCTATCAGTGTCGCGAGGGCGCGGTTCCGGCACTTTGTGACACGTTCGTAACGCCTGGTGCCCGGCTCGGATCATGCGGGCGCAGCACGCATGAAACGTGCCTGGCACGGGGTATGCGTTTCGCCGTCAGCCGAGGCGGCTGTCGCGCGGGATGCCGCCGATCGGGGCGGACTTGGCCGGCGCGCCATACGCGCTCGCGTACCGCGTCTGCTTGAACTGCTCCAGAGAGGGTGCGTTGACGCGGGCGACCAGCGCACGCTCCGCGTCCAGCCGACCTGTCTGGGACGTGCCGATCCTGGCGCTGCCCACGATCCCTGCGAGCACCAGCGCCAGAGCCGCGCCCGTCGCGAACGTGGCAACCCGCCGCCGGCGGCGGCGCGGCGGGACCCGCGTCACGATCGAGCCGGCGATCCACTCCTCGGCCCGGGACTCGCGCAGGCGCACGGTCAGCACCGCCATCTCGGCCGCGAACTTCTGGCACTCCGGGCAGCGGCCGATGTGGCGCTCGGCAGCGGCCAGCTCGATCTCCGAGGCGGCCCCGTCCAGATGGGCGGAGACTGCGCCACGTGCGTCGAGACAGATGCGTGAACCAGGTTTCAGTGGGACGTTCCTTGGATTAGCTCTTCTGTATGTCGGCCTTCCGACGGGCCGCCTGAAGCCACGAGTTGAACGCGACTTGCCTGTGCCGGGCGATCAGCGTATTTGTGATCGACCGACGAACCTCTGAGAACGGAGCTGTGCGGGCTTTCCTGCGCCCGGTGATCTTCACCACGAGATAGGACGATTGGATTCTTACCAAGGTTTGCACGATCTGGCCAACCGGTGTGGTCTCGAGTTGCGTGCGGGCCGGCTCCGGCAGCAGTCCCGGAGCCTTCCAGCCCTGGTCGGGCCCCTTCTGGCGCACGTCGGGATCGAGCGAGATCTGCCGCGCCAGCGTGTCGAAGTCGGCGCCGCGGTTGAGCCGCGTGATCACCGCCCGGCCCTGGATCGGGTTGCGCACCTGGATGCTGGAGACGCGCACGAGTCTGGGGCGTATGAAACGCGTGAATGTGCTTCCGGTACTGCGCTCGCAGCTCACTGATCGGGTAGCTGCCGGCCGGGAACGACGCCGTCAGCTTGCGCGTGAGTATCGCCGCGCGCAGCCGGTCGCGCAGGTGCCAGAGCGGGATGCCGTACTGACCGAGCGCCGACTTCGCAGAGTCTCCCCCGGCCGCCTCGTAGGCCTTCTGCACCTCGTCGTCGGACACGGTGATGCCGCGCCGCTCGGCCTCCTGGGCGATCAGCACGTCGTCCACCGCCTGCTGGGCGACCGCCTTGCGATCGGGCGTGCCGCCGCGAAACCGCACATCGGCGGCGAGCAGGGCCAGCGTGCGCGCCGAGACCGGCACACCGTTCACCGTGATCGCCGGGCGCGCTGCCGGCGCGGTGGTGCTGGACGAACTCGACGAACTGTTGCATCCGGCCGCCGCGACCGCCAGGATCAGCACCGCCGCTATCCAGCGCATGGTCAGACCTGGACTTCGACGTCGGCCGCCGGCGGACGCGCCGGCAGGTCGGGGAAGTGGCAGGCGGTCATGCGCTCGTCGGACGGATCCTTCGGTTCCAGCCGCGGATAGTGCGTCTTACAGATCTCCTGCGCCTTCCAGCAGCGCGGGTGGAAGTGACACCCGCTGGGCGGACTGGCCGGGCTCGGCACGTCGCCGTCGAGCACGATCCGCGAACGCGTGCGCTCCAGCCGCGGATCCGGCAGCGGCACCGCCGACAGAAGCGCCTGCGTGTAGGGGTGCTGCGGAGTGCTGTAGAGCTCCTCGGCCGGCGCGGTCTCGACGATCCTGCCCAGGTACATCACGGCGATCCGGTCAGACACGTGCTTGACGACCGACAGATCGTGCGCGATGAACACGTAGGTGAGCTTGAACTCCTCCTGCAGGTCGTACAGCAGGTTGATGATCTGCGCCTGAATCGACACGTCGAGCGCCGACACCGGCTCGTCGCACATCACCAGCTTGGGCTGGGCCGCGAGCGCCCGGGCCACACCCACGCGCTGCCGCTGACCGCCCGAGAACTCGTGCGGATAGCGCGTCGCATGGTCGGGCAGCAGGCCCACCTTGGCCAGCAGTTCGCGCACCCTCTCGTGGCGCTTCTTGCCGTCAGGCTCGATACCCATCGCCAGCAGCGGCTCGCCGACGATCTCCTCGACGCGCATGCGCGGGTCAAGCGACGCGTAGGGATCCTGGAAGATGATCTGCATGTCGCTGCGCGCCCGCTTCAGCGCCTTGCCCTTGAGCGCGCGAATGTCGACCTTGTCCAGCATCACCTCGCCGGCGGTCGGCTCGAGCAGCCGCAGCACCAGCCGAGCGGTGGTCGACTTGCCGCACCCCGACTCGCCCACGAGCCCGAGCGTCTCGCCGTGTTTGACGTCGAACGACACGCCGTCCACTGCAAAGACGTCGCCGACGCGGCGGCGCATCACACCCGATCTGATGGGGAAGTACTTCTTCAGGCCGCGCACCGAGAGCAGCATCTCGGGATCGAGCGGCGCCTCGGCGGCCTCGTCGTACTTGGCATCGATCGCGTCGGCGCCGGTGACCGGGGTGTCGGCTCTGGGCTGCTCCTCGCTCATGCCGCACCTCCTCGCAGCTGCACCGGCCGAAGTTCGCTGCGCGCCAGTTCGGACCGCGCCTCGCGGGTCAGCACGCACGCGGCCTTCTGCGTCGGCGAAACCTGGTCGTAGGCCGGAAAGCCGTCCAGGCAGGCATCCGACACCCACCGGCAGCGATGCGCGAACGGACAGCGGTTCTCATCCATGTTGAGCAGGTTCGGCGGCTGCCCGGGGATGGTCCTGAGCTTGGCCTCGGCGTGCACGTCGAGCCGCGGCACCGAGCCCAGCAGACCCCAGGTGTAGGGGTGCTGCGGGTTGTAGAAGATGTCGTCGACCGTGCCCGATTCGACCACCCGCCCGCCGTACATGACCAGCACCCGGTCGGCCATCCCGGCGATCACACCCAGGTCGTGGGTGATCAGGATGACGGCCGAGCCGAAGTCGCGCTGCATGGCCTGCATCAGCTCGAGGATCTGCGCCTGGATGGTCACGTCAAGCGCGGTGGTGGGCTCGTCGGCGATCAGCACGCGCGGCGTGTTGGCAAGCGCCATCGCGATCATCGCGCGCTGCCGCATACCGCCCGAGAACTGGTGCGGATACTCCTTGGCGCGCGCCTCGGGGTTTGCGATCCCCACGCGCCGCAGCAGCTGCACACCCTCGGCCCAGGCCGCCTTCTTGCTCATGCCGCGGTGTACGCGCAGAGGCTCGGAAACCTGGTCGCCGATCTTGTACACCGGGTTCAGCGAGGTCATCGGATCCTGGAAGATCATGGCCACGTCGTTGCCGCGCACGTCGCGCAGCTGGGCGTCCTTGAGCTTGGTCAGGTCGCGCTCCACACCGTCGTCGCGCAGCACCACCTCGCCGGCGACGACCTTGCCCGGCGGATCGGGGACGAGGCCCAGGATCGACATCGAGAGCACGGTCTTGCCCGAGCCCGACTCGCCCACCACGCCCAGCGTCTCGCCGGGCATGAGGTCGAACGACACGTCGTTGACGGCGGTCAGCGAGCCGGCTCCGGTGGTGAACACCGTGCGCAGGTTTCGAATCGAGAGCACCGGATCGGCCATGTGTACGGTCAGTCCTTGAGCTTGGGGTCGGCGGCGTCGCGCAGGGCGTTACCCACGAGCGTGATGGCGATCAGCGTGATCGCGATCATCATCGATGGGGCCATCACCTCGATGGGGTTGAGCGTCAGATAGGCCTGGCCCTCACCGGCCATCTGCCCCCACGTGATGGACGGAGGCGGCACGCCCACGCCGACGAACGACAGGGCCGCCTCGCCGGTGATGTTGGCGCCGATCGAAAGCGAGGCCAACACCAGCACCGGGGCCATCGAGTTGGGCAGCACGTGTTTCATCATGATGCGATACCCGCCGGCACCCGACGCCTTGGCGGCCTCGACGTACTCGGTCTCGCGCGTACCCAGCACCTGGCCGCGCAGGAGCCGCGCGAACGGCGCCCAGCCGGTCAGCCCCAGGGCCAGCATCACCGACCCCGCCCCCGCGCCGCGCACCGCCACGATCGAGAGCGCCAGCAGGAAGAACGGGAACGACAGGAACCAGTTGGTGATCATCGAGAGGATCGAGTCCGTCCAGCCGCGCATGAACCCGGAGAGGCCGCCGACGATCACGCCGACGATCAGCGAGATGGCCGTGGCGGCAAACGCGATCGCGATCGAGATCCGGCCGCCGACCAGGAGCCGGCTGAGGATGTCGCGGCCCAGGTCGTCGGTGCCCAGCCAGTGCTGGCTGGACGGCGGGGCGTTGTAGATGGCATCGGCGGCCAGGTTCAGCTTGTACGGGTCGTGGGGCCGGATGTACGGGCCGATCAGCTGGCTGAGGATGACCAGGATGACGATGATCAGCCCGATTACCGCACTCTTCTTGTGGAAGGTGCGGCGCAGGATCTCGCGCGTCGGCGAGCCGGACTCGCCCTCGATGCGCGCAGCCTCGACATCACCTTCGGGCAGACTCGTCGGCTCGGGGGTGTTGATGAGATGTCCGCCGCTGGACATTGCCATCAGTCGGAATCCTCCAGCCTGATCTTCGGGTTCAGATACGCGTACAGGATGTCGACGAGCGCGTTCACGAACACAAAGGCGAACGCCAGCATCATCGTCAGCACGATCACCACCGGCGCGTCACGCGCATTGATGGCGGTCAGCGCCAGCAGGCCGAGCCCGTCCCAGTTCCAGATGTACTCGGTGATCACGGCGCCGCCCAGAAGGATCGCGAAGTCGAGCCCGATCAGCGTGACCACGGGCAAGAGCGCGTTCTTGAGCGCGTGCTTACCGATCACCTTGCTGGGCGGAAGGCCCTTGGCGCGGGCGGTCTTCATGTAGTCGGCGCGGATCACCTCGAGCAGGCTGGTGCGCATCACGAGCGCCGTGGAGGCGATCGAGATCAGCGCCAGGGTGAGCGAGGGTAACAGCAGGTTCTTGGTCCAGAACGGCGGCGAGAACGACGCCAGGAAGCTGGACGGATTCTGCGTATCGGCGTTGAACACGCCGCTGAAGTCCCAGCCGATACCCGTGCCGAACACGTTGTTGTTGGGCAGGGTGAACACCAGCAGCAGCACCTCGCCGATGACGAACACGGGCAGGGCGTAGATGAACAGGTTGCCCACCGTGACCGCGGTATCGAGCTTGCGCCGGTGCATCAGTGCCGAGAACACGCCCAGGCTGATGCCGAAGATGATCTCCAGGATGATCGCGCTGATCGCCAGGGCGATCGTGCGGCCGGCCTTCTCGAAGATGACGGTGGTCACCGGCGTGTAGCGCTGCACTGCCCACGAGTCGCCGAAGTTCATGTTCCACGGCGGCCAGAACCCCTGGAGAAAGTGCCAGTACTGCTCGGGATAGGAACGGTCGAGGAACAGCTGGTGCCGTTTCTCGGCCAGAAACTGCGGTGTCGCGTTCTTGCCCGCCAGCATTCGCGCGGGATCGCCGGGAGCCATCTTCAGCAAAATGAAGGAGATCAGGCTGACACCGATGAGCGTCGGGATCGCCTGAAGCAGACGGCGGATAATGAACGAGATCATGAGCTTTGGCCACCCGCGGGTGCGGTCTGAACGATACCGGGGCGGGCGGCGCTTGTGAAGGTGTTGAGATCAAGCATGAGGCACCGCCCCTCCGGCGGCCACAGGGCGGCCGCCGGAGGGGTTCGAGCCTTACTGCCTACATGTGCGGCTTCGACCGGTCGACGCCCATGAGCGCGAAGTGCGGAACGCCCATCTCGTCGTAGGACCAGTTGACGACCTGGGGCGAAACAACCCGGGCCGTGCCGTAGTAGTAGATCGGAATCTCGGGAACGTCTTCCATCACGAGCTTGCCGATCTGGTTGTACATGTCGTAGCGCTTCTGCTGGTTGGGCTCGGCGCGAGCTGCGGTCAGCATCGCGTCCACCTTCGGATTCTTGTAGAAGGTGTAGTTGTTGAGACCAGCCTGCTTCGAATCGAACAGCGGGAACAGGAAGTTGTCCATCAGCGGGTAGTCGGCGATCCAGCCGAGCCGCCAGAAGTCCAGCTCGCCCTTGGACAGCTTGTCCAGGAACGTGCCCCACTCGTAGTTGGCCAGCTTCGTCTTGAAGCCCGCCGCCTGGTATCCCTGCGCCAGAGCCTGGGCGATGCGCTGATGGCCCGGGTCGGTGTTGTAGCTCAGGGTGATCGACGGATCGGTGACACCAGACTGCTGCACCAGCTGCTTGGCCTTGGCCGGATCGTAGTGATACGGCGACATACCCGGCTTGTAGCCCGGGATGCCCGGCGGCACCAGACCGTCGGCGACGGTGCCAATGCCCTCGTTGATGTTGTCCACGATGGCCTTGGAGTTGGTGGCCCAGGCCAACGCCTGACGCAGCGTCTTGTTGTGCGCCAGCTCGCTGTTGCCGTTCAGCTGGAAGCCGTAGTAGTACAGCGACAGCTCGGTACCGGTGATCACGTCATCCTTGGTCTGGGGGCTGGCCTGCGTGGCCTTGACCTGACCGGTGGGGATGCGCGAGGTGTCTTCCTGACCGGCCTTGAACGCCTGGAACGGCGCCTGGTCGTTGGAAGCCGGGTAGATCGAGATGTTCACCTCATCGAGATGCGCCGGCGTACCGTAGTAGCCGGGGAACTTCTTGATCTCGATGTCCTTGTTGGGCACCCACTTCACGAACTGGAAGGGACCTGCCCCACGGGATACTTCTCGAACGCCTTCTGCTTGGCGACCGTGTCGGCCAGCTGCGGCGGGAACGCCCAGGTGACCGGGTGGCCGAGCGTGCTCGGGAAGTCGGCGAACGGCGAGTCAAGGGTGACCTGCAACGTCGTGGGGTTGATGGCCTTGACGCCGCTCAGCACCTGGTTGTTGGACGAGGCGCACTTGTCGAAGCCCGAGACGGGCTGAAGGATGTAGGAGACCTCCGAGGCGGTGTCCTTGGCACAGGCGATGCCCCAGTCCTTCACAAAGGTGTCGGCGGTTACGGTGCCGTAGTTCTCACCGTTCTGACCGGGCTGGAACTTGACGCCGGAGCGCAGGTGGAACGTGAACACCGTGAACTTGTCGTTGTGATCCCAGCTGGTGGCGATTGCGGGAACAACGTCAAGAGTCTTCGCGTCATAGTCGACGAGACCGGCGAAGATGCTCTTCTCGATAGCGACGCCCTGATCCTCCTGGCCGTGCAGCGGTGTCAGCGACACCGGCTCGTTCTCGGGGTAATTGAGCGTTCCGCCGTTGGGCACCTGGTCATTCGAAACAGTCGGCGACGGCGAACTGCTGGTGCCGCTTGAGCTCGAGCTGCTCGAACCGCATCCCGCAGCCACCAGCACGGCACAGAGCCCCGCTACTGGCACGGCCCAACGCGGGCTTTTGAGCACGGACAATCTCAAGTTCTTCTCCTTCGTGTCGGACGAGTGGTCGCGCGCACACATTTCATGCACGACACAAATGGGACGACAGCAGTTGGGAAAAGTTTGCGGAATGTTGCAAATTGACCTCAATGTGAGGCAAATCTTTCGCCTAATCACGCACGTTTTAGGCGGACGGCGAGCGTGGCCGAAGCGCATACCCCGTGCCAGGCACGTTTCATGCGTGCGGATGGCGTCAGGCCGGCGCCACATGGCGCCAGGCACCTCTATGCGAACGGCGAGCGTGGCCGAAGCGCATACCCCGTGCCAGGCACGTTTCATGCGTGCGGATGGCGTCACGTCGGCACCACATGGTGCCAGGCACTTTTATGCGTGCTGCGCCCGCATAAAAGGAGCCAGGCACCTCTCCCGCTGCGGCCGCTTGCTGATTTTCGTTTATGCGTCGCCTTCGGCGGCCGCATAAACTGCGCTACTCGAGGGCGTCTGCTCCTGCCACGACCTCGAGGATCTCCTGGGTGATCTCGGCCTGGCGGGCGCGGTTCATCTTCAGCGTGAGGTCGTCGATCAGCCCCGACGCGTTGTCCGAGGCGTTGCGCATCGCGGTCATGCGGGCGCCGTGCTCCGACGCCGTCGACTCGAGCAGCGCCCGGAAGACGGTCACTTCGAGATAGGCGGGCAGCAGCATGGCCAGGAGCTCGCGGCTGTCGGGCTCCTCGATATAGGCGCCGGGAATGGCGGCGACCTCATCGCCGCTCACGACCTCGTGTGGCACCGGTAGCAGCTCGAGCGTCACGAGTTCCTGGCTGAGTGCACTGATGAATCGGTGGTAGACCATCACAACCCGGTCGACATCGCCCTCGATGAACAGCTCGGCAACGGCCCCCGCGATCTCGCGGGCGTTGCCGTAGTTGGGCCGGTCGGTCAGCCCGATGTACTCCTTGTCGAGCTTCTGGCCGCGGAACCGCAGCGTCGAACCACCGCGGCGGCCGACGCTGAACCAGCGCACCTCACGCCCGGCGGCGCGCTCGTCGCGGGCGATCTCGATCGATCGCCGCACCACGTTTGCGTTGAATGCACCCGCCGAGCCGCGGTCGGCAGCGATCGCGATGATCGCAACGTTCTGCGCGGGATCGCGCCGGTCCAACAGCGCCTGGTCGCCCACGCCGTACTTCTGGGCAACCTCCACCGTCAGCTGCTGGAGCCGGTCGGCATACGGGCGCAGTGCCTGGATGCGCGCCTGGGCGCGGCGCAGCCGTGACGCAGCCACCAACTCCATCGCCTTGGTGATCTTCTGCGTGTTCTTGACCGAACGGATTCGGCGCTTGATGTCTTGCTGTGAGGCCAACTACCGTCCTTCGTCTAGGCCGCCGAAGCTGCCTCGTCCTCGAAGGCGAACGAATCCTTGAAGCCCTCGACTTGCCTGGTCAGCTCCTCGGTGCTCGAGTCGCTCAGCTCGCCGGAGGTGCGGATGTCGTCCAGCACCTTGCCCGCCCGCAGCTGGGTGATCAGCTCGTCCAGGAATCGCGGCACCTCTGCCACGGGAATCTGGTCGAGATGGCCGTTGGTGGCCGTCCAGATGGCCACGACCTGCTCCTCGAACGGCCACGGCGAGTACTGCGGCTGATTGAGGGTGGCCACCAGTCGCTCACCGCGGTTGAGCTGCTGCTGGGTCGCGGCGTCGAGGTCCGAACCGAACTGCGCGAACGCCTCGAGGTCGCGGAACGCGGCCAGGTCGAGGCGCAACCGGCCGGCGACCTTCTTCATCGCCTTGGTCTGGGCGTTGCCACCCACGCGCGAGACCGAGATACCGGCGTTGATGGCCGGCCGCACGCCCGAGTAGAACAGGTCGGACTGCAGGAAGATCTGGCCGTCGGTGATCGAGATGACGTTCGTCGGGATGTAGGCCGACACGTCGCCCGCCTGGGTCTCGATGACGGGCAGAGCCGTCAGCGAGCCGGCGCCGAGCTCGTCGCTCAGCTTGACGGCGCGCTCCAGCAGCCGTGAGTGCAGGTAGAACACGTCGCCCGGATACGCCTCGCGGCCCGGAGGGCGGCGCACCAGAAGTGACATCTGGCGATACGCGTCGGCGTGCTTTGAGAGGTCGTCGTACATGACGAGCGCGTGGCGCCCGTTGTAGAGGAAGTGCTCGCCCATCGCGCAACCCGCGTAGGGCGCCATGAACTTGATCGGTGCGGCCTCGGTGGCCGACGCCGCCACGATGATCGTGTAGTCCATCGCGCCGCGCTCGCGCAGCACCGCCTCGACCGAACGCACCGTCGAGGCCTTCTGACCGATGGCAACGTAGATGCACACCACGTCCTGGCCCTTCTGGTTCAGGATGGTGTCCACGCAGATCGCGGTCTTGCCGGTGCCGCGGTCGCCGATGATCAGCTCGCGCTGTCCGCGGCCGATCGGGATCATCGAGTCGATGGCCTTGATGCCCGTCTGCAGCGGCTCCTTGACCGGCTGGCGGTCGACCACGCCGGGAGCCTTGAACTCCATCGGCCGGTGGCTGATATCGCCGAGCGCTCCGCGGCCGTCGATCGGCTGGCCGAGCGGGTCGACCACACGGCCGATCAGCGAGTCGCCGACGGGGATCGACATGACCTCGCCGCTGCGGCGCACGGTGTCGCCTTCCTTGATCTTGTCCCACTCGCCGAACAGCACGGCGGCGACGTTGTCTTCCTCGAGGTTCAGGGCAAGACCGACCACGCCGTGGTCGAACTCGAGCCGCTCCATGGCGACGCAGCGGTCGAGGCCGTAGATGCGGGCGATGCCGTCGCCAATCTGGATGACGGTGCCGACCTCCTCCACCTCGGCAGAGACCTCGTAGCGCTCGATCTCGGTCTTGAGGATTGCAGCAATCTCATCGGGGCGCAGCTTCACGACTCACTCCCAACTGGCAGAGGGGCATTGACGAGCGACCGCCGCAGTTCCTGCAGGCGGCGTTTGATCGAGGCGTCCAGGAGGACGCCGCGGGCGCGCAGAACGAGCCCGCCGATGATGTCCGGATCGACAGTGGCACTGACACGGGCGGTCTGGCCGAGGGCCGTCGAGATGCGCTTCTCGAGGTCGGAACGTTCGTCCTCGCCCAGCGGAACGGCCGTGGTGACGTCGATGTCCAGGATGCGCTCGTCGACCGCAGCGAGCTCGGCGTAGGACAGCTGCAGGTCCTGCAGCAACTCCAGCCGGCGGTTGTCGACCAGCACCAGGAGTCCGTTCCGGGCGAGGGGCTCGGCCCCGTCCATCATCTGCGCGATGATGCGCTTCTTGGCCACCGCGGGCAGCTCGGGATTGATCAGGGCGCGCAGCAGCACGACGTTTTCGGCCAGTGCCTCCATGAACCGCTTGAGGTCGTGGTCGACCTCGCGCACGCGGCCGGCGCCCACCGCTGCAGCGTGCAGCGCGCGGGCGTAGACAGCGGCAGCAGGGTCGATCCGTTCAGCCATCTACTCGAGCTGCTCCTTCGGGTGCGAGCGCGTCGAAGTCGACGTCGGCCAGCGCCGCGTCGATCAGGCGCCGCTGCTCGGCCTCGTCCAGCCGCTGGCGAACGACCTTCTCGGTCGCCGCGACGGTGAGATCGGCCACATGCTGCTTGATGGCGGCCAGCGACTGCCGCGTCTCGGCGGCGATCTCCTCGCGGGCACGTTGCAGCTGGCGGTTCTTGTCCTCCTCCAGCACGGCGAGCTCCTGAATGCGGCGCGTCTCCATGGCCTTGCGTGCGTCCTCCACGATCCGGCCGGCCTCCTTGCGCGCCTCGGCCAGCTGGGCGCGGTACTCACTGAGCGTGGTATCGGCCTCCTCGCGCGCCTTCTGCGCGTTGTCGAGGTCGGCGGCGATCAGCGTCTGACGCTGCTGGATGACCTCCTGAATGGGGCCGTAGGCCCAGCGCTTGAGCACGTACAGAACGACCACGAAACACACGATCGTCCACACCATCAGCCCGTAATTCAGGCTGATCAGACTGGGGGAAGCGGCGGCTTCGAGCACCATCGGTCGTCCGCTTTCCTAGACGATCGAGTAGGCCACGAAAGCCATACCCAGCGCGTAGAAGATGATTGCCTCGGTGAGGGCGAAGCCGAGCCACATCGTGCCCATCAGCTGTCCGCGCAGCTCGGGCTGGCGGCCGATGGCCTCGATGGTCTTACCGAAGATGAACCCGACGCCGATACCCGGGCCGATCGCGCCGATGGCGGTGGCGAGGCCGAGCTCGATGGCTTTTGCTGCCTGGACTGAATCCGCTGCCATGTTGCGGTACTCCTAGTGATCAGGGTGGATTGCTCCACCGATGTAGATGGCTGAGAGAGAGGCGAAGATGAATGCCTGGAGCGCCGCGATCAGCGTCGACTCGAGCGCGAACAGGGCGATGCCCATGGCCAGGCCGAAGGGATGGATGAAGTACCACGCGACGCCGCCGATGAGGGCGCCCATGCTGAGGAACACGGCGATCACGAGGTGGCCGGCCAGCATGTTGAAGAACAACCGGAAGCTGAGCGAGACCAGCCGGATCAGCTGCGAGATGACCTCGATGATCGCGATCAGGATGTAGAGCGCGAGCGTCTTGATCGAAAGCGGCGGCAGGCCGGACGGCATCCAGCTACGGAAGTAGCCGAAGAAGCCGTTGTACCGGATGCCCTCGATGTGGGTCGCGAAGAACGTCACCAGCGTCAGCGTGAAGGCCACCGAGAGGTTCGCGGTGGCGGCGTAGATCTGGAACTTGGGCACCGTCAGGTCGGTGGCCGGGATCCTCACGTGCTCCTCGCCGAACGGCAGTGGGATGAACCCGATCAGGTTGTTCATCCAGATGAACACAAAGAGCGTCGCCACATACGGGAACCAGATGCGCATGCCCTCCTCGGGCAGACCCGCCCGGGCGATCTGGTTCTGCGCCGACGTCGAACAGCGCCTCGATCGCGGTCTGGGGCTTGTCGGGGCGCGGCTTGAGCCCGCGCCGGGTGACCCACAGCACGAGGATGATCGTCAGCGCCGAGGCCATCCACAGGTAGAGCACGGCCTTGTTGATGTCGAGCCCCAGCGGCAGCTTGACATACGGGTTGTTCAGGAAATCGGTGAACTCCGAGACCGGATTGAAGTCGGAGGCGAGCAGCAGGTTCAGCATGGGTTAGGCGATGTGCTCCATGTCGGGGCGCTTGTGGGTGGCGATGCGGGTGGCGACGTCGACGGTGAAGAGCACCATGAAGAACAGGATCGAGCTGATCGCCATGGTCTTGTCGTCGCGTGTGATCAGAAAGAGGGCCAGCATGCCGATCCACGGCCGCAGCAGCATCGAGGCGCCCATGATGCCCACCCCCTGCAGGCCCGGTGAGCGGGCCGCGCGGCGCTCGGCCACGACGTTCAGGTAGCGGTTCACGGCCCACAATGCGACCGCCCAGAACCAGCCCTCGGCGGGCCAGCCCGCGAGCAGGAACACCGGCAGCGCCAGCAGCGCAAGCACAGCGTCCAGGTTGTGCGCCAGCAGTCGTGTGGCAGGGATGTTCAGAGAGGTCACAGGTCTCGATACTGGCGATAAACCAGATAGAAGCTAACAGGAATCCCGATGGCGCCGCCGATTACGGCTCCGAATACCGGGTATCCGGCGATCCACCCGATCCCGAGGCCGACGCACGCAAACAGTATCAGCGCCGACAGCAGAAAAATCCCGGCAGTTGCACCAGCTGTCGCGGGTTTTCCAGCCACCCTCAGACCGTCTTTCGGAAGGACACGAAACGGACGGTGCGAAGTATGCCAGAGGCGGGAGTTTGTGACAACTTTGAGCGTGCGTCACAAACGGCGCAAAGTCGCTTCAGAGGCGGCTTTACAGAGGCTGCGGGGTCAGGCGGCCGGGCGCCTTTGTGTCACATCGCGACCGTCATTCGTCGTCATCATTGTCGACGCGAGCCCGAGCTGCGAAAGAGGCCGACCGCCTGCAGATGGCGCAGTTTGAGGATCTCCAGCGTGTAGATCACATAGAGCGAGGTGATCACGGCCGTCACGCCCAGCAGGCCGAGGATGGCGATCGATGCGGCGTCCCAGCCGTGGCGGTGGTTGGGCACGAACCGCACCGCGAGCGCAAAGGCCGAGAGGGTCACACACCACGCGTACAGCGTGACTGCGGTGCGCCGCTGGCCAAAGCCGATCGACGCGAACCGGTGGTGGAAGTGCGACCGGTCGGCCTGGTAGATCGGCTTGCGGTACTTCATGCGCTTGAGGATCACAAACGAGGTGTCGAGGATCGGCAGCGCGAGCACGACCAGCGGGAACACCAGCGACACGGCGGCGGCGGTCTTGAGCACGCCCTGGATGGCGATGGTCGCCAGCAGGTAGCCCAGCATCAGTGCGCCGCAGTCGCCCATGATGATGCTCGCGGGGTGGAAGTTGTAGCGCAGGAACCCGATGCAGGATCCGGCCACGATGGCGCTGATGGCGGCCGCGTCGGGGTGTGACAGCGAGGCCGAGAGGATCGCGAAGGTGAGCGCGGCGATGGCGCAGAATCCGGCCGCGAGCCCGTCCATTCCGTCGATGAAGTTGATGATGTTGGCGATCGCGACGATCCACAGGATCGTCAGCGGATACGACGCCCAGTCGATGTCGAAGGGGCCGATCAGCGGCAGCGTGGCGTGGTCGATGCGGATGCCAAACCAGATCACCGGGATCGCGGCGATCGCCACCAGACCCAGCATCTTCACGGCCGGGTGCAGGCTGACGATGTCGTCCACGAGGCCCAGCAGCAGCATCAGCGTGGCGCCCAGCATCACGCCCCAGAATCCGTGGTGGTGCCCGAGCGCGAGCGCCGGGATGGCGATGCCCAGGTAGATGGCCACGCCGCCGAGCCGCGGCACGGCGGTCTCGTGCAGGCGGCGATCGTCGCGCGGCACGTCGAGGATGCCGTAGCGCCACGCCGTGAGCGACACCGCCGGGGTGATCAGCACCACAAGCAGGATCGCGACGATGAACCCGACCGCCGCCGCCTGGTAGTCGATGAGGCTTCCCATCGGCGAAAAGCGTACCCCTACTGAGGGACTGCACTAGTTGATAGGTAGTCCGATTCGTCCGCGAGCTGCCGCGGTTCGTCCGCGAGCTGCCGCGGTCGTCCGCGAACTGCCATGGCAAGGGCAGCGGCTATCTGCTGAATAAGAGGGGTCAGTCGCCTTTTATTCACTCCGTGCATAAAAGGCGACTGACCCCAGTACTAGATCTGCGGGTAGCCGTGCTCGAACGCGGGATAGAGCGGCCGCGAGGCGAGCAGTTCGCGGGTGCGCTCGCGCAGCTTGCCCAGGTCGGCAGCGGGATCGAGCGTCTCGAGGATGATCGCCCCCACCTCGCCCATGTCCTCCTCGGTCATGCCGCGCATCGTCACCGCCGGCGTCCCGATCCGCACGCCCGAGGCAATCGTCGGCGGCCGCTCGTCGAACGGCACGGTGTTGCGGTTGACCGTGATCGACACCTCATGCAGGCGCTCCTCGGCGTCCTTGCCCGACCACTGCGTGCGGCGCAGGTCGAGCTGCAGCAGATGCACGTCCGTACCGCCGGTGAGCAGATCGAGCCCGCCGTCCATCAGCGTCTGGCCCAGCGCCTTGGCGTTGGCCACGATCTGCCGCTGGTAGGCCTTGAACGCATCGGAGTTGGCCAGCTTGAAGCACACCGCCTTGGCGGCCACCACGTGACACAGCGGGCCGCCCTGGAGCCCGGGGAACACCGCCTTGTCGATCGCCGTGGCGTGCTCTTCGCGGCACAGGATCACGCCCGAGCGCGGGCCCGCCAGGGTCTTGTGCGTCGTCGAGGTGACCACGTCGGCGTGCTCCACCGGGTTGGGGTGCAGGCCCGCGGCCACCAGGCCGGCGAAGTGCGCCATGTCGACCATCAGCAGCGCCCCGACCTCGTCGGCGATCTCGCGGAACCTGGCCGCGTCGATCACCCGCGGGTAGGCCGACGCGCCCGCCACGATCAGCTTCGGGCGGTACTCCTTGGCCAGCCGCGCCACCTCGTCGAAGTCGATCCGCGAGTCCTCGCGGCGCACGCCGTAGGCGTGGATGTCGTAGAGCCGGCCCGAGAAGTTGACCTTGAGGCCGTGGGTCAGATGGCCGCCGTGGTCGAGCCGCAGGCCGAGCACCGGATCGCCGGGCTGCACCAGCGCGAAGTACGCGGCCTGGTTGGCCGGCCCGCCCGCGTGGGGCTGCACATTGGCGTGGTCGGCGCCGAACAGCTCCTTGGCGCGGTCGATGGCCAGCTGCTCGATCTCGTCCACCCACTCGCACCCGCCGTAGTAGCGCTTGCCCGGATACCCCTCGGCGTACTTGTTGGTGAGCACCGACCCCACCGCCTCGAGCACCGCCGGCCAGGTGAAGTTCTCCGACGCGATCAGCTCGAGCTGGTCGCGCTGGCGGCCCAACTCGCGGTCGATCAGCTGGGCGACGGCCGGATCGGTCTCGGCCAGGCCGGCGACGTGGAAGGACGTGAGCATCTGGTCTGCGGTAGCCACGGGCGGTCGCCCTCCTGTCTCGAACGATGGTGTCGCGACTCTAACCGACGGCTACCAAAACAGCCGCGCACCCCGGGCCGTCGCGCAGCACGCGAGGGGCGGCGTCGCACACGTCGACCACGCACGAGGCCGTTCCGGGCAGCGTGCCGCCGTCGATCACCAGCGCCGCCGCCGCGATCAGCTCCGAGGGAACGTCGGAAAGCTGCGCAGCGGGCGGCTCGCCGCGGCGGTTGGCGCTGGTTGCCGCCACTCCCCCGCAGGCATCGGCCAGCTCGGCGGCCGCCGCCACCAGCTCGGGAACGCGCACGCCGATCCGCTCGGGCGTGTCGCCGCACAGGTGCGAAAACCGCCGGGCAGGATTGGGCACGACCAGCGTCACCGGGCCCGGCAGTACCGCGGCGGCAATGGCGCGCACCCGCGCCGGCAGCTCGGGAAGCGCGACATCGAGTGCGGCTACCGAGCCGAAGATCACCGCGGTAGGCTGGCCGGCCGGCCGCTGCTTGAGCAGGTAGATGCGCTCGAGCGCTGAGGTGTCGGCCGCCGCGCAGGCCACGCCGTACACCGTGTCGGTGGGCATGACCGCTAGCTCGCCCTGGGCCAGGCCGCTCACGGCCGCCTCCCGCTCACGAACCGCTCGACGCCCTCCAGGTCAAGGTGCGTCTGCACGTCGCGGTATCCGCGCGCCGCCAGGTCGGCCGCCACCTCGGCGGCCTGGTCGTGGCCGCACTCGACCGCCAGCGACCCTCCGGGAGCCAGCGCGGCAAACGCCTGCGCGGCCACCACCCGCAGCAGCGCCAGACCATCCGGCCCGGGGGTGGTGGCAAGCCACGGCTCCCAGCTTCGCACCTCGGGTTCAAGCCCCTCGAGCTCGGCGATCGGAACGTACGGGGGGTTCGACACGATCAGATCGAACGTGCGGCCCTGCACCACCGAGAGCACGTCTGACTCGAGCCACTCCACCTCCACTCCCAGCCGCTGACCGTTGGTCTGGGCCAGGTCGAGCGCCACCTCCGACACGTCGACGCCCGTCACCACCGCGCCGGCAAGCTCGCTGGCAAGCGCCAGGGCGATCGCACCCGAGCCCGTGCCGACGTCCAGGATCCGCGGCCGCGCGATGCCCGCCACCATGCCGATGGCCACCTCCACCAGCTGCTCGGTCTCGGGCCGCGGCACCAGCACCCGCCGGTCGACGCTCAGCTCCAGATGCCGAAACCCCCACCGGCCCAGGATGTAGGCCAGCGGCTCGCGCGCCGCGCGCCGGTCGACCAGCGCGTCGAACGCCCGCTCGCGATCGCCGCTGAGCCGCTCGCCCGAGTGCAGGTAGAGATCTGACCGAGACATCTCGAGCACCTCGCCCAGCAGCAGCTCGGCATCCAGCCGGGGCGCGTCGCAACCGGCCTCCTCGAGCAGCTCGGCGCAGGCGCCAAGCGCCTCGCCGACGGTGGTCACGCTCCCGCCGCGGCCGCCAGCATCCGGCGCTTCTCATCGGCCGAAAGCGCGTCGGTGAACTCACCCAGCTCGCCGGCCAGGACGCGGTCGAGGTTGTGCGTGGTGAGGCCGATGCGATGGTCGGTGACGCGGTTTTGCGGAAAGTTATAGGTGCGGATCTTCTCGGAACGCTCGCCCGAACCGATCTGCGACGAGCGCGCCTCCGCCTCCTCGCGGGCGCGCCGCTCGCGCTCGGCCTCGTACAGCCGCGCGCGCAGGATCTTCATCGCGCGCTCCTTGTTCTGCAGCTGGGAGCGCTCGTCCTGGCAGGTCACCACCGTGCCCGACGGCAGGTGGGTGATGCGCACCGCCGAGTCGGTGGTGTTGACCGACTGGCCGCCGTGGCCGCCCGAGCGGTAGACGTCGATCCGCAGGTCGCCGTTGTCGATGTGCACGTCCACATCCTCGGGCTCGGGCATCACCGCCACGGTGGCGGTGGAGGTGTGGATGCGGCCCTGCGACTCGGTCTGCGGCACGCGCTGCACCCGGTGCACGCCGCTCTCGTACTTGAACACCGAGTACGCGCCGTCCCCGCGGATCTCGAACACCAGATCCTTGAACCCGCCCGCCTCGCCGCCCGACGTGGTCACCGTCTCGGTCGCAAATCCGCGCGCCGAGGCATAGCGGGTGAGCATCTCGTAGAGGTCGCCGGCAAAGAGCGCGGCCTCGTTGCCGCCGGTGCCTGCGCGCAGCTCGACCAGCACGTTCTTGTCGTCGGCCGGGTCGCGCTCGAGCATCTCGAGGCGCAGCTCCTCCTCGAGATCGGGCAGCGCGCCCCGAGCCTCCTCGAGCTGCTCCTGGGCGAAGTCGCGCATGTCATCGTCACCGTCGGCCAGGAGCTCGGCCGCATCGCCGGCCTGCGCGGTCAGCTCACGCCAGCGGGCGGCCAGTGCCGCGGCCACCGAGAGCCGCTTGTGCTCGCGTGCGATCAGCGCGTAGCGGCGCTGGTCGGCGATCACGTCGGGATCGCCCAGCTGCTGCTCCAGCTCGGCAAAACGGCGTTCGATCTCTGCAACCAGCGCTTCCATAGCGCTGAAATCTAGTGGAGTGCATTGAGGGGGTCAGCCACCTTTTGTGCATGCGCAACGCGAGATGATGCAACCAGCGGCACGGATGCACAAAAGGTGGCTGACCCCTTTATGCCCTTTTATGCAGCGGCGCGGTCTGAGCCGAAGAACCCTTCCGCCCAGGCGTCGTAGTACTCGGGCGCCCGCCAGTGCGGCATCGACATGCCGCCGATGGTCACCATCCGCGGCGTGGGATCGGCGTTGTGCGCGACCGCTGCCGCGCACCGCGCGCAGGCCGGCACAGTGGCCGGATCCTCGCCGCTCGGGGCCCAGTTCACGTCGGTGGTCGAGAGGCCGTGGGCGGGATCGAAGTAGCACGCCGGGCGCTTGCTCGGCAGCTCCTGTCCGTCGATCTTTGCCTGGGCGCACTGCACCGCGTAGAAGCCCTCCGCCACCGAGGCGCTGACCGCCTGCAGGTCGGACGGCTTCCTGGCACTGTCCAGCGCCGCATTCGCGCGCGCCTCGCACTGCCGTGCATAGGCCATGTCGTCGGCCGCCTCGGGGCGGTCACCGACCCGCCGGATCTGCTCGGTCAGCGCGTTCACATCATGGGTCGCAAAGCGGGTCACCTGGCCCGTCAGAGCGGCGTCGCCCGATTGGCGGCCACGCAACACGGCGTAGGCCACCAGGGCCACCGCCACCACGGCAATCACGAGAATCAGGAAAAGCATTACGCCATCACCTCCACGGTTAGGCCGTCGGCACGCGTCTCGGCCTTGAGCACGTCGTTCAGCGCCTGGATCGACACCTCAACTTGATCCAGGGTGGGCTCGCGGGTCGTCAGCGACTGCAGCCACAGACCGGGTTTCATCAGCGTTGCGAGAAGCCGGCTCTTGGGGTGCCGGCTGGCGAATCGGATCAGCTCGTAGGCAAGTCCCGCAATCACCGGCAGAAGCAGGATGCGAGACAGGATCAGTTCGGGAAGCGCCGGGCGGCCGACAAACGCGAACACGAAGATCGCAATCACCATCACCCAGAGCAGAAACGCAGTGCCGCAGCGCACGTGGATGCGCGAGAACGACTGCACCTTTTCGGGCGTCAGTTCCGAGCCGGCCTCGAAGGCGTTGATCGCCTTGTGTTCGGCAGCGTGGTACTGGTAGACGCGGCGCAGGTCGGGAATCAGTGAGATCAGGGCGAGATAGCCGATCAGCAGCGCCACGCGCAGACAGCCCTCCACCACCACGAATCCGGCCGTGTTGTGGATCGGCAGAAGCGACACCAGCACCACCGGCGAGACCTTGAACAGCAGCAGCGCAAAGCCGATTGCGACGGCAAAGGCGACCGCCAGCTGACCCTTGGTCAGCTCGGTGCTCGGAGCGTCGCCCTCACCGGTGCCGTCGTCGGCCGCATAGCTGGCCGATACCGCCAGCGCGCGAAAGCCGATCGCCAGCGACTCGCCCAGAGCGACCACCCCGCGGATCAGCGGCAGGCGCAGCACGCGGTACTTGGCGGCTTTGCTATCGATCGGCACGCAGATGCTGGACACGCCGCCGTCAGGGCGGCGCACCGCCACGGCCCACGTGCCGGCGCCTCGCATCATCACGCCTTCGAGGACGGCCTGGCCGCCCACGCTCGCGCTCATCGTTGATCCTGGATGGTGCCCATCGCAGCACTCATCGGCAGAATTCAGTCAGTGGTTGACCGTGCCTGGCGGCGGCGGAACCGCTCGACCCGTCCGCCCGTGTCGACCAGCTTCTGCTTGCCGGTGTAGAACGGGTGGCAGTCGGCACAGATCTCGACGTGCAGTTCCGGCTTGGTCGCACGAGTGACGAAGTCGTTGCCGCATGAGCAATGCACGTGCGAGACGACGTATTCGGGATGGATATCAGTCTTCATTGCTTTCAGGATAGCACGGGGGTGATCCGCTCCAGCGCCGCCGAAACGTCGTCCGAAGACACATCGAGATGGGTCACGAAGCGGATGGTGGTGGGACTCAGATCGGCGCACAGCACCCCCGCCGCCGCGAGCTCTGCGACCAGCCCCCGGGCCTCCTCGCCCGGCCCCACGGTGCCGAACACGATGTTCGTCTGCACGGCGTCGGGATCGACGCGCAGGCGCCGCGTCTCGGCCAGCCCGACGGCCAGCCGACGAGCGTTCGCGTGGTCGTCAGCCAGGCGGTCGACGTGGTTTCGCACCGCGTGCAGCGCACCTGCGGCGATGATGCCCGCCTGGCGCATGCCGCCTCCCAGCAGCTTGCGGTTGCGCCGCGCGCGCTCGACGAACGCCGCATCGCCCACCACCGCCGAACCGACCGGCGCACCAAGTCCCTTCGAAAAGCACACACTGAGCGAGTCGGCCGGTGCGGCGACCTCGGCGGGTGTGCGGCCCTGGGCCACCGCCGAGTTCCACAGCCGCGCGCCGTCCACATGCAGCCGAAACCCGTGCGCGTGGGCCCAGTCGGAGAGTTCAGCGAGCCGGTCCGGCGGGTACACCAGGCCGCCGACCTCGGCGACCGTGTTCTCGACACAGACCAGGCTCTGGCGGGCATGGTGGATATCGGATGGATCGCGCACGTAGCGGTCGAGGAGTGTGGGCTCGAGCACCCCCCGCTCGCCCGGCAGCATCCGCGCCTGTACCGAAGCGATCACGGCCGTGCCGCCCTGCTCGTGGACGACCAGGTGAGCGAGCTCGTGCACCAGGATCTCGTCGCCGGGCAGCGTCTGGCTCTTCACCGAGACGAGGTTGCCCATGGCGCCGGAGGGCACGTACACCGCCGCTTCCTTGCCAAGCATCCGGGCGACCTCGGTTTCGAGCTCGATCACCGTGGGATCGTCGCCCCACACGTCGTCGCCGACCTCGGCAGCGGCCATCGCCGCGCGCATCGCGGCAGTGGGCCGGGTGACGGTGTCTGAGCGAAAGTCGATCGGTTGCACGGCGGGCAGCCTATCCCGTCGCAGGACATCGCAGGACCGGTAGCATCAGCGGCCATGACCAGCCCCAGGCGTCCCTCAGATTACCCGCCGCCCGTTGCCGTGAACGAGTTCGTGGCTGCGCCGGCCGCGGCCGAAGACGAGCGGATCGACGTGGGCGTGCTGTTCGTGGGCGGAGGACCGGCCGGCCTCGCCGGCGCCATCCGCCTGGGCCAGCTGCTGGAGGCCGACCCGGCCACCGCCGAGCGGCTCGGCGAGGTGCCGGTGGCCCTGGTCGACAAGGGCCGCGTGATCGGCGCGCATCTGCTCTCCGGCGCCGTCGTGAACCCCAGCGCCCTGCGCGACCTGCTGCCCGACACGCCCCTCGAATCGCTGCCGAGTTTCGGGCCGGTGAAGAAGGAATCGGTGTTCTTCATGCGCCGCAAGCACGCGATCCACGTGCCGACGCCGCCGCCCTTTCACAACAAGGGCAACTGGATCTTCTCGCTCAGCCAGCTGGGCAGATACCTGGGAGAGCGGGCCGAGGAGCTGGGCGCGATGCTCCTGCCCGAGACCGACGCCACCAAACTGTTGGTGACAGACGGGGTCGGTGCGCGGCATCCAGACGGGCGATAAGGGCCTCGACCGCGACGGTCAGCCCGGGTCGAGCTACGAGCCCGGCGCCGAGATCCACGCCCGCGCGACGGTGCTCGCCGAGGGCACGCAGGGCCATCTGTCGCTCGCGCTCGCCGACCACTTCCACCTGGCCCGCAAGAACCCGCAGATCTACTCGCTGGGCGTGAAGGAGATCTGGAAGGTGCAGCGCCCGCTCGACCGGGTGGTGCACACGCTCGGCTGGCCGCTCAGCCCCAAGGCCAAGTCGGGCGAGAGCGGCGGATCGTTCATCTATCCGATGGGCGAGGACATGATCGCGCTCGGATTCGTGATCGGCCTCGACTACCACGACGCCAACCTCTCGCCGCACGATCTGTTGCAGCAGTTCAAGACGCACAGCCTGATCCGGCCCCTGCTGGAAGGCGGCGAGCGGGTTTCCTGGGGCGCGAAGACCATTCCCGAGGGCGGCCTGCTGTCGGTGCCCGACCGGCTCTCGGTGCCCGGTGCGGTGCTGACCGGCGACTCGGCCGGGTTCGTCAACGTGCCCAAGCTGAAGGGCGTGCACTACGCCATGCGGTCGGGCATGCTCGCCGCCGAGGCAATCTACGCGCAGCTCAAGGCCGGCGTCGACCCGCAATCGGCCGGAGCTCTGAGCGGCTACGACACCGCGGTGCGGCGCAGTCACATCTGGTCAGACCTGCGCAAGGTGCGAAACATGCGCCAGGCGCTCAACCGCGGCCTCTACGTGGGCGGTGGGATGGCCAGCACCATGGATCTGACCCGCGGCGCGTTTCCCGGCGGCAGCTTCAAGGTGCATGCCGACGCCGAGGCCGCGATGCAGCTGGGTGTTCATGACTATCCCGAGCCCGACGGCAAGCTCACGTTCGACAAGCTCTCGAGCGTGTTCCTCTCGGGCAACCGCACGCGCGACGACCAGCCCAACCACATTCGGGTGGCCCGCCGGGTACCCGTCGAGGTCGCCCAGGCATGGGTGGCGATGTGCCCCGCCCAGGTCTATGAGATTGCCTCGGAAGACACCGGCGACGGCATGGTCGAGGTCGAGCTGAACCCGTCCAACTGCGTGCAGTGCGGCGCGATCACTGCCAAGGGTGGACGGCTCACGCCGCCCGAGGGCGGCAGCGGCCCCGAGTACACCAACCTCTAACCGCCCGTCCGCGAACGGCCGCGGCGAGGGCCCAGGCTACCTGCTGAATAAGAGGGGTCAGTCGCCTTTTATTCACTTCGTGCATAAAAAGCGACTGACCCCGGCTTCTAACGCGAGTTCAGCGCCTCTGTCAGCTTCGGCAGGATCGTCAGCGCATCGCCGATCACGCTCACGTCGGCGAACTCGTGGATCGGTGCGTTGGCGTCCTTGTTGATCGCCACGATGGTGCCGGCGTTGGCCATGCCCACCTTGTGCTGGATGGCGCCCGAGATACCGCAGGCGATGTAGAGCTTGGGCGAGACCGTCTTGCCGGTCTGGCCGACCTGCATCGAGTACGGCACCCAGCCCGCGTCGACCACGGCGCGGGTGGCAGCCACCTCGCCGCCCACCGCCTTGGCAAGCTCCTCCACCAGCGGCACGTTCTCAGGTCCGCCCATGCCGCGGCCGACGGCCACGAGCACATCGGCTTCGGTGATGTCCACGCCGCCGGTCTCGGCCTCTTCACGGCCCACCAGCTTCGCGCGCTGCGACCACTCCGCCACGGCCACCGCCACCCGCTCCACGGGCGCCGTTCCTGACGCACCCTCCTCGGCGGCGAACGCATTGGCCCGTGCCAGCACGACGCCAGGGCCCCGAGGCGAAGCCCGAGCTGACCATCACCGTGTCGCCCAGCGCCGGGCGCGTTGCGACCAGCTCATCGCCCTCCACCGCGATCTGCGTTGTCTCGCAGGCGATGCCGGCGCCCAGCCGGGCGGCAAGACCGGCCGCCACGTCGGCCGAGACCACCCCGGCGCCGAACAGCACGCCGTCGGCCTCACGCGCACTCGGCTCGAGAGCGTCAACCAGCGGCTGTGAGAGACCGGACTCGAGGGCCGCATCGTCGGCCACCAGCACCTGCCCGGCACCGTGGCCGCCCAGGCTCGCAGCCCAGCTGTCGTCCACGCCCGAACCGGCCACGAACGCCTGCACCTCTGCGCCCAGCGACGCGGCCTTGGCCAGCACCCCCAGAGCCTGCGGCGAGAACTCGCCGTCATCGTGATGTACGAACACCAGCAGCTTCACAGGAGCCCCCTCTCGGCCAGAATCGCCACGACCTTCTCGGCCGAGTCACCGCCCGCATCCTCGATCACGACGCCCTCAGCCTTGACTTCCGGTCGGCGCGACCGAGCGCACGACGCTACGCGCTCCGGCCTCGCCCACCTTGCCGGCGTCGATGCCCGCGTCGGCCGCCGACAGCCGATCGGTGGGCTTCTTCTTGGCGCCCATGATCGCCTTGATCGAGGGCAGCCGCGGCGTGTTGATGGCATCCGACACCGATACGACGGCCGGCAGCGGTGCCTCGGCCAGGTCGTAGCCGTGCTCGGTCTGGCGCTTGGCCTTGATGCCGTCGGCGCCGACCTCGAGGTGCGCCACCTGCGTGACCAGCGGCCGCTGCAGATGATCGGCCACTGCCGCTGCCATCACATAGCAGTCGGCGTCGGCGGCCTGCTGGCCGAGCAGCACCAGATCGGCATCCTGCGCGGCAACCACGGTCGCCAGCGCATACGCGGTACCGGCGATGTCTGATCCGGCCAGTGCCTCGTCCGACAGCAGCACGGCCCGATCGGCGCCGAGCGCCAGCGCCTTGGACAGCGCCCGCGCGGCGGACTCGGGGCCCATGCACACGGCGACGATCTCGCTCACCTCGGTACCGCTCTCGCGGATCCGCACGGCCTCCTCGAGCGCGTGGACGTCGAACGGATTCAACTCCGAGTCACCCGACCGGTCGAGCCGGTTGGTGCCCGGGTCGAGCCGCCGCGTCGCGGTCGCGCTCGGAACCTCCTTGACACAGACTGCGATCTTCAACTGCGGGATCCCTTCTACTTTCCGATGAACGTTGGGTCGCGTTTCTCCACGAACGCGTTCAAGCCCTCGCGCGCGTCCTCGGTCGAGAACATCAGCGAATACAGGTCGGCCTCGTGCACAAGATTGCCACCGATGTCGCCGTGGAGGCTGCGGTTGGTGGCCTCCTTGGCGTAGTAGAGCGCCACCGGGCTCTTGGCCGCCATCGCCCTGGCGAGCTCCAGCGTGCGCGGCATCAGCTCGGCCGGCGGATACACATGCTGCACCAGTCCGCGCTCGAGCGCCTCGCTCGCGTCGATCATGCGGCCGGTCAGGATCAGCTCCTTGGCGTAGCCGATGTTGGTGGCCCTGGCCAGGCGCTGCGTGGCGCCCCAGCCGGGGATGATGCCCAGGTTGATCTCGGGCTGGCCGAACCGGGCGTTCTCGGATGCGAGCCGCACGTCGCAGGCCAGCGCCATCTCGCAGCCGCCGCCCAGCGCATAGCCGTTCACGGCGGCAATCGTGGGTTTGCGCATGGTCTCGAGCTTGTGGGCGATCTCCTGCCCCAGCTCGGAGTAGGCGCGAGCCTCGAGCGGCGTCTTACCCGCCATCTCCTTGATGTCGGCGCCGGCGATGAACGAGCGCTCGCCGGTGCCGGTGAGGACGATCGCCCCCACCGCCTGGTCAGAGCCGAGATCGGAGAGCGTTTGCAGGAGCTCTTCCATCAACGCGGTGTTCAGCGCGTTGAGCACACCTTCTCGATCGATGGTGATGGTCGCGACGCGTCCGTCGAGCGAGATGCGCAGGCCGGCGCGCGGCATCAGGCGACTCCCAGCCGGGCCTGCAGGAACTCGACGATCTCGGCGGTCGGCGCCCCCGGCGTGTACACCTCGGCGACGCCCAGCCGCTTCAGCTCGACGATGTCGTCAGACGGAACCGTGCCGCCCACCACCACCAGCAGGTCGGCTGCGTCGCGCTCGGCCAGCAGGTCGAGGATCCGCGGTACCAGGGTCATGTGCGCGCCCGAGAGGATCGAGATGCCGATCGCGTCGGCGTCTTCCTGGATGGCGGTCTCGACGATCTGTTCGGGCGTCTGGTGCAGACCCGTGTAGATCACCTCCATGCCGGCGTCGCGCAGCGTACGAGCAATGATCTTGGCCCCACGATCGTGCCCGTCGAGGCCCGCCTTTGCTACCACGACTCGAATTCGCCCGTTCATCTCTGGCGGCGAGTCTACCCGGAGTGTCGCGGCGCGAACACCACAAGCAGCGTCAGATCCTCGGTGATCGTGTGGAACCGGTGCTCGGCCTGGGCCGCCACGAAGATCGTGTCGCCGGGCTCGACGGCCCGGTCTTCGGCCTCGATCGCGATCCTCCCGCGGCCGGACAGCACGTGGTAGATCTCGTCCTCGGCGTGCGGGGTCTGCAGGTCCTCCTCGCCGGCCCGCAGGTGGTAGGTGCCTGCGCTCATCGCCGGCACCACGACGAACTCCTGGTAGTTCTCACCCGACGCGCGGCGCAGCCGGTCGACCTCGGCCGCGCGACCACACTCCACCTGACTCGCTCACTTCGCCTCCTCGGTCGTTCGGTCGGCCGCCAGGGGGATGGTGAACACCACCGCGCAGCCCTGTCCGGGAGAGCTGCGCACCTCGCAGGTGGAGTCGGCCATGCGCAGCCGCTCGGCCATGGCGTCGAGTCCCATGTGGGTCTGCAGCCGCATCCGGCTGAGCCGCTCGAAGTCGAACCCCTTGCCGTCGTCGACGACCGCGCCCTGCAGCATCCCCTCCCCCTCGTGCACGCGCACCTCCAGATGCTCGGCGGCGGAGTGTTTGCGGGCGTTCACAACCGCCTCGCGCACGGTGCGATAGCAGAGCTCCTCGACGAGCGGATCGAAGCGCTGCTCGGTCACGTTCACCGAGGTGATCATGCCGGTCTCGATCACCACCTGGTCGCACAGCGCCGAGATGGCGTAGCGCAGGCCGTGGCGGTCGAACTGCTGGGGGCGCAGCTCGAACATCAGGTGCCGGGTGCGCTCGAGCGCGTCGGACAGCGCCGAGCGGGTTTCGGCCAGCAGCGTGGTGGCCGCGGGGGCTTCACCGCCGAGGGCCACGCCGATCCGGTCGAGGTTGAGCTGGAGCGCGGCCATCAGCTGCACGGTGTCGTCGTGCAGCGCACCGGCGATGCGGCCCCGCTCCTCCTCCTCGGCCAGCAGCATGCGCTCGAGCAGCTTGCGGCGCTCCTGGGCCAGCTCGCTGATGCGCAGGGTCGCGAGGTGCTCGGCCGAGATGTCGCGCAGGTTGCCGTGCACACGGTGCCCCACCCGCCGGGCGAACAGCACATACCAGCTGGTCTTGCCGTCCGCGCTCGACACGCGGAAGTTGTGCCGCAGCCAGGCGCGGCTGCGCACGCGGCGGCGTGCGCCCGCAAGCCTGCGCCGCTCATCGCTGTCGAGCAGCCGCAGGAGCTGCGGGAGGGTGGGTACGCCCTCTGCGGACAGCCCGAGCAGCTCGCTGACCCCCTCGGCCATCTCGAGCCGCATCGTTTCCAGATCGAGCGTCCAGGTCGCCATCCTGGCGGCGCGCAACGCGTCACGACGATCGGCCTCGGCGCGAATCCGTGCGGTCTGGTCGCGGCCGATCAGCATGACTTCCTCACCCGCCTCGACCACCGGCTCGAGCGGCACCGCCGTCCACTCCACCTGTAACTCGTCGCCCGCGGCGGTCAGCGAGGTGACCAGCTCGAGCTGCGTATTCGGCTGCCGGCACAGCTCACCCAGCCGCGGTGCATCCAGCAGCACGTCGACCTGCTGGCCGACCGCCTGGGCCTCGGTGAACCCGAAAAGCTCGGCCGCGGCGGGGTTCCAGCGCTGCACGGTGGCGTCGAGGGATGCGGTCACCACAGGTGCCGGCATGCGCGCCACCTGCAGCTCGAGCCGCTCGAGGATACGGTCGCGCTCGCTCACGTCGCGCATCGCGATCCCGCGAAAGAGCGGCGCTCCGCCCTCCTCCGCGACGCACCACGAAGACGGTGCCCTCGACGCTGATCGGCGCGCCGTCGAGCACGCTGCGCAGTGTCACCCGCCCGAGCCAGGCGCCGGCGTCCTCGTCCAGCCATGCGGCGGGAAGATCGCCGTCGACATAGCGCTCGAGCGAGCCGAGCAGGGGTTCATCTGCGGTGTGGCCGACCAGCTTGCGGCCGGCCGTATTCAGGTAGATCAGGTGGTTGTCGAGGGTGGCCATCGCGACCAGGCTCGATGCCTGCTCGACGATCTGTTCGAACGTGGTGAGGCGGTCGGCCGTGCGCTCGTGGCGCGAGACCTCGACTGCCTCGATGCCTCCGGCGATCATCGCGCCGTCGGCGTCGTACACCGGAAAGTAGGTGTGCTGCCAGATCTCGGCGATGCCGTCGCCGACCGCCCACGCCAACAGGTCGGGCGACGGCGCCTCACCGGTGGCGTACATCTCGGCGATCCGGCGGGTGAGCAGCTTGCCGGTGGCGGGCGCGGTTTCGGTGACGAGCTTCCCGGTGCGATCGCCCTGGCCGCGACTCATGCCGCGGGCCGCATCGCTCTCGGCGATCACTCTGCCGTCAGGAG
Organism: uncultured Actinomycetes bacterium; assembly: GCA_963796875.1. Lineage (GTDB taxonomy): Bacteria > Actinomycetota > Thermoleophilia > Gaiellales > JAICJC01 > CAVPTL01. The sequence goes on from CAWCNL010000002.1 coordinate 61,132, forward strand.
ACACCGCCGCCAGCGCGTTCGGCAGGTGCTGGAGAAACTGCGCGAGCGTGACCTCGGGAAGATCATGCGGCGTATCCACAGGGGCATAGGCTAAACGAGTATCGCCTGCCTGTGGGGACTCACGCCACGGACGAGCCGGGCTGCCACAGCACGTCGCCCCGGCCGCCGTCGTTCGCCAGGCGAGCGAGCACGAACAGCAGGTCGCTGAGCCGGTTCAGGTACGCGAGCGCCGCGGGGTTCACGCCCACCTGCCCGCTGAGGGCAACGGTATGGCGCTCGGCCCGCCGGCAGGTGGTGCGGGCCACGTGCAGGGCGGCCGCCGGCGGTGTGCCGCCGGCCAGCACGAAGCTCTGGAGGGGCTCGAGTTGCGCCGAATAGCGGTCACACGCGGCCTCGAGCGCTGCGACGTGGGCATCGGTGATCCGCAGCCGGCTCTTGCCGTGGCCGCGGGTCGGTGTCCAGCGGCACGGCCAGATCGGCGCCGAGATCGAAGAGATCGTTCTGCACGCGGCGCAGCAGGTCGGTCACCTCGGGGTCGAGCCCCGCCGCGACGGCGACGCCGATGGCCGCGCCGGTCTCGTCCACCGAGCCGTAGGCCCACACTCGCGGGTCGTCCTTGGTCACCCGCTCGCCGTCGCCCAGCGAGGTACTGCCGCCGTCACCGGCGCGCGTGTAGATGCTTGTCGAGCCTGACCATGCCTGCAGGCTAACGCATAGAAGGGGTCAGCCACCTTTTATGCATGGGCGGACGCCGCAGGGTTGCAATCAACGTAACGGATGCATAAAAGGTGGCTGACCCCTTATGCGTTGAAGTCGCGCGCAGCTCGGTGACCAGCTCGGTCACCGCCCGGCCCGGCTCCTCGCCGCGCCGCCAGCCCACCACGAAGTCCCAGCTCAGCAACGGGTCGCGATCCTCCAGCTTGATCTCGCGCAGGCGCCCGGCGTCGAGCTCGAGCTGAACGGCGATGCCGGGCACGATCGCAAGCCCCAGCCCCGCTTCCACGCAGCTCTTCACCGCCTCCAGGCTGAACGCCTCCAGCCGCCCGGCGGGCTCCACGCCCGCATCGCTCAGCAGCCGGTCGAGCTCGCGCCGGTTGATGGTGCCCTGGTCGCGCTGCACCAGCACGTGCCGGCTGAGATCGGCCAGCAGCCGCGGGTCGTCATCGCTCGGCCCCGGCCGGGCGATCAGCACCGTGCGGCCGGTACCAAACCGGGCGGTATCCAGATCGCCTGGATCGGTGTGCTCGGTGAGCAGCGCGGCGTCGACCTCACCAAGGCGCAGCGCCGAGAGCACCCGCGCCTCGTCGCCGACCACGAATCCCACATCGAGGCTTGGAAGGCGCTGCTGCAGGCGGGCGATGGCCGGCGGCAGCACGTAGGTGGCCAGCGCCTCGCCTCCCGACACGTAGAGCCGCAGCCGCGATCCGGCGACAGCCCTGTCGAGCGCATGCTCGGCCTCGGCCGCCAGCACCAGCGCCCGCTCGGCGTAGGGCAAAAGCGCCCTGCCCGCCGGCGTCAGCCGTACCGATCGCGGCGCGCGGATCAGAAGCGGCGTGCCCACGCGCTGCTCCAGCGAGCGCACCGAGCCCGAGACGGTGGGCTGCGAGACACCCAGCCGCTCGGCGGCGCGCGTGAAACTGCCCGCCGCGGCGACCTCCACCAGAGCCTGCAGTTGCGCAGTCGGATACATAGCCATAGTCCTATCACAGCGGCCGGACTACGTGTTACCACTATCTCCATGACGGCGGTAGGCTGAGAATCGTGCCCCGCCAGCGTCTCATCCTGCTGCTTGCGATCGGCTCGCAGGCCGCGCTTTCGATGATCACCTTCGGCCTGCCCGCGATCGGGTCGGACATCGAATCGCAGTTCGGCATCGGCGCGGCCGCGTTCGGCGCCGTGTTTGCCGCGGTCGGCATCGGCTCGGCGGTGGCGCTGGTGCCCGCCGGGATGCTGGTCGACCGGTTCGGCCCCCGGCGCATCCTGCTGGTGGGCGGAATCGTCAGCGGCCTGGGCATGGCCGGCTCGGCGTTCGCACCCAATGCCGCCGCCTACGCCGCGCTCCTGCTGTTGGCGGGCATCGGCGGCGCCGGTGTGCCGGTGGCCGGAATGACCTCGCTGCTGCGTGAGTTCACGCCCGAGGAGCGCGGGATGGCGCTGGGCTGGCGGCAGCTCGCCGTGCCACTGGGCGGCGCGGTGGGATCGGTCGGGCTTCCGGCGCTGGTATCGGTTGGCGGTGTCGAGCTTGCGATGCTGGTGTCGGCGGCGGCCTCGGCGGCGTTTGCGTTCGGCTTCGCGGTCGTGGCCGGCGACGATCGCAGTGCAGCGCCCTCGCGCGGACTGGGCGGAGTGCTCTCGATCCCCGGCATGTGGCGCGTGCTCGCAATCGGCTTCCTCTACGTATGGGGCCTCGGCAGCGTGCTTGCCTATTACATTCCCGCGGCCGAGTCGGGAGGGCTCAGCGCGACCGAGGCGGCGATCGGGTTCACGGTGGTCAACATCACCGCCGCCGTGTCGCGCATCGTCTGGGGCCGGCTGGCCGACGGACGCGGCGGCACGCGGCGGCCTGCACGTGCTGCGCTCGACGGGCATCGTGGCCGCGGTGGCAGCGGCGATCATGCCGATCGCGCTCGCAGCAGGAGTGGTCACGGCCTTCGTGGCCACGGTCGCGCTGGCGTTCGGCGTGTTCGGATTCAACGGCGTGCTCTACCTCACCGCGGGCGAGATCGCCGGCCCGGATCGCGCCGGTCGGGCGGTCGGAGTGACCTCGATGGTGGTGTTCGGCTGGGGTGCGCTCGCCGCGCCCGTGGCCGGCGTCGCGATCGAATCCACGGGCTACGCGGCGATCTGGCTGATCGCGGCAGCCACCGCGGTGGGGGGAGCGGCGGTGGCCGGATCGATGTTGCGCTCGACAGGCGGCCACGGCGGCCGCATACTCGACCCATGGGGGGAGAGCGCTACCACCGAGGGTGCTTCCGGGGTCTAGAGCCGTCCGGGAGCCGGACATGATCGCTGCGCGCGCGTTGATGGCCGCAGGCGGGATCCTGGCGATGGCGGCGGCCGTGTGGAGCGGGTTGCAAGACACGGCCACACTGACCGTCGCCGCATCAGGATTGGCCGCGTTGATCCTGGGGTATCGCATCGCCAGGCTTCGAGGAGGCTGGACAGTGCAGTTCTATGCGGCTGCCGTTTGCGTTCTCGGGGCCACGGTCGCCGGCCAGGGCTATCTGGCCGTCGAACTCGGTGTCTTGGGGGAGCACCGCTCGACGGCCTGGCTCCTGGTCGCGGCCGGAGGGCTGATGGCCGCCGGTGGGCTCACGCAGCTGCTCGCGCAGCCGCTGCGGCCGACGAGTTCCTAGCCCGTGTTCGCCTGTGAGGCCAGCGGCCGCATGCAGCGCGTGCAGCCGATGATGGTCACACTCGGCCCGCCGGCAGTGATCCACTTGCCGATCGTGTAGGCGTGATCGCGGAGCGGCGCCACGAACACCCGCTTATGGCCGCGGAACGTGGATCACGAACGATCCGTTGGCATCCGTCGTAGCCTGGGCGATGGGACTCGGCGGGTCGACCATGATCGGCCCTGCAGTCGAGATCGGCCGGGCGTAGGCCGCCATGACCACGCCCTTTCGCCGGCTTCCCCGGGTCGCTCGAGGTGGGCGCGCGCAGATAGACGCCCTGCACCGCATCGGCGGGCGGGTTGCTGACCGTGTCGGTGGCCGAGCCCCCGCACGCGCTGGCTCCAAGGACGACCGCGATCAAGAGCAGAAGGACTCCGCATATCTCTTGGACGCCGCACCGCCCGTGATGGTTCGCACGAACGCACACAAAGTGCCAGGCACTTTTATGCGTGCTGCGCGCGCATAAAAAGAGCCAGGCACCTGGTCATACCCCGTGCCAGGCACGTTTCATGCGTGCTGCGCCCGCATGAAACCAGCCAGGCACTACGCGTATTCGTAGAAGCCTCTGCCGGATTTGCGGCCAAGGCGACCCGCTTCGACGTAGGTGCGCAGCAGCGGACACGGCCGGTACTTGTCGTCGCCCAGTCCCTGATGCAGCACCTCCATGATCGCCAGCACCGTGTCCAGGCCGATCAGGTCGGCCAGCGTGAGCGGCCCCATCGGGTGGTTCATACCCAGCTTCATGACGGTGTCGATCGACTCGCGGTCGCCCACGCCCTCCATCAGGCAGTAGACGGCCTCGTTGATCATCGGGACGAGGATGCGGTTCGAGATGAACCCCGGGAAGTCGTGCGCCTCGGCCACGGTCTTGCCCATCCGCTCGGCCGCCGCCCGCACCGTCGCCGCAGTCTGGTCGCTGGTCTCGATGCCGCGGATGATCTCGACCAGCGGCATCAGCGGCACGGGGTTCATGAAGTGCATGCCCACCACGCGGTCGGGCCGGCCGGTGACCGCCGCCAGCCGCGTGATCGGAATCGAGCTGGTGTTGGATGCGAGCACCGCGTCGGCGCCGGCCGCGGCGTCGAGCTCGGCGAAGATCTTCAGCTTCAGGTCGACGTTCTCGGTGGCCGCCTCGATCGCGAGGTCGGCCTCGACCGGCTGGGCCGCCGGGGTGATCCGCCCGATCGCCGCCTCGACCGCATCGGCATCGACTGCCCCCTTCGACGCAAGCTTTTCGAGCGACGCTCTGGATGCCGCCGCGGGCCCGGTCGAGCTGGGCCGGCGACACGTCCACCAGCGTCACGTCGAACCCTGCCACGGCAGCCACCTGCGCGATGCCCGCACCCATCTGGCCTGCGCCGACCACGCAGATCCGTGTCGCTCACGGAGCCGGCACCTCGAGCACCATGGCATCGCCCTGCGCGGCGCCCGAGCAGATGGCCCCGACACCGATCCCTCCACCGCGGCGGCGCAGCTCGTGGATCAGCGTGATGATCAGCCGCGCACCGGAGGCGCCGATCGGATGGCCGAGCGCCACCGCGCCGCCGTTCACGTTGACCTTCTCGGGATCGACGTCGAGCAGCTTGATGGTGTTCAGCGCCACCGAGCTGAACGCCTCGTTGACCTCGATCAGGTCGACGTCAGCCAAGGCTCAGTCCGGCCTTCTCGAGCGCCACCCGGGTCGATCCGGCCGGCGTCCGGACCAGATAGGCGTAGTCGTCGGCCACGTGCCCGGTGGACAGGATGTAGGCAAGCGGCGTGTGGCCGTGCTCGCGCGCCCAGTCCTCTGACGCCAGCACCATCGCGGCGGCGCCGTCGTTCACGCCCGGGCGCGTTACCGGCGGTGGTCGCGCCGTCCTTGCTGAACACCGGCTTCAGGCCCGCGAGCCGCTCGGCCGAGGTGTCGCGGCGCGGCCCCTCGTCGTGCTCGACCACCGTGTCGCCCTTGCGGCCGGGGATGGTCACCGGCGCGATCTCGTCGGCGAACTTGCCGCTGTCGATGGCGGCCACGGCGCGCTGGTGGCTGCGCAGCGCCCACGCGTCCTGCTGCTCGCGGCCGATGCCGATCTCGGTGCTCACGTCGGAGTTCTGGAGGGCCATGATCTTGCCGTCGAACGTGCACGTCAGCCCGTCGGAGGTCATCGAGTCGACCAGCGTGCCGTCGCCCAGCTTGTAGCCGAACCGCGCCTTGGGCAGCAGGTACGGCGCGTTGGACATGCTCTCCATGCCGCCCGCCAGCACCACGTCGTACTCGCCCGCGCGGATGTAGATGTCGCCGATCGCCGCGGCGCGCATGCCCGAGGCGCACACCTTGTTGATGGTCTCCGAGCCCGTCTCGCGCGGCAGGCCGATGCCGGCCGACACCTGCCGCGAGGGGATCTGACCCGCGCCCGCCTGCAGCACCTGGCCCATGACGACGTAGCCGATCTCCTCGGGAGCAACCCCCGAGCGGCTCAGCGCGGCAGCCGCCGCATGCGTTCCCAGCTCGGGCGCTGAGAGCGACGCGAGACCGCCGCCGAGCCTCCCGAAGGGCGTTCGAGCGGCGCCAATTACCGCGGTTCGTGGCACGAATCCTGCTCCTCTAATTTGACGTCGAGACCGAGATGGAGCATAGTCAAGCGCAAGATGACGACCCGCAGAGACAACTGGTGGTGGCCTTCCGAGCGAGGTGCGGACCGCTAGTCACGCTGCGGCAGCCACGCCCCGCTCACTCAGCTCTTCGCCGATCGTCCGGCGGGGGGCTTTTTTGTTGCCATGACACAGACACCCACACACATCACCCGCACGCTTCCCGCCGATCTCCTGACGCCGGTCAGCGCGCTCCTGCGCCTGCAGACCGCCCTCGGCGCTCCGTCGTTTCTGCTCGAATCGGTGGAGCGCGGCGAGCAGGTGGGGCGCTTCTCGTTCCTCGGCGCCGGCCTGCGCACCGTCGACTCGGTCGACGAGGCGGCTGAATACGCCGCCGCCCGGCCGCGGCCGGCCGCCGACCTGCCGCCGTTCGCGGGCGGGGCGGTCGGGTTCGTGGGCTACGACTGGGTGGCCGAGCTGGAGCCGGTCGAACTGCCGCCTCCCCACCCCGACGACCCGCCGCTGCCCAAAGCGCGATTCATGCTGACCGACGCGGTGGTGGCCTTCGACCATGTGCGCCGCACGATCACGGTGACCGGCGAGGCTCCCGCGGTGGAGGCAGCGCTCGAGGCGCTCAACACCCCGGTGGGGGTCGAGCCCGTCGCACCCATGGCCGCCAACGCCGGGGTGCCGGAAATCCCGCACGGCCGCTACCTGGGCATCGTCGAGGTGGCCCGCGAGCACATCGCCGCGGGCGACGCCTTCCAGATCCTGCCCAGCCAGCGCGTGCGACGGCTGACCGACGCGTCGGCGTTCGCGCTCTACCGCGCACTGCGGGCCGTGAACCCCTCGCCCTACATGTTCCTGCTCGACTTCGGCGACTTCCAGCTGATCGGCTCGTCGCCCGAGACGCACGTGCGGCTGGGCACCGACGGCGAGTGCGAGCTGCGGCCGATCGCGGGCACCCGGCCGCGCGGCCGCGACCGCGAGGAGGACGCCGCGATGGAGGCCGAGCTGATGGCCTCGCCCAAGGAGCGGGCCGAGCACATGATGCTGGTCGACCTGGCCCGCAACGACCTCAGCCGCGTGTGCCTGCCGGGGTCGATTCGCATCGAACGGTTCATGGACGTGGAGCGGTACTCGCACGTGATGCACATCGTCTCGCGCGTGTTCGGCCAGATCGCGCCCGAGCACGACGCGGCGGCACTGCTGCGGGCCACGTTCCCGGCGGGCACGGTGTCGGGGGCGCCCAAGGTGCGGGCGATGCAGATCATCTCGGAGCTCGAGAACCGCCGCCGCGGGGCGTACGCCGGCGCCGTGGGGTACTTCGGATTCGGCGGCGACATGGACACGTGCATCGCGATCCGTACGCTGGTGCTGGCGGGGGGTGCCGCCTACCTGCAGTCGGGCGGGGGCGTTGTGGCCGACTCGGATCCCGAGGGTGAGTACCGTGAGGCGATGAACAAGATCGCCGCCCTGGCCGTGGCCATCGACCAGGCCGAGACCGGGGTCTACGGGCCATGAGCTCCGTGAAGGTTCTGGTGATCGACAACTACGACTCGTTCACCTACAACCTGGTGGACTACATCGCCACGGTCGGCGCCGAGGTGGTGGTGGCCCGCAACGACCGCATCACGCTGGCCGAGGCCGAGGCGCACGAGCCCACCCACCTGGTCGTCTCGCCAGGGCCGGGAACGCCCGCCGACGCGGGCGTTTCCCAGGCGATGATCGAGCGCTTCGGCGCCGAGATTCCGGTGCTCGGGGTGTGCCTGGGCCACCAGGTGATCTGCGAGATGTACGGCGGCCGGGTCGACCGCGCCGGGGCGATCGTGCACGGCAAGCCCGACATGGTCACCCACGACGGCTCGGCGCTCTACGCCGGGCTGCCCAACCCGTTCGAGGCCGGCCGGTACCACTCGCTGGCGGCGCTCGAACCGATCCCCGAGGTGCTGATCGTGACCGGCCACACGCCCGACGGCGAGGTGATGGGCGTTCGCCATCGCAGCCGGCAGGTGCACGGGGTGCAGTTCCACCCCGAGTCGGTGCTGACACCCGAGGGGCGCAGGTTGATCGCAAACTTCCTGAACCTGGAGAGCGACGCATGATCACCGAGGCCATCCGCGCACTGGTCGAGGGCCACGACCTGTCCAGCGAACAGGCCCACGCAGCCATGATGCAGGTGATGGGCGGCGACGCGAGTCCCGCGCAGATCGCCGGTTTCGTGGTGGCGCTACGGATCAAGGGCGAGACGCCGGATGAGATCGCGGGCTGCGCCCGCGCCATGCGCGCCCACGTGACGCCGTCGGAGCCTTCCCGCGAGGGCCTGGTGGACACGTGCGGCACCGGCGGTGACGGGCTCGAGACGTTCAATATCTCGACCTCCGCGGCGCTGGTGGCCGCGGCCGCGGGCGTGCCGATCGCCAAGCACGGAAACCGCGCCGTGTCGTCGCAATTGCGGATCGGCCGACGTGCTCGAGGCACTGGGCGTGCGGATCGACCTCTCGCCCGCCGACGTGGCCGCGAGCATCGACCAGGTCGGGTTCGGGTTCCTGTTCGCCCAGGCACATCATCCGGCCATGCGCTACGCCGGGCCGGTGCGCCGCGAGCTGGGCGTGCGCACGGTGTTCAACCTGCTCGGCCCGCTGACCAATCCCGCCGGGGCGCGCCGCCAGGTGATGGGCGTCTACTCGGCCAACCTCGTCGAGCCCCTGGCCCACGTCCTGGCCCAGCTCGGCTGCGACCACGCGCTGGTGGTGCACGGCGCCGGCGGCCTGGACGAGCTGACCCCCACCGGCGAGAACCTGATGGCCGAGGTGCGCGGGCGCGAGGTCACGCTGACCACGCTCGATCCCAGCCCGTTGGCCGACGGCCCGGTGCCGGGCAGCCTCGCCGACCTGCGCGTCGAGGGCGGGCCGGTCGAGAATGCGGCGGTGATCCGCACGGTGTTCGACGGCGAGCATGGGCCGCGCCGCGACGCAGTGATCCTCAATGCCGCTGCCGCGATGCTGGTGGGAGCGGCCGTCGACGACTTCGAGGCGGGGGTCGAACTGGCGGTCGAGACGATCGACTCGGGCGCCGCACAGCGCAAGCTGGACGACCTGGTCGCCTTCACCCGGGAACGCGGCACCGGCATGAGCGGCTACCTCCAGGAGTTGGGCGACGAGCTGCGCCAGTCCCCTCCGGCGGCGCCACGCGGGTTTGCCGCGGCGCTGCGCGCGGGCTCCTGCGTGAGCGTGATCGCCGAGATCAAGCGCGCCTCGCCGTCGCAGGGTGCCATCGCACCCGACGCCGACATCGCCGCCACCGCGGCGCGGTACGCCGCCGGCGGCGCTGCAGCGATGTCGGTGCTGTGCGCCGAGCGCGACTTCGGCGGCAGCCTGGAGTACCTCAGGCAGGCCCGCGCCGCCGCACCCCTGCCGGCGCTCGCCAAGGACTTCACCCTCTACCCCGAGCAGGTTGCCCAACAGCGGCTGGGCGGCGCCGATGCGATCCTGGTGATCCTTGCGATGGTCGCCGACGACGAGGCGCGGACGGCTGCTCGACACCGCAACGCTCCTGGGCATGGACGCCCTGGTCGAGGTGCACGACGAGCGCGAATGCGAACGGGCGATCGGCCTGGATGCCGCGATCGTCGGCGTGAACGCCCGCGACCTCGAGACGATGGCGATCGACACCCACCGCCAGCTGGCACTCGTGGCCGCCCTTCCCGCCACGACGATCCGCGTCGCCGAGTCGGGCATCGAGAGCCGCGCGGGGGTCGAGGCCGCCCGCGATGCCGGCGCCGACGCCGTGCTGGTGGGTACCGCGCTGATGCGCACTCCCGCCCTGCTCGGCGAGCTGGTCAGCGTGGAGCGGCGATGAGCGTGCTGGTCAAGATCTGCGGCCTCACCCGTGAGGAAGACGTCGACGCCGCGGTGGCGGCCGGGGCCGACCTGGTGGGATTCGTGCTCGCCCCGGAGAGCCCGCGGGCGGTCACGCCGAACGCGCCGCCGAGCTGGCCGCGCGGCGTGCCGGAGCAGCGTGCGGACGGTGGCGGTGGTCTCGGCGGGCAACGGCCCTGATCCGGCCGTGACCGACCTCGTCCAGACCTACGCACCCGAGTGCCGCTGATCACCGAGCATGATCCTGGCCACGCGCGGCGAGCCGCCGGCACGACCGGCCCGCCGGGGCAGCCGCTGCTGCTCGACCTGGCGTTCGGTTCACGGCCCGACGCCGGCCGAGCTCCAGGCAGCACTGGGCCAGGGCGCGAGCGGTGCCGGCGCCGGTGATGCTGGCCGGAAGTCTCGATCCCGAGAACGTGGCGGACGCGGTGCGCGCCGCCCGGCCCTGGGCGGTCGATACCGCCCGCGGCGTCGAGACGGCGCCGGGCGTGAAGGATCACGAGCTGATCCGCCGGTTCGTGCGCAACGCAAAGGAGGCTGCATGAGCACCCAACTGCCAGACGAGCGAGGACGATTCGGCCAGTTCGGGGGCAGGTTCGTGCCCGAGACGGTGATGGGCGCGCTGGACGAGCTCTCGGCCGGCTACGAGCAGGCCGCGCAACGACCCCACCTTCATCGCCGACATCGAGCTGCTGGCCCGCGACTACGTCGGCCGGCCCAGCCCGCTGTACGACGCCGAGCGGCTGGCCGAGGGCACCGGCGCGCGCATCTATCTGAAGCGCGAGGACCTCAACCACACCGGCGCGCACAAGATCAATAACGCCGTCGGCCAGGCGCTTCTGGCAGTGCGGCTGGGAAAGCGCCGCATCGTGGCCGAGACCGGCGCCGGCCAGCACGGTGTGGCGTCGGCCACCGTGTGTGCGCGGTTCGGCCTGGAATGCCACGTGTACATGGGCGAGGAGGACATCCGCCGCCAGCACCCCAACGTGGTGCGCATGCGCATGCTGGGCGCCGAGGTGATTCCCGTCACGGCCGGGCTCGGGCACGCTCAAGGACGCCATGAACGAGGCCATCCGCGACTGGATCTCGAACGTCGAGACCACCCACTACCTGATCGGATCGGCCGCCGGTCCGCACCCCTACCCGATGCTCGTGCGCGACCTGCAGTCGGTGATCGGCCGCGAGACGCGCGAGCAGGTGCTCGACCGCGAGGGCCGGCTGCCCGACGCGGTGGTGGCGTGCGTGGGCGGCGGTTCCAACGCGATCGGCCTGTTTCACCCGTTCATCGAGGACGCGTCGGTGCGGCTGCTGGGCGCCGAGGCCGGCGGCGATGAGGCCGGCCACGCGGCGAGCCTCAGCCTGGGCCGCGATCTCGGTGCTGCACGGCTCGCGCAGCTACGTGCTCGCCGACGACGACGGGCAGGTGCTCGAGTCACACTCGATCTCGGCCGGTCTTGATTACCCCGGGGTCGGTCCCGAGCATGCCTGGCTGAAGGACACCGGCCGGGCCGAATACCTGCCGGTCACCGACGCCGAGGCACTGGAGTCGTTTCACCGGCTGTGCCGCCTGGAGGGCATCATCCCCGCGCTCGAGTCGTCCCACGCGATTGCCCTGGCGCTGCGCGAGGCGCAGCCCGGGCAGATCGATCGTGGTCGGCCTCTCGGGCCGCGGCGACAAGGACGTGGACGCGGTCGAGGAGCGCGAAGCGTGAACATCCAGACGCCGGTGCTGGGGATCTACCTGATGGCCGACACCGACGTGGTCGAGCTCGCCGTCGCGGCGGTCGAGGGCGGCGCCACCACGCATCGAGTTTGGCATCCCCTACTCCGATCCGCTCGCCGACGGGCCGGTGGTGCAGCGGGCCGGCCAGCGGGCGCTGCGCGGCGGCATGACCACCCCGCGGGCGCTCGAGCTCATGTCCGAGCTGCGCGCGCAGGTCGACGTGCCGATCGTGCCGATGACCTATGCGGCTCCGGTGATGGCGTTCGGCGAGGGCCGGTTCTGCGCTGCCGCCGCGGCCGCCGGAGCCAACGGCCTGATCGTGCCCGACGTGCCCTCCGACGAGGCCGGCGAGCTGCTGGCCGCGTGCCGCGACAACAACCTCGACCTGGTGCCGCTGCTCGCGCCCACCAGCACCGACGCGCGCATCGAACTGGCCTGCGCGCACGCCGGCGGATTCGTCTACCTGGTGTCGGTGACGGGTACCACCGGAGCCCGGGCCGAGTTCTCGGGACGCGTGGCCGGGTTGATCGAGCACACCCGCAGGTACACCCACCTGCCGTTGGTGGTCGGGTTTGGCATCTCCACCCCCGCTCACGCCCAGGCCGCTCTGGCGGCCGGAGCAGACGGTGTGATCATCGGCTCACGCGCAATCGAGGTTGCCGAGGAGGGCGGGGCGGCCGGACTGCGCACGTTCGTCGCGGGAATTGCTGCCGGCCTGCACGCCTAAAACCACTCCCCAATCCCGACAAGGTACTGTTTGCCGGATGCATATCCTGGTTGTAGAGGACGATCAGGCGCTCGCGCGCATCCTGGTCAAATCAATCGAGTCGGCCGGCCATACGGCAGACGTCGTGCCATGACGGCGAACGCGGCCTCGAGACCGCCCGCGCCGGCAAGCACGATGCGTTGGTGCTCGACCTGATGCTGCCCAGGCTCTCGGGCCTCGAGGTGTGCCGGCGGCTGCGCGCCGACGGGCGCGACGTACCCGTGCTGATGCTGACCGCCCGCTCGGCCGTCTCGGAGCGTATCGAGGGCCTCGACGCCGGCGCCGACGACTACCTGGTCAAGCCGTTCTCACTCGGCGAGCTGCAGGCCCGGCTGCGCGCACTGGGCCGCCGCGGCAGCGGTGTGCAGGCCGATGTGATCGAGTCGGGCGACCTGACGCTCGACGTCTCGGCGCGTGAGGTCAAGGTCGACGGCGAACTGGTGGAGCTGACCGGCACCGAGTTCGCGCTGCTCGAGTACCTGATGCGCAACCAGGGAGCGGTGCTGAGCCGCGACCAGCTGCGGCTCGAGGTGTGGGGCGACGGATTCGAGCCTTCGTCGAACGTCGTGGACATCTACATTCACTACGTCCGCCGCAAGCTCAAGTCGGCAGGGCTCCAGCGCGATCCGATCCGCACCGTACGCGGTCTCGGATACGCCTTTCGCAAGCCCGAGTAGCGCGAGCCGGACCCGTGTTCTCACGCGCGCGCATCCGCCTGACCGCCTGGTTCGTGGCCGCGCTCGCGGCGTTCCTGGTGGTGCTGGGTGGCACCGTGTACGTGGTGGTGCGCGAGCAGCTCAAGACCCAGGTCGACAACGGCGTGAGGTCGGCCGCGGAGCGAGCGCGAGGGGACGTCTGTCCACGTTCTCAAGCTGGACGGGATAGTCGGATGCCGGCAACTACAGCGCCGGACTACCGCGCGCTCGAGCAGCGAGCGGCCTCTACAAGGTCGACCTCGTGCAGACTGGCGGTGGATCTTTGCCGGTACCAACGCCCGCCAGGCGGGACTCCCCAACGTGAGTGCGGCGCTGAGTCGCCTACCAGCACGGCCAGCGACATGCGCACGGCCGCGACGCGCACGGGCGACGCGCGCGTCTATTCGCTGGCTGTGTCGTACAAGGGGGAGCTGCTCGGGGTGGTGCAGGTGGCCCGGTCGATGGTGCCCGAGCAGGAGTCGCTGAACAAGCTGCTGATCGTGCTGCTGGTGGGCGGCGGCATCAGCCTGCTGGTCGGCGCGCTGGGCGCATGGTGGCTGGCCGGCAAGGCGCTGAGCCCGGTGCAGGAGGCGTTCGGCCGCCAGCAGGCGTTCGTGGCCGACGCCTCGCACGAGCTGCGCACGCCGCTGGCCGTGATCCGGGCCAACGCCGAGTATCTGCAGCAGAGCGACCCCGAGAACGACGAGATCGCCGACATCGTGTCGGAGACCGACCGGCTGACGGCCCTGGTCGATTCGCTGCTGGCGCTCGCGCGCGGGGAGCGCGGCGACCGGCCGGTGTCAGACGTGTTCGATCTGGGCCAGGTCGTGGCGCAGACCGTCGATGCGATGGCCGCGCTGGCCGAGGAGCGGCGAGATCGCGCTGCGCTCGGACACCACGCCGGGGCTGCGGATCGCCGGCGACCGCGAGCAGATCCGCCAGCTGGTGGTGATCCTGGTCGATAACGCCCTGCGCTACACGTTGCCCGCGCGGCTCGGTGGCGGTGATCGTCGACCCGCAGCGGCAGCGACGCCGTGCTGGAGGTGCGCGACACCGGCATCGGCATCGCGCGGGACGCCCAGGATCGGGTGTTGGAGCGCTTCTACCGCGCCGACGAGGCGCGCAACCGCGACTCGGGCGGTGCGGGCCTGGGCCTTGCGATCGCAAAGCAGCTGGTGGAAGAACACGAGGGCCGCGTGGGCCTCGCAGTCGATCCCCGGCGAGGGTTCCACGTTCAGCGTGCGCCTGCCGCTGGCGCAGAGTGCATAGAAGGTGTCAGGCAGTTTCTATTCACGAGCACGCTGCTGAGTACCCGGCGCGGTTGCCACGTGAATAGAAACGTGCCTGACACCTTCTATTCACCAGGTAGATTGACCTACGTGCCCGAGCCGGCCCGAACCCGAGAGCGCATGCTCGAACTGGTGGCCCAGCTCGAGCGCGAACTCGAGCGCACCCGCGGCGGCGGCGGCGAGGCGGCCACGGCCCGCCACCGCGAGCGGGGCAAGCTGCCGGTGCGCGAGCGGATCGAGCGGCTGGTGGATCCCGGCGCCGCGTTCCTCGAACTGTCGGCCCTCGCCGCGCACGGCCTCTACGACGACCAGGCGCCGGGGGCCGGCATCGTGTGCGGCATCGGCCCCGTCGCCGGGCGGCCGTGCATGATCGTCGCCAACGACGCCACGGTGAAGGGCGGCAGCTACTTCCCGATGACCGTCAAGAAGCATCTGCGCGCCCAGGAGATCGCCGAGCAGAACCGCCTGCCGTGCATCTACCTGGTCGACTCCGGCGGGGCGAACCTGCCCCACCAGGCCGAGGTGTTCGCCGACCGCGACCACTTCGGACGCATCTTCTACAACCAGGCGCGCATGTCCGCGCAGGGCATCGCCCAGATCGCGGTCGTGATGGGCTCGTGCACCGCCGGCGGCGCGTACGTGCCGGCGATGAGCGACGAGACGGTGATCGTGCGCGGTACGGGCACCATCTTCCTGGGCGGCCCGCCGCTGGTGAAGGCCGCCACCGGCGCGGAGGTGACCGCCGAGGAGCTGGGCGGCGGCGAGCTGCACGCGCGCCGCAGCGGCGTGGTCGACCACCTTGCCGACGACGACCCCGCGGCACTTGGCCACCGCCCGCCGGATCGTCGCGCACCTGGGCGCACCGTCCGAGCCGGCCTGGCCGGTGGCGATCCGCCCGCGATCCGCAGCTCGACCCCGACGAGCTGCTCTCGCTGGCGCCGCTCGACAGCCGCCACCCGCTGGACGTGCGCGACGTGATCGGGCGGATCGTCGACGACTCGCGGCTGGACGAGTTCAAGCCGCTCTACGGCGAGACGCTGGTGTGCGGCTTTGCGGCGATCCACGGCCACCCCGTCGGGGTGATCGCGTCAAACGGCGTGCTGTTCTCGGAGTCGGCGCTGAAGGGCGCCCACTTCGTCGAACTCGCCTGCGCGCGGCGCATCCCGCTGGTGTTCCTGCAGAACATCACCGGCTTCATGGTCGGCGCCGAGTACGAGGCGGGCGGCATCGCCAAGGACGGCGCAAAGCTCGTGGCTGCGGTGGCCTGTGCCGCCGTGCCGAAGTTCACCGTGATCATCGGCGGATCGTTCGGCGCCGGCAACTACGCGATGTGCGGCCGCGCCTACGCGCCGCGGCAACTCTGGATGTGGCCAAACGCCCGGATCTCGGTGATGGGCGGGGCCCAGGCCGCGCGGGTACTCTCCACGGTTCATGGTGAAATGTCCGCCGCCGAACGAGACGACTTCGAGGCTCCCGTGATCGAGCGCTACGAACGCGAAGGCAGCCCGTACTTCTCCACCGCGCGGCTGTGGGACGACGGCGTGATCGATCCCCGCGACACCCGCCGCGTGCTCGCGCTCGGCCTCGAGGCGGCCCGCGGCGCGCCGGTTCCTCCGACGACGTTTGGGATCTTCCGGATGTGAGCGCCGTAACGCTGACACAGCGCGGCCCGGTGGCGACGCTCACGCTCGAACCGCGCCGCATCGCGAAACGCGCTGGGCCCGAGCATGATCGCCGAGTTGACGGCGTTCTTCGGGGCGTTCGCCTGGGACGAGACCCGCGTCGTGGTGATCACCGGGGATGGAACCGCCTTCAGCGCGGGCGCCGACGTCGACTGGATGCGGGCCAGCCGCGATCTGACCGACGAGCAGAACCTGGCCGACGCGGCCACCGCCCGGACGATGTGGGAGACGATCGACAGCTGCCCAAAGCCCGTGGTCGCGCGGGTCAACGGCGCGGCGATGGGCGGCGGTGCGGGGCTCGTGGCCTGCGCCGACGTGGCGGTCACGGTGGACACCGCCGAGTTCGGATTTCCCGAGGCGCGGCTGGGCCTGATCCCCGCCACGATCTCGCCGTACGTGCTGCGCAAGATCGGCCCCGGCCACACCCGCGCGCTCTTCACCACCGGCCGGCGGTTCGACGCCGCGGAGGCCTACCGGCTCGGTCTGGTGCACCGCGTGGTGACGGCCGAGCAGCTCGACGCCGCGGTCACCGAGGTCGTCGACGACCTGCTGGCCTCGAGCCCCGTCGCGATCGCCGAGAGCAAGCGCCTGATCCGCGACGCCACCGACGAGTGGCGCGTCAAGGACGCCGCCATGCGGCTGGCGTCCGTGCGCGCCGCACCCGAGGCGCAGGAGGGCCTGGCGGCGTTCCTCGACAAGAAGACGCCGGGATGGGTGGTACGGTCGAGCGACTTCTGATCGCAAATCGCGGCGAGATCGCCGTGCGGGTGATCGCCGCCTGCCGCGAGCTCGGGATCGAGCCGCTGGCCGTGTATCTGCCCGGCGAGGCGCACGACCTGCACGTCGAGCGATCGTCCGCGGCGCTCCCCGATCCCCTCGTTCCTCGACGCCGACGCGATCCTGGCCGCCGCAGCCACGCTCGGAGGCCGACAGCGTGCATCCCGGTTACGGCTACCTCGCCGAGTCGCCTGAGTTCGCCGCTGCGGTGATCGCCGCGGGACTCACGTGGGTGGGGCCGCCGCCCGCGGCGATGCGCATGACCGGCGACAAGATCGCCGCGCGGCGCCTGGCCCAGGCCGCCGGAGTGCCGACCGTGGCCGGGTACGACGGCATCGACCTGGAAGACGCCACCCTGACCACCGAGGCCGCGCAGCTCGGCTACCCGCTGATGGTGAAGGCCGCGGGCGGCGGGGGCGGCCGGGGTATCCGCCGGGTGCAGGGCGCAGCCGATCTGGCCGCGGCGCTCGGCGCCTCCCGGCGCGAGGCCGAAGCGGCCTTCGGCGACGGCCGGATCTATCTGGAGCGCGCGCTCGAGCACACCCGCCACGTCGAGGTGCAGGTGCTGGCCGACGGGTTCGGCGCCGCGATCCACCTGGGCGAGCGCGACTGCTCGGCCCAGCGCCGCCATCAGAAGCTGATCGAGGAATCGCCGTCGCCGGCGGTCGACGCCGACCTGCGCGCAGAGCTTGGTGCCGCGGCGATCGCGATCGCCGCCGCGGCCGGCTACGTGGGCGTCGGTACGGTCGAGTTCCTGATCGAGCCGGACGGGCGCTGGAGCTTTCTCGAGATGAACGCTCGGCTGCAGGTGGAGCACCCCGTGACCGAGCTGGTCACGGGCATCGATCTGGTGCGCGCGCAGCTGCAGGTCGCGGCCGGCGAGCCGCTCGACTGGGAGCAGACCGACGTCACCCTGCGCGGCCACGCCGTGGAATGCCGTCTCTACGCCGAGGATCCGCGCGCCGGGTTCATGCCCGCCGCGGGTACCCTCGAGCTGGTTCGACCTGCCGCGGTGGCCGGGAGTGCGGATCGACACCGCGGTGCGCGGCGGTGATCGCATCGGCCTGCATCACGATCCACTGCTGGCCAAGGTGATCGTGCTGGCCGCCGACCGCGACGCGTGCCTGGAGCGCGCCGCCGCGGTGCTGGCCGAGGCGGTGATCCTGGGCATCGACACCAACCTCGGATTCCTGCGCTGGCTGCTGGCCCGGCCGGAGTTTGTCCGCGGCGAGGTCGACACCGGCCTGATCGAGCGCATCTGGAGCGCCGAGCTCGCGCCCTCCCTTCCGGCCGAGGTGCGCGCCGCCGCCCGAGCGGCCTCACTCCCGCCCGGCGCGTGGCGCGACTACGGAAGCACCGCCGACCTGACGGTTCCCGTCGCCGCCGGGTACGTGCTGCACGAGGGCTGGCAGTATCCGCTGGCCGAAGCCGCCGAGTCCACGCTCGGCCCGTGGCGGCCGGATCGCTGCATGCGCCGATGCCCGCCACCGTCGTACGGGTCGCCGTCGCTGCCGGCGACCGGGTGACCGCCGGCAGCGAACTGGTGGTGCTCGAGGCGATGAAGATGCAGACGGTGGTGACCGCGCCGGCTGACGGCGTGGTCAGCCGCGTCGCGGTCGCCGAGGGCGACCAGGTCAGCCGCGAGCAGCGGCTGGTCGAGGTCGACCCGGCGGACTAGCTCTCCGCGCGGGTGATGGTCACCTTGTCCATCTTCACGTCGTCCACCGGCCGGTCGCGGCCGTCGCGGTCGACGTTCACGATCGCAAACACGGTGTCCATACCGACGGTCACCTGACCGAAGTTGGTGTGCTTGCCGTCGAGCCAGGGCGTCGAATCGGCGGTCACGATGAAGAACTGGCTGCCGTTGGTGTTCGGCCCGGCGTTGGCCATGGCCAGCGAGCCCTTGACGATCGGGTGATCGTTGAACTCGTCGCCGAACGTGTAGCCGGGGCCGCCCGTGCCGTCGCCGCGAGGGCAGCCGCCCTGCACCATGAAGCCGGGGATCACACGATGGAAGGTGAGCCCGTCGTAGTAGCCGTCCTCGGCGAGCTTCACGAAGTTCGCGACCGTCTCGGGCGCGTCGTCATCGAAGAGTTCGATGTCGACCTGGCCGTAGCGGGTCTGGATCTGGGCAGTCGAATTCGCCATGCATACCTTTCGTCGAGAACGGTGAGTACGGTAGCGTCAGACCGCCGCGGCGGGCTTGGGCAGGCCGGAGATGGCCCCCAACGCGCGGTCGAGTCTCGGCCTGCGGCAGCTCGAAATCCTCGAGCCGGCCGTGCAGGTACGCGTCGAACGCCGCCATGTCGAAGTGCCCGTGGCCGGAGAGGTTGAACAGGATCACCTGCTCCTCGCCGGCCTCGTCGGCGCGCTTGGCCGCGTCGATCGCACCCTTGATCGCGTGTGAGCTCTCGGGGGCCGGGATGATCGCCTCGGCCCGCGCGAACTCGAGCGCTGCGGCAAACACGTCGAGCTGGCTGTAGGCCTCGGCGCGCAGCAGCCCGTCGAGCATCAGCTGCGACACGATCGGCGCGACACCGTGGTAGCGCAGCCCTCCGGCGTGGATGCCGGGCGGCACGAAGTCGTGCCCCAGCGTGTGCATCGCCACCAGCGGCGTGAGCTGGGCGGTGTCGCCGAAGTCGTAGCTGTAGGGGCCGCGGGTCAGCGTCGGGCACGCGGACGGCTCGCAGGCGATCACCTCGATGTCGGCCCCGGCGATCTTGTCGCCGATGAACGGCAGCGCAAGCCCGCCGAAGTTCGATCCGCCGCCGACACACCCGACCACCACGTCCACACCGCTCTCGCCCGCCAGCGCGATCTGCTTCTGCGCCTCCTGGCCGATCACCGTCTGGTGCAGCAGCACGTGGTTCAGCACCGAGCCCAGCGAGTAGCTGGTGTCCTCGCGCGACGCCGCGTCCTCCACCGCCTCGGAGATCGCGATGCCCAGGCTGCCGGGCGAGTCGGGCGACTCCTCGAGGATCTTGCGGCCCGCGTTCGTGTCGGGTGACGGGCTGGGCACCACCGAGGCGCCCCAGGTCTCCATCATCATGCGCCGGTACGGCTTCTGGTCGTAGCTGACCCGCACCATGTACACCTTGCATTCCAGGCCGAACAGCTGCGAGGCGAGCGCCATCGAGCTGCCCCACTGGCCCGCCCCGGTCTCGGTGGCGACGCGGCGGCGCCCGGCCTTGGCGTTGTAGTAGGCCTGCGCGACGGCCGTGTTGGGCTTGTGCGAGCCGGCCGGCGAGACGCTCTCGTTCTTGTAGTAGAGCCGCGAGCGGGTGCCGATGGCCTGCTCCAGCCGCCGCGCGCGGTGCATCGGCGTGGGCCGCCATAGCCGCAGCACGTCGAGGATCTCCTCGGGGATCGCGATCTCGCGGTCGGTCGAGACCTCCTGCAGGATCAGCTCCATCGGAAACAGCGGCGCCAGATCGTCGGGGCCGATGGGCTCGCCGGTGCCCGGATGCAGCACCGGGGCGGGCGGATTGGGGGCGTCTGCGAGCACGTTGTACCAGTTGCGCGGCAGCTCGGACTCGGGCAGCAGGATCTTGGTGTCAGGCATGGCGCGTCTCTCCCGTTCGAAAGCTCTTCTAGGATGCACGGCGGATTGTTCCCGACTGCGAGGCGATATGCGAATCACTGCTCCCAGAACCCCGCTCGAATCGACCGCCGCCGACCTGCTGGCGGTCGCCGTCACCCACCCCGTGAAGCTCGCAGGCGAGCTGGCCGCGCTCGACAAGCAGCTGGGCGGCCGCATCAAGCAGCTGGTGGACGCAGGTGAGATTCGCGGCAAGCTGAACGGCGTGACGGTGATTCATACGGGCGGTACCGAGATCAAGGCCGCACGGATCGCGGTGGTCGGACTCGGCTCGACCGAGAAGCTGGGCGGCGACGAGGTGCGCAGCGCATTCGGCGCGTTGACCCGCACCGCGGCCAATGTCCGCGCGCGCTCGGTGGCCGTGGCCGTCGACACCGTGCCGGGGGACGCCGCCGACGCGACCCGCTACGTGATCGAAGGTGTGTCGGCCGCCGACTACCGGTTCGACCGCTACCGCACGCAGGGCAAGGCCGACCGGCCGCAGCCGCTGCGCTCGCTCGCGCTGCTCGGGGCCGACCGGGCCGCATCGCGCCGCACCGGCGTGGTCGCTGCGGCCGTCAGCCGCGCCCGCGACCTGCAGAACACGCCGCCCAACGTGCTGGGGCCGCCGGAGCTCGCCGACCGCGCCCGGGCGATCGGCCGCGAGCACGCCCGCGTGTCGACCACCATCCGCGACCAGCGGTGGATCGCGGCCAACGGCATGGGCGCGTTCGCCGCGGTGACGCAGGCCAACGACTCGCCCGCCCGGCTGATCACGATGCGCTACCGCCCCGAGCGACCGCGTCGCCGCGACGTGGTGCTGGGCCTGGTCGGCAAGGGCGTCACGTTCGACTCCGGCGGGCTCTCGATCAAACCGGCCCGCTCGATGATCGGCATGAAGTACGACATGTCGGGCGCCGCCGCGGTGATCGAGGCAACCGCCGCGATCGCCGAGCTGAAGCCTGCCGGTCCAGGTGGTGACGGTCGCCGGCGCGACCGAGAACCTGATCGACGCGCAGGCCTACAAGGTGGGCGACGTGCTCACGGCCAAGAACGGCAAGACGATCGAGATCACCAACACCGACGCCGAGGGCCGGCTGGTGCTGGCCGACTGCCTGCACCACGCCCGCAGCCTGGGCGCGACGCACGTGGTCGACCTGGCGACGCTGACCGGCGCGGTGGTGCTCGCCCTGGGCGATACTCCACGGCGGGCGTAATGGGCCGCGACCAGGACTGGGTCGACCAGGTGATGGAGGCCGGCGAACAGTCGGGCGACCACCTGTGGCAGCTCCCGCTGCACGACACCTTCCTGCGCTACTTCCGCTCCGACGTCGCCGACATGGCCAACTCGTCGTCGCTGGGGCTGGCCGGCTCGTCGTATGCCGGCCGGTTCCTGCAGGAGTTCGCGGGCGAGGGTCCGTGGGCGCATCTCGACATCGCCGGCACCGCCGACCTGACCCGGTCCCGTGGTGACGAGTTCGCCCGCGGCGGCACCGGGTACGGCGTGCGGCTGCTGGTCGAACTCGCCCAGTCGTTGTGCTGAGCTACGACCTCTCAGACGAGCATCGCCTGTTTGCGGCGACCGTCCGGGAGTTCGCAGAGACGGCGATCGCGCCGGTGGCCGAGGAGCTCGACCGCAGCGGCCGGTTTCCCGCCGACCTGGTCGCCGCCGCCGCCGACCTGGGCCTGCTCGGCATTCCGATTCCGGCCGACTGGGGCGGATCCGGCTCGGATACCCTGGCCTATGCGCTGGCCATCGAGGAGCTGGCGCGCATCGACCAGTCGTTTGCCATCACCGTGGCCGCCCACACGTCGCTGGGGACGATGCCGGTGCTCCTGTTCGGCACCGATGCCCAGCGCGAGCGCTGGCTGCCGCAGCTGGCGTCCGGACAGCGGCTGGCCGCGTTCGGGCTGACCGAGGCCGAGCGCAGGCTCGGACGCCGGAGCCACCCGCACCACCGGCCCGCCTGGAGGACGGCGAGTGGGTGATCGACGGCTCCAAGATGTTCATCACCAACGCCGGCACCGAGCTCTCGGCTCTGGTCACGATCACCGCGCGCACCGGGCGACGACGAGATCTCGAACATCGTCGTCGAGAACGGCACGCCCGGGTACACGCCCGGCCCGCCGCTGCAGAAGATGGGCTGGCACTCGTCGGACACACGCGAGCTGCACTTCGCCGGATGCCGCGTGCCGGAGGGCAACCTGCTGGGGCCGCGCGGCAACGGCCTGCGCCAGTTCCTGCAGATCCTGGACGGCGGCCGCATCTCGGTGGCGGCACTGGGACTGGGTGCGGCCCAGGGCGCCTACGAGCTGGCCCTGGCCTACTCCCAGGAGCGGCACCAGTTCGGCCGGTCGATCTCGCGGTTCCAGGCCGTCGCGTTCAAGCTGGCCGACATGGCCACCGAGATCGAGGCGGGCCGCAACCTGGTCTACAAGGCGGCGTGGCTGAAGGATCAGGGCCGCGAGTTCGCCCACGCTGCGGCGATCGCCAAGCTCTACACCGGCGAGCTCTCGCGCCGCGTGTGCAACGAGGCGGTGCAGATCCACGGGGGCTACGGGTTCATGGACGAGTACGCCGGTGAGCCGGTTCTACCGCGATCAGAAGGTGCTCGAGATCGGCGAGGGCACAAACGAGGTGCAGCGGCTGGTGATCGCCCGCGGGCTCGGTCTGTGATCATTCACTGGGCAGAGGTGGGCGGCGTGGTGCTCGCGGTCGCGATCGTGCTGGGCACCATCGTCAACCGGCAGGTGCCGCACGGCACGCCGCGGCGCACGTGTGAGGAGACGGCGCTCCTCCTGGGCTGCGCGGCACCGGCACTGGTGGTGTTCGGCCCGTACCTCTCGCACCGGCTGCTGGCGGGAGTGGCAGTGGTGGCGGTCGGCTTACGGCGGATTCTTCCTGGTGCGCATGCGGCAGCTGCGCCGGGCCGACCGCGACGGGGTGCGGCGGCTTCTGGGGCTCAGCCGCGATGCCACATTCGGCGAGGTGATGACCGAGGTGATGAAGGTCGAACCCGCGCCGATCACGACGACCGCACGGCTGGTGCTGGGCGGTGTGGCAGCCGCGGTGGTGATCGCGGGGTTCGCGCTCGACCACTTCGACACCGCACTGATCGGCCTTGCGATCGGCATGGCCGAGACCACCGCGCGCCCGGCCTACCGCCGCGCGCTGGCCACGAAGATCCGCGACATCGGCCACTGAATAGAAAGTGTCAGGCAGTTTCTATTCACGAGATCGGTTTCGGGGTTGCCGCCACGCGCTGGCGTGAATAGAAACTGCCTGACACTTTCTATTCAGTGCATGCGGGTGACCGGGTACCCGGCCTCGCGGACGAGTTCGACGATCCGCGCGGCGTGCGCCTCGTCGCGCGTCTCGAGCGTCAGCTCGATGCCGGTCTCGGCCACGGCCACGTCGACGCTCTCGTGGTGGTGTGAGATGTTCAGGATGTTGACGTGGTTTCCGGCGACCACCTGCAGCAGCTGCATCAGCTCGCCCGGGCGGTCGGTGAGGTGCGTGCGGATCACCAGGTAGCGGCCCGCGGCGGTGAGCCCGAACCGGATCACCGACATCAGAAGCGGCGTGTCGATGTTGCCGCCCGAGAGCACCGCGACCACGCGGTTGGCGGTGATCTTGCCGCTCACGAGCGCTGCCAGGGCCACTGCTCCGGCGCCCTCCACCACGGTCTTCTCGCGCTCCAGAAGGGCCACGATCACGCGCGCGATCTCGGCGTCGGTGACGGTCACCACGTCGTCCACCAGCTCGCGGATGAGCTGGAACGTGACCTCGCCCGGCCGCTTTACCGCGATGCCGTCGGCGATCGTCTCGGTCTGCGGCACCGGCGTGATCTCGCCGTGGTGCAGCGAGCTGACGTACGGCGCGCAGCCGGCCGCCTCGACGCCGATCACGCGCACCTCGGGCCGCACGGCCTTGACCGCCGCGGCGACTACCCGACAGAAGGCCGCCGCCGCCCAGCGGCACGACGATCGCGTCGATGTCGCCGGCATCCGCGAGGATCTCGAGGCCGATCGGTGCCCTGTCCGGCGATCACCACCGGGTCGTCGAACGGGTGCACCAGCGTCTTCCCGCTGGCCTCGGCCGCCGCCCGCGCGGCATCCACCGAGTCGTCCACCGTCAGCCCGACCAGATGCACGTCGGCGCCGTACCCCTCGGTCGCGCCGACCTTGGCGAGCGACGCCGCCTCCGGCATGTAGACGTCGGCGTGCACGCCCGCCAGACCGCGCCGCCCAGGCCACCGCCTGGGCGTGGTTACCGGCCGACGGGGCGACCACGCCCGGCCTCGCGCTCGGCCTGGCTCAGCGACTGGATCTTGTTGAAGGCGCCGCGCACCTTGAACGCACCGGTCTTCTGCTGGTTCTCGTGCTTCAGCAGCACCTCGGCGCCGGCGAGCCGCGAGAAAGTCTCGGATCGATGCAGCGGCGTGCGGTGCACGACCCCCTCGAGAATGGCCGCAGCGGCCTGGATATCAGCGAGTTCGACCATGTTGTTGATCGCCAACCCTAGCCGCTTGGACTAACGTGCGCGGATGGTGACCGAGCAGCTGCTGGCCTACGTCGAAATCCCCAAGGGGAGCCGCAACAAGTACGAGTTCGACGCCGAGCGTCGGGCACGTCGTGCTGGATCGAACGCTCTGGACGAGCGTGGTCTACCCGGCCGACTACGGGTTTCTGATGGACACGCTGGGCAAGGACGGCGACCCGGTCGACGCGGTGGTGCTGGTGGCGGAGCCCACGTTCCCCGGCTGCGTGATCCCCGTCGAGCCGATCGGGCTCTTTCGAGATGTCCGACGAGAAGGGCGAGGACGACAAGGTGCTGTGCGTGCCGTTCAAGGATCCGAAGTGGAGCCACATGCACGACATCTCCGACATCCGCGACTCGCTGCTGGACGAGATCGGCCACTTCTTCGACGTCTACAAGGACCTCGAGCACGGCGCCGACACCGTGGTCGGGGGCTGGCAGGGCCGTCAGGCGGCCGACGAGGTGATCGCCGAGGGCCGCGCCGCGTACATCGCGACCCAGTCCGGCCTAGCTCTGCGCCGAGCGCGCGCTGCGGCGAGCGTCTCGGCGGCGGAGATCGGATCGAGTTCGCGCCGTTCTACGCGGTCGAGCAGCGCCGCGAGTTCGTCGTCGTCGGCCACCGCACGGTCGAGCTGCCGGGCGGCCACGGCCGTCGCGGCGGCCAGCACCTCGGCCCGATGTTGCCGCCGCCGCCGCTGCGGCCAGGCCGTCGGCGCCCAGGAAGCCGGCGATGCTCGGCGAGCGCCTCGGCGAGTTCGGGCACGCCCTCGCCCCGGATCGCCTCGGTCTCCACGATCGGCACCTTGCGCCCGGGTACGAGCGAGAGGATCGAGCGGATATCGGTGCGCATCGTCCGCGCCGCCGGATGGTCGCTCTTGTTGATCACGATCACGTCGGGGATCTCCATCACCCCGGCCTTCAGCGCCTGCACCGAGTCGCCCGAGCCGGGCATCAGCACCAGCACCACCGTGTCGGCCACGGCCGCCACCTCGACCTCGCTTTGGCCCACCCCCACCGTCTCGAGCAGCAGCACGTCCATCCCCGCCGCGTCCATCACGGCGAGCGCCCGCACGGTCGCCTCGGCAACACCGCCCAGGTGGCCGCGGGTGGACATCGAGCGGATGAACACGCCGGGGTCGAGGAAGTGGTCGGTCAGCCGGATGCGGTCGCCCAGCAGCGCTCCCTGCGAGAACGGACTGGAGGGGTCGACCGAGACCACGCCCACCGTGCGGTCGTGGCTGCGGTGGTAGCTCACGAGCGCCGCGATCAGGCTCGACTTGCCGACCCCGGGCGGGCCGGTGAACCCGGCGACCTCGGCGCTGCCGGTATGCGGGTAGAGCGCCGCCACCAGCTCGCGGGCGCCATCGCCGCCGTCCTCGACCACCGAGATCGCCCGCGCGAGCGCGCGCCGGTCGCCCGCCAGCACGTCGCGGCCGAGCTGGCCGATGTCGACCGGACGGCGGGCATCAGCGCTGCAGCACCCGCTCGAGCGCCGCGCCGAACACCTCGTTCTCCTCGGCCGTGCCGACGGTCACGCGGATCGGCGTCGGGAGCGCCGAACTGGTCGAGCGGCCGCACGATCACTCCCAGCTCGAGCAGCCGCTGGGCCGTCTGGCGGCCCTCGCCCACCTGCGCGTAGACGAAGTTCGCGGAGGCCGGCAGCACGTCGACGCCGAGCCGCTCGAAGCGTGCTGACGAGCTGCGCCCGTCCGGCCGCACAGGCCGCGCGCCGGTCGGCCAGCTCGTCCGGCTGGTCGAGGCTGGCGAGCGCCGCCGCCAGGGCCACCTCGTTGACATCGAACGGCGGCCGCACCCGGGCCAGATCGCTGACGATCGCCGCCGGGGCCACCGCGTAGCCGACGCGCAGCCCGGCCAGCCCGTAGATCTTGGAGAACGTGCGCAGCACCACCACGTTGGGCCGGTCGCGCGCGTGGTCGGCGATCGTGTCGGGATAGCTCTCGAGGTCGACGTACTCGTGGTAGGCCTCGTCGGCCACCACCACCACTCGCTCGGGTACGGCGGCGATGAACCGCCGCAGCGCGTCGGCCGCCACCGTGCCACCGGTGGGATTGTTGGGGTTGCACACGTAGACGATCCGGGTGCGGTCGGTGATCCGCTCGGCCAGCGCGTCGAGGTCGTAGCTCCCGTCGCGCAGCGGCGCATGCACCGGCACGGCCGCACATTTGATCGCGGCCAGGTGGTAGGACGGAAACGACGGCCAGCCCATCAGCGCCTCGTCGCCCGGATCGAGGTAGGCGACCGACAGGTAGCCGACCAGCGAATCGGCGCCGGGGCCCAACGCGATGCAGCCGGGGTCGACGCCGTGCCGGGCGGCGAGCCGGTCGACCAGTTCGAGATCGCTCTCGGGGTAGCGGTTGAGGCTCGGGGCCGTGGCGGCGATGGCCTCGAGCGCGGCCGGGAACGGCCCGAACTGCCCCTCGTTCGAGGCCAGCTTGATCACCCGGTCGAGGCCCAGATCGCGGCGAACCTGTGCGGTTGACTTGCCCGCCTGGTAGGGCTGCAGCTCGCGCAGGGCGCTGCGCACCGTCGGTGTGTCTGCCATCACGCCAGCGTATCCGCTCGCAAACACGCGCCGCGCCGTCGGTAGACTCGGGCCCATGGAACCCCGCGAGCTCGGCCTCTTTCCGCTCTCGATGGCGCTGGTACCCGGCGAGCTGATGCCGCTGCACATCTTCGAGCCCCGCTACCGCGATCTGGTGGCCGACTGCCTGGAGCGGGAGGTGCCGTTCGTGCTGCTCTACGCCGACGAGGACGGGGCCCGCGAACTGGGCTGCACCGCCCGCGTGGCCGAGGTGGTCGCGCGGTTCGACGATGGGCGGATGGACATCGTGGTGGAGGGCACCGAGGTCGTGCGCGTGACCGAACTGACGCGCGGTCACTCGTACCTGAGCGGCCATGTGGAACCCGCCGAGGACGATCTGGAGGTGACCCGCGACGAGGCGGGCCGCGCCGTCGAGCTCTACACGCGGATCGCCGATCTGAGCGGGATCGACGCCGACCCCGCGGCGCTGCCGTCCGAGCAGCCCGTCAGCTACACGATCATCGGCCGGGTGGAGCTGCCGGCCCACGACAAGCAGCGGGTGATCGAGGAACGCACCGAGCGGGGCCGGCTGACGCTGCTGTGCACGATCCTGCAGGTGGGCCTCGACAACCTCGCCGCGGCAACGGCCCTGGCCGACCTCGCACAGTCCAACGGCCACTCCAAGCACGGGCCCCTGGGCCAGTAACTGCAACAAACGTGCCAGGCACGTTTGTTGCGTTTGTGCGCCAACGGCACAGCTTGCGACAGACACGTGAACGGCGGCGCACCTAGCGTGTCGGTATGGGAAGAGACCCCAGAGTCCAGGCCGCCGACACGATCCAGCACGTCACCGCTCGAGGCGACGGCGGCGAGCCGGTGTTCCTCGCGCCCGACGATCGACGCGCGTTCCTGGCCCGCCTGGGCGAGGAAGTGGTCGAGTCGAGTTGGACGCTGCTCAGCTATTGCCTCATGTCAAACCACGTTCACCTGCTGATCGAACTCGGCGACAAGGGGATCAGCACAGGGATGCACCGGGTGCTGACCGGCCACTCCCATCGATTCAACGCCCGCCACCAGCGTGAGGGGCACGTGTTCGGCAATCGCTTTCACGCACGGGTTATCGAAGATGAGGAGCACCTCCCCGCCGCATTCCGTTACGTCGCCTGGAACCCGTGCAAGGCGGGACTCGCCACCACCCCCGAGCAGTGGCCGTGGTCGGCACACCGCGCCCAACGGCTGGGCCGGCTACCACGGGATGACGCGCGATGCTCCCGAGGAGCTCGCCGACATCCTCGCCGACCCTGAGCCGTACCCGTGCAGCCGCGCGGTCGCTGCGGGCTTCAATCAGGTGCAGATCGCGCACGCGCTCGGTATCAACCGATCGTCCGTCAACCGGCGACTGAAGACCGAGGCCCGCACTGCAAAAAACGTGCCTGGCACGTTTGTTGCAGTTGTTCACTCGAGCACGAGGCCGAAGCAGTCCCGGCGGGGGTCGCCGGCCGCCTCCAGGCCCGCCGCGGTGACGCCGACGGCGTTGGCGCCGCCGAAGTAGAGGTTGAGGCCGCCGAACGTGTTGACCTGATCGCCGCGAGCCCGCAGCGCCGCGACGACGTCGGATGACACACCGCCCTCGCAGTCGATCCGATCGCCTTCCACGTGCACCCGCGGGGCGGCGACCGCGCTGACCACGTCGAGGTCGCGATCGATCGTGCCCACGATCACCTGCAGGATCGCCGAGCGCAGCCGGTTCGACCCGGACGAGCCCACCACCAGCCTCAGCTGCCCCTCGTGTTCGACCACGGTCGGCGCCTGCATGCTGGTCAGCCGCGTGCCCGGCCGCGGCGCGCGGGCCGGGGCCAGATCCTCCTCACCGGCCATGTTGTTCAGATGCAGTCCCGTGCCGGGCACGAACACGCCGGAATGCGATCCGTTCGACGCCGTCAGCGCCGCGGCATTCCCGCGCGCGTCGACCACCGAGATGTGCGTGGTGCCGTGATCGGAAACCAGCGTCGGGGCGGGCTCGCCGCCGTCCTCGAGCGCACGCACCATCTGATCATGCGCGGCAGCGACGACCGCCGTCGAGGCGAGATGGTCGCGCAACCCGCCGCGATGCAGCAGCCGCTCGAACTGAGAGCCGCGCTCGCGGGCCGCGGCACGCATCGCCTCCACGGTCAGGAGCGCCGCCCGCACCGGGTCGGCAGCGGGCGCAAAGCTGTTCAGGAGCGTCAGCATGAACCCGATCAGCGCCCCGCCCGACGACGGCGGCGGGTTGGTGACCATCTGGTGGCCGCGGAACGCGACCCGCAGCGGGCGCCGCCACACGGGCCGTTGCGCGGCGAGATCGTCGAGCGTCAGCGGGCCGCCGGTAGCGGCCTGGTGGGCGACCATCGCCCGGGCCAGCTCACCGTCGCGAAACACCCCGGCGCCGCGCTCGGCGATCAGCTCGATCGAGCTGCGCCAGCTGCGGCTGGCGCAGGTTGGCGCCCACCTCCAGGAACCGGCCGTTCGCCGCGAACAGCTCGCGCGCCTCGGCGGTCGAGGTGACGATCGCCTCGATCGCCTTGAACACGGCGTACTGGCCCTGGTTCACCACCACCCCGCCGTCCGCGGCGGCGGCGGCCGGCAGCAGCAGGTCGCGCCACGGCAGGCTGCCGTAGCGGGCGTGCAGGGCGGCGAGCCCCGGCACGATGCCCGGCACCGCGCAGGTGGCCGGCGCCGATGTGGAACACCTGGGTGGTGCGCTCGTCGAACGGCACGTCCACGGACCGCACCGGATCGACATGGCGCGTCGGCGGCAGGTTCATGCCCGCCACCGACGTGAACGCGTCGACCAGCGCCGGACGTCCGCGGGCCGGCCGCACCAGACCGAACCCACCGCCGCACGGCCCGGTCAGTGCCGGTTCGGCCGCCCACGACATCGCCGTGGCGGCGACCACCGCATCGACCGCGTTGCCGCCGCGCGCGAGCACGTCGGCCCCCGCCCGGGCGGTCTGCTCGTGTCCTGCCGCGACGGCCCCGCGCATCGAACCTCTCGAGGTCAGCTTCGGAGGAAGTCGGGCGGCTCGAAGTCGTCCGCGGGCTCGGGCGCCGGCAGCCTGAGTTCGGGAAGGGTCGGTTCGGGATCCGCGAACGAGCGGAACTCGGGCGCCGAGCGCTGCTGGCGCCCCGCCCGATCGCCCGCGAGCGGAAATCCGGTCGCCACCACCGTGACCCACAGCTGACCGGCCAGGCGCTCGTCGACGGTCGCACCGAAGATGATGTTGGTGTTGTCGTCGGCGGCCGCCCGCACGATCTCGGCGGCCTCGTTGACCTCATGCAGCGACAGGTCGGATCCGCCGCTGATGGCCAGCAGAATGCCCTTGGCAGCGTGCACCTCGTGATCGATCAGCGGCGAGGAAACGGCCCGCGTCGCGGCCTCGGACGCACGCAGCGACCCCGTCGCCATGCCGATGCCCATCATCGCGTTGCCGGCGTCGCTCATGATGGTGCGCACATCGGCGAAGTCGAGGTTGATCAGGCCCGGCAGCGTGATCAGATCGCAGATGCCCTGCACGCCCTGGCGCAGCACGTCGTCAGCCACCTGGAACGCATCCACCAGCGGCGTGCCCTTCTCGAGCACGTCCAGCAGGCGGTCGTTGGGGATCACGATGACCGTGTCGGCGGCTTCGCGCAGCGCCGTCACGCCGGTGCCGGCCTGCGCCGAGCGGCGCGAACCCTCGAAGGTGAACGGCGAGGTCACGATGGCGACGGTGAGCGCCCCCACTTCGCGGGCGACCCGCGCCACGACCGGCGCAGCACCCGAACCCGGTACCTCCGCCCTCGCCGGCGGTGACGAACACCATGTCGGAGCCGCGCAGCACCTCCTTGAGGCGATCGTGCGACTCCTCGGCCGCCTGGCGGCCGACCTCGGGGTCAGCGCCCGAGCCGAGGCCCTTCGTGTCCTCGCGGCCGATCTGGATCTTGACCTCGGCCTCGCACATGTGCAGCTGCTGGATGTCGGTGTTCACGGCGATGAACTCGACGCCCGAAACTCCCGCCTCGATCATGCGGTTGACGGCGTTTCCGCCACCCCCGCCCACGCCCACCACGCGGATCACCGCGAGGTACGCGCCGTCGGCGTCGTAGCCCGGCGGCGGCCTGCGCTGCTCGGTGGGTTCGACGATCTGCGGCCGTGGCGGAGGCGTCTTGGCGACCGGCTCGGGCGGCGCCGGCGCGGCCTCGGGCTCGTCGCTCGGCGGCGCATCGACCTTGCGCGCTGCGGTGCTCTCGGCCACCGTCTCGGTGTTCTGGAACAGCTGGGCCAGAGGCCCGTCCCGCATGCTATTGCGCTTTGCCATTTCGCAACACCTCCGATGCAAGATCGCGGTACGCCTTGGCCGCGTTGCCCTTGGAATCGTACTTCAGCACCGATGTGCCCTTCACGGGCGCCTCGGCGTAGCGCACGGTCTTGCGGATCCGGGTCTGGAACACGAGATCGCCGAAGTTCTCCTCCAGGATCTCGACCGCTTCCTTGGCGTGCAGCGTGCGACCGTCGAACATCGTGGGCAGGATGCCCTGGATGCGGACGTCGGGATTCAGATTGTCGCGGATCATGGTGAGGGTGTTCTCGAGCTGGATCAGCCCGCGCAGCGACAGGTACTCGCACTGCACCGGCACGATCACGCCGTCGGAGGCCGTCAGCGCGTTGATCGTCAAGAGGCCCAGCGACGGCGGCGTATCGAGCAGGATGAAGTCGTAGTCGCCGCGCACGGGCAGAAGCGCCCGCTGCAGCGCGCGCTCGCGGCCGATCATCGACGACAGGGCCAGCTCGGCGCCGGCCAGGTCGATCGAGCTGACGGCCAGGTCGACCTCGCCGTGGTGAATCACGTCGGTGATCGGCGTCTTGTGCACCAGCACGTCGAACATCGAGCGGTCCAGATCGTCGGGATCGAGCCCCTGACTCATGGTCAGGTTGCCCTGCGGGTCCAGGTCGACCGCCAGCACCCGCTGGCCGCGCTCAGCCAGCGCGACGCCCAGGTTCAGTGTGGTGGTTGTCTTGGCAACGCCGCCCTTCTGGTTGGCGAGGGCGATAACTTGACCCACAGAAACTCCTTGATCTACGCGGAATCGTGACGATGTTCGCTCATAACCAGTCTATTCCTGCTGTAAACGGGCGGCCTCGATGCGCTCCCGGGGAGTCGGGTGCGAGGCCGTCAGCACGTGCCGCAGCCGCGGCGGGTCGAGCTCCATCAGGTTCTGGGCGGTGAGCCGCTCAAACGCTCGGGCGAAGGTCTCGCCTTCGCCGGTCAGATCCACAGCGTAACGATCGGCCGCCCACTCCCGGCGCCGCGAGTACCAGGCGCCCAGCGGCGAGGCCAGCGCCGCCCCGATCGAAAACCCAAGCACCACCGCCGGCAGCGAGGTGAGGTGCCCGGCGCCGTTCGGAGCCAGCTCGCGCACCGCGATCCACGCGCCGGCCACCCCGACCGCAGTGGTCACTGCCGACAGCGCGAGCAGCCGCCACACGTCGTGGTGCACGCGGTGACCCAGCTCGTGGGCCAGCACCACGCGCGGTCTGGGCGATCGCGCTCGCCTCGTCGTCCTCGGCCGCGGCCAGCGTGTCGCCGACATAGATCGCGCACGGTGGGCCCGACCCCGGCGACCATGGCGTTCGCGGCCGACGTCTTCTCGCCCAGAAGCAGCAGCCGAAGCTCGCGCACCGCCACTCCGGCCTCAGCCGCCGTCTGACGGAGGGCGTCGGCCAGCGGCCCGGGGTCCAGCGGCCGGCTGCGCACGAAGATCGGCAGAAGCAGCACCGGGAAGATCACCGCGAGCACCACCTCGAGCACCAGCGCCAGCGCCCAGGTCGGCACCGGCCAGCCCTGCGGCCACTGCCGCATGCAGCCCAGCAGCACCAGCGCAGCCATTGCCCCGAGCGCGTCGCCCAGGGCGATGCCCTTGAGCTGGTCGGCCAACCACCCGCCGGCCGTCTG
Source organism: uncultured Actinomycetes bacterium (assembly GCA_963796875.1). Classification (GTDB taxonomy): domain Bacteria; phylum Actinomycetota; class Thermoleophilia; order Gaiellales; family JAICJC01; genus CAVPTL01. The sequence goes on from CAWCNL010000002.1 coordinate 94,539, forward strand.
CCGCGAGAGGCCGTGGCCGCGCGACAACCGGTAGCCCGCGTAGCCCGAACGGCAGCGAAACGAGAGGCAGCAGCACTCCCAGCGCGACCAGGCAGCCCCACCCGCCGAGCGACGCTGCTGCGGCGGTGATCGCGATCAGCACCGCCAGCGAGGCGACCGACGAGGCCGTCCCGATGCGCCGCCGGCGACGGTTGTAGGCGCGCGCCTCGGCCTGGCGCAGCGGATCGGGTGCCGCCTGTCACTGCTCGAGGCTGCGCAGCAGCTCGCGCGCGATCACCACGCGCTGAATCTGGTTGGTGCCCTCGTAGATCTGGGTGATCTTTGCGTCGCGCATCAGCCGCTCCACCGGAAACTCGCTGATGTAGCCGTAGCCGCCCAGGATCTGCACGGCGTCAGTGGTCACCTGCATGGCCGTGTCCGAGCAGGCGAGCTTGCACATGGCCGAGAGCCGCGTCAGCTCGGTGCCGCTCGGCGCCGGCGTCCAGCAGCTCGCCCACGCGGTAGAGCAGGCCGCGGCTGGATTCGACCGCGGTGGCCATGTCGGCGAGCATGAACTGGATGCCCTGCTGCGCGGCGATCGGCTTGCCGAACGCCTCACGCTCGGTGGCATAGCGGGCGGCGTAGTCGAGCGCGGCCTGGGCGATGCCGAGCGCCTGGGCGGCGATACCCGGCCGCGACCGGTCGAGCACGCGCATGGCCAGCGCAAACCCGCTGCCCGGCTCGCCCAGCAGGCGGTCGGCGGGGATCCGGCAGGCGTCGAAGTTGAGCTCGCCGGTGGTCGAGCCCTTGATGCCCATCTTCGGCTCGATGCGGCCGACGCCGAATCCCGGGTCGTCGGGCCGCACCAGGAACGCCGAGATCCCCTCCTCGGCGCGGGCAAAGACGGTGTAGAGCTGCGCCACGCCGGCGTTGGTGATGAACCGCTTGGATCCGTCGAGCACCCACGCGTCGCCGTCGCGGCGGGCGGTGGTGGCGAGCGCCTGGGCGTCCGAGCCGGCGCCGGCCTCGGTCAGCGCGTAGGCGGCCAGCCATTCGCCGCTGGCCAGCTGCGGCACGTACTCGCGCTTCTGCTGGTCGGTTCCGGCCAGCAGCAACGGGATGCCTCCGAGACCCTGCACCGCCAGGATCAGCCCGACCGTGGCGTCGGCCCACGAAAGCTCTTCGACGGCCCGCAGGTGGGTCAGCGCGCCGGTACCGGCACCGCCGTACTCGGCGGGAAACGCGAGTGCGAACAGTTCGGACTCGCGCAGCACCTCGACGGCTGCCCAGGGAAACTCGGCGCTGCGGTCGACCTCGGCCGCGTGCGGGGCGATGCGGCGTGCGCGCGCCAGATCGTGCGCGACGGCGTCATTGAGCCAGCGAGGACTCCTGATCACGGTCTGCGATGTCGAATCGCTCATAGTCTCGAGCGGCTCCTCGAGGGGCGCGTAGGTGATGGGTTCTCGTGGCCGTCGGCGGTGATCGCGTAGGTGTTCTCGATGCCCACGGCGCCGCGGCCGGCGAACACGAACTTGGGCTCGATCGCGACCACATTACCCGCCACCAGCGGCTCGTCGAACCCCGGCGCGAGCACCGGCATCTCGTCCACCTCCATGCCCACGCCGTGGCCCAGGAACCGCACGCGGTCGGGGCCCGAGCCCATGAAGTGTTCGCCCAGGCCCGGCCTGCTGCGCCATCTGCTCGGCCAGCTCGAACAGCTGTGACGGTACGGCACCCGGCCGCAGTTCGGTCTCCATCACCCGCAGGATCTCGACGGCATGCGCGTGGGCGGCCAGCAGATCGTCGGGAGCCGGGCGCAGGAAGATCGTGCGCGTCTGGTCGGCCAGCCAGCCGTCCAGCGCGCCCACCAGATCGATGATCACCGGATCGCCGGCGGCCAGCACGTGGGAGCCCGAGCCCTTGCCCAGCGTCGGATTCGGCCCGGGACCGCACAGCGGCGAGTCGGAGTACCCGGCGACGGCGCCGCTGGGCCCGGCCAGCACCTGGCCGTAGAACATCTCCTGGTTGAACCCGCGGTAGCGCATCAGCCCCTGGTGGCCCTCGGCGCGCAGCACAGCCTCAAGCTCAAGTGCAGCCTGAGACTCGGGGATGCCCGGCCTCACGATCTGCGCCGCCGCGCGCACGGCGGCGTCCACCTGGGCCGCGGCGCGGCGCATCGCCTCGATGTCCTCCGCGCTCTTCACCGCCCGCACGCGGGCGATCGACGCCGACGCGTCGACCAGCTCGAAGCTCTCGAGCCGGCGCCGATATCCGAGGTAGGCACGGGCGGGGATCACGTCCAGCTCGAATCCGATCCGAGCGCCGGGCTCCAGCCCGGCATCCGCGAGCGCAGGGCCCAGGCCCGCCAGCGAGCGCAGCGGGTCGATGGCCGCAAGCGGCGACTCCTCCCGCGCGCGCTCGACGGTGCGCCGCACCAGCAGCCGAGGTTCGCCGGCGGCGGGCACGATCAGGTGTGCCTGCTGGTTCGTGCCCGTGAAATACGCGAGGTCGGTGTTCTGGACGATCACCGCGGCATCGATGTCGTCGGCCCCAAGCTGCGCCTGCAGCCGCCGCAAACGATCCGCGATCTGTGAAGGCTCCATCGAAGTTACGATACCCGCCCATGAACGCAGACCTCATCTTCGACAACGGCACCGTCCATACCGTCTCTGCCACCGGCCGCCTGGCCGGCGCGGTGGCGATCACCGCCGGGCGCATCACCGCGGTGGGCGAGAGCCGCGACGTCGCCGCCCTGCGCGGCCCGTCCACTCGCGTGATCGATATGCAGGGCGGCATGCTGCTGCCCGGATTCCAGGACGCCCATGCCCACCCCGCCCAGTCGGGCCACGGCCGCACGCAGTGCAGCCTGACCGAGATCGTCGGCCGCGAGGCCACGTGCCAGGCGATCGCCGCCTACGCAACCGCGAACCCCGACCGCGAGTGGGTGCTGGGCAGCGGCTGGTCGATGGGCGACTTCCCCGGCGGGCTCCCCACGCGCGAGGAACTCGACGCACTGGTACCCGACCGCCCGGCGGCGCTGATCAACCGCGACTACCACGGCATGTGGGTCAACTCGCGCGCCCTCGAGGTGATGGGCGTGACCGACTCGACGCCCGATCCCGACGGCGGCCGCATCGAGCGCGATGCGCTCGGGCCGCGCCTCGGGGATGCTGCAGGAGCTGGCTCAGCAGCTCGCGTTCGCCGTGATCCCCGAGGTCACCGTGGACGACCTGGTGACCGGCATCCGCATTGCGCAGGACTACTACTTCAGCCTCGGGATCACCGCCTGGGCCGACGCGGTCGTGCGCCCCGACGTCCAGGACGCGTACATGCGGCTGGCCCGGTCGGGCGAGCTGAAGATGCGCGTGCGCGCGATGCTCGGCTGGGAGCCGGGCGAGGATCTGGACCAGCTCCAGAGCCTGATCGAGCGCCGCGAGGCCGGCGCGGTCGGGCGGCTCGACTGCGGCGAGGTGAAGTTCTTCCACGACGGCGTGTTCGAGAACTTCACGGCAGCCATGCTCGACCCGTACCTGGACTCGAACGGCAGCCCGACCACCAACCGCGGGCTCGATCAGTACGACCTGGACGTGCTCACCGCGGCGGTCACGGCGTGTGACGCGGCCGGGTTCCAGGTGCACATCCACGCGCTGGGCGACCGCGCGGTGCGCGAGTGCCTCGACGTGTTCGAGCACGCCTGCAGCCCAGAACGGGCGACGCGAGGCGCGCCACCACCTGGCCCACCTGCAGTTCGTCGACCCGGCCGACATTCCGCGGCTGCGGCAGCTCGACGTGACCGCCAACATGACGCCGCTTTGGGCCTGCCGCGAGGACAGCGTCGAGCTGCTGACGCTGCCGTTCGTGACGCCCGAGGTGGCGCGCACGATGTATCCGTTCGGCAGCATTCACCGCGCGGGCGGGCGGATCGCGTTTGGCAGCGACTGGTCGGTCTCGACCCCCGCGCCGCTGGATCAGCTGGCCACGGCGGTGACCCGCCGAAACCCGTACGTGGCCGGCTCGGAGCCGCTGTTCGCCGAGGAGGTGCTCGACCTCGACACGGCCATCGCCGCCCAGACGGTGAACGCCGCCTACGTCAACTTCCTGGACGATCGCACCGGCACGATCGAACCCGGGAAGATGGCCGACCTGGTGCTGCTCGACCGCGATCTGTTCGGCGCCGGTTACGACGGCATCGTGGAGGCCCAGACGCTGCTGACGGTGGTCGAAGGCGAGGTCGTGTTCGCCGCCGACGGCTGGTCGTGATTCTCCACAACGGCCCGATCTACACCCTCGACCGGCGGTTGCCGCGCATTCGCGCGCTCTCGCTCGCCGGCGACACGATCGCCGGCGGAGTCGACGTGCGTGAGGGCGACGACGACGCGGTGGGTCACGAGCGGATCGACCTGGACGGCCGGTGTGTGCTGCCGGGGTTCTGCGACAGCCACGTGCACTTCCGCCACTGGGCGCTGGCGCGTCGAGAGCTGGATCTGACCGGTTGCGCCAGCCGCGCCGACGCGCTGGCCCGGGTGGCCGCAGCCGGCGGCGACGGATGGCTGGTCGGCCGGGGCTGGCGCGAGGCCGAATGGCCCGACGGGAGGCCCGATCTTGCCGCGCTCGATGCGGTCACCGGCGGCCGGCCGACGGCGCTCAGCGCGCACGACGGCCACACGCTGTGGGTCAACACTGCGGCACTCGCGGCGGCGGGGATGTCACACCCCACCGGCGTGTTGCACGAACGCGAGGCGTGGGCGTTTCCGAAACCGGATCCCAGCCCGCTGCAGGTGTCCCAGGCGGTGCGCGACGCCATGGCCGACGCCAACAGCCGCGGTGTGGTGGCAATCGGCGATCTGGAGATGACGCACGGACTCGAGCTGTGGCAGAAGCTCGACGCCGACCGCCGGCTCACCTTCCGCGTGCACGTTGGTTTTCCGGCCGAGAAGCTGGGTGCGATGCGGGCGCTGGGGGTCGGGTCGGGGTTTGGCAGCGCGATGCTGCGGCTGGGCGCGGCCAAGGTGTTCATGGACGGCACTCTGGGATCGCAGACTGCCTGGATGCTGGACGGTTCGGGCGAGGTGCTGACGACCGCAGCCGAGCTGGAGGAGCTGATCCGAGAGGCCACCGCCGGTGCCATCGACATGGAGGTGCACGCGATCGGCGACGGCGCCAATCGGGCGGCGCTCGACGCCTTTGCCAGCACCCGCGAGTTGTGGCAGGAGGCGCTGCGGCGGCCGCGGATCGAGCACGTGCAGTGCCTGGACGATGCCGATCTGCCCCGATTTGCCGAGCTGGGCGTGGTGGCGTCGGTGCAGCCCAGCCACGCCACGTCCGACCGCGACGTGGCAGACCGGTTGTGGGGCGATCGAGCGGCCGCGGCCTACCGGTTTCGCGATCTACTCGACGCCCGCGCGGCGCTCGCATTCGGCTCGGACGCGCCGGTCGAGCCGCTGGATCCTCTGGCCGGCATCCACGCGGCGGTGTACCGCACGGCCGACGAGCGCGAAGCGTGGTACCCCGCCCAGCAGCTGCCGGTGGCCGACGCGGTGCTGGGATTCACCGCCGGCGGTGCCTACGCGGTTGGCGAGGAGCGCCGCCGGGGATTGCTGTTGCCCGGCTACGCCGCCGACCTGGTGGTGCTCGACACCGACATCATCGAGCACCCCGAGCGGATCTCAACGGCCCGCGTCGAGGCGACGATGGTGGCCGGCCGGTGGGTGCACGGCACCCCACCGTGGTGATGCAACAAACGTGCCAGGCACGTTTGTTGCGTTCGTGCGATTAGTTACCCGTCTGGAACTTCTTGCAGGCCGTGCCGGTGGGGTTGCCGAGGCACGCGATGAACACCCTGGCGGCGGCCGCATACGGTGAGTGCGGCGCCTGGGTGACCAGCTCGCGCATCTCGCCCACGGCGTCCGTGGGATCGCGAATCCAGAAGAACAGGAGCCCGGCGTGGTAGAGCACCTGCGCGTTACTGGGGTGGGCGCGCAGCACCTTCATCAGCGACCCCATCGACTGGGACGGATTGTCCTTGTCGAACGAGAGGACGTTGGCTGCAACCTGTGTCGAGACCGCGGCCGGCGCGAGCGCCTGGGCCCGGCGCGCGGCCACGATCGCCCGCGCGCGGTCGGTGTTCTGAAGCTTCCAGGCCAGCCGCACCCATGCCTGGGCGTCTGCCGGATGGCGTTTGACGGCCGCCTGCAGCTGCTCGAGGGTCTGAGCGGGCGGCTTGCTCGGCAGGGTGTATTGCGGATAGCCCGGGTACTCGCGGAAGTTCAGCAGGTCGTCGGCGTGCGTTCCGTAGAACCCGTAGGGATCCAGCTGTTTGACCCGCTCGAGCGTGGCCACCGCCGTGTGCACCTGTCCGGCCCACAACTGGGCCGCGCCGAGCCCCATCACCACCACCGGCGAGCTCTGCGGCAGACGCTTGAGCGCGTCGATGGTCGCCTGCCGCCGCGCTGCCGTGTCGTGCGCCAGCAGGTCGGCGACACGCGTGCGCACATCGCCGGCCGGGAGCAGCCGGTGAGCCGCCGCGGCGACCGCCGCCGTGTGGCTTTGAGCCGGAGGATTGGCTCCGGGCAACTCGATCACCGCAATCGGCAGTCCGGCCAGCGGTTTGGTGGTCGCGCTGGTCGGTGTACCGGAGCCGGCCGACTGCCAGGCGATCACCGCCACGACCGCACCGATGGCCAGGGCGATGCCCACCAGGATCAACACGCGCGTGCGTGAGATGCGGGGAATACCGCCGCTCGGTGCGCCGTTTACATCAGTGATGGCGGTGGGTTTTGGATCCATTCGCTGGATATACTTCGAGAGAGCTTTTGACGAGACGATTTCAGCCCGCTCGGCGCGGGTAGTTGGTGGAAGAAGGGTAGGTGAAACGGGTGATCTCAGCGCGCGATTACCTCGCGTTGGTGCGCGGCCAGATCAGAGAGCAGTCGGTGCAGGAGGCCTCCGAGAGGCTGTCCCACACACCACCGCCGGCCCTGATCGACGTGCGCGAACGCCACGAGTACGAACAGGGATACATCCCCGGGGCGATTCACATCCCGCGCGGATTCCTCGAGAGCCGCATCGAGCGCAACGTGCTCGAGCGCTCCACTCCTGTGATCCTCTACTGCGCGAGCGGCGAGCGGTCGGTGTATGCGACCAAGACGCTGAACGACCTCGGCTACACCGATGTCGTCTCGATGCAGGGCGGATTTGCGGGCTGGAAGGAGAACGGCCACGAGTGGAAGGTGCCCCAGGCGCTGACCCCTCAGCAGTTCGAGCGCTACAGCCGCCACGTGTTGATTCCCGAGGTCGGCGAGGAGGGCCAGCTGAAGCTGCTCGACTCCAAGGTGCTGCTGATCGGCGCCGGCGGGCTCGGCTCGCCCGCGGCGGTCTATCTGGCGGCGGCCGGTGTCGGAACGATCGGCATCATCGACGCCGATGTGGTCGACGTCTCCAACCTGCAGCGCCAGATCGTGCACACGGTCGACCGGGTCGGGATGAACAAGGTGGACTCCGCCGAAATTGCGATCAAGGGCATCAATCCCGAGGTCAACGTCGTCAAGTACACCGAGCGCATGACGTCCGAGAACGTGATGGACGTGATCTCGGGCTACGACGTGATCATCGACGGCACCGACAACTTCCCCACGCGGTACCTGCTGAACGACGCGAGCCTGGTGGCCGGCATCCCGGTGGTGCACGGCTCGATCTACCAGTTCGAGGGTTCGGTGACGGTGTACAAGCCGCACGAGGGCCCGTGCTACCGCTGCCAGTACCCGGAGCCGCCGCCGCCCGAGATGGCGCCGTCGTGCGCCGAGGGCGGCGTGCTCGGCATCCTGCCCGGCGTGATCGGATCGCTGCAGGCCACCGAGGCCGTGAAGCTGCTGCTGGGCATCGGCAACCCGCTGGTGGGCCGGCAGCTGCGCTACGACGCGCTGGAGATGGAGTTCATCGAGCTGAAGATGCACCGCGACCCGCATTGCCCGGTGTGCAGCAACGATCCATCCCAGATCGAGTTCATCGACTACGAGCAGTTCTGCGCGCTACCGTCCAGAGCTGCCCAACCCCCCAAGGAGGCGGTAGCTTGAGCACCGTTCGCATGCCCCCCATCCTGCGCCAGGCTGTCGGCGGCGCCCGTGAGGTCGACGCCTCGGGCGCGACCGTGCGCGAGTTGCTGGACGACCTGACGATCGCGCTATCCGGCCATCAAGAGCCACCTGCTGGACGACAACGGCGACCTCAACCGGTTCGTCAACGTGTACGTGAACAACGAGGACGTACGGCTGGGCGAGGGGTTGGACACCGCCGTTCCGGGCGATGCGACGGTGATCGTGCTGCCGGCGATGGCCGGGGGAGCCGCGTAGGCATGCCCTGCCTGAAGGTCGAACGGTCGGCTGCGCTGGCGGCGGTGGGAAACACGCCGCTGATCGAGCTGCCGAAGATGTCTCCTCGCAGCGGGGTGCGGATCTTCGCCAAGCTCGAGGAGCAGAACCCCACCGGGTCGGTCAAGGACCGCGTCGCGCTGCAGATGATCGAGGTTGCCGAGGAGACAGGCGAACTCGAACCGGGGCAGCGGATCCTCGAGCCGACATCGGGTAACACCGGCATCGCCCTGGCGATGATCGGCAAGGTCAAGGGGTATCCGGTGAGTGTGGTCATGCCCGAGTCGGCCACACCCGAGCGGGTCGAACTGCTGCGCATGTACGGCGCCGACATCATCTTCTCGCCCGGCAACCTGGGCTCCAACGGCGCGGTGGCCAAGGCTCGCGCGCTCGCCGAGGCCGACCCGTCGCTGTTCATGCCGTTCCAGTACGCCAACGAGGCAAACCCGCTCGCGCACTACTGCGGTACGGCGCTCGAGATCCTCGACCAGGTACCCGACGGCCAGGTCGACGCGTTCGTGGCCGGACTCGGCACGGGCGGCACGCTGATGGGCTGCGGCCGGCGCCTGCGCGAGCACAATCCGGACGTGCAGATCGTCGCCGCAGAGCCGCTGCAGGGCGATCCGGTGATGGGCTTGCGCAGCCTGGAGGACGGCTACACGCCGCCGATTCTCGACATCACCCAGCTCGACCGCAAGGTGCTGGTGTCAAACGGCGAGGCGGTGCTGACGCTGCGCAAGCTGCTCGACCTGGAAGGGGTGTTCGCCGGCGTCTCGGCAGGCGCGGCGCTCGCGGTCGCGCGCAAGGTCGGCGCCGAGATGGAGTCGGGCAACGTGGTGGTGCTGTTCGCCGACGGCGGCTCCAAGTACATGAGCGCCGGGCTCTACACCACTCCCACCGATCAGCTCGAGCGCGAGATGGAGGAGCGCGTCTGGTGGTGATCCCGGCGGCGGTGCGCGACGAGATCTTCGCCCACGCCCAGGCCGGCCTCCCCAACGAGGCGTGCGGAATCGTGGGCGGCAACGACGGCCGCGTCGAGCAGTTCTTCCCGGCCGAGTCGGACGAGCCGAGCCCCTACTACTACCGGATCGAGTCGCGCGACCAGATCCGCATCATGAACGAGCTCGACGACGCCGGCCTGGATCTGGTGGGCATCTACCACTCGCACGTCTCCTCGCCCGCCTATCCCAGCCGCACGGACGCCGAGCAGGCGTTCTGGCCCGACGCGGTCTACCTGATCGTCTCGCTGGCCGGCCCGGCGCCCCGAGATGAAGGGCTACAAGATCGTCGACATGGTGCCCACCGAGGAGCCCCTCGAGTTCGTATGAATAAAAGGGGTCAGTCGCCTTTTATTCACGCCGAGGCGTGCCAGAGTCGGGCAGGCTCCATCTCGTGAATAAAAGGCGACTGACCCCTTTTATTCATTAGGCGTTTTGGGCTTGGGGAAGTTCGGTGTCGGGCGCCACCGGCATCACCGGCCGGCCCTCGAACTCGGTGCCCAGCACGATCACGGTCTTGGTGCGCTCCACCGAATCGAGCGCCCGGATCTCCCAGATGAGGTGCTCGAGCGCCCTCATCGACTCACCTCGCACCTTCAGCAGGATGCTCTCCTCGCCCGCGATGTGATGGCACTCCTCCACCCACGGCATCGACTCGAACTCACTCTCCAGAGCGTCCCGCGAACTGGCGGTCTGCGTGACGAGGATGAACGCCGTCACCCCCGAGCCGACCATCTCGGGGTCGACCACCGCCCGGTAGCCCACAATCACGCCGCGCGCCTCGAGCTTCTTGACCCGCTCGTGCACGGCCGCCGGCGATAGGCCCACCACCTGCGCGATGTGCGCAAAGGTCGCCCGGCCGTCGCGCTGGAGCTCCGCGATGATCGCCCGATCGGTGTCGTTGAGATCTTTCACGGGGTCGAACGATACTCCTTGATGCCTGAACCGGCCCCCGCCAGGGTAGTCTGGACACATGACGGTTCTCGAACCTGAGCAACTGAGTGCCACGCTGGCGCAACTGGATGGCTGGGACGTGACCTCGGCGCGCTCCACAAGCGCTTCGCGTTTGCCGACTTCGGCACGGCGCTGGCCTATGCAAACCGCGTGGGCACAGCGGCCGAGGAGGCCGACCACCACCCCGATCTGCTCGTCACCTGGGGCGCGGTCGAGGTCAGCTGGGTGAACCACGCGGAGGGCGGCATCACCGAGCGCGACGTCGAGATGGCCCGGCGCAGCGACGCCCTGGTTTCAGCCTGAGTCTTCGGTCGACGACGGCGCCGGCTGTTCGCTGCCGGTCAGGTCGACGTCGATCTCGGTGATCCGCGATCCGTCGACGCCGGCCACGTCGAACCGCACCCCCTCGGCCGTCACACTGTCGCCCACCCGCGGCGCCCGGCCCAGCTCGCCGAACACGAATCCGCCCAGCGTGTGGTAATCGTCCTCGGACAGGGTGGTGCCAAACCGGTGATTGAACTGCTCGATGGGGAACGCCCCGGTCAGCCGCACCCGCCGCGGCCCGATGCGCAGGATGCCGGCGTCGGGCAGGTCGAACTCGTCGCCGATCTCGCCCACGATCTCCTCCAGCAGATCCTCCAGCGTGGCCAGTCCGGCCACCGACCCGTACTCGTCGACCACGATCGCCATGTGGTTGGACGTGCGCCGAAACTCGTCCAGGAGCTCGTCGAGCGGCTTGGTCTCGGGAACGAGAATTGCCGGCCGCAGGATGCCCTGCACGTTGACCCGCTCGAGCCCCCGCTCGTTGATCGCGCTGAACAGGTCGCGCACATGCAGCACCCCGGCGATGTCGTCGAGGTCTTCGCCGAACACCGGATAGCGGGTGTAGGGATTGCGCAGTACGGTCGTCAGCAGGTCGGCGATGGGCGTGTCCAGCGGCAGCGCCACCACGTCGGGGCGCGGCACCATCACGTCCTCGGCGTCCTTGTCGGCGAACTCGAAGACCTTGTGCAGCATCTCCTGCTCCTCCTCCTCCAGCACGCCCTTCTGGCGGCTGGCGGTGACCAGCATCTTCAGTTCCTCTTCCGAATGCACCAGGGTGTGTCCGGCCGGCGGGGGCAGGCCCAGCCACCGCAGTACCGCCGCGCTCGAGCCGGTCAGCACCCAGATGAACGGCCGAAAGATGGTGCGAAACGCCGAGATCGGCCGGGCCACCCGCAGCGCCACACCCTCGGCGTGCTCGAGGGTGAACGACTTGGGCACGATCTCGCCCATCACCACGTGGAAGTAGGTCAGGATCGTGAACGCCAGGATCACCGAGATCGTGGTCGTAATCGAGGTGTGCCAGCTGTCGGGCAGCCACCCGATCGGCTTTTCGAGCAACTGCGACACCACCGGCTCGCCGATGGCACCAAGCGCCAGGCTCGACAGCGTCACGCCCAGCTGGATCGCGGAGATGAACCCGGAGGGGTTCTCGAGAAGCTGCAGCACACGGCGGGCGTTCTTGACGCCCTGGGCCTCGAGCTCTTGCAATCGCGTGCGGCGGACGGTTACCAGCGCATACTCAGCGGCCACGAAGAACGCGTTAGCCGCCACGATGACCACCACCGCAAAGAGCTCGGCGGCGATCAGCAGCATGGACTGGGTACGTCGTCGCTCAAGCTCCCCAAGTATAGATCGGGCGGACGGCGGCCTGGCAAAACAGGTTGTCGCGGGGCTAAAGGTGCGGCCCTCAACGGCCGACGTTTCCCGCAGGGGAAGGCATCAGAGCGCCGAATCCCAAGCCAGGTTGGCCCGGTCACGGATTGATGGGGCTAACGACCGCACGAGGTTCTGCCGATACCACCTCACGGTGGGCAAGCCTTGCGACGAGTGGAGTACACGTGGGTGATTCCATAAGCTGTCTGATTGTCGATGATCACGAAGTGGTGCGTGAGGGCCTGCGCCTGGCGCTCTCCCGCTCGGAGAACATCCGAGTGGTGGGCGAAGCCGCAGACGGCACTGCCGCTGTAGCACTGGCGCGGCGCCGCAAGCCGAACGTGGTCATTCTGGACGTCCGCATGCCCGGCTCGGATGGGCTGCAGGCGGCCAAGGAAATCGCCACGGAGGTGCCGGAATCGGCCGTGCTGATGTTCACGGCCTACGGCGAACGCAGCCTCCTCACGCGTGGCCTCGAAGCTGGAGCCAAGGGCTACATCCTGAAGGAGGCGCCGCAGCAGACGCTGGTGCGCGCAATCCAGAAGGTGGCCGGCGGCGACGGCTACGTCGACCCGGCGCTCATGCCCGCATTCCTGTCGAAGGACAAGGAGAACATGCTGACCGCGCGCGAGCGCGAGATCCTGCAGCTCCTGGCCGACGGGATGTCCAACGCGGACGTCGCCGGCAAGCTCTTCATCTCGCAGGAGACGGTCAAGAGCCACGTGCGGCACATCCTCTCCAAGTTGGAGGCTGACACCCGCACGCATGCTGTCGCAATCGCCCTCAGACAGGCAATCATCGACTGATCGTGGCAACGTTGCCCGGCCCGCTCTGCATCTGGCGGCTCTGGCGCTGATCACTGTTCTTCTGACCACGATCGCCTACGTCGCTTTCGAAGCACTGGTTTCGGCGGTGCTCGCACCGGTGCTCGCCGGACTTGTCGTGATCGCTGCCATCGGCACGGCCGCTGTGTGGGCCGTGCGGCGCGACACGCTGCGGCTGCGCGCCTCCGAGCAGTGGGGCCGCAAGCTGCGCGGCGAGCTGGTGTCGCAGGCGGCGTTCCTGGATTCGCTGGCCGAGAGCTTTGGTGCCATCTCGCGGCTCGACCCTGCGCGGGTGCTGGAGGCCGCCGCCGAGCAGGCCCACACGCTGTTCGAAGCCGAGGCGGTGGTGGTGCTCACCCCCGACGCCGATGCCACCCGGCTGCGGCCGGTGGCCGCCAGGGGCGTCGCGCTGGGCCCGATGGCCGACCTTGCCGTCCACCTCGACACTCCCGGTTCACTCGTGGCCGAGGCGGCCCGCAGCCGCGCGCTGGCCGCCGGGCCGGGCGAGGGCCAGGACGATCCGCTGACGCGGCACCTGCGCCCCGTGGCGCTGGCCGCGGCGCCGCTCGTGACGATCGGCGAACTGCACGCGGTGCTGGTGGTGGCGCGCACCACCGAGGGCGCCACGTTTGGCCCGGCCGACGTCACGCGGGTGGCCGTGTTCGCCGACTTCGTCAGCCGCGCGGTCGAAAACGCCCTGCTCTTCGAGCGCGTCGAAGCACTGCTGGCGCAGGCGCAGATTCGCGAGACCGAGCGGGCCGAGCTCTCGCGCCGGCTGGTCTACGCCGAGCAGGACGAGCGCCGCAAGCTTTCGCTGCACCTGCACGACGGGCCCCTGCAGACCCTGTCGGGCGTCGCCATGATGCTGGACGCCGTCAACGAGGACGTGGGCGGAAACATCGCCGACGAGACCACCCAGCGGGTGCTCGAGACCGCCCGGCTGCGCCAGCGCGGCGTGATCCGCACGCTGCGCGAGCTGTGCTTCGCGCTCGAGCCGTGGGTGCTGCGCGACCAGGGGTTTGTCACGGCGATGGAGGCGCTCGCCGACGAGTTCGAGCGCAGCTTCGACGTGCCGGTAGCAACTCCACATCGAGGCGGCCGAACTGCTGTCGTCCGACGACCAGGTGTGCCTGTACCAGATCGTGCGCGAGGCGGTCACCAACTCGGTCAAACACGCGCGGCCCACATCCGTACGGGTCGAGGTCGTCGGTGACCTCGTCGCGGGATTCGTGGTCAAGGTCGTGGATGACGGGTCAGGCTTCACCGATTCGGCCCCCGACGACGGCCTCCCCCACCACGGCCTCAGCTCGATGCGCGAGCGCACCGCCATCCTGGCCGGCCGGCTGCAGATCGACTCCACTCCGGGCGCGGGCACCACCGTCACCGTCACCGTACCCGGCGAGGTCGTGGATGCGGCGTAGCAACCGACCGGCCGCGGGCTTGACCAAGCTCGTGGACGCCTGCGAAGCCGGCCTCGACCTGCCGTCGATCCTGGCGGTCGCCGCGGCCACCGTCGCGGCCGAACTCAACACCGATCAGGTGTCCGCCTACACGCTGTCGGAGGACGGCGCGGTGTTCGTGCGCGTCCACGGCAACGGCCCGCAGCAGATGAGCGCGACCGAGGACACCGAGCCCGTGATCAGCGGCCGCCAGGTGCGCCTGCCGATGGTCAGCGCCCGGCGCGTGCTGGGCTGCATGGTGGCCGAGGACGCCAACGTGCGCGCCGTCGACTCCGCGCGGGTCGTGGCCGGCGTGGCGGCCCAGGCGGTCGAGGTCGCCCGCATGTGGGAGTCGGGAGCGGCCGGCAACGGCTCCATCGACCTGCTCACCGGCCTGCCGAACCACCGCGGATTCAGCGAGCGGGCCTCGCGCGAACTGGCCCGGGCCAAGCGCACCGGCGGGGTGGTGGCGCTCGGCGTGATCGACGTGGACGGTTTCGGGTCGCTGAACGATGTGCAGGGCCACGCTTTCGGCGACGCCGTGCTGCGCACCGCGGGCCGCTGCTTCTCCGACGGGGTGCGCAGCTACGACACCGTCTGCCGGCTTGGCCGCGATGAGTTTGGCCTGGTGCTGCCGGGAATGACGGCCGACACGGCCGCGAATCTCATGTCGCGGCTCGCCGAGGCATTCTCGACGTCGACCGACGGCGTCACCGTGTCGGGCGGCGTGTCGGGCTTCCCGGCCGACGGGGCCACCCACGGCGAACTGCAGCGGCTGGCCACCGGAGCGCTCTACTGGGCGCAGCGCGGCGGCGGCGGGCGCATCGTCGCCTACGACGCGCGCGTGGTCGAAGCGCTCTCTGCGCGGGAGCGCGCCGACCAGTTGGAGCGGGATACCTACGAGCGCACCATGCGTGCGCTGGAGGCCACCCGCGGCCACTCCGCCACATCGCGCGCGGTCAGCGAGTACAGCGGATTCCTGGCCTCCGAGCTCGGCCTCACGCCCGACCGGGCCGACCGGCTGCGGCTGGCCGCGTTCGTCTACGACACGACCACTCCCGGACGGCGAGCCCGCCGAGCGGGCCCGGCTGGCTGCCAAGGTGGCGGTGAACGCGCTCGATGCCGAGGCGGCGGGGTGGCTGCTGGAGACGCCCCGCGGCCGTACTGCGCCGTCTGGAGTCGCGGATCGTCGAGGTGGCGGCGGCGTTCGTCGAGAACGGCGGCCACACCGGTTCGGCCGGCGCGGGCCGCGCGCTCGCCACGCTCTGGAGCGACGACACCGATCGCTACGACCCCGCGGTCGTGCGTGCACTCGAACGCCTGCTCGCCGATCGTGCAATAAGCGGGGTCAGACGCCTGTTATTCACAAGTGCTGTTGCCTGGGACACCATCGCGATGGCGTGAATAACAGGCGACTGACCCCGCTTATTCAGGCGCTTTCTTGCGGCGCTGCGTCTTCTGGCGGGCGGCGATGGCCGCCTCCGGCCGAGGGGTCGGTACGTGGCCGGTGGCCTCGATCGGCGAGGCCTTGCGCGGCGGTGGCTCGTCGCCGCGGCGGCGCTTGCGGAACAGCAGCAGGAACGCCAGCGCGCCGCCGATCATGCAGATCAGCGCGACCCACACGTTGACGCGCTGGCCGAAGAACATGTCGGCGGTGTCGATCCGCAACGTCTCGACGTAGAGCCGTCCCAGCGCAGTAGAGAGCGACGTAGAGCGCGAATACCGTGCCCGGCCGGATGCGCTTCCAGTAGCGCCGCACGAACCAGATCAGGATGCCGAACACCAGCAGGTCCCACAGCGATTCGTAGAGGAACGTGGGCGACGAACGTGTGCGGGCCGGGCGTGGCGCTGTACGGAAACGGCGGGTTGTCGATCTTGACCGCCCACGGCTTGTGGCTGGGCCCGCCGTAGAGCTCCTGGTTGGCGTAGTTTCCCCACCGTCCGAGCGCCTGGGCGAGGATCACACCCGGCGCGGCGCAGTCGGCCACCACCCAGAACGAGAGACCCGCGCGGCGGCACCCGATCCACATGCCCAGCAGGCCGCCGAGCCACCGCACCCCAGATTCCCAGCCCGCCCTGCCAGATGGCGGGGATGTCCTGGTAGTGACCGGGCGAGAACGCCCCCCAGTCGGTGACCACGTGGTAGAGCCGCGCTCCGACCAGGCCGAACGGCACCGTCCATACGCCGATCGAGTACACCGCCTCGGGATCGAGGTCGCGGCGCCGAAACTCGCGCCGCGCGATCCAGCCGGCAAGGATCACTCCCAGCGCCAGCAGCAGGCCGTACCAGCGCGGCTGCAGCCCACCGATCTGGAAGATGAACGGATCGCCGGGGCTGGGAATGGTAGAGCAGAGTCATCAAGGAGCCCTCAGATTATCGGCCTTCCCGGCGGGCGGCGCCGGAACTGAGTCAAGGATCACATCGGCACAACCGATGCTGGAGGTGACATGTCTGCCGCGCCCCACCCCCGCGCGCCCGCGCAGGTATTCACCGTCTTTTCGACCAAGGGCGGTGCCGGAACGACGGTAATCGCAACCAACCTGGCGATCCTGTTCGCGCAGGCCGGCCGCGAGACGCTGCTGATCGACCTCGACCTGCACTCGGGCGACGCCGCCCTCGCGCTGGGCATCCTGCCGCGCCCCAATCTGCTGGACGTGATCCGCCCCGGCTATCCATTGGATGCCGCAGAATCTGCGGCGGCATACCAGCGTGCACGAGTCCGGCCTGCACCTGCTCGCCGCACCCACCCGCCCGGATCACGAGGAGCTCGTCCCCGCAGACCGCCTGGAACCCTTGCTGGAAGCGGCGTGTGACGGGTACGAGGTGGTCGTGATCGACACCGCCTCGCAGTTCGCACCCGCCTCGCTGGCCGCCCTCGATGCCACCGACACACTGCTCCTGGTGGGCGCACCCGATCTCCCCACCGTGAAGAGCCTGAAGATCGCGATGGAGACACTCCAACTGCTGGGCCTCGGCCGGCTCGACGTGCGCGTGCTGATGAACCGCGCAGACACCGACGTGGATCTCGGCGGCGACCAGATCGAGCGCACGCTGCGGCGGCCCATCGCATTCGAGGTGCCTTCCGATATCGCCGTGCCCATGTCGCTCAACCATGCATGCCCGGTGGTGCTCGACGCGGCGCAGTCATCGGCCGCCGTGGCACTGCGCCAGGTGGCCGGAGCGCTCGTCACCCCTTCGGGGGATGGGCGTATCCCCCAATAGAGGGATATTGGCCGTCCGGGCGAAACATGCGGAGCCATGCCTCGAAGCTCCGAACGCCCCAAAGGCACGGGGGTGCATCCGCTGCGTCCCCTCGATGCCCAGAATCTTGAATCCGCCCTCGAAGTCGTCGAGGTCGTGCAGTCGCTCTCCGAACTCAGCGACGTCTCCGAGATGCTCGCCTCGCTGGCGCGCAACCTGACCGAGATCCTCAATGCCGACGCCTGCATGGTGTCGGTGTACGACGCCGATCGAAACACCATCCGCCGCCGGGCCGGCTACGCCCGGCCGCCGTTTGCGTGGAACCGCACGCCGGTGGAGCGAAAGCTGGCCGACAGCCCTCGCACCGCCGCGGTGCTCGACTCCGGCGAGCCCGGCACGACGGTGCTGGGCGACGAGCCGGAGGCCACCGAGACCCGGACGCTGCTCGAGCTGGGCTATCGGTCGCTCCTGATGTTGCGCGTGCCGGTCGAGGACGAGCCGTTCGCCCTGATCGAGCTGTTCGACCAGACGCCACGCGAGTTCTCGCCGGCCGAGATTCGGCTCAGCGCGTCGCTGGCTCTGGAGGCCGGCAAGATGATCGGCCGAGGCCGGATGCGCCAGGATCTGGAGGATGCCTACATCGCCACGGTGGCCACGCTCGCCGCGGCGCTCGAGGCCAAGGACGCCTACACCAACGACCACGCGGCCCAGATCGCCGAGCTGACCGCCACCGTCTGCACCGAGCTCGCCATCCCGGCCGACCAGATCCGCATGATCCGGCTGGCTGCCCTTCTGCACGACATCGGCAAGATCGGGATTCCCGAGGCGATCCTGCGCAAGCCCGGGCCGCTCGACCGACGAGGAATGGGCGGTGATGCAGGAGCACCCCGGCATCGGCGCACGAATCCTGGAGCCGGTGCCCTACTACTCGGAGATCCTCCCGATCGTGATCGCAAGCCACGAGCGCTACG
Source organism: uncultured Actinomycetes bacterium (assembly GCA_963796875.1). Lineage (GTDB taxonomy): Bacteria > Actinomycetota > Thermoleophilia > Gaiellales > JAICJC01 > CAVPTL01. The sequence goes on from CAWCNL010000002.1 coordinate 112,970, forward strand.
ACGGCGGCGGCTACCCCAACGGGCTTGCCGGTGAGGAGATTCCCATCGGAGCGCGCGTGATCGCCGTGTGCGACGCCTACCACGCGATGATCGAGGATCGCATCTATCGCAAGGCGGTCGCGACGGACGAGGCGCTGCGCGAGATCGTGGCCTGCTCGGGCACACAGTTCGATCCGCGCTGCGTGGACGCGATGGTCTCGGTGGTGCACGCCCGGCGCCGGCCGCGCTTCAGCCGCGAGCGGTTGGTGCGGCTCGCGCAGACCCCACGCTACTAGCGGTAGAGTTGCGGGCATGAATCGGGCCGGCGAGAACCCCCTCGAGTTCACCCGCGGTTGGGACTACTCCCAGACGATCGTGGCCGACGGCCCGCTCGTGCACGTCTCGGGGCAGGGCGGGTTCGGGCCGGACGGCAACGTCGTCGACCCGCACTCGTTCGATGCGCAGCTGCGCCAGGCGTACGCCAACGTGGCGGCGCTGCTGGAAGCCAACGGCGCGTCGCTGGCCACCGTGGTCAAGATGACGATCTATCTGGCCGGCGCCGAGCACTACGAGGCGTTCAAGCGGATCCGCGCCGAAACATTCACCACGCCCTACCCGGCGTCCACCGCAGTCGTCGCCGGGGGATTCATGTTCGAGGGCATGCTGGTCGAGATGGACGCGGTGGCCCGCGTCGGCGAGCCCCGCTCCTAGACCCCCGCCCGCTCAACAGGCGCCGCCGGCCGACGATCACCGGGGCGTGCATGCCTGCTCGCTACGCGCCCAATCGGGCCAGACGCTTCCGATCGTCGCGGTGTTCATGGTGTGCATCGTGGCGCTCGCGGGACTCGCGATCGACGTCGGCAACCTCGAGCATGTGAAGGCCCAGATGCAGGCCGCCGCCGACGCCAGCGCCACCGGCGGCGCCGACGCCCTGCTCGAAGACGCCCATCCCAGCATCACCAAGGCATCCGACACCGCAGCGCAGTACGGCATGGCGTCAGGCGGCCGTAACCCGGTTGCCGGGGTGGTGCAGGAGTCCGTCGTCCAACACATACAGGTCGGCTGCGACCAGACCTACGGGCCGTGCAGCTATCCCGACGAGCCCAACATCGTGAACGTGGACGACACGGCCGACGCGCCGCTGTTCTTTCTGGGCATCTTCGGCATCGACACGGCCAAGGTGCATGTGGAGGCCGAGGCCTGCGCTCCCTGCTCGGTGGAGGGCAACGACATCGTCCTTGTGCTCGATCACACCGGATCGATGGCCGCACTGGCCAACGCGACCAACTGGCACACCAAGATCCAGAATCTGAAGGATGGGGTGCTGCAGGGCCTCTTACCGTCGCTGAATCCCGACGTCGACCGTGTCGGCCTCGTGTTCTTCCCACCCGTCACCGCAGCGCACGGGGTGTGCAACGAGGTGGACAATAACCAGGCCAACTCACAGGCTCTCAACCCGTACCTGGATCCAACCCGGCAGTTCCTGGTGCAGCCGCTCACCAACGGCTTTCTGACCAGCAACGGCGACCTTGTCCCGGACTCACCGGTGGTCACGGCGGTCAACTGTCTGGTGCCCGGTGGGCATACCGACTACGCCGATCCGCTGATGATTGCGGAGCAGGAACTCCAGTCTGACAGCAGGCCGGATGTGCACAAGGCGATCGTCTTGATCTCAGACGGCGCCGCCGACTACATCCAGGACCCCGATTGTGAGGCCGGCATCGAAGGCCTGCCCAAATGTGAGCTGCCGTGCGAGGACGGTATCTCGGCTGCCTCCTCGATCAAGAGTTCAGGCATCGAGATCTGGGCGATTGCCCTGGGGGCGTTCGGGAACGACCTCCAGTGCAAGACAAGCTTCAACTACGTCACCTCGTCGCAACTCGAGCCTACCGGGATGGACGGGTATCACGCGATGACCCAGATTGCGAGCCCCAACTCCTACCTTGGAGATCCGGACCCGGCCCAGCTCGCCGGCATCCTGCACACGGTCGCAGGGTCGATCGGCAGCCCATCCGGCTCGCGCCTGGTCAAGTGATCAGACGGGTTTGAGGGAACGCGCGATCGCGATCATCTCGGCATTGGTGAGCTGATCGGTGAGCGAGTTCTGCACCCAGTAGGCGATGCCCTCGTGCACGATGCCGATCGTCTGGATGTGCGCGCCGTTGAAGTAGAACTGGTAGGTGCGCCCGTCCAGCTTCCTGGTGGCGTTCGGGTTCTGGAGGATCGGGGCGTCCACGAACTTCGTCTCCTCGATGCCCCAGAAATCACCCGCGCCGGGCAGCTTCCAGGCGGCGTAGAGCGAGTTGGCGCCGTGCCCCGCGGCGGGCAGGTTGTACGTGCGGATCGGGTCGCTGGTCGCGTAGGGGCAGAGCCCGGCGGTGGTCGGCGCCACCGACGTGGGACAGAACTGCGAGCTGGCCTGCGACACCGTGGGATAGAGCACGCGGAAATGCACCTTGTGCTTGGCCTCGGCGAATGCCTGCTTGAACTCGCTGGTCGAGCTGATGGTCGACGGCGGCCCGGTCGGGTGGTTGGTGGCAGTCCTGGGCGGGTTCACGGCCAGCTTGCCGGCGTACTGCTTGCCCACGACCAGGGTTACCGCAGCGTTTGACGTGACGTTCGAGGGCAGCGCCGCCACGTTGGCGTGGCCCATGATGTGTGCGATGTCGTTGGCGGCAGTCTGGTTGCCGGCGCTGTAGTAGACCTGGTCTTGCTGGTACTTGTAGTTGGGCGCGTTTCCGCCCGACATGGCCTTGTACTCCCAGCCGCGCAGCTGCGCTGCGGCCCTGGAGCTCGCGCCCGTGACGCCATTGCCGTTGAGCACGTTGACGGTGACGCTCGAGGGGGTGACGCTCGGCTTCCACGACGGCTTGGTGTGCCTGGGCTTCTTGGGCTTCTGCGACGGCAGCGACGCTCCGGCGTTCTCGAGTAGCCACGGATGCTTCCACTGATAGATCGCCGCCTTGAGCGCCGCGGGATCGATGTCGACGGCGCTCGCATCGCCCTCCATCACGCTCTGAAACGGTGCGCGCACGCTCGCGATGTGCTGCCGCACGCCGTAGGCGGTGGCCACCAGCTTGATCAGCGTGGTCAGGTGCACCTTGCCGTTGTCGGTCGGCCCGGCAATCGTCATGCTGCTGGAGACGGCGTCCAGCAGCCGGCTGATGTCGGGGATGTCGGTCACCGACACGCCGTGGAACCGCGTCGAGGCGCGGGCCTCGAACGCGCGCAGGAACGTCTGCTGGCGAGCTTCGCGGTGGAAGTCGTCATCGGTGTGGCGATAGCGCGAGAACGCGAGCGCGTCGCGCCCGGAGAGCTGCTGGTAGCCGGGCTGCACGTCGATCTCGGAATAGCCAGAGTAGGGCGCGACGGAGGCGGGGTTGTAGTAGTACTGGTCGACCTGCACGTAGATGCCGCCGAGGGCGTTGACGATGTCGCGGAAACCGCTGAAGTCGACGTTCACCAGGTAGTTGGGCTTCACGCCGGTGGCCGCCTCGACCGCCTTCAGCGAGAGGCTGTCGCCGCCCACCGAATAGGCGCCGTTGATCTTGCCGGTGCCGTAGCCCGGCACGGTCACCCACAGGTCACGCGGAATCGAGAAGAGCGCGGCCGCGTGGTGCTTGGGGTCGATCCGGATCAACATCATCGTGTCGGAAAGGCCGAACGTGCCGTCGGCTGCCTTGCCGCGGTGGTCGGATCCGATCACAAGCAAGGTGAGCGGCGAGTCAGAGGTCTGGATCGCGGGAGCCACCAGCTTCTTGGAAGCCTTCTGAGCGTCGGGCGTGAGGCTCGTAACCTTGTCGTAGAACGAGTTCAGGTAATACGCGCCTACCGCCGCGACGATCAGCAGCACGGCCGCCAGTGACGACCCGCCCACGATCAACACCTTCACCCAGGTCCGCCGCCGGCTCCACCAGCTGCCGGTCTTGCGAGATTTGGGCGGACGCCGCCGCGGGGGCTCGTCCCCGCCGTACACCACCATCTTCGGTTTGGGCGGGACCTCGCTTGCCACGCACGCTCCCTCGAATCAGCGACCGATGGGAGGCATCGGTCGCATCAGGCGAGTATACGGGGGGGAAAGGCGAAATCCTTGCTGCAGGGCACGCTCCGCCCATCCGGCTCCAATCATCCGGGTGAGCCGAGACGGCCGGTCAGCGCGCCGCGACGGCAGCCTGCGAATCAGGCGCAAACGTCCGCAGAAGCTCGCCGACCGTGGCCCGGCCATCGAGCGCGGTGTGCCGCAACCTCGTGTCTGCGCGCACCGTGTACCGGTTGCGCCGACCCACGCGCTCGCGCGTCAGATAGCCGGCCTCTTCGAGGTCGCGCACGATCATCTGCACGGCTCGGCGGCTGATACCCGCGGCCTCGGCAATCCTTGCCGTAGTCACGTCGTTTTGTTCGGAGATCAGCAGCAGCACCACCGCGTGATTGGTGAGAAATGTCCAGCGGTGGCTGCGGGCGATCCTGTCGAGTTGAGTGCTCATGTCGCGGTACGGTACCCAGCAGACGCGTGGGCTAATCGGCGCACGTCACAGAGAAGGGTCACGAATGAGTAACTTCGCAAAGCACAATCTCAAAGAGGGCGATGATTCTACCACCGGGCGTGAGGGGATGAGCGCCCACCTTGCACGCAAGCATCTGGATTCTCAAGAGCTGGGCGTGAGCTATTTCCGCTACGCCCCCAACTTCAAGAACACCACCGGGCACCGCCATCGCGAACAGGAGGAGGCCCATGTGGTGATTTCGGGATCGGGCCGGGTGAGGGTGGACGACGAGATCATCGATGTGGGTCCGTTCGATGTGGTGCGGGTGGCACCGGCCGGGATGCGCGCGTTCGCCGCAGGGCCCGACGGCCTCGAGATCATCGCGGTGGGCGGCCGCAGGCCCGAGGGCGGCGACGGCGAGGTGGTGAAGGACTGGTGGACGGACTAGGCACCCGGCCTCGGGTGCTGGTCGTCGACGACGACCCGGCGATCGAGCGCATGCTCACCCGCACGCTGCGGGCCGAAGGCTACGAAACGGCCGCCGCCGTCGACGGTGGCTCGGCATTGGCGCGGATCGAGAGCTGGGCGCCCGATGCAGTGGTGCTTGATGTGCTGATGCCCGGTCTCGACGGTTGCGCGGTGACCCGGCGGCTGCGCGAGAAGGGGCATGCCGTGCCCATCCTGATGCTGACCGCCCGCGACGCCGTGGAGGACCGCGTGGCGGGACTCGACGCCGGCGCCGACGACTATCTGGTCAAGCCGTTTGCCACCGACGAACTGGTGGCACGGCTGCGCGCCCTGCTGCGCCGGGGCCGCAAGCCCGCGCGCATGTCCTACAGCGATCTGACCGTCGACCTGGACGCGCGCACGGCGGTGCGCGGCGACCGCGAGCTGAATCTGACCGGCCGCGAGACGGCGCTTCTGGCGCTGCTGCTGAGCCGGCCCGGTCAGGTCGTCACGCGCGAGCATGCCCTCAACACGGTCTGGGGCAGCGGCCGGATCCCCGCCCATAACAGCGTCGATCGTTACATCGCCTACCTGCGCGCGAAGCTGGGTCAGCCCGAGCTGATCCACACCGTGCGCGGCGTCGGATTCGTGCTGCGACGGTGACCCGCTGGAAGCTCCGCACCCGGGTGGCGCTGGCCGCGGCCGCGGCGGTGCTGGTGGGCGTGATCGGGCTGGGGGTGGGAGTCCAGTTCTCGCTCGATCAGGTGCTGCACCGGCAGCTCGATCGCACGCTGAAGCTGCGCGCGGCCGATATCGACGAGCTGGCCGAGAAGCATCCCGGGGTGATACGCGGGTCGTGGATCGAGGCCGACCCGGCGTCGTCGGGCACCGACGCCGAGGTGATCGGCGCCGACGGCCGGCCGCGCGTGCTGTCGCACCCCGCGCTGGGACCGGCCGGGCTGTCGATCGCCCAGTCGGTAGCCGCGAGGCACGTCGCGCGGTTTGCGACCATCCGCGAACACGGCGTCACCTATCGGCTCTACGCGCAGCCGCTTGAATCGGGTGGGGCGGTGGCGGTGATCGCGTCGACCGACGCAACCGACGACGCTCTGGCCCGGGCCAGGCGCATGACCGCGATCTCGGCGGTGGCTGCGGCGCTTCTGGCCGTGGTCGCGTGCATCCTGCTCACAGATCGCGCCCTGCGTCCGCTGCGCCGCCTGAACAGCGAGGTGGGCGGCATCCGCCGCACGGCCGATCCCTCGCAGCGCGTCACCGCACCGCGCAGCGGCGACGAGATCGAGCAGCTCGCCGGTGCGCTGAATGCGATGCTCGAAGCGCTGCAGCGCGCGCGGGAGGTGGAGCGCAGCTTCCTGGCCGACGCGTCGCACGAGATGCGCACCCCCCTCACCGCGCTGCGCGGTAACGCTGCCTACCTCGCCCGGCACGGCGGCGACGCCGAGGCGTTTCACGACCTCGAGAGCGACATGGAGCGACTGGCCCGGCTGCTCGACCAGCTGCTCGCGGTGGCGCGCGAGGACTCGGCCCCGGCGCCGTCGCAGCCTGTCCCGGTCGCCGAGCTGCTGGATCGCGTCTCCACCGACCCGCAGGTGCGGATCACCGCGGATCCCGATCTGACGGTGCAGGCCGACCCCGATTCCCTCGCACGCGCGCTGCTCAACCTGATCGACAACGCCAAGCGGTACGGCCCGCCCGGGGCCCCGATCGAGGTGCGCGCCGACCGCGACGGCGCCGAGGCGGTACTGAGTGTGACCGACGCCGGCCGGGGTCTGGACGACACCACCGTCGACCAGGCGGCGACGCGGTTCTGGCGCGGCGCCAACAGCACCGGCATCGAGGGATCGGGACTGGGCCTGGGGCTGGTGCGGGCGACCGCCCAGCGGCACGGTGGAACGCTCGAAGTGGAAGGCGCGCGGTTTGCGATCCGGCTTCCCGCGCTCGACCCGGTGGAGGCCGGCCGGTGAGCCACGTCGTCGTCGTGGGGGCGGGGTTCGCCGGACTCGCAGCCGCCGAGCAGCTGCACCGCCGCGGCCTCGAGGTGACGGTCTGCGAGGCGCGCGACCGCGTCGGCGGCCGGGTGTGGTCAACTGCCTTCGGCGGCACGGTGGTCGAGCTCGGCGCCGAGTTCGTCGGCGCCGACAACACCACCCTCCACGCCATCGCCACACGGCTCGGTCTGACGTTGCACCGCAAGGGCACACCGTACGGCGAACGCGAGCCCCGCGGCGGGGCGCCGACGTCCCTGGCGGAGATGGCAGCGGCCTATCGAGCGCTCCAGGCGGCGGTCACCGGCGGCGGGCTCGATCCGCGGTTGGAGCCCGCGGTGCGCGGGCTAGACATCCCACCGTCCGCCGCCGAGGCGATGCTCGCGCGGTTCGAGGTGACCTCCACCACCTCCGCGAATCGGCTCTCCTCTGAGTCCGTGGGCAGTGGCTTCAGCGGCGTCGGCGCCTACGAGACGTTCACGCTCGACCGGGGCAACCAGGCGCTGGCCCTCGAGTTGGCCCGCCTACTGGGGCCGCGGGTGCGGCTGGAGTCGCCGGTGACGGCGATCGCGCAAGCCGGCGGCGGGGTGCGGGTGGGCGTCGGCGGCCAGGTGATCGAGGCCGACGCCGTGTTGCTGGCGATCCCGCCCGCGCCGCTCAGCCGGATCGAGTTTCGGCCGGCACTGCCCTCCGCGATCCGCGAGGCGCACGCGGCCGTGCGGCTGGGCGAGGCCGCGAAGGTCTTCCTGACCGCGCCCAAACGCCCCGCACCGGCGGCGGTGCTCTCGGTGCCGGAGCGGTTCTGGACGTACACCCAGCTCGACGCAGACGGGCTGCCCACCGCCGTGGTGGGCGCGTTCGCCGGCACCGCGGCTGCCCTGGACCGACTCGAGGTCGACGCTGGAGCGAGCGTGTTTGCCGAGCGGGTGCGAGCGGTCGCGCCCGAGTTCGGTGCGGCCGCCGATCCCACCCTGCTCAATACGTGGCGCCAAAGCGACCGGTGGACCGGAGGGTCGTACTCCGCAGGGGGCTGCGACGGCGAGCTCGAATCGCCCCAGTTGACTGCCTCGGCCGGCCGCATCGTCTTTGCCGGCGAACACACCGCGGGCGAATGGCACGGGACGATGGAGGGCGCACTGCGCAGCGGTCTGCGCGCTGCGGATCAGATCACCGCGGTCGTGGCTGAATAAGAGGGGTCAGTCGCCTTTCATTCATCCGTAACAATGGCTGCAACTCTTGGCACCCGCCCATGAATAAAAGGCGACTGACCCCTCTTATTCACGCTCGTACGGTGAAACGGCGCGGCCCTCGAGCAGCGACCGCGCCGCCGCCCGGCCCGTCGCCACCGCGCCTTCCATGTAGCCGGCCGCCCAGTGATCGGATCCGCACACGTAGAACGGCGGCTCGTGGGTACCGTGCAGCGGCCCGGCCGCCAGCACGTCGCCCGGCGCCCAGTGGCTGACGTAGCCGCGAGTGAACGGATCGGTGCCCCACTCGCGCCAGATCAGCGCCCGCGGTTGCACCGGTCCCATCAGCCGCTCCAGCGCGGCAAGCACGTCGCGGTCGCGCATCTGCGGCGTCTGGGCGACCAGATAGCCGACCTGCTCGGGTCCCAGCAGCGAGCTGAGCGTGCGATCGGACTGCGACCAGAATCCGCCGACCTCCCGTTCGGAGGCACAGAGGCCGGTCCATCCGTGGTCGCGCCAGACTGGTCCGTCAAACGCGATCACCGCCTTGTAGGCCAGGCATTCCCGCTGAGCCGCCAGCGACGCGGCCCGCGGCTGCGAGATTCCGGTCAACCGGACGTAGCGCAGCGGCCCCACCGGCAGCGCACAGACCACCGCGTCGGCCTCGATCCGCTCGCCGCCGGCCAGAGTCACGGCGCACGGGCTGCCCACATCGATCGCGGTGACCTCCGCACCCAGCCGCAGCCGGTCACCCACCTGCGCTGCCAGCGCATCCACCAGCGCCGAGCTTCCGCCGGCCAGCACGCATGTTCTCCCAGGCCTCGTAATCGGAGAGCAACCGGCCGTCACCGGCCGCCGCGCCGCGCAGCAGTGCCCAGCACGCTCCAGCGTTCCAGCGTCCCGCCACCCGCGCTGCGCGACTGCGCTTCGGCCATCCGCCAGGCGTTGTCGATCACGCCGCAGTCGCGCATCAGATCGGCGACCGACATCCGGTCGAGCCGCGCCGCATCCGGATGGCTCCAGGGATCGGCGGGATCGATGGTCCCGACGATCTCGGCCATGCGCCGTTCGGCGCGCCCGAGCGAGGCGGCCTCCTCGGAGGTCAGCCAGTTCTCGCCGAGACGCACGCCGTCGGCCATGTCCCAGGCGTCCTGGCCCGGCTCGGCGACGTAGCTCTGCTCGAGCTCGAGGCCAAGCTCGGCGACCAGTCCACGGTAGGCGTGATGCACGGATCCCACCAGCTCGCCGCCCATCTGCACCACGCGGCCGTCGTCCAGCGTGACGCCCTCGACGCGTCCGCCGGCGCGCTCGCGCGCCTCGAGCAGCAGCACATCGACCCCGCCCGCGATCAGATCGCGGGCACAGGAGAGGCCGGCGAGACCCGCACCGGCGATGACAACGTTGTGGCGCATGTCGCGGCAAATATACTCGTGGCGTGACGCTCCCCTTCGGGTACAACCAGACGATCTGCGCGCCGCAGCCCGAGCCGGGATTCTCGGATCCCGCCGAACTCGAGCGCGTCTGGGGCCGGCGCTGGGGTGCCACCGACGAGGTGGGCCGGCTGCGGATGGTGCTGATGCGCGAGCCGCGCGACGAATGGGCGCGGGTTACCGCAGATGCCTGGAACGACGACGCCGGTGGACTCGTCGATCCCGCAGGCAACTGGTACTGGGAGTCCGACACGCCGCCCGACCTCGAGCTTGTGCGAGCCCAGCACCGCGGTCTGGTGGAGGCGCTCGAGGCCGCCGGTGTGCAGGTGGTCATGGTCGAGGGCGAGGCGGCGCCGCACCTCTCGCGGCCGATCTACACGCGCGACCCGCTGATCACCGTTCCCGGCGGGGCGATCATCTGCCGCATGGCCCCGGCGATGCGGCGCGGCGAGGAGGCGCTGGTCACGCGCACGGTCGCGGGCCTGGGCATGCCGATCCTCAAGACCATCACCGGCACGGGCATGGTCGAGGGCGGCAGCCTGATCAAGCTGCGTCCCGACGTGGCCGCCTACGGCACGTCGCTGCGCTGCAACGAGGAGGGCGCACGGCAGCTCGAGAGCGTGTTCGGCGAGCTCGGCATCGAGCTGATCGTGGTGCCGATGGTGGGCTGGTCGATCCACCTCGACGGCCACCTGGGCATGCTCGCTCCCGACGCCGCGCTGGTCGACATCAACGGCCTGCCGTACTGGTTCCACGACCGCCTGGCCGCGCTCGGAATCGAGGCGATCCCGTGTCCGGAAGGCGAGGACTGGGCGATCAATTCGCTGGCGCTGGGAGACCGCCGCGTGATCATGTGCGACGCCTATCCCAGGAGCCGGGCGCTGCTCGAGGCCCGCGGGTTCGAGGTGATTCCCGTTGCCTACGACGAGATCCAGAAGGGCGGCGGCGGGGTGCACTGCTCGACCATGGAACTCGTGCGCGACCCGGCCGTGTAGAGTCGCCTCGTGAACTGCCACTGCTTCTGCATCTCGCGCGCCGTCGGCGCCGGTGGCGAGGAGGTCGGCCGCAAGGTCGCCGAACTCACGGGCTACCGCTATGTCGACGATGAGGTGCTGCAGCTTGCCGCTACGCGCGGCGCGGTCGACCTGTCGACCGTCTCCGACGTCGAGGCCCGCAAGTCGCTCTGGGCGCGTCTGCTGGAGTCGGCCACCCCGACCACGATGGCACCCGAGGCATTCGCGCACGTGGCCGCCCAGCCGCCGTCGGACGAGATGCGCAAGCTGATCCGCGAGGCGATCGTGGACACCGCCGAGCAGGGCCGCGTGGTGATCGTGGCGCACGCCGCCTCGCATGCGCTGGGCGATGCGGACGGCGTGGTGCGGCTGCTCGTGACCGGGTCAGAGCAGGGCCGGTGGAGGCGCCTGGTCGACGAGGAAGGCGTGCCCGACGACGACGCCAACCGGCTGATCACGGAGGGCGACGCCGCGCGGGCCGACTATCTGAAGCGGTTTTACGACATCGCCGAGGCGCCCGAGCAGTACGACCTGGTGATCAACACCGACCGCATCTCACCCGCGGCCGCCGCCGGTCTGGTGGTGGCCGCCTCCGAACTCACACCGGCCGGCCGCTAGTCAGGCAGCCTCGGCGGCGGCGGCGAGTGCCTCCTCGCGCGACTCCACAGGCTGGTAGCGGTAGATGAGCCCGTCGCGCTCGACCATCACCCACGAGCGCGGCGCGTCCTCCATCCCCCGCTCCGAGCCCGCCACGCGCAGCCGGGCGCTGATCAGCACCGCGTCTTCGGTGATCCGTTCGCTGGCCAGCGAGTACACCTCATAGACCGTGGCGCCGCGGTAGCGCGTCCACCACTCGCGGGCCCCATCCTTGCCCCGGAACACGTGCCGGCCGCCGAAGACCACGGTCGTAAACACGGCGTCCGGATGGATCGCCGCGACGAACCGCGACTCGTCGCCGCTGTCCATCGCCTGCTCCATCTGTTCACGCAGCTGCTCGACGTCCACGCCCGGCCGCCTCCATGGGGGAAGCGCAGAAGATACAGCCTCCAGCCGCGTGAGTAGACTCTGACGGATGCGCGCCGCCGTCTTCACCGCACCGCACGAGTTGTTGCAGATCGAAAACCTCGACGTGGCCGCACCACACCGCGACGAGGTGGCCATCCGCATGCTTGCCTCGGGCGTGTGCCGCAGCGACCTGCACGTGATCGACGGTGACTGGACGGTGGCCGGCCCGGTGGTGCTGGGCCACGAGGGTTTCGCCGAGGTGGAGGCTGTCGGCGAAGGTGTGACGAACCTCGCTGCCGGCGACCGGGTGACGCTCTCGTGGTTCGTGTCGTGCGGCCACTGCCGTCACTGCCAGGCAGGCCGCGTGTGGGTGTGCGGCGAGAGCCGCTCGTACGAGAACGCCATGGCCGACGGCACCACCCGCATCAGCCGCAGCGACGGCACCGACGTCTTTCCCTACCTCGGTGTGGGGACGTTCGGTGAGCGGGGCGTGGTGCCGGCCAAGGCCGCGGTGCCGATGCCGGCGGGGCTTGCGCCCGAGGTCGGCGCGCTGATCGGCTGTGCGGTGGCCACCGGAGTGGGCGCAGCGATGAATACTGCCGCGGTCGAGCCCGGCGCCTCGGTGGTGGTGATCGGCTGTGGTGGGGTGGGCCTCTCGGTGATCATGGGCGCAGCGCTCTGCGGTGCGGATCCGATCATCGCGGTCGACATCAGCGATGAGAAGCTCGACACCGCCCGCGATCTGGGAGCCACCGCCGGTGTGCGCGGGGGTGAGGGGGCAGTGGCCGAGATCCGCCGCATGACCGGCGGCGGGCCCGACTACGTGTTCGAGGCGCTGGGCAACGTGGCGACGCTTCACACCATGCTCGAGTTGATCCCCCGCGGAGGCACGGGCGTGATCGTGGGGATGACCGCCGAAGACCAGACAGTCGGATTCGATCCCTTCACGTTTGCCGACGCGAGCCGCACGGTGATCGGCTGCAATTACGGGTGGACGCAGCCCGGCGTCGACTTCCCCAGGCTGGGCCGCCTGCACCTGGCGGGCAAGCTTCCGGTCGACCGCATGGTCAGCGAGTTGATCGGCCTGGACGACGTGAACCACGCGTTTGACCGCATGCGCGCCGGGGACGGCGCGCGCCGCGTGATCTCGTACTCCTGAGGCTGATGATTCCCTCGGCCGCGCGGGTTCAGGTCCCGGGCTCTATCGATTGCCCGGGCGCTCCCGACGAGGACGGCGCCCAGATCCGCTCGACGAGCACGGCGAGCGCGAGGAACACGATCACGCCAATCACGGCGAGCTGGAGCACGCTGTACACCTCGTAGAAGTGCCCGGCGGTCGGCCCGTAGATCTGGTCGTTGTGCCGCTCGTGGTGAACCTCGTAGATCGACGCGATCACCCAGAGCACCGACAACACCAGCGCCGCTGTCGAAGCCGGCCGGCGTTTGATTGCGTCCACGATTGCCTCCCTAGCCAGTTGCGAAACATGCCTGCCGCACCGATTGTCTACTCACAACCCTGGCCAGGCAAGCAAACGGCCGTTAACGACGAGAACCGCCTCAATGAGGCGGTTCTCGAGAGTAGCGGGGGCAGGATTCGAACCTGCGACCTTCGGGTTATGAGCCCGACGAGCTACCGGACTGCTCCACCCCGCGGCGGACTCAAGATTCTAGCAGGTAGACTCATGCTGTGATCTGGTGGCTCGTCCTTCTCTGGGTCGTGGTGGTCGGTGTGCCCGCGGGTTACGTGGGCCTCAAAGCTGCGCGCACCGCCCGCCGCGCGAACGCGCTTGGCACCGAGATCCAGGCGAGCATCGCCGCCCTGCAAGCGGGCGGCCTCGTGACGCTGGCCTCCCGACAGGCCGAACTGCAGGCGGGCCTCGAGCGGCTCACCGCCGCGATGACCCGGCTGCAGCAGTCGCTCGACACGCTGCGCGAACTGATCGACCGCTGGAAGGCGGCGATCCGCCCCCTGCTGTTTGTGTGGCGGATGCTGCGCGCGTGACGGCTGCAGCCAACGGCGGGCGGCGGGTCGGCGCAATCGACATCGGCACCAACTCGATCCGGCTTCTGGTCGCCGACATCGTCGACGGCAACATCGCGGCAGAAATCGACCGCCTGCTCACCATCACCCGGCTCGGCGACGGTGTGGATCACAGCGGCACGATCAACGCCGCCGCGCTGGAACGCGCCCACGCCGCCCTCTCGCGCTACCACGCCCGAGCGGCCGAACTCGGCGCGGAGCACGTGCTGGCCGTGGCCACGAGCGCTGTCCGCGACGCCTCCAACGGCCGCGAACTGATGGCCGATATCGGGCAGCGGTACGGGTTCGAAACCCGCATCCTGAACGGCGACGAGGAGGCCCGCACCACGTTTCGCGGCGTCACCTCGCGGCGGCCGGCCGGCCCCGGCACGCTGGTGTGCGACATCGGCGGAGGCTCGACCGAGTTCGTGCTGGGCGACGCCGGTGGGGTGCGCGAACAGCAGAGCATCAACATGGGCTGCGTCCGCCTCTCCGAGCGGTACCTGCACGACACCCCACCCGGCGACGAGGCGCTCACCGCCCTCCGCGCGACCGCCCGCGAACTGATTCCCCACGCGATCACCGGCCAGACGCAGCAGCTGATCGGTGTGGCGGGCACCATCACCACACTGGCCACCATCGACCTGGGGCTCGAGCATGAGGAGCCCGAGGCCATCGACGGTCACGTGCTCACGCAGCAGACAATCGAACGCCTGCTGGCCGAGCTCGCGGCTCGGAGCCCTGCCGAACTGCTCGAAGTACGCGGGCTGATGGCGGCGCGGGCACCGACCATCGTCGCCGGAACCGGCATCCTGGCCGAGGTGGTGGCCGCCTGCGGCACCGAGCGGCTGACGGTGTCCGAGCGCGACATCCTGCACGGCATTGTCTTAGCCGCCGCCGGCTGAGCGCCCGCCATGCGGCGGGGGATACTACGCAAAGCCCGGGTGGCGGAGTTGGTAGACGCGGTCGACTTGAAAATCGACTTCTCCCCTTCGGAGAGCGCGAGTTCGAATCTCGCCCCGGGCACTGGTGCATAAAAGGGGACAGTCCCCTTTTATGCACCCGCGCCTGATCGCGTTTGCGCAATCGGTCAGAGCCGGGTCAGTGCGGCGAGGATCGCGCCGACGTGGCCCTTCACCGCCGGCCCCAGGATCGTCACTTCGGTCTGCTTTCCCGTCAGCAGGATCGCCTCGTCGCCCTGCTTCGAACCCGAACCCAGACCCATGATGACCACCGTTCCGGACGAGGAGCTGCTGGTCGACGAGGATGACGACCAGTTGAAACTGAGGTGGCCGCGCGGCCCGGCTGTAGCCGTCCTCACGCTGAGCCTCTGTCCGTCCACCGTGATCGACCGCTGCATCGGCGGCGCACCGTCCAGGGGCTCTGTCTCGCTGAGGATCAACCCCGGATACTGCACCTGGTAGTACGAACGGCGTCCGGCCTCAAAGGACGACGCCGATGTCGCCGCCTTGCCCTCGAACGACGCACCCAGCCAGTACACCGGGAACGGCAGTTGCGGATCCGTGGCAGGAGGGAGCTGCTTGATGACGTCGACGGCCTTCACACCGGTGGGCAACCGAAACGCACCCGCGGGCGGAGCGCTCGCGGCCCGGGTGAACGACACAGACACGCTCTGGCCGCGGAGCTGCGCGTGAAGGTGTCCGGCATCTGCTCCTGGACGGCGACCGAGATAGCGACGCAGAAGTGGGAGCCCCAACCCACCCGCGCGGCTGGCGACGAACGCCCGCGAGCCTTCGTAGCCCTCGGCCGCTTCGGAGCGGTTGTGTGCGGCCGAGACGGTGAGCGCCCGAGATCCGTCGAAGACCGTCAGCATTGGCGCGATTCTGTGACCGTCGAGCGTGCTGTGACGCGTGATCCGAAACGCTCCGTCGCCGGCGCGATACCAGATCACCTCGCGGTTCACGAGCCCCCCGGGGGCTCGCGCGGTAGCGATCGCGCGGTAGACGGCCGGCGCCGCTGCCTGCGACACCGAGCCGCAGCCGGCCGCGAGCGCGCCGAGCATCAGCAGTGCAATGGTCCGCTGCATACCACAATGGTACGGGATGCATAAAAGGGGTCAGCCACCTTTTGTGCATGAGCCAACGCTGACGATTACAGCCAATGCGATAGATGCACGAAAGGTGGCTGACCCCCTAATGCATAGGGCTACACTCGGCCGGTGAGCCGCGAACTGGTGCAGGTGGTCGAATGCGGGCCGCGCGACGGCCTGCAGAACGAGCAGGTCGTGCTCGGCTGGCAGGACAAGCTGCGGTTTGTCGAACTGCTGGCCGATGCGGGCTGCCGGCGGATCGAAGCCGGCGCGTTCGTCTCACCCCGGCTGGTGCCGCAGATGGCAAACTCGGACGACCTGTTCCTGGCGCTGCGCGACCGCCACGACCTCGAACTCTCGGCGCTGGTGCCCAACCGCCGCGGACTCGACCGCGCGGCCGCGTGCGGCGTGCGCGAGATCGCGCTCTTCTCGGCGGCCACCGATGAGTTCTGCCGCGCCAACATCGGCATGACGGTGGACGAGTCGCTGGACACCTACCGGGACGTGGCGGGCGCCGCGCTCGAGCTGGGCATGCGCGTGCGCGGCTACGTCTCGGTGGCCTTCGGCTGCCCGTACAGCGGCGCGGTGCAGCCCTCGGCGGTTGCCGACGTGGCCGCCCGGCTGCGGGCGATGGGATGTTTCGAGGTGTCGGTGGCCGACACCATCGGGAGCGCCACGCCCGAGCTGGTCGACGAGGTGCTGACCGCCGCCGTGCCCGTGATCGAGCTCGAACGAACGGCGCTGCACCTGCACGACACCCACGGCCGCGCGATCGAGAACCTGCTGGTGGCACTCGGCATGGGAGTGCGCGTGTTCGATGCGGCCGCCGCCGGCCTCGGCGGCTGCCCGTTCGCTCCTGGAGCGCCCGGCAACGTCGCCACCGAACACGTGGTCGCCGCGTTGGAACAGCACGGCTTTGCGACCGGCATCGACGTGACCGCGGTAGCGAGCGCCGGCGCGTGGGCCCGCGACCGGCTCGCCGTTCAGTCAGATCACGCCGTCGGCTGACAACCGCTCGAGCTGCGCCGCATCCAGGCCCAGCAGGTCGCCGTAGACCGCTGTGTTATCGGCGCCCGGCTGCCACTTGCCCGACCACCGCACCGCCGAGGGCGTCTCGGAGAACCGCGGCACCACCCCCGGGGCGCGAACCGCGCCGTGATGGGTGTCGTCCTGGGTCACGATCATGTCGCGGGCCTCGAAATGCGGGTCGTCGAGGATGTCTGCGGCAGTGTTCACCGGCGCGCACACCACGCCGGCGGCATCGAGCATGCGGCTCAACTCGGCCGCGTCGAAGCCGGCCGCCCACTCGCCGATCAGCCCCTCGATCTCGTCCTGATTTCGGCCGCGTGCCAGGTGGTCGCAGAACCGCTCGTCGTCGGCCAGTTCGGGCCGTCCCATCACGTCGCACAGGCGCCGAAACAGCGTGTCCTGGTTGGCGGCGATCACCACCCACCGGCCGTCGCGCGAGCGAAACAGGTTCGACGGCGCAATCCCGGCGAGGTTGGTGCCCGAGGGGCCGCGCACCGCGCCCAGGGCCGCGTACTCGGTGATCACACTCTCGGTCATCGCAAAGCAGGCCTCGACCAGCGAGACGTCCACCACCTGTCCCCCACCGCCGGCCACATCGCGCCGGTAGAGCGCAGCGAGCGTGCCCTGCACGGCGAACATCGCGCCCAGCGAGTCGCCCATCGACACGCCGTAGCGCGGCGGCGGCCCTTCGGGAAAGCCGTTCAGATGCCGCAGCCCACCGTAGGCTTCGGCAGCCGAGGCGAACCCGACGCGCCCGGCATACGGCCCGTCCTGGCCGTAGCCCGATACCCGCACCAGGATCACACCGGCATTGCGTGCGCGGAGGGCGTCGTAGCCCAGCCCCCAGCTCTCGAGCGTGCCCGGGCGGAAGTTCTCGAGTACGACATCGCAGTGCTCGACCAGCTGCAGCGCGAGTTCGCGTCCTTCGTCCGCGCGCAGGTCGAGCGTCACCAGCCGCTTGCCGCGCGCCATCTGCGGCCACCAGAGCCCGCGGCCGTCCACGGTCATGCCCCAGTCACGCATCGCGTCGGGCCGCCGGGGCGACTCGACCTTGATCACATCGGCCCCCATGTCGGCCAGCTGCCGGCCCGCGAACGGGCCGGCAATCAACGCCCCCAGCTCGAGCACGCGCACACCGGCGAGTGGGCCGGGCGAGATGGAGGGCGGAAGCGCGTCGGACACGCGGCAATGATAATCCCGGACGCCGGGCGCCTAGGATGGGGCCAACCCACCGAGAGGAGCACCATGCTCGACCAGATGATCGTGACCACCATGAACGACCTTCCCGGCTACCGCGTGACCCAGGTACATGGCGAGGTCTTCGGACTGACGGTGCGCAGCCGGCATGTCGGCTCGGACATCGGCGCGTCACTCAAGGGTCTGATCGGTGGCGAGATCAAGGGCTACACCAAGATGCTGCGCGAGAGTCGCGAGGAAGCGATCTCGCGGCTGCGCGACTCGGCCGCCGACGCCGGTGGCAACGCCGTGATCGCCATGCGGTTCGACTGCAACGAACTGATGTCCAACATGACCGAAGTCGCCGCCTACGGCACCGCCGTCACGGCGGAGCCAAGCTAACGCAACAAACGTGCCTGGCACGTTTGTTGCGTTTCTCAACTCAGAAGGCGAAGTAGATACTCAGCACGATGCCCTCGACGAGGCAGAAGATCGCAAACGGCGTCAGGCGGCTGGTCTCGAAGTAGCGCATCAGATAGCGCACGGACACCAGCGCGGCGCCCGCGGCGCAGAGCGACGCCACCAGCGCCTGGCCCCGCACTCCGTCACCGGCATGGCCCAAGAGTGCGGGCAGCTTCAGCAGTGCCGCGGCGCCGATGATCGGCGTAGCCAGGAGAAATGCGAACCGCGCCGCATCTTCGTTGGAGAGTCCCACCCGCAGCCCACCGCCCATCGTCGCTCCCGAGCGGGAGAACCCGGGGATCAGTGCAAGCGCCTGGGCGGCGCCGATCGCCACGGCCTGCAGCCACCGCATGGAGCGCGCGATGCGCGCGTCGCCCGCCACCCCATCGTCGCTCTGGACGACCGGCGCGCGGCGCCGCAAGAGCTCCGCGCCGTAGAGCAGGACACCGTTCAGGATGAGGAAGAGCGCCGCCGACCGCGGCGATGCAAACACGGTGCGCAGCCGATGCTCCAGCGCCAGCCCGAGAATGCCGGCGGGAATCGTGCCAAGGATCAGCAGCCAACCTAGCCGCCCGTCGGGATTGTCCTCGGCCAGGCCGCGCTCGCCGACCGCCCGCCACAGGCCACGCACGATGCGCACCCAGTCGTGCCAGAAGAACCCCAGCAGCACCAGCGCGGTGGCCAGGTGCGTGGCCACCAGAAAGCTCAGGAAGTACTCGTCGTTTTGATGGATGTTCCAGCCGAACAGATGCGGCAGAACAACGCTCTGGCCCAGGCTCGAGATCGGAAACAGCTCGGCCACACCCTGGATCAGCCCCAGGATGATGGCCTGCGCATACGAGATCGGCTCGGCTACCAGCAGCACAGCGACAATCAGGCGTTCACGCCGGCACCGCGGTGCATCACGCGGTCGATAACGGCATTGCTTGCGGCGCGGCCGTTGACAAACCTGCAGCCCGCGATGCGCTGTCCCGAGTCAAACGACGTGGTGCGCATCACGCGCACCTCCTCGTCGACCACGCCATGGATGAACCGGCAGTGCAGAGCAAGCACGTCACCCGTGCGCACCCGCGAGTCCAGCACTGACAGGCCGATGCCCGACGGCGACACGTCCACGGCCACGGTGCGCAGGGTATCTCCGTCCGCGAGCCGATCGCAGCTGACGGCGGTGATCGTCACCTCGGTGGCGACCCCCACCCGCTCCTCGAACCGACGCTTGCCGGTCGCTACCACCTCGGTCACCTGGAGCACGATCGCGGCCCGGTCGGCCGAGCGGTACTCGGTCTCGAGCACATGCGCGGTGACGGTGTGCGGGAGGCCGTCAAGCATGAGGTCGGCGCGCAGGTCGATGCCCTCGCGAACGTCCAGCCGAGGCGCGGAGGCACGTACCCGCGAGCCGTCGTACGAGATCGTCCACACCTCGAGGTCGGCCCCTGCCGAACTCGTCATGTCGAGCGCCGAGGCGGCCACCAGAGCCTCGGCGGCCAGTTCGGCCATCGAGCTCTGGGAGTCGTAGGTTGGCATCGCGTCCACCGGTCTAGCCTCCGGGTGGATCGCCGCGCCCGCCATCCCCCAGATGGGGTACCGCCCTTATGCGGTGGCGTCGGGCAGCTCGGATTCGAGCTCGGCGTACAGCCGCTCGGCGCCGACCTTGCCCACCTGCGGCATCTGCTCGAGTTCGCCCGGATAGCTGTAGTAGGTGCGGGTGGCCTCGCCAACCACCGCGATCGGCTCATCCAGCTCGAGAACGACGCTGCGGCCCCGCGTGCTGACCACCGTGGCCAACCCTCCGGTGGGGATCACGCGCACGCGATCGCCGGGCTCGACGTGCTCGGTGCGCTGTGCTGGAGGCTTGATTCCGGGCTTTGCCATGGCTACTCCCCGTTGGGGAACTTGAAGGTCGTGTCCGGCTTGAAGTTGGCCGGCTCGTCGCCCACCACCATGGTGATGACGTTGTGCTCCTGGAGCGGCTGCGACAGCCAGTCGGTCACCGGCTTGCCGTTGATCCAGACCTTGACCGGCTTCTGGTAGCCGCCCAGCTGATCGGCCGTCGCGTACACGCCCCACACGTCGAAGAACTGCTGCAGGTTGGCGCGGAAGGCCGGATCGCCGGACTCGATGTGGATGATGCCGGGCACGGGGTCGGTCTCGCGTCCGTGGGTATGGATCTCGGAGGTCGCCGCGTTGGTCATGCCGCCCGCGGCGGGAAGCCCGATGTAGTCGGGGATCTCGACCTTCTTGCCCTCCACGTACAGCGTCAGATGCACGTGGTAGTGGTTGATCGCGGCTGCTTCCTGGCTCGGCTTGAGTCCGAGCGCATTGAGTGCGCAGTCCAGGTCGTTGTAGTTTGGCGGCCACGTGGGCTGCGACAGCGGATCGAGCGTGTCCTTGGAGAGCCGCGACTGCACGCACGAGGCGTTCTGGCCACTGCTGCTGCGGTCTTGCAGCACGAACGCCGTCGCACCGCCCACGACGACTACGATCGCAACCACCACCGCCACCCAACCCCACAGGGGGAATCCACCCCCGCCGGACTTCTTGGACGCGGCGATACCCTCGCCGCTGCCCAGGCGCTGGCGTTTCTCGTTGGTGATCTGCTTCTTGGACTTGCTCACAGGCGAATAAGATAGTCGGAGGGAACGACAGCCGAGTCATCGGCACCAGAACACTGAGAGATGAGGCAAAGGTGCTTTCCAAATGAGTGCGATCATTTGGAAAGCAGCTCCAAGGATTACACTGTGGTCGGCCGATGTCCAAAACGAGCGACACCGAACCCGGCCCAGCAGTGGCATTCTGTCCGTTCTGCGGCGATGCGCTGGGCTCGTTCTTCGGCAACCGCACCGTCACGGGGGCGCGTACCTGCGACCGCTGCCAGGAATGTTTCCGCGTCGAACGCGTTAATGATGATGAGGCTTGAGAGGGGCTTTCCGTCCTTCGCCGGGAGGACTGGAGAAGCATGACTGACGAGATTCGAGACGTGATCATCATCGGCGGAGGCCCGGCCGGCTACACCGCCGCGCTCTACGCCGCGCGCGCCAACCTGAGGCCACTCGTATTCGAGGGCTTCAAGTTCGGCGGCCAGCTGATGATCACCTCCGATGTCGAGAACTATCCCGGCTTTGAGAACGGCATCACCGGCCCCGAGCTGATGGGCACGATGCGCGCCCAGGCCGAGCGGTTCGGCGCCGAGATGGTGTCGGACGACGTGACCCGGGTCGACTTCTCGGAGCGACCGTTCAAGGTGTACGTGGGTGACGACGAGCACCGCGCCCGCGCCGTGATCGTCAGCACCGGCGCCAACGCGCGCCAGCTGGGGCTGGGCTCCGAGGTCGAGCTGCAGGGCCGCGGTGTGAGCTACTGCGCCGTGTGCGACGCCGCATTCTTCCGCGCCCGCAACGTGGTGGTCGTGGGTGGCGGCGACAGTGCCTTCGAGGAGGCGACGTTCCTCGCCAAGTTCGCCACCAAGGTGACGCTGGTGCACCGCCGCGAGGAGTTCCGCGCGTCCAAGATCATGATCGACCACGCGCGGGCCAAGGAGAACATCGAGTTCGTCACCAATGCGGCGGTGGTCGAGGTGCAGGGCACCGGTACCGGCAAGGTCACGGGCGTGCTGCTGGAGGACACCGTCACCGGCGAGCGCAGCGAGCTTGCCACCGACGGGCTGTTCGTCGCGATCGGCCACGACCCGGCGACATCGCTCTTCACCGGCATCCTGGACATGGACGACGCCGGCTACATCATCACCCGGCCCGGCTCGACGGCGACCAACATCGACGGGCGTATTCGCCGGCGGCGACGTGGTGGATCACACCTACCGCCAGGCCGTCACGGCCGCGGGTATGGGCTGCATGACCGCTCTCGACGCCGAGCGCTGGCTGGCACATGCCCCGCACGTCGACGAGGCCGGGGTCGCCGCGGCCTAAGCATCTTCAAACCGGTGCGCGGCTAGAATTTTCGGATGCGGTATTTCATCTGTCCCAACTGCGGCACCCGCGCGCTGGACGACGACGGACGCGCGGGGCTGACCATGCAGCCGGTGGGCTGCGCCAAGTGCGGCTTCGGATACCTGTTCGAGACGCTCGAGGACTACTTTCCGCCGTCGGGCGCCGGGCTCGTCACCTGCGACCAGGACACGCGCGTGCTCTCGTGCGGCAACGGCGTGTTCGAGCTGACCGGCTACGCGGAGGGTGACGTGATGGGGAAACCCCTCCGCGAGGCGTTCGGGCTGACCGACCCCGACGGCGACGATCCGATCGCCGTGTGCCTCGAATGGGGCGTGCGCAAGCTGAACCAGCCGATGACGCTGCGGCATCGCTCCGGCATCGTCAAGACCGTGCGCGTCGACCTGTTCCCCGCCTACGACGAGGACGGCGGACTGATGGCGTCCCTGGCGTCGGCCAACGCCCTCTCGACCAAGGCCTGATAGCTCTCCACGCAGGCCAGCTGGCGCAGCCGCCGGTCGAGTAGCCGCCGCTCGGCCTGCTCGTCGACGCCGGCAAACACGCCCAGCGCTTCGAGCATGGCCGTATCGGTGCGGCTCAGGCCGTCGCGTGCGGCGTGCTCAAACCGCGACCACGCGATGCGCATGCGGGTCGCGTCGATATCGTCGCGCAGCCGCTCGGCGTGGCGGCACACGCGGTCTGCGTAGAGTTCGAGTTCGATTCGCTGCATGGCCGCAATGGTGGCCCAGACCAGCGTTGCAAATCAACGCCGCGGGCGTCGCGGAAGCGTCGCAAAACGAAACGCCGACGGGCACAGCTCGGCGACGACGCAGCGGTCGCACATGGGTCGTTGCGAGCCGGCACACCCGGCGGCCGTGGAAGATCAGCACGTCGGAGACCTCGAGCCAGCGCTCGCGCGGGTAGAGGCCCATCAGCACCCGTTCGACCTTGACCGGATCGTGCAGGCGCGTCAGGCGCAGCCGCCGCGACAGGCGCCCGACGTGGGTGTCCACGGCGATGCCCTCGCGCACGCCGTAGGCGTTCGAGGCAACGACCGCGGCGGTCTTACGGCCGACGCCGGGCAGGGTCACCAGCTCGGCCGTCGTGCGCGGCACCTCGCCGCCGAACCGCTCGATCAGCGCCATGCAGCAGCCGCGGATCGACCTCGCCTTCTGGTTGAAGAACCCCGTCGGCCGGATCAGATCCTCGAGCCCGCCCTCGCCCAGGTTCAGGTAGTCCTCCGGGCTGCGGCACCGGCGGAAGAGCTCCCGGGTGACCATGTTGACCCGCTCATCCGTGCACTGGGCCGAGAGGATCGTCGCCACCAGCAGGTCGAGCGGGCTCTGGAAGTCGAGCGCGATGTGGGCGTCGGGATGCTCGGCCGAGAGCCGGTCGAGGATCTCGACCGCGCGGGCGCGCCGCGCGCCGGCGGCGCTCAACCCCACTCCAGGCGTTCACCCGCACACAGCAGGTCGAGCGCCGGACACTCGCGGCACTGGAGTCCCGGGCGGGCGGGAAAGCGGCCCTCGCGGATGGCGGCGATATCGGCGCCCAGCTCGGCCTCGAGCGTGGGGGCATCGGCAGCGGTGAACGAGCGGGTCGGCACGACCGTCCATGTTCTCCAGGAAGGCATACGCCACCTCCACCCGCTGGGCTCCCGCCCGCAGCGCCGCGAGCGCGTAGGTGGCCACCTGCACGCCGTAGCTGCCATCGACGATCTCCTCCACCGACCGGTCGCCCAACCGATTGGTCTTGAAGTCGATCACCCGCGACGGTGCCGTCAGATTCGGTCGCGTAGATGTCGATGCGGCCGTGGAACAGCACCCCTTCCACCTCGAACGCGAACGACCGTTCGCGGGTCAGCGAGGCGGCCGATGCGAGCGAGGCGGCCAGCTGCGAGTCGCGCCAGTTGGTGCACAGGCGCTCGATCAGCTGCTCGTTCTCGGCGGTGGCCGCCGGGTAGAGCGCGCGCCAGCGACCGTCCGGCCGCTCCAGCTCGAGGTGCACCGCATCGCCCAGCTCGAGCGCATCCAGGCCCTCCACCAGCCGCTCACGCTCCGGCTCGGGCAGCCGCAGGATGCGCTGGGCGAAGTACCGGTAGCCGCACCTTCGATAGAGCGAAAGCGCGCTGTAGCTGAGCCCCTGCAACGCCACCGGGGCGGCCGGTTCAGGCGCGGCGAGCGGTTCGAGCAGCGGCACGCTGCGCCCGCCCACCGAGAACAGCTCGAGCTGGCCGCCCACCTCGGGCTGCGGTTCGGGCGCATGCGGCTCGGCCTGCTCCGCGGCGCCCGGACGCGCGATCCGCACCGCCAGCCGCGCGCGGCCCACATCGATGTCTCCCTCGCGCTCGAGGTCGACTCCCAGGGTGGTGCAGATCTGGCCGACGGTCGTCTCCTCGCCCGGATCGAGCGATCCCGACACCAGCAGGTGGCGGCGCGCGCGGGTCAGCGCCACGTACTGCAGGCGGCGCCCCTCCTCGATCTGTGCCGCGCGCTCGGCGACGGCCACCTCGTCCCAGCCGAGCACCTTCTGCATCGCACCGTCGGCCGGGTCGGGAGCGCGCAGCGCCACCCGGCCCTGCGCGTCCACCAGGATGTCTCCCGCCTGCCGCGACAGCCGTTCGCGGCCCGTGTCGACCAGCACCACCACGTCGAACTCGAGCCCCTTGGCGGCGTGCGTGGTCATCAGCACCACCGCCTGGGCGTCCTCCTCGGCGATCGCCGCCTCGGCCTCGCGGCTGGCCATCTCGGCCTGCTCGTCACAGAACCCGATGAAGCCCTCCAGGTCGGGCCCGCGCAGCGCCTCGTAGCTCGCCGCCACGCGGGCCAGCTTGGTGACGTTGGCCAGCCGCCGGTCGCCGTCGGGCTGGGCCAGGCACGCCAGGTCGTAGTCGTGGGCGGCCACCACCTGATCGATCAGCCGCTCCAGGCCGACCTCGCCCAGATGGCTCGAGAGCCGCGCGAGCCTCTGCCGGAACGCTCCCAGCAGCCGGCCGTCCTCGGCGCTCACGCCTTCGGGCAGCTCGTCGCGTTCGAGCGCCGAGAAGATCGGCCGCCGCACCGCGGCCCGGCGCAGCGCCAGCAGCCCGTCGTTGGACACTCCCACCAGCGGCGATGCCAGCACGCTGACCAGCGCGAAGTCGTCGTAGCGGTTGCGCAGCAGGCGCAGGTAGTTGAGCACGTCGGCGACCTGCTGCTGGGCGTAGTAGCCGCCGCCGGTGGTGCGCACGGTGCGGATGCCGCGGCGGCGCAGGGCCGCCTCGTACATCACCGCGTCGGTGCCGGCCTCGAACAGCAGCACCACCTGGCCGGGGCGGCACTCGCCCGACTCCACCAGCTCGGCGATGCGATCGGCCACCAGCCGTACCTCGGCCGCCCGCCAGTGCTCGTCCTCGTCGTCGAACGCGCGCTTGTCGGCGAGCAGCAGCTCGACTCTGCCGGGGCCGAGCGGCTCGACGTCGCCGGCCGCGTCCAGATCGGTGTAGCGGTCGCCGAACGCGCGGCCGAACAGCTCGTTGACCATGTCCAGCACGTGCCCGGACGAGCGGTAGTTGCGCGTGAGACTGACCACATCGGAGCCGGCCGCGGTGCGCCGCTCGCGGTACACGCCCACATCGGCATGGCGGAACCGGTAGATGCTCTGGAACTCGTCGCCGACCAGGAACAGCCGGCGGTCGGCGATCAGGTCGATCAGCGCTGTCTGCAGCCGGTTGGTGTCCTGGAACTCGTCCACCATCACCTCGGCGAACCGCTCGCGGTAGCTCTGCGCGAGCTGCGGCGAGGACTCGAGCAGCCGCACCGCACGCAACTCGAGGTCGTTGAAATCCACCAGCGAGCGGCTGTCCTTGAGCTCCTGATAGGAGCGCGCGAACTCGTTCAGGAGCACGTTCAGCTGCGCCAGATCATCGATCGCGGCCACGTCGCGGGCCGTCTTCTCCAGCTCTCTGCGGGCGGTCTCGTAGTCGGCGCAGGCACCCGCCTTGCGCACCTTGAAGCGGCGCAGATCGCACAGCTCGACCGGTGTGGGATCGGCATCGAGGAACGTCACCAGCCGCGCGGCCTCGTCCCTGGTACAGGCCGGCGCTGCCTCGCGCACCGCTCGCACCGCGGGCGCGAGCTCGGGCTCGGCGTGCGCCACCAGGCGCAGATCGCGGCCCGCGCTGCGCAGCCGCTCATACGCCTCCAGCAGCAGCTCGCGCAGCCGCCGCCGGGAATAGGCAGCGAGCAGGTCGAGGCGCCGCGAGCCGGTGTCGTCAGCCGCGTCCAGGAAGCGCTCGAGGGCCAGGTCGAACGCCTGGGACTGCAGGATGCGCGAGGTGGTGTCGTCGCTCACGCCGAACTGCGGATCGAGCCCCGCGGCGATCGGATCGCCGCGCAGCACCCGGATACAGAACCCGTGGATGGTCGAGATCCAGGCGCCGTCCACCTGCCGGGCGCGCTCCAGGTCGCCGCGCAGCTCGAGCGCCGTGCGCACCCGCGCGCGCAGCTCGGAGGCGGCCCGGTCGGTGAAGGTGATCACCAGGATGGCGTCAAGCGCGGTGCCCGCGTCGATGCGGCGCAACACGCGCTCGACCAGCACCGCCGTCTTGCCGGTGCCCGCTCCGGCCGATACGAACAGGTGGCCGTCGCCGCTGATCGCCGCCTGCTGCTCGGGATTCCAGTCGCGGCTCAAGCCCGCGCCACCCGGCAGACGGTGTAGTAGTCACACCACGGCGGGCAGCGGCCGTTGCGCGGGTCGTGGCGCACATCGCCCGCGCGGATGCGGCCCACCGCTTCGATCGCCGCGGCTGCGGCGGCATCCACGTGCTGCCAGAACTCCTCGGGCGAGAGCTGGTCTGCAGCGGGCACGCGGGCCTCGCCGATCTCGCTCTCGAGCACCAGGCCGCGGGCTGCGCGGGCACCCGCCAGCGCGCGGTAGAGCCCGCCCACCGGCTCGATTCCCAGCAGGTCGCGCACGGCCATGATGTAGAGCGGCAGCTGCAGCTTTCCGTGGCGGGCAAATTGCGCGGCCGAGTGCACGGTGGCGCCCGACTTGTAGTCCCAGAGCACCGCCCGCGGCGTCATGTTCGGGTCCATGTCGATGCGGTCGATGGTGCCGGTGACGGCGAAGTCGCCCAGCTTCAGCCCTCCTTCAATCCCGGTGCCGACGACGCTCCGCCAAACCGCACCTCGAACCGCCGCGGTACGTACTCCAGGTGCAGGTCTGCCTCGACCCGCAGGAACGCGCGCAGGTCGCGCTCCAGCGACCGGGTCAGCTCGCGGCCGCCGACGTGTCCCCCACCCGCTGGCCGCCGAGCGCGTCGTGCAGGCAACGCAGCATCAGCGGCCACGCGGCCTGCAGGTTGTCCTCGGTCAGGCGGTCGCTGCCCACCTCGGCCGGGAGCATGGCGAAGAATCGCGCGAGCGTCGCATGCGCCACCGAGCCGCGCAGCTTGGCGTCGAGCTCGAAGTCGATCTCGCCGGGCCGCAGCATGCGCTCCACAAACCACATCGACGAGCAGTCGCCGAATCGCTCCAGATCGGTGACCGAGAACTTCTCGGTGGCGGCCAGGCTGGCCAGCACCGGCGCCGACGCGCAGCCGCGTGTCGCGCTGGAATGCCGTCCGCGCGCGGCGCAGCTTGCGCTCCCATCCGTGACCGCCGCCGACGGCCACGCGCCCACTCGGCGTCGGCGCGCAGCTCCCGCGCCAGGGCCCGCTGCCGGCCGCGCTGGTCGGGCGCCTCCTCCAGCTGCCACGTGGCCTGCGCAAGCGTCCGTCTGCGCACCGGCGTCTCGGGGTCGAGCAGCCGCCGCACCTCCTGCAGAAACGGGGACGCCTGCACGGGCTTCCCGTCCTCGGTGGACGCCATCCGCACGAGCACCAGCCGATCCCAGGCCCGGCTGCAGGCACCGGCGAACAGGTAGCGGTCGACGTCGCCCGGATCTGGACCGCCTCAGACCGGCCTCGGCGGCCGCGTCTGCGCTCAGGAGCATGCGGTCGGCGCCGCTGCCGGGCAGCACTCCCTCCTCGAGCCCCAACACGAACACGACCCGGTATCTGCGGGTGGGCAGGCGGCGCAGGCTGACCACGTCCACCCGACCGGGCTCGGGAGCCTCGCCCACCGGCACCTGGACGCGCGCGATCAGGTCGATCAGCGCCGCCCGGTCGATGCCCTCCGGCGCAGCCGCCCGCAGCTCGTTGAGAGCCTGCGTCACGCCGCGGCAGGCGCGCACCGCGACCCGGCCGCCGGGCGCGACGAAGCGGGCCTGCAGCGAGTAGGCGTTGCGCACCATGCTGCGGGCCAGCTCGACGGCGCCCACGAGCGGGTCGGGCTCGGCGGCCAGCCGGTCGATGGCCGGCGCGAACCCCTCCCCCACGAGCTCGGCGGTGGAGGCGATGGTCTCGGCGTGGCCGAACACGCCGCGACCGCGCAACCGGCCCTCGACGAAATCCACGCGGCGCCGGGCGATGCCCGAGTACGGGCTGCGCAGGTAGGCGAAGAAGTCGGGCCGCTCGCCGCCCAGCCAGGCGAATCGCAGCGCACCCAGCATCGCCACCCCGTAGCCGGTCTGGCCGAGCGCCACCCGCGCGTCGAGCGCGAACGGGGATGCCGAGCGGCGCGAAGGCGTTCTCGAGCGCCAGCCGGTGGGTGGAGGCGGAGGGCACCACCACCGCAATCTGATCGGCGGGGACGCCGGCCCGTAGCTGTGCGAGCACCTCGGCGGCCACGGTCTCGGCCACCTGCCGGCGGCCGGTTGCCTCGAGCAGCACCACTGCGCCGTCGTCGGCCGGTGGCGGTGGGGCGGCGCGTCGGTGAAGAGCGTCCGCTCGAGGTGCAGGAGGACCGGCGAATGGAAATGCTCGGCCGGTGGCATCTCGACCACCTGTTCGGCGGTCTGGCTGAGCGCCTCCACCAGCGGCCGCACCGCAGCGTAGGCGGGCCGGCCCACCTCGTAGGGCAGCGCGACGGTCACCTCGCTGCGCGCCGCGAGCGCCTGCAGGGCCGCACCTGCGCCGCGGTCATGTGCTCGAACCCGTAGGCGAGCACCGGCCGCCCGTCCCACGCGTCGAGCCGGTTTTCGAGCAGCGCCACCGCCCGCGCGTGCTGTCCCATGCGGTCCTCGTGCAGGTTCAGCCTGCGGCACTCTTCGCGATACGCCGCGGCCAGCTTCAGAAGCTCACCGTCTGCACCCTGCCCCGCGGGCGGATCGACCATGCCGGCGGAGAGCTCGTCGATCATGCCCGCAAGCGCCGCGGCGAACCCCGAGAACCGCGCCGAGGTGGCGACCGCGTCGAGCTGAGCGGCGGCGGCGATGCGCTGCAGGATCAGCACCCGCTGCACCTCGGAGATGCGGGCGCCGTGCTCGCCGCAGCGGTCGAGCACCTGGTCGAACAGGCTGTCGAACGTGCCCACCCAACCGCCGATCAGCGCACCGCGGCCGGTCAGGATCTCTCGCTCGAAGGTGGCGACGTCGCCCCGCCGGGGCACGATCAGGAACGGGTCGGCACCAGCGTCCACGAACTCCAGGAACCGCGCCCTGAGGTACCCGATCTTTCCGCAGTTGGCTGGCCCAAGAACGAGGGCTAGCGGCATCCGCGCAGTCTATCCGGCAAGGCTAGGCGCGCCGGGCCTACGCCGCGGGTTTGGCCTCGTTGACAAGCTTGTTGATGACGTCGGCGTCGGGGAAGGCGTAGTTGATCTTCACGAACGCGCTCCCACTTGTCGGGAAGGGCGTCCTCGGGATAGATCGCCTCGACCGGGCACTCGGGCTCGCAGGCGCCGCAGTCGATGCACTCCTCGGGGTCGATCACCAGCATGCGGTCGTACTCGTGGATGCAGTCGACGGGGCAGACGTCGATGCAGGACTTGTCTTTCTCGTCGATGCAGGGCTCGGCGATGATGTAGGTCACGGGAAGATTCCTCCGTCAAGCGTTCTCGGAGCCGCGATTGTAGCCAGCCGCGGCGTCAGGCTGCGTTGACCACGCGCGACACGAAGGCATTGGCGATCCACATGCGATCGAAGAACATCGCCAACCCGACCAGCACCAGCAGGACTCCCGAGACGACCCGGATCGCCTGGTAGTGGTCGCGTACCGAGCGGGCGGTGGCCATCACCCGGCCAAACGCCACCCCGGCGAGCAGAAACGGCAGCGCCAGGCCGATCGAGTAGAACGCCAGCAGCGCAGCGCCCGAGCCCACCGTGCGGCTCGACCCCGCGAGCACCAGCAGCGCACCCAGCACCGGCCCCACGCATGGCGTCCAGCACAGTCCGAAGGCCATGCCCAGGAGCAACGACGAACCCGACATGCGGGCCGGTTGCACCGCGGGCTGCAGCGAGCGCTCGAGCACCGGAATGCGCAAGAGCCCCATCATCACGAACCCCATCGCGACGATCAGGATGCCGCCCAGATGGATCAGCGTGGTGCGGTAGTCGGCGAACTGGCCGCCGATCAATGCCGCCCCCACGCCGAGGGCGATGAACACCACCGAGAAGCCGAACACGAACGGCAGGCCGGCGCGGATCGCGGCCGCCGGCCGGGCGTCGCGCACACCGATCGCCGAGAGGTAGGCGGGTACCAGCGGCAACACGCAGGGTGTGATGAACGACACCATCCCTGCCAGAAACGCCGCCGGGGCGAGGCTCACTCGTACCCCGCCAGGTCCGCGTCGATGCGCCGTTCGAGCTCTGGATCGAGACCCGCGTCGCTGGATCCTCCGGGCGGCCCGCGACGATGCCGCGACCAGGCCATCGTCAACCCGATCGCAACCGCTGCGCCCACCAGCAGCACCGCCGCCGGCACCACCCACGCCAGCAGATCGAATCCCTGCTTGGGCGGCGACGCCAGGATCTGGGTGCCGAACTCGGCCACGAGCGTCGAACGCACCCGGTCGGCCGTCCAGCCCTGGGCACACCACCGGGCCAGGTGATCCTTGACCTGGGCGGCAAACGGCGATGTCGAGACGTCGATGCGCTCATGGCAGACGATGCACATGAGCTGCGACTCCATGTTGGGCTGCGACCAGCCGTTGCAGGCAAGCGCCGCGGAGGGAAAGGTGAGCACTCCCAGTGCGCACGCCGCCGCGAGAGCCCGCAGCCTCACGTGCTGTTGCCCGCCATGAGGTTCTTCAGCACCGCGTCCAGCTTGGGCCCGGTGATCACGCCGTTGAACAGATGCCGCACCACGCCGTGCTGGTCGATCACGTAGGTCACCGGGAGACCGGAGCCGTAGCCCCAGCGCTGGGCGATCGAGCCGGTGTCGTGCACGAGCGTGTAGCGCTGGTGGTAGGTGCGGGCGAAATCGCGCGCCTGCCCGGTGAAGTCGTTGGTGTCCACCCCGATCACGCGCACGCCGCGGTGGCCGTAGGTGGCCAGCACGTTGTTCAGAAGCGGCGCCTCGTCCTGGCAGCCGTCGCACCACGATGCCCAGAAGTTGAGCACCACCACGTGGCCCTTCTCGGAGGCCAGCGACGCGTCGCCCTTGCCGTTCAGAAGCGGCGCGGTGAAGTCCGGGGCCTTGGGGTTGGCGCCGTCGAGCATCTGCGCATAGATGGTCGTGTCGTTGTTGATGAGGCCACGGGCAAACAACCCGACCATGCCGAGCAGCACAAGCACCGCAACCACCTGAAGCGAGAGTCTTACAGCCCGAGGCACCCCGAAACTGTAGAGAATTCCGGCTGGTTCACGGCCCGCAGGCCAATCCGGCTCACATGCCCGGATGACCTGCGGGGGGCTTTCGACGGCTAGGACTCGCCTCCGCCGCCGAGCGTCCGTGTGTACGGTCGCCAGGGCGCCCGCTCCCACTCCTTGTGATGGCACATGGGACACGACGGCAGCGACCGGTACACGGTCACGCCGTAGCCGCACTGCAAGCACCGGAACTCACCCTTGGCCCGCATACCTGCGGCCCAACCGGTTCCTGCCGTGTCCTCAGCCTGGTTCGCCAACGTCCCCATTTGCGTCCTCATTTCCCCGACCGGGCGAGGAGAGCCCGGACCGGGAACTCTAGCCGACGCGGGGATCCAGGATGGGGGAATTTGATGGGATCTTGTTCATCTCCAGCAAGGCGTTTGCAACCCATCCAACAGCGGAGCGGGCAGGTTCCAGCGGCCCAGTGGACTACGCTAGCGGCATGACGACCACCCAGAAAGCCACGCTCAAGCCGTACGTCGAGGAGATCCGCCAGTGGGTCGCGCAGGGCCGCACAGATATCTGGATCGCGCATGCGCTCAACTCCACGCCGGCGTCGATCTCGGCGTTTCGATCGGCCAACGGCATCCTGCGCCGCGACGTCGCGACCGAGCGGGCAGGTGCCGAGACGCCGCCGCCGATCGCGCCGCCCGACGCTCCGCAGGAGGAGCCCGCGACGCGCCCGCGCCGCCGTTCCCGGCGCAAGACTCCCGAACCCACCCCGCTGCAGGCTGCCGCCGAGGCCGCGGCCGGGCCGCAGTCCGAACGAGTCGAGCCGGTCGCCATCCCCGTCGCCGAGACCGAAGCCGCCGAGGCAGAAAAGCCCAACGGCCGGCGTCGCCGCCGAGGTGGCCGGGGCCGGCGCGGCAAGCCACAGGGATTCGAGGCGACACTCGACACCGGCGAGGAGGGCTACGGCTTCTGGTTGGACGGCGCCGTGCGCGACGATCCGGTGTTTGCCGAGAACTGGATCGGCCGCCGCGCGCTGGTGGTGCGGATCGAAGCCGACCAGATCGTGATCCGCCCCGACGGTGAATAGAAGGTGTCAGGCAGTTTCTATTCACGCGTAGCGTGAGGCACGGGCGCAGCGGTTGTGGTGAATAGAAACTGCCTGACACCTTCTATTCACTCGCAGGGAAGTCGGTCGGCGCCCAGAACCCCTGGGTGTGGCTTCCACACGCAAGCGTGAACCGGGTCTTCGCATCGGGCGGATCGCCGCCCTGGTGGTCGCGGTCGTGATGATCGGGCTCTACGTCAGCCCCGTGCAGAACTACCTGCGCGACTCGCGCCAGCTGCAGGCCCAGCGGGCGCAGCTGCGGGCGGTGACCCACCAGCACGACGTGCTCGTCGCCCGTGACGCCTTTCTGCACACCAAGCAGGGCGTGATCGTGCTGGCCCGCAAGTGCGGCTGGACGTTCCCCGGCGAAACCGGCTTCGTCGTCAAGAACATCGTCAGCGGCTGTAACTAAGGGCTTCCCGAAGGTCGCCCAGGAAGGTGGGGCGTTGCGAGGCGCAGGGCGCGGTGGTGGTGGCAAGGATCGAGCCGTGCGCGGAGCGCAGGCGTGCTGGGTTTGCACGTTGAGCACCGCACGCGGCGTGGGACGCCGCCACCGCCGGCGCGAACCAGCCGCAGCAGCCCCGCGTTCCTGGGCGACCTTCAACTACCGTTCGGCCCATCGGTGACGTCGAAACCCTGACCGCGCAGCTCGGCCGGCCCCCCCGAGGGCTGGTGGACGTGGCCGTGCGCTGCCCGTTCGGCCGCCCCGCGGTGGTGCAGCAGGCCTCCTATCTGCAGTCGGGCGAGCCGTTTCCCACCACCTACTACCTGACGTGTCCGGCGGCGGTGGCGCGCGTCGGACGGCTCGAGAGCGAAGGCGGCGTGGCCCGCTACGAGCAGCTGGTGGCGACCGAGGCATGGGCGCGTGAGAGCTGGGAGGCGGGCCGCCGGGAGCAGCGAGAACTGCGCCGGCCGGCCGCGGCGATGGCCGACGGCGGAGCGTCGCTGCGGCTGGGCATCGGCGGCACGTCGCGCGACCTGTCGGTCAAGTGCCTGCATGCCCACGTCGCCTTTGCACTGGCCCGGCCGGGCTACGAGCTGGGTGAGCGCATCGCTCAGGAGGCCGCGCCGCTCTACCCGCAGGAGTGCTGTTGTCGGTGAGCGCCGAAACCGAGGTCGCCCTGAGCGAGTGGGCCGAGAGCACCCGGCGGCTCGACGAGAAGCCGCTCACGGCTGTCCGCCGGGCCGTGCTCGATTCGGTGGTGGCCGAGATCATCGCCGAGATCCAGCGGCGGATCGGCACCAGCTTCACGCTCGGCGAGCTGGTCGAGCTCTACCGCGACTCGGGGGCCTGGTGCCTGGAGGTGGCGATGCGCACCACCAGCCAGCCATGGGCGTATGACCTGTCGCTGGTGCAGGGCGCAGCGTTTGACCGCTACGCCCGCAACGCCTTCGACTACCGCCCGTAACTGATCGCACGAATGCAACAACCGTGCCTGGCACGTTTGTTGCAGTGCGGTTACTCGGCGCTGTCGTCCGCGCGCACCACGTGCACCAGGATGTGGTTGGTGGCGCCGGGCGTGTTCAGATGCGTGCCGCCGGTCAGGACGACTCGCTCGCCCGGCCCGGCCAGCCCCGCCTCGACCGCCGCGTCGACCGTCCGCCGCCACAGCTCCTCGAGCGTCTCGGACGCCTCGATCACGACCGGCACCACCGCCCAGTCCAGCGCGAGCTGCTGCAGCACGCCGGGGTCGGGCGACGCGGCCAGCACCGGCCGCCGCGGGCGGTAGCGCGACACCTGCCGGGCGGTGCCGCCCGACTGGGTCGGCACGGCGATCGCCGCCGCCTCCATGTCCTCGGCGATGTCGCAGGCCGCATGGGCCAGGATCACGCCCATCGACCCCGACCGCTCACGGCCCGCGTCGTGGTAGGTGAGCGACGGCTCGACCGCCCGCACGATGCGATTCATCATCGCCACGGCCTCCAGCGGATAGCGCCCCGCAGCGGTCTCGCCCGACATCATCACCGCCGACGTGCCGTCCAGCACCGCGTTTGCCACGTCGGAGGCCTCGGCGCGGGTCGGCTCGGGGTTCAGCAGCATCGACTCGAGCATCTGGGTGGCGGTGATCACCGTGCTGCCGCGATCCCGGGCGGTGCGGATGATCAGCTTCTGCAGCAGCGGCACATCGGGCGCGCCGATCTCGACGCCCAGGTCGCCGCGGGCCACCATCACCGCGTGCGCCGCGTCGATGATCTGCTCCAGCTCGTCGATCGCCTCGGCCTTCTCGATCTTGGCGATCACGCGCGCGGTCGACCCGGCCGCCGCAATTCGCTCGACCAGCTCGGCCACGTCGTCGGCGCGGCGCACGAACGACGAGCGCGACGTAGTCGACCCCCTGGGCGAGTGCGAACTCCAGGTCGTCGATGTCCTTGGAGGTCAGCGACGGGATCGGCAGGTGCGTGCCGGGCAGGTTGACGCCCTTGCTGCTCGAGATCGGGCCACCCACCTCGACGCGGCACTCCACCCTCCCCGCCTCGACTGCGGACACCCGCAGCTGCACCAGTCCGTCGTTGATCAGGACCGCGCTCCCCTCCGAGAGCACCTGCGGCAGATCGTCGAAGGTCACCGGAAAATCGCCGGGCCGGGCCGCGGCCGCCGACGCCAGCGTGACCGTCGCGCCCGGCTGCAAGCGTGATCGGCGCCTCGAGCGTGCCCAGCCGGATCTTGGGCCCCTGCAGGTCGGCGATCACCGCCAGCGGCCGGCCGATGATCTCCTGCGCGCGGCGCACGCTCTGGACGCGGCGCAGATGCGACTCCTGGTCGCCGTGGCTGAAATTCAGCCGGGCCGCGTCCATGCCCGCCCAGGCGAGCTGCTCGATCATCTCGGGCGTGTCGGTGGCAGGCCCGAGCGTGCAGACGATCTTGGTGCGCCTGACGGTGGGCCGGTTCACTGCCGCGCAGAGGCGGCGAAGGCCGCCCTGCCGGGATAGACGGCGGCGTCTCCAAGCTCCTGCTCGATGCGCAGCAGCTGGTTGTACTTGGCCACGCGGTCGGAGCGCGACGGCGCGCCGGTCTTGATCTGCCCGCAGCTGGTCGCCACCGCGAGGTCGGCGATGGTGACGTCCTCGGTCTCGCCCGAGCGGTGCGACATCACCGCGGTGTAGTGCGACTCGTGCGCGAGCGCGACCGCGTCGAGGGTCTCGGTGAGCGTGCCGATCTGGTTCACCTTGACCAGAATCGAGTTGGCCACACCGCTCTGGATGCCGCGCCGCAGCCGCTCGGTGTTGGTCACGAACAGATCGTCGCCGACCAGCTGCACCCGGCCGCCGATGCGCTCGGTGAGCAGCTTCCAGCCGTCCCAGTCGTCCTCGGCCAGACCGTCTTCGATCGACACGATGGGATGCCGCGAGACGAGGTCGGCCCAGAAGTCGACCATGCCCGCCGCGTCCACCGACCGGCCCTCGAACACGTAGCGGCCGTCCTTGTAGAACTCGGTCGACGCGGGGTCGAGCGCGATCGCCACGCGGTCGCGGTGGCCGGCGCGCTCGGCCGCTTCGAGGATCGCGCCGATCGCCTGTTCGCTCGAGGCCAGGTTGGGCGCGAACCCGCCCTCGTCGCCCACCGCGGTCGAGAGGCCGCGTTCGTGCAGCAGCGCCTTGAGCGCGTGGAAGACCTCGGATCCGATGCGCAGCGCCTCGCTGAAGCTGGACGCGCCGAGCGGCACCACCATGAACTCCTGCAGGTCGATCGTATTGTCGGCGTGCGCGCCGCCGTTGATGACGTTCATCATCGGCACCGGCAGCGTGGCGGCAGCGTCGCCCCCGAGGTAGCGAAACAGCGACCGGCCCGCCTCGGCCGAGGCCGCCTTGGCGGCCGCGAGCGAGGTGCCCAGGATCGCGTTTGCGCCCAGCTTTGCCTTGTTGGGCGTTCCGTCGAGGTCGATCAGCGCCTGGTCGAGGCCGCGCTGGTCGGCCACCTCGCGCCCGGCCACGGCCGCGGCGATCGGCCCGTTCACGTTGTACACCGCGGCGAGCACTCCCTTGCCGCCGTAGCGGGCTGGATCGCCGTCGCGCAGCTCGACCGCCTCGAACGCGCCGGTCGAGGCTCCGCTCGGGACGGCCGCCCGGCCGCGCACACCCGAGGCCAGCGACACGTCGACCTCGACCGTGGGATTTCCCCGCGAATCGAGAATCTCGCGCGCGCTGACAGAGACGATCTCGCTCACGGCGCAGGATGATAGCCAGCGGCAGCGCGGGCGGGTCAGCTCAACGACGGACTTGGCCCGGCGATACCACTCGTCCTGGGCGTCCAGATCGAGCGCTTTCCAGTCCACCCCGGCGGCCGCGGCCAGCTCTGCGGCCGTATCGACCCGGCTGCGAAACCGGCCCGCGGCCGCGCGCAGCGCAAGCTCCGGGTCGACGTTCGCATGCCGCGCCACGTTCACCGCGGCGAACAGCAGGTCGCCGAGCTCGGCGGCCACGTGCGCGTCGGGCTCGTGCTCGGCCCGGGCGGCAGGCGCCTCGTCGATCGCCTCGCGCAGCTCGCGGAACTCGTCGGCGAGATCGCCCCAGGCGCCGTCGGGCAGGTGCCAGTCAAATCCGACGGCGGCTGCGCGACGCTGGATCTTGCGCGCGTAGAGCAGCGCCGGAAAGGTGCCCGGAACGTCGTGGAAGATGCCCTCGCGGCCCTCGTCGTCGCGCTTGATCTGCTCCCAGTTGCGGCGCACCTCGCCGGCCGTGGCGGCCTCGCGCTCGCCGAACACGTGCGGGTGGCGGCGGATCAGCTTGAGCGTGATGCCCTCGGCCACGTCGGCCAGGTCGCCCGCCCCCGCCTCGGCGCAGAGCAGGGCCAGGAAGAAGCTCTGGAACAACAGGTCGCCGAGCTCGTCGATCAGCTTCGGCCCCGGCCCGGAAGCCGCCGCCTCGGCGGTCTCGTAGGCCTCCTCGATCGTGTGCGGCACGATCGAGCCGACCGTCTGCTCCGCGATCCCACGGACACTCGCGGCGCAGCCGCACGGTGAGCTGCTGCAGCCCCACCAGCGCGTCGGTCAGCAGCACCGTGGCGAACGCCTCGCCGGCGGGCACCGTCTCGTCCCAGTCCCCGTCGGCCCACAGCCGCCGCAGCCGCTCGCCCGATGCCGCCGTGACCGGTGCGTCATCGGCCAGGGCGATGCCGTGCCGCCCCAGCCAATCGCGCAGCGGCTCGTCGGCCGGGCACGCCACCGGCCCGGCCGTTTCGATTGCCCGCCACGCGGCGAGCGGAATCAGATCGGGATGACCCGGCCCGAGCGCAACCAGCGTCGACATGCGCGCATGTTACGTGGTGGCGTTGCTATTCGACGAGGTCGTGGTCGGGCTGGTGCTGGCTGACGGCGGGGCATAGCCGTCGGCGTAGTGCGTGTTCTTCTTGAGCGCGTTGACCAGCGCCACGAGCTTCTGCTGCACCTCGGTCTGCACCGTCTGCGGCGCGTTGTACTTGTTCACGATCGTCGTGTGCAGCGCCTTCTCGGCGGCCGGAGTACCGGCCTTCAGCACCGGGCCCATCGGGTTGATCAGGAAGTAGCAATCGGGCTTGCAGCGGCCGCCCAGCGACGACTGCGCGTAGGACTTGTCGACCTTGACCAGGTCGCCCCACTGGTTGGCCGGCTGGGTGAAGGCAGCCTTCTGGAAGTTGGTCTCCATGAGACCCGGTCCGGACGCGGCCAAAAAGCCCGTCGTGCCGTGCTTGGTGTCGGCGTCGATCGCGCCGGTCGTGACCTTGGCCTCCGGCTTGCCGGCCTTGAGCTGGGTCAGCGCCGCCTCGGCCTTGGCCTTCGAATCCCAGAGCGTGTAGTGCACGTTGCGGGCATTACCGAACACCTGCGGTGCGTCGGTGTACTTCTTGTGCAGATCGTCGGCTGACAGCGACACCTGCTTGGTGACCGCGGCGGTGATCTTCTGACCCAGCAGCCGATTGTGGAACAACGTCTTCAACGTCTCGTCGGTGTAGCCGTACTTCTTGACGTCGGCCTCGAACTTGGCCTTGTCACCCTTGTAGGAGGTCTTGATCAGATCGTCGATGCTCTTCTGGACGTCCTGGTCGGTGACCTTCAGGTTCATGTTGTCGGCGATCACCTGCAGATCGGCGTTCTGCACCAGCTGCTGCACAGAGGGCTCGATGACCTGCTGCTTGTACGCGGTCGAACCGGGCTTGGGAAGCTTCTGGCCCTGCGCCTTGGCGCTCGCGGTCACCAGCGCGATCTGCGCATCGAGATCCTGCTTGGTGATGTGCTGGCCCTGGACCACGGCCACGTCATCGCCCGACACCGAGTCGGAACTCGACGACGAGCCGCACGCGGCGGCAAACGCGAGAATCAGTACAACAACCGGAAGAATCTGCACAAGACGTTTCATAGAATTATCGGCCCTCTGAAAAGAGTTACGCCGCGTGATCGCGGCGGATTTCCACCATAGCATCGAGAATTTCCAACGCATGCTTTATCGGCGACGGAGATGAAGACTTAATTGGAACGTCACGATGCGAGACCTCACGCCGCGCCACCGTATAGAGCGCCTGCGGGTGACGTTCCTTGAGTACCCGCACCTCGGAGGATGACAGCTGCACCGGACTGACCGCGAGCTTTCCGGCCTTGAAACTGACCTGATCGGCGCCCAGTTCGGCAGCGATCAGCCGCGCCTCCTGGATCGCGATCAGGTTCTCGACCGGATCGGGCACGGGGCCGAACCGGTCGGCCAGCTCCACCCGCAGTTCGCGCAGCGCCGAGCGGTCCGGGGCCAGCGCCACGCGCCGGTGCAGATCGACCTTGACCGCCTCGAGCGGGATGTAGGCGGCCGGCACGTAGGCGTCGACCTGGGCCTCGACCCGCACCGGCCGCGCCACCTGCAGACGCTCGCCCTGCAGCTCGGAAACCGCCTCGGCCAGCATCTCGCAGTAGAGCTCGAACCCGATCGCGGCCACGTGCCCGGACTGCTCGTCGCCGAGCAGGTTGCCGGCGCCGCGCAGCTCCAGGTCGCGCATGGCGATGCGGTATCCCGAACCCAGCTCGGTGTAGTCGGCCAGCGTCGAGAGGCGGTGCCGGGCCTCGTCGCTCAGCTCGCGCTGGTCGGGGTAGAACAGGTAGGCGTGGGCGACCGCGTCGGAGCGGCCCACCCGCCCGCGGATCTGGTAGAGCTGGGCCAGCCCCAGCGCGTCGGCCCGCTCGACCACGAGCGTGTTGGCCTGCGGGATGTCGAGCCCCGACTCGATGATCGTGGTCGACACGAGCACGTCGAAGTCGCCGCGCAGAAACTGCATCATCACCTTCTCCAGCGAGCGCTCGGTCATCTGTCCGTGAGCGACGCCGACGCGCAGCTCGGGCGCCCACGAGCGCACCCGGGCGGCCGCCTCCTCGATGGTCTCGACGCGGTTGTGCAGGTAGAAGCTCTGCCCCTCGCGGGCGTGCTCACGGCGCAGCGCCGCGGCCACCAGCTCGGGATCGAACTCGCCGACGTGGGTCTTGATCGGGATGGCGGCCGCGCGGCGGCGTGGTGATGACCGTGATGTCGCGCAGACCCGAGAGGCTCATGTGCAGCGTGCGCGGGATCGGGGTGGCCGACATGGCCAGCACGTCGACCTCGAGCCGCAGCTGGCGCAGAAGCTCCTTCTGGGCCACGCCGAAGCGCTGCTCCTCGTCGACCACCACCAGCCCCAGGTTCTGCGGCACGACGTCGCGCGAGAGCACCCGGTGGGTGCCCACCAGCACATCGACCTTGCCCTCGCCGAACTCGGCCAGCACCT
Source organism: uncultured Actinomycetes bacterium (assembly GCA_963796875.1). GTDB lineage: Bacteria > Actinomycetota > Thermoleophilia > Gaiellales > JAICJC01 > CAVPTL01. The sequence continues at coordinate 153,639 of CAWCNL010000002.1, forward strand.
TCTTGACGTCGCCGGCGGCGCGAAACCGCGACACCATCTCGACTCGCACCGGAAAGTCGCGAAAGCGGTCGCGGAACGTGGCGGCGTGCTGCTGGGCGAGGATGGTGGTCGGCACCAGCATCAGCACCTGGCGGCCGGCGGTGGCCACCTTGAACGCCGCGCGCAGCGCCACCTCGGTCTTGCCGAAGCCCACGTCGCCGCACACCAGCCGGTCCATCGGGTGCTCGGACTCGAGCTCCTCGAACACGATGTCGATGGCGGTGCGCTGGTCGTCGGTCTCCTCGAACGGAAAGCCCTCCTCCAGCCGCGACATCCACTCGTTCTCGGACTCGATCGGCACCTTGATCACGTTGGAGCGGCGCGCGTAGAGCGCCAGCAGCTCGCCGGCCAGCTCGCGCACCGCCACCCGGGCGCGCGTCTTGAGCGTCTGCCAGGCCTTGCCGCCGAGCTTGGAGAGCGCCGGGGCGCGGCCGTCTGACCCCACGTACCGGCTGACCTTGGCGAGCTGCTCGTGCGGCACGTACAGCCTGTCCTCGCCGCGGAACTCGAGGTAGAGGTAGTCGCGGATCACCCCGCCCACCTCGCGGGTGTCGAACCGCACGAACCGGCCCACGCCGTGATCCTCGTGCACGACGTAGTCGCCGGCCCGCAGGTCCGAGACGGTGGCCAGCGAACGGCCTGTGGCGATGGGACGGCGCGGCGAGCGGCGGCGGAACAGCTGCGCGGAGGGCAGCACCGCGAGCTCCATCGCCGGCGACACGAATCCATGCCGCAGGCCGGATACCACGAACTGCACCCCGGCCTCGGTCAGCCTGCCGCGCTCCGAGGGCGGCAGCACCTCGACGCGGCGCAGCGCCAGGCCGGTGCGCTCGGCCTCGCCCAGGTGCGGGAACGTCACGATCACGCGGTAGCCGGCCCGTACCAGTGCGCGCAGCTCGTTCTCGGCCTCGGCGATGCCGACCGAGGCCAGCGCCGGGGGCTGGGCCTCGAAGCTCTCGGGCTGTCCCAGCGGCATCTCCTCGAGCACCGATGCCTCGTCCAGCACCGCCTGCGCCCGCTCTGCCGGCACGTAGGCTGCGGCTCGCATCTGCGTGTCGCGCAGCCGCTCGGCCAGCTCCAGCTCGGCCTCGGCGACCTCGGCGCCCAACGCATCGGGATTCCACGCGAAGAGCCCCGCCGAGGCCGCGACCCGGTCGGCCAGCGGTTGCCAGCCGGTGGGCAGCTCGGTGGCCTCGGGATCGCCCCAGCTGCCGCCGCGCACCTCGGCCGCGGCGTACAGCGAAACCTGTTCCAGATCGCGCAGCGAGCGTTGGGTGAACAGCGAGAAGGCCGAGACCCGCTCGACGGTGTCGCCGAAGAACTCGATGCGGATCGGCTCGCGGCCGGTCGAGGCGAACACGTCGACCAGCCCGCCGCGAACCGAGAACTGGCCACGCTCCTCCACGCTGTCGGCGCGTTCGTAGCCGGCCGCCGCGAGCTTCTCGAGCAGACGGTCGAACTCGATCTCCTCGCCCACTCGCACCCGCACGGGCACCGGCCCTGCGGCGGCCGCCGGGACGCGCTCCACCAGCGCGTCGGCAGACACCGCCACAAGGCCGCCCGCCGTCAGCACCTCGAGCGCCCGGTGGCGCTCTCCCACCAGGTGCGCGGCGGGATCGAGCCCGCTGCCGTAGACCGCACCGCGCGACGGCAGATAGCCCACCGGCGCCCCCGGCAGGTAGTGCGCCGCGTCCTCGGCGAGTATCCGGGCGGCGTCGTCATCGCCGACCAGCACCGCCAGACCGCGCGGCGCTGCCCCTCGCGCATCCGCCACAGCGCGGCCGCAAACGCCGGCAGGAGCGCCGCCGACACGCGGGCCCGCACCACACCGCTCGCTGCCCGGCGGCCGAAGGCCTCGACCTCGGGCCGGGCCAGCAGAAGCTCGAGCGCAACGTCTGCGTCAGTGTGGGTGCCGGTGCCTGCGGTGATGTCCATCCCGGCGGGAATGGTAGGCTCCGAACCGACTCATCGACGGAGGTCTCGTGCACGTGCGCCGTACCCTGGGAATTGTCTGGTTCTTCATCCTCTCGCTCGCCCTGCCGGCGGCAGCATTCGCAGCGACCGGTGGATCGACGTCGCAGAGCGAGGCTCCGACCGGCCACGACTACACCCTCGACACGATCTTCGTGGTTGCACTCGGCATTCCGCTGGTGCTGACGATCCTCACTCTGATCGACATCGCCCGTGGCAAGCACACCCAGCAGCACGCCGATCACTGACGCACAGCTCGAGCAGCTGTCCGAGCTGCTGCGCATCGAGTCGGTCTCGAGCGACGGGGCGCATCCTGCCGAACTGCGCGCAGCGGCCGAGTGGGTCGCTGCGCTGGTCGGCGGCGCCGAGGTGCTGACCAGCTACCGCAATCCGATCGTCGACGGCACGATCCGCGCCTCCGTGGCCGATGCGCCGACGGTGCTCGCCTACGGCCACTACGACGTGCAGTCGCCGGGATCGCTCGACCTGTGGGCCAGTCCGCCGTTCGAGCCGACCGTGCGCGACGGGTGGCTCTACGCCCGCGGGGTGAGCGACGACAAGGGCAACCTGTGGGCACTTCTGCGCGCCGCTCTCGACCTGCAGGCCGAGGGCCGGCTCCCGGTCAACGTGCGGGTGCTGTGTGACGGCGAGGAGGAGGTGGGCGGGCTCTCGGTGGTCGATCACCTGGCGACCCTCGAGGACACGTTTGCCGCCGCGATCATCTTCGACGGCCACATGGTCGATGCCCAGCGGCCGGCGATCACCACCGGCCTGCGCGGGTTGGTGGGCTGTCAGGTGCGGCTGCGCAGCGGCGAGCGCGAGCTGCATTCCGGGCTCTACGGCGGTGCGGCAGCAAACGCGGTCGACGACCTGGCGGCGGTGCTCGCGACGGTGATCGGCCACGACGCCGACTTCGCCGACGGCATCGCGCCGGTCAGCGCCGCCGAACGACACGGTTGGGCCGAGCTGCAGTCCGGCGCCGAACTGCTGGCCGAGGCCGGCGCGCGGCCGAAGGATCCGACCGCGGCGGCCGAGGCCTACGACCGCATCTGGGCACGTCCGTCGCTCACTGTGCATTCGGTGGGAGCGGGCGATCCGCAGCTGCACAAGACCTCGATCTCGGTGGAAGCGGCGGCGTCGCTCTCGCTGCGGCTGGCGCCCGGCCAGGAGCCCGAGCCGATGTGGGAGCGGCTGCAGGCGCGGCTGCACGCGGCCTGCCCCGAGCCATGCCGAGCTGGAGCTGGAGCCGTGGCCACAGTCGCGGCCGGCTTGGATCGATCCCTCCGGCCCCGAGCTGCAGGCGGCCTTCGGCGCGATCGAGCGGGCCACGGGCGTACGGCCCCTGGCGATCCGCAGCGGCGGCTCGATTCCCATCGGTGCAGCGCTGGTGGCGCGTGGCGTGCCCACCATCCTGAGCGGGTTCGGTACGGCCGACGACGCGATCCACTCACCCAACGAGGGAATGGCGCTGCGCCGCCTGGAGTGGGCGATGCGGTCGGCTCGAGGAGCTGTATCTGAGCGTTGCTGGTTGAGTCCAGCCGCGGGACGGGTTTAGGCTTGTTCGCTGTGAGACGGCGGCGAGGCATGAGCGAACATCAGGTGCGAGCGCACCTGTACGACCCACCCGAGGCGGTGCGGCGCATCGATTCGATGATGGCGTGCTGGAAGCTCACCGCCGGCCCGACGGTCAAGGGCGAGGACGTGCGTAAGGCGTTCGAGTCGCGGCTGGACAAGCGCACGCCCGACGTGGTCGCCGCCCCGGTGCAGAGCGCCAAGGGCCCGCGCATCCGCCTGATCGCCTAAATCGGATGCCTGGCTGATTTCAGTGCGGCGCAGCTACTCATGAAAGCGTGCCTGGCACGGGGTAGCGGTCCTGGCACGGGATATGAGCTGCGGCTGACGCATACCGCGTGCCTGGCACGGGGTATGCGTTCAGGTTCGCAGCAGTTCGAGCGTGACCCGCGTCGCCGCGTCCACCAGGGCGTCGGTGTCGACGTCGGCGGCGAACGGCGTCAGCACCCAGTCGACCACCGGCCGCGGATCGTCGCGCTCGGGCCGGCCGATGCCCACTCGCACCCGCGCGAACTCCTGCGAGTGCAGGTGCTCGGCAACCGACCGCAGGCCGTTGTGCCCGGCAAGGCCGCCGCCCACCTTGGTGCGGATGTCGCCCAGCGGGATGTCGATCTCGTCGTGGACGATCAGCACGTCCTCGACCGCCAGCTTGTAGAACCGCGCGGCGGCGTTCACCGACCTGCCCGACTCGTTCATCCAGGTCTCGGGCTTGAGCAGCGCCAACCGCGCATCGCCGTCGCGCACCTCGGCGATCTGGCCGTGGAACTTGCCGCGCCACGAACCGCCGAGCTCGGCGCAGAGCCGGTCGAGCACGCGAAAGCCGATGTTGTGCCGCGTGCGCTCGTAGTCGCGCCCCGGATTGCCCAGCCCGACCACCAGCCGGTCGAGCATTACTCGGACTCGGAGGCTTCCCCGGATTCGGCGGAGTCGCCGCCCTCGTCGCCGGCGCCCTCGCCACCCTCCTCGGCACCTTCGCCCTCTTCGCCCTCTTCGCCCTCGACGGTCGACTCGAGCTCCTCCTCGGAGATCGGGGCCGCGACGCTGGCAAGCACGGTGCTCTCGGGGTCGTCCAGGAACTCGACGCCCTCGGGCGCCGTGATGTCGACCAGCCGCAGCGACCCGCCGATCTCGAGCTCCGACACGTCGACCGTGACGGACTCGGGGATCGCGGTGGGCAGCACGGAGATCTGCAGCTCGTGGGCCGGCTGCGACAGCACGCCGCCCATGTTGACCCCCGCCGGAATGCCCTCCAGGTGCACGGCCACGACCGTCTGGATCTTCTGGTCGAGGCGGATCTCGTGCAGATCGACGTGCACGACGCTGTCGCGCACCGGGTCGAGCTGCAGATCCTTGACGATCGCCGGGCGCGGCTTGGACTCACCGTCGACGGTCACGTCGAGCAGCGCGTAGAGACCACCGGGACCGGTCACCGCGGTGCGCAGCGCGCGCGCGTTGATGGTGATCGCCGTCGAATCCTTACCGGCCTGGTAGATCACGCCGGGGATATCGCCCTGTGCCCGCAGCGCCCTGACGTCCTTGCCGCGCTCCGCGCGGGAGCGCACTTCGAGTTTTACGCGATCCATGGTGTCGGTTCTCCTGGCGAAAAGATGCCCGTGTCAGAAGAGCTGATTGCCGCCGTGGAACAGCTCGGACACGGAGTCGTCGTTGAAGACGTTGGAGATGGTATCAGCCAGAATCGGTGCAACCGACAGCACCCGCACGTTCTGCGGGCGGCGGATGGGGTCGACCGGGATCGTGTCGGTGACCACCACCTGCTTGAACACGCTCGACTCGAGCCGCTCGTTGGCCGGCCCCGAGAACACCGCATGGGTCGCGCAGGCATACACCTCGGCGGCGCCCCGCTCGACCAGCGACTCGCCGCCGGCGCAGAGCGTGCCGGCCGTGTCGATCATGTCGTCGATCACGATGCAGATCTTGCCGCCCACGCGGCCGATCACGTCGGTCACCACCGCCACCTGCTGCTCCGGGCGGTCCTTCGAGATGATCGCAAGACCGGCGCCGAGCATCTCGGAAAACTTCTTGGCGAGCTTGGTGCGGCCCGCGTCTCCGGCGACCACCACGATGTCGTCGGGATCGGCCGCGATGATGTCCTTGAAGTGGTCGGCGAGCATCGGAACGGCCGTCATGTGGTCGACCGGAATGTTGAAAAAGCCCTGCACCTGGCCGGCATGCAGGTCCATCGTCAGCACCCGGTCGGCGCCCGCAGCCTCCAGCATGTCGGCCACCAGCCGAGCGGTGATCGGCTCGCGCGGCATGCCCTTCTTGTCCTGCCGCACGTACGGATACCACGGCATCACGGCGGTGACGCGCTTGGCCGACGCGAGCCGGGCGGCCTGGATCATGATCAGGAGCTCCATCAGCGAATCGTTCGGACTCGGGGTGGAACACGACTGCACGATGAACACGTCGGCGCCGCGGATCGACTCCTCGTAGCGCGCATACACCTCGCCGTTGGTGAACGTCTTCAGCGTCACCTCGGCGGTGCTCACGCCCAGCTGTTCGGAGATGCGCTCGCCCAGCTCCGGATTCGAGCGGCCGGTGAAGAGCATCAGCCGCTTCTGCGGCGCGCGCTCGACCCAGGTGGCAGGAGCGTTCTGGCTCACCGGTCGGGACCGCATCCCGCTTGAGGCGAACAGCGGAATCGTGCGACTCGACGCTAACGACGCTTTCGCTTTCCATATCCCTCGATGTTCTTTTGACGGGCACGCGCAACCCCCAGGGCGTCGGGTGGAACGTCGTCTGTGATCACGGAACCGGCAGCGGTCCAAGCTCCGTCTCCTATCGATACGGGAGCGACGAAGACATTGTCGCAGCTGGTGTGGACGCCCTTGCCGATGACCGTGCGCTGCTTGGACGTCACCGTCGTAGTTGGCGGTGATGGCGCCCGCCCCGATGTTGGTTCCCGCGCCGATCTCGGCATCGCCGATGTAGGAGAGGTGCGGCACCTTGGAGTCGTCGCCGATGGTCGAATTCTTGATCTCGACGCTGGTGCCGGCCTTGGCCCGCTTGCCCAGCCGAGCGCCGGGCCGCAGGTAGCAGAACGGCCCCACAGTGGCGCCCTCGCCGATCTGCGCATCGACCGCCACCACGTGCGGCCCCACCTCGGCGCCGGTCGCGACCCTCGTCGCTCCGCGCAGCACGGTGAAGGCGTGGATGGTCACGTCGGGCTCGATCTCGACGTCGGCGTCGATCAGCGTGGAGGCCGGGTCGACCAGCGTCACGCCGGCCAGCATGTGCCGGCGGTTGATGCGCGCGCGCAGGAGCGCCGCAGCCTCGGCCAGGTCGGCGCGGTTGTTCACGCCCAGCGCCACGGTCGGATCGTCGTGCACGTGCGCGATCACCGTCTCGCCGTCGGCGCGCAGGATCTCGATCACGTCGGGCAGGTAGTACTCGCCCTGGGCGTTCTCGGGAGTGACCCGCTCGAGGGCATGCCAGAGCGCGCTCGCCCGATAGCAGAAGATGCCCGAGCTGACCTCGGTCAGCGCGAGCTGTGCGCCGTCGGCGTCGCGCACCTCCACGATCTTCTCGAGATCGCCCTCGGCGTCGCGCACGACGCGGCCAAAGTCGGTGCCGATGTGGTCGGTGCGGTGAACGCCAGCACGCTCGCGGCGGCGCCCGCCGCGGCGTGCGCCTGGGCCAGCCCGCGCAGCGCAGCGGGATCGGTCAGCGGATGGTCGCCGTTCAGGCACAGCACCACGCCGTCGAAGCCCTCCAGCGCCGGCCGCGCGGAGGCGACCGCGTCACCGGTGCCGCGGGCCCGCTCCTGCACCGCGGGCACGGCCCACTCCGGCAGACCCGGCCACCAGCGCCGGGTCGTCCGGCGGTACAACCACCACCACCCGCTCGGGCCCCAGCTCCCGCACGGCCTCGAGCGTCCAGCCGATCAGCGGCCGGCCGCACGCGCTGTGCAGCAGCTTCGGCAGCGAGGACTTCATGCGGGTGCCCTTGCCTCCGGCAAGAATGACGCATGCGAGCGGTGCTTCGGTCATCGGGTGGGTGCGCGGTTGGACTGCTTGACTGGGGCGCCTGGATTCGAACCAGGGATCACGGGACCAAAACCCGTTGCCTTACCACTTGGCCACGCCCCATCGCCGGACGCGGCGCCGGTCGAGTATAGGCGGTGTCAGCGTCTGTCGGCGAGCATCATCAGCACCATCACCAGCAACACGCCTATCAGCACGATCGTGGCGATGAAGATGCCCAGCGTTACCACCGGTATCAGGATTCCGGCCACCGCCTGGGCGGTGACGATGATCCAGAGTGGCCGCCGGATGGCCAGCGGCAGCCGGTGGCGGACGCTCCAGTAGATGGCCACCGACGCCACGCCGATCACCAGCATCAGGAACTTGTGCCCCGAGTACCAGGCCCACAGCCCCTCGATGACACCGAGCAAGAGCGCGATGCGCAGGCCGTTTTGACGCAGCCACGCGCGAGGGCGATCGGCGCGGCTGCTGCTCGAGCGTCACCGCGTCGGACGAGAGATTCCATTTGGCCATATCCGGAATCATAGAGGCGAGGCGGCGATTGCCCCTGGGATGCGATCGGCCGCCGCCTCGGCCGGCGCCCGGCTCTCGAATACCCCGAACACGGTCGGCCCGCTGCCGGTCACCGCGGCACCCAGGGCACCCTCCCGCTCCAGCAGTGCGAGGCTCTCGCCCAGCTCGGGTCGCAGCCGCAGCACCGCCGGCTGCAGATCGTTTGCGAGCATCCGGCCGACGCCCGCCGGGTCGCGCGCCACGTGCACGCCGCGCACCAGGTCGCCGCGCACCGCGGCGAAGAACGGATTGGGCTCGCACTCCGCGAACACGTGGGCGGTCGAGAGGCCCGTCGGCAGACGGAATCAGCACGAACGCGTGATCGCGCGGGAACTCCGGGAGCGGCTCGATCCGGTCGCCCCGGCCCATGCCGATCGCCGTCTCACAGCCGCTGAGGAAGAACGGCACGTCGGCGCCCAGCCGCCGCGCGGCGGCATACAGCTCGTTGACGTCGCGGCCGGCGCCCAGAGCGCGCAGCACCGCCGCCGCGTCGGACGATCCGCCGCCGAGCCCGGCGGCCACCGGGATGCCCTTGTGCAGGCGCACCCGGCGGGTCTCGCCGAGCTCGGCCAGGGCGGCGGTGACCAGCGTGTCGTCGAACCCCTCGACCACGGTCTGGGCGGCCGGCTCGATCTCGAGCTCGTCGTACAGGTCGATCGCCTGGAAGAGCGTGGCCAGGCGGTGATAGCCGTCGTCGCGGCAGCGGGCCCACGCGCAGCACCAGGTTGAGCTTGGCGGGCGCGCGCACCTTCACGACGCGAGCTCCTGGGCGAGCTGGGCAAACCGCTCGGGCGGCAGCTGCTCGGCCCGCATCCGGCCGATCTCGGCCGGCGCCTGCGCCCAGGCCGGCCAGCGTGAGCGAGTTCTGCAGCGTCTTGCGGCGATGGCTGAACGCCGCGTGCACCACGCGCACGGTCCACTCCCAGCGCTCACCAAACTCGACGCCGGGGCGCCGGGCAAACGCCACCAGCGCCGAGTCGACGTTGGGTTCGGGCACGAACACCGACCGCGAGATCCGGCGCACGCCCAGCCGCTCGCACGCCAGCTGCACCAGCACCGACACGGCGCCGTAGGCCTTGGTGCCGGGCGAGGCGAAGAACCGGTCGGCGGCCTCGCGCTGCACCATCACGCAGAACCGCGGGATGACCGGCAGCGCGGTCACGATCAGCGGCGTGGCGACGTTGTAGGGCAGGTTCGCGACCATGGCCGTGGGCGCCGGGTCAAGCGCGGCCAGGTCGAGATCGAGGGCGTCGCCGAACGTCAGCTCGACATTGGTGCGGCCCTCGAGCGTGTGGCGCAGCGCCGGCTCCAGCCGCCGGTCGATCTCGACGGCGTGCACCACCGCCACCCGCTGGGCGAGCCAGTCGGTCAGCACGCCCAGCCCCGCCCCGACCTCGAGCACCACATCGGCCGGATCCAGCTCGAGCAGCCGCCCGGCCACGTCGAGCACGTTCGAATCGATCAGAAAGTGCTGGCCCAGATCTCGGTCGGGTGAGATTCCGAACTCGCGCATCCGGGCCAGTGAGATCTGCCCGCTCACCGCCCGAAGACACGCTCGGCGTTCTGCACCACCGTCTGGCCCAGCTCGGCCGCCGACACCCCGCGCGCCTCGGCCACACACGCCAGCGTCGAGCATCACGTTGGCCGGCCGGTTGCGCTCCTTGCGGTGCGGCACGGGGGTCAGGTAGGGCGCAGTCGGTCTCGACCAGGATCCGGTCGGCGGGCAGCTGCGCCGCGGCCCGCCGCAGCTCCTCGTTGGCGGGGTAGGTGACGTTGCCGGCAAACGAGCACAGGTAGCCGCGGTCGATCGCCTCGGCGGTCATCGCCACCGACGAGAAGCAGTGCAGCACCACGGGCACCCGGGCAGCCTCGAGCAGCCTGAACGTGTCCTCGTCGGCCTCGCGGGTGTGGATCACCAGCGGCTTTGCCGCGGCGTTTGCGATCTCGATCTGGCGCGGCAAACACCCGCAGCTGGTCGTCGCGCGGGGCGTAGTCACGGAAGTAGTCGAGGCCGCACTCGCCCACCGCGACCACCTCGGGATCGTCCAGCAGCGGCACGATCGTCTCGGGTCTTGCCACCTCGGCCTCGTGGGGGTGCCAGCCCACCACCGCCCTCACTCCACCGAACCGCCGGGCCAGGTCGATCGCCTGCTCGCGGCCGATGGTCAGAATCTGGTCGACGCCCGCCGCCGCAGCCTCGGCCACCAGGTCGTCGGGCGACTCACGGCACGAGTCGAGGTGCGCATGGGTATCGATCATTCCGCGGCGACGCGCGGGAAGAGCGGCGGCGGCTGGGTGACCCGCGAGCCTGCCGCCAGCAGGCCCAGTTCGGCCCGCTCCCAGCCCGCACCGTCGGGGTCGCCGACCGATGCGAGCATCGCCCGCGGAGGCAGCCGGGATGTAGGGGCCGAGCAGCACCGCCAGGCAGCGCACCGTGTCTGCCAGCGTGTAGAGCGTCTCGTCCAGGCGCCGTGCGTCGGCCGGATCGTCCGACTTGGCAAGCGCCCACGGCGCCCGCTGCTCGACGTAGCGGTTGGCCTCGCGCACCAGCCCCCAGATCTGCTCGAGGGCACCGGTCAGATCGACGCTGTCGAGCCGCGCGGTGACGTCGGCGGTGACCGACGCGAGCGCGTTTTGGCCCTCCGGCACCACGCCGTCGCGGTAGCGGCCGATCATGTTGGTGGCGCGCGAAACGAGGTTTCCCAGATCGTTTCCGAGCTCGCCCTCGTAGCGGCGGTGCACACCGTCCCAGGTGACGTCGCCGTCCTGCCCCCACTGCACCTCCCGCAGCAGGTAGAAGCGCAGCGCGTCGGCGCCGTAGCGATCGATCACCTCGAACGGGTCGATCACATTGCCCATCGTCTTGGACATCTTCTGGCCGCCCGACGTGAAGTAGCCGTGCACGAACAGACCCTGAGGAGGCTCGTAGCCGGCCGCCAGCAGCATGGCCGGCCACACGATGCCGTGCAGCCGCAGGATGTCCTTGGCCATGATGTGCAGCGACGTGGGCCAGAACTCGGCGCTGACGTCGTGCCCGAGCCCGTATTCGAGCGCGGTGCGGTAGTTGAGCAGCGCGTCCACCCACACGTAGATGGTCTGGGCCGGATCCCACGGCAGCGGCACGCCCCAGCTGACCCCGGCGCGGCTGAACGACACGTCCTCGAGTCCGCCGGCGATCAGCGAACGGGCTTCGTTGTAGCGGGCCCGCGGGCGCACGAAGTCGGGATTCTGGTCATACAGCTCCAGCAGCCGCGGCGCCCACTTGGTGAGCGGAAAGAACCAGTTCTTCTCCTCCACCCACTCGACCGGGCGGTTGTGCTGCGGGCAGATGTTGCCCGGCTGGATCAGATCACCCTCAGCGTAGAACTGCTCGCAGCTCGAGCAGTAGAGCCCCGCGTAGGTGCCCTCGTACAGCTCGCCCGTGTCGCGCAGCTTCTCCACGAACTCCTGCACCCGCCGCTCGTGCTCGGGATCGGTGGTGCGGATGAAGAAATCGTGACTCGATTCGAGTTCGCCGGCCAGCTTGCGAAACCGCGCCGAGACCATGTCGCAGAAGGCCTTGGGTTCCATGCCGGCCGCCTCGGCCGCGCGCGCCACATTGCCGCCGTGCTCGTCGGTGCCGGTCAGGAAGAACACCGACTCGCCGGTGGCGCGGCGATAGCGGGCCAGGACGTCGGCGGCAACGGTGGTGTACGCGTGACCGAGGTGCGGGTCGGCATTCACATAATAGATCGGCGTTGTGACAGAAAATGACATGTTATGACCCAGTTGGTGGCAACATGATTCGCAGCCCGGTATCCTCGTGCCCGGGTTTCAGTGTAACGGGCGAAGGGGTTTGCAGATGGCGGGCGGCAGGCAGGTAACGGGGCAGCGTGCGAAGGTAGCCGGCGGGGGTGTGGTGCGCCGCATCGACGAGCTGGGACGCATCGTGATTCCGGTCGAGATCCGCCGGCGGCTGGGCCTCGAAGTGCACGATCCGCTCGAGATCGGCGTGCGCGGCGACACGATCACGCTCTCGCCGCCGCACGACGTCTGCATCTTCTGCAGCGGCCGGTCGGGGCTGACCGAGTACCACCACCGGCACGTGTGCGCAGCCTGCCGGATCGAGCTGGCCGGCGGCGTCATCTCCAAGTGAGGTCTATGCGGCTGGCCCCAAGGCCAGACGCATAGACAGAATCCGCAACCAACCGACCAATCAGAGGTGCCTGGCTCCTTTTATGCGGGCGCAGCACGCATAAAAGTGCCTGGCACCATGTGGTGCGTCGTGACGCCATCCGGGCGGACGCGGGCGCAGCACGCATGAAACGTGCCTGGCACCAAGTGGAACGTCGTGACGCCATCCGACGCGCATGCATCGAGACGTGCATAAAAGGGGATGCAGCCGCCCTTTTATGCATGGGCGCAGACGCATAAGTGGATGGCAACAGTGGTTCGTCGTGACGCATAAGGGCGTTGTACGCCTTGTAGCGCAGCACGCATGAGAACTGCCTGGCACGGGGTATGCGTGGCGTTCAGTCGCCGAGGAGCTCGCGGTAGAGCGCGTTGCGCGGTGCGCCGGTGAGGCGGGCGGCGAGTTCTGCCGCGCGGGCGGCGCCGACCGCGGCCGCGAGGTCGGCGAGCGCCGCGGAGTCCACCGGTGCGGCCTGCTCCGCAACCGCGCCGAGGACGACCGTCACCTCACCGCGCGTGCCCGTCGCCGAATCTCTCCGCCAGCTCCTCCGCAGTGCCGCGCGCCACCTCCTGATGCAGCTTGGTCAGCTCGCGGCACACCGCCACCGGACGCTGTGGATCGCCTGTGGCAACCAGCTTCAGAGAGGCTCGCGAGGCGGTTGGGCGACTCGAACACGATCACCGCGAGACCAGCCCCGTCGAGGCGCTCGAGCACTGCTCGCCGGGCGCCGGCGGCGCGCGGCAGAAACCCCCCGAAGCAGAAGCCGTCGGCGCCGAGGCCCGAGAGCGCTGCGGCCGTGACGACCGCCGAGGGGCCGGGCAGCACGTCGACGTCGCAGCCCGCCGCGACCGCGGCAGCGACCACGCGGGCGCCGGGATCCGAGATCAGCGGCATGCCGGCATCCGACACCAGCGCCACCGTCTCGCCCGCCTCGATCCGGCGCACGATCTCGGTGCTGCGGGCCGCCTCGTTGTGCTGGTGCAGCGACACGAGCGGCGTATCGACCTTGTGAGCGGTGCAGAGCGTGCGCGTGCGGCGGGTGTCCTCGCAGGCGATCACGTCGGCCGCCCGCAGCGCCTCGAGCGTCCGCAGCGTGATGTCGCCCAGATTGCCGATCGGCGTCGGGCACACCACCAGCCGGCCGCTCACGAGAACATGAGCGCGGCCGCGCCGAGCACCCCGGCCTCGTTGCCGAGCTTGGCCGGCAGGATCCGGCACTCGCCCAGCGGTGCGCGCAGCGCGCGGGCCTCGGCCTCGGCGCTGGCCGGCCCCAGGATCAGATCGCCCGCGGCCGAGATCCCCCCGCCGATGACAACCGCCTGCGGGTTGAAGATGTTGATGTAGTTCGCAATCCCCACGCCCAGGTGCCGGCCTACCTGCGCGAGCGCCTGAACGCAGTCCGCGTCGCCGGCGAAGCGCCTGGTCGATGACGTGGTGCACGTCCAGCAGCCCCGCGCTGCGGGTTGCCGCCAGCGTGCCGGCGGGGTGTTGGTCGGCCACCTCGTTCGCCGCGTGCAGCACACCCACCGCCGAGGCCATCACCTCGAGGCAGCCGTGGTTTGGGCAGTGCCCCTGGCAGCGCGGGCCGTTCTCGGCCACCACCATGTGGCCCAGTTCGCCGGCAAAGCCGGTGGCTCCGCGGTAGATCTTGCCGTCCGAGACGATCGCACCCCCCACGCCGGTGCCGAGCGTGAGCATGATCACGTGGGTCATGCCCCGCGCCGATCCGACCAGCGTTTCGGCGTAGCCGGCCACGTTGGCGTCGTTATCGACCTCCACCGCGAGGCTCAGCCGGCGCTGCATCTCGGTACGGAATGCCACGTGGGCGATCGGCACGTTGGTGGAGTCGGCCACCTCGCCGGTGATCTGGTTGATCTGCGAGGGCAGCCCGAACCCGACGCCCGCGATCTCGCGCTCGCCGCGCACCCTGGCCACCAGCGCGACGATCGAATCGAGCAGCGCCGCCTGGCTCGACGTGTCGGTCGGCACGGCCTCGTGCTCGAGGATCTCGAGGTGCGGCGACACCAGGGCGGCCTTGACCGACGTGCCACCCAGATCGATCCCAACTGCCGGATTGTTGGAGGAGTTCAACATGCCCAGGGCTAACATAACCTCGTGCCGGAATCGAATTCCAAAAAACCGTTCCGCACCTATCGCGGGGGTCACGCCGGCAACGACCCGGAGGCGGAGCGATTCGACTTTAGCCGCCGCGCGTCGGCCACCGCAACAGCCCCGCGGCCGACGCCGGAGGGCATGCCGGCGCCCGACATGCAGCCCCCGCGGCCGCCTCCGCGCGACCCCAACGTGGTCGCCGCGCCGCCCCGGCCCAGCCCGCCCCGGCGCCGCCGCATCGGCTGGAAGCGCGGCATCCTGCTGGGCTTCGCCGCCGTCCTGACGATCCTCGTCGTGTGGGTCTATCTGGGCTACCGCTCGTTCTCGAACGAGGTTGCCAAGGCCAATGCGCGCATGACCCCGCGCACGCTGAATGCGCTCGCGCCCACCGGCGGCAGCATCCTGTTCCACTCGCAGAACACGCTGGTGATGGGCTCCGACAGCCGCGGTTCGAACGCGCTCCAGGACGCCCGGGCCGACTCGATCGTGATCATGCACACCGATCCCGGCAAGCACCTGATCTCGATGCTCTCGATCCCGCGCGATCTGTACGTGCCGATCCCCGGCCACGGCGTGAACAAGATCAACGCCTCGTTTGCCTACGGTGGGCCACCGCTTCTGATCCGCACGATCAACCATCTCACCGGCCTCAAGATCAACCACGTGGTGCTGGTCGACTTCAGCGGGTTCAAGGATCTGATCGACACGGTCGGCGGAGTGACCCTCGACAACCCGTACAAGGTGGTACTCCTCACAGCCGTTCGACGGCGTGATGTGGCACTTCAACAAGGGCACGATCCACCTGGACGGGCGCAAGGCGCTGGCCTACGCGCGGATCCGCCATACCACCAATCCAGCCGACTCCGACATCACCCGCACCCAGCGCCAGCAGCGTGTGATGCAGGCGCTCAGTCATCAACTGGTCAGCCCGTGGAGCCTGTTCAAGCTGCCCACCATCGGCAAGGCGATCGCAAAGCCGCTGACCACCGACCTGACTGCCAACGACTTCCTCGGCCTCGGCTGGATCAAGTTCCGGGCACAGCGGACGCTGCAGTGCCACCTGGGCGGCGCGCCGGCGGTGATGGGCGGCCAGGATGTGCTGGTCTCGAGCCCGCAAAACCGTGCGGTGGTAGGCATGGTGCTGGGCAACCAGGCGCCGCAGAACAAGGCCAAGGGCTCGCTGTACGGCCCGGGATGTTCTGTTCACTAGACGGTGGTAGTGCCGGCGGGCAGCTGCCTCGGCAACTCGCGACGTTGCCTCAGCAGAGAAGCGGGGTCAGTCGCCGTTTATTCACCAGCCCTGCAGAGGTGGCCGGCAGCGAACTGTCGTGAATAAATGGCGACTGACCCCTCTTATTCACACCTGAAACGTTGCCCCGCCGGCGACATCCGGCGACGAGCGTTACGAGTCGCTGGACTTCGTCGAACTGCTCGACGAGCCGGAGCTCGACGACGTCGTGTCCGATTTCTTGGAGTCGCTCGACTTCGAGTCGCTCGACTTCGACTCGCTCGCCTTCGACTCACGCGATTCAGCCGGCTTCTTCTTGCCGCCCCGGCCGTAGTCGGTGTTGTAGAAGCCCGACCCCTTGAAGTGGATCGCAACCGGGTGCAGCACCCGGTGGGCCGGGGCTCCGCAGACCTCGCACGACTCGATCGCGTCGTCCGAGAACTTCTGCAGCGCCTCGAAGGTGTGGCCGTTGTCGCAGCGGTACTCGTAGATGGGCATAGCACCCGAATCATACCGGGGTCGCCCTGCGGGCCCGGAAACAGCCGTCCCCGTCCTCTACCATCCCCGCCGTGCGGATCGCAATCGTGACCGACTTCTACTACCCGGCCCTGGGCGGCATCAGCGAGCACGTGGACGGCCAGGCCAGGGCGCTCACCGACCTCGGTCACGAGGTCACGGTGATCACCGGGCACCACCTGCACAAGCCGCGGGCGCGCGACGACGACCAGCCGCCGCCTGCACCCAACTTCGAGCTGGTGCGGATGGGCTCGATCATCCCCGTGTACCTGCCCGGCTGGGGCAACAACGCCCAGACCCAGCATGTGATCGGGCCGTGGCTGGGGCAGCGCCTGGGCCGGTTCTTCCGCGAACGCGGCTTCGACGTCGTGCACGTGCACGCGCCGTACAACCCGCCGATGCCCGCCTGGGCGATCCAGCACACGCCCTACGACGCACTCTCGGTGGCGACCTTCCACAGCGTGTTTCCCCCCACCACCGGGATGGACATCCTGGCCGCCTGGACGCGCCCGCTGATCGAGCGCCTGGACGGCCGCATCTGCGTGTCGGAGGCCTGCATCGGCTCGCTTACCCCCTACTTCCCGTTCGCCTACCACGTGATCCCCAACGGCATCGACGCGGAGCTCTTCAGCCCCGCCGCCGATCCCGTGCCCGAGCTGGTGTCGGGCGATCACCAGAACGTCGTGTTCGTGGGCCGCTTCGACCCGCGCAACGGGCTCGACACGATGATCGCCGCCTACCGCCTGCTGCGCCGCGACCGCGGCGACAGCGTGCGCCTGGTCGTGGTGGGCGATGGGCCGCTGCGCGGGCTCTACGAGCGCCAGGCCGGCGAGCTCAACAGCACGATCCACTGGGCCGGGCCGGCTGAACCGGTCGCGGCCCAACCACCTGGTGTCCGGCTCGGTGTTCTGCACGCCGTGCAACCGCGCCTCATTCGGCATGGTGCTGCTCGAGGCGATGAGCTGCGCCCGGCCGGTGGTCGCCAGCCGCATCTCGGGGTTCCAGCTGGTGATGCGCGACGGCGTGCACGGTTACATGATCGAGCCGGCCGACTCGGCCGAACGGTTCGCCGAGGCCATCGGCGTGCTGCTCGACGACCCCGAGCTGCGCGCCCAGATGGGCGCAGCCGGACGCCGTGAGGCACTGGAGCGCTACGCCTGGCCGCGCGTCGGCGCCCAGCTCGCAACCTACTACGAGGACCTGATCGCCGGCCGTCAGCCGACATGGGCAAACGCAAGGCACTGACGATCTACATCTCCTGCGCGGTGGTCGTGATCATGATCGCCGCGATCCTGGGAGAGCAGCTCGAGCACAGCCACGGCAAGACGCTGGTGGGCGTGATCCTGTTCGCGCTCGTGGCCTGGACGTGGGGCACGTTTGCGCCCAACTCGAAGATCTTCGGCAGCGTGCTGGGCCGCGGCTACTGCCCGCGCCCGCTGGCGGCGATCACCTTCGACGACGGGCCGACGGCGGAGTTCACGCCCGGCGTGCTCGACGCCCTGCGCGGCGGCCAACGTCAGGGCCACGTTCTTCTGCCTGGGCCGCCAGCTGCACGACCACCCCGAGATCGCCCGGCGGATCGTCGCCGAGGGCCACGAGCTGGCCAGCCACGGCTACGACCATTCGATCATGACGTTCGCCACCCCCAAGGAGGTCGCCCGCCAGCTGCGCTCGACCGAGGAGGAGGCCGAGGCCGCGCTGGGCCGCCACGGCACGCCGCTCTTTCGCACCCCGCACGGATTTCGCAGCCCGTTCGTCGTGCCGGTGGCGCGCCAGCTCGGCTACCGCGTGGTGGGCTGGACCGGCAGCGTGTTCGACACCGCCAAGCCGGGCGTCGAGGTGATCGTCGAGCGGTGCCGCAAGAACCTGCACCCCGGCGCGATCCTGCTGCTGCACGACGGCGACGGCAGCGGCGAAAACGACGACCGGTCGCAGACCGTGGCCGCACTACCGGGCATCCTCGCCTCAGGAGCCGAGCTGGGCCTGGAGTTCGTCCCGGTGACCGAGCTTGCCGCCGAGCTGCACCCGCGGCGGCGGCGCTGGCTGAAGACCGATCATCGTCGTGGCGGCGCTGATCGCCGTGATCGTGGCCGTCTCGCAGAAGTTCAGCTTCGGCGTGTTTGCCGACGTCTTCACCGAGGCGCGGTTCGGCTTCATTGCGCTGGCACTGGTGGCCAATCTGTTCTCCATCGGCGCAAAGGCGCTCACCTGGCAGGCCACGCTGCACGCCGTCGACGACGTCGAGGGCGAGGAGCGCATCGGCGCAAAGCTCTCGGAGATCATTCCGGCGATCTTCATCGGCTTTCTGATGAACACCATCCTGTTTGCCCGGCTGGGCGAGGTCGCGCGCGTGTCGGTGCTGCGCCGCAAGGTGGCGGCCCGCGGCAAGCACCTCTCGCTCTCGGCCGCATTCGGGACGCTGGTCACCGAGCAGATCCTGTCGGGCCTGACGCTGGTGCTGGTGCTGGTCGGCGTGATCGCCTACGTGCCCGTGCCCCGCCAGGCGATCAACCTGCTGGCGGTGCTCTCGGCGGTGGTGCTCTCGATCGCCGTGGCCGCCGGCGCTGATCGAGGTGGTCGGCCGCATCCGCGCACGGCGTACGCCGGTGGGCGACTCGGACTACGTCGAGCGCTGGTGGCACCTGCTCGGAATCAGCTTCTCGGCCACCGTCCAGTCGGTCGGCCACGGCCAGGCGATCTTCCGCAAGCCGCGGCTGCTGGCCTGGGCGCTGGCCACCTCGACGCTGTCATGGGTCGCGCAGCTGGCCGGCATCTACTGGACGCTCAAGGCGTATTCGCTGCCGGTCGGCGTCGGGGCAGCCGGGGTGGTGTTCCTCGCGTCCAACCTCGTGCAGCTCTTCCCGATCACTCCAGGTAACCTGGGAGTGTTCCAGGCGGCGACGGCAACGTTGCTCGCCGGGCTTTACCCGTCGATCGGCACCCACGCGGCACTCACGTTCTCGATCGGCCTGCAGTTGATCGAAGCGTTGCTCGGTGTGGGGGTGGGATTCGTGTTTCTCTCGTTGGAGGGACTCTCGGTCGGCGCGCTGCGCAGCGAGGCCGAGGAGGACGAGGAGAAGGGAGAGCCGGCATCGCCAGGCTTCGTCGCACTGATCGCGCTCGCGGCGGTTCTCGCGGGGTGCTCGGGCGGCGGCTCGGGTTCCAGCGGCTCGACGACCTCGTCGGCCTCGACCACGGGCGTCGCGCCGAGCCAGAAGGCGGTGGTGGCAAAGCCCGGAACGACGCTGAGCGTGGGCGACATCTCGGTGAAGATGCTGAAGATGCAGTGGGAGCGCCAGCCGGGCGTCAAGCATGCGATCCCCGGCACCAGGATCTACGCGGTCGTGAGCCTGCGGGTGACCAACAACGGCACGGCGGCCGGCACCGTCACCCCGACCCAGTTCTGGCTCCTGGACGTGCTGCACCGCGAGTATCTGGCCGCGGCCAAGAACGACATTCCCAACCCGCTGGTCGGGCAAGAAGGTCGCGCCCGGGCAAGAGCGTCGAACGGCACGCTGGTGTTCGGCGTGCCGCGCAAGCTGACCGCGGGGTTCGTGCTCGCCTACCAGTTCAAGGACGCCAAATCGATCGCCAAGGCGACCGAGGTCGGCCTCCTGCAGTTCGGGGGCTAGATCTCCCGTTCGAGCAGATCGGCGATGGTCTCGCGGCGCACGATCAGCCGGGCAGTCGCCGTCGCCCACCATGACCGCGGCCGCGCGCGGCACGGCGTTGTAGGTCGACGCCATGCTGGCCGTGTACCCGCCGGTGGCCGGGACCACCAGCACGTCGCCGGAGCGCAGCTCGGGAAGCTCGATCGCGTCGATCAGGATGTCGCCGCTCTCGCAGTGCTTTCCGGCCACCGTGGTGGTCTGCGTGGCCGGCGCGTCGGCCCGATCGGCCACCAGCGCCTCGTACGCGCGCGGCGTAGAGCGTCACCCGGGGGTTGTCGGACATGCCCCCGTCCACCGCCGCATAGAGCGTGCCCGACCCGGCCCGCTTGATCGCCCCGACCGTGTAGAGCGTGACCCCGGCCGGCCCCACGATCGACCTGCCCGGCTCGAGGATCAGCTCGGGCAGCGGCAGCCCACGGGCGCCGAACTGCTGCAGCGACCGCCGCAGCGATCTCGCGCACACCTGCACCGACCTCGGGGGCCGGTTCGCCGTGCGTGTGGGCGATCGCGAGGCCTCCGCCGAGGTCGAGCACCGGCAGCCCGCCCAGGTCATTGGCGGCGATGAACTCGGCCAGCCAGCCCACCGCCTCGAAGTACGTGTCCAGATCGCTGATCTGCGACCCCAGATGCACGTGCAGGCCGGCGGCGCCGAGGTGCGGCCGGGCGCCGATCGCGGCGAGCGCGGCGAGCGCGTCTGGCGGAGCGAATCCGAACTTGGAATCGCTGTGGCCGGTGACGATCTTCCTGTGCGTATCGGCGGTGATCCCCGGCGTGACCCGCACCAGCACGCGCTGGACGATGCCGGCGGCGGCGGCGATCGCGTCGAGCTGGGCGATCTCGCCCGGGTGATCGACCACCACCAGCCCCGCCCGCGCCTCGACCGCCGCGCGCAGATCGTCGTCTGACTTGTTGTTGCCGTGGATCACCAGGGTGTCGGCGGCAGCTCCGGCGGCGAGCGCGGCGGCCAGCTCGCCGGCCGACGCGGCATCGGCTCCCAGGCCCTGCGCCAGCACCTCGCGCAGCACCGCGACCGTCGCGTTGGCCTTGCAGGCAAACACCGCTCGCGCCGTGCCCGGATACGCCTGCAGCGCGTCGACGTAGGCCCGCGCTCGCGCACCCAGCGTGGCGGCGTCGTACACGTACAGCGGCGTGCCGTACTCCCGTGCGAGCGCCTCCAGGTCGACCCCACCGACGCTCAGCCGGCCATCCTCCACGGCCGCGGTCTGAGGCAGGATCTCCATGGGCGGCGATGGTATCCCGGTATCCTGCGCGCCGTGTCCACACGCGTGCTCATCGTGGGATGGGACGGAGCCGACTGGGAGATCCTCGACCCGTTGCTCCAGGCCGGCGAGCTTCCCAACCTGGCCAGACTCATCGACCGCGGGCACCGGGGTATCTCGCGGTCATGCGTCCCTTCGCATTCCTGGGCGGCCTGGCCCACCTTTCTGACCGGGCTCGACCCGGCCGGCCACGGCGTGTTCGACATCCTGGAATACAAGCCGGGCGCGAGCCGCCGGCTGCCGGTGTCGTCGCATTCGATCCTGGCGCCCACCTGGCCACAGCGGCTCACCGAGGCCGGCCGCACCACGCTTCTGGTCAACGTGCCGCTGACCTATCCGGCGCCGCAGATCAAGGGCGTCGCGATCGCCGGCGGCGTGATCCCGGCCGGCACCACCTACAGCAGCCCGCCCGACGCCGGGCCGAGCCACGGCTGGCCCATCAACGGCGGCAGCTGGACCACGTTCCGCGGGCGGCCGGTGGAGCTGTGTGACGACGTGGAGCAGGTGACCCGCGCCCGGGCCAGGGCGATGCGCGCGCTGATGGACGAGAACGACTGGGACGTGGCCTGCATGGTGTTCGTCTCGCCCGACCGCATCCAGCACTGCCTGCTCGAGTACGTCCACCCCGGCCACCCCGACTTCGTTCGCGCCTCGCAGACGCCGGTGGCCGAGCGGGTGCGCGGTGTCTACCGGCTGCTCGACGAGGAGCTTGGGACGCTTCTGGAGCGCACCACCGAGGACGACCTGGTGCTGCTGATGTCCGACCACGGCCACCAGCCGGTCACCCGCGCGCTCAACATGAACCGCGTGCTCGAACATCTGGGCTACCTGAAGATGGCGCGCGGCTCAGGCGTCGTGCGACTGCTCGACTGGGGCCGGTTTCGGTCGATGGCGCGCAAGATCTACGACAAGCTGGGCCTGCACGGCAAGGTCGCCGTGCCGACGCCCGCGCCCGACTGGTCGAAGTCGCGCGCCTACACCAGCGTCGTTTCGACGGGCGAGGGCGTCTCGCTGGCGCTGCGCGGTCGCGAGCCGCAGGGCATCGTCGACCCCGAGCGCTACGCCGAGGAGCGCGAGGCGCTGGCCGAGGCGCTGCGCAACTTCCGCGACCCCGACACGGGTGCCCGGCCGTTTCTCTCGGTGCGACCGCGCGAAGAGGTGCTCTCCGGCCCCCACCTCGACCGCATGCCCGACCTGCTGCTGGAACCGGCTCCGCTGTACTCGCTGACCCATGCCAGGGCGATGGTCGAGAAGGCCGACTGGCTGTCGGGCGACCACCGCCCCGAGGGCGTCTACGTCGCGGCCGGCCCCGAACTCGACACGGCCCGCGGCGAGGAGATCTCGCTGCAGGACTTCGCCGGCATGATCCTGCGGGCCGCCGGCGTGGACGCTGCGCCCGACGAGGCCGCTGAGAACACCGGCAGGTGACGTCTACACCGACGAAGAGCAGGCCGAGGTCGAGCAGCGCTTGCGCGAGCTCGGATACCTGGAGTGACCGACACCGCTCCGACGGGCGACCACCGCACCATCCTCACCGGAACGATCGCCAACGTCATCGGCCTGCTCGTGGGCGTGCTGGCCGCCTTCGGCGTGCAGGCACTGCTCGGCCGCGGCCTTCCCAGCGGCGGCCTCGGTGTGGTCACGATCGCCGTCCAGGTGGCGTTCGTGGCGTCCGCCGGCGGCCGGTTCGGCATGGATATGACGGCCATCCGCAGGGTCGCCATCGACCACGCCGCCGACGAGCGGGCCTCGCTGCGCAGCCTGGTCGACCGGGCAACCCTGATCGCGATCGTCGCCTCGACGCTGCTCGCGATCGTGGTTGCCACCGCCGCGCTGCTCTCGACCGATTACCACACCGTCGCGGTCGCGGCGATTGCGATTCCCGCGATCGCAGCCGCCAACGTCTATCTGGGCGCGAGCCGCGGCCTGCGGCTGATGAAGCCCACGCTGTGGGTGTTCTGGATCGGCCAGCCGGTGCTGTGGATCGCCGCCGCGGGCGTCTGCATCGCGTTTGGCGGCGGAATCGACTCGGCGGCGCTCAGCTACGCGTTCTCGTGGCTGGTGGCCGCGATCGCCGCGCGCATCTGGTGGATGCACCTCTCGGCGGGCATGGGCGACCGCCGCGCCACCCGCGAGCAGCTGCGCGAGGCGCTGCGCTACGGGCTGCCGCGGGCACCCTCGGCGCTGCTTGCCCAGGCGCTCTTCTGGGTCGATCTGTTCGTGCTCGGCCATTACATCCGCGGCCAGGAGCTCTCGGGGTATGCAGCCGCCGGCCGGGTCTCGCAGGTGCTGCTGCTGTTCGTTACCTCGACGAGCCTGATCTTCTCGCCGTTTGCCGCGCGGCTGCATGCCCACGGCGACACGCAGCGGCTGGACCGGCTGTTCAAGGACGCCACCCGCTGGGCGGTGGCGCTGACCCTGCCCATCCTGATCATCCTGTTCGTGGCCGCCGACGACGTGCTGCGCGTGTTCGGCCAGGGCCTGCAGGTCAGTTCGACGCCGCTACGGATCATGCTCGCCGGGCAGGCGGTGAACGTCGCCACCGGCAGCGTCGCGGCGGTGCTGATCATCGTGGGTCGCACCGGCCTCGACCTGATCGACAACCTGGTCGCAAACATCGTGCTGATCGGTCTCGCGCTGCTGCTGGTGGGCAGCTACGGCCCCACCGGCACGGCCATCGCCTCGGCGCTCGCCATCGCAGGGGTCAACCTGATCCGTGTGACGCAGGTGTCGCGCAGCGTGCACATCCAGCCGTTCGACCGCTCCCAGCTGCGCCTGGCCGGACCCGCAGCGCTCTGCCTGGCCGCAGCGCTCGGCGTGCACTGGCTGTGCTCCGGACTCGAGTGGTGGGTGTCACTGCTCGCGACGGCCGGAGCGGGCATGATTGCCTACGCATTGCTGATCGTGCCGGCGCTTCCGCCGGGCGAGCGCGCGGTGGTGCGTCGCCGACTGGCTGCCGCCGGCCGCTCGAATCCGTAGAATCCCGCACCACTCGGCCGATGAGCCACATTTCCCGACCTCGGAGCAGATCAACATGCGCGTATTGATTCTTGGCGGCGACGGCTACCTGGGTTGGCCCACCGCGATGCGATTCTCGGGCAAGGGCCATGACGTGGCCATCGTCGACAACTTCAACCGGCGCCGCTGGGTCGAGGGACAGGGCGGCGACTCGCTGACGCCGATCGCGAGCCTGGACGACCGCGTGCGCGCCTGGCGCGAGGTTTCGGGCAAGCACATCGAGACGCACATCGGCGACATCGCCGAGGGCACCGTCGTCTCGGACATCGTGCGCGAGTTCGGTCCCGACACGATCATCCACTACGGCGAGCAGCCGTCGGCGCCGTGGTCGATGCAGTCGATCGACAACGCCGTCGAGACGCAGCAGGGCAACGTCGTCGGCTCGCTCAAGCTGCTGTGGGCGATGCGCGAGTACGCGCCCGACGCGCATCTGATCAAGCTCGGCACGATGGGCGAGTACGGCACGCCCAACATCGACATCGAGGAAGGCTTCATCGAGATCGAGCACAACGGCCGCCGCGATGTGCTGCCGTTCCCCAAGGTGCCCGGCTCGCTGTACCACCTGTCGAAGGTGCACGACTCGCACAACCTGCACTTCGGCTGCCGCGTGTGGGGGCTGCGCGCCACCGACCTCAACCAGGGTGTGGTGTACGGCATCGAGACACCCGAGACCAAGCTCGACGACCGGCTCTTGACGCGGTTCGACTACGACGAGGCGTTCGGGACGGCCCTCAACCGGTTCTGCGTGCAGGCGGTGATCGGCCACCCGCTGACGGTGTACGGGCGCGGCGGCCAGACCCGCGGGTTCCTGAACATCGTCGACACGCTGCAGTGCGTCGAGCTGACCGCCGAGAACCCGGCCGAGAGCGGCGAGTACCGGGTGTTCAACCAGTTCACCGAGGTGTTCACGCGTGGCCGAGCTGGCCGAGAAGGTACGTGCACGCGGGCGCCGAGGTCGGGATCGACGTGAAGGTGCACAACCTCACCAACCCGCGGTTCGAGCTCGAGGAGCACTACTACAACCCCACGCACACCAAGCTGCCGTCGCTGGGGCTTCAGCCGACGCTGCTCTCCGAGACCCTGATCGAGTCGACGCTGGGCGTGATCGAGCGCTACCGCGACCGCGTGATCGGCGCGGTGATCGACCCGCACACCCAGTGGCAGCGCTCGCCGCTGGCGGGGCAGACGACGGTCTAGACAGTGGAAGTGCTTTCCGTCATCGGCCTCACCCCGCTTCGATGGGTAGGTCTGATCGCCGCGATCGTCTTCGCGGTGCTGTCCATCCGCTCCTACCGCCAGGGCAAGATCGGCAACGGCGACCTGCTGGTGCGGTTCGTCGTGTTCGTGATCCCGCTGCTGGTGCTCTCGCTGGTGCCGGGCGCGCTGGGCTGGGTGTTCGACGAGTTGTCGTTCCGGCGCGGCGGCGGCCACCAGATCATCGGCGCGACGGTGATCGCGGTCGGTGTGCTGTACGTGTTCACGTTCGCGCTGGCGGGCCGCAACGAGCGGGTGCGGCGCGACCTGACCCGGCTGATCGAGAACCTGGCGCTCGAGCAGTTCCGCGGCATCGGCCACCCCGAGCAGTTCGCCGAGGGCGTTGCGGTGGTGGTGCCGGCCTACAACGAGGCCGACAACATCGGCCATGTGCTCGGGTCGCTGCCCGCAGACGGTGTGCGGCAAGCCACTGCACGTGATCGTGATCGACGACGGCTCGTCCGACGAGACCACCGAGCGGGCCCGCGAGGCCGGCGCCGCGGGCGTGCGGCTGCCGCTCAACCGCGGCCAGGGTGCGGCCCTGCGCACCGGGTACCGGCTGGCGCTGATCACCGGCGCCGAGGTGGTCGTGACCATGGACGCCGACGGCCAGCATCAGCCGTCCGAGCTGTCGCGGCTGGTGGCGCCGATCGTGGACGGCGAGGCCGACGTGGTCAACGGCTCGCGGGTGCTGGGCGACGCCGACCCCTCGCATGCGGCGCGCGAGATGGGCATCAAGCTGTTCGCCCAGCTGCTCTCGCTGCTGACCTGGAGCAAGATCACCGATCCCGCCTGCGGGTACCGCGCGGTGCGCACCGACGCGCTGCGCGGGCTCGAGTTTCGCCAGGATCAGTTTCACAACTCCGAGTTCATCGTCGAGGCGTCCAAGAAGCACCTGCGCATGATCGAGGTGCCCGTGACGGTGGCGAGCCGGCTCTCGGGCGTCTCCAAGAAGCCTGCCCACTTCCGCTACGGGATGGGCTTTGCCAACGCGCTGGTGCGGGCCTGGCTGCGATGAGCGGCGCGCCCGTTGCCCACTGGGACGACGTATCGCCCGCGGCTGCGGGAGACGGGCTACCTCGAAGCGCCGAATGGACGCGGCTGGGCGCCGCGGCGGGCAGCGTCACCGTGGGCATGAACCGGCTGCGGATGGAGCCCGGGGCAAAGCCCCACTCCGCCCCATCGCCACGGCGGCCGAGGAGGAGATCTTCTACGTGCTCGGTCGGGTTCGGGGCTCTCGTGGCAGGACGGCGAGACGTTCGAGATCGGGCCGGGAGACTGCATCGTGCACGTCGCCAACCGCGGCGCACACACGCTGCAGGGCTGGCCCCGACGGCCTCGAGGTGCTGGTGTTCGGCCAGCGCACGCCGGTGGAGCTGTGCGTGCTGCCCGCGTCCAACGTCAGCTGGCTGGGGCCGAGCTGGGTGACCACCGGCGGCCCCAACCCGTGGGAGGCGGCGGTGGCCGTCGGCCCGCCCGAGTTCCCGCCGCCCTCGCCGCGGCCGGCGAACATCGTGAACCGGGCCGACGTCGAGGTCGAGACGCTGGAGCGCCGCACCGTCGCCGCCGCAGAGCGCGAGCTGGGCGGCGCCGCCGGCTCGGTGACCACCGGCCTGTTCCACCAGCTGGTGCCGGCGGGCAAGCTCAACTGCCCGCCGCACTGTCACTCGGCCGAGGAGGAGCTGTTCGTCGTGATCGGCGGCGAGGGGACGCTCTGGCTGGGTGACGAGCGAGATTGCGCTGCGCACGGGCCACGTGGTGGCGCGGCCCGCGGGCACCGGCGTGGCCCACGCTTTCGAGGCCGGCGACGGCGGGCTCGAGCTGCTGGTGTACGGCACCCGCGACCCCAACGACATGTGCTTACTACCCGCGCTCGGGCAAGATCAGCCTGCGCGGGCTGGGCGTGATCGGCCGGATCGAACCCGTTGCCTACTGGGACGGCGAAGAGTGATGCATAAAGGGGTCAGCCACCTTTTGTGCATCACTGACGTTGATTGAGAGGCCTGGGCTGCCGCCCATGCACAAAAGGTGGCTGACCCCCTTTATGCACTCGCCAGATCGGCCCACGTCGCCGCCAGGCCGTCGGCCAGCACGACCTGCGGTGTGTAGCCCAGCCGGTCGCGCGCCTTGTCCACCAGCGAGTAGTTGCGCAGGATCTCACCCGCCCGGGGAGGCTCGCGGCGTACGCGGGGTTCGGTGCCCGCCACATCACCCAGTGCTGACACCAGCTGGTTGAGCGTCGTCTCGACGCCGCTTGCCAGCTGGAACACCTCGCCGCCCACGCCGGCCGTTTCGGCCGCTCGCACCAGTCCGTCGGCCAGGTCGGTGACGAACACGAAGTCGCGCGTCTGCTCGCCGTCGCCGTACACCACAAGCTCCTCGCCGGCCAGCATCCTGCGGATGAAGACCGGGATCACGTTGCCCTTGTGCGCCGAGCGTGGGCCATAGGCGTTGGAGAATCGCACCGCGACCGCGTCCAGTCCGTAGGCTCCGAAGAACGCCGAGCAGTACGCCTCACCGACCGCCTTGGACGCGCCGTAGGGCGACAGTGGTGCGGTGGGCTTGTCCTCGCTCGCCGGATACGCACCCGCTCCCAGCGGCGCGTTGCTCGACGAGAACACGAACCGCCCCGCCCCGGCCTGCTGCGCGGCCCAGAGCGCCGTCACCGTGCCGCGAGCGTTCACGTCGAAGTTCGACGAGCGGCTGCTGCACCGACTCGATCACGCCCGCTCCGGCGGCCAGATGAAACACCGTGTCGCAGCCGCCACAGGCGGCGGTGAGCCGCTCCAGATCGCGCACGTCGCCCTCGACGATCTCGATCTGGGTGCCGTCGAGCAGGCCCGAGCCGGCGCTCGACAGGTCGTCGTACACCCGCACGTCGTAGCCGCGTTCGAGCAGCGAACGACAGAGCGTGGAGCCGATGAACCCGGCTCCACCGGTCACCAGGGCGCGGGTCAGTGCTCACCCCTCGCGGCCCGCTCGGCCTCGTGGTCGTGCTCCCAGCAGGGCGCCCCTTCGAACGCCCGCAGGCCGCCCGCCGCCTGATTCCCCGGCGTGAGGCCGCGGCGCAGCCGCGGTGCGGCCACCGCGAGCACACCGCCGACCAGCGTGCCGACGGCGAAGGTGCGCGCCGCGCGACCGCGACGGGAGGGTGGCGCGGGACTCAGGACGCCTCGCGATAGGCAAAGTATGCGGCGATCAGAAGCCCGAGAAGCTGCGCTCCCAGTACCTGCACGAACAGGTGCCGCCCGCCGCTCAGTCCCGACGCGATCACCGCGGCGGTGAAGATGAACGCCCAGGCCGCGCCGCCGGCCGCGATCCACCCGGTGGAACTCGCCCGGTAATAGCCCGAAAAGCGCAGCGTGACTCGGCCCACCACGACCCCGATGATCCATCCCGCAAACAATCCCAGGAGGCCCAGCCCGGCGTAGCCCGCGTACGCGGCGATCAGGATGATGCCGCACACCGTGCCGGTGACCGCCGCGGAGGCGATCGCCGCTACCGCCTTCTGCGGCCGCAGACTGACCCGCGCCGATCGCGGCATGCGCGCGCACTCCCGGCATTTGATGCCGACCGGCGCCATGACCATGCAGTCCGGGCAGATCGGTTTGCCGCAGTTCGAGCAGGAAACCGCCGTCTCCACCTTGGGGTGGTTGGCGCAATAGCGTACGGATGCCTGAGTAGACACTTCTCGCGAGTGTAACATCGGCCGGTGACTCGGCACCCCTCGGGACTCCTCGAGATCGCCCCGGAGGTGCAGCGGGCGCTGACTCGGTCAGATCCGGTGGTGGGGTTGGAATCGGCGTTGATCGCCCACAGCCTCCCTGCCCCGCTCGGCGCCGACGCTGCGCGCGCGGCGATGGCGCGAGTCCGCGCAGCGGGGGCCGTCCCGGCCGCGATCGGGATCATCGACGGCAGCATCCACGTCGGCCTCGATGACGCCCAGATCGACCGGCTCGCGACCGAGCCCGAGGTGCGCAGGGTGGGCCCGCGCGAGCTGGGCGCCACCGTGGTGTCGGGCATGTGCGGCGCGACCACCGTGGCGGGCACGATGGCGGTGTGCACGTCGGCGGGCATCCACTTCATGGCCACCGCCGGCATCGGCGGCGCACACCGCGGCTGGGCCGCGTCGGGTGACATCTCGGCCGACCTGCTCGAGCTGGGCCGCAGCCCTGTCTGCGTGGTCTGCTCGGGTGCCCGCGCGTTTCTGGACACGCCGGCCACCCTCGAGCTGCTGGAGAGTTACGGCGTACCGGTGATCGGCTATCGCATCGACCACTTTCCGTTCTACTACGCCCGTTCGAGCGGCATCGAGCTGAGCGATCGGGCCGACCGTGCCGGCACCCTCGCCGCCGTCGCGGCCGCCCACTGGGGGCTGTCGCGGTCGACGGCGATCCTGATCGCCAATGCCGTGCCCGAGGATGTGGCACTCGAACCCGAGGAACTCGAGCCGCTGATCGCCGAGGCAATCTCGAGCGCCGCCGAAGGGGGTGTCGACGGCATCGACCTGACCCCGTTCGTCCTGGCGCAACTGCACGCCGCCACGCGCGGCCGCACCCTCGCTGCGCACTCGGCGATGATCGCTTCGAACGCCGAGCTGGCCGGCCAGATCGCCACCGCGTACTTCAACCGCTGAGTCTCAGCCGCGCGGCTTCATCACGTAGATCGTGCCGAATCCGACCACTACGAGCCGTCCGGCCGCCGCGATCGCGGTCGAGTACTTACCGTCGCCGAACTGCCACACCAGCTTGCCGTTGCCGGTGTTGTAGCCGAACGACTGGCCCTTGGAGGCGCCACTGGCACCACGGTCGGACACGTACACGACCGACCCGATCACGGTCGGCGAGGAGAGCGTTTCGTAGGGCAGCTGATGGCGCCACAGCTCAACGCCGGTGCGGGCGTTGAGCGCGACGAACGCGCCGCCCGACGACGTCTCGAACACGCGGCCGGCGGACACCGCCGGCGACCCGTACGCCCACCCCGGCAGCGTGGTCGACCACGCCTCCTGGCCGTTGGCGGCATCGAACGAGTAGACCTTGCCGTCGGTGTTGCCGACGTACACCCGGCCGTAGGCAACGGCGGGAGTCGAGTAGAACCCTCCCGACCGATAGCCGCCCGCCAGCCCCGCGGTCGACGTCCGCCAGATCAGGCGGCCGGTCTTGGCCGACACGCAGTACATGACGCCCGCGTAGTCGCCGAAGTAGAGCCGCCCGTTGACCACCGCGGGGCCGTGCTTGACGGGCCCGGAGGTGCGATATGTCCAGATCAGGCGGCCGGTCTTGGCCGAAACCGCCAGCATCGCCCCGTCCAGCCGGCCGACGTACACGGTGCCGTGCCACACCGCGGGCGAACCCTCCATGGCGCTGCCGGTATTGAGCCGCCACACGGAGTGGCCGTTGCCGCGCTGCACGGCGATCAGGCTGTCGCCGATCGACATGTACAGGTAGTGGCCACCGATCGCAGGCGAGCCCAGCGGCGGCTCGGAGCCGGATTGCTCGTGCTTGCGCCAGAGGTGCTTGCCGGTGAACACGTCGAAGGCCGTGAGCGTTCCGGCGTCGGAAAACTCGTAGAGCACGCCGTCGGCGTAGGCGGGCGGGTATTCGAGCAGTCCGCCGCCCTGGCGACGCCAGACGCCCCGGTAGGGCGGATGGATGTTGGTCAGATCGGACGCGTCACGGGTGCGGCTGAGCGTGCGTCCGTAGAACGGCCAGGGCGGCCCGTTGCGGGCGGCGGCCCGCGCCGCCTTGCTGGTGCCGGTGGTCGTCGAACTGCTCGGCAGGGGGTCGGCGGTGCTGGTGAACGGCACCTGGTCGCCGTTGCGCAGGTCGCCCACCCGCTGCTTGGCAAACCAGTAGCCGCCGGCTGCCAGCGCCAGGCCCAAAACCATAACCGCCGAGACGGCGATCACCCAATTCCTTTTACGCCTACTCACGGCGCCGGATGGTACCCGGCCTGGATCGGACGTTGGTTAGTGAATAGAAAGTGTCAGGCAGTTTGTATTCACGCCGAGGCCGCGCGGCTGCACGTCGAGGTCAACGGTGAATAAAAACTGCCTGACACTTTCTATTCACGCATCTCTGCGATCTTGCACGGCCAGCACCCGCCGGCCCGTGAGATCGCCGTAGAGCGCGCGCACGAAGAGCGCCGAGAACGGCCAGACGATCGGCACCGAGCAGGCCAGCGCCAGCAGCTGCGAGACCGTGCCACTCGAAAACGCGGTGACGATCAGGAACATCGACACGATCACCGGGGCCGAGAACACCATCGTCACGAGCCACACCGCCCACGTCCGGCCGAAGTTGCGCACCGCAAGGCCACCGGCCAGCACCGGCGCCTTCCAGGCCGACGCATCACCTGCGGCCACGGCCGGCACCGCCATCCAGTAGAGCGGCACCACGATCACCACGAACGGCTGGAGCACCAGCAACAGCAGCCCGGCGATCAGCCCCACCGGGATCGAGAGCGCATAGGTGGCCACCACCCGGTGCCGCGGCGCGCCCTGCGGCAGCCCGCGCAGCACCACGAACCCCACGAACGCGAAGTACGCCACGCCGTAGGCGAACGCCGAGGCCACGAACACGTCCGACCCGGTGCCCCCGGAGTAGTGCACGACCACGCCGGGGATGGTCGCGAGCCCCACGGCCACGAGCGAGGCGACCAGGAGGTCGGGCCACACCGCTCCCAGCCGGTGCACGGCCGATGCGAACAGGTCGGACAGCCGTTCCGGCTGGGAGCGCGCACTCATCCGGCGGGTACGGCCTCGCGGTCGTGGTCGACCGAGATCACGAGGCTCTCGCCTTCGGCGCCGACCCGCACGGTGTCACCGTCGGCGGCGCTGCCGGCCAGCACCTCGAGCGCCAGCGGATTCTCCAGCTCACGCTGGATCGTGCGCTTCAGCGGCCGCGCGCCGTACACCGGGTCGTAGCCCTTCTCGATCAGCACTGCCGCCGCCTCGTCGGACAGATCCAGCCCGATCCCGCGGTCGGCCAGCCGGCCGCGCAGCGCCTCGACCTGCAGCCGCACGATCTTGCCCAGCTGCTCGCGCTCGAGCGCCGAGAACCGCACGATGTCGTCGATCCGGTTGAGGAACTCGGGCCGGAACGTGGCCTCGAGGTTGTCGGCGTTGCTCGTCATGATCACGATGGTATTGCGGAAGTCGACCGTACGGCCCTGGCCATCGGTCAGGCGGCCGTCGTCGAGCAGCTGCAGCAGCACGTTGAACACGTCCGGATGCGCCTTCTCGATCTCGTCCAGCAGGAGCACCGAGTACGGCCGGCGGCGCACGGCCTCGGTCAGCTGGCCGCCCTCGTCGTAGCCGACGTAGCCCGGCGGCGCACCCACCAGCCGCGACACGGAGTGCTTCTCCATGTACTCCGACATGTCGATCCGCACCATCGCCTTCTCGGTGTCGAACAGGAACTCGGCCAGCGCCTTGGCCAGCTCGGTCTTGCCGACGCCGGTGGGGCCGAGGAAGATGAACGAGCCGATCGGCCGGTCGGGATCGCCCAGTCCGGCCCGCGAGCGGCGGATGGCGTTGGCCACCGCCGAGACGGCCTCGTCCTGGCCGATCACGCGCTCGTGCAGCCGGCTCTCCATGTGCACCAGCTTCTCCAGCTCGCCCTCGAGCAGCCGGCTGACCGGGATGCCCGTCCAGCTGGCGACGACCTCGGCGATGTCCTCCGAGCCCACCTCCTCCTTGAGCAGCGGCGAACCGGTCTGGATCTCCTCGAGCCGGCCGGTGGCCGCCTCGAGCTCGCTTCTCGAGCATCGGCAGCTGGCCGTAGGTGAGCTCGGCGGCGCGCTGCAGATCTGCGTCGCGCTGCGCCCGCTCGGCCTCGGCCCGCGTGTCCTCGATGACCGCCTTGAGCGACTGCACCGACTGGATGGCCGTCTTCTCGGCGTCCCACTCGGCCTTCATGCCGTCCAGCTGCTCGCGCAGGTTGGCGAGCTCCTCGGCCAGCGCATCGCGGCGCTCGACCGCCGTCTGGGCGGTCTCGTTCTCCATGGCGGCCTGCTCGATCTCGAGCTGGATCACGCGCCGCTGCACCTCGTCGATCTCCTGCGGCATCGAGTCGATCTCGATCTTCAGCCGCGAGGCGGCCTCGTCGATCAGGTCGATCGCCTTGTCGGGCAGGAACCGGTCGGCGATGTAGCGGTCGGAGAGCATGCCCGCGGCCACGATCGCGTCGTCGGAGATGCGCACGCCGTGGTGCACCTCGTAGCGCTCCTTCAGCCCGCGCAGGATCGCAATGGTGTCGGTCACGCTGGGCTCGCCCACCATCACCGGCTGGAACCGCCGCTCGAGCGCCGCGTCCTTCTCGATGTACTGGCGGTACTCGTCGAGCGTGGTGGCGCCGATCGCGCGCAGCTCGCCGCGGGCCAGCATCGGCTTCAGCAGGTTGGCGGCGTCGACCGCGCCCTCGGCCTTGCCGGCGCCGACGATCGTGTGCAGCTCGTCGATGAAGATGATCACGTTGCCCTCGGCCGAGCTGATCTCGGCCAGCACCGCCTTGAGCCGCTCCTCGAACTCGCCGCGGTACTTGGTGCCCGCCACCAGCGAGCCCACGTCCAGCGCCCACACGCGCTTGCCCTCGAGGCTGCCCGGCACGTCGCCGGAGGTGATGCGCTGGGCCAGGCCCTCGACGATGGCGGTCTTGCCCACGCCGGGCTCGCCGATCAGCACGGGGTTGTTCTTGGTGCGCCGCGACAGCACCTGGATGACGCGCCGCACTTCCTGGTCGCGGCCGATCACGGGATCGAGCTTGCCGCGCTCGGCGGCCTCGGTCAGGTCGCGGCCGAACTTGGCCAGCGCCTCGTAGGTGCCCTCGGCGTCGGGCGAACTGACCCGCTGTCCACCGCGCACCTCGACCAGCGCCTTCATGATGGCGCCGCGGTCGAGCTGGGCGCGATCGGCCAGCGCGAGCAGCAGATGCTCGACGGCCACGTACTCGTCCTTGAGGCTCTCGGCCTCGCTGAACGCCGCCTCGAGCACGTCGCGCATCGCCCGGCTGGCCGGCGGCGTGGCGTTGCCGCCTTCCATGCGCGGCAGCCGCGCGACGCGCTCCTCGGTCGGCGGCGCGCACTGCGGCGGCCGGCTCGCCCGCCTTCTCCAGCACACGGCCGGCGACGCTGGCCTCCTGGTCGAGCAGCGCGAGCAGCAGATGGTCAGGGGTGATCTCGGGATTGCCACGTTCGAGGGCCGCGCCCTGCGCGGCGGCGAACGCCTCCTGCGATTTGATTGTCAGCTTCTGAAAGTCCATGGCTCCGGATGTTTGGGGGGTTCGTAGACGACCAGGTCGCGCCGGTATGTCCGGTGCACCTGGGCGAGCTCGCTGCTGCACGGCCTGGGCGGCCTCGTACATCTGGGCCTCCAGCCGGGCGAGCTCGCGGTTCAAGGCGGCGACGGTGTCCTCGAGTTCGAGCACACGGCCGGCACCCGCCAGGTTCATGCCGAACTCGGTGGTGAGTTCGGTGATCTTCTGCAGCCGCACCAGATCGGCGTCGGAGTAGCGGCGCGTGCCGCCCGCCGTGCGCCGTGGGCCGCACCAGCCCCCGGGCCTCGTACACCCGCAGCGTCTGCGGATGCAGCCCGGTGAGCTCGGCGGCCACCGAGATCGAGTAGCGGCCGGCGGTCACGCCGAGCGCTCCTCGAACAGCCGGTCGCGCGGATCGCCGTGGCTGGCGCGCTGGATCTCCTGCAGCTTCTCGAGCGCCTCGCGCTCCTGCTTGGAAAGCTTGGACGGCACCGCAATGCGGATCCGCGCCAGCAGGTCGCCGTTGCCGCTGCCTTTCAGTTTGGGCGCGCCGCGGCCCTTGACGCGCAGCAGCTTGCCGTCGGTCGAGCCGGCCGGCACCTTGACGCGCACGGTCTTGCCGTCGGGAGTCGGCAGCTCGACCTGCGAGCCCATCGCCGCCTCGGTGAAGGTCACCGGCACGTCGATCACCAGATCGTCGCCGCGCCGCGTGTAGAGCGGGCTGGGGCGCACCTTGGTGACCACATAGAGGTCGCCCGGCGTCCCACCGCGCGGCCCCGCCTCGCCCTTGCCCGCAACCTTGATGCGGCTGCCGTCCTTGACGCCCGCCGGAATCCGCACCTGATAGGTCTTGGTCGAGCGCACCCGGCCAGCCCCATGGCAGCGCGGGCACGGATGATCGATCACCGTGCCGCCGCCGTTACAGCGCGGGCAGGGGTGGTTGAGCGCGAAGAATCCCTGGCTCTCCGAGATCACGCCGCGGCCCTTGCAGTCGGGGCAGATGGTGGGTGACGTACCCGGCGCGGCGCCCGATCCGCGGCAGTCGGGACAGGCGTTGGCCTTCTCGACCGGCACGCGCACGGTCGCGCCCTCGAGCGCGTCGTCGAACCCCAGCTCGACCTGCACCTCCACGTCGGCGCCGCGCGTCGACGGCCCGCGCGGAGCCGCGCCCGCCGCCGCCGCGGTTGAAGAGTCCACCGAAGAGGTCGCCCAGGTCGAAGTTCGCGGCCCCGCCCGAGAAGTCGAACGGCCCCTGGCCCGGCCCCGGCTGCGGGCCGGCACCGTTACGGAAGGTCTGCCCGAACATGTCGTACTGCTTGCGCTTCTCGGGATCCGACAGCACGTCGTAGGCCTGGCCGACCTGCTTGAACCGCTCCTCGGCACTCGAGTCGCCGGGATTGGCGTCGGGGTGGTACTGGCGGGCCAGCTTGCGGTAGGCCTTCTTGATGTCGTCCTGGCTCGCGTTCTTGGGAACGCCCAGGGTCTCGTAGTGCGTCGCCATGTGGGGGATCAGCCGTCCTCAGGCTGAGGTGGGCCGCTCGAGACGACCACGCGGGCGGCCCGCACGACGCGGGTGCCCAGCCGGTAGCCGGGCTGCCAGACGGCCGCGATCGTGCCTTCGGGATGCTCGGAGAGCTGGTGGGAGAGCGCCTCGTGCACGTGCGGGTCAAACGCGTCGCCCGGCTCTGCGGCGATCGGCTCGAGACCGCGCCGGCCCAGAAGATCGGCCAGCTGCTGGCGCACCAGCTGCACGCCCTCGGCCACCTTGGCCGGCTCGTGATGGTCGGATGCGTCGAGCGCCCGGTCGAGGTTGTCGAGCACCGGCAAGAGCTCGGCCACGACGCCCTCGATCGCGCGCCGAGACTGCTCCTCGGCGTCTCGCGCGACCCGCTTTCGGAAGTTGTCGAAATCGGCGGCCACGCGGCGCAGGTCGGCGAGGTACTCCTCGCCCTTGCGCCGCGCCTCGTCGAGGTCGGACTCGACCTCGACGCCTGCCGCCGGCTCCTCAGGGGAGCCGGCGGTTGTCGTCGTTCTGGTCGAACTCGAGCTCGGCCCGCTCGTCAGGCATGCGGTTCACGCGCGGTCACCGGTCTCGGTCTCGTCCACGACCTCGGCGTCGACGATCTCCTCCTCGGAGTCGTCGGCCACGTCGCCGTTGGCGGCACCGTTGGTGCCGGTGCCGGAAGCGGCCTGGGCCTGCTGGTAGACCAGCTCGCCCAGCTTGAACGAGGCCTCGCGCAGCGCCTCCATCTTGGTCCGGATGTCGGCCGGGTCGTCGCCCTCGAGCGAGGTGCGCACGGCGTCGATCTTGGCGCGGATGTCGGTCTTGGTCTCGTCGTCGAGCTTGTCCTCGTGCTCGGACAGGCTCTTCTCGGTCGCGTACATGACCTGCTCGGCGGTGTTCTTGGCCTCGGCCAGGTCGCGCAGCCGCTTGTCGTCCTCGGCATGCGACTCGGCGTCGGAGACCATCGCGTCGACCTCGGCGTCGGACAGACCCGAGCCGCCCTGGATCTGGATCTTCTGCTCGTTGCCCGAGCCGTTGTCCTTGGCCGACACGTTGATGATGCCGTTGGCGTCGATGTCGAACGTGACCTCGATCTGCGGCACACCGCGCGGAGCCGGCGGGATTCCGACCAGCTGGAACTTGCCCAGGGTCTTGTTGTAGGTGGCCATCTCGCGCTCGCCCTGCAGCACGTGGATCTCCACCGACGGCTGGCCGTCCTCGGCGGTCGAGAAGACCTCCGACTTGCGGGTGGGGATCGTGGTGTTGCGGTCGATCAGCTTGGTGAACACGCCGCCCTTGGTCTCGATGCCCAGCGAGAGCGGGGTCACGTCGAGCAGCAGCACGTCCTTGACCTCACCCTTCAGCACGCCCGCCTGGATCGCGGCGCCGATGGCGACGACCTCGTCGGGGTTCACACCGCGGTGGGGCTCCTTGCCGATCAGCTCCTTGACCTTCTCCTGCACGGCCGGCATGCGGGTCATGCCGCCGACCAGGATCACCTGGTCGATGCCGCTGGACTCGAGTCCGGCGTCGGCCAGAGCCTGCTTGGTCGGGCCGACGGTGCGCTCGACCAGGTCGTGCGTGAGTTCGCTCAGCTTCGACCGCGACAGGGTCGTGTCGAGGTGCTTGGGGCCCTCGGCGTCGGCCGTGATGAACGGCAGGTTGATGTTGGTCGACTGCGTGGTCGACAGCTCGATCTTGGCCTTCTCGGCGGCCTCGTACAGCCGCTGCAGGGCCATCGGGTCGTTGCCCAGGTCGATGCCGTTGTCGCGCTTGAACTCGGCGATCAGCCAGTCGACGACGGCCTTGTCGAAGTTGTCGCCGCCCAGGTGGTTGTCACCCGAGGTGGCCTTCACCTCGAACACGCCCTCGCCCAGCTCCAGGATGGACACGTCGAAGGTGCCGCCGCCCAGGTCGAACACGAGGATCGTCTGGTCGCCCTCCTTGTCGAGGCCGTAGGCCAGCGACGCGGCGGTCGGCTCGTTGATGATGCGCAGCACGTTCAGGCCGGCGATCTTGCCGGCGTCCTTGGTGGCGTTGCGCTGGGCGTCGTTGAAGTACGCCGGGACGGTGATGACGGCCTCGCTGACCGTCTCGCCGAGGAACGCCTCGGCATCGGTCTTGAGCTTCTGCAGGATCATCGCCGAGATCTCCGGCGGCGGGAAGGTCTTGTCCTCGGCCTGCACGCGGGCGTCGCCGTTGGGACCGGACACGACCTCGTACGGGACGATCTTCTGCTCCTCGGACACCTCGGCGGCCTTGCGGCCCATGAAGCGCTTGATCGAGAAGACCGTGTTCTTGGGGTTGGTGACCGCCTGGCGCTTGGCGGGGGTGCCCACCAGCCGCTGGCCGTCCTTGGCGAATGCGACCACCGAGGGGGTGGTGCGACCGCCTTCGGCATTGGGGATGACGGTGGGCTCCCCGCCCTCCATCACTGCCATACACGAGTTGGTCGTCCCCAGGTCGATGCCGATCACTTTGCTCATTGACTTCACTCCTTGTTCACGTTTAGGCATACAGACTCACAAAATCTAAGTCGAGTTATAGCAGATTTCTGGAGGAGCTGCCAGGGCGTTGAGCGGCGAGTCGCCGGCGAGAGGTGGTCGGCAAGAGCGGCCGCCACGGTCGCGAGAAGCGGGGTCTGTCGCATTTTATGCACGGCCCCGCCGGATGCACACGAAGCGCTGCTCGTGAATAAAAGGCGACTGACCCCTCTTATTCACACGGCCCGACGCATACGCAATACTTGCCACAACGATGACGCCGAACGGATGGCGTCAGGCCAAACCGCGTGGTGCCAGGCACTTTTATGCGTGCTGCGCCCGCATAAAACGAGCCAGGCACCTCTGATTGCTCGGTTGGCTGCTGCTTCTGTTTATGCGGCTCGCCTTGCGGCGAGCCGCATAAACGCGCGCCAGGTACGCTGAGTGCATGCCCGACGTGCACGATCAGCTGCAGAGGCCGATGCGCGACCTGCGGATCTCGGTCACCGACCGGTGCGACTTCCGCTGCGTCTACTGCATGCCCAAGGAGCTGTTCGGGCCGGGATTCGAGTTTCTGCGCCGCTCCCAGCTTCTGACCTTCGAGGAGATCACCCGGGTGGCGCGGGTCTTTGCCGGGCTGGGCGTGCGCAAGCTGCGGCTGACCGGCGGCGAGCCGCTGCTGCGCCGCGACGTCGAGCGGCTGGTGGCGATGCTGCGCGAGATCGACGGCATCGAGGATATCGCGATGACCACCAACGGATCGCTGCTCGCGCGCAAGGCCGACGCCCTGGTCGCGGCCGGGCTCGACCGCGTCACGGTCAGTCTGGACTCCATCGACGACGCGGTATTCCGGGCCATGAACGACGTCGACTTCCCCGTGTCCCGCGTGCTCGATGCGATCGACGTGGCCGCCGCCGCCGGCCTCGGGCCGATCAAGGTCAACACGGTCGTCAAGCGCGGCGTAAACGACGACGGCGTGATCGACCTGGCCCGGCGCTTCCGCGGCACCGGCCACACGCTGCGGCTGATCGAGTTCATGGACGTCGGCAACACCAACGGGTGGCGGATGGACGACGTGGTACCCGCCGCCGAGCTGCTCGAGACGATCGGCGCCGAGTGGCCGCTCGAGGCGCTGGCCCCGCACTATCCCGGCGAGGTCGCCAGGCGGTACCGCTACGCCGACGGCAGCGGCGAGATCGGCGTCATCGCGTCGGTCACCCAGCCGTTCTGCGGAGGCTGCACGCGTGCCCGGCTCTCGGCCGAAGGCCGGCTCTACACGTGCCTCTTCGGGTCGCGCGGCCACGATCTGCGCGCCATCGTGCGCTCGGAGGACGGCGCCACTGCCCTGGAAGAGCGCATCGGCGCGATCTGGGGACGGCGCGACGACCGCTACTCGGAACTGCGCGCCGCCGCATCGCCGGGCGACCGCAAGGTCGAGATGTCGCACATCGGCGGGTAACACCCCAATCCCGGGGGAGTCAACCATCCTGTCACATCGGTGATCTAGGATGCCGGGTTATGGGTGAGATGGTGGCAGGAGAACGCGACGAGCGCCGCGCACGGACGGTGTTGCGGCCGTTCCGCTACATCGAGCGGTACCTGCCCAAGGGTTGGGGCGACTTCATCCGGCAGCTGGTGCTGTTCACCATCGTCGATGTCGCCTACGAACTCACCCGCGGCCACTCGCTGGGCACGGTGCAGGCGTCGTTTCGGCACGCCGACGACATCGTCTCGGTCGAGCGCTCGCTGGGCATCTTCACCGAACTGGATGTGCAGAACTGGGCACTGCACCGCACCTGGGCCCTGGATATCGCCGACTTCACGTACTTCCACGCCCACTTCACCATCACGACCGTGTTCCTGTTCTGGCTCTACCTGCGGCGCAACAAGCACTACTACTTCATCCGCAACGCGGTGTTCGTGGCCGACGGGATCGCGCTCCTCGGGTTCACGTTCTTCCCCGCCGCCCCGCCGCGGTTCCTGACCGACCTCGGGTTCACCGACACGCTCGACCGCTACGCGTCGATCAACACCTACTCGGACGGGCTGAAACAGCTCACCAACCCGTACGCCGCGATCCCCAGCATCCACACCTGCTATTCGCTGATCACGGCGTTGACCTGCTTCTTCCTGGTCAAGCACCGCCCGCTGCGCTACATCTGGCTATTCTATCCGCCGCTGATCATCTTCTCGATCGTGGCCACCGGCAACCATTTCTGGCTGGATGCGATCATGGGCGCGCTGACGGCCAGCGTCGCGCTCACCACCGCCTGGGTGATCGAGCGCTACCACCCCACCCTTCCGGCCAGCGCCCGGGAGCGCATGCACCTGCCTCCGGCAGGGACGCAATCGAGCACCGCCACACTCTCCACATAGCTCCCGTGGTATAGTGGCGTCGATGAGTGCGATGCTTGCCCGTCTCAAACACGGGTACACCACAGGCGGCCGCAGCCTCGGTATGCGGCTGATGGGCCGGTTCGAGTCGCTTCCGGTCACCCCCAACCAGCTGACCGTCGCGGGCCTGTCGCTGAACGGCCTCGCAGCCGTCCTGATCTACCGCAACGACTACGGCTGGGCGTTCGTCGCATTCCTGGCCGGGTCGGTGTTCGACATCCTCGACGGCGCCCTGGCCCGCGCCCACGGCAAGCTGACGCCGTTCGGCGGGTTCCTGGATTCCACCACCGACCGCATCAGCGAAGGCCTGATCCTGGGCTCGATCGCGCTCGTGCTCTCGGCCCAGGGCAAGACCTGGGCGCTGGCCAGCGTGTTCGTGGCGCTGGTCGGCTCGTTCCTGGTCAGCTACACCCGCGCCAAGGCCGAAGCCATCGGGCTGAAGTGCGAGGTTGGCCTGATGACCCGTACCGAGCGCATCGTGCTCGTGGCGATCGCGCTGCCGTTCGCCGGCTACGGGTCGCTGCCCTACGCGATGTACCTGCTCGCAGCGCTGACGGCCTTCACCGTCTGGCAGCGCGTCGATTTCGTTCGCCGTTCCCTAGCCACATCCCAATCGGAGGTATGACCATGGCCGAGACGGCCTCCCAGAACGGGCACCGCCCGTCTACCGGCAAAGTGCGCGTCGCCATCGTCGGCGTCGGCAACTGCGCATCGTCCCTGGTGCAGGGTGTCGAGTACTACCGCAACGCCGATGCCGCTGAGACCGTGCCCGGGCTGATGCATGTCGACCTGGGCGGGTACCACATCTCGGACATCGAGTTCACCGCCGCATTCGACGTGGATGCCGACAAGGTCGGCAAGGACCTGAGCAAGGCGATCTTCTCGGGCCAGAACAACACCGTGAAGTTCTCCGACGTGCCGAATGCCGGCGTGAAGGTGAACCGCGGCATGACCCACGACGGCATCGGCAAGTACCTCAGCAAGGTCATCACCAAGGCTCCCGGCGAGACCGCCGACGTGGCCGAGATCCTGCGCGCCACCAGGACCGATGTGGTGGTCTCGTACCTGCCGGTGGGCTCGGAGGAGGCCACCAAATGGTACGTCGAGCAGGTGCTCGCGGCCGGCTGTGCGTTCGTCAACTGCGTCCCGGTGTTCATCGCCCGCGAGACGTACTGGCGGCGCCGGTTCGAGGCGGCCGGGCTGCCGATCATCGGCGACGACATCAAGTCGCAGGTCGGCGCCACCATCGTGCATCGCAAGCTGGCCCGCCTGTTCCTGGAGCGCGGCGTGCGGCTCGAG
Source organism: uncultured Actinomycetes bacterium (assembly GCA_963796875.1). Lineage (GTDB taxonomy): Bacteria > Actinomycetota > Thermoleophilia > Gaiellales > JAICJC01 > CAVPTL01. The sequence continues at coordinate 195,961 of CAWCNL010000002.1, forward strand.
CGCACCCACCAGCTGAACGTGGGCGGCAACACCGACTTCCTGAACATGCTCGAGCGCGAGCGGCTTGAGTCCAAGAAGATCTCCAAGACCAACGCCGTGACCTCGCAGCTCGACTACGACATCGGCGAGAAGAACGTGCACATCGGGCCGTCGGACCACGTCGCCTGGCTCGAGGACCGCAAGTGGGCCTACATCCGCCTGGAGGGCCGCTCGTTCGGCGACGTGCCGCTGAACATCGAGCTGAAGCTCGAGGTGGTCGACTCGCCCAACTCTGCCGGCATCGTGATCGACGCCGTGCGGTGCGCCAAGCTCGGTTTGGACAACGGCCTGTCCGGGGCGTTGGAGTGGCCGTCGGCCTACTTCATGAAGTCGCCGCCGGTGCAGCATCCCGACGACGAGTGCCGCGACGGGGTCGAGGAGTTCATCCGCAAGTACCGCCCCTCCGAGAAGAAGAAGTCGACCAAGGCGGCAAAGCAGACCGCCAAGAGCTAGCAGGCGCATGCCACTGAAGCTCTGCCTGGCATGCCCGTACACGCTGACCGGCTCACACCCGGTGGCCGAACACGTGCGCGGGATCGCGACCGCCCTGGCGGATCGCGGCCACCTGGTGACGGTGCTCGCGCCCAGCTCCTCCAGCCACGCGCTGAGGGCTGGGCGCCGGCGCCTGCGCTCGCTTGCGGCCGGCGATACCGAAGCACTCACCGCACTCGACGGCGAGCCTCTGGTGGTGGCGGTCGCTCCGGCCGTGCCGCTGCGCCAGCGCGGCCGGCGGCGCGGGGCGGGATTGCCGGTGGCGGCCAGCGCCAACGTGGGGCTGGCCGTGCGCGAGAGCGAGTTCGATGTGGTGCACGCCCACGATCCGCTGCGGCCCGGCCTGGCGCTGGCCGCCCTCAAGCACTCGAGAGCGCTGACCGCGGCAACGTTCCACAGCACGACTGATCCAGCCGTCACCTACCCGCTGCGCAGTGCGTCGCGCGAGCGCTACCTGGCGCGCATCGATGCGCTTCTGGCCACCAGTCCCGAGGCTGCGGCGCTCGCCGGTGAGCACTATCCCGGCGACTACACGCTGATCCCCGCCGGGGTGTCGGCCGATTTCGCGCCGGGTGACCGCCGCGGAACGCACATCGTGGCGGAGTGGACACCCGAGAGCCGCCTGGTGGTCAAGGCGCTGATCCGGCTCGTGGCGTCCTCGCCCGACCTCTCGCTGACGCTGCTCTGGGTGCGCCGCGCGCGCCGGCCGCTGCGCCCGTACGTGCCGCCGGCCGCCCGCGGCCGGGTGCACACCTCAGGCCCCGAAGACGCCCCCGCCCGCGCCGCGGTACTGGCCGACGCAGATGTGTTCGTGGCAGCCCCCGATGCCCATCAGCCGCTGATCTGGGAAGCACTGGCCAGCGGCTGCAGCGTGGTGTCGGCCACCGGGCCCGATGAGATCACCCTGGGATATTCGGCCGACCAACCCCCACTCGCGGCCGCTGCCACCGAGCGGCTGCTAGGCGATGCCGCTCTGCGCGCGCAGGTATCCGCGCGCAGCCAGACCGCCGCGGCCGCCGCCCGGTTCCCGCGCGTGGCACAGCGGCTCGAGGCCCGCTACGAGGAACTGCGCGGCCATCGCCGCAACACCCGCAGCCGGACACCGGTACCGCAGCCGTCCGAGATCCTGGCCGACTTCCACATGCACACCAACCATTCACACGACTGCGCGACGCCCGTGCGCGATCTGATCGACCACTGCATCGAGCAGGGTCTGGGCGCCATCGCCATCACCGACCACAACGAGCTGGCGGGCGCGCTCGAGGCCCAGCAGATCGTGGCCGCCGAGGGCAAGCCGCTGATCGTGATCGCCGGCGAAGAGGTGATGACGGCGCAGGGCGAGGTGATCGGTATGTACCTGACCGAGCGCATCGAGCGCGATATGAGCATGGCCGACACGATCGCGGCGATCCACGACCAGAACGGTCTGGTCTACATGCCGCACCCGTTCGACCGCATGCACACCATCCCCGACCCGGCGACGCTCCTGCGCTGCCTCGATCAGATCGACATCTTCGAGGTGTACAACTCGCGGCTTCTGTTCGAATCATTCAACGAGGATGCGCTGCGGTTTGCGACCAAGTACAACCTCGTGCAGGCGGCCGGCTCCGACGCACACGTGCTGCCCGGCATCGGTACGGCCATCAACCAGCTGCCGCGCTTTGACGGCAGCGAGGAGTTCATGATGGCGCTGCGCCACAACCGCATCGAGCGCAGGCCCAAGAGCCTGCTCTACCTGCAGGGTCTGAAGTGGGCCCATCAGGTCGGCGGCCGGTAGCGGTTCGCCGGTTCGATCAGACGGCGTGCCCTTGCTGGTTGATACTGCCGGCCCGGTGCTGCCCGGGAGCCTCCTTGTAGTCCATCGTGCCGCCGTGCGACGGCGCGTAGACCTTGCGGGTGGACTGGGTGAAGCCCCAGGCATACATGGTGTCGCGCACGCGCTTTCCCTTCATCTCCAGGACGGTGACCCGATGCCAGGCGGTGCACGGCACCGTCTGACCGGGCTGCAGCCAGATGTCGGGGCATTTCAGGTCGTGCTTGTTGAACGTGCCGCCGCGGTGATAGTCGACCGCCAGGTGGTTGAGCGGCACCGTGCCGACGTTGGTCAGCATGAACTTGTAGTGGGTCACCTGCCCCTGGTGTGAGAACGTCGTTTCGCGGGTCTCTGGCCCAGCAGCAGCGCCGCGGCCGGGCGCACGTTCACGTCGTAGATCTCGTTGTGGTCATAGTTGTGGCCGGTGTTCGAGGCGAGGCCGATGCGAAACGCGTGCACCGTGGTGATGTTGGGGCCGGTGTACCCGGTCGAGACGAGATCGGTCAGAGGCACCGACAGCTGCGTGACGCCGTCCACCTTGACGATCAGGTCCTGGTTTGCGATCGCCGGCTGCGGCGGGATCAGCACCTGATAGCTGTGCGTCGCCCCGGCGCGCGTGTCGCCGGTGAAGGTGGTCGCAGTCGGCGTGTAGGCGACCGTGCAGTACCCGCTGAAGCTGTTGCCGGGGCCGCGCACCGACACCTTGCCGGGCTGGCCCATGCCCGGCCCGAACGGGTCGTGGCAGGTGCCGAGCGGGTCGAGCCCACCCAGGAACAGGCCGAAGCTGTCAAATCCAATTCCCGCCAGCGCGTTGGGAAGACCGTCCGGGGTGGACGAGAACCGTGGCAGGTAGCCGAGATAGGAAGACTCGTCGCGGCTGAACGAGGTGCCCCAGTCGATGGGCAGATCGCCGTTTTGCAGGATCACTGAGATCCCGTCGCCGTGTTGGTTTGGCGGCGCCCCCCACATGGCCGCCTTGAACGTCAGATCGACGCCCTCGGCGACCGGGATCGACCGCTTCAGCATGATGGCCCCGGCAACCCACTTCGACCGGTCCGAATCGGTGCTCGTGGCAAGGCTCAGCGCGCCGCCGCCGTTGGGATCCGGCAGCGCGCTGTTGCACCCGGCGAGCGGAAGCTGGGCCGTGTCGACGCCGGCGGTCAGGCACTGCTGGCCTGTGGTCGGCGCCGCCCAGTCCGAGGGGTGCTGCAGGTTGCTGCGGTTACCCGACTCGTGGACGACCCAGGCCCCGGCGAGCCCCGGCGACGTACACGTGGCCACCGCCGCGAGAGCAGCCGCTGCAGTGGTCACGCGCTTCAAACGCGATCTGTTCATGGTGAGCTTCGCTCCTCAAAGGACATGCGACAATGACGATCCGGTGATCGACCCGAGATTGCATCATTTGATATTGACTAACTTGCAAACTCACCCAACCAAGATGGCAGTTCGGCCGCGTCTGGAGCAGGCTTCCAGGGGCTCCCGCCGAATAGCGAAAGCGTGAGCGTGGCTGACGACCAGATCTACGAGCGCTATCAGGCCAAGGCCATCTCCGAGATCAACCAGCTTGGGCACGAGGTGGCCGAGGCGCTGGCCTCAAACCACCCCGACGCAGCGCCGGTGATGGGCACGGGCCATCCGCTGGCCGACATCATGCTGCTGAAGTACGCGCCGCAGCCGGCGGAGGTGCAGGAGGGCGTGGCGTTCTTCGGCCGCACCGGCCAGGCCGTGCTGAAGAGCGTGCAGCGGCTGCGTATCGATCCGCTGCTGATCTACGGCACCGACTGCCTCAAGGCCGCGATCGATGCGTCCGATTCCGACCTCGCCCAGGCCCGGCTGTGGCTCAGCCGCGAGATCCATATCGTGCAGCCGCGCGTGATCGTGATGATGGGTGAGGACACCCGCGAGTTTCTGAACAGCATGCGATTTCCCCTCGCGGTCACCGCCGCGGCGCCGATGGGAGAGGTGGAGCAATGGACACCCACCATCGAGATCCTCGCCACCCCCGACATCGACGCGTCGCTGAACGACGCCGAGGCCAAGCGTGAGTTCTGGCTCGCGTTCAAGGCTCTGGGCGACTGGTACGAGCAGCTCCCGCCGTACTGAACGGTGGGCCGGTGCCGCGGCCGCGGTGGGGCGCTCGCAGCCGTCGATCTGATCTCGCCGTCGCTGCCGGCGCTCGGCGATGCCGGCCAGGTGGCGTTTCTGGCGGTGATCGTGGTGCCGCTCGTGACGCTCGCAGTGACGCTCGCGGCGGTTCCCAGGCCGTCCACCGCCGCGCTGCTGGGCGCGCTGGTCGTCGGCGGGCTGGCCGCAGCGTGGCTGATCCACGCGGGTCATCCCTACACCCCGGCCACGGTCGCCAAGCTCGTGGCGGCAAGCGCTGCGGGCATGCTGCTGGGCTCGTTCATCGGCGGTGCCGTCGAGTTCGTGGCGATCGCCGCGGTGATCGCGGTGGTCGACATCCTCAGTGTCGCGGCCGGCCCCACCCATGAGATCGCTGCGCACCACCCGCACACGCTCGACGCGCTCACGCTCAACCTGCATCCGCCGGGCGGCGGGGTCGTGCAGATCGGCTGCAGCGACATCGCGTTCTTCGCGCTTTTCGCGGTGGCGGGAGCGACCCTGGGATTGCGCCGCTGGGCCGGTTGGGCGGCCATGACCGCCTCGTTTGGCGTGACCCTGGTGCTGGTATACGCGTTCGACGCCGCACTCCCCGCCCTGCCGCTGCTCTCGGTGGCAGTCGTCGCCGTCAACGCCGACCGGCTCGCCCTGCTCGCCAGACAACGTAACACCTAGCACGAACGCAACAAACGTGCCTGGCACGTTTGTTGCAGTTGGGCCGGCGGATCATCCCGGTTCCCCCTTATGGGAGTGGTTTTGAGGCCGCTTTATGACGATGGGGAACCCAATGGGTTTCTCTGGCACGCCCCGGGTGCTGTGGACAGCCGCGTTGCTCGTTTGTGCAGCGCTGCTCCTGCCTGCCACCGCACTGGCGGGCAAGCGCCATGTGGTGCCGCACCAGAAACCCACGTGGGCCGCACCGTCCAGCCGCGCGAAGGCCGCTCCCGACACCAACCGGATGGTGTTCTCGGTGTGGCTGGGATGGCGCAATACCGCCGACCTCGACACCACCCTGAAGAATCTCTACACGCCGGGTTCGCGCAGCTATCACCAGTGGCTCAGCCCCGCGCAGTTCCGGGCCAGGTTCGCGCCGTCTGACGCCGAGACGGCGGCGGTCAGCCAGTGGCTCAAGGGCCAGGGCTTCGACATCGTCGACGTGCCGAAGAACAACCTCTTCGTGACGGCCGCGGGCACCACCGCCCACGTCGAGCAGGCGTTCGAGGTCAGCATCAACCTGTACAAGCTCGACGGCAAGCTGGTGCGCGCTCCCAACCAGGATCCGAGCGTGCCCGCCGCGCTCGGCCCCGACGTGCGGGCGATCACCGGCCTGGACGGCGCGCTCGCGCTCTCGCGGCCCGCCCACACCACCGCCGCCGGCCCCGCTCCGCCGCCGCCTGCAGGGCACTCGTTCGGGCCGTGCTCGAGCTACTGGGGCCAGCAGACCTCGACGGCATTCAGCAACCCGTTCACGGCTGGCCTGGCCCTGCCGTGGATTCCCTGCGGGTACACGCCCAGCCAGATCGACTCGGCCTACGGGTTCGACTGGCTGCACCGGCTCGGCCTGACAGGCCGACATCAGACGATCGCCATCGTGGGGTCGTTCTTCTCACCCACGATCCAGGCCGACGTGAACACGTTCTCGCGCGAACACCGCCTGCCGCGGCTGAATCCTCACAACTATCGCGAGGTGGTGGCGGCGGGCACGCTCAAGTATCCCCGCGATCCCGAGGAGACGCAGAGCTGGTACATCGAGCAGGCGCTGGACGTGGAGTGGTCGCACGCCGTCGCGCCCCAGGCCCGCATCGTGTACGTGGGCGCCGCCAACGATGCGGGCGGCCTCGACCACGCGCTCAACCAGGCGATCGACGAGCACCTGGCCGACATCGTCTCCAACAGCTGGGGGATCCCCGAGTCGTTTGCGTCGACCGGCGAGATCAACTCGCTGAACGACATGTTCGAGCAGGCCGCGGCCGAGGGCATCGGCGTCTACGTGGCGTCGGGCGACGACGGCGACCTGAAGGACGCGATCGGCGAGAAGTCCACCGGGTTCCCCGACTCGAGCCCCTGGGTCACCTCGGTGGGTGGCACGTCGCTGGCGGTGGGCAGTCGCGGCCAGCGGCTGTGGGAGACCGGCTGGGGCACCGATGGCACCGAGTGGACCGGCAAGAGCTGGTCGCCCAAGGCGCCGGGAGACTTCTACTTCGGCAGCGGCGGCGGCACCAGCCGCATCTTCGCCCAGCCGTGGTACCAGGCCGGCGTGGTGCCCCGGGCGATCGCGCTGCGCGGCACGACGCTGCGCCGCACCACGCCCGATATCGCGCTGGACGCCGACCCCGACACGCCGGTCACGTTCACGCAGACCTACCGCCAGCCCAACGGCCAGGACGTGCAGATCGACTCGTGGATCGGCGGCACCAGCCTCGCCACGCCATTGATGGCCGGCATGATGGCGCTGCTCGACCAGTCCAGCCGCCGGTCACACGGATTCGTGAATCCGTCGCTGTACCGCCTTGCCGGATCGCACGCGCTGCACGACATCGTCCCCTCCAACGGGCAGATCGCCGTACTGCGCAACACGCCCGACGGAAACGGCAGCTTCTACACCGAGCTGCGCTCGTTCGACCACGACAGCTCGCTGGCCACGGCGCCCGGCTGGGACAACGTCACCGGCCTGGGCTCGCCGAACGCCTTCTGGCTCAGGTGGGCTCTACGCTGACGAACCGCGCCACGCACTCGATGTGCGGGGTGTGCGGGAACATGTCGACCGGCCGCACCTTCTCGAGCCGGTAGCCGGCGTCCACCAGCTGCCGCGCGTTGGGCGCGAGCGTGGTCGGGTTGCAGCTGACATAGACGATCGTGCGCGGGGCGAGTTCGATCACGCGCCGCACCGCCTTCTGGCTGAGTCCCGCCCGCGGTGGATCGACGAACGCGATCGTCGGTGCGGGCACGCGCTCGAGCAGCGGCCGCACCTCCTTGGCGACGTCGCCGGTGACGAACTCGGCCGTGGCGATCTGGTTTCGCTCGGCGTTGTCGCGGGCCCGCTCGATGGACTCGGCCGAGATATCGACGCCGTACACCTGCGTGGCTCCGGCCGCCGCGGCCAGAAGGCCGATCGCCCCGCCGCCGCAGTAGAGATCCCACACGATGTCGCCGTCGACCGGATCGGCATACTCGATGGCCAGCTGGTAGAGCTTCTCGCACATCACCGTGTTGGTCTGCATGAACGCCCCGGCGGTGACCCGAAACGAGAGCCCGCCGATCTGCTCCTCGGCCCAGTCGCGGCCCCACAGAAGCCTGGTCTCGAGCCCGGCGGTGGTCTCGGCCACACCCGGCTGGCGGGCGTGCAGCAGCCCCACCACGTGGGCGGGCAACATCTCGACCAGCCGTTCGGTGCCGGTCAGCGGCCCTTCGCCGGTGACCAGGATCGCGAGCTGCTCGCCGGTACGCACGGCGTCGCGCAGCACCAGGTGGCGCAGGTAGCCCTCGCCGCTGCGCCGATCGTGGGCGGTGAAGCCCATCTCCTTGGCCCAGGCCTCGAACACCTCGCGCGTCTGGTTGGCTGCGGCCGATGCGATGTGGCAGTGCTGCACGGCCACCAGCTCGTCCCAGCGGCCGACGCGGTGAAAGCCGAGTCGCGGCCCCTCGGCGGTGGAGAGCCACGAGAACTCGACCTTGTTGCGGTAGCCGAAGATCTGCTCGGCGGGCACGCTCGGCTCAAGCTCGAACCCGTCGAGCTTGCCCAGCCGGCGCAGCGCCTCGTCGACCTGCTGGTGCTTGTAGCGCAGCTGCGAGGCGTACTCCAGATCCTGCCAGGCGCACCCGCCGCACACGCCGAAGTCCGCGCACGGGGCGGTCACCCTGCCGGGGCCGGGCTCGAGCAGCTCGACCGCCCGGGCCTCGACGTGACGGCGCTTGGTCTTGGTCACGCGGGCGCGCACGCGGTCGCCGGGCAGCGCCCGCGACACGAACACCACCAGCGGGCCGTGGCGGGCAACGCCGCGCCCGCCGTAGGCGAGCGAGTCGACGGTCAGCTCGACTTCGTCGTCGCGCGAGAGTTTGGGCGAAAGGGCCATTCTGTCTAGTGTACGGCCCGTGCCGATTTCGACCCCCACCTTCCGAGACCAGCTCGAGCAGATGAACGCCGAGATCCTGGACGAGTACTACCAGCACGCCGCGGGTCTCAAGCAGACGCTCGAGATCGCGCCCATCTACGACCGGTTCCCCGACCTCTCCTCGCTCGAGCAGGTGCGGGCGATGCGGGCCGAGGACGCGCCGACCGAGCTGCAGCGGTTCGCCACCGAGGCGTTCATCGGCGCCGGGGTGCGGTATCTGACCGACGAAGCGGCCAACACCGAGGCCGATCTCTCGATCGCATTCGACGGCGAGGAACTGCCCTACAGGGCCGTGCGCCCGCGGATGATGAACGAACCCGACGCCGCCCGCCGCCGCGACCTGCACAACCGCCGCTGCGCGGCCACCGAGGAGCACCTCAACCCCATTCTCTCCGAACTCGCCGGGCGCGAGCGCGACCTGACCCGCGAGGCCGGCGACGAGACGGTGCTCTCGCTCTACACGCGGTTCGGCTACGACCCGGTGGGGCTGCACGCGGCCACCACGGCGTTTCTGGCCGACACCGAAGACCTCTACCGCGAGCGCATCGACGAGCGCCTGCGGACACAGCTTGGCCTGGGCCTCGACGATGCCTCGCCGGCCGACATGTCGCGGCTGTGGCGCGCGCCCGAGTTCGATCCCGGCTTTGCCCCCGACCGGGCGCTGCCGGCCCTGCGGGCGACGCTGACCGATCTGGGCGTGGATCTCGACAGCCAGCGCAACGTCGAACTCGACCTGGAAAACCGGCCCAACAAGGTGCCGCGGGCCTTCTGCGCGCCGGTGCGCGTGCCACAGCGCGTGGTGCTGGTGATCCTGCCGCAGGGCGGCCAGGACGACTACCAGGCGCTGTTCCACGAGGCCGGTCACACCGAGCACTTCGCCCACACCTCGCCCGACCTGCCGGCCGAGGCGCGGCTGTGCGGCGACAACGCGGTGACCGAGGGGTTTGCGTTCCTGATGGAGCACCTGCTGTCGGACCGGCGGTGGCTGGCGCAGCGGCTGGACTACGGGCCGATCGACGAGTACGTGCGGTTCTCGGCGCTCAGCAAGCTCTTCTTCGTGCGGCGCTATGCGGCCAAGCTCGCCTACGAGATCGAGTTGCACGCCGGAGCGCCACTGGATTCGCTGCCGGCCCGGTACGCCTCGATCCTGACCGACGCCGTGGGCGTCCCCTACTCGCCGACCGACTACCTCGAGGACGTCGACGGAGGGTTCTACTGCACCTGTTACCTGCGGGCGTGGGCGTTCGAGACGCAGCTGCGCGCGCATTTTCGCGATCAGTTCGGCAGCGAATGGTTCAAGTCGGCGGCCGCCGGCCGGCTGGTGCGCGAGCTCTGGAACCTGGGCCAGTCGCTGAACTCCGATGAGCTGCTGCGCGAGGTGACCGGCTCGCGCGTCGACTTCGGCGTGCTCACCGCCGAGGCCCACGAAGCTCTTGAGTGAATAGAAGGTGTCAGGCAGCCTTTCTATTCACCCGAGGTCAGTGCAGCTGTCCCGAGGCTTGCCGGTGAATAGAAACTGCCTGACACCTTCTATTCACGCGCACAACTGGTGGCGCGACAGCGTGAGCGCGTGGCGGTAGAGCTGGGCGAGGTGGCGGAAGTCGTGCACGTCGGGAGCCGCCTCGACCGCCTTGTGCCACAGGTGCTCGCCGCCCTGCAGCACTCCTTCGGGACTCTGGTGGTGCACGGGCACGACCAGCAGCACGTACGGGTCGTGAACCGTCGCCACCAACCCGGGCACCAGCTGCTGCATGGCGTTCGCAAATTCCTCCGCATCGGCCGGCCGCACCAGCATCCACATCCGCTCGGGGAGCGGCTGCTGCTGGATCTGGTGCACCAGCTCACACCCCACCGGGCGGTCGATCTGATGCCAGTTGGAGAGCGGTGAATCCAGCGGCGCGGTGAGACCGGCATACGCGCCGAACAGCCGTGGGTCATCGGCCTGATCGACCTTGCCGGCGGTGGTCAGCAGCACATCGTTGGGCCCGAACTCATCGGCCAGCTGCAGACTCGCGTTGCGCAGCCCATCGTTGAAGTTGCCCAGATCGTTCACGTCGTAGACCACGCCCGCGGCCAGGAGCCCTGCCAGCAGCACCACCGCGAGCGGTCGCCAGCGCGGTTGCAGCCGCTGCCCCACCTCCACGATCAACGCCGCAATCGCCACGGCGTACCCCGGCATCAGGAAACTGAGGTGACGCTCGGGCGCGAAGTCGGGAGAACTCGCCGTGTAGATCGCCAGCACGAACATCGGAAGGCCGATCCAGATGCCCGCCACGATCGCCGCCCGGCGGTTGCGCAGCACCATCACCACGAAACCGCCCACCACCGCCGCGGCCAGCGCGGCCGCCGCAAACCACACGCTCGATCCGGAGGCGTGATCGCCCAGCCGCGACCAGAAGGACGCCGCGTCGACCTGCACCACCGGCCGCCCATGCCCCACCCCGTACTTGTTCTGCAGCGGCGCGTACACGTGATGCAGCAGCAGGATCGCCACCACGCCCAGCGCCCCGGCCGCGGCGATCCCCGCGTAGGTCTTGCGACCCGCCCGCTCGCGCACCAGTGGCACCACCCCCAACACCACCATGATCGCGAGCTCCGAGGCCAGCGCGAACAACCCGAACGGATGCGCCGAAACCAGCAGTAGCGCCGTGATCCCGTACGGAATCACCCACCGCAGCTGCCGCGTGCGCAGCAACACGAGCAGGATCCAGAGGCTCGCGAACGCGGCCGACATCATGGCCGTGTAGCCGCGCGCGAACTGCCCCAGGTGGATGGTCAGCGGCGAGGCGGCGACCACCACCGAGACGACCGCGCCGCCCTGCCGGCCCAGCAGCTCGCGGCCCGCGAAGTAGCTCAGCGCCACCGCCAGGATCCCGAGCACGCGCCGAGGGCAGCCGCAGGCCGAGGATGCTGTGATGCCATTGCAGCGAGGCGTGCACCAGCAGGTAGTGGAGCGGCGGGCCGTGGCGCACGTCGAGCGCGATGTGCAGCACGTCGCGCACCGAATCGGCAGACGCCACCATCAGCGTCACGCCCTCGTCGTTTTGCAGCGGCCGGAAGTCGAGCCCAAACCCCAGGATCGCCACCGCATAGAGCGCCGTCGCGGTACCGGCCACGATCGGCGGCCACCAACGCCCCAGAAACCGAAGCATCCTCGTCCACATAGCGCGGAGTATCCGCCACGGAGCGTCACAGCACCGGAGTAACCTTGCAACCGTGGCCACGGATACCGCGCCGACACCACCTGCCTCCGCCGTACCAGAGCCGGCGGTGAGCGTGATCGTGCCGGTGCTGAACGAGGCAGGCGACCGTGGACCGGCTGTATGCCGGCATCTCCACCACCCTGGATGCCGCCGGCGAGAGCTTCGAGGTGATCTTCGTCGATGACGGATCGCGCGATGCGACCTTCGAGAAGCTTGCCGCGCTGCACGCCGCCGATCCCCGCGTGCGGGTGGTGTCGCTGGCCCGGAACGCCGGCCAGCACCCCGCGCTGCACGCCGGAATGTCACGGGCCCGCGGCGAGATCGTGGTGACGATGGACGGCGACCTGCAGAACGATCCCGAAGGACATTCCCCGGCTGATGGCGGCGATCCGCGGCGGCGCCGACCTGGCGTCGGGCAAGCGGCTGATGCGCAAGGACAGCTTCCTGCGCCGGCTGCCCTCGACCATCGTCAACCGCATGCTGCGGCGGCTGACCCGCTCGCCGATCACCGACTTCGGCTGCGCGTTCAACGCCTACCGGCGCGACCGCCTGATCCCCGTGCTGCCGCGCATCGGCCGCCAGAAGTTCACCAAGGCACTGGTGTCGACCACGGTGCGCAACATCGTCGAGGTCGAGGTCGACCACTCGGCCCGTGAGGACAAGAGCCGCTACAGCGTGATGGCGCTGGTCAAGATGACGCTGCACGTGCTGACCGGGTTTTGGCCGGGACTTCTGCAGTGGGTGGGGACAATTGCCGGCGGCATCGGTATTCTTGCGGCAGTGATTGTGACGATCTGGGGTTTGGATACCTGGATCGCTCACGGGGATTTCCCCGGCGTCAGGTTCATCGGCGCCGTGGTGCTGTTCCTCCTCGGCCTGCAGGGCTTGCTGCTGGCCGCGGTGGGCGAGTACCTGCAGCGGATCCAGCGCGATGTCGATCGGCGCCCGCTGTACTACATCGACCGCGAACTGGGCTAACGGAGCGACTGCTTGTGAAACGGATACTGGTAACCGGCGGGGCGGGGTTCATCTCGTCCAACATGATCCGCTACCTGCTGGGAAACACCGACCACGACGTGATCACCATGGACGCGCTCACGTACGCGGGCAACATGGCCAATCTCGCCGACGTGATCGACCATCCCAAGCTCGACTTCATGGAGGGCGACATCCGCGACCTGCGCGACGTCACCAAGGCGCTCGCGGGGGTGGACGTGATCGTCAACGCCGCCGCCGAGTCGCACGTGTCGAAGTCGATCGAGTTCGGAGGCGGCGAGTTCGTCACCACCAACGTCGAGGGCACGCAGGTGCTGCTCGACGCGATGCGCGACCATCCCATCGAGCGGTTCATCCTGATCTCGTCCTCCGAGGTCTACGGCACGGCCGAGCACGATCCGATGGACGAGAATCACCCGCTCAACCCGCGCTCGCCGTACGCCGGCACCAAGGCCGGAGGCGACCGCCTGGCCTACTCGTACTGGTGCACGTACGACCTGCCGGTCACGATCATCCGGCCGTTCAACAACTACGGGCCCTACCAGCATCCCGAGAAGGTCATCCCGCGCTTCATCATCCAGGCGCTGACCGACCGGCCGCTGACGATCCACGGAAACGGCGTCGCCAGCCGCGACTGGCTGCATGTGTTCGACACCGCCGAGGCGATCACGGCCGCCTGCGAGGTCGACCTCGACCGGATCAAGGGCGAGACCATCAATGTGGCCACGGGCGTCGACGAGACGGTCGAGTTCATCGCCGACATGGTGCTGGAGATGCTGGGCAAGCCGGCCAGCCTCAAGCACCACATGGACGACCGGCCCGGACAGGTCGACCGCCACATCGGTTCGACCGACAAGGCGGCCGAGCTGCTGGGCTGGCGGTCGAGCATCCCCTTCGCGGACGGTCTCGAACGCACCATCGCCTGGTACAAGGATCACCCCGAGTGGTGGCAGGCGGTGCTCGCCTCGGAAGCCCCCCAGCCGGCGTAGGCAACCGGAAGAGAGAGTGCCTGGAATTGAACTCGTATGTCGGATGCGTCGGAAGTGCATAAAAGGGGTCAGTCCCCTTTTACGCATGGCAAGGCTGGATGAAGAACGTACTGATGCATAAAAGGGGACTGACCCTTTTATGCACCAGCACTTCTGAGTTCACTTCCAGGCACTTTCCATTCATTGGCTGCACTACGCTAGGGCGAATGTCGAGTGAGCCGCACACGCGCACGCTGGTGATCCTGGGCGGTGGCCCGGCCCAGCGTCACGCGATCGACGCCGCACACGCGCTGGGCGTGACCACGATCGTCTGCGACGGCGATCCGCGGCTGGGAGACCGGCACGTGTCCACGGAGGATCTGGACGGCGTGCGCGAGGTCGCCCGCAGCGCCGACGGAGTGCTCGCGCCCGGCACCGACTGGCCCGTCCGGATCGCCGCCGAAGCAGCGCACGACCTGGGCCTGCCCCATCCCATCTCGGTCGAGACCGGCCGCATCTGCACCGACAAGCTCGCCCAGCGGCGGCTGCTGGACGCCGCCGGGGTGCGCCAGCCCCGGTGGTCGGACTCCGCGACCGCCATCGTATCCGTGCGTGGTCAAGGCGCCCGACCGGCAGGGTCAGCGGGCGATGACGGTGGTGCGCAGCCCGGCCGATCTGGATGCCGCGGTCGAGCAGGCGCGGGCCGCCGCGCGCAACGGCGAGGTGCTGATCGAAGCGTTCGTGCCCGGCCCCGAGGTGACGGTGGACGGCTTCATGAAGGACGGCCGAAACCACATCGTCGCGGTCACCGACCGGGTGCACTTCGACGGCGCTCCGGGAATCGCCCGCCAGCACGTGTTTCCCTCGCAGCACCCCGAGCACATCGAGGCGGCCGCACAGGAGGCTACCGCGGCCCTGCATGCGCTCGGAGTCGAGTCGGGACCGACCTACGTGCAGCTGATCCTGGGCCCCGACGGGCCGAGCATCGTCGAGGTGGCAGCGCGGCTCGGCGGCGGCCACGACTCGGAACTGCTGCGCCGCACGGTGGGCGTCGACCTGGCCGCGGCGGCGGTGCGCGCGGCGCTCGGTGAGGATGTGCCCGCCGCCGACCTCGAGCCGCACCCCGACGGTGCGGGCGTGGTCGAGTTCCTGCGGGCGCCCGAGGGCGAGCTGGTGGCGGCCTCGGGCCCACCCAGTGCACACTTCTACCACCGCCCGGGCCATGTCTACGGCCCGCTGGTGGCCGCGGCGTCGCGAGCGGGGTATGTGCTCGAGACGGCGAATACCCGAGACGAGGCAGTCAGCCGCGCCGAGGAGGTTGCGCGTAACGTGAGATTCGAGGTGCGATGATCAGCGCAGAGCTCGCTATCGACGGCGGCGAGCCCGGTGCGGGCCACGCCGCTCAACTTCTCGCCGCCGCTGATCGGCGATGACGAGGTCGAGTCGGTGGTCGAGACGCTGCGGTCGGGCTGGCTGACCACCGGCCCGCGCGTCGCCGGCGCTCGAGGAGCGGTTCGCCGCCTACGCCACGGCCCGCCACGCGATCGCGACGTCGTCGTGCACCACCGCGCTGCATCTGGCCATGCTCGCCGCCGACCTCGGCGCCGGCGACGAGGTGGTGACAACGTCGTTCACGTGGCCGGCCACGGTCAACGCGATCCTCCACGCCGGGCGCGACGCCGGTGTTCGCCGACGTCGACGCGAGCACGCTCAACCTGGATCCGGACGCCGTCGCGGCGGCCATCACTCCCGCCACGCGGGCGATCCTTCCGGTGCACTTCGCCGGCGGCCCGTGCGATATGGACGCGCTGCAGGCGCTCGCGGCAAAGCACGATCTGCGCATCATCGAGGACGCCGCGCACGCTGTCGAGGCGTCGGTCGGCGACCGCAAGGTCGGCTCGATCGGCGACTTCACGTGCTTCTCGCTCTATGCGACCAAGAGCCTCGCCGGAGGCGAGGGCGGGCTCATCACCACCGCGTCGGACGAGGCCGCAGCGCGGCTGCGGCTGCTGCGCTCGCAGGGCATCTCGCGTGACCCGTGGCGGCGCCGCCAAAACCAGGCGCTGGGCTACTACGACGTCGAGGAGCCGGGATTCAAGGCCAACCTGGGCGATCTGCACGCCGCTGCGGCGCTCCCGGGACTCGAGCACATCGAAGCAGCGGCGCGACCGGCGGGTGGCGATCGGCGCAGCGCTACGACGAGGCGCTGGCCGGGCTTGACGGACTCGAGCCCATCGGCCGGCCGTCGTTCGGCCGGCATGCCCACCACCTCTACGTGGTGCGGGTCGACCCCGGCCGGGCGGGCGCCAACCGCGACCGGTACGCCGAGGCGTTGATGGCCGAGAACATCGCCACCGGCCTGCACTTCCTGCCCGTGCATACACTCACCTGGTACAGCCGGCACCTGCCGGAGGTCGAGTTGCCCGAGACCCAGCGGGCCGGCTCACAGGTGATGTCGCTGCCGCTCGCCGCCGCCCATTCCGATGCAGACGTCACCGACGTGATCGCCGCGCTGCGTAAGGTGCACGCCGCGCTCGCAGGGCCGTGAACCGCCGCGCGCGCGTCACCATCGAGGGCGTCGTCTCGCTGCTGGTGCTGGTCGTGCTCTTGCGCTACGCGGGCGTCGACGAGGTCTGGGCCACGCTCAAGCACACCAACCTGGCGTGGTTCATTCCCGCCGTGCTGGTGAACATGGCAACGGTCGTGGTGATGGCGTTTCGCTGGCAGCTCTTGCTGACTGCCAAGAACGTGTCGGTGGGTCTGGGATGGCTCACCCGCACGTACTTCGTCGCCTTGTTCGTCGGCCAGTTCCTGCCGGCGGCGATCGGCGGCGACGCCGTGCGGGCGATCGAGCTTGGGCGGCGCACCGGCGACGGCCCCGAGGCGGTCGCATCGGTGCTGATCGACCGGCTCGTGGGAGTCGTATCGCTGGTGATGCTGGCGCTGGTGGCGATCGCGATCGGCGACAACAACGGCTACCGGCCCGAGGTCATCAGCGCCGAGGCGCTGTTCGGCCTGGCCGCCGCAGCCGCGCTCGCGCTGCTCTTCTCGAGCCGCATGCGGGGGCTCGTGGCGCGGTGGCTCGAGCCCCGCGCCGGGGGCCAGCGGCATCGCCATGGGCCATCGGTTCTACGAGGATCTGCACGCCTATCGCGACCATCGCGGGACACTGGTGGTGGTGTGCGTGCTTGCGATGGTCGTGCAGCTGGCCCGCATCGGCGTGATCTGGATGCTGGTGCAGGCGCTGTCGCTTCCGGTCAACATCGGCACGGTGCTGATCACCGGGCCGGTGGTGTTCGCGGCGCTCGTGCTGCCGGTCTCGCTGAACGGGATCGGCGTGCGCGAGGCGGTGTTCGTGTACTTCCTGCGCGACCAGGCCACGACCCCCGAGGCGGTCGCGCTGGGGTTCGCGTTCTTCGCGGTGGGCACCGCCACCGCCCTGGTCGGCGCGGGCGTGCTGGGCGTGAGGTTCGCCCGATACGGCGCGCGCGGCATCGCCCGGCACCGCGCGATCGATCCGCCGGTCGCGGATATCGACCGCGACACCGCCCTGCCCTAGCCCGTTAGGCTCACTCGATGGCGGCCTCCCCCCAGACCCTCGCCGGGCGCGACTTCCTGATCAGCGCCGACCTCGATGCGGCGCAGCTCGCACGACCTGCTCGATCTGGCCGACCGGCTCAAGCGGATGGTGCACGATCGGGTCGAGCATCGGCTGCTGCCGGGCCGGTCGCTGGCGATGATCTTCGAGCGCTCGTCGACCCGCACCCGGGTGTCGTTTGAGGTGGGCATGCAGCAGCTCGGCGGGATTGCGGTGCCGCTGACCGCCGCCGACACGCAGATCGGCCGGGGCGAGCCGATCACCGACACCGGCAAGGTGCTGAGCCGCTACGTCGACGGCATCGTGATCCGAACGGGGTCTCACGAGCGCGTGCAGGAGCTGGCCGCAGCGGCCGACGTGCCGGTGATCAACGCCCTCACCGACCGCGAGCATCCCTGTCAGGCGCTCGCCGAGCTGCAGACGCTGCGCGAGCGGTTCGGCTCGGTGGAGGGGCGCAAGGTTGCCTGGGTGGGTGACGGCAACAACGTGTGCCGCTCGCTCGCGGTGACTGCCGCGGCGCTGGGCATGCAGGTGGCGGTGGCCTCACCGGAGGGCTTCAGTCTGGATGCCGAGACGATCGAGTCGCTGGGCGATGCGATCGCCGTGACCGGCGATCCCGCCGAGGCGGTGGCGGGCGCCGACGCGGTGGTCACCGATGTGTGGGCCAGCATGGGCCAGGAGGAGGAGCGCGACGAGCGCGTGGCCAAGTTCGCCGGCTACCAGGTGAACGCCGAGCTTCTGGCCGGCGCCTGCGGCCGACCACGTCGTGTTGCACTGCCTTCCCGCGCACGTCGGCGAGGAGATCACCGCCGAGGTGCTGAACGGCCCCCACTCTGCCGCCTGGGACGAGGCCGAGAACCGCCTCCACGCCCAGAAGGCGCTGCTCACGTTGCTCCTGGCATGAGCCGGCCGCTGCTCGTCGTCGACGGCGACTCCTACGCCCATCGGGCGTATCACGCGCTGCCGCCGATCAGCGGTGAGGGCGGGCGTCCGGTGAATGCGATCGTCGGGTTCACCAACCTGCTGGTCGCGCTGTGGGACGCCGAACGCCCCCGCGCAGTGCTCGTCGCCTGGGACTCGGTGGGGGTCGGCACCTACCGCAACGAGCTCTGGCCGGCCTACCAGTCGGGCCGCGTATTCGATCCCGAGATCCTCGAGCAGCTGGATCAGATGCCCGCATTGACAGAGGCGCTCGGGTTCGCAGCTGCCAAGGGCGGTGGGTACGAGGCCGACGACCTGCTGGCCGCGGCCGCCACGGCAGAGGTGATGGCGGGCGGGACCGTGCTCGTCGCGACCTCCGACCGCGACGCCTACCAGCTCGTGTCCGACGCCGTGACGGTGCTCGCGCCCCAGACCGGCGGTAAGCCGCCGGCACGTATCGGCCCCGCCGAGGTGGTGGAGCGCTATCGCGTGCTGCCCGAGCAGGTGCCCGATTTCATCGCTCTGCGAGGCGACCCGTCCGACAAGCTGCCCGGAGCCGAGGGCATCGGAGCCAAGACTGCGGCCGATCTGCTGCTCAAGTACGGCACGCTCGACAACCTGATCGCCTGTGCCGATGAGCTGCGCCCGCGGCATGCCGCAGCGGTGCGCAATCCCAACGTGCGGATGTTCCAGAAGATCGCCCGCATGGACATCGCCGCCCCGGTCACGCTGCCGGCCGACAACACGCTCGACCGCGCGCGCGGCGCAGCGTTTGCCGAGAAGCTCGGCGCAAACGCGCTGGCCAAGCGCCTGGCCGCGGGCTAATGCAACAAACGTGCCTGGCACGTTTGTTGCATTTGTGCGGTTAGGTGCGGACGGCCACCACGCTGTGGCGGTCGGAGTGGATCACCCGCCAGCCGGGCAACGCGGCGACGCCCCGGGCCAGCTGCAGGATTCTTGTCTCGCGACACGACCAGCACCTGATAGTTGCGGGTGACGGCGGCCCAGGTCGGTGTATCCATTGAGACGTAGTGCAGGAACGGCATCAGCTGACGGCGGCTGTAGAGCTCGTAGCGGGGGTCGAACCCGATCCGCCCGTCCAGCTGCGGAGCCAACCAGAGCAGTGCTGGGCTGGTGATGTCATCCGCCAGGATCCGCGTGCCGGGATGCGCCTGGGCATACGCGGTGGCCACGTCCAGTGCGCGATGCGGCACCATCGCCTCGAACTGCCGCGAATGCGTGCCGGCCAGGGCCACCGTCGCGCACAGCAGCGGCACACAGCCGGCGCCGATCAGCACCGGGCGCAACCAGCGCGACGCGTACCCGCCGGCGGAGGCTGCCAGGACGATCCCCAGAAACCCGATCACCACGCCGACGAACTCGTACTTCAGGGCGCCGGCGGGCTGCAGGAGCGCGAGCGCACCCGACACCACCAGTAGACCGGCCGACGCGACGCCCAGGAGCTGGGTGCGACGGCCCGAGAGAAGTGCACCCTGGCGCCGCCCCGGAGCAAGCTGCTCCATCACATCGGCCATCAGGATCACCGCCGGGAATGCAAACCAGGCCTGCAGACGTACGGCGTGAATGCCGCCGGCCGCTGTCACCGCCACCAGCACGAGCAGCGGCCACGACGGCCGCAGCCCCTTGCCGAAGGCGTAGGCGACCGTGACCAGCACCAGGCCCAGCAGGATCACGAACTCGATGCTCGCACCCCCGAACGTCGCCGGCTGCCATTCGGGTACGTACCGCGTCAGCTCGGGGTTCTGGAGCACCGAGGTGTAGTAGTGGATCAGCCCGCGCGGCGAGTAGGGCGAGATGATCATCACCGACGCCGCGAAGACGAACGCGGTGGCCAGGTAGCGATCCGATGACGCGGGATCTGCCCGGCGGCTGCGCACCGCGCGGTACACGAGCCACGCCGTGGCGATCGCCGCACCCATCAGCGCCGAGCCGTGCACGTTGGCCCACACGATCAGAACCGGCAGGCCCAGGAACACCCGCCAGTTGTAGCGCTCACGCCGCGCGTCTTCGAGCAGGATCCACAGCATCGCCGCATAGCAGGGGTAGGCAAAGCTCTGTGTGCGGATGACCAGGTTCAGCAGGCACACGAACAGCGCCACCGTCGACCAGATCACGGCCCGGGTGGGGCTGATGCCGCGGCGCAGGATCGTGCTGGTGAGAAGGCCGAACGAGACGGCGATCAGCGCGGCCGACAGTGCGCCGACTGCGGCGTTGCCGCCGGCCAGCCAGGCGCGGTAGTAGAGCCACTGGCCCAGCCACTGCTCGTCGATCCACTCGCGGCCGTGGGCGACGGCGGTGAACGGGTCGGCCACGGGCACCCCGGTCTGGGCCACGAACCGGCCGGCGTAGAGCGCCAGGTAGCTGTCGGGCACGAACGTGAGCGCGGTGGTGAGCAGCACGAGCGTTGCGACCACCGCCCCGAATCCGCAGGCCACAAGCCATCGCGGCACCGCCCGCACGACGGTGACCGCGGGCATCGGGGTACCCGTCGGGACCGTGAGCACGCGAACGGTCTCGGTGCTTCCGGCAAAGCGCGTGGATTCGGGGGACACGCGGGGTACATCGGCATGGCTGACGCAGGCATTAAGCCCTACAAAACGGCAAGCACGAGCACGACCACCAGCACGATCGCGTTCCCAAGCAGCGCGACCAGCCCCAGCGCCCTGCGCGGGCCGCCCAGCCGACCGACGGTGAACGCCGAGAAGCCCAGCGCCACGCCGCCGGCGGCGATCAGAAACGCGAGCAGCTCGAACAGCTGTCGACCCATCCCGCCCAGGCTGAGCGCGATCGCCTCACAGAGCACCGCAAGCACGCAGGCACAGGCACTCACCAGTGCCGAACTGTTGGTCGCAGCAGCCGCGGATTGTTCGTCCATCGAGCGGTGAGTTCGCGGCGGACGGGCGGATACCCTGCCTGGATCGACCTTTTCGCCGACCACGAGCGCATCCTCATCTGCCGCGATCCCGGCGCGGGGCTGCGGGCGATCATCGCCGTGCATGACACCACGCTGGGGCCGGGGCTGGGCGGAATCCGCATGTGGCCGTTCGGTTCCGATGAGGAGGCGCTGATCGACGTGCAGCGCCTCTCCCGCGGAATGACGTACAAGAACTCACTCGCCGGCTTGCCGCTGGGCGGGGGGAAAACCGTGGTGATCGGCGACTCGCGGACGCAACGCACACCCGAGCTCTTCCAGTCACTGGGCCGTTACATCGACTCGCTGGGTGGCAGCTACCTGGCCGCCGAGGACGTGGGCACGAGCACCGACGATGCCGTCGAGGTGGCGCGCAGCACGCAGTACATCACCGGGCTTCCCCACGAGCTCGGTGGTTCCGGCGATCCGTCGCCGATGACGGCCTGGGGCGTGTTCATCGGGATCCGCGCCGCGCTGCGCGAAGCCGGTCTGGGCCCCGACCCCGCAGGGATGCACGTGGTGGTGCAGGGCGCCGGCCATGTGGGCGGTGCGCTCGTCAGGCACCTGCTGCACGCTGGAGCGCGGGTCACGGTGACCGACATCCACGCCGATCTGCTGCAGCCGCTGGCGGCCGCAGGCGCGGCGGTGGCTGCGCCCGAGGATGCGCCGGCGATCCCGTGCGAGGTCTTCTCGCCCTGCGCCCTGGGGGCAGTGGTGCGCCCCGAGACGGTCGAGAAGTTTCGCTGCCGCGTGATCGCCGGGGCGGCGAACAACCAGTTGCTGGACAGCGCAATGGGTGTGGCGCTGGCCGATCGTGGGATCGTCTACGCGCCCGACTTCGCGATCAACGCCGGCGGCGTGATCAACATCGGCGAGGAGCTGGGCCGGGCCTACGACGCCGAGCGGGCCAGGACTGCGGTGGGGCGCATCGAGGACACACTCGAGCGGGTGTTCAGCCACGCCCGCGAGCGGGGCATCACGTCGGCACAGGCAGCCGAGGAGCTCGCTGAAGGGCGTATTACTGCTGCATAGAAGGGGTCAGCCACCTTTTGTGCATCAGTGACGTCTGTTGCAACTCTGTACCGCTGCGCATGCACAAAAGGTGGCTGACCCCTTTTATGCGCTCGCCGCACCGCCGACGCCGTAGGCCTGCATCGTCAGGATGACGCGATCGCCGCGCAGCACCGCGTTGGGCTGCAGACGGGCGTTGGGAAGGTCGCGCGGATCGTCACCGCGGCGCGCTTCCTCGACGGAAACGCTGCGCTCCAGCAGGTCGAGCCGCACCACGTACTCGTACCAGCTGATGTCCCACGAGACCGTGACCACCACCGGCCGGGGAAGTTCGAGCCCGCCCACCACGACGTTCACGATCGGATCGCCCAGGCTGCGCGAGATGGCCACCACGCGCTCGACGTGCTGTGAGCGGTTGAACGCCTCGAGCGCGGCCAGACGGACATGGCGCGCATCGGATTCGCGGCGGCGCGCGTCGGCCAGCTCGTTGTAGCGCTCACGTTCGGCCTGCAGTTCCTGCTCGAGCGCCGTCGCGCGCGCGTGCGACCTGCCGACCTCGGCCGCCTGCTCGTCCAGCTGAGCAGCGACCGCGTGATGGCGGGCGATCTCGGCCTTGTGCCCGGCTTCGCTCTGCAGCGCGCGCTCCTCGGCGCGGCGCTTCTCGTTCTGTAGCGCCTTGATGTCGCGGTCGCGCTTGCGCAGCTCGCCGGTGACGTCCTTCAGCTCGCGCTTGACGGTGCGCAGCTCGCCGGCCTGCTGCTCGGCCTTCGCAAGTGCACTGCGCACCTGGTCGAGGTCGAGCTCGACCGACTGAAGCTGACCTCGCAGCCGGTCGATCAGCGATTCACGTTCCCGCAGCGCCTGATCGGACGGCGGGTTGGCATGCACCGCCACGATCGGACGGCCGTCGGCCCGCCAGCCACGCCGGTCGGCGCGGTCGTAACACAGCGGGCAGACCTTGGCGAACCGCTTGGAGTTGGGATCCTGGTACAGCCGCGCGGGTTCGCCTACCAGCAGATGCCGGCGGCAGAGGGCGCAGCTTGCGGTGTGCTCGCTGGTACTGGCCATAGGGGACCCGAGAGTCTACTCGCTGCGGGCAGGAAATGCCCTGTGAGCAGCGAACTTTGGTTCCTTTGAGGGTCGTTTCGGGAACCCCCGCGCAACAAAAGTGCCTGGCACTTTTGTTGCGTCTAGGTGAGCGGCGGGTCGATGTGCAGCCGCACCGCGCCGGCGGTCGGCGTGGTGACCAGCGTCATGCCGCTCTTCGATT
The DNA here is from genome assembly GCA_963796875.1 of uncultured Actinomycetes bacterium. Taxonomy (GTDB): domain Bacteria; phylum Actinomycetota; class Thermoleophilia; order Gaiellales; family JAICJC01; genus CAVPTL01. The sequence goes on from CAWCNL010000002.1 coordinate 219,437, forward strand.
CACGCGTCGTCACGTCCTTACGGGTCGACCAGTACGGCGTGTAGCGCACCCTCAGCAGGTAGGTGCCGGGCGAGTCGACCCGGATCCTGATGTTGCCCGACGCCAGGCTCACGAGCGTCGCGCGTGTACCCTGCGGCCCCGTGACGATGGGCGTCGAGTGCGGCAGCCGGTAGATCTCGGCGTTCCCCACGTTGGCGACCCGATCGAGCCCGCTGTGACCACTGCGCAACAGCTTCGCCTCGGCCCGGGCACTCTGGTCGAGCGGGCCGCGCGGCAGAAGGACGTAGCGCACCCCCACCGACCGCAGCCAGTGGTCGTAGGCGGCGGCGGTCAATTTGGGGCCGTACAGCACGTCGTTTTGGGGCTGGTCGTCCTGGCGATACCATCCGCGCGCAATGTAGAAGCCCGCCTCGGGTAGGTAGAGCGCCTCCCAGTGACCCCAGTTGGCCACTACCTCGACCCGGTACTGATGGGCCGAGGGGTGATCCTGCAGGTAGTCCACCGACGGCCGCCAGAAGTTTCGCGTCGACCCGGGGTTACTCCAGGCAGTGCTCATGTCGCGCACAAACGGCGCCATCTGCGCGACGAGTGCTACGCCGGCGACCAGCAGGATCAGCGGTGAGCGGCGCCCGGCGACGTTTCGCGTGAGCAGTAGCAGCGGCGCACCGGCCTCGGCGAACAGCCGTCCCGCGTTTGACCCGACCGGGGCGGCGACCAGGAACGCCGCCGCATTGACGGCGAGGTACACCGCGAACATGGCCCGCAGCGAGCGCGCATCCGTGCCCGGCCCGGCCAGCAGGAACCCGGCCACGCAAAACGCGGCGATGATCAGCAGGTCGGCCGCGCCGTACGGGTACGAGGTTCCCGCCGAGAACACATGCTGCAGCACGGCGGCCAGTATCAGCACCAGCACGAACGCGGTCAGCTCCAGGCGGTGGCGGCTGATGACAGCGGTGATGTTGTCGCCAAAGAGCGTGCCGGCCATGATCACGGCCAGGAGCGCGAGGGCCAGCGGCGAGAAGCCAAGGGTAACCAGCGCGGCAATCGCGAAGCCCACCCGCCAGCCCCGCCGCACACACACGATCGCCACCGCCATCGCCGCCGTTCCGCACAGGAACGGATAGGCGCCGCTGACCATCATGTTGTACGACGCGACGAAGGCCAGCAGGAGCGCCGGGGCAAGCGCCGCGCGAACGCCGTAGCGATCCAGCATCACCCAGGCGGCCGAGGCAGCCATCACCGCCGCGGCAAATACCGAGAGCAGCCCAATCCCTACGGTCGCGGCCAGCGGGTAGAACAGCACGCTGTAGGCCACATAGACATAGCGGCCCGAGTACCAGTCGTTGTTCCACCACACGAAGCCCTGGTGCTCGTAGAGCCACGTCTGGAACAGGTGCGCCGGGGTATCGACACCGGGCGGTCCGAGCCAGTAGATCGCTGCGGCAACAAAGGCGCGCGACGGCCGCCGCCGAGAGCGGAAGCAGCCGGCCAAACACCGTTGAGCGGTCAGCTTTCATCTCGCGGCCGGAGAATAGCGTTGCGCCTGTCGGCGCTGGGCCACCCGCGGTGGTATTAGACGCTGGTTCTGCCATGGTTCACTCACTACCCACCGGTGGGCTTACACCAATCGCTGGGGGCGCCACCGAGTGGAGCGGATCGGGATCGAACCGACGACCTTCTGGTTGCAAACCAGATGCTCTCCCAACTGAGCTACCGCCCCGGCGGTCTCGCAGGCCCGAAGTCTAGTCGCAGAGCCCGGTTGCGACGCCTTACCCGCAATCCCGGAAACCCGCATTTTGCGGGAAACAACCGAGGTTGTGATGATCAGAAAGCACAATGTAAACAGCGGTTAAAAACCTTGTGAGACCTGCCCCTAACCGCTTGAGAACACTATTCCCCATGCCGATTATGCCCGCATGCTCCGATCAAAACTCACCATCTCGTTCATTCTCACGATGGCCGTTTGCGCCACCGATCGCGATCACGGCGGCGAGCGCCACGGCTGCCTCTAAGACGAAAGCGCAGGCTGCGTTTGCCGCCTTCCCCAAGAGGATGTTTTACGGCCAGTTCAACGGGCCGCTGAACAAGAGCACCTGGACTCGCTACTCGGGCACGCCGTCGTGCTGCAAGACCTCGCATTGGGATCCGTCCCAGGTCGTCGTCGAGCACGGGGCGATGCGCATCCGCACGTCGCTGAAGGGCGGCAAGTGGGAGTCCGGCGGCGTGTCGATGGCCCGCGGCGTGAATCAGAAGTACGGCCGCTGGACGATCCGGTTTCGCATGCCCAAGGGCGTCGGCACCGGCATGGACGTCGCACTGCGCCCCAATGGCAGCGGCACCGTGGTCGACTGGGCCGAGGCGTCCTCGATCTACGGCGCCAAGCGCAACATCGAGACCGCGACGCTGCACGCCGGCAACACGCGCGTGCACGCCAAGGTAACCGGCAACTTCGCCGTGTGGACGACCATGCGGATCGACTGGACGCCGACGCACATCTCGGTGTTCAAGAACGGCAAGCGCTGGGCCTACTACACCAAGAACCTCCCGACCCAGCCGATGCATCTGGTCATGCAGACCAACACCGGCACGAACGGATTCTCGGGCGTGAATCCGAACAGCAGCACCCCTCATCGGGTGGCGCTGCAGGTCGATTACGTCTCTGTGCGCTCGTACAAGTGAGGTACCCGGCGGGTGGCCCGGTCAACCGGGCCGCCCGCCGACACCTCTCGACCGCGAGGCAGGTGGCGCGATGATCACCAAAGCGTCACCACTTTGACCTGTCAGAGGCTGTACCCTCAAGCGAAATGTACGACTTCGACCTGCTCGTCCTCGGCTCCGGCCCCGCCGGTCAGAAGGCTGCCATCCAGGCGGCCAAGCTGCGCAAACAGGTGGCGGTGGTCGAGGCGCTGAACGTTGTCGGCGGGGTGTGCACCAACTCCGGCACGATTCCCTCAAAGACTCTGCGCGAGGCCATCGTCTACCTGACCGGTATGGGCCAACGCTCGCTCTACGGCGAGTCCTACCGGGTCAAGAACGACCTGGCCATCGACGACCTGCTGTGGCGCACCCAGACGGTGATCGGCCGTGAGGTCGACGTCGTCCGCAACCAGCTCGCCCGAAACCACGTCCAGCTGATCACCGGCATGGGGCGGTTCGAGGACGAGCACACGGTCTCGGTGACCAACGGCAACGACGTGCGGCACGTGACCGCCGACCGCATCGTCGTCGCGGTGGGCACCCGCCCGGCCAGGCCGGCATCGGTGCGCTTCGACGAGCGAAACGTGCTCGACTCCGACGGCATCCTCGACCTCAAGACGATCCCCTCGGCGCTGGTCGTGGTCGGCGCCGGCGTGATCGGCATCGAGTACGCCTCGATGTTCGCGGCGCTGGGCACCAAGGTCACGGTGGTCGAACAACGCGAGCGGCTGCTCGAGTTCTGCGACCGACAGATCACCGAGGCGCTGCAGTACCACCTCCGCGACCTGGGAGTCATCTTCCGCTTCGGCGACGCCGTGGTCGGTGTGGAGAGCCATGACGACGGCACCATCACGCACCTGCAAAGCGGCAAGCGGATCGCGGCCGACACCGTGCTCTACTCCGCGGGCCGGCAGGGTGCGACCGAGCACCTGAACCTCGCCGCAGCAGGACTGGAAGCCGACAATCGCGGTCGCATCAGCGTGGACGAGCGCTACCGCACATCGGTCGGCGCACATCTACGCGGTGGGCGACGTGATCGGATTTCCGAGTCTCGCGGCCACGTCGATGGAGCAGGGCCGGCTGGCGGCGGCCGACGCCTGTGGCATCGAGACCAGCGGCATCTCCCAGCTTCTGCCGATCGGCATCTACACGATTCCCGAGATCAGCTTCGTGGGCAAGACCGAGGAGGAGCTGACCGACGACCAGGTGGCCTACGAGGTGGGCATCTCGCGCTATCGCGAGCTGGCCCGCGGCGCCATCCTGGGCGACGCGCACGGCATTCTCAAGCTGCTGGTCTCGGCCGACGACCGGCGCCTTCTGGGTGTGCACGTATTCGGGTCGAGTGCGACCGAACTGGTGCACATCGGCCAGGCGCTGATGGCCTACAACGGCACCGTCGACGACCTCGTCGACATGGTGTTCAACTACCCCACACTGGCGGAGAGCTACAAGGTGGCGGCGTTGGACGCCACCAACAAGCTGCGCACGATCTCCAGCATCACGGCCAGCGCCGCGCTCGAGCTGTAGCAGCGCATAAAGGGGTCAGCCACCTTTTATTCGCCAACTCAGTGGCGACGAACTTCGTGAATAGGCGATTGACCCCTCTTACACGAAGGGTGTCACTTATGCACAAGGGGCCGTGGTGCTGACCCCGGCTTGTCGGTCACTCGCCGTCGGCGAGGATCCGGTAGAGCCGCTGGCGGGCGTCGCGAAGGACGTCCTTGGCAGCCTCGACCTGTGCCGGAGCACCGGCCTGGGCGACCTGGCGGGCAGCCGCCATCACGCCCATCACGAGGTCGCGCAGCTCGACCATCTCGGCGTCGCCTTCACCGGCGACCGCCTCCCACGGCTTGGGGCCGGTGGCCTCGTCGGCCGCGGCCTTGCCGCTGTCGGTCAGGGCAAAGACGCGGCGACCCTCCTGTTCGGCGGCCGTGACCAGACCCTCGTCCTGCAGCAGCTGCAGCTGGGGATAGATCGAGCCGGGGCTCGGCCGCCAGACACCGCTGGTGCGCTCGGAGAGTTCGTTCATGATCTGGTAGCCATGCATCGGCTCCTCGCTCAGCAGGGCGAGGATCGCGGCGCGCACGTCTCCGCGGCCTGCGCGGGGGCCGCGCCCTCCGAAGAAGGCGGCCATGCGTGGATCGCGATGTCCGCGGCGGTGGTCGGCCGGCCGTGGCCGCGCCCGCCTCCGAAGCCGGACATCCGGTGGCAGTGATCGTCAATTGAATATGCGTGCATCTTGTAGTTCACCTCCTCTGTGTCGATGCTTCATGATCGCTCACGATATATCGCGATAGTCATTCTGTCAAATTCCCGAGCCGGCTCGCGAGGCGCTTAGGCGCGGGACGCTGAGTGCAGAAACGCCGCAAACCGGCGCACGGCCGGGCGGGGCGCCGGCGTGCGGGCCAGCAGCACGTGAAACGGGCGGTGGATGGGCGTACCGGGAGCGCGCAGCACGTGCAGCGTGCCCTCGGCCAGCTCGCGATCGACGGCGTGGCGCGAGATCAGCGTCACCCCCATGCCCACCGCCAGCGCCTGCTTCAGCGCGCCGTTCGAACCCAGCGTGAGCTGCTCGGGCGGCTCCAGGCCGCGGCTGACCAGGTAGGCCTCGAGCGTCGCCCGCGTACCCGATCCCGGTTCGCGCATCAGCCACGCGACCGAGTCGAGCTCGACCTCCGGATCCCGCCCCACCACCACCAGGTCGTTCTCGGCAAACGGCCGTCCCACCAGGTCGCGGGCGGGCGGGCGACCGGCCACGCCGAGGTCGGCGGTGTGCGCGCGCAGCCGCGTCGACCACGTCGCGGCGGTTGCCCACCTCGAGCAGCACCTGCACTCCGGGCTCGTGTTCGCGGTAGGCCTGGATCAGCCGCGGCAGCAGGTACTCGCCGGCGGTGTTCACGGCGATCACGTGCAGCCGCTCGCTGCCGGGGTCGACCACGGCGTGGGCTGCGGCGCGACCCTGGTCGAGCAGGCCGAGCACCGTCTGGGCATGCGGCAGGTAGGCCCGCCCCGCGGGCGTGAGCCGGCTGCGGCGGCCGTCGCGCTCCAGCAGCTCGACCCCGAGCTCGGCCGCGAGCGCCGCCACGGCGGCCGAGACCGAGGGCTGCGACACCCCCAGCCGCTCGGCGGCGCGCTGCACGCTGCCGCCGTCGGCGACTGCGACCAGCGCACGCAGCTGCGTGATCGTCACTGACATAGATAATCCTCTATCAGTATACCGTCTACTCATTGGGTAATCGCGTGGATTTACGGTATGACTACGGGATGGCAGATCCGATTCCCGAACTCACACCGCCCACCCGCCTGCTCTGCGGGCCCGGGCCTTCCAACGTTCACCCCGAGGTGCTCGAGGCCATGCAGCGGCCGATGGTGGGCCACCTCGACCCGGCCTTCCACGAGATCCTGCTCGACCTGAGCGACCTGATCGCCCGCGCATACCAGCGCAGCGACGGCCTCTCGATCGGCCTCTCGGCCAGCGGTACGTCGGGCATGGAGGCGGGCCTCGCATCGCTGACCCAGCCCGGAGACACCATCATCGTCGGGGTCGCCGGGTTCTTCGGCGCGCGCATCGTCGAGATCGCCCGGCGGCTGCGCGTGAACGTGATCGAGGTGTCGGTGCCGCTCGGTCAGGCCGTGTCCAACGACGAGCTGCTCCAGACGCTCGCCCGAAACCCGCATGCCACGCTGGTGGCCGTCGTCCACGCCGAGACCTCGACCGGTGCGCGCCACGACGTGCAGCCGCTGGCCGAGGCGCTGCGCGATTCCGACACGCTGCTCATGGCCGACTGCGTGACCTCGCTGGGCGGCATCGAACTGGACGCCGGCGGTTGGGGCATCGACTACTGCTACTCGTGCAGCCAGAAGTGCCTCGGTGCGCCTCCGGGGCTCTCGCCGGTCTCGCTCTCGCCACGGGCGCTGGAGCGGATCGCCGCAGCGCAGCCATCCGGTGCCCTACAGCTTCGATTTCGAGCTCCTGCGCAAGTACTGGATCGAGCGTCCGGCGGTCTACCACCACACGATGCCGATCCTGCAGTGGTACGCCCTCTACGAGGCGCTCAAGCTGACCCTCGAGGAGGGCCTCGAGGCGCGCTGGGCGCGGCACGCCGCCGCCGGCGCGCACCTGCAGACCGGCCTGCGCGAGCGCGGGTTCGACCTGCTGGCCGACCCGTCGTGCCAGCTGCCGCAGCTGAGCGCGGTGCGCGTGCCCGAAGGCGTCGACGGTAAGGCCGTGCAGGCCGAACTGCTGAACGAGCACGGCATCGAGGTGGGCGGAGGGCTCGGCCCGACCGCGCCGCCGATCTGGCGGCTGGGGCTGATGGGCACCAACGCGAACATCGCCACCGCCGACCGCCTGCTCGAGGCGTTCGACACCGTCGTCACCCCGAACCTGACCCTGACTGGAGCCCGCTGAATGGCCGTTCGAAACCGACTTCACCGCAGCGAGCTCGCCGTCCCCGGATCCAGCACGCGCATGCTCGAGAAGGCTCCGGGCGCGGGCGCCGACATCGTGTTCCTCGACCTCGAGGATGCCGTCGCACCCGACGACAAGGAGACCGGCCCGCGAGAACGTGATCACCGCGCTGAACGAGCTCGACTGGTCGCAGTGCGCCGTCTCGGTGCGCATCAACGGGCTCGACACCCACTACTGCTACCGCGACATCGTCGAGGTGGTGGAGCGCGCCGGAAGCAAGCTCGACACGATCCTGATCCCGAAGGTGGGCACGCCCTCGGACGTCGAGTTCGTGGCCACGATGCTGTCCCAGATCGAGGCCGCCCACGGACTCGCGCCGATCAATCTGCACATCCTGATCGAGACCGCCCTGGGCATGGCCAACGTGGAGGCCATCGCCCAGGCGTGTCCCGAACGGCTGGAGGCAATGGTGTTCGGGGTGGCCGACTACGCAGCGTCCACCCAGGCCCGCACCACCAACATCGGCGGTGCGAACCCCGAATACGCGGTGCTCACCGACCCCGACGAGGCCGGCGTGCGCGAGCGCCACTGGGGCGACCAGTGGCACTTCGCCATCTCGCGCATGGTGGTCGCCTGCCGCGCCTACGGCCTGCGGCCGATCGACGGGCCCTACGGCGACTTCTCGGATCCCGACGGCTACGTGGCCGCGGCCCGCCGCGGCGCGCAGCTGGGCTGCGAGGGCAAGTGGGCGATCCATCCCTCGCAGGTCGCGCTGGCCAACGGGGTGTTCACGCCGTCCGACGAGGAGGGCGTGCGCGCCCGCCGGATCCTGGCGGCCATGGAGCAGGCGGCCGCCGAGGGCAAGGGCGCGGTGTCGCTGGACGGCAGGCTGATCGACGCCGCCTCGATCAAGATGGCGGAGAACCTCGTGTCCAAGCTCGAACAGATGGGAGTTCCGGCATGAGCACCACCCACACACCGAGCGGCCCGCTGGCGGGCATCACCGTGCTTGATCTGGCGACGATCTTCGCCGGGCCCAGCGCGTGTCGCCACCTGGGCGACTTCGGCGCCAACGTGATCAAGGTCGAGAAGCCCGGCACACCCGACGGCGCCCGCCACCTCGGCGAGACCGACGGCGACGACTCGTTCTACTGGCGCATCACCGGCCGCAACAAGCGCCCCATCGAGCTCGATCTGAAGGCTCCCGCCGGGCGCGAGGTGCTGCTCGACCTGGTGCGCCGGGCCGACGTGCTGGTCGAGAACTTCCGCCCCGGAACGCTCGAGCGGCTGGGCCTGGGCCCCGAGGAGGTGCTGCTCGAGGTGAATCCGCGGCTGGTGGTGCTGCGCGTCACCGGGTACGGCCAGGACCGGCCCGTACAGCGACCGCACCGGGTTTGGGACGATGGCCGAGGCGATGTCGACGCTGGCCCACACCACCGGCGAGCCGGACGGCCCGCCGACGCTGCCTCCGGTGGCGCTGGCCGACGAGGTCACCGGCCTGCAGGGCGCGTTTGCGATCCTCGCCGCGCATCCACCATCGCGACGCCACCGGCCAAGGCCAGGTGATCGACATCAGCCTGCTGGAATCGCTGATCGACGTGCTCGGCCCGGCCGCGGCGATCCACCACCGCACAGGCCACATCGACGGCCGGTACGGCTCGCGGCTGGTGTTCTCGGCTCCGCGCAACGTCTATGCGGCGAGCGATGGGTACATCGTGCTGTCAGGCTCGGCCAACCAGGTGGCGCTGCGCATCTTCGACGCGATCGGCCGGCCGGAGCTGCGCGACGACGAGCGGTTCGCGACGTGTCCGCAGCGGGTGGCCAACGTCGAGGTGCTGGACGGAATCATCGAGGCGTGGACGAGCCAGCGGACGGTGCAGGAGTGCATCGACGTGTTCAGCGCCGCCGGTGCGGCGTGTGGGCCGGTGTACGACGTAGCCCAGCTGGTGGCCGACGAGCATGTGCAGGAGCGCGGGTCGTTCGTCGAGGTGGAGAGCCCCGACGGCGAGGGGCCGGTGCTGCAGCTGCAGCCCGCGCCGCGGCTCTCGCGCACGCCCGGCGAGGTGCGGCACAGCGGTCTGCGCCCGGGTGCGTGCACCGACGAGGTGCTGGCCGAGCTCGGCTACGACGCCGAAGTGATCGCGAAGCTGCGCCACGACGGCGTGATCGGCACAGCCCCGGCCCTGGCCGCGACAGGCAGCTAACGTGAATAAGAGGGGTCAGTCGCAGTTTCTATTCACGTTCGCGATGGCGGTGAGACATATCGGGGTTGCTGGTGAATAGAAATGGCGACTGACCCCTCTATTCACTGCGACGAGGGCTTCGGCGACGATCAGGTCCTGCCAGGCGGCGCCGACCGACTTGAAGACGGTGATGTCGGTGGCGGCTCGACGCACCGCGGCGCCGCCGGCCAGCTCGGGGAGGTCGGCCAGAATCGCGGCTGCCGTGATCGCGCCCTCTGCGATCGGAAGCTGCAGGTCGCCGGCCTCGGCCAGCGCAGCCTCGCGGTCGTCCACGGCGAGCCTTCCCCGCGTCACCGTGGCCGTGTCGATCTCGCGCGTGTGCGGCTGGTAGCTGCCGATCGCGTTCACGTGCGCGCCCTCGCCCAGCAGCGCGCCGTCGAACAGCGGCTCGGCCGACGTGGTGCAGCAGCACACCAGGTCGGCCTCGGCGACCGCTGAGGCGTCTCCGACCGCGGCGGCGATCCCCGTGGAACGCAGGTCGAGCACCAGCTGCGCCGCCGCGTCGGGGTTTCGCCCGACCACCGTGACCTGCTCCACGTCGCGCACGGCGAGCATCGCCTCGACGTGCGAACGCGCCTGAACGCCCGCCCCGAACACCACCAGCCGGCGGGCATCAGCGCGGGCGAGTATGCGCGTGGCAAGTCCCGAGATGGCCGCGGTGCGCAGCGCCGTCAACTCGGCGCCGTCGATCACCGCCGCGGGTTCGAGCGTGCCGGCGCGCAAACAGCACGTACGTCCCATGCAGCAGCGGCAGCCCCCGCGCGGGGTTCTCGGGCTGCAGCGTGACCAGCTTCACACCCGCCGCTCCCGAGCGGCCCGCCGCGGGCATCACCAGCAACGTCGCGCCGTTCACATCGACCGCCTGGCGCTGCGGTGCAGCGGGCGGCCGGCCGTCGGCCAGCGCGGCGGCGAGCGCGTCGATCGCACGCCAGCATGCTGAGCCGGTCGCGCAACCCTGCGGCGTCGATCAGCACTGTCACACCACGTTTCTCTCGGGCCGCACCGCGCTACCGGCAAACCGCTCCACCGAGAGCGGCGCCACGTCGACGAACGGCTGCTCGCCCAGGTAGAGGTCGCGCACGATCTCGCCCACCGCCGGTCCCTGCAGGAACCCGTGCCCCGAGAAGCCGGTGGCGTACAGAAAGCGGCCCGGCGCCGATGCTTCACCGACGATCGCGTTGTGATCGGGCGATACCTCGTAGAGACCGGCCCACCCTCCGGCGATGCCGGCGTCGGTGATCACCGGCGCGCGCCGCGCCGCGACCTCCATCAGCGCGGGAATCCAGTCGTCGGTCGCGGAGAGCTTGAATCCCGGCGTCTCGGCAGGGTCGCCCATGCCCATCAGAAGCCCCTGGCCCTCGCGGTGGAAGTAGAAGCCCGTCGAGAAGTCGATCGTCATCGGCACATGCTCGGGCAGGCCCTCCATCGGCTCGGTGTAGAGCACCTGGCGGCGCAACGGCTCGACGGGCAGCGGCACCCCCGCCATCTCGCCAACAGCCGCCGACCACGCTCCGGCGGCGCAGACGACCGCGCCGGTGCGGACGGCGGCATCGCCGCAGCGCACGGCCACGATCGAGTCGCCGTCGCGATCGATCGCCGTGACCTCGGTGCCCGTCAGGATGGTCGCGCCCAGCTTCCGCGCAGCGCTGGCATAGCCCTGCACGACCGCCTCGGGGGTGGCGTGCCCGTCCTCGGGCGACCACGCCGCGGCGATCACGTCGTCGATCTCGATCAGCGGCGAGAGCTCGCGCGCCTCCTCGAGGCGAGATCATGCGGCTGGGCACGCCCAGCTGGTTCTGCAGCTCGACGCTTGCGGTGAACGCCTGCACATCCTCCTCGCGCGTGAGCAGGAACAGGTACCCCACCCGGCGCAGGTCGATCTCCCATCCGGGGCGGCGGCCGAAATCGGCAAACGCCTGCAGGCTGCGCTGGCCCAGCCGCACGTTCAACGGGTCGGAGAACTGCGCACGCACCCCTCCCGCCGCGCGGCTGGTCGACCCTCCGGCGAGCTCGCCGCGCTCGAGCAGCAGCACGTCCTTCACACCCGCCTCGGCCAGGTGGAAGGCGATACTCGCGCCCATCACGCCTCCGCCGACGATCACGACCTCAGCGCGTTCGGGAACCCCGCTCATGGGCAGCAGCCTATCCGGCGCGGCTGGATCGGCAGCAGGTAGCCGGCGGTTGTCTGACCGGGGTTCTACTGATATCTTCAGACATGTGAAGATGTCTAATGATTCGGGCGCGGAGATCGTCAATCTGGATCGATGCGCGGTCGAGTGTGTCGACCCGGAGAGGGTGGCAACGGTGGCCGGCCGGTTGCCCGACGAGCGGTCGAGTCTGGCGCTGGCCGAGACATTCAAGGTGCTGGCCGAACCGGGCCGGCTGCGGATGATCATTGCGCTGCTGGAGGCCGGCGAGCTGTGCGTGTGCGATCTGGCGGCGGCGACCGGCCTTTCCCAGACGGCGGTATCGCACAACCTGCGGCTGTTTCGCTCCCACCGTTTGGTGCGGCACCGCAAGCAGGGCCGAAACGTGTTCTATGCGCTGGACGACGCTCACATCCGGCTGTTGTTGGACGTCGGCCTGCAGCACGTCGCCGAGGTGGCCTAGGCGGTGCACTCACACGGTCCCGGCCACTCGCACGCACACTCCCACGGGCCAGGATCCGATCGGTCCGCGTCGCGGCGGGCGCTCTCGATCTCGCTGGTGCTCACGGTGGCCTTCGGCCTGGTTCAGGTCGGTCGCCGGAATCTGGTTCAACAGCCTCGCGCTGATCGCAGACGCGGTGCACAACGTGTCCGACGGTGGGGCGATCGCGCTGGCGCTGCTGGCGGCCTGGGCGGCGGGGCTGCCGCCGCGGGGGGCGCGTACCTTCGGATGGCGGCGAGCCGAGATCCTCGCGGCACTGGTGAACGGGCTCGCGCTCGTGGTGATCAGCTTGTGGATCTTCTACGAGGCCTACCAGCGGTTCCAGCACCCGCCCGATGTGGTCGGCGCCGGCGTCCTGGTGATCGGCCTCGTGGGAGTCGTGGCCAACGGCATTCCCGTGGTGCTGATGCTGCGGGCCGGCACCAGCCACGACCTCAACCTGCGCGGCGCGATGATCCACGCCGCCACCGACGTGCTCGGATCAGCCGGCGCCGCCCTCTCGGGACTGATCATCATGCTGACCGGCTGGGAGTATGCCGACCCGCTGATCGGTGCGTTGATCGGCGTCATCATCTTCTTCTCGTCCTGGAGTCTGATTCGCGAATCGCTGCGGATCCTGCTGGAGGTGGCACCGGGGGACTGCGACCCGCAGGAGATCGGCCAGAGCATGGCCGCCCAACCTGGCGTCAAGGAGGTGCACGACCTCCATATCTGGACGATCACGAGCGGGTTTCCGGCGCTCTCCGCGCATATCGTGGCCCGGTCGGGCGTCGACCAGGACAGGCTGCTGCACGACCTCGAAGCGCTGATCCACGAACGGTTCGACATCGACCACACCACCCTGCAGATCGACCGTGACCACAGCCAGCTGATCACCCTTCAGCCTCGCATCACCAGACAGCGAGGCGTGGAACCGGACGGGCCGGACGGTTGAGCCTCACGCCCCTGACCCAGGTCACCGTGCGGGCGCCGAACGAGCGGCAGGCGCTGCAGCGGCGCGCCCGCAGGCTGGCCTGGTACGGCAACGTCTGGCACGTCGCCGAGTTCGCGATCGCCGTCGGTGCAGGCGCCGCGGCAGGCTCGATCGCGCTGATCGGGTTCGGCGTCGACAGCCTCATCGAGGTGCTCTCAGGGACGGTCGTGGTGTGGCTCTTCAGCGGCTCGCGCGTGCACTCCACCACCGCGGAACGCCGCGCCCAGCAGTTGATCGCCGCGTCGTTCTTCGCGCTCGCCGCGTTTGTCGCGAGTCGAGTCGTCCGCGACCTCGCCGCCGGCCATCACGCCGCCGTCAGCTGGGTCGGCATCGCCCTGGCCGCGGTCACCGCGGTCGCCATGCCGCTTCTCGCCAGAGCCAAGCGCCGCGTGGGCGCCCAGCTGTTCTCGGCCGCCACCGTCTCGGAAGGCAGCCAGAACATGCTCTGCGCGTACCTCAGCATCGCCCTCTTGCTCGGCCTCGGCGCGAACGCCGCATTCGGCTGGTGGTGGGCAGACCCCCTGGCCGGTGTGGTGATCGCTGCCGCCGCCGTCTGGGAGGGCGTGCAGTGCTGGCGCGGCCAGAGTTGCGCCGCCGGCTGCTGCTGACCGCCCGGTAGACTGGCGTCCCATGACCCTGATCGCGCTCAAAGACGGCGTCAAGTCGTTCGGAGCGCGGAGGGTGCTCGACGGCCTCGACCTGGACATCGGCGAGGGCGCGCGGATCGGCATCGTCGGTGCCAACGGTTCGGGCAAGTCGACGCTCCTGCGGATCCTCGCCGGCCTCGAATACGCCGACTCCGAGCCGCCGGCCCGGCGCCGCGAGCTGACCACCACCTACCTGCCGCAGCTCGTCGCGGCCGATTCGCGCACGCCCACGGCAATCGTGATGGCGGCGCGGCCCGACCTGGCGCAGATCGAGGCCGATCTGGAGCGCTGTGCGACCGAGCTGGCCGACCCCGCCCTGCAGACCGACCTGAAGCGCATGACCCGGGTGCTGAACCGCCAGGAACGGCTGCTGCAGCAGTTCGACGACGCCGGCGGCCACGCATTCGAGGGGCGCGCGCGCGGCCAGCTGGAGGATCTCGGCATCACCGCCGCCGAGGCCGCGCAGCCCACAGCCGAACTCTCGGGCGGCAAGCGCAAGCTGACCGCGCTGGCCGCCTGCCTGGTGGCCGAGCCCGACCTGCTGCTCCTGGACGAGCCCGAGACGCACCTGGACGCGGTGCGCCGAAGCGCGCTGGAGAAGGTGATTCGCGCCTACGACGGGGCCGTCGTGATGGTGTCGCACGACCGCTACATGCTGGACGAGACGGTGTCGGCGATCGCCGAGCTGGAGGCCGGCCGGGTGACGATGTGGCCGGGCAACTACTCGGCCTACGCTGCGGCCCGCGAGCTCAAGCTGCTGCAGCAGCAGGAGCTGTGGGAGGCGCGGCAGAAGGAGATCGACCGGCTCAACGACGCCATCCGCCGCTACAAGCAGTGGCGCGCAGTGGCCGACGACCCGCGCCACACGACGCGCATCCGCCAGACCCAGCGGCGCATCGAGAAGCTCGACACGGTGGAGCGGCCGGTGCTCGAGCGGCGCAAGATCGGGCTCACGCTGCGCAGCGGTGAGCGCGGCGGCAAACGGGTGGTCGATCTGCGCTCGGTGACCGCGGCATTCGACGACCGGCCGGTGCTGATGGACATCGATCTGACGGTGTTTCGGGGCGAAAGGCTGGCGATCATCGGGCCCAACGGATGCGGGAAGACCGTGCTTCTGCGGATGCTCACCGGAAGCCTCGCGCCGGTGCTGGGCGAGCGCTGGGTGGGCCCGTCGATCCAGATCGGCACCCTCGCCCAGGAGCACTCGCCGCCGCCGCCCGGCGACACCCCGATCGACGTCATCCGCCGCCAGAACCCCTCCACCGAGGAGCAGGCGGTCACGGCCCTGATGCGGTTCCTGTTCACCTACGAGCAGGTGCGCCAGCCGGTGGCGGCGCTCTCGGGCGGCGAGCGCACGCGGCTCGAGCTGCTGCTGCTGATGCGCTCGGGCGCGAACCTGCTGGTGCTGGACGAGCCCACCAACCACCTCGACATCGACTCGGTCGAGATGCTCGAGGCCGCCATCGAGCGCTACGACGGCACGGTCGTGTTCTCGTCGCACGACCGGTACTTCCTCGACCGCATCGCCGACCGCACGCTCGAGATCCGAAACGGCGCGGCGGTCAGCTACGAGGGCGGCTACTCGCACTGGTATCGCAAGACCGGCGGGTTCGGCGGCTAGGACTACGCAACAAACGTGCCTGGAAGTGAACTCGTATGTCGGAATGCGTCGGAAGTGCATGAAAGGGGTCAGCCCCCTTTTATGCACCAGCACTTCTGAGTTCATTCCTGGCACGTTTGTTGCAGTTACAGCTCGTCGGTGCCGAAGAACGACGCCGAGAGCGTGTACAGCACGGCGATCGCCAGGAACAGCCCCAGCGAGAGGTACGGGTTCAGCAGCGCCGCGAGCGTGGCCAGCAGGTAGATCGCCGGCCCCACGGCGTAGGTGCGCGTGATGCCCGAGGCCTCCGCCGCATCCACCGTGGCGCGCATCAGGTGGCGGCGGCCGTAGTGCCAGACCGCGTTGAAGAGGCAGGCCATCACCACCATGGTGCCGCCGTAGAGCAGCGCCGCAGTGGTCAGGTCGGCGTCGTTGCGCGGCGCCTTCATGGCGTCGGCGATCACCCCGGTCGGAAACGGCGTGAACGCGATCACCATCAGGAACACCACGTTGATGAAGAGAAACGCCCGGTCGACGTGGTCGAAGTGGCGCATCAGCACGTGGTGGTTGATCCACATGATGCCGATGGTGATGAAGCTGACCACGTAGGCGACGTAGGCCGGCCACTCGGCGCGCAGCGCATGGCTGAGCTGCCCCGGCTCGACCTCGGGCACCACCAGATCGAGTACCAGCAGGGTGATCGCGATCGCAAACACCCCATCGCAGAACGCCTCCAGCCGGTTGGCTGTCACACCATCCGCCCCGCCTCGATCACCCGCTGCAGAAACTGCCTGGTGCGCTCCTCGGTGGGATGGTGGAAGATCTGATCGGGGCTGCCCTGCCTCGCAGATCACACCCGAGTCGAGGAAGCACACGCGGTGGGCCACGTCGCGGGCAAACGCCATCTCGTGGGTGGCGATCACCATCGTCATGCCGTCGGCCGCCAGGCCGCGCACCAGGTCGAGCACCTCGGCCACCAGCTCGGGGTCAAGCGCGCTTGTGATCTCGTCGAGCAGCATCAGCCGCGGCTTCATCGCCAGGGCCCGCACGATCGCGACGCGCTGCTGCTGGCCGCCGGACAGATGATCGGGATAGGCGTCGGCCTTGTCGCCCAGCCCGAACCGCTCGAGCAGCTCGAGCGCGTTTCGGCGGGCTTCGTCCTTGGGCTGCTTCAGCACCTTGCGCGGCCCCAGCGACACGTTCTGCAGCACCGACATGTGCGGGAACAGGTTGTACGACTGGTAGACGATGCCGATCTCGCGCCGCAGCCGGTTCACATCCACGCCCCTGGCCGTCACGTCGGTGCCGTTCACCAGGATGCGCCCCGCGCTGACCAGCTCGATGCGGTTGACCAGCCGCAGCAGCGTCGACTTGCCCGATCCCGAGGCGCCGATCAGGCACACCACCTCGTGTTCCTCGACCGAGAGGTTGATGCCCTTCAGTACCTCGTGCTCTCCGAAGCTCTTGCGCACCCCGTCGAACACGAGCGCTGCGGTCACGCCGCGCGGCTCATCTGCGAGCGGCGCCGCTCCCGGTCGACCGCCCAGTCGGCCAGCCGGCACATGGGGATCGTGAAGATCAGAGAAGATGCAGCTGGTGACCACGAGGGGTGTGTAGTTGAAGTTCGCCTGAACGGCGATGTTGGACGACTGGAACACCTCCACCACCCCCACGATCGCCACCAGCGCCGTGTCCTTGGTCAACCCGATGAAGTCGTTCAGAAGCGGCGGCACCACCCGCCGCACGGCCTGCGGAATGATCACGTGGCGCAGCGTCTGTGCGCGGGAGAGTCCCAGCGATCGCGCGGCCGCCTCCTGGCTGGGGTGCACCGACTCGATGCCGGCGCGGTACACCTCGGCAACGTAGGCGCTATAGACCAACACGAGCGCGACCGAGCCCCAGAACACCGGGTCGATCGGGACTCCCGAAAGCTGCAGCCCCGGCACGCCTTCGCCCAGCAGCACGATCACGATGATGGTCGGTACACCGCGGAACACGTCGGTGTAGATGATCGCCATCCAGCGCAGCGGGAAGAACACCGGCCCCGGCAGGCTGCGGATGATGGCGATCCCCAGCGCCAGGACGAGGATGCACGCCTCCGCGCCCACGAAGATCTTGATGTTGAGCGTGAACGCGTGCAGGAACGGCACGAAGTCCTGGCGGAAGTACGTGCCGTCGAAGAAGAACTTCTTGACCGTGGGCCAGCCCGGCGAGCTGACGATGATGGCCGCGATGCCGCCCCACACGACCAGCGTGCTGACGACGGCAATGACCACATACCCAGCGCCGCTCGAGCTGCCGCCGAGCAGTTTTGAGGCGCGGGAGCCCTCAGGTTGTTCTTCGACCATGTCGCAGAGAGGCTACTTCAGCACGGGCGCCCCGGCAGCGGCCGAGAGCCACTTCTGCTGGATCTGGCCGAGCGTGCCGTTGCTGCGCAGCGTCGCGAGCGCCTTGTTCACGCAGGCGGTCAGCACACTGCCCTTGGACAGCACGAAGCTGAAGTGCTCGGCGTTGCCCGGCGGTGCCGGGAACTGGCCGACGATGTGCCCGTTGTCGAGCTGCACGTTGGCCATGTAGTAGGCCGTGGGGTAGTCGACCACGATCCCGTCGACCTGGCCGTTCTTGAGCGCCTGCAGCGCATCGTTGGTGGTGTTGTAGACGTTCGGCGTCTGGCTCGAATGGATCACCTTGGTGATGTAGTCGTAGCCGGTGGTGCCAACCTGGGCGCCCAGCTTGTACGGGCGCAGGTCGGCGATCGTCTTGGCGCTCGCGATCGGCTTGCCGGCCAGCGAAACGACGGCCTGATTCACGTCGTAGTAGGACGTCGAGAGGTCAGACGCCTCGGCGCGATGAGCCGAGTACGACACCTGGGCCAGGTAGAGGTCGAACTTCTTGGGGCCGGGCGCGAACGACTGCGAGAACGGCGTCACCTGCCACACGACCTTGTCCCTGGGGTAGCCGAGCTGCTTGGCGACCGCGTAGGCGGTGGCGCTCTCGAAACCCTGGTCGTTGTAGGGGTCGTGGTTGTACTGGCCCTTCCACACGTGCCCGGCGGGGCCCTGGAAGTACGGGTCATAGGCGGGGTTATCGGTACCGACCGTGAGCGTGCCCGGCGTGAGCGTCTTCAGGTTGCCCGTGGGGCACGAGACGGTGGCGTTGCTGCCGGTGGCGGTCGACGTGCTGTCGCTGGTCGAGCTTCCGCAGGCCGATGCGGCCGCAGCGAGCGCCAGCGTAATGAGGATGAGCAGGAGTTTCTTGATGGGGATCACCCGGGGGGAAAGGGGGCGGGAGCAGGAAAGTTTATACCGAGCGCCGGTAAACTGACCATGTGACCGCACCCACGAGCCGTGACCGCAAGCTTCTGGTCGACGGCGATGTCGTCCTTCCTGAGTTTTCCGGCACCTCGATGAGCGAGCGCACGTCCGCGGCCGCTTACCACGACACGAGCGACCTGCGCCTGCTGCGAGCCGGCATCGTGCTGTGCCGCCGCGAGCGCGACGGCGATGCCCGCTGGCAGCTGAAGATGCCGCGCAAGCACCAGGGTCTGCGATTGGAGGCGGCGGCCGACGGCGACGTGCCACCGGCCGAGCTGGCGGCTCTCCTCACCGCGCACACGCGGGGTGAGGAACTGCGGCGGGTGGCGACGCTTCGCACCACGCGCTGGGGCACGACCGTGCAGGACGGCGACGTGCATGTGGCCGATGTGGCCGTGACCCGGGTCGATGTGGTCGAGGACGACGAGATCACCGCCACCGTGGGCGACATCGAGATCACCCCGGTCGACGGCACCAAGGCGGCCCTCGACCAGATCGAGCAGCGGCTGCGCGAGGCCGGCGCGCGCGATCCCGACCCCCGCACCCGCGTGCAGCGTGCGCTTGACCTGACGCCGCGGCCCGTGTCCAGCGCGCGACGCCGCGCTCTCGCCGGGCCAAAGGCTGGGGGCGATGGTCGCCGAGCAGTACCGCGCGATCCTCATCAACGACCCGGGCACCCGGCTGGGTGAGGATCCCGAGCATCTGCATCAGCACCGGGTGGCCGTGCGCCGGTTGCGGTCGGTGCTGCGGGCAGCCAGGCCGATGCTCGACCCCGAATGGACGCAGACGCTGCGCGAGGAGCTGGGCTGGGCCGGCCGTGGGCTGGGCGAGGTGCGCGACCTCGACGTGCTGATCGAGCATCTGGATGCCGAGCTGTCCGAGCTGCCCGGGGATGGGCGAGCCGACGGACAGCCGCTGATCGAGGCGCTGCACCGCGAGCGCGACGCCGCGCGCGCAACGATGCTCGAGGACCTCTCATCCGACCGCTACCTGCAGCTGATCGAACGGTTGTCGCACGCGGCAGACGATCTGCCGGTGGTGCATGAGCACGCCTCGCTGATCACTCTGGCCCACAGCGAGTACCGCAAGGTGCGAAAGACCGTCAAGCGCCTGGGTGCGCTGCCCACCGACGCCGACCTGCACGCGGCGCGCATCAAGGTCAAGCGGCTGCGGTACACCGCCGAGACCGCGGCGGACGTCGACGGCGCCGACCTGCGGTCGGTGATCAAGCAGACCAAGCGGCTGCAGACGCTTCTGGGCGACCACCAGGACGCGCACGTGGCCGAGGAGCGGCTGCGCGGTCTGCTGCAGACCGACCTGCCCGTCGCGACGCGGCTGGCGGGCAGCCGGCTGATCGAGCGCGAGCGCATCCGCCGCCGGCAGATACGCAAGGCGCTGCCCGCAGAATGGAAGGAGCTTCGGCGGGCCGCGCGAAACGTGTTCTGATGCCTGCGCCATTGCTCGTGATCCGCCACGCCAGTGCCGGCGATCGGTCCACCTGGATCGGCGACGACCGGCTGCGCCCGCTGGACGACCGCGGATTCGCGCAGGCCGCCGAACTGGTCGAAACGCTCGCCGAGTACGCGGTCGACCGCGTGTTCTCGAGCGCCTACGTGCGCTGCGTGCAGACGGTCGAGCCGCTGGCAGCCGCCCGCGGCGGTCTGGAAGTCGAGGAGGCCGACGTGCTGGCCGAGGGCGGCTACGGCACAGCGCTCGACTCGTTCCTCGCCGGACTGCGCGGTACCTCGGCGGCGCTCTGCAGCCACGGCGATGTGATTCCCGAGATCGTCGGCCACGACAAACCGTGCAAGAAGGGCTCGGTGTGGGTGGTCGAGTGGGACGGCGAACGGGTCGACCCCGTGCGCTACATCAAGCCGCGGAACTGACCACCGTCGAGAGCAGCTCTCCCGCAAGCCCCTCGCGCAGGCCGCCGCGGGCGACGACCAGCGGAACCTGGAACAGCGCCTGCACCTCGGCCAGGATGACGGTGCCCGCGGCCAGCGTCTGGGCCCGCACCGGATCGATCTCGTACCGCTTGGCGAGCTTGGCCGGCGAGGTGCGCGCCACCAGGTCGAGCGCCTCGTCGAGCTCGCCGGGCCCGAGGGTCCGACCCACGAGCTTGCGCACCGCGCGCGCCGCGCCACCGGCGGCCAGCGCACGTTCGACCTCGGGTTGCTCGGCGCCGGCAAGCACGCGTCTGACGTGACTTCGGGCGCGACGGATGTCGCGCCGGCCGGCTGCCTTGTCGAAGTGGCTGCAGGTCAGGCGCAGCGATCCGATGTCGTAGGAGCGCAGCCAGTCGGGCTGCGCGCCGAGGCCCACGGCGATCTCGGTCGACCCGCCGCCCACATCGCACACGCCCGTGGCCAGGTGCTCGGCCGCATCGACCCCGCGCAGCGCGCCGACGTAGGCAAGGCGCCCCTCTTCCTCGACCGGCAGCACCCGCACGGGCAGCCCCGCGGCGTGTTCGAGCATCGCGACCAGCCGGTTTGCGTTCAGGCTCTGGCGGCCGGGGGCGGTGATGACCAGGTCGATCACGTCACACCCCTCGCGGCGCGCGGCCCGCGCATAGGCCGACACCCAGTCGGCGGTCTCACGCAGCTTGTGCTCGGACACCATGCCGAACCGTTCGATCTGCTCGCCGAGTCCGACCCGGGCACGCTCGGCGGCGAGTGTCTGCAGATCGCCGTTTCCGAGCTGCCGGGCCACCAACAGGCGAACCGTGTTCGAACCTACATCGATGACGCCTGCCTTCATATTCCCAAAGTGTGCCAGTGGGGTCGGTCGGTAATGGGCGCCGTTTGGTGAACTTGCGGTGAACCTGTGCGTAACGGGTAGGCTTGCGCGATGGCAATGCGCGGTGGGATCGATCTGGGCGGGACCAAGATCCAGACGGTGGTGGTCGACGATCACGACCGGGTGGTCGGCGAGGTGCGTCAACCCACCCCCAAGGACGGCGGCCCTGACCGGCGTGATCGAGGCGATGGCCGAGGCGCTGCGCGAGGCCGCGCAGCAGGCGAACGTCGAGCCGTCCGCGCTGGAAGGTGTCGGAGTCGGCTCGCCGGGCTCGGTCGATCCGGACACCGGCGCCGTCGAGCACGCCTTCAACGTGGTGCCCGACTGGCGCGACTCTGTGCCGGTCGCCGAACGGCTGAAGAAGCTGCTCGGCACCCGGGTTGCGGTGGGTAACGACGTGCGCGTGGCGACCAACGCCGAGGTGCAGCTGGGGGCGGGCCGCGAGTTCAACTCGATGATCGGCGTGTTCTGGGGCACCGGCGTGGGCGGCGGGGTCATCCTCAACCGCGTCCCTTGGATCGGGCGCGGTGCGGGTGGCGAGATCGGACACATGGTGGTCGAGATCGACGGCGCGCAGTGTCCATGCGGGCGCCGCGGGTGCATGGAGGCCTACGCCGGCCGAGCGGCGATGGAGGCCGAGGCGCGCAAGCGCCACGAGCATGGCCATCACACCCGGCTCTTCCAGATCATGAAGCACAAGAACCGCGACCGGCTCTCGAGCGGTGTCTGGGCCAAGGCGCTCGAGGAGGACGACAAGATGGCGCACAAGCTGGTCGACCGCGCCGTGTGGGCGCTGGGCGCCGCCGTCGCGTCAGCGGTCAACCTGCTCGACGTGGAGGCCGTGATCATCGGCGGCGGGATGGGTGTGCGGCTGGGCGAGACCTACGCACCGAAGATCCTCGACTCGATGATGCCGCACCTCTTCAAGGACGACCGCCCGCCGCAGCTGCGGGTGGCCGAGCTGGGCGACCTGGGCGGCGCGATCGGCGCCTCACTCCAGGTCAAAGGTGCATAAGGGCGTGAATAAGAGGGGTCAGTCGCCTTCTATTCACTGCCGCAAATTGGTGTGAATCAGAGGGGTCAGTCGCCTTTTATTCATGGGCCGACGTTGATGGATGCGATGGACGCCGCTGATGAATAAAAGGCGACTGACCCCTTTTATTCACACGCGGGCGCCGGACCGGCGGCTGCGCACCCGCGCGCGCCGCATCAGCACGTCGTGCGTGGGGCGAGGGCGTTCGCCATCGGGCGTGCACCGTGTCCACGAGCCGTCCGGGCCCAGCTCCCAGGCCTGCTGGTTGTCGGCCATCAGCACATCGAACACCGACTGGATCTCGTCCTTCAGGCGGCGATCCTCGACCGGCGCCACCACCTCGATGCGGTGATCCAGGTTGCGCGGCATCATGTCGGCCGAGCCGATGAAGATGCGCGTGTCGGTGCCGTCCTCGAACACGTAGGAGCGGCTGTGCTCCAGGAACCGGCCGACGATGCTGCGCACCCGGATGTTCTCGGACATGCCCTCGGCGCCGGGCCGCAGGGTGCAGATGGACCGCGCCACGATGTCGATCTTCACACCGGCCTGCGAGGCCTTGTAGAGCGCCTCGATCATCGCGACATCGGTGAGTGAGTTCAGCTTCATGCGGATGCGCGTCTCGCGGCCGGCCTTGGCCGCGTCGGCCGCCCGCCGCACCTGCTCGATCAGCCCGCTGCGCAGGTTGAACGGCGCCACCAGGATCTTGCGGAACCGCTGCGGCCGGCCGAATCCGGTGAGGTGGTTGAACAGGTCGGCGATGTCCGACGTGATCGCCTCGTCGTCGGTGAACATGCCGAAATCCTCGTACAGCCGCGCGGTGACGGCGTTGTAGTTGCCGGTGCCGATGTGCGCGTAGCGGCGCAGCGCGCCGCCCTCGCGGCGCACGACCAGCGTGGTCTTGGCGTGGATCTTGAGGTTTGCAAACCCATGCACCACGTGCACGCCGGCCTGCTCCATCTGCCGCGCCCACTCGATGTTGCGCCGCTCGTCAAACCGCGCCTTGAGCTCGACCAGGCACACCGTCTGCTTGGCCCTCTCGGCGGCGTCGATCAGCGCCGGCATCAGGGCGGAGTCGTCGCTGGTGCGATACACGGTGGTCTTGATGGCCACCACGTCGTCGTCCTTGGCGCCCGCCTTGACGAACGCCTCCACGCTTGACCCGAACGAGTCGTAGGGCAGCTGCACCAGCAGGTCGCCGTTGCGGATCTGCGCGAACAGGTCAACCCGCTCTCCCGGCGGGGCGGTCAGCCGGGCGCGGGTCAGCGGCATCCACGGCTCGAACTTGAGATCCGGCCGGTTGATGTCACACAGCTGCGACACGTCGGCCATGTCGACCATGCCCTCGGTGGGATAGATCTGGTTCTCGCTGACCGCGAGCCCCAGGGCCAGCCACTCGAGCAGGTCCTCGCTCGCGTTGGCCGAGATCTCGAGCCGCACCACGTCGCCGAACCGGCGCCGGCGCAGCTCGGTCTCGACGGCTTCGAGCAGATCGTCGGCCTCGTCGGAGAGTTCGAAGTCGGCGTCGCGCGTGACGCGGAAATGCGCGTGCTCGAGCACCTCCATCCCCGGGAAGAGCCACGGCAGGAAGTGGGCGATCACCTGCTCGCTGAGCACCAACCGCCTGGCCTCGCCCACGGCCACGAACCGCGCCATGCCCTCCGGCACCTTGACCCGGGCGGCGCGCTCCTCGCCGTTCTCGGAGTCGCGCACGCGTATCGCGAGGCTCGACGAGAGCCCCGAGATGTACGGAAACGGCTGTCCCGGCCCCACCGCCAGCGGCGTCAGCACCGGATAGATGGTGCGCTCGAAGATCTCCTCGAGTTCGGCCAGCTCGTCGGGCGTGCAGTCGCCGGTCGACGTGATGACGATGCCCTCCTCGGCAAGCGCGGGCACCAGATCGTCGTTCCAGATGGCCACCTGCCGCCGGGTCGCGTCGGCCACGTGCGCGCGAATGGCGGTCAGCGTCGCCGCCGGCAGGCGCCCATCGGGCGTCCGCGTGGCGAGCCCCGCCGCCTCCTGGCGCTCGAGTGCCGGCCACCCTGACCATGAAGAACTCGTCCAGGTTCGACGACATGATCGAGCAGAACCGCACCCGCTCGAGGATCGGAATGTCGGTGTCGGTGGCCTGCTCGAGCACGCGGTCGTTGAACGCGAGCCAGCTCAGCTCGCGATTCAGAAACCGCTCGTCAACGGGCTCGGCCGGCCGGGGAGCGGTGACTGGGGCACTCATCGCCGCAAGCCTAGCTGTTCGAGGGAGCCGGTTTGGTAACGCCCCGGTGAACTTTCAGGGCGCGGAGGCACTAGTCCCAGGAGAACTCACCAGCGGTGGTGGTCTCCATCCATCCCTGGCCCTCGGGCTGCGTCTCGGGCTCGATGCGCTCCATCGCGACGGTGTCTTCGACCGGCATGTCCAACCGCACCGCGGGGTGCTCGCCGGTCTCCTCCTCCTCGCGCTGCGCCTCCGCCTCGGTCTTGAACAGCGGGTGGTTGTGGAACGGATCATCGCCGACAAACTCATCGAGCGGTAGATGGGCATCGAGCGCCTGGTTGCGGCGCTTCAACTCGAGATGCTCTTCGATCACGGACGAAAACGACGAGCTAGCGGATGACATCGATTCCCTCCCCTGGGTGACTACTCGCGATTCGGCGTATGAGTATACCAAGCTCCCGCGCAAAACAGAGCGTCTTATGAATCACGCAACGGTGTTCTTACCGCGGTGCTTGGCCGCATAGAGCGCCGCATCGGCGATTGCTACCAAGTCAAGCTGGGTTGTTCCGGCGTCCGGGCCGGACGCCACGCCGAAGCTCGCGGTGACGCCCCCGATGGTCATCCCGGCATAGGGAATCTGGATCTCGGCGATGGCGACGCGCAGCCGCTCGGCCAGGTTGGCGGCACCCTCGCGGTCGGTCTGGGGCAAGAGCACGATGAACTCCTCGCCCCCGTAGCGGGCGGCCACGTCGATCTCGCGAATCACCGCCTGCACGGTGCGCGCCACCGCCCGCAGCACCGCGTCGCCGGCCAGGTGGCCGAGGGTGTCGTTGATGCGCTTGAAGTCGTCCAGGTCAAACAGGATCAGCGCCGTCTCCTGCTCGAAGCGATTGGCCCGCTCGAGTTCGCGGCCGAGCACCTCGAAGAACTGCCGGCGGTTGGCCAGGCCGGTCAGATCGTCGGTCACGGCCTGCTGCTCCACCACCCTGTGCAGGCGCGCGTTCTCGATCGCCACCGCCGCCTGCACCGCGAGCCCGGAGAGCGTCTCGATGTCGTCTGAGCCGAAGTAGCCGTCCTGCGGGTCGACCACCGTGACCAGCCCCAGCACCATGTCGTCGCGGGCGATCGGCGCGGTCAGGATGGCGCGCGGCAGGATCACCCGGCGGGGCTCGAGCTGGGTCAGGGCGATCCCTTCCAGGCCGGTGCCGGGGGTGACCAGCGGCGGCAGGTCGGGGCCCGGTTCGAATGCGCCGATCCGCGCGCGCTCGTTGGCGACTCCGGTGTCGGCGTCGTACAGCATGATCCGGCCGCCCTGTGCGCTCGTGGCCTGCACGGCGGTATCGAGCACGGCGCCCACCAGCGCATCCAGGTCGTGGGTCACCGCGAGGGTCTCGCCGTAGCGCTTGAGCGTCTCCTTGACCCGGTCGCGTTCGGTGCGCAGCTCGGTGACACGGGTGCTGAGCTCACCCGTCATGTGGTCGATCACCGCATTCAGCTCGACCAGCTCGTCGCCGCTATCGGGCACCGTGCCGGGCCGCAGCAGGCTGCGAGTGCGGTCGGAGAGATCGGTCAGCGACCGCGACGCTCGCCCGGCGGCGAAGAACGCGATCAGCGCGATGGCCACGCACACCAGCGCGAGCGGCACCAGGATCTTGAGCTGCGCGTCGCGCACGTCGCTCGAGAGCTGCGAGCTGGGATAGGTCGCGAACAGCCGCACCGGCGCGCCCTGGGTGGCCGCGACTCCCACGCCGACGGTGCGCACTCCCGTTCCGCCGAAGCTCGCGTCATACGGTTCACCGAGTTCGACGGGCGCTGCGGGGCCTCGATCGCCGGTGGTCGACGTGAACGCCCGGCCGTGCGAGACCAGCGTCAGGTCGGTGCCGGCGTGCGGTGGCATCTGCCGTTCGACGCCGGCCAGAAACGCGCGATCGAGCGGCTGCCAGGCCACCAGCTGCTCGCCGCTGCCCGCGGCGCCCACATCGACGGCGGTGCTCCACGCCGGCCCCGCCGGCGGCGTTCCGGCCAGCACGCGGCCGTCTGCCACCAGCTGGACGATCAGCCCCTCCTGCGCGGCCTCGCTGACGACGGCGTCGGCGTCAGCGCCTGCGCCGGCGTGCAGCGCGTCGTGCACATCGGCGCGTGTCGGCGAACGCCCGGGCCCGGCCGTCGAGAGCCGAGAGGCTCGCGCTGTAGCCGACCGTGGCTCCCGAGAGCGCGCTCGAGATGCGGCCGTCGACCTGCGAGACCTGGTTTTGGCGCACCAGCGATGCGGCCAGGAGCGCCGAAGCGACCAGCGGCACGAGCGCCAGTACGACGAGCATGATTGTCAGCTTGTGCCGAAATCGCATCCGCGGGGTTTCCGATTGTACGGGACGAATCGCAAGTCGCGCCGATCGAGGGTGCTCGGCTCAGAACTCGTCAAGTAGAGGGTACGTGACTCAGGAGGCCCGCGGGAGTGCCTGCATAAAAGGGGTCAGCCACCTTTTGTGCATGGGCAACCGCTCAGGGTTGCAACCAACGTCACGGATGCACAAAAGGTGGCTGACCCCTTTATGCAGTTGGCCTAGTACGCGGCGAGGGCTTGCGCGGCGACGAGCAGGTCGTCCTCGGTGGGCAGGTACTCCTGCTCCAACACCGGGGCAAACGGGATCGGCGTGTCGAGCGCGGCCAGGCGCCGCACCGGAGCGTCCAGATCCTCGAACACGTGCTCGCCGATCAGGGCTGCGACCTCGGCGCCGAATCCGCCCGTGAGGTTGTCCTCGTGCACGATCAGCGCCTTGCCGGTCTTGCGCACCGACTCGTACACGGTCTCGGCATCGAACGGGATCAGCGTGCGCAGGTCGATCACCTCGGCCGAGGTGCCCTGCAAGGCCAGCTGGTCGGCCACGGTCAGCGCCGACCGCACGGTGGACGCGTAGGCGATGATCGTGATGTCCTCGCCGGTGCGGCGCACCGCCGCCTTACCCAGCGGCACCAGCCGCCCGTGCGCCCCGGTGGGCACGTCGGACTTCTCGCGGCGGTACAGGAACTTGTGCTCGCAGAACACCACCGGATTGGGATCGCGGATGGCCGACCGCAGCAGCCCGTAGGCATCGTCGGCAGTGGCCGGGCACACGATCTTGAGGCCCGCATGGTGGTGGAACCAGGCCTCGACGTTCTCGGAGTGATACGGCCCGCCGCCCACGCCGCCGCCGTTGGGGCAGCGCATCACCATGGGCACGGCCCAGCCGATGCGGTAATGCATCTTGGCCGCGCAGGTGACCAGCTGATCGAACGCGATCGACACGAAGTCGCCGAACTGCATCTCGGCCACCGGCCGCTGCCCGGCCATCGCCGCGCCGATCGCGACTCCGGCGATGCCCGCCTCGGCCACCGGCATGTCGATCGACCGCGACACGCCAAACCGCTGCTGGATGCCCTTGGTGGCGCCGAACGCACCGCCCTGCTTTCCGACGTCCTCGCCCAGGCAGAACACGCGCTCGTCGAGTTCCATCTCGTCGTGCAGCGCGGCGTTGATCGCCTCGAGGTAGGTCAGCTCGGCCATCAGCGCGCACCATCCGGCGCGTACACGCCCTCGAGCACCTGGCCCGGATCCGGCGGTGCGTCGGCGTCGGCCTTGGCGACCGCCTCGGCCACCTCGGCCTTGACCCGGTCGCGAATCTGCCTCGAGCTTCTCGGCGGCGATGCTGCGCTCGCCGGTCAGGTTGGTCTCCAGGCGCGTGATGGGATCCTTGTCCGACCACTGCGCGAGCGTCTCCATCGGCATGTAGCTCTCGTAGCGGTCGTGCGCGGCGTGGCCGCCCATGCGGTAGGTGCGGCACTCCACGAACTGCGGTCCGCCGCCGGCGCGGGCCGCCTCGACCGCGGCGCTGATCGCCTCGTACACCGCGAACACGTCGTTGCCGTCGACCGACACTGCAGGCACGCCGTAGCCGGCGGCCTTCTTGTACAGCTCGGTCACCTTGGTCTGCTTGGCGATCGGGGTGGAGTAGCCCCAGCCGTTGTTCTCGGCCACGAACACCGCCGGCGCTTCGAGCACCGCGGCGATGTTCAAACCCTCGTGGAAGTCGCCGCGCGAGGTGGCGGCATCGCCAAAGCTCGTCACCGCGACGCGATCCTCGCCGCGCTGCTTGTAGGCCAGCGCCGCACCCACGGTGAGCGGGATCATGTCGGCCATGTGCGACACCTGGCAGGGGATGTTCCACTCCTCGCCGCCGATGTGCAGATTGCCGTCGCGGCCGCGCGTGGTCGAGCCCTCCTTGCCCATGAACTGGGCATAAATGCGCCAGATCGGCACGCCGTGCACCAGGTAGGAGCCCAGGTCGCGGATCCACGGCGAGAGCCAGTCGCCGTCCCTGCCCTGGCGCAGCGGCACCGCCATTCCGACGGCGATCGCCTCCTGCCCGCGGCCGGTGTAGTAGCTACCCGGCAGCTTGCCCTGGCGGTACAGGTTGAGCGCGCGTTCCTCGACGGCCCGCGTGAGCGTCATCCAGTAGAAGAGTTCGAGCGCGCGCTCGTCTGAGACACCAGGATTGGCGTCCGGATTTGCGCTTGCGCTGAGTTGACGGGCGGGGGAACTCACAGCGAGGTCACGTGCGCGTCATCGGCGGATAGAGGCTCAGGCATGAGCACCATTCACAGCGTCTAACTGTAGCCACCTCTGCCTCGCGGGCGCGTAGGGCCTTAACTCCATCGCAACACAGCCGAGTACCGGGCGATGAACGAGGGTCGTCTGGAGGTCGGCGGAATCGTGGCCGAGGCCGAGCGGGCACTCGCCGAGGGCGATGCCGTACGGCTGGCTGCCACCTACGCTTCGCTGGCGCGCTGGACCGATGTGCACCGCGCCCACCAGGCTCGCTGCCTGATCACCGACCGGGTGCTGGGCCACCGCACGCCGGGGGCGGGCTGGGTGCCGATGTTCGTGACCGCCCTGCGGCTGCTGCTCGACTCGCTCGACCGAAACCCGGCCGAAGCCGGTGCTTCTGAACGTCGCCATGTCGTTGGCGATGGCGTCGATCCACGTCTGCTGGGCGTACATGCCCGCGGCGGCGGAGTAGAGGCCAATCTGCATATCTGCGGTCCCTCCCTGGTGGTCCCGAGAGCCTCCGCACCAGGCGGTCCAGCCACGGATCCTGTCGTCGCACCGGTGATCGGCGCAGACCCGGCCGGGTTGAGGTTCAGCCGCCTGAGGCGCTGCCGACCGCGGTGGTGGCCTTGCCCAACGCGTCGTCGATGGCGTGAATCACGCGCTGGGTGGATTCGTAGGCACGTTCGGAGGTGATCATGTCGACCATCGCCCGCGCCGCATCCACCCCCGAGCCTTCGAGGTAGCCCTGCTGCACGCGAGGTCACGGCGGGCCGACCGGTGGGGATGCCGGTGAACTCGGTGTCGCCCTGCTTGGCCGCGGCGCGCAGTCCCGTGACGGCGATGATTCCGACGAGCCGGCCGTTCGCGCGCACATGGCCGGCGGGGTCGATGGCGACCTTGTCGGGCGTGACCGTGCCGATCGAGATGGGTCTGCTGTCGGTGCCCAGGACGAGCGACTCCGGTGCTCGTCATCAGCCGGCCGGTGGAGTCGGCACCAGCTGGCCGTTGCGGGTATAGCGCACGCCCTGCGGGGTGCGGATCTCGAGGAATCCGTCACCGGCCAGTGCCACGTCGAGCGGGTTGCCGGTGTTCTGCAGCGGGCCCTGGTCGAAGTCGATCGCGAGGCCGGTGATGCGCGGGCCCTGGCTCAGCTCGCCCACCACGGCGCCGTTGCTCTCGTTGTGCAGCAGCATGTCGGCGAAGCTCGCCTGCAGTGCGGTGTCGGGCTTGTACCCCGCGGTCTGGGCGTTGGCAAGATCGTTGGCGATGCCGTCCTGACGGATCTGCTCGGCGATCATGCCCGCCGCGGCGATGTAGAGCCCTCTCTCCACGCCCTCCCGGTAGTCGGCGTCGCCGAAAGCCGTTGAGCGGATCGCGGCTAGAGCGCGACGGGTGGGGCAGCGACCGCCGCGGCGGGTTCGGCGGTCTCCCAGTACCGGTTGAGCGCGCCCTGGATCTTCACGAACCAGACGATCGCCGGGATGATCAGAATCGCGCCGGGGAAGAGCCAGAGTCCCGTCCAGCCGGTCATCGGAGCCTCGCGCCCGGCCTTCTTGTACATCTTGCCGACCTCGGACGGGATCAGGAACGCACTGATCACGTTGATCAGGATCCAGATCACGAGTCCCAGCACGCCACCCACGCCTTCGCGGGTGTGCTGCTGCATCTCGTCCTGGGTCTTGAAGGCCCAGTACCAGCCGTAGAACCCGAAGGTGATGATGAAGAGCAGGATGCCGAAGCCGATGCCGCGCGGCTGTCCCAGAGGGCCGGGATAGCTGTTGGTGACCATGGGGCGAACCTCGTTGCGCCGTCGGACGGCATATTCGGGGTCTGGCACTTTTGTGCATCCACGGCGTATGACGGCACCTGGAGCGTGTCATGCATAAAAGGGGACA
This sequence comes from uncultured Actinomycetes bacterium, assembly GCA_963796875.1. GTDB lineage: Bacteria > Actinomycetota > Thermoleophilia > Gaiellales > JAICJC01 > CAVPTL01. The sequence goes on from CAWCNL010000002.1 coordinate 250,492, forward strand.
GTCCCCTTTTATGCGTCGCGCCTTCGCCAACGACCCCGGTAGTAGTCCACGCACGCGAAGGTCAATAACACTTCAAAGTGTTCTGAGTACTCTTAAATGGTAAATCTGCGCCGGCGTGTCGATCGGACCGTTGTCGGAGACGACCAGTGCATGAAAGGGGACTGTCCCCTTTTATGCACTGGTATACCTCTGACATGCTCGAGGGCCGCGACTACGACGTTGTGATCGTCGGCGGCGGCGTGGTGGGCTGCGCGATCGCCCACCGGCTCTCGTTCACCACCGCGCGGGTCGCCGTACTCGAGGCGGCCCACGATGTCGGCGAGGGCGCCTCCAAGGGCAACACGGGCATCACCACCTGTGGCGCCGACTGCACGCCGGGCACGCTCGAGGCGCGGCTCGTGACCGCCTCGGCTTCGGGCTGGGAGCGGCTCTGCGCCAACCTCGACACGCCGTTCGAACGGCTCGGAACCCTGTGCGTCGCACTCAGCGCCGCCGACGAGAAACGGCTGCCGAAGCTGGTCGGCCGAGGCGCACGAGAACGGTGCCGAGGCGGCGATCGTCGACGGGCCGGCGGCCCGTGAGCTCGAGCCGCTCGTGACCGAATCGGCCCGCGCGGCGCTGCACATCCCCGCCGACGGCATCGTCGACTCGCTGCGGCTCACCCTCGGCTATGCCGAGCTGGCGGCGCGAAACGGCGTCGAGTTTCACCTCTCCACACCGGTCACCGGCTTCGCCGTCGACGGCGACCGCATCACGGCGGTGCACACCCCGCGGGGCACGGTGCAGACCCGGTTTGTGGTCAACGCGGCCGGCGTCGAGGCGGACACGATCTCGGCGCTGGCCGGCGGTGAGGAGTTTCGCTGCTGGCCCCGCCAGGGCCAGTACTGGCTGCTCGACCGCGAACTCGGCGGCCGATTCCGCAAGGTGGTCGGCGGCGTGCCCAACGAGGTCACGCGCGGCATCTACTGCGTCCCCACCACCAACCGCTCGCTGCTGCTGGGCCCCACCGCGGAGGATCGCGAGGATCGCCGCGACCGGGCCGTCGACGCCGCCACGCTCGACCACGTGTTCGATGCGGCTCACGCGCTGGTGCCCTCGGTGCGCCGCGAGTACGCCATCAAGACGTTTGCGGCCAACCGGCCCGCTTCGGACATCACGTACCGGGTCGAGGCCGACCGAAACCGTGCCAACCTGATCCAGGCCGCCGGCATCCGCTCGACCGGCGTCTCGTCATCGCCCGCGCTGGCCGCCTACGTGCACGAACTGCTGGCCGCGGCCGGCGCACCGGTCGAGCACGAGGCGCCGGGAGCCCAGCAGGCGCTCGAGCCGGTCGGACGGTTGCTGCACCATCCGCGACCGCAGGAGCTGATCGCCCGCGACCCGCGCTACGGCCAGGTGGTGTGCGCCTGCGAGCAGGTCACCGCGGCCGAGATCGCCGCCGCGTTCGACGCCCGGCTCGCGCCGCGGTCGCTGGATGCCCTGCGCAAGCGCACCCGCGCCACCGGCGGCCGCTGTCAGGGCGCGGTGTGCCTGGCCGGGGTCTCGTTCCTGTTCTCGCTGTACGCGGACGTGAAGCCGTGGCAGGTGGCCACCGGCGACCCCCGCGCGACCGTCGGAGTGGGAGCCACCGATGAATGAGCCGACCGTTGCCGTGGTCGGCGCCGGCGTGACCGGCCTTGCGTGCGCAGCGGCGCTCGCCGGGCGGGCGCAGGCCGCGGTGGTCGATCGCATCCCGGTGGCCGGAGGCGTGCTGGGCTGGGATCACCCCCGGGTGCCCGCGCTGGTCGACGCCGCCCGGGCCGCCGGCGCGCGCCTTCACCTGGGCGAGACAGCGATCCGCTGGGACGGCCAGACGCTGATCGCGATCGGCCCCGACGGCGTGCGCCGCATCGACGCACAGGCACTGGTGGTGGCCGCGGGCACCCGGCCGCAGGGCCGGGCCGAACTGGGCCTCGCCGGGCCGCGCCCGGCCGGTATCCTCCCCGCCACCGTGGCCTGCCACCTGACAGAGACGGGGCTTCTGATCGGCCGCCGGCCGGCGGTGATCGGCAGCGGCGACTGGGCGGCGCGGGCGGTGCATCACCTGCTGCCCGCCGGCATCGAGCAGATCACGGTGCTGACGCCCGGCGAGGACTCTTCGCGAACTGCCGCGCGATCCTCGCGTGCGCGTGCGCGAGCGGGCGCGAGTGACCGGCGTCGCGGGCACGCACCGCGTCTCGGCGGTCGAACTCGAAGACGGTGAGCAGGTGGAATGCGACGCGGTGGTGCTCGCCCACGGGCTGGTGCCGCTGCGAAACGTGGACGGCGCCGTCTGGGACGGGCCGCAGACCGTTTACGCCCAGCCGGTGGACGACCCCGGCGACATCGACGCTGCCGCAGCCGCCGGCGCAGCGGCCGCCGAGGCGGCGCTGGAGCTGCTGGCATGAGGGTGCGCTCGCCCATCGGCGACCTGCCGTTCACCGTCACCGGAGTGCGCCTGGAAGGCGCCCGCGTGGTGGTCGACGGCGAACTCGGCGCCTGGCGCTCGCAGGTGACGGTCTCGGCCGAAGATGTGCCCCAGCTGGCCCGGGCGCTGCGCAAGCCGCTGATCGGGCTGGCCGCGGCCACCGCGGCGATCGTGGTGCTGCGCCGGCTGTGACCGTGCTGGTCGGCATCGACCAGGGCACCACCGGCACCCGCGTGGTCGCGTTTGACCCCGACTGGCAGCCGCTGGCCGACATCTACCGGCCCGTCCCGTCCCACCATCCCCGGCCCGGCTGGGTCGAGAAGGACGCCACCGCCGTGGTCGACTCGATCCGCGCCGCGCTGGACGAGCTGAACACGGCGTTGGGCGGCCGCCAGGTGACCGCCGCGGGCCTCGACAACGAGGGCGAGACCATCGTCGCGTGGGACGCGCAGACGCTCGTGCCGCTGGCCCCGGCGATCGTCTGGTCGTGCCGCCGCAGCCAGGACATCGTCGAGCGGCTGGACGCCGCCGGCGCCGCTGAGCGGGTGCTCGAGCTGGCCGGGAACTCCGCTCGACCCGTACTTCTCGTCGACCAAGATCACGTGGCTGCTGGAGAACATGCCCGAGGTGGCCGCCGCCGCCCGCGCCGGCCGCGTCCGGTTCGGCACGCTGGATGCCTACGCCACCGCGTGCCTGGGCGGCGAGCCGCGCACCGAGCCCTCCACCGCCGCGCGCACGCAGCTGCAGGCGCTCGCCCGCCCGGGCGTGTGGGATCCGGAGCTGTGCGAGATCTTCGGCGTCGATCCCGCCACGCCTGCCGCCGATCGGCCCCTCCACCGGCGAGCTCGGCGAGCTCGGCGGACTGCCGCTACGGGCGATGCTGGTCGATCAGACCGCGGCGCTGGCCGGCAACGGCTGCGTGGTGCCCGGCGCGGCCAAGGCCACCTACGGCACCGGCGTGTTCCTGCTGGCCCACGCCGGCGAGTCGCCGCCCACCCATCCCTCAGGGCTGCTGCCGACCGTGGCCTGGACTCTCGGCGGGACCAGTTCCTACGCCCTCGACGGCGGCGTCTTCTCGGCCGGATCGGCGGTCACCTGGCTGCGCGACGCCCTCGGGTTGATCGACCAGCCGGCCGACACCGAGACCCTGGCCCGATCGGTCGACGATGCCGGCGGGGTGAGGTTTCTGCCCGCCCTGACCGGCCTTGCGGCGCCCTGGTGGCAGTCGGAGGCCCGCGCCACCTGGACGGGCATGACGGCGCATACCACCCGTGCCCATCTGGTGCGGGCTGTACTCGAGTCGCTCACGCTGCGGGTGCGAGACATCGTCGAGGCGCTGGGCCACGCGGCTGCGCCGCCGGCGGTGCTGCGCGTCGACGGCGGCATGACGCAAAACCGCTGGCTGATGCAGCGCCAGGCCGACATCCTGGGCCTGCCGGTGCGGATCTCGCCCACGGCCGAGGCAACCGCGCTGGGCGCCGCCGCGTTCGCCGCCGCCGGTGCCGGTCTGCTCGAGCCCAGCTCGCTGGCGGTGCTGGCCGAGACCGGCGAGACGCTCGAACCCGCGCCCTCCTCGGACGACTGGCGCGACGACGAATACGCCGCCTGGCGGGCGTTCGTGGAGAGCACCAGGTGAGGGCGCTGACCGTGTCGAGCCGCGGGGAGACCCAGAGCCACGACACGGACGAGCTCGACGCGCACACCCTGCGCATCGCCGCGGGCCTCCACGCGCGGGGTGTAGCCGCGGGCCAGGTGGTGCTGGTGAGCCTGCCCAAGGGCCTCACCTGGCTCTGCACGATGCGGGCGCTGCTGCGGCTGGGGGCCATCAGCCTGCCGTGCCCGGCCATGCTCACCCCCACCGATATCCAGCAGCGCATCGATCGCTCGGGCGCGGTGCTGGCGCTGGTCGACGAGGCCGACGTGCCATCGGCCGACGGCGCGGCGCCCGCGCCGCAGCTCGACACCGCCGCGCCCGCATTCCTGCTCTATACGAGCGGTACCGAGGGGCCGCCGAAGGGTGCGCTGCACTCCCGCGGCTACGTCGCCGCCAACCGGATTCAGACCGAACGGTGGATGGGCGTGCGGCCCGGCGACCGGGTGTGGTGCACGGCCGCGAGCGGATGGTCGAAGTCGCTGCGAAACGTGTGGCTGGCGGCCGAACTGACCGGCGCCGAGGCCGTGATCCACGAGGGCCGGTTCGATCCCGCCGAACGGCTCGCAGTTGATCGCCCAGCTGCGCCCACAGGTGCTGTGCATGTCGCCCACCGAGTACCGCATGTGCGCGCGCAGCGCCGAGTTCGGGCAGGTGCGGCTGACCGGCGTGCGCGAGGCGGTGGCGGCCGGTGAGGCGCTCGACGCGGCCACCGTGGATGCGTGGGAGGCGGCGCATGGCATCCGCGTGCGCGACGGCTACGGCCAGACCGAGACCGGTGCGATCGCCGGGGTCTGCGTGGGCGAACGGATGCCCGCCGGCAGCATGGGCCGGCCGCTGCCCGGGGTCGAGACGCGGATCACCGCCGGCGAGCTGAGCGTGCGCGCGGGCACCCTCCCCACGCTCTTTACGGGCTACTGGCGCGACGAGGCGGCCACCGCTGAGCGGCTGCGCGACGGCTGGTGGCACACCGGCGACCTGGTGGCGGCCGACGACGAGGGACTGCTGTGGTACGTCGGCCGCGACGACGACGTGATCTCGTCGTCGGGCTACCGCATCGGACCGGGCGAGGTGGAGGAGGCGTTGCGCACCCACCCGGCCGTGCTGGAGGCCGCGGCGGTGGGCATCCCCGATCCCGATCGCGGGCAGATCGTGCACGCCGAGGTGGTGCTGCGACCGGGGTTCGCGGCGGCCGACTCGCTGGCGGAGGAGCTGCGGGTGTACGCCCGAGGGGTGACGGCGCCCTACAAGGCGCCGCGGTCGATCAGCTTCGCCGAGAGCCTGCCGCGCACCACCACCGGCAAGGTGCGCCGGGCGGCGATCCGTGAGCGATACGGCTTGCTACCATGAGGCCATGGTTACCCTGACTCCCCACGCGGCCGAGAAGGTGCGCACGCTCGCCCTGGACGATCCCGAAGCCAACGTGCTGCGGGTCGCCGTGGAGGGCGGCGGATGCTCGGGATTCCAGTACGCCATCGGCTTTGACTCGGCCGCCGAGGACGGCGATCTCGAGATGGAGCAGGACGGCGTGCGGGTGGTCATCGACCCGGTCAGCCTGCCCTACCTGAACGGGTCGACCATCGACTGGGTGGACGGCCTGATGGGCGCCGGATTCCGGTTCGAGAACCCCAACGTGGCCTCGACCTGCGGCTGCAACTCCTCGTTCCAGGCCAAGCCCGAGGTCGAGGGGCCGTACTCGCCCAAAGCCGGCAACAGCTGCGGCTGAATAGAAAGTGTCAGGCAGTTTCTATTCACAAGCGGCTACGCGTACTCGGGAGTGGTTCGGTGTGAATAGAAACTGCCTGACACTTTCTATTCAGCTTTAACCGCAGGCGGTGCCGTCGTCGCCCGGTAGAGTGGCCTGCGCCAGCCGCACCCGGTTGAGCAGCTGCGCGAGCGTGGCCGCCTCCTCAGCGCTGTAATGGTCGCCGAATGCCCGCTGCACACCCTCGAGGTGCGTCTCGCGCGCCTCCTGGAACTTGTCCGCGCCGCATTCGGTCAGCACGGCGTAGGACACGCGCGCATCTGACTCGCACAGCGCCTTCTCGACCATGCCCGCGGCCCCCAGCCGGTCGAGCAGCCGCGTGATGCCCGAGGCCGTGATCATCACGCTCTCGGCCAGATCGACCCGGCGCATGCGGTGATCTGGCGCGAACCACAGCCGCAGCAGCACCTCGTATTCATTCAATGACAGACCGTGCGCCTCCACCAGTTCGGTGTTGAGACGCTGCATCAGCGCGTTGTGGCCAAACAGGTAGGCCACCCACGCTTCCATCACTTGATCGCTCAATACTTGACTAGACAATCTTTCTCCGATATAATCCTTGACAGTTCAAGTATACCTCGTGAAATGGAGAAGAGTCAATGAGCACAATCGAGTCGACAACACAGATTCCGAGCGGCACGTGGAACGCAGATACCGCTCATTCGCAGCTGGACACGGCGGTCAAGCACATGGGTATCGCCACCGTCCACGGGCAGTTTACGCAGTTTGAGGCCACTCTGGAAGGCGGCGAGGACTCCGTACTGCGCGGCACCATCGAGATGGCCAGCGTCACCTCGAACGACGAGAACCGCGACGCGCACCTCAAGTCGCCCGACTTCTTCGACGTGGAGAAGTATCCCCAGGCCACGTTCGAGTTGAAGCACGTGGCCGAGGGCCGCGGCGTCGCCGAGCTGACGCTGAAGGGCGTCACCAAGCCGGTCGATGTGACCATCAGCGTCAACGGCGCGGGCACCGATCCGTGGGGAAACGAGCGGGTGGGCGTCGACGTCGAGGGTGTCATCGACCGCACCGACTTCGGCGTCAACTGGAACGCCCCGCTTCCGGCGGGTGGGTTCCTGGTCGCCGACAAGGTCAAGCTCTCCGCCAGCCTCTCGTTCACGAAGGCCGCCTGAGATGCGAGTACTCGGGATCTCGGGAAGCCTGCGCAGCGAGTCGCATAACTCGCGGCTCTTGAGCGCACTCGGCGACCTGGTCCCGGCGGGTGTGGAGCTGGTCCAGTGGGACCAGCTCCGCGCTCTGCCGTACTACGACCAGGATCTGGAGGAGTCGCCGCCAGAAGTGGTCGAAGCGTGGCGCGAGGCTCTGCGCGAGGCCGATGCGGTCGTGATCGCGACGCCGGAGTACAACTCGTCGCTGCCGGGCGCACTCAAGAACGCGCTCGACTGGGCTTCTCGGCCGTATGCCACCAACGCCCTGCGCAACAAGCCGGTGGCGGTGATCGGCGCGAGCACCAACGACTACGGCGCCATGTGGGCGCGGGCCGACGCGCGGCGCGTGCTGGGCCGCATCGGTGCGCGGGTGATCGAGCAGGAGCACGGTGTGCCGCAGGCCGCCGCCGCCCTGACCGACGACGGTCTGATTGCCGACAGCGAGCATCGCGAGGCGCTCACGGCGGTGCTCGAAGCGCTCGTCGAGGCTGCCCAGCCGCAGCAGGTCGCCGCCTGAGTCTCGATGGATGATCATCCATCTAGACTGGTCGCATGACTATTTCTCAGACGGTCGGCGCAGACGTAATCCGCCGCGCCAAGATCGACCTTGCGGCCGCGCTGCGCGCCGCCGCCCTGTACGGCTACAACGAGGGCATCGACAACCATTTCAGTTATGCGGTCCCGGGCAGCGACGACCTGTTCCTGCTCAACCCGTACGGCCCTGACTGGTCGGAGCTCTCAGCCTCCGACATCCTCACCATCGACGCCGACGGAAACGTCGTGGACGGTGACGGTGAGTGGGAGACCACCGCGTTCATGATCCACCGCGGTGCCCACCGCGCCAAGCCGTCGGCCCGCTGCGTGCTGCACACGCACATGCCCTACGCCACCGCGGTCTCGATGACCCGGGGCGGGTTCGACACGACCATCAGCCAGAACTCGATGGGATTCCACGGCCGCGTCGGCCGGCTCGACTACGGAGGTCTGGCCGACGGTCAGGAAGAGGGCGACCGCATCGGCGAGGCGATCGGCGACGACACCGTGGTCGTGATGCTCGAAAACCACGGTGTGCTGGTGATCGGCCAGGACGTGGCCGAGGCGTGGCGCAACCTCTACTTCCTGGAGCGCGCGTGCGAGGTGCAGGTGCTGGCGCAGTCGACCGGCCAGGAGCTGATCCACGTGCCGGACCACGTGGTCGCAAAGGCTTCCAGCCAGTGGGTCGACGACAAGTCCGGCGCCGACAAGCTGTTTGCCTCGATCAAGCGCAAGCTCGACCGCCAGAACCCCGGCTACGACGCATAAAAGGGGTCAGCCACCTTTTGTGCATGGGCGGACGCCCAGGGTTGCAACCAACGTTACTGATGCACAAAAGGTGGCTGACCCCTTTTTTGCGCTAGATGTTGGCGACGTTCGCGGCGGCGGCTGCGACCGCCTCGCGCTGATCGGCCGTCAGCGGGCGTGAGGCGGGGTCGCCGTCGACCGCCGCGTCGATGTCCACGTCGCTTTGCCGGCCGGTCAGCTGCTCCACCACGGCAAGGCCGCAGTAGGGCACCATCAGCGTCGAGTAGCCGCCCTCGTGCAGCAGCGCAAGCCGCCCCTGGCAGTGCTTGTCGGCCGCCTTCATCAGTACGTCGGTCAGCCGTCGGTAGCAGCTGGGCGTGAGGTTCTGGCGGCCCAGTGGATCCATGCAGCTGGCATCGAACCCCGAGGCGACCAGGATCAGCTCGGGCGCGAACCTGTCCAGCGCCGGCACCACCACCTGCTCGAACGCCAACTCGTAGGCGGCCCGGCCGGCACCCGCGGGCAGCGGGATGTTGAGGTTTCGGCCCTCGCCCGCACCGCGGCCGTTGTCGCCCACCCGGCCGCGTCCGGCGGGATAGTGCTCCTCCTGGTGCAGCGAGATCGTGAGGACGTTCGGCTCCTCGTAGAACGCGTCCTCGGTGCCATTTCCGTGGTGCACGTCCCAGTCGACGATCGCCACCCGCTCGATGCCCCGCTGCGCACGCGCGTGCATCGCAGCCAGCGCGGTATTGCCGAAGATGCAGAACCCGCGACCCGAGTTGGCCTCGGCGTGGTGTCCGGGCGGCCGCACCAGCGCGTAGCCGTTCTGCACCGTGCCGTCGAGCACCGCGTCGACCAGCACGATGCATCCGCCGGTGGCCAGCAGCGCGATCTCGTAGCTGCCGTGACCAAACGGGGTGCCGTCGCCGGCGTTTCCGCCGATGTCGTCTGACCGCGCCTTGATCGAATCGATGTACTCCCGGGTGTGCAGCCGCGCGACCTCCTCCACCGTGGCGGGCCGCGCGTCCAGATAGGTCACGTGCCTGGACATGCCGCTCACATCCATCAGGTTCTTGAAGCGGCGCTTGCTGGCCGGACTCTCGTAGGCGGGCTCGGGCTCGAGCATCGCCTCGAGGGGCACATAGTCGGCAAACGTGCCGCTCTGGTGCCACATGTAGCGCTCGTCCCAGACGAAACCGGTGCTCACCGGCCGATCATACGCAGATCAGGGGGCGAGCATCGAGAGAACGATCGTGCGCCCTCCACCGCTGCCGGTGATCCGCGCCCTATCGTGCGCGACGTTCAGCGACCAGTTCATCTTCAGGTGCACCGTCGTGGGGCCGGTCTGCACCGTGACGTTCGAGGCCACCGCTCCGGTGTAGTACGTCCAGTCCACATGGCCGCTGACCTTGACGCCGGGCACGAACCGGTCGTTGGTGAGCGTAAACCGCGTGTGCTCAAAGCCGGTGTACGACCACGATCCACCGCGCAGTCCCACGCCCACGCCCGAGTAGCTGACCCACCAGCCGCGCAGCGCGTCGGCCACCGTGGCGGCTGCGGCCGCGGCCATGCGCCGCTGCCGCACCGTGCTGTGGTCGCCGGCCAACGGGCGCGCCGCGAACACGTTGCGCAGCGCCAGCGGGTAGTGGCCCACCACCCTCGTCTCGGGAACCCGCGCAGCGCACGACGTGTCGCCGGGGGTGCGGTTGCGCACGAACCGCTCGTAGATCACCGACGCGCAGTGGTTGGCATCCTCGATGGCGGTGACGTGCACCGAGTTGTGCACGTCGACCAGTGTCGAGTTGGGGAACCGCGAGGCAACGATCCGCGCGTCGGCCAGCGGCGTGATGTTGTCCAGGTCGCCGTTCAGCACCAGCGTCGGCACGTGCGGATAGACGGCGTGCGGCGGGACGACCGGATCGTCGTTGGCAGGCGAAGGCCAGTTGCGGCAGGCCATCCCCCCCTGGAACCTGACGTTCGTCCACGCCTGAGGCGAGAACGGCGCAAACTGCGATGCGGGCCGCGCGGCAAGGCGGCCGGCCGCCTCGGCGGCCCGGTCGGCCATCGGTGTGGAGAACGACCACGGCTGCGGGTAGTCGTGGCAGATCACGCTGAGATAATCGGCCTCGGAGTAGTCGCGCCACGGTCCGTTGGCGTAGTCGTAGTGGATGTTCTCGGCCACGATCTGCAGGATCGGGGCGTTGTCGCCGTGCTCGGCCGAGATGATGGCTGCGGAGAGGTTGCGAAACACCATGGGGTTGGCGTACTGGGCCTGCACGACCTGCACCAACGCGTCCTCGTTGACCGTGACCGTGACCGGGTTGCCGTCGCCGTCGTGGCTCGCGCCGGTGATCGGATGGGCCCGCACGCGCTGCACGAACTGCTGCAGCTGGGCCACCGGGTCACCGCTCACCGGGCAGGTGGGCGCGCGCCGGCAGGCCAGCCGCAGGCCTGAGCGCGACGCCGCGGCGAGGTCGCTGAACAGCGGATCGCTGCCGGGCAGCTGATACGTGCCGTCCAGCGTGAGCGTGCGCAGCCGGTTGGGGAACCGCAGAGCAAACGCCTGGGCGGCGTAGGAGCCGTACGAGTCGCCGTACATGTCGACCTTGCCCTGGCGCAGCGCCATCAGCACGCGCTGGATGTCGATCACTCCGGCCGCGGTACCGAAGTAGTCGCGGCGGGGACCGATCTGCCGCGCGCAGTTGCCGCCGCGGTCGATGTAGTCGTTGTTGTGCAGCTTGAAGGCATCACACGAGAGCGGCGTCGACTTGCCGGTGCCGCGCAGGTCGACCAGCAGCAGGTTGCGATGCAGGTTGACAGGCTGCCAGAGCGCAATGCGGCCTGACCGGCTCGAGGTGGTCGAGTAGCCCGGCCCGCCCTCGATCGACACCACGGTAGAGGTCGCCGCGTGGGCCGTATCGCGGCGCCGGTACAACTCGAAGTAGACCTTGACCTGCTTGCCGTGGGGCTTTGTGCGATCCAGCGGAACCGTGATCGTGCCGCACGACTCGCGCGGGCGCCTGCGGCCGGCACGCGACCTGTGTCAGGTGAACGGCGACGGCGCTTGGTGCCGACACAGGGAGAGCCCACATGGCCTGAGTTTACGCTCTTTCACGGTTTCTGCCACCGTGCCCCGGCCCACGGCGCTCACGGCCGGCAGGTGTCACGTCTGCTGCACGTGCTCCTCGTCCATGCCGGCGCGCAGGCCGCGAGACGGCTTCCAGCCCGGTCCCGGGACGCTTGCCCGCAGCACCTTGGTGTACTGCTGTTGCGGGTTGTCGAGCACCTGCGAAGTCACTCCCCGCTCGACAATCTTTCCTTGCCGCATAACGACGATCTGATCGCACAGCTGGCGCACCACGGCCAGGTCGTGGCTGATCAGCACGTAGCTGATGCCGGTGGCATCGCGGATGTCGGCCAGCAGGTTCAGCACCTGCGCCTGGATCGAGACGTCCAGCGCCGCCACCGACTCGTCGAGGATCAGCACACTCGGCTCGGCGGCAAGGGCCCGGGCGATGGCCACCCGCTGGCGCTGGCCGCCCGAGAGCGCCCGCGGCAGCGCGTGCATCTGGCGGTCGTCCAGACCGACCATGTCGGCGAGCTCGGCCACCCGCACACTGCGGTCGGTGCCCCCGCGGCCGTGCAGCTTCAGCACCTCGTCGAGCGTCTGGGCAGCCGACTGCCGCGGATCGAGGCTGGAGTAGGGATCCTGGAACACGATCTGCACCTCGCGCCCGCGATCGCGGCGCTCCTTGAGCTTGGCCGCCGGCGCCGAGCGGTCCTTGCCGTTCACCACGATCGTTCCCGCGGTGACCCGTTCCAGGCCCACGATCATGCGTGCGACCGTGGTCTTACCCGACCCCGACTCGCCCACCACGGCCAGCGACTGCCCGTCCTCGACGGTGAACGACACATCGTCGACGGCCGTGAAATCGCCAAACCGCTTGGTCAGGCCCCCGCACCTCGAGCACGGCGTCAGCCATGGCCGGCCCCTTTCAGCGAGCCGCGCAGCTCCTCGGCGCGCACGCAGCGCACCTTGCCCTGGGCGAAATCGCGAATGGGCGGGCGCTGCGCCCGGCAGCGATCCTCCGCATGGGGGCAGCGCGGTGCGAACGCGCACCCCTCGGGCGCCTCGAACGCCGACACCGGCCGGCCCGGGATCGCGGCCAGCCGCGGCTCGGTCGACTCGACGCTGGGCCGCGCGCGGGACAGCGCCGCCGTGTACGGGTGGTAGGGATCGTTGTGCAGCGACTCCGCCGCCTGGGTCTCGACGATCTGGCCGGCATACATCACCGCAGTGCGGTCGCACACCGCCGAGGCAAGGTCGAGATCGTGGGTGATGAACAGGAGCGCCACCCCGAACTCGCGGCGCAGGTCGTCGATGATCGCCATGACCTCGGCCTGGATCGTCACGTCAAGCGCCGTGGTGGGCTCGTCGGCCAGGATCAGCCGCGGGTTGGTGAGAAGCGCCGTGGCGATCATCACCCGCTGCAGCATGCCGCCGGAGAGCTCGTGCGGATACATGCGCAGCCGCCGCTCGCCGTCGTCGATGCCGACCTGCGCCAGCATGCTCGACCGCCTGCCGGTTGGCCTGCTTGCGCGGCACCTGGGTACGCAGCGTCTCGGTCATGAAGTCGCCGATCCGGCGCACGGGATTGGTGTGGGCGCGGGGATCCTGGAAGACCACCGATGCCTGCTCGCGGTAGGCGCGCAGGGCGCCACCGCGCAGCGTGTACACGTCGCTGCCGTCGAACCGGATGTGCCCGTCGACCTGGGCTCCGCGGGGCAGCAGCCGGGCGATCGAGCGGACCGTCATCGACTTGCCCGAGCCGGACTCGCCCACCAGGCCCACCGCCTCGCCGGCGGCGATCTCGAAGCTCACGCCCTCGAGCACCGTGCGCATCTCGTCGGAGACGGGCAGGCGCACGGTCAGATCGTCGACGGTCAGAAGCGAGGTCATGCGAGATGCCCAACGCATACCCCGTGCCAGGCACGGGGTATGCGTTCGATGGTCAGCGGGGTGGTCATACGCTCGGGCGGTGCTCCGGTGTGTCGAACCAGGGCCGGGCGGCCTCGAGGGCGGCGCCGATGCGAAACGCGGTCACGTCGTCGTACGGACGGGCCACGATCTGCACGCCGGTGGGCACGCGGTTGTCGCCGTAGCCCGTCGGCACTGCCAGCACGGGACAGCGGCTGGCGATGTTGAAGAGCGGCGTCATGATCGACTGGAAGTAGAACTCGAGCTGCACGCCGCCCACCTCCAGGCCGTGGCCGACGTAGTCGTCTCCGGCCACCAGTCCGCGCGTGGCGACCGTCGGGGTGAGGATCGCGTCGTAGCTCTCGAAGTGGCGGGCCAGTTCCTTCCAGACCTGCGACTCCATGTCCATGCCGGCGATCATCGGCAGGTCGCCGGCCTGCTCCTTCGTCCAGCGCGCGAACTCCGCCGCGTAGGCGGTCACCTGGTCGGGGCGCGGCCTCGCCTCCGTTCGCGATCCAGTCGCCGAAGATGCTCGCGAAGTGCACCGAGGTGGCCACGTTGATCATCTGCTCGGTCAGCTCGGGCTCGAACTCCTCGACCGTGGCCCCGGCGGCCTCGAGTGCCGCGGCGGCCTCGCGCGTGTTTCGCTCGACCTCGGGATCGAGGTGGTAGTCGCCCTGCCGCAGCATCAGGCCCAGCCGCAGCCCGGCGATGCCGTCGAGCTGAGCGGGGATCTCGAGCTTGGGCGCAATCGAGACGATGTCGGACGGGTGCGGCCCGGCCAGCACGTTTTCGAAGAGCGCGGTGTCTGCCACCGTCCGCGCGAGCGGGCCGCAGTGGCAGTACTGATCGAGGTTGAACGGCGGCTCCACGGGCACGCGGCCAAACGGCGGCTTGAAGCCGACCACGCCGTTGAACGACGCCGGGATGCGAATCGAGCCGCCGATGTCCGAGCCGCTGGCCAGCAGCGATGTACCCGCCGCGAGCGACGCGCCCGAGCCGCCCGACGACCCGCCGACGCCGAACTCGGGGTTCCACGGGTTGCGGGTGATGCCGTTCAGCCGGGAGTGCGTGAACCCGGCACACGAGAACTCGGGCGTGTTGGTGCGGGCGTGGATGATGCCGCCCGCCCCCACGATCCGCTCGGCCACCGCGGTGGTGTGATCGGCGACCTCGTCCTTGTGCATCAGCGAGGCCATGGTCATCGGCTCGCCCTCGACCGCCTCCTCGTCCTTCAGCGCCACCGGGATTCCTTCCAGCGGGCGCGGCGCCGCGCCGTTTCCGGCATACCGCGCCTCGGCCTCCTGCGGCCTGCGCGCGAGCCCGTTCGTCGAACCGGAAGGCGAACGCGTTCACCGTCGGCTCGATCTGGTCGGCCCGCTCGAGCACGGCCTCCATCAGCTCGACGGGCGACAGCTCGCGGCTGCGTGAACAGCTCGATGGCGCGGGTCGCAGACAGGTAGGGCAGGTCGGACATCTAACGCTCCTTGTTGCTGTTTTCGATGAGACGCTCACCCAGCAGGTTGAACGCCACCACAACGACGACGATGCAGAGGCCCGCGGCCAGAGACTCGGTGGGATAGCCTGGCCAGCACACCGTTTTGGCCCTCCTGCACCATCACGCCCCAGTCGGGCTGCGGCGGCTGCACGCCCAGGCCGATGAACGAGATCGCGGCCAGGTCGACCATCGCGTAGCCGAACAGGATGGTGCCCTGGGCGACGATCGATCGGCAGCACGTTTGGCACCAGGTGGCGCATGCAGACGGCAAAGCCCGAGAAGCCCTGCACCTCGAGGGCGGCGATGTACTGCTGATTTCGCTCGCGGATCGCCGCGCTGCGCACCACCCGCGCCACGTACGGCATGTAGGCGACCGAGAGCGCCAGCGCCGCCGCCGTCAGCCCGCGGCCGAACACCGCCGCGGCGAGCACGGCCAGCAGGATGCCGGGGAAGGCGAACAGGATGTCGAGCCCGGTCGAGGCGAGCGTGTCGAACCTGCCGCCCTTCCAGGCCGTCGCCACCGCGATCACCGTGCCGAGCGCGATCGCAAAGGCGACCACCACGAGCGGGCCCAGAAGCGACGTGCGCGCACCCACCATGACCCGCGAGAGGATGTCGCGGCCGGACTGGTCGAACCCGAACAGATGGCCGCCGGTGGGGCCGACGTAGCTCAGGCCCAGATCCGAGAAGTTGGGGTCATACGGTGCGAGCATCGCGCCGAACACGGCGATCAGCGCGGCGAACAGGATGATCACCAGGCAGATGGTGCCGAGCACGCCCAGGCTGCCGAAGAATCCGCCGCGGGAGCGGCGCGGCTGGGCGGCAGCGGCTGTCGCCGCCTCGATCGGGGTCGGTGGCACGGCGGCGCTCATTCGGCCCTGCGCTCCCAGCTTGACGCGCGGATCGAGCAGCGCGTACAGCAGGTCGACGATGGTGTTGATGATCACGAACGACGCCACGAGGATGAACGAGATGCCCTGTACCACGGCGAAATCGTTGTTCTGCGCCGCGCCGATCAGCGCCGACCCCAGCCCGTTCAGGCTGAAGGCGATCTCGACCACCGAGTCGAGCGCGATCAGCGACGCGATGGTGAGCCCGGCCACCGTGGTGATCGGGATCGCGGCGTTGCGCAGCACGTGGCGGCGCACCACCGTCCGCCACGGGATGCCGCGGCTGATGGCCGTCTGCACGTGCTCGTGGCCCATCTCCTCGCGCACGGCGGTGCGTGTAACTCTTGCCACTAGCGCCATCGATGAGAAGGCCAGCGCGAACGCCGGCAGCGTCAAGTGCTTGAACTGATCGACCCCACCCGACCCGTTGAACTGGGCCGGAAACCAGCCCAGGTTGATCGAGAACACCGAGATCAGGATGATCGCCGCCACGAACGACGGCACCGCCGCGGCGACCGTCGTGATGACCACCACGCCGTGGTCGGAGGCCCCGCGATAGAGGCCGCCGATCAGGCCGAGCGCCACGCCGAACACGATGATCAGGATCGACGCGTAGATGACCAGCTCGATGGTGGTGCCGGCGCGCTGCCGCACCAGCTGTGAGACGTCCATCTGCTGGGCGATCGAGTACGCCGAGGTCGCCGTGGAAGAGGCCCGTCAGGTAGTCCCAGTAGCGCTGCAGGAACGGATCGTCCAGGTGGTAGCGGTGGCGCAGCGTGGCCAGCGCCTGCGGCGACGGGGTGCGGCCGCCGGTAGAGCGGCGAGCGGGTCACCCGGCGCCGCATACAGCGCGGCGAAGATGATCATGCTCGACACCAGCAGTGCCGCGACGAGCATCAGGAATCGGCGAAACAGAAACCTGGCCATGTCCTCAGATCGTGTGCTCCCTGTGCGCTAGAGGATGGTCGCCGGTGGAAGGCGGCAGGGGCCTCCCACCGGCGTCGTTGGAAACCGGTCAGCCGGAGGCGCCGGCTCCGATCTTGGCCGCCCACGGCGTGAACATGTAGCCGAACGTGGGCGGCGGCCCGGTGATCTTCTTGTTCATGATCAGGATGGTCTCCGGACGGCCACGGGGATCCACGGCAGCTGCTGCATGATGCCCTTCTGGGCCGTGACCACGTCTTGCGCCCGCTTGTCGGGATCGTGGCTCCGACCGCGCGGCTTCATGGCAGCCGTGATGTTGGGATCGCTGAACCCGTCGTAGTTCTGCGACCCGTCCGGGATGACCAGACGTGTTGTAGAGAGCCGGCCGGATCGGCGTAGTCGGGGTAGTTGACGGTGAAGAACCCGTCGATCCCTGCCCGCGCCTTGGGATCGATGAAGAAGTTGATGTAGTTCTGCGCCGAGACCGAGTGCAGATTGACCTTCAGCCCGATCGACTGCGCCGGCGCTCTGGAACATGATCGCTTCGGTGTTGATCGTGTTCAGCTCGCTGGACATGCCGATCGTGACCGTCTTGCCCGTGGCACCGGCCTGCTGGATCAGCTGCTTGGCCTTGGCCAGATTCTGCTTGGGCGGGCCCAGGGCATTCCAGGCGTTCTGGAACGTCTGCTTGCCGTAGCCCCAGGTACCCGGATTGGCGAGGGTGTTGGGAAGATGCGCGGCGCCCTTGTAGGTCGCGTTGATGAAGCCCTGCCGGTCGATGGCCAGCGACAGCGCCTGGCGCACCTTGGGATTGGAGATCGCGCTGCCCTTGGCGCCCGACACGATGAACGCATCGGAGGCATACGACGGGCCCAGGTAGACGTTCAGGTTCGAGTCGGCCTTGAGCTGGTCGAGCGTCGAGATGTTGAGCGGGTAGTCGCCGGTCAGCTCGCCCGTCTGCAGCGCCTCGGTGGCCGCCTGGTCGGTCGAAACCGGCTTGAAGACGAGCTCGGAGCCTTGCGGCTTGAGCGCGGTGTTCCAGTAGTTGGGGTTCGCCTTGGCGACCAGCTCGTTCGAGTTCCAGGTGCCCAGCTCGTACGGCCCGGTGCACATGGCGTCGGTTGCGACGGTGCCGTACTTGGCGGTGCCGACCTTCTCGGCAAACGCCTTCGAGATGATGAAGCCCGGCGTCGAGGACAGTTCGCCCTCCAGCCAGTAGTCGGGCTGCTTGAGCGTGATCGTGACCTGCAGATTGCCGGTTTGGGTGATCGACTTGACCCGGTTGAACACCGCGGCGTAGAAGCCGGCCACGTTGGGATCGGTGTTGCGCTCGAGGCTGAACACCACGTCGGCGGCGGTCAGAGGGGTGCCGTTCCAGAACTTGATCCCCGGTGTGATGTTGAACACCAGCGTGGTGGGGTTCGTAGTAGGTCAGCTTCGCCAGGCCGGGACCGATCACGCCGGTGTCGCTCTGCTTGAGCAGCGTGTCGCACAGCACCGAGTCGACCGTGTTCTCGGGATAGTCGAAGGCGTGGGTGGGATCCAGCGTGGTCACCGCTCGATAGGTGGCCCAGGTAACGGTGCCGGTGGGGCCGGATGGCGCCGGAGTCGACGTGACCAGGCCTGCGGTCGCAGACGGGTTGGACGTGGACGTGCTCGAACTCGTGGTCGAGGCCGATTTGCCACATCCGGCCGCGACTGCCACTGCTGCACAGACAACGACTGCAGCGACGAATCGGCGAGTGGACGGCGTTCTCATGTCGGGGTGTGCTCCTTGTGGGGACCGAGAGGCCGCGGAGGATATTCAACGACGATTTGGTTGTCAACACAAAAACGTTTTTGATACTGTCGCCCGTCGATGGCTCAGGAACGTCAGCGAGTGACCATTCGTGACGTGGCGGAGGCGGCCGGAGTCTCGCCCAGCACGGTCTCCAACGCGCTCAACAACCGCGCGGGGGTCGACGCTGCCACCAGACAGCGCATCGAGGGCGAGGCCGAGCGGCTGGGGTACGCCGCAAACCCCGCCGCCAAGGTGCTGCGATCCGGCCGCAACGGGTCGCTGGGCCTCGTGCTGCCACAGATCGCAAACCCCGAGTACGCGGCCGGCATCTACTACTACGCCCGATTCATCGAGGGTGCATCGGTCGGCTGCCTTCCGCCGCGGCGTGACCCTGACGCTCGTCCCGCCGGGCGAGCCGGGCGAAGACGTGCTGCGGATGCCCGTCGACGGGCTGGTGATGGCCGATCCGCCGGCCGGCCACCCGGTGCTGGCGGCGTTTCGCAACGCCGGCCGGCCGGTCGTAACCGTCGAGCGCGACCCCTCCGACGAGGACGACCCATGGTGGGTGGGCGCCGACACGCTGACCAACACGCACACCGCACTCGACCATCTGGCGGCGTCGGGCAGCCGCCGGATTGCGCTCGTGGGCCGCAGCAACCACACGTGGACGGCCGACACCGACCTCGCATACCAGACCTGGTGCGAGGCGCGCGGCCACGAGCCGCTCAAGATCGAGGTCGATCTGGCCCACGACGACGAGGAGGCGGCCGCCCGCATCCGCGAGGTGCTCAGCTCCGAGCACCGCCCGGACGGCATCTTCGCTGCACCCGAGTGGTTTGCCACCGCCGCCGTGCGCACGGCGCGCTCGATGGGCCTGGACATTCCCGGCGACGTGCGGGTGGCGGCCGGATCAGACGGCGACCGCGCGTACGACTCCGATCCGCCGGTGACTGCGCTCGACCTGCATCCGCGGCAGGTGGCCGCCGCGGCCATCGAGCTGCTGCTGGCCCGCGTGGAGGGCGCCGAGGTGATGCACCCCCGGGTGGTGCACGCGAGCCTCAACGTGCGCGCATCGACGTTCCCGTCGGCGGGCCGCGGATCGCCGCCCTCGTGAATAGAAGGGGTCAGGCACCTTTTGTGCACGCAGAGAGCGCTGAGTTGCAACTCGAGAGGCTGCGTCGTGAATAAGAACTGCCTGACACCTTCTATTCACCCCTTCGGGTGAACCGCTCTCGCCCCCCGGCCGAAGCAGGCGCGGACACGGGGGCAGGCTCCGCGTCCTCGACGGAAGGAGCAGGGACATGACAGATGTCACCACCACCGCCAACAGCCGCCGCGCATTCTTGAAGCACGCGGCGATCGCAGGCGCGGGCGTTGCGGGGGTCGCGGCGGTGCTGCCGGCGACCGCCTCGGCGGCCACCTCCAACGACCTCGCCATCCTCGGCGCCGCCGAGATCGCCGAGGCCCTCGCGGTCACCACGTACAGCAACATCATCTGGAAGGCCCCCTTCTTCCGGCACCTCGGAGCAGACGACCAGGGGTATCTGAAGGCCGCCCGCCAGGAGGAGATGTCGCACTACCTGCTCGAGAAGAGCGTGGTCGGAAAGCCCTCGCCCTACACCCGCTTCTACTACCCGAAGGGCATGTTCAAGAGCGCCCACGTCACGCTCAACACGCTCGTCTCACTCGAGGATGCGTTCATCGCCGCCTACCTGATCGGTGTGCGGCAGTTCTCGACCGCCGACCTGCGCGTGACGGCCGCGCGCATCATGGGCATCGAGTCAGACCACCGCACGCTGGCCCGCGTGGTGGCGCCGAACGTCGCCAAGCGCGACGGCGGCCCGATCGAGAAGGTGACCGGCATCCAGGGCGTGGCCGAGAGCGTCGATCCGCCCAACAACAACGGCTATGAGCGCACGCTGGGCCTGAAGAACATCGGCGATGCGGTCACGGCCCTGATGCCGTTCCTGGACAAGGCCGCGGCGCACAAGGCCGGGTTCGACACGTCGTGCTCGTTCAAGTTCCACCCCTTCACCCCGACGCTGCCGACGCCGCTGGGCGCGTTCCACAGCTTCGCCGGGTGACAGGACGCCGGGGGCGGCACCCCGACTATCGGCCGCCCCCGGCCACCCCCTCGGCGGCATCCACCGCGGCCGCGCCGCTGAACAGCGCACCCTCGAACCAGCCGGCCTGGTGGTGGGACACGTCCGAGCCGGCGAACACGATGCGGCCGACCGGTTCGAACCTGGCCGGATCGACCAGCTCCACGCGACCCGCCGGCGCCGTCAGCCAGGTGCCGCGCGACGCAGGATCGGCGACCCAGTCGTGGGTGCTCCAGTCGACCAGCTCGGCCGCCGGGTAGAAGCTGCGCAGCGCCGCCTCGACCGCCGGCCGGCTGCCGGGGTCGAACTCGGGCCGGTCCCAGCCAAACCCCGTGACCAGCGTCGTCCCATCGCGCTCGGCGTCGGCGTACAGCCACACCAGGCCGGGCCCGGCGCCGACGGCGATACCGTGCGCCGGTACCCCGCGAGCGAACATCACGACCTTCACCGCGTTGCCCGCGTTGGCGCCCGCGGCCTGGGCCACGCGGTCGGGCAGCGCAGGGTCGAACCGGATCGCCGGCAGGCAGTTGAGCGGCACGGCGATCACGACCGCGTCTGCCTCGAGCGTCTCGCCCGCCGTCGTGGTCACCTTCACGCCGTCCTGTCCGTGGGTCACGACGGCCACCGGCGTCGCCAGCCGAACGGCGCCGGCCGTGTCGGCCGCCAGCGCCTCGGCCAGCGCGCTCCAACCGTCCGCCGGCCCCAGCGCGAGACACGTGAGGAGACCGCTCAATCCACCATGATCCGCGATCGATGCCAGCGCATCGATCACCGCGCCGCGGGTTGGATCGGCGCCGCCCATGAGCTGGTACCAGGCCAGCAGAAAGTCCCGCAGCGCGACCGAAGGATCAAAGCGGTCGACGTACTCGACCGCCGAGAGGCTGCCGAGCGGTGCCGCCTCGCCGTCGATATGGTCGGCGTCTGCCGCGATCTGCCGCAGCACGGCCTCCAGCCGGCCGAGCTCGGCCCACGGCACCGGCGCGCCGGTGCGCAGCTCTCCCCCGGTCAGCCACCGGGCATTGGTCACCGGCGGAAACTCGCGCACGCCGAGCCCGTAGCGCCGCAGCTCGGCCGGCACCAGCTCGTGCTCGGGCGTGAACCACGACCCGCCCAGCTCCACCATCCGCCCGCCGAGGTGGCTCGAGAACGCCCGCCCGCCGACCCGGTCGCGAGCCTCGAGCACCGTCACCTTGTGGCCGCGTTCGGCCAGGCCGCGGGCGGCGCGCAAACCGGCCAGTCCCGCCCCGACAACGATTACGTCCACGCTGTGAGAATACCTTGCCGGCCACCTCAGAAATTGTGTTCGCCAATCTTCCGCGGCGGTCAGGAAGCTGAAATTGGTCCTCATGCAGGGGTACGATCTGCCTTAGCAAGATGCATCCAGAACCAGCCCAAGCACTTCACAACTTACTTGCCGGAGCAACACGGGTGATGGCAAACCAGCGCCAGCGCTCGCGCCTGGGGCCGTACGACTACGCGGCCCTGATGCAGCTCACGCTGGCCACCGACGGGCTCACCGCGGGCGAGGTGGGTAACTCGCTGAAGCTGACCACGGGCAGCGTCACCAAGCTGATCGACCGGCTCGAGGAACAGGGTCTGGTCAAGCGCCTCGCGAACCCCAACGACCGCCGCTCGACGGTGGTCAAGGCGACCACCAAGGCCACCCGGATGGTGGCCCGCGATCTGCGCGACATGGTGGATGCCCTGGACGGCGGCGGATCGCTCTCCAAGGACGAGACAGCAGCCGCGGCGGCCGTCTACTCCGTCATCCGCTAGCGCCCCAGGCCACCCCGATCCTCACGTCGCCGTCAGGATTGCGCGCCGATGGTAGAGTCGCCGCGCACTCTGCCCCGCGCCCGCACGAGGACGGATCATGAACTTCGAAGCATTCATCACCTGCGCCGTCACCGGAGCCGGCGCGTCGACCGACCGCTCGGACAAGGTGCCGGTGACGCCCGAGCAGATCGCCGCTGCCGCGATCGAGGCCGCGCAGGCCGGCGCCGCCGTCGCGCATATCCACGTCCGCGATCCCGCTACCGGCAAGGGGTCGCGCGATCCGGCGCTTTACCGCCAGGTGGTCGAGCGGATCCGCGCGTCGGGCACTGATGTGGTGATCAACCTGACCGCGGGGATGGGCGGCGATCTGGTGCTGGGTGGTGCTGATGCGCCGCTGCCGCTGAACGACGAGATGACCGACATGGCCGGCGCGGCCGAGCGGCTGGTGCACGTCACCGAACTGCGGCCCGAGATCTGCACACTGGATTGCGGCAGCATGAACTTCGCCGCCGGCGGCGACTACGTGATGGTCAACACTCCGCCGGTGCTGCACGAGATGGCCCGGATCGTGCAGGGCCTGGGCGTGAAGCCCGAGCTGGAGGTGTTCGACACCGGGCATCTGGTGATGGTCGAGGACATGCTCGCGGCCGGGGTGCTCGACTCCCCGGCGCTGATCCAGCTGTGCATGGGCATCAAGTACGGCGCGCCGGCCGACGTGGGCACACTCATGGCGATGGTCGAGCGGCTTCCTGCCGATGCGACATTCTCGGCGTTTGCCATCGGCCGCATGCAGCTTCCGTTCGCCGCCATGGCGGTGCTGGCCGGCGGCAACGTGCGCGTGGGCCTGGAGGACAACCTGATGATCTCGCGCGGCGTTCTGGCCACCAACGGCCAGCTGGTGGAGCGGGCGGTCACGCTGCTTCGGGCGATGAACGTGCGATTGCTGAGCCCGGCGGAGGTGCGCGAAAAGCTGGGGCTGGTCAAGCATGGCTGAGCCCGCATCGGGCGCACCCGCTCGGGTGGGCCTGCTGGGCGGCGGAGTGATCGGTGGAGGCTGGGCGGCGCGGTTCATGCTGGCCGGAAGCGACGTGCGGCTGTACGACCCGAGCCTGGACGCCGGACGGCTGGTGGAACAGATGCTGGCCAACGCCCGCCGCGCGCAGAGCCGGCTCTCGGCCGCGGCGGATCGGCCGGAGGGCACGCTCACCATCGTCCCGACCATCGCCGAGGCCTGCGCAGACGCGCAACTGGTTCAGGAGAGCGTTCCCGAGCGCGAGCAGCTGAAGGTCGAACTGCTGGCCGAGGCCGACCGGGCGACCCCGCCCGACGCGGTGATCACCTCGTCCACGTCGGGGCTCCTGCCGTCCAGGATCTCTGCCGGGATGGAGCGTCCCGAGCGGTTCTGCGTGGCGCATCCGTTCAACCCCGTCTACCTGCTACCACTGGTCGAGCTGTGCCCTTCCCCCAGCACCGCCGCGCAGACACTCGACCGGGCGGCGGCCTACTACACCGCCACCGGCATGTCACCTCTGCGGATGCGCACCGAGATCGACGGGTTCATCGCCGACCGGCTGCAGGAGGCGGTGTGGCGCGAGGCGCTGTGGCTGATCCACGACGACGTGGCCACCGCCACCGAGATCGACGACGCCATCCGCCTGGGCCCGGGCTGCGGTGGGCGTTCATGGGCCCGTTCCTGACCTACCGCATCGCGGGCGGCGAGCAGGGCATGCGGCATTTCCTGGCACAGTTCGGGCCGTCACTGAAGTGGCCGTGGACCAAGCTGATGGACGTGCCCGAGTTGGACGACGAACTGCTCGACAAGATCGTCGAGCAGTCGGAGCAGGCCGCGCCGGGAGTGCCGACCGTCGAGCTCGAGCGGATGCGCGACGACTGCCTGGTCGAGATCCTGCTGAGCCTGCGCGCCCACGGAGTGGGAGCCGGCCGGATCTCCGCCCCGGCCGAGGAGCCCGTGCGGGTGATGGCCGCCGGCGACGACGTGAGTCAGCCGTTGCGGCTGCACACCGCGCGGGTGGATCCCACCTGGGTGGACTACAACGGCCACACGCACGAGAGCCGCTATCTGCAGGTGTTCGGCGACTCGAGCGACGCGCTGCTCGACTATCTGGGCATCGACGCCGGCTACCGCTCGACGACGGGCACCTACATGACGGTGGAGACGCACCTACGGCATCTGCGCGAGACCGTTTCGGGCCAGCGGCTGGAGGTCGAGACGCGGATTCTGGGCTGCGACGAGAAGCGGCTGCGTCTGCACCACCTGATGCGCGTGGACGGAACCGCCGTGGCCAGCGCCGAGCACATGTACCTGCACGTGGTGTCCGAAACCGGCCGGGCGGGCCCCGCCGGGGCCGAGGTGCTGGCACGTGTGCGGCAGATCGCCGCGGCACAGGCGGCACTGCCCGCGCCCGAGGGTGCCGGCGACGGCATCCGTCCGCTCGGCCCCGCGTGAGCCGGGTCGCCGCATTCGCGTTCGACTTCAACGGCACCCTCTCCGACGACGAACCGGTGCTCTACGAGGCGTACGCCGAACTCTTCGCCGAACTCGGAAAACCGCTCTCCGAGGACGCGTATCGCAGCCGGCTTGCGGGCCTCAGCGAGCACGCGATCTTTCGCACCTGGCTGGGCGACCGCGACGATCTCGAAGAGCTGGTGCAGCGGCGCATCGACGGCTACAACCGGCGCGTGGCTGACGGCAGCAGCGTGCATGCCCCTACCCGTGAGGCGGTGCGGCAGGCGGCGTCGCGGGTGCCGATCGCGGTGGTGTCGGGAGCGGCCCATGCCGAGGTGGAGCCGGTGCTGGCTGCGGCCGGTCTCTTGCCGCTGTTCAGCGCGATCGTGTGCGACGACGACGTGGAGCGGGGCAAGCCCGACCCCGAGAGCTATCTGCGCGCGGTCGCGTTGCTGGACGTGCCGGCGGCGTCGACCGTTGCGATCGAAGACACCGAGGCGGGCGTGGCGTCCGCCCGCGGGGCCGGACTGCGCTGCCTGGCGATCGCCGGCACCCATCCCGCCTCGAGACTGGCCGCCGCCGAGCGGATCGTGCCCGCGATCACGCCTGAACTGGTCGCAGAGCTGCTGGACGGCTAGGGGGTCAGTCGCCTTCTATTCACAGAATCTTC
The DNA here is from genome assembly GCA_963796875.1 of uncultured Actinomycetes bacterium. Lineage (GTDB taxonomy): Bacteria > Actinomycetota > Thermoleophilia > Gaiellales > JAICJC01 > CAVPTL01. Next base: position 275,889 of record CAWCNL010000002.1, read on the forward strand.
CACTGCGTCGGCCCCGCTGTACCCGTGTGAATGAAAGGCGACTGACCCCTCTTATTCAGCTCCAGCTCAAGGGGCCCTGCGTCGGCCCCACTGCGCTCCTGGTGACTAAAAGGCGACTGACCCCTCTTATTCACCTCCAGTTCAAGGGGCCTGCTGGAGCAGCGTCTTCATGGCTGCGGGGGTCGCGCCGGGGCCGGTGATCTGCAGCCAGGTGACGCGCTTTGCGGCCGCCACCACACTCAGGTAGCTGGGCTCGGCCATGTGGCAGGCACACAGCGGAGCGGTGATCAGCATTCCTCGCCGGGCGTCGCTCTGGAGTGGCTTGACCCCGGGGATCTGACCCACGTAGTCGCCCGCATGCGTGCTCACGAAGCGGGCGAACGCCGCCGCCCCGGCCGCCGTCTGGAACCGCAACGTGCGCGACACGACCAGCGTCAACCGGTGCCGGGAAGGTCCCTGGAACGTGCGCTCGCCGCCCACCACGAATCCCGTGTCGGCGATCTCGCCCGAGAGTTCGGGCAGCACCGCGTCCTTCCTGAGAACGTCGGCTGTGACGACGTTCGTGTGACTCGGCAGGTACGGCAGCGCGGAGGCCGGCAGGGCCTGCGGCGGGATCGGTTTGGGCGCCGAGTCGGCCCGCCCATGCACGATCAGCGCCGCCGCGCCCACGAGCACGAGGGCGCCGATCAGCGCGATACCGAGGTACGCACGGCGGTGGCCGGTCTTACCAAACCCCATCCGCGCACTTTACTCTCGTACCTATGAGGGTTACAGTGCTCCATCTCTCTTTTATCCCGATGGAGGACTGCTTAATGCACAAACTTGACCGCGGGGATTTCCTCAAAGCGGCCACGGTGCTGGGAGGAGCGGCGTTACTTCCCGCGTGCGGCTCGAGCTCCGGCTCGAGCTCCAGCGCGGCGTCGAGTCACCCGCCCGTCAGCTCCGAGCCGGGAAAGCTGTCGATCCTCGAGTGGGGTGGATACGAGGCGGCCGGCACCAAGGCCCAGAAGTACATGAAGGTGGCCGGCAAGTCGTACACCGACAAGTACGGCGGAAACAGCATCACCTACACGTACATCGTGAACGACAGCCAGGCGCTGGCCAAGTCGAGCCAGACCCAGTTCGACATCATGCACCCGTGCAACGAGAACACGAGGGACTACGTCACCCGCGGTCTGGTGCAGCCGTGGGACACGAGCATGCTGCCCAGCTTCGATCAGCTGAACCCGTTCTTCGTGAGAGGCCTCGAAGGTCGACGGCGAGCAGTACATGATCCCGTGGGACTGGGGCTACGCCAGCCTGACCTACAACACCGACCACGTCGACCCCGCCGACGCAACCGGCTGGGAGCTGGCCTGGAACCCCAAGTACAAGGGCAAGATCTCGCTGTGGGACGGCGCTGCGTCCAACCTCGAAGTGGCCGCGCTGAAGCTGGGCTACGGCAAGCAGATGGACACCATGTCGAGCGATCAGCTGAACAACGCCAAGCAGGCGCTGATCGAGCAGAAGCCGCTGAACAAGTTCTACTGGCAGAGCGAGTACAACGACATGCAGCCGGCGCTCAAGTCCGACACCGTCTGGATCGCCTACTCGTGGCAGGACACGGTGAACCTGCTGAATCCGGCAGGCAAGAAGGCCAAGTTCGTGTTCCTGGATCCCTCCCAGGGCCGGCTCAGCTGGTTCTGCGGGTTCATGCTGGGCAAGGACACCCAGAACTACCGGCACGCGCACCAGTACGTGGAGTCGTTCATCAACCGCAAGGCGTGCGCCGACATGACCTCCAACTACTACTACGGCACCGCCAACACGACGGTGACCGCCGACGACATCGGCAATCCGGCGCTTGCGAAGTCGCTCGACCTTGGCAACCCCAAGGCGATCGCTGCGCCCGACGTGCACCTGCAGAGCCTGGGAGCCCAACCGGCAGGCGTACGACCTGGCCTGGGAAGAGGTCAAGGCCTCGTGACCGTCCCCTCGGCGCGATCGCAGCATCTTGAGCGCGGAGGGTCCAGCTGTAACCGATCCGGCGGCGGCCTCTCCAGGCCGCCGCCGAGAGGTGCAAGCTGCCGCGCGGGCTCCTGACCATCCCGCCGGCGCTCTACGTGATCCGCATCCTGATCGGCCCGATCGTGCTGATCGGGATGTACAGCGTCGGGCTGGAGAGCCAGTACCCGGGCGAGGCGACCAAGTTCTCGACGGATAACTGGCACCAGTTCCTGAGCGGCTCGACGCCGTTTCTGGACACCTTCAAGTCGTCGATGGCGATCACTCTGGTGGTCTCGATCTCGGTGTGTCATCGCGGCCTACCCGGTGGCCTACTACCTGGCGTTCGTGGCCCGCAACCGCCGCTACACGCTGCTGCTGGCGCTGCTCGCGCCGTTCTTCACCAGCTACCTGCTGCGCATCATCTCGTGGCGCATCATTCTGAACAACCACGGCGTGGTCGAACTGGGTCGGAGCGCACCTGGGGCTCTGGACGAGCGGCGACACGCCGGCCTGGCTGCTCTATTCGAAATTCTCGGTGGGCCTGGTGCTGTTCTACACCTGGGTGCCGTTCGTGGCGCTGCCGATCTTCGTGGTGCTCGAGAACATGGACCAGCGCCTGATCGAGGCGGCCCACGACCTGGGCGCCAACGGCCTCACCGCGTTCTTCCGCGTCACGTTGCCGCTCAGCATTCCCGGCCTGATGGCCGGATTCGTGTTCGTACTGATCCCGACCACGGGCGAGTTCATCGCCCCGCTGCTGGTGGGCGGCACCGACAGCTACATGTTCGGGAACGCCATCCAGTCGCTGTTCTCGAACATCGCCTGACTGGAACTTCGGGTCGGTGCTGGCGCTGTGGCTGGTGGGCGTGGTGATCATCCTCATGCTGATCTTCGGCCGCTACCTGAGCGCCGACCTGCAGGAGGTGGAGACGTCCAAATGATCGGCGCCTCCCGCCCCACGCGGTACACCCTGGGCGCCTACTTCTGGCTGCTCTGATCTTCCTGTATGCGCCGCTCGTGGTGCTGGTGATCTTCGCGTTCAACGACAGCACGGTGCCCACGTTGCCGCTCAGCGGCTTCACCACCCAGTGGTTCCACAACGCGCTTCGGACACCAATCTGACCGGGTCGGTCAAACGCAGCATCGTGATTGCGATCATCGACGGCGTCCTGGCGACGGCCCTGGGTGTGATGGCAGCGGCCGGCCTGGCGTCCAAGCGCGTGTTCCTGCGGCCGGTGATCGTCACGCTGATCCTGCTGTCCGCTGGTCGTGCCCTACATCGTGCTTGCCGTCGGCCTGATCGTGCTGCTGCACCAGCTCAACATCAGCGACCTTCCCTGAGGCCGTGCTGGCCGGTCACATCGTGATCTCGCTGCCCTATCGGTGCTGGTGATCCTGCCCCGGCTGCGGCTGCTGGACAAGTCGATCACCGAGGCGGCCCGCGACCTGGGCGCCTCGGAGCTGACGTCGTTTCGGCTGATCACGCTGCCACTGCTGGTCCCGGCGCTCGTCTCGTCCTTCATCATCGCCGCGACGATCAGCTTCGACGAGTTTGCGATCGCCTCATTCATCGCGCCGCCCGGCTCGCCAACCTTCCCGGTCTTCGTGTACACCGGCGCCCGTACACCGGCACTTCAGCCCGAGGTGATCGCCATCGGCAGCCTCGTGGTGGTCGTGTCGCTGATCTTCGTGGTGCTCGCCGAGATCATCCGGCGCTACTGGGAAGGCCGCCTCGAGGGCCGCGCAATCGCAGAAGGAGCATGAACGCATGACTGAGGGCATCCACCAGCGTCCCGAGATCGGCCTCGACCTGGCCCAGAGCCTGCTGCACGGCGTGCGCACCGCGGCCGCCGCACAGGAGCTTGCGGTGGCCGCCGCTGTGGTCGACCCGGGCGGGCACGTGATCGCGAGTATGCGCATGGACGGGGCGCCGCTCGGCGCGTTCGAGCTTGCGGTGAACAAGGCGTACACCGCGGCCATGTGGCAGATGCCCAGCGGCGACCTGCACGACTCGACCCAGCCCGGAGGCGACGACTGGGGTCTCACGTCTACAGCCGGTGGACGGATCGTGGTGTACAAGGGCGGCCTGCCGGTCTTCGCCCGCGGCACCCTGGCCGGAGCGGTGGGTGTGAGCGGCGGTACCGGCGATCAGGATCTGGCCTGCGCGCAGGCCGCGGTGGAGGGGACCGCATAAAGGGGTCAGCCACCTTTTGTGCATCAGTAACGTCGGCTGCAACCCTGAACGGTTGCCCATGCACAAAAGGTGGCTGACCCCTTTTTGCCCGCCGGGTAAACCGCTGCCGCGACAGGCCGATTACGCGGCCATGTCACGTCTGCACAATCTCTCCATCGGCGCCAAGCTCTACTGCAGCTTCGGCCTTCTCGCCGCCCTCATCCTGATCTCCGGTCTGATCGCGCTGCGCGGCGCCTCGAGTCAACGCTCCGCCGCACGATCGATCGTCCACATCGCAGCAACGTCCAGCGCCGCTGCCCAGGCGCGTTTCGACGCCGCCGACATGAACGGCTGGCAGACCGCCTACGGCTACGAATGGCAGCACGACCGCGACTCCGGCACCGCTGGATCGAAGACCGTTGACGAGTTGGCCTCGCGCAAGGCGTTCCTGGCCGCGGTGGGGCATCTGCGGGCCGACATCAGCCGGCTCTCGAACGATCCGCTGACCGCCGCCAACGCACGGGCGCTGAGCTCGCAGCTCGATGCATTCATGCAGGCTGATCAACGCATCATGAGCGCACTGGAACTGCGCTCCCACGCCGGCGATGCGATCGCGACGCAGCTGATCCTGGGCCGCGAGATCCAGCTCTACAACGCCCTTGCCAACAACCTGGTGAAGCTCGAGCGATCGCTCCAGACCACCGCGGCCAACGGCGCGAACCACGCCGGTTCGACCGCGTCGCAGACGACCGAGTTCGAACTTGCCACCGTCATCGTGGCGCTGATCGCCGCGGTCGGCATCGCCTGGACGATCACGCGCACGATCAAGGCCGATGTGGCACCTGTGCTCGATCGGCTGCGCATGCTGCGCGAGCACTGCGCCACCGACCTGCGCGCCGGCCTGGAAGCTCTGGCGGGAGGCGACCTGACGCGACGCGTCACGCCTGTGACACCGCTGATCCCGAATCCCGGCAAGGACGAGATCGGCCGCATCGCCACCGAGGTCAATGCCATCCGCGAGTCGACCGTGGCATCGGTCGAAGCCTTCAACTCGAGTTGCGAGGAGCTGGCCAAGGTGGTCGGCGACCTGACGATGCAGGCGTCGAACATCAGCGCCGCATCGGAGGAGATGGCGTCAAACTCCGACGAGACCGGCCGCACGGTGAGCGAGATCGCGGCCGCGATCGGCGAGGTCGCAGCCGGTGCCGAGCGGCAGGCGCGCATGGTCGAGCAGACCCGCACCAACACCGACGCCACCCGCAACTCGGCGCAGGGCGCCCGTGAGGTTGCCGGGCAGGGTGCCGGGGCCGCAGACGAGGCCGCCCAGGCAATGGTGTCGGTGAACGAATCGGCATCGCAGGTGACCGAAGCGATCCGCGCACTGTCGACCAAGTCCGATCAGATCGGCGGCATCGTCGGGACCATCACCGGCCTCGCCGATCAGACCAACCTGCTGGCGCTGAATGCGGCGATCGAAGCCGCCCGGGCGGGCGAGCAGGGCCGCGGATTCGCGGTGGTCGCCGAGGAGGTGCGCAAGCTTGCCGAGCAGTCTCAGGCCGCATCGACCACGATCGCGGGCCTGATCACCGAGATCCAGACCGACACCGAGCAGGTGGTGGGCGTCGTCGCAGAGGCGGCCCGCCGCACCGAACTCGGCACCGAGGTGGTCGAGCGCGCCCGCGAAGCATTCGGCGCCATCGACAGCGCTGTGCAGGAGTTCGACAACCAGATCGGCGAGATCGCTCAGGCGACCTCAGAGGTGGCCACGGTGGCCGAGCAGGCCAGCGCGTCGACCCAGCAGATCTACGCCTCGACGCAGCAGACCTCGGTGGGTTCGGAGCAGCTGTCGCGCGCCGCCGAGGATCTGGCGGTGACGGCCGGCCGGCTCGAGGAGCTCGTCAGCCAGTTCCGGCTCGCGTAGCGCTCGCTATCCGCCGAGCCGATCGGGGTCGACCGTCCACGCCTGGATCTGGGCGAAGTTCTGGGACGACTGCGGCGCGTCGCTGAACGAGCGTCGAAGGGCGGGGTCGGCATCGAGCGCCTGCACCAGTTCGGCGGGAGCGGTGCGCAGATCGACCGCCACCTCGCCCACCTTCCACCGAGCGAGGATCTGGTGGCGTTCCGCCTGCGTGGTGGCGGGGTCAAGGAACCGGTTCACGTCGCGGCGGCGCCCCTGCGGGTCGTCCTTGCGTTCGGACTCGGTGTGGTAGCTCGAGATGGCTGCGGCATACAGCGGAGCGTTTCCGACCAGCTCGTAGGCGATTCCCGAGTACCAGTTGACCGGGGTGGCCCGAAACGGCGCGAGTACCACCGGTAGCCCGTCAAGGCCGCGGAAATAGGCCAGCGCCTGCGGCGTGAGCCGGTCACCCAGCGTCGGCTGGGGTCTTCCGAACGCAAATGACGACGCCACCGCGCGGGCGTGCACCGAGATCGACCCGGCCACCACGGCCAGGGTCAGGAGCAGCGCGAGCAGCGCCACGGCGGCCGGATCGCGCGGTCGCTCCGGTCGGCCGCGCGGCGGCCGGCGCCGCACGCGCCGCACCGAGCGCGCGATCGCCTGGGCGGCGGCTGCCAACAGCACCAGCATGCCCAGGATCGCGATCGCGTTGCCCGCATCGCCGTACAGCAGGTGCGTGCGCTGCAGGATGAGTGAGCAGACCGCCGCCGCCGCGATGGTGATCACCGCCGCGCGCGAGCGCGCCACCATCACGATCGCCGGCCCCAGCACATAGGCCCAGGGGATCATCTCCCAGTACCGCTGCACCTGACCCAGGCCGACCACGGCCCCCGCCACCGAAACCACGCCGGGAATGGTGCACAGCAGGTACACCACCGCAGCGATCAGCGCGAGAATTCCCACCGCCGAGCGCGGCCGGCGGATGCCCCAGATCGCCGCAATCACGGCGAGGACGGTCTCGGCACGGTGGTCGAACAGCTGCAACCCCGAGAGCGAGATGTTGTGGCCGCTGACGGAGATGAAGGCTCCGGCGGCCGGCGGTACCTGCGGGTTGGGGCCGGCGCCGTGCACCGACACGACGTAGATCAGTGCAACCACCGCCCCACTCGCCACCGCCGACACCAGCGTCGCGCGCCACAGCTGCGGGTTGAACACCGACACCACGATCATCGCGGCCAGAAGCGGCGGCGCGTACGTGAGGTGGCAAAACGTGATCACCAGCACACACGCCACCAGCAGCCACTCGATCACCGGCTGAGGGTCGTCGGCCTGCTCGAGCAGCAGCAGAAGCAGTGCGGGCAGCGCTACCAGCGTGACGAAGTAGCGCGGCTGCTGGGCGGTCGAGATGATGTTGTCGCCGGTGGCTGCGATCCACAGAGCCAGTAGCGCAGTGATGGCCCCGGCAATCCGCCCGCCCGCCCGCACGCCCACCGCGTAGGCCACGATCGGCATCATCAGCGCAAACAGCGGCACCAGATCGGGGTAGCCGGCACCCGTGTCCAGCGACGAGATCCAGATGGCGCCGGCCTGACCGAGGTGGAGCAGCGGAAACGCATAGCCGGCGTGTGGGTGGCCATCGAGAAACGGCCAGATGTTTCGCTCGTTGGGCGCCGAGAGCGCGAGCAGCTTGCGGATCACGCCGGCGTGGAACAGCCCGTCGCCGATCAGCCAGGATTGCCATTGGCGGCCGATCGCCGCGGCCAGCGCGCCCAAGAAAAGCATCGCGAACGCATCCACGAACGGCGGCGCGCGCAGACACGGCCCGGCAGCGATCATCGCCGCGGTGGCCACGCCCACCGCCGCGAGCACGAGCAGAAAGGGGAGGCCGACCAGCAGGCCCACGAGCCCGAACGGCGCCCAGATCGCGACGCCCAGCAGCGGCACGAGGCCCCACGCGGTCACAGGGCCGCGGTCGCGCTCCAGCTCGAGCACACCCGCGGTCGCCCAGCCCGGCACGATGATCGTGAGTGTGCCCGCGAGCGACATGGTCAGCTGCCCCGAGGCAACGTCCGCGAGCCCGCGCACGGCGACCCCGGCCAGCGCCAGGCCGACCGCGGCCAGCGCAAACCGCAAGACCAGCCGACCGCGGTGAGGGGCGTGGGCGTACGACATGTGCGCCGTAGCCTACGGCAGCGCTTGTGCAACCACGAACGACTGCAACAAACGTGCCTGGCACGTTTGTTGCAGTCGCGGTTCGTGTAGGTTGGCGCGGTGAAGTTGACCTACGTCGGCCACGCGACCGTGCTCATCGAGATGGACGGCACGCGGCTGCTGACCGACCCCGTCCTGCGCACCCGCATCGCGCATCTACACCGGTATCCTCCGCGCCCGGCCGATGTCGGCCGGCTCGACGCGGTGCTGCTCTCCCATGCCCACGGCGATCACCTGGACGGGCCGTCCCTGCGCTCGTTGTCCGATCACCCGCTGGTGGTGGCGCCGACCGGCGTGGGGCGATTGCTGCGGCGCCGCCGCATCGCGCCGGTGGCCGAGCTCTCGGCCGGCGAGTCGCTCGAGGTCGGCTCGCTTCAGATCCGCGCGTTCGAGGCCGACCATGATGCCCGCCGGCTGCCGGTGGGAGCGGCCCGCGCCGAGGCCCTGGGATACCTGGTGCGCGGGCCGCGGTCGGTGTACTTCGCCGGCGACACCGGCCTGCACGACGACATGGCTCTGCTGGCCGCTGAGCATCTGGACGTGGCGCTGGTACCCGTGGCCGGCTGGGGGCCGACGATTGGGCCGGGCCACATGGACAGCGCTGCTGCGGCCCAGGCGGTCGCACGCATGCGGCCGCGTATAGCCGTACCGATCCACTGGGGCACGCTGCATCCCTACCGCACCGCACCGCCCACCGACGAGCCGGCCCGCGCGTTCGTGCAGCACGTCGCCGAACTGGCACCCGACGTGCGCTGCGAGCTGCTCCAACCCGGCGAGAGCTTCGACCTCTAACGACGCCTAACCCCCGTCCTCGACGTGGTGAGGCGCAGGGCGCGGGTGTGGTGGCAAGGATCGAGCCGTGAGCGGAGCGCAGGTCGTGAATAGAAGGTGTCAGGCAGTTTCTATTCACCCCAACCACCGTGATGAGACGATGCACCTTCTGGTGAATAGAAACTGCCTGACACCTTCTATTCACCGCACACGGCGTGGGACGCCGCCACCGCCGGCGCGAACCAGCCTCACGAGTCGCGCAGTGACGAGAGGTGAAGGCTGCGGTCCTCGTGCCGCCAGATCAGGGCGCACACCGAGCCCACGACCACCGTGGGCACGAACGTCAGCACGCGGTACAGCAACACCGCGGTGACCACCGCCGTGCGCCCGCCGCCAAACCCGACCAGCGCCGCGGTCATGCCCAGCTCGGTGATGCCCAGACCGCCCGGCGTGATCGGCACCGAGGCCAGAAGCCGCGTGAACGACCAGGCCGCCAGCGCCTCGAGCGGCGAGACGCCGTGGATGCCGATGCTGCGCAGACAGGTGTAGAGCACGCCGAACAGCGTCAGCTGATTGACGAGCGTCGCGAGCGTGAGCACGTGCCACCGCGCCGCGATGATCTCGATGGTCTCGTGCCGCAGCCTCACCAGTCGCGGCCCCCAGTCGGCGGCCGGCCCGCGCCGCACCAGACCCAGGAGCGCCGTGACCACCCGGCCGGCCCAGTTACCCACCCGTTCGGCGGCCGAGTCGGCCCGGAAGACATACACCAGCCCGCCGATGATCAGAAGCAGCGCCACCGTAGCGAGGACACTGACCAGCTGCACATATCCGCTTGCGTCGCCCGATGGGCCCAGCGCGGCCACCGCGGCCACCGGCAGCGCGACGTTGACCGCCTGGTTCCACAGCGTCACCAGCACCAGCCCGGCCGTGATCGCCTGGCCGCGGAACTTCCAGCCCGAGAGCATCTTCACCTGGGTGGCGATCCCCACTGCCTCACCCAGCGGCAGCACCGTGGTGAACAGCGTGGTGGTCTGCGTCATCAACATCGCCCGGCGGTAGTTCAGCCCCGGCACCGCGGCCATCCAGGGAGGTCCCGAGGTGGCGATGTTGGCGGCCACCGACACCAGGATGATGCCCCAGTCGGTGAGCCCCAGGTTGGTGAGCGCTTCCCAGACCGCCTCGTAGCTTGCGATCTGCGGCAGGATGGCGACGAAGATCGCCACCACCACGATCAGACCGAACGCCGGGCCTACCGCCTTGCGCGCCCGGTGCCGCCAGACATCACCGGACTGAGGTGGCTCAGTCGCGGCGGTTGACACGGCTCACCCGCAGCACCAGGTAGAGCAGCATGTTCACGATCCACACCACGATCGTGACCGCGGCGACGGCGACGAACCCGTTCAGGTGGACGCCGCTGACGATCCATGCCGTGATCGCCACCATCAGCATGTTGATCAGGAACGTGACCAGGCCGAAGGTGATGATGCGCAGCGGAAGCCCCAGCAGCATCAACATCGGCCTCAGAAACACGTTCAGCAGGCTGAACACCGCTGCCGCGAGGACGAGCGTGCCGGTGCCCGACACGCTCGCGCTGCCAACCACGGTGATCGCCACCCAGAGGGCGACGAAGTTGACCGCCCACGAAATCAGGAAGGCACGTACGAGCGACATCAGCGGTCAGAGCCTAGCAACGTGGGAGGTTGCCGCTCCACCTCGGCCGGCATTGGCCCGAGGTGGAGCGGCAGGTCCCTACGTTGAGAGGGCCTTGGCCTTCAGCTGGTCGAACTCTGCCTGGCTGATCGCGCCGGAGTCGAGCAGACCCTTGGCCTTCTCGATCTCGGCAGCCGAGCCGCCGCTTCCAGCGGTCTCGCGCACATAGCTGTCGAACTGCTTCTGCTGTGCCTGTGCAGCATCGACGTTGCGCTTGGCCATGTGGTCGCCGTTCACGATCAGATAGATCAGGAGACCGAGCAGCGGGGCCACGAGCAGGAACAGCAGCCACAGGGCTTTCTTCCCGCCCGACGCGTCGTGGCGGCGGAACACGTCCACGATCACGTAGAAGAGCATCATGAAGTAGATCACCATGAAGAAGATGACCAAAAGACTCCACAAGAACTCACCCAAACTCAGGACTGCCATACAACCCCTTTCGTGGAAATGGAGCACGGAGCACGAATTGCTCGCGTACTGAAGAGTACCGCAGCAGCTACCCAATTTCGGCATCAGACGCGGACTCCCTGCTCGTCCCGCCGGGGGCCGCGCGGAGTAGCCTCCAGCCGTGCTGTTTCCCCCACTCGGCCAACCATCTGACCGCCCGGCCGTGCGCGTGGGGGCCCGCGCCCTCACCCAGAGCGAACTCGCGGGGGCAGCGGCGCAGCTGGCCACCGAGCTTGGCGACTGCGCACGCGTCGCGGTCTGGGCCGAGAACGAGCTGGAAACCGCCGTGGCCGTGGTGGCGGCGCTCTGCGCCGGTGTGCCCGCAGTACCTCTCAATCCCCGGTCCGGTAGCGCTGAACTCGGTCACATCGTCACCGATGCGGCACCCGCCGCCATCCTGGCCCGGCCCGCCGCGGTGCTGCCCGCCGAGCTCGCTGCGCTGCGCCGCGTCGACTCGACTCCCCGGGCCGACACCGGGGCGCGGTTCGGCGCCGAGCCAGGGGACGACTCTCCGGCGCTGATCGTCTACACGTCTGGCACCACCGGCCCGCCCAAGGGTGCGGTGCTGCCGCGCCGGGCGATCGCGTCCAACCTCGACGCGCTGGCGCGGGCCTGGGAGTGGACCGCAGCCGATGTGGTGTGCCACGCCCTGCCGCTGTTTCATGTGCACGGCCTGGTACTGGGGACTCTCGGCCCGCTGCGCCGCGGCGGTACCGCCTGGCATGTGGGATCGTTCTCGCCCGAGGCGATCGCCGCGGCGCTGGAGTCGCACGCCACGGTGCTCTTCGCCGTGCCCACCATGTACCGCCGCATCGCCGACGCCGCCGAGCGCGATCCCGCCATCGCCCGCGCGCTGAGCCGGGCGCGGCTGCTGGTATCGGGCTCGGCCGCCCTCCCGGCCGCCGAACATGAACGTCTCGAACGGCTGTGCGGCCAGCGCGCGATCGAGCGCTACGGCATGTCCGAGACGCTGATGATCGCCTCCACCACCGTCGCCGGACCGCGGCCGGCCGGATCGGTGGGACTGCCGCTCGAGAGCGTCGAGCTGTGCCTGCGCGACGACGACGGGGCCGACCTGGCTCCCGGTAACCAGACGATCGGCGAGGTGCACGTGCGCGGACAAGGGTTGCTGCTCGAATACCTGAACCGGCCCGATGCGACCGCGGCGGCGTTCACCGCCGACGGGTTCTTCCGCACGGGCGACCTGGGCGTGCGCGACGCCGACGGCTACCTGCGGCTGGTGGGCCGCCGCGCCACCGATCTGATCAAGAGCGGCGGGTTCAAGATCGGCGCCGGTGAGATCGAGGCGGTGCTGCTGGAGCATCCGGCGGTCGCCGAGGCGGCAGTAGCCGGAATGCCCGACGACGACCTGGGCGAGCGGGTGTGCGCGTGGGTGGTGCTGCAGCCGGGGGCTGCCGCCGAGCCTCACGAGCTGACCGACCATGTGGCCGCGCAACTCGCGCCCCACAAGCGCCCGCGCAGCGTGTGGATGGTCGATTCGCTGCCGCGCAATGCAATGGGCAAGGTGCTGAAGAACGACCTCAAGAAGGCGGGGGCCGCGTGAACGAGATCACCTACGACTTCACCGAGGTGTTCCTCGTGATCTTCATCGGCGTCGGGCCGCTCAAGTCGCTGGTCGCGTTCGTCAAGCTGACCGCGGGCATGGACATCGGCCAGAAGCGCCGGATCGCCGTGCGCACCGCCGTGGTGGCGGGGGTCGTCGCGGCGATCATCCTCATCGTCGGCGATCTGCTGCTGCACCTCTTCCACTTCAGCCACGCGGCGCTCGCGATCGCCGGGGGCGTGGTCATGTTCATGCTGGGTATCGGCATGGCGCTGGGCCGCACGGGCGAGGAGCGGCTCACCCCAGGCGAGGATCCAAAGCGGCTCGCGGTCACGCCGCTGGCCGTGCCGCTGACGCTCAACCCTGTGGGCGTGGTCGCGCTGATCGCCTACTCGTCGTCGTTCACCTGGACGCAGGAGTTCAGCATCGAGTTGATGATCCTGGCAGTCTCGATCTTCAATGTGATCTGCTTCCTGGTCGTCGCCCGTTTCAAGGATCCGCCGATCGAGGTGATCACGCTGGTCGAGTCGATCTTCGGCATCCTGCTGTGCGCGGTGGCGGTTCAGCTCATGCTGCAGGGTCTCGAGATCCTCAACGTGATCGACCACCTGTGAGCCGGCCGATCTACTCGCCCAGCCCGTCGGGGGCCGAGATCGTCACCGCCCTGGGTGAGGCAGCGCGGATGGTGGACGCGCCCGGCCGCGGCGCCGTCGTGATCGTGGACGCGGGTACAGCGGCGCCGTCGGTGCCGGGCGGGCGGGTGGTCGAGATCGGCCCGCGGCGCGTGGCCGAAATCGAGATGACGATCGTGGAGGTGGCGGCGGCGATCGGCGCCTCGGCGCGGGCGCCCGAGGTGGTCGACGCCATCCAGAAACCGATCGAGGCGGTGCTGGCAGCGGCAATCGACGCGCCGCGGGTGCGCGTGGCGTTCGCCGCTCAGGCCGATCCGTTCGCCGCCGGCCCGGCCTGGATCGCCGACATGGTGCGACTCGCCGGTGGCGCGCCGGTGGAGGCGGCGAGCTGGGATGACGTGGCCGCGGCCGATCCCGCCCTCGTCGTGATCGCGGCACCCTCCGCGGCCGGCGTGCCTGCTCTGGCCGCCCGCACGGTGCTGGTCGACCCCGGCTGGTATACGCTCGCGGGGCCGCGAGTTGGCTACGGCATCGTCCAGCTCGGGTTTCTGCTTCATCCCGACCGGCTGGTCGATCCGCAACTGCCATTGACGGAGGTTGAGACATGAGTCTGCGCATCGTCGGAGCCGGGCTGGGACGCACCGGCACCCACTCGCTGAAGGCCGCGCTCGAGGAGCTTCTCGACGGGCGCTGCTACCACATGGTCGAGCTGTTCGAACGGCCCGCCGACACGCGTGTGTGGCAGACCGCCGTCGCCGGCGGCCCGGTGCTGTGGAACGAGTTTCTGGACGGCTGGCGGGCGATCGTGGACTGGCCCGGATGCACGTTCTGGCAGCCGATGGCAGCCGCCCACCCCGACGCCCTGGTGCTGCTCTCGACCCGCGGCGACTCTGAGCAGTGGTGGGCGTCGTTCTCGTCGACGATCGTGCCGCAGCTGACCAAGCCGGTGCCCTCCGACGAGCCGGAGTGGGCCGCCCGCCGGGTGATGATGCTCGAGGTGGTGGCCCGCACGCTGGGCCCGGACTGGGCGACGCGCGAGGGCGCGGTGTCGGGCTACGAACGGCACAACGCGGCGGTGCGGGCGAGCGTGCCGGCCGAGCGGTTGATCGACTGGACGACCGGCGCCGGCTGGGAGCCGATCTGCGCCAAACTGGGTGTGCCCGTTCCGGACCATCCGTTCCCGCACACGAACACCGGAGACGAGTTCCGCGCCCGCGCATAAAGGGGTCAGCCACCTTTTGTGCATCAGTGACGTTTGTTGCAACTTTGGGAGTCCGCCCATGCACAAAAGGTGGCTGACCCCTTCTGTGCACCTGTAACAGCTCGAGCGCAGGGTGAGACCACATCACATGACCCTGCTCGCCAGCTCTGCGTGTACGGTGTCGGTCATCAGACCGCGCTTCGGCAAACCGGACGAGACACCGGCCGACGATCGGCGATTGGTGGCCGCGCTCCTGGCCGGTGACGAGCGCGCGTTTCGCGAGCTGGTCGACCTCTACCACGCGGCGCTGGTGCGTACCGCCCGCGGGTACGTGCGCGACCTGGCGGTGGCCGAGGAGGTGGCCCAGGAGACGTGGCTGGCCGTGCTCACCGGACTCGAGCGGTTCGAAGGCCGCTCGTCGCTCAAGACCTGGATCTTCCGCATCCTCACCAACCGCGCGCTGACCCGCGCCACCCGTGAACGCCGCAGCACGCCGTTCTCGGCGATCCCCTCGGACGGTACCGCGGTCGATCCGGACAGATTCACCGCCGGAGCCTGGAGCGAGCCGCCACAGCCCTGGAGCGACATGCCCTCCGAGCTGCTGCTGGCCGCCGAGACCCGCGAGCGGCTGCTGGAGGCGATCGACTCGCTGCCCGACGCCCAGCGGCTGGTGATCACCCTGCGCGACATCGAGGGTTTCGACGCCGCCGAGACATGCGACCTGCTGCAGATCAGCGACGGCAACCAGCGCGTGCTGCTGCATCGCGCGCGCTCACGGGTGCGCGAGCTGCTCGAGCCCTACCTGCAGGAGGTGTCGGTGTGATCGGCCGCGCCCCCGCACTCAGCTGCCAGGAGCTGGTCGAACTGGTGTCCGACTACTTCGACGGCAAGCTCTCGCGCCGCGACCGCAAGCGGTTCGAGGCCCACATCGCCGGCTGCGACGCGTGCACCGCCTACCTCGATCAGATGCGGACGCTCGTGCGCCTTTCGGGCACGCTCAGCGCCGAGGCCGTCGCGCCCGAGGCCATGGACGAACTGCTGCACGCGTTCCGCAGCTGGTCGGCCTAGAGCTCATTTCTGAATGAGCGCCTGTTGCGGCTGGTTCGCGCCGGCGGTGGCGGTGTGGCACGCCTGCGCTCCGCTCACGGCTCGATCCTTCCACCACCACCGCGCCCTGCGCCTCTCGGCGCCCACAATCGACGGCTTACTCGCCCTTGCTGGCGAGCATCGAGAACGCGAGCAGCACGTTGGCGATCGCGAGAGGAAATCGCGCAGTACTTCTCGTCGACGATGCCGGGCACGCCGAGGGGCAGGGCGATCACCACGGCGGCCACGTAGAACAGCCCCGAGAGCATCGCGAGTCCACCCGCGGCGCTGGCGCGGCCGGAGCGCATGATGGGTGTTTGAGAGGCGGTCATTGCCGCGCAGGATATCGCAGCGGATCGACGATGGCACCGCCCAGCCGCAGACCCGTGCCGGCGTTCATCCACACCCCGCCGATCCAGGGCCGCACGAGCATGGTCGAGCGGGGATAGCCGAGCGGGATCATGACGGCGACGTCCTGCACCAGGTAGCGGTCGAGTTCCTGGTAGGTCTCGAGCCGGCGGTCGTGGTCGTGCTCGGCCCGCCCCTCTGCCATCAGCCGCCGGGTGGTGTCGTCGTCGTAGATCCCCACCCCCTCGTGCAGCAGACCCCGGAAGAACCCCTCGGGGTCGGGATAGTCGGCGGTCCAGCTGGAGAAGAAGGCGTCGCCGCGCTCGATCGAGGGCGACAGGTGGCCGAACGCCCGCGGCGCCTCGAGCACCTGCATGGTGATTCCCACCTCGGCCAGCTGTTCGGCCGCTTTCCGGGCCACGTCGAGCACCCAGGCGTGCGCCTCCAGGATGATCGGCGCCAGGCCGCGACCGCCGGGATACCCGGCCGCCGCCAGCAGCTCGGCCGCCCGCGCCCGGTCGGTGGACAGCCCGCTGCGGCGTGAATGGCCGGGCAGAGACGGAGGCAGCACCCCTGCTCCCCGCACCGCGCCGAACCGGCCGGGCATCGCGGCGATCAGCTCGTCGGGATCGATGGCGGCGGCGATTGCCTGGCGCACCAGCCGGTGTGACACGGCCGGCTTGCGGGCGATCAGCACGATGTGCAGAGTCGCCATGCCCGTGCTGGTAACCGCGTTGGTCACCTCGTCACCCGGCGGCTCGCCCCCGGTGAGCAGCACGTCCACGTCGCCCTGCCGCCACAGCTCGAGCCCGCCCTCGCCGAACCCGCCGTTCTCGCGCAGCTCTATCTCGATCTCCCCCACGTTGCCGGTCGACCCGGCCCAGTGAGGATTTGTGCGCAGCAGCATGTGATCTTCGGTCCGCTCGACGCACATGAAGGGCCCGCTGGTGACCGCACATCGATCCCGCCAGCCGTCATCCGAGGGTGACGCCACGTGCCGCGGCCAGGGCCGCATGCCGACGTGGCTGAGCTGGTAGAGAAACGCGCTGCGCGGCTCGTCGACCAGCACCTCGAGCGTGCGGTCGTCGTGCGCCACCGCCTCGCGCACGTCGTCGAGCAGAAACGCGGTCGGCAACCCGAGCTCGCGGATGCGATCCCACGTGTAGACGAAGTCGTGCGTCGTGAGCGGCTCGCCGTCGCTCCAGCGCAGGCCGTCGCGCAGCTGGAACAGATAGCTGCGGCCGTCCGCCGACACGCGGATGTTCTCGGCCAGCGACGGCACCACGCTCATGTCCCGGTCGATCTCGAGGAGGCCGCGATACAGGAGGTCGGTGAGGGTGCCTGCCTCGTGCACATAGACGTAGCCCGGGGCGACCTCGGGCGGCGGCGGCATCACCACCCGCAAACGCTGGTCGCGGGTGTGCACGACCGGGGCCGGCGCACGACACGCAAATGCAGCGTCATACGCGCTCTCCGCTCCGCCGAAGTCGAAGTCGACGTGGTGCACGAGCGCGATCTTGAAGAGGGTCTCGCGAGCGCGGGTCTCATCGTCGATGCGCGCCAGGAACCCGCGCGCCCGGCGGTAGTCGTCGACCGCCTCGGCGGTGGCCCACATCGCCCGCGCCTCGTCGCCTGCGGCGATCAGCGCGGCGGCGGCCTCGGCGGGCATGTCGGCCTCGGCCAGGTGCCGGGCCAGCACCGGCACGGGGGCGGACTGGCCGGACGACTCGGCGAGCTGCACCAGCGCCTCGGCGATGCGCCGGTGGGCGGAGCGGCGGTCGTGCTCGAGCATGCTGGAGTAGGCGACCTCCTGCACCAGCCCGTGGCGGAACCGGTACTCGGGCTCGGGCCGGCGGCGCTCCTCGGTGATCAGGTCGAACCGCTGCAGCTCGAGCACCGCGCGGCGCACCACCTCGGGTTCGAACATCGCCTCGAGCAGTCCGGTACCGAAGCTGCGGCCCACGGCCGAGCAGATGGTCGCCACCTCGCGCGTGCCGGGTGTGAGCCGGCCCAGCCGCGCCTGGAGCGCCGCCTGGACGGCGGCCGGCACGGCGACCTCGTCCATCTCGACGCACAGCTCGAGCCCGTCGGGGCCGCGGCTGACCACGTCGCGCTCGACCAGGTCACGCACCGCCTCCTCGATGAAGAACGGGTTTCCGCCCGACCGCTCGCTGAGCAGGGCGGTCAGGTCGGCCGGCAGCGTTGCCCCGGCGACGCTCTCGGCCAGCCGCTTGCCCGCGTCGGCAGCCAGCGCTCGCAGCTCGACCTCGCGGTAGCGATGGGGCAGCTGCTCACGAGCGTGCTGGCCCAGCCGCCAGGCGCTCGACTCGCGCTCGCTGCGGTAGACCAGCGCAAAGCCGACCGAGGCGCGCTCGGTCAGATCCAGCAGATCCTCGATCAGCGCGATGGTGGCCGCATCGGCCCAGTGCAGGTCGTCCATGATCACGAGCACCGGGCGGTCGTCGGCCAGCCGGCAGATCACATCGCCGAGCGCGTGGGCGGTGCGGTCGACTGCACGTTCTCGCGGCGAGAGGTCGTGGAGTACCTCGGCGGCTTCGGCGCCCTCGGGCGGCAAGCCCACGCGGCGGCCAGGAACACGTAGCGCTCGCCGAGTTCGCCGAACAGCTCGGTCAGCCGCGCCTTCAGCTCGAGCCGGCGGCGCGAGTCGCCGGCCGCGATCGGCAGGTCGAGCCAGCTGCGCAGCAGGTCGCGCAGCGGCCACAGCGGAAATCCCATCGCATACGACGAGCCGCGGCCTTCCAGCAGGCACGGCTGCACCGGTGCCTGATCGACCACCTCGCGCATCAGCCGCGTCTTTCCGATGCCCGCCTCGCCGGTCACGACCATGATCACGCCCAGCCCGTCGGCCAGCTCGGCGATGGCCCGGTCGAGCAGGGCCAGCTCGTAGTCGCGGCCGACCAGCGGCGGCTCGGCGTGCGGGTCGCACTCCACCAACGAGCCGTCCACGCGCAGCAGCCGCACCGGTTCGGCGACGCCCTGCAGCGCCACCTCGCCCAGCGTCTCCAGCTCGAACAGGTCGGCCACCACCCGGGCGAGTCTCGGGGCCGACCACCACGCTTCCCGCCCCGGCCTGCTCCTGCAGCCGCGCAGCCATGTTGACGGGGTCGCCGAGCGCGTTGAACCGCTCGCGGTCGGATTCGGCGTCCCGGTCGACCACCACCCGGCCCGACTCGATGCCCACCCGCACAGCCAGCGTGACGCCGTAGTCGGCGGCCACCTGGTCGCTGTAACGGCGCACGTCGTGCTGCAGCGCGAGGCCGCGAGCACCGCCCGCTCGGCGTCGTCGTCGTGCGCCTCGGGGCGCCGAATACCGCCAGCACGCTGTCGCCGGCGAGCTGGGCGACCGTGCCGCCAAAGCGCTCGACCTGCTGCGAGATCAGGCCCGTGACCTCGTCGAAGAGGAACTTCGAGCGCTCCGAGCCGAGCCGCTCGGCGATCGCCGTCGAGCCTTCGACATCGGCCATCAGCACCGACACCAGCCGCATCTCTCCGCGCGTCACAGACATGGGCCGAATGGTAAATGAATAAGAGGGGTCAGTCGCCTTTTATTCAGCCGAAGGTGAACGAGTAGAGCGTCGTGCCCGGCGGCACGTTCAGATGCAGCGTCCGCGCCCTGGCGATCTGGCTGGGCAGATTGGCGAGCTGGTAGAGGTCGTCGTGCGATACCGCGACCGGGGCCTGGCGGGCGCCGTCGACGCTCACCCCCAGTTTCACCGTGCGCCCCGGTGGCGGCGCCGCCACCAGATAGATGCGCGGCGCCACGTAGCTGAACTCGAGCACCGCGTTTCGGCCGGCCGTGATCTGGTGCTCTTGCACCAGCCAGTCGCCGGTCAGCACCACCTGGTCGGGCTCGATCACGCCGGGCGAGGTGTAGTGGGCCATCTTCCCCGGCTGCAGCGTCTGCACGTAACCCGCGGCGCGATATGTGCCGAGGTAGGTCTCGGGAGTGTTGACCAGCTGTGAGGCGGTCAGCGCACGCGGCTTGACCGGGGCTGCGGCGGACTCGCCCAGCAACTTGCGGATGTCGGCCTCGGTGGCGGCGTAATCGCCCTCGCCGAAGTGCGCCTCGCGGATGTCGCCGCGACGGTCGATCAGATAGTCGGCCGGCCAGTACTGGTTGGCAAAGGCGTTCCACGTGCCGTAGTCGTTGTCGATCGCCACGGGATAGCGCAGGCCGTGCTCGGCGACGGCCCGGCGCACGTTCGAGATGCGGTGTTCGAACGCGAACTCCGGCGTGTGCACGGCCACGATCTCGAGCCCCCTGGCGTGATAGCGCTGATACCAGGCCTTGAGGTAGGGCAGCGTCCGCACGCAGTTCACGCACGAATAGGTCCAGAAGTCGACCAGCACCACCTTGCCCCGCAGCTGCGACTCTTTCAGCGCGTCCCCACCGGGCGTGTTCAGCCACGCGGTGATGTCGTGGAACCCCGGCGCCTTGCCGTAGTTGTGCAGCTGTCCGGGATGGTTCGAGGCCGCCAGCGCCGCGGTCGAGCTGTGCTCGGTGCCGGCCAGGTCGAGCAGATCGTGGTGCACGCTCTGCGATCGTTCGAGGCTCTGCAGACTGCTCACATAGGACGGTACGTTCGCGGCGAGGCGGGTCGGTATGTCGGTGGTAAAGAGCGCCGCGGCCACCAGCAGCACCGCGCCGGCCACGCGCCGGACCGCCGGTCCGTGGCTGCGCAGCCCGGCGAGGCCGGCGGCCGCGCGATTGCCCAGAAGCGCCACCCCAAACAGCGGCAGCGTCGCCCCCAACGCATAGGCGGTGGTGATCAGCACGAGCTCCAGCGAGAGCTGCCGCTCGGCGCTCAGCACCGTGACCGCCGCCAGGATCGGCCCGGCACACGGCGTCCACACCAGCGCGAGCGCCGCTCCCAGGCCCACCCCCGACCAGAACCCGTCGCGGCCCTGCGCCGACGGCGCGAAACGTGCCGCCAGCGGCACGAAGATCCTGCCCAGCCACTCGCCCAGCGCCGGCACCAGCAGCCCCGCACCCACCACCGCCAGCATCGCGATCGCGAGATTCTCCAGCAGGTCTTGCGGCAGACCCAGCGCGCTCAATAGACGCGATGCGGTGAGTGTGAACACCACAAACGCGACCAGCAGGCCGGCCGCGATGCCCAGTGGCCGGCGGCGGCCGCCCGTGGCCCCGGCCGCGGCGATCACGGGCACCATCGGCAGCACGCACGGCGACAGGAACGTGGCCAACCCCGCAATCAACGCCACAATGATCAGTGTCGCCTGCATGTCTCCTTCCAGTACGTCCAGCCGGCTACAGCGGATGCCTGCGGGGAGTGGTGGGGATCGGTAGGTTGGCCGCATGAGTCGGCTTCAGCCCTCGCTCGTCGCTCGCTGCCGCAGCGGTGATCCCGATGCATGGCGCGATCTGGTGGAGCAGTACTCGGCTTACGTCTACGCGATCGTGATCCGCGCCTACCGGATTCCCCGCGACGACGCCGAGGACGTGTTCCAGGATGTCTTTGCCAGAGTCTTCGAGCGGCTCGAAATGTTACGCGACGACGAGGCGCTGCGATCGTGGATCGGCCAGGTGTCGCGCAACCTGTGCATCGACTACCGGCGCCGCGCCCGGCCCAGCGGCGAGCTGCCCGAGTCGCTCGAGTCGGAGGGTGAACGGGAACTCGAAACGCTCACCGAGGCGCTCGACGTGCAGCAGGCGATGGCTGAACTGCCCGACGGCTGCGCCGACATCCTCGACCGGTTCTTCCGCCGCGACCAGCCCTATCGCGCGATTGCCGCCGAAACGGGCCTCGCCGAGGGCACGATCGCCAGCCGCATCAGCCGGTGCCTCGCGCGAGGTGAAAACGTGACATCGAGGGAAGGCTGCGCGACAAGCTCGAAGGGAAGATCAAACGAGGACGGTCCTGCGTCTGGAGAGGTATGAGCATGGACGATCGCGAACTCGAGCAACGCCTCAGGCAGTTGCCCCGGCGCCCAGCTGGGTGCGGGCAGCACAGGAACTGCCGTTCGTCCAGGACGAGCTGACCGCGATCCTGGCCCGGGCCGCCCACGACCAGGCGTTTGGCGATGCTCTTGCTAACCGACCCCGACGAGGCACTGGCCGACGCCGGGTACGAGCTCTCGCCCGACGTGGTGGCGCATATGCACCGCCGGCTGAAACGCCGTCCAGGCGTGTGATGTCCCGCACCCTGTAGCATCTGCGCCGCTCATGGGCGACATCCTCCGCGCCTTTCGCGGCGTGTTTCGAAACCGCCAGCTCCGCAGAGTCGTGTTGGCTGCGATCGGCGGTGACCTCGCCGCCTTTGCCTATGTGGTGGTGCTGGCGGTGGTCATCTACCACGAGGCGGGCACGGGCGGTGTCGGCGTGCTCATGCTGGTGCGGATGCTGGCCGCTGCGCTGACGACGCCGTTCACGTCGGCGCTGGCCGACCGGTACCCGCGCAAGTTCGTGATGGCGGGCTCCAACCTGCTCACCGCGGCGATGATCGCCGTGATCGCGGTCGCGGTGAACCAGGGGGCGAACCTGGCGGTGCTGTGCGCGCTGACCGCGATCGCCGCGGTCTTCTCGGGGCCGTTTCGGCCGGCCCAGGCGGCGATCCTGCCGTCGCTGGCGCGGACGCCCGAGGAACTCACCGCGGCCAACGCCGTGACGACCACGATCGAGGCGGTGGCCATCTTCCTGGGCCCGGGGATCGGCGGCATCCTGCTGGGCATCAGCGGACCGACGCTGACGTTCGGCTTCACGTGTGCGGGGCTCCTGTGGGCAGCGTGCCTGGTGCTCTCGGTGCACGAACCGCCGCGCGAGGCCGAGACCGACGCAGATACCGAGCAAGAACACACCGGCATCACGGCGGGCATCCGCCTGCTGGTGCGGGAACGAACGCTGCTGGCAGTGGTCGGTGTCTATGCGATGCAGACGATCGTGGCCGGCGGCCTGACGGTGTTCAACGTGGTGCTGGCGCTGCGGATCTTCGACCTCGGAAATTCCGGCGTCGGCTTCCTGGATTCGGCCTTCGGCGTCGGCGGGATCCTCGGCGGCGTGCTGGCCGCGGGGCTGTCGAAGAGCCGCCGCCTGGGAGCGTGGTTCGCGTTCGGCGCGACGGTCTGGGGCGTGGGTATCGCGCTGCTCGGCGTCACTCCGGTGGCCGCCGGGGCGTTCATCATCATGGCCGGGATGGGGATCGGTAACACCGTGATCGACGTCGCTGCGATCACGCTGATCCAGCGCTCGGCACCGGCCCCCGTACTCGCCCGGGTCTTCGGCGCGATCGAGAGCGTGCTCCTGACCGGCCTGGGCGTGGGCGCAGTGCTGGCTCCGGCCCTGATCGCGCTCTGGTCGCCCGATACGGCCATGATCGTGATCGGCCTTGCGCTGCCCGCCTCGGCGCTCCTGCTGAGCCGGCCGATCATGCGCCTGGACGCGATCGACGACCAGATCCGGCCGATGGTCGACATCCTGCGCGGCACGCCCATCTTCTCGCCCATGGCGGTGGCAGCACTCGAGCAGGTGGCCCGCAACCTCGAGCACACCGAGGCCGCCGAAGGTCACACGATCATCACCGAGGGCGACCCCGGCGACCTGTTCTACGTGATCGAGGAGGGCACTGCCGAGGTCACGCAGGGCGGCACGAGTGTGGCCCAACTCGGCGCCGGCGACTTCTTCGGCGAGATCGCGTTGCTGCGCGACACCCCGCGCACGGCCACGGTCACCGCCCGCTCGGCGATGAAGCTGCTGACGCTGGAACGCGAGCAGTTCCTGGCCGCGGTCACCGGCCACGCCGACACCAGTGGCGAGGCCGACCTGGTGGTCGCCCAGCGGCTCGGAGAGCTCGGCCGCACCGTCGCCACGCACTGAAAGAGCTCCTCTAGGCCAGCTGCGCGCCGACCTCACGGGCGACCTCGACCAGCGCGCGCACGTCATCGTCCGACGTGCGGTAGTTGACCAGGCACGGGCGCAGATACACGTTGCCGTCGATCACCGCCGGGGCCACGTACACCCGGCCGTCGCGCTGCAACTCGGCGCACAGCCGGTCGTTGTGGGCGTTGGGCTCGACTCCCGCGGGAAGGTGACGAAACGGCACGATCGAGAGTTCGGGCTCGGTCGTGAGTAGATCCAGATCGGGATGCCGGCGCACCTCCTCGACCAGCAGCCGGCTCTGGGCCAGGTTGCGTTCAATCGCGTGGCGAAAAGCGTCCGCCCCGTGAGCACGGAAGGCCAGCCACAGCTTCAGCGCGCGAAATGGACGCGAGTACTCGAGCGTCGCGTCGACCGCGTGGCGGCGCCTGTCCTGATGGGGCAGGTAGGCCTCGTCGTGACCGAAGGTCGACTCGAGAGCCAGCCGGTGGCGCACCATCACCACCCCACAGGCCTTGGGCAGATACAACCACTTGTGCGCGTCGATCGACGCGGAGTCGGCCCGCTCGAGATCGCCGAACCGGCCGCGCTCCGCCGCGATCGACGCAGCCGGAAGCCCGTAGGCACCGTCGATGTGCAGCCACACGCCACGCTCGGCGCACACATCGGCAATCTGGGCGATCGGGTCGATTGCACCGGTCAGCGTCGTCCCTGCGGTGGCGACCACCGCGACCGGCACCACGCCGGCCGCGCGATCGGCGTCGATGGCTGCCGCAAGGTGGTCGACACGCATGCGCCGCGCCTCGTCGATCGGAATCGCGCGCACTCCGGCGGTGCCGATGCCCAGCAGCTCGGCGGCCCGCTCGATCGAGTAGTGCGCCTCGTCCGAGCAGTAGACCGAAGCCGAGACTCCGGCCAGCCCGGCGGAGCGGGCGCCGGGGATCGCATGCTCGCGGGCGGCGGCCAGAGCGGTCAGGTTGGAGATGGTTCCGCCGCTGGTGAAGGCACCCGCCTCGACCGGGTACCCAACCAGCTCGCCGACCCAGCGCACCGCCTGGTCCTCGATGTCGGACGCTGCCCCCGCGTAGACGGCCAGGTTGGGATCGAAGCAGGACGCCAGAGCATCCCCCACCACACCGATCTCGAGGCCCGACGACCCGACGAAGGCGAAGTAGCGGGGGCGCGGCTGGGCGATGCTCTCGTCCAGGATCCGCGCCGCGTCACGCAGCACCTTCTCGGCTGCGGTGGGCAGCTGCGGCAGCGGGGCTTCGAGCATTTCCTGCACGGCGGCGTCGACCGGGGGCTGGTGCGGCCGCGCGTGGTCGAATCCCGCCCACGATTCGGCGATCAGCTCGGCGGCACGATTCAGCACCTGCTCGCGCGAAACGTCCAGGCGCAGCGACGGTCGGTCACTCACGACCGGTCACCTTACCGCGTCGTCTGGCGGACTACGAACTGCGCAGACGGGTCAGCCGCAACATGCCGGCCAGCGAGCGTCGAGCCGCTTGCGAGTAGCGCTTGCGCCTGCTCACGTGCGGTCGCCACGGAGCAAGCGGCAACTCCGAGAGTTCGGTGATCACCTGGCGCCGGATGCGTTCGACGTCCTGCTGCAAGTCCTGCATTCGTTCTCCTGACAACTGCCTGCCAACAACTGTCTCTGGGGAGTGTGACACACCGTGCGGCGGCATGTCGTAATCGGGGAGCATCTTGAGAGGTTCGACGTGCAAAGCGCGGCTCCTCCCTGTAGGCTGCGCGGTCGAAATGGGCGTGCTCAGCATCGACCACGTGAACCACTATCCGGCGCTCCTGGAAGCCCGCCGCGACGGTACCGGCGATGTCAGCAAGGTGCTGGCCAGCTGCGACCCGCGCACGCCGAACGCGCTCAGCGTGCAGCTGGCAACGCTGTGGACGACCGTCACGCTGTCGCTGCCCGAGCTGGAGCGGCTGCTGCGCGTGCCGTCCCGCCAGGTGATCCTCAGCGGCGACCCCGGCCGCGGTGCCATCTACCTGCCCACCGAACAGGCCGCCGGTCTCTTGCGGTGGATGCACGAGCTCGACACCGAGCGCACCCAGCCGCCGCGCAACACCCCTGCGGCAGTTCAGCCGGGCAGAAACCACTCGTAGGGCAGCCGCAGCGCGACGGCGATCTTGCGGAACGCCTCGTAGCTTGGCTCCTCGCCGGCTTCGTACCCGGCGATCTGCGACAGATCGAGCCCCGCCCGGCGCGCCAGTTCGGCCTGCGACCATCCGCGCATGGCCCGGCCCGTGGCGATCCGCTCTGACATTAACTCGGGCATTGTGAAGCCCATGCCGATACCTCCGCTGTCGAGCGGGTCGCCGCGCCTTAGCCGGAGGTGGCGGCCCGCTTGGCGCTTCCGGCGGGGAGCTTTTCGACAAACCGCCAGAAAGAGCGATCACTCTACACCACCCCAAACGCAACAAACGTGCCAGGCACGTTTGTTGCGTTGAGCGGGCGACTAGGCGTCGAAACGGCGGCCGGCGCGATGGCCGGCGACGGCCGCGGCGCTCAGCAGTGCGACGGTCACGATCGTCCCCCGCAGCCGGTGCCTGGGCTGCGGCGGCTCGGGCCGGGAGAGTTCCTGGAGGCGGCGGGCGGTGGCGATTCCCGCGGTCGCTGCGGTGATGACCTCGGCCCGCACCTGGGGATCCTGGGCAGCCGAACCGGCGGCGATGCCGCCGAAGATCAGCTTGCGGCGGCGCACCAGCAGAAGGCCGGTCTTGACGGCCTTGCGCGGGTGGCGGCGGGCGTAACGCAGGGCGTAGCGGGTTACCTGAGAATTTCATGACTTAACAAGAATCGCACATTCGGGGTGCGGAAATGACGTGACCGCGCCGAAGACCTTCCTACACTCCCTGATGGGCACACGTTGACCTACGCCAAAATCCCACATCCCGCCGAGCCACCTGCCCATCCGATAGATCCCCGGCTGCGCGCGTGGGTCGCGCCCGCCGCCGCGCTGATCACCGCCGTCGTGGCGGTGGCATCGCTCGTCTCGGCGCTGATGCCCGAGATGCGCTGGCGCGGCCACGTGATCAGCGAGATGGGGCTGGTGCAGATCGCCGCGGTGCTGCACGCCGCAGTGGTGCCCACGGCCACCGCCCTGGTGCTGACTTCGTACTACCTGTGGCGGCGGCGGCGACGCGCATCGCAGATCGCGTTCGTGCTCCTAGTCGTGATCGGCGTGTTCAACCTGCTGCGGCTGGACATCGGCATCGGCCTGCTGGCGTGGGTCGGTGCCACGGTGTTGTGGTGGGGACGGCCGGCCTTCACGGTCGATCCCAGCCCGGTGCGCCTGGGTGCATCGCTGGCCACCGCCGGAGCCGCGCTGCTCGTGAGCTTTGTGGTGACGGTGGCCGCAGCGTGGTCTGCTGCCCGCGGCCGTCCCGATCTGGACGTCGTTGCACGCGCCGCGGTCGACATGTTCCTGTGGCAGGATCCACCGCTCAAGCCGGTGGACGACCTGCGATTCGTGCCTCAGGCGGTTGGAGCAGTGTCGCTTCTGGGCGTCGCGCTGGCGGTGCGCGCACTGTTTCGGCCGCTGCCGTCGCTGGTTCCCCTGCCCGACCTGGCCGAGCGGGCCCGCGCCGCCGATGTGGTCCGCCACCACGGCAGCGACACGCTCTCGTTCTTCAAGCTTCGCACCGACAAGCACTACCTCTGGAGTGAGGACGGGAAAGCCTTTGCCGGCTACCGCGTGGAGAGCCAGGTGATGCTGCTCTCCGGCGATCCGGTGGGTCCGGCCGAGTCGGTCGACGCGCTGATCGCCGACGCGGTCGAGCACGCCCGCCGGCGCGACCTGCGGCTGGCCGTGGTGGGTGCCAGCGAGGCGCTGCGCGAACGCTGCGCCGAGGCGGGAATGCGGTCGCTCTACATCGGTGACGAGGCGCTCGTCGATACCGCCGAGTTCTCGCTCGAGGGCCGGCCCATCCGCAAGGTGCGCCAGTCCGTCAACCGGCTTCAGAAGGCGGGCTACACCATCGAGGCGCTGTCACCGGCCGACGCCGACCCACTGTTGCGCGAGGAGCTCGACCGTGTCTCGGCCGAGTGGCGCAACGGTGCCCCCGAGCGCGGGTTCTCGATGGCGCTTGACTGCGTGCACAAGCACGGCCAGCCCGACACGCTGCTGGTGGTGGCCCGGGCGCCCGACGGTCATGTGGCCGGGTTCGTGCACCTGGTGCCGTCGTTTGGGGCCGCGGCGATGTCGCTGGAACGCATGCGCCGGCTGCCGGGCGAGCCGAACGGCCTGATGGAGTTTGTGATCGTCCGGACGATCGAGCTGCTGCGCGATCGTGGCGTGGCCGAGCTTTCGCTCAACTTCGCCGCGTTCGGGCGCTGGCTGCGCGATCCCGCGAACCGGTTCGAGAAGCTCGTGGCCTACCCGTTGCGGGTTGCCGACCGCTGGTTCCAGATCGACCGGCTGCAGAAGTTCAATGCCAAGTTCGCGCCCCGCTGGCAGCCGCGTTACCTGATCTACCCGTCGTTCGCGGCCCTGCCGCGCTGCGCTCTGGCGGTGATGTGGGTGGAGGGCCAGGCACCCAAGCCCGCGCTGCGAGCGGCTCCGCGCCCGCGCGCCAGCGTCACGCCCGGCCCCTAGTACCTCTCACCACGAACGCAACACGTGCCCGGCTCGGTTCATGCGGGCGCAGCACGCATGAACCGAGCCTGGCACGGGGTATGCGCCTCGGGGTATGCGCCTCGGGGTATGCGCTTCCGCCCTCGCTAGTTACGCAGTGCGACCGACCACTCGCGGGCGCGCTCGACGTTCCAGGCGATCCAGAAGCACAGCGCTGCCAGGGGCAGTTCGCCTGCCAGCGCCTGCAGAAGCGCCACGCCCGCCTGCCGCCCGCCCGACGAGGTGAGCACGTCGAACCACGCGTCGCACAGAAGCAACGTGCCGGTGCACGACGCGACGATCACCAACCACTCACTACGCCGAAACGCGCCTACTGCCGTGGCCGCGATACCCGCCGCCACGGCGATGTCGAATCCCACCCATACCGCGTCCCAGTGCTGCGCGTGGTGGCGGGTCGGCAGTGTGATCGCGAGGTAGAGCGTCCACGGCACCATCAGCACCGCAACCACCACCAAACCCCCCGCCACCGCGTGGCGCAGCCGGCGCCGATCCCGCTCGGAACGGGCGGATGTGGACTGCGAACTCTGCGGAGCGCTTTCCATCCCTACCCTGAGAGTACCTGCAGTGTGCGCGGCACTCGAGAGAGGATCTCGATCCCGTCGGGTGTCATCAGAAGCGTCTCCATGTACGAGGCGGTGATGCCGGCCTCACGGTCGAACACGATGTTTTCGTAGTTGGTGACATACCCCGGCTCCCACGTGAATTTCTCGTACGCATCGTTCGAGAGATAGGTATGCCCAACCCACGAAGGCGGAAACGCGATCCCCAGCGCATAGCCGCCTACCCACCACACCTCGTCGGGCGAGAAACGCGCGAACACGTGCTCCTCGGCGATCCTCGCCGCGACGTCCAGCGGGTCTCCGGGGCGCACCGCAGCCTTGACCTTCTCGACGCTCTGAGCGGTGTATTCCAGGATCTCGCGGGAGCGAGGATTGTCCCGGCCGACTGCGTAGGTGCGACAAACGTCCACGTGATAGCGGTTGTACACGCCTGCCGCGTCGATGTACATGACGTCGCCGATCTCGACCGGCCGGCGGGTCGGCGCAAAATGCGTCTGGCACCACACCAGCGGTCCGGCCGAGACCATGGTGCGCACGCCGGAGTGCTCGCCGCCGCGCTCGGCCATCGCGAGCTCGAGGCGGCCGGCGATCTCGATCTCGGTCATGCCGGGGCGCACGATCTGGGGCAGCTGCTCGAAGGCCGCGTCCACGATCTCGGACGCTTCACGTACGCACTCCAGCTCGGCCGCCGACTTGACCAGCCGCACGCGGTCGACCACCCAATCGCCCGCGACGATCTCGGCGCCGCGCTCGCGCAGACCGTCGGCCACCGCCTGCACCAGCGGCGCCGAGGGTGAGACGGTGTGCCACTCGATCCCCACGCTGCCACGCGTCCAGCCACGGTCGGCAAACACGCCGAATACGGTGTCCAGCGCCCCCGCGTAGTCGAGGAACACCGTCTCGTCCCAGTGGGCCGCGTTCAGCGCGTGGTTTTGATGCCGCTCGTAGTCGATGAACACCAGCCCCGGCTCGGCGCGGCGCAGCACCGCACCCAGCGGCGCGCGCGGTGGATACCAGATCGACTCGAAACCGGTCAGGTAGTTGAGGTTGGGCGGGCTCATGACGTACAGCACGTCGATCCCGCGGCGGTCCATCTCGGCGCGCACGCGGCGCTCGCGGTCGCGGTACTCGTCGATGGTGAACGGCAGGCGGTCGTAGCGGTTTGTGTCCATGCAGTGATCGTACTAAGAGCTTCTCTCGGCCGATTTGCGAACTGGCGTACACTTGGGCGGCTTCATGGCTCGGGTGCTCTACCGTCTCGGCAGGCTGGTCGCCGCCCACCCACTTGTCGTCCTGCTGCTGTGGATCGCGGGCGCGGCGGGCGTCACCGTGCTCGTGCACACCGTCGGCGCCGAGACCTCCAACGACGTCAGCCTGCCCGGTACGGGCAGCCAGGCCGCCACCGACCTGCTGCAGGCCGGGTTCCCGCCGCAGCAGAACGGCTCGAACCCGATCATCTTCCACATCAAGGGCAGCGGCAAGGTCACCGACCAGGCCCAGAAGCAGGCGATCACCGACAGCTACAAGGCGATCAAGAAGATCCCCTATGTCCACAGCGCGGTCTCGCCGTACAGCCAGCAGGGCCAAAAGCAGATCTCCAAGGACAAGAAGACCGCGTTCATCTCGGTGCTCCTGAACGTCAGCTCGAGCGATCTCACCGACGCCCAGGCACAGCGGGTGATGGACGCCGCCGACCCCGGCAAGAAGGCCGGGATGCAGGTGGTGGGCGGTGGGTCGATCGGCACAGTGCTCTCGCCCAACGACACATCCACCAGCGACGTGATCGGCATCTTTGCGGCGATGATCATCCTCACGCTGACCTTCGGTACGGTCGTGGCGATGGGCATGCCGATCGGCACGGCCATCCTCGGCCTGACGACCGCGCTGGGCGTGATCGGCCTGCTGGGCCACCTGATTGCCGTCCCCGACATCGCCGAGACCGTGGCGACCATGATCGGCCTGGCCGTCGGCATCGACTACGCGCTGTTCCTGGTCACCCGGCACCGCACGCAGATGCGCGAGGGCGTCGAGATGCACGAATCGATCGCCCGGGCGGTGGGTACGGCCGGCACCGCGGTGGTGTTCGCCGGGTGCACGGTGGTGGTGGCTCTGGCGTCGCTCGCCGTGGCCGGGATCCCGCTGGTGGCGGCGCTGGGATTCACCGCCGCTGTTGCGGTGGCGACGGCCGTGCTGGCAGCCGTGACGCTGCTTCCGGCGCTGATGTCGCTGGCCGGAGGTTGGATCAACCGGATCGCCCTGCCCGCCCGGTTCCAGGAGCGCAGCGATCCAGACCACGAAGGGCTCTGGGGCCACTGGGCGCACTTCGCCACCCGCCGGCCGTGGATCCCGATCGCGATTGCGATCGCCGTACTCGTGCCGCTGATGATCCCCGCCGCATCGCTCACGCTGGGCCAGGAGAACGTCGGCCAGACGCCGCCCGACACGATGGAGCGGCAGGCCTACGACCTGATGCAGAGCGGGTTCGGGCCCGGCTGGAACGGGCCGCTGATCGTGGCCACGGCGCTCTCGCCCAAGGCCAAGGCAGACCCTGCCGTGGTGGCCCAGGAGAACCAGGCCAAGGCGCTGCAGAATGAGCTCGAGCAGGAGCAGAAGCAGGGCAACCAGATGAAGAAGGAGCTGCAGGACGGCCAGGCCTCGCTCGAGCAGCAGCAGGCCCAGCTCGAGCGCCAGCAGGCCTCGCTCGAGGCGCAGTCCAACCAGCTGAAGGCCCAGCAGGCCTCGCTCCAGGCACAGTCCAACCAGCTCAAGGCCGAGCAGGCCTCGCTCGAGGCGCAGGCGGCCCAGCTGCAGTCAGAGCAGGCATCGCTCGAAGCGCAGGCCGCGGCGCTCGAGGCGCAGGCCACGCGCAACGCCAGGAAGCTGGTGGTGCTGAACCGCGTGATCGCCCGCCTGCAGCAGCTGATCCCCACGGTGGTCGACCCGGTACGCAAGGCCCGCCTGGAGCGCGCGCTGACCCGCGCGCAGACCGGCCAGGGCTGCGACCCAGGCCGATCTGCGCCACGACAAGGCCGAGGCGAAACGGCTGAAGAAGCAGGAGAAGGCGCTGGTGGCGCGCGCCGCACAGCTCAACCAGCAGAAGAGCCAGCTCGAGGCGCAGGGCGCGCAACTGCAGGCCCAGGCCGACCAGCTGCAGCAGCAGGGCGATCACGCTGCAGGCGCAGGCCGACCGGCTGCAGGCGCAGGCCAACTCGCTGCAGGCGCAGGCCGCGGCGCTGCAGGCGCAGAAGGCCCAGCTCGAGGCGCTCCAGCAGAAGGCCGCAAAGCAGCAGAAGCAGGCCGAGCAACTGCAGAACGAGCTGACCAAGACGCTCACCAAGGCGGGCGGCGACGATCGCGGTACCGACCCGCGGCTGGTCAAGCTGCAGGATGCGCTGACCAACACCAAGGGCGACTCGCTGGTGTCCCCGCCGCAGATCAACAAGTCGGGCAACGACGTGGTCTACACCGTGATCGCCACCACCGCGCCGTCGGCCACCGCGACCGCCGACCTGGTGCATCTGCTGCGCGACAAGGTGATTCCGCAACAACAGCGACAAGGGCGTGGTCGCATTCGTCGGCGGCTCGACGGCATCCAACATCGACCTGGGAGCCGAGATCGCCTCACGGCTGCCGCTGGTGATCGGAACGATCCTCATCCTCAGCATGCTGGTGCTGCTGGTGGCGTTCCGGTCGCTCCTGATCCCGCTGCAGGCCGCGGTCACCAACCTGCATCACGGCGATCGCCGCGTTCGGCATCGTGACCGCCTGCTTCCAGTGGGGCTGGGGTATCGGCCTGGTCGGCATCGACACCAACCTCGACACCGTGCCGATCGCAAGCTACGTGCCGCTGATGATGTTTGCGGTGCTGTTCGGGCTGAGCATGGACTACCAGGTGTTCCTGCTCTCGTCGGTCGACCACCACCGCATGCACGGAGCGGGCGAGAAGGAGTCGGTGCAGGCTGGGGCTCAAGTCGAGCGCGCGGGTGATCGCGGCCGCGGCGCTGATCATGATCTCGGTGTTCTCGAGCTTCGTGCTGAACGGCGACCCGGTGGTCAAGCAGTTCGGCGTGGGCCTCGCGAGCGCCGTGTTCCTGGCGGCGGCGATGGTGCTGGTGTTCGCCCCCGCGCTCCTGACGCTGATGGGCCGCTGGGCGTGGTGGATGCCGTCACTGCTCGGCAAGGTGATCCCGACCGTCGACATCGAGGGCACGAGCCTCAGCGAACCCGCGGGGGCGGAGCCCGCCGAGGCCCCGACCGGGGACTGAGTGAATAAAAGGTGTCAGTCGCCAGTTTCTATTCACCGATCGATGGTCATGCGGACCGGTTGCTGCGGCGTGAATAAAGACTGCCTGACACTTTCTATTCAGCGGTAGCTGACGGCGGGGCGGGCGGCCAGGTAGCGGTGGCATTCCGCCGCCGCGCGGCGGCCGTCGGCGATCGCGGTCACGATCAGGTCGGCGCCGCGCACGTGGTCGCCCGCGGCGAACACGCCTCCCCACCGCGCCAGCTGCGCATAGAGCGGCGAGGGCTCTGACCCGGTGAACCCGACCGCCAGCAGCACCAGGTCGGCCGGCAGCACCAACTGCTCGCCGGTGTGCACCGCCGGCGGCCGGCGGCCCACGCCGTCGAAGCCCGGGAACTCCACCCGCTCGAGGCGCACACCGGTGACCGCGCCATCGCGGCCTTCGAACGCCAGCGGCTCGAGCTCGAAGTGGCGCTCGCCGCCCTCCCCATGCACCGCGTAGGAGCGCAGCACGAACGGCCAGTCGGGCCACACCCGCAGCGGCGCCCGGTCGGTCGGCGGCGTCGGCCCGTGGGCCACCTCGACCACCGACGCAGCGCCCTCCCGCAGCGCGAACCCCAGGCAGTCGGCGCTCGTGTCGCCGCCACCGAGCACCACCACGTGCTTACCCGCCGCCGAAATCGGCGCTGCGGCGGGCTCGTAGCCGCCAAGCGCGCGGTTTCGGCCGGTCAGATACGGCATCGCAAACTCGATCCCCGCGAGATCGCGGCCGGGCAGGTCGACATCGCGATGCGCCTGGGCCCCGGTCGCCAGGATGACCGCGTCGAACCGCCGCTTCAGCTCCTCGCCGCCCACGTCGGTGCCGGCGTCCACCCCGCATTCGAAGGTGGTGCCTTCTGCTTCGAGCTGGGCGATGCGCAGGTCGACCACCGACTTCTCGAGCTTGTAGTCGGGAATCCCGAAGCGCAGCAGCCCGCCCGGTGCGGGATCGCGCTCGAAGACCGTGACCGCGTGCCCGCCCGCGTCAACTGCTGGGCGGCCGCCAGCCCCGCCGGGCCGCTGCCGATCACCGCCACCGTAAATCCCGTCGGCTCGGCCGGCGGCTGCGGCTCCCACCCGCGGCCCACCGCGCGATCGGCGATCGCAAGCTCGATCTCGCGGATGGTGACCGGATCGCCCGACAGCGTCAGCACGCACGCCTCCTCACACGGCGCGGGGCACAGCCGGCCGGTGAACTCGGGAAAGTTGTTGGTGGAGTGAAGCTCGGCCGCGGCCTCGTCCCAGCGTCCCTGGCGGGCCAGGTCGTTCCAGTCGGGGATCGTGTTGGTCAACGGGCAGCCCGTGTGGCAGAACGGCACGCCGCAGCCCATGCAGCGCGCCGCCTGGGCCTGCACGTGCGTATCGGACGGCGGGATCGCCTGGTGGCGGTGGTCGGCAAGCCGGTCGGCCACCGGCCGGTAGGCGGACGCGCGCCGCTCGACGGTCAGAAAGCCGCGCGGGTCAGGCACCGACCGCCTCCATGTCGCCGGACGATGCTTCCGCCAGCACGCGCTTCAGGTCGCGCGGCATGACCTTGACGAAGGCACCGCCTGCGCCGGCCGGCCAGTCGCTCAGAATCCTTGCCGCAACGCCGCTTCCGGTCTCCTCGCGGTGGCGGTGCAGCAGGTCGATCACGGCCTCCAGATCGGCGTCATCGAGCGCCTCCAGGTCGACCGTGTCGCGGTTGGCCCGGCGCTCGAGCAGCCCGTCGGGGTCAAACACGTACGCCACGCCACCGGTCATGCCGGCGGCGAAGTTTCGGCCCACCGCGCCGAGCACCAGCACCGTGCCGCCGGTCATGTACTCGCAGCCATGGTCGCCGACGCCCTCGATCACGGCGGTGGCACCGGAGTTGCGCACGGCAAACCGCTCGCCGGCCCGGCCGCACAGGTACGCCTGGCCGGCGGTCGCGCCGTACAGCACGGTGTTTCCCACCAGTACGCTGGCGGCGGGGTCATAGCCCGCGTCGGCAAACGGCCGCAGCACCAGCGTGCCCCCGGACAGCCCCTTCGCCGCATAGTCGTTGCACGCGCCCTCGAGCTCGATGCGCAGCTCGGGCGGCGCCCACGCCGCGAGACTCTGGCCGGCGTGGCCGCGCAGCCGCAGCGTCAGCGGCGCGACCGCAGCCGTGCGCCGGCGGCGCACGATCTCGCCGGCCAGGAGCGCTCCGACGCTGCGATCGGTGTTGGCCACGGGCGCTTCGATCACCACCGGCGCGCCATCCGGAGAGCGCTCGGCTCGGCCTGCAGGAACACGTCGGCGTCGACCGAGCGTCCCAGAAGCCGCGGCCCCGGCGCTGTACTGCGCCCGGGCGCCGGGTGCACCAGCGCGGACAGGTCGAACCGGTCGTCCACCGGCTGCAGCAGATCCGCCCGGCCCACCAGATCGTCCAGCGACCGCACGCCCAGCTCGGCCAGCAGGGTGCGCACGCCCTCGGCGAGGTGCATGAAATACGTCACCACGTGGTCGGGCGTGCCCGTGAACCGGCGGCGCAGTTCGGGATCCTGGGTCGCGATGCCGACCGGGCAGGTGTTCAGATGGCAGACGCGCATCATCACGCAGCCCTCGGCGACCAGCGGAGCGGTCGAGAAGGCAAACTCCTCGGCGCCGAGCATCGCCCCGATCACCACGTCGCGCGGCGTGCGCAGGCCGCCGTCCACCTGCAGCACCACCCGACTGCGCAGGTCGTTGGCCGACAGCACCTGCTGGGTCTCTGCCAGGCCCAGCTCCCAGGGCGTGCCGGCATGCTTGAGCGAGGTCAGCGGCGTCGCGCCGGTGCCGCCGTCGTGGCCGGCGATCACGATGTGATCGGCGCCGGCCTTGGCGACGCCCGCCGCAATCGTGCCGACCCCGGCTCCGGCGACGAGCTTGACCGACACCGACGCCTCGGGATTGACCATCCGCAGGTCGTGGATCAGCTGGGCAAGATCCTCGATCGAGTAGATGTCGTGGTGTGGCGGGGGCGAGATCAGCCCCACGCCCGGAGTGGAGTGGCGCAGCCGCGCGATGGTCGCATCGACCTTCTCGCCCGGCAGCTGGCCGCCCTCACCGGGCTTCGCCCCCTGCGCGATCTTGATCTGCAGCTGGTCGGCGTCGACCAGGTACTCGGCGGTCACGCCGAACCGCGCCGAGGCCACCTGCTTGATGGCCGAGCGGCGCAGGTCGCCGTTCTGGTCGGGCACCGACCGCGCCGGATCCTCGCCGCCCTCGCCGGTGTTCGAGCGCCCGCCGATGCGGTTCATCGCGATCGCGAGCGTCTCGTGGGCCTCGGTCGAGAGCGCTCCCAGGCTCATCGCGCCGGTGGCAAAGCGGCGCACGATGGCGGTGGCGGGCTCGACCTCATCCAGCGGCAGCGGCGCACCGGCCGCACCCGTGTCCAGCAGGCTGCGCAGGGTCGCCCCGTCGCCGTCGGCGAGCCGTTCGAAGCGGGCGAACGCCCGGGGATCGTCGTCGCGCACCGCGCGCTGCAGGGCCACGATCGTGTCGGGGTTCCAGCGGTGATGCACGCCGCCCTCGCGGAAGCGGTACTCGCCGCCGCGGTCGAGGCGCTGATCGCCGCCGTGGGCGTGCAGGTGCCGCTCGAGCTGGCGGTCGTGCAGGTCGGGCAGCTCGATGCCGCCGATCCGCGAGATGGTGCCGGGGAAGTACCGCTCGATCAGCCTCGGGCCGAGCCCCACCGCCTCGAAGATCTGCGCGCCGCGGTAGCTCTGAATGGTGCTGACGCCCATCTTGGAGCAGATCTTGAGCAGCCCGTCGCCGAGCGCCGAGACGTAGCGGTCGCGATCGGCCGGCGCCAGCAGCTCGAGGGCGACGTACGGACACACCGCGGCGGCGCCGTAGCCGAGCAGCAGCGCCACGTGCATGGTCTCGCGCGGCTCGCCCGACTCGACCACCAGCCCGCACATGGTGCGCGTGCCCTCGCGGACGAGGTGCGAGTGCACCGCGGCGGTTGCCAGCAGCGGAGGGATCGGGGCGTGGTCGGCGTCCAGGTCGCGGTCGGAGAGCACTATGATGGCATGACCGTCCCAGGCTGCCCGGGACGCGGCCCGGCACAGCCGGTCGACCGCCCGGGCCAGGCCGTCGACGCCCTCGGCCACGGGATAGCGCGCCGGCAGCGTGATCGCGCCGAACCCGTCGCGGGTGATCGACCGCAGCTGCTCCATCGCCTGGCGCGTCAGTACCGGCGTGGGCAGCACCACCCTGCGGCAGTGCTCGGGCCGCTCGTCGAGCAGGTTTCCGATCGCACCGATCGAGGTCTGCAGGCTCATCACCAGCGCCTCGCGGCGCGGATCGATCGGCGGGTTGGTGACCTGCGCGAACTGCTGGCGGAAGTAGTCGGGCAGGAGCCTGCGTCTGCCCGGCGCAGAGCGCGGCCACCGGCGTATCGTCGCCCATCGACCCCACCGGCTCGGCGCCGTCGGCCAGCGGCTGGATCACCAGCTCGAGCTGTTCGGCCGTGTAGCCGAACGTGCGCACCAGCTGATCGAGCTCTGCCGCAGCGATCGGCTCGACCTGCTCGAGCGGCAGATCGTCGATGTGCACCTGGTGGCGGCGCAGCCACGCGCCGTACGGGCGGCTGCGCGCCATGCCCCGCCGCGCCTCGGTCGAATCGATCAGCCGGCCGGTGACGGTATCGGCGATCAGCATCCGCCCCGGCTCCACCCGGTCGCACTCGATCACGTCGGCCGGCGCGGCATCGAGCACGCCGATCTCCGACGCGATCGCCACCACGCCGTCGCGGGTGCGGACGTAGCGCGCGGGCCGCAGGCCGTTGCGGTCGAGCGCCGCCACCACCTTCAGTCCGTCGGTCGCCACTAGCGCGGCCGGCCCGTCCCACGGCTCCATCACCGAGGCGTGGTACTCGAACATCGCGCGCACGTCCTCGGCAAGATCGGTGCCCGGGTCGGTGAAGGCCGGAGGCACCAGCATCGTCAGCGCGTGCTCGAGCGAGCGGCCCGACATCACCAGCAGCTCGAGCGCGGCGTCGAGCTTGGCCGAGTCCGACCAGCGCTCCTCGGCGATCGGGTAGAGCTTCTGCAGGTCGGCTCCGAGCGCCTCGGAGCGCAGCTGCGGCTGGCGTGCGGCCAGCCAGCTGGCATTGCCCCGCACCGTGTTGATCTCGCCGTTGTGGGCCAGGAAGTTGAACGGATGGGCGAGGTCCCAGGTGCCCAGCGTGTTGGTCGAAAACCGGCTGTGCACCACCGCGAGCGCGGTCTCGAAGCGCGGATCGGCGAGGTCGCGGTAGTAGCGGTCGAGCTGCGAGGCCTTGAGCAGCCCCTTGTACACCAGCCGCCGGGCCGAAAGGCTCGCGATGCTGAAGTGGGCCTCGGGCACGCCCGCGCCGGCCGAAAGCCGCTCGATGCGGCGCCGGATCACATAGAGCTTGCGCTCGAAATCGGCCTCGCTGCCGCTGCGCCGCTCCACGAAGAGCTGCCGCACGAACGGCTCGCTCGACCGTGCCAGCGGGCCGATCGCGGCCGAATCGACGTCCACGTCGATGAACCCCAGGGCGCGGTGCCCCTCCTCGGCGCACACGCGCACGCAGAGCTCCTCGCAGCGCAGCCGCAGGGCCGGGTCGCGCGGCAGAAACACGAGCCCGGTGGCATACCCGCCGGGTTCGGGCAGGCCGTGGCCGTAGTGCTGCTCGAACAGCAGCCGCAGAAACCGGTCGGGCAGCTGCACCATGATGCCGGCGCCGTCGCCGGTCTCGGGATCAGCGCCGGTGGCGCCGCGATGCTCGAGCCCGCGCAGCGCGGCCTTGGCGCGCTCGAGCAGCTCGTGGCTGGGGCGGCCGTCGAGCCGGGCGAGGGCTCCCAGGCCGCACGAGGCGTGTTCGAACCGGGCATCCCACAGTGGGGGCATTGGGCAGGCTGGCGCTGACATGAATCTCTCAGCCTACCAAATATCAAACCTTTTGATTTGTATCGGTTTGGTAAATGAAACTTTTGATTCAATAGGTGGGCCGAACGCATACCCCGTGCCAGGCACGTTTTATGGGTGCGCGGCGGATGACGCCAGGCCACACCGCATGGTGCCAGGCACTTTTATGCGTGCTGCGCCCGCATAAAACGAGCCAGGCACCTCTCCCGCTGCGGCCGCTTGCTGATGCTTGTTTATGCGTCCGGCTGCGCCGTCCGCATAAACGCGGCGCGGCGATCGATCTCCTTGAAGAGCGGCATGCCAAACGGCGTCTCCATCTCCTCGTTGAGATGGGCTACCAGCCCGGCCGTGCGTGCAATCAGTGCGAAACCGCGCACGATGCGGGGCGAGAACCCCAGGTCGGCCAGTGCGGCTCCGGCCACACCGGCGCCGTTGATGGGCAGCGCGCGGCCGGTGACGCTCTGCTGGGCGGCGGCCACCCAGCGCAGCGCCCGTAGGTTCGCGCCGATCTGACCGCATTCCTCGGCGATCGCATACATGCGCGGCGTGCGCGGATCCTCCACCTTGTGCACGGGATGGCCCAGCCCGGGAACCCGGAGTCCGGCGTCGATGCGCGCGCGCACGGCCGCCTCGGCCGCCGCCTCGGAGTCGATGCCCTCCAGGAACACTGCGGTGTCCTCCACCACCCCTAAAAAAACGGTGCCGGCACCCAGAAGGCCCGAGGCGACGGAGCCCTGCAGCGACTCGGGAGCGCCGGTATAGGTCAGCCGCGCGGCCAGCACGGTGGGCGTCAGGCCGTGCTCGGCCAACGACACCAGCACGGCGTCCAGCAGCTGCGTCTGCCCCTGGGTGGGCTGCTTGCCCGCGACCAGCAGAAAGCACGTCTCGGTGAACGTGGCGTGGCCCATCAGCTCGGTGGCCAGGTCGCGGCCGCGGACGGTGATGGCGTCGGCCGTCGAGCCGCCGATATCGGTGCGAAGCCACTGGTCACTCATTCGAAATCGACCTCCTGGTCGGTGCGCTCGCGCGTGAGCTCGTGTTTTGCGATGCGCCGGGTGGGCGTGCGGGGCAGGTCGGTGACCGCCTCCAGATAGCGCGGCACCTTGAACGGCGTGAGCAGGTCGGCCGCGGCGGTGCGCACCTCGGCCAGGTCGACGGCGGCGGGATCGGCCACGAGCACGAACCCCTTGATGTCCTCCTCGCCCAGATCCGACGGTACCCCCACAACCGCCGCCTCGAGCACCAGCGGGTGGGTCTCGAGCGCCTGCTCGATCTCGGTCGGCGAGACGTTCTCGCCGCGACGGCGCAGCACCTCCTTGCGGCGCCCGACGAACAGGTAGTTGCCGTCGGCGACCTCCTCGACCAGGTCGCCGGTGCGCAGCCAGCCGTCGGGCAAGAGCACCTCGGCGGTCTCGGCGGGCATGCC
The DNA here is from genome assembly GCA_963796875.1 of uncultured Actinomycetes bacterium. GTDB lineage: Bacteria > Actinomycetota > Thermoleophilia > Gaiellales > JAICJC01 > CAVPTL01. Next base: position 316,570 of record CAWCNL010000002.1, read on the forward strand.
CCAGTAGCCCTTCATCAGCACGGGATTTCGCAGCTGCAGCTCGCCGTCCACCACGCGGCCCTCGTTGACCACGCCCAGCCGCGGATGCTGGCGGATGGCGCCGAGCGTGCCGTAGGGGCGCGTGCCGCGCGCCCAGATGGTGCCAAACGGCGTCTCGGAGAGGGCGTACCCGCTGACCAGGCGGATGCCGAAGCGGCGCTCGATCTGCAGGTGCCGTTCCTCGGGCGGTGCGGGGCCGCTGTAGGCGAGCCGTAGCGGCGTGTCGGCGTCGTCGGGCTTCTCGGGCTGGCGCATGAGGATCTCGAGCATGGCGCCGATGCAGTTGAACTCGGTCGCCCCGTGTTGGCGCGCCGCGGGCAGAAACCCGCTGGCCGAGAAACGCTCCAGCAGGATCAGCGAGGCGCCGGCCGCGATCGATCCCATCATCGAATACGCGGTGGCGTTGATGTGGAAGAGCGGCAGCGAGGTCATCAGACGGTCCTCGGCGGTCAGCTCCATCCAGTACGGAAACCCCTCGCCCGCCCAGGCGTATGCGCGCTGGGTCTGGGTGACGAGCTTGGAGCGGCCGGTGGTGCCCGAGGTGGGAATCAGCACGCACGCGTCGGTCTCGGCCGGACGGCGGGCGGGCTCGGCCGGGTCGTAGTGCTGCAGCGCTGCGGCGGGCGTCTGTCCCGCTGCAGCGCCGATGCTGACGGCGGCATCTGCCTGCCGGGCGAGGCCGTCGAGCTCGGCCTCGGTCGAGCGCGGGTTGGCGGTCAGGAGGATGGTGCCTGCATACGCGGAGCCGAGCCATAGGAACAGATGCTCGGGCGTATTCAGCATCGGTGCGAACACGATCTGGCCGGGAGCGGCGCCGAGCTCGCCCAGAGCTGTCGCTGCGCGCAGCGCGGCCTCACGCGCCTGCGCGTATGTCCACTCACGCTCGGCACCGACGAGCCAGGTTTTGTCGGGACTGCGCTCGACGGCGGCATCGAACAGATCGGGGATGGTGTCGGCCATGGCCGAAACCTACAGGTCTGATCCTGAGGGCTGCGACCAAAGCCGCGCTGGCAGGTGTTCTGAAAGGTTTAAGTGATCTAGCTCGTGAGAAACTTGCGGCCGTCGATGCGATCTGCCATACTCGCCGCCTGCCCGCTGGTGACGTACACCAGATATCCAAGGTTTCCGATGATTAAACGATTAAGCTCAGTTCTCGTACTTCCTCAGAGCCACGGGACGGACGGTGCCTGAACAGGCTCCCCACAGCCCCTCGGTCAACGTCGACCACCTGCGGGTCGGCGTCGACATCGGCGGCACGTTCACCGACTTCACGGTGACCTCCGAAACCGGCGAGGTGCTGCTTCTGTGGAAGGAAGAGACCACTCCGGGCGACCTCAGCGCCGGCGTGCTTGCGGGAATGCGTTCCGTGGCCCAGAGCCTGGGCCTACACCCGAACGAACTCCTTGCCCGGGCCGACCTGCTCGTCCACGGGACGACCGCGGCGACCAACTCGGTGATCGAGCGCAACGGTCCGCGCACCGGACTCCTGTGCACCAAGGGCTTTCGCGACGTCCTCTACTTCCGTGACGGGCTCAAGCCGGAACGTTTCAACATCCACCTGCAGCACCCGCGGGAGTTCGTCGACCGCTACCTGCGGGTCGGCGTCGACGAGCGTCTCGATCGCACCGGCACCGTGGTGCGCCCACTTGACGAGGACGACGTGCGGGCCGCCGCCGCCCACTTCCGCGCCGCCGGGGTGGAGGCGGTAGCCGTGGCATTTCTCTGGTCGATGATCAACCCCACCCACGAGCAGCGCGCGGCCGAGATCCTGCGCGACGAACTGCCCGGCGTCTACATCGTCACCTCCTACGACGTCATGCCCGAGATCCGCGAGTGGGAGCGCACGTCGGCCACGGCGCTCGAGCGCCTACATCCTGCCGGTGATCGACGAGTACTTGCGGAAGCTCGAAGCCGACCTCCTGAGCGCCGGCCTGAAGCGCGACGTGCTGATCATGCAGGTCAACGGCGGCTGCTCGCCCGGTCAACGAGATCCTGCGCCGGCCGGTGTACGCGCTGCACTCGGGCCCCGCCGCGGCCCCGGCCGCCGCCAGCTGGTTTGCGCGCGACCTGGGCGCCGAAGATCTGATCACCGTCGACATGGGCGGAACCAGCTTCGACGTCTGCCTCATCACCGGGAACCGCCCCGAGATGACCCGAGACCTGCAGGTCGACGGCCAGCCGATCGGCGTCCCCGCGGTCGAGGTGCGCTCGATTGGCGCCGGCGGCGGAAGCATCGCCTGGATCGACCCCGGCGGCGCCCTCCGCGTCGGCCCGCGCAGCGCCGGCTCCGTCCCCGGCCCGTCTGTTACGGCGCCGGCGGCACCGAGCCGACCGTCACCGACGCGAACCTGGTGCTCGGCTACCTCTCACCAGAGGGCGTTCCTCGGGGGCCGCAAGCGGCTCGACATCGACCTGGCCGCGGCCAGGCGATCGAGGAGCGCATCGCCGGCCCGCTGGGCCTCGACCTGCACGAGGCCGCCGCAGGGATCGTTCGAGTGGTCGACGCCAACATGGTCGGCGCGATCCGCGAGCAGTCGCTCGACGCGCGGCGTCGATCCCCGGAACACGTGCTGGTGGTCGGCGGCGGCGCCGGCGGCACCCATGCCTGCGGCCTGGCCCGTCAGCTCGGCATCCGCCGAGTGTTCGTACCCAAGGAGGCCGGCACGTTCTGCTCGTTCGGCATGACGGTGACCGACGTGCGCCACGACTTCGCCCGTACGCACCAGCGATCTCGTCGAACCTCGACCTCCCGACGCTCGACGGGGTATTCGGGGAGCTCGAGGAGACCGCTCGCGCCCGCCTGTGGGCAGACGGATTCACGGACGATCAGATCGAACTGCGACGCTACGCCGACGCCCGCTACCCCGGTCAGGTCCACGAGCTGACGATCTCGATGCCATCGGTCGCAGCCTACGACGAGCGCATCGTGGCCGAGATCGAGCAGCACTTCCACGCGGAGCACGAGCGCCACTTCGCGTATCGCGGCCCGACCTGCCGGTCGAGTTTCTGCACTGGCGGCTCAGCTCGATCGGCTCGAACGGCCTGGTCAAGCCCGTCGCCGAGGCTCCGAAGCCGACCGACGCGCGATCTGCGGTGATCGGTGAGCGCGACGTGTATTTCCCGGTCGTCTCCGAGGTCATTCTGACGCAGGTGTACATCGCCGAGAAGCTCGAGCCCGGCGCGCGCTTCGCCGGCCCGGCAGTCGTGCAGGCAACCACCACGACCCTCGTGGTGAACCCCGGCGACGAGGTCAGGTGCTCGCCGACGGCGGTTACGCACTCGACCATCGGCGTCGAGACCCATCGCATGAAAACACGGAGGCCGACCAATGTCGTCCCAGCCACAAGCTGACCCCACATCCACGCTCGATCCGATCCTCTTCAGCGTCGTCCTCGGCCGGCTCAACAACATCGTCAACGAGATGGCGGTGGTGCTCGAGCGATCGGCGTGTACATCGGTCATCGCCTTGTGTCGCGACTTCTCGTGCGCGCTCTACGACGCCGACTGCCGCCAGCTCTCCATGTACGACGCGCTGCCGTCGCAGACCGCCTCGCTCAACCTGGTGCTCGAGGAGATCGCGCGAAGTTTCGACGGCGAGATCGAGGACGGCGACGTGTTCGCCTGCAACGACCCTTACCGGTTCAACTCCCACATCGGCGACCTCGTCACCGCCACGCCCGGTGTTCGTCGACGGTGTGCACGTATTCTGGTCGGTAGCAAGGGCCACCAGATGGACACCGGCGCGTACGTCCCATCGAGCGTCACCGCCTCGGCACGCAACGTATAGCAGGAGGGCATCAGAATTCCTCCGCTGAGGATCTACTCGCGGGGCAAGCCGCGCGACGACGTCCTCGACTTCTACCTGACAAACGTGCGCTACCGCGACCTGGTGGACGGCGATCTGCTCGCGCAGATCGGGTCGATCGAGAACGGGCGCGAACGCGTGCTCGAGCTGGTCACCGACTACGGCATCGGCGTCGGTGAACGCTTACATCGAGGCGATCCTCGACTACGCCGACCGGCGGATAAGCGACGAGATCACGGCTATCCCCGATGGCGACTACAACGGCGAGGGCTGGGTCGACAGCGACGGCTACGACCAGTTCTGACATCCCGATCAACGGTCAAGGTGACGGTCGCAGGCGATCAGGTCAGCGTCGACTGCGCCGGCAGCGGCCCGCAGGGCAAGGGCGGAGTGAACGGCTCCTACGCCACCTCATGCGCCGCCGGCGCAAGATTCCTTTCATGCTCTACATCGACCCCGACATACCACACAACACGGGTGCATGAAGCACATCAGGTGGACGCGCCAGAGGGAACGATCTGCAACGCGACGTTCCCCGCCGCGACATCAGCCGCGACCATCGCTCCCCGGCCGACGCGATCCAGGACGCGATCAATAAGGCGATGGCACGGCGATCCCCAGCCGCGTGCCCGCCGGCGGGGCCCGCTGAGGCGAACGTTGCGCAGCTCACCGGCGTCGACAACATCACCGGCGAGCAGTGGGGGCTGATGGAGTTCAACAACACCGTGGGCTCCGGAGCCACGCCAGGGGCCGACGGCTGGCCGCTCTACGAGAGCGTCGGCTGCGCCGGGGGCCTCAAGATCCAGGCAGATCGAGGAGATGGAGCTGCTCTACCCACTGCTCGATCGAGCAGATGGAGATCGAGCCCGACTCGATGGGACTTCGGTACAGTGGAACGGCGGCCCCGGCGTGCGCCTCGTGGCCCGGCCGATCGCGAGGGGCGACATGGAGTGCATCACGTTCGGCGACGGATACAACAACCCGCCACACGGTGTGCTCGGCGGGACCCTGCGATCGGCGGCGGGATGTACATCGAAGCGCCCGAGGGCAGCCGTCGGTTCCTGTCCGCGACGGCGCACGTCGCCGTGTCAGCCAACGAGAAGATGGTCGGCATAGCCAGCGGCGGCGGAGGCTACGGCAACCCGCTGGAACGCGACATCGAGCTGGTACGCACCGAGGTGCGCGACGGATTCATCAGTCGCGACGCGGCGCGAGCCGAGTTCGGCGTGGTGGTGAGCGACGAGGTGGATCCACAGATCGACGTGGCCGCAACCGAGGCACTCCGCGCGGAACTCGCGCATCGGCAGCGGCCGATGGTGACGCCAACGGAGCCCAACTCGTCAACCTGGCTCGCCGAGCACATCACAGACGCGGACGAGTACCTCGTAAATGCAAAGCTCGCCCTCTCGGAGATCTCATGAGCGTCGATATGCGAGCCGAGGACGTCGCGGCCGCAGAGCTCACGCCGATCGGGCCGAAGGCCAACACTATCAGCGGCGAGCCGTTCGAGTCCGAGCTCGTGATGTACGAAGGACGACGTCACCGAGATCGGAATCTGGGAAGTCACGCCTGGGGTATTTCGCGGCAGCAAGATCGGCATGTGGGAGTACATGCACTTCGTAGCGGCGCGGGCACGATCACCGACGAGTCGGGAAACGTACCGAGATCCACCCCGGCGTCGTGGGCTTCATCCCCGATGGCTGGACCGGCGTCTGGAACGTGACCGAGACGGTGCGAAAGACGTTCGTCATCTCGAGCGTGCCTGGAGGCACCGCATGACCGCGCCGGAAAAGCGCAGCGGCCCGCTGCGTGGCGCCATAGCCGCGGCGGTGACACCGCTCTCAGCCGACGGCGACGGGCTCGACCTCGAGGCGGTCAGCCCACTGGTCGACCTCTACACCAGCGGCGGTCTCACGGGTGCAATGCTCGGCGGCACAACGGGCGAGGGCGTGCTGCTCACCGTCGATGAGCGAAAGCGGCTGACCGAGGCATTCATCGAGGCAGCCGCCGGCCGCATCCACATCGTCGTGCACGCCGGCGCCCAGTCCACGGCCGACACAGTAGCCATAGCCGAGCACGCTGCTGCGGCGGGCGCCACCGCGATATCAGTGATCGCGCCGCCATACTTCCGGCTGGACGACGCCGCGCTCCTCGAGCACCTGGTGCGAGCCGCCACAGCGTGCGCGCCGACGCCGTTCTACATCTACGAGTTCATCGACCGAAGCGGCTATCCCGTGCCTCCCGAGGTGATGGAGGCGCTGGCCGAGCGATGCGAGAACTTCGTCGGCCTAAAGGTCTCAGACGCACCGATGGAGCGGTTCGAAACATACCTGCTGCCGTGGCTCGACATCCTCGTCGGCCCGGAGCCGCTAATCACCGAGGGCTACGCCCGCGGCGCGGTCGGCGCAGTGTCGGCGCTGGCCTCGGCGTTTCCCGAATTCGTTGCCGCCGCAGTTGCAAACCCGACAAATGCCTCGACCGAGACCGTCACAGCGCTTCGCCGCCAGATGGAGCGCCAACCCCTGCACGCCGCACTCAAGTGCGTGCTGCAGCTTCGTGGAATCCCGATCAACGAGTCCGTCCGGAGCCCCCTGCGTGCGCTCACTCCGGACGAGCGCGCGTCGCTTCAGACCGCGCTCTCGGAACTCGAGACGGCCTCTGAGTTCCAAGCGTCGCGATGATGCGCCGCTCCCCACACCCCCGAGACGAGGGAGAGATCGTGCGTAAAGATGAAAATAACGGAGCGGCTTCGCGATTCTCGCGACGCGAGGCGCTGAAGATGGCGGCCGCCGGCGGCGGCGCCATGCGCTCGCACCGCTGATCGCGACCTGCGGCGGCGGCTCCTCGTCATCATCCGGCACGTCGTCGACGGCGTCCACCGCGCTGGGCACACCCAAGCGGGGCGGCACGCTCAAGGTCGGCATCCTCGGCGGATCGTCGTCGGACACAGTCGATGCAAACACACCGCTCGCATACGTCGACAATGCACGCATCGCCAACCTCTACGACCCCCTGCTGACATTCGACCGAAACGCTCAGATCGAGTACGACCTCGCGAAATCGCTGACAGCCAGCAAGGACGCTATAACGTGGACGATCGAGCTAAAGCCGGGCATCGAGTTCCACGACGGAACGCCGCTCACCTCCGAGGCCGTCAAGTACACGTTACAGCGAATCGAGAAGGGCAAGTTCACCGGCGCTCCGCTGCTCGCAACGGCCGACGTCAAGAACATCAAGATCCTCGACAAGCTAAGCCTCAAGGTGCCGATGCATACGCCCAACGCGGTGTTCGATCAGGCGCTCGCAAGCCCGTGGGAGTTCCAGATTGTCCCGGTCGGCTATAACCCAAAGAAGCCAATAGGCACAGGGCCGTTCAAGTACAAGAGCTTCACTCCGGGCCAGCAGTCGGTATTCGTCCGAAACGACAACTACTGGGACAACGGCCTGCCGTACCTGGACGAGCTCGTGATGATCGACGCCAGCGACGGCACGGCTCAGACCCAGGGCATCCTGGGCGGCCAGTTCGACGCGATCGACCAGGTTACACCCGCCGCGGTCCCCGGCCTGAACGGGGCGGGCATCGTCACGACAGTCAGCAAGGGATACGCCTGGAACCCGATCACCATGCGCGTCGACAAGCCGCCGTTCAACGACGTCAGGGTGCGCCAGGCGTTCCGGCTAATCCTCGACCGGCCGAAGGCCGCCGAGGTCGCGATCGGCGGTTATGGCGCCCTCGGCAACGATCTGTTCGCGCCGTTCGATCCCACCTACAACCACGACCTGCCACAGCGAGTGCAGGACATCGAGCAGGCAAAGTCACTGCTCAAGCAGGCCGGGCACGACTCGCTCGACGTAACGCTGACAACGTCCGACCAGATCGGCGTGGGCATCTACGAGACCGCGCAGATCTTCGCAGAGCAGGCGAAGGCGGCAAACGTCAATGTAAACCTGCAGAAGCTCACGCAGTCGGCATTCTACGGGCCCAACTTCGAGAAGTACACGTTCGCGCAGGACGACTGGTCGCTCTACACCTAATCGTGCAGGTGAACTTCTCGATGCTGCCAACGTCAAAGTACAACGAGACGCATTTCGAAAACCCGAAGTACATCAAGCTCGCCGGTCAGGCCATCAAGGAACTCGACCTGGCGAAGCGAACCGAACTCGTCCACGAGATGCAGACCATCGAGTACAACACCGGCGGCTACATCATCCCGTTCTTCACGGGCTTTGTGGATGCAACCCAGAAGGATATCTGTGGCATGCAGCCCTCGAAGATGGGGCTGCCGTTCAATAATTATCGCTTCAAGTATCTGTGGAAGACGTGATACCTGAGTAATGGCATCGACCGTCGCCAGCAACACGATCACCTCCGCAGGCCACCCGGTGCTGAGCCTCGCGCTGCGCCGGGCCAGCCAGGGGGTGGTGACGGTCTTCATCGTCTCGGTGATCGTGTTTCTGGCAACACAGGTGCTGCCCGGGAATGCCGCCTACGCGGTGCTGGGCCACTCGGCCACACCGGCGCGGGTGCACCAGCTCGAACAGCAGCTGCATCTCAACCGCGGCATCCTCGACCAGTACTGGACGTGGTTCTCGGGCCTCCTTCGGGGCGACCTCGGCACCTCGCTTCAAATGGCCAGCCGGTCGGAGACCTGGTGCGGGCCAGGTTTGAGAACTCGGCCGTACTGGTCATCCTGGCCGGCGTGCTCGGCACCGTCCTGGGGGTCGGCCTCGGCGCGCTGGCCGCACTGCGCCGCGACAGCGTGTTCGACCACTCGCTCTCGATCACGTCCCTTGCCTTTACCGCGCTTCCCGAGTTCGTGATCGGCATCGCCCTGGTGCTGGTGTTCGCAACCAACGTCTTGCACATCCTGCCGGCAATCTCGCTGGTACCGCCGGGCACAAATCCGCTCTCACAGCCCAAGGTGCTGGTCTTGCCGGTGCTCACGCTGGTGATCGTGATCGTGCCCTACATCGCCCGCATGATGCGCGCCGCAATGATCGAGTCGCTCGAGTCCGACTACGTCGAGACGGCTCGCCTCGAGGGCCTCTCGACCACGCGCATCGTGCTGATCCACGCGCTGCCCAACGCCATCGCTCCCACGATCTAGGTGGTCGGCCTGAATGTGCTCTACCTGGCCGGCGGCATCGTGGTGGTGGAGTACATCTTCGACTTCCCGGGGATCGGACAGGGTCTCGTGAGCGCAGTCTCCAACCGTGACATCCCGGTGATTCAGCTGATCGTCGTGGTGCTCGCGACGGTGTACGTGGTGGTCAACATCATCACCGACGTGATCGCGCTCCTGGCCACCCCGCGACGCCGGTTTGCGAGGTCGTAGTGGCCGTCGCGACGCCGGCCACGCCGATCTCCGCCGCGCGAGTGCGCCACCATCAGTGGCTCGCCACGCTGATCGCTGCGGCAAGGACCCGCCGCGGGGCGGTTGGTCTGACGCTCACAACAGTGGTCGTCCTGATCGCGTTCATCGGACCGTTCGTCGCCTCGCATCCGCCCAATGAGCTCGAAGGCCTGCCGTTCGCGAAGCCGTATCACGGCTTTCCACTGGGTACCGACGTCCTGGGCCGAGACGTGCTCTCGCGCGTATTGAACGGCGGCTGGGTGCTGCTGATCATGGCGTTCCTGCCACCGTCTTCGGCGTCGTGGTGGGCGGCGCCGCCGGCATCTCCGCGGCCTATCTGAAAGGGCGCTGGGACGGCATCATCATGCGCACCGTCGACGTCTTCTCGCCTTCCCGCAGCTGGTGTTCGCGCTCCTCCTGGTGTCGATCATCGGCCCGAAGCTCTGGATCATTGTGCTGGCGGTGGGATTCAGCCACGCCCCGCAGGTGGCTCGGGTGCTGCGATCGGCGGCGCTCGACGTGTCGGAGCGGCCCTACGTCAAGGCATCAGAACTGCAGGGCGTTGCGGCCGCCAAGGTGATGACGTCGGAGATCCTGCCCAACCTGGTGTCGCCGCTGATGGTAGAAGCCGGGCTGCGCCTGACCTACTCGATCGTGGTCATGGCGGGCCTTTCGTTCCTGGGGTTCGGCGAGGCCGCGCCGGCATCGAACTGGGGCGTGATGATCAACGAAAACCGCGTCGGCATCGAGTTGAACCCCGGGCCGCTGCGGCGCCGGCGCTACTCATCGCGCTGCTCACCATCGGCACCAACACGTTCACCGACGCCGTCGCCCGCGTGGCCATCGGAGTCGATCGCAAGCCGGTGGAGCTCGCGATGCTCGAGATCGGCACGATCGAGGGCGACGAGTGAGTATCGAGACCCCGCAGCGGCTCGTGGTGGACGGCCTTCGCATCGTCAAGGGCGGCACCGAGATCGACGTGATCGACGACGTCGGCTACTCCGCCCGGGCGGGCGAGGTGGTGGGGCTCGTGGGCGAATCCGGGTCGGGCAAGACGACCGCCGCGCTCGCGCTCATGGGCTACGCGCGGCGGGGCCTCGAGATCAAGAGCGGCACCGTGCTCGTCGACGGGTCGACGCACTGTCGCTGAAGGGGAAGGCGCTGCGACACTTTCGCGGAGGGACAGTGGCCTACGTTCCGCAGGACCCCGGCTCGGCACTCAACCCGTCGCTGCGCATCCGCACGCAGCTGCACCAGGCATTCAAGGCCCACTCTGGCGGCAAGGGCGATGCCGACGCGCGCATCGAGACGTTGCTGGAGGAGGTCAATCTGCCGGCCTCGGAGGGCTATCTCGACCGCTATCCGCACCAGCTTTCGGGCGGAGCTCAGGCAGCGCACTTTCTCTCGATGGCCGCCGGCGCGGCCCCACCCCGCTGCACACCCCGCGACACGCTCGCGAGCGTGCTGGTCTCGATCGCCGCCGAAGCGTCACTTGCCAGCGGGCGGGCGGAGCTGGTGCCCGATGTCGCCGAAGTGCTGGCGGCGCGATGATCGGCGAGTACACTCACGCCAGTCGAGTTTAAAGGTTAAAGTGACCCGCCGTCCACGACACAACTCAAGGGCCAGACTGGTGGACGTTGCCGAGCGCGCGGGCGTTTCGGTAGCGGCGGTGTCGTACGCGCTGAACGGCGAGCCGGGGGTCAGCGAAGACACGCGGGCGCGCATCCTGGAAGCTCAGGGAGAGCTCGAGTACCGGCCCAATCGCATCGCGACGAGCCTGCGCAGCGGCCAGGCGAAGGTGTTCGGGTTGATGGTGCCAGATCTCTCGAACCCGTTCTCGTCGGAACTCGCCGCGGGAGTGCTGCGCGCGGCCGGCGCGAGCGGGTACGGCGTATTTGTCAGCCAGGCCGAACCCGGCGCTCCCCGGGGCGGGTCGCTTGACTTCCTGCTCGAACACCAGGTGGCCGGGCTCGTGCTGTCGTCCCTCGTCGACCAGGATCACGATCTGCTGGTCGAGCTGGTGCGCCGCAGGGTGCCGGTGGTGCAGGTGATTCGCCGGGTCGAGGATGTGGAGACCGACTTCGTCGGGATCGACGACGTGAGGGCCGCCAAGGACGTGATCCGGCATCTGATCGGACTCAGCCGCACCGATATCGCCGTGATTGCCGGATCGCAGAACTCCTCCGCCCAGCGCCATCGGCTCGAGGGCTTCCGGGCAGGGCTGCGCAGGGCGGGCCACCCCCTTCGTGATGAACGCCTCGCGGTGGCGGAGCTCACCGGGTGGGTGGATACGACGCCGCCGACGAGCTGTGCCGGCGCACATCGACGCCGCCCGCAGCCATCATCTGCGGCAACGATCTGATGGCGCTAGGCGCGATCGATGCGCTCATCGACCGCGGTCTGCGGGTACCCGACGACACCGCGGTGATCGGTTTTGATGACATGTCGCTGGCCTCGTCGCGGCTCGTCGCGCTCACCACCGTGCGCGTACCTCGGCGGCGGTTGGGAGCTGCCGCCGTCGACGCTCTGCTGCGGCGGATCGAGGCGCCCGGCTCCGCTCCCGGCACCGTGCTCTTGCCACACAGCCTGGTGGTGCGGCGAACGTGCGGCAGCCCACCTCCCTCCATCAGCTAAGGACACATGGCATGACTCCGAACCAGATGTACGTCAACGGACGCTGGGTCAATTCATCCGACGGTGGCACCATCGACGTCGTCGACCCCGCCACCGAGCAGCCGGTCGCAACAGCTCCGGCGGCGACGCCGGCCGACATCGACGCCGCCCTCGCCGCCGCGGAACGCGGCTTTCTCGAGTGGCGGGAGGTCGACGCGTGGACGCGCAGCGCGCTTCTGCGACGGGTTGCCGGCGCGATGCTCGACCACAGCGAAGAGATCGCCCAGACGCTCACCGAGAACAGGGAAAGCCGCTCGAGGAGGCCGGGCCGAGGTTCGGCGCCGCCATCGAGCAGTTCGACTGGTACGCCGACGAGGCGCGGCGCATCTACGGCCGCACCATCGATAGCCACTCGCGCGACAGCCGGATCTCGGTCATCAAACAACCGGTCGGCCGGTGGCCGCATTCACTCCATGGAACTTCCCCCTGGTGCTGCCGGCGCGCAAGATCGCCCCCGCGCTCGCAGCCGGCTGTTCGATCATCCTCAAGCCCGCCGAGGAGACTCCTCGTACTGCGTTTTGGATCGCCCAGGCATGCGACGAAGCCGGCATCCCTCCCGGCGTGGTGAACATCCTCTCCGGCGACCCCGCTGCGATCAGCTCGCAGTTGATCGCCTCCGACGTCATTCGCAAGGTGACGCTGACCGGCTCGGTCGACGTCGGCCGGCACCTGCTGCGGCTCTGCGCGGACGGCGTCAAGGCCGTCACGATGGAACTCGGTGGCATGCCCCGGTGCTGGTGTTCGAAGACGCGAACGTGGACCAGGCGGTCGACTCGGTCGCGGCCAAGTTCCGCAACGCAGGGCAGGTATGCGTAGCGCCCAGCCGGTTCTTCGTCCACGAGTCGCTGATCGACGCCTACAGCGAGCGGATGGTGGAACGCGTCGAACAGCTGCTCGTCGGTCCGGGCACCGACCCGGCCAGCACGCTCGGCCCGCTCTCGAACCAACGCCGGCTCGACACGATCCAGCGGCTGGTAGCGGACGCTGTCGACCAGGGCGCCTCGGTGCTCACAGGCGGCTCGAGGCCGGCCGGCCTCGAGCGCGGGTACTTCCACCGTCCTTTGCGACGTGCGTCCATCCATGGCGATCATGACCGAGGAGCCGTTCGGTCCGGTCGCCCCCGTCGTGCCATTTGCAACCGTCGAGGAGGGACTGGCGATCGCCAATAGCAGCTCCTTTGGGCTGGCCGGCTACGTGTTCACGAATGACCTTCGCACCGCGCATCTGGCGGCTGAAGGACTCGAGACTGGGGTCGTGGGCGTCAACAACATGGTCGTCGCCACAACCGAGGCGCCGTTCGGGGGATCAAGAAGTCCGGATACGGCCGTGAGAACGGGCTCGAGGGGATCGAGGCCTATCTCGTCACCAAGTACATCAATTTCACGCTGCTCTCATGAACAACGCTCTCGACACGCGGCTGACGTCATACGGCGACGCTGACTTCAGCCGATTCCTGCGCCGGGCGTTTCTGGCATCCGCAGGATTTGACGGCGACGATCTGGCGCGGCCGATCGTCGGCGTCGTCGACACGAGTTCGGACTTCACACCGTGTCATCGGCAGGTGCCCGAGATCATCCGGGCGGTCTCGCGCGGCGTGTCGGAGGCCGGCGGTGTGCCATGGTGTTCGGGACGATGTCGCTCGGCGAAACACTCGTGTCACCCACCGCGATGATGTTCCGCAACCTGATGGCGATGGAGACGGAGGAGCTGATCCGCGCCAGCCGATGGATGCGGTCGTGCTGATCGGCGGTTGCGACAAGACGGTGCCGGAAATTGATGGCAGCAGCGTCGGCCGATATCCCGGCGATCATGGTGGTCACCGGGCCATGCTCACCGGTTCGTGGCGCGGGGCCGGGTGGGTGCGTGCACCGACTGCCGGTCATACTGGGCGCAGCATCGCGCCGGGGTGTACGACGAGGACGAGATCGAGGATCTGCGCGGGGCGCTGTGCCCACGGGTGGCACGTGCATGGTGATGGGCACCGCCTCGACGATGGCGTGCATCTCCGAGACGCTGGGGATGATGCTGCCGGGGGCGGGAACAGCTCCCAGCCCGAGCGGCGAGCGGCTGCGAGTGGCAGTGGCAACAGGGCGCCGTGCCGTCGCGCTCGGCACCGCCGGGTATACGCCCCGGTCGATCATGACGGTGGCGGCCTTCCGCAATGCGATCACCTGCATGGTCGCGCTCGGCGGGTCGACCAACGCCGTCATTCATCTGACCGCGATCGCGCGCCGGGCCGGGATCGTGCTCGAGCTCGACGACTTCCGCGAGATCGCCGCGGAGGTACCGGTGCTGGCAGATTTGAAACCTGCCGGCGTCGGCTATCTGGAGGACTTCCACTACGCGGGGGAGTCTCCACGATGCTGAAACAGCTTCAGGACCATCTCGACCTCGACACCGTCGGCGTGTCCGGGCAGCGGCTTGGTGCACTCGTCGACGCCGCAGGTGGCCCGCAGCCGGCAAAGGGCGTCGAGCGCGTGATCCGCACGCTGGATGACCCGGTGAAGCCCGCCGGAAGACTCGCGGTGCTGCGGGGCACACTGCGCCCGAACGGCGCGATTATCAAGGCCGGCGCGGCAACCCCCGAGCTTCTCACCCACCGCGGCCCGGCGCTCGTGTTCGACTCCCCGGAGGAGGCGAACGAACGGCTCAACGACCTCGAGTTGGACGTCACCGCCGATCACGTCCTGGTGCTGCGAAACGCCGGGCTGGTGGCCGCCGGGATGCCGGAGGCGGGCGCCCTGCCGATCTCCGTGCGGCTGGCGCAGGAGGGCGTGCGCGACATGGTGCGGATCTCCGATGCCCGGATGAGCGGGACCGCCTACGGCGCGGTGGTGCTGCATTGTTCGCCGGAGGCGGCCGCCGGCGGCACCGCTCGCGCTAGTGCGCGACGGCGACATCATCGAGTTGGACGCCGCGGGTGGGCGCCTCGACCTGATGGTCAGCCCGGAAGAGCTCGAGGAGCGGGCCAAGATCATTCGTCGCGCCCGAGTTTCCCAAGCGCGGCTGGAGGCGGCTCTTCGCCGAGCACGTGTCCCCCGAACTCGGCGCCGACCTGGATTTCCTGGCCCCGGCGCCGGAGCGCGACGCCCCGGGTTTGCGACTACCTTGCGGTGATGGCACGGAAGCGGCGGCGCGACGACATCTGGCTGCCGCGGCAACGGCGGCGGCGCAATCGCGGCCTGCTGTGGGGGCTGCTCATAGCCGTGATCGTGGTGGCCGGCGGCGCGGTGGGATTTGCGCTTGCAAGCGGTGACGGCGGGTCCACGGCAGGGTCGACGACCACGGCTTCGAGGACGTCGTCCACGACGGCCACCCCATCCTCGTCGAGCCCCTCGAGTTCGAGCACGGGCACGGGCACGACCTCCGCGGTGCCCCACGCCCCACCGGGCCAGCCGGTGCCGATCCTCATGTACCACGTGGTCGAGACGCCGCCCGCAGACGCCGCCCTGCCCGAGCTCTACCTGCCGCCGGCCTCGTTCGCCGCCCAGCTCGACTGGCTCGCACAGCACGGCTATCACCCCGTCACGCTGGGCCAGGTGTGGAACTACTGGACGCAGAACGCGCCGCTGCCGGTGAAGCCGATCGTGCTCTCGTTCGACGACGGCTACCGCAGCCAGTACACGGTCGCCGCGCGCGACCTGCACGCGCGCGGCTGGCCGGGTGTGCTCAACCTGATCGTCGGCCACCTGCACGAGGGCACCTACGGACTCGGTACCCGCGACGTACAGCAGATGATCAACTGGGGCTGGGAGATCGACTCGCACACCCTCACCCACCCCGACCTGACCACGGTGCACGGCGCGGACCTGACCGCAGAGGTGAGCGGCTCGCGCACGCAGCTGCAGCAGCTGTTCAACGTGCCGGTGGACTTCTTCTGCTACCCGGCGGGCGCGTACAACGCCGAGGTGATCGCAGCGGTGCGCAGCGCTGGGTACGAGGCAGCCACCACCACGAACGAGGGTCTGGCCGATCCGGCGCAGGGCGCGTTCAAGCTCGACCGCGTACGGATCAACGGCTCGACGACGGTCGATCAGTTCGCAGCACTGCTCGGCGGCGGCTGATCACACGCAAGCCCCGAACCCCCTCCCTCTCTAACCCCAACCCCGCCCATCGCCGCGGCCAAAACGGCGTGTACCCTGGAAGCGCTGGTTTCAGGCTCCTGGAGGTTCCTCGTATGTCCCCGGTTACTCGTCGCGCGTTTCTGTCACGCGGGGCCGCTGTCGTTGGCGCTGCGGTTCTGCTCGATCCACTCGAGGCGCTCGCTGCGCCCACCGCCACCGGAATGTCCTGGGGATCGGGTGACGTGGGCCAGCTCGGCTCCGGCAACCTCAACGACCGGCTCACTCCCGGCGCAGTGCAGACCCTCAAGGGCATCACCGGCATGCACGGCGGCCGCCAACACGCGATGGCGCTGCTCTCCACCGGCACGGTGTGGTGCTGGGGCAACAACTCCGACGGCCAGATCGGCGACGGCACGCGCACGAATCGCTCCAAGCCCACCCAGGTACACAACCTGACCGGCGTCACGAAGGTGCGCACCGGCCACTACCATTGCATGGCGCTGAAGCCGGACGGCAGCGTCTGGACGTGGGGGCTCAACAAGTACGGGCAGCTCGGCGACGGCACCACCACCAGCCGCTCGCTGCCGGTGCGCGTCGCGGGGCTGGGAAAGGCGATCGCGATCGCAGGCGCGCGCGATCACTCGCTGGCGTTGCTGGCCGACGGGTCGGTGTGGGCCTGGGGTCTGGGTCAGTACGGCAACCTTGGCCAGGGCAGTGACACCGCCGCCCACCACACACCGGTCAAGGTCAAGAACCTGGCCAACGTGATCGGCCTGGCCGGCGGTCGCGACCACAGCCTGGCGATCGTCAAGGGTGGCACGGTGTACGCCTGGGGCTGGAACGCCTACGGAATGATCGGCGACGGCACCACCACCGACCGGCATCTGCCCACCAAGGTCGGCATCAGCGGCGTCGTCACGCAGGCGATCGCCGGCGCCAACCACAGCATGGTGCTGCGCCGGGACGGGACGGTGTGGGCGTTTGGCGAGAACACCTACGGACAGATCGGCGACGGCACGAGCACCGAGCGCAAGAAGCCGGTGCAGGTGGTGGGCGGCGTGGCCTCGATCGGCGCAGGCCGGCTGCACTCGCTGGTGGCCAAGACCGACGGGAGCATCTGGGGCTGGGGCAATAACGCCTCGGGCCAGCTGGGTGACGGCACGACGGTGCAGCGCCACGCGCCGGTGCGGGCCATGGGCATCACCACCGGCACGCGGATCGCGGGCGGCGTGGACTACAGCTGGGCCGTGGTCGGCTAGTGAGCGAGAAGGGACGCGCGTGAATAAGAGGGGTCAGTCGCCTTTTATTCACCACACCTCGGTATGGTGCCGACAGCGCTCATCGTGAATAAAAGGCGACTGACCCCTCTTATTCACATCGGCTGACTCTTTCTATGCGTTTGCGTGGGCGACGAGCGCGAGCGAGAACACCGCGGCCAGCTCCTCGACCAGTCGCAGCCGATCGCCTGAGAGTGGCTCCACACCGGGGTCGACGGCCAGCAGTCCGCCGCCGAACTCGACCCTCGCGGCCGCAGCGATCGGCTCGCCGGCCGAGTCGCTGAGATCGCCCGCTCGCAGCTCCACACCGCGCAGGTGGGCGGCGAACAGCAGCCCCGCAAGCGCAGCCGAGATGCTGTCCTCGATGTCGGAGGACGAGTCAGCGAACTGCGTGGTGGCTCCCAGCACGAACCGCGCGTCGCGATCGCGCCTTCCCGCCAGCCGCTCGGCCTCGCGGCGCCGGCTGAGCGCCACCGCCACCAGCACCGCCACCACGATGTAGGAAGCAAACGCGGTGATGCCCTCCGCCGATTCGATCCGAAACGTGTCGTAGGGGGTCGTGAAGAAGTAGTTCAGGGTGGTCGCACCGAGCACGGCCACGGCGAGCGCTACCCACACCCCGCCGATGGTGGCCAGCAGCACGGGGATCAGCAGCAGGATCGCAGGAGACCCGGGTCCCAGCCGGTCACGAAACGGCACCATCGCCACCGAGACCACCGCGATCAGCGCGATCCCCGGGATCAGCCCCGAGAGCGCGCGGCTGAACGGGTCGATCTCGGGAGCTGGGAGCCGATCGTGTTGTTCGATGGTCGCCATGGGCCGATAGTAGTTCCCCACGACGGGCAGCTAATCGATCTTGAGATCATCTTAAGAGTCGCGGTCACAACCTTCAGAAGCCCTTAAGCGCCCCCTCCGTAGAGTCAGGATCGTTAGATAACTGCGAAACGGAGGTAGTGGTGCTCGACGTTGTGTCAGTCGTGGTCATGGTGGGTGTCCTACTCGGCATGATCGGTGTTATCTCTGCGCTGGAGCGGGTGTCATGAGCGCCGGAAGTATCTTTGGCCTCACGCTTGCGACCGCCGCGTTCATCTACCTGTGCTACGCGCTCTTTCGAGGTGAAAACCTGTGACGCCGCTCGGCATCGCGGCGATCGCGGTCTTCCTGGTGTTACTGACGGTCGCCGCGCGACTCTTTGGCACCTACATGGCATGGGTGTACTTCTCGCCGGGGCCGCGTTCGGTGCGGCTGCTGGGCGGCGCCGAGCGCGGGCTCATGCGCATCCTCGGAATCGATGCAGAGAACGAGGAGCAGACCTGGCAGCGCTACGCCGTTTCGCTGATCTCGCTGAGCGTCGTCTTCGGGCTGGTGCTCTACCTGCAGCTGCGCATCCAAAACCATTTGCCGCTCAACCCGGACGGCATGGGCTCGGTCAATGCCGGGCTTGCGTTCAACACCGCCACGAGCTTTCTGACAAACACCAACTGGCAGTACTACGCGGGCGAGTCGACCATGTCCTACCTCAGCCAGATGGCCGGCCTTGCAGTGCAGAACTTCGTGTCGGCCGCGGTCGGCATGGCGGTGCTCGCAGCGGTGATCCGCGGTTTCTCACAGCGCAGCATCGCGACACTCGGCAACTTCTGGATCGACCTCTATCGCAGCCTGGCCTTCATCCTGCTGCCCATCGCGATCGTGGCCGCGGTGGTGCTGGTTTCGCAGGGCGTACCAGACACCCTGTCGGGTCACGCGGTGGTGCACACCGTACAGGGAACGGTGCAGGACATCGCCCGCGGCCCGGTCTCCTCACAGGTCGCAATCAAGCACCTGGGCACCAACGGCGGCGGGTTCTTCAACGCCAACTCCGCCGCGCCGCTGGAAAGCCCGTCGAGCTTCACCGGCTACTTCGAGCTGTTCCTGGAACTGCTGATCCCGTTCGCATCGATCTTCATGTTCGGCAAGGCGATCGGCGCGATGCGGCACGCGTGGACGATCTTCGCGGTGGTCGCGGCGATCTTCGTCGCGGGCATCGCGGTCATGTTGCCGGCCGAGCAGCACGGCTCGGCGGCGCTGCGCCACTCCGGTGTGAGCCTTGCCGCGAGCAGTAACCAGCCAGGCGGCAACATGGAGGGCAAGGAGGTGCGCTACGGCCTGGCCGAGACGGGGGTCTTCGCTGTCGGGACGACCAACACGTCAACCGGTGCGGTGATCGCAAGCCACGACTCGCTGACCCCCCTCGGCGGGGCGGTCGCAATCGTCAACATCTTCATGGGCGAGATCACGCCCGGCGGCGTCGGGGTGGGGATGAACGGCATCCTTCTCTACATCATCCTGGCGGTATTCATCGCCGGCCTGATGGTTGGCCGTACTCCCGAATACCTGGGCAAGAAGATCGAGGCCAAACAGATCAAGCTGGCGCTGGTGGGTACGGTGTTCGTGCCGATCATCGTACTCGTCATGACGGCCGTCGCCGTAGCTACACACGCTGGATTGATATCGATGTACAACACTGCGGCGCACGGATTCAGCGAGGCGCTTTACGCCTACACGTCTCAGGGTAACAACAACGGCAGCGCATTCGCCGGCTATACGGGCGGCCAGGGCTATAACCTCGCCGACTACATGGGTGGCGTCGGAATGCTTCTGGGGCGTTTCGTCTTGATCATCACCACGCTCGCGGTGGCGGGATCGCTGGCCGGCCGCAGAGTGCACCCCGCCGGCCTGGGTACGCTGCGCAATGACACACCCATGTTCGGCGTGATGCTGGTGGGCGTAATCCTGCTTGTCTCCGCGCTCACGATCCTCCCCGCGCTCGCGCTGGGGCCGATCGTCGAGGCGCTCTCGAATGGAAGGTTGTACTGATGGCACTCGAACTGCGCCGCTCCGTCTACGTGGTGGTGCTCAGCATCCTGGTGCTCGGCCTGGCCTATCCGCTGGTGCTGACCGGGTTCTCGCAGCTCGCGTTCAAATCGCAGGCCGACGGCAGTCTGATCAGTCAGAACGGCCACGAGATCGGCTCGTCGCTGATCGCTCAGAACTTCACGTCTAGGAACTACTTCCACCCCCGCCCGTCGGCCACCAGCCCGGCGTACAACGCCATGCTCACCGGCGGCTCGAACCTGGGTCCCAACAGCAGCTCGCTGGCACAGACGGTCGAGCAGCGCGTGCACGCGGTGCTCCGCCTGGAAGGCCCGTACAACCCCGGCCTCACCCCGAACGACATTCCGTCCGACGCCGTCACCGCCTCGTTCTCGGGCGTGGATCCACAGATCTCGGTCGACTACGCCGACCTGCAGGCACCGCGCATCGCCGCGGTGCGCGGGCTCCCGCTTGCGACCGTCAAGCACCTCATCGCCCAGCACACCGAAGGCCGGTTCCTCGGCCTGTTCGGCGAGCCGGGCGTGAACGTGCTCCAGCTCAACCTCGCACTCGATCGGACCTCACGATGACAGAATTCGCCGCACCCCCGATTCCCGGCACGCCCGGCGAATCGCGCAAACCCCCGCAGCTCTTCACCGCCGACATCGCACGGTCGGCAATCATCGATTCGCTGCGCAAGCTCGACCCCCGGTATCAGATCCACAACCCCGTGATGTTCATCGTCGAGGTTGGGTCGGTGGTGACCACCGGCATCGCGATCCTCGCGGCCTTCGGCGCGGAGGGCCACACGGTGTGGTTCACCGCCGTCGTGTCGTTCTGGCTGTGGCTCACGGTGATCTTTGCCAACATGGCCGAGGCTGTGGCCGAGGGCCGCGGCAAGGCCCAGGCCGACACGCTGCGGGCTACCCGCACGGCCACCGTGGCGCGCCGCCGCACCGCCGCGGGCATCGAGGAGGTGGCCGCCTCCGACCTGCAGCGCGGCGACGTGGTGGTGGTCGAGGCCGGCGAGGTGATCCCCGCCGACGGCGACGTGATCGAGGGCGCCGGATCGGTCGACGAGTCGGCCATCACCGGCGAGTCGGCCCCGGTGATCCGCGAGTCGGGCGGCGACCGCTCGGCCGTCACCGGCGGCACGCGACTGCTGTCCGACCAGCTCGTAATCGAAGTCACCCAGGAGCCCGGCAGGTCGTTTCTCGATCGCATGATCTCGCTGGTGGAAGGCGCCGAGCGGCGCAAGACGCCCAACGAGATCGCGCTCAACATCCTGCTGGCCGGGCTCACGATCGTCTTCGTCGTGGCCACCGCCACGCTCGCCCCGTTTGCCTCCTACGCGCACACCAACCTCTCCATCACCGTGCTGATCGCCCTGCTTGTGGCGCTGATCCCCACCACCATCGGAGCGCTGCTCTCATGCATCGGCATCGCCGGAATGGACCGGCTGGTGCGCCGCAATGTGCTGGCCATGTCGGGCCGCGCGGTGGAGGCCGCCGGCGACATCGACGTGCTGCTGCTCGATAAGACCGGCACCATCACGCTGGGCAACCGCCAGGCGTCGGAGTTCATCGCCGCCGAGGGTGTCGGTGACCACGACCTGGCCGAGGCTGCGCAGCTCTCGTCGCTGGCCGACGAGACTCCGGAGGGCCGATCGATCGTGGTGCTCGCGAAGCAGTACGGCATCCGCGGCCACGAACTGGGCGAGCTTCAGGCCGAGTTCATCCCGTTCACCGCGCAGACGCGCATGAGCGGCGTCGATATCGAGGGCGCCCGCGTGCGCAAGGGGGCGCCCGACGCGGTGCGTGAGTTCGTCGAACAAAACGGCGGCCGGTTCCCCGCCGAGATCGAGGCTGCGGTGCAGCGCGTGGCGCAGTCCGGGGGCACCCCGCTGGTGGTCGCGCGCGACAACTTCGTGCTCGGCGTGATCCACCTCAAGGACGTGGTCAAGGGCGGCATCCGCGAGCGGTTCGACGAGCTGCGGAAGATGGGCATCCGCACGGTGATGATCACCGGCGACAACCCCGTCACCGCCGCGGTGATCGCCGAGGAGGCCGGGGTCGACGATTTTCTGGCCCAGGCCACGCCCGAGGCCAAGATGGCGCTGATCGCCGAGGAGCAGGAGAAGGGCCGTATGGTGGCGATGACCGGCGACGGCACCAACGACGCTCCCGCGCTCGCCAAGGCCGACGTGGGCGTGGCCATGAACACGGGCACGCAGGCCGCCAAGGAGGCCGGCAACATGATCGACCTCGACTCCAACCCGACCAAGCTGATCGAGATCGTCGAGGTCGGTAAGCAGCTCCTGATCACGCGCGGCGCTCTGACCACCTTCTCGATCGCCAACGACGTGGCCAAGTACTTCGCGATCCTGCCCGCGATGTTCGCCTACACCTACGCTGCGCATCCCGGCGAGCACGGTCCGCTCTGGTCGATCAACGTCATGCACCTGGGCACGCCGGCCAGCGCGATCATCTCGGCGGTCATCTTCAATGCCCTCATCATCCCGTTTCTGATCCCGCTCTCGCTGCGCGGCGTCAAGTACCGGGCGGTGGGCGCGACTGCGCTGCTGCGCCGCAATCTGCTCGTCTACGGGCTCGGTGGACTGATGCTGCCGTTCGTCGGAATCAAGCTGATCGATCTGGTCGTCCACAACCTGCTGGGCGCATGAATGCAGCCGGCGACCGTGGCCACCACCGCATCCTGCTGGGCGCGGCCGCCGGCGTCGGCAAGACCTACCGCATGCTGCTGGAGGGTAGGCAGGCGGCTGACAACGGGATCGACACGGTGATCGGGTACCTGGAGCCGCACGACCGGCCCGAAACCATCGCACTGGCCGAGGGGCTCGAGGTGGTGCCGCGCAGGCGCATCGAGCACGCCGGCATCGGGCTCGACGAGATGGACGTGGATGCGGTCATCCGGCGCGTGCCGGAGCTCGCGCTGGTGGACGAGTTGGCCCACTCCAACGCGCCGGGCTCGCGCAACGCCAAGCGCTACGAGGACGTGGCCGAGGTGCTGGCGGCGGGAATCGACGTGATCTCCACGGTCAACGTGCAGCACCTCGAGAGCCTCAACGACGTGGTGTTCGAGGTGACCGGCGTGCGCGTGCGCGAGACGTTCCCCGACAGCGTGCTGGACAGCGCCGACGAGGTGGTGCTCGTCGACCTGACGCCGCAGGAGCTACGCGAGCGGATCCGGGCCGGCAAGGTGTACCCGCGCGGCCGCGCGCAGGCGGCGCTGGAGAACTTCTTCCAGTCCGAGCGACTCTCCTCGCTGCGCCAGCTGGCCCTGCGCGAGGTGGCCGAGGATGTCGAGGCGCGGCAGCTGCCGGCGCCCGTCCACGCGGCCCGCGCGACGCCGATTCTCGACCGGATCCTGGTACTGGTGGAGCCGCGCCCGAGCGCCCAGCGGGTGATGCGGCGGGCGTGGCGATCGGGACAGCGGCTGGGCGCCGTGGAGGTCGACGTGCTCTGGCCGCACAGGCGGGGCGGCGAGCTGACCGAACCTGAGCGGGTGGCGCTCGCCGCCCTGCGGCGGCTCGCCGTGCTGCTGGGAATGCACTTCCTCGAGGAGGAGGCCGACGACCCCATGGAGGCGATCGCTCGTGTGGCGCGCGACCGCGGCAGCACGTACGTGTTCGTCGCCATGCCCGCAGAGCGGCGTGTCGACCGTGTCCTGGGCCGCTCGCAGATCCAGCGGCTGATCGACGCGCTCCCGGGTATCGACATTCGCCTGTGCGCGGCCCAGAGCGCGGCGCAGGAGCCGGGTCAGTGAGCATCTTTGGCCGCAAGCCGGACGCTTCCTCGGGCCGCCGGATCCTGATCGCCTTCGGCGGCGATCTGGACGACGTGGTGCTGGCCGCGGCGCTTCGTATCGCGCGCGCCGAACACGCGACCATCGTGCCCGCCTACCTGATCGAGGTGCCGCTCAGCTGTGCCCTGGACAGCCCCATGCACGAGCACGTCGAGCGCGCCATGCCGGTGATCGAGCGAGTCGAGCAGGAAGCGCGTAGCGCCGGGGTCGCCGTCGACTCGCGCATGGAGCGCGGTCGCACGCTGCGCGACGCTCTGGCCCGGCTGTGGCAGGTCGAGCACTTCGACCGCGTGATCCTGCCCGCAACCGGTGGCGGGTTCACGCCGGCCGACCTGGCCTGGGCACTCACCGTCGCTCCGACCGAGACGCTGGTGCTGCGCTCCGCACCCCGGGAGGCGGTATGACCGCCCACGCGATCGGCGGCATCGAGGGCGGCTTTCACCGCGCGGCGCTGCTGCGCGGACCACGCCGGCACGCCGCGGCTCTGCTGGCATCCGCCACCGCGGTGGCGCTGGTCACGTTCGTGATCTGGCTGGCGCAGCCCTACATCCCCGTGCTCAGCCTGGGAATCCTCTACATCTTCGCGGTACTCGCACTCGCGCTGGCCTTCGGGTTGGGCTATTCGGTGCTCGTGTCTGTGGCAAGTATGCTTGCCTTCAACTGGTTCTTCCTGCCGCCGGTGCACTCGTTCACCCTGGCCGACTCACGCAACTGGCTCGCGCTGGGCGTCTACGTGTTCATCGCCGTGGTGGTGAGCCTGCAGGCCGCCCGATCGCGCCGCCGGGCGCTCGACGCCGAGCAGCGCGAAGCCGAGGCCGTGGTGCTCGGCCGGCTGGCGCGCTCGCTGCTCGACGGCCGGGCGCTGGCAGAGCTGCTCGATCGCACAGAGGCCGACGTCGCCGCGGTGTTGAATGCGCGCTGGGCACGGGTGGAGCTTGGGCCGCCGCACCCCCCGAAACCGGGATCGGCACCGCTCGAACTGGCCGCCGGCGAGCGCGTGGTCGGCACCGTCTACGTCGACGACCACGCAGCTCCGCTGCTCGAGGTGCAACGCCGGTTCCTGCCCGCCCTCGCATCGATGCTGACGGTGGCCGAGGAGCGCGAACAGATGGCCGACCAGGCCGTCGACGCCGAGACCCTGCGTCGCTCGGACATGGTCAAGACCGCCGTCCTGCGCGCCGTGAGCCACGACCTGCGCACGCCGCTGACGGCCATCACGATGGCGGCCGGCACGCTCGATCGCGAGGCCGAAACGCTGCCTGATGAGGATCGCCGGGCGCTGCTGGCCACCATCCGCGACCAGGCCGACCGGCTCACCCGGCTGGTGGCCAACCTGCTCGATCTCTCGCGGCTCGAGGCCGGCGCGGCACCTCCGGCCGCCGAGTTGTGGCCCGCCGACGCGCTGGTCGCACAGGCAGTCACCGCACTCGGCGCCGGCGCCGAACGGGTCGAGGTGCGCGTTTCACCCCACCTGCCGCCGGTGCTCGTCGACCCTGTCCACGCCCAGCGAATTCTGGTCAACGTGCTCGAGAACGCCCTGCGCTACTCGGACGCCGGCCAGCCGGTGGTCGTGCGCGGCACCGCGACCCGCCGCGAGGTGGTGCTGCGGGTGGTCGACCTCGGCGGGGGAATCGCGCCGGACAATCTGGAGCGCATCTTCGAACCGTTCCATCACGGCGGGCACGGTTCGGGCCTGGGCCTGGCGATCGCCCGCGGGTTTGCCGAGGCTAACGGCGGTCGCGTCTGGGCCGAGTCTCAGCCTGGGCAGGGCACGGCAGTCGCAATCGCCCTACCGATCGGGCCTTCCCAGTGGCTGACCCGTCCACCAGCCGGTATCCGGCTCCGGTGGCGGTGAGCAGGTAGCGCGGACGGGTGGGATCGGGCTCCAGCTTGCGGCGCAGCTGCGACACGTACACGTGCAGATAGTTTGCGTCGGCCTGATACGCAGGGCCCCACACCTCGCGCAGGATCGCACGGTGGGTGAGCAGCTTGCCCTGGTTCAGGGCCAGCACGCGCAGGATGTCGAACTGGTGTGGCGTGAGGTGCACGTCGCGTCCGGCCATCGTCACCGCACGCTTCTCCAGGTCGACCACCAGCTCGCCGATGGTGAGAACCGGCTCGCCGGTCGGCGTGACCCTGCGCAGGCTGGCGCGCAGCCGCGCGAGCAGCTCCTCGATGCCCACCGGTTTGGTCACGTAGTCGTCGGCGCCGGCGTCGAGCGCGGCCACCTTCTCGTCCTCGTCGCCGACTGCCGAGAGCACGATCACCGGCGCCTGCGTCCAGCCCCGCAGTTCGCGGCATACGTCGGTACCGGTCGTGTCGGGCAGGATCAGGTCGAGGATCACCGCATCGGGTGGGCGCAGTGCTGCCTCGGAGAGCGCCGCGGCGCCGTCGGCGGCGGTCGAGACCTCATATCCGGCCGCCCGCAGGCTGGTCTGCAGCGCGCGCAGGATCTGCACCTCGTCGTCGACCACCAGGATCCGTCCGCCGCTCACACGCGCGCCTCCACCAGGGCCTCGGCCGGCAACGCCAGCACGAACGTCGCCCCGCCGGCGCCGGTCGACTCGGCCCACAGCCGGCCACCGTTGGCCTCGGCGAATCCGCGCGCGATGGCGAGGCCCAACCCCGCCCCGCGCCGGGCACCCGCCGCCGAGCCGCGCTGGAACGGTTCGAAGATGCGCTCCAGCTCGTCGGCGGGGATACCCCGGCCGGCGTCGGTCACGCGCACGGTGGCTTCACCGTCGATGCTCTGCACGCCCAGGCGACCGGTGCGGCCGAGTACTTCAGGGCGTTTTCGAGCAGGTTCACCAGCACGCGCTGGATCTGCTGGGCATCCACCCGCACGGTGACCGGCGGATCGGGCAGCTCGACCTGCACCCGGTCGGCATCCACGACCAGGCTCGTCGAGCGCTCCCGCCACCAGATCGTCCACCGGCCACAGCTCGGCGTGCGGTCGCGCTGCACCGGCCTGCAGCCGGGACAGGTCGAGCAGGTCGGACACCAGCCGGTCGAGCCGGCCGGCTTCGCTGGTGATGGTGGCCAGCAAGCTCGCGGCGATCGTCGGCGTCGAGGTCGATCTCGCCCGCGCTGAGCGCAGACGACGACGTGAGGATCGCCATCAGTGGGGAACGCAGATCGTGGCTGACGCTGCGCAGAAGTGCCGTCTTGAGCGCGTCGGAACGCCGCAGCGCCTCGGCCTCGAGCGCCTCCTGCTGCAGCTGCTCGCGATCCAGCGCGGTCGCCGCCAGGGTGCTCACCGCCGGCAGCAGCCGCCGCCGGGCCGCGGCCCGGGCGGGGTCCGGCTGCTCGAGGAACATGGTTCCCACCACCCGGTCGCCGATCGCCAGGCGGTGACCCGCGCCGCCCGGTTCGGGTGCGCCGGGCACGATCCTGACCCGCTCGGCGCCGAGCACGCGCGCCGCCTCGGCCGCAAGGTCCACGTCCGGCGCAAGCAGCGACGAGGCCATCTCGGCGAGCAGTGCCGATTCGGCGGCCCGGCGGCGGGCGCGGGCGGCCAGTTCGCTGACCACCACCGCGGTCACCACGAACACGACCAGCGCCACCCAGTTGCTCGAGTCGGCCAGGCGCAGGGTGTGCAGCGGGGGCAGGAACCAGAAGTTGAACGACAGCATCGAGAGCACCGCCGTCCCCACGCCGAACCACGATCCCCAGACCACCGACACCGGCAGCACCGCGAACAGGTAGAGCACCGCCAGGCCGAGCACCGCCACATGGTCCTGGAGCAGCGCGATCGCGGCGGTCACCAGCGCGACCAGCACGACGCTCGTCAGCGCCCCGGCGACGGGGCCTCGGTCGATCCGCCTACCGAGCCGGGCGAGCTCAGTCACCGTGCGTCAGTCGTGCATGGTGCGCGCCGTCAGCAACGTCAGGATCGCGGCGATCGCGATCGCGCACAGGAACTCGCCGATGAAGCCGAGGCCGAGCCACTCGCGACCGATGACCCCGCCCAGCAGCGCGCCGGCGATGCCGAAGAGTGCGGTGGCGGCCAGGCCGAGGTCCTGCCGGCCGGGCACGAACAGGCGGCCGAGGCCACCCACGATCAGCCCCATGACGGCGTACCAGATGAAGAGCCAGAAGATATGCAGGGTAAAGCCGAGCACCCCGATCCCGAAGGCCAGGAACAGGATGACGAGGATGAGAGCAATGAGTGCAGCAGGCATACCCGTACTCTACTTCGCATGGCGGAAAGCGCATACCCCGTGCCAGGCACGCTTCATGCGTCGGCCGAAGCGCATACCCCGTGCCAGGCACGCTTCATGCGTCGGCCGAAGCGCATACCCCGTGCCAGGCACGTTTTATGCGTGCTGCGCCGCATAAAAACAGCCAGGCACTTTTCCCGTTGCGGTCGCTCGCTGATTCTGTTCATGCGTGCTGCGCACGCATGAAACCAGGCGGGCACCATGGGGGTAGTGTCCCAGGATGACAGGCGTCCCCACCGTTTCGCAGTCCGCCGAGATCGACGCCGACCTGGCCCGCGACCTGGGCCTGTTCGACCGGCTGCTGTCCGAGGTGGTGGGCGAGCAGGAGGGGTCCCGAGGCCGCCATGATGATCGACCGGGTGCGCGAGCTGGCGCGCTCCGGGCGCGCGGCAGGCGGCGACACCGAGCGCGAACTGCACGATGCCGTGGCCGCCCTCGACCCGCACGCCCGCGACATCGCCCTGCGGGCGTTCACGCTGCACTTCCAGCTGATGAACCTGGCCGAGCAGCACCATCGTCTGCGCCGCCGGCATCGCTCGCGGCGGGCCCGCGAGACCCTGGCCGAGTCGTGCGCGATCCTGCGTGACCGCGGCCTGGACGACGCGGGGCTGCACGAGCTGGCCGCGCAGATCTCGGTGCTGCTGGTGCTGACCGCCCACCCCACCGAAGCCGCCCGGCGCACGGTGCTCGCCGCCCAGGTGCGGCTCGCCGACCAGCTGCGGGTGCTCGACGATCCGTGGCTGGGCGACGCCGACCGCGACCGCGCGCACAGCCAGATCGCGGGCGACATCGCGCTGCTCTGGCAGACCGACGAGGTGCGCTCAACGCGACCCTCGGTGGAGGACGAGATCCGCCACACGCTGTGGTTCTTCGAGACGAGCCTGCTGGACGCGGCCGCCGATGTCGCCGAAGCGTGGACGCGCGAGTTTCCGGGCGTCCCCCTGCCGCTGCAGTTCGGAAGCTGGGTGGGCGGCGACCGCGACGGCAACCCCTACGTCGGCGACGAGCACCTCGAGATCGCCCTCACCCGCGCGCGCGGGCTGGCCCTGCGCGTGTATCGCGAGCACGCCCGCGGACTGACCCGCGCGCTGGGGATGTCGGCGGTGCTCGCCCCCGCCAGCGCCGAGCTGGTGCAGTCGATCGAGCGCGACGAACGCGAGCTGCCCTGGGTGGCCGCCGAGGTGGGCGAGCGAAACGCTTCCGAGCCGTACCGGCGCAAGCTAACGGCGATGCACCGCCGGCTCGACAACGAGATCGTGGGTCGCGCCGAACCCGGATACGCCGATGCCGCAGCGCTGCGCGCCGACATCGAGCTGGTCGACTCCAGCCTGCGCGCGGGCGGCGGCGAACGGATCGCCGACACCAAGCTGGCGCGGTTCCGCCAACAGGCGCAGACGTTTGGGCTGCACCTGGCGCGCCTCGACGTGCGCGTCCACGCTCGCGACCTCGACGCCGAGGCGATGCCCGCGACCATCGAGGCGATCGCCGCCGCCCGCCGGCGGCACGGCGCCGAGTCGATCCAGCGGCTGATCATCTCGGGCGTCGAGAGCGATACCGACGTCGCAGCGGCGCGGGCCGTGGCCAAGCCCGCCGACCTCGCGGTGGTGCCGCTGTTCGAGTCGATCGGCGCGCTGCGGGCGGCACCGGGCATCCTGGAGCGCACCCTGGCGGCCGACCCGGGGTGGGCCGAGAGTTCGCGCCGGCTGCTGGGCGCCGTGACGGTGATGGTCGGCTATTCCGACTCGGGCAAGGACGGCGGCATCCTCACGGCGCAGTGGGAGATCGCGCGAGCCCAGGAGCGGCTCACCGAGCTGGGCCGCTCGCTGGGCGTGCCGATCCGGTTCTTCCACGGCCGCGGCGGTTCGGTCGGCCGCGGCGGCGGGCCCACCCACGCCGCGATCCTGGCCCAGCCGGCGGCGTTTCCGCCCGGCCACATCGAGCTGACCGAGCAGGGCGAGACCATCTCGTTCACCTACGGCCTGGAGGCGCTGGCGGCCCGTAACCTGGAGTCGGTGGTCGCCGCCACGCTGCGCGCCGGGCACCCCGAGCCCGGCGGCATTGCGCCGACGGCGGCACAGCGCGAGCTGCTCGAATCGCTCTCGGCCACCGCCGAGAAGCGCCTACCGCGGGCTGCTCGACGAGCCGGGCCTGCCCGCGTTCGTGCGCGAGTTCACGCCGCTGGAGGAGCTGGCGCTGGTGCGGATCGGTTCGCGGCCGGCGCGGCGGGCGCAGACGCCCGACCTGCGCGCACTGCGAGCGATCCCGTGGGTGTTCTCGTGGACGCAGACGCGGATGCTGGTGCCCGCCTGGTACGGCGTCGGGAAGCGCGCTCTCGGCGGCGCTGCACGACCTGGCTGTGCGCCGCGACCTGCGCGCGCTCTACGCCGAGTCCGCCTTCTTCCGCAGCCTCGTGCAGAACGTCGAGATGGCACTCGCCAAGTCGTCGCCGTCGGTGGCGCGGCGCTACCTGGGCCTGGTGCACCATCCCGACGGCGAACGGATCTACGCGCGGCTCGCCGAGGAGTGTGAGCTTGCGGTGGCCGCGGTGCTCGAGATCGGGCAGACGCGCGAGCTGCTCGACCGCCACCCCCCGGTGCAGCGCGCGATCCGCCTGCGCAACCCCGACGTCGACCCCTTGAACGCCCTGCAGGTCGAGCTGCTGCACCGCTGGCGCGACCCCGCCACCAGCGACGCCGAGCGCGGCGCACTCGAACGGCCGCTGGCACGGGTCATCGCGGGCATCGCCGCGGCGCTTCGCAACACTGGATAAACGCGGCGTGGTTGCGATGGCGTTAAGCATTGGCCGCGAGTCGGTTAACTCCCTGGCGCCCAGCCGCGGGCATCGCTAGCCTGAAAACTCCACTGATTTAGTTGAGAATAATTGGAGAAGCCGGAGGCCCCCCTGATGTCCCCAGAACTCGAGAGCATGCTGCTCGTCGCCAGCGGAGTAATTGCCGGCCTGACGAGCTTCCCGCTCGTCTACCTCGCCGTCCACAGCCACCGCCAGCTAGCCGAGCTGCAGCGCTCGCACCGCAAGCTGCACCGCATCGCCGACACGCGTGGCCGGCCGCACACGCCTCCCGCCACCGCGCGGGCGACGCGCTATCCCAGCAGGCGGGTCAGTTCGCGCTGACGGTAGGCGAAGATCCGGCGCAGGTCGCGCGCCGCCAGCAGGTTCTGGAACGCGGCCGAGCGCGGCCCCGCCGCGCAGCCGGTAGTGGACGGTGTCGGCACAGAGCGTCGCATCGCCGAGCTGGGCGAACCGGTGCTCGTGATGCCACAGCGCGTAGGGGCCGCGGATCTGCATATCGACGAACCGCCGCGGCGGATCCCAGGCGGCGATCCGGCTCTGCCAGCGCAGCGGTACGCCGTGGAGTCGCAGCCGGTAGTCGATCACGAGCCCCTCGGCGTTCACGAGCGGCCCGCGGAGTGGTGATCTCGAAGTGCAGGAACGACGGCGTGATCCGCTCGAGGTTCGCGGCGTCGGCGAAGAACGGGAAGATCTCGTCACGCGGCCGGTCGATCACCATGCGCGACTCGAGCCGCCACCCGCCGCCGCCCTCGGGCGTGATCTCGACCAGATAGTCCACCGCCCCAGCGGTAGCCAGCTGCATAGTGCAGAATGCGTGCTCAGGGCAGTTTTATGCTCAGCCAATGTGCATGCGACCGTCCTGCATAAAAGGTGGCTAACTCCTAGCACACCGATGCATCGCGAATAGAGTAACTGCCAGACACTATTTGCGTTCGCTAGTCACGCGGGGACGCCGATCAGCGACTCGAGGTCGACCTGCGGCGCCAGCGCCTGCTCGTCCGGCTTCACGATCAGCGCCGGGCGGGTCGACCGCAGGTACGGAGATCACCCCGGTGGCCGTCCGCGGCGCGGGCAGCACCGTCTTCCACGTGTACAGGTGCTCGAGCGTGTGGAAGTCGCCGTTTGCGACCGCGGGCAGCTCGCTGGACGCCACCCAGTCGAAGGTCTGATGGCGATTGATCAGCTCGAAGCGATGCGCCCTCGCGCGCAGGTCGCGGTCGAGCCACCAGCGCCGGGTGGTACGGCCCGGCACGCGATCGGTGGCCAGGCTGTGCGGGTGGGCGGCGATGATCGCCGCACCCTGGCTCTCGGCGCGGTCGAGCGCCGCCTCGAGCCCGTCGTCCAGGCCGATGAACCGGTGCACGCCCACACAGACGGCGTGCGCGGCCCACCCTGGATCGGGATCGTCCCAGGTCAGCTCGAGGCCGGGAATCACCAGCATCCCGTACTCCATCCGGGCCCGGTCGGCGGCACGCTCGATCGCCCGCATGTAGGGCACGAACGCTTCCTCGGTCACCATCGTTTGGCCGCGCACCACGTGGTCGGTGATGCAGAGCACGTCATATCCCGCGCGGCCGTACACGTCGACAACCTGGTCGAGCGGCAGTTCGCCGTCGCTCCAGGTCGTGTGAGCGTGCAGTTCGCAGAGCAGTGAGTTGTGAAACATGTTCATGCCACGAGTATGCACGCCGATGCCTCATCGCTGGGTGCAAATGTGGATATCCAGAAGAGAACTTTGCGTTATGCGGGGGGTTCTCCAAACGATAACTAACACCGGTAACCAATACATAACTCTGGCGTCACAAGTTCTTTGCCCACCGACGTACTTGACGTTCGTACATTGCCTCCATGACCAACTCAGAAAGGAACGGTTCTCGATGACAAAGACGGCCAGTCGGATCGTCTGCACGGCCGCATTCGCGGCTGTGGCGCTTACGGCCGCCGCGTGCGGCGGATCGAGTTCGTCTTCATCTGCTGCCTCCGCGGCTTCCTCCGCTGCATCGTCGGCCACCAACGTCGCGTCCACAGGCGCATCGACTACCACGAACGTGTGCCCCAACGGACAGGTCACGTTCGGCGTCGAGCCGTACGATTCGGGCCCGCAGTTCACCGGCGCCTACCAGGCTCTGACCTCGGCACTTTCGGCCAACCTGCACTGTCCTGTAAAGCTTTATGTAACTCAGAACTACACCTCCGAGGTCGAGGCGATGCGCGGCAAGAAGTTGGATGTGGGCGAGTTTGGCCCGCTCGGCTACGTGTTTGCGCACAGCCTGGCCAATGCGCAACCGGTGGCCGCCTTTGGGCTGGCCAACGGCAAGCCGGTTACCTATACGGCGGCCATCTGGGTTCCCAAGGGATCGCCCATCAAGAATACCGCCGGCCTGAAGGGTCACACTCTGGCACTCGCCGATCCGGCATCCACCTCGGGGAGCCTGTTCCCGCTCTACGCCATGATCCACGCCGGCCTAAATCCACAGAAGGACGTGAAGCTCGAGTACGCGGGCTCGCACACCGCCTCCATGCTCGCACTCGTGCACGGCAAGGTGGATGCGGCCGAGGTCAACAGCCAGCAGCAGTCAACGGGCGAGGCCTCGCACCAGTTCGACCCGTCCAAGTTCACCAGAATCTGGGTGTCTGCACCGATCATCAACGACCCGATCACCGTGCGCGGCGACGAGCCGCCCGCGTTCAAGGCGGCGCTGACGCAGGCGCTGCTTGCACTCACACCCGCACAGCTGAAGACCGTCGACACCGAGCTGGGCGTCGACTCCGGTCCAATGATCCCTGCGAAGGACTCGTTCTACGCACCGATCCGCGCAGTGGCCGCGTCCGAGCACCTCAACTTCTCGAGCATCAACAGCTAGAGAATGGCGGTCTCGGTCGATCGCAAGGCTCCGGGGGGTCGGGCCCCCGGAGCTCCGCAGCCGAGTGAACCGGTTCTCCAGATTCGGGGTCTGGAGAAGCGGTTCGCCGGTGGCCCACCCGTGCTGCACGGCGTGGATCTGGATGTGAATCCCGGCGAACTGGTGGTCGTGCTGGGCGCCAACGGCTCGGGCAAGTCGACCCTGCTGCGCTGTGCAGTGCGGCTGCTCGACGTGGACGGCGGCAGCATCCACCTGTGCGGCAACGACCTCGCCCGGATGAACGGCCGGGAGCTGCGCGTGGCCCGCCGTCAGGCGGCCATGGTGTTCCAGCAGATCCACCTGGTCAAGCGCCGCACTGCCATCGACAACGTCTCGTTCGGCGCGCTGGGTCGCACGCCGGTGCGGCGGTCGTTCACCCGCCGGGTGTTCCCCGCCGACACGCGCACGGCCGCGGCCGCTGCACTCGAACGGGTCGGCCTCCTGGACAAGGCAGACCAGCGCGCCGACACTCTCAGCGGCGGGCAGGCCCAGCGGGTGGCGATCGCCCGCGCGCTGTGCCAGCAGGCCGAGGTGATCCTGGCCGACGAGCCGGTGTCGGCGCTCGACCCGCACGCCGCCGAGACCGTGATGGTGCTGCTCGGCGAGATCGCCCGGCGCGACGGTCTAGCCGTGGCCTGCGTACTGCACCAACCCGATCTGGCCCGGGCCCATGCCGACCGGATCGTGGGCATCCTCAAGGGCAATATCGCCTTCAACCAGCCTCCGGCCGCCGTCACGGCCGACCAGATCCAGGCGCTCTACGAGGACGAACCCGTTGACGACTGACGCCGTCTCGGTCGGAGGCCAGACTCCGCGCAAGCTTCCCGCGGTGACCCGCAACCGGGCGGTCGGCGCCCTGCTCGTGATCGGCCTGATCGCGCTCTACTGGCAGGCGTGGGTGAAGACCGAGTGCTCGGTCTCGTCGCTGATCGACGGCTACCACGGGATGGTCGACATCCTCAGCCGGGCGTGGCCGCCCGACCTGTCGGTGCTGCGGCCCGCGATCTCGGGATCGGTGGTCACGTTCGACACCGCGCTGCTGGGCACCACGGTGGCGATCGGCCTGACGTTCCTGGTCACCCCGTTCGCCGCGCGCAACATCTCGCCGCACCGCATTACCTACGAGATCGCCCGGCTGGTGATCGCAGTCACCCGGGCGATCCCCGATCTGATCTTCGCGCTGATCTTCGTCACCGCCGTCGGACTCGGCCCGTTCCCGGGCGTGCTGGCCCTTTCGGTGCACACCGTGGGGGTGCTGGGAAAGCTCTGGGCCGAGGCGATCGAGGACATGGACATGGGCCCTGTCGACGCGCTAAAAGTGGCCGGCGCGGGTCGCCTGCAGGTGTTCCTGCACGCCGTGCTGCCCGGCGTCGCACCCACCATGGTGGGGCTCGCGATCTACCGCTTCGACGTCAACTTCCGCTCGTCGCTGGTGCTCGGATTCGTCGGTGCCGGCGGCATCGGCTTCCAGATCTACAACTCGATGCAGCTCTTCCAGTACCAGCAGGTCACGACCCAGCTTCTGGTCGTCCTGGCGGCGGTGCTGCTGGTGGAGCGCGCCTCGACCGTCATCCGCGGCAGGATCGTATGAGCGTCGCCTTCGACTCCGAGACCGTCGTCGAGTGGGCCGAGGGCCGGGCGATCGACCTGTGGCTGGCGCCCGAGGGGCTGCTGGACGTGGTCGCACCGGCGGTGGGAAGCGCGCTGGCGATCCCGGTGCGCGATGCGGCGGGCACGTTCGAGTTGTTCGACGCGATGCAGACGGTGGCTGCCGACGACGTGCGCCGGGTGGGCCTGGCCGCCGCCACGGTCGAACTGCTGGAAGCGGGTCGCCGCGCCGGCCTGGGGGCGGTGGTCGGCGTCGCGGCGCCCGGGGCGGCGGCACGGGCGCTGCACGCGGCCGAGGCCGACGCGATCGTGCCGCCGGCGGGGTTCGCGACGCTGGTCGCGGACCGCTACGGGCCACAGCGCCGCGAGCGGCCGCAGGTGCTGCTGAATCCCGGTCCGGCCCTCACCACCGAGCGGGTCAAGCGCGCGGCCGGCGGCGTGGATGTCTGCCACCGCGAAGCCGAGTACGTCGAGTTCGAGGCGGGCCTGCGCCTCAAGATCGCACTCGCCTGTGAGATGCCCGCAGACTGGACGGTGGCGCTGCTGGCCGGGTCGGGAACGTCAGCCAACGAGGCGGCGCTGACGGCCGCGGTACGCCCCGGCAAGGCGATCCTGGTGGTGCGAAACGGCGTGTACGGCGACCGGTTTGCCGCCATCGCCGAGCGGGCGGGCATCGCTGCCCTGCACGTCGAGGGCGACTGGACGGCGCCCATCGACGTTGCCGAGATCCGCGCGGCGATTGCCGCGCGACCCGATCTGGACGCCCTCGCGGTGGTGCATCACGAGACCACCACCGGCGTCCTCAACCCGGTGCTGGAGATCGCCGCGGTCGGCCGCGAGGCCGGCCTGCGGGTGGTGGTCGACGGCATCTCGTCGCTCGGCACCGAGGACCTGCCGCTGGACGGGTCGGGCATCGACTTCGTCACGTGCACCTCGAACAAGTGCCTGGCGGGACTTCCGGGGGCGGCGTTCGTACTGATCTCACCGGCGGGTCGCGAGCGCGTGGGCGAGGTGCCGCCGCGGTCGGTGTATCTGGATCTCGGCGCGTATCTGAAGGCGGCCGACACGGGTGTCGTGCCATTCACTCCCTCGATCCCGGCGTTGCGCTCGCTGGATGCCTCGCTGGACGAGGTGCTCGAGGAGGGCAGCCCCGAGCGCCGCCTCAGGCTCCAGGAACGGGCCGAACTGCTCGACCGTGAACTCGCCCGGGCGGGCGTCGAGCACCTGGTTGAGCCGGCCCACCGGTCGTCCACCGTGCGGTCGCTGCGGCTGCCGGCCGGCGTGACCTACGAGCAGATCCATGCGCGGCTGAAGGACGAGGGCTACGTGATCTATGCGGGCCAGGCACACCTGGCCGAGGACATCTTCCGCGTCTGCTGCATGGGTGCGATCGAGGACGACGTGCTGCGCGACTTCGGCAGCCGGTTGCCCGGCGCCCTGCGGGAGAACGGCAGGTGACGGCGGTGACAGCCAACGGCACCACCTACCGGTTACCGCGGCGGCCCACCGCGGTCGTGTGCCTGGACGGCTGCGACCCGGCCTATATCGATGACGCGCTCGAACGGCGCATCGTGCCGCGCATCGCCGAGATGCTCGAGGGCGGCCATCAGGCGACCGTGCACTCGCAGCTGCCGAGCTTTACCAACCCCAACAACCTCTCGATCGTGACCGGCGCCCCGCCGGCGGTGCACGGCGTACCCGGCAACCACTTTCGCGGCCCCGCCGGCGCGGACGTGCAGCTGGACGATCCGGCGTTTCTGCGCGCGCCGTCGATCCACGCCGAGGTGCACCGCGCCGGGGTATCGGTGCTGGCGGTGACCACCAAGGACAAGCTGCGCGGCTTGCTGGCCGCCGGTGGCGTTCCGTGCGTGTCGGTGGAGGGCGCCGCCGCCCAGCCGGTCGACGGGCTGGCCCGCGCCGCCGACGCCGTCGGCCACGCGCCGCCGGGAATCTATGAGTGGAACGCCTCGCACTACGCGCTCGAGCTGGGGCTGGCGCTCTCTCGGCACCTGCAGCCGGTCCTGCTCTACGTGTCGCTGACCGACGCGGTGCAGCACGCCGAGCCGCCCGGCTCGCCGCTCTCCGACCGCTACCTGGTCGAGCTCGACCGGCTGGTGGGGTGCTACCTCGACGCCGGCTGGCGGCTGGGCCTGGTGGCCGATCACGGCATGAACGCCAAGACCGGCGCCGATGGTACGCCCAACGTGGCCCACCTGGGCAGCGCGCTCGAGGCGGCCGGCATCGCGGCGCACGTGGTGCTGCCGATCACCGACCCGCACGTCTCGCACCATGCGGCGCTCGGCTCGGGCGCGTGGGTGCACGTCGCACGATCCGCACCTGGAGCGACGCCGCGGCGGTGCTCGCGACGCTGCCGGGAGTGGACGAGGTGCTCGAGCGCGCGATCGGGGCCGCCGCCGCGTTACAGCTGCCGCGCGACCGGATCGGCGACCTGGTGGTGTTCGGCGACCGCGACACCGTGCTCGGGCCGCGCGCCGGCCGATCACGACCTCTCGCAGCTGCTCGGACAGTCTGCGCTCGCACGGCGGCCGCTACGAGCAGGCGGTTCCGCTGCTTCTGTCCGAACGGCCGGACGCGGCCGGCCTCGAGCTGCTCGCGCGAGGCGCCACCAACGCCGACGTCCACCGCCTGCTGCTGGGTGAAGCCGCATGACGCTCGCGGTGGCCGACATCGATCGGGGTGCGCTCGCAACGTGCCTGATCGGTGGAGACGAGGTGCCCGGTGCGGGCTCGTTTGCGGTGATCGACCCGTTCACCGGCGACGAGGTGGGGCGCGCGCCGCTGCTCAGCACGGGCCAGATCCAGCGGGCGCTCGACCTGGGTGCGGCAACGGTCGACCGGCGCACCCGCACGAGCGATCTCAGCTGCTCGAGCGGGTGGCCGGCGCGGCATCGGGTCAAGACGCCGAACCGCTGGCACGACTCATTACGCTGGAATCGGGGCTTAGCCTGCGCGACACCCGGCACGAGGTCTCCCGCTCGATCGACGTGTTTCGATTCGCGGCCTCGGAGGCGCTGCGCGATGACGGCCGGGCCTACGCGTGCGACGTGAGCGGCCACGGCCGGCGGCGGCGCGCCTACACGGTGCGCGAACCGGTGCGGCTGGCGGCGGCGATCACCCCGTTCAACCACCCGCTCAACCAGGTGGCGCACAAGGTTGCGCCGGCAATTGCCACCGGCACGCCGATGGTGCTGAAGCCGTCCGAGAAGACGCCCCTGGCAGCGCTCTGGCTGGCCGCGGCCATCCACGAGGCCGGCCTGCCGCCGGGCCTGCTGGCCGTGGTGACCGGCGAGCGGCAGGTGGTGCTCGATGCGATGCTGGGCCATCCCGCGGTCGAGGTGCTGGCCTTCACCGGCGGGGTCGACACCGGGCAAGCATGATCGCCAACCGCCTGGGCTACCGCCGCGGCGGTGCTCGAACTGGGCGGCAACGATCCGCTAATCGTGCTCGCCGACGCCGACCTCGAGCGCAGCCGCGACGCTGGCGGTGGAGGGCGCGTTTCGCGAACAGCGGCCAGCGCTGCACGGCGGTCAAGCGGTGATCGCGGTCGGACGTCGGTGGCCGCCGAACTCGCGCAGCTCATCGACCACCGCCGCCCAGCGGCTGCATGCCGGAAACCCGCTGGCCGAGCACACCGACATCGGCACGGTGATCGACGTGCGGGCAGCCGCCGACATCCAGCGCCGGGTGGATCGCGCGCTCGCCGCCGGAGCCGCACTGCTGCACGGCGGCACGCGCACTGGAGCGCATTGATCGAGCCAACCGTCCTCGACCACGTGCCCACCGACATCGAGTTGGTCGCCCGCGAGACGTTCGGACCCATCGCGCCGATCATCCGTGTATCGGGCATCGATGAGGCTATCGCGACGGCCAACGCCACGCCGTTCGGGCTCTCGGCCGGAGTCGTCACCACAAGCCTCGAGCAGCGCCACCCGCTGCGTCCGCGAACTGC
Source organism: uncultured Actinomycetes bacterium (assembly GCA_963796875.1). Classification (GTDB taxonomy): domain Bacteria; phylum Actinomycetota; class Thermoleophilia; order Gaiellales; family JAICJC01; genus CAVPTL01. The sequence continues at coordinate 355,972 of CAWCNL010000002.1, forward strand.
GCTGCGGCACCGTCAACATCGGCGAGGTACCGGGGTTTCGCACAGAACTGACGCCGTTTGGCGGGATCAAGGATTCGGGGCTGGGAATCAAGGAAGGGGTGCAGGAAGCGATGCGCGCATTGACCACTCAGAAGCTGTTCACACTGCCATGGCCGTGAGTCCGCTGTCCGCCTCTGCGCGGATCCATTCCGACCATCTGGCCGTGGCGGCCGCCGACGGAACGGTGCGCCGTTACCTGCACCTGTGGCTACGCGACAACTGTCCGTGCGAAGACTGCCGGCACCCCGGCAACGGCCAGCGGATCGTCGACACGGCGGTGATTCCCGCCGACGTCCGGCCCACCTCCGCGCAGGTGCACGGAGAATGGCTCGACATCGGCTGGAACGACGGCCACCGGTCGCGCTTCGGGATCGAGAGCCTCACCCAGCCCCACCCTCCCACCACCGGCCCGCGCACCCTGTGGACCGCGGCCGACGCGCCTCTCACACCGCTTGACGGCGGTCGCGTGATGCACAGCGACGCAGCTCTCGAAACGATGCTCTCCCAGGTGAATGCCAAGGGCTACGCACGCATCACCGGGCTGCCGCCCGAGCCCGGGGTGCTGCCCCAGCTCGTCGACCGGTTCGGCCAGATTCGCGAGACCAACTACGGGCGGGTGTTCGATGTGCGCACGCAGAGCGATCCCACCAACCTCGCCTACACCGGCCTCGGCCTCGCCGCGCACACTGACAACCCCTACCGCGAGCCTCCGCCCGCCATCCAGCTCCTGCATTGCATCCGGTCGTCCAGCACCGGCGGCGAGACGATCCTGGTCGATGGGTTTGCCGTCGCCGAGCGCATGCGCCGCGGCCACGCGACGATGTTCTCGCTGCTGCGCCGCGTGCCGGTCACCTTCACCTACCGCGATGCCGTCACCACGCTGCGCGCCTCCGCCCCCGTGATCGAATGCGACCCGGGCGGCGAGGTGCAGGCGATTCGCTATAACACCCGGTCGGCGCGCCCGTTCGACCTTGGCCTCGACCTCACCCGCCGCTACTACGCCGCCTACCAGCGGTTTGGCACCTACTGCGCCGACCCGCGCCTGGCGATCAGCTTCGCGCTGGCGCCCGGCGATGCGGTGGTGATGGACAACGCCCGCCTTCTGCACGGCCGCACGCCGATCGTCGAGACCGGTGTCCGGCACCTGCAGGGCGTCATGCGACTGCGACGGACTGCGGTCGACGCTCTGGACACTGCAAACCGACAAGGAGCAGCACCCGTGATCGTTCCCGTGGTCGACGCGATCTTCGAGGTGTTCCATCGCCACGGCGACGACACCTATCTGGGCGAGGAAGTGACGCTCACCGAACACATGCTCCAGACCGCCCAGGCGGCCGAGTTGGACAAGGCGGCGCCGGAGCTGGTCGCCGCTGCGGTGCTGCACGATTTCGGCCACCTGGTGCACGAAGCCGACGTGGACTCGGCCGAGCATGGCATCGACACCGTTCACGAGGAGGTCGGCGCCGAGTTCCTGCGGGCCAACTTCCCCGCCCAGGTAACCGAGCCGATCCGTCTGCACGTGGCCTCCAAGCGCTATCTGTGCGCCGTCGAACCGGCGTATCTGGCCGAGCTGAGCGATGCCTCGCGGCACAGCCTGGCGCTGCAGGGCGGCCCGTTCAGCCGCGCCGAGGTGCTCGAGTTCGAACGGGGGCCGTTCTTCGAGTCAGCCGTGCGGCTGCGCCGCTACGACGACATCGCAAAGATCCCTGGACTCGAGACTCCGCCGCTGGAGCACTACCGAGCGGTGCTCATGCAGTTCACGCCGGCTGATTCCTGACCACGTCAGCCAGCGTGAATAAGAGGGGTCAGTCGCCTTTTATTCACGCGATCCGCGATGAGCCTGCCGAGACTCATTCGTGAATAAAAGGCGACAGACCCCGTGATGCGGCGCCGGGGTGCACGAACGGATATCCGCACGAGAATGTTGTGTTACGCCGGCCGGTCTACCATCCGGCAGTGAATCGCGTGAGCATCATCGTCGCGGCCACCTTCGCCGCGGTGATGGCTGCGACCACCGTGTCGACTCCGCTCTACCCCGACTACGTCCGGGAGTTCGGCGTGTCGTCGCTCGAGGTGACCGTGATCTTCGCGGCGTACGGCGCGGGCGTGATGTGCGGCCTGGCGTTGTTCGGCCGGCTCTCCGACCACTACGGCCGCAAGCCGCCGCTGGCCGGGGCGCTGGTGGTGGGCATCGTGGCGATGGTGGTGTTCCTCGCCGCCCAGGGTCTGGGCGCGCTCCTGCTGGGCAGGGCGCTGATCGGCCTCACGGCCGGGGTCTACACCGGTACCTGCACCGCCTGGCTGGTCGACCTGGACACCGATCGTGTGCGCGCCACCAAGCTCGCGATCGCCGCCAACCTGGGCGGGCTGGGCCTCGGCCCGCTGATCGCCGGAGCACTCGCCGCATGGGCACCACACCCACTGCGGCTGGTCTACGCGGTCGAGCTGGTCGCGATGGTCGTGGGCCTCGCACTGCACACTCGCATGACCGAGACGGTGCGCCGCGAGCGGTTCCAGCTCGACTTCGCGAGCCTGCGGCCGCCGCGCGAGGTGATGGGCGCCTACGTGCCCGCCGCGATCGCCGCGATCGCCGCGTTCGGTACGTCGGGCGTCTTCGGGTCGACCGGCCCGTCGATGCTGGGCGAGGTGTTCGGCGTCCACTCGCCGGCGTGGGCCGGCCTGCTGCTGGGAGCGGCATTCGCCATGGCGGTGCTCGGACAGATGATCGCGCGCCTGTTCGAGCCCGCCCGGGCGCTGACCGGCGGCTGCGTGGGGCTCGCGGTGGGAGTGGCGGCGCTCGGACTCGCACTCCAGGAGGAGATCCTGGCCTCGCTGGTCGCGTCGTCGGTGCTGACCGGCCTGGCCATGGGCGTGATCGTGGGTGCCGGACTGGGGCTGCTCACCGCCGCCGCGCCGCCCGAGCGCCGCGGCCAGATCGCCTCGGCGTACTTCCTGGCCGCCTACATCGGTCTGGTGGTGCCCGTGATCGGGTTCGGCCTGGTGGAGTCGAGCCAGGGTTTGGTGAATGCGGGACTCGTGTTCTCGGCCCTCGTGGGCGTCGTCTCGCTGGCCTGCGCGGTCGTGGTCAGCCGCTACCGGCCGGCGCAGCCGTAGGCGAATCCCAGGCTTGCTGGAGTCCGCCCAGCAAGAGTTCGGCCGGCTGCGCGCCCGCGGCGGCCAGGCGCCGGTCGAACACGAAGAACGGCACCGCCGAGATCCCCAACTCGCCCGCCAGCCGCTCGTCCTCGCGCACGTCATCGGCGTAGAGGCCCGTCTCGAGCGCATCCCGGGCCACGCCGGCATCGAGCCCCATCTGACCGGCCAGGTCGACCAGCGTCTCGCGATCCGAGATCGGCTTACCGTCGGTCATGTACGCGCTGAACAGCTGCTCCTGCGCCTCGGCCGCCAACCCCTGCGACGCGGCCAGATGCACGATCCGGTGGGCATCGAAGCTCGACCCGACCAGCGCGCGGTCGAGGTGGTAGTCGAGGCCCACTTCGGCAGCGACGCTCGACACCTGCTCGTGCATCTGCACGACCTGCTCCGGCGTACGCCCCAACTCCGTCGCAAGGTGGTCGTCCAGCGGCTGGGGCACCGCCGAGCGGTGCGGCGAGAGTTCGAAGCTGCGCCACGTTACGTCCACGCGGTCGGCGTGCTCGAACTGGGCCAGCGCCTCGTCCATGCGGCGCTTGCCGATGTAGCACCACGGGCACACCAGGTCCGACCAGATCTCGAGCTGCAACCGCCGCTCGGTCATACGCTGGCTCCCACGCTCTGCGTGTCGAACGCCGCTTCGAGCACGGTGCGACTCCACTCGATGGTGTCGGGCTCGGCCCAGATCGCCGAGTCGCCGATGGGCAGCCGCGCGGCACGGCCGTCGGCCAGAAGACCCATCAGGGCGGCTTCGGCCACCGGGCGGTCGGGGCTGTCGTTGCTGTTGACCAGAAGGGCAGTGACCTCCTGCGTGGTCAGGCCGTGCGGGAACGCCGCGAGGAGCTCGGCAGGATCGTGCGGCGCGGGCCGCCGCTCGAGCGTCGGGTCGAGGTTTGCGACCAGCACGTCGTAGGCCTCGACAAACTGGAAGCCGCCGGCCTCGAGCTCACGCTCGCCGCGCGTGAACACCACCGACGGCGCCGTGTAGCGCACCAGCCCGTCCGACACCGAGGTCTTGCCCTGCAGCTCGGAGGCCTTGCCCGCAGCGCTGCGCGCCTCGGCCTTGTCGGCCGCGTAGTCGGCGCTCACCTCGTCGCTGTCGAGCATGTCGCGCAACTGGCCCGCGTCGTGGCCGGTGGCCGCCGACACCACCCGCACCAGATGCGGATCGTCGTCCAGCAGAAGCGGCGAGGAGAACTGCGCCAGCTGCAGCGCGCGCAGTGCGGGCCACTCGCTGCCGGGCTCCAGCCGGCGGGCGGCGATCAGCGCACGGCACGCCCGGGCGCTGGCCGCGCCCCGGGCCTTGGGCTGCAAACCGAACGGCATGCCGAACCGCAGAAACGAGAGGTAGTTGCCAACCGCCCGCGCAGGGCTGTACGACGGGTCGGTGTCCTGTCGGGGGCGCTCCGAGAGGCCGATCACCACCAGCCGCCAGTCGAGCTGTGCGCCATAGCGCCAGCGCAGCACCTGCAGCGCCGGAATCTCGGAATACGCCCATGGGCAGGCGGGATCGGTATGCAGCGTGGCGTGCAGGTGGTCGGTCATGGAACTCCCCTCGATAAGCAGATACCGTCAATCTAGCAGCGACACTTACGAAAGGTGAGTAAATGCCAGAGTCCGTCCGAAGAGGTGCCGTCAAAGGACTCTGGGCTAGTCTGTATCAGTGAATACGAGCACCGAGCCACTCGAGGTCTGTCCCGCTCTGGCGTCCGCCTTCGAACTGCTCGGCAAGCGCTGGACTGCGCTGATTCTGGACGTGCTGGCACGCCGCCCGGCCCGGTTCTGCGAGATCGGCCGGGCCATTCCCGGTATCTCCGACAGGCTTCTCACCGAGCGGCTCAAGGAACTGCTCGAGGCCGGCCTGATCGAACGTGAGGCGGGTGGCGCGGGCGTCAGCTACCGGCTCACGGCCACGGGTGAGCGGCTGGTGCCGGCCTTCAACCAGATACGTGTTTGGGCACAGAGCCGTAACCAGTTGGTTACCCCCGCTGTCGCCGCCAGCGCATAGCCTTGCCCGTGTGAAGCTCCTGCTGTGCACCTGCCTGGCCGCACTCGGCGTACTCGCAGCCGGCTGTGGCGGCAGCTCGAGCGGCGGATCGAGCGCTTCGGGCGGCATCCTGCGGGTCGGCACCACCTACAACATCGACTCGCTCAACCCGTTCGTCGCCATCGACGCGCAGGCCGACAACGTGTTTGCGATGGAGTACCCGCAGCTGCTGCAGTACGGCCCGGGGCTGAAACTGGAGGGCGACTGGGCCAGGAATTGGACCGAGAGTTCCGATGGTCGCACGCTCACGTTCCACCTGATTCCCGGCGGCAAGTGGTCTGACGGGAAGCCGCTGACGGCCGCCGACGCCGTGTGGACGTTCGACACGATCATCAAGTACGACGGCAACGCCACCTCGTCGTGGGTGGGCACGATGGACGGCATCAAGAGTGTCACCGCGCCGAACGCCTCCACGCTGGTGATCGACTACGACAAACCGGTCGCGGCAGCGCTCGCAAACCTCGAGCAGGTGTACATCCTTCCCGAGCACGTGTGGGACAAGTACACCGGCAACAACGGCAAGGACCTGCGCACCTACTTTCCCGAGCGCAGCCTGCCGACGGTCTCGGGCGGGCCCTACGTGGTGAGCAGGTTCCAGACCAAGGGCACCACCGTGTTCAAACCCAACCCGTACTTCTACGGACCCAGGTCGCACGCCGCCGCGGTCACGCTGACGTACTACACCAACCCCACCTCGATGATCGCCGACTTCAACTCGAACAACCTCGACTTCATCGACGACGTGCCCTACACCGTCGCCTCGACGCTCAAGGGGAAGTCCGACACCGTGGTGCACAACGAGCCGGGCAGCGAGGTGACCAACTTCGGTATCAACTCCAACCCGAAGAAACCCCAGAACCGCGAACTGCTCAACCTCCAGGTGAAGAAGGCGTTCGAGTACGCGATGCCGCGCCAGCAGATCATCAACGTGGTGTTCGCCGGAAACGCCGAACCGTGGGCCAACATGATGTCGGCGTGGTCGGGCCCGTCGGGCTGGCTCAACCCGCACGTCAAACCGTTGCCCTTCGACATCGCCAGGGCCAACCAGATCCTGGATGGGCTCGGCCTCAAACGTGGCGCAGACGGCATTCGCGAGGTACCGGCCACCACCGGCCGGTACGCCCAGGACGCGCACCCGATGGCCTACAACGTGATCGTGCCCGGCGATCTCGACTTCGACGGCGACCGCCAGTTCCAGATCATCCAGACCGCGTTTCGGAAGATCGGCGTGAAGCTCACCGAGCAGCCCGGCGGCGATGTCAGCTCGGCCTACACGGCGATCACCGCGGCCAACTACACCTACACCAAAGCCGATCTGTTCACCTGGTACTGGCACCCGTACATCGACCCGGCCTTCAACCTCTCGGTGATCACCAAGGCGCAGTGGGGCAACGACAGCGACACGGGCATGGATATCCCCGCCTACGACGCGATGTGGACTCGCCAAAACCGCCTCACCAACGTCAAGCAGCGGCGCGCGCTGGTGTGGAACATGGAGGCGTTCGCGGCCAACCAGCGGCCCTACATCCAGCTGGTCGACGCCAACCTGATCACCGCCAACAAGAGCGGTTGGACCGGGTTCTCGCCCGCGCTCTGGACCTACTGCAAGTGCTACTACACCTCGCCGCACCAGACCGGCGGGTGACATTGTCACACCGCGCCGGGCGCGAACCGTTTAGGATCTGAGGAATGCATCTGGGTCTCTCTGCCTTGCGCTCCTGGCTGTGCCTCACGCTCATCGTGTGCGGCGCGCTTGCGACGAGCTGCGGCGGCGGAACGAGCGGCGGGTCAAGCGGCAGCGGCGGCATCCTGCGCGTGGGCAGTACGTACAACATCGACTCGCTGAATCCGTTCGTCGCGATCGACGCCCAGGCCTACAACGTGATGACCATGACCTACCCGCAGCTGGTGCAGTACGGCCCCGGGCTCAAGCTCGAGGGCGACTGGGCCAAGAGTTGGACCGAATCTTCCAACGGCGAGAAGATCACGTTCCACCTGATCCCCGGCGGCAAGTGGTCGGACGGCAAGCCGCTCACCTCCGCCGACGCGGTGTGGACGATCGACACGATCCTGAAGTACAAGGCGGGCGCCACGTCATACCTGGCCGGATCGCTGGACGGCGTCTCGGGCGTCAGCGCCCCCGACGCAAACACGCTGGTGGTCACGTACGACAAGCCGGTGGCCGCGGCCCTCGCAAACCTCGAGCAGGTGTACTTCTTCCCCAAGCACGTCTGGTCCAAGTACGCCGGTAACAACGGCAAGGATCTGAAGTCGTACTTCCCCGAGCAGCACCTGCCGACCGTCTCGGGCGGCCCCTACGAGGTCAGCAAGTACGCACCCAAGGGCACCACGGTGTTCAAGCCCAACCCGTACTTCTACGGACCCAAGTCGCACGCCGCCGCGGTCACGCTGACGTACTACACCAACCCCACCTCGATGATCGCCGACTTCAAGGCAGGAAACCTGGACTTCATCGACGACGTGTCGTACACCGCCGCCAACACGCTGAAGGGCGAGAGCGGCATCCAACTGCACAACGAAGCCGGTAGCGAGGTGACCAACTTCGGGTTCAACGTGAACCCCAAGAAGCACAAGAACCGCGAACTCTTGAACACCAAGGTGCGCGAGGCACTCGAGTATGCGATGCCGCGCCAGCAGATCGTGAACGTGGTGTTCGCCGGAAACGCGCAGCCGTGGGCCAACATCCTCTCGCCCTGGTCGAAGGCGTCGGGCTGGATCAGCCCGAACGTCAAGCCACTGCCGTACAACCTCTCCAAGGCCAACCAGATCCTCGACGGGCTGGGCTTGAAGCGCGGCTCGGGTGGCATTCGCGAGGTGCCCGCCACCACCGGCCAGTACGCCCAGGGGGCGCACTCGATGACCTACGACGTGGTCGTTCCCGGCGATCTGGACTTCGACGGCGACCGCCAGTTCCAGATCATCCAGAACTCGTTCGCCAAGGTCGGGGTGAAGATCAACGAGGTGGCCGGCGGCGACGTCAGCCAGGCGTTCGACACGATCACCGCCGCCAACTACGAGTACACCAAGAGCGACATGTTCACGTGGTACTGGCACCCGTACATCGACCCGGCGTTCAACCTCTCCGTGGTGACCAAGGCGCAGTGGGGCAATAACAGCGACACGGGCATGGACGTTCCGTCCTACGACTCGATGTGGGCCCAGCAGAACCGCCTCGTCGACTTCAAGCAGCGCCAGGCGCTGGTGTGGAAGATGGAGGAGTACCTGGCCAGCTACCGGCCGTACATCCAGCTGGTGAACGCCAATCTGATCACCGCCAATGCCGATGGCTGGACGGGCTTCTATCCCGCACTTTGGTCGTACTGCAAGTGCTACTACACCTCGCCGCACCAGACCGGTTCGTGATCGTGCCGCGGCAGTTCTAGACTGCCGCGGTGGTGCTCGACAGGCAGACGCTCAACCGCACGCTGCTGCGCCGCCAACTCCTGCTCGAACGCGAACCGGCGCAACCGCTTGACGTGATCGAGCTGCTCGCCGGGATGCAGGCCCAGACGCCCGCCTCGCCCTACCTGGCGCTGTGGTCGCGCATCCGCGAGTTCTCTCCGGCGTCGCTCTCCCAGCTGATCGCCGAGCGCAAGGCGGTGCGGATCGCGTTGCAGCGGTCGACCATCCACCTGGTGTCGGCGGCCGACTGCCTGAGCTTTCGGCCGGTGCTCGCCGGCATGCTCAACCGCACGCTCACCGGCCGGTTTCGCAAGGCGCTCGAGCCGGTCGACGGACGTCAGCTCGCACAGGCGGGTCGCGAGCTGGTCGACGCCGAGCCGCGCACGTTCGCCGAGCTCGGCCGGCTGCTGGCCGAACGCTTCGGGGGTGCCGATTCCGAGGCGCTGGCGATGGGCGTGCGTTCGCTCGTGGCGCTGGTGCAGGTTCCCCCGCGCGGCCTGTGGAACCAGTCCGGCCTGGCGCGGCATACCTCCGCCGAGGCGTGGCTGGGAGCACCGCTGGGCGAGTCGGACGAGCCCGACGTCCTGGTCTGCCGCTACCTCAGGGCGTTCGGCCCCGCGACCGTGGCGGACATGCAGGTGTGGTCGGGGCTGACCCGGCTGCAGGCGGTGGTGGAGCGGCTGGCGCCACGGCTGCGATCGTTCGAAGACGAGGGGGGCCGGGTGCTGTGGGATGTGCGTGACGCGCCCCTCGAAGACCCCGCCACTGCGGCACCGCCGCGGTTTCTGCCCGACTACGACAACGTGCTGCTGGGCCACGCCGACCGCTCACGGATGCTCGAAGATGCGCATCGCGAGCTGATGGTGGCGCGAAACCGGATCCTGCCGTCAGTGCTGATCGACGGGCGAGTGGGCGCCGTGTGGCGGCTGGAGCGAGGCAGCGCGTCGGCGCTGGTGACCGTCGATCCGTTCCGCCGGCTGGACGCCGAGACCGCCGACGCGGTGCGCGCCGAGGGAGAGGGGCTCGCCCGGCTGATCGCGCCCGAGGTGGCCCGGCACCGCGTGCAGTTCACGACCCGGCTGAGCGGAAGAGCACGGCCCGCACCGCAGCCTTGATCGTGTCGCGGCGGCGCGGCTTGTAGCGCACCCGGGTGGTGCCGAATCCGCCCGCGGTGTGCACGCGCACCAGCGGTCCGCCGTCCACCGGCGCGCCGTGCAGGGCCACCTCGTGCGTGGCCGAGATTCCGCCAGGGTCGAGTTCGACCGCCACGCCTTCGGGCACCAGCAGCGTGGTGGTGCCGAACCAGCTGGTGACCTCGATGTCGAGCACCGGGCCGTGCAGGACCGCGTCGCGCAGGTCGAGTTCGATCGTGCCGCAGATGCTCACGAACCTGCACCGCTCACCCGGCAGCCACCGGCCGCCCACGACTCACGCGCGCGAACACTGCCCACTCGCGCCTGGCCTGCGAGGCGGTCATCTGGCCGGGCACCACCGGCAGGTCGCGCACGATCGCGGCCAGTTGCTCGCGGGTGCGCGCCGTATGGGCCAGCTCGGTGCGGTCGGACAGCTCCTCGAGCGTCAGACAGCCGCTGACCGAAGCGTCGCGCAGGCGCACCACCGTGGCCTCACGGTCGGCATCCGTGGCCCGGATCGCAGGATGGCTTTCCATCAGCACTAGGGTACAGGCTCAACTACCGGGGGAGGCTCCATGGACGACGCACAGATCCTGAGTCGGATCGACGAATTGGTGAACGAGGAGAACGCGCTGTGGGAGAAGGAGGGCACCGACCAACGCTCCCCCGAAGACCGGGAGCGCCTGGCGGAGATCAAGGTGCAGCTCGACCGCGCCTGGGATCTGCTGCGCCAGCGCCGCGCGCGTGAGGAGTTCGGCCTCGACACCGAGTTCACCAAGGAGCGCTCCGAGGACGTGGTGGAGCACTACCGGCAGTGAATAAGAGGGGTCAGTCGCCATTTATTCACGCGATCCGCTGCTGACTACGTGTTGTGTTGCTCGTGAATAAATGGCGACTGACCCCTCTTATTCACGCGCTTCAAGCGGGCTGAGTTGGTGCCCTGCGGCGTCGAAGTTGGCCGGATCGAGCCAGGCTTCGAACGCGGTGCGGATACGCGGCCACTCGGCATCGGTGATCGAGTACCAGGCGGTGTCGCGGTTTCGGCCCTTGACCACCCTGGCCTGCCGGAACGTGCCCTCGTAGGTGAACCCCAGCCGCAGCGCCGCGGACCGCGATCCCGCGTTGAGCGCATTGCACTTCCACTCGTACCGGCGATAGCCCAGCTCGTCGAATGCCCGCCGCATCATCAGATACATCGCCTCGGTGGCCGCCGTGGTCCGCTGCAGGAGCGGCGAGTAGGTGATGTTGCCCACCTCGATCACACCGTCGCCCGGCTCGATGCGCAGATAGCTGGCCAACCCGTGCGCCTCGCCGGATGCGAGGTCGACGATGGCGAAGAACAGCGGATCGTCGCCCGCCGCCGCTCGTTCCACCCAAGCGCGATAGTCGGCCTCGGACGCGAACGGCTGCTCGTTCAGATACGTCCACATGCGGCCCTGCATGTCACGCGAGTTGGCCGCGAAGAGGTCAGTCGCATGCGTAGAGCCGTCCAGCGGCTCCACCCGGCACCAGCGCCCCGTCATCGCGACGCGCGGCGGCACCGGGCGCGGCACCCAGCCGGGCACCGGCGGGCCGAGGGGCAGCGGGTTCTCGGGCATGGTGAAGCATTCGCCCGCCGCCCGCCCGATCCCTCCCGCCCGGTATCCTCTGCGAATGTCACTCGTCAGCCTGCATGGTGAACTCCCCGATCTGACCGATCCCGTACTCGTCGCCTCGTTCGACGGCTGGGTCGACGCCGCCGAGGCCGCGTCGGACGCCGTCTCGCACATCGCCGCAGGAGGCGAGGTGATCGCCACCTTCGATGCCGACGCGATCTTCGACTACCGGTCGCGCCGGCCGGTGCTGGACGTCGAAGATGGGCGGCTCAGCGAGCTGCGCTGGCCCGAGCTGACCATCCGCCACGTGCGCGCCGACGACCGCGACCTGCTGGTGTTCGCCGGAGCAGAGCCCGACCTGGGGTGGCAGAAGCTCGGCCACGAGGTGACCACTCTGTGCGCACGGCTGGGCGTGGTGCAGTGGGTCAGCCTGGGTGCCGTGCCGGGCGCTGTCTCGCACACGCGCACCGTGCCGCTGATGACAACCGCATCGCGCGACGGCCTGCTGGGCCCCGACTCCACCCGCGCTCCCGACGGCATCCTGCGCGTGCCGGCCGCAGCGCTCTCGACGTTTGAGATGGCGGTCACGGCCGCCGGCACTCCGGCGGTGGGCTTCTTCGCCCAGGTGCCGCCGTATGCCAGCATCGGCTATGCGGCGGCCACCCTGGCGCTGCTCGAGGCGCTGGGCGCGCATCTGGGCGTCGGGTTCGACGTCGGCGAGCTGGTGGAAATGGAGCAGGAGCAGCACGCCCGCTACGACGAGGAGATGACCACCAACGCGATGCTCCGCGAGACCGTCAAACGGCTCGAGGCGGCGGCAACCGAGATCGATGAACAGCAGTTGCCGACGGGCGACGAGCTGGCGCGGGAGATCGAACGGTTCCTGCACCGGCGCGACGCCGGCGACGAGGAGGACAGATGAGCGACCGAGACTGGTACACCGACGAATACCCCGAGCTGCGCGACGGACCGCCCTGGGTGATGGAGGAGATGATCGTCGCCGAGCGCGATCTGCCCGCGGCGATCGTGGGTTCGCCCGATCCGGCTGCGGCCGCGATCATGGCGGCGGCCCGGGCCGCCGCCGAGCGTGGCGAGCCGGTGGTCGTGACCGGCTGCGGCACCTCCGAGCACGGATCGATGGCCGTCGCCGCGCAGCTGGCCGAGGCGCTTCCCGGCCGCTGGGTGGAGTCGCGCCAGGCCGTGGATGCGACGCTCTGGCCCCGCCGGGCAGGCATCTGCATCGGCGTCTCACACGACGGCGGCACACCCGCCACGGCCCGCGCACTGAAGGCCGCCCGCGGCGCGGGAGCCACCACCGCCGCGATCACGGCCGTCCCGGGAGCCGTCGCCGCGGAGGCCGAGCAGGTGCTGGTGACCCCACTGCACGACGACTCGTGGTGCCACACGGTTGCCTACGCCAGTTCGATCCTGGCCGGCGCGGCAATCGCCGGAACGCCCGCTGCCGACCGGCTCACGGCCGGTGCCGATGCGGCCCTGGCCGCGCGCGGCGCGATCGCCCAGGCCGCGACCCGGCTGCACCCCGGCCGGCGCATCCTCACGGCCGGGCTGGGGGTCGACGAGATCGGCGCCCGCGAGCTTGCCCTGAAGATCGAGGAGGGCGCCCGGATCCCCGCCACCGCGCATCATCTCGAGACCCTGCTGCACGGCCATCTGGCCGGCTGCGACGCCGACACCACCGCGCTCGTGCTGCTCAACCTGGATCCCCGCGGCGGCGAGGCACACCAGACCCGCGTCGGCGAAGCGCTCGCGGCGGTCGGGCAGATCGGCATCCCCGCGGTCGTGATCGGTACCGGCCTCGGCCTGCCGGCTGCCCAGACGCCCGCCGAGGCGCTGCTCACCGGCGCGGTCGCCCTGCAGCTCTTGACGCTCGAGCTGGCTCATCTGGCCGGCACGAACCCCGACCTGATCCGGCGCGAACAGCGGCCCTACCGCGAGGCCGCGGCGGCCGCGGAGCGCGCATGACGATCGAGCTGACAGCCGACGAGTACGCGGCGCTGCAGGCGCAGCTTGCCGAGCTGGAGGGGCCCAAGCGAGCCGAGATCGTCGATGCGATCGCCGTTGCGCGTGGACACGGCGACCTCTCCGAGAACTTCGAGTACCACGCCGCCAAGAACGAGCAGGGGCTGCTGGAACGCCAGATCACCATCCTGCGGGCCAAGCTCGAGGAGTCGGTGGTGATCGAGAAGCCCGTGGGCACCGACCGGGTGAGCGTGGGCTCGACGGTGGAGTTGGAGGACACCGACGGCGAACGCATGACCGTGGTGATCTCGAGCGCCGGTACGGCCGGGGCGGTCTCGCCGAGCTCGCCGATGGGCAGCGCGCTGATGGGCGCAACCGCCGGTCAGCAGGTCGAGATTCGGGCGCCGGCCGCCTCGTGGACGGCGCGCGTCATCACGATCTCGTAGCGGTCTCTCGCGGCGCGGGCGGCGCTGCGGGCGCGGCCTCGCCGAAGTCGTCCAGGCTGCGGCCGGTGCACGTCCACTCCCAGTGCCCGAACGGGCTCATGCCGGCAAACGAGGCCGGCGGCCTGGAGTAATCCTCGAACCACACGGTGGCGCGGCCGCACACACGGCAGTCGCGCACCTGCGTGGGCACATCGGGCGGCGGGTCGATGGGCGGATGCATCAGTCCACCAGCACCGTGACGATCTGATGCGGGGTGTACGGCACGGCGATCGCGCCGCCGACGAGCGCCAGCTCGGCGCCGGGATCCTCCAGCAGGTTGGCGAGCCGGGCGCGCGCGAACGGTACGCCCAGCTCGACGCGCGCGGTGCCGCGGGCCCCGTGGGCCTCGTAGAGCCTCAGCACCAGGGCGTCTGAGTCCTCGGCGCGTTTGACGGTGTCCAGCACCAGGTGCTCGTCCGCGACGGCCACCCACGGGCGCGGCTCGAGCGGTCCGTCGATCCAGCGGAAGGGCGACTCGAAGGCCGCCGCCTGGGCCACCACTCCACCCTGGCGCCAGTCGCCGCCGTGCGGCATGACGGCGTAGGCAAACCGATGCTCGCCGAGGTCGGCCCCGGGATCGGGTGAGGCCGGGGCACGCAGCAGGCTGATCCGCATCTGATTCTCGAAGGTGGAGTAGCCGTACTTGCAGTCTGTCAGAAGCGCGACGCCAAAGCCAGATTCGGACAGATCGGCAAACCGGTGGCCGGGTACCTCGAACTGCGCCAGCTCGCGCTGCGTCGAGAAGTGCGTCGGCCGAGCCGTGGCGCCGAACTGCATCTGGTAGGTGGCCGCCAGGCTGCGCACGTCCACCTCGAACAGCACCTTGAGCAGGGTGTGCCGGTCGCGCCAGTCGACCACCGTGTGGAACTCCAGGCACGGCGAGCCGGCGTCCAGCCGCACCAGCTGCGTGAGCGTGCTCTGCCGGCCCACCGCGAACTCCAGCTCGATCTCGGCGCGCAGTGGCTCGCGCAGCACCACGGTGCAGCTGCGGCGCCGGGCCGTTGTCGCGCCCGGTCTCCAGGTGGAACGGATCCACGTCCCACGCATCCCAGGCAACCGGCCGGTCCTCGAACAGCTGCAACACGTTGCCGCGGCCCGCAAGCGACTCGCGGCCCGTGGGCCGGTGCACCAGCGAGCGCAGCGTGCCGTCGCGCCCCAGCACGGCCTCGAGGTGCGCGTTTCGCAGCACTACCTCCTCGCCGCGCTCCTCCACCTCGATCGCGTCGGGGGCGTCGGCCACCCGTCCCGGCCCGCAGCCACCGGTGGCAACCCACACCAGACCGCCGCCGGGTGCCGCCGCCACGCCGTCGCGCGCGAATCCGGTCGTATTCACCGGCATCGGTTCGCCACCGGCAGAGAGCGCCTGGACCGCCTGGCGGGCGACGCCCTCGGCGACGTCCAGCACCCGGGCGTGGTCACGCGCGGCGTCCTCGTACACCTCGCCGATCGATGACCCGGGCAGGATGTCGTGAAACTGGTTCAGCAGCAGCAGCTGCCACGCCTCGTCCAGGTGGGCGGCCGGATAGTCGCGCGCACCCAGCCGGTGGGCGACGGCGGCCAGGAGTTCGGCGTCGTGCAGCGTCCGCTCGCCCGCCCAGTTGCCCCGCTTCACGGCCGCCTGGGAGGTGTACGTGCCGCGGTGAAACTCGAGGTACAGCTCGCCCACCACCACCGGGCGCCCGGAGGCCGCCGCGGCAAGATCGGTGAAGAACTCGTCGGGGGTGCACTGCCTCGTACGGGCCACCCCCTGCAGGTCGGCGACCCGGCGCAGCGCCTCGAGCATGTCGGGCGTCGGCCCTCCCCCACCGTCGCCGTAGCCGAACACGAGCAGGCTCGTGGCCGAGTAGTCGTGATCCAGATGGTCGCGGGAATTGCGCCGCAGCTCCTCCACCTCGGCCGTCGCGTTGTAGGTGTCGGCCGGCGGAAAGTGCGCCAGCACCCGCGAGCCGTCGGGCGCCTCCCAGTCGAACGTGTGGTGCTCGGGCCGGGTGAAGCGGTTCCACGAGAGCTTCTGGGTGAGGAACCGGTCGATGCCGGCGCCGCGCATGATCTGCGGAAGCTGGGCGTTGTACCCGAACACGTCGGGGTTCCAGAACTCACGGTGGCGGCGGCCGAACTCGCGCTCGAAGTACCGCTGGCCGTACAGGAACTGACGTACCAGCGACTCGCCCGAAGGCAGGTTGCAGTCCGGCTCGATCCACGTGCCGCCACACGGCACCCACTGCCCCGCCGAAACCCGCTCGCGGATGCGCGCGTAGAGCTCGGGCTGATGCAACCGCAGCCAGTCGTACTGGTAGGCCTGCGAGCAGGCGAATCGGAACTCCGGATACCGCTCCATGTAGGCGAGCTGCGAGCTGAAGGTGCGGATCATCTTGCGATGGGTCTCGGCCAGCGGCCACAGCCACGCGGTGTCGATGTGCGCGTGCCCGACGGCGGCCAGCTCGTGGGTGACGGTGCCGTTGCGGGCCGCCAGCAGGTCGTCCAGGATCTGGCCGGCCGGTTCCCAGGTGGTGCGGTCGTCCTCGTCCCAGGCGTTGCAGAAGCTGTTCAGCTGCGCCAGCAGCCGCCCGGCCCAGGCGGGGTCGAGGTCGGCGTGGGCGGCACCGTCGGCCTCCAGCCTGCGCAGCACGTCCAGGTCGTGGTGAAGCCGCCAGGCGAGCGGATCAAACCGGGCCAGCACGCACTGGTCGAGCACCACCGGTTCGACCGTCTCGTACACCCGCTGCAGCTCGCCGAACTTGCCGTTGCAGGCGAGTTCGACACGCAGATCGAGCCGCTCTCCGCCCGCGGCCCGCTCCAGCAGCAACGCGTCGGGGCGCGCGCCGTCGGGGCTGGTGTTGAGACCCTGCGCCGGCCGGCCGTCGATCCAGAGCGTCGCCTCGCTGTGTGACACCCACAGCAGATCGACGCGCTCGCCCGCCCACTGCTCGGGCACCACCGCCTCGATCCGAAACCAGTAGGTGGCCCACAGCGGCCCGAACTGCTCGCCCGGCGCGGCGGGTCGGTACTCGAGCTGCTCGGCCTCGGCGAGGGGGATGCGGCCCACCGGTCCGGCCACCTCCAGCCGCACCGGCTCGCACACCTCGCAACGGATTCGCGCCCGCAGCCGCTCGCCGACCTGAGCGATCCGCCTGCGGGTGTAGTCGGGGTGTCGGTGCACCTCTAGCCGCCGAATGCCCTGTCGCGCAGATCACGGGGCAGCCCATCGCGCTGGAACGGGTAGGTGCCGTCCTCCACCAGACTCCTGGCGCCGCGGGCGGCGGCCCCGTAGGCCGCCGAAGCCAGCAGCGAGCCGGTGGACACGCGGCGCACGCCCAGCGCGCCCAGCTCACGCATATCGGGCACTCCGGGCAGCGCGAGCACATTGACCGGCGCGGCCACACGGCTGACCACCGCCGAGATCTCGGCCATGCTGGTCAGGCCGGGCGCGTACACCACGTCGGCGCCCGCCGCCCGGTACGCATCGAGACGGGCGATGGTGTCCTCCAGATCCTCGACGCCGTGCAGCAGGTTCTCGGCACGCGCGGTCAGCACCAGCCCCTCGGCACGCGCGGCCGTCGCGGCCGCCACCACCCGAGCGACCGCCTCGTCAAGCGGCGTGATCTGCCCGCGGCCGGGATCCCAGTCTTCGATCGAGCACCCGGCCGCACCCGCGGCCGCCAGCAGCCGTACCGTCTCAGCCACCCCCGCGAGGTCGTCGCTGAAGAGCCGTTCGGAGTCGGCCGACACCGGGAGCACGGTAGCGGCCACGACCGCCCCAACGTGCGTCACCAGCTCGTCGCGCGTAACCTGCCCGTCGGCGCGACCGAGCGTCCACGCAAGCCCCGCGCTCGTGGTGGCCACGGCGGCCGCCCCCACCGCTTCGAGCAGCCGTGCCGAGCCGGCATCCCAGACGTTGGGCAACGCGAAGATTCCCCCCTCGTGCAGTACGCGGAAGGCTGTGCGGCGATCGGCGGCGTTCATGCTCCAAGTCTTGCAGACCGCGAAGCCCCGGCGGCGCCCAACGTGAGAAACGACTTTCGTGGTTCCAACAAAGGCGTTGCCCGATCCTGACGCTCGGGTGAACTCACCTCTGGAAGCTTCTGGAACCCGCACCGAACAAATCGCACGTCAAGGGCAAAAACCCGGAAATCTCTACAGATTTGGGCGATTACGGTTATCGTTTTGTGTCAAGTTGACAGGTTCACGAGGGGTCGTACGCTCAACCCTGGAGGCCCGAAAAGATGCCAAGGCGGAGGTGTGGGTAGTGAGACTGAAAGCGAGCAGAACGATCGCTGTGGTGGCCGGTCTAGGACTGGCTGCCGTCGCGGTCGCAGCGGTCGCTGACGCGGCCGTGGTCAAGACCAAACCGGCGAGTTCGTGGCAGGCTAACGGCAATGTGCGCACGGTGATCGTGAGCGGTAACGTCGCGTACCTGGGGGGAAACTTCACGGCCATGCTGCCGCCCGGTTCGACCGGCTCCGGAGCAGTCACGCGTAACCACGCGGCCGCGGTCAACCTGACCACGGGCGCGCTCCTGCCGTGGAATCCGAACGTGAACAACACCGTGTTCACGATCAAGCCCAGCGGCTCAAATGTGTACATCGGAGGCGCGTTCACCTCGGTCAACGGCACCGCGCGCAAGTACGTCGCCGAGGTCAACAACTCGAGCGGCGCACTGGTCACCGCGTTCAAGGCCACGAGCCCGAACAATCAGGTGCGCGGTCTCGATGTGCTGGGTGGAAACCTGTACATCGGTGGGCTCTTCACGAAGCTCGGCGGTACCACCGCAAACTACGTCGCGCGCGTCAATGCAACCACCGGCGTGTGGGACAAGTCGTGGGCTCCCGTCGTGGACGGCGAGGTTGCCGCGATCGCCCACAACATGGCCGGCAACCGCGTCGTGCTGGGTGGGTTTTTCAACAACCTGAACGGCCAGTCGAGCATTGCCGTCGGCGCGGTCGACACCAACACCGGCGCCTCGGTGGCATGGGCGTGGCACGGACCGCTGTTCCCGATCCGGCCGTTCCAGGTGCTGCGGTTCGCCCAGGACGGCGACACGCTGTTCGGTGCCGGCACCGGCAACGGTGGCTCGGCCATGAGCTGGAACATCAACACCGGAGACCTGAACTACATCGAAGGTCTCGAAGGTAATGTCGTCGGTGTGGGTGTGGCGGACGGCGTGCTGTACATCGGCGGCCACTTCCACGGCTACTGCGGCCTGATTCCGGGCAACAACTTCTGCACCGTGCAGGCGTCGCGCGTCCATCTGATGGCCGTCGACGAGCAGACGGGAGCGCTACTGCCCTGGAACCCGGGCGCCAACGGCACCCTGGGGATATTCGACCTCGCGGCCGGCGGAACCTCGGTAGCGACCGGCGGCGAGTTCACCAAGCTCGGCGGCGTGGCCCAGCAGCACTTCGGGCTGTTCCGCGAGTAGCCCGAGCCGAGCGCGGGGGCGGTCGCGACCGGCGGCCGCCCCTCAGCGCCCGTGAATAGAAAGTGTCAGGCAGTTTCTATTCACCAGTGAGGCACGGAGTGCCTGGGCTGGTGGCGTGAATAGAAACTGCCTGACACTTTCTATTCACCCCGTACCCCGCCCAGGTAACGGTTAGCGACCGGCGATGGTGTGTGCGATCGCCTGGCAGGCGCGCGTGGCCAGCAGCTCGTCGGCCTCGATCGACGGCTGGGGCCACGACGACTGCCGCGCGACCACCACGCGGCGATCGGCATCGGCGTAGATGAACTGGCCGTGGATGCCGATAGCGAGCGCCACACCCGGCTCCCAGCGCGGCTGATACCACGAGTTGACGTAGGCGCCGCCGGGGAACATCGCCAGGTCGGTGCCGGTGGCCGGCCGGCCACCGTCGCGCAGCGCACGGACGAACTCGGCCGGCACCACCCCGGCGCCGTCGTCGACCACCAGTTGACCGACGCGGGCCATATCGCGGGCGATGATGCACATGCCACCGGCGGCCCGGGCGGCACCCAGCCGATCGACGGTCACGTCGGCGTCGGCCTCGGCGCCCAGCGGCACCCACAGATGCTCGCTGACGGCGTCGGCGTAGCGCAGTCCACGCGCCCGCTCGCACACCCAGCCGAGCATGTCGGTGTTGGGCGAGACGTACACGAAGTCGCCGCCGTGCGCGCCCTTGCGACCGATCGAGCACAGGTACTCGTGCAGGCCCGGACCGGCGCCCTCGCGCGGGTACCACCCCGTCGTCCGGCGGTAGGCGCGCACGTCCTCGCCCGGCGAATAGTCCTCCACGAACGCCGTACCCACGGTCATGTCCAGCACGTGCTGGACGGTGGCATCCTCAAAGCACGACCCCGCCGCTTCGGGCACGTACCGGGTGACCGGCTGGTCGGCGTCCAGGTAGCCCGCCCCGATCAGCGCACCGGCCAGAAGCGCGGTGATCGACTTGGTCACGCTCATCAGGATGTGCGGCTCGTAGTCCTCGACGCCCGGGGCATACCATTCGAGCGCCAGAGCGCCTTCGGCCAGCACGACCAGGGCGTCGGTGTAGGTGTTTTCGAGATAGGTGGAGAGCACAGCCGGCCCGTCGTCGGTGGGGACGATGCGCGCGTCCAGCAGGCCGGCCAGCGGCGCGGGACTGAGCGGTGAGGCGGTACCGGCGCGGATGCGGGCGCTGGGGATGAGTTCGGGCACATGCCGAAACGCCCACCGATTGTGCGGGGGCTGCATCCAGTTTTCAATCGTGGCTCGGGGTGGCGAAGCGATGTCCATGGGTCAACCTTAGAGCACCGCTCGGGGGTCGCGAGAGGTAAGTGCAAACACCTTCTCGAGCGTGTTCCAGTTGCGGTTGGTGGCGGCGATGCCCAGCCGCTTCTCGGTCAGCACCTCGATCAGCCGGCTCTGGTTCTGGCCGCGGGCAAAGAGGATGTAGAGCTCGCGCCCGTGCAGCTCGAACCGTTCCGGAAGGTAGTGCTCGGGGTCGAGGTTCGCGAGCGCTCCGGCCTTCGGCTTCGCCGCAAGGAAGCTGACGGTGGAGTACCGCGACACCTCCGCGTACTTGCCGAACGGGTTTCGCTCGAGCACCGCACCCAGCTGGCGCGCCGTGCGCACCACCACCTTCACCTCCATGCCCAGTGCCTGCCTGATCCCCGTCGCCAGGGTGCGCTCGACGCTTGCCGCAGAGGAGCCGCTGTCCAGCACGATGTTGCCGCTCTGGCCCTGGGTGCGGACGGCGCCGAACCCGAGCTCTGCGCAGAGGTCGCGCAGGTCGGCCATCGGTACGCGGTTATTGCGGCCCACATTGATGCCGCGCAGGAACGTCACGTACCGGGTCATTGCCGCCATGGCCCCAGCCTAGCGCCGGTGATAGCGTGCGGAACATGGCTACCCGTTAGGGGGAATGGCATGGCTGTGACGGTGATCATGGAGTTCGACGAGGGTCGACCCGAGGACTACCGGCGCGTCAACGAGGAGCTGGGCATCCACGGGCCCGGCGACGAGCCCGAAGGCCTGATCTCGCACGTGTGTGCGATCGGCGCCGAGGGGCTCGTGATCGTCGACACCTGGGAATCGGCCGAGGCGGCCGAGCGGTTCGGCCAGCGTCTCGCACCGGTGCTGGAGAAGCTCGACCTCGAGAGTTCGAGTCAGCCTCTGTGCCTCGAGACCGTGAACGTGCTGCTCGGAGCAACGAGTCTGGCGCACTGAGAGCCGGGCGTGGTGCGGCCGCCGATCGGCCGCACCACGCCGAGGTGCTCAGCTCACAACGATGCCGAACGGAACCGATCCGGTCGGCAGTGCCACCGGCGAGGTCGCGACCTCGCGCAGGTGACCGCCCGAGACGGCGAACGTGCTCACCGCTGCCGCCCCGCTATCGACCACCCACAGCGTCTTGCCGTCGGGTGCCAGCCGCGCGTCAACCGGGCCAAGACCACTGGGCTGGTTGAACACCGTACTGCCGATCAGCGCGAGCCCACCGCCGGAGGTGACGCGGTAGGACGAGATGCTCGGCACGGCCGTGTTCACGGCAAACACGTACCGGCCGTCGTGCGACACCTCGACCCAGCACGCCGCGGTCTGACGGTCGGCAAACGGCGAACCGGTGATCGCCTGCAGAACGCCGCCCGGCCCATCGTGGAACGCCGACACGGTGGCCAGATTCGCGCCGTTGTGGGCGTTCGAGACGAACAGCAGGTTGGGCCGCACGGGGCTGAACTCGCTCCCGAAAGGACCCACACCCTGCGCGGCAAACGGCGAGCCCGCGGCCGGCGTGAGCCGTCCACCGCTGACCGTGAAGCTGTCGATCACCGAGGTGTTCACACGCGTACCGATCACCCTGGTGCCGGTCGGATTGAACAGCACCTGCCCCGGCTGGGCATCATCGGGCAGTGCGTAGGCCGACTCCGCGATGGGTGTCAGCCGGCCGCTGTCGGCCAGCCGAAAGCCGGTGTAATTCGATCCACCCGCCCCGGCGTTGGCCACGTAGACCAGGTGGCCGTGCACCGCGATCGAGACCGGCCGCACGCCGCCCGAGGGGAAGGGGCTGCCCGTGACCGGGACGAGATGTGCGCCGTGCACTCGCAGTACCGAGATCTGGTTCGACCCGGCGTCGACGGCGAGCAGGAACCTGTGGCCGAGGCCGAACTGCAACGCCCCCTGCGAGGGCAGGCCATCGCCGGATCCGGCGCCCCCGGCCGGTACCGCCGCCCCCACCGCCGCGGCCGAGCCGTCGGCGTGCCGGGCCAGCACCGAGATGGTGTTGGCCGAGGCGGTGTTGTCGTTCACGTAGACGTATCCCTTGACGGCCGTCGAGGCCTGTACAGGTGCTGCAGCTGCCACGGCGGCGACAACCACCACGGTCGCAGAGCATGCAGCGGCCAAACGCTTGCGCAGATTCACGCGAAGCTCCCTTCCTGGGATTTGTATGTGTGCCCGTCCGCCAACCGCGGACGCCCGGTGAGAAGTCCTCACTCGGCGCCGGCCGTTACACCGCACCTGTCACAGAAGTGTGACAGCTGACCGTCGCGGCGCGTTGGGCGGATAGGCATGATGAGCGGATGTCCGCCTCGCTGACCGATGGGTTTCGCCGCTACGCCATACTGCTGCGGGCGCCGGCGGTGAGTCCGATGGTGCTGTGGGGACTGCTGGCCCGGCTCCCGATCGGCATGACACCGCTGGCCCTGATCTTCCTGGTGCGTGCGCACGGCGGCAGCTACGCCGACGCGGGCGCCGTGGCCGCCGCCGAGGCACTCGCGATCGCGCCCGGCGCACCGTTCTCCGGGCGGCTGGTCGATCGCCACCGGCCCGCGCCGGTCCTGCTTGCCTACGGGATCGCGTTCTTCGCCGCGATGGTGATCACCGTGCTCCTGGCGGTCCATGGCGCGCCGCTGGCCGTCCTCATGCTGGCCGGGGCGCTGCTCGGCGCCACGATGCCGCCGATCGCCCCCACCACGCGCATGCTGTGGCCCTCGCTGGTTGACGAGTCGATGCTGCCGGTGGCGTTTGCCTTCGAGGCAACGGTGCAGGAGGTGATCTTCGTCAGCGGGCCGCTGATCGTGGGCGTGCTCACCGCGGCCGTCTCGTCGAGTGCAGGGCTGATCGCCGCTGGCATCGCCGGCCTGGTGGGCGTGGCCGGGATGATCGGCACCGGCGCCGTGCGCGGCCACCACCACGGCGATCGCCACCGGCACAGCTTCCTGGCCGCCCTCGCCCCTGAGGTGGTGCGCAGGGTGGTCCTGTTCAGCTTCGGCTACGGGCTCTCATTCGGCGTGGTCGAAATCACCATCCCGGCCTTCGCAGAGCTGCACGGCGGCCGGGAGTACGGTGCGCTGGCGCTGGCCGCGTGGTCGTTTGGGAGCCTCGCCGGCGGGCTGCTGGCAGCAACCATTCCGGCCGACTTCCCCGCCCGCCGGCTGCGCACCATCAGCCTGCTCTTCACGTGTGTGCTCGCGCTTCCGCTGCTGGCCGGATCGGTGCCCCAGCTCGCGGTGATCATGCTGGTGTGCGGGCTTCCCATCGCGCCGAGCTTCGCGATCACCTACGGCATGGTGCAGCGTGCGGCGCTCCCCGGCACCCAGGCCGAGGTGTTCGGCTGGCTGAGCACGTCGATCGTGATCGGGGTATCGCTGGGCAGCGCCGCCGCCGGCCGGCTGGTGACGCACTCCGGCGTTTCGACCTCGTTCGCGTGCGGCATGATCGGCACGGCGTTTGCGACGCTCGTGGCCGCCGCACTTGTGCGCCGTCAGGCCGCGACGGCCTGACCCGAACTCAGAGCGAAGCCAGGTCGCTCTGCAGCTGGGCGCGATCGCTGGGGTCGGCCACCCCCGGCACGAGCGCCTCGGCGGCGGCGCGATGCTCGGCCGCGCGGTCGCGATCGCCCGCCAGCGCGTGTGCCCGCGCAAGCGCCTCATGCGCGTAGGCCATGTCCCAATCGGCGAGTTCCGAGACGTGCTGCTCGCACAGCGCGAGGCAGCGGCGAGCGTGATGCAGCGCCGGCTCGGCCCGGCCAACCAGTGTGTACACCCGCGCGCACAGCCACTCACCCCGGCAATGGTGGCGCGGCTCGCCGACCGACATCCAGTGATACGCCGAGGCGTGCGCGGCGTGCACCATCTGGTCGTCGGTCACCGCATCGCGCTCGGGCAGCACCATCAGCGACCACGTGTAGTTGTACAGCGACCCCGCCAGATCACGCTCGAGCGACGAGTCGAGCTGGAGTGAGGGACGTTCCGGCATGCGCAGGAGTATGCCATTTTGGGGGATGCGCAAGCGGCCCGAATAGCTCATACCGGGAAGGCGGGTTCTCTATTTCTCGATTCTCCCGGAGCTGATCTATGGGCAAGGACAGCTTGCGCGCCCTGCGCGCAGAGGATGGACAGACGCTACCCCTCATAGCGGTGTTCATCGTGATGCTGATCGTTTTTGCAGGGATGGTCATCGACCTCGGCAACGCGTACCGCGTGCAGCAGGCGTTGCAGGCGTCCACCGATGCAGCGGCGGCGGCGGGGGCCGGACAGCTGACCATGGCGTATCCCCCGGATACGACCGCGGCGACCAACCAGGCGCTCGCATTTGATTCGGGCACCGGTGGCAGGAACCCGATTCAGGGCGTGCCGCCTCCGTCGGTCACCGTGAACGTGGCGACAGCGTGTAACGGCTCGAACTCGAAGCTTCCGTGTAACAACGCAAACACCGTCACGGTGACGCAAAACGCGGCCGTTCCCACGTTCTTCCTGAGAGTCCTCGGATACAACTCGATCAACGTCTCGGCTAGCGCGAAAGCGTGCTCGCCGTGCAACGAGATACCGCTCGACATCCAGCTTGTGGTCGACCGCACAGGATCGATGTCGCAGATGGGCGGCTCGACCAACGGCAAGAACAAGTGGCAGAACCTGCAGCAGGGACTGATCCAGGGCTTCCTGCCGGGGCTCGACCCGGGGGTCGACAGCGTCGGGATGTCGGTGCTGCCGCCCGATGTGAACGGCACCACCGACGTGTGCAAGGCGGCGGCGACGAGCAACTACGACTCGACGCATCCCACCTACACCGTGGTGCCGCTGTCCACCGACTACATGGACTCCTCCGGCAACCTGGTGCCGACATCGCCGCTGGTGGCCGACATCAACTGCATGCAGCCGGGCGGCGGCACGGACTACGCCGACGCGCTGGAGGCCGGATATGCCGAACTGCAGGCGCACGGCCGGGCGGGCGTACAGAAGGTGATCGTGCTGCTCTCCGACGGCGCCGCCAACAACGGCCAGAACTGCACGACCTCGAGGTCCGGTAAGAAGGACACCGATCCGCACTGCATGCAGCCGTGCCAGTCGGCGGTCAACGACGCCGCGGGCTACAAGCTGAACGGCGTGCTGATCTACACGATCCTCTACGGCGATCAGACCAGCGGCCCGGCCTGCCAGGACTACACCGGCGCCAACGAGGTGCCGTTCCAGCAGCCATGGACGGCCATGCAGAACATCGCGTCGCCGGGCAACTACTTCCCCGATCCCGACCCGACCAACCTGGTCTCGGTGTTCCAGCAGATCGCCTCGGACATGGCGAAGGGCACCTCGCGTATCGTCGGATAGTTGCGCTCAGCACCATGGTGAATCAGGGGTGCCTGGCACCCCTGATTCACTGCTGACTCGCGCACACCAGGCGCCCGCACACCAGGTGCCAGGCACTTTTTTGCGTACGGATGGCGTCGGGCCGAACGCATAACCCGTGCCAGGCACTTTCTATGCGTGCAGATGGCGTCGGGCCGAACCGCATGGTGCCAGGCACTTTCTATGCGTGCGGATGGCGTCGGGCCAAACCGCATGGTGCCAGGCACTTTTATGCGTGCTTCGCCCGCATAAAACGAGCCAGGCACCTCTCCCGCCGCGAGCGTTGGCTGATTCTGTTTATGCGTCCGGCTGCGCCGGCCGCATAAGCCTCAGCGGACGGCGGCACCCGCTGACCGGGTGGCGCCCCCCGAGCTGCGCATCAACCGCTGGGCGATCAGCACCGGGATCACCGTGAGGACGATCACGAACACGGCCACCGCGTTTACCTCGGGCTGCGAGTTGGGCAGCTGGAACTGATTGAACATCCACAGCGGCAGTGTCTGCACCGAGCCCGCGGTGAAGTAGGTGACGATGATCTCGTCGAACGAGAGCGCGAAGGCCAGCAGCCCGCCGGCCACCAGCGCCGTGGCGATGCTCGGTAGCGTGATGTAGCGAAACGTCTGCCAGCCGTTGGCGCCCAGATCCATCGACGCGTCCTCGAGCGCGGTGCCGGTCTGGCGCAGCCGCGCCACCGTGTTGTTGAACACCACGACGATGCAGAAGGTGGCATGCCCCAGGATGATGGTGAGGATCGAACCGCGGCGGTCAAACACGTTCATGGCCGAGAGCAGCGCGATGCCGGTGACGATGCCCGGAAGCGCGATCGGCAGTACCAGCAGCAGCGACACCGAACTGCGGCCGAAGAACCGGAACCGCTGCACGGCGAAGGCCGCCGCCGAGCCCAGCAGAAGGGCGATCGCCGTGGCCCCCAGCGCCACCTCGATCGACACCCGCAGCGCCGCGCGGGCCGACTGATCGTGGATTGCGACCCGAAACCAGTGCGGGGAGAACTGATTCACCGGCCACGAGGTGATCTTCGACGGGTTCAGCGCGTCGAGGAAGATCACCGCGATCGGCACGTACAGGAATGCCATCACCAGCAGGCTGGCCACCGCGAGCAGGATCTTGACGCTGCGCGGTTCCATCAGAGCGAGTCGAACGCGCCGGTCGCGCGCATGGCGGTCAGGTAGATGATCATGATCACGATGGGAATCACCGAGATCGCAGCGGCCAGCGGCAGGTTTCCGGCGACGCCGGCGTTGACGTAGATCAGGTTGCCGATGAACTGCGACTTGGTCAGCAGGGTCACGGCGATGTAGTCGCCGAGCGTCAGCGAGAAGGTGAAGATGGAGCCGGCCGCCACGCCGGGCAGCGCCAGCGGCAGGATCACCTTGCGAAACGTCATCCAGCCCCTGGCGCCAAGGTCGCCCGACGCCTCCAGGTAGGAGTTAGGTACCCGTTCGAGCGCGGCGAACACCGGCAGCACCATGAACGGCAGCCAGATGTAGGTCAGCGTGATCCATAACGATGTGTTGGTGAACGCCAGATGCAGGCTGGGCAGGCCGATCTTGTTCAAGGTCCAGTTCAGCGGGCCGGTGTCGGCCAGGATCAGCTTCCAGGTGTAGACGCGGATCAGGTAGCTCGACCAGAGCGGCATCAGCACGCCGACGAACAACGCCGCACGCATGCGGCGACTCGCCACGCGGGCCATGAAGTACGCCAACGGAAACGCCAGCAGCGCGTCGGTGATCGTGACCGCCGCCGCCATGCCCACCGTGCGCAGCGTGACCGTGCGATACACCGAGTCGTGGATCAGCGTCGAGAAGTTGTCCAGCGAGTACGTGTGCTGGACGGTGAACGTGAGCGGGTTGACCGACCAGAACGACGCGAACAGCATCACCAGGAGGGCGCCCAGGTAGACGACGCCCAGCCAGGCCAGCGGCGGCATCAACAGGAGCAGCGCCTTCAGCCAGCGGCGCCGGTAGAAGAACGCCGTGAACCGCTGGGATCGAGAGGGGTGTGGTGGGGCGACGCTCGCCATCGGTCACAAGAGGCCCGCCGGGGGGCGGCGCAGAGCCGCCCCCCGAGCGTAACCGGTCATCCCTTGATCGACGTCCAGGCCGTTGTCCAGTCCTGGTAGCCGACGCAGTTGGACTGCCCGTTGCCGCACGTGGGCAGCGGCGTCTTCCAGAAGTAGATGTTGTTGAAGTAGTCCGGATCGGTGACGTGGTAGTCGGTGCAGTAGTTCGCCTGCACTTTGTCCAGGTAGGTGCATGCCTTCGGATTGGCCGGCGCTGAGCCGAACGTGTAGGCGGTCTTGCCCTGCACGATCGGCGTGGTGGCGTAGTTGATCCACTTCAGCATGCAGTTGGGATGCTGCGCCTTGGCGTACATCATCCACGTGTCGGCCCACCCGGTCATGCCCTCCTTGGGCACCACCGCGTCGATCGGCTGCTTGTCGGCTTTGAGCGCGTTGACCTGATAGGGCCAGGCCTGGCCGATCACCAGGTTGCCGTCCTTGAAGTCCTGGATCTCGGAGGTGAAGCTCGACCAGTAGTTGCCGATCTGCTTGTGCTGGGTCTTGAGCGGCTGACCGCCGCGTCGAACTGCGGCTGGGTCAGCTCGTAGGGATCGGTGATGCCCAGCGACGGCTGGGCCGACTTCAGGTAGAGCGCCGCGTCGGCGATGTAGATCGGGCTGTCGTAGGCGGTCACCTTGCCCGAGTAGCTCTTGCCGTCGAACACCACACCCCAGCTGTCGGGGGCGGGCTTCACGACCTTGGTGTTGTACATCAGCACGTTTCCGCCCCACTCGTACGAGACGCCGTAGTGCACGCCATCGACCGTGTTGTGCGGAGGAGACTGCAGCTTGGGGCTGATGTCCTTGAAGTCGGGCACCAGGCTCACATCGATCGGCGCGACCTGCTTACCGGCGATCAGCCGCAGTGTGGCGTCACCCGAGGCCGAGACACCGTCATAGTTTCCCGACTGCATGAGCGTCACCATCTGGTCGGAGGTCTGGCCGTAGGTGACCTTCACCTGACAGCCTGTCTGGGCCTCGAAGGGCTTCACCACATTGGGCTCGGTATAGCCCTGCCAGGCGATCAGGTTCAGCGCACCCTCGCCCTTGCCGATCGTCGTGCGCATCGGCACACCGTTGCCGTTGTTCGGCATGGTCTGGCCGCTGGGAGCGCTGGTGTCCCGAGTTCGAGCTCGAACTCGAGCTACCGCAGCCCGCCGCGACGGCCAGAGCCAGCGCACTCAGGGCGATGGCCGCGATCCGCGACCGTGAGTCCTGCCATCTCATACGGATACCTCCTCAGATGTCGGGGGAACCACGTCGACCCGGCGATTGTGCTGACGACCCCACGTGAGCCTCACGTGGCGCCCGCGGGCCGCCAGAGCATCCATCGACGACGTGGTCTGGTTCTGCTGGATCACAACGAGGTCGCCGCCGGGGTCGAGGGCGACCAGATATCGCGTGTTCACACCGAGGTAGACGACATCGCGCACGGTGCCGGTGACGGTGCATTCACCCTCGCCGGCCGTGTCGGCCGGATCGCCCATGCGGATCTTCTCGGGACGCACGGTGAACGTGTCCGGCGTACCCGTGATCACCCGCGCAGCCTCATCCGAAACCAGGTTGGACGTGCCCACGAACCCCGCCACGAACGCGGTGGCGGGCGACTCGTACACCTCGGCCGGCGTCCCCACCTGCTCGATACGGCCGATGTTGAACACCGCGAGCCGGTCGCTCATGGCCAGCGCCTCGTCCTGGTCGTGGGTGACGAAGATGAAGGTGATGCCCACGTCGCGCTGGATGGCCTTCAGTTCGATCTGCATCTCCTCGCGCAGCTTCAGGTCGAGGGCGCCGAGCGGCTCGTCCAGCAACAGCACGCGCGGCCGGTTGACCAGCGCGCGGGCCAGGGCGATGCGCTGCCGCTGGCCGCCCGAGAGCTGCCCGGGCTTGCGCTTGCCGACGTTGGGCAGCCGCACCATCTCGAGAGCTTCGGCCACGCGCTGCTGCCGCTCCTTGCGCGGTACCTTGCGCACCATCAGGCCGTAGCCGACGTTCTGGGCGATCGACATGTGCGGGAACAGGGCGTAGTCCTGGAACACCGTGTTCACGTCGCGCTCGTACGGGGCAAGCCGGGTGACGTCGGCGCCCTGCAGGCGCACGACGCCCTCGCTGGGCAGGTCGAATCCGGCGATCATGCGCAGCGTGGTGGTCTTGCCCGACCCGGAGGGCCCCAGCATCGCAAAGAACTCGCCGTCGCCGACCGACAGGTCGATGCGGTCGACCGCGACCACCTCGCCGTACGTCTTGCGGACGTTCTCCAGCTGGACGGCAGGCGGCGCCGTCCCAGTCTCAAGGTTCGGGGATTGAGACATCGACCGCGAGTATAAAGCACAACCTGCAGCGAGGGGCGTCCGCGCAAGGATGTTTATCCATTTTGTACAACGCGAGCTGCCCAACGCTTCCCCTCGGGGAACCTCATCCAACATCAACGAACCCCGGCTAAGGTGGCGGGCATGAGCACCGAAAACCGATCCAAGCTCCTGATCGATCCGGAGACGGCGACCGTCGCAACGCCCGACCTGCAGCGCTCAGCCGGCTGCGATGCGGGTGCTGCCTGGCGGTTCCCGCTCGGCGCGATGACCGGCCAGGTGACCGCCGCGATGGGCAAATTCTCGCTGACCGAGGCTCAGCTCATCGAGCTGATCGCCATCGCGCGCATGCGCACCGGCGTGTCGCTCTCGGCCAGCGCTGCCTGAACGCAACAAACGTGCCTGGCACGTTTGTTGCGTTGGGCCTAGCCGCCCTTCAGGGCACCCGCGACCAGCCCTCGGGTGAAGTAGCGCTGGCCGAAGAGGTAGAGGGCCAGGATGGGTAGCGTGGCGAGTGAGAGGCCGGCCATGACGACGGGGATGTCGAGGTTGTAGCGGTTCTGGAATCCGGTCAGTCCGGCCATCAGGGTGAGCGAGTCCTGGCTCTGCAGGAACGTGAGAGCGATCAGCAGCTCGTTCCACACCCACAGCACGTTGACGACCGCGAGGGTGATCAGCGGCGCTGACGAGAGCGGCACGACCACGCGCCGGAATACCTGAAACGAGTTGGCCCCGTCGATCTCGGCGGCCTCGATCAGCGACCTGGGGATGGTGCGGAAGTAGGCGGCCAGCATGTACACCGAGAACGGCATCATCAGGCCGACGTAGATCGCGATCACGATCCGCCGGGTGTCGATCAGATCGAGCTGTGCGCCCAGCAGGAACATCGGTACCACCAGGACGATCGGCGGGATCACCATCAGCGAGATGATCACCGCCAAGAAGCGCGTCGGATCCGATGAACCGCCACCGCGAAAGTCCCCACGCGGCCATCGCCGAGAACGTCAGCGTGATCACCACCGAGGCGAACGTCAGCACCAGGCTGTTGAACAGCCAGCGCAGGAAGTGGTTGTTCACCGCGACGCTGTAGGCGTGCAGCGTCGGGTGCACGGGAAACGCGAACGGGTGGTTCAGGAACGAGCTCTGCGTGCGCAGCGACGCCGAGAGCATCACATACACGGGGAACAGTGCGAGGATGGTGAAGCCGATCAGCACCACGTGGCGCAGGATGCGGCCGGCCCGGTCGCTGGCCATCAAACGGCCCTCGCCCGGTTCCACACGTAGCGGCCGATCAAGAGTGCACCTGCAAGCGCCGTGATGCCGACCAGGAGCAGCACCGCAGCGGACGCCGCCAGCCAGGGCAGGTTGGCGGTGAACGCCTCCTCGTAGATATAGGTCTCGGTCACCTGCGTGGCCTGGCCGGGGCCGCCCTGGGTCATCACAAACACGTAGCTGAACACCCACGACATCAGCGTGATCGCCTCGATCACGAAATAGAAGCCGATGATCGAACGCATCATCGGAAGAGTCACGCTGCGATGCGTGCGAAACCAGCCGGCTCCGTCCACCCGCGCCGCGTCAAACACGTTTTGGGGCAGCGACAAAAGCCGCGCCAAAAACAGGATCACGCCAAATCCCAGCTCACGCCAGATGATCACGCCCGCCAGCGAGCGCAACGCCCAGTCGGGATCGCCCAGCCAGTCCTGCGCGAGCCCTCCCAGGCCGATCGAATGGAGCGCCTGGTTGACCGCACCGTGCAGCGTCAAGAGCTGTCCGAACAGCACCCCCACCACCACCACCGGCAGCATGTAGGGGATGAAGATCGCGACCCGGTGAAACCGCCACCCGGCCATGCCCTCATACAGCAGAATCGCGATCAGAAGCGCGATCCCTATGATGATCGGCAACGTCAGCAAAAGCCGCAGGTTGTTGCCCACGGCCTGGCGGAAGAACGGGTCGTTGAGGGCGATGTGGAGGTTGGCGAGACCCACCGAGCTGCCGTCGCGATGGGTGGCCTCCTCCACCAGCCGGAAGATGCCATAGCCATACACAAACGCCATCGCCACGATGGCAGGCGCAGCCCAAAGCAGCGCCTGCCAGGGAACCCTGCGGCGAGGGCGGGGCGGTTTGCGCCTCGCCCCCGCCGCAGACTGCTCGGTTACTGCTGCTGCGCCCACTTCTTGAAGTTGTCGATCAGACTGGGATCAATCGTGCGGATCCGGGCCATGTCGTCCTCGGTGGCCTGAGCCGCCTGCTGCGGCGTCTCCTTACCGGCGAACATCAGCTGCACGCCGCCGAAGTTGGCCTTGGAGTCGAGATCGGTGGGGATGAAGTTCTCCAGATACGGCGCTCCGTTGAGCATGTACTGGTAGAGCTGCTTCACCTGCGGCACCGTGATCTCGCTGGCATCGAACCGGTTGTCGGCCGGAAGCGCGCCCGTGTCCTTGTAGAACAGACTCAACTCGGCCGGCGTATGCAGGAACATGATGAAGTCGGCCGCCTGCTGCTTGTACGGCGACCACGAGCTGATGCCCAGCGTCTGTGAGGTCGACCCCAGCTTGCCCGCGCCGACGCCGCTGGCGTAGGTCGGCATGGTCATCACACCGACCTTGCTGCCGCCTACCTCGCTGACGAACTTCTTCACGTCGGTTCCGGCCGTGATGGTCATCGCCGACTTGCCGTCCACCCAGGTCTGCTGCGCCTGATAGAGCTGCAGCGAACCGATGTCGTCGTTCCAGCACTTGTGATCGATCATCTGCTGCAGAGCCGTCCACCAGGCAGCCTGGTTGGGATCGGTGAACTTCTGCGTGCCGACCACGGCGTCCTTCAGGTCGTTCACCGAACTCAACGACTGCGACTCGAGGATCGAGAAGAGCCAGCCGCCGAACCAGCCGTCCTGCACTCCGCCCGCGATCGGCGTGATGTTATGCGACCGCAGGGTCGAACACGCTGTCATCAGCTGATCAAACGTCTTGGGCGGCGCGATGTGGTATTTCGCCAGGATGTCCTTGCGATACAGCATCGGGAACGACGGCTGCACGTACCACGGGGCGGTCCAGAGCTTGTTCTCGTACGTATCCTCCGAGCCGTTCAAATAATGCGAGTACTCACTCTTGGGGATGTAGTCGGAAACGGCTGCAAGGTTTCCATCCCATGCGTCCTGCAAACCCCAGATACCACCCCACCGATACTCGATATCCGGCCCCTTCTTGGCCTTCGCCGCGGCCGCAAAGTTGGGCATCAGGTTGTCCGTCGACTGCAAGACGGGCTTGATCGTGATGTTGGGGTGCGCCTTGTGGTAGGCCGCAATCGACTGATTCACGAAGTTGGTCAGACCCTGGGCCTCCTGCTGACCCCAGTACCACATCGTGAGAGTAATCGGCCCGCTCGGCGCCGAAGACGAGGCGGACGAGTTGGAACTGCTCGATGAGCTCGAGCCGCACCCGGTGGCCGCCGCGACAACGCCCACAACCAGCGCCGCCGCCAAATATGAGCGTATCTTTCGGTACATGTAGGACAGACCTCCTGGAAAACACCTGGGGCTCGGGTTCGGGCGTGAACCTGCGCGCCCAACGCTATAGCATCCGTCCCGAGGTTTGTAGTGTTGATATCGCCGAAGGAGTCGCGCATCACATGGGCGTAATTGCATTGCGGGACGTGTCGAAGGTCTACGCCAACGGTGTGCGGGCGGTGGATCGGATCGATCTGGAGATCGCCGACGGCGAGTTCATGGTGCTGGTGGGCCCGTCGGGTTGTGGTAAGTCGACGCTCCTGCGCATGATCGCCGGGCTCGAGGAGGTCACCGAGGGCACCATCTCGATCGGCGACGTCGACGCGACCCAGCTGGCCCCGCGGGCCCGCGACATCGCGATGGTGTTCCAGGACTACGCGCTGTACCCGCACATGAGCGTGCGCGACAACCTGGCGTTCGGCCTCAAGCTGCGCAAGCTGCCCCGCCCGCGAGATCAAGACGCGGGTCGACGAGGTCGCCGCCACCCTGGGCCTGACCGACTACCTGAAGCGGCGCCCCGCGGCGCTCTCGGGCGGACAGCGCCAGCGGGTCGCGATCGGCCGCGCGATGGTGCGCGAGCCCAAGGCGTTCCTGATGGACGAGCCGCTGTCCAACCTCGACGCCAAGCTGCGCGTGTCGATGCGCGCCGAACTCGCGCGCCTGCACGAGCGGCTGGGCGTGACCACGGTGTACGTGACCCACGACCAGACCGAGGCGATGACCCTGGGCCAGCGCGTCGCGGTGCTCCGCGACGGCGTGCTGCAGCAGTGCGACACACCACAGCAGCTGTTCGACAACCCCGCAAACCTGTTCGTGGCCGCATTCATCGGCTCACCGGCCATGAACCTGGTCACCGCCGAGGTCACTGCCGACAGCCTCGAGTTCGCCGGCATCTCGCTGCCGCTGGCCGACAACGCCCCGGTCAGGGGCCGGCCCGGCAATGTCATTCTGGGGATCCGCCCCACCGACTTCGTGTTGCCCGGCGACGGGGTCGACCTGCCGCGGGTGACGATCACGCCCGAAGTGGTCGAGAGCCTCGGCGCCGAGAGCAACCTGATCTTCCCGGTCGGCGGCGCCGCGGGTCGACTCCGATTCGGTGCGCTCGGCCGAGGAGGGCGACGAGGGCAAGCTCTTCGCCGACGAGACCCGGGCCGTGTTCACGGCGCGCGTGGCCAGCCGCCGGCCGATCCCCGCCAACCAGCCGCTCGAGCTCGCCGTCCACCACGCCGACCTGCACTACTTCGACACCGAGACCGGCGCCGCGTTGACCGCCGCGCCGGCCGCTACGGCCTGAGCAGCACCTTGACGTAATCGTCCGGCTCGTCGACCAGCCGCCGGAATCCCTCGGCGCCGTCGCCCAGCGGCATCGACGAGAGCCATCCGAGCGGCGGCGGGTGCTCGCCGAGCATTGCCAGCGCGGCCTCGAAGTCGGCGCGGGTGTAGGCGTAGTGGCCGCGCACGGCGATACCCGCGCCGCACCAGGTCGCCCACCGCCAGATTGCCCTCGGCGGCGCCCAGGCCGACGATGGTCACCGTTCCGCCCATCCGCACCGCACGGATCGCCGCGCGTCCAGGTCGGCTCGATGCCCACCGCGTCGACGGCCAGATCGAAACTGCCGGGCTCGAGGACGTCAGCCGACGGGTGCGCCGCGAGCGCGCCCATCTCGAGCGCCAACTCGCGGCGGTGGGCCAGCGGCTCGACCAGCTGGGCGGCGATGCCCAGCACGCCGCACGCATAGACCGTCAGCAGGCCGATCGGCCCTCCCCCGAAGACCACCACCCGGTCGCCTGCCGCGGCGCCGGATGCGCGCAGGGCCGAGACCGGCGTGGCCAGCGGTTCGGTCAGCACCGCCGTCTCGTCGGCGACGCCGGCGGGGATCGGCACGAGCGCGTCCGGCCCCACCGCCACCCGTCCGGCGAACACACCCTGGCGGTCGAGACCGACCAGGCCACGCGTGGCACACAGATTCACCTCGCCGCGCAGACACGCGGCGCAGTGGCCGCAGCTGACGATGGGAAACAGCACGAACCGGCCGTCCGAGCCGGGCGATGTGCCCACCGCCTCATGCCCCAGCACCAGCGGAGGCACACGCGGCCCGGCGTGGCCGCGATAGGGGTGCAGATCGGAACCGCAGATTCCGGCGAGCGCGACGTCGAACGCGACCTGCCCGACGGCCGGCTGCGGCTCCTCCAGATCCTCGAGCGCGAGTTGCGCTCCTCCGTGCCATACCAGGGCATCCATGACTGCTCCGCATTATGATCGCTCGATGAAGATCACGAGCGTTGAACCGATCGTCCTGAGGCTCTCCCAGGTGGACACCACCCGCGCCGATGGTACTCAGGACGCCTTTCTTGTCAAGATTCACACCGACGAGGGTGTAGTGGGGATCGGCGAGGCCGACACGTCTCCCTACGTGGCCCGTACGATCATCGAGATGCCCTCCTCCCACGCGGTCGCGCGCGGACTTGCCGAGCTTCTGGTGGGCGAAGATCCACTCAGGATCGGACGCCTCTGGCGCGAGATGTGGATGGGCGCCTATCACTACGGCCGCGCAGGAGCGGCGCTGCACACGATCAGCGCGATCGACATGGCGCTGTGGGACATCGCCGGCAAGGCGGCCGGCCTGCCCGTCGCCGAGCTGCTCGGCGGGCGCCGCCGCGACACGATGCTGGTGTATGCCAGCGAGGTCATGCCCGAGACGCGCCACCGAGGTGCGCGAGCTGGCCGAGCGCGCCGTTTTGGCCGGCTACACCGCTCTCAAGCTCGGCTGGGGACCGCTCGGCCGCAGCCTCGAGTCCGACATCGAGCTGCTCACCGCCGCCCGCGAGGTGCTGGGCCCCGATCGCAAGCTGATGGTCGACGGCGGCATGGCCTACACCGTCAAGACCGCGCTGAGCCTGCTCGAAGCCGCCGCCGATCTTGATCTCTACTGGCTCGAGGAGCCGCTGGCCGCCGACGACTACACCGGCTACCGGCGGCTGGCAGACCGCGCCCCGATCCGCATCGCCGCCGGCGAGGCCGACTCGGGCATCGGCGCCATACCGCACGCTCGTCGAGCAGGGCCACGTGGATGTGCTGCAGCCCGACCTCGCCCGCTGCGGCGGATTCACCGTCGGCGCGCCAGATCGCCGACCTGGCCCGCGAGACCGGCGTCGAGGTGGTACCGCACTGCTTCTCGACCGGCGTCCTGGTGGCCGCGTCACTGCACTTCACCGCCGCGCTCGACAACCCCACCCTCTCGGAGTTCTCGGTGGCCAACTCACCGCTGGTGGGCGAGCTCCTGACCGAGCCGTTCGAGCTTCACGACGGTGCGCTGGCGATCCCCACCGGGCCGGGCCTGGGCATCGAGATCGACGACGAGTTCGTCAAGCGCTACCGCTACGGCGACGGCTACGCCTGAATAAGAGGGGTCAGTCGCCTTTTATTCACGCGGACCGCCACCTGTCTACCGAAGCGCCTATCGTGAATAAAAGGCGACTGACCCCTCTTATTCACCGGGACTGACCCCTAGATTCACTTACCCACGCCGGCGGTGATGGCGCGCACCAGGTGGCGCTGGAAGATCAGGTAGACGCCGATCACCGGCAGCGTCGCGATGCACAGACCGGCCATCAGCCCGGTGGGATCCTGGTCGAACCGGCCCTGCAGCTGCTGGACCGCCACGGTCAGGGGTTTGGTGCTGGTGGACGTGAGGATGAAGAGCGCGAACATGAACTCGTTCCACGCCCACAGGAAGTTGAAGATGGCGAGCGTGGCGAGCGCGGGGCGGGCCAGCGGCACCATCACCAGGGCAAAGGTCTGCGGCACCGAGGCACCGTCGATGCGGGCGGCCTCGAGCAGCTCGTCGGGCAACGAACGGAAGTAGGCGGTCATCAGGTACACGTTGAACGGCAGGTTGACGGCCGTGTACACCAGCACGATGCCGAACTTGGAGTCGAGCAGATTGATGTGGATCAGCGGGAGGCTGACCAGCTCGATGTAGACCGGCACGAGCAGCACCAGCGGCGGCACCACGATCCAGAAGAGCAGCGCCAGGAACAGCACCTGGCCCACCGCCCGGCGCCGCCAGGCGATCTTGGAACAGGCGTAGGCGGCCATGGTCGCAAAGACGATCGAGAGCACCACCGTGCCCAGCGCGATCTCGATCGAGTTGACGAACGACGACGCGATGCTCGCCCCTACCCAGGCGCGCCGGAACGCTCCAAGGCTCGCCGTCGTGGGGAGGCCAATCTGGCTGTTGGCCCAGTCGAGGTTGGTGCGAAAGGCGTTGGAGGCCATCAAGTACAGCGGGAAGAACGCCGACGCCGAGAGCAGCAGCATGCCCACGATCAGCGGCCAGCGCTGCG
This sequence comes from uncultured Actinomycetes bacterium, assembly GCA_963796875.1. Classification (GTDB taxonomy): domain Bacteria; phylum Actinomycetota; class Thermoleophilia; order Gaiellales; family JAICJC01; genus CAVPTL01. The sequence goes on from CAWCNL010000002.1 coordinate 394,127, forward strand.
CGGCGGGAAGCTGCATCAGCCGGCCCGAACTGCCGCGCTGGCTCACGCCTCGGCCCTCCGTGTCAGCACCCGAATCTGGATCAGCCCGAGCAGCACCGTGATCAGCAGGAGCACCGTGGCCATCGCACACGCGTAGCCCGCATTCCCGTTGGTGAACCACTGGTAGTAGATCTGGAACTCGGCGACGTTGGTGTCAAACCCCGGGCCGCCGTTGGTGATCACATAGATGTAGGTGAACATGTAGGCAAACGCGGTCACGGTGGAGGTGACCAGCACCAGCTCCATCACCCGCCGCAGGTTGGGCGCGACCACGCGACCACAGCACCCGCCAGGCTCCCGCGCCGTCCATCCGCGCGGCCTCCTCGAGCGCCGGGTCGAGCGCGGCTCATGCCGGCCAGGTAGATGAGCACGTTGTAGCCGAAGTTGGCCCACACCACGACGAACAGGATCAGCGGGATCGAGGTGTGCGCGCTGGCCAGCCAGTTGTGCTCGAGCCGAATGCAGGCCGACCGCTCCCAGGATGCTGTTCAGCGCGCCGTTTACCTGGAACGTGGACGTAGGCCACGATTCCCACCACCACGGTCGCGATCGTGGCCGGGATGAAGAACGTGGCGCGGAAGAACGACCAGCCGGTGATGCGCATGTGGATCAGGTATGCGAGCACCAGCGGCAGCGTCATCTGGATCGGCACCGAGAGCGCGAACAGGAAGTTGTTGCGCAGCGCCGTGCGAAACACCGGGTCGCCCGTCAGCACGCGGTAGTTGTGGAAGCCGACCCATTCGGCCGGGCTGAGCCCGTTCCAGCGGGTGAACCCGTAGTAGATGACGGTCCCCAGCGGGTAGGCCACGAACACGGCGATCAGGATCACCGCCGGGGCCGCGAAGATCACTCCCCACAGCCACTCGATCCGCCCGAGCCTCCCGAGGGCCGAGCGCCGGCGGATGCCGGCGCCCGGCGGTGAGGAGCCCCTAGGGGTTGAGCTGCTGGCGCTCTGTGTCAACGTTCTCCATCGCCTTCTGCGGCGAGGTCGAACCGGCGAACGCTGCCTGCAGTTGCTTGTAGTAGTAGAGCGCCAGGTTCACCGGGATCACGCTGTCGAGCAACGGAATGCCCGGATCGGCGCCAAGCTGGGCGAAGAACTTGACGTTGGGGTCGGTGATCTCGGTCTGCGCCTGCTTGTTGGCGGGCGGCGAGCCGACCATCTTCGCCAGATCGTTGCCGGCGGTGGCGTCGGTCGCGATCTTGACGAACTGGAACGCGAGATCGGCGTTCTTGGCCTTGGCCGGGATCACCCAGTTGTGGAACGAGTTACCCGCCGAGCTGCCCGCCAGGGGGCCGGTGCCGAACGTCGGCAGCTTGGCCAGGCCGAGGTTCTTGCCCAGAGCCTTCTCGAAGTCGGAGATCACGAACGGGTACATCAGCACCATGGCCGCCTTGCCCGAGGTGAAGTACTCGTTGGCACTCGAGTTCTCGCGGGTGCTGGCGTCGGTGTTGACGCAGTGGTTGGTGTTCAGCTCGGTGACCTGCTGCAGCGGATCGACCACCTTGGGATCGGTGTACTTCATCGTGCCGTCGTTCAGCTTGGTCACGTCGCCGGTGTCGAAGTACGAGACGTACTGGTAGGTCACCCAGTTGTCGGTGGAGTAGCCGTCGCGATCGCCGTAGGCCAGCGGGATGATGTGCTTGGCGTTGAACTTGCCGCAGTCCGCGATCAGCTCGTCGAACGTCGTCGGAGGCGTCGAGACGCCGGCATCCTTGAACAGCTTCTTGTTGTAGAAGAGCCCGTAGGAGCCGAAATCGATCGGCACGCCGTAGATCTGGCCCTTGCCGTTCTCACAGTTCAGGTTGGCGCACGACAGATCCCAGTTCGTGATCGAGTCGTACATGCCCGAGTTGGCGTCGATGTAGGGGTTCAGCTGCTTCAGCGACGGGATGTACGGCGTGGTGTAACCGCCGGAGTAGATCAGCATCGCGTCGGGCACCTGGCCGGAGGTGAACGCCGCCTGCAACTTGGCCGAGAACTGGTCGTTGTTGGCCGGAAGCAGCGTGATGTTCACCTTGGAGCCCGGATTTGCCTTCTCGAACCGGGTGGTCTGAGCATCGACCCAGTCGCGGTAGGGCGTGCCCGGCGTGGCGGTGGCAAACAATCCGGCGAGCCAGACGTTGATGGTGGCCGGGGCCGGCTTGGTGTTGCCCGAGCCGCCGCTCGAGTCGCCGCTCGAGCTGGAGCCGCCGCAGCCGGCCAGCGCAACGAGTGCGACAAGAAGTACGACGGCGCTCAGCAAGCGCCGTCCGGCATTCGAAAACACTGCACCCATGGGTCACCTACACCTGAACGGAGACAATCGATTGAGTGAGTGTTTCAAAGTTGCCTGCCGAGCGCAAGAGAGATCGCTCACAGCGCGCGGCTGGGCCCGCCTACTCGCCGCTGCCCAGGTACGAACCCGGGTCGGCGATCAGGTCGCGCAGCTCTCGGCCACCCCGGCGGCGCTGACCGCCGGATCCAGTGCCAGCGCCTCGTCGAGTGAGAGGCCGCGCTCGGCCGCTGCGCGGCTGGCCCGCGCCACGATCTCGTGGGCGCCCTCGTGCCCGAACCTCGGGGCCAGCGCCATCATCGCCGCCTCGGCCATGATCGCCCCGTTCGAGAGTTCGATGATTACGGCGCATGCGCTCGGTATCCACCCCGAGCCCCGCGAGGATCGCGGCGAGCTTGGACGCGACGCTGGCAGTGAGGATCAGCGCCTCGGGCAGCGCCACCCACTCCACCGCCCACAGCCCCATGTCGCGCTCGCCGGCGTGGTCGGCGGCGGTGTCGAGCGCCGCAGCCTGGGCGTACACCAGCCGCGCAGACGCCACCAGGTACTCGCTGGTCATCGGGTTCTGCTTCTGGGGCATCGTCGAGGATCCCACGTGGTTTGGGCCCAGCGGCTCGCGCAGCTCGGCAACCTCGGTGGCCTGCAGCCGGATCACCTCGGCGGCCACCCGCTCGGCCACCGCGGCGGCCTGCACCAGCGCATGGCCGATATCGCGCACCCGGTCGCGGGCGGCATGCCAGGCCTCGGCGGGGACGGGCATGCCCAGCTCGCGGGCGTAGGCCTCCCGCACCGCGCCGGCAGCGTCGCCCAGCGACGCGAGGCTGCCCGCCGCGCCGCCCAGCTGCCCGCTCAGCGCCTCGCCCTCGAGTGCGTCCAGACGTGCGATCGCGCGGCCGATCTCGCCGGCCCACGACCCGGCCTTCTGGCCGAACGAGATGGGCACCGCGTGCTGGCCGTGCGTGCGGCCGGCCACCGGGTCGGCGGCGTGCCGCTGGGCCAGAGCCTGGGCGGCTCGCTGGGCGGCATCGAGGTCGTCCCGGATGGGCTGCAGCGCCGCCCGCGCCTGCAGCATCGCTCCCGTATCGAGGATGTCCTGCGTGGTCGCGCCCCAGTGCACCCACGCACCGTGTTCGCCGCAGCGCTCGACCAGCATCCGGATCAGCGGCACCAGCGGATGCTGCGAGTCGGCCAGGCCCTCGCGCAGCGCGTCGAGGTCATAGAGCGCGGCATCGGCCTCGGCATCCGATCCGGTCGGCCGCAGCGGCCGGAATCACGCCGACCGCCGCCTGGGCCCGAGCCAGCGCGGCCTCGGCGTCGAGCCAGCCCTGCACCATCGCCCGGCTGTCCAGCAGCGCGCGCACCTGCGGCGTGCCGAACAGGTCGCGCAGCACCGCCGAGCCCAGCCCGACATCGCCCCCGGTCACGGCCGCACGCGCCCGTCGGCGCCGACCGATCCGACCGTGCCGACGCCGGTCACCGGCCGCACCACGATCCACGGCTCGGCCACCTGCCCCGGCTCGATCCGATGCGCCTGCCCTTCGGACTCGGCCACCGGCAGGCCCAGGCTGTGCGGCACGCTGGAGGGCTCGAACGCGATGATCTCGGCCTTCTCCCGCCAGATCGCCGCCGCTGACCCGGTTCTCGTGCCAGATCCACATGTGCGGCCACCAGTCCAGATCCCACGCGGCGGCGAGCCCCTGGTCGCGCCCGGCGTTCTCGACCACCGCCCATCCGGCGGGCAGGTCGGCGACCGCGAACAGACGGCTGCGCGGCTCGGTGATGGGCCAGCTGTCGGCCCGTTCGACGCTCCCATCCTGCAGCAGGATCTCGGGGAAGCGCGGAGCCTCTGCCGGCGGCCGCATGGGGCCGGACTGCTCGCTCAGCTCATAGGCCTGCCCCGCAGGGATGTGCAGCCGCACGCCGGGCTCGATCAGCTCGAGTCCGGCCGACATGTGCTCGAGTGCCACCAGCGAGGCACCCTCGGGCCGAGGTGATGCGATACGACACGTGCACCGCCCCGTCGGCGAGTGCGACGCGCTTTTGCACGTCCAGGCCGTGACCGCTCCAGGCGCAGGTCGCCTCGGCGGCGCTCGCGTCCAGCAGCTGCCACGGATCGTTCGAGGCGCGGCCGTGAAATCCGTGGGTGCCCGTCGCGTTCGTGCCGCGGTTGCCGGCATTGGGCAGCACCGTCTGCCAGCCTCCCCGGTAGGACTGCGTCCAGCGATCCTCGTCCAGGTCGCCGCCCAGGATCGGCTCGGAGCCAAACGGCGGCCGGCCCAGCAGCTGGCGGCCGGTGGCGAGATCGACCAGGTCGAGGATCTCAGCGCCGTGCGCCGGGTCGAGCCGCACCAGCAGATCGGCGGATTCGAGCGTGATCATGCGAGGAACCCCCCGTCGACGGCGACCGTCCAGGCCGTGGTGAACGATGAGGCGTCGGAGGCCAGCCACACCGCCGCCTCGGCCACCTCGGCAGTCGTGCCCATGCGTCCCATGGGATGCATGGCCACCAGCGAGTCACGGTCTGCGGGATCGGTCACCGTATCGGTCAGCCCGGCGTCGATCACGCCCGGTGCCAGGCAGTTGACGCGGATGCCGTCCGTCGCGTACTCCACAGCCATCGTGCGGCTCATCTGCGTCACACCGGCCTTCGAGGCGTTGTAGGCGACATCCTCGGCCCAGGCCTTGTGGCCGGCCACCGACGTGATGTTGACGATCGCCCCTCCACCGCCGGCCACCATCAGCGGAATCGCTGCCCGGCAGACGTAGTAGGTGCCCGACAGGTTGATCGCGATGGTCGAGTCCCACACCGCGAGGTCCATGTCTGCCGACGGCGCCCAGCCGGTGTCGATGGCCGCGCCGTTGACCACCACGTCCAGGCCGCCCAGGCGGCTGTGCGCAGCTGTCACGGCAGTCGCGACGGCGGCCGAATCGGCCACGTCCAGCTCGATCGCGGTTGCACCGCACGCGACCGCCACCGCCTCGACCTTCGCCAGCGTGCGCCCGGCCAGAACCAGCTCCGCCCCCTCGGCGGCATACACCCGGGCGATCTCGGCGACCAGTCCACCGCCCGCACCGGTGAGCAATGCGCGCTTTCCCGCAAGCCTCTTACTCATTCGATTGACCTTCCTAGGCATCAGTGGTTTAGGGTGCTCTCCACTGTACACTTGACGAATGGCACATGGGACGCCCCCGGTTCGCCGGGTACGGATGAAGGACGTGGCCGCCGAGGCCGGAGTCGATCCATCGCTGGTCTCGCGGCTGCTGAGCGGCGACCAGTCGCTGACTGTGCGGCCCGAAACCGAGGAGCGCGTGATGGCGGCGGTGCGCCGCCTGGACTACCGCCGCAACACCGCTGCGCGCGCACTCAAGACCGCCCGCACGCTGGCAATCGGCATGGTCGTTCCCGACCTGCGCAACGTGCTCTATGCCGAGATCGCAGAGGCTGCCGACGCCCGCGCCCGCGCGGCCGGCTACGTGCTGCTGATCGCCGGTGGTGACGTGCGCATGCGCACCGAGATCCTCGAGGACCGGGTGGACGGACTGCTGTACGCCATCGCGACTGCCGAGGGCGTGCCGCGCATGAACGGCCCAGGGGCTCCGCCTGCGATCCTCATCAACCGCCGCGAACGCGACAGCGGACCGAGCGTGATCCTCGACGACCAGACGGGCGTTGCGGTGGGCACCCGCTACCTGATCTCGCTGGGGCACCGCTGGATCGCTCACATCGCCGGGCCGCTCAACGTCGACACCGCCCGGCGGCGCCGCCGCGGATACCTGAACGCGATGGCCGAAGCGGGCCTCGAGGTACCTGCGGGCTACGTGGCGGAGTCGACCTTCGACGAGGTCGGCGGCCTCACCGCTGCGGCGAACCTGCTGCAGCTCACACCGCGACCGACGGCGATCGTCGTCGCCAACTCGGTCGCCGCCGTCGGTGCCATGGCCGCCGTGCAGCACACGGGTCTGCGCGTGCCGGACGACATCTCGGTGGTGGGTCTGCACGACATCCCCCACGCGCCCTATCTCAACCCGCCGCTGACCACCGTGCGCATGCCTCTGGCCGAGCTGGGCAGCAGGTCGGTCGATGCGCTCCTGGGCATGATCCACGGCGCCTCGCCCGGTCAGGTCGTGGTCAGCCGGCCACCGGAACTGATCGTGCGCGGGTCGACTGCCGTCGCCCCCTGACGCTCACGCAGAGTCGAGCGCAAGGCCGGTCTCGGGGTCGAAGAAGTAGAGCGATCCGGGGTCTGCCGTGACCTCGAGGCTCGCGCCGGTTTCCACGGCGAGCCGCGGGTCGAGCCGGGCAACCAGCGCCGCGTGGGACTCGGACGTCAACTCCTCGGCCTCGGCCGCATCCTCCACATCGTTGGCGAGCGCCGCCTGGCTCTCGCTCAGCGGCCGCACACCGTCCAGCCGCAGGTGGGCGAGCAGATCGGAGCCGAGCGCCTCGACCAGCACGACGTGTCCGCGCAGGCTGCGGCCCTCACCCGGCTCGCCGCCGCGCAGCCGCTCGGGGCGCACCCCGGCCACCACCGGCCCGCCCGCCCGGTTCGCCAACCCCGGATGTGCTTCCACCTCGGCCGCGTCAACCGCGATCCGCCGGTCGCCCGCCACCAGCACGTAGCCGCCCGCATCGCGCTCGACGGTCGCCTGGAACAGGTTCATGGGCGGCGACCCGATGAAGCTCGCGACGAACAGGTTAGCGGGGTGGTCGTAGATCGTCTGCGGGTCGGCCACCTGCTGCAGATGGCTCTTGCGCATCACCGCCACGCGGTCGCCGATCGTCATCGCCTCGACCTGGTCGTGGGTCACGTAGAGCGTGGTCACGCCGAACTGGCTCTGGATCGTCGAGATCTCGGAGCGCATCTGCACGCGCAGCTTCGCGTCGAGGTTGGACAGCGGCTCGTCCATCAGAAACACGCTCGGCTCGCGCACGATCGCACGGCCCATCGCCACCCGCTGGCGCTGGCCTCCGGAGAGCTGCGGCGGCTTGCGTTCCAGATGCTGCTCCAGCCCCAGCACGCGGGCGGTGGCCCGCACCTTGGTGTCGCGCTCGGCCTTGGGCACGCGGGCCAGCTTGAGCGGGAACGCCATGTTGCCGTACACGGTCATGTGCGGGTAGAGGGCGTAGTTCTGGAACACCATCGCCACATCGCGCTCGCCCGGATCGAGGTCGTTCACGACCCGGTCGCCGATCGAGATGGTGCCGCTCGAGATCTCCTCGAGCCCCGCGACCATCCGCAGAGCGGTGGTCTTGCCGCAGCCCGACGGGCCGACGATCACCAGCAGATGGCCGTCGTCGATGCGCAGGTTGAGATCAGTCACCGCGCGGGTGCCGTCCGCGTACACCTTCTCGACCCCGTCGATCAGAACCTCAGCCATGCGTCCTCCTTCACCGGTCGACCCGATGGTGTTCGATGTAGTCCACGTCGAGCTCCCAGCCCAGCCCGGGCCGGTCCGAGAGCTGCACCCGGCCACCCACCGGGTCGGGGCGGTTGGCGATCAGATTCCACCAGAACGGGTCCCGGTCCGGGTGAAAACACTCTGCGTAGGTGCCGTGCGCCTGGCTCGCGATCAGATGCAGCGCGACCTGCGGCTCCTCGTGGTGGCCCATGGCCACATCGTAGGCTCCGGCCACCGCCGCGCAGCGCCGCCACGCGGTGGGCCCGCCCGACCACGACGAGTCGAAGTTGCAGACGTCGATCGCGCCGGCCTCCATCAGGTCGCGGCAGCCGCTGACCGACAGCTCGGTCTGCCCGGCGCACACGGGAATGCCGCCGATCGCCCGCACGTCACGCAGATCGCGGCGGTCGTTGTGCCAGCGGCACGGCTCCTCAAACCAGCGTACGTTCAACCCGTCGATCCGCCGGCACAGGTCGATCGCCGCGGACACCTGATATCCCTGGTTGGCGTCGACCATCAGCACGAAGTCGTCGCCGGCCGCCGCCCGCGCCTCGGTCACCCGCTCGGCGTCGCGCTCGGGGGTCGCGCCGCCCACCTTGAACTTGCAGCCGGCCAGGCCCATCTCGCGGTAGAGCGCCATCTCCTCGGCGATGCTCATGCCGCCGTCGTAGTAGCCGCCGATCACGATCATCTCGACCGAGTCGCGGTAGCCGCCCCACAGCTGCCACAGCGGCCGCTCGAGCGCCTTGCCGACGGCGTCCCAGACGGCCACGTCCAGCGCCGCCAGGGCCACGAGCCCGATGCGGCGGTCGCGCAGGATGTCGAACGTGACCGGGTAGCCCAGCTCCCATACCCGCTCGGTCGCAAAGCAGTCCTGGCCGATCACCCGCGGCGCGAGTTCGTCGCGGATCACCTCGACCAGCTCGGCCATGGTCGCGTCCTCGTCCCCCGCATAGCCTTCGCCGACGATGCCGGCCGACGTGCGCACGCGCACGAGCACCGTCGCGCGGTGGGTCATGTGGTAGGTGCTGCCGTGGTACGTGCGTCCCAGCGGCGCGCGCAGCGGGATGACCTCGAGCGCCTGGATGGTGAGCGGCTCGCTCAACCGGCGACCACCTCGCGGATCACCGACGTGATCCTGTCGACCGACGGCAGCGTCGCATCTTCCAGCGACTGGGCGTACGGCACCGGGATCGGATCGGCCGCCACCAACGCGGGGGCGGCGTCGAGCAGCTCGAACGCCTCCACGGCGACCGTCGAGAGCACCGACTGGCCCCAGCTGCCGGCCGCGGGCGCCTCCTGCACACAGACGATCCGGCCGGTGCGGCCGAGCGACTCGAGCACGGTGGCCGTATCCAGCGGCGCGACCGTGCGCGGGTCGATCACCTCGCACTCCACCCCATCGGCGGCCAGCCGCTCGGCCGCGTCCAGCGCCCGGTGGCGCATCAGCTGGGTGGCGACCACCGTCACGTCGCCGCCCGGCCGAACGATCTCGGCCTTGCCGATCGGCGGGCCGTCGGTGCGCAGCTCGCCCTTGATGCCGTAGAGCGCCTTGTGTTCGAACACGATCACCGGATCGTCGTCGCGGATCGCGGCCCGTATCAGCGTGTACACGTCGGCCGGCGTGGCCGGCACGCAGAGCTTCAGCCCCGGCGTCTGCAGGAACCAGTTCTCGACGCACTGCGAGTGCTGGGCGCCGAATCCCAGGCTGCCGCCGCCGGCCATCCGCAGCGTGGCCGGCACGGTCACCTGGCCGCCGCACTGGAACCGGTACTTGGCCAGCTGGTTGACGATCTGGTCGTAACACACGCCCGAGAAGTCGGCGAACATGATCTCGCCCACCGGGCGCAGGCCTGAAACGGCCGCACCCAGCACCGTGCCGACGATCGCCTGCTCGGAGATCGGCGTGTCGCGCACGCGGGTGCCGCCGAACCGGTCGTACAGACCCTCGGTGGCCTTGAACACGCCACCCGCGGCACCCACGTCCTCGCCGATCAGCACCACCCTGGCGTCGTTCTCGAGCTCGTCGCCGAGCGCGCGGATGACCGCCTCGCGGTAGGTCACGGTCTCGCTCATGACTGCACCGCCCACACGTAGTCAAAGCGGCTTTCGGCAGGGGGCTGCGACCACGCCAGCGCCCGCTCGAGCGCCTCGGCCACGGCCGTCTCAGCCCGTGTACGGGCAGCCCCGGGTTCACCTGCGTCCACGTCGCTGCGCCCGGCCAGCTCGCGCTCCAGGTTGTCGATCGGATCGCGCTCCTTCCACTGATCCAGCTCGCCCGCCGGCCGGTAGGTGGCGGGATCCGAACGCGAGTGGCCCATGTGCCGGTAGGTGAGCGCCTCGATCATGGTCGGGCCCTCGCCGGCAGCCGCTCGAGCGCGCGCCTCGCGCGTGGCGGCATGCACCGCCAGCACGTCGTTGCCATCCACCCGCGCGGCCGGCATGGCATAGCTCTCGGCGCGCCGCCAAAGCTCGGTGACCGGCGTGGTCGATGCGATCGGCGAGTACTCGCCGTACAGGTTGTTCTCGCACATGAACACCACCGGCAGCTTCCAGATGGCGGCCAGGTTCATGGCCTCGTGGAAGGCGCCGATGTTGGTGGTGCCGTCGCCGAAGAACGTCAGTGCGACCGACCCTGTGCCCAGCGTCTGTGCGGCGAACGCCGCCCCGCAGGCGAACGGCAGCTGCGCGCCGACCACGGCAAACGAGCCCTGTGCACCCACCGAGAGATCGGTCAGATGCATCGACCCGCCGCGCCCGGCGCAGAGCCCCTCCTCACGGCCCAGGATCTCGCCGAACGCCCGGTCGAGCGGCGCGCCCATGGCAAGCACGGCGCCGTGGCCGCGATACGTGCAGGTCATGGTGTCGCCCGGCTCGAGCGCCGAGCACGCACCCACGCTGACCGCCTCCTGGCCCTGGCAGAGGTGCGTGGAGGCGCGCACCAGGTTCTTCTGGAAGAGCTGCATGACCTCGTCCTCGAACCCACGGATCTCGATCATCCGCTGCAGCATCTGCACCAGCTGGGTGCTCTCGAGGCCCACGGGAGCCACGTCGGTCACGAGGGCTCCCCGGGTCGGGCCGGCGGCTGGAAGATCTCCAGCACGATGCCGTCCGGATCGCGCAGATAGACCCCGTAGCCACCGGTGTTGATGCCGGTGTCGACCTGGATCGGCGGGCTGACGAACGTGTCGACACCCGCTTCCACCAGCCGCCGGTGGACGTCGGGCAGATCGTCCACCACGAAGCACAGGTGGGCGGTGCCCACGTCACACGGCTCGATCCGCGCCGGAGCCGAGCCCTGCGGAGCCAGGTACTGAAACAGCTCCAGCACATGATCGTCGCCCGGTACGCGCAGATGCGCCATGCGCACGTGCGCGTCGGGGTAACCCACGATCTCGGCCAGGTAGCCGCCCTGCTTCTCCTGCTGGGCGATCACCTCCATCCCCATCAGATCGCGGTAGAAGCTGACCGACCGGTCGAGATCCGAGACGGTGTAGCCGGTGTGGTGGACGCGGTTGGGGCTGATCACTTCGCTCCCATCGCCTTGCGCAGCTCAACGCCGCCGTCGGGGGTGACCAGGAAGATGTTCTCGACCCGCGCGCCCGACACACCGTCGTAGTAGACGCCGGGCTCGCAGGCGAGCAGCATCCAGTTCTGCAGCGGGGTGTGGTCGGTGGGGATCAGATGCGGATCCTCGAACGCCGAGACCGAGATGCCATGGCCGCCGTGATGCGGGAACTCGCCGCCCGGGAAGGCCTTCTTGATGCGCTGGTCGACGTTCTCGAAGATCGCCGACGAGAGCGTGCCCGGCACCATCTCGCGACCCGCCTGCGCCAGGATGTCCAGGAGCACGGCGCGCTGCTCGGAGGCGTTGGCGTTCTCGCCCACCACATGCGTCTCGGCCGAGTCGCCGAAGTAGCCGCGCGCACCCAGCGCAACGTCGGCCACCACCACGTCGCCGTCCTGCACCACCCGCGGGCTGGCCACGTGGATCGGGCAGCAGACCTTCGAGGTGAGCGGCCCCGAGAGCAGGTCGCACAGAAACTCGATCGGCGCGCCGTTGGCGTTCTGCGCCGTCGAGAGCGCCGCCGAGAACAGCTCGATCTCGGTGATGCCCGGCTGGGCCAGTTCGGCGATCTTTGCCTGGGCCATCCAGCACAGCTCGTAGCTGAACAGCACCTTGGCCAGTTCGTCCTCATCCTTGAGGATGCGGATGTCATGCAGCGCCTGGCCGGCGTCGACCTGCTCGGCGTCGGCCGCCGCGCGAATCAGCGGAGCCATCCCGCCCAGCTCGTCGCAAAAGCCGATGCGCCGGGCGGAGCGAACATGGTCGATGCCCGCAACCACGTCGGCCAGCAGCGGCAGAGGGTTGAGGTTCAGGCCAAACCCGCGCTCGCCGTAGGGCAGCACGGTGCCGGCGGTGCCCAGATCCTCGGCCACCGGCACCTCGTCGAACATCACCGCGAGCGTGACCGACCCGTCGCGGCCGACCACCACGCACGACGGCCCGCCGTAGTAGCGGTGGTAGCCGGCGAGGTGGGCGGCGTTGACCGACCCGAAGCCGACCGTGGCGTCGAGCGAGTTCTGCTCCATCCACTGCACCAGCCGATCGATGCGATTGGGCAGCCGCTCCATGGTGATCTCGGGGATCAGTGCGGCGTCCTGGGTGAGGTATTCGGTTCCGAGGGTCATCGGCACTCCTTTCCGATCATGCGGGGCGGCCTACCACCAGCCGCCGTTCAATACGAGCACTTCTCCACTCACGTACGCGGCGTGGGCCGAGCACAGAAAGGCCACGGCCGCGGCGACGTCGTCGGGCTCGGCGATCCGGCCCACCGGCACCAGCTCGTCCATGCCGTCGGTCATCCCGTCGAGCATCGGTGTGCGCACGGCCCGCGGGGCCACGCAGTTGACGAGCACTCCGTGCCGCACATACTCCTTGGCCAGCGCCTTGGTCAGCGCGATCACGCCGCCCTTGGACGCCGCGTAGTGCGCGCATGCCTCGGAGCCGCCGTCCAGGCCCGCCCCCGACGCGAGGGTGACGATCCGGCCGTGGCCGCGCGCAGCCATGGGCCCAACCGCGCGGCGCGCGCAGAGAAACGTGCCGGTCAGGTTGATGTCGAGCGTGCGGCGCCATTCCGCCAGGGTCAGGTCGGCGGTATCCACCGGCTTGAAGACCCCGGCACACGTCACGACCGCATCGACCGGGCCCAGCTCGGCCTCGGCCCGCTGAAACGCGCGATCGACGGCCGCCTCGTCGGTCACGTCGGCGGTCAGCGTGAGGTCGACGTCGATCTCGTCGGCCGCCAGATCCAGCCCCGCCACGCGGGCGCCGAGCGCCTGCAGGGTCTCGGCCACGCAGCGGCCGATGCCGCTGTTGGCACCCGAGACCACGGCGACGCGGCCCTCGAGCCCCTCGAGGTGCATCAGCCTGGCCGCAGCGACGGGGGAGGCGCTCATGCGGTCAACCGGCCGGGATCGAGGTCAGCGCCCCGTCGATGGGAATGGTCGAGCCGTTCACGTACGCCGCGGCGTCCGAGGCCAGATAGACGGCCAGCGCGCCCACATCGGCCGGCGTGCCGAGCCGCTTGGCGGGCACCATGTTCAGGTAGAACGGCTCGTCGATCGCGCCGCGGGCCACATCGGCGTCCCACATGGGCGTGCGCAGTACACCGGGCGCGATGGCGTTGCAGCGTACCCCGTGCTCGGCCCACTCGCCGGCAGCGATCTTGGTCATCATGATCACCGCAGCCTTGGCCGCGCAGTAGGCGATGCGGCCGGGGTTGGGCGAGTAGCCGCGGATCGACGAGATGTTGATCACCGACCCCGAACCCTGCTCCGTCATGATGCGGCCGGCCGCGCGCAGGCAGTAGAAGACGCCGGTCTGCATCACGGCGATCGACGAGAGCCACGCGTCGTCGGTCGTGTCGGTGATGTGCGGGCCGACGTGGCTGATGCCGGCGTTGTTGACCACGATGTCGAGCCGGCCGAGATCCGAGACTGCGCCCGAGAAGGCCGCCTCGACCTGGTCGGCCTGGGCCACGTCGGTCGCATAGGCCCGGGTGCGCACGCCAAGCTCGGCCAGCTCGGCGGCGGCGACCTCGCCGCTCTCGGGGTTGATCTCGGCCACGGCGATATCCGCGCCGTTCTCGGCCAGCGCCTGGGCGATGCCGCGGCCCAGCCCCATACCGGCTCCGGTCACCAGTGCCACCTTGCCGTCCAGCACTCCGCTCATCGTGCACCTCCGATCGCCATGGTCGCGGTCATACCGTCGCCGATCGCAACGTCGGGCTGGCCGCTTTGCCTGTGATTTCGAGCACCTGCTGAATCAGCTCGTCGCGGTCGGCTTCGAACCGGTGCGTCGGGGCCGAGATTCCCAACGCCATCTCGCCCGCACCAACGGGCGCCGCGACGCACGAGACGCCCTCGGTGAACTGCTCTTCGTCGACCGCGTACCCGTCGATCCGCACCTGCTCGAGCTCTGCCCGCAGCAGCGGGACGTCGCCGTCCAGCATGTGCTCACTGAAGTAGTTGTCCAGCGCCGTGGCGCCGGCGAACGCCAGCAGCACCTTGCCCGACGCACGGGCGTGAGTGTGTCCCGAGTAGCCCAGGTGCAACCCCGCCACCCGCACCGCCCGGTGGCCCTCGATGATCGAGAGTAGCATCGAGTCGTTGTTGCGCCAGGCCGACAGGTAGGCGGTCTCGCCGGTCACCGCCGCCAGCTCGCGCAGCAGGGTGGTGAGGTATTCGGGCGCCGAGATCTGCGCACTGAACGCCTCGGCCAGCACACCCACCTTGTGCCCCAGCTGATAGCTGCGGTCGGCCAGCTTCTCCAGGAGCCCCGCCGCACACAACGTGTTCAGCAGGTGACACGCGGTCGGAAGCGGCAGCTGCAGATGCTCGGCAATCTGCTTTGCCTTGATACGTCCGTGTTGTTCCGCGACGAGTTCGAGCATGAGTGATGCGCGGGTGACGGATTGAATGGATGTGCCAAGTGGTGTTTTCATATGATGAAACGTGCTTTGTGGTTTTGATAGCTCTATCACGTTACGCCCGCGCGATCAAGAGTTCACGGGCGCGCTATAGTCGCGCTCCGATGGAACTCAGCAATCAGCGGTACATGGTGACGGGGGCGGCCAGCGGGATCGGCCGCGGAGTGGTTGAACGGCTGCTGCGCGACGGCGCGCGCGTGGTGGCGGTGGATCGCGACGCCGACGGCCTCGCGACGCTCTCGGGCGCCGAGCCGGTGGTCGCCGATCTGACCGCCGCCGCCGACCGCGCACGCCTGGCCGCCACCCCCGGTATCACCCACCTGGTGAACTCGGCCGGCACCATCCGGCTGCGAGCGCTGGAGGACGTCAGTGAGGACGACTGGGACTCGACGTTCGCCGTCAATGCGCGCGCGATGTTCTTCCTCACGCGCGACCTGGGCGCCCGCCTGCCGGCGGGCGGAGCGGTGGTCAACGTGGCTTCGGGAGCGGGCAAGACGGGCACCACGGTCGAGGCCGCAGTGTACGCCGCCACCAAGGCGGCGGTGCTCTCGATGACCCGGTCGTTCGCCGCCGCCTGGGCGCGCCGCGGCGTACGCGTGAATGCCGTCTGTCCCGGCGTGATCGAGACACCGATGAACGACGTGGTGATCGCCGACGTCGCGGCCATCCGGGGAATGACCACCCAGCAAGTGGAGCAGAGCCGGATCGACGCCATACCGCTGGGCTTCGCTGCGGGCGCCGCCGAGGTCGCCGACGTGATCGCGTTCCTGCTCTCGGCCGACGCGCGCTACATGACCGGCCAGGCGATCAACGTCACGGGCGGCACCATTACCTACTGACGGGGCGGACGTCACGGCTAGCCCTTCACCCCGCCCGCGGTGAGGCCGCGAATGAAGAACCGCTGCCCGGCCAGGTACAGAATCACCATCGGCACGGTGGCCCACAGCATCCCCGCCATCACCAGCGGCACGTTCAGCTGATAGCGCGACTGGTACACGGTCAGGCCCACCATCAGCGTGCGCAGGTTGGACTCCTGAAGGAACACCAGTGCGATCAGCACCTCGTTCCAGACCCACAGCGCCTGCACGATCACCACCGTCACAAGCGCCGGCCGCGACAGCGGGATGATCACCGACACGAAGGTGCGCAGGGTGCCCGCGCCGTCAATCCGGGCCGCCTCCAGAAGCGCGGGTGGAAGCGTGCGGAAGAACGTCACCAGCAGGAACGTCGAGAACGGCAGCAGAAGCCCCGTATAGATCACGATCACCGAGCGGTAGGTGTTCAGCACGTGCAGGC
This sequence comes from uncultured Actinomycetes bacterium, assembly GCA_963796875.1. Classification (GTDB taxonomy): domain Bacteria; phylum Actinomycetota; class Thermoleophilia; order Gaiellales; family JAICJC01; genus CAVPTL01. Next base: position 410,130 of record CAWCNL010000002.1, read on the forward strand.
TGACCGCCTCCTGAAACAGCGGGATCACCAGGACGATCGGCGGCACCACCATCAACGCGATCAGCACGCCGAGCAGCCAGCGCCCCACGCGCCAGCGCATCAGCGCAATCGGGTAGGCGCCGAGCGCGGCGAACACCGTCGAGACACCCACCGACACGGCGGTGATGAAGAGCGAGTTGCCCAGCCAGCGAAACAGCTCACCGTCGGAGAGCGCCTGGTGCATGGTCGAAAACGTCCAGTGGTGCGGCGGGCCAAACGCATTGTTGACGTACTCGGTGTTCGACTTGAACGCGTTCATCAGCATGAAGTAGATGGGGAACGCCGCGAGCACGGCAAACAGCAGCAGCACCAGCTGTCGGGCGGGAATCCCCGCAGCCGAGACGCGCGCTCCGCGGCGCGGCCGGCGGGGGGCCGCCGCCGGGCTCAGGTCAGGACTCGTAGCCACTGACCTCATACCTGATTGCCACCCACTGGCGCAGCACGATCAACACGCTCACGACCGCCAGCAGGAGCACACCCGCGGCCGCGCCGAACGCCCACGACGTTGTTCTGGAACACCGCCTGGTAGATGTAGTACTCCGAAACGATCGTGCTGTTCTCCGGGCCCCCACTGGTCATCACGTACACGTAGGCAAACACCCACGAGAGCATGGTGATCAGCTCGACCACCGCATAGAACGCGATCGCCGGAGCGAGCTGCGGCACGGTCACATGCCAGAGCGTGCGCCACCAGCGCGCGCCGTCCACGCGGGCGGCCTCGAACAGGTGCTCGTCCACGCTCATCAACCGGGCCAGGCACAGGATCACGCCAAACCCGAGCTCCTTCCAGATGATCACCGCCATGATCGTCCAGAGCGCCCAGTGCGGCGAGCCCAGCCAGTCCTGCGCCACCGCCCCCAGACCGATGTTGCGCAGCCCCGAGTTGACGATGCCGTTCTCCTGGAACACGTAGCCGAAGACCACGCCGACCACGGGAATCGAGAGCACGTAGGGCAGGAAGATCATCGTGCGGTAGAACCGCCACCCGCGGCGGCGCTCGAACAGGATCGCCGAGATCACCACCGACAGCACCACCAGCACCGGCACCGCCAGGAACAGCTTGAGGTTGTTCTCGATGGCGGTGTGAAACGTCGAGTCCGACCACACGAACCGGAAGTTGTCCATCCCGGCGAAGCTCGAGGGGATGTACGGCGACTGCGAGACGTTTTGCAGGCTGTAGCGAACTAGCTGCACCATCGGATAGACGTAAACGGCTGCGAGGGCCACCAGCAGGGGGGCCGCGTAGAGCCACGGTTTGAAGAATCCGACTTTCATCTAAAGCAAATGCTCGGGGCGGGCGGTCCCGACTTCCGCCCGCCCCGAGATGGTGCGTCGTTAACCGCCTGACGCCCACTCCGTGTAGTTCTTGACGTCCTGCGGATGCAGCTTGCGCCACTTCTCGATGACGCTCTGATACGTCTGAGCGGCCTGATCCACCGTCATGTCTCCACCCAAGAGGCCCTGGAACACAACGAAGTTGCCGTTCACGTCAAGGTCGGTCGGGTAGTAGTTGGCCGGATAGTTGACGTTCTTCTCGTTCAGCCATCCCAGCATCTGCTTGTCGGTCGCGGACTTGACGTCCGAGCCCGTCCACCGGTTGTCGGCCGGGAAGATGCCCGTCATCGTGTACAGCGAGTTGAGGTTCTCCGGCTCGTGCATGAAGGCCATGAAGCTGCCCGCGACCTGCGGGTTCTTCGACCACCGGGTGACCTGGAACCCGTTGCCGGTGTTGACCAGCGAGTCCGCATAGCCGGCGGTGCCGAACACCGGCGGCTTCATCACACCAATATCGTCGCCGGCCTTCTGCATGGCGGCGATCGTCTCCTGCGCACCGGGCGTGCCGAACACCATCCCGGCGTCACCGGCCTGGAACTTGGCCAGCGCATCGCCGAAGTTGAGCGAGTTCACGTCGTTGTTCACGTACGGCTTGAGGGCCGCGGCCTTGGTGATCCACGACTTCCAGGCAGCACTCTCGAAGTTGCCGTTGACCGACATCTGGATCAGCGGGGTGTAGCTCGAGAAGATCTGCTTCTGGAACGTGGCCGACCCGAGGATCTCACCACCGAACCCGTCCTTCAGGCCCAGCTCGATCGGCTGGATGTTCTTCTGCTGGAGCTTCTGCGCCGCGCTGATGAACGCGTTCCACGAGGTGGGCGGCGTGTTGGGGTCAAGCCCTGCCTGCGTGAAGAGCTTCTTGTTGTAGACCAGCGGATACACGAACCGGTAGAGCGGATAGAGCCACGACTGGCCCTGCCACTCGGTCTCGCTCACGTTGGTGATTGTGGGCGATGTCCGAGCTCGAGAGCACCGCGGAGTTGGGGACGGTGCAGCCCGGCCAGGCCTGCTCCAGCGACCACGAGCCCGACCAGTTGTACCAGAGGTCTGGTCCAGACTGGCCCTTGCAGGCGATGCTCTGCGTCTGCGTCCAGTTGGCGGTCGACTGCACGACCTGCTTGATCGTGACGTTCGGATACTTCGCCTCGTAGGCGGCGATCATCTTCTTCATCCACGCCTGGATGCCGGGTACTTCCTGATCGCCCAGCCACCACATGGTGAGTGTGACGTTACCGGCCTTCGACACGTCGTAACTCGAGCCCAGTCCGCTCGAGGTTGACCCGCCGCTCGATCCACCACTGCTGTCGCTGCTCGAACTGCTACCGCAGCCCGCGGCGACCGCAAGCAGTGCCGCCAGTGCGGGTATCAGCAATAACCGTTTCCGTACGTAGAGCTTCATGTTCCCTCCGGGGGAGCGTCGGGGACGAAACCACTCCTGGTTTCAAATGGTGAAACGTGATTTCACGCGAGTACAAGCTTGTATCACGACCCGCGTAGACGAGTCAAGCCCGGAGAGCCGCTATGATCGCCGCCGATGTCCCAGCCCGATGCTTCATCAACACCCGCTGGTGGCGACCGTCAGTGGCGCGGCGAACGGCATCGGTGCCGCCACCGCCGAGAGGCTGCGCAGCGATGGATTCGTGGTGGTGGGGCTGGACCGTGAGCCGTGCGGATTCGAGCCTTCGGTGGCCTGCGATGTCGCCGACATCGAGGGCCACCAGCGCCTGATCGAGTCGATCGTCGCCGAGCACGGCCGGCTCTGGGCGCACGTCAACGTGGCGGGCATCTTCATTCCCGAAGCGATCGCCGATCTGACCATCGAGGCGTACCGGCGGCAGCTCGCGGTGATGCTCGATGGGCCTATCTGGCTGGCTCGGGCGGCGGGCATCGCCATGGCCGCGGCGGGCGGTGGACGGATCGTCAACGTCACGTCGATTCATGCCACCAACAGCGAACGCACGTCGCTCAGCTATGACGCCGCCAAGGGCGGGCTCGACGCCGCCACGCGCACACTGGCGCTGGAGTTGGGCGACATGGGGGTGCTGGTCAACAGCGTTGCGCCGGGGTTCGTGAACACGCGCATGTCGGTGGTGGATGGGCGAAACGAACTCGAGAGCGACTGGTTTCGCGACAACTTCATCGAAAACGGCAAGCTCCCCGTGCGGCGCGCGGCAGAGCCGTCCGAGCTGGCGGCGGCGATCTCGCACCTGGTATCGGCCGACAACACCTACATCAACGGCGCGCGCATCGTGGTCGACGGCGGCCTGCTCTCGGGGTTCTGAGCGTGGAGTTCCTCGTCTCGATCCAGGTCAACATGCCGCCCGACATGGATCCGCAGGAGCGCGCCGCGGTGCTGGAGGCCGAGGCGGTGCGCGGGCGCGAGCTGATCGACCAGGGCAAGCTGATCCGCATCTGGCGGGTGCCCGGCCGCACGGCAAACGTGTCGCTGTACCGCTGCGCGGATGCCGATGAGGTGCACGACCTGCTCACCTCACTCCCGGCGTTTCCGTGGATCGATGCCCAGGTGCAGGCGCTCGCCACGCACCCGCTCGAGAAGTGAATAAGAGGGGTCAGTCGCCTTTTATTCACGAGGTTGGCCGTGGATATATCGGCACGGCTTGGCGTGAATAAAAGGCGACTGACCCCTCTTATGCACCGCGGTTAGCGATCGGGCCGGAACGCCTCGAGCCAGCCGGGCATCGCACCGCCGGCCAGTTCGGCCACGGCGAGTCCCGTCGCGGGGCCCAGGGTGATGCCGAGCATGTTGTGGCCGGTCGCCACGATGATCCCCGGAGCGCGCGGATGAAAGCCGATGAACGGCAGGCAGTCGGGGGTCGAGGGCCGTAGCCCGGCCCAGCCTTCGTCGTGCATGTCGAGCTCGGTCGGGAACCCCGAGACGTAGTCACCGGTATCGGCCAGGAGCTGCAGCGCCCGTTTGCGGTCGGGGGTGGTCGACCGTGCGCCGATCTCGAAGTAGCCGCCCACACGCGTGCCCGCATCCAGCGGGGTTACGCCGATCTTGCTCTCGCACAGGTACAGCGAGCGGGTCAGCTCCGGTCCCTGGACATCGGCCGAATAGCCCTTGGCGGCCAGCATCAGCAGACGCACGCCGAGCGGTTTCAACAGCCGCAGCGTTCCCATCCCCGCCGCCACGACCAGCTGCTCGCAAGGCAGATCCAGGCCGTCGGCGTCGACCACCCAGTCACGACCGGCGCGGCGGATCGACCGCACGGGACGGCCCTCGAGCACCTCCACCCCGCCGGCCCGCAGCGAGGCCGCCAGCCCGCGGTGAACGAGGCCGGGTCGACGTGGCGGTCGATGTCGCAGTGGATGGCCGCCTCGACCCGCTCGGAGATCGCGGGCTCCAGTTCGCGCGCCTGGTCGCCGGTGAGCCATTGCGGATGACCCTCGAATCCGAGCTTCTCGAGCTCCTCGAACCCCATGTCGAACCAGTGCAGACCCTCGGGCGAGTGCGCCAGCGCCAGCAGCCCATGGCTGTGCATCTCGAACTCGACCCCGTCGGCGCGCATCTGGTCGAAGCCCTGCAGCGTGCGCCGCGAAAGTTCGTGCAGCGCGGCGACTCCATGGCGGAAGTTCGGCGCGCCGGCTCTGCACCGCGAACTCGGCCATCCACCGCATGCGGTCGACATCGAGCCCGGGGCGGATCACCAGGGCGCCGTCACGGCTGAACGCCGACCGTAACCCGGTGGCGAGCATGCCCGGCGCGGCCAGCGGCGTGCTCAGGCTGGGCGTGATCCAGCCGGCGTTGCCGCGGCTCGCACCCGATCCCACGGTGCGCGCGTCGACCACCGTAACCGTGTGTCCCTGACGGGCCAGCGCCCACGCGCTACACAGGCCGATCGAGCCTGCGCCGACCACCACGATCGTGCTCTTACGACCCGCTTCGGCCATCGGTGGATCATGTCACGACAGCCGATTCCAGCCGTGCGGTTGGCTACAGTGGCGCGTGTGAGCCAGCCACCTCCACCGCCGCCCGGCGGCCAGTACCCGCAGGGCGACTACCCACCGCAGGGGCAGAGCCCCTACTCACAGCCGCCGCCGACCGAGAAGACGAGCTGGTCAGGGTCGCAGGTGGCGCTGCTCATCTGCCTTGCGCTCGTGGCGCTCCTGGGTGGCGTGGCGGGCGGTGTTGCGTACGGCAAGAGCTCGGCCGGTACCACCAAGACCGAGACGGTGCGGCTCTCGCACGAGACGACGGTGCAGGGCTCGGTGACGACGGTCACTCAGACCCAGACCCAGACCGAAACCTCGACCGAGACGACCACGGTCACCTCGGGTACCTGAATAACAGGGGTCTGACCCCTGTTATTCAGAGCGCTACACCACGGCACCGATGTTCTGAAAGGCCGGGCGGGCGGTGACCGTCTCGCGCAGGAGCTTCACGCTCGGCCACGCGTCGAACGGCAAGGGCAGCCGCTGCCAGCGCCACAGCACCGGCGCCATCGCGATATCAGCGATGGTGAAGCTGCCTGTGACCGTACCGTTGCGGGCGATGAACCGCTCCATCACGTCGAGCTTGGGGATGGCCTGGTCGATCGCCTTGGCCAGCTCGTTCTGATCGACGTCCTCGGCCCGCCCGCCGCCCTTCATCAGGTCGCCGTGCAGCAGCCCCAATCGCTCGGCGGGGTAGAAGCCGGGCCGCAGCTGCGTCGACCACGCGTCCAGCGCCCAGTCGACCCGCGACCGCGCCGCGGCCGCCGACGGGATACAGGTCGGCGCGACCTTCACGTACCGCCAGGTAGCGCAGGATGGCATTGGACTCGCCCACCGCCAGGTCGCCGTCGCGCAGGAACGGGATCGTGCCGAACGGATACTCCTCGAGATACCACTCCGGCCGCGGGAACCCCAGCGGCACGTGACGGCGTTTGCACGGCAGCCGCAGTTCGGCCAGCAGGAACCGCACCTTCAGCGCGTTGCTGGAGGCTGGATTGTCGTAGAGGACGAGCGCCAACGGCTCAGATCGGTTTGGTGGTCATCGCCCAGATTACGACGACCAGCGAGACCAGTGCAATCCCGGTCAATACGGTCGCTGCGGCGGCCAGGCCGAACCCACCGCCGCTGCGCTGGCGGCGGGCGCCGAACCCCGTCAGGATGGCGGCGATCAGCAGGAGCGCGCCCGCCCCGTCCGTGAACGGGAAGGCCAGGTTGAGCCACTCGGCCGTGCTGTTGTCCAGGTGCTCCTTCGACACCACCAGCTGCGCCGCGATGCGCATCACCAGATACGACGGAACCGCGGCGTAGAGCAGCGTGCGAAAGCCGATCGACGAGAGCCTGATGCGCATGTCGCCGTCGCTTCGCCAGGCCACCACCAGCACGCAGAAGCCGGCCACCAGGGCGGAGATCAACGAGAGCGCGCCGGCGATGTGGAAGAACAGCGGCAGATCCCAGCTGTGCGGGCGAATCGTCAGCTCGATCATGCGCCCGGCTTCCAGATCATGTCGATCAAGAGCAGCACCATCGTCACCGTCATGATCGCCAGCGCCGCCACGTCGGGCCGCCCACCTTTACCCGAGCGCAGCTCGGAGAATCCCCTGCCGACGCGGCCGCCGAACGCACCGAGCACGAACCACAGCACGATCGCGGCGAGAATCCAGCCGTCCAGGATGCTGTAGCCGGGCACGTGCAGAGCCAGCCAGATGCCGAACACGAGCACGAAGATACTGCCCGCCGTCCACAGGATCTGAGCGACGCGCGTCAGACCGAGCAGCGGCCCGTCGCCGGTTGCGAACATCAACCAGTAGAGACCGATCCCCGCCGCGAGCGCGAACGCGCTCAGGACATGCAAGAAGAGGAGCGTGGTGTACACCGCACGAGCGATCGTACACTTACTGACGGCCTCACAGGAATATCCCAGGCCGCCCACCGCACTACCCCAGGTTCAGCCGCCATGATGCGGGGAATCAGGTCGAGAGGAGCAGCATCATGCGGTTTCGGTCACTCGGAGCATTTGCAGCGGCGGCAATCGGCGGCGCGGTCGTGTCGGCGCTGGTCGTCTCGCAGACGGTCGCGCCCAGCAACACGACCGTGCGCACCGTCGTGCGGCCGGTGACCGTCAACTCGGGCCAGTCGGCGTCGAATCTGCGCACCACCGGCAAGTCGGTCAACCAGATCTATAACCAGAACTCGCCGGGGGTCGTCAAGATCGTTTCGACGCTGTCCGCGTCGAACGCCGGCAGACCAGACGCCGTTCGGCGGTGGCGCAGAGGCGGCCCAGGGCACGGGCTTCGAGATCGACGTACTGGGCAACATCGTGACCAACGCGCACGTCGTCGCTGACGCCAAGAGCATCCAGGTGACCACCAAGAAGGGGTCTACCTACGCGGCCAAACTGGTCGGCACCGACCCGACCACCGATGTGGCCGTGATCCACATCACGGCGTCGCCGAGCTCGCTCTCGCCGCTCTCGTTCGCAAACTCCAACGGCGTGCGGGTGGGTGACGGGGTGGTGGCCATCGGCGATCCCTTCGGGCTCACCAACACCGTCACGAGCGGCATCGTCAGCGCGCTCAACCGCACCATCACCTCGCCCAACGGCCGGCCCATCACCGGGCGCCATCCAGACCGACGCGGCGATCAACCACGGCAACAGCGGTGGCCCGCTCCTGAACGCCGACGGCCAGGTGATCGGGATCACCAGCCAGATCGAGGCGGGTGACTCGTCGAGCGGCAACGTCGGCGTCGGGATTCGCAGTCGCGTCCAACACGGTCACGCGGATCGCCCACCAGCTGATCGCCACGGGCAAGGCGCCGCACGCGTTCCTGGGCGTCTACCTCGAGAACTCGACCACCGGCGCGGTGGTTGGCAAGGTCGTGGCGGGATCGCCGGCGGCCAAGGCGGGAATCAAGCCAAACGACGTGATCGTCAAGGTCAACGGGCGCGTCATGCACGGCCCCACCTCGGTGATCAGCACCGTGGGCGCGCTCAAGCCGGGCGACAGCGCCACGGTCGAGATCCGCCGCAACGGTCAGACCAAGACCCTGCAGGTCACCATCGGCAGTATCAAGTGAATAGAAGGTGTCAGGCAGTTTCTATTCACGAGGCGGCCGTCGAGTGCTCAAGCCTCGTGGCGTGAATAGAAACTGCCTGACACCTTCTATTCACCGGTGGCGTGCGCAACCAGCAGTGTCCTGACCCACGGCGGGGTCAGGCGCGGCTCCAGGGCGGCGATCACCGCCGCCCGCTGCTCCACCGACAGCTCGGCGTCGAGGCGGTGAAAGTGGCCGATGTAGTTCGTCACCGCGGCCCAGTGGGCCTCGGCCGACTCGGGCTCCACCGGCTCGACGACCGCCTCCACCCGCGCGTTTCCGAACCCCGCCGCGCGATGCACCTCGAGCAGTTCGTCGCCGCTTCCCAGCCGGCCGAACGCCCGCGCGAACTGCGCCTGGGCGTCGCCCAGCGCGTCTGCCACCGCCGCCCGCGGCTCGGCGAACCAGCGGTTCTGACCGGGCTCCGCCCAGATCGCCGTCAGCACCACCCCACCGGGCCGCAGCACGCGCCGCACCTCGCGTAGCGTCGCCACCGGATCGGCGCCGATCATCATCGAGCAGCGGCTGACCACCGCGTCCAGCTCGCCGTCGCGAAACCGCAGCGGCGAATCCATATCCTCCAGCCGCCATTCCACCTCGCTCGACCGTGCGCGGGCCTGATCGAGACGGCCCGCGTGGGTGTCGATGCCCACCGCCTGCCAGCCGCGGCGCTCGAGCTCGACGGTCAGCCGGCCGCTGCCGCACCCGATGTCCAGCACCCGGCCGGGCGCGGGCAAGAGCTCCAGCATCCGGGAGTACGCCAAACGGCAAATCATCATCCACGCGCGAGACCCTAGCTGCTAGTCTCGCTGTGCCTGACTGACGAGTCAGTCAACTCTCTGTGCGAAAGGCGGCTGCCGATGACCGAGATCCCCAGCACCACCAAGCTCTACTTCGGCCCCTGGTACAAACGCTCACCGTACTTCGAGTCGACGCTCAAGTCCGGCTGCGTGGCGTATGACATCTACAACAAGATGTACCTGCCGGCCGAGTACGACGACCCCAACATCGAGTACGCCGCGCTGCAAAACGGCGTGACGCTGTGGGACGTGGGCGTGGAGCGCACGGTGCAGGTATCCGGCCCCGATGCCGACCGGCTGATCGACATGGTCACCTGCCGCGACCTGACCAAGTGCGCAGTCGGCCAGGGCAAGTACATGATCGTCACCGCACCCACGGGCGGCATCGTCAACGATCCGGTGCTGCTGCACGTGGCCGAGAACACCTGGTGGATGCAGCTCGCCGACTCCGACGCCGGGCTCTACACGATGGGCGTGCTCGCGAACTCGAACCTCGATGCCGAGGTCACCTATCCCGACGTCCACCCCGTGCAGGTGCAGGGGCCCAAGTCGGCGCTGACGCTCGAGAAGATCGCCGGGAAGGGCATCTACGACCTCAGGTACTACTGGTGCGGACATTTCGAGATCGGCGACATCCCGGTCGTGATCAGCCGCACCGGCTGGTCGGCGGTACCGGGATTCGAGGTGAACCTGCTCGACTACAGCCGCGGCGCCGACCTGTGGGAGGCGATCCTGGCCGCCGGCGAGGAGTTCGACATCCGGCCCATCTCGCCCAACGAGGCCCGCCGCGTCGAGGCCGGCATCTTCAACTGGGGCTCCGACATCACGCTCGACGACACGCCGTTTCACGTCACCGGCCTCGAGCGCCTGGTCGAGGACCAGCCGCAGGACTACATCGGCAAGGCCGCCCTCGAGGAGGTGCGCCGCACCGGTGTCGACCGCAAACTGGTTGGGATCATGTTCGATAGCGAGGAGCCGCTGCCGGGCATCATCTCGAGCTGGCCGGCGCACTCCGGTGGCAAGCTGGTGGGCAAGGTCACCGACGCGGTGTGGTCGCCCGGGCTCGGCAAGAACATCGGCTACGTCTGGGTGCCGATCGAGCTGGCCGGCGAAGGCAACGCGATCGAGGCCGACTCCGAGCACGGCACGCTCTCGGGCCGCACCACGTCGCTGCCGTTCGTCGACCCGCGCAAGGAACGGCCCGCGGCAAACCTCGTCGGGTCGACGAGCTAGCCTCGGCGTAATGCGCGAGCCGCGTTTCGACATCCTCTTCGAGCCGGTACAGATCGGCCCGGTAACCGCCCGCAACCGGTTCTTCCAGGTGCCGCACTGCAACGGCATGGGCTGGCTGCATCCCTCGAGCCATGCCGCGATGCGCGGCGTGAAGGCCGAGGGCGGCTGGGCGGTGGTGTGCACCGAGGAGGTGGAGTTCCACCACTCGGCCGAGCACGCCCCCTACATCGAGGGCCGCATCTGGGAGGACGCCGACATCCCCGCCCACGCGCGGCTGGTCGAGCGCGTGCACGAGCATGGGTCGCTGGCCGGGATCGAGCTGGTGCACGGCGGCATGATGGCGCCCAACCTCTACTCGCGTGAGTCGCCGATGGGCCCCGACCACCTGGCCGTGCCCGGCACCGACCCGGTGCAGGCGCGGCGCATGAGCCGGTCGGATATCGACGACCTGCGCCGCTGGCACCGCCAGGCGGTGGCGCGGTCGCTGCAGGCCGGATACGACCTGGTGTACGTGTACGCGGGCCACGGCCTGACCACCATCCAGCACTTCCTGTCGCGGCGCACCAACTCGCGCGACGACGAGTACGGCGGATCGATATCGCACCGCGTGCGGCTGCTGCGCGAGATCCTCGAGGACACGCTGGCCGAGGTCGACGGCAAGGCCGCCGTGGCCTGCCGGATCTGCGTCGACGAGCTGATCGGCGAGGACGGCATCCAGCGCGACGAGATCTCCGAGGCGCTCGGACTGGTGGGCGAACTGCCCGACCTGTGGGACTTCATGGTCGGCGACTGGGACTTCGACTCGCTCACGTCGCGGTTCGGCGAGGAGGGCTACTCCGAGCAATACGTGCGCGGCCTGAAGGGTCTGACCACCAAGCCGGTGGTCGGCATCGGCCGGTTCACCTCGCCCGACACGATGGTGCGCATGGTCCGCGAGGGCGTGCTGGACATGATCGGCGCCGCTCGGCCGTCGATCGCCGATCCGTTCCTGCCGAAGAAGATCGAGGAAGGCCGCTGGGAGGACATCCGCGAGTGCATCGGCTGCAACGTCTGCGTGTCGGGCGACGGCACCAAGACGCCGATCCGCTGCACCCAGAACCCGAGCATGGGCGAGGAGTGGCGGCGCGGGTGGCATCCCGAGCATGCGCGCCCCAAGACGACCGAGTCGACCGTGCTGGTGGTGGGTGCCGGGCCGGCCGGGCTGGAGGCCGCCCAGGTACTGGGCAAGCGCGGCTACGACGTGGTGCTGGCCGAGGCGACCGGCGAGCTGGGCGGGCGGGTGCTGGGCGAGGCGCGACTGCCCGGCCTGGCGGCGTGGATCCGCGTGGTCGACTATCGCAAGGCGCAGCTGGAGCGACTCTCAAACGTCGAGCTCGCGTTCGGCAGCGAGTTGACCGCCGCCGAGGTGCTCGAGTACGGGTTCGACCACGTCGCCATCGCCACCGGTTCGCGGTGGCGGGCCGACGGCGGCGGGCGCTGGCACGTGCGGCCGATCCCGGTGGCCGCCGAGATGCAGGTGCTGACCCCCGACGACATCATGCAGGGCACCCGGCCGAATGGAAAGCGCGTGGTGCTGTTCGACGATGACCACTACTACCTGGGTGGAGTGCTGGCCGAGCTGCTGGCCTCCGAGGGCAATGACGTCACCCTCGTCACGCCCGAAGGCCGTGTGTCGGAGTGGACGTACAACACGCTGGAGCAGCACCGCATCCAGAAACGGCTGATCGAGCTGGGCGTCACCATCCAGCCGCTGCACGTGGTCAACTCGATCGACGCGGGCGGCGTCACGGCGGCGTGCGTCTATACCGACCGCGAGGTGGTGCTCGAGTGCGACGCGGTGCTCACGTTGACCGCGCGCCTGCCCAGCGACGCGCTGGCCACCGAGCTGCAGAATCTCACAAGCGACGGCGGGCCGGTGGTGCGCGCCATCGGCGATGCGTGGAGCCCCGGCACGATCGCCGCGGCGGTATGGGCCGGCCGGCGCTACGCCGAGGAGCTGGACGAGCCGCCCCAGAACGGCGATCAGCCCCCGTTCAAGCGCGAAGTGGTCGCGCTTTCGAACGAGGGCTGAGGCTGCTCGAGTGGTCTAGCGGGCGATGACGACGTTCGGATAACGGCCCACTCGTGGGCGGCTGATGCCCGTGATCAGGTACGCCTCCAAAACGATCAGCGCGAAGCTGATGATCGTCGCGAAGAAGAGCGTCCAGAGCGACGTGGTGCTCAGGGCCGCCACGCCGCGAGACACGACGAATTCGTGCGAGATCCAGTGGGCCAGCAGGGCGCCGCCCAGCTGAAACACCATGAGCACGAGCGCGATGCCGAGGTAGGGGACGCGGGCCGGCGAAAGCAGCTGGATGCCGACCTTGATGAGCAGCTGCCTGGAGCAGGATGCCCGGCAGGAGCAGCTTGGCGAACTCCAGGGTCACGGTACGGGAATCGCCCGACACGAGGTCGTGAGGCGAGAGGAACCCGCCGCCGGTGACGGTGGTGTAGTCGACCCACGAGAGCGAGAGCTGCTCGAGGAGCCGCACCGCGATCGCCGAGAGGATCATGACGGCCGCGACGGTGACAATGCTGACGGATGAGGATCGAGTATTCACAGCTCGTTTATCCATGCCGCCGGCCCCGCGCAAAATCAACCGAAAGGGGGATTTGGAATACGTGCCCCTCTGCCGAACCCGACGCAACAAACGTGCCTGGCACGTTTGTTGCGTTCGTGTCAGTCGTCGCGTTGCACGTCGGCGAGGAGCGTCTCGAACTCGGGGCCGTCGAACTCGGCCACGGCGCGCACGTACTTCTCCATGCCCCATTCCCAGAAGTCGAAATCGATGTCCGAAACGCCGTCCTGGATCGACGCCCAGAGCGTCCACCCGTACTTGGACATCAGCCCCCACAGCCGCGCCCGGGCGACCTTGTTGCGCAGCGGCCGGCCGTAGTACTCGGCGATCAGCTCGTCCAGCTGCTCGAGTGAGAGGTTCGACTCGCTCCACACGTTGCCGAGCTCGAAGCAGGCGTCGTTCATGCCCGAGTACTCGTAGTCGATCAGCCGAAACTCGCCGCCGATGTCGATGAAGTTCTCGGCCAGCAGGTCGTTGTTGCACGGCACCGTGCCCTCGTCGCGCACCGCCATCGCCGCCTCGATGCGGCGCACCTGCGGCTCGAACTCGAGATAGCGGTCGGGCAGCCGAAACCCCCGCTCCTGCACCAGCCCCAGATACCGCTGCTGGATGCGAAACATGTTGAAGTCGTCGCGGAACCGCGGCCCCTCGTGCAGCCGCCGGCAGGCCCGCGCGACCATGCCGATCTTGGCGCCGCCCTCGCGCAGGTCGGCCGCCGACTGGGTCTGGCCCTCGATGAACTCGAGCACCAGCAGCGAGTCATCGGGGCGGTAGTCGATCACCTTCGCGCCGACGCCCGTCTGGGCCGCCGCGACCGAGTTGAGGTACTCGTTCTCGCGGTCGATCGCCAGCAGGCTGCCGTCCTTGGCCGACACGCGCACCACGTAGTCGCCGCCGGGCGTCTCGACCTTGTAGTTGGTGTTCGTCAGGCCGCCGGCGAGTTCGCTCACGGCGGTGCGCCCGGCCAGCGCGGGCACCAGATCGAGCAGCTCATCGACCGTTCGTTCGGGCACCGGCCGACTATACAGCTACGTAGCTGCGCAAAATGTCCGCGCGAGCCGTGTAAACGCCTCCACGCACGTGTCCACCGACGCCAGGTCGACCCACTCGTCATCGGTGTGCAGGCCCTCGCCGGTCGGCCCGTACACCACGCAGGGAATGCCGGCTTCGACCAGCAGCCCCGAGTCCATCCAGCCGTAGTCCGACCGCACCCTGGGCTGCTCGCCGGTGGCCGCAGCGGCAGCGGCGATCATGCCCTGCACCACCGGCTCGGCCGGATCCAGCATGACCGGCTCGCGGGCGATCGCAATCGAGCTCTCGCCGCGGAACCGCGGGTCGGCGCGCCGCGCGGCCTCGAGCAGCTGCTCGATCTCGCGGTGCGCCTCGGCCAGCCGCTCGCCCGGCTGCAGGCAGCGCTCGATCTGGATCACGCACTCCGCTGGGTAGGTCGGATAGATCGTGCCCCCGCGGATGGTCGAGACGTGGATGTTCGCGCGGGCATCGTCGGGATAGGGCAGCTGGGGCCGGCGCCGCTCCAGTTCACGATCCAGCTCGACGATGCCGCGTCAGGATCGGCCCGGCCAACGCGATGCCGTCGACACCGTGCTCGGGCTCGCCGCCGGCCGACTCGACGCCGTGCGAGACCAGCTCGTACCAGGCAAATCCGCCGTGGGCGATGATCACCTCGAGGTCGCTCTGCTCGGGCAGTACCGCCGCGTCGGCCGTGTACCGCTCCACCAGCGCCTCGGCCCCGAGGCTGGCCCACTCCTCGTCGATCACGCAGGCCACCAGCACGTCGCCGGCGAGTGGCTGTCCGGCGGCCAGCTGCTCGGCAGCGATCACCGACGGCGGCGATCCCGGCCTTCATGTCGTTGGTGCCGCGGCCGTGCATGCGACCGTCGCGGATCTGCGGCGCAAAGGCGGACGGCTCGGCGCCGACCACGTCGGTGTGGCCGCAGAACATCAGCGTGCGGCCGCCGCCCGAGCCGCGCAGCCGTCCCACCACGTTGGGCCGGCCGGGGGCGGCATCCCACACGTCGACCTCGAGCCCCGCAGCGGTCAGCCGCTCGGCCAGGATCGCCGCAACCTGCGCCTCGCCGGCGCCGCCGGGCACCAGCGTGGGATTGGTGGAGTCGGCAGCCACGAGCTGCGCGAGCAGGTCGGCGGCGGCGCTCACAGCTGCTCTCCACACGACCCGCGCACGATCAGCCGGGTGGGCAGCCGCACCGTGATCGGGTCAGAACTCTGATCGTCGATGCGCGCCAGCAGCCGCATCGCGGCGCGCCGGCCCAGCTCCAACACCGGCTGTGACACGACCGTCAACGGCGGATTGACCAGCGTGGTCCAGTCCAGATCGTCGAACCCCACCAGCGCGAGGTCGACGGGGATCACCAGGCGCAGCTCGGTGGCCGCGCGCAGCACGCCGTGGGTCATGAAGTTGTTGGCGGTGAACACGGCGCCCGGGCGGTCGGGGCGGTCGAGCAGCCGCCGGGCCGCGGCGTGGGCCTCGTCCTGGGTCGAGCCGCCGACCGCCACCAGGCTCTGGTCAAACGCGATGCCGGCGGCCGCCAGCGCGCGCCGGTAGCCCTCGACCCGCTCGGCCGACGAGGCGATCTCGGTGGTGTCGGTGACCATGCCGATGCGGCGGTGGCCGTGCGCGACCAGATGCGCCACCGCGGCCTCGGCGCCCTCGGCGTTCTCGGCCATCACCGCGTCGGCGGCGAGCCCGGGAACGGCGCGGTCGAGCTGCACCAGCGGCACCCCCGCCCGCACCACCGGCTCCAGCTCGGCACCCGGTGCGGGCACCACCACCAGGCCGTCCACGCGCCGCGACCGCAGCGCATCGACCACCCGCCGCTCGCGGCGGGCATCCTCGTCGGCGTTGGCCAGCAGCACCGTGTAGCCGTGCTTGTCGAACACGTCGGTCAGCCCGCGCGCGGCCGTGGCGAAGAACGGGTTATCGATATCGCCCACCACCACGCCGACGGTCATGCGTCGCGTTCGAGACCAGCGCCTTGGCCACCGCGTTGGGGCTGTAGCCCAGCCGGCGGGCGCTCTCGAGCACGCGTGAGCGCGCATCGGGCGACGCGTAGCCGTATCCCCCGAGGGCCCGCGCAGCTGTGGCCTGCGACACACCGGCGTCCTGCGCCACGTCCTTCACGGTGACAGTCATGGGCCGACATGATAGCGTTATCACCTTACTTCGTGCACAACCTTCGAAAGGCCGTCCGTGACCGATCTGGATCACCTCGTCGAGCAGGCCAAGAGCTCGGAACTGTTCTCGGCGCCGCACCTCGAATCTGACAGCGCCCGGTTCCTACGCGAGCACGCCGACCCGCTGCGCGAACTCAGCCAGCGCATGCACGGCGACCGCCCGCCAGGCGTTCTTCGTCGGCTCGGGCGGGTCGTGGGCGTCGATGTACTCGGGCAAGTACCTGTTCGACCGGCTGACCACCGTCCCGGCCGACGTTGCCCTCAGCTACGAGCTGATCTGGCGCGCGCCGCGGCGGCTGGACGCCGAGTCGGTGGTGTTCCTGGCCAGCTACTCGGGCCGCACCGAGGACACCCTCGCCGCACTGCGGTTCGCCAAGAGCCGCGGCGCCCACACGGTGGCGCTCGTACGCGACGCCGACTCGCCGATCGGGAGCGAGGCCGACACGACCTTCGCCTACACCTCCCCCGGCCTCTACAGCCTGCCGCTTCTCGCGGTCACGCTGTTCGCCGCCGAGACCGCAAAGCTCGAGGGATCGAGCGAGGCCGACGCGCTGCTGGCCGCCGTGCCCAACCTGCCCGGCCAGATCGGCGCCGCCTTTCAGGGCGACCGCGCGCGCGGCCTGGAGCTGGCGCAGGAGCTGGCCGATTCGACGCTGCTCTACGCCGTGGGTGCCGGGCCGCTGTACGGCCTGGCCTACAAGTTCGGGCTGACCGTGTTCATGGAGAACATGCGCATCCACGGCTCGGTGATCGAGTCGGCCGAGTTCCGCCACGGCCCGGCCGAGATGCTCGACCGCCAGAGCGCTGACATGGCGGTGCTGTTGGGCACCGACGAGTCGCGCGCGATGACGCTGCGCACGCTCGAGTTCGCCCGCCAGAACGGCGCCCGCGCGATCACCTTCGACGCGGCCGACTACCCCGACGTCCATCCGCTGCTGACCCCGTTCGTGATCAAGGTCGCACTGCAGTGGTTCATCGTCTACTCCACGTTCCTGCGCGGCATCGAGGATCTGGACGAGCGCGCGTTCATGGGCCGCCAGGTGCTGGCCGAGGGCGGAGCCACCTGGCCGTGAACGTTGCCTGCGTCGGCGACAACTGCATCGATCGCTACCTCGCCACAGGTCGAGTCGCAGGTGGGCGGAAACGCGCTCAACGTGGCCGTCGGCCTGGCCCAGGCCGGCCTTCCCACCATGTACTGCGGCGCCGTCGGCGACGACGAGGACGGCCGCATGATCCGCGCGGCGCTGGATGCCCAGGGCGTCTCGACCGCATGGCTCGAGACCCGTCCCGAACCCACCGCGGTGACGCTGGTGGAGCTGCGCGAGACCGGCGACCGGGTGTTCGCCGAGGAGCATTTCGGCGCCAGCGGCGCCTACCGTCCGGGACCGGAGGTGCTGGCCCAGCTGGACGGCTGCACGTGGGTGCACGCCGCGGGCCTCCACGACCCCGCCATGCTGCTGCAGCTCGAGCACGCACCGCTCTCCTACGACTTCTCGGATGCGCCGGACGCCGACCAGGTGGCCACGCTGGCCCCGCGGCTGGACGTGGCATTCGTCTCGGCCGGAGGCCGCGACCGCGCCGCCGCGTCGGCCCAGGCCCGCGAGCTGGTGGCCGCCGGAGCCGGGCTGGCGGTCGTCACGCGCGGCGGCGACGGCGCGATGGCCTGGAACGGCAAGCTGGTCGAGCGTGTCGGCCGAGCCGGTCGACGTCGTCGACACCCTCGGCGCAGGCGATGCGCTGATCGCCGGTGTGATCGCAGCCCGGGTGGGCGGGCTCGACATCGCTGCGGCACTGGATCACGGAGCCCGGGCGGCCGCTCGGGCCTGCACACACCACGGAGCATGGGAGGCGGCATGACCATGACCACGCGTTCACAGGAACTCTTCGACCGTGCGCAGCAGTATCTGCCCGGAGGCGTCGGGTCGGGCACTCGCTCGCCGCGATCGGGATACGTGCCGCTGCCGGTGTTCGTGCGGTCGGGTACCGGAGCCTCGATCGTGGACGAGGACGGCAACACGTTCATCGACTACGTGATGGGCCAGGGGCCGCTGATCCTCGGGCACCGCCCCAGGCCGGTGATCGACGCGATCACCGAGACCATCAGCGAACGCGGCACGCTGTTCTCGCTGGCCCACGACCTGGAAGCCGAAGCGGCCCGCACGATCGTCGAGCGCATGCCGGCGATCGACAAGGTGCGGTTCTCGAGCACCGGCACCGAGGCTGCCATGTATGCGCTGCGGTTTGCCCGGGCCTACACCGGAAAGCCGCTGATCGTGCGGTTCGAGGGCCACTACCACGGCTGGTCGGACTCGATCCACTGGTCGGCCCATCCCGAGCCCGACACGTGGGGGCCTGCCGATGCGCCGACCGTGCTTCCCGGATCGACCGGCATGCCGGCACCGGTGGCCGACACGCTGGTGGTTGCGGCTGGAACGACACCGCCGCCCTCGAGGCCGTGTTCGAGCGCCACGGCGACCAGATCGCCGCGGTCATCACCGAGCCGATCCTCGGTAACTGCGGCGCGGTCATGCCCGCCCCCGGCTACCTGGAGCGAATGCGCGAACTGACGCGCGAATCCGGAAGCCTCCTGATCTTCGACGAGGTGCTGACCGGCTATCGCATCGGTCGCGGAGGTGCGCAGGAACTGTTCGGCATCGATCCCGACCTGACCGTGCTGGCCAAGGCGATCGCGCGCGGGCGTGCCGGTCGCGGCGCTGGGAGGCAAGGCCGAGATCATGGACATGGCCGCCGACGGCCGCACCATGCACGGCGGCACCTACAACTCGAACACGCTCGTGTGCGCGGCGGTGATCGCGGCTGCCGGCGTGACCGGCGCCGACGGGTTCTACGAGGATCTCAACGCCCGCGGCGCGCGGCTGGCCGAGGGACTGGTGGCCGCCGCCAACGACGCGGGGCTCGAAGCCTGCTGGAGCGGCGTGGGCGGCGATGTTCCAGCTGTGGTTCTCGGCTGCGCCTCCCACCAACTACCGCGAGGGCTACGAGATCTCGAAGCACAGCCCGTTCGCCGCTCTGCACCAGGATTTCCGCGCGCAACGGTATCCTCACCCAGCCGCCCCAGGAGGGACTGTTCCTCCTGTCGGGCGCACATGCCGACACCGACATCGACCGCACGCTCGAAGCAGCCCCAAGCGCCATGCAGGCTGCAGCCGAGTCGCTCCAGCGCGGCGAGGTCGGACGTAAGGGAGGACTGCGGTGAAAACACCTCTGGCGGTGGCAATCCTGGCGGTGACCGTGCTGGCCGCGGCCGGCTGCGGCGGCTCCAGTTCGACGTCAGGATCAGGCGGCGGCGACTCGGGCACGCCCGTCAACGGCGGCATCCTCAAGACCGGCATCCCCAGCAACCCCGACCACCTCGACCCGGGCCTCTCCTACACCAATGAGGGCTGGGAGATCCTGGAGGCCACCAACAACGGCCTCCTGACGTTCAAGAAGAAGGCCGGAGCGGCCGGCGCCGTGATCGTGCCCGACATCGCCACCGCGATGCCCACGGTGACCGACGGCGGCAAGACCTACACCTTCCACATGCGGCCCGACGTGATGTTCTCGGCGCCGGTCAGCCGGGCGGTCGAGCCGAGCGACGTCAAGTTCACCATCGAGCGGCTGTTCCGGATCGACTCCGGCGGCGTCGGGTTCTTCACCGGCATCGTCGGGCGCCAACAACTACGCCCACACGCGCAAGGGCGGCATCTCGGGCATCGTCGCCGACGACAAGACGCACACGATCACGTTCCACCTGGTCAAGCCCGACGGCACGTTCCTCGACTACATGGCCACGCCGTTCGCGTTCGTGGTGCCCAAGGGCACGCCCGACAAGGACGTCTCCACCATCTCCTCAGTGGCGCATCGCCACCGGGCCCTACGAGATCACCGGCTACACGCCGCACCAGTCGATCACCATCCGCCGCAACCCCGCGTTCAAGCAGTGGACGTCCGACTCGCCCAACGGCCACCTGGACGGCATCGACGTGGCGATCGGCGTCACGCCCGACCAGTCGGTCAACGAGATCTCCGACGGGCAGCTTGACTGGTACTTCGAGTCGGTGCCACCCGACCGGCTGGCCGAGCTGCGCAGCCCGGTACCCCGATCAGGTGCACCCGTACGTCCGCAACAACACCACGTACTTCTTCATGAACGAGCGCAAGTACCCGTTCAACAAGCTCGCCGTGCGCCAGGCGGTCAACTACGCGATCGACCGCGAGGCGCTGGTCAAGATCTACGGTGGCCAGGGCACGCCCACCGAGAACATCCTGCCGCCGGGGATCGCCGGCTACAAGAAGCAGAACCTGTACCCGCTCAACGTCGCCAAGGCCAAGCAGCTGATCCAGCAGGCCGGGGTCGAAGGAGCCTCGGTGGCGGTGTGGGGTCACACCACCCCGCCGACCCCCAACGCGGTGCAGTACCTGGCCGGCGTGCTCAACTCGATCGGCCTCAAGGCCACCGTCAAGACGTTCGACGAGTCGGTCTACTGGGACACGATCGCCACGCAGAAGGGCGACCCACAGATCGGCTTCCAGGACTGGAACCAGGACTATCCCGAGGCCCAGGACTGGATCGACGTGCTGCTCAACGGCGAGCACATCACCAACGTCGGCAACAACAACACGTCCAACTCCGACGTGCCGCAGTACAACAAGATGATCAACCAGGCCAAGGCGATGCCGCTGGGCGCCGCCCGCAACGCGATCTGGGCCAGGCTGGACGAGCTCTACATGAAGAACGACGCCGGCTGGGCGCCGTTCATGAACCGCCAGTGGCCCAAGTTCGTCTCGCCGAATCTCCACGGCCTGGTGTTCAACGGCACCTACTTCGAGCTGTTCCCGTCCATGTATCTGACGAAGTGATCGGCGAGCCGGCGGCGGCAGGGAGCGGCGGGTACAGCCTCGCCTGGCGACGGTTGCGCCGAAACCCTGCCGCCATCGGCTCGGCCATTCTGCTGTTCATCATCGTGTTCGCGTGCTTCCCCGGCGCGCCGCTGTACGTCAAGTACGTGTGCCACCACGGCCCCGACCAGCAGAACATCCAGGGCTACGTGCACGAGGGCAGCAAGAAGATCCCGGTGGTGGCCGACGACGGCACGCCGATCGGGCCGGGGCTGCGCAGGTGCTACATGCTGGGTGCCGACCAGAACGGCCGCGACCTGTTCGTGCGGCTGCTGTACGGCGGGCGCATCTCGCTCACCGTCGGCATCGTCTCGGCGCTTCTGTGCATCGGCCTGGCGCTCACGCTGGGGCTGCTGGCCGGCTACGCCGGCGGGGCCACCGACGGGTTCATCTCGCGCGGGCTCGACCTGATCTGGTCGTTTCCGGTGTACCTGCTCGCGGTCGCGCTGGGGGCGGTGTTCGCCGTAGGTGGCATCAACCTGGGGATCATCCACGTGTCGTCCAACTCGCTGGCGATCCCGATCGTGGTGATCGCGGTGGTGTTCATCCCCTACATCGCGCGGCCCATCCGCGGCCAGGTGATGTCGGTGCGGCGCATGGAGTACATCGACGCGTCGGTGGCCAGCGGTGCCTCGAGCCTGCGGGTGATGCTGCGCGAGATCTCGCCCAACATCTACTCGATGGTGATCGTGTTTCTGACGCTGATCGTGGCCAACGACATCCTCACCGAGGCCGCGCTCAGCTACCTGGGCGTGGGCGTGCCGGTGCTCACCCCCAGCTGGGGCAACATCATCCAGCAGGGCGAGCAGTCGATCGTGACGGCCCCGCAGCTGACGATCGCGCCCGGCGTCGCGATCCTGCTCACCGTCGTTGCCCTGAACGTTCTGGGCGACGCACTGCGCGACGCGCTCGACCCCCACGCCCGGCTCAGGATCAGGGGCTGACCGCATGCTGCGCGCCGTCATCCGCCGAATCCTTGGCCTGATCGCCGTGCTGTTCGCGGTCTCGGTGCTCGTGTTCGTGATCTTCAACGTGATCCCCGGCGGCGACCCGGCGCTGCGCCTGGCCGGCCGCCATCCGACCCAGGAGAACATCCGCCAGATCCGCCACGACTGGGGCTTCGACAAGCCGCTGTACGTGCAGTACGCCGACATGATGAACCACCTGTTCATCAAGCGCGACCTGATCAGCTATCAGGATCAAACGCCGGTGATCCCGGCCATCGAGCGGGGCATCCCGCGCACGCTCTCGCTGGCGCTGGGCTCGGCCATCCTGTGGCTGGTCTGCGGGGTCACGATCGGCGTGCTCTCGGGCCTCTACCAGGGCAGGTGGCTGGATCGTTCGCTGACGGTGGTGGCGCTGGGCGGCATCAGCATGCCGATCTTCTGGCTGGGGGCGGTGCTGCTCTACCTGCTCACGTTCAAGTGGCATTCAAATCCGTTGTTCAACTGGATCCCGCCCGGCGGCTACGTGCCCTTCGCGCAGAGCCCCACCGGCTGGGCCAGCCACCTGTTCCTTCCGTGGATCGTGCTGGCGGTGGTGTCGATCGGCTTCTACTCGCGGGTGGTGCGAAACTCGCTGCTCGAGACCCAGCATCAGGACTACATCCGCACCGCCCGGTCGAAGGGAATCTCGGAGTGGCGGGTGCTGACCCGGCACGTGCTGCGCAACTGCCTGATCCCGGTGGTGACGCTCTTTGGGCTCGACTTCGGCGCCGCGGTGGGCGGCACCGTGATCCTGATCGAGCCGATCTTCGGCATCGAGGGCGTGGGCCAGTACGCCCAGGAATCGGTGGCCCACCTCGACCTGCCTCCCCTGATGGCGCTGACGCTCTACGGCGCGTTCTTCGTCGTCATCTTCAACGCCATCGTCGACATCGCCTACCTGTGGCTCGACCCCCGCAGCCGCACGCAGTGAAAGGAGCAGCAATGTCCCGCTTCCTCATCCTCCTGGCCACAGGTGCAGTCCTTCTGGCGGCCACCGGCTGCGGCGGTTCGAGCACCAGCTCGAGCGGCGCCGCGGGCGGCACCCCGGTCAACGGCGGCACGCTTCTGGGCGGTATCCCCGACGACCCCGACCACCTCGACACCGGGCTCAGCTACGCCGTCGAGGGCTGGGAGATCCTCGAGGCCACCAACAACGGCCTGGTGACGTTCAAGAAGGCGTCCGGGCCGGCCGGTTCGGAGGTGGTGCCCGACATGGCCACCGCGATGCCGACCGTGACCGACGGCGGCACGACCTACACGTTCCACCTGCACCCGGGCATCAAGTTCGGCCCGCCGGTGAACCGCGTGGTCAAGCCCTCCGACTTCCAGTACTCGATCGAGCGGCTGTTCCACGACGGATCGCCGGGGGTGGGCTTCTACACCTCGATCGTGGGCGCCAACGCCTACGCAGCGCACAAGGCGGCCCACATCTCGGGCATCGTCGCCGACGACAAGACCAACACCATCACCTTCCATCTGGTACATCCCGACGGCGCGTTTCTGGACATCATGGCCATGCCGTTCGCGTTCGCAGTGCCCAAGGGAACGCCGTACAAGGACATCTCCACCGACCCGCAGTGGCGGGTGGCCACCGGCCCGTACATGGTGTCGGCCTACACGCCGCACCAGAACATCACGCTGGTGCGCAACCCGGCGTTCAAGCAGTGGTCGCCCAACGCACCCAACGGCCATCTGAACAGCGTCAAGATCACCATCGGCGTGACGCCCGAGCAGGCCGTCAACGAGACCAGCGACGGCCAGCTCGACTGGTACATGGAGGCCGTGCCGGCCGACCGCCTGACCGAGCTGAAGGCCCACTACCCCGACCAGGTGCACCTCTATCCGCGCAACAACGTCACGTACTTCTCGATGAACGAGCGCAAGTACCCGTTCACCAAGCTGCAGGTGCGCCAGGCGGTCAACTACGCGGTCGACCGGGGGGCGCTGGCCAAGATCTTCGGCGGCCAGGGCACGCCCACCGAGACGGTGCTGCCGCCGCTGTTCGGCAAGGCCTACCACGAGCCCAACCTCTACCCGCACAACTTCGCCAAGGCAAAGCAGCTGATCCAGGAGTCCGGCGCCAAGGGCGCGGCGGTGACAATCTGGACGACCAACGCGCCGCCCGCGCCCGCCGCTTCGCAGTACCTGGCCAGCGTGCTCTCGCAGATCGGTCTGCACGTGACCGGCGTGAAGACGCTCGACGACTCGGTGTACTGGGACACGCTCTTGACACAGAAGGGCGACCCGCAGATCGCGTTCAACCACTTCGACCAGGACTATCCCGAGGGCGAGGACTTCATCGACACGCTGCTGAACGGCGAGCACATCGTGAACGTGGGTAACAATGACGTTTCCAACACCGATGATCCCATGCTGAACAAGATGATCGATCAGACCAAGCAGATGCCGCTGGGCGACGCCCGCAACGAACAGTGGGCCAAGATCGACAACCTGTTCATGCAGCGCGACGCGGGCTGGGTGCCGATCCTGCATCTGCAGCAGCCCACATACACCTCGGCGCGGCTGCACGGGCTGGTGTTCACCGGCAGCTACTTCGAGCTGATCCCGAGCATGTGGATGTCGCAGAACTGATGAACGCCGCCGTGGCCCGAACGCATACCCCGTGCCAGGCACGGGGTATGCGTTCTGCCTCGCGGAGGCGCGCATGACGCTGCCCCAACGGTCAAGGGTGGTCGTGATCGGGGGCGGCATCACCGGCACGAGCGTGGCCTACCACCTGGCGAAGGCCGGGGTGGGCGAGGTGACCCTGGTCGAAAAGGGCGAGCTGACCAGCGGCTCGACCTGCCACGCGGCGGGGCTCGTGACCCAGTTCAACCCGTCGCCGACGATGATGCGCTTTCGCCGCTACAGCGTCGAGCTCTACAACGAGCTCGGAGTGTTCGAGACGCTGGGCAGCCTGCGCATGGCCTCGAGCGAGGCAGAGCCTGAAGGAGCTGCAGCGCGGTGCCAGCCGGGCCCGCGGGATCGGCATGGACGTCGAGGTGCTGAGCCCGGCCGAGGCGCTCGAACTGATGCCGGCCGCCTCGCCCGAGTCGCTCTACGGCGCCGTGTGGATCGGCGCCGACGGCTGCGTCGATCCGCACACCGCCACCTACGCCCTGGCCGATGCCGCGCGGGCGCTGGGCGTTGCGATCCATACCCGCACCCGCGTCACCGGCATCGAGCTCGACGCGGGCCGGGCGGTGCGGTCGGTGGCCACCGACCGCGGCAGCATCGAGTGCGAGATCGTGGTCAACGCCTGCGGCATGTGGGCGCCGCAGGTCTCGGCGATGGTCGGGGCATTCACGCCCTCGGTGCCGGTCGACCATCAGCACATCGCGCTTCTGGCGGTGCCCGGTCACGAACTGCCCACCGACATGCCGTGCTTTCGCGACACCGACAACCTGGTGTACGGCCGCGCCGAGGCGGGCGGCGCGCTGTTTGGCGGCTACGAGCCCAACCCGCGGTCGCGCTGGGTGGACGGCGTGCCGTGGGAGCACAGCGAGCGCACGCTGCCGGCCGACCCCGAGCGGTTCTCCCAGCTGATGGCCGGGGCCGTGCGGCGGTTTCCGTTCCTGGACGACGCCGGCGTGGTGGCGCTGGTGTGCCATCCCGACGCGATGACCGCCGACGGCAATCCACTGCTGGGCCCGATCCCCGGCATCGAGGGATTCTGGGTGGCGGCGGGGCTCTCGCTGAACGGCTTCGGCGGTGCCGGGGGCATGGGCCGCACGCTCGCAGAGTGGCTCACCACCGGCGAGACCGAGCTCGACACCCACGCCTACCGCGCCTGGCGGTTCGGCGCCGCTCACCGAAACCCCCACCAGGTCGACGCGGGCGGGCGTGAGGTGTACCGCTACTACTACCGGCTGCGCTACCCGCTGGACACCGACGAGTGGGGCCGGCCCAACCGCCTCAGCGCCCTGCACGAACGGCTGCAGGACGCGGGCGCGGTGTTCGGCGCAAAGAACGGCTGGGAGCGGCCCGACTACCTGCAGCCCGGCCGGCCCTGGCGGCGGGCCGGCGCCGACCAGCGCGAGTTCGGCTGGACGCGGCCGCCGTATTTCGAACGCCTGCGCGAGGAGCACACGGCGTTTCGCGAGCGCGCCGGGATGATCGACATGAGCTCGTTCGGCAAGATCGACGTGCAGGGCCCGGGCGCCGCGGCGCTGCTCGAACGCGTGTGCGACAACCACGTCGACCGGCCGGTCGGCTCGGTGGTGTACACGCAGTTTCTGAATACGCGCGGCGGGATCGTCGCCGACGTCACCGTCACCAGGCTGGGCGACGAGCGGTTTCGCGTGGTCACCGGCGCGGGCACGGTCGACTCCGATCTGGGCTGGCTGCGGGCCCACCACCGCGCCGGCGACGCACCGGTGACGCTGCGCGACGCGAGCGCCGAGCACACCGTGATCGGTCTCTGGGGCCCGGCGGCGCGGCAGATCGTCGCAGCGTGCACCGCCGCCGACGTCTCGACCCAGGCAGTGCCGTTCGGGCAGGCGCGCACCATCACGATCGGCGGTGCTGAGGTGCTGCTGCAGCGCATCACCTACGTCGGCGAGCTGGGGTTCGAGCTGTACGTGCGGCCCGAGTGGGCGGTGCAGGTGTGGGACCGGCTCGCCGCAGCCGGCGCCGAGCACGGGCTCGAGGTGTGCGGGTACCGCACGCTCGAGGGGCTGCGCATGGAGAAGGGCTACCGCTACATGGGTACCGATCTGACCGCCGGCGACACGCCGTTTGAGGCGGGCGTCGGGTTCTGCGTGGCGTTCGATCGCAAGGGCGAGTTCGTGGGCCGCGCGGCGCTCGAGCTGCGCGCGGAGGCCAACGCGCAGCCTGCGGACGCTGCTCGTCGGCGATGCCGAGTACCAGCCGGTGTACGGCGGCGAGGCGGTGCACGCCGGCGGTGAGGTCGTGGGCCGGGTGCGCAGCTGCGCGTACGGGTTCACAGTCGGCCGCAACCTGGCCTATAGCTATCTGCCCGCCGAGCCTTGGGCCGGGCGCCGAGGTGGCCGTCGAGGTGTTCGCCGAGCTGGTGCCGGCCACCGTCGCCGAGACGGCCCTCTACGACCCGCAGAACGCCCGCCTGCGCGGCTGAGCGACTCAACCGGCGCCCGCCGCGGGCGATTAACCGAGCGGCATGACCGACCACTCCCAGGGTTCAGGCGGACCGGCGTCGCCCGCGGCCCCGCGGCTGGCCGCCCGCCGGCCGCTGCTCGACCGGCGGCTCGAGGTGTACGGCTACGAGCTGGTGGCGGCGGTGCCGAACGCGGCGGACATGCGGCTTCTGACCGATGGCAAGCTCTGCTTCGTGAACCTGCCGTCCGAGTCGCTGGAGGCCGCGTCACTCGCGCTCCCGCGCGATCACGTGGTGCTGCAGGTCGACCGTGCAGCCACGACCCAGCCGGACGTGCCCGAGATGCTGCGGTCGTTGAGCGACGCCGGCTACATGATCGCCATCAGCGACTTCGTCGTGCGCCCCGACGCGCTGGGGCTGCTCGAGCTGGCGTCGTTCATCAGCTTCGACGCCGGCCGGCTCTCGACCGACCATCTGCGCGCTCAGGTCAAGGTGCTGGCCGGCTATCCGGTCAAGACGATCGCCGCCAACATCCCCGACTACCGCACCTTCGAGGCGCTGCGCGAGCTCGACGTCGACGTGTTCGGCGGAGCGTTCTTTCGCCGTCCGCGGCACGTGTTGCGAAGCGTCAGCGACTCGGCGCATCTGCAGAGGCTGCGGCTGATCGCCGGCGTGCAGCGGCCCGGACTGGAGCTCGAGCAGCTGGACGACCTGATCTCGACCGACATGGGCATCAGCTACCGGCTGCTGCGGCTGCTGAACTCGGCGTATTTCGGGCTGCCCCATCCGGTCGGGTCGGTGCACCATGCGCTGGTGATGCTGGGCGGCGACCGCGTGCGGCTGTGGACGGTGCTGATCGCCCTGGCCGAGATCGACGACCGGCCCGACGAGCTGGTGCGCACCGCGTTGATCCGTGCGCGCATGTGCGAGCTGATCGCCGCGGCGCGCGCGGACGTGCGCCCCGAGACCGCGTTCTCGGCCGGGCTCTTCTCGCTGGTCGAGGCGTTCGCCGACGCAGGCGCCGAGGAGGTCATCGACCTGCTGGGCCTGCCGCCGGCGGTGCGCGAGGCAGTGCTCGACCGGCAGGGCCCGCTGGGCGGGCTGCTGGCCGACGTGACCGCCTACACCGGAGGCGCGTTCGACGTGCTCGACGTCTCCGGGCCGGCCGCCGAGGAGCGCCTGCGCGACGCCTACATGCGGGCCGTCACCTGGGCCGACGAGACCCACCGCATCACGCGCGCCCTGCGCCGCGGCTAGTTGCTCGCCCGCGAACTGCGTGTCCGCGAACTGCCCAGGCAAGGGCAACGGTCACCGGCTGAATAAGAGGGGTCAGTCGCCTTTTATGCACTGCCGCCTCCGCACGCGTCCGCGATCGGTCTCGGCGAGGGCCAAGGCTACCTGCTGAATAAGAGGGGTCAGTCGCCTTTTATGCACTGCGTGCATAAAAGGCGACTGACCCCGAGGCTCTACTTCGTAGTTCGGGAACATCGCGAAGCGGGCCTGGTTGGCGCCGTTCACCTGGGTGAAGTCGCCGCCCACGTAGAGCATGTTCGGCGAGCCGCGCAGCGCCCATACCCCAAGCACGCCCTGGGTCGTGCCCAGCTTCGGCGCCCACTTCTGCAGCACGCCGGTCGGCGACAGCTCGAAGATCTTGTAGCGGTGGATGCGCGTGCTGGTGCCGTACTCCTCCATCTTCACGTTCTTGCGCGGCGACACGTAGTCGCCGTGGGTACCGAACACCGGGTAGCCCTTGTAGATGGCGACCGCCTGGATGTTGCCGTCGCACATGTAGTACCACGCGCGCTTGCCGGTGACCGCGTTGTAGGCGATCGCCGAGCCGCCGGGACCCGCCATACCGGCGTAGATCCGGTCGCCCGAGCGGGCGATGTCCAGCACCGGATCCGGCGCGTGGCCTGCCCACGGCAGCGGCCGGCCCGTGGTCATCGATACCGATGCCAGGTGGTACTGGCCCTTGACACCGTCCAGCGCCTTGAACCATCCGGCCACGATCACGCGGTTGTGGGTCGGGTCGGCGATCATGTCGCGCACGTCGGCTGATCGGCCGAAGGGATCCCACTCGCCAACGCGGAACGACTCGCCCTTGTAGTTGAGCCGCGCCAGCCGTGCATGCGCGACGCCTCCGACGTGGGTGAACGAGCCGCCGATGAAGAGGCTCGTCGACGTCCGTGAGATGGCCTTGACCGAACCGTCGATGCCCATGGCGGGGATAAAGCCGTTGAGCGCGCCGGTGGCGACGTCGAACGATGCCAGGTGCGGCCGCGACGTACCGTTGACGGTCTTGAAGTCGCCACCCACATACAGCGTCTTGTGGTTCGGCGATGCGGCCAGCACGTAGGCGCGGCCGTCCAGCTTGGGGTTGAATGCGAGGAGCGCACCGGTGGTGGCGTTCTCGGCCGCCAGATACGTGCGCGTCACCTGGCTGCTGCCGTGGTTCGCGCTGATCGTGAAGTTGCCGGCGATGAAGACCTTGTTGCCGATGCGCAGTACGTCGTCCACCCGCCCCGCCTGCGGATTCGACGATGTCCAGTTCTTGACCGGAAACTGCCAGGCGGCAGCCACGTCGTTGGTCGAGGGAAGCGGCTTTACGGTGGCGGCTGCCGCGGTGCCGGCGGCGGCGAGCGAGCAGAGTGCTGCCGTCGCGGCGATCAGCGCGATACGCGGACGAATGAGCGGTCGGTTGCAAAGCATGTCGAGAGTGCCCTCCGAGAAGCTGAGGATTGACGGTTGGCCGCGACCCCACGCGGTCAGGCCGTAGATCGGTCGCCACCCCTGCGGGCTGTAGACCTGACGCTGCAAGGGGAGTGCGATTCACCCGAATCGGGGTCAGCGCCGTCCCCCAAATGAGGGACGGCGCCGTCCGATCGGGGCCTCAGGAACCGGCGGGGAGCGCAGTGAAGATGGCGAACCGGGCCTGTGCATGACCGCCCACACCGGTGAAGTCGCCACCCACATTCAGGACGGAGGCGTAGGTACTCAGGGCGAATACGCCCAGCACACCCTGGCCGGAGTTGAGCACTGGAGTCCACGGCTGAAGCACGCCCTGCGGCGAGAGCATGAACACCTTGTAGCGCCGGATGCGCGCGCTGGTGCCGTACTCGGAGAGCTTCTGGTTGGCCTTGGGAGCCACGTAGTCGCCGTGCATGCCGAACACCGGCCAGCCGTTGACCACCGTGACCGCCTGGATGTTGCCGTCGGTCATGTAGTACCAGAGCTGCTTGCCCGTGGCGAAGTCATACGCCAGAGCGGTGCCGCCCGGGCCAGCCATGCCGGCGTAGAGCGTGCTGCCCGAGCGCGCGATGTCGAGCACCGGCGCCGTGGCGTGGTTGGCCCACGGCAGAAGCGCGCCGGTCGTGGCCGAAACCGCCGCCAGGTAGCCCTGCGCCTTCTGGCCGTCGGCGCTGGTGAACCACCCCGCCACGACCACGCGCTTGGTGGCGTCGTCCACGATCAGGTCGCGCACGTCACCGCCGTCGGCGGACGGCTTCCACGCGGCATTGGGAGCAAATACGCCTGCGTCGTTGAGGGTCAGTTCGGCCAGGTTGTGATGGCTCACTCCGGCGACGCTGGTGAACGCACCGCCGATGTACAGGTTGTTGCCCACCGGCGCGATCGCCTTCACAGCGCCGCCGATCGCGAGGGGGCCAACCTGCCGATCGATGTTGCCGGTGGCCACGTCGAACGCCACCAGATGCGGGTGCGGCTCACCGTTCACGGTGGTGAACGCACCGCCGGCGTAGAGCACCGTGTGGTCAGGAGAGAGCGCGAGCACGTACACGCGTCCGTTCAGCACGGGCGCCCACGCGGTCAGCGCCCCGGTGGCGGCGTTCTCCGCCGCGAGATAGGTGCGCTGCTGCGTGCTGCCGGCGTGGTCGGAGGCGAGGGTGAAGTTGCCTCCGATGTAGGTCACGCCGTTGACCGAGGCCATGTCGTCCACGCGACCCGCCTCGGGGTTGGATTTCGTCCAGTTCGGGAGCGGGGAATTGCCAGGCCGTGGAGACCGAGGTCGTGGCGAGCTGCGGCGCGGTGACGGCAGGGGCGGCGAACGCCCCGGACACGGCCACCGTCAGGCCGGCGATTGCGGTCGCCAGCACAGCGACCAGGCGAGCCGACTTCGGCTTTCGAACCATGTCGGGAACACCTCCGGGAGGGAGTCGGGGGAAGGTGACCGCGACCCCTCGCGGCCAGCCGGCAGGATCGGCTGCACCGCTCGCGTTTCGAGCAGATGCAGGCAAGATGCCGCAGCCCGGGGAGTACCGATCACCCGATCGAGGTACGCCTCTGCGCGCGGGATGACTTGTTACAGGCGGGCAGCCCGCAGCGCGTCGGCGACTCCTAGCGATCCGTCGAGGATCGCCCGGCCGCTGACAACCGCGTCGGCTCCCGCCGCAATTGCCGCCCCGATGTCAGCGGCGGTAGCCACCCCTCCGGCGGCGATGAGTGTACCCGGTACGTGCCGCCGCACCAACTCGAGCAGCTCCAGATCGGGCCCGAGGCCGGTGCCGTCGCGGCCGATCGCGGTGACCAGGAAATCGCGCACGCCCTGGGCGCACAGGGCGTCGATCAGCTCGCCTGCGGGCGTGCCCGTGTCGTGCTCCCAGCCACGCGTGCGAACGCTGCCGTCGAGGCAGTCGACGGCAGCGGCCACCGCCCCGGTGCGCCTGGCGATCTCGCCCACCTCGGCGGGCTCCGCCGCGGCGAACGATCCGACCAGCACGCGGGCGGCGCCCAGCTCGACCGCCCACTCGATGTCGGCGGCGCTGCGAAACCCACCGCCCAGCTGCAGCCGCAGGCCCGTCCAGGGCCACGATCTGCTCGATGACCGCGCGATGGTCGTCGCGACGCTCTCCGGTGCGCGCCGCGTCCAGATCGATCACGTGCACCCACTCGGCTCCCTCGGCGGCGAACCGTCGCGCGAGCTCGACCGGATCGCCGCCGAACTGCGTGACCCGGTCGTATCGGCCCTGGTGCAGTCGCACCACCGCTCCGCCGAGCAGGTCGATGGCAGGTATCGCCGTGCCACAACGTTTTAGCATGCTAAAATGTTAGCGCATGAGCACGCCCTCTCGATCCGCTGATCCCTCCGCCTGGCACGACCAGGGCCTGGACGACCTCTGCGACGCGCTGCTGGTGATGCGCACCCGCGACGAGATGGCCGCGTTTCTGCGCGATGCATGCTCGCTGCACGAGCTCGAGGTGATCGCCCATCGCTGGCAGGCCGCCCGGCTGCTGGACGCCGGCCTGCCGTACGCGCGCGTTGCGCAGGAGGTGCACGGATCGACGGCGACGGTCACCCGCGTGGCTCACTGGCTGAAGCACGGCGAGGGCGGCTACCGCATGGCTATCGACCGGCTGGCGCGCAAACGGGTGCGGACATGAGCGCCGAGCGCCCGTTCCGGCTGGCCCTGCCGAGCAAGGGCCGCATGCACCAGCCGGCCCTCGAGATCGCCCGCCGGGCAGGCATCGAGGTGGCCACCTCCGGCCGCGTGCTGCACTCGCACTGCTCGCAGTGGGACATCGAGGTGCTTCTGGCGCGCTCCGACGACATCCCCATCTGGACGCAGGACGGAGCGGTCGAGGTCGCGATCGCCGGCCGCAACCAGATCGAGGAGACCGGCGCCCGGGTGGCCACGCTCGGCGACCTGGGATTCGGACGCTGCAAGCTATGCGTGGCCGTGCGCGAGGATTCCGGCATCACCACGGTCGAGCAGCTGGCCGGCCGCCGGGTCGCGACCTCACACCCGCGGATCACCGGCCGCTACCTCGAACAGCTGGGCCTGGAGGCCGAGATCACCGCCATCCACGGCTCGGTCGAACTCGCCCCGCGGCTCGACACGGCCGACGCGATCGTCGATCTGGTCTCGAGCGGCGACACGCTGCGCGCCAACGGCCTGCAGCCGATCGCAACGGTGCTCGAGTCCGAGGCCGTGCTGCTCGCTCGGCCCGGCATGGACGACCGCCAGACGGCGATCGCCGAGGAGCTCGCCACGGTCATCCAGAGCGTGGTCGCCGCTCGCGGTCGCCGCTACCTGATGCTGAACGCTCCCGACGACGCGCTCGAGAACATCACGCAGCTCCTGCCCGGGCTCGGCTCACCGACCGTGCTGCCGCTGGCCGCACCGGGCTGGCACGCGGTGCACGCCGTGGTGCCACAGGACAGCGTGGTCGAACTGCTGGCCCCGCTGCGCGGCGCCGGCGCCCGCGCGATCCTCGTGCTGCCCATCGACAACCTGATCGCATGACCATCATCCGCCCCGAACTGGCCGACGCCCGCGCCCTACCGATGGTCGGAGGGCCTGCCCACCGACCGGCCGCTCTACCGGTTCGATCAGAACACGCCGCCGCTGCCGCCGGAGTGGTTTGCCCGCGCGCAGGCGCGGCTCGGGCGGGTGGAGGTGCAGTCCTACCCCGACGCGCGATACCTGCGGCTGCGCGAGCTGATGGCCGAGCACACCGGCCACCCGGCCGAGCTGATCATCCCCACCGCAGGCGCCGACGAGGCGATCTATCTGTGCGCACTCCTCACGCTGCGGCCCGGCGAGACCGCCTACGTGCGGCGGCCGCGCTACTCGGTGTACGACATGGCCGTGCAGCTGGCCGGTGGAACCATCGCCGAGTCACCCGACGGCGTGCGGCTGCGCTACGTGTGCAGCCCCCACAACCCCACCGGCGCCGACGGCGACGACGCCGAGCTCGAACAGTTCGGCGGGCTGATCGCGATCGACCAGGCGTATCTCGAGTTCGGCGGGGTCGATCGCCAGCCGCTGGTGCTCGAGCGCGACGACACGGTGGTGATCCGCAGCATGTCCAAGGCCTTCGCGCTGGCCGGAGCCCGCATCGGCTACATCCTGGCGCCCGAGGCGCTGGCCGCCCAGCTCGACGCGATCCGCAATCCGGCCGGCATCTCGGCCACCTCCGCGGCGCTCGGCGAGCTGGCCCTCGAGCACCGCGACACCATGTACGCCGCGGCGGCGGCGACCCTCGCCGAACGCGATCGCATGGCCGCAGCGCTCACGGCCGCGGGTATCGGCGTGCGTCCCTCGATCACCAACTTCCTCCTGCTGGACGTGGGCCGCAACGGCGACGAACTGGCCGCCGAGCTGCGCGACCAGGGTCTGATCGTGCGCACGCTGGGCGACGACCGGCTGGCCGACACCATCCGCATCAGCCCCAGTACACCGGCCGCCAACGACCTGCTGCTGCAGGCGCTCGGGGCCGCGCCGGCACCACCCATCTCGACCGGGCAGCGCACCGCCACCGTCACACGCAGCACCACCGAGACGCAGATCAACTGCCGGGTCACGATCGACGGTCAAGGCCGGGCGGCCGTCGCCACCGGCATCGGGTTTCTGGATCACATGCTGACTGCGCTCTCGTTCCACTCGCTGATCGACATCGAGCTGACCTGCCAGGGCGACCTGTGGGTCGATCCCCATCACACCGTCGAGGACGTGGCGATCACGCTGGGCCAGGCACTCGACCAGGCGCTCGGCGACCGGGCCGGTGTGCGCCGGTTTGCGAGCGCTCGGGCACCGCTCGACGAGGCGCTGTGCAGTGCCACCGTCGATCTCTCGGGACGGGGGATGGCCACGGTCGACCTGCGCCTGGTGGGTGCGACCATCGGCGAGCTGCCCACCTCACTGGTGCCGCACTTCTTCGACACGCTCTCGCGCCAGAGCAGGATCGGCATCCACCTGAACGGCAGTGCAGCGGACGACCATCACCTGTGCGAGGCAGCGTTCAAGGCGCTTGCCCTGGCGCTGCGCGACGCCTGCGCGTTTGACCCGCGCCGCTCGCAGGTGCCCAGCACCAAGGGGGCGCTGTGAGCGACGTGACCCTGATCGACTACGGCGCCGGCAACCTGGCGAGCCTCTCGGCCGGGCTCCGGCGGCTGGGCGCATCTACGCGGGTGACTTCCGACCCTGCCGAGGTGACGGGCGCCCGGCGGCTGGTGCTGCCGGGCGTCGGTGCAGCCGCCCCGGCGATGGCGCAGCTGCGCGCGCGGGGGTTGGATCGGGCGATCGACGAGGCGGTCGCCAACGGCGCGGCGCTTCTGGGCATCTGCCTGGGGCTACAGCTGCTGTTCGACCAGAGCGCCGAGGGCGAGACCCCGTGTCTGGGCCTGATCGAGGGCCGGTCGGTGGCGATCGACTGGTCGCAGCGGCTGCCGCACATGGGTTGGAACGACGTGCGCGCCACCAACGGCCACGCGCTCGCCGAGCCGCTGCCGGCGGTCTGCTACTTCGCCCATTCCTACGTGGTCGAGCCCGCCGACGCGCGCACGGCGGTGGCCGAGACCGATCTGGACGGCACCAGCTTCACCTGCCTGGCCAGTTCGGGGCGGGTGGCGGGCGCACAGTTTCACCCCGAGAAGAGCGGGGCGGGCGGGCGCGCGTTTCTGGAGCGGTGGATCGAGTGGGCCGATGCTGCGTAAACGCGTGATCCCGTGCCTGGACGTGCGCGGCGGGCGGCTGGTCAAGGGCGTGCGGTTCGAGGAGCTGCGTGACCAGGGCGACCCGGTCGAGGCTGCCGCGGGCTACGCCGCGGCCGGTGCCGACGAGATCGTGTGGCTGAACATCTCGGCCGGCGACGAGCAGTGGCCGGCGCTGCTGGACGCGGTGGGCCGGGCCGCCGAGACGGTGGATGTGCCGCTGTGCGTCGGCGGCGGGGTCGATTCGGTCGAGCGCGCCCGCGACCTCTTGCATGCCGGGGCCGACAAGGTCGCCACCAACACCCCCGCCCTCGACCGGCCCGAGCTGGTGTCGGAGATGGCCGAGCGGTTCGGCGTGCAGTGCGTGGTGGTGGCGATCGATGCGCTGCGAAGCGGCGCCGGCTGGCAGGCGCAGGCCTCGGCGGGGCGTCGGCCCACGGGCCGCGACGTAATCGACTGGTCGGCCGAATCCGCCGCGCGCGGTGCGGGTGAGCTGCTGCTCACGTCGATCGACGCCGACGGCACCAAGGCGGGCTACGACCTGCAGCTGCTGCAGCAGGTGTGCGAGGCGGTGCGGGTGCCGGTGATCGCCTCGGGTGGCGCCGGCGGGCCCGCCGACATGGTGGCTGCGCTCGAGGCGGGCGCCGAGGCCGCCCTGGCGGCCTCGATCTTCCACGAGCGCACGCACAGCGTCGATGACGTGAAGCGCGAGGCGGCGGCGGCCGGACTGGCGATGCGGCTGTGAGCGGGGTCGCGATGCCGGCGGTCAAGTTCGACGCGCAGGGACTGGTCACGTGCGTGGTGCAGGATGCGTCGAGCGGCGACGTGCTGATGGTGGCGTGGGCCGACGCCGCGGCACTCGAGGCGACGGCGCGCACCGGGCTGGCGCACTTCCACTCGCGCTCGCGCGGGCGGCTGTGGCTGAAGGGCGAGACGTCGGGCAACACGCTGCAGGTGGTGTCGGCGCAGGCCGACTGCGACGGCGACACGCTGCTGATACAGGTGCACCCGGCGGGGCCGGCATGCCACACCGGCGCCGACACCTGCTTTGGCCCGCGCCGGTTCGATGCCCGCACCGCGGTGCTGCCCGAGCTCGCCACACTCTTCGCCGAGCGCCGCGCGAACGCTCCGGAGGGCTCGTATACCGCGGCGATGCTGACCGGCGATCGCGAGGCGCCGCAGCGCAAGGTGGGCGAGGAGGCCGTGGAGGTGCTCCTGGCCGAGCCGGGCTCCGAGCACCTGGTGTCGGAGGTGGCCGACCTGTGGTTTCACTCGATGCTGCTGCTTGCGCGAGACGGCATCGATCCCCTGGCGCCGCTCGAGGAGTTGCGCCGGCGCCGCGGCTGAGTAGGCTGCGCGCGATGCTGCTGGATTACCACATGCACCTGGCCGGCGACGAGGAGCCGTTCACCGCCGAGAGCTTCAGCCGCGGCCACATCGAGCGGTATCTGGCCCGTGCGGCCGAGGTCGGCATCGAGCAGATCGGGTTCACCGACCACGTCTACCGGTTCGCCGTCGCGCGCGACTGGCTGCCCCACCCCGGATGGGTGGATGGAGCCACGGCCGACCTGGATTCCTACGTGGAGGCCGTGGGCGCCGCGCGCGACGACGCGCTGCCCGTGCTGCTGGGCCTGGAGGTGGACTGGGTGCCCGGCCGCGCGGCCGAGATCGGCGCGCTGCGCGCGGCGCACGATTGGGACTACCTGCTGGGCTCCTACCACTGGTTGGGCGACCGCGAGGTCGACCACGACGCAAACTCGGTCTGGGACGGCGCCGACCCCGACGAGATCTGGGAGCGCTACGTGCGCAGCTGGTGCAACGCCGCGCGGTCGGGCCTCTACGACTCGATGGCTCACCCCGACCTGGCGAAGGTGTTTGGATACCGCGCCGACCCCGAGCCGCTCGACCTGTACCTGGCGATGGGCGAGGCGGCCGCGGCCGGCGCGGTGTGCATCGAGATCTCGACGGCGGGGCTGCGCAAGCCGGTCGGCGAGATCTATCCCGCGCCGCTGCTCCTGGCAGTGTTCCGCGACCGCGGTGTACCGGTGACGCTCGGGTCTGACACGCACGCGCCGGCGGGAGTGGGCGCGCACTTCGACCGGGCCCGCGGACTGGCCCGGGCGGCCGGCTACCGCACGATCACCCGGTTTCGGCGCTTCGAGCGCGAGCAGGTCGAGCTGTGACGTTTACCCACCCGATCGACCTCGACCAGGTGCGTGCGGCCGCCGCGCGGATCGAGGGAGTCGCCCACCGTACGCCGGTCGTGACGTCGCGCACCCTCGACGACCTGACCGGCGCGAGCGTGGTGCTGAAGCCCGAGAACCTGCAGCGGGTCGGAGCGTTCAAGTTTCGCGGGGCGTATACGGCGATCAGCGCTCTCGACCCTGCTGACCGCGCCCGTGGAGTTGCCGCGTTCTCGTCGGGCAACCACGCGCAGGCGGTGGCGTTGGCTGCGGCGCTGCACCAAACGAGCGCGACGATCGTGATGCCGTCGGATGCACCGGCCGCCAAGCTCGAGGCGACCCGGGGCTACGGCGCGACGGTGGTGGAGTTCGACCGCGCGCGGGACGATCGCGAGGCCATCGCCCGCGAGATCGCCGAGCGCCAAGGGCTCGCGCTGATCCCACCGTACGACCACCCGGCGGTGATGGCCGGACAGGGGACGGCAGCGCTCGAGCTGATCGAGGACGCGGGGCCGCTCGACGTACTCGTGGTGCCGGTGGGCGGCGGTGGGCTGATCGCCGGGTGTGCGACCGCGGCGCACGCGCTGTGCCCCGGCGTGCGCGTGATCGGTATCGAGCCGGAGTCCAGCGACGACACGCGCAGGTCGCTCGCAGCGGGCGAGCGTGTGCGGATCGGCCTACCGCAGACGATTGCCGACGGGCTGATGGCGCAGGCTCCGGGAGTACTGACCTTCGAGATCATCCAGCGGTTGGTCGAGCAGGTCGTCCTGGTCTCCGACGGCGAGATCGCCGCCGCGATGCGGTGGATGTTCGAGCGGCTGAAACTGGTCGCCGAGCCGTCCGGGGCAACGGGTGTGGCGGCGCTTCTGAGCGGCAAGATCGACGTGCCCGGTCAGCGGGTCGGAGTGATCATCTCGGGCGGCAACGTCTCGGCCGACCGCTTCGCCACCATCACCGCAAACGCATAAAGGGGTCAGCCACCTTTTGTGCATCCGTGGCGTTTGTTGCAACCCTCACCGGTGGCCCATGCACAAAAGGTGGCTGACCCCTTTATGCATCCTCGGCTACAGGTGATCGACGAGGAGTAAGCACATCACCGCGCCCGCGGTCGCCATCAGGGCGAACTCTCGACGGGCTCGTCGCTGAGCCGGCGCCTCGTCGTCCGATGCGGATCGAACGCGACGATTCGCGCGCCAGGCTCCAAACACGCCGAGTACAGCTAGGAGCGCGCCCATCGCGGCGGTGAATGCGTTGAGGTGGTTCAACCGCACCAAACCGTGGCAGACGATCGCCGACTGGTTAATGGCGACGGAGCATCTCAACAGGAGTTACGCCGGGCGAGGATCATCGGGATGGCTGTCAGGATCGTCTGGATGTCATCCAACGTACGGCTGACGGTGACCACTGACCACGTTGTCGGCGGGCTCTGTTACAGATTCAACGCAGCTTCGAGCCGATTGACCTGCGATCCCGGCGAGTGCATAAAAGGGGACAGTCCCCTTTTATGCACCAGTTACAGGGTTAGTGCAACTTCGAGCCGATCGAGCTGCTCCGCCAGCTCCTGCGGCGACTGGCGGGCCGTTGCCGCCTCGATCGCCGTCGGCTCGCTGAACCGCTCACCGGCGGCCACCCGCGACGCCACCTGGTGGTGCGCCTCGCGAAACGGCACGCCCTCGCGTACCAGCTGCTCGGCCACGTCGGTCGCCACCGTCAGACCGTCGCCCGCCGCCGCTGCCATCCGCTCGCGGTCAAAGGTGATCCCGCGCAGGCACACCGCGATCGACCCCACCGCTCCCACCAGGTCGTCGAACTGGTCGAACGCGGCCCGCT
Organism: uncultured Actinomycetes bacterium; assembly: GCA_963796875.1. Lineage (GTDB taxonomy): Bacteria > Actinomycetota > Thermoleophilia > Gaiellales > JAICJC01 > CAVPTL01. Next base: position 449,839 of record CAWCNL010000002.1, read on the forward strand.
TGTCCTCCTGCAGGTCGCGGTTATAGGTCAGCGGCAGCCCCTTCAGCATCGCCAGCAGACCCGCCAACCGGCCCACCGCCGTCCCCGCCTTGCCGCGGGTCAGCTCGGCCGCGTCGGGATTCTTCTTCTGCGGCATCATCGACGACCCCGTGGCCGCCGAATCGTCGAGCGACGCAAACCCATACTCCGCCGACGTCCACAGCACCAACTCCTCGGCGATCCGCGACAGGTGCACCATCGCGACCGTGCACGCGTACACGAACCCCGCCACGTAGTCGCGGTCGGCCACCGCATCCAGCGGGTTTTCAAACCGCCGCGAGAAGCCCAGCTCCTGCGCCACCCAGTCGGGATCCAGCGGCAGGCTCGACCCCGCCAGCGCACCGGCTCCGAGCGGGCAGCAGTCGGCCGCCGCGCGCACCTGGGCGAGCCGTTTGCAGTCGCGGCGTGAGCGCCCACCCGTGCGCCGCCAGGTGCTGCCCCAGCCAGATCGGCTGGGCGCGCTGTCCGTGCGTATATCCGGGAAGCACCGCGTCGCCGTCGGCGCGCGCCCGCGCCACCAGCACGGCGCCAAGCTCGCTGATCGCCGCCGCGGCGGTCGCGGCCGACTCCATCACCCACAGGCGCATGGCCGTCTGCACCTGATCGTTGCGGCTGCGGCCGGCATGCACGCGCGGCCCGAGGTCGCCCAGCAGCCGCTCGATCGCCGAGTGCACGTCCTCGTCGGCCGCGTCGGGCTCGATCTGCGACGCCGTCGAGCGCCGCCACGATCTGCACCGCCAGAGCCGGATCGATCAGACCCTGGCGGGACAGCATCCGCACGTGCACCGCGCTTGCCCGCAGGTCGTGCGGCAGCAGCCGGCGATCGATATCAAGCGACGCCGAGAAGGCGAGGATCACCGGGTCGAGCCCGCCCGAAAGCCGGCCCGACCACAGCGGATCGGTCATGCCTTCACGTCGACGCTCTCGTCAGCCGTCGCCGCCGCCCAGGTCTTCGTGCCCAGCGACCACACGTGGATGAACCCGGCGGCAGCACTGTGCTGGAAGGCGTCGCCGCTCTCGTAGGTGGCGAGCGCGTGATCGTAGAGCGACCGGGGAGCGCGCCGGCCGACCACCGAGATCGAGCCGCGGAATAGCCGCACCCGCACCTCGCCGGTCACGCTCGCCGCAGCCTCGTCCATGAACGCCTGCAGCGCCTTGCGCAGCGGCGAGTACCACAGGCCGTTGTAGACCAGCTCGGCATAGCGCAGCGCGAGCGGCAGCTTGGCGTGGGCCAGGTCGCGCTCGACGACCAGCTCCTCCACTCCGGCATAGGCGGTCAGGAGCAGCATCGCGGCCGGCACCTCGTACACCTCGCGGCTCTTGATGCCCACCAGGCGGTTCTCGATCATGTCGATGCGGCCAATGCCGTGTGCCCCGGCCAGCGCCCCGGCCCGCGCGATCAGCGACACCAGGTCGATCGACTCACCGTCGATCGCGACAGGCACGCCCTCCTCGAAGGTGATCGTGACCTCCTGCGGCGCCGGCAGCGCCCGCTCGGGCGACATCGTCAGCGCGAACGCCTCCTCGGTCGGCGCCACCCACGGATCCTCCAGCGGGCCGGCCTCGATCGAGCGGCCCCACAGGTTGTGGTCGATCGAGTACGCCGCGCCCGACTTGACCGTGACCTCGATCCCGTGCTCCTCGGCGTAGGCGATCTCCTGCTCGCGCGTCATGCCCCAGTCGCGCACCGGCGCGAGCACCGCAAGGTCGGGAGCGAGCGCGGCCACGGCCGTCTCGAACCGCACCTGGTCGTTGCCCTTGCCCGTGCAGCCGTGCGCCACCGCACCCGCGTCACGCTCGCGCGCGACGGCCACCATGTGCTTGGAGATGAGCGGCCGCGAGAGCGCCGAGACCAGCGGATAGCGGCCCTCGTACAGCGCGCCGGCCTGCAGCACCGGCAGCACCAGGTCGCGGGCAAACTCGTCGCGCGCATCCACGATCACGACCTCCGCGGCGCCGGCCTGCACGGCCCGCCGCTCCACCAGCTCGCGGTCGATGCCCTGGCCGACGTCGACCAGCAGCGCGATCACCTCGGCGTTGTACTCGTCGGCCAGCCAGCGCAGGGCAACAGACGTGTCGAGGCCACCGGAGTAGGCGAGAACAATGCGGTCGGTGCTCATGAGTGGTGCTCCTTCAGATTGTTGATCATGTCGATGATGTCCTGGCCCGTGTGCGGTTCGCGGGCGATGAGGGCGAGCGTGTCGTCACCGGCGATGCAGCCGATGATCTCGGCGAAATCGGCGTTGTCGAACGCGAGTGCCACCGGGTGGGCGTTGGCGGGGCCGGTACGCAGCACCACCAGATTTCCGGACGCCTCGATGGTGCGCACGAGGCCCATGGCGATCACGCACGGCGGCGATCGGATCGGTCGCCTCGGCGCCGCCCTCGGGCAGCGCATAGACCAGATGGCCGTGGCGGCGCACCCGCATGGCGCCGAGCCGCTCCAGGTCGCGCGAGACCGTCGCCTGGGTGACGTCGTGGCCGCGCTGCGCAAGCAGCCGCGAGAGCTGCAGCTGGGTGGCGACGTCGTTTTGCTCGAGCAGCGCGACGATCTCGCTCTGGCGGGCATTCATGCGGTCACCAGCGTGTCCGAGCCGATCCACACCTTCCACACCCCTCCCGCGATCGCGGCGCTACCGGCAGCGAGCTTGGGCAGCATGCCGCCGGCCACGGTGCCGTCCGCCACGAGGCCGGCGATCTCGGTGGTGGCGATGCGGCTGATCAGGCTGCCGTCGGTATCGAGCACGCCCGGCACGTCCGACACGAACTGCAGCTCGGATGCGCCGAGCGCCACCGCGACCGCCGCGGCGGCGTGGTCGGCGTTCACGTTGAGCCCGGCAAACGGGCTGACCACCGGCACGGCGCCCTGTGCCAGCACCTGCGCGATCGGATCGATATCGACGCTCGACACCACCCCGACGCTGCCCAGCCGCAGATCGGTTACGGGGGTGGCGGCCAGCGCACCGACCACGCCGGCCGCCTCAACCCCCGCCTGTCGCAGATCTGCGACAAGGACTCGATTCTGCGCTTCCAAAACATCTGCGACCACGCTCAGCACCCGGTCGTCGGTGACCCGCTGGCCGTGCCACGAACTGCGGCTCGATCCCGCGCGCGCGGCATTCGGCCGAGATCTGCGGCCCGCCGCCGTGCACCAGCACCACCGGCTCACCGGCGCTCTGCAGCTCGACCACCCGCTGCACCGGCGCTGCGGCCGCGCCACCCACCTTGAGCACCGCCGTCACGACGTCACCCCGGCGTTGAAGTGCACGTAGTCGGGCGAGAGATCCGAGGCGATCACGTGGGCGCTCCCTGCGCCCAGCCCCAGATCGATGGCCACCGAGACGTCGCCGCCAGCAAACGCGTCGCGCACCGCATCTTCCGGCGCTTCGGAGCCGACGCCGCCCGACACGATGCCGACTCCGCCCACGGCGATGTCCACCCGGTCGGGGTCGAGCTCGATCCCACAGGCTCCGAGCGCGGCCAGCATCCGCCCCCAGTTGGGGTCGGCGCCGTGCAACGCGCACTTGACGAGCACGTTCTCGGCCACCGCCCGCGCCGCGAGTCCGGCGTCACGGTCGTCCCGCGCGCCCGAGACGGCGTAGGTGCAGATGCGTGTGGCACCCTCACCGTCGCGCACCACCTGCCGGGCCAGGTCAAGGGCGATCTCGGCCACCGCCGCGCGAAACGCAGCCACATCGGCATCGCTCTGCACCACGGCATCCGAGGCGCCGTTGGCCAGCACGAACACGCAGTCGTTGGTCGACGTGCATCCATCCACCGAGATGCTGTTGAACGAGGCGTCGACCGCGTCTGCCAGCACCGCGCGCAAGAGCGCCGGCGCAACCGCCGCGTCGGTCGTGATCTGGGCCAGCGTCGTGGCCATGTCGGGCCGGATCATTCCGGCGCCCTTGGCCATGCCGCCGACGCGCACGCGCGTGCCGCCGATGGTTGTCTCGGTCTGGGCGAGCTTGGCGAACGCATCGGTGGTGCGGATGGCTTCGGCAGCCGCCGATCCACCGTCGGCCGAGAGCGCGCCGGCGGCCGACTCGATCGCGGAGTTCACGCCGGCCATCGGCAGCCGCGGGCCGATCACGCCGGTGGATGCCACCAGCACATCGCCGCGGTCGAGCTGAAGCGCACCTGCGGTGGTGTCCACCATCGCCCAGGCGTCGGCCATTCCACCCTCGCCGGTGCACGCATTGGCAAGTCCCGAGTTGGTGACGACCGCCCGGGCACTACCCGAGCGGATCTGGGCGCGACTGACCGTGACCGGTGCGGCCACCACAGCGTTTCGCGTGAACACGCCGGCCGCTGTTGCGGGCCGGTCCGAGACGAGCAGGGCAAGATCGTGCCCGCCGGCCTTCATGCCGCAGGCCGCCGTGCCGGCCGCGAAGCCCCGCGCGTGGGTGACGCCTACGGCCACAATCCCACCAGCGGAAGCCCGGTGGCCTCGGGCAAGTCGAGCATCAGGTTGGCGTTTTGGATCGCCTGGCCCGCAGCGCCCTTGACCAGGTTGTCGATCGCGGCCGCGACCACCACGGCACTGCGCGCGGGATCCACCCACACGCCGATGTGGCACAGGTTGCTGCCCCGCACCGGTTGCGTGCGCGGCATATCGACCAGGTGCACGAACTGCTCATCGCCGTAGGCGTCCACGTAGAGCGCCTCGGCGTCCTGCTGGGCAAAAGGCTCCACCAGCCGGCCGTAGGCGGTGACCAGCAACCCGCGGTTGAACGGCGCCAGATGCGGTGTGAACGACACCGTCACCGGCGCTTCGGCCACGCGGGTGAGCTGAGCCTCGATCTCGAGCTGATGGGCGTGACCCACCGGGGCATACGGAGCGATTCCCTCGGCAGCCTGGCAGAACGCGGTGGCGTCGCTCGCTGCGCGACCGGCGCCCGACACGCCCGACTTGCCGTCGACCACGACATGCGAATCGATCGCCCCGGCGCGCACGAGCGGTGCAAGCGCGAGGATCGCGGCAGTTGCATAACAGCCGGGATTGGCCACGGTCGTCGCTCCCACCACCTGCCGGCGGAAGAGCTCCGGCAGTCCGTAGCACCAACTCTCGCGCAGGTCGCGCGACAGATCGACCACCCGCACGCCGGCGTCGGCCAGGTCGAGCGCAACCGGGCCAGACGCGCCGTGGGGCAGCGCCAGCAGTGCCAGATCGCAGCCGCTGAGCGCCCCGGCTTCGCGCCCGGTGGCGGTCAGGTGCATGTGCGGATGGCTCTCGATCAGCCGGGCAAGCTCGCCGCCGGCGAAACCGGAAGCGCCACCGACTCCGACACTGAGCACCTTCGCGGGAGAGACTCTGATTGCCATGATTGCATGATCTTACGTGCAAATGGCAAGATTATGCAACCGGGAACCGTTCAGGCAGGAGCGCCCAGAATCGGCCCCGCGGCTCGGCGGAAAGCGGTCAGGGCCGCCGCGATGTCCGGCGCTGCGCCGGTGAGGTGATACAGCGCGATGTCGAACACGTATGCAGCATCAGGCTGGTGTGCACCCACTCCCGTTGCAGCGTCGATGCCAAACACCCGCGCACCCACGTCCAACGCCGCAACGGCTTCGGCATACACCTCGCGACGCAGCCGCCCATCCGGATCGGCCCGGTCGAGCCCCGCACAGACCGATCCGCGGCACGGCAGTTGCGTGCGCGCCGCCCGCAACAGGGCCACCGCCGCGGCGGTCTGAGCCGTGGGTGAGATTCGCAGAGGGGGATACTGATGCGCGTCCACCTACCGAGGGTACATGTGTAATTACAACTTGACGAGTTCTGAATCATCGCTGAATCGCGCAAAAGCTGTATGGCAGTCATTTAAACGGCTGAGTTGCTTGGAGACAGCCGATACAAGATGTACCTTTTCCACGGCGACGAGTTCTCGCCGAGAGCTCCAATTTCTGGGAGGCGGACAATGGGGAAGCGCTACGGCGCACTACTCGCGGCTGGCCTTGCGTTGGGTGCGGCGGTGGCCGCGCCGGCATCGGCCGCCACGCTGGCGGACTGGGAGATGAACGAGGGCCCCGGAGCGACCGTGATGGTCGATTCGAGCGGGCATGTCAACGGCAAGATCGGCTCGGCTGTACAGACGGGCTTCAGCTTTGCCGGAGCAACGGCCTACCACTGGATCTTCACGCTGCCGACGGCGCCGCCGGCGCAACCCCAGAGGCTCGTCACCGCATCGAGTTCGTCGCTCAATCCGGGCAGCGGCAATTACACGCTGACGGTGCGCTATCGCACCACGCAGCACTTCGGAAACATCGTGCAGAAGGGCCAGGCCGGATCGGCCGGCGGCTACTACAAGATGGAGAATCCCAACGGCAAACCGCGCTGCCTGTTCCGGGGCCAGACGTAGCTCGGGAAGCTACGTGGCACACATCGTGCAGTCGCCGAACGTGATCTCCAACAACCAGTGGCAGACGATCACGTGCACGCGCACCGCGACGAAGCTGACCCTCGCGGTCAACGGCAAGGTGGTGGCGACCTCCAACGGCAGCACCGGCAAGATCTCGAACACGGCGCCCGAGATGATCGCAGGCAAGCTCTACTGCAACCAGATCAGCACCACCTGCGACTACTTCACCGGGGACATCGACTACATCAAGATCTCCAACTAGGACCCGAGGGCGCATACACCATGCCAGGCGCACGGATGACGTCAGGCCAAACCGCATGGTGCCAGGCACTTTTATGCGTGCTGCGCCCGCATAAAAGGAGCCAGGCACCCCGGATTGCTTGATTGGTCGCTGCTGCTGTTTATGCGTCCCGCCTTTTGGCGGGACGCATAAACGCGCTCTGGCCTCAACAGCAGCCTTGCTTGTAGCGGCATGCAAGACAGTGCCACGAGGCCTTGGTCCAGATCATCTCGGCGCCGCAGCGCGGGCAGTCCTCGCCGGATCCCTGTCCAGGAACGGCGCAGGTCGTCGGAGTCTGTGATTTGGAGGGGCTTTGCATTCGGCCGACCCTATCGGCGCGGGCGGACGAGGCTGCCATACAGATCCCTAACTCGGGGGGCACGGTTCGATCACGATCGGGGCGTATCTTCGCGGCAGCATCAGCAACGCCGGAGGGGACTGTGGGCTACACGCGCGACATGGGATCGACCGAACTCTTTCGGTACTCGGAGGAGCGCTCACGGCGGCGCCGGGCGGCCCGGTCGCAGCGCCGCCGCATGCGCCGCATCGGTGTGCCGCTGGCCATGATCGCGACGGCAGGGGCGGCGGGGTCTACCCTGGCCGGCCCCGCAGGCGCGGCGGCGGGCAGCAAACGGGTCGCCACCCGCACTCACGCACAGCGGATCCTGCGGCTGCACGCGACCGGGCCCGACGTGGCCCGCCTGCAGCGGCTGCTGGGGGTCTCGGTGGACGGCGTATTCGGCAGGCACACGCTGGGCGCGGTGAAGGCGTTCCAGCATGCCCATGGGCTGCTGGTCGACGGCCAGGTCGGCGTGCACACGTGGGCCGCAATGAACGCCGAGAATCACTCCACCGCGGGCGCGCCGATCCTGCAGTACGGGTCGCGCGGCTCGGCCGTGGCCAATCTGCAGTGGCGGCTGGGTATCCCCGCCGACGGCGACTTCGGCCCGATCACCAGAGCCGCGGTGGAGGCGTTTCAGCGCAGCCACGGGCTGGTGGTCGACGGCCAGGCCGGCCCGCAGACGCTGGGCGAACTGCACCGGCTGGGCAGCTGGCACGTGCCCGCGGCCGACCTTCCCCGAGGGCACTCCGCCACGCACCGCCACATTCACGATCCAGGGTCACGGCCGGCCGCCAGCCGCGGCGAAGCCGCCGTGCACGTGGCCGAGCGCTACCTTGGGCGTGCGCTACGTCTACGGCGGCGAGAGCCCCACGGGCTTCGACTGTTCGGGGCTCGTGCAGTACTCCTACGCCCGCGTCGGGATCTCGCTCCCGCGCACCACCTACGCGCAGTATGCGAGCGGGCAGCCGGTGTCGCGCTCAGAACTCGAGCCGGGCGACCTGGTGTTCTTCGACGGCGTGGGCCACGTGGGGATCTACGTCGGCGGCGGCAGGTTCATCCACGCACCGCACACCGGAACGGTGGTGCAGTTCGCAACGCTCAGCGGCTGGTACGGCGAGCACTACGTGGGCGCCCGGCGCGTGAGCTAACCGGCAAAGCGCGGCCACGGTCTGACCGCGCACGCCGGGCCGGCAGTGGAAGATGCCGCCGGCGTGCGTGGCGGCGGCCTCGCCGGAGTCGATCTGAAACGCCGCGGTGGTGATGTAGAGGTCGTAGAGGCCGGGGCCGCCGAACGCGCAGCTGGTGACCTGCTTGCACGGCAGGTCGATCACCGCGAGCACCTCGCCTGACGGCGAGATCCGCCTCACCTGGCTGCCGTTCCAGAACGCGATCCAGATGCCACCGTCGGTGTCGACCGCAAGGCCGTCGGGCACCTCGCGGTCGATATCGGTCGTGACCAGCGGGCGCGGGTTTGCGATCTCGCCGGTCGCCTTGTCGTAGTCGAGACGTTGACCTTGCCCGCGTTCGAATCGACGTGGTACATCGACGTCTCGGCCGGCGACCATCCCAGACCATTCGACTCGGTCACGCCCTCCAGCACCTCGCGCACCTGCAGCTCGCCGTCCAGGCAAAAGAGCGCCGCCACGGGATCGGTGCTGTCGCCGGTGCTCCCGGCCCAGAGCCGCCCGGCCGGGCCGACCTTGGCGTCGTTCATCCGCACTCCCTCAGGTGTCAGTTCGGGCGTGGGGATCACCTCGATCAGCGCCGCGTGCTCCTGCAGTTCGACGAATGCGAACCCGTGCGGCGTGGTGGCCAGCAGGCCGCCCTGTTCGCGCAGGGCGATCGCCGTGACGCCCAGATCGACGTTCCACACGCGGTCACTGCGGTCGGCAGGGTCGAACCGGTGAATCTCGCCGCGATCGATATCGGCCCAAAGGAGCGTGCCGGTATGGGCGTCCCACAGCGGGCTTTCGGCCAGCGGGGCGTGGGCGTCGAGCACCAGTTCGCAGGGAATGGAGTCAGGCATCACGAGGCACGATACCGAACGCCGCCGGCTCAGTGTCCCTGGAACTCGGCCGCGCGCTTCTCGAGGAACGCCGCGACGCCCTCGCGGTGGTCGGCGCTACGCGCAGCTTCGCCCTGCAGCACCGCCTCGGCTTCGAGCTGGGCGGCCAGGTCGGGCTCGGATGCGCGCCGCAAGAGCCGCTTCGTGAGCCCGTAGGCGAGCGTCGGACCGGACGCAAAGCCCGCCGCGACCGCGGCGACGCGAGGCCCGAGGGCATCCGGCTCGACGACCTCGTCGACCAGCCCCTGCTCGCGGGCTCGAATCGCGGTGGTGGTCGCACCTGACGCGAGCCAGGTGAAGGCCCGGTTGGCGCCAATCAGATTCGTCAGGAACAGGCTCGCGCCGCTGTCGGGTACCAACGCCACGCCGTTGAACGCCGGCACGAGCGCGGCGGCGGACGAGCAGATGCGCACGTCACAGGCCAGCGCAAACGCCATCCCCGCCCCGGCGGCGACGCCGTTGATACCCGCGATCACCGGCTTCTCCAGCCCCCGTAGAGCGAGCACATTGGGGTTGTAGTGCTCGCGCACGAGCTCCTCGGCTTCTCCGACATGCCCTGGAACTCGTCCAGGTCCTGGCCGACGCAAAACGCCCGGCCCGCGCCGGTCAGCACCACACAGCGCACCTCGGGCTGAGCCGCCGCCTCGAGGGCAGCGCGCAGCTGACGTTGCATCTCCAGATCGATCGCGTTCAACCGGTCGGGCCGGTCAAGCGTGATCCACATGACCGAATCTTCAAGCTCGTGCCGCACACCCATGTCCACCTCCTGTGAGCCGCGCGCACTCGCCATCGCGTGGGGGCAGCCAGTCACCGGTCCGCAGCGCAACAAAGTGCCAGGCGCGGACATCGTTGCGCGGGCAGGACGCAGGGCGGGCGCGTGCTGGGTTGCATGTATCCGACCGAGGACGAACCCACGTCGCGTCGGAACGCCTAGGTCACCTTCAGGTGCGCAAGCATGCCGAGCGCTCGATGCCCGGGAATTCCGCAGTACAGGTTGTAGCTGCCCTTGGGGAGCGTGACCGCGAACTTGACTCGCCCTCCACTACCCGCGATGCGCTTTGTGGAGTGATACAGGTGGCCCGGTTTTCCCACATAAAGGTTATGGACGTCCTGGCCGTTGTTGACGACATAGAACGTAACCACTCCGTGGGGCACGGGGTTGGACGAGAGCTGTAGGTGATATTCGGTTTCGGTGACGGTCAGGTTGCTGTGGTTGGTTGCGGCGCCGGCTCCCATGGAACCGAACGCGATAAACGCGATCAGCGCGGCAACAACGAGAGGAATGTGGAATCGACCCATGTCTATTCAATATCCAAAAGTTCCGCATCCCGCCACCTCGGCTCATTTCAACCGGTTGCTCTGGCGGGCCGGATTCTCAGGATCGGTGAAGCAGGTCGAGGCCTATCAGAAGCTCGGCCTCGAGGGGGCTGTGCAGCGCATGCTCGCCCCGGCCGCCTCGCCCAAACTCGCAGGGCCGGCGCCGACGGACGGCGGTAAGCCGATCGATCCTCTCAACGCCTGGGGCCACGACTGCCTGTGGTGGCTGGATCGCATGCTGCGCTCGCCCAACCAGCTGCAGGAGCGCATGACGCTGAACCTGCACGACCATTTTGCGACGTCCAACTCGGGCGTCGGAAACACCCGCCACATGCTGCGCCAAAACCGCCTGCTGCGCAGCCGCGCGGTGGGAAACTTCAATCAGCTGCTGGTCGACCTGACGCACGACCCGGCCATGCTCTTGTGGCTGAACGGCGCCGACAACAACAAGTGGGCGCCCAACGAGAACTACGCCCGCGAGTCGATGGAGCTCTTCTGCCTGGGCAACGACCCGACCCTCGAGGACGCAACCTACGGCCTCTGGCGCAACTCCAAGATGTACACGCAGGACGACATCGAGGAGGCCGCCCGGGCGCTGACCGGATGGCGCTACGACTGGAACAAGGCCAACAGCACCAACGTGGCCGACCAGGAGAACCCGACGTTCTACGACCCGAACTATCACGACAAGAACTCCAAGACGATCTTCGGGCAGAAGGGCGCGTGGACGTGGGAAGACGTCTGCCGGCTGCTGGTCGCGCATCCCAACCACGCACCGTTCATCTGCATGAAGTTCTGGTCGTACTTCATCCCCACGCGGCCGTCCAAGCCGACGTTGCAGATGATGGTCAACAACTACAAGGCTTCGGGGCATTCGACTCAAGTCGGTGCTGGGCGTGATCCTGCGATCCGGCGGGTTGTATGCCAATCTGGACGCGCCCGACCTCGTCAAGCCGCCCATCGTCTTCGTGGTGGCAAACATGCGCCATCGCGGCATGTACATCACCGGAAACCAGTGGTCGTGGCTGCTCGATCAGATGGGCCAGGTGCCGTTCTACCCGCCCAACGTGTCGGGCTGGGCGCAGAACGCCGCGTGGCTCAACACCAACTCGACGCGGGCCTACTGGCAGACCACGAACTACCTGCTGGCCAACACCCCCGACCCCGGCGACCAGAGCGTTCCGGACGTCATCACCGCCGCGCACAAGTCGGTCGGAAACCAGTTTCTCTCACCCACGTCCCGGACGCGGCTGGAAGCGTACGCGACCACGTTTTTCAACAAGTACAAGTACTCGTCCAACGGTAAGTATGTGTTGCGCGACTACGACCGGATCGAACGATTCCAGGTGCTGCGCGCGCTGATCATGTGCGGCCCCGACGGCTATCTCCACTGACCCAAAGGACTCCCATGAACCAGTGCGGCTGCAACGATTGGATGACGACCCACCGGCGCTCGATGCTGCGCGCCCAGGGCCAGCGGGTGCCGATCCCCCGGGCGGTGCTCGAGGGCCAGAGCGCGGGGATGTGCCGGCGCGACTTCCTGCGCAACGGCGCGATCGGGTTTCTGACGATCTACGGCGCCACGTCGATCTCGTGGGGCAAGGTGTGGGAGGCGGCTGCGGCCAACGCCGCCGCGGGGCCGGTGACCGATCCGATCATCGTGTCGATCTTCCTGGACGGCGGCAACGACGGCCTCAACACCCTGGTGCCGGTCGACTCGGTGAACTACGCGGCCTATCGCGCCGCGCGCCCGCACATCGGGCTGGATCAGGCGACGCTCCTGCCGCTGGGCGGGCCCGGCCGCGTCGACCGACTTTGCCTGGAATCCCGCCGCCACCGGGTTCCAGTCGCTCTACAACGCCGGCAAGATGGCGGTGATTCCTGCGGTCGACTACCAGCCGCCCGACCTCTCGCACTTCCACTCGCGCGCCTTCTGGCAGGCCGGCGAGCTGGTCACCGATCCGAGCAGCGGCTGGCTGGGCCGCTGGATCGACCAGAACGGCGATCCCAACAATCCGCTGCAGGCCATCTCGGTGAACTGGACGCTCGAGGAGTCGATGCGCACCGAGCAGCACCCCGTGGCGGTGCTGACCAGCCCCGACGACGCCCAGTTCGGCATGCGCGGAGTGTGGCACGACAAGCAGCTGATGACCGACACGCTGGGCGGCCTCGCGAACCGGCCCGGCGCCAACGACACCATGCGCGCGGCCGACACCGCGGTGGGCGGCGCGGTCGAGGTGGCCAACCGCCTCCAGTCGATCGGCACCACCACCATCCCACCGACCGGGTTCGGCTACGGCACCTCGGACTTCGACAACCAGCTGGCGACGCTCTCGTGGATGCTGCGCTCGAATCTGGGCATCCGGGTGGCGTGCCTCTCGTTTGACCAGGGCTTCGACTTCCACGACACGCAGCTGTCGCGGCAGGCCACGGCGCTGACCGGCCTGAGCAGCTCGTTGAACGCGTTCCAGGCCGACCTCGAGGCCAACGGCCTGGGCGACCGCGTGATGACCCTGGTATGGAGCGAGTTCGGCCGCCGCGTCGAGGACAACGACTCGGGCGGCGGCGGTACCGACCACGGTGCCGGCGGGCTCGCGATGGTGATCGGCAAGGGCGTGCAGGCCGGTGTGGCCGGCGAGTTCCCGGGCCTCACCAGCCTCGATCAGAACGGCAATCTCAAGGTCCCCGTCGACTACCGCCAGATCTACACGTCGCTGATCGGCGACTGGATGGGCACCGACCCGAACGACCTGCGCATCGACCCGAGCAAGTTCACACCACTGCCCCTCGTCGCCTAACCGCCTCGTGCCAGCCCGGGGCCGGCGGAACGCAGACCGCCGGCCCCGTGCATAAAAGGGGACTGTCCCCTTTTATGCGGTTCGGGCACCTACCATCCGGGGATGCGCCGACCCTTCATCGCCCTGCTTCTGAGCGTGGTCGTGTGCGGCTGCGCACACGCAAATGCGGTGTCCACAACTGCCAGCACCAGACTCAGCGCGACGATCCCCCCGTCGGCGAGCGCGCCGACCACGGTGACCGCGACGACCGTCGCGCCGAAGCCGAAGCCGAAACCCCGGCCGCACCCACCGCGGCCACCGATCGTCTGGAAGCCCATCCCGTTCGGGTCGGCACGGCTGGCCGAGACCGCCGCCTACGCCAGGCGCCACTACGGCATCGACACCTGGCACCTGCGCCATCCCCGCGTGATCGTCGAGCACTACACGGCGGGCACGACCTTCGCCTCGGCGTACAACACCTTCGCCGCCGACGTGCCCGACAGCGAGCTGCACGAGCTGCCCGGAACGTGTGCGCACTTCGTCATCGACACCGACGGCACCATCTACCAGCTGGTGCGCACCGACGTGATCTGCCGGCACACCGTCGGCCTCAACTACACCGCCATCGGCATCGAACACGTGGGTACCAGCGACCAGGAGATCCTCGGGAACCCCCGCCAGCTGCACGCCTCACTCGCGCTGACGGCCTGGCTGATGTCGCGAAACCACACCCAGCTACGCAACGTGATCGGCCACAACGAGAGCCTCACGAGCCCGTACCACCACGAGCTCTACAGCGCCTGGAAGTGCCAGACCCACGGCGACTGGACGCATGCCGACATGCAGGTGTACCGCGCCGATCTGGCCAAGCTCCTGAAGCGCTACGGCGTGCCGCTGGGCCCGCCGGCCAGGCCGCGGTCGACCGGCTGCTGACCGCCGCGGTGCGGCAGGTGGGCGCCACAGGCGCGCCACAGCAGGATTCCCGCGCCGGCCACGATCAGGATGTCACCCACCGAGAAGACGCTCGAGAGCGGCACCCACGAGGGCGTCGCGAAGCGGTCGACGAGCCACGGGAGCGTGGGATGCGCCGAGTTCACCTCGTTCAGGTACACGCCGTTGATCCACCGGCCCGAGGCGCGCAGCGCGTGCGGGGTGGCGGGCATGTGGCCGCCGTTGACCGACATCGCCAGCAGGTTGAGCGCCATGCCCACGCCGATCACCGGGGCGCCCGGCAGGCGGCGATTGACCACCGTGAAAGCGACCAGGCACGCATACGAGGCGTACCCCAGCAGCATGCCCGAGCTCGTCGGAAGGCGACCACGACACACCTCCGGCGGGGTAGGCAACCAGCTGCAAGCACGAGCGCCGCAGGTACCAGCCACACCGCCGTGAAGTGCAGCTCGGCCAGCCGCCCAGGGCGACCGCCGAAGCACATCACCACAGCCATCACCAGCGTGAGGCCGATCGAGGAGCACCATCAGGCGGCCTCGGCCTCGGTCTCGGCCTCGGGCAATCCGGGTGGGCCGAGTTCGATCTCACCAAGATGGCAGCGGTCGGAACGCAGGTAGCTCTCCAACGCTCCGACCACGCGCGCGTCGAACTGCACCACGAGCGGCGCTTCAGCTCCTCCAGCGCTTCGCGCGGTGTGCCTGCGGCGCGGTAGCAGCGGTCGGAGGTCATCGCGTCGAACGCGTCGGCCACCAGGATCATCCGCGAGCCCAGCGGGATCTCCTCGCCGGCGAGCCCCAGGGGGTAACCCGACCCGTCCCACCACTCGTGGTGATGGCGGATCCAGCGATCGACCGGCGACACGCCGAGTCCTTCGAGCAGCCGGTAGCCGAGTTCGGCGTGCTCGCGCATGGCCCGCAGCTCTTCGGGATCGAGGCGGCCAGGTTTCTGCAGGATCGCGTCGGGGATCGCGATCTTGCCGAGGTCGTGCAGCAGCCCGGCCAGCCGCATCTGATCGACCACGCCCTCCTCGAGTTCCATCGACCGCGCCATGCCTTCGACCAACCGCGAGACCGACTGCGAGTGCGCGCCGGCGTACGTGTCCTTGGCGTCGACCACGCGAATCAGACCTTCGGCCGCGCGCAGCCGGGCGTTTCGCTCGGCGACGTCTGCGAGTTCATCCGGGGTGTAGGTGCGCACCAGCTGCGGCGTGTAGATGCACGAGCGGTTCTTACCGTGGTTCTTGGCCCAGTAGAGCGCCGCATCGGCCACCTGCAGCAGCTCGTCGCGGTCGCTGCCGTTGGCCGGGAACGAGCCGATGCCGATCGATACGGTGACCGCCTCGCCATGCGGGAACCGGGCGCGTGCAAGGCTCATGTGCACATGCTCGAGTTCGGCATAGGCCTCGTGGGCGATGCGGCCCGCCATCACCACCGCAAATTCCTCGCCGCCGATGCGATAACTGTGCGCGGCGCCGACTTCGCGGCCGAGGATGCCCGCGACGGTCTTCAGTACCTGGTCGCCTGCGGGATGGCCAAACCGGTCATTGATGCTCTTGAAGCTGTCCAGGTCGACCAGGCAGAGCGTGACCGGCGTGCGCGTGAAGCTCGCCAGCTCGAGCACTTCACGCAGATCGGTGTGGAAGCCGCGGTGATTGCCAAGGCCGGTCAGCGCGTCGGTCTCGGCGTCGCGCGTGGCAAGTGCCGAGCGGTGCGCGTAGCGCTGGAACAGCACGAGCGCAAAGAGCGGTCCGGCCAGCAGCAGCTCGAGGTCGGGGCGGATCAGCCACAGCGACGCCGCCAGGCCGGCGATGAACGCCATGATCAGGAACACCGGGCCGGAGTGGCGCACGTTCTGCATCAGCACCCAGCGCACATCCTCGTCGGTCGAGAGCGCAATGGCCGTCGAGACGAGCGTCAGATTCACCATCACGTACATCCCGCCGCCCAGGAACGCGAGCAGGGCGAGCGAGTCGGAGGCGGACGGGTCGAAGGAGGATGGATGCAGGCCCAGCATGTATGCCGGGAGCGCCGACGCCAGCACCGCCAGCGCGTAGGTGGCGGCGTTGAATCCCCGCCGCAGATGCGGCGCACCCTCGGCGTAGCCCACCACGAGAATCGCGACCACGGCGCCGAGCACCGCCAGCTCCCAGCCGAACAGCAGCTGAGCGGCAAGCAGGAACACGAACGACAGCGACACCATCCGGCTGCCCTGCTCATCGAGGGGCACCGGCTTGAACTCGGCAGCGGTGGCGGCGGCGGCGAAGATGATCGCGCCCGCCATCACACTCAGTGATGGCGGGTCGCGAACGATCGAGGCCAGAGGCTGCAACCACCACGGGCACCGCAGCCGCAGTTACGGCCACGACAAAGCGGTGGAGCCGGGGTGACGAAATCTGGGACGAGGGTCTGGTCGGCATCGGCGTATCAGCTATCGGCACACCGACACCGCCATCTTGAGCGCGAGTGCGCTCACGGGCGGTGGCTTACCACCACCGCATGGACGCGCCCGACGTCACGACGTATGCCGAGATCGCAGACAGCACCAGCGCTGCGCGCAGCGCGCGGTTATTCCACTTGATCATGTGGAAGCACCTCCTTCCGGGGGTTCAGACGAGGTGAGACGCGGGAGGGCGCCTCGCTTCTCGTGATAGCCGGTATGAGGGTTCTGTTCGTCCCCCATTGGGGGGGTCGCGCATCCCGCGGTCGGAATATCGAGTGCGACCGTATCGGGGCCGACCTCGTATCCTTTGGGGGTGGGTTACGTTGGTTTGACTGGAGCTACCACGTGATGTCCCAGACCTCTGTCCGGTTGGCGACTCCGGCAGATGCCGAGGCGGTCACCCGGCTTTTGCGTGCGTTTTTCAGCCACGAGGGCCGGGTTGTGCCCGAACTCGAGCACAACGTCGACACCATCCTCGAGAACCCCGGCCGCGGATTCTTCACGCTGTGCGATACCAACGGCGTGGCGACCACGACCATCCACATCTCCACCGGCGGTGGCTGCAGTGCCGTCATCGATGAGATCTGGGTGCAGCCTTCGGCACGCGGCGCCGGGCTCGGGTCGCGGCTGCTGCGCGCGGCCGTGTCGGAGTGCAAGCGCCGCGGCATCGAGTCGATCGAGCTGCGCGTGACGCCGGCCGACCAGGAGATCGGGGTGCCCGACTTCTACGCCAAGCAGGGCTTCCACCACGTCGGCCGGCTGATTTACGAGTTCGGAGACGGCCCCGCCGAGTAGACTGTCCTCCCCCGATCGGGAGGTGGAAGATGAGCTTCGCAGAGGGCGCTGGGTGGAAGATCGAGCTGGTTGACGACGTGCCGCCGGTCAAGCCCGACTGGCCCGCGACCTGGAAGTCGATCCGGCATCACTTCGGGATCACCGCCTTTGGCATCAACGCGGTCACGAAGGACGCCGGAAACGTGCTGATTCCCGAACACGACGAGTCTTCCTCGGGCCAGCAGGAGGTGTATTTCGTGCACCGCGGCGAGGTGCAGGTGACCGCTGACGGCACCGTGACAACGGTGCCCGCGGGTGGCGTGATCGCCCTCGAGCCCTCCGTGCGGCGCAAGATCGAATCGACCGCGTCGCCCACCACCCTGCTCGTGGTGGGCGCCACCCCCGGACAGCCGTTCAGGTTGGCCCCTGGGAGCAGTAACGCAACAAACGTGCCAGGCACGTTTGTTGCGTTAGCTCGTCGACGCAGTCGAGTCGACCAGACCCTGGCCTTCAAGCCGGACCGTGGAGACAGCCCTCCCATGCGCGATGTACTGGATGCGCAAGGTCTCGCCCGTCTTCGGGTCGATCGCCAGTGTCCAGAGATACGAATGCCACTTCTGACCGATCACCGCCACCGTGCGCCCCCCGACCGTGCTCGTGCCGAGGTTCTTCGTGCCTGGCAGGCCGGCCAGAGCCTGATAGATCGCCCTGGTCAGCGAACTGGGGACGGCGGGCTGCACCAGCAGCGTTGCGAGCTGCTCGAATGCCCCGTACCGCGATGTTCCGGCCGCGATCTGCAGGAGCGCCGGCGCAGACCTCGGAAGCGCGAGCATCTGCTCATAGGTGAGCTGGCGCCCACCGAAGGGATACGGCTGCCATGGCCCGCTCTGCGGAAGGTGGGGACGCGCCGGCGTGGCCGTCGACCAGTCCGGGCCCGAGAATCGTTCGTCCATGCGCCCAAACCCGTGCGCAGGGGCGATGAGGAGCCGCCCCGATCCGTCGGCGGCGATCCAGATCTGGCGAGAGCCCGCGCCCAGGCCCATCTTCTGCCAGAGGAACTTGCCCTTCGGCACGGCACCCGTAGGAGGGGAGGCGTGTCCTGCCGATGCACCGGCTTCGGCGCGGAGGCCCACACCCGCCAGGATCACCACGATTGCCGCAACGACACTCGCCGCGATCCACCTGCGTCGATATGGCTCGAAGAATTGCATATCACCCAAGCAGCGGCCTGACGAGCTCGATCAGCCGGTCGGCCAAACTCCTCGCGCACCGGCCGGCGATCGTCGCTGTGAAACGCCGTGATCTCGACGCCCATGACCGGCCCGCGCCCCGCCACGGCCCGCAGCAGGCTCGCAGCGCTCTCCAGCTCGAGGCCGCCGGGGCGCGCGTACGACACCGGATACACGCTCGGATCGAGCACGTCGGGGTCGAAGTGCACGTACACCGGTGCGTCGCCCAGCGCCTCGAGCACGCGCTGGTGCAGGTCGGGCGCCGGTGGGATCACCGTCATCGGCGAGGCATCGGCGGCGGCCCGGCCGGCACCGTCGAAGTCGTCCAGCGCGCCGCGCACGCCTGCCAGCACCACCCGGCCCGGGTCGAACGGCGCTCCGGTACCCGCATCCCACGCCCCGGTTGCCCCGGCCAGGCTCATGCAGCCCAGAAAGCCGATCGTCGACGTCTGGGGCGTGTCGTAGTCGGAGTGCGCGTCGAGCCACAGCACCCGCGCATCCGGCGCCGCCGCGGCGACCACCGGGAGTGTCGCCAGCGCCAGCGCGCAGTCGCTGGCCACCGTGAGAGTCGGCCGGTCGCGGCCGAGTTCGCGCCGAAGCTCGGCGGCGACCTCTGCGAACACCGCCCGCGAGGCGGTCAGGTCGTCCTCCCAACCGGTCTCGCCGAACGGCTTCTGACGCCCACCGACCACGACCGACGCGCGGCCGAGCCCGGCGAACCGCGAGCTGAGCGCATCGACCCCGCGCAGGTCACGGGGGGTGCGCTCGCTGATCCGCGCGCGTACGGCGATCGCCGGCACGTCAGCCGTCCACCATAAACAGGTCGGTCCACCCCTCGGCGGCGCCGTCGATGACCTCGTGCAGCGGCCTGGGAAGGGCGAGCGCGAGCCGCTGGTAGGTGAACGCCCGCCACAGCATGCCCAGCCGCACGGCGTCGGCCAGGATCTGTTCCAGCTCGGTGGGCGAGGCGAGGTCGGCCCACGGCCGCAGGTACGCCGCCACCAATCGGGCGGTGTCGGTGTTCTCGCCGTCCAGCTCCTCGGTGTGGCGCCACACGCGCTGGGCGACCGTGAGCGACATGAACGGGTGGGCGACCGACGCGTCGCCCCAGTCGAACAGCACCGGCACGCCGTCGCGCACCAGGATGTTGCCGCCGTGCAGATCGTCGTGCTGCACGGACGGGGGGATCGGCCCGGCCGAGAGCCGCTCCACCAGTGGAGCGGCGCGCCGCTCGACACCTTCGCGGTCGGCGGGATCCAGCTCGTCGAGCAGCGCCGCATAGCGCTCCAGGCGGAAATCGGGAACCCCCGCGGCAAGCAGAGAATCGACATCGCGCGCCGCGTCACGCTGCAGCTGGGCGTACAGGCCCAGGGTCCGCTCCCAAAGCTCAAGCCGTTCGCGCGGGCTCCCGAGCCGCCGCAGCTCCTCGCCGCCGTGCGGCAGGATCATCCACCCACGGTCGGTATCGACGGCCAGCGGCTGGAGCACCGCTCCCTGGCCGAGGCTCGCAAGCGCAACGGTCAGCGCCGGCTCGAACCGCGTGGGCGGCGAGGCGGCTTTGAGAAACATCGGGCCGGCAGTGGTTTCCAGGGCCAGCACGCACGACCAGTCGCGAGCTTTGAGCATCGTCGGCGGCTGAGTGACCTCGATACCGTGCGGCGCGAGCACCAGCTCGGCCCAGTCCCCCGCCTCGGTCACGAACTCCGGGCTGTCCCACGCGCTCATGGCGCGAATGGCAGCGCGCGCACGGTGGCTTCAGCGCCGGCCACCTCGACGGTCGCCCCGTCGGGGATCTCGCGGCGCAGCACTCCAAGGCCGATCGCGCCGAAACGCGGCGAGACGGCCACCGAGGTGAGCGTGCCCACCTGCTTGCCCTCCGCGGTCAGCGCCGCGCCCGAGGCGACCGGGTTCGGGAGCGCGAGTCCGCGGATTCCGCGGTTGGCATGGCCCCGGTAGTGCAGCCGAGCGACCGGCTCCTGGCCGGGATAGCAGCCCTTCGTGAAGCTGATCGCACGCTCCTCAAGGCCGGCCTCGGCGGGCATCGTCTCGATCCCGAACTCGTGGCCGAAGCGGGGCACGCCGGCCTCGATGCGGGCGATCTCGTACAGCTCCTCGGGCTCGGTCTCGGCCGGTGCCTCGGTGCACAGCCGCAGCTCGCCGGCCGGCGTTTGCAGCACGGCGACCGCGGCATCGTCTCCACCCCAAACAAGAAATCTCTCGACCGCCTCGAGCTCGACCTTCTTGCGAAACCGCGCGCGCACGAGTGTCTCGAGCACGTCGTCGCGCGCCTCCGCCGGCGTGGCCAGGATCAGCTCTTCGCCCGTGTGAAACACCTCGAGGTCGGCGATCACCCGAGCCTTGGGCGTGAGCAGGAGCGCATAGCCACCCTCACCGTCGGCGATCGCCTCGACGTCGTTTGAGACCATGCTCTGCACGTAGTCAACGGCGTCGCGGCCGGCCGCGCGCACGAACCCCCGAGGAAGCAGGACTGGCATAGCCGCAGCGTAGCCAAACGGATTTGGAGAGACTACGCCGGTGACGGTCATCGCAACGTTCACCGAGCGGCTCGGCAAGCTGGTCTCGATCGACTCGCCGTCGCACGGCGTCGAGCAGGAGCAGGTGACGCGCGAGATCGCCGAGTGGCTCGAGCCGGCCGGATGCACGTTCGAGTGGGTCACCGAGCCCGACGGGCCGGGTCGCAGCGCGGTGCTGACACTGCCGGGGAACGGCCAATGCGCGGTGTCGCTGCTCGGCCATACCGACACCGTGTTCGGGCCGGGCGAGGCCGCGGCCCGCCCGTTTACCTGCGCGGGTGAGCGCTGTTTCGGCCCTGGAGTCGCCGACATGAAGGGCGGCCTGGTGCTCGCGGCGATGGTGGTGGAGGAGTTCGCCCGACGGGCGGAGGCCGACCGCCCGTTCTCGGAGCTGCGGCTGCTGATCTGCGCCGACGAGGAGGTGCGGCTGCGCGGACCGGCGGTGGCCGAGCGCGCGCGGGGTTCGGCCGCGGCGCTGGTGTTCGAGTGCGCCCGCGAGAACGGCGATCTGGTCTCGAGCCGCAAGGGAGCGGTGTGGCGCACGCTGGAGCTGACGGGCCGGCCGGCCCACGCCGGCGCCGACACCGCCCGCGGCCGAAGCGCCGTCTCGGCACTCGCCTCCGAGATCATTCGCATCGAGGCACTCAAGCAGGGGCGGCCCGAGATGACCTCGGTGATCACGACCGTCGCCGGAGGCGACGCCGCCAACACGGTGCCGGGGCATGCCCGGGCGACGATCGACATCCGCTCGTCCGACCCGGCCGACCTCGACCACGCCGTGATCGAACTCGACCGGCCCAGCGGCCACGACGGGGTGACCTCCACGATCGTCGACCGCGGCACGTGGCCGCCGATGGGCCACGCCGGTGCCCTGGTGGCGCGCGCGCTGGAGCTGGCCGCTGCGCACGGCCTCGAGATCGGCGAGCAGCTGTCGGGCGGGGTGTCGGACGGGTGCTGGACGAGCGCCTGGGATATCCCCACCATCGACGGCCTGGGCCCCTGCGGCGGCCGCGATCACACGCCCGAGGAGTGGATCGAGGTGCGCACGGTGCCCGCCCGCATCGCCTTCGTCGCCGACCTGGTCACCGCGGCGATGTGAATAGAAGGTGTCAGGCAGTTTCTATTCACGAGATGGCCACGAGTACCCGAAGGCGTTGCGTGAATAGAAACTGCCTGACACCTTCTATTCATGGCACGAAGGTTCCGTGCCGAACGTGAGGAACATCAGCGCGGCCAGCAGGAGCGGCGCGGACATCTTGACGGCGGTGTCGATGCGCGGATCCTTGAGGCTCCACTGGGCCAGTGCCCAGAAGAGCGGAAACGCGATCATGCCCATCCGCCCCATCGAGAGCAGCGAGCCGCCGCTCGACGGCAAGAGGATCGCGAGCGCCGCATAGATCAGGTACTCGCCGGGCAGCTTCAGGTTGCGCCAGGCCCGCCACCAGAGCACGCACCAGGCGATGGTGAAGCTGGTGTCGGCCAGCGACCGCAGCAGGCCGTTCTGGATCACGTCGACCCACAGCGCCCGGCCAAGCTCGAGCGGCAACGGTACGAATCCCCGACCCCAGCCGCGGTGCTGGGCGGCCAGCGTCTGTAACCAGTCGCCGGTGCGGTAGCCCAGATAGAGGAAGAACGCGAGGTCGGCCGCGACCATCAGAAGCAGCGGCAGATACGCCCGCCAGGCCCATCCGCGCTTGCGGTAGATGCGCCAGGCCAACGCCGGCACCAGGGCGATCCCCACCGGCCGGGCCAGCACCGCCAGGCTGCCCGCCGCCGATCCCAGCCACCAGCGGCCGTGCCACGTGAGCGAGAACGCCGCCAGCGACGCCAGCAGGTAGAGGCTCTCCGAGTACGGCATCGAGAACACGAACGTGAGCGGCCAGAACGCCAGGAACAGCACCGTGCGGCGGGCCATGTCGACGTCGTAGCGGCCCAGCGTCATGCGGTAGAGCAGGCACAGCGCCACGCCGAACGCCGCCGTCGAGAGCAGGCTGCCGATCACGTAGATCGGCAGCGGCAGCCAACTCAGCCCGCGCCACACCAGCGGGAAGAGCGGGTAGAACGCCGCAACGTTGCCGTGGGCAATCGCCGGGTCATACCCGTGCGCCTCGACCCAGTGGTACCAGACGGCATCCCAGCGTCCCAGCCCGCTGAACACGGCGTTGTAGCTGAGCCCCGAGTGGCGCGGCTCCCGGTGCGTCCACGCCACCATGAAGAACAGCAGGTAGACGATCACCCGGCTCGCCGCGAACACCGTCAGCGGGTAGCGATAGGTCTCCCAGAGCCGTGCGAGGCGCCGGTACATGAGTCTCTGCCCGCACAGTGGGTGCAAGGGTATCCGGGCGCGCCGCCGTCACCTCAGCCTCCCTCCGGCAGCAGCAGGTAGTGCACCGCCAGGTTGGCGTGGCGGCCAAACGGCAGGCACGCCTCGCGCACCCGCGGCTCGGGCCAGATCGGCTCGTCCGAGAACCACTGCGCGACCGCCTTGCGCACGCCCAGATCGCCCGGCGCGAACGCATCGGGCCGGCCCAGGCAGCGGGCGAAGAACCAGTCCAGCGTCCACGGGCCGATGCCCGGCAGCAGCAGAAGGTGTGCGCGCAGCTCCTCGTCGGAGCGGCCGTCCACGCGCAGGTCGGCCTCGGCCAGCGCGCGCGACCGTGCGGATCTTGGCCCGCGAGAACCCCAGCCCTTCCAGATCTTGCCCTGCACGGCCTCGGCCCGGGGGAACCGGTACCAGACCACGCCGTCGTGCTCGATGCGCGTGCCGAACCGCTCGGTAAAGCGGTTGCGCATGGCGCACGCCGCGCGCAGCGAGATCTGCTGGGCGGTGGTGGAGGTGACCAGCATCTCGAACGGGTCGGCCTGCAGCGGCGGGCGAAACCCCGGCGCGCGGGCGTAGATTTCGGGCCAGGCGGCGGCGAAGTCCTCCAGGTCGAAGCTCAGCCCGCGGATGTGGTCGATCTCGGCCTGGTCGCCGGGCGCCGGGTCGGCGAACCAGTGCGGTCCCTGCTCGTCCAACCGAAACGGCGTGCCCGCGCGCGTCACGCGATACAGCCCGCCGTCGTGCCAGCGGCTGGCGAGGTCGTCGCCGAACAGCCGAAACCGGAAGGTGGAGCGTGCGAAGTCGTAGTCTGTCAGGGTCGCCGTCGGACAGTTAACGGCCGAGGGCCCGGCGAACCGGGCCCTCGGGTACTGCGAAAGGACGTTCGTCCTTACATCATGTCCGGCATGCCGCCGCCCATGGGAGCAGCCGGGGTCTTCTCCGGCGGCTCGGCGACGATCGCCTCGGTCGTGAGGATGTTCTTCGCGATCGACGCAGCGTTCTGCAGCGCCGAGCGGGTGACCATGGCCGGGTCGATGATGCCCGACTTGACCATGTCCACCATCTCGCCCGTGTCCACGTTCAGACCAAACCCGGCCTTCGCGTTGCGGACGTCGTTGACGACAACCGAACCCTCCAGGCCGGCGTTGGCGGCCAGCTGGCGGAGCGGCTCCTCGAGCGCGCGGACGACGATCCTGGCACCGGTCTGCTCGTCAGCACCGAGATCAGACGCGTCGACCGACTTGCCGGCGTGCAGCAGAGCCACACCGCCGCCGGGCACGATGCCCTCCTCGAGCGCCGCGCGAGTTGCCTGCAGGGCGTCCTCGACGCGATGCTTCTTCTCCTTCATCTCGGTCTCGGTGGCAGCGCCGACCTTGACCACCGCAACGCCACCGGCCAGCTTGGCCAGCCGCTCCTGCAGCTTCTCGCGATCGAAATCGGAGTCGGTCGACTCGATCTCGGACTTGATCTGCTTGATCCGGCCCTTGATCGCGTCGGAGTCACCGGCACCGTCGATGATGGTGGTGCTGTCCTTGTCGACCACGACCTTGCGGGCGCGACCGAGCTGAGCCACCGAGGTGTTCTCGAGCTTCAGGCCCATCTCCTCGGTGATGACCTCGCCACCGGTGAGGATGGCGATGTCCTCGAGCATGCGCTTGCGGCGGTCGCCGAAGCCCGGAGCCTTGACCGCAACAGCGGTGAAGGTGCCGCGCAGCTTGTTGACCACGATCGTCGCGAGCGACTCGCCCTCGACGTCCTCGGCCACGAGCAGCAGCGGGCGGCCGGCCTGGATGACCTGCTCGAGCACGGGCAGGATGTCCTTGACGGCGCCGATCTTCTGGTTGGCGATCAGCACGTACGGATCGTCCAGCACCGCTTCCATGCGCTCGGAGTCGGTGATCATGTACGGCGACAGGTAGCCCTTGTCGAACTGCATGCCCTCGGTGAACTCGAGCTCGAGGCCGAACGTCTGGCCCTCCTCGACGTTCACGACGCCGTCCTTGCCGACCTTCTCGATGGCGTCGGCGATCACGTCGCCGATCTCGCGATCGCGAGCCGAGATGGTGGCGACCCGGGCGATGTCTTCCTTGCCCGAGATCTCCTTGCTCTGCTTCTTGATGTTGGCAACCACCGACTCGACGGCCGACTCGATGCCGCGCTTGAGCCCCATCGGGTTGGCGCCGGCGGACACGTTCTTGAGACCCTCGCGAACGATGGCCTGGGCCAGCACGGTGGCGGTGGTGGTGCCGTCGCCGGCAACGTCGTTGGTCGCGGTTGCAACCTCACGCACCAGCTGCGCGCCCTGGTTCTCGAAGACGTCCTCGACCTCGATCTCGCGGGCGATGGTGACACCGTCGTTGGTGATCGTCGGGGCGCCGAACTTCTTGTCGAGCACCACGTAGCGACCCTTGGGGCCGAGCGTCACCTTGACGGCGTCAGCCAGGATGTCGACACCGCGCTGCAGTGCGCGGCGGGCATCCTCGTTGAACTTCAGTTCCTTGTGTGCCATTAAGCTCTCTCCTACGCCTTTGCCTTAGCGCGGGCCTTGGTGGTCACGACCTTGGCCAGGATGTCTGACTCACGCAGAATCAGATACTCCTCGCCGCCAACCTTGATCTCGGTGCCGCCGTACTTCGAGAAGACGATCTCGTCCTTCTCCTTGACGTCGAGCGGGACGAGCTTGCCGTCCTCGTAACGGCCCGGGCCGGCGGCCAGGACCTTGCCGCGCTGCGGCTTCTCCTTGGCGGTGTCCGGCAGGACGATGCCGCTGTACGTGACTTCCTCTTCATCGAGGACTTCGACGATGACGCGGTCGCCCAGAGGCTGAAGATCCATGCATTCCTCCTGGGAATCTTGGGTTGCGGATCCATTGGCACTCGTACCCCCTGAGTGCCAATGGCATGGTAGACCAGACCCTCTCGACCGTCAACCGAGAACGTTGGCACTCTCCCTCCAAGAGTGCCAAACGGGGAGGTGGTTATTATTTGCGGCGATGCTGGCGCTGAACTTCTATTCGCCCCTGGTTGCCGACCAACTGCGGCACCGCCGCAAGACGGCGACCATCCGCCTGGGCGACAAATCGATGAAGTACAAGAAGGGGCTCGTGGTCGCCGTGCTGGTGGGCCAGCGCTTCAACGTGCGCGAGAAGATCTTCGACGCCGTGATCGACAAGGTCGAGGTCAAGCCGCTGCGCGAGGTGTCACCGCGCGAGATCCAGCACGACAACCCCGAGATCCGGCACATCGAAGAGTTCGCGACGTTCCTCGGCCAGCTCTACAACCGGGATGTGACCGAGGACGACACGGTCACCGTGATCCACTTCTCCGAGATCCGCCCGGCCGCATAAAGGGGTCAGCCCCGATGAATAAGAGGGGTCAGTCGCCTTTTATTCACGCAAGCGCGATGCGGCTCCGAGGAAGGTGATCTCGTGAATAAAAGGCGACTGACCCCTCTTATTCACCCTTTATGCGTTAGAGCTCTTCGCCCTCGTCCCAGACCGCCATCGACACCGTCACGGTGCCCGGCGACGACGAGGACTCCTCGCGCACCGCGTCGCGCGCGCTGCGCAGCGCCGATCCGGCCCGCTCGATCAGCTCCTCGAACGTCTCGGCATGCGCCGGACATGAGGCGATACCCACCGCGGCCCGCGGCTTGGACGCACCCTTCGAGCCGGCCCGGGCCACCGCCCGCAGCAACCGCTCGGCGGCCACCGAGGCGGCCTTGGTGTCGGTCTCGGGCATGATCACGCCGTACTCGGTCGAGCCGACCCGGCAGGCCATGTCCACGGCCCGCACGCTGCCGCCGATGGCGACGCCCAGCTCGCGCAGCACCCGCTCGTCGTGCTCGGTCTCGACGCTCGCCAGCGCCAGTGCGAGCGGCCGGCCATAGGTGCGCGAGCGCTGAATCTCCTGCGTCAGCAGCTCGACGAAGTGACGGCTGTTGAAGAGCCCGGTGGCCTCGTCGCGGCGCTCGAGGAGCGCGGTCTCGTCACGCAGCTCGGCAACCTCTTCTGCCAGAGCGTGGCCGCGGCGACGTTCGCGGACGATCGCAATCACGGCAGCCGCAAGGGCGCCGCACAGAAACGCGATCATGAAGAGGGACAGGGTCGACGTCACGGGGTGCTCTCGTTATCGCCTGCAACACCCAGAGAGTCAAGCAGGACGTGTCGTTCGGGCTTGCGGCGAATGTCGGTTCCGAAGAGCTCGGGCTCGCGCAGCTGCGCCCCGCACCCGGCGCAGGTCAGCGCCATCATCGAGCGGATCGCGGCGCCGCAATCGGGGCAGGCCGTGATCACCCGGCCGCCGCAATCGGGACACTGCTCCGGCACACCGGCGGCGGCTCCGGTCATGAAGCGCCGACCCCAGCCACATTGCAGGCAAAAGCCGCAGCAATCCCCCAACTCACGCGACCGGTCATACCCCATCCTCTCGATTCTTGCACACTGACCACGAGCTCGGCGTGAGCGGCGCACGTGCGGGTGGCATCCCCGCACGGCTGCGCTACTGTTAGGTCAGGAAATGGCTGTAGCTCGCGAAGCCACCCCGGTGGGATCGGCGGCCGAGGTCCGGGATGCGGATCTCGACCGCGAGGACGTTCTCCAGATGTACCGGAACCTCCTCATCACCCGCGGGATCGAGGAGCGCGGCCACATCCTCTACCGGCAGGGCAAGATCCCCGGAAGCTTCTACACCGGCCGGGGCAACGAGGCAGCCGCGGTAGGGGTGGCGACCGCCATGCGCCTGGACGACGTGGGCACGCCGGTGCAACGTGACATGGGCGTGCATGTGACTCGCGGCACCGAGCCGTGGCGCGTGTTCGCCCAGTACATGGGCAAGCAGGACGGCCCCGCCCAGGGCCGCGACGGCAACGTGCACATGGCCGACATCAACCTGGGCCTGATCGCGATGGTCAGCCACTTGCCCGCGATGCTCCCGGTGGCCGTCGGCTGCGCGATGGCCTTCAAGCTGCGCGGCGAGCCGCGTGTGGCGGTGGGCTGGAGCGGCGACGGAGCGATGGCCCGCAGCGACGCGCACGAGGCGATGAACATGGCCGGCGTCCACAACCTGCCGGTGGTGTTCGTGGTCGACCAGAACCAGTACGCGTACTCGACGCCCAATGCGCACGAGTTCGCCTGCGAGCACCTGGCCGACCGCGCCGCCGCCTACGGGTTCGAGGGCGTGGTGGTGGACGGCACCGACGTGCTGACCGTCTACCGCGAGGCGCACCGGGCGATCGAGAAGGCCCGCGCGGGTGCGGGGCCGACGCTGCTCGAGCTGGTGACGCTGCGGATGGAGGGCCACGCCGTGCACGACGACTTCTTCTACGTGCCGCGCGAGCTGCTCGAGGAGTACGCGAAGAAGGATCCGATCGACCGCCTGCGCCGCTGGCTCAAGCAGAACGACATTCTCACGGACGAAGACGACGATGTGATCGCGCTCGAGGTCAAGCACCTGCTCAATGAGGCGGTCAAGCGCGCCGATGCGTGCTCCATGCCCGAAACCGGCCACCTGGCCGACGGCGTCTACGCCGATCCCGAAGAACTGGACACACCACACCACCGATGACGAGGACTCCGTGACGACCAAGACCTACCTGCAGGCGATCTCCGACGGACTGCGCGAAGAGATGCGCCGCGATCAGCGCGTGTTCCTGCTGGGCGAGGACATCGGCGTGTACGGCGGCGCGTTCAAGGTGACGCAGGGGTTCCTGCAGGAGTTCGGCGAGGATCGCGTGATCGACGCGCCGCTCTCCGAGACGGCGATCACCGGCGCCTGCACCGGCGCGGCGCTGATGGGCATGCGGCCGGTGTGCGAGATGCAGTTCTCGGATTTCGTCTCGTGCGCGTTCGACCATCTGGTCACGGTGGCCGCCAAGCAGCACTACCGGGTGGGCACGCCGGTGCCGATCGTGGTGCGGCTGCCCTCAGGCGGCGGGTTCTCGGGCGGGCCGTTCCACTCGCAGAATCCCGAGGGGTTCTTCGCGCACTGCCCGGGCCTCAAGATCGCCTGCCCCGCTACACCGGCCGACGCCAAGGGACTGATCGTGCAGGCCATCCGCGATCCCAACCCGGTGCTCTTCTTCGAGCACAAGCACCTGTACCGGCGCATCAAGGGCGAGGTGCCCGAGGGCGATCACACGGTCGAGTTCGGCCGTGCGCGCGTGCACCGCAAGGGCGACGATCTGACCATCATCACCTACGGCGCGATGGTCTACACCGCCGAGGAGGCGGCTGCCGCGGCGGCCGAACGCGACGGCACATCGGTCGAGATCATCGATTTGCGGACGATCACCCCCTGGGACAAGCAGGCGGTGCTCGACTCGGTGTCGAAGACGAGCAAGGTGATCGTGCTGCACGAGGACACACACACATCCGGATTTGGGGCAGAGGTGGCGGCGACCATCGCCGAGGAGGCGTTCGAGGATCTGGACGGCCCGGTGCTGCGCGTCACCTCGCCCGACACTCCGGTGCCATTCTCGCCGCCGCTCGAGAAGGCGTTCTTGCCGCAGGTCGAGGACGTCACAGCCGCAATCGACAAGCTTTCCAGCTACTAGGAGCTGATTCGCAATGACCACAGGGATTCTCGTCGATGTCGTCATGCCCCAGATGGGCGTGAGCGTCTCGGAGGGCACCGTCACGCGCTGGACCAAGCAGGTCGGCGACACCATCGCGGCCGACGAGACGATCGTCGAGATCTCGACCGACAAGGTCGATACCGAGGTGCCGTCCCCCGCGTCGGGCGTGGTCAAGGAGATTCTCGCCGAGGAGGGTGAGACCGTCGACGTGAACACGCGCATCGCCGTGATCGACACGGGCGGCGCGGGTGCAACCGCGGGAGCCGAGCCGGCTGCCGTGGCACCGTCGACGCCGGCCGAGCGCGTGGCCGCCGCACCTCCTGCACCGACGCCTGAGCCCGAGCCCGCACCGGAGCCCGCCGCGGTGGCGCCACCCAACCCGCCGGCTCCCGCGCCGGCAACCTCGGAGTCCAACGGGTCGCAGGGCGACGCGGGCCGCAGCTTCGTGAGTCCCGTGGTGGCGCGCATGCTGGCCGAGCACAACCTGGACGTCTCGCAGGTGCCCGGCACCGGCACGGGCGGCCGCGTGACCAAGCGTGACGTGCGCGCGTTCATCGAGTCGGGCAGCCCGGCCGCGGCCCCCACCCCTGCGGCCCCGCCGGCGCCCGAGGTGCACGACGTACCGCACTTCTCGGCTTCGCTGGAAGACGCAATCATCGAGCAGCCCACCGCGGCCCCGGCGCCGCCACCCGCCCCCGCACCGGCTCCGGCGCCGCCGGTCGTCGAGCAGCAGCCCCCGGCTCCGGCCGCGGCTCCCGCCCCGGCGCCTGCGCCCACGCCCGCGGGCGGCGAGGAGCTGTACCGCTTCTCGACCATTCGCAAGGTGATCGCCCGGCACATGCGCGAGTCGATTGACACGGCCGCCCACGTGACCACCGTCGTCGAGGTCGACATGACCGGCATCGTCGAGATGCGCAACAAGTGGAAGGCCGACTTCAAGGCGCGCCACGGGCTCAACCTGACCTACATCCCGTTCGTCGCCCTGGCGACGATGGACGCGATCTCGGACTGGCCGTGGGTCAACGCCGAGGTGCAGGGCGAGACCGCGATCATCAAGCGCTACGTCAATCTGGGCATGGCCGTGGCGGTCGACGACTCGAAGGGCCTGATGGTGCCGGTGATCCGCGGCGCCGACGAGAAGAACCTGCTGGGTCTCTCGCGCTCGGTGATCGACCTCGCCGGCAAGGCGCGGGGCAAGACGCTGACCCCCGACGAGATGTCGGGCGGCACGTTCACGATCACCAATCCCGGCGTGTTCGGTGCGCTGATCGGTACGCCGATCATCCCCGAAGGCCAGGTCGCGATCCTGGATGTGGAGGCGATCGTGAAGCGGCCCGTGGTGGTGACCGACGAGCACGGCAACGACGCCATCGCGATCCGCTCGATGATGTTCCTCTGCCTGAGCTACGACCACCGCCTGGTCGATGGCGCCTATGCTGCCCAGTTCATGGCACAGCTCAAGAAGAACCTCGAGACCTGGGACGAGGCGGCATTCGGCCTGTGAGCCTGGCGTATCTCGAGAACCTGGGGCGCACGCCGTACCAGACGGCGCTCGCCGAGATGACCGAGCTTGCGGCGGCGCGAAACCAGTGGGCGGTGCCCGACACGGTGATGCTGCTCGAGCACGAGCCGGTGATCACGCTGGGCTCGCGCGCCGACCGCGGCGCCGAGCTTCCGCTGGCCGCTGAGGAGTACGAGCGCCGCGGCATCGAGATCGTCGAGGTGCCGCGCGGCGGCCGGTCGACCTATCACGGCCCCGGCCAGCTGGTGTGCTATCCGATCCTCGATCTGACCTCGCGCGACCGCGACCTGCGCGGGTACGTGCGCGGCCTGGAGCAGGTCATCATCCGCACGCTTGCCGGATACGGCGTGGAGGGTGCCACGCGCGAGGGGGCGCACGCCTCGGGCGTGTGGGTGGGCGAGCGCAAGATCGCCTCGATCGGGGTGCGCTGCGCGGGCTGGGTGGCCAGCCACGGGTTCTCGCTGAACGCCGATCTCGACCTCGAGGTCTACCGGCTGTTCGACGCCTGTGGGCTGGGCGGGGCGGAGTTCACGTCGCTCTCGGCCGAGACCGGCGCGCCAGGTGACCGTCGACGAGTCTGCGCGAGCCGGTGGCGCGCGAGCTGGCCGCCCAGTACGGCCTCGAGTTCTCGGAGCTGCCCAGTGCCGTGGTCTGAACTCACCCGCGAGCGGCCCAGCTGGATCAAGGTGCGCGCCCCCTCGGGCAACACCCGCTTCAACGAGCTGCAGGACATCATGCGCGAGGGCGGGCTGCACACGGTGTGCGAGGAGGCCCGCTGCCCCAACATCGGCGAGTGCTGGGGGCGCGGCACCGCCACGTTCCAGATCATGGGCGAGGTCTGCACCCGCGCGTGCCGCTACTGCGCGGTCACGTCGGGGCGGCCGCCCGAACTGCCCGACCCGTTCGAGCCGACGAAGGTCGCGAGCGCGGTCAAGCGCATGCAGCTGGGCCATGTGGTGGTGACATCGGTCGACCGCGACGACCTGCCCGACCGCGGCGCCGGCCACTTTGCCGCGACCATCCGGGCGATTCGCCGGGCGCGGCCCGAGTGCGGCATCGAGGTGCTGGTGCCCGACTTCCTCGGGTTTCGCGAGGAGGCGCTGCGCACCGTGCTCGAGGCGGCTCCCGACGTGTTCAACCACAACATCGAGACGGCCGAGCCGTTCTACCGAAGGGTCAGACCAAAGGGTGATTACCAGAAGGCTCTCGATCTGCTCGATCGGGCCAAGGATGTTTGGTCAGACCTCTTCCCCGATCGCGCTCCCATCGTGACCAAGAGCGGGATCATCGTCGGCATGGGCGAGAGCGATGCCGAGGTGGTGGGGATCATGCGCGACCTGCGCGCGCACCGCGTGGACGTGGTCACCATCGGTCAGTATCTGCAGCCCACCGAAAAGCATCTGCCGCTCGACCGGTGGGTCACCCCGGCCCAGTTCGACGCGCTGCGCGACGAGGGCATGGCGATGGGATTCGGCGCGGTGTTTGCAGGTCCGTTGGTGCGCTCCAGCTATCGCGCCGAGGAGCAGCGACTGGCTGCCGAAACAGGTTTGCCGGTCACCGTCTAGCGACGGTTTGCAGTTTTCACAATTGCAACCCTTGCCTTGCGGCCACAAACCGGAGATACTGTCGCCCCGCTCAACGAGTGCGTGCTTGTGGGCATGCGCGCACCCCGACATCTGAGGAGGCATGAATGGCTGCATCAGGCCAGTTCGTCGAACAGACGACGTCTGCAGCGCTGGAGGAGAAAGCCAAGCTCCAGAAACACTTCACGCGCTTCGATATCTACTTCTTCCTGATCTGCACCATCGTCGGTGTGGATACCCTGGGCCAGGTCGCCGCTGACGGGCCGCAGGGATTCCTGTGGCTTTTGGTTCTGGCTGTTCTTGTTCTTCATTCCGTACGCGGTGCTGACCGCCGAGCTTGGGGCGGCGTTCACCGAAGAGGGCGGCGTCTACGTATGGACGCGGATGGCATTCGGGCGCCTACCGGCGGCCATCAACGCCGTGTTCTATTGGTTCTCGAACCCGATCTGGATCGGCGCCACGCTGGCGCTGCTGGCGGTGTCGGCGGTACAGACGTATTTCTGGCATTTCCATGACCGCAGTATTCCGTTCTACCTGGTCGGATTGGCTTACATCTGGTTCTCGGTGTATTCGGCAATCCTCTCGTTCGGCATCGGCAAGTGGATCCCCACGATCGGCGCCTGGTGTCGCATCATCCTGATCGGCTTCTTCGCGATCTCGACCATCATCTACGGCATCGAGCACGGCGTGCACTTCCCCGCCGGGCATCAGTTCTCGCCCACGTGGTCGGGCTTCATCCTGCTCACGCCGATCCTGTTCTTCAACTACGTCGGATTTGAGCTGCCCAACGCCGCCGGCGACGAGATGAAGGACGCACAGAAGGACGTGCCGTTCACCATCCTGCGCGCGTGCGTCACCTCGATCCTGCTGTACGGCCTTCCGATCCTCGCGATCCTGGCCGTAGTGCCTCAGAACAAGCTGTCTGGTGTCAGCGGATTCCTCGACGCGGTTGCGCAGGTATTCACCGTGTACGGCGGCGCAGCCGACGTGTCCTCACGAAGATCGCCGCGTTCGGGTTCTTCATGGCGGTCGTTTCGAGCGCCTGCACCTGGCTGATGGGCTCCGACCGTTCGCAGGCCGTGGCCTGCTACGACGGTGCCGGCCCGCGCATCCTGGGCAACTTCTCGGCCAAGCTCGGTACGCCGATCAACGTGAACTTCCTCTCGGGCGTGCTCTCGACGATCGTGTTCTTCCTGGCCGTCGCAGCTCACGTCGGGCTCGGCCGCAAACGCGTTCGCCGTGATGATCAGCGTGGTGCTGACGTTCACCACCATCTCGTACATCATGATCTTCCCGTGCCTGCTCAAGCTGCGGAAGTCGCATCCCGACGTGCACCGGCCCTATCGCGTGCCCGTTCGGCATGGCGGGGGTGTGGTTCTGCTCGGTGATCTGCACGTTCTGGGCGGTGTTCGCCTCGATCGTGGCGATCTTCCCGGGTTTCCTGGTCAACGGAAATATCCTGGACAACGCCACACTGCAGAGCGACTACGGCGTGTCGCGCCTGAAGTTCGAATCGATCTCGCTGGTTGCGATCGGCGTCACGCTGATCGTCGGGATCATCTTCTACTGGCTCGGCAAGCCGACCCGCGACGCCATGGTCACGGTGCCCTCGAGGGCAACGAGGATCTGGCCGGCGGACTCACCCCCGCGACGGGCGACTGATTCACCTACTCGACGGCCCCTCGACCCCCGGTTCGCCGGGCGGTCGGGGGGCCAGAATTTGCTTGCGGCTTGAGTACAATCGTCGCGGTGTCGAGGTTCAACATCCTTACCTGGGGGGCTGACGATCTCCCCGCGGTGGTGTGCGTGCACTCCACCGGCGGCCACGCGCGCAGGTACGA
This sequence comes from uncultured Actinomycetes bacterium, assembly GCA_963796875.1. Lineage (GTDB taxonomy): Bacteria > Actinomycetota > Thermoleophilia > Gaiellales > JAICJC01 > CAVPTL01. Next base: position 484,788 of record CAWCNL010000002.1, read on the forward strand.
GCGCCTGGGCCGCATGCTCGACTCGCATCGCCGCGTGGTCGCCTACGACCTGCGCGGGCACGGCCGCTCGCCGTGGTCAGGCCCGCAGACGATGGCGCAGCACGTGGCCGACCTCGATCATGTGATCGACGCCGTCGGGGCCGACCAGGTGACGCTCGTCGGGTCACGGTCTGGGCGGCCGCATCGCGGTCGAGTTCGCCTGTGAGTACGGCGAGCGGGTAACGGCGATGGCCCTGCTGGATCCGCTCGTGATCACGCCCGCCACCACCCTACTGCTGCTCGCCGAGCGCGAGCGCAGCCGCAGTACCTACGTGGGCGTCGAGGACGCGATCGCTGCCGAGCGCTCGGCGGCGGGCCTCGTGCACACTCCCAGCGCCCTGCTCGAGGAGGAGATGGCCGAGCACCTGGTCGCCACCGAGGATGGCCGCTACCAGAGCCGCTACAGCCGCGAGGCCGCCGCCGCGGCGCTCACCCACGCCGCCGAGAGCGAGCCGCCCGAGTTGCGCGCCGTCGTCTGCCCGACCCTGGTCATCCACGGCGAGGAGTCGGAGCTGGTCACCGAGGAGGAGGCCGAGCAGATCGTCGAGGAGCTGCGCCGCGGCCAGCTCGAGACGGTGCCCGGTGGCCACGCGGTGCTGTGGGACGCGCTCGCCGAGACCAGCGCGATGGTGCGCGAGTTCGTGCTCACGGCGGCGCCGGCGTGAGCCTCGGCCTGCGGCCGATGACCGCCGCGGAGTACGCGACCTGGGTCACCACCGCCCGCGCCGCCTACGCCGAGGGCGTGGCTGCAGCCATGCACCTCAAGCAAAACCAGGCGATGATCAAGGCCGAGGCCGACTACAAGGCGCTGCTCCCGCAGGGCATCGATACGCCCAACCATCACCTCTGCATGGTCGAGGACGAGAACGGTGCGGTCGTGGGATATCTGTGGTTTGCCGAGGAGCGCATGGAAACCCGCGATCGGCTCTACGTGTACGACATCGAGATCCTCGAGGACGAACGCGGCCGCGGGTTCGGCCGCGACGCAATGCTGCTGGTGGAGTCGGAGGCCGAACGGCTGGGCCTGGCGCGCGTCGAGCTGAACGTGTGGCCCTCAAACCACGTGGCCCGGGCGCTCTACCGCTCGCTGGGATTCGAGGAGACCTCGATCGGCATGACCAAGCTCATCGATGCATATAAAGGGGTCAGCCACCTTTTATGCATCGGCGACGTTAGGGTTGCAACCCTGAGCCGGCGCCCATGCATAAAAGGTGGCTGACCCCTTTTATGCGTCCTAGCGGCTGAGCACGGCGTACACCGCGATCGCCGCGAGCACCAGGCCCATCACGAGCAGCGGCACCGTCTGCGAGCCGCGCCGCTCGTCGACCACCTGCTGACCCGGCTCGGGCACGGGATACATCGGCTCCTCGCCGGTCGCGATCCTGTGCGCCAGCGCCTGCGCCTCATCGGCGTGGATCAGCACCCCCGCTCCCTCGTCGCTGATGCCGAGTTCGGACACGATCTGCGCGGCGTCCGCACCCGAGTCGCGCAGCTCCAGGAATCGGCGTACCTCGTCGTCGTCGAGCTTCACCACATCGGGATCCTCGCGGGCGGCATAACGCACCGCGAGAAACCGGTTATCGGGCGGCTGGGACAGCGTGATCCACCCAGGCCTCGAACATCGTGCGGGCGTGCTCCAGCATGCCGTCGCGCTGCTCGTCGAACGCGCCCAGCAGCCGCTCGATGCCACCCTCGCCGAGCGTCGTGCGGGCCGCCTCGATGTAGGCGGGAATGGTGCCCCACTCCTCGGCCATGTCGCTCGACACCTCGACGTGGAACTGCACGCCGTAGGCGCTGCGGCCGTACCGAAAGGCCTGATTGGGATACGCGGGCGAGGACGCCAGCCGCACCGCTCCGTCGGGCAGGTCGAACGTGTCGCTATGCCACTGGAGCGTCGGGAAGCTGGCCGGAAGCCCGGCGAACACCGGATCGTCGCGGCCCTCGTCGGTCAGCCGCACTTCGAGCACGCCGACCTCGGGCACCTCGCCGCGGTGCACGCTCGCGCCGAGGCTCGATGCCAGCAGCTGCACCCCGAGGCACGCGCCCCAGAACGGCACGCCGGCCTCGACCGCCTCGCGGATCAGCCGCTTCTCGTCGCGCAGCCACGGGTGCTCGTCCTCGTCGTTGACCGACATCGGCCCGCCCATCGCCACGATCGCGTCGAACCCGCTCCAGTCGGGCAGCGGTTCGCCCTCGTCGAGTTCGACCGCGTGATGCGCGCGCCGCGCTCGAGCAGCACCTCCTCGAACTCGCCCGGAGGCTCACAGCTGATGTGCTGAAGAACGAGCACGTCCATCGATCAGGTCGCCGCGCTTCCGGCCGCCATCTTGCGCAGGTCGAGCGCCTCGTCGAGCACCTTCTCGTCGACCCCGTGCTCGCGCGCCACCTCGCGCAGCGAGCGCCCCGACGCCGCCGCGTCCTTCACGATCGCGGTCGCCTTGTCATAGCCGATGTAGGGATTCAGCGCCGTTGCCACCGCGAGCGACGCCTCGCCGGCGCGCTGGCAGTTCTCGAGGTTTGCCTCGAGGCCGTCGATGCAGCGCGCCGCGAAGAGCCGTGCGGTCGAAGCCAGGAGCGTGATCGACTGCAGCAGGTTTCGGGCCATCAGCGGGATCTGCACGTTCAGCTCGAAGTTGCCCTGCAGCCCGCCGACGGTGATCGCGGTGTCGTTTCCGATCACCTGCGCCGAGACCTGGCAGACGACCTCGGGAATCACCGGATTGACCTTGCCGGGCATGATCGACGAGCCCTTCTGCAGCTCGGGAATCACGATCTCGGCCAGACCCGCGCGCGGGCCCGAGCCCATCCAGCGCAGGTCGTTGGCGATCTTGGTCAGCGACACGGCCACCGACTTGAGCGCGCCGGATGCCTCCACCAGACCGTCGCGGTTGGCCTGTGCTTCGAAGGCGTCGGCCGGCGGCAGGATCTCGAGCCCCGTGTCGGCGGCGAGCTTGTGGCGCACCCTGGCGGCAAACTCGGGATGCGTGTTCAGGCCGGTGCCCACGGCGGTACCGCCCAGCGGGATCTGGCCGAGCCCCACGAGCGTGGCGCGCACGCGCCGCGATCCCTCGCGCACCTGCGCGGCATAGCCGCCGAACTCCTGGCCGAGCGTCACCGGCACCGCGTCCATCAGGTGCGTGCGGCCCGACTTGACCACGTCGGCAAACTCGGCGGCCTTGGCCTCGAGCGAGGCTGCCAGCACGTCGAGTGCGGGCAGCAGGTCGTTGACCGTGCGGTCGAGCGCCGCCAGGTGCACGGCCGACGGGAACACGTCGTTGGACGACTGGCCCATGTTGACGTGGTCGTTGGCGTGCACACCCTCGCCGGCGAGGGTTGCGATCACCTCGTTGGCGTTCATGTTGGACGAGGTGCCCGAGCCGGTCTGGAACACGTCGATCGGGAACTGGTCGTCATGCTCGCCTGCGGCCACCTGGTCGGCGGCGGCGGCGATCTTGTTGGCCATGCTCTGGTCGAGCAGCCCCAGCTCGGCGTTGGAGCGCGCCGCGGCGCCCTTGATCCGGCCCAGCCAGTGCACCACGGCGACCGGGATCGTCTCGCCCGACACCGGGAAGTTCTCCACCGCTTTGCGAGTCTCCCCGCCCCAAAGTTCAGCCATGCTCAGCCTCCGTCGAAGTCTCTGGGGAAAACCTAGCTGCATACTACGACTCGACATGTCAGCCGCACCCGCACCCGCCGTCGTTCTGCTCAGCGGCGGCCTCGACTCGAGCACCGTCCTGGCCATCGCCCAGGCCGAGGGTCACGCCGTGCACGCGCTCAGCTTCCGCTACGGCCAGCGCCACGCAGTCGAGCTGGACGCTGCGGCTGCGATTGCCGCGCGCGCCGGGGTGGCCGGCCACGACATGGTGGACGTCGACCTGCGGGCCTTCGGCGGCTCGGCGCTGACCGCCGACATCGACGTGCCCAAGGACGAACTCGGCGCAGGCCGCGATCCCGATCACCTACGTGCCGGCCCGCAACACGGTCTTCCTGTCGTTCGCGCTCGCGCTGGCCGAGGTGCGCGGGGCATCCGACATCTTCATCGGGGTAAACGCGCTCGACTACAGCGGGTATCCCGACTGCCGGCCCGAGTACATCGCGGCGTTCGAGCAGATGGCAAACCTCGCCACCAAGGCGGCGGTCGAGGGCTCGCGGCTGACGATCCACGCGCCGCTCGCGCAGATGACCAAGGAGCAGATCATCCGCCGCGGCCTCGAGCTGGGCGTCGACTACTCGCTCACCCACAGCTGCTACGACCCCGTCGGCGGCCTGGCCTGCGGCCACTGCGACAGCTGCCTGCTGCGCCTCGCGGGATTTGCCGCCGCCGGCGTGCCCGACCCGATCGCCTACGCGCCGGAGGTGCCGGCATGAGCTACGCGGTCAAGGAGATCTTCTACACGCTGCAGGGCGAGGGCGCGAACACGGGCCGGCCGGCGGTGTTCTGCCGGTTTGCCGGATGCAACCTCTGGACCGGCCGCGAGCAGGATCGCGACACGCGCGGTGTGCACGTTCTGCGACACCGATTTCGTCGGCACCGACGGCACCGGCGGCGGCAAGTTCGCGACGGCCGCCGACCTGGCCGCGGCCGTGGCCGCCGAGTGGCCCGGCGGAGGCGCACCGCTGGTCGTCTGCACCGGCGGCGAGCCGCTGCTGCAGACTCGACACGCCCCTGGTCGACGCGCTGCACGCGGCGGGGTTCGAGATCGCGGTCGAGACCAACGGCACCCTGCTGCCGCCACCCGGCCTCGACTGGATCTGCGTCAGCCCCAAGGCCGACTCCGACACGGTCTTGCTGCGAGGGCAACGAGCTGAAGCTGGTCTATCCGCAGGCCAAGGCGCGGCCGGAGCGGTTCGCCGAGGCGCGACTTCGACCACTTCTTCCTGCAGCCGATGGACGGCCCGCAGCTGGACGAGAACACGCGGGCGGCGATCGCCTACTGCCTGGAGCACCCGCAGTGGCGGCTCAGTCGATCCAGACCCACAAGCTGGTGGGGCTGCGGTGAGCCGCGCCGAGATCTTCAAGGAGTTCGGGTTCGAGGCCGCCCACCGGCTGCTGGCGCTGCCGCCCGAGCACAAGTGCCACCGCCTGCACGGCCACTCGTTCCGGGTCGAGATCCACGTGGCCGGCGAGATCGGCGCCGACTCGGGCTGGGTGATCGACTTCGCCGACATCTCGGCCGCATGGGCGCCGCTCGGCGAGCGGCTCGATCACCGCTACCTGAACGACATCCCCGGCCTCGAGACCTCGCCCACCAGCGAGAACGTGGCGATCTGGATCTGGCAGCAGATCTCGCCGGCGCTGCCGCTGCTCTCGAAGGTCGTGGTGCGCGAGACGTGCACCAGCGGGTGCGTCTACTCGGGCGAGGGGTAGCGGCTGACCGCGCGCAGGGCGATGCCGCCGCGCGAGTTGAAGTTGACCGTCACCGAGAGCTCGCGCGGTTTGAGCGCGGCCACGAAGTCGTCGCGGATGACCGTGGCGAGGTGCTCGTGGAAGATGCCCTCCTCGCGGAAGGTCTCGAGGTAGAGCTTCACGCTCTTGGTCTCGACCGCCCACTCGTCGGGGCGGTACTCGACGGTGATGTGCGCCCAGTCGGGCTGGCCGGTGATGGGACAGCGGCAGGTGAACTCGGCGCACTCGAGCGTGATCGTCTGCGAACGGTCGGCGATCGGAAACGCCTCGAGCCGCCGGTCAGCAGCGGCATCGGGGTTGCCCAGCTTGGTCAACTCCATGCGGTCAGCTTATCCCGCGATTGAGTGCCGCAACGCACGAATGCAACAAACGGGCCTGTCACGTTTGTTGCGCTGGTGCGCTCAGTTGGCGGGGAGGAACGCGAAGGCGGGTAGGGTCACGCTGTTCCAGAAGGCGCGAGTGTGGGCTCCTGGGCCGTAGCGCACGAGCGCCGGCCGCTCGGGCAGCGTCGCCACGAACTGGCGCACGTTGTCGTAGAGCGGATCCGACGTGCCGCACCACACCCCCAGCCTCTGGCCGGCGAGCGCCGCAGCGTCACCGAACACCGCATCGTCCGGCTCGACCGCAGGGCTGAACGCCGCCGCCGACCGCAGCCAGCCCGGCTTGTGCTCGGCCAGGCCCAGCACGCCGTAGCCGCCCATCGACCATCCCCATGCCATCGGCCGCTGCACGTCGAACCCGCGCTTCTCCAGCCACCCCGGCATCTCGTCGGTGACCATCTTGCGCGGATCGTCGCCCGGCGAACGTCCCGGCTCCCACCACAGCAGCCCGCCGTCGGCGCCGGCCAGCACGAACGGTGGCGCGCCGCGGCGCACGGCGGCCGTCAGGAATCGCCCGAGTCCGAAGCCCTCGTAGTCCGGCGGGCGGGCGCTGGCTCCGTGCAGCACCAGGCACACCGGCAGCCCCGCGCCGTCGCCGTACCCGGCCGGGACCGCGGTGAAGAGCGACACGTGCTGGCCGCGGGCGTGCGAGTAGACCGTCTCGAGCCGCACCTGGCCCTGCGGCGCATCGGGAATGAACCCGTTGTCGGGCGGCAACACGTCGTCGCGCAGGTGCTTGGCCAGCGTCCGCGGGCCCTCGACCGCCGCCGCTCCCATCCCGACGACCACGGCCGCAGCGGCCGAACCGAGCAGCACCCTGCGGGTTAGCCGCGCGTCAGGCATATACTTAGTATATCTAAACTTGGCGATTCGGGGCAAGGCGAAGCGAGGACGGCGCATAAAAGGGGACAGCCCCTTTTATGCATGGGCAACCGCTCAGGGTTGCAACCAACGTCACGGATGCATAAAAGGTGGACTGACCCCTTTTATGCGTTCAGGCGTCTTTGGCCTGGAACGAGCTGCCACATCCGCAGGCGGACTTGACGTTGGGGTTGGTGATGCGGAAACCCGCCTCCATCAACCCGTTCTCGTACTCGATGCAGGCGCCGTCAAGGTAGGCGAGGCTGTGCTCGTCGACGATCACCCGCAGGCCGTGGCACTCGGCCACCTGGTCGCCCGGCTCGGGCTCAGCGTCGAATCCCAGCGCGTACTGGAACCCCGAGCATCCGCCGCCTTCGACCGCCACGCGCAGCCCCGTCAGCGTCGGATCGTTCTCGGCGGCGAGCAGTTCCAGCGCCTTCTGAGCGGCCTCGGGAGTGACGGTAACCATGCTCTCCTTATCGTACCCAACCCCCCGGTTCGTGAGCCCCCGCCGCGCGCGGGCTGGCTCGTGCCGACTTTGTGACATGTCGTACCGCCCGCGAACATATGGAGAAAACCGGCCCTGCGCGCCTTCGCTCGGTCGTATTTGTGCCGGTGCTATAGTCGGAATCCGTGCTCGGACAATGGGCAGCTCTCCTGGTCTTCGCGCTCGTCGCGTTCATCATCCCCGCATCGCTACTGATGGGGACATTCACGGTTTCCACGCGTAGCAAGCGACGCGCAGGAGATAAGGAAGTTCCGTTCGAGTCCGGTGTGTCGGCAACGACCTTCCAGACCGGCCGCTTCACGATCAGCTACTACCTGACCGCGATGCTGTTCATCGTGTTCGACATCGAGATCGTGTTCCTCTACCCGCTGGCGCTGAAGATGCATCAGCTGAAGTGGTTCGGACTGGCCGAGATGGTGGTCTTCGTGGCGCTGCTTGTGGTCGCCTACGTCTATGTGTGGAAACGGGGTGCGTTGGAATGGCGGTAACGCCGGTCTCGATTTCGAAAGCCGTGCGGGCAGGTGATCTGGAGCAGTACGTCATGCTCACCACGCTCGAAAAGGCGCTCGCCTGGGGCCAGTCCAACTCCATCTGGCCGGCCGGGTTCGGCCTCGCCTGCTGCGCCATCGAGATGATGGTGCTGCCCTCGCCGCGCTACGACATCGCCCGGTTCGGCTCGGAGGTGTTCCGCAGCTCGCCGCGCCAGGCCGACCTGATGATCGTGTCGGGCCGCGTGTCGCACAAGATGGCCCCCGCGCTGCGCCAGGTCTACGACCAGATGCTCCTGCCCAAGTGGGTCATGGCGATGGGCGCCTGCTCGAGCTCGGGCGGGATGTTCGCCAACTACGCGATCCTGCAGGGTGTCGACAAGATCGTCCCGGTCGACGTCCACGTGCCCGGCTGCCCGCCGCGCCCCGAAGCCGTGATCGACGGGCTGAACCTGATCCAGAAGAAGATCCGCGCCGGCGTGCCGCCCGCCTACGAGCTGGAGAAGTCAAAGGCATGACCGCAGACGAACTCGCTCAGGTCATCAACGACAAGATTCCCGCCGCAGTCGAGCCCGAGGAGCACGCCGACATGCCCGCGCTGACCACGACCACCGGCCGGCTGGTGGAGGTCTGCCGCGTGCTGCGCGACGACCTGGGCAAGAACTTTCTCTCGGCCGTGACCGCGATCGACTACCTCGGCTACGGCGAGCAGGTGGCCGGCTACTTCGGCACCGAGCGCGGTCGCGACATCAATGCCACCGGCAGCTGGGGCACCCCGCAGACCGTCGAGGCGCCGGCCAAGCGGTTCGGCATCTTCTACCACCTCGCCCACGTCGGGGCCGACGGCGGCTCGCCCGCGCGGGTGCGGGTACGGGTCGACATCAACGAGGGCGAGACCGTGCCGACCGTGATCCCGATCTGGCCGACCGCCGATTGGCACGAGCGCGAGCAGTTCGACATGATGGGCATCGAGTTCGCCGGCCACCCCAATCTGAAGCGGCTGATCATGCCGTCGGACTGGGCCGGGCACCCGCTGCGCAAGGACTATCCGATCGGTGGTGAACCCGTGGCGTTCACCGACGCCGAATGAGCCTCACCGAACACGACCGGCCGTCCGCGCCCGTGGTGCCGCTCGGCACCAAGGCGATGATTCCCGCCGGCACGCCGTCGAAGATCGACCCGCCGCCGGGCGAGGATCTGATCACCGTCAACTTCGGGCCCAACCACCCGTCGACGCACGGCGTGCTGCGCCTGATCGTGACGCTCGACGGCGAGGTCGTGGTGGGCCTGGACGCCGACATCGGCTACGTCCACACCGGGTTCGAGAAGAACTTCGAGCAGAAGACCTACTGGAAGGGCATCCCCTACGCGCCGCGGATGGACTACCTCGGGTTCTTCGCCAACGAGCTTGCCTACGTCCACGCCGTCGAGAAGCTGATCGAGATCGAGGTGCCCGAGCGCGCCCAGTGGATCCGCACGCTGTTTGCCGAGCTGAACCGCATCCACTCGCACCTCATCTATCTGGGTACGTCGGGCATCGAGCTCGGCGCCATGTCGGTGTTCTTCTACTGCACCCGCGAGCGCGACCAGGTGCTCGACCTGTTCGAGATGGTCACCGGCGTGCGCATGCACGACCGCTACCCGCAGTTCGGCGGCGTGGCCGAAGACCTGCCCAAGGGCTTCTACAGCGAGTGCAAGCGGTTCGTGAACGAGATGCCCGGCAAGATCGACTCCTATCTCGACCTGCTGGCCGAGAACCCCATCTGGAAGGGCCGGCTGAAGGGCATCGGCACGATCGACGCCGACACCGCCATCGCCATGGGCCTCAGCGGCCCCAACCTGCGCGGCTCGGGCGTGCCGTACGACCTGCGCAAGAACGACCCGTACCTGGCCTACGACCAGATGGACTTCGACATCATCACCGGCCAAAACGGCGACTGCTACGACCGGTTCCTGTGCCGCACCAAGGAGATGTACGAGTCGGTCAAGATCATCGACCAGTGCCTCGAGAACATGCCGTCGGGGCCGGTGATCGCCGACGACCGCAAGCACGTGCTGCCGCCGCGCGACGAGCTGCACACCTCGATGGAGTCGCTGATCCACCACTTCAAGCTGGTCACCGAGGGCTTCCGGGTGGCGCCCGGCCAGGTGTACGCCGCGGTCGAGTCGCCGCGCGGCGAGTTCGGCTGCTTCCTGACCGCCGACGGCGGCCCCAAGCCCTGGCGGGTGCACTTCCGCGCGCCGAGCTTCGTCAGCCTGCAGTCGACCGCCATGATGTCGGTGAACCGCTACATCGCCGACATGATCGCCGTGGTCGGGTCGCTGGACGGCGTGATGGGAGAGTGCGACCGGTGAGCCTGATGCCCGATCCCGCCTCGGCCGAGACCATGGCCGGCGCCGTAGAGACGCGCCCGCCGATGCCGCCCCCGGCCCCGCCGGCCGACACCAGCCGGCCGCTGCTCGACCGCATGGCCGATGTCGTCGCGCTCTACCCCGAGCCCAAGTCGGCCATCATCCCCTGCCTGCGGCTGGCCCAGGACGACTACGGGTGGCTGCCCACCGAGGCGTTCGAGCAGGTGGGCGAGGCCACCGGGTTCACTCCGGCGGTGTGCAAGTCGGTGGCGACGTTCTACGACATGTTTCGGCTGCACCCGCAGGGCGTGCACGAGATCTGCGTCTGCACCAACGTGGCCTGCGCGCTGGTCGGCGCCGGCGACACGCTGCTCGAGTTCGAGCGCGAACTGGGCATCAAGGCCGGCGAGACGACGCCCGACGGCCTGGTCACGCTGCGCGCGGTCGAGTGCTACGGCGGCTGCGGGTGGGGTCCCGTGGTCAGCCTGGACGAGCGCTACCACGAGCCGTTTGGCCCCGAGAAGGTGGCCGGCATGGTCGCAGAGCTGAAGGGAGAGTCCGCATGAGCACCAAGATCGTGCTCGACTTCGACGGCGACCGCCGCGACATCGACGCCTACGAGGCCGCGGGTGGCTATGCCCAGATGCGCCGCGCGCTGCAGATGGAGCCGGGCGAGATCGTCTCGGTGATCGACGGCTCGGGCATCCGCGGCCGCGGCGGCGCCGGATTCCCCACCGGCCGCAAGGCGTCGTTTCTGCCCAAGGATCGCAAGCCCGCCTACCTGTGCGTGAACGCCGACGAGTCGGAGCCCGGCACGTTCAAGGACCGCGAGATCATGCTGCGCAACCCGCACGCGCTGATCGAGGGCGTGCTGACCATGAGCTATGCGATCGGCGCGACGTCGTCGTTCATCTACATCCGCGGCGAGTACCGCACCGAGTTCGAGGTGCTGCGCGCGGCGCTCGAGCAGGCCCGCGCGCGCGGCCTGGTCGGAAACAACGTGCTCGGGTCGGGCTACGACGCGACCGTCGTCTTGCATCGCGGCGCCGGCGCCTACATCTGCGGCGAGGAGACGGCGCTGCTCAGCTCGCTCGAAGGCGAGCGCGGCCAGCCGCGGTCAAAGCCGCCGTTCCCGGCGGTCGCGGGCCTCTACGCCGCACCCACGCTGGTGAACAACGTCGAGACGCTCTCGTCGGTGCCGTACATCCTGGCCATGGGCGCCGACGCCTACAAGGAGATCGGCACCGAGCGCTCGACCGGCACGCGCGTGTTCTCGCTCTCGGGCAACGTCAAGCGGCCCGGAAACTACGAGCTGCCGCTGACCGCGTCGCTGCGCGACCTGGTGGAGGGCTGCGGCGGCGGCGCCACCGACGGCCGCACGATCAAGGGCATCATTCCCGGCGGTTCGTCATCGGCCATCCTGATGCCCGACCAGCTCGACACCAAGCTCGACTTCGAGGCGATCGCCGCCGCCGGCTCGATGGCCGGATCGGGCGCCGTGATGGTGCTCGACGACCGCTGCTGCATGGTGCAGCTCTCGCTGCGCGTGGCCGAGTTCTACAAGCACGAGAGCTGCGGCAAGTGCACGCCGTGCCGCGAAGGTACGCGCTGGGCGGTGGAGATCATCCGCAAGCTCGAGATGGGCGAGGCCAGGCAGGGCGAACTCGATCTGCTGCTGAACGTGTGCGACCGCATCCTGGGCAAGTGCCTGTGCCCGCTGGGCGACTCGCTGGCGATGCCCGTGGTGAGCTACGTGACGCACTTCCGCGAGGAGTTCCAGCAGCACATCGACGAGGGCGGCTGCCCGTTCACCGAGCAGAGCCCGATCACCTCGCTCTACCATCCTCCGGCGGTGGCGGGGATCCCTTCGTGACCACGTTTCACGACGCGATGCTGACCGCCCGCCGGCAGATCGAGCAGGGCGCCGATCCCGATCAGGTCGTGCCCGGGCTTCTGGCGATCGCCGAGGCCCAGGAGGAGATCGACATGGCCGCCGGTCTATACGGCGAGGACGCGAACGAGGAGCAGCATGGCGACGGTTGAGACCGACACGGTCACGCTCACCATCAACGGCCGCGAGGTGACGGTGCCCAAGGGCCGCTCGCTGGTCGAGGCGGCCAACGAGGCGGGCATCGAGATCCCCGTCTTCTGTTACGAGCCGCGGCTGGGCGCGGGCGTCGGCGCCTGCCGCATGTGCCTCTGCGAGATCGAGGGCATGCCGAAGCTGCAGACCGCCTGCACCACTCCCGCAGGGGACGGCATGGTGGTCAACTCGCACTCCGAGCGGGCCCGCGAGGGCCAGGACGCCGTGCTCGAGTTCCTGCTCCTGAACCACCCGCTGGACTGCCCCGTGTGCGACAAGGGCGGCGAGTGCCCGCTGCAGGACCTGACCTTCCGCTACGGCCCCGGCGTGACCCGCATGACGCTGCCCAAGCGCACGCACGATAAGCCCGTGCCGGTCTCGCCCCTGATCAAGCTCGACCGCGAGCGCTGCATCCTCTGTTACCGCTGCACCCGCTTCTCGGAGGATGTGTCGGGCGACCAGCAGCTGGTCACCGAGAACCGCGGCGCGCATTCGATGATCACCACCTTCGAGGGCCGGCCCTACACCAGCGAGTTCTCGGGCAACGTGACCGAGCTGTGCCCGGTGGGCGCGCTGACCTCGACGACCTATCGGTTCCGGGCCCGTCCGTGGGAGATCCAGAACGTGCCCACCGTGTGCACCGGCTGCGCGATGGGCTGCAACATCTCGGCCTCGATCCGCGAGGGCCAGGTGGTACGCGTGCTGTCGCGAAACCACCCGGCGGTGGACGAGGGCTGGCTGTGCGACCGCGGCCGCTACGCGCTGGGCCATCTGCGCGCCGAGGATCGCATCACCACGAGCATGATCCGCGGCGGCCGCGGGTTGGAGCCCGTCGCCCCCGGCGATGCGCTGGAGCACATCTCCGAGCGGCTGCGCACCACCGCCGAGCGCTACGGCGAGGGATCGATCGCCGTGCTCGCTTCGGCCACCCAGACCAACGAGGAGGCCCACGCGTGGGCCCGCATCCTGGACGAGGCGCTGCAGAAGGGCATCAGCGTCGCCGGGCGCGACGGCAACGCCGGGTTCGAGCCGGTCGCGCCGTACCTGGGCTCGATCGCCGACCTGGACACCGCCGACGCGATCGTGGTGGCCGGCGACGTCGAGCTGTCGCAGCGCGCGCCGGTGCTCGAACTGCGCGTGCGCAAGGCCGTGACCGGCGGCGCCAGGGTGATCACCGTCGGCGTCGGCGGTACGCGGCTCGAGACACTGCGCCGCGCCGAGCACATTCCGGCAGCGGCCGGTACGGCGCACGCGGCCCTGCTCAGGGCGACCGACGCCTCGACCGGACTCGGCGCCGCGGTGGCACAGGCCCAGCGGCCGGTGATCATCTGGAACGCGCGCACCAGCCGGGTAGCGGCCAGCGTCCTGGCCCACGTCGCCCACACCCTGGGCGCCAAGGTGCTGATCACGCCGGTGGCCAACGAGCTGGGCGTGACCGCGGCCGGGCTTGGTACGCACAGCCCCAACGAGGCGCTCGAGGCGATCGAATCGGGCCAGATCAAGGCGCTGGTGCTGCTGGGAGCCGATCCGGTGGGCGACTGGCCCGGCGGCGAGCGCTGGCGCGGGGCGCTGGCCCGGGCCCAGTTCGTGCTGCAGATCTCGGCGTTCCAGAACGATTCGTCCGGCTGGGCCACCACCATCGTCCCCGCCTCGGAGGCTCTGGAGCAGGACGGTACGGTGACCAACCTCGAGGGCCGGGTGCAGCGCCTGCGCGCCGCAGCCACCCCGCCGGCCGGGCGTGACCGAAGCCTACGCCTGGGTGGCAGAGCTGGGCGAGCGGCTGGGCGTGGAGCTGCCGCTCGACGCACCCGCGGCCTACGCCGAGCTGGCGGCCCAGCGGCCCGGCGTTCGCGGGCAGCAGTTTCGCCTCGCTGGGCGAGCAGGCCGAGCTTCCCGCCCGGCCCCAGCCGCAGGCCGCCCCGCCGGTACCCCAGCTCGCGGGCGGCGCTCCCGACGGCACGATGCTCGTGGCCTACCGCGAGACGATGTCAGGCACCGCCGTCGACCACACCCCGGCACTGCATTTTCAGAAGCGCATCGGCATCGAGCTGAACCGCGACGACGCTGCCGCCCTGGGCGCCCAGACCGGCGACCGGGTGACCGTCGAGTACGCCGGCGGGCAGCGTCACCGGCCCCGCCATCGCATCACGCCGCCTGCGACCGGGCACCGTGCAGGATGTCGGCCCGCGTGCCGTACACCGGCCCGGCCACCGTGACCGCCGCCGCGCCCGAAGCTGCCGAGGGGGCAGATGCCTGACGGCTTCTGGATCACGCTGATCAAGTCGCTGGTCCTGGCGAACCTCGTGATGGCCGTGTTTGCCGTGCTCACGTGGGCCGAGCGGCGCATCCTGGGCCGCTTCCAGCAGCGTCTGGGGCCAAACCGGGTGGGGCCGATGGGCCTCTTGCAGCCGATCGCCGACCTGATCAAGCTCGTGCGCAAGGAGAGCATCCTGCCCAACGGCATCTCGCCGGCCCTCTACCTGGTGGCCCCGGTGGTGTCGCTCTTCGCCGCCCTGTGCGTGTTCGGCGTGATCCCGTTCCAGGGCGGCGCGTCGACCATCCCCGGCACCGACATCAGCTTCCACTGGTACATCTCGGATCCCAGCGTGGCGCTGCTGGTGGTGTTCGCGCTCGGATCGGTCAGCTTCTACGGCTTTCTGGTGGGCGGCTGGGCGTCCAGCTCCAAGTACTCGCTGTACGGGTCGATGCGGGCCGTCTCGCAGCTCGTCTCCTACGAGGTCAGCCTGGCGCTCGCAGTGATCGGCGTGGTGATGATGGCCCAGTCGCTCTCGCTGACCGGCATCGTCGCCGCCCAGCAGCACGACGGCATCTGGTACATCGTCCCGCAGTTCCTCGGCTTCCTGATCTACCTGGTGGCCTCCACCGCCGAGGTCAGCCGCATCCCGTTCGACCTGCCCGAGGCCGAGGGCGAGCTGGTGGCCGGCTACCACACCGAGTACGGCGGCATGCGCTGGGCCATGTTCCAGAACGCCGAGTACGTGGCGCTGATCGCGTTCTCGGCCGTCGCCTCGATCCTCTTTCTGGGAGGGTATGACGGGCCGGTGCTGCCGGGCCCGATCTGGATGCTGATCAAGATGGGGATCTTCATCCTGCTGCAGATGTGGGTGCGCGGCACCCTGCCCCGAGTGCGCTATGACGTACTCATGTCCTTCGGCTGGAAGGTGCTGCTTCCGGCCGCCACCCTCAACCTGCTGCTCACCTCGGTCGTGGTGGCGTGGCGCGCGTGAGGACACGATGCCTGTAGTCGATTCGGTCAAAGGTTTTGGGGTCACGTTCCGGCACCTGTTCAAGAAGCCGGTGACCCAGCAGTTCCCCAACGAGAAGCGGGCCGTGTACCCGCGCTTTCGCGGCCGGCACCTGCTGCACCGGCACGAGAACGGCCTCGAGAAGTGCGTCGGCTGTTCGCTGTGCGCGGCGGCCTGCCCGGCCGACTGCATCCGGGTGGTGGCCGCCGAGAACACCGCCGAGGAGCGCTACTCGGCCGGCGAGCGGTACGCCCGCATCTACGAGATCAACCTCAGCCGCTGCATCTTCTGCGGCTACTGCGAGCTGGCCTGCCCGTTCGACGCGATCACCCTCGGCCACGACTTCGAGCTGGCCGAGATGTCGCACAACGCGCTGGTGTACACCAAGGAGATGCTGCTCGAGCCGATGCCCGAGGAGCGGCGCACCCCGGTGGCTCCGGTCGATCCCTACGACATCGTGGAGGCCGCGGAGTAGCCATGGACTGGGGCGCCATCCTCTACGACGTGGTGTTCGTGGTCGCATCGCTGCTGGCGATCGGCTCGGCGCTGGCCGTGGTGCTGTCGGGAAACCCGTTCCATTCGGCGCTCTCGCTGATCCTCAACCTGGTCGCCGTGGCCGTGCTCTACCTGCTGCTGCAGGCCGACTTCGTGGCCGCCGCGCAGGTGATCGTGTACGCCGGTGCGGTGATGATCATGTTCCTGTTCGTGACCGCCTATCTGGGCGGCCGGGCCGACGAACCGACCGGCGCCAGACCGCTCTGGCAGACCGCCGCCGCGGTGATCGCCGGGGTGGCGCTGGTGGCCGAGGTGATCTTTGCCGTGGGGCATCAGGACTTCGCGCAGGGCGCGTCGGTGCCCGGCTCGTTCGGGTCGCCGCAGAGCGTGGGTACGGCGCTTCTGGGCCGCTATCTGCTGGCGTTCGAAGCCACCTCGATCATGCTGATGGTCGCGGCCATCGGCGGCGTGGTGCTGGCCTCGCGCAGGGCCGCGCCGCGGCAGCCGGGTGAGCTCGATTCGCTCGAACGGCCGATCGTGGTGCCGGTGCCCGAGACCGTCCAGTCGCAGGTGATGAACATCGAGACGCGATTCGAGGTCGGCACTGCCGCCGGACACAACGAGGACGACGAGAGCTAGTGCAGATCAACGTCGCCTACTTCATCGCCGTCTCGTCGATCCTGTTCGGCATCGGCCTGTACGGCATCTTCACCCGCCGCAGCCCGCTGATCCTCCTCTTGTCGGTGGAGATCATGCTCAACTCGTGCAACCTCGCGCTGATCTCGTTCGCACGCTTTCACAGCCAGACCGCCGGCCAGACGTTCGCGCTGATCGTGATGGCGGTGGCCGCCTCCGAGGTCGTGGTCGGCCTCGGCCTGGTGGTGGCCATGGCGCGCCGCAAGGAATCGTTGGATGTCGACACCCTCACCTCGCTGAAGAACTGACGTGGAAGCACTCGCCTGGATCTGCCTGTTTGTGCCGCTGGCCGGCGTCGTCCTGCTGACGCTCGCGGGCAACCGCATCTCGCGGTCGGCAGCCGGGTGGGCGGGCACGCTGTTTGCGGCCGTCTCGTTCGTGGCTGCCGCCGGGGTGTTCGCGCGGATGCTGGCCCACGGCGAGTCGCAGCGCTCCTCGGTCTTCACGCTCTACACCTGGGCGGCGTCCAGCACCTTCAAGATCCCGCTGGCCATCCAGATCGACCAGCTGGCGGTGACCGAGATGCTGCGTCGTCGCCGGCGTCGGCTCGCTGATCGTGCTCTACTCGAACGGCTACCTGCACGGCGATCCCAAGCAGCGCCGGTTCTTCATCTACCTCGACCTGTTCCTGTTCTCGATGCTGCTGCTGGTGATGTCGGCCAACTTCGCGCTGCTTCTGGCCGGCTGGGGACTGGTGGGCCTCTCGTCCTACCTGCTGGTGGGCTTCTGGTACGAGCGGCCCGCGCCGGTCAAGGCGGCCAAGAAGGCGTTCATCATGAACGCCATCGGCGACGTGGGGATCGCCATCGCAGTGTTCTTCATGGTCCGCGACGCCGGCACCACCGACTTCTCGGTGCTGCTCTCGGCCCACCAGCCGTGGGCGCACGGCTCGACCGATGCGAACCTGGTGGCGTTCGGGCTGCTGGTCGGCGCGGTTGCCAAGTCGGCCCAGCTGCCGCTCCAGACCTGGCTTCCCGACGCGATGGAGGGCCCCACTCCGGTCTCGGCGCTGATCCACGCGGCCACCATGGTCACGGCCGGCGTCTACCTGGTGGCGCGGGCGCACGTGATCTTCGAGAACGCCCCCGACATCCACAACCTGGTGCTGGTCCTGGGCCTCCTGACGCTGCTCATGGCAGGGGTGATCGCCATGGTGCAGACCGACATCAAGCGGATCATCGCCTACTCGACCATGAGCCAGATCGGCTACATGTTCACCGCGGTCGGGGCTCGGCGCCTACAGCCAGGGCATGTTCCTGCTGATCGCCCACGCGTTCTTCAAGGCCCTGCTCTTCCTCGGTGCCGGCGTCGTCATCCACGCGATGGCCGACGAGCAGGACGTGCGGCGCATGGGCGGGCTCGGCTCGGCACTCCCCAAGACCAAGTGGCTGATGTGGATCGGCACCGTCGCGCTGATCGGATTCTTCCCGTGGCCAAGGACGAGATCCTGGCCGCCGCGCTGGATGCGCATTCCACGCTCGGCTGGCTGATGTGGGTCGGAGGCCTTGTGGGTGCGTTCTTCACGGGCATGTACTCGGTGCGGCTGATGCGGCTGACGTTCTACGGCGAGCGCTCCGAGTTCGCCAAGGAGCACCTGCACACCGGCCACGGCGAAGGCCCCTGGCCGATGATGGTGGTGATCGGGGCGCTGGCGGTCGGGACGTTCGTGGTCGGGTTCCTCGACCTCGGATTCGGCGCCACCGACCATCTGGGCGAGTGGCTCGCCTCCACCGCGCCGACCGCGCCGGTCACCGTCAACGACGACCTCATCACCACGGCGATCGGCTGGAGCGCCGGGCTCGGCGGGGCGTTCCTGATCTGGTGGGTGTACGGGTCGCCCGAGCGGCTTGCGAGCATCAAGGCGCCGCTGGGCTTCTGGCAGAAGCTCGCCGAGCACAAGTTCTACTTCGACGAGGCCTACGACCGCATCGCCTACGCGCCGATGGCCGCGGCGTCGGTGGGTCTCTACCGGTTCGTCGAGCGCCATCTGGTGTGGGATTCGATCAGCGCGATCGGCGTGGGCGTGAAGTCGCTGGGCCGGCTCACCTCGGCGCTCCAGACGGGCATCGTGCGCAGCTACGCCGTCACGCTGGTCGTGGGCGGCGTCCTTCTGGCCGGCTACTTCCTGACGAGGGCCAGCCTGTGACCACCGCGCTGATCCTCATTCCGCTGGTGGCCGCAGCGATCCTTGCGATCAACCCCACCCGCAGCCGTAACGTCGGCCAGTTCGCGCTTCTGGTGACGCTGGCCGAGATCGTGGTCGCCGCGG
The DNA here is from genome assembly GCA_963796875.1 of uncultured Actinomycetes bacterium. Classification (GTDB taxonomy): domain Bacteria; phylum Actinomycetota; class Thermoleophilia; order Gaiellales; family JAICJC01; genus CAVPTL01. The sequence continues at coordinate 503,632 of CAWCNL010000002.1, forward strand.
TCGCACTCGTGCAGTTCAACGCGGGTCAGGGCCTGCAGTTCGTCACCGACAAGGTGTGGATCTCGGACTTCGTCGGCACCGCGAGCGTGCACTACCACGTCGGCATGGACGGCCTCAGCCTGTTCATGGTGCTGCTCACGAACGTCGGCATCGCCGCGGCGGTGGGCGCCGGGCTGCGCGCCGGCCGCGACAAACCGGCCGCGTTCTACGGGCTGATGATGCTGCTCGAGGCCGCCCTGGTGCTGCTGTTCACCGCCCAGGATCTGGTGCTCTTCTACGTCGGCTGGGAAGTGATGCTGATCCCGCTCTTCGTGATGATGGCCGTGTGGGGCGGCGAGGGCCGCCGCGGCGCCACCATCCGCTTTGTGATCTACACGATGGTCGGGTCGCTGCTGATGCTGGTCGCCATCGCCGCGATCGGCATCCACTACCACACCTACGAGGTCTCGCAGATCCACTCGGGGTTGACGTGGCTCTTCTTCTTCTTCGCCGCGGCGTTCTGCATCAAGGCGCCGCTGTTCCCGCTGCACGGCTGGCTGCCGAGCGCCTACCGGCAGTCCTCGCCCGAGGTCACGGCGCTCCTCAGCGGCGTCATCTCCAAGGCCGGCGCCTACGGCCTGCTGCGCTTCTGCGCTGCCCGATGTTCCCCGGCCCCAGCCCACGACTGGCGCTGGCTGTTCCTCGGCCTGGCCGTGGTCGGCCTCATGTACGGGTCGATCGTCGCCTTCCGCCAGCCCGATGCGCGCGGCGTGGTCGCCTACTCGTCACTCGGCCAGATGAATCTGATCATCATCGGGATCTTCGCGCTGAACGCCAACGGCTCGACCGGCGCGATCTTCCAGATGGTCAACCACGGCCTGGTGTCGCTGGCCGCATTCCTGGTGATCGGCCTGATCGAACTGCGCGCCGGCAGCGACGCGTTCGCCGGCCTGGGCGGGCTCGCCAACCTGCGCCCGCGGTTCTCGACGATCCTTCTGCTCTCGACCATGTTCATGCTGGCGGTGCCCGGCTCGAGCGTGTTCGTGTCGGAGCTCTACATCCTGATCGGCGCGTTCCAGCAGCAGGCCTGGCTGGGTGCGGTGGCGGCCTGCGCGATCGTGCTCGCGGCGATGTACGCGCTGCGGTGGTTCTCGGCTCTGGCGCACCTGCGCAACGGCGACCGCGTGGCCGAAGACACGCCCGACCTGGGCCCCCGCGAGCTGGCGATCGCCGTGCCGCTGATCCTGCTGCTGTTTGCGACGACCGTGTATCCGTACGGCGTGATGCACCGGGTCACGGGCTCGGTCACCCGGCCGGCCGCCGGGCAGGTGCAGCCGCCCGCTGCCGCGCTTCCGGCAACGTCGAAGGGAGAGGGCAGATGAGCCTGATCCCCGTCGACCTGACCGTCATCCTGCCCGAGATCATCCTGGCCATCGGTGCCTCGGTGCTGGTGCTGCTGGGGGTGTTCCTGGCCGAGCGGAAGGCACCGCCGATCGCCGCGGCCTGGGCGGCGCTCGTGCTGGTCGCGGCCGGAGTCGCGGCCGCCGTGCAGTTCGACAAGTCGCCGCACTGGAGCTTTGACCATACGCTGCGGATCGACGCGTTCGGGTCGGGTGCGCAGCTGTCTGATCATCGCCGCGGCGCTCCTGACCGTGTGCGTCTCGTTCGGCGCCGCCGGTGGCATCCACCGCCGCTCGGTGGAGTACTACGGGCTGCTCCTGTTCGCGGTCGCCGGCATGTCGCTGCTGGCCCAGGCAAACAGCTTCGTGATCGTGTTCGTGGCGCTCGAGCTGTTCTCGATCGCGCTCTACGTGCTGGTGGCCATCGACACCGACTCGTCGCCGTCGATCGAGGCGGGACTGAAGTACCTGGTGATCGGGTCGGTCGGCGCGGCGTTCCTGCTCTACGGCGCGGCGATGGTGTACGGCGCGTCGGGCCAGCTCGAGTTCGACCGCATCGCGGCGTCGGCGCACGCCGGGATCGGCAGTTCGAACGCGCTGCTGCTCGCCGGACTCGCCATGATCATCGTGGGTCTCGGGTTCAAGGCCAACGCGGCGCCGTTCCACATGTGGACGCCCGACGCCTACGAGGGGGCACCGACGCCCGTCACGACGTTCATGTCGGCCGCCACCAAGACGATCGCACTGGTGCTGTTCCTGCGCGTGATGGTGACCGCGTTCCCCGGCCAGCACGATGTGTGGCAGGACGGTCTGGCCGCGGTGGCGATCGTGTCGTTCGTGGTCGGAAACCTCGGCGCGCTGAGGCAGGACAACGTCAAGCGCATGCTTGCCTACTCCACGGTCGGACACACCGGATTCCTGCTCACGGCGGTGGCCGCCGGCACCACGGTCGGCACCACGGCGCTGCTCTACTACCTCACGGTCTACGCCGCCATGAACATCGGCGCGTTTGGCATCGTCGCGGTGCGTGAGCATCAGATCGGGCGCCCGGTGCTGGTGTCCGACTTCGCCGGCTGGGGCTACACCAATCGCTGGCTGGGCGCCGCGATGGTCGTGTGCATGCTGTCGCTCGCCGGGTTCCCGCCCAGCGGCGGGTTTCTGGGCAAGCTCTACATCTTCTCGGCCGCGGTGCAGAACGACCAGACCTACCTGGCCGTGATCGGCGTGGTCGCGACGATGGTCGCACTGCTCTACTACCTGCGCATTCCGCTTGCCATGTACGACCGGGACGCCACGGTCGTGCCCGGCCCGGTGACGCTCGGCAGCGGCTACCGCCTGCTGGCGTTCGGGGCAGTCGTGGGCGCCGTGGCGGCCCTGGCCCTGGGCATCGCTCCGGATCCGCTGATCCACCTGGCCAAGACGGCCAGCGCCTCGCTCTTCTAGGAGGCGCAGAAAGCCTGGCACTTTTATGCGTGGACGGGTCGGCCCGGCGGATCGATACGTCGCCGCTCTTGGTCGACGCTTTGAGCGTGAGCTGCGCCGCGCCGGCCTGCTCCACCCCGCCGTCCAGGTCGGAACTCGCCCGCCCCGAGAGCGTGCTCAGGTCGAGGTAGACGCGCACGCCGGGGACGACGGCCGCGCGGATGTCGCCGGACATCGACCCCAGGTCCGCATCGCCGCGCTCGAGCCCGCCGGCGTCGATCTCGCCGGACATGGTCGAGGCGCGGATGCCGTCGTGGGCGCCGCGGATGCTGATCGACCCCGAGAGCGTCTTTGCCTGCACGGCTCCGGCAACGTCGCCGGCCTCGATCTCGCCCGACATCGACGTCGCACGCAGGTCGCCGCCAACGTCACCGACCACGATCCGCGCCGCTGGCGGTCTCGATGCGCACGTCGCCGGTGGCATCGCCGCAGCCGGCGGCACCGGCGATGGTCTTGAAGCGCACCGCGCCGGCACCCGATCCGCAGCGCAGCTCGGCGGTGACGCTGCTGGCCTCGACACTGGCACCGGCCGGGGCGACCACGCGCAGGTGGAGTTCGGGCTGGCGTCCCAGGGGCCGCAGCAGTTTGCGCTGCTCGGGTACGTGCACCACGACGGTCGCGGCGTCGCCCTCGCCCTGCAGCTCGATCTGGGTGTTCGCTATCGCCTCGGCGGCGGCGTCTCCGCCCGAGACGGCGACCAGCTCGATCTCGGTGTCTGCCCGGTCGCCAAACTCGAGCTCGATGCGGCCTGCCGGCACGCTCAGGTCGAGGCGCGGCGGGGTGGGTGTGGCAAACGTCTGCATGCGTTCTCCTTCGGTCAGCTCTCGGCGTAGCCGGTGAGCCGGTTGGGCCCGCGGCGGCGCTGCTTGCGAGAGCTCTTCAGCCCCGCCACAACCGCCCGCTGCAGCCATGCGTTGGTCGAGATGCCCTCGGCAGTCGCAGCCTGCTCGGCCGCCACCTTGATGCGCTCGGGAAGTCTCAGGGTGATGCGAGCGCTGGCATCGTCGTCGCCGCCAGCCTCGGCCGGCTCGTCGTCGCGCTCGGGCTCGCCGGTGTAGACCAGAGCCACGTCCTCGCCGGCGAGATGCACGTCGACGCGCCCGGTATCGATCTGGCCGTCCAGCTCGTGGGCGGCGGCGGTGAGCAGTTCCTGGAGCCGCAGCCGGATCGAGGAGTCGAGCGCCCGCGCCAGCCGGTCTGCGGCCGAACGCAACTCTTCATCCCCAAGCTCGGCTGCGGCCACGAGGTCGGCCTGCACCGCTCGAACATACGTTGACAGTTCCATGACGTCATTATGACATCACTTATGCTGTCACGCAAGCGTCAGGTGACGTCAGTGGCGTCTGAGCCGCTGCGAAAGCGCACCCTGCTCGGCCTTCCGCTGCTGCAGGACGTCCGCCAGATCGTCGCGCCGCTCGATCGAGCTGCCGGTGGGCAGCCCCGCGAAAGCTCCGCCAGGTGCGCGCGATCGGTCGGGGTGATCTGGGTGATCTCACAACCCACCCGGTAGCGGCCGAAGGCCGCGGCATCGACCCGCGCGACCCGCACGCGCAGAATCATCAGCCGGCCGCTGATCATGCCCCGCAGCCGCAGCGTGTCGCCGACCGCCGGGAGCCGCTCGAGGGTGAGTGAGAGCCCACCTGCCGAGAGATCGGCGATGCGCGCCTGCATGGTCGAGTTGGTGGGCAGCGCCGTCGAGTAGAGCACGGTGGCCTCACACAGCTCCGAGACCGCCACCCGCGGGCTCTCGCGCTCGCCGTTGCGGCGCGTGATCGACGTGACGCTCATGTGCAGCTCGCCGCGCTCCCCGCCTTCGAAGAACGCTTCCTCGACCACGGTCACGATGTCGTAGCCGGCGCCGCGCTGGTCGCGCAGTTCGATCAACACCTCGTAGCCCTCTTGCATGAACGCCTTGGGGCCATAGCCGGTGATGCGACCCTCGGCATCCACGCCGGTCACGGTGAGCGACACGACGCCGCCCTCGGGCGCAAACACGCTGACGGCTGCCGGCAGGTCGCCCAGCATCGCCAGAAACCGCTGCTCGGGCGGCCGGCCGTCGTCGACTCCCGGATCGGGCGTCGGGTCAGGCTCGGGCATGCGCTGCGGCTCCGGCAATGCGCTCGGGCTGCGGCGAGAACTCGTCATCGGGTCGACGTCGAACACCGCCGGCTCGACGGGCGGCGGGGCCGGTCCGACGGACAGTCGGGGATCGCATACCGCTGATCAAATGCGAAGATGGGATCGGGCAAGGGCTCGGGCACGGCCCGCTGCTCACGCTCCGCCGGCACCGGGCTCGGCGGAGCAAAAACGGTGGGGGTGGGCGCAGCTGGTACCGGCGGCGGCGGCGGCACGGCAGCGGGCGGCGGAGCTACCGTCAGAGGCGGCGGAGGCGCAGGCACCGAGCGGAGCAGGCTCCGGCTCAGCGTCGCGCGGGTCAGGTGCAGATGCGAAATCCCACATGCTCTATCCGAGGTCATCGGACGGGGCCGCGGGTGGTGAAGGGCCGAGTTCAGAACGCGGTGTCGATCCGCTGCCACCAGCGTTTCAGTGATCTCTGCACGACGCCCGCATGACCGTCGCGACGAGTATATCCGACATGCGCCAAGTCCTTACCGGCAAATGACGCGATCGTCTGCGCTACTGCGCCCGCCAGAGCGAGGCCGACGCGCGGCATCCGCCAGCACCCGCGCAGCTGTGGGCACGGCCGAGCTGAACACATCGGGGAATCGAACCGCAACGTCGGCGAGCACGAGCATCGCCACGACCGCACAGACCACGAGATCGGTTGCCGCCATCGCAGAGGGCTCGTCGACTGCGCGCAGGTACGCCGTCGAGCCGGCGCCGAGCAGCGCTGCCGCCGCCATCAGGCTGACGTAGAACCCGATCATCGCCGGGAGGCCCGTCGCCACGAGTGCGAGGAGGGCCCCGGCGACCGCGATACGGGATGGTGTGATGTGTCGCATGAGCGTCCCTTCGCGGTCGTTGCCCGGGCTCCTGCCCATGGCTAGGCTGCGGGGAGATTCGGTCACGCGGAAGGAGACCTCGATGGCAGTGCTCAACGGCGCAAAGCTCACCTGGTTCGGACACTCCACGTTCCTGCTCGAAACGGCTGCAGGCACGCGCATCATGCTCGACCCATGGCTGACCGGAAACCCGGCCACGCCCGCCGAACTCGCCGACCCCGGCGACATCGACATAATCGCGGTCTCGCACGGCCACAGTGACCACACCGGCGATGTGATCCGGCTCGCAGCCGAGAAGCAGCCGCAGGCGGTGGTGGCGATGGTCGAGCTGGCCGGCTACTTCGCAGCGCAGGGCGTCGAGAACACGGTCGGCATGAACAAGGGCGGTTCAAACGAGATCGGCCGGCATCCGGGTGACCCTCACGCACGCCCACCACTCGTCGAGCGTCGACGGCGAGAACGGCCTTCCGCAGTACACCGGCGAGCCCACGCGGGATCGTGCTGACGCTCGAGAACGGCTTCCGCATCTACTTCGCCGGCGACACGACCGTGTTCGGCGACATGGCCCTGATCGGCGAGCTGTACCAGCCCGACCTGGCGATGCTGCCGATCGGCGACTTCTACACGATGGGCCCGCTGGAGGCCGCCAAGGCTGTCGAGCTGCTGGGCGTGAAGCACGTGCTGGGCATGCACTACGGCACGTTCCCGATTCTGGTGGGCACTCCCAGCGCGCTGCGCGACGAGCTGGCAAACCGCGGCGTGGAGGGCGTGGAGGTCGAGGAACTCGCGCCCGGCGAGACGCTGACGTGACGTTTTCGCTGGCCGCCTGCGATCTGGATACCGGCGAGTGGGGTGTGGTCGTGGCGTCGAAGTTCCTCGCGGTGGGCGCGGTGGTGCCGTGGGCCAAGGCCGAGGTTGGAGCCGTTGCCACCCAGGCGCTGGCCAACGTCAACTACGGCCCTGGAGGTCTGGCGCTGCTGGGGGCGGGCCGCAGCGCCGCCGAGACGGTGCAGGCGCTGACCGGCCGCCGACGAGCTCGCCCACGAGCGGCAGGTGGGCGTGGTCGATGCACAGGGCCGGGCGGCCGCCTACACGGGGTCGTCGTGCCTCGACTGGGCCGGGCACCGCACCGGGTGCCGGGTACGCGGCGCAGGGCAATCTGCTGGCCGGCGAGGGTGTCGTGCAGGCGCTGGCCGAGACGTTCGAGGGCACCACGGGGCCGCTGGCCGAGCGGATGCTGGCGGCGCTGGCGGCGGGCGATGCGGCCGGCGGCGACCGGCGCGGGCGGCAGTCAGCCTGCGTGATCGTGCGGCGCATGGGTGGCGGGTACGGCGGCGACAACGACCTGGCGATCGACCTGCGGGTGGACGACCACTCCGATCCCGTGTCCGAGCTGCAGCGCCTCTATGCCCTGCACGATCTGATGTTCGGGACGACGCCCGAGGACGAGTTGATCCCCCTCGAGCAGGTCGAGTCGGAGAGTCAGCCAGCGGCTGGGCCTGCTGGGCTTTCACGGTCCGGCAGCCGAGGCGCTCAACGCCTGGGCCGACATCGAGAACCTCGAGGAGCGGCTCCACGAGGGCCGCATCGATCCCGTGGTACTGCGCCTGCTGCGCCGCGAGTCCGACGCCTCAACGCGTGAATAAGAGGGGTCAGTCGCCTTTATTCATGCAGAGTTGCAGGCAAGCACGTCAGCTACGGATGAATAGAGGCGACTGACCTCTTATTCAGAGCACGGACAGCGGGCGCTTGATGCGCGCCGCCGCGGGCACCTTCGGTGCCAGCCTGCGGTCGAGCTCTGCGGCGAGCGAGATGATCGCCTCGGCCGCGGGCGAGCTCGGGATCGGCCACCACCAGCGGCTCGCCCTCGTCGCCACACTCGCGCAGCCGGTCGTCCATGGGAATCTGACCCAGCAGATCGACGTGCAGCTCCTCCGCCAGCGCCGCGCCGCCGCCCTCGCCGAACGGATGCGTGCGCTCGCCGCAGCACGGGCATACCGCGTAGCTCATGTTCTCGACGATGCCGGCCAGCCCCATCCCGGTCTTGTCGGCCACCTCGGCCGCCCGCCGGGCCACCGCCTGCGCGGCCGCCTGCGGCGTGGTCACCAGCACCAGCTGCGGCGACGGCAGCAGCTGCCCGAGCGAGATCGCGACGTCGCCCGTACCCGGCGGCATGTCGACCACCAGATAGTCGATCTCGCCCCAGTGCACGTCGGTCAGGAACTGCTCGAGCGCGCGATGCAGCATGGGGCCGCGCCAGAGCACCGCGCCGTCCTCGTCGACGAAGAATCCGATCGACATGATCTTGATGCCGTGGTTGACCGGCGGCACGATCATGCTGTCGACCACCACCGGCCGCCGCGAGATGCCGAGCATGCGCGGAATCGAGTAGCCGTAGATGTCGGCGTCGATCACACCGACCTCCTTGCCCTGCGCCGCCAGTGCGGCGGCGATATTCGCGGTGAGCGACGACTTGCCCACGCCGCCCTTGCCCGAGGCCACGGCGATCACCGAGGTGGTCGGGGGCAGCGTGATCGGCTTCTTGCCGCCCGCCGGCGCCTCGCCGCCCTGCAGCCGCGAGCGCAGTGCGGTGCGTTCGGCCGGCGACATCACGTCGAAGGTCACAGCCACGCTCTCGACGCCCGCCACGGCTCCCACCCGCTCCTGCACCTGCTGCTCGAGATTGGCCTTCATCGGGCAGCCGGCCACGGTCAGCGCAATGGTCACGTCGACCTGCCCGCCGGTCACGTCGACGCCGCGCACCATGTCGAGTTCGACCACGCTGCGGCGGATCTCGGGGTCGATCACCTCGACCAGCGCCTCGCGGATGGCGTCCTGCGAAATCATGGGTTAAGTGTAGAGATCGCGGGCTCGTCGTCGTACAGGAGCGCGCGCAGCCGCTCGGCCCACTCGGGATCGCGCGCAGCCACCGTCCGCGACCGGCTCTCGAGGTTGAGCGGCAGGGCGGCGGTGTCGACGGTTGCGAGTGTCGCGCCCGCCTCCCGCACGATCAGCGCCGCGGCGGCGAGGTCGACCGACCGCGAGGGCTTGAGCGTCGCCACGCCGTCGACCCGGCCGTCGGCGAGCTGGCACAGCGCGAGCGCCAGCGCTCCCAACAGCCGCACCCGCCCGACATGCCCGTCCAGCCGCCGGGCCGCGCCCGCCAGCAGGGCGGTGTTGGTCGCCTCCAGGTCGACGATGCCCAGCCGCGCCTTGGGCCGCACACCGCCCAGCGGCCGGCCGTCGACGGTCGCGCCCGCGCCGGCCTCGGCCACCCACTCCTCGCCCGAGCCGAGATCCTTGACGTAGCCGAACTGCACATCGTCCAACGTCGGGCCGTCGGCGAAGGCGATCGAGATGCAGAAGAACGGCAATCCGCGCTTGGCGTTGAGCGACCCGTCGATGGGATCGAGCACCACCAGCCACGGACTGTCGGGATCGCCAAACCGGCGCTCGCCCAGCTCCTCGGACACCAGCAGAAAGCCGATCCCGCGCTGCTCGAGCCCTTGCAGGCGGGCGACGGCGGCGGCCTCGGCCTGCTGGTCGATCACCGTCGTGTCGTCGCCGCCCCGGCCGTGTCCCACCACCGGTTCGCGGTCGTCACGGGTGGGGTACTCGCGCAGCACCGACTCGACGTCACCGGCGACGTCGCGACAGAACGCGAGCCAGTCCGCCCGCATCAATCCTCGAGAGGATTCATCAGGAACCCCGCGTACAGCTTGGGATAGAAGTACGTCGACTTCTGTGGCATCACCCGGCCGGCATGGGCCACGGCCTGCACCTGCTCGACCGTCGGCGCGCGCAGCAGAAACGCTGCGGCGGACTCGCCGCTGTCGACCAGGCCGACGGCCGTGTCCAGATCGCGGATGTACCGCACCGCGTCGGTCGTGGCGAACTGCTCGGGGTGCTCGATCAGGCCCAACATCGGTGCCAGCACCACCCGTTCGAGCACGGCGGCATCCAGCTTGCGCAGCGCTGCGGGCGAGCCGGACATGGCCATCATCACCGCCGATTTGTCGGCCAGGGTGCAGAGCAGCGCGGGCCGGTCGGAGCCATGCCACACGACGAACGCGACGGTGTCGGCGGGCACGTTGGCGAGTTCACGCTCGACCTCGGCGGGGCTCGCGCGCAGTTCGGTGACCGCGAACGGCCGCAGCAGATCCGGCGTCACATCGCGGCGGCCCATCACCACGCGGTGGGTCGGATAGATCGCGAGCCCCTCGCCGTGCAGGTTCGCCAGATAGGTGAGCACGAAGTCGTAGGGCTGGTCGCCGGCCGGGTCGCCCTCGGCGGCGCGCCGCTCGTCGCGGTAGGTGAGCGCGGTCTCGTAGCGGTGATGGCCGTCGGCGATCAGCACCTCGCGATCGGCCATCGACGCCTGCACCGCGGCGATCGCGGCCTCGTCGGTGATCGACCAGAAGGCGTGCTCGGTGCCGTCGGCGTCGACCGCCTGCATGTCCGGTTCGCGACCGTCGGGGGGTGCCAGGGCCGCGCGCGGGCCGCCATCGGGATCGTCGTAGAGACCGAAGATCGGCGAGAGATCGGCGCGCGTCGCGCGCATCAGGTCGAGCCGGCCCTGCTTGGCATGCGCGTGGGTCTGTTCGTGCGGCCGCACCCGGCCGGAGTCGTACGGCCACAGCCGCAGCGCGGCGAAGAACCCGGCCCGGCTGCGCTCGCTGCCGTCGGGTGCGACGAACGACTGGCGATGCCACCACAGCGCCGGGAGCGCGTCGCGCACGAGCAGCTCCGTCGACCTGCCAGTCGTGCAGGTGGTCAGCGGCCGCCTTGGTGCTCTCGGGCAGATCCAGGTGCACCATCGAGTACGGGCTGCGCGCCGCGAACACCTCGCGATCGGCTGGAGAGATGACGTCGTAGGGCGGTGTCACCACGTCGTCGAGGGTGACCCGCTCGAGGTTGTAGCGCACTGCGCGGAGGGGAACGAGCGCGGCGCCCGGCTGGTCTGGCTGAGACATCGCAGAGGAGTCTATATAGAGTGTGGGCGATGGCCGGAGGCACCTACGTCAACGACCTGGCTGAGGGCGTCACCGTTGACGCCACCTTCGCCGTCCAGCGCAAGCGCACCCGCCGCACGCGCAGCGGTGACCCGTTCCTGTCGGTCGAACTGGCCGACCGCACCGGTCGCGTTGCGGGAGTGGTCTGGAATGACGTCAACGTCCTCACTGCGCGCTTCGCGGAGGGCGACACGGTGCGCGTGCTGGGGCGCGTCGAGTCGTATGCCGGAAAGCTCCAGATCGCCGTGCGAGACGTGCAGCGGGTGGACGGCGGCGATCCGCTCGAGCTGGTGCCGGGCTCGCGCCGCGACGCCGAGACGCTCGACGGCATGCTCGAGTTCCTGGCCGGCGAGATCCACCATCAGGGTCTGCGCGAGGTGGTCGCGGCGTTCCTCGACGATCCCCGGGTGCGCGAGCGGCTGCGAAACGCCCCCGCCTCCGAGACCCACCACGCCTACGCCGGGGGGCTTCTGGAGCACACGGTGGCGGTCGCCGCGCTCTGCCGCGAGGCGGCTCAGCTGCACCCAAGGCTGGACGCCGACCTGCTCACCGCCGCAGCGATCCTGCACGACATCGGCCGCACCGAGACGTTCACCACCGGCGTCACGATCGCCGTTTCAGACGAGGGCCGGCTGCTGGGCCACGTGCTGGCAGGCGTACGGATGATCGATGCGGCGAGCGGCCCGAACCTGGATCAGGAGACGCTGCTCAAGCTGCTGAACGCCGTCGCGAGCCACCATGGAGCGCTCGAGTCACGTCGCCTCGAAACGCCGGAGGCTGTCGCCCTGCACCAGGCCAACGCCCTGGACGCCCGCATCGGCGAGGCGTTCTCGCACTAATGCAACAACCGTGCCTGGCACGTTTGTTGCGTTGGTTCCCGACGTCACACGTTGAAGCGGACGTTAAGCGTGTCGCCGTCGGCCACGACGTAGTCGCGACCCTCCACCCGCAGCCAGCCGCGGCGCTTCGCCTCGGCCTCTGATCCGGCCTCGAGCAGCTGGTCGGTGGGAATCACCTCGGCGCGGATGAACCCGCGTTCGAGATCGGAATGGATGCGGCCGGCGGCCTGCTGCGCGTTTTGGCCCCGGCGGATGGTCCAGGCCCGCGTCTCCTTGGGCCCGGTGGTGAAGAACGGGATCAGGTCGAGCAGCCGGTAGGCGGCCAGGCTGATGCGATCCAGCGCCGGCTGCTCGATGCCGAGTTCCTCGAGGAACGCCTCGGCCTCATCGGCGTCCAGCTCGGCCAGCTCGGCCTCGAGCTTGGCGTTGATGGTGAGGCACTCGGTGCCCTGGGCCGCGGCGTACTCGCTCAGCGCCGCGACGCTCTCGGGGTTGCCGCTCTCGTCGACGTTTGCGATGTAGAGCATCGGCTTGGCCGTGAGCAGGTCGACCGTTGCCGGCACGTCCACGCCGGCCGACCGCGCGGGATTACCGGTGTCCAGCCACTCGGCCAGCTTCTGCAGCGCCGCGACCTCCTCGACAGCGCTGCGCTCGCCGCTCTTGGCGGTCTTCTGCACCCGCTGCAGACGCCGTTCGACGGCCTCCTGGTCGGCCAGCACCAGCTCGAGATCGACGGTCTCGGCATCGCCCAGCGGGTCGACCACGCCGCTGGGATGCGCGACACTACCGTCCTCGAACGCGCGCACCACGTGCAGCACGGCATCGGTCGTGCGGATGGCACCGAGAAACTGGTTCCCCAGCCCCTCGCCCGAGGCCGCCCCGCGCACGAGCCCCGCGATGTCCACCACCTGCAGCTGGGCGGCGATCACCTTCTGCGAACTCGAGAGTTCGCCGAGCTGGGCGAGCCGCGGATCGCGCACGTCGGCCAGGCCGGTCAGCGACTCGGTGGTCGAGAACATGTGTGCGGCCACCGTTGCCCCGCCGCCGGTGAGCGCGTTGAACACCGACGACTTGCCGCTGTTGGGCAGCCCCACCAGACCGACCTCGAGTCCGGCCATCGGCGCTAGAAACCAACCCGGGAGTCGCGCGGCTCACGCTTCACATAGGCGATCTTCGAGACGTCCACGTGCACCTCGGTGCCGTCCTGGTCCGTCACGCTCACGAGCCCACGCGAGCCCGAGGAGAGCGCCGAGCTGAGCTTGCTCCACTCGCCTGCAGCAAGCTTGAAGCCGGCGATCAATCCGCCGTCGAACCCAACCTCGATCCTCGTCACATCATCAGCCATGGTTTGCTCCAGTGTGGGTTTGAGACACCAGCTCGACCAGCACTCCGTGCACGCTCTCGGGGTGGATGAACGCCACCTCGAGTCCGAAGAGGCCCACCCTTGGGGTCTGGTCGATGAGTTCGGCACCTGCCGCAGCGGCTTCGGCCAACGCGACCCGGATGTCGGGCACCTCGTAGGCGACGTGGTGCATGCCCGGACCGCGCTTGATCAGGAACTTGCCCACCGGGGTGTCATCGCCGAGCGGCGCGAGCAGCTCGATCCGTGACGTGCCCACGTGCATCGAGGCCGCCTCGACTCCCTGCTCGGGCACCACCTCGCGATGCTCCAGCTCGGCACCGAGCAACCGCTCGTACGTGTCGATGGCGGCCGCCAGGTCGGGCACCGCGTGGCCGATATGATGAACGTGCTGCGGGCGCATTTGCGTCAGCATGTTACGAGACTTTGCGATCGGCGGGGGTACACATGGACTTTCTGGACAAGCTCAAGGTGCAGGCCGTGGATGTTGCGACCACCGTGGCCGACAAGACGCAGGACGCGGCACGTTTGGGGCAGCTGCAGATGCAGCTGCGCACCCTCAAGGGCGAGGAGCGCGACGCGCTGACCGACTTCGGTCGCAACGCCCACGCGCTGTTTCAGACCGGCTCGCTGGCCGAACGGTCGGGCGAACTCGCCGGCATCTCGACGCGCATCGGCGATCTGCGCAAGCAGATCGACGCCAAGGTGACCGAGATCGCCGAGCTGCGCGGCAGCGGCGAGGACGAGGATCCCGACGCGCCGGTCGAGTCGTCGGCCGAGGAGCTGCGCGACCCCGAGCCACCGGAGTCCGAGCAGCCTCCCCGGCCTGAACTCCCGGCACGAGTTTCAGTGCTTGGGCTGCGGCCGCGCCATCCGCAGTGCCGGCAGCAATCCAGCCGGGTCGACCTCGGTCACGGCCGGCGTGATCGCGACGCCGATCTCACGGGCGGAGTCCGACACGGGGGCGAGATCGGCGAGCAGCGCGGCGACGTCCTCGCGCTCGAGCGTCTCGTCACTCAGCAGGCGCGAGCGCCACCCGATCCAGATGCGATCGGTGCTCGCGCACCATCTCCACCGTCCACGCGTAGGCGTCGTCGGCGATCTGGCGCTGCTCGCGGTCGCGCAGCCGGCGCGTCTCCTCGGACAGTGACAGGTCGTCGGCGCGCATCTGCATCGCCCGGGTGGTCGAGCCCATACCCCACTCGTACACCATCGCGCGGGTGATGGCGGTGGCGTGATCGAGGTCGGAGGCGGCGCCGTTGGTGATGCGCCCGAACACGACCTCCTCGGCCGCCCGGCCCCCGAGCGCGATGCGCAGCAGATCCTCGAGCTCCTCCCGCGAGGCCAGGTGGCGATCCTCCTCGGGCAGCCGCATCATCATGCCCAGCGCCCGGCCGCGCGGCAGGATCGTGACCTTGTGGATCTCCTGCGTGGTCAGATGCGCGACCAGCGCATGTCCCGCCTCGTGGTAGGCGATCACGCGCTTTTCCTTGTCGGTGACCAGCTTGCGCTGCTGCAGCCCGGCGACAACCCTCTCGAGCGCGGTGCTGAAATCGGCGCGGATCAGCTCGCTGCGTTTTGCCCGGCCCGCACCGATCGCGGCCTCGTTGCAGATGTTCTCGAGGTCGGCGCCCGTCAGGCCGGCGGTCTGGCGGGCTAGTTCGGAAAGGTTCACGTCGGCACCCAGCGGCTTGTTGCGCGTGTGCACCTCGAGAATCGCCTCACGGCCATGCAGGTCGGGCGGCGAGATCAGCACGTGACGGTCAAACCGGCCAGGCCGCAGCAGCGCTGGATCGAGGTTCTCGAGCAGGTTGGAGGCGGCGATCACCACCAGCCGGTCGCGGTTGTCGAAGCCGTCCAGCTCGACCAGCAGCTGGTTCAGCGTCTGGTCGTGCTCGCGGTTGTTGCCCCCGCCCCCACCGCGCTTTGACCCGACCGCGTCGAGCTCGTCGATGAACACGATCGCCGGCTGGTTGGCGCGCGCGGTCGAGAACAGCTTGCGGATGCGGGCGGCGCCGAGCCCCGTCCACATCTCGACGAACGCCGAGGCGCTCTGGAAGTAGAAGTTGGCTCCCGACTCGCCGGCGATGGCCTTGGCCAGAAGCGTCTTGCCGGTGCCCGGCGGCCCGTGCATGAGCACGCCGCGCGGCACTCGGGCGCCGAGCTTCTCGAAGCACTCGGGATCACGCAGGAACTCGACGATCTCCTCGAGTTCGCCGCGCGGCTCCTCGAGCCCGGCGACGTCGTCCCAGCGCACGCGGCTGTCGTCGCGTGGGTCGATCGTGTGCGGCTTGACCGACGGGATCGCACGGACGAGCTTCCAGGTGAAGTAGACGATCGCAACGAAGCAGAGCAGCAGGATGAGATCGCCCCATTTGTGCACGAAACCGTGCAACCAGGCGATCGCGTTGATCATCCAGACATGCAGCGTGGCAACGACTCCCCCCACGCAACAAGAGTACCCGTAAGTTGACGGGTTACAAGCGGGGCAGAGAAGGGGTCAGCCACCTTTTGTGCATGGGCAAGCGTTCGAGAGTCGCGACCAACGTTACGGATGCACAAAAGGTGGCTGACCCCTTTATGCGACTTCGAGGCGCAGCACCTCGTCGAGCGCGGTCCTGGCGACCTCGAGCTCTTCGGGCGGTCGGTTCGCGGGTGGCGGCCACACGCTGCAACTCGAACCCCGGCCGGGCGAGGGCGCGAGCCAGCGGATGTTCGGGGTGCCGGGTCATCCAGGAGAAGCTCTCGGCAGCCAGGCCCACCGCGGCCATGCTCGAGACCATCCGCGCCGGGCCGCGCTTGGAGGCGGGCATCCGGGCCACGATCGTGCCGCCGACAGCGGTGGCCACCAGCATCGGCCCCACCATGTGCGAGCCGCAGCGCTCGTGCTCCTTGGCCACGTCGATCGCATCGGAGTCCTGCTCGTATCCGCCGATCGCCTTGTGCTCGGCACCGTGGTAGCCGGCCACCTGCGAGCCGCGCAGCGCCATCATCGCCGGCGCCAGCGACGCGGTCACGGCCACCATCTCGGCCACCGCTCGCGGCAGCCGCGAGCGGCGTGCCACCGTACCGGCCAGCATCGATCCTGCCAGCGCCGCGAGCCATGCCCGGAGCCTCGAACGGCAGCCGGGCCTCGGGCAGCCGGCGGCGGAGCGTCGGCAGCAGGTAGGCGACCTCACCCAGCCGGGCAACCCCGCGCAGCACCGGCGTGCCCGTCAGCACCTCCGGCAGCTGCGGCTTGCGCGCCCGAGGCCAGCTTCACCTCGCCCTCGGGCGTGCGCACGGCGGCGGCCCAGTGGTCGTAGCTGTGGACCAGGATGCCGTTTCGCAGCGCCATCCCACCCAGTCGCACCTTGTCGCTGCGCTCGGCGCTCATCCCATCTCCCCCACGGTCCGGGCGGCGTACAGGAAGAACTGTGCGGCCAGCTCGAGGTCGTCCTTGCTGACGCGCTCGTCGGCGGAGTGCACCAGCGGCCACGTCTCCAACGGATCGGTGCGCTTGGGCATGAACCCGTAGGCGACGTTGCCGAACGCCGTCGCGGAAGTAGTGGCTGTCGGTGAATCCGGCCGAGATCGTGGGCACGAGCTTCGCGCCCTGCTCGAGCTGGGGCACGAAGCCCTCGATCAGCGTCGAAGAGCGGCGAGTCGCGCCGACGACGCGGTACCGCCCATGTTCTCGAGAAACTCGAAGTCGTACTCGATGCCCTCGAGCGCCTCGGCCACCGCGGCTCGGATCTGCTCCGGGCGTCTGGCCGGGCAGGATCCGGCAATCGCAGCGCAGCACCGCGCGGCCGGGGATCACGTTCAGGCTCGTGCGCGGCGACCCCTCGAGGCCGGTCGGGTTGATCACCGCCCCGAGCATCGGGGCCGAGCAGCTCGGCGAGCGCGGGATTGAGCATCGCTGTGCGGCCGCGGGCCAGCGCCTCCGGGATCGGCGCCCGCCTCGCCGATGGCCGCGCAGGAACGCCTGCAGCTCCGGCAGGTCGCGGCGTCGGCCGCGGCCATGCGGTCGATGCGCTCGATCACCGGCACCAGCTTGAGCACGCTGTTGTCCTCGTGGAAGGCGTTCGAGGCGTGACCCGGAGCTGGCCGTGCACGGTGATCGCGAATCCCGAGCAGCACTTCTCGCCCACATCGACGTTGTAGATCACCTGGCCGTTGTGCACCAGCCGCTCGCCGCCGCCCTCGTTGATCACGAAGTCGGTGCGCACGAGCTCGGGATGGGCCTCGACGATCCAGCTCGCGCCGATCCCCTGGCCGACCTCCTCGTCGGCGACCGCGCACAGCACCAGGTCGCCGTTGCCCTGCCAGCCCTCCTGGGCGAGCGTCGCGAACGCGATCACCTCGGCAGCCACCTGGCCCTTCATGTCGAGCGCACCGCGGCCCCAGATGTACCCATCGCGATCGAGCCCCGAGAACGGCGGCACGCTCCACTCGGCCGGGTCGGCCACGACCACGTCGGTGTGGCCGAGCAAGAGCAGCGAGGGGCCGGTACCGCGGCCGGGGATGCGGGCGACGAGGTTCTTGCGCGCCGGGTCGCTGCCCACGAGGGTGGATTCGATCCCCGCCTCCTCCCTGAGATATGCCGCGATGAACTCGGCGGCGAGCGTCTCGGAGCCGGGCGGGTTGGTGGTGTTGATCTGGATCAGCTCGGAGAGGAACGCCGAGGTGCGGGTGCGTAGGTCGGTAGCAATCATGGAGTCGAGTATAGGCTTCGGACATGGCCGACCTGTTCTCCGACGCGGCCGAGCGGTCGCTCTCGACCGCCGCCCCGCTCGCCCAGCGACTGCGCCCGCCAGACGCTCGACCAGTTCGAGGGCCAGACACAGGTGGTGGGGCCCGACAGCGGCCTGCGCCGCGCGATTACCGCCGACCGGGTGCCCTCGATGATCTTCTTCGGCCCGCCGGGCACCGGCAAGACGACGCTCGCGCGCATCGTCGCGCGCGCCACCCGCGCCGAGTTCGTCGAGCTGTCCGCCGTACAGACCGGCGTGGCCGACGTGCGCAAGGTGTTGAACGACGCCCGCGACCGGCTGGGAGCCAACGGCGGGCGCACGATCCTGTTCCTCGACGAGATCCACCGGTTCAACAAGTCGCAGCAGGACGGGCTGCTGCCGGCCGTCGAGTCGGGCCTGGTGACGCTGATCGGCGCCACCACCGAGAACCCCTACTTCGAGGTCAACTCGGCGCTGCTCTCGCGCTGCCAGCTATTCCAGCTGGAGCCGATCGATCACGACTCGCTCGGCAAGATCATCGAGCGCGGCGCCGCCGAGATGGGCGTCAGCCTGGCCGAGGGGGTGCGCGAGCAGATCGTCACGGCCGCCGGCGGCGACGGCCGAAACGCGCTCAACATCGTCGAGGCGGCCGCCGCCACGGCGACCGGCGGCGAGGTGTCCGAGCAGGACGTGCTGGATGCCGCCCGCAAGACGCCACTGCTCTACGACAAGGGCGGAGATCGGCACTACGACACGATCTCGGCGTTCATCAAGAGCATGCGGGGCAGCGATCCCGAACGCCGCGGTCTACTACCTGGCGGTCATGATCGAGGGCGGCGAGGATCCCAAGTTCATGGCCCGGCGCATGATCGTGTTCGCGTCCGAGGACGTGGGAAACGCCGACCCGCGGGCGCTCGAGGTGGCGGTCGCAACCGCGCGGGCGGTCGAGTTCGTCGGCCTGCCGGAGTGCCGCATCAACCTGTCGCAGTGCGCCGCGTATCTGGCCAACGCGCCCAAGTCGAACGCCGCATACGTGGCCATCGGCCGGCGCTCAGGCCGACGTGCGCGACCACGGACCGCTGCGCCCGCCCGCGCCGCTGCGCGACGCCTCCTACCCCGGCGCGAAGAAGCTGGGCCACGGAGTCGGCTATCGCTACCCGCACTCGGAACCCGACGCGGCCGCCGGTCAGCAATATCTGCCCGACGAGCTGCGCGACCGCAAGTACTTCGAGTGAATAGAAAGTGTCAGGCAGTTTCTATTCACGCCACGGGCTGCAAGCACACTGCAAGCTCCTTGTGAATAGAAACTGCCTGACACTTTCTATTCACAGGATGCGTTTGCCGAAGGCCGAGCAGGCCAGCTCGACCGCCAGGTCGGCGGTGGCGTTGTGCTCGTCCAGCACCGGGTTCACCTCGACCAGCTCGAGCGAGGTGAGCAGGCCGCGGCTTGCCAGCATCTCCATCACCAGGTGCGCCTCGCGATAGGTGATGCCCGCCGCGCACCGGCGTCCCGACGCCCGGCGCCTGATCGGGATCGACCACGTCCATGTCAAACGAGACGTGCATGAACGCCGCGCCCGAGGCGATCCGGATCGCATGCTCCATCACGTGATGCATGCCGTGCCGGTCGACGTCGTACATCGTGAACACGGTCACGCCCGAATCGCGCAGATGCTCACGCTCGCCCGCATCGATCGAACGCACCCCGACGAGCACCGTGTGCTGCGCCAGGATCGACGGCACCGGCCACGCATCGGACGCGAACCGCGGGTCGTCGGTCAACCCCAGCGTCACCGCCAGCGGCATCCCGTGCACGTTGCCGCTCGGCGAACTCGCAGGCGTGTTGATATCCGAGTGGGCATCCACCCAGATCACGCCTCCGGGAGCACCGTGAGCCCGCGCCAGGCCGCCCAGCGTGCCGATCGCGATCGAGTGGTCGCCGCCCAGCACCAGCGGTATCTGGCCGGCCGCGACCACATCGGCCACCTCGCCGGCAAGCTCTTCACAGGTCGCCTTGATCGCGTCCCAGTAGCGCGCCTGCGGATCGCCCTGATCGAGCCGCTCGAGCGTGGGTGCGCGCACATTGCCGCGGTCGGATGGCCGGCAGCCGAGCGCCTCGAGCCGCTCGGCCAGGCCGCCGTAGCGGATCGCCGAGGGGCCCATGTCGACACCACGCCGCCCCGAACCCAGGTCAAGCGCAGCCCCGACCACGCCGATCGCAATCTCGGGTTGTGGGGTGCTCATGCCGCCGACACCCTACCGCGACCCGAGCTCACAACCGCTAAAGGTGTGCTCGCGGACGCCGATACGGGAACCACCCCCGTTCTCTTCTTTGCGCCCGGCTTGTCACAGGAGGCCACTGTCCGATGATTGATCTTGCGAGCATCCGCAACGCGTCGTTCACACTCACCCCCACGGGTTACAACCCCGAGGAGGTCGACCAGTTTCTCGCCGATCTCGCCGATCAGCTGAGTGCGCTTCCCGAGCCCGCTGCGGCCGAGCCGGTGGTCACCCAGATCGAGGTCGAGCAGCCTTCCGCCGAGCCCGAGCCCGTGCTGTACACCGAGCCGATCGAGCGCCCCGACGCCGACCTCGACGGTCTCAAGACCGCCGTCGATCGCACCATCGCCGCCATGGACGCCTTCGTGCAGAACGAGCTGGCCGAGGTCAAGGCGGCCTCGTCGCTCGAGGTCGACGAGATCCACCAGGAGCGGCAGCGCATGCTCGACGAGGCTGCTGTCGAGGCCCGCGGCCACCTGGACGAGGCTCGCGCCGCAGGCGAGCAGATCGTCGCCGGAGCGCGCGACGACGGCGACCGCATCCGCCGGTCAGCCGAAGACGACATGCAGGCCGAACGGGAGCGCTTCGAGCAGGCGCTGGCCGATCGCGACGCGCAGGCCCAGGGCCGCGCGGCCGAGATCCTGGCCGAGGCCGAGGAGCGCAAGCGCGAGGCCGAGGCTCTGGTGGCCGACGCCAACCGCGTGCAGGCGCAGGTGATCGGCGCGATCGAGCAGGCTCGCTCCACGCTCGCGCTGCCGGCCACTCCGGCCTTTGCACCGCAGACGGCCGCGCCGGTCGAGCCCGAGGCCGTGTCCGACGTGGTCGAGGAGACCGAGCAGCACGAGGAGGAGCCGAGCATCGACGTGTTCGGGTTCAGCCGCGAGCAGCAGGGCTCCTCGCTGCGCGACATGATCGGTGACGCCCCCGAGGACGAGCAGCCCGAGGCCGAGCAGGCCGAGGCCTCGACCGACGAGGGCGCCGAGCAGGACGACGCCGCAGATGCAGCTTGATCACCCTGTTGAACCGTTCGACCTGAAGACACCCGCCGGCGAGCTGGTGGGGCTGGGCGCACTCGTCCAGTCTGGCCCGCTCGTGCTGGCGGCGGTCGACGGCGACCAGAACCCCGACCCGCGGCTGGACATGCTGCGCGAGCTGGGCAGGTCGGCCTCCGGGCTGGGCGCAAAGCTCGCCGTCGTCAGTCACGGCGACTGCGGCGTGGGCCGGCAGCTGGATGCGGCGGGCGTTGCCACCTGGCTGACCGATCCGGACGGGGTGTTCCAGCGCCTGGGACTGACCGAGCGCAAGCTGGGCCGCACCCGTCGCAAGAGCGGGGTGTTCGTGGTCGACCACGAGCTTGATCCTGCGGTTCGCGTTCAGCTCGAAGGACGCGGACGAGTGGATTCCCGCATCGTTCGTGGTGTCCCGGCTGCGCCGGCTGGCGGGCCTCGGCTCCGGTCGCCGCACCCGTTCAGGAACCGGTTGCCCAGGCAGTGCAGCCCGAGGCCGAATCGGCGGCGCCGGTCGCCGAGCCCCCGGCCCCGACTGCGGAACCGCAGTCTCAAAGCAGCGTCGATGCCGAGATGGAAGCGCTGGTGCGCAGCGTCGGGGAGCGGCTTGGAATGGGTGAGGACGAGCTCTCGCGACTGGGCACCGCCAGCCGTTTTCGCGACCTCGGCATGGCGGTCGTGCCCGACTCGATCATCACCAAGGACGGGCCTCTGACCGACGAGGAGTGGGACGTCATCAAGCAGCATCCCAACCGCTCTGCCGAGATGCTCGGTTCGGGCGCACAGCTCGAGCCCGTCCGCGCGATCCTGCGCGCGAGCCATGAGCACCTTGACGGCAGCGGCTATCCACTCGGTCTGGTGGGCGACCAGATCCCCATGGGCGCCCGCATCCTGCTGGCCTGCGAGTCGTACCTGGCCATGACGCAGGAGCGCCCGTATCGCGAGATGCTGGGCATGCGCGACGCCGTTGACGAGCTGCGTCAATACGCTGGGCGCATCTACGATGCACAGGTGGTCGACGCTCTCGTGGCCATCGTCGCCGCACCCGCGCACTCCACCGTCGCTGCCTAGGCGAGGCTGATCTCGGGTGGCGTTCGCCACCGCCGGCTCGGTAGACTCGGGGCTCGATCCCAAGTAGGAGGCGGCCTTGGCAACGGTAGTCGGCACCCGACACATCAGGCAGGACGGACGCGAGAAGGTCACCGGTACCGGCCGGTACACGGCTGACCTGACGCTGACCGGCATGCTGCACGCGAAGTTCCGGTTCGCCGACCACCCCCGCGCGCGGATCCTCAGCATCGACACGGCCGCCGCCCGCGCACTACCCGGCGTGTTTGCCGTGATCACCCAGGACGACGTACCCGACGTGCGCTACGGCCCGTTCATCCAGGACCGCACGCTCTTTGCCCGCGACGAGGTGCGCTTCGAGGGCGAGGTGATGGCGGCGGTGGCCGCCCGCACGCCCGAGATCGCCGAGCGCGCCGCCGCGCTGATCGAGATCGAGTACGAGCCGCTCGACGCGGTGGTCGATATCGAAGCGGCGCTGGCCGAGGGCAGCCCGCTCGTGCACGCCGACTGGAGCAGCTACGGCGCGGACGATTCGGTCGTGCGCGAGGGTAACGACGCATCGCACTCCTCGATCACCAAGGGCGACGTCGACGCGGCGATGGCGGCGGCCGACGTGGTCGTGAAGGGCCGCTACGTGGCCGACCAGTCACACGCCGTGCCGATCGAGCCGCACGCCGCCATCGCGCAGTGGCAGGGTGACCGGGTCACCATCTGGTCGTCCACACAGGTGCCGTTCGGCGCCCGCAGCGGGGTCGCCACCGTGCTCGAGATCCCCGAGAACCACGTGCGGATCATCGTGCCCTATCTGGGTGGCGGATTCGGCGGCAAGTGCGAGTTCCACTACGAGGCCCACGTCGCGGCCCTGGCCCGCGCGGCCGGCCGGCCCTGCAAGCTGGTGTTCTCACGGCGCGAGGAGTTCATCGCTCCCGACCATCGCCGCGAGGGCATGGTGATCGAGCTGGAGTCGGGCGCGACGCGTGACGGCACGCTGGTGGCCCGCCGCGCGAGACTGGTACTGGACAACGGCGCCTACTCGGCCGACGCACCGTTCTTCCCGCAGATGGCGATCATGCACGCCAACGGTCCGTACCGCGTGCCCAACGTGCACCTGCGCGCAGACCTCGTCTACACCAACCTGCAGCCGTCGGGCTCGGTGCGCGCGCCCGCCGCACCGCAGGTGTGCTGGGCAGTCGAGCAGCACACCGACGAGATCGCCCGTGCGTGCGGCATCGACCCGGCCGAGTTTCGGCTCAAGAATCTGGTGGACGAGGGCGACGAAGGCCCCGCCGGGCAGGTGTTCGGGCGCATCGGCATGCGCGAGAGCCTGCAGCACGCACTCGAGATGATCGGCTACGGCAAGGAGCTGGGGCCGGGCGAGGCGATCGGCATCGGCTGCGGCTGGTGGCCCACGTTTGCACAGCCCTCCGGTGCCCACGTCAAGCTGAACGGCGACGGCTCGGGCACCATCATCACCGGCGCTCAGGAGTGCGGCACAGGCGCGGTGATGGGTCTCCCGATCCTGGCGGCCGAGGTGCTGGGGATGCAGCCCGAGGACTTCACGATCCTCTACCAGGACACCGACGCTGGGCCGTGGGACGGAGGTGCATCGGGCAGCCAGACCACCTTCAACAACGGCCGGGCCGTCATCGATGCGGCCACCGACGTGCGCGATCAGCTGCTCGACCTGGCCGAGGAGACGCTGGAGGCATCGCGCAGCGACCTCGAACTCGTTGACGGCACGGTGCGCGTCAAGGGCTCACCGACCAAGAGCGTGGCGATCGCCGAGCTGGCCGCAACCGCCCACGGCGACAAGCTCCTGATCGGCAAGGGCTCGGGCTCGCCGGCCGCGCCGCCCGAGGTCGACGGCTCGGGTTGTGTGGGGAGGATGGGCCTGGAGTCCTGGGTGGCGCCGACGTTCATCACCCACATCACCCACTGCAAGGTCGACCCCGAGACCGGCGTCGTGCGCGTGCTGGATGTGGCCGCGTCGCACGACGTGGGCCGGGTGCTCAACCCGATCGGCGCGGAGGGACAGGTGGACGGCGGCGTGGTGATGGGTATCGGCATGGCGCTTCTCGAGGGCACCCAGATCAGTGCCGACGGCAATCAGGTCAACCCGCACCTGCTGGATTACAAGCTGCAGACGATGTCCGATGCGCCGCCGATCAAGCAGCGGTTCGTCGACGTGGTCGACCCCGACGGCCCCTACGGCGGCAAGGGCATCGGCGAGCCGCCGTGCGTCCCCACTCCCGGCGCGATCGCCAACGCGATTGCCCAGGTCACCGGCGTGCAGGTGCGGTATCTGCCGATGACGCCCACCCGAGTGTGGGAAGCCGTCACGGGGGTGGCCGAATGAGCGCCACGTTCTCGACCGCCGACTCGCTGGACGCCGCGCTCGAGGCGCTCGCCGCCGGCGCACGTCCGGTAGCGGGCGGCACCGATCTGGTGGTCGGTCATCGCAGCGGCAAGGCGCCGCTGCCGCAGAATCTGGTCGCCATCCACCGCCTCAACGGCCTGGCCGAGATCACCGAGAGCGGCTCGGGCGCGCTGGTACTGGGTGCGCTGGCAAGCCACGAGCGGATCTGCGCCGATCCGGTGGTGCAACAGCGGTTCACCGCCATCGCCGACGCGTCGGCCATCGTGGGTTCGCACGCCACCCGTAACACCGGCACGATCGGCGGAAACGTGATGAACGCGTCGCCGGCGATGGAGACCGGCGGGCCGCTGATGTGCCTGGGCGCCGTCGTCAGGCTGAAATCGGTGGGGGCAGAGCGCACGGTGGCAGTCGACGAGCTGTTCGTCGGCCCGGGCCAGACCGTGGCCGAAGCCGACGAGATGCTGATCGCCATCGACATTCCCGCGCCCGCGCCCGGCACCGGCTCGGCCTATGTACGACTCGAGTACCGCCGCCAGATGGAGATCGCCATCGTCGGTGCAACCGCCGCGGTCACCCTGACCGACGGAGTCGTGAGTGCAGCCAGGGTGGCCATCACGGCACTGGCGCCGACCATCCGCCGGGTGCCCGAGGCCGAGGCGGCGCTGGTCGGAAGCAGCGCCGACGGCGACGCCGCCCGCGCCGCCGGCGATGCCGCCGCGATCGCATCGCGACCGATTTCGGACGCCCGCGGCAGCGACGCCTACCGCCGTGCGATGGCCGCGGTGATCACGCGCCGGGCCGTTACCGCGGCCGTGGCGCGAGCCCGCGGTGAACACGTGCCCATCCCTGCAAGCCCCGCCCTGCACGGCGCGGTCGACTGACGGAGCCCCACCGATGAACCATCCAGCCACCATCAATGCCAACGGCATCGCCTACGACGTCGAGGTCGACCCCCACCGTTCACTGCTCTCGGTGCTACGCGACGAGATGGGCCTGACCGGCCCCAAGGAGGGCTGCGACGACTCCGAATGCGGCGCATGCATGGTGCTGATCGACGGCCGCCCCGTCAACGCGTGCTCGTACCTCGCGCTGCAGGCCGACGGCCGCGAGGTGACCACCATCGAAGGCCTGGCCGACGGTGCAGATCTGCATCCGCTGCAGGAGGCGTTTCTGGAGCAGGGCGGCGTGCAATGCGGCTTCTGCACGCCGGGGATGTTGATCTCGGCCAAGGCCCTTCTGGATCGCAATCCCGACCCGACCGAAGACGACGTGCGGATCGCGCTCTCGGGCAACCTGTGCCGCTGCACCGGCTACCAGAAGATCGTGCAGGCGGTGCTGCAGGCGGCCGAAACGGCCAGCGTTGGGCGCTGATTGACCTCTGGCACGGTTCGACCCGGCCGCGCGATACCCTGAAGTCGATGGCAGCACCTTCCCCGAAGACGATCGTCCTTGCGATCGACCGTCCAGACCCCGTGCTCGTGGAGGTCTCGCGCGACCTTGCCCGCACCTACGACGCACACCTGCTGCTGGTGCACGTCGCCGAGGAGACGGCAGCCGGAACGCGGGTGGACGAGGAGAAGGTCGCCGACGCGCTGGTCGACGCGGTGCGAGAACTGCGCTGCGACGGTGTGGATGCCGACCTCGAGGTGCACGCGGCGCCGGTTGGCCGGGCCGGCAAGGTGCTGGCCGACGTCGCCCACAGGCACGACGCGGGCCTCCTGATCGCCGGCGCCAGCCGGGGTGGGCGGATCTCGCGGCTCGTGCACGGGGGCACACTGCGCAAGCTCGAGGCTCGCGCAGCATGCCCGCTGTTACTCGTGCCGGTCGATTCGACCGTCGCGGCGTAGCAGCACCGTCGTGAAGCGCAGGGCGCGGTGGTGGTGGCAAGGATCGAGCCGTGAGCGGAGCGCAGGCGTGAATAGAAGGTGTCAGGCAGTTTCTATTCACAAGACTGATGTCGCGGGCTCCGGGCGGATGGTGTGAATAGAAACTGCCTGACACCTTCTATTCACCGCACCGCCGGCGCGAACCAGCCGCAACAGGTGCTCCTAGCCCGTCTGGGCGTAACGGAGGATGCAGCCGAGCTTCTGGTCGGCCTTTCCGCCCTGGGCCTTCCACTGAGCGGTGTGCCCGGCACCGACATCGCCGACGTGCACGACCTTGGTGGCAACGACGGTGCTGCCCGGCACCTTCACGAAGTCGACCACCAGGGTGTAGTCGGTGGCCTTCGAGCCGGCGTTCTTGACCGAGCCGGCGATGGCCCACGCGCCGCCCGGGTGGGCGATGCAGGAACGCACCGTGACCGCCTTGCGGGCGTTGTGGTCGAGGTGGAAGGTGGGCACGGTGGCGGGCTGAGCGTCCGAGCTGGTGCCCGCCCCGGATGCCGGGGCGGCCGAGCTGCCGCCACAACCGGTGGCCGCGCCGGCGAGCACCGCCACGCAGGCGACGCCAAGGAGTGAGGAACGAAGAGTCATCATGGCCGGATAGTCGGCTCTCGCCGCCGCGTCTTTATGTGCCGCCAACGCACAACCGCAACAAACGTGCCTGGCACGTTTGCTTGCGGTTGTGCGTTAGCGGGCGAGCTTGATGCGCACGAGCGGTGAGCTGATCACCAGCTCGGACGGGTCGCGGGCGGTGCCGCGCATCGCGACGGATTCCTTCTTGGCCGCGTACTCGGCCTTGGTCACCGTGTGGGTGAGCTTGCAGACCGCTGCCTGACCCGGGGCGAGGGTCGCCACCGGACAGACGGGAGCGCCAAAATGCTTCACGGCGATACCCACGCCGGGCTTGTGCATGGTCATCACACCGACGTTGGTGATGGTCAGCGTGAACTGGATCCTGGCGCCGGTGACGAGCTTGGTGCTCGCCGTCTTCACGGCCAGTTTGAGCGCGGGTACCGGCCGGCCGACCACGGTCACTGCGGCCGGGTCGCTCGAGATCGGCACGCCGTCGCTGTTCTGTCCGACCGCCTGGACGGTGGTAGTGAGGGTGCGCCCGTCGATGTCGTCCTGGGTGATCACGCGGGTCGCCGTGCAGGTCATGGACGCAGCCGGCGCGAGGCTTGTGGAGGGGCACTGGATGGGGCGAGGTGGACGCGCCGAACGTCTGCAGGTGGATCGACTGCAACGCCGTGGAGCCGGCGTTTGTGACCACGACTGGAACGCGATCGACTGGCCGGCGGCGCTGTAGCCCGCACCGGTGGACGACGCCGCCACGGTCATGTGCAGCCCGGCGGTGCTGAACACCACGGCAGCGCTGTATGCCTGCGGCGAGGTGACCGTCGCACCGCCCGTGGCGGTCGCGACCGCTGCGGATGTGGCGGTCACCGAGCCCGCGTCCAGGTCGCTCTGGACCGTCGCGTAGGTCGACGTGCAGGTGGTCGACCCGCCCACGGCAATCGTGGTCGACTGACAGCTCGGCGTGGTGCTGCTCGTGAGCGAGTTCTCATCGTCAGACCGGTCAGCGAACTGCTCGCCGTTGTTGGTCACCGTGAATGTGAACGTGCGCGTCTGCGCGGCAGCCGAGTAGGTCGCCTGACTGACCGCCGATGTGACACTGATCGGCTGTGACGTGCCGTAGCTCGCCAGCGGCTCGTTGATCGCAAGGCTCGCGGCCGGCGTGTTGGCATCGGTAACGTTGTAGGTGAGGGTGACTGGCCCCTCGATCGCCTGGTTGTTGAGCGCCAGCGGCACCGTCAGCGCCGCCAGCGCAGCACCCGTGTCCAGCGCGGTGGCTCGAGGAGAGCGAGTACACGCACGACAGCGAGGATGACCCGACCACCGTCGCCGAGCAGTCCCAGCCCGAACCCGATGGCGTGGAGGCGATCTGCACTCCCGTCGGCAGTGACGAGGTGACCGTGACGGGCGTGGCCTCTTCCAGATAGGTCGACGAGTTGGTGATGTTCAGTGTCTGGTTCGACGCCGAACCCACGTTCAGCCCCGCGCCGGTCGCCGTCCCGGTCAGCGTGACCGGGGTCGCGGAATCCAGCGTCTCGGCATGGACATTGCAGATCTCTTGCGGGTAATTGGTGTTCGAGAAGTCCGCCGGCAAAACCGAACCGATAGCTCGACACGGTGCTGAATTTCGCGAACGAGCCGGCGGCGGGTGACATCGATGACAGCGGCACGTCGATCTTCTGCACACCGTTGACGCTCACCTTGAACCGCGGATTGGCGTCACCAGACGGCGACATGTCGATCTCGACGGAGGCCGCGTTCGCCCTGACGCCATCCCGCGCTGAGTCCGCACATCGCGACGCCGGTAACAAAGCAGTAGCCCGCCGTGGAGTTACCCGCGGCGCGGAGGATCAGGTTACTGCCCACCTGCGGTACGGTGCACCCTGAGCCGTTGGTAGCGGCGCCGCTCCCGGCGGGGTCGAACATGACGCCCGCGAGCGCGTTGGGCAGACCCTGTCCGCCGTTCGCCGACCACCATGTGTATCCGTCGTACAGCGGCACGCTGCTGTTGGACACATCGGCCAAGCGTCGCCGCGCCGTCCACGAACACCGCGCTCTGGTCCGTACCGTAGAAAGTCACTCTTGAACGTGAGCTTGAGCCCCAACGAAGGGGGCAGCGGCCGCGAAAGGATGACCCCTTCCTCCCACTGCCCGGAGTCCAGTCGGATGACTCCGGAGCCGGCCGCGTCGGGGGTGGTACAGGTTGCAGCCGCGGATCCCCGCCTGGGCGGTGTCCGTTCCCGGCCGTGAGACACGGGTAGATGCCTGTCCCACCGTAGCCTGGGAGTAGTGGAGATGTTCGGTTGACCAGAAACCCGGATGGGCGGGCGAGGCTCCCCGCGCCGCCTCGTCCACGATCACCACGCCTGCGGAAGCCCGCGATACCGATACCACGCCTACGGCCGTGAGGGCCATGGCAACGAGAAGAACACGCTTGAGAAGATTTGGCATATCGTCCCGGTGTTCGGCTCACACCGCGGACGAATGAAGACTTCTCAGCACTGCAACAAACGTGCCAGGCACGTTTGTTGCAGTGGTACCTCAGACCTCGATCGGTACCTGCGCGGCCTGCTCGGCCTCCTGCGGCGGGGCCTGCGCCGTAACCATGTTGCGCAGCCCGAAGAACGCCACGAACGCGGCGCCCAGAAGCAGGAACGCCGCCACCAGCAGCGCTCCCTGCACGCCGTGCTGGAACGATTCCAGCGCCGCATTGCCGACGGCAGGCAGATGCGTCTTCTCGGTGATCAGCCGGCCCTGGCCGCCTTGCACCAGTTCGGTCAACTGCTGGCCGCGGGCCTGGACGGCGGGCGGCAGGTGAGCCAGCTTGTCGTTCCAACTGTTGGCCGCGAGCGTCGCCCCGACCGATCCCAGGATCGCGATACCGAACGCACCGCCCACCTGCCGTGAGGCGTTGATCACACCCGAGGCGATGCCGGCGCGGGTCGGCTCGACCGCCGCCATGCCGGTGGCCGAGACCGCGGGCATGGTCAGCGCCATGCCGGCGCCCATCAGGATCTGGCACGGCCAGATGTAGTTGTAACTCGTGTCGACGCCGATCCGCGAGAGGAAGAACAGCCCCACCGACGCCATCAGCATGCCGGTGGTCATCAGCGCGCGAGGGCTCACCTTGCCGTTCAGGCGACCGCCGATCGGCGCCACGATCAGGATCATCATGGTCATCGGCAGCGAGCGCAGACCCGCCTGCTGGGGGTCATAGCCACGCACGTTCTGGAAGTAGAGCGTCAGGTAGTAGATGATGCCGAAGAGGCCCACGCCGACCAGCGCCACCACCGCTGCCGAGGCCGAGAACGCGCGCCGCTTGAAGAACTCGAGCGGAATCATCGGCTCGCTGTGGTGGCTCTCCCACCACAGGAAGATCGCCATCAGCACGATGCCGGCCGCCAGGAACCCGAGCGTGTACGCCGAGAGCCACGCGTGCGCCGTGGTCTTGATCAGCGCCCAGATGATCAGAAAGAGCGCGGCGGTGATCAGCGTCGTGCCGACCATATCCAGGCTGCGGGCGTTGGGGTCGCGCGACTCGCGCACCGCCCAGGTGGTGACGCCGACGCGATGATGCCGACCGGCACGTTTACCCAGAACACCGCCGACCACGAGTAATGCTGCACGAGGAACCCGCCCAGCAGCGGCCCGACCGCCAGGCCGAGGCCCGAGATTCCGGCCCACACGCCGATCGCGGTGGGAAGCTGCTTACGCGGGAAGGCGGCCACCAGGATCGAGAGCGAGAGCGGGTTCAGCATCGCCCCGCCAAAGCCCTGCACGATCCGCGCGGCGATCAGCTGGTTGTCGGTCTGGGCCAGCGCACAGGCCGCCGAGGCCAGCGTGAATACTGCCAGGCCGACGATGAAGATCTTGCGCCGGCCGAACCGGTCGCCGAGCTTGCCGCCGAGCAGGATCAGCGCACCGAAGCTGATCACGTAGGCGTTGATCGTCCACTCGAGGCTCTCCGGAGTCGTCTTCAGCGCCTTCTGGATGGAGGGCAGCGCCACGTTCACGATCGTGTTGTCGAGCATGATCATGAAGAGCGCGAAGCACATCGCAAAGAGCGTCCACCACTTGTGGTTGTCTTCGGTGATAGTCATCTAGGACTCCTCGAGTTCTGCGGTGGGTCGAATCATCGTCACGAACGCTCGCGCCATCTCGGGCACCAGCTGGCGCGCCTGGTCGGGATCGAGCGCGTAGGCGAAACCCCCGGCGAGGGTCATACCCAGCCAGAGCCACGCCAACGTGTCGAGGTCGATGTCCTCGCGCACGCGCCCGCGGGCCCGCGAGGTGTCGAGCCGGGCGGCCATGCCCTCGCGCATCGCCCGCGAGCTGCGATCGAGCGCAGCCCGGATCTCGTCGTCGTCGGCCAGCGAGACAGCCAGCATGCGCAGCCGCACCACCTCGATGACCAGCGAGTCGGTGGCGGCGCGCTCGGCCAGTGTCTGCAGCGAGCAGGCGACCGGATCGTCGGTGCCCTGGATCAACTCGCTGACGCGGGCGCCCATGCACATGGTCGCATCGTCCAGGACGGCCGCGAAGAGCGCCTGCTTGGACGGGTAGTACTTGTAGAGCGTGGGCTCCGAACAGCCGGCGCTCGCCGCCAGGTCGGCGGTGCTGGTGCCGTGAAAGCCCTTGCGGGCGAAGGTTGTACGGCCCGCCAGCAGGATCGCGCTGCGGCGATCCTCGCCGGTCAGCCGGGTACGTTCGGTCGTGGCCATCCCCGCAGGTTAGTGAGCGTTCACTAGCCTGTCAAACGTGGACTGCATACCCCGTGCCAGGCACGTTTCACGCGTGCCGCTCGGTCGGGCCGAAACGCATACCCCGTGCCAGGCACGCCTCATGCGTGCCGCTCGGTCGGGCCGAAACGCATACCCCGTGCCAGGCACGTTTCATGCGTGCTGCGCCCGCATGAAACGAGCCTGGCACTCTTCCCGCCGCACCGCTCGCTGCTCCTGTCTATGCGTCCGGCCTTGCGGCCGGCCGCATAGACGTGGCTCGAGAACCTGGCCCCTGGCGCAGGACAATCGCCGCGTAGGCAGGACGCAGGGAGCGCGCGTGCCGGTGTTGCACGTGCGCGACCGAGGACGAACCTACGCGGCGATTGGTCCAGCCAGGTCAGTGGCCGCAGGCCGCGGCGCTGTTGGCCCACGGGGAATAGCCGAGCTGCAGCACGGCGCGGTAGCCCACCGCGAGCTGCATCCCCGCCGGCCAGTGACGCGCGTCGCCCCAATGCTTCAGCGCCGGGCTTCCCCAGTGCACCTGGAACGTCTTGCTCATCTGCAGGCCGCCGAAGTACGGGCCGGATGCGTTGTAGGAGTTCCACGCCCCCTCGTAGTGGTGAATGCAGGTCAGCACCGCATACACCGGATGGCGTCCCGCGATCCGCACCCGATAGGTGCGAGCGCGCTTCAGCCAGAACGTATGCATCCACTGCAGGTAGGGAATCGAACTGCTGTTCCTCCCGCCGTTTCCATGCTTGAGGATGATCCCAAGTGCGAAGCCGCGCTGCACCGAAAGCACCTGTAGACGGCCGATCTCCTTGTGCAGTGTCTGCAGTCGCGCTTTGGTCGCGGGACTGGGCGCCGTGGAGGCAGACGCTTCGAGGACGAAGGATGTCGAAAGCACAAATGCCGCGATCAACACTGCGGCGATACGTAGCGGATTCAGAATCCCACTCCTTAGTAGCCAACACGAGCAGCGATCTCGGGATGTCAGTTAGGTGAGAGGTTCCGAGATCGTTCAGGCAATAGCCTGCTCGACGAGCGCCTGTCCGCGAATCTCCTCGCGAAAGCAATCGAACGAGTGTTTCCAAGAACTGCCCGGCCATAGATACTCAACCTGCCCCAGCGCCGGACGGTAGGCGGCAGTGTACAGAGTCCCAAAGCCGCGTGAATACGTTGTCGAGTAAAGCGGAGGCTGCAGGAACGAGTTCACGAACTCCTGCGGCGCGGTGGTGAAGTCCCCCAGTAGACCGGCTATTCGCCTTTCACGCTCCACAGTTTGCGTCATAAGTGCGTGTTCTGTCCAGTGGACTTTTCCCTGATGGTTTGTGGCAATGCCGGTATTTGGCAGCACCGCGACCCGATCGGGCGAGACGTATGCGGTGGCGGTGTCACCCGCGGCGTCTACCAATGTGAGCGTGTGTGAAAGTTGATACGGCAGCCTGCGAAGTGTCTTGACCGCGCTTTCAACACTTTCACATGTCTCTAACAAATAGCGTACGATGAGCGGGATCCCGAACCCGTGACCCAACACCCGGCGACCGCCAAACGTGAGCGAGACAGCCAAGCCGGCATCGTTCATTCCGTCGAGCAGTCCCCACAGGCAATCGCTCATGCCGATCACCCTCCGGCCCGTCCAGGCGGTGTGCAGAACGATGCCCTCCAACCGCTCGGGCGCGTAGTCGTAGTTACGCACCAGAAGCGGGGTCGGCTCGAGCATCACGCCCTGTGAACATCCCGACAGATACGGGGGCGGGTCATACAGCGAGAGCATGCGCGCGGCCAGGTCGCCGCCGCCGGCAAGTTCGACCAGCCGCTCGTACGTCGGCACGAGCTCAGGCATGTGGTCGCCCAGCATGCGGTAGCAGTCGGCGTACGCCGGCCGCGCTCGATCGCCGGCGCGAAGGTACCAGCGCCGGTAGGCGGGCCACATGTGCTCGTAGAGGGCTTGCCAGCGCGCCCCCGGTTCGGGCTCGGCGACGGCGTGGAAGGTCAGGTCAAAGGGCGGCATCGGATGAGATGTTGGAGGCGATCACTGTCTCGGGCATGTTGCGATCGCGCCCTGTGATCGACCGCATTGCGCGATCGTACAGTCCCAATCGGCGATCGGCCAGAGGCTCATGCCATCCGCGGTATCGGCCGATACAGAAGTGAGTTGTCTCGCCTCACGCCCAGCCAAGCTGTCGCCCAGCTGTTCGCCGCCCACCAGGTCGATCTCGAAATCGAGGGTGGATCGCCCGCCACTCACCTTCGTGGTCAGCGCCGTTGACCGCACCCGTGCAGTGGGCCTGGCGCCGCGGCTGCAGGTACGCCGGGGGATGTCTCGCGGGCCGCGTAATCGGCGCCGACGGGCGGCCGTGGATGCTGTCGCTGAAGGTCGAGGAAGCCCACTTCCACAACGACCAACTGGCCCAGGTGCAGGCTGGACGCCCGGCGCGTGGGCCTCGACGCCACGCGCCGCGGCACGGTGCGCCAACCGTCAGGCGGGGTGGCATGGCTGGAGGCTCTGAGCTGTCGAGACACGCCTGACGGCACCGGATCGATGCGATCATGAACGACCTCTCGCTGAGCGGCGTCGGGTTCACCACCACGCACGTCGTGCGGCTGGACGACGAGTACCGGTTTCACGGCCGGTTCTTTGCTGAGGAGGTGGAGGCCGACGTGATCATCGCGTCACTGCGACCCGCAACACACTCGGGCAAGACCATCGCCGGGGCGCGGTTCATGGCGCTGGACGGAGTCAACTGCGCGCGGATCGAGCACATCCTCGACGGCGTACGCCAGCCCGAGGGCGCCGCCGATCCGCTCGACCTAGGCACGCTGCGCGAGCTTGCCACCGAGCCGTCCGCCGCCGAGGGCGGCAGCTGGCGACGCATGTTCCGCCGCTAACCGAACTCGATCACGCTGCGGATGCCGTCCTGGGCCTCCATCAGCTCGAAGCCGCGGTTGACCTCGTCGAGCGTGAGCCGGTGCGAGATGAACGGCTCGACGTCGATCTCGCCGGCCAGCCAGCGATCGACCAGCTGCGGGCACCTGGTCGCGGCCCTTGACGCCGCCGAACGAGCGAGCCGCAGACGCGGCGGCCGGTGATCAGGAAGCGCGGGACGATGTCGAGCGTCTCGCCCGCCCGGCGACGCCGGCGACCGTGCAGAGGCCCCAGCCCATCCGCGCCGACTCGACCGCCTGGCGCATGACGTCGACGTGCCGGTCGCCTCGAAGGTGTAGTCGGCGCCGAAGCCGCCGGTCTTCTCGACGGATCCGCTCGACGGTGTCGTCGCCGCCGGCCAGCGTCGTCGGTCGCGCCCTGGCCGCGCGCCAGCTCGAGCCGGTCCTCGGAGAGGTCGACGCAGACGATCCGCTCGGCGCCCTGCAGCCGGCAGCCGGCGACCGCGCCCGAGGCCGACCATGCCGGCGCCGAAGACGACGCAGGTCGAGCCGGGCTCGACCCGCGCGGTGTACATCGCGGCGCCGAGGCCGGTCGAGAGGCCGCAGGCGAACAGGCAGGCGCCCTCGAGCGGCGCCTCGGGCGAGACCTTCGCGAGCGCGATCTCCGGCATCACCGTGTACTCGGCGAACGTCGAGGTGCCCATGAAGTGGCGGATCGGCTCGCCGTCGCGGGAGAGCCGCGTCGTGCCGTCGGGCAGGTAGCCCTTGTTCTGCTGCTCGCGGATCGCCAGGCAGAGGTTCGTCCGCGGGCTCCGGCAGTGGACGCACTCGCGGCACTGCGGGCGAGAACAGCGTCACGACGTGGTCGCCCGGCGCGCCAGCGAGTCGACGCCCTCGCCGACCCGCTCGACGACGCCGGCGCCCTCGTGGCCGAGCACCGTCGGCGCATAGCCCGACGGGTCGGCGCCCGAGGCCGTGTAGAGGTCGGTGTGGCAGACGCCGCAGGCGACCAGGCGCACCAGCACCTCGCCCGCCCGCGGCTCGGCGAGGTCGACCTCCTGGACGACGCAGCGGCTGCGCCGAACTCCTCGAGAACCGCTGCTCGGATCTTCATGGCCGCGAGTAGATGAAACAGGACTGGCTTCGGGTTTCACACGGAGAAAGGATTCGCCGTTGCGGCTGGCCTTTCGTCCCCCGGCCGAAAAGATTTTCGAGTCTCCTCTACGATCCCTCCGCCCGGCTTCGTCCTACTCGGCTGCCCTCAACGGCGCAACGGGAACGCTACGGCACACCCACCGCCGCTGCAACCACGAATTCCTCGCAGTTTGCACACTTCTGTAAGCTGCGGCCTCCATGAGGATCTTCATCATCAGCGATATGGAGGGCATCGCCGGCATCACCACCTGGCCGCAGGTGGAAGGCGGCACCCCCCTGTTTCTCGAGGCGCGCAGCCTCTACACCGAGGAGATCAACGCCTGCGTGCGTGGAGCGTTTGACTCCGGCGCCACCGAGGTCGTGGTGATGGACTGCCACGGCGCGGGCAACGGCTGGAACTTCAACTCGCTGATCCCGACCGAGCTCGACAGCCGCTGCGAGTTCGTCGTCCAGCACGAGTGGACCGAGTACACCGGTGTGCTCGAGGACGGCTGCGACGCGGCCCTCTTCATCGGCCAGCACGCAAAGGCCGGCACGCTCGACGGCGGCATGAACCACACGGTGTCGAGCACACAGTGGCGGTCGGTCAAGTTCAACGGCATCGAGGTGGGCGAGGTCGGCATCAACGCCGCGCTGTGCGGCACCTGGAACTGCCCGGTGCTCCTGGTCACCGGTGACGAGGCGGTGTGCCGCGAGGCGCGCGAACTGCTCGGCGACGGCCTGACCACGGTCGCCGTCAAGCAGAGCCTGGGCCGGTTCAGCGCCCGCCACAAGTCCCCGGAGGTCGCCCGCCGCTTGATCTACGAGGGCACCGTCAAGGCGCTCTCCGACCTGACCGCGGTGAAGCCCTGGAGTCCCGGCACGCCCTGCGAGATCGAGGTCGACCTGGCCACGTCGGATCACTCCGAGCAGTTCGCCCACCGTCCGGGCGTCGAGGTGCGCGACGGGCGCACGCTGATCTCACGCGGCGACGACTGGTGGTCGGCGTGGCGCGGGTTCTTCCTGACCTACGTCTGGCCCGACGAGTAGCCGGTGGTCGCGGTTTCTGACCTGCGCCGGCATGTGA
Organism: uncultured Actinomycetes bacterium; assembly: GCA_963796875.1. Taxonomy (GTDB): domain Bacteria; phylum Actinomycetota; class Thermoleophilia; order Gaiellales; family JAICJC01; genus CAVPTL01. Next base: position 540,401 of record CAWCNL010000002.1, read on the forward strand.
TCGCCGCGCAGGGGTACGCAGGGCGCAAGCGCACGGGCACGATCGCCGATGTCGAGGCGGCCATCCGCACACTCGGCGCGGTGCAGCTGGATTCGATCTCGACGGTCGACCGTAGCCACCGGCTGACGGTCTGCGCGCGCGTCGGCCGCTACCCGCGTGACACCGTCACCAAGCTGCTGGACAGCGGCCGCGTGTTCGAATACTGGGCGCACGAGGCGTGCCTCTTACCCATCGACCGCTGGCGGATGTGGAAGCGGCGCATGGACGAGTACCGGGTGCATCCCTGGCACGGCGAGGTGATCGCCGAGAATCCCGGCCTGGCCGACCAGGTGCTGGGCGAGATTCGCGAGCGGGGCGCGCTGGGCTCACGCCACTTCGAAGGCGCCGGGTCGGGCGGCATGTGGAACTGGAAGCCGGCCAAGGTGATGCTCGAGGCATTGTGGAGCTCGGGGCAGCTGGTGATCTGCGGGCGGCAGGGGTTTCAGCGCCTCTACGACCTCACCGAACGGGTGATCCCCGAGGAGCACCGCGAGGCGCCGACGCCCACCGACGAGCAGTTTCTGCGCGAGGTGATCACCTGGGCCGTTCGCAGCCGCGGGGCGCTGACCGAGGCCGGGGTGGTCGAGCACGCCCGGCTCAAGGGCGGCGTTGCGCGCGTGCGTCCGCACGCTGATGCTCTGGTCGGCGAGGGGGTGCTCGACCGTCACGAGGTCGACGACGACGGCCCGGCCGTGCTGGTGCCGGCCGGCACCGAGTTCGATGCCAACCCGACCGCGACCGTGCTGATCTCGCCGTTCGACAACCTGCTGTGGGACCGGCCGTTCGCCCGCCGCGTGATCGGGTTCGATCACCTGATCGAGGTCTACAAGCCCCAGCCGCAGCGCCGGTACGGGTACTACGTGCTACCGCTGGTCAGCGCCGACCGGATCATCGGCCGCGCCGACCTGAAGAGCGACCGCAAGGCGGGCACGCTGCGGGTGATCGCCTACCACCCCGAGCGCGGCTTTCGCAGCACGACGCCGCTGGAAGGCGCACTCGATCGCCTTGCCCGAAACCTGGGCCTCACCCCCGCCTGAGTTCAGGCGGCGAGATCGCGGCGCTCGGGTTCTGCCTCGTGCTCTGCGATGCGCTCGCGCTCGTCCTCGAGCGCGCGGTTGCTGACGCCAAAACGCGCGGCGCAGCAGAGCACGCAGAACAGGCCGGAGACGACCCCCAGAAAGACGATGGGGAGGACCATGAGTTCCATCGCCTCCCACTTCGCCACACCCCCGCCCCACCCCTGCCAGACGCAACAAAAAGTGCCAGGCACGTTTGGTGCGTCTAACGGCGCGTGAGGCGCCGGATGATCGTCGCGTGGGCAGGACGCAGGGAGGGCGCGTGCTGGTTTGCACGTGCCCGACCGAGGACGAACCCAGGCGGGGCGATCAGACAAGCCTCGCGGGTCGTTAAAAGGATTCGCCGCCCCGGCCTGCCTTTCGTCCGCCGGCCGAAGGAACGTTCGAGTCGCCTCTACAATCCCTCCGCCCGGTTTCGTCCTACTTGGCTGCCCTGGGCGGCGCAAGAGAGACAGTAAGGCGGCCGGGCACCGACATGCAACCACGAATTTCTCGCTCTTTGCGGGGTTACTGCCAATGAGTTCGCAAAATCCAAAGAACGGCCGCCGCATCTTCGGGCTCTTCGGCCCGTACTGGAGACGGCTCGTGTTCCTGCTCGGGCTGATCATGGTGGCGGCGGCGCTCGGCACGATCCCCGCGTTCCTGCTACAGGACCTGCTGAACAACGTCCTCAGCCAGGGCCAGAACCTGGACACGACCGACGCTCAACCTGCTGGTCGCCGGGATGGTGGCCATCCCGATCATCACCGGTGCCATCGGGGTCGCCCAGACGTGGCAGTCGAACCTGGTCGGCCAGCAGGTGATGCACGACCTGCGCACCGCGGTCTATAGCCACCTGCAGCGGCTGTCGCTCGCCTTCTTCACCCGCACCCGCACCGGCGAGGTGCAATCGCGCATCTCCAACGACATCGGCGGCGTGCAGAGCGTGGTCACCACCACCGCGACCTCGATCGTCTCGAATCTGACCACGGTGATCGCGACAGCCGTGGCGATGGTGCTGCTCAACTGGGAGCTGGCGCTGGCGGCATTCGCGCTGCTGCCCGTGTTCGTGCTGATGACCCGCCGCATCGGGCGGATGCGCCGGGCACTCGCCGCGACGACGCAGAGCTCGCTGGCCGACATCACCGCACTCGTGGAGGAGTCGCTCTCGGTGTCGGGCGTGCTTCTGGCCAAGACCATGGGCCGCAGCGGCGAGCTGACCGATCGGTTCCGCGGCGAGTCGGAGCGGCTGGCCGACCTCGAGCTGCGCCAGCGCATGGCGGGACGCTGGGCGATGGCGTCGATCCAGATGGCCTTCGCGGTGATGCCCGCACTCGTCTACGGCATCGCCGGACATCTGCTCGCCAGCGGCTCGACGGCGATCTCGATCGGCACGCTGGTGGCGTTCACCACGCTGCAGACGCGGCTCTTCTTCCCCGTCTCGTCGCTGCTCTCGGTGCAGACCGACGTGCAGACTTCGCTCGCGCTGTTCGACCGGGTGTTCGAGTACCTCGACCTGCCGGTGGAGCTGGACGAGAAGCCCAACGCGATCGTGCTCGACCGCGCCAAGGTCACGGGCGAAGTGGTGTTCGACGACGTGTCGTTTGCCTACGACGAGGGGCGCACGACACTCGACCACGTGTCGTTCGTGGCCGAGCCGGCGACGAGCGTGGCGGTGGTCGGCGAGACCGGCTCGGGCAAGACCACGCTCGGCTACCTGGTCGCGCGGCTCTACGACGTCAGCGAAGGAGCGGTGCGCATCGACGGGGTGGACATCCGCGACCTCACGTTCGACTCGCTGCGCGAGGTGGTCGGGGTCGTGTCGCAGGAGACCTACCTGTTCCACGGCACGGTGCGCGAGAACCTCGAGTTCGCAAAGCCCGGTGCGACGATGGAGCAGATCGAGGCGGCCTGCCGCGCGGCGCGCATCCACGACCACCTGGCGTCACTCGAGCTGGGCTACGACACCGTCGTGGGCGAGCGCGGCTATCGATTCTCGGGCGGCGAGAAGCAGCGCCTGGCGATCGCCCGGGCGATCCTGCGCGACCCGCCGGTGCTGGTGATGGACGAGGCCACGAGCGCGCTGGACGTCGAGACCGAGCGCGCTGTGCAGGATGCGCTCGACACGCTCAGCCGCGGGCGTACCACCATCACCATCGCCCACCGGCTCTCGACGGTGCGCGACTCCGATCTGATCCTGGTGCTCGACCACGGCCGGATCGTCGAGCGCGGCAGCCACAACGAACTGGTGGCGCTGGGCGGCCGGTACGCCACGCTCGTCGAGCGCGACGCGACCTTGCCGGTGGCTGAAGCCGCTGCGTCGCGGAAACGCCGGCAGAGGCCGGCGATCTGCTCGGCCGGCACGGGCCGCGAGAAGAGGAATCCCTGACCCAGCGGGCAGCCGTGCTCGACCAGCCAGCGGCTGCTGCGCCTCGGTCTCGATGCCCTCGGCGAGCGCGCTGCAGGCCCAGCCCGTCGGCCAGCGCGATCATGGTCGACACGAGCACCGACGGCGCTGTGGTCGGCCGGCAGGTCGAACACGAACGAGCGGTCGATCTTGAGCGTGGTGACCTGCATCTGATGCAGCCGGCCGAGCGACGAGTGGCCGGTGCCGAAGTCGTCGATGGCCAGACGCAGGCCGCGCTCGTGCAGCTCGGCGATGATCGGCTCGGACGCGCGGTGATTCTGCATCACCGCCGACTCGGTCAGCTCGACCATCATGCGGTCGGGCGAGAGCCCGAACGACTCGATGGTGGCGAGCACGTTGCGCATCGCGGTCGGCTGCCAGAAGACCGGCGGCAGGTTGACCGACACGTACAGGTCGAGACCCATCTCGCGCCAGGCCGCGCCCTGCCGGCAGGCCTCGTTGATGACCCACTCCGAGATCGGCGCGATCAGGCCGGTGCGCTCGGCCAGCGGGATGAACTGGTTGGGCATGACCAGCCCGCGATCGCCGTCGTACCAGCGGATCAGCGCCTCCACACCCACGATCTCGGTGGTGCTCAGGTCGACCAGCGGCTGGTAGTAGAGCACGAACTGCTCGCGCTCGATCGCGCGCCGCAGCCGGCCGGCCATCGAGAGCCGGGCGACGCGCGTCGCCGCCCTCGCGCTCGAACACCTGGTGGCCGTCGCGGCCCAGCTCCTTGGCCCGGTACATGGCGATGTCGGCGTGCTTGAGCAGGCTCTCGCCGTCGGCCGCATCGACCGGGAAGAGGCTGATCCCGACCGACCCTGAGCAGTAGATCTCGGTGTCGGCGATCTGGAACGGCTCGGCCAGCGCGTCGCGCAGCTGCTGGGCCACGCCGCGGCCGCGCTCGGCGATGTCCAGCTCCTCGGCGTCGCCGCCCACGTGCAGATCGGCGACCAGGATCAGGAACTCGTCGCCGCCCTGACGGGCGACCACGTCGGTGTCGCGGGTGGCCGCGCGCAGCCGCCGCGCCATCTCGACCAGCAGCTCGTCGCCGGCGCTGTGGCCGAAGCTGTCGTTGACCAGCTTGAAGTCGTCGAGGTCGACGTAGAGCACCGCGACGCCGCGCCCGCTGCGCTCGGCGCGGGCCAGCGCCACCTCCAGGTGCTCCTGGAACATGGCGCGGTTGGGCAGGCCGGTCAGCGAGTCGTGGTAGGCCAGGTGCGAGAGCCGCTCCTCGGCCTCTTTCAATGCGGTGATATCCAGCAGGTAGCCCTGCCGATAGCCGGGCGAACGCTCGCTGGGCTTCACCACCACCGACTCGTCGTGCAGCCACACGATCGACCCGTCGGGGCGCACGATGCGGTAGACGGCCTTGAACGGGGCGAGCGCGACGCGGGCGCGCTCGAACCCGGCCATCACCCACTCGCGATCGTCGGGATGCAGGGTCTTTTCGAACAGGTCGGGATCGGCCACCCACTCGTCGTGGGTGTAGCCGCTGATCTCGGCGTTCTGTGGGCTGTTGTAGATGGTCGTCGCGCGCTCGTCGAGGGCGTCGATGTAGATGGCCAGCGGCAGCTGCTCGACCAGCACCCGGTAGCGCTCCTCGGCCTCGGCGTAGCGCTGCTCGGCCAGCTTGCGGCGGGTGATGTCGTACATCACGCCCTGCACGACGCGCCGGCCGTCAGCGGTCTGAACCGTTGCGGCCTCGTCCAGCACCCAACGCTCGACGCCGTCGGTGCCGGTCATGCGGTACTCACAGTTGTACGGCTCGCCGCGCGCCACAGACTCGTCGTAGGTCTGCGTGGTGTGGACGCGATCGTCGGGGTGAATTCGCCGGCCCCAGCCGTCATCGCCGTCCATCCACTCCACAGCGGGCACGCTGAAGAGGTGCTCGATCTGCGGCGAGACGTAGATCGGCTTGCCGGTGACCGCGCTGTCGACATAGGTGGCGGCGGGAATCTGCTCGACCAGCGAGCGGAACCGCTCGGCTGTGGCGCGGACGTCTGCCTGGCGGCGCACCGCCTCGAGGGCGGCGGCCACCACCGACGAGAGGCCGTGCCACGGCTGCATGCCGCCGGACGCGATCTCGCCGTCCGACACGCCGGTGATCTCGATCAGGCCGAGTGCACGGCCGTTCGCAGAGCAGGGGCAGCAGCAGCCCGCCGTTGATCCGCGCCGGCCGGCCGCTGGCCAGGGCCGTCTTCCACGCTTCGGGCGCGTCAGCGCGATCGGCCGCCACGTGGAGCGTCGTGCGGCCGTGCGAGAAGCGGCCGGCGTAGCGGCCGAGCGTCTCGGCGACACCTTCGGAGGTTGTGGTTGACTGGAGGGCGCGGGCGAGTTCGAAGAGCGCCTGCGTACGGTGGCGGGACACCATGGTGCCTCAGCATCGGCGCCGCGTCCGCGGAAGCTTTAACCCTTCTGGGTCACGCCGATGCGGGATCGTAATACGGGTTGGTGCCGGCGGCGTGGTCGGTCACGTCGTGGATCTCGGTGATCTCGGGCACCAGCTCCCGCAGAGCTGCATGGATGCCGTCGCCCAGCGTGGCCGCCACCATGCCGCAACCCTGACAGGCGCCGCCCAGCTGCAGGTAGGCGACCGGGCCCTCGACCCGCACGAGCCGGGCGGTGCCGCCGTGCGCGGCGATAGCCGGGTTGATGTGGTTGTCGAGCACCCACGCGACCCGCGCCGGGGTATCGCCTTCCAGCTCGGCCGGCGGGGCGATGTCGGCGGTGGGGACGCCCAGAGGATGCGGCGGCTGGATCACGAGCCCGCCGGTGGCGAGATCGCCCTGGCGGTCGAGCTTTGAGCCGCGCAGCCCCTCGACGCTCGGCCGCGGCACGGTGAACTTGACGCCGCCGTGCTCCTCGACCACGTCGCCCTCGGCGGCGTCGGTGGCGGGTGCCAGCCACAGGTCGTACGAGAACCGGCCCAGCGGATCGACGCCGGTGATCTCGACCCACAGCGAGAGGTCGGACGCGTCCGGCTCGCGGTCGCGCACAAGCAGGATCTTCTCGATCGCCTCGGGGGTCACGGTCAGAACAGTTTCCATACCTGCACGGTAGCGAACACACGTAGGGCCACAGGCCGAGTAGCATCTGCGGCCATGCCAGCTCTCAGCGCAGATATCACCCGCCGCCAGGTCGCGATCGGCGCCTGTGCCGTCTCGCCCGACGGCGAGTGGATCGTGTACACCCGCCGCATCGTCACCGCCGGCAAGTATCAGACCGACCTGTGGCTGGTGGCGCGCAAGGGCGGCCGGCCGCGACGGCTGACCAGCGGCGTGTGGGACGACGGCGACGCGGTGTTTGCGCCGGACTCGCGTACGATCGCGTTCGTGTCGGACCGCGGCGAAGGCGACGACACCCATCTGATGCTGATGTCGATCGAGGGCGGCGAGGCCGAGATCGTCTGCTCCAATCCCGATTCGCTGTCCCAGCCGGCGTTCTCGCCCGACGGCCGCACGATCGCATTCGCCGGCTCCGAGTCGAAGCAGCGCTTCTGGGCGGGCAACGCCAAGGACGAGGTGGCCCGCGAGATCCGCCGCATCGACTGGCGCGACGACTCGGGAGTGCTCGACCACCACTCCCACGTGTTCGTGGTGGCCGCCCGCGCGGGCGCGCGAGCCCGGCAGATCACGCGAGGAGATTTCAGCGCATCGTCGCCCGCCTGGCATCCGTCCGGGCAGAAGCTTGCCTACGTCGCGGTAATCGGCGACCGGGCCGATGTCGACGTGGTGCCGTCGATCCACCAGGTCAGCGTCAAGGGCGGGCGGTCGCGCGAGATCGTGCGGCTTGCGGGCAGCGCGAGCCATCCGGCCTGGTCGCCCGACGGCCGGCACCTGGCATTCATCGGCACCGACGTGCCGTTCGCGCCCGACTATGCCGAGCCGCAGGTGTGGGTGCAGACCGGCACCGAGCGCCGCGACCTGACAGGCAAGCTCGACCTCTCGGTGGGCATCGGCTACTGCAGCGACCTGCACGACTGGCGCGTCGAAGGCAGCCCTGGGCCGGTGTGGGACGGCGACACGGTGCTGTGTGTGATCAGCCGGCGAGGCCGCGACGAGGTCTGGCGCGTACCGATGGAGGGCGACGCCGCCCCGCTCACCTCGGGTGAGACGACCCTCGGGTCGCTGGCTACAGGCGGCGGTCAGGTGGTGGTCACCGGTACCGACGACGCGTATCCGCCCGAGGTGCTGGCGGTCGAGCCCGGCGGGCTGCGCCGGCTGACGCGAAACGGCGGAGCGTGGATGCGCCGTTACGACGCGCCGACGGTGCGCGAGGTGGATGCCGGCGGCATTCCCAGCTTCCTGATCGAGCCGCCGAACGCCCGCGCCAAGAGCGCGCTGGTGCTGTCGCCCCACGGCGGCCCCTACGGCGCCCACGGCCCCACCCCCGAGCTCGACGGTTGGGTGCTGGCCAGCCGCGGCTACCGCGTGCTTCTGCCCAACATCCGCGGCTCGGCCGGGTACGGCGCCGACTGGATCAAGCCGGTCCAGGGTCGCTGGGGCGGACCCGACGCAGACGACCTCCTGACCAGCCTTGACTGGGCGATCGATCAGGGTCTGGCCGATCCCCAGCGGGTGGCGGCGATGGGACTCTCATACGGCGGTTGGGCGGTCAACTGGTTGGCCGGCGCGGCGCCCGAACGGTTCTGCGCGATCGTCTCGGAGAACGGCGTGGCGAGCATGATCACCGCCCACGGCGCCTCGAGCATCGGCCCCGGCTACGACCGCGCGATCGGCTACGGGCCGGTCTCCGAGGCCCAGCCGCGCATGTGGAAGTCCTCACCGCTGAGGCTGTCCGACAAGATCACCGCGCCGATGCTGATGCTGCAGGGCGAGGCTGACCGCATCTGCCCGCTGGACGACAACGGATCGCTGTTCGTGGCGCTGCGCGAGCGTGGCCACGACGTCGAACTCGTGCTGTATCCCGAGGGCAAGCACGTGATGATGGCGACCATGCGCCCCGACCGCCGCGAGCATCGCCTGCAGAAGGTGATCACCTTCCTGCAGAAGCACTGCCCGCCCGGCCGCCGCTAGAGCCATCTGCCACCAATGCAACAAACGTGCCAGGCACGTTTGTTGCATCGGCCCGCGATGGGCTAGGCGGCCAGCCGCCGGGTGCCGCGCACGAGCGGCTCGATCTCGGCTGCAGGCACCGCTCGGCTGAACAGGAAGCCCTGGCCAAGTGTGCAGCCGTGGCGGTGCAGGAACGAGCGCTGGCCCTCGGTCTCGATGCCCTCCGCCAGCGGCGTGAGGCCCAGGTTTCGGGAGAGCTCGATGACGCTCTCGACCACCGCCACCGACGAGGGGTCAGACGGCAGCCCCGCGACGAACGACCGGTCGATCTTGACGGTGGTCACCGAGATGTCGTTCAGCCGCGCGAGCGACGAGTGGCCGGTGCCGAAGTCGTCGATGGCCAGCTTCAGGCCGCTGTTCTTGAGATCGGCGAGCAGTGGCTCGACGCCGGCGGGGTCGGCGGTGGCCGCGGTCTCGGTGATCTCGATCATCAGCCGGCTTGGATCGAGGCCGAACGATTCGATCGTCTCGATCACGCGCCGCATCGACTTGGGCCGCCAGAGAATCGGGGGCATGTTGACCGAGACGAACAGGTCGAGGCCGGCGGCGCGCCACGCCCGCTCCTGCGCACAGGCCGTCTCGACGACCCAGTCGGAGATTCCCCCGATGACACCGGTGCGCTCGGCGACCGGGATGAACTCGGCGGGCAGCAGCAGGCCGCGCTCGGGATCGTTCCAGCGAATCAGCGCCTCGACGCCGGCGATCTCGCCGGTGTCGAGTTCGATAATGGGCTGGTAGTGCAGCACCAACTCGCCGCGATCGAGCGCGCCGCGCAGGCGGCCGGCGGTGGCCAGCCGATCGCCCGCCTCGCCCGGGGTGCGCACGGCGTTGCGGCCGGCCTCACGGCCCGCCTGCTTGGCCCGGTACATCGCGATGTCGGCGTGCTTGAACAGATCCTCGGCGGTGCGGGCGTCGTCGGGGAACACCGCGATGCCTGCACTTGCAGTGACGTACAGCTCGACCCCGTCGAGCTCGACGGGCCGCGACATGGCGGCTCGCAACCTGTTGGCGGTCTCCTCGGCGGCCCGGCGCACGATGCCCGCGTCGGCCTCGCCGCGCGTCGACACCAGCACCAGAAACTCGTCGCCACCCATGCGGGCCACGAAGTCTGCCGAACGCACCGATGAGCGCAGCCGGTCGGCCATCTCGCACAGCAGCTGGTCGCCGACGGAGTGGCCCAGACTGTCGTTGACGAGCTTGAAATCGTCGACGTCGATGAACAGCACCGCGGCAGCCGAACCCTCCGCTGCGGCGCCTTCCAACTCGTGCTCCAGCCGCTCGGCAAAGTGCAGCCGGTTGGGCAGGTCGGTCAACGCGTCGTGATAGGCCAGATGCGCCAGCTTGGCCTGGGCGTCGGCCAGCGCCTCGCTCTCGGCGTGCCGGTCGGTGATGTCGGCGACGATGCCCTCGACCAGCTTGCGGCCGTCTGCAAAGCGGGGTCGGGCTCTGTCCCAGCACCACCGCAACTTCCCGTCGAACCCGATCAGGCGAAACTCGAGTTCCATCGGCCGGCCCTCGCGCAGCGCGTCGTTGAACGCGTCGTAGGCCGCGCGGTCGTCGGGATGGATCGCATCCTCGTATGCCTGCTCCTCGTCGACGCCGGGCGGAATGGGGCCGAGCAGCGCTTCGAGCCCCTCGCCGATGAACTCGTTGCACACGTACGTTCCGTCGGGGAGGTACTCCATCTCGTAGATGTGCACGCTCGCGGTGGCCGCGACGCGGCGCAGCACATCGATGGTATGGCTAGGGGATCCGGGCGAATCTCCGGCAGGCCCGGGCAGGTGCATGGGCATACGGCTTCATCGGCGCGTAACAGGCGGCACATAAGAGTGACTTGGCAGGGCGTGGGCGCTATTGCGCGAAGATGCGCCCATGGCAGATGCGACGCAGATCGAGGTGGCGGGGCACTCGGTGCGGGTCTCCAACCCGGACAAGGTCTATTTCCCCGAGGCCGGGCACCGCAAAATCGACGTCGTCAACTACTACGTGACGATGGCCGACCAGGTGGTGAATCACCTGCAGGAGCGGCCGACGACGCTGAAGCGGTTCGTGGACGGCGCAGCGGGCAAGTTCTTCTTCCAGAAGCGCGTTCCGAAGGGCGCTCCGGAGTGGCTGCAGACCGCGGTGGTGCACTTTCCCAGCGGTCGCAGCGCCGAGGAGCTGGTGGCCAACGATGCCGCACACCTCGCCTGGGCGGTGAATCTGGGCGTCATCGATTTCAATCCCTGGCCGGTGCGGCGGGCCGACCTCGACCATCCCGACGAGCTGCGGATCGATCTCGACCCGACTCCGGGGATCGCGTTTGCCGACGTGCGCACGGTGGCGATGATGGTCAAGGAGCTGCTCGAGGAGCACGGCCTGACGGGTTTTCCCAAGACGTCGGGGTCGCGGGGCATTCACATCAACGTTCGCATCCGCCCCGAGCAGGGGTTCGTGGAGGTGCGCCGCGCAGCCCTGGCGATCGCGCGCGAGATCGAGCGCCGGGCCGACGGCATGGCGACCAGCAAGTGGTGGAAGAAGGAGCGCACCGGCGTGTTCCTGGATTACAACCAGAACGCACGCGACCGTACGGTGGCTTCGGCCTACTCGGTGCGACCGGTGCCCGATGCGAGGGTCAGCTGTCCGCTTCAGTGGGACGAGGTGCCCGACGTCGAACCCGAGGAGCTACGGCTGGACACGGTGCCGGCCCTGGTGGCGCGGCGCGGCGACCCCTCGGCCGACATCGACGAACACGCCGGATCGCTCGCGAGCCTGCTCGAGCTGGCCCGCCGCGACGAGGAGTCGGGATTGAGCGACGCACCCTGGCCGCCGCACTTCCCCAAGTCGGAGTCCGAGCCGAACCGCGCCCCGCCGAAGTGAATAGAAGGTGTCAGGCAGTTTCTATTCACCGAATCGCTACTGAGTACTCGAAATCACCGCGGCGTGAATAGAAACTGCCTGACACCTTCTATTCACAAGAGTTGCGGTGGGCGGAAGGGGCCGTCCACGACGACTCCAAAGCGGTCGCGCAGGAATGCCACCTGCTCCGCCTCGTCGGCCAGCGGCCATTCGGATCGCTCGCCGTCGATCGTCTCGATCGCCGTCAGCCCGCTCATGGTGATCCGACCGTTCGGGAGCGCCATCGAGCAGCTGGGCCGGTGCGTGAACGCGCTCACGGTGGTCTGCAGCCGCTCGCAATCGGCCTGATACACGTGCATCGTGCGCGGCGTGAGGGCAAACCGGTACTGGCGCTCGCCGTCGCGCAGCACCACCAACCGCTCACCGTCAGTCTCGAGCCGGTAGACGAACCGGTCGCGCGGCTGGTCGAGCCCGACCTCGAGCCGCAGCGGCGTGGTGAAGTTCTCGCCAAAGCCCACATCCACCAGCCACGGCTCGTCCAGATCGACGCGCAGCGCCAGATGGGCGTACTCGGACGAGTAGTCGCCGCGGTCGGAGTCAAAGACCCCGGCGGCCAGCCGCGTTACCTCAAACCCCAGCGCCTCCAGCAGCCGCGCAAACGTGCCGTTCAACTCGAAACACCAGCCGCCGCGGCGCTGCTCGACGATCTTTGCGAAGTTGGCGTCGGGGTCGAGCACGTTGCGCCCGCCCAGGTGGATCGTGAGGTTCTCGAACGGCACTGTGAGCATGTGCGCCCGCTGGAGCGCCGCAAGTGTCTCCACAGACGGCTCGAGCGCACCGGCGTAGCCGATGCGCTCGAGGTAGCGCCTGGTGTCTGCGGTGGTCAGGCGGTCTTCATCCCCGGTGCGAGCGCCGGCTCGAGAGCCACGTCCAGCACCTCGTCGATGGTCATCACCGGATGGAAGTTCATCTGCTTGCGCACATCCTCCGGCACGTCCTCCAGATCAGCCCGGTTTCGCTCGGGCAGGATCACGTCGGTCAGACCGGCGGCGTGGGCGGCCAGCACCTTCTGCTTGAGCCCGCCGATCGGCAGCACGCGGCCCTGCAGCGTGACCTCACCGGTCATGCCCACCGTGTGCCGTACCTTGCGGCCGGTCAGAAGCGAGGTCAGCGCCGTCACCATCGTGACACCTGCGCTGGGCCCGTCCTTGGGGATGGCCCCGGCCGGCACATGGACGTGGAAGCCCCTGTGCTCGAACGACTCCGGGTCGATCCCGAGCTGATCGGCATGGCCACGAACATAGCTGAGCGCGATCCTGGCTGACTCCTTCATGACGTCGCCCAGCTGGCCGGTCAGCTCGAGATCCTTCCCGCCGGGTACCGCGGTGGCCTCGACGAAGAGCACGTCTCCGCCGACTCCGGTCACCGCCAACCCGGTGGCGACACCCGCAACAGCCGTGCGGATGGCCGCTTCCTGGAAGAACTTCTGCTTGCCCAGCGCGTCGCGCACCGCGTCCAGGTCGACCGTCACCGGCGGCTCGGCCTTGAGTGACGCGATCCGGGTCGCGGTCTTGCGCAGCACCGACCCGAGCTCGCGCTCGAGCTGGCGCACGCCCGCCTCACGGGTGTACTCGTTGATCACGGTGCGCAGGATCTCGTCCGAGACCTCCACCTCTTCGGGCTTCAGGCCGTTGCGCTCGACCTGCCGCGGCCACAGGTAGTCACGGCCGATGGCGACCTTCTCCTCGACGGTGTAGCCGTCGAAGCGAATGACCTCCATGCGGTCGAGCAGCGGCCCGGGGATCGAGTCGGCCACGTTGGCCGTCGCGATGAAGAGCACGTGCGAGAGATCGAGCTCGACGTCCAGATAGTGATCGCGGAACGAGTGGTTCTGTGCGGGGTCGAGCACCTCGAGCAGCGCCGAGGAGGGGTCGCCGCGCCAGTCGGCGCCGACCTTGTCGACCTCGTCCAGCATGATCACCGGATTCATGGTGCCGGCATCGCGCAGCGCCCGCACCAGACGGCCCGGCAGGGCGCCGATGTAGGTGCGGCGGTGGCCGCGGATCTCGGCCTCGTCCCGCACGCCGCCCAGCGACATGCGCACGAACTCACGGCCCGTCGCGCGGGCGATCGACTCGCCGATGGACGTCTTGCCGGTGCCCGGAGGGCCAATCAGCGTGAGGATCACACCCGAGCGCCGGTCGTCGGCAACGCCGCGGTCGGCCCGCAGCTTGCGCACGGCCAGATACTCGGTGATGCGCTCCTTGACGTCATCGAGACCCGCGTGATCGGCGTCCAGCACCTCGCGTGCATGCACCGGATCGAGCCGCTCCTCGGAGCGCTTCGACCACGGCACTGCGATCAACCAATCGAGGTAGGTGCGGATCATCGACGACTCGCCGGTCGACTCGCCCATGCGCTCGAGCCGGCCAAGCTCACGCTCGGCGTGCTCGCGCACCTCGTCGGGCATACCCGCGTCCTCGATCTTCTTGCGGTACTCGTCGACGATGCTCGCATCGTCCTCGCCGAGCTCCTTGCGGATCGAATCCATCTGCTTGCGCAGGAAGTAGTCGCGCTGCTGCTTCTGGGCACCGGACTCGACGTCGTCGCGGATGCGCTGGCGCACCTGCGTCTCGGCGAGCGACTCGCGCTGCAGCTGCAGCGCCAGCTCCAGCCGCTCCACCACGTCGGTGGTCTCGAGCAGCTGCACCTTGGCCTCGAAGCTCACATCCGGCGAGTAGCCGCACGTGTCGGCCAGGGCGCCGGCGTCGGAAATCGAGCGCAGGAACGACGCCACGCGGCCATCGTCGCCACGCAGTTCGAGCTTCTCCTCGACGACCGCGCGGTACTCGCGCTCCAGCTCACGCGTCTTGACGGGCGCGGGCGTCTCGTCGGGCAGCTCCACCACGCTCACGCGCAGCTCGCCGTTGGTGCCTGTCTGGGCCGCGCCAATGGTGGCGCGGTGAAGCGCGGTGACCGAAACAGCGTTCAGACCGCGCGGAAGCCGGACGTGCTCGTCGATCGAGGCGATCACGCCAACCTTTGCGAACTCGTTCTCGTGCCGGGGCACAAGCACAACCTGCTCGTCGGTGCCGACTTCAACCGGCAGCGTGACGGACATGTTGGGGAAGACGACTGTGTCGTCCAGGGGGATGAGTGGAAGTGTCGTAGCCATGAATGCATTGTGACATCGATAGTTGAGGTTGTCAAATATCCGGAACATCGACTATGATGGGCATCATGAGTCAGTGGGAATGCCTCTTCGACCTGATCATGTCGCAGCGCGCGCGGGTGCCGGCGATCGCCGCGGAGTTCGAGCTCTCGCCCGTTCAGGCCTACGTTTTGCGGCTGATCGAGCCGGGTGAGGCCGTGCCGATGGGCCGGCTTGCGCGCGGGCTCGCGTGCGACGCGTCAAACGTCACGGGCATCGTCGACCGGCTCGAGGCGCGCGGGCTGATCGAGCGCCAGGCTTCGCCCGGCGACCGTCGCGTCAAGGTGCTTGTGATCACCCGCACCGGAGCGGAGGTGCGCGCGACCATGCTCGAGCGCATGGCCCAGCCGCCAGAGGAGTTCACGCGGCTCTCGCCGGAGGATCAGCGCACGCTCGCACGGATCCTCCAGCAGATGACCGCTTCGGCCTAGTCCGAGACTCTTGCAGCGACCTGACGGCCGGTGAGGACTCCTGGATGAGCCGTGGCAAAGTCACGGATGAATCCGACCGGCTGGTGCGAGCCGGCCTGGTGGGGCGCGGTAACCGGGAAATTCCTGGGAACTGCACCGGGCCCGGCAGCGGTTCGCCTGCGGCCCGCCAGCCTATACCGGCCGCAAGGACGACGATCGAAAGAACTATAGATACAATTTTCACAATGTAAGCGTACACTGGAAAATACCAGAAGCAATGCAACAGAAGTGCCAGGCACTTCTGTTGCGTTCGAGCTGGTTGTTACGAGGCGAGGCGGCCGTAGCGCTGCTCGGCCCGCGCACGCGCCTTCGCAGCCTCGACCTCGCGGTTCTTCGGCGGCGCGGTGGTGACGAGTGCGTCCAGCAGATCGGCCGAGGCGGCGGCGACGGCCTCAACGGCCCGGTCGAACGCCTCCTGATTGGCCTGTGACGGCTTGGTCGACCCGCTGATCTTGCGCACGTACTGCAGCGCCGCGGCGTGGATCTCCTCGGAGGTCGCAGCCGGCTCGAAGTTATGAAGGGTGTGGATGTTTCTGCACATGCCCGTAGTCTAGGCGGCGATGTCCAGGCCAGACCTGATCGACGAGCGCGGCAGCCCAGCCGTCATCGAACTCCATCCCGGTGAACACCCGTGACAGGAACGCGCCGGTGAGCTGATCGACGGCGAGCTCGAGGTCGGCATCGGGTCGCACCGTGCCGTGCTCGATACCTGCCCGCAGCATCGTCAGGAACCGTTCGCGGCCCGGGAAGATGATCTGCTCGCGGAACCGGTTGAGCATCTCGGGGTGTACGCGCCGCTGCACGTAGAGCGCTGCGACGATCGACACGCCGTCGGCCCGCCCCAGCCCCTCGTAGAACTCCGACATCAGCCAGGTCAGACACGCCCGCGTGTCCGACATGTCGTCGAGCTCGGGCAGCTCCTTCATGGTGCATACCGCCTCGGTGACGAGGTCGGCCTTGGTCGGATAGCGGCGATAGACCGTCGCGCGGGTCACGCCGGCCGCGTCGGCGACCGCCTCGATCGAGCACTTGGAGTAGCCGTGCTCGGCCAGCAGCCGCAGCGTCGCGTCAACGATCGCCTTGTCGGCATCGGTGTTTCGGGGGCGGCCGCGGGGTCGGGTTTCGGGTGCAACTTCCATGTCGTAGGAATAAGAGTACACCATTGTCTCGTATTCCAGCCGGGGCTCATGTGGTTCTGATTTGCCAGACCCCCACAATAATGATACACCTCTGTACCGTATCGATATTTCGGAGACTGGGAGACAGGGGCCGTACTCATGCCAGACGTCAAGGAACACAAGGGCATCGCACTCTTCTTGCTGTGCCTGGTGCAGTTCATGGTGGTGCTCGACATCGCCATCGTCAACGTCGCGCTGCCGTCGATCAAGACGGCTCTCGACTTCAGCGAAACCAACCTCTCGTGGGTGATCAACGCCTACACGCTCACGTTCGGCGGCCTGCTGCTGCTGGGCGGTCGCGCTGCTGACCTCCTGGGTCGGCGACGCATCTTCATCGCCGGTCTGATCCTGTTCGCAGCCGCCTCGGCGGCCTGCGGATTCGCAAACTCCGAGGCCACGCTGATTGCCGCCCGCGCCATCCAGGGCGTCGGCGCAGCGCTGGTGTCGCCCGCGGCCCTGGCGATCCTCGTGACCACCTTCGAAGAGGGCCCCGAGCGCAACAAGGCCCTGGGTATCTGGGGCGCGATCGCCGGCACCGGCGGCGCGGCCGGCGTGCTGCTCGGCGGCATCCTCACCCAGGAACTGAACTGGTCGTGGATCTTCTTCATCAACGTCCCCGTGGGGGCGGCTGTCGCCTTCGCTGCACCGCGCTACCTGCGCGAGAGCAAGGTGGAGGGCGAGACCCGCTCGTTCGATCTGCTGGGCGCGATCCTCGCCACCGGCGGCATGTCGCTGCTGGTCTACGCGCTGGTGCAGACCGTCGACCACTCCTGGTCGGCGCCGCGCACGATCGGCATGTTCATCGGCGCGTTCGCGCTGCTGGCAGGGTTCATCGCCACCGAGCGCCGGGCCAAGGCGCCGCTGATGCCGCTGGGCATCTTCCGCAACCGCTCGCTGAGCGCTGCCAACGGCGTGGCCCTGATGCTGGGCGCATCGATCTTCTCGATGTTCTTCCTGCTGACGCTCTACATGCAGCAGGTGCTGGGCTATGACCCGCTCAAGACCGGCGTCGGCTACCTGCTGATCTCGGGCGTGATCGTGGTCTCGGCCGGAGCGTCTCAGGCGATCGTGACCAAGATCGGCGTGCGCACCGTGCTCGCCACGGGCATGGGTCTCACCGCCCTTGGGCTGATCTACTTCAGCCAGATCTCGGTGGGCGGCTCCTACCTGGTCGACCTGACGCCCGGATTCATCCTGTCGGGCGTCGGGACTCGGGTTTGCGTTCGTGCCGGTCTCGATCGCTGCCCTGGTCGGAGTGAAGCCCCACGAGGCCGGCATCGCCTCGGGCATCCTCAACACCTCGCAGCAGATCGGCGGCGCGCTGGGCACAGCGATCCTCTCGACCGTCGCGTTCACCGAGGCCACCAACTACGGCAAGGACCATCTCGGGTTGCTCGGCCAGCCGGGCGGTAAGCTGGCCCTGGCCGCCGAGTCAGCGGTGCACGGCTACTCGATCGCGTTCCTGGTCGGCGCGGTGATCGCGGCCATCGGATTCGTACTCACGCTGGTGTTCATCCCGCGCGGTGACGATCCGGTGTACGCCCTGACCGAGGGCGAGGAGCCGCAGGCGCAGCCTGTCTCGGCCTGAACCGAATACGCTGCGGGCGTGATCGACGCCTTTGGATTCCATCTCCCCATCCGCATCTCGTTTGCGGATGGGGCGCTGGACCAGCTCGGCGACGTGCTGGCCGAACTCGGCGCCGCCCGGGCACTCGCGGTCATCGAGCAGCCGGTGGCCGAGGTCGACTCGGTCAAGCGCGCCGTTGCGACCTGCGGGGCGTCGTATGTGAAGCCGCCGGGCGAGCCCGACTTTGCCGCGATCGCCCAGCTCACCGAAGCGGTGCGCGAGCGCCGCGCCGACGCGTTGGTGGCGATCGGCGGTGGATCGGTGATGGACATGACAAAGGCCGCGCGGCTCGAGTATGGCCAGGGCGAGCCGTTCTCGCGATTCACGAGCTTCGAAGTGGCGGTCGAGCCGCCGTCGATACCGCTGATCACCGTCCCCACCACGTCGGGTACCGGCTCGGAGGTCTCGGGCGGGTCGGTGGTGACCGACGGCACCCGCAAGCGCGGCTGTGCCTCGCCGCTGATGCGCGCCCAGTACGCGCTGGTCGACCCGCTGCTCACACTGGGCCTGCCGCAGGGGCCGACCCGAGACTGCGGCCTGGACGCTCTCGCTCAGGCGATCGACGGGGTGATCGTGCGAAACGCCAACCCCGGATCGGTCGCGCTCGGACTCGAGGCGTGCAGGCATCTGGCCGACGGGTTGCCCGCCGCGGTGGCCGACGGATCAGATCGGGCGGCGCGCGCACAGACGAGCCTTGGGAGCCTGGTCGCCGGCCTCTCGATGAACCTGTCGGATTGCGGCGCCGGACACGCGCTGGGTCACGCGCTGGGCGGCCGCGAGCACCTGCCCCACGGGCTGACCGTTGGGCTCTTCATGGCCGAGGCGCTCGATACCAGCCGGGGCGTGTGCGCCGAACAGCTCGACCGGGTGGCCGACGCGCTGGGCGAACCCACGGCGGGCCGCGGCGACGGGTCGCGCGCAGTTACTGCGGTGCGGCGGATTCTGACCGAGCTGGGCGCCGCCACGCCCGCGTCGCTCGGGCTCGATCCCGCGATCATCAGCGACCTCGTGCCCGCGGCGCTCGACGACTACTGCCTGACCATGGATCCGCTGGACTGGACCGAGTCTGACGTGCGCGGGGCCTACGAGGCGGCCTGGGCGGTGGAGCGATGAGCGCCCAGCCGATGCCGTTCACCATCTGCGACGTGTTCACCTCGACGGCATTCGAGGGCAACCAGCTGGCAGTGTTCGACGACGGCCGGCCCATCGCCGACGCGCTGCAGCAGCAGCTGGCCCGCGAGATCAACTTCTCGGAGACCGTGTTCGTCTACCCGCCCGACGATCCGGCCCACACGGCCCGCATCCGCATCTATGTGCCGACCACCGAGATCCCGTTTGCCGGCCACCCGGTGATCGGCACGGCCACGGTGCTGGCGGCCCAGCGCGGGCTCGACCGGGTGGTGCTCGAAACGGGCGCCGGTGCGATCGAGGTTACGGTGGAGGGCGGCAGCGCCACCATGCGCCAGCCGATCCCGACCGTTGCCCCATTCGCGCAGGCCGACGAGCTGCTCGACATCCTCGGAGTCGGCGCATCGACGCTGCCCGTGGAGATCTACGACAACGGGATGGGCCACATCTACACGGTGCTCGACTCTGCCGAGGCCGTCGTCGGCCGTCAAGCCGGATCGCGACCGGCTCGCGCAGTTTCAGCTTGCCACCGGCAACGACGGGGCGGGGTTCAACGTCTCGGCCGGCGCGGGGACGCAGTGGAAGACGCGCATGTTCGCGCCCGAGCAGCTGACCGGATTCGAGGATCCGGCCACCGGGTCGGCCGCGGGCCCGTCGGCGTGCCACCTGATGCGGCACGGACTGGTCGAGCCGGGTGTCGAGATCACCATCTCGCAGGGCGCCGAGATCGGCCGGCCGAGCACGCTCTATGCCACCGCCCACGGCTCGCCGGAGCAGATCACCGGCGTGGATGTGCGCGGATCGGCCGTGATCGTCGCCCGCGGCGAGTTCGTGATAAAAGGGGTCAGTCGCCTTTAATGCACGCAAACGTCGCCTGATGACACGTTTGATTCGCGGTTAAGGGGCGATTGACCACCTAAAGGTGGTGGGTGTACTCGGCGAACTCCCAGTCGGTGACGAAGAGCCGCGCGCGGTTCAGTTCGTAGTTCTTGATCTCGAGGAAGACGCGCACCATCTCCTCGCCCATGGCCTCTTTCAGGAACTCGTCGCCGTCGAGCGCCTCGAGCGCCTGGTCGAACGAGGTCGGTAGCGGCGCGCAGTCCTCCACGTTCGGGATCCTCGTAGATCAGACCCTCCAGCGCCGGCGGCGGCTCGAGCTTACGCTCGATCCCATCGAGCCCCGCAAAGAGCGTCGCGGCAGTCGCCAGATACACGTTCGCGGCGCCGTCGGCCACCCGCACCTCGACCCGCGTCGCGCGGCCGCGTTCGCGCGGTATCCGCACCATGCAGAGGCGGTTGTCGTGGCCCCAGCTGACCAGCGTCGGCACCTGCCCCTCGGGCTGGATGCGGCGGTAGGCGTTGATGGTGGGATTGAGGAACGCCATCAGCGCGCGGCCGTGCTCGAGGACCCCGGCGATGAAGTGCCGGGCGGTATCGGAGAGGCCGTCGGCTCCCGCCGGATCGAGGAGCGCGTTGCCGCCGTCACCGTCGCCCAGCGAGAAGTGCAGGTGAAAGCCCGATCCCTCGTCGTCGTTGAACGGCTTTCCGATGAACGTCGCCAGCAGGCCCTCGGTAACGGCCATCTCCTTGACCATCATCTTGAACATGAACGCCCGATCGGCCGCCGAGAGCGCGTCGGAGTGAAGCATGTTGACCTCGTACTGCGAACGGCCGTACTCGTGGTTTGCGGCATAGGCGCCCAGATCGAGGTCGACGGCGGCGTGCAGCATCCGGCGCATGATTCCCCGCGGATCTGCGGTCGGCCCGACCGTGTAGACGTGGCTCGGATTGTTGACGTAGCGGCGATAGCCCCGCGGGTCGGACGGATCGGCCTCGAGCAGGTAGAACTCCAGCTCCGGGCCCATCACCGGCTGGAGCCCCTGCTCATGGAATCGCTCGATGGCCCGCTTCAGCACCGCCCGCGAGTCGACGCCGTACGGCGAGCCGTCCATCCGCTCGAGGTCGGCCAGCACCAGCGCGACCTCGGGATCCCACGGCAGCCGCCAGAGCGCGCCCTGCACCGGCCGCGCGTTGATGTCCTGGAACCCGTGCTCGAATCCGGACGTCACATTGTGGTTCAGATCGACCGTCATGATCGCCTCGCAGTGCGGCGCGCCCTCCTCCAGCAGATGGCTGAAGTGGTGAGCGGGAAACTCCTTGCCGCGCGCGATGCCGTGCACGTCGGGATACGCCAGGCGCACGGTGGTCACGCCTTCCTTGATCAGCAGGTCAAGTGCGCTCTCGGTCATGCAGACATCCTTTCGAGGTGGTGAGAGATCCTACGCCGGGGTGACGCGTACCGGCATCGACTTGAACGCGTTCGTGAAGTTGGACTCCAGCCGCCGCGGCGGGCCGGTGGGCTCGATCGCCGCCACCCGCGGCAGCAACTCCTCGAACATGATCCGCGTCTCGAGCACCGCCAGGTGCGCGCCCAGGCAGAAGTGCGGGCCGCCGCGGCCGAACGTCAGGTGCCGGTTGGGCTTGCGCGTCAGGTCAAACGTGTAGGGATCGTCGAACTGGCGCTCGTCGTAGTTGCCCGAGATCAGCCACACGACCACCTTGTCGCCGGCCGCGATGCGCTGCCCCCCAACCTCGGTGTCGGCCGTAGCGGTGCGCCGAAAATGGATCACCGGCGAGCCCCAGCGCATGATCTCCTCGACGCCGGTCTTCATCAGCGCGGGGTCGCTGCGCAGCCGATCCATCTGGGCCGGCTGCTCCATCAGCACCTGCAGGCCGTGGGCGATCGACTGGCGGGTGGTCTCGTTGCCGGCCACCACCAGCAGCAGGAACATGGTGTCGAACTCCTGCTCGGTCAGCCGCCGGCCCTCGTCGTCCTCCCACATCACGAGCTTGGACACCAGGTCGTCCTGCGGCTCCAGGCGGCGCTGGGCGGCCAGCGCGTGGCCGTACTCGAACAGCTCGACCGCATACGGGCTGCGAAACGGCATCAGCCGGTACTCGGCGCTCTCGGGACTCGCCGGATGCAGTCCTCCGGTGTCGGGGTCGGTGTTGCCGATCATGCGGTCGCCCAGATCGATCATGCGCTCGTCGTCTTCCAGCGGCACGCCCAGGATGCGGCACAGCACCTGGATCGGCAGCTGCTTTGCGACCTCCTCGACGAAGTCGAACTCGCCCTTGGGCAGCGCCTCGTCCAGGATCGTACGGGTCAGGTCGCGCAGCAGCTCCTCGTAGGCCGCCACCGCCCGCGGCGTGAAGCCCTTGTTGACGATGGCGCGCAGGCTGGAGTGCTCGGGCGGGTCGGTGTCGAGCATCGACTTGCGGGCCTCGACCTGATCCTGCTCCAGATCCTCGAGAGCCGTGCCTCCGGTCTCGGACGAGAACGTGCGCCAGTCCTTCAGCACCGGCACGATGTCGTCGTAGCGGGTCAGCGACCAGTAGCCCTTGCCGTACGGCCAGTCGGTCCACAGCACCGGCGCCTCGTCGCGCATCTGCTTGAACAGCTCGTGCGGGACGCGCTCGGCGAACGCGTCGTTGTCGAGCCGGCCACCGACTGCGGCGGTCAGGCTCACGAGGTCGTCCCTTCCGAGATCTGCAGCGTCTTCAGATCGGAGTAGAAGTCGAGCGCATAGTCACCGCCCTCGCGGCCGACGCCGGAGATGCCGGTGCCGCCGAACGGGGCGGTCAGATCGCGCACCAGGAAGGTGTTGACCCACACGGTGCCGGCCCGCACCGCGCGGCCCACCCGCTCGGCGCGCTCCTGCGACCCGGTGTAGATGATGGCCGAGAGGCCGTAGCGGGTGGAGTTTGCAAGCTCGATCGCCTCGGCCTCGTCGCGGAAGGTCTGGAAGGTCAGCACCGGCCCGAACACCTCGCGCTGCACGATCTCGGAGTCGTTGGAGCGCGGCTCGATCAGCGTCGGCTCGTACCAGAGCCCGCCCAGATCGGAGCGCCGCCCGCCGCGCACGATGCGGTCGCCGTTCTGGCGCGCGCGCTCGACGAACCCCTCGACCCGCGCCAGGTGGTCGGGGTGGATCAGCGGCGAGATGGTGGTCGCCTCGTCGCGCGGATCGCCCAGCACCTGGGCGTCGACGCCCGCGTGGAACCGGGTCAGGAACTCGTCGGCCACCGACTGCTCGACCAGCAGGCGCGTGCCCGCCAGGCACACCTGGCCGGCGTCGTCGTACTGACCCGCGGCCTTGGCTGCGGCCGCGTCCAGGTCGGAGTCGGCGAACACCATCAGCGGCCCCTTGCCGCCCAGCTCGGCGGTGAACGGCACGATGTTGGCCGCCGCCGAGTTTCCGATCGCCCGGCCGGTCTCGGGCGAGCCGGTGAAGCTGATGCGGCGCAGGCGGGGATCTGCCACGAGCGCTGCGCCGGCCTCCTCGCCGATGCCCTGCACGATGTTGAAGACGCCCGGCGGGAATCCCGCCTCGACGGTGAGTTCGGCCAGGATCGAGCACGACAGCGGCGCCCACTCGGGCGGCTTCAGGATCACCGGCGAGCCGGCGGCCAGCGCCGGCGCGGTCTTCCAGGTCGAGAGCATGAACGGCGCGTTCCAGGGCGTGATCACCGCGGCCGGCCCCGACGGCATGCGGATCACGCGGTTGAGCGTCGAGCCCGAGGCCCACACCCGCTCCTGGTAGCCCTCGGCCAGCTCGGCGTAGCTTCGAAAGTTGCGTGCGCCGCGGGCGATCACGCGCGCCTTGAGCGAGCGTTCGAGCATCGCCATGTCGAGGCACTCGACCGTCGCGATCTGGTCGATCGAGGCGTCGATCAGGTCGGCCAGGCGGCGCAGGTAGGGAGCGCGGCCGTCGGGTCCGAGCGCCGCCCACTCGGGGAACGCGGCGCGGGCCGCCTCGACCGCCAGCGCCGTCTCGCGGGCGGTGCCGCGGGCCACGTGGGCGAGCACCGACTGGTCGATCGGCGAGATCACCTCGAAGGTCGCCTCGGAGGCCACGCGGCGGCCGCCGATCAGATGCTCGGCCGAAACGTCGATGCCGGCGCCCACGGTGCTCACCTCTCGATCGTCTCGAGGTCGTCGACGGTGTAGGCGAACTGGAACCGGAAGCCCTTGCCCATCCGCACCGGCGCGAGCGCGACCAGCTCATCGCCGGGCGACTCGAAGAACTCGAGCGTCGCCGAACCTTCGTGGATCTGCGAGATCGACCGGTCGCCGCTGCGCGCGCGCACCAACTCGTCGACCGCGGGATCATCGTGCCGGCCGGCCGCCAAGCCGCGGGAAGTGGCGGTGGTTGACCAGCGGCGGATCGTTGTGCGTGGGCCCGGCCGAGCGCGACGCCCTCAGGCGTGACCGTGCCCTGCGCGATGCGCCGGTCGCCCGCGGCGACGGTGCCCGCGAACGTGCGCCCCTCAGCCTTGCAGTCCAGCCCAAAGCTGCGGGTCATGTGGATCGAGCCGAGCTTCTTGGGGAACCCCTGGATCCACCCGCGTACGAGCGCGAAATCGGTGTCGACCCAGATGTAGGGGCAGGTGGTGACCAGCTCGTCGCCCAGCATGGCGTTCACCACCACGAAGAACTCCTTGTACTGGCCGCGCACCGGGTCGGTCAGCTCGGCGCCGCTGTCCGAGCACGACTGCCAGTCGACGAAGAGCGCCGCCGCGCGGCCCGGATCGTCGGGATACGGCGTCAGCCCCGGCGGCAGCACCGCCGCGACCGCGGCCGGATCGGCCCAGTACTCGATCACCAGGAAGTCGCCCACGTAGTGCCACGGCGGCGGCGGCACCAGCGACGCGCGGCCGCCCGGCGAGAGCGGCAGCGAGTACCCGGAGATCATGCCTGGCCGCCCATAAACTGCTCGACGAGGGATTCGGCGAAGGTCTTGTCGGAGAGCTTGTAGGCCAGTGCCGTCATCCGCCACGAATCGCTCAGGTAGAACCGTTCGTAGAGTTCGCCGCGGCTGCCCAGATCGGAGCCGATGTAGTCCCACGCCAGCCGGAACAGCTGGATGCGGCGCTCGGCCTCGGCCCCGCCCGCCTGGTAGTAGGTGTCGATCATCTCGCGCAGCGGCCCATCCAGGTCGGCCCGCGACGGCGTCGCCATGAACCCGCCGCCGCCGATCAGCTGCAGCATCTCGTTGACGCTCGGAAGCCACTTGGGCATCTGCCCGCGCAGCGCCAGGAACGGGCGGTCGTCGGGATACCAGACCCCGCCCTCGTCCAGGTATGAGCCGGCCTCGGCGGCCACCAGGCCCGACCGGGTCATCTCGACCATGTTCCAGATCTGGCCGAGCTTCTCCTGGATGTGGTCGAACCGCACCACGCCGGTGGTGTTGGCCAGCAGATGGCCCAGGCCGAACGCGAACGAGAGCTTCACATACGCGCGCGTGAACGCCTGGTGCATGATGTGGCCGCGCCAGCCGGTGTCGGAGATGACCTCCGAATAGCCGACGGTGTCGCCGTCCAGGAACACGCGATCCTTGGGCACCTCGACGTCGTCGAAGATCGCCACCGCGTCCATCTCGTCGAATCGCGACGAGAGCGGATAGTCGAAGCTCGACCGCTGCTTCGAGTACGAGTCGCGGCAGATGAACTTGAGCCCCGGTGTGCCCATCGGGATGGCGAACGAGAGCGCGTAGCGGCCGTCCTGCGGGCGGATGTCCGAGCCGGGATAGATGGTCAGCTCGTCGGCAAACGGTGCGAGCGTCGCCAGCATACGCGCGCCGCGCACGGTGATGTGGGTCTCGGTCTCGCCGATCTTGTGCAGCGCAACCTCGCCGGCGGCCTGCTCGGCCTCGGGCTTGGAACGGTCGACCTGCGGATTCATGATCGAGTGCGTGGTCGAGAGATCGCGGTCGCGCATCTCCTTGTGGTAGGCCACGATGTTGGCCGCGCCCTGCTCGTTGTCGCGCCGCGCCCACACGTCGGAGCGGCCGGCAAAGCAGGCGAAGGTGACGTTCAGATAGTCGGGCGTGCGGCCCATCATGCCGGCGGTGGCCGAGGCGGTCAGCTCGATCGCCCGGCGGCGCCGCTCGAGGTCCTCGCGCGACCGCGGGATGAGGTGGGTCACGTTCACCAGCCGCCCGTCGTCGGGCGAGGGCGCGAGCATCTGGTCGGCGTGCTCGTGCTGCAGGTCATACACGCGCGCGAGCGAGCGAGCCGCAGCCTCCAGCTCGGGATGGTCGAGCGGGTGGGTGATCTTCTGGCCGTTCAGCCAGATCTCGCGCGCGTCGCCGCGCAGGCCGTCCAGAAACTGCTCGCCCGTGCGGGCGGCGGTGGCCGGCTTGGTGGTCGCCATCAGGAGTTCACCTCCAGCGGAGGCAGCGTGTGCCCCAGCGTCTCGAGGCTCTCGCGCTCGTAGCGCACCGCCTCAGCGTCGAATCGGAAGTAGGAGCGTGGCGGCAGCGGCCCCCACGTGTTGGAGGAGTGGCGGTCGTCGGGCCAGTCGCGCGGCTCGTGCTCGGGCTCGAGCTGCTCCATGTCGCAGTAGAGCTCGACGAACAGCGGCTCCTCGGTGATGCGCACGTAGCCGCACGTGTTCTGGGCGATGCCGTGCCGCACAGGGCCCCAGCCCAGCCAGCGGCCGTGCTGAGCCACGTGGTCGAACGCGACCCGCAGCCCGGCCCAGTCGATCATGTCGAAGGCCAGATGGTGCAGATGCGCGTAGCCCTTGTTGACGAGCGCCATCTGATGGTGCTCGGCGTTGCAGTGAAACCAGGCGCCGTCGGTGCCGAGCCGGTCGGAGAGGTCCATACCGAGCACCTCGGTGTAGAACTGCACCTGCCGCGCGAGGTCGCCGGTGAGGAAGTTGACGTGCCCCAGCTTGCGCGGCCGAAAGCCCGGCAGGGTGGTGGTCGACCGGGCGATGTCGGGGCGCCGGTCGGCCTCGTCGCGAAACGGCATCAGCTCGAGGCTGTTGCCGTCGTCGTCGGCCAGCCACAGCGCACCGTCGCGCTGTGCGTACTCGACCCCCAGCGCCTCCAGCCGCGAGGCGGCGTCGTCCAGCGACACGCTGCGGCGTAGCTCCCATCCGGTGTGGTCGTGCCCCGGCTCGCCTTCGACGAGCTCCAGGCTGTAGGGCTCATACCCGCAGCGCAAAAGCACCCGGCCGGGCTCGCGACCGGCCTCGGTAAGCCCGAACTGGATCGCCCAGCGCGCGGCGGCCTCGTCCAGGTCGGCCACCCGCAGGCACACGTGGTCGAGCGGCCGTAGCGCGATCACGAGCCCACCTGCGCCTCGGCCTCGTCCTCGGACATCGCCAGGGCCACGTGCAAGCGTATTCGCCGAGATCTCGGGCTGGTCGCCCGGTCCGCTGAGATCCACGTCCCACTCCTCCACCGTGTTGGAAAGCCGGCCCAGCCCGGTGACCTCGACCTCGACCACGTCGCCGGGCTCCATCGGGCGCGAGTTTGCCGGCGTGCCCGAGAGCACGATGTCGCCGGGCTCGAGCGTGATCAGCCGGCACAGGTCGGCCAGGAGATACGAGATCGGCCAGATCAGGTCGGCAGCACCGCCCTGCTGCACCACCTCGCCGTTGAGGTAGGTGTGCAGTGTGAAGTCGGTGGGATCGAAGTCGGCCGCGGGGGTGACGGCCGGCCCGATCGGACAGAAGCCGTCCTGGCCCTTGACCCGCAGCATCGAGCCGCGGTCGGCGTGGCGAAAATCGTGCAGGCCCACGTCGTTGGCGGGTGCGTAGCCGGCCACGTAGTCGAGCACCTCGCTCTCGGGCACCCCGTGCATCGGCCGGCCCACGATCACCGCGACCTCGCCCTCGTAGTTCAGGAATCGCGTGCCCGACGGGCGTCGCAGCACCCCGCCGTGGCCGTTCACGGTGGTGGGCGGCTTCATGAAGTAGGAGGGGTAGGCGGGCACGCGCGCCGCGTACTCGTCCACACGGCTACGGTAGGTCAGATGGGTGGCGATGATCTTGCTGGGCTCCACCGGGGCGAGGTACTGCGCGGCGTCCGCCGCAAGGCTCGCGCCGGAGTCGAGCACGATCTGCCCGCCCTGGAGCCTGCCCCACTCGGGGCGGCCATCAACCACTACTCGAACACGTCCGCCTGGCACGATTGGATACAGTATGCGATGTTCGGCGGGTGGTCAAGGGAGGAGCACGGATGAGTTCTGAAGAGCGCCGCGAGCGCGGCCTCGAGCGGCTGCGCGAGCTGGGCGACCACCCCGGTGGGGACGCGTTTCTGGAGCGGATGGGCAGCCCGATGGCCGATTGGCTGGTGGACTGGACGTTCGGCGAGGTGCACACCCGGCCGGGTCTGCCGCCGCGCGACCGCGAGCTGATCATTCTCGCGTGCCTGGTGACCCTGGGCGGGTGCGAGCCGCAGGTGGCCGCCCATATCCAGGCGCTGCGCGCGATCGACGTGCCGTGGGAGGAGATTGAGGAGACGATTCTGCAGACGACGCCGTATGCTGGCGTCCCACGTGCGATCAACGCGCTCAAGGTTTTGCGAACGGAGGAAGGTCGATGAAGTCAGTCAGGTTTCAGGTTGGTGATGGTGCGGCGCGGGTTGGCCGGCTGGACGGCGATACGGTGGTCGATGCCGGTCCGTCCGAGGGGCTCGGAGCGGTGCCCTCCCCCGAGGGGTGGGACAGGATCGCGGCCGCGTCGGGTGAGAGCCATCCGGTTGCCGACGTGCAGCTCTTGCCGCCGACCACGCCGGCCAAGATCATCGCCATCGGCCTCAACTACCGCGATCACGCGGCCGAATCAGAGCTCGAGCTGCCCGATGTCCCGGTCGTGTTCGCCAAGTTCGGCTCGGCGCTGATCGGCCACGGCCAGACGATCGTGATTCCCCGCGAGGAGACCCGACCCGACTGGGAGGGCGAGGTTGCGATCGTGATCGGCAAGCGCACCTACCGCGCCACCGAGCAGAACGCACTCGACGCGGTCGGCGGCATCTCGATCATGCACGACGTGTCGGGCCGGCGCGCGCAGCTCGAGACGCCGCTGCGGCAGTTCACGCTGGGCAAGAGCTTCGACACGTTCGCGCCGTACGGGCCGTGCATCGCCTCGCCCGATGGGCTGGACGTGACCAATCTCGACCTGCGCACCGAGCTGGACGGCGAGGTGGTGCAGAACTCCAACACCAGGCATCTGATCTTCTCGGTGGTCGAGCTGATCGAGTACCTGACGCGCGGCATGACGCTCGAGCCGGGCGACGTGATCGCCACCGGCACCCCGGCCGGCGTGGGCGATTCGCGGACCCCGCCGCGGTATCTGCAGGACGGCCAGAGCGTCTCGATCACGGTGGCCGGCGTCGGTACGCTGACCAACCCGGTGGCGCTCGAGAAGTAGGCGCTCAGACGGCGTTTGGCGGACCCGTCGAGAACCGCTGCACGAGCTCGGGGGGAGTGCGGATGCACACGTCCCCCCGAGCCGGCGTACCGCGCACGACGTCGAAGAGCCGGGCCACCGCACGGCCGGTGACCTCGGCAAGGGGCATGCGCACGACGGTCAGCGCAGGGCTGAGATAGGCGGCAAACGGCGCGTCGTTGATCGCGATCACCGACACGTCGCGCGGCACCGCCAGCCCGCGCTCGCGCACCCCGTGCAGCGCCCCGGCGGCGTCGCCCACCGTCCACAGCACCACGGCCGTCGGCCGCCGGTTGGAGCGCAAGAGCTGCGACATGGCTCGAGCGGGGCCTGCGATCGGATCGGCGCTCGACGTGACGATCGAGCTCTCGGGGAGGGAGAGCCCGGCGTCGGCAACCGCCCGCCTGAAACCGTTCAGGCGGCGGTGCACCGTGTCGGCCTGGCCCGGCCCGGTGATGTAGGCGATGCGGGTGTGGCCAAGCCCGACGAGATGGCTGACCGCCAGGTAGAGCGCGGCCTCGTCATCCACCGCCACGCCCGGCGCGAGCCACGGGATGCGGCGGTTGACGAGCACCAGCGGCAGCCGCTGGCGGGCGATTGCCGCGATCGTGTCTGTAGTCGGCATCAGCGTGCCCATGAGCAGACCGTCGATGCGGCGGTCGCGCAGCAGGTGCTCGTAGGCCTGGCGGCGGTCGACGAACTCGTTGGCGTCGGCGATCAGGATGGTGCAATCCGACTCGGCCCCCCGCCGGCGGGCCTCGGCGATCACCTCGAGATTCTCGGGGTAGCGAAGGTTGACGACCAGCCCCAGAAGCCGAAACCGCGACGAGCGGGCCTTCTGCGGCAACGGCGAGAGCGGTGCGCACGAGGCCGCCCCCACCGAGCGCGCGGCAGAAGGAAGCGGCCGCGAGTGGTGGAGCCGGCGGGAGATCACGCGGCCCGGGCCGGCGGAGCGGTCGACCCGCGTTCCACGAGTTCAGGGGCGGTGGGCACCACGACGTCCTCGGCGGCCTCTCCGCGGACCCGGCGCACCAGCTGGTCGACGGCCGTCTCGGCCACCTCGCGCACCGGCATGCGCACGGTGGTCAGGGGCGGGTCGAGGTAGGCGGCCATGGGCGCGTCCTCGAGGGCGACCAGCGAGACGTCGCGGGGGAGCTGCCGGCCCGTGCCGCGCAGCGCGGCCATCGCACCGACCGCCTGGGCGATACTCGCCACGACCAGCGCAGTGGGCGCGCGCCGGCCGCCGGACACGGCGCCGGCCGCGGCGAAACCGCCGTCCTCGGTAGCCGCGGCACCGGTGATCTCGCCACCGGACTCGAGCCCCAGCCGGGCGAGCGCCTCGCGGTAGCCCCCCAGCCTGCGCTCCGAGGCGTCGCTGGTTGCGTGGCTCGAGACGTAGGCCAGCCGGCGGTGTCCGAGCGCCACCAGGTGCTCGACCGCGAGCGCCGCGGCCGCGGCGTCGTCGGCACACACCGAGAGCCCGCCCAGCCCCGGACGGCGGTCGATCAGGACGTAGGGCACACGGTTTGCGTCGAGGTCGGCGACCAGATCGCCCGCGGCACCCAGGCCGGCCACCACGAGGCCGTCGACCCGGCGCTCCAGCAGCAGCCGACGGCGGGCCGAGCCGTCTCCCTGGAAGTCCGCGGTGTCGGCCAGGAGCATCACGTAGCCGTAGCCGGCGGCCCGCCGCTCGGCGCCCTGGATCAGGTCGGCGCTGAGGAGCGCGGCGGGGTTGGGCGCGGCCAGGGCGAGTGTGGTGGTGCTCTGCAGCTTGAGCCCGCGGGCCAGGGCGTTGGGCGTGTAGCCCAGCGCGCTGGCGGCGTCACGGACGCGGGCGCGAGTCTCGGGCCGGGCCGACAGGGTGGGATCGTCGTTGAGCACGCGCGAGGCGATCGACGGGTTCACGCCCGCCGCGGCGGCAACGTCTCGGAGGCGCACGGGGCGCGAGGTGTCGGCGCGTTTGACCATCGAATGGAGACTTCGGGTACCTGCCTGAAGACCACCCGAATCGTCCCTTGAACGGCGCCGGAAGTCAAATCGCACTTCCCTCACATCAGACCGCCCTCGTGGAGGCGCGCACCACCAGCTCGGGAGGTGGATCATCGACCACCATGCTCTCGACCGGGTCGCCGGCGATCCGGGCCAGGAGCGCCTGGACGCCCTGCTCGGCCATCCCTCGCAGCGGCATCTTGACGGTCGTCAGCGCCGGTACCAGGTATCCCGCCAGAGGAGCGTCGTGGAAGGCCACCACCGACACATCTGCGGGCACGCGCAGACCCGCGGCCGCGAGCCCCGCGATGACGCCCACCGCCGCACCCACGCTCCACACCGCGATGGCGGTCGGCCGGCCGGGGGCGGCCGCCAGAAGCTCGCGGCAGGCGCCGAATCCGCTGGCCTCGTCGAACGACGACTCGACCACCCATTCGGGCCGCGGCTCGATGCCGGCCCGGCCGAGCGCGCCGCGGTAGCCGTCCAGCCTGCGCCGCGCGGTGTCGGCGTCGCCCGGGCCGGAGATGTAGCCGATCTCGTGGTGACCCAGATCGATCAGGTGCTGCACCGCGGTGGCCATGCCGCGCGTGTCGTCGACGGTGATGCTCGGCACGATCGTGCCCGCCCGGCGGTTGACCAGGATCAGCGGCAGGTCGGTGCGAACGATGTCCAGGAGCAGCGGCTCGGAGGTGGAGGCGCTGGCCAGCAAGAGCCCGTCTACACGCCGCTCGAGCAGCAGCCGCTGGTAGGCCTGGCCGGCCTGGAGGAACTCCTGGGCGTCGGCGATCAACAGCACGTAGCCGGCCTCGGAGGCGGCCCGCTCGGCCCCGCGGATGATCTCGGAGTTGACCGGGTAGGCCAGGTTGGGGATCACAAGCGCGATGGTGGTGGTGCGCTGCAGCACCAGACCGCGGGCGGCCGCGTTGGGGCGGTAGCTGAGGCGGGCGGCGGCCGCCAGGATCCGCTCGCGGGTCTCGGGGCGCACACCCACGGTGGGGTCGCCGTTCAGCACCCGCGAGGCGATCGACGTGCCGACCCCGGCCTCGTTGGCGACATCGATCAGGCGGGCCACGCCGCGCGGCGGCTGGGGCGGGCCGCTTCCGTCGCCGTCTCTGTTACTGGACGGAGCTATGCCTGCGCCCCCGCGGTCACGGGCCGAGCACCGCCCGCAGGGTCATCGCCAGCTGCCGGGCGCCCAGTTCGAGCGAGCAGATGTCGATGCTCTCGCCGATCGTGTGCATGTCCTTTCCGTAGGCGACCCCAAGGCTGAGCGCCGGGATACTTGCCCCGACGGCCGCGTTGGCATCGGTGGAGCCCGACTGGAGAGAGTTCTCGAGCCCGAGATCCTCTCGCACCGCGAGCACCGCCCGCAACAGGGGAGCGTCGCGGTCGATGCGACCGGCCGGGCGATGTCCGAGCACCGATACCGAAAGCTCCAGCGGAGGCTCGCATTCGAGGCTCTCGAGGTATGCCCGGAATTGCGCCAGCTCGGGCTCGGCCGGCGCCCGCTTCTCGACCACCAGGGCGGCATCCGGGGCGATCGCGTTGACAGAGATGCCGCCCTCGATCAGGCCGATGTTGACCGGCCCGGCGGCGTCGGCCAGGGCGAGGAGGCCCGAGGCTATTCCGATCAGCGCGTGCACCGCGCTGGGCCGGCCGCGGTCGACCCAGGCGTGACCTCCGGGGCCGGTAACCCCGATCCGTGCGCGGAGGCTGCCGTGTGCATCGGCCACGATCTGCTCGAGGCCGTGGCCCTCGAGAGCCAGCACGGCGCGCGGTCGCAGCGTCCGCACCGCCTCGCGCGCTCCGCGCAGGTCGCCGAGGCCCTCCTCACAGACGGTGAAGGCGACCGCGCCTGGGCGCAGTCCGCCGCCGCGTAGCAGTTGCTCGACGACGTGGATGACAACCGCGATCGCGGCCGCGTTATCGCCCGCCCCCGGACCCACGAGGCGACCGTCGGTACGGACGAGGCCAAGCTCGGTCGAGGCCGCAAACACCGTGTCCATATGTGCGGTCACAAGCAGCTCGGGAGCCTCATCTCCCCAGCGCCAGATCACGTTCCCGACAGCGTCGGTGGCAACCGCGCCCGGGGCGGCGGCAAGCCGGGTGCGGATCCACTCGGCGCGCTCGGTTTCGTGGAACGTCGGCGCGGAAACGGCCGCGATCAGGCAGACGTCGGCGACCAGCAACTCGAGGTCGACCGCAAAGTCGGTGCTCACCCGCTCGCCCCGAGCACGCCTTCGACCGCAGCCACGATCTGCTCGGCGCCGACCAGCACCGCCGTCTGGAGCGCCGGCGCTGACGGCATGCGCAGATCGGGCGCACCCACCCGTGCCACCGGGGCGTCGAGCGACCAGAAGCCCTCGGCCGCGGCCCGCGCGGCGATCTCGGCGCCGAACCCCCCGGTGAGGTTTGCCTCGTGGGCGATCACGAGCTTGCTGGTCCGCGCCAGCGAGGTGAGCACCGGATCGAAGTCCAGCGGGTTGAGCCAGCGCAGGTCGATCACGTCGACGCCGACCCCCCGCCCCGCCAGGCGGTCTGCCGCCTCGAGCGCATGGTGCACGGCCGTACCCCAGGTGACGAGGGTGACGTCGTCGCCCTGTCGCAGCCGGCGCGCCCCGCCCACGGGCTCGAGCTCCCCGGCGAGGTCGACAGGCCCGGTACGGGCATAGAGGGAACGTGCCTCGAGCACGATCACGGGATCGTCGCTCGTGATCGCCGCGCGCAGCATCTGGTAGGCGTCGCCGGGGAACGCGGGCAGCCCCACCCGGATGCCCGGCACGTGCGCGAGAATCGCCTCGATGCACTGCGAGTGCTGGGCGCACGACCCTGTCGTCGCGCCCTGCTGCGAGCGGATCGTGAGCGGGCAGGACTGGGCGCCGTTGGAGACGTAGCGCACGTTCGCGGCCTGGTTCACGACCTGGTCGAGGGCGACGAAGAAGAAGTCGGCGAACATGATCTCGACCACCGGCCGCAGGCCGCAGATGGCGGCGCCGACGCCCGACCCGAGGATTGCCGCCTCCGAGATCGGCGTGTCGAACACCCGGTCGCCGAACTCGGCGCGCAACCCTCGCGAGGCCCCGTACGGCCCACCCGGAATGCCCACGTCCTCGCCGTAGACGAGCACCTCGGGCGAGGTCTGGAGCGCCCACCGCAGGGCCTCGTTGACCGCCCGGATGTACGAGAGCTCCTGCGATCCGTCAGGCATAGAGGTGCCTCCTCACGTCGGCGGCGGCCGGTTCGGGCACTGCCCGGGCGGCGGCCAGCGCTGCGGCGACCTCCGCCTCCACCTCGGCGGCGATCTCGTCGGCCCGTGGGCCCAGCTCGGCCCGCAGCCGCACCAGTGGCTCGTGTTCTCGCGCCCGGTCGAGCTCGCCGGCGGGGCGGTAGGCCTGGGGGTCGAGGTCGTAGTGGCCCGAGAGCCGGTGGGTGCGAGCCTCCACCAACCGTGGCCCGTCCCCGTCCCGGACGGCGGCCAGAGCCGCGCGGGCGGCGGCGGCCACCGCCAGCGGATCGTTGCCGTCCACCACCTCCCACGGCATGCCGTAGGCCTCGGCCCGGCGGGCGATGGGCAGCACCGTGAACATGTCGTCGGTCGGGGTCAGCTCGGCGTACCCGTTGTTCTCGACCACGACCACCAGCGGCAACTTCATCACCGCCGCCATCACCAACGCCTCGTGCACCGCCCCCTGGTTGAGCGCACCGTCGCCGATCACGCACACCGTGACCGCGCCGTCGGGAGCATGCCGAGACCGCAGGGCCGAGCCGACGGCCATCGGCATGCCCGCGCCCACGATCGAGTTCTCGCCGATGATCCCGTGGCCGATCGCCGAGAGATAAGGCGACCCGCCACGGCCGCCGTTCAGGGCCGAGTCACGGCCCATGATCTCGGCCAGCAGATCGCGCAGGGGCACGCCCCGCGCGATCAGCCAGCCGTGGCCGCGGTAGGTGCAGACGATCCGGTCGGCGGGGGTGAGCTCGGCGCAGAACCCGGCCGCAACCGCCTCCTGCCCGGTGCACAGGTGCAGCGAGCCCTGCACCTCGCCCCGGCTCTTGAGCCGCGGCAACAGCTCCTCGATCTGGCGGATGCGGGCACACGCCCGAAATGCCTGTGCGTGATCCACGCCACGTCCTTTCTTCTCGCCTCGGAGGCCTTCTTGACTTTCCCGACCGGTTCAACCATAATCGCCGGAAAAAGGTTTTTCAAGGGGAAAAATGGCATCGAATCGGCATCAGGACAAGGTTGTGGTGATCACCGGCGGCGGTAGCGGCATCGGTCGCGCAAGCGCCCTGCGGTTCGCCCACGAGGGCGCCTCCGCGGTCTACGTGGTCGACCACTTCGCGGAGCGCGCCGAGGCGGTGGCCGACGAGCTTCGCGGGCTCGGGGTGAAGTCGCTTGGCATCACCGCGGAACTCTCCGAACTGGAGGGCTGCCGGGCGGCGATCGAGCGGCCGCTCGAGGACGCGGGGCGCATCGACGTGCTCATCTCCAACGCCGCGGCGTGGACGGAGGAGCCGTTCCTGGAGATGAAGGACGAGTCGTGGCTCAAGGTCATCTCGGTCAACCTGACCGCGTACTTCCGGGTGGCCCAGCGGGCTGCCCAGGCGATGGTGGCCGGTGGCCGCCCCGGCGTGATCCTGTTCACCGCGTCGGTCTCGTCGCTGGGCGCAAGCCCCGAGTTCGCGCACTACTCGGCCGCCAAGGCCGGGGTGGCCAACCTGGCCACGACCATGGCCATCGAGCTGGCCCGCCATGGCATCCGCGTGAACGCCGTCAGCCCCGGCCCCGCGGACACCCAGCAGTCCGTCGACCTGGTGGGAGAAGAGCTGATGGACAAGTGGCGGCGCGAAGGGTTCCCGGTGGTGCCGCTGCAGCGGCTGGCAACGGCCGACGACATCGCGGCCGCCTTCTCGTACCTCGCGTCCGCCGACGCCGGCTACGTGACCGGCGTCAACCTGGTCGTCGACGGCGGCCTGACCGCACACGCATACTCGGTACCGGAGAGCTGAGATGAAGCTGAGCGACCACGTCTATCTGGTCGGGGGCGGCGACTACGGGTTCAACCTGACTCACCGGCTCGACTGCCACGTGTACGCCATCGACGCAGGCGACGAGATCGTGCTGGTGGACGCCGGATTTGGACCGGCCACCGACGAGATCCTCGAGCACATGCGCACCGACGGGCTCGACCCCGCGCGCGTCTCGCGGATCGTGATCACGCATTACCACGCCGACCACGCCGGCGGCTGCGCCCCGATGGTGCGGGCGACCGGCGCCGAGCTGTGGGCTCCGGCCGAGACCGCCGACACCATCCGCGTGGCCGACGGCGGCCCTACCGGCCTGGAATGGGCCCAGTCGTTCGGCTTCTATCCGGCCGACTACGTGTGGGAGCCGTGCGCGGTCGACCACGAGTTCGGCGACGGCGACGTGATCCCCGCCGGCGGCCTGCGCCTGGAGGCGATCGCGACCCCCGGCCACTGCGCCGGCCACTACGTGCTGCGGCTGGAAGCCGGCGGCCACGCTTACCTGTTTGCCTCCGACCTGGTGTTCTGGGGCGGCGCGATCATCCTGCAGAACGTTCCCGACTCGAACCTGCAGGCCTACGCAGCGTCGATGAACCGGGTCGCCGAGCTGGAGTTCGACGCCCTCCTACCCGGCCACCACATGATCTCGATGGCAAATGGCAAGCGCCACGTGCTGGCCGCCGCCCAGGACTTCAACCGTATCGGCCTGCCGAGAGACCTCCTGCGATAGCGAGAAAGGGTGAAGCCTGTGTCCACCTACACCACACCCCACGCCGAAGCCGCGGTCGAGACCGCCGAGCTGACGTCGTGGCCACTTCCCGAGGATTGGGTCATCTCCGGCTCCCCGGCCGCCAGCGGCACGGTGATCAGCCGCTCCGACGATTCCCGCATCGTCCGCGGAGTGTGGGAGTGCACGCCCGGAAGCTTCAGCTGGGACTTCAGCTACGACGAGACGCTGGTCGTGGTCTCGGGGCGGGCGACCGTCCAGCTCGACACCGGCGATTCGGTCGAGCTCGCGCCCGGCGTACTCGCGTTCTTCGGCCGTGGCCACAAGGCCACCTGGACCGTCCATGAAACCCTGCGCAAGGGATTCCACGCCGATTCTCCCGACCCGCTGCCGTTCTGAACGTGGATCCACTGACGCGCTCAGCGACCCGTTTGACAAACGGGAAACGGTGTAGGAGAATCGATTTTCCACTGACCTCCGGCGCGCCATCCCGCGCCCGACACAAGCGGCATGACCGAAGGAGGAAGAATGGCATCGGATCGCGATCCTGAGAACCCGGTCGACGGCCTCGTCGACGACTACCTGGCACAGCGGATCAACCGCCGGTCGTTCTTCCGGCGCGCCGGGGCCATCGGCGTCTCGGCGAGTATGGCCGCCACAATCCTCGCGGCCTGCGGCGGCGGCCGCAGCGGCTCGAACTCCAGCTCTGCCTCGGTCGTCACCGGGTCGGGCAGCACCGACGCCGGCCCAGTGACCAAGGGCGGCCAGCTGATCGAAGGCTACGACCGCGACTTCTCGCCGATCAACCCCGTGCTGACCGCCTGGGATGACCCCGATTTCGTCGCGATCTACGAGTATCCCGTGATTCGCGACGCCCACGGCGCGTACAAGCCCTCGCTGTTCTCGTCGTGGACGATCTCCGACGACCTCTTGACCTGGACGTTCGCGCTGCGGCCCAACCTCAAGTTCCAGAGCGGCGCCCCCGTCAATGCCCAGGTGGTGGCCGACAACTTCAATGTCTTCCGCAACCCGAACAAGGGCCAGAACGCCATCTTCTGGCCGGCCGTGAAGAATGTCACCGCGTCGGGCCCGACCACCGTCGTGGTCAAGATGAACACGCCGTTCACCGCTTTCCCCGAGACCCTCGCTACCGAGAACTCGATGATCTGCAACCTCGAGCAGGTGACCAAGCTGGGCGACAAGTACGGCGTCACCGGCGCCGACGGCACCGGCCCGTTCAGCTTCGGCTCGTACCAACCTGGCACGCAGGTGGTCGTCAACCGCTGGGCCGGATATCCCGGCAGCGGGGTGCCCTACGTGACCAACAAGGGCGCGGCATATCTGGACTCGGTCAAGTGGGTGCCGATCGTCGAGGTCGGCCGCCGCGCCGACGAGATCGAGACCGGCAGCGTGAACGTGGTCAAGAACCCGGCACCGCAGGACATCACCCGGCTGCAGGGCAACTCGAACCTGGTCACCACCGAGTTCCCGGCGCTGGCAAACTTCTGGATCTCGCTGGACTGCACCCGGAAAGAGCTCGGGTTCGACGATGTGCGGGTGCGCCAGGCAATCTCGCACGCGATCGACCGCCAGGCGCTGGCCCAGAACCTCTACTTCGGCCACGCGATCGGCACCTACGGCCCACTGGCGCCCAACGTCCGCTGGTACGACAAGGGTGTCGAGGCCTTCAACCAGTTCGACCTCGACAAGGCCAACTCGCTGCTGGACGCGGCGGGATGGAAGAAGGGCTCGAGCGGCATCCGCGAGAAGAACGGCACCAAGCTGTCGTGGCAGCACCTGGCCGACAGCGGCCAGCCCACCACCTCGCCGATCATCGATCAGGCGGTCGTGGCGATGCTGCAGAAGGCGGGCGTGGACATGCAGCTGAAGGTGGTCGACGACGCGACCTTCAACGGGCAGGTGTACGCCGGCACCAAGCACCCGGCCTCGTGGAGCTACGAGTGGCTGTGGTCGTCGCCGGTCGACCTGCTGGTCTACTTCCACGTGGTGCCCAGCGACGCGTACAACGGCTCGATCCCGCAGGTGAAGCAGGCCTGTGCCGACTGGCAGAGCGCCGGCAGCATCGACGAGATGGCCACCGCAGCGAGCAACCTGCAGCTGGCCTGGGCCCAGTACCTGCCCAAGATCCCGATCCTCACCACCTACAACACGTGGGTCGCGCAGGACAAGGTGATTG
Organism: uncultured Actinomycetes bacterium; assembly: GCA_963796875.1. Taxonomy (GTDB): domain Bacteria; phylum Actinomycetota; class Thermoleophilia; order Gaiellales; family JAICJC01; genus CAVPTL01. Next base: position 579,619 of record CAWCNL010000002.1, read on the forward strand.
GCTACAACCCACTGGAGACGATGCTGTACCCGCTGTACAACGATGTCTGGATCAAGTCGTAGCGCCGGGGCGGGGGGCCGCCCGCGCGGAAAGGCCTGATTGGCGACCTTCATCGTCCGCCGGGCTGCCTACTCGCTGCTGCTCTTGTTCTTCGCCTCGCTGCTGGTGTTCTACGGTCTGCGGGTGGCGCCCGGCGACATCGTCACCGCGATCGCGTCGCCCACCGACGCCCACCAGATCAGGGTCAATTTGAACGAGCGGCTGGGCCTGAACAAGCCGCTGCCCGAGCAGTACTTCATATTCGTCTCGCACCTGGTGCAGGGCGATCCCGGCGTGTCGGTGGTAAACGGCGCGCCGGTCAGCCAGATCATCGAGGACTCAGGACCCAAGACGCTGGCCCTGGGCCTCTCGGCGGCGATCCTCACCTACACCCTTGCCATCCCCCTGGGCGTGATGGCGGCGGCGCGCAGAAACCGCTCGCTGGACAACGGCGTGCGCCTCAGCGTCGTGCTCCTGATGGGCATCCCCAACTTCTTCCTGGCCGTGCTGCTGATCCAGATCTTCGGCGTACAGCTGGGCTGGTTGCCGGTGGCCGGTCCTGGTGATTGGAAGCACCTGGTGCTGCCCGCGATCGTCCTGTGCGTCGAATCGGTGGCGCTGAACCTGCGGCTGATGCGCTCGTCCGTACTCGAGGAGCTCTCGCTCGACTACATGCGTACGCTGCGGGCCAAGGGCCTCAGCGAGCGCCGGATCCTGTGGGTGCACGCGTTTCGTAACGCGCTGACCCCGGTGGTTGCCCTGGCCGGTGTGATTCTGCCGACGCTGCTCGGCTACACCCTCGTGGTGGAGACCATCTTCCGCTACGAGGGGCTCGGCTACCAGCTGGTGCAGGGCATCATCCACCGCGACTACGCCCTGGCCCAGACGCTGGCCCTGATGTTCACCGCGATGGTGATCTTCTTCAACTTCCTGGCCGACGTCGCCCACCAGCTGATCGATCCCCGTGTCCGCGACCGCATCCGGGGCGGCTGATGGCAGCCGCTCAGGAACTCGCGGTCGAATCGACCGAGGATCTGCTCGACACCTCCAGCCGGTTTCGTGACGCACTCGGCCTGCTGTATGCCAACAAGGGCGGACTCTTCGGGGCGATCCTGACCGTGATCGTGCTGCTGATCGGGCTGGCCGGCGCCGTCCTCCTGGCGGTGCCGTCGCTCCACCATCTCTACCTCGACCAGAACCTGTCCGATGCGCTGCTCGCGCCCGGCGTCGGCGGCCATCTGCTGGGCACCGACGAGTACGGCCGCGACATCCTCTGGCGGACCGTCGCCGGTACCGGCATCTCGCTGCTCGTGGCCGTCATCACCACCACGTTCACGCTGATCCTGGGACTGACGCTCGGCTCGATCGCCGGCTACTTCGGCGGCAGGTTCGACACGTTCATCGGTGCCCTCGTGGACGTCACCTGGGGCTTCCCGCTGCTGCTCGTGGCGGTGGTCTTCGCGGGGATGCTGGGCCCCGGGCTGCGGCCGGTGATCCTCGCCATCGGCGTCGTCATCTGGGCCGGATTCGCCCGCGTCGTGCGGGCTCAGGTGCGGTCGATGCGCGAGCGCGAGTTCGTCGAGGCAGCGCAGGCGCTCGGCACCCCCGCGCGGGTGATCATCGTCAAGCACATGCTGCCCAACATCATGGGCACGGTGCTGGTGATGGCCTCGTACTACGTCGCCGTGAGCGTGATCGCCGAGGCCGCGTTCTCGTTCATCGGCCTGGGCGCGCAGCCGCCCACGCCCAGTCTCGGCCAGATGATCGCCGACGGTACCAACTACTTCAGCACCAGCTTCTGGCCGGCCATCGTGCCGGGCGTCATGATCGCGCTCATGGTGCTGGGGCTGAACCTGCTCGGCGACGGCCTGCGCGACATCTTCGACCCGAGGCTGAAGCGGCTGTGAGCGCGGCCCCCGCCACCGGCGTGAGCACACCGACCCTACGGATCGACGACGTGTCGGTGTCCATCCGCAGCCGCCGCGGCACCAACCCGGCGATCGACCACGTCTCGTTCGAGGTGGACCCCGGCGAGGTGGTCTGCGTCGTCGGCGAGAGCGGCTGCGGAAAGACGCTCACCGCTCTTGCGGCCATGCGGCTGCTGCCCCCGGTGGCCGAGCTGACCGGCAGGCCGGGTGCTCCTGGACGGCGAGGATCTGACGGCGCTCAGCAACACCGACATGCGCACCCGCCGCGGGCGAAGCATCTCGATGATCTTCCAGGAGCCGATGACCGCGCTCGATCCATCGTTCACGATCGGCTACCAGCTGGCCGAGACCTACCTGGCGCACCGTCCCGGGGCCAAGAAGGAGGCCCGCGAACGGGCCGAGGAGGTGCTCGGACTGGTCGGCATCCCGGACGGCCGCCGCCGCCTCGGCGACTATCCGCACCAGTTCTCCGGCGGCATGCGGCAGCGCGTCATGATCGCGATCGCGCTGATGATGGAGCCCCAGCTCCTGATCGCCGACGAGCCCACCACGGCGCTCGACGTGACCATCCAGGCCCAGATCCTCGACCTGATCCTCGACCTGCGCGCGAAGCTTGGCATGAGCGTGCTGTTCATCACCCACGACCTCGGTGTCGTCGACGAGATCGCCGACCGGGTGGCGGTGATGTATGCCGGCGAGGTGGTCGAGACGGCGCCTGCCGCGGCGATGTTCGCCGCGCCGGCCCATCCCTACACGCAGGGGCTCCTGCGCAGCATGCCCGCGCTCGCGCCGGTGGGTCAGAGGCTTCCCGTGATCGAGGGCCGGGTGCCGAGCCTGGCCAACGTCCCCACCGGATGCCGCTTTGCTCCCCGCTGCCCCAACCGGCAGGAACCCTGCGACCTCAAGCACCCCGACCTGGAACCGACCGCTGACGACCATGAGCTCCGCTGCTACTACCCCACTCCCTATCACGCCTGAGACACTGCTGCGCACGCGCGATCTGGCCAAGCGCTACCCGGTCACGCGCAACGTTGTCGGCAAGCCGACGAGCTACCTGAACGCCGTGCGCGGGGTCGACCTCGAGATCGCCGCCGGCGAGACGCTGGCGGTGGTCGGCGAGAGCGGCTGCGGAAAGAGCACGCTCGCGCGGCTGCTGATGCGCCTGATCGCGCCGAGCGGCGGCTGTGTCGAGTTCGACGGCGTTGACCTGTCGAGCCTTTCAGGCAAGACGCTGCGGCAGTTCCGCCGAGACGCCCAGATCGTGTTCCAGGACCCGTTCGGGTCGCTCGATCCGCGCTACACCGTCGAGGCGATCATCGCCGAGGGCATGCGTAACCAGGGCATCGGCGGGGACGAACGCCGGCGGCGCATGCGCGAGGTGCTGGAGCTGGTCGAGCTGCCCGAGGACATCACTGATCGCTATCCGCACGAGTTCTCCGGCGGGCAGCGCCAGCGCATCTCAATCGCGCGAGCGATCGCCGTCGGCCCCCGGATGCTGGTGCTGGACGAGCCGGTGAGCGCGCTGGACGTCTCGGTCCAGTCCAAGATCCTCAACCTGCTGATCGACCTGCAGCGCCGGCTCGGGCTCACCTACCTGTTCATCAGCCACGACATGTCAGTCGTCCGCCACGTCGCCGACCGGGTGGCGGTGATGTACCTGGGCAAGGTGGTCGAACTGGCGCCCGCTGCCCGGCTCTTCAGCGATCCCCGGCATCCGTATACCCAGGCGCTGCTGTCATCGGCCCCGGCGCTGCACCAGCAGCGGGCTGTCAACCGGATCAAGCTGACCGGCGACGTCCCCACTCCGATCGACGTGCCCGCCGGTTGCAGCTTCGCCGGCCGCTGCTTCCGCGCCCTCGACCGTTGCCGTGAGCAGACGCCCGAACTCGAGCCGCTCGAGGGCGAGCCGCCGCAGCACACCGCCGCCTGCTTCAACCCCGCGCCGGTGGAGGCCGCCGGCGGCGAAGTGCAGGAGCGGTGAGCGCCGCCGAGCCGCTTGCGGTGGACGCCGCCGGCGTCACGGTGAGGGGCGAGTTCACCGCCGGAGCCACCCCCACGTGGCTGGTGCTGGTCCACGACGCCGGCGGCGACCTGGACGACTGGCGCCCGCTGACCGCGGCGGTGGCCAACGAAGGCTGGAACCTGATCGCGCTCGACCTTCCCGGGCACGGCGGATCGGAGGGTGAGTGGAGCCCCGCCGCGGCGGTCGCAGCGGTGCAGGCCGGCGTCGAGCTGGCCCGCGGCCGCGGCGCCCGGCATGTGGCAATCCTCGTCGCGGGGCGCAGCGCCGTGCCGGCACTCGACTCGGTGGCGCGCAGCATTGACGACCCGGCCGCGGCCCTGGCCGACAGCATGGTGCTGCTCTCGCCCGGGCCGCTGGACGGCGCCGATCTGGGACGCATGCGAGGCGAGGGTCTCTCCAAGCTCATCATCTCGGGGTCGTTCGCGCCCGGGTTGGACGACGCCGTCGCGCTGATGCAGGCTTCGATCGGCTGGACGGTGGCGGTGCGGTTCCCCAGCGCCGAGCGCGGCACCGGCCTGCTGGGCGGCGACCACGCGATCAACGTGGCAGACAAGATCGCGAGCTTCGTGCGCGAGCAGGCCGAGCAGTCCGGCCCGGGGCTCCTGCGCGACCAGGCCCGCTAGCTGCGGATCCGCTCGACGAAGCCGGCCAGGCGCTGTGCGCCCTCGGCGACAGTCTGGTCGGCGGCCGCCAGCGACAGGCGCACGTACCCCTCGCCGCAGGCGCCGAAGGCCGCGCCGGGCACCACCGCGACGCTGGTCTCGTCCAGCAGCCGGTGGCAGAACGCCCACGAGTCGAGGCCGGTGGCCGAGATGTCGACGAGCATGAAGAACCCGCCGGTGGGCCAGATGTAGGGCACGCCGTGGCGGTCGAACTGCGCGGCGGCCACGCCGCGCCGGTCGCGGTAGGCGTCGACCATCCGGCCCACGCAGTCCTGCGGACCGCGCAGCGCCGTCAGCGCGCCGTGCTGCGAGATGGTCGAGGCGCACGACACAACCGGTTCCTGGTGCAGCGAGAGCAGCTCGGCGAACTCGGCCGGAGCCACGACGTATCCCACCCGCCAGCCGGTCATCGCATAGGACTTGGAGAAGGTGAACACGCTCACCACCCGCTCCTCGTCCCCCAGCGACGCCATCGACGTGTGCTCGCCCTCGAAGATCAGCTCGTCGTAGCACTCGTCGGAGATCACCCACAGATCGTGGCGGGCGGCCACGTCCAGCACGCGGCGCAGGTTCTGCTCTGACTCGACCGCGCCGGTGGGGTTGCCGGGCGAGTTCACGATCACCGCCCGGGTGCGTGCGGTGATCCGCCGCTCGAGCGCGTCGGCGTCGACGCACATGCCACGCTCGCGGTCGAGCGGGTAGCCGACGGCGGTGGCGTTCAGCACGTGGGCCATGGCGGGATAGTTCGACCAGCCGGGGTCGGGCACCAGCAGCTCGCTGCCCGGTTCGAGCATCAGGAGCAGGCTGGTGAAGAGCCCGCCGCAGCCGCCGGTTGTAACCACCACCTGGTCGACCGTGCACCGGGCGGCGTTGCGGTCGCGCACCTTCTCGACGATGGCCTCGCGCAGGGCGGGGATCCCGCCGCCGGGGGCGTAGCCCGTGGCTCCTGCACGGGCCGCCGCAGCGGCCCCGTCGATGATGTGCTCGGGGGTGGTGAAGTTGGGATCGCCGCCCAGCAGCATGATCGGCGAGGGCGCCTGCACGGCGATGTCGATCATCCGCCGGATGCCGGAGTGCGGGGTGGTCAGTACTTGAGCAGCGGGTGAGGGCACGTCACACTCCCAGAAGGCCCGGGCCGGTGGCCGGAGGGGCGATGAAGATATGCTCGCGGCACAGCCAGAACGGCTGGTCGGTGCGCGCATAGTTGGCCACGTCGGCCCACGCCGCGGCCTGCTCCGGAGAGCTGCCGGCAGCTTCGAACGACTCCATGGAAGGCCACCACAACTCGATGAAGGCGTCGATCTCGATCTCGCCCGAGAGCACCGAGTCAAGCTGCGAGATGACGTAACCCTGCATTCCGGGCGAGCTGCCGCCGATGGGGGCATGCACGTCGCGCCAGTAGTCGAAGAACGCATCGACCGTGAAGTCGTCGCGGCGCCTGGCCATACCCACCATCTTGATCCGCCCCGGCTCCTCGCCGGTGCCGCCGCGCAGCAGACCGGGATCGTCATAGCGGCGCTCGCGCAGCACGTGCTCGCGGGCCACCCAGAAGCAGCCGTCGGTGCGCGCGTAGTTACCCACGTCCTCCCAGGCCGCGGCCGCCTCGGGCGAGGCGGACGCCGCCTCGAACGCCTCGACGTCATCCCACCACTGCTCGACGAATGCGTCCACCTCGAGGTCGCCGGCGAGCTGGCCGGTGACCTCGGAGACGACGTAGCCGCGCAGTCCCGGAGGCCTGGCCGAGATCGGCGCGTGGACCTCGCGCCAGTACTTCATGAACCCCTCCATGTCGAAGTCCGCGCGGCGGCGGGCGGTGCCGATGAGCTTGATCATGGTCAGAACCTCCGTTCAGAACACGTTGGCCGGGAGTCGGAGCTGGTCGACGGCCGCCAGCGCCTGCTGCACGTGCTCGCCGCCGGCGGTAAGGGCGATCGGGCCGTGCCCCGGCAGGAGCGCGTCGAACTCGAGCTCGCCCAGGCGGCGCAGGCTCGCGACCGACGCCGGGATGTCGCAGTCGGGCGTGGCCTGCAGAAACAGCTTGCCGCCGGCGAATACCGCGTCGCCCGCAAAGAGGTAGGTGCGCTCGCCGCCCGTGACCAGGTACGAGCTGTGGCCGAAGCAGTGCCCGGGCGTCGACACCAGTCGCAGCGTGAGCCGGCCGACGCGGCGCTCGTCGCCGTCTGCCAGCGGATCGGCCACCGGGCACCCCGGGTACTCGTAGCCGTCCGGGAACACTCCGGCGGCCTGTGCCGCTGCAAACTGGGTGAGCTCATGGTCGGGAGTCTCGAGCGCCGTGCGGACTTCGCGCGCGATCGCCACCTCCAGGCCCAGCCGGTCGCGATAGGCGGCGCTGCCGCCGGCGTGATCGGTGTGGAAGTGAGTCAGGAACAGCCGATCGACGGCGGCGGGGTCGATGCCGGCCGCCTCGATCCGCTCGAGCACCCGCTCGATCCCGAGGGCAGTGCCCATGCCGCAGTCGACCAGCGCGTAGGCGCCGCCGCCGTCGAGCAGGTACATGTGGGCGTCGTAGTCGGCCGAGAGTCCGAACCCGGTGTGCGTCCCGCCCCCCACCATGACCACGTCGGGTGTCAGCCGCACGCCGGCTATCCCTGGGGCAGGTGGTAGGCGAAGGCCGTGAGACCGCCGTCGACCACCAGGTTCTGACCGGTGACGTAGGCGGCCGCGTCGGAGGACAGGTACAGGAACGCCTCGGCGATGTCCTCGACGCTCGCCATCCGCACAAGCGGAATCCCCTCGATCCCCTCCTTGCGCAGCGTCTGCATCATCTCCTCGCCGACCAGGTCGACCGACCGCTGGGTGTCGCCCGGGCCCGGACTGACGCAGTTGACCCGGATGCGGTGCTCGGCCAGATCGACGGCCATCACCCGGGCGAGCGCCACGAGGCCCGTCTTGGCCACGCAGTACGGGGCACAGCCGCGCTCGGCTCCGAGGGCGTCGACCGACGCGGTGAAGGCGATCGATCCGCCCCGGCCGGCTTCGGCCATGGCGGCGGCGACCTGCCGGCCCAGCACGAAGTGGCTCGTCAGGCTGACGTCGATCTCGCGCTGCCACGCCTCGGTGGAGGTCTCGAGGAACGGCACCTCCCACGACATCAGCGCGTGGTTGGACACCAGCACGTCGATCCCGCCGGCGGCCGCCACCGTGGTATCCACGACGGCTGCGGCCGACCCGGCATCGCAGAGGTCGACCGCGATCGGGATGGCCTCGGCTCCGTGGCGGGCGACCTCGGCGGCAACGTGCTCGAGCCGGTCGGGCTGCATCTCGACCAGCGCGACGTGCGAGGCACCCTCCCGGGCGAAGCCGATCGCAGTGGCCATGCCGAACCCTGCTCCGGCGCCGGTTACAAGCGCCCGGCGCCCGGCAAACCGCGTCGTTTCCACCCAGATACCTCCCTCGTAAGGCCGGCGCGCACCAAGCGAGGCGCCCTGACTTGACAGCGCCAGCTTACACGAGGGAGAATCGATTTTCCAAATGGAAAACCGATTCCCAAACTCGCCTCTGGGCACCCCGCGGCGGAGGCGCTGAGACGTGGCCGAAACCGTGCTCAGAGAGGCGTTCGACTACCGGTTCTCCCGCCTCGATCCGACCGGGGCGCACATCGATCCGCCCAGCGTCGCCCTGTACGAGCCGCTGCTGGCGAAGGGCTCGGATTGGGGCGCCCACGGGATCCTCGCGTCGACCTGGACAACCTCCGCCGACGGGCTCGAGTGGCGCGTGCAGCTGCAGCCGGGGCTCACGTTCCATTCCGGCGACCCGTGTGACGCCCAGGCGGTGATCCGCGCGTTCGAGTTCCTGCGCTACGGCGCGTTCACCGAGGGCGATCAGCTGTGGTACTGGGATCCTGTCGACACCGTAACCGCCGACGGGCCGCACACACTCGTGTTCAGGCTCCACCACCCCTATGCGCGGCTGCCCGCATTGCTCTGGGGCACGCACACCGCCGTCTACAACGAGGCCCGCCGCGCGGCCGTTCCCGACAGATTCGGGCACGAGCTGGCCGACGGCACCGGACCCTACCGGCTGGTCTCGTGGTCGGAGGAGAAGGTGGTGGCCCGCCGGTGGGAGGGCTACCGCACGCCGGCGGCGCCGTTCCTGCACATGGATGCGGGCGCTCCCGACGTGATCGAGTGGCACGCCATACTCTCCGAACACGACCGGCTGGCGGCGCTCGAGGCCGGCGAGGTGCACGCCATCCACGGGCCGCCGCTCGACCAGATCGCGCGCGTGCGCGACGAGGGCCGGCTGGCGGTGATCGAGTTCGCCCAGCAGTCCAACGTGTACCTGACGGTCGACTTCCGCCGCTCCGACCTGCGGTTCGACGACGTCCGCACCCGCCGGGCGATCTCGCTGGCGATCGACCGGCAGGCGCTGGTGCGCGACATCTTCCACGGCCACGCCGCAGCGTCGCTGGGCGCGATTCCGCCCGGTGACGAGCACTACGATCCCGCGCCTGACCACAGCTGCCGGTTCGACCGCGCCGAGGCCAACCGCATACTGGACGAGCTCGGGTTCACCCGCCGCGAGGACGGTGTGCGGACGATCGGCGGCCGGCCGCTGGAGCTGCGCTGCGTCTGCCAGGACGACGGACTGCTGCTGCCGCTGGCCGAGGCCGTGCGCGATCAACTGCGCGCGATCGGCGTGGTCCTCGAGCTCGAGCCGGTGGTGCCGTTCCTGCCGTTCTACACCGCGGCGCTCGAGAGCCCGCCGGCGACCATCTCGAAGTGGCTCTGGCCCGATCCGGTGGACGCGTTGATCGGGTTCACCGCCACCCGCGCGATCGGCACCGACAACTGGCAGAACGCTTCCGTGCCGGCACTCGACGCGGCGTTCGATGCGTGGCTGAGGGCTCCCTCCGACGAGCTGGCGGCGGCCGCCTCGCGGGTGCAGCACGTGGTTGCCGAGAAGCTGCCCTACATTCCGCTGGTGACCCCCAACGACGTGTGGATGGTGAGTCCCGATCTGCAGGGTTACCGCCCGTTCAAGGCCAACCTGTACCCGTTCTACCAGCCCACTCGCGTCATCGCCGCCCCCGCGGCCGAGGGCGGCCGTTGACCCGGGGTGTCGAGGGCTCCCGCCGCGAGCGTGCGGAGGAGGCCCAAAGCACGGGGCCGGTGCAGCTCGCCGCCGATCTGATCGCGGCCGCGACCCCCAATCCACCGGGCGACGAACGGGCGGCCGCCGCCGTGCTGGTGGCCGAACTCGCCCGGCTGGGGATCGACGACGTGCAGGTGGTCGGCCCGGCACCCGAGCGTCCCAACGTCATCGCCCGCGTCCACGGCACGGGTGGCGGACGGTCGCTGATCCTCAACGGGCACATCGACACCAAGCCGCCCGGCGACGTCGACCTGTGGTCGACACCTCCCTGGGAGCCGGTGATCCGCGACGGCCGCCTCCACGGCCTGGGGTCGGCCGACATGAAGGGAGCCGTGGCCGCGATGACCCACGCGGCGGCCGACGTGGCCGCGGCCGAGGTGGCCGGCGACCTGATCCTCATGTTCACCGCCGACGAGGAGGAGGGCAGCCGCAGCGGTGCCCGCTGGTTGGCCGAGCAGGGCATGATCGCCGCCGACGCCGCCGTGATCGGCGAGCCGTCCGGCATCGCCCGCGACTGGGACGCGATCCGGCTCGTCTCGCGGGGTGTGCTGCTGTTTCGGGTGGACATCCGCGGCACCCAGATCCACTCCAGCCTCTCGGATCAGATCCCGGCGGTGAACGCGAGCGTCGAGATGGGCAGACTGCTGGCCCATCTCGCCGACCGCGGCGGCTCGTCGCTACGTCACCGGCCGCATCCGCTCGCACCCGACGGACCGACGATGAACGTGGGCCTGGTCGCCCGCGGGGGCAGCGGCCAGGGTGTGATCCCCGGGCACGCGACGTTCGTGTCGGACGTGCGCCTGCTACCCGGCATGGAGCGCGCGCAGATCGTCGAAGACATCGAGCGGCTGCTGGCCGAGGCGGCGGAGGCCCAGCCCGACCTCGACGCGACCCTGCACCTGGAGGCATGGCTACCCCCGTGCGAAGTGCAGCCCGACGACCCCATCGTGTCGGCGCTCCAGACGGCCGCCGCCGACGTGCTCGGCGCCCAGCTGCCGTTGGGCGTATTTCCCGGCGGCACCGACGCCCCGCACTTCCAGCTCACCGCAGGCGTCCCGACGGTGCCCTCGCTGGGGCCGGGGCTGCTGACGTCGGCCCACAGCCCGGACGAGTCGATCACGGTGCGCAGCATCGTCGAGGCCACCGCCATCTACGCCGGCGCGGCCACGCGGTTCCTGGAGGCCTGAACCGCCCGCTCAGGGAGCGGCGATCGCCTGGTGCACCGCCTCCGCCACCTGGTCGCCGGCGGCGTTGCCGGCGGCGATCACCTGACCGCAGCGGAAGAACCCGTGCACGACCCCGTCGTAGCGCGTCAGGGTGACCGGCACTCCGGCCTCCTCCAGCCGTCGGGCGTAGGCCTCGCCCTCGTCGCGCAGCACGTCGTACTCGGCGGTGATCACGAGCGCTGGGCACACGCCGCTCACATCGGGGGCGCGCAGCGGCGAGACGTCGGGGTGGAACCGATCGTCACCCTCGGGCGTGTACTGCTCGTAAAACCAGGCCATGCCGTCGCGGGTGAGCCAGTAGCCGTTCGCGTTCTCGGTGTAGGAGGGCGTGTCCAGGCCGGCATCGGTGACCGGATAGATCAGCACCTGGAGGGCCAGATCCATGCCGCGGTCGCGCGCGCGCAGCGCAGAGACGGCCGCCAGCGTGCCCCCGGCGCTGTCGCCGACCACGGCCACCTTCCCGCTCGAGCCCAGCCGGTCGCGGGCCTCGTACGCCCACGCCGTCGCCGCCCACGCGTCGTCGACCGCCGCCGGGAACGGGTGCTCGGGCGCCAGTCGGTAGTCCACCGAGATCACCGTGCACCCGGCCTTCTGGGCCAGCGCGGCGCACGGGCCGTGGTGCGAGACGGTGCTCCCGATGACCCAGCCTCCGCCGTGGAAGTACACGACCGAGCCGGCGGCAGCGTCGGGCCGGTAGATGCGCACCGGCACGGGCCCACCGGGCCCCGGCAGCGTGGTTTCTTCGTAGGCCACCGGCGGAGCCGGGCCGAACACCGCCGCGGCGCCATCGTCCATCGCCTTACGAGACACATCAATCGGCTGCTCGCCGTAGCGGGGCGCGTTCATCTCGTCGAGACGACTCAGAAACGCCTGGACATCGGGGGCAACTGGCATGGGCGAACTCCTCGGTGCGACCGCAGTCCAACGGGCCTAATCCCATTGGAGAATCGATTGCCCCAGCCTAACTCGCGCCTCTGTCGGCCGCAAGCGACGCGGAGTTCGCCGGCCGCGGCGCGGTGCGGAGGTCTTGACACCCGGCGGGCCAACTGAATACTGTATCCACTCTTTCCCGCGCCGCTCGGCGCATGTTGTCGTCTTCCGACGAAGGGAGTGGCAGAACGCTATGGCCACCGAAGCTCCAGCCCAGGCCGATCTGGGCGAAAAGAACCTCACGACCATCCACGCGGTCGCGCAGGCGCTGGCGATCGGGCCGATGTTCTCGGTCGCACTGGTCCTGGGCAGCGTGTCGCGACCCGACATCGGTGCCGGCTGGAACGCCACACTGGCGGTGCTGATCGCCGGCCTCGGCGTGATGGCCATCGGCTACGCACTGACGCTCTTCGCGCGCCGCTACGCGGGCGCCGGTGCGGTGTACGAGTACCTCACCCACGGCGCACATCCCGCCGTCGGCATCTTCGCCGCAGGCATCTTCTTCGTCGGCACGCTGTTCCTGGGCGGCGGCGGCATCTACCTCGGTCTCGGCATCCTGTGGAACGGCTTCTGGGCCGAGCACATCGGAAGCGCCGCGAATGCGCCCGCATGGTGGGTATTCGGGCTGATCATGGTCGGCCTGGTGCTCATTCTGAACTACCTGGGCGTGCGCATCGCGATCGGCGCGATGCTGACGTTCGCGGCGTGCTCGTTCATCCCGATGCTGCTGCTGGCGATCATCATCGTCGCCAAGGGCGGCGAGGGCGGCGTCACCTTCACCATGTTCAACCCCGGCGAGACATCGCTGTCTCGGCGTAACGGGCGGTGGCGTGCTGGGCGGCGTGCTGCTCGGTATCCTGCTGTTCGTCGGGTTCGAGGCGGCTGCATCGATCGGCGAGGAGTCGAGAGGATCCGCACAAGTCGATTCCCCGCGCCGTGCTGGCGACGGTCGCAGCGTCGGCCATCTTCTTCGTGTTCATGGCCTGGGCGTTCTCGATCGGCTACGGCAAGGTCGCCGTCGAGCAAGGGCGCCTGGGCGTTCTCGCCGTCGCCGGTGGATGAGCTGGCCACGAAGTACGTCGGACACTGGTACGCGGCGCTTCTCGACATCCTCATCATCCTGGATGCCACGGCTCTCGCGCTGGCCATCTGCGTGACCATCGGCCGCGGCTACTTCGCGCTCGGCCGCGACGGCCTGCTGCCGAGCTTCTTCGCTCGCACGTCGCGGCACAACACGCCGTGGGTGGGCAACCTGATGATCATCGTGGGCGGCGTCGGCCTGATGCTGCTGGTCAAGTTCCACGACTACTTCTCGCAGTTCGTGCTCCCCGACGGCAAGGGCGGGTTTATCCCACTGTTCCCGTCCAACGAGTTCGCGACGTTCATCCTGGCCGCCACCATCGGGTCGTTCGCGATCGAGATCGTGTACCTGTTCCTCGCCGTCGGCGGGCTCGTGCTGCTGGCGAAGCACGGCGCAAAGTGGTGGCAGTGGATCGTGGTTGGCTTCGCGGTGATCGTGCCGCTGGCCGGCTTCTACGGCGCCCTGAAGCCCGCGCCGCACGGCAGCGCCAACTACAACTGGGTCGCGATGTACTGGACGGTGGGGATCCTCGTCCTGGCCGCGGTGTGGTTCGTGATCTGCCGGATGATCCGGCCGGCGAACGTCGCGAACGCCGCGTCGCATGCGGCCGGCCATCACGGTGTCGCGCCGCTGGACGAGAACCTCGACTTCACGCCCGCTCCACCCGACACCACCATCTAGTCCGCAACCGTCCGGAGCGTCCGGATGCCTACTGGGTGTCCGGGCGCTCCAGCGGCGGGTGCCGCAGCAGGTGCTGGCGGGTGGTCTCTTCGGCGGTGTCGCCGTCCCCCGCTTCGATGGCGGCCAGGATGTCGGAGTGCTCGGCTGTCCATCCCTCCAGGCCCGTCTCCTCCGCCGCCTGGGCCGTGTAGATCGCGTAGCTGATGCGCGTGACCCAGAGGATCTCGGCGAAGTGCGCCAGGTGGTCGTTGCCCGACGCGGCCACCAGGGCGAGGTGAAACTCGCGGTTGGCGTCGAGCCCATCCGCCGGCGTGGCGCTGGCCCGCTGGGCTTCGATCGCCGCCTGCATACGTGCGAGTTCGTCGGGGTCGCGCCGTTCCGACGCCATCCGTGCCGAGGGCGGCTCGATCACCACCCGCGCCCTCCACGCCGCGGTCATGTCGTTGAAGTCGACGCCGGTGACGGTCGCGCCGTGGTTGGGCTGCAGCGTGACCAGGCCCTCGCCGTTCAGCCGCCGCAGCGCCTCGCGCAGCGGCGTGCGGCTCACCCCGAGCTCAGCGGCGAGCGACTCCTGGGGCAGGCGCGAGCCGCGCGGCAGGGCGCCGCTGAGGATCTGCTCGCGCAGTACCGCATGCACCTGGTCGACGACGCTCGCGATCCGAATCTGAGGGACTGGCTCGTGGATGCTGGATACAGTACGCAATACGCATACCACGGCCAGGCACTCGGTATGCGTGCGGGCCACCCTAGGCGTCGCGATGGGGCGAGAGCATCCGCTCCACGCCGCGCTTCTCGAGCCCGCGGGCCACGATCAGCCGCTGAATCTCGGAGGTGCCCTCCCAGATGCGATCGACCCGCAGCTCGCGCAGGAACCGCTCGGCGGCAGTGGTGCGGATGTAGCCGCGGCCGCCGAACGTCTGCACCGCGCGGTCGGCGCAGCGGTACGCGGCCTCCGACGCAAACAGCTTGGCCATGGCGGCGCGGCCGTGGATCAGCTTGGGGTCGGCACCGTCATCGACCATCTGCGCCACCTGGTAGGTGAGCAGTCGCGCAGCGGCGCAGTCGGCGGCCGAGTCGGCCAGCGGAAAGCTGATGCCCTGGAAGTCGTAGATGCGCTGGCCGAACTGCTCACGACTCCTGTGCCCAGGCAACCGACTCGGCCAGCAGCCGGCGCATCGCGCCGACGCAGCGCGCAGCAATGTGGATGCGCTCCTCGACGAACCACTCGTTCTGCAGCTCGTTGCCGCGGCCGATCATGTCGGGCCCGCCCAGCACCGCGTCCTCGGCCACTTCGACGTCGTAGCGCACCGTGGGATGGCCGTGCGGGTAGGCGTGCGTGAACGGCGGGTCGTCCACGATCTCGATCCCCGGCCGGTCGCGATCGACCAGGAAGAGCGTTGGTAGCCGCCGGTCACCGTCGATCACGTTGGTCATCACGATGTCGAAGTCGCAGACGTCGCCCGAGGTCACAAACCACTTCTCGCCGCGAATCCGCCAGCCGCCGGCCGTGCGCTCGGCGGTCGTCTCGATGCCGCCGGAGTCGGAGCCCGCGCCCGCCTCGGTGACCGCGTAGGCGTCGGCCCGATCCCCGCGCAGGGTCGGCAGCAGGTAGCGCTCGATCTGCTCGGGGGTGCCCCGCGAGAGCACGTTGTAGCCACCGCCGATGACCCACCAGATGCCATTGGTGTTGCGGCCGAGCTCCTCCTGCACCACCACCTGCTCGAGCGCGCTCCAGCCCTGCCCGCCGAATCGCTGCTCGTGGTTTCCGCCGGTCAAATCGAGTTCCCGGGCGCGGCGGCGGATGCGCGTCGACAACGTCCTCGGGCAGCGGGCCGCCGTTCAGCTCGGCCTGCACCTCGTGCGGGATGCACTCCTCATCGATGAACCGGGCGGCGCGGTCGCGCAGCTCCTGCTGGCGCGGGAGTGAGTTCGAAATCCATGGCTGGCCGGGGACGCTATCCGACCACACCTGACTCGTGCGTCAGGGATGTCCGGGCACTTCGGGCACGACCACCTGGGCGAGGCCCACGTCCTCACCCCTGGTGGCCACCAGCCGCAGGATCCACGACGCCCGTCGCCACAAGCAACACGACCGCGATGGCGTACACCGCGCGGTCGCCCACGCTATCGGCGATCGCGCCGGCCAGCGGCGAGCTGATCAGGCTCGTGGCTCCCCACGTGGTGCCCACGGTGCCCGAGACGGTCGCCGTGCCCAGGCCCGCACTGCGCGCGGCGACGACCGCCACCGGCATCGCGACGGTGTAGAGCACCCCACTCATGGGCGCGCGCGCGATTTCCATGAACGTCACCGACACCACTCCGAGCGAGATCAATACGGGCACGAACGTCGCCGCCTGGATCAGCACGCTGTACCCCGTGGTCCTTGAGCGTGGCGAGCCGCGGGGAGCGCGTGACCAACCAGCTGGCAATGATGAACAGTCCCGAGGCGATCGAGAACACGAGTCCCGTGCCGGTCGACGAGAGTCCATCGGCGGTCAGCTCGAGCGGCGCCAGCAGATTCACGAACCCGTCCACGAATCCGCCCACGCCCATCAGGACGAGCGCCGCGATGATCCGTGGATTGCGGCGCACCAGGCCCAGCGACTGTGCAACGGCCGGCGATTCGGACACGTGGCTCACACCTCGCGGCACGAAGAACAGCGCCAGGGTCGCCACCGCTGTCGCCACGCCGATGACGAGAAACGCCGCCTCCACCGAGAACTGCTCGGCGGTGTACCCGGCAAACAGCGGGCCAACCAGGCTCCCCACGCCTGCGACGGTCGCCGTCGCACCGACCGTTGACGAACGGGACTCGTCGTCGGAGATGTCGGACAGCCACGAGAGCCCCGACGTCCACACCGCTGACGAACCGAACCCATACACGATGCGCATGGCAAGCACGGTCACGAACGAATCGGCGAACGCCTGCCCAAATGCCGAGGCCGTGAGCAGGCAGGCCGAGATGATGGTCATGCGCTTGGCCCCGACGCGATCGGACATGAGCCCCGCGGGTATCGACACGATGGTCACCGCGATCGCCGACGCCGACACCAGAGCTCCGGCCTGCAACTTGCTCAGGTCGAACTGGTCGACGTAGATCGGGACGACCGGGATGATCGCAAAGAGCGCCGTCTCGGCCATGAACACGATCGCGAGAAGCGCAGCAGCAGAACGGTTCATGGACCGATCAATCTACACCGGCCGCGTGCGCGGCCAGCCAGGGACCCGCAAGCGCGGCGCGCACCCGGCCGCGCAGCCCCACCCCATCCGCTCCTTCCCTCTCATCCACCTTCACCCGGCTGAGCGTATCCGGGCCCCGCCCTCGGCGTAGACTGCGGCCGTGATCGGCGAACGAATCGACTCCGCCCTCAGCGTGCGCGACGGCCACCTGTACCTGGAGGATTGCGACCTGGTCGATGTGGCCCGCACCTTCGGCACGCCGGTGTACGTGCTCTCCGAGGATCAGCTGATCCGCAACCTCGTAGCCATCGGCGAGGCGTTCCGGGGGGCGTGGCCGTACGGTGAGGTGCGGGTGCTGCCGTCCATCAAGGCCAACCTCTCGCTGGCGGTGCGGCGGCTTCTGACCCGCGCGGGCGCCGGCTGTGACACCTTCGGGCCGGGCGAGCTGCAGGCGGCGCTGCGGGCCGGTGTGCCCGGCCACCTGATCTCGGTAAACGGTTCCAGCAAGAGCCTCGAGCTGATCCGCCAGGCCGTGGCTGCGGGAGCCATGATCACGCTCGACAGCGCCGCCGAGCTGGAGCTGTGCGAGCAGGCGGCGGCCGGGCTGGGCGTGCCCGCGCGGGTCCGGCTGCGCGTGCGGCCCGACTACGACGGGCTCGGCTGCGCCGTCCGATTTCTTCCCCGATGTCGACGTACGCCTGGCCGCGCACCGCTACAAGCCGGGGATTCCCACCGAGCAGGCGGTCGCGGTGGGTGAAGCCGCGCTGCGCAGCGGGCATCTGGAGCTGACCGGCCTGCACGCGCACCTCGGCCGGCACAGCGCCGATCCCGCCGTCTGGGCCGGCATGGCGCGGAGCTACGCCGAGGTGATTCTGCGCCTCAGCGCGGCCTGGGGCGGTTGGAGGCCGCTCGAGATCGACGTGGGCGGCGGGCTGCCGGCCCCGCGCGACCCGACGGCGCCCGACGGCTCGGCGGCGCGTCCCCTCGAGGAGTACGCCGCGGCAATCGCCGGTACGCTCGGTACGGCTCTCGCCGCCGGGGGTCTGGATCCCACCGGTATCGCGCTGGAGGTCGAGCCGGGCCGCGGGTTGCACGCCGACGCCGGGGTGCACCTGACTCGCGTGCTGGGCCGCAAGCGCCAGGCTGGCCCGGTGGCGTGGGCGTGGGTCGAGACCGACACCACCGAGATGTTTCTGGCCGACCTGCTGATCGAGCACTCCCACTTTCGCCCGATCGTGGCCTCGGGCGCCGACCGGCCGGTGCTCGAGCAAGCCGACATCGTCGGCATCTCATGCGGGTTCGATGTGCTGGCCCAGCAGGTCGACGTGCCGGCGATCGAACGCGACGACGTGATCGCGTTTCTGGACACCGGCGCCTACCAGGACGCGTGCGCGAACAACTGGAACGCCCTGCCGCGGCCCGGCACGGTGCTGGTCAGCGGCGCGCAGGCAGAGTGGATCAAGCGGCCCGAAACCATCGACGAGGTGTTCGCCCGCGACGTCATTCCGGAGCGGCTGGAGTGAGCGTGACCATCAGCCTGGGGCGGCTGGCTGCAGTGTTCGAGCCGCGGCTGGCGATGGTGGGCAGCTCGTTCACCTGCGACGGGCGCGAACTTCTGGGCCTGCGACACGGCGTCGAGGGCTACCGCGAGCGCGGTTCGACGTTTGGCATTCCGCTGCTGCATCCGTGGGCCAACCGGCTCGACCGGCCGTGCGACTCGCCGCTCCTACACCCCGACCAGAACGGCCTGGCGATTCACGGCGCCCGTCCGGCGTCGCTGCCGTTCGAGCTGCTGGAGCAGAGCGGGCCCCGGGTGGTGGCCGAGTACTCGACCGAACGCACCCCGCAGGCGCTCGAGGTGTTTCCCCACCCACACCGGCTGCAGGTCGACGCCGAGCTGAACGACTTCTCGCTGACCATCCGCACGACCCTCCA
The DNA here is from genome assembly GCA_963796875.1 of uncultured Actinomycetes bacterium. Taxonomy (GTDB): domain Bacteria; phylum Actinomycetota; class Thermoleophilia; order Gaiellales; family JAICJC01; genus CAVPTL01. The sequence goes on from CAWCNL010000002.1 coordinate 598,419, forward strand.
CGCGCTGGACGAGCCGGTGCCCGTGTCGTTCGGCTACCACCCGTACCTGCGCCCGCCGGGCGAGCGCAGCGAGTGGCGCATCTCGGCGCCGGGACTGCGACGCATGCACCTGGACGACCGGATGCTGCCCACCGGTGCGGGCGAACTCACGACCATCGACCCCGGGCCGCTGGGCGACCGCACGTTCGACGACGCGTTCGGGCCGGTGGGCCAGGGAGTGGCGTTCTCGGTGACCGGCGAAGACACCACGCTGACCGTGCAGTTCCTGCGCGGCTACCGCTGGACGCAGATCTATGCGCCGCCCGACGCCGACCTGATCTGCTTCGAGCCGATGACCGCACCGACGAACGCGCTGGTCACCGGCGAAGGGCTCGAGACGGTGCAGCCGGGCGGCAAGCACGAGGCCGCCTTCCGCATCGAAGTGCGTGAATAGAAGGTGTCAGGCAGTTTCTATTCACGTCACGGTTCGGGCACAGCAATAGCAGGCTGGTGAATAGAAACTGCCTGACACCTTCTATTCATCGAGCGCTGCGACGGCGAAGTAGAGGGCTTCGCTGAAGGTGGGGTACGGCTGGATGGTGTCCAGCAGCACGTCGATCGGCGTCTCGGCGCGGATCGCGAGCGTCAGCTGGCCCAGCCACTCCCCCGCCTCGGGCCCGACGATCGTCCCGCCCACCAGCACCCGCCGCTCGGGGTCGGCAAACACCTTGACGAGCATCGGCCGCTTGGGCCGCTCGTAGGTCGAGAGCCGCGCGATCGACGTGCGCTCGCCTGTGATCGCGCCCTCGCCCGACACGTCGCCGACGCTCGCCACCTGCGGATCGGTGAAGGTGACTGCGGGGATCGCCCGGTAGTCGACCTTCGCCGGCTTTCCGGCGGCATCGGCCGCCGCCGCCCGCGACTGGTACTTGCCCACGTGGGTGAACATGGCGATCCCGGTCACGTCGCCGGCCGCCCACACCCCGTCGGCGGCCCGCAGCCGCTCGTCCACAGCGATGCCGCGTCTGGTGATCTCGACTCCCAGCTTCTCGAATCCCAGGCCGTCGACGTTCGGCGTACGTCCGGTCGCGATCAGCAGCTGCTCGGCGTCCAGCACCTGGCCCGAGGCGAGCTGGACACGCACCCCGCAGTCGACGCGCTCGATCTTCGCTCCCAGATGCAGCGCTATCCCCTCACTGGAGAACTGGTCATGCAGAATCCGTGACGCGGCGGGATGATTGCGCGGCACCAGCCGGTCGCTGGCATCCACAAGCGCCACCGCCGCGCCCATCCGCCGGTAGAACTGCGCCAGCTCGCAGCCCACCGGGCCGGCGCCGATCACGATCAGGCTGTGCGGCACATGGTTGGCGGTGGTCGCATCGCGGCTGGTCCAGTAGTCGACATCTTCGAGCCCGTCGATCGGGGGGATCGGCCGCCGACGAGCCCGTCGCGATCATCAGCCGCTCGTACGGGATCTCGGCGTCGCCAACCGCGATCACGCCGGGCCGCATCACGGTCGCCTGCCCGCGCACCAGGTCGAGGCCATGGTTGTTCAGCCAATCGATCTGCGCAGAATCGTCCAGGCCGCCGTTGACCTGATCGCGGTGCCAGAACACCTGAGCCGGGTCGATCTCGCCGGTGACCGCCTCGGCCGCGCCGGGCACCAGCCGCGCCGCGGCCACCGCTTCGGGCGGGCGCAAGAGCGCCTTGGACGGCATGCACGCGAAAGTACGAGCACTCGCCGCCGACGAGCTCGGCCTCGACCAGCGTGATCCTGGTGTCGGGTTCGTGCGCGCGCAGCGCGCCCGCGAACGCCTCGCCGGTCGAGCCGGCACCCAGCACGACCACCGGGCCGCGGCTCACACCGCCTCCAGCGCCCGCACGACCTCCATCGCGTCGGCCACCACGCCCAGGTCGGCATGGTCGAAGATCGGGGCGCTGCGGTCGGTGTTGACGGCGATCACCTGCACGCTGCCGTCCATACCCACCAGGTGTGCGAGCGAACCGCCCACGCCAAGGCCCAGGTACACGGCCGGCGCGACCGTCTCGGAAGACGCGCCGACCAGCTCGGCCCGCGACGCACGGCCGGCCTCCACCTGCGGCCGGGTGACCGCAAACCGGCGCGCCGTAGCGCTCTGCCAGGCGCCGCACCGCCGCGAGATCGGTGCCGGCTCCACGGCCGGCGGCGACCACCAGGTCACCGCCCGCCTCTGTCAGCATCGGCTGCAGCCGCGCGGCGATCTCGGCGGCGGTGCCGCTGACCATCTCGACCTCGCGGCGCGCCGGCCGCGATGCCTCCCACGCCGGGCGCTGCGGCTCCCGCATCGGCGCCGAGCACCAGCGGATCGCCCGGCCGTTCGCGCAGATACGGCAACGCGACCTCGGGGTCGGGGCTCTCGATCTCGCGGGCCAGGCGATGGCCGTCGAACACGGCCTCGGCGATCAGCCGCGGGGCGACGCAGTCACCGACGCGGTAGAGCCCCGCGAGACCCTTCGAGCTCATGCCACAGCGCATCGTCGGAGACCCGCTGGGTGACCAGCACGATCCCGCCGCAGGTCGATCCGCAGCGGGTCGCCAAACTCATCCTCCGCATCGAGGCCGCCGGCATCGATCGAGGTGACCGACACCGCCCGCCGCAGCGCCACGCCGGCCTCGTGCAGCCGCTCGCGGGTGAGCACGTCCTCCAGCGTCTCGGCGGCGAACGGCGCGACCTGATCGTGCGGGGTGACCAGCTCGACCGCGCAGCCCTCGGCGGCCAGCAGCAGAGCCACCGCCGAGCCCATGAAGTAGCCGTCGGCGTCGTACACCACCACCGGGCCGCCACCGGGCGGCCGCTTTCCCGCCGCCACCTGCTCGGGCGTGAGCACATGCGGCTGCGCCGCGTCGGCACCGGGAATGGGCCCGCGGGTGGCCAGGTTCAGTCCGTCGTCGGCCCAGCGCGAACCGGTTGCGATCACCGTGATGTCGGCGCCGCCGCGCGCGCACCGCCGCGGCGTCCAGCCGCGTGCCCAGCTCCAGTTCGAGGTTCGGGAGCTTGCGCGCCTGCACCGTGCGGTAGGCGGTCACCCGGCCCCATTCGCCCAGGCCGGGAAGCTGCGAGATCATCCGCAGGCTGCCGCCGGTGAGCGGCGCCGCATCGACGAGCGTCACCTTGCGCAGCCCGCGCTTGGCCAGCGTGATGGCGCACTCCATCCCGGCCGGCCCGGCGCCGACCACCAGCGCCTCGCGGTCGGGATCGGCCAGCGGTTCGACCCGCTCGGGATGCCAGCCGCGGCGGTGCTCCTCACCGGCGGTGGGGTTCTGGGTGCAGCCCAGGTGGCGGCGGTCGTCGGCCTTGGAGATGCAGATGTTGCAGCCGATGCACTCGCGGATCTCGTCCAGCCGGCCCTCGCGGATCTTGGCGGGCAGGAACGGGTCGGCGATCGACGGCCGCGCCGCGCCGATCAGATCCCACACGCCGCTGCGCACGATGCGCTCCATCAGGTAGGGATCGGTGATGCGGCCCACGCCGACGATCGGCTTGGCGGTGGCCTCGCGCACCCGGCCGGTGTACTCCAGCTGCCAGCCTTCGGCGAAGAACCGCGACGGCCCCGAGTCGTGCGACCACTCGGCCAGCGAGCCGATGTCGACGTCCCACAGGTCGACCAGGTCGTCGGCCATGCGCACGAACTCGAGCCCCTCCTCGATCTCGATGCCCGCCGCCGCCCCGCCGCGCGACACCATCACCCGGCAGGCGACGGCGCAGCGGTCGCCGACCGCCGCCTTGACCTGCTCGAGGGTCTCGAGGAAGAACCGCGCGCGGTTGCGCAGCGACCCGCCGTACTCGTCGGCGCGGCGGTTGTAGAACGGCGAGAGGAACTGTCCCGGCAGGTAGGTGTGACCGCCGTACACGTAGACGATGTCGAATCCGGCGTCGCGGCTCAGCTCGGCCGACCGCACCCAGTCGCGCTGCACGCGGCGGATGTCGGCCACCGTCATCTGCTTCGGCACCGACGCGACCGCGAAGTCGCCCATCAGCTGCGAAGGCGCGAGGGCCGGCAGCCGCGATTCGGAGTTCTCGCCGTGCACGCCGGTGTGCGAGAGCTCGACGCCGGCCAGCGCCCCGTAGGCGTGCACCTCGGCGGCCATCAGGCCGAGCGCCGCAGCATCGCCCTCGTCCCACATGCGGCCCGACACGTACGGCGACTCGTCGGAATCGCGCGACACCGCGACGTACTCGGTGCACACCCCACCCCAGCCGCCCTCGGCCTTGACCCGCCGGTGGGCGGCCTGCGAGAGCGGCTTCTCGACCCCGAACCCCGTGCAGTGGGGTACCTGGTAGAAGCGGTTGGGAAGCGTCTTTGGGCCGATCTGCACCGGCTCGAACAGGATGTCGAAGCGGCCTGCGCATCTAGCCGCTCCACTTCTCGCCGGTGGCGTGCGACTCGTCGGTGGTGGAGAGTGCGGCGAACGCCAGCCGCTCGATCAGAAGCGCCGCGTCACGGCCGGCCTCGGCCACCGCGTTGCACGACTGCTTGGCGATCGCCGCAGCCAGCGGGGGGAGTTCGGCGAGCTTTGCCGCGACCTCGACCGCCCGCTCGACCACGTCGCCGTCGACGACCTCGGTGACGCAGCCCAGCTCGAGCGCCTCGGCCGCCGAGATGCGGGTGCGCAGCAGCATCAGCTCCTTCGCCCGCGCGGGGCCCGACCGCGCGCACCAGCCGCAGCGTGCCGCCCGAGCTGGGGATGATGCCGATCTCGACCTCGGGCAGTCCGAATGTGGCGTCGGTGTGGGCCACCCGGATGTCGGCGGCCAGCGCGAGTTCGAACCCGCCGCCCAGGCACCAGCCCGAGATCGCCGCGACCGTGGGCTGGGGCAGGTTCGCAAACCGCTCGTGCATGTCGCCGCTGCGCTGGTAGTACTCGAGCACCTGCGCCGGGGTCGGGTCGGGCATCTCGCCGAGGTCGGCACCGGCCGAGAACGCGCGCGGCACACCGGTCAGCACGATCGCACCGGCGCTTCTGACCCGCTCGTCGTCAAACGCGCGCTTGAGCTCGGTCTCGATGTGCGACGAGAGTGCGTTCAGCTTGCGCTCGCGCTGGATCTGCAAGATCGCGACGCGGTCGCGGCGGGTGATCCCGATGGTGCCCTGCGTGTCGTCGTGCACCGCGCGATCGTAACCTGCGAGAATCGCCCCCGCCATGCCAGCCGACGCTGCACTCGAGATCGTCCACGCAGCGCTCCCGTCGTTCACACCGGCCGGAGACCGCGTCGCCTTCATGGCCGAGGCGTCGTACTCGCTCCCCGAAAAGGGCACCGAGACGCACATCTGGATCGTGCCGGCAGACGGGTCGGGGCCGGCCGAGAGGCTCACGGCGGGGCGCATGCCACGCTGGTCGCCCACCGGCGACGTGCTGGCCTACCTCTCCGATGCCAACCGGCCCAAGGTGCAGACCCTGCAGCTGCGCACCTCGAGCGACGAGATCACAAGCTGCGCGCAGATCACCGGCTCGGTGGAGGCCTACGCGTGGTCGGCCGACGGCCGGCGGCTGCTGGCGCTGGCGGCCGACCCGGGATCGGCCCGCGCCGGATCGGACTCGGCCACCGAGGTGGGCGTGTCGAACGACGATCCGAAGGTCGTCAAGCCGGGTAGCCACTGGCGCCGGCTGTGGGAGATCGATGCCGCCACCGGCACGGCTCGGGTCGTCTCGCCCGAGAAGATGAACGTGTGGGAGTTCGCCTGGCACGGAGACGAGATCGCGGCGCTGGTGTCGGAAGACCCCACCGAGAACGGCTGGTACGACGCGAGCGTGGTCCGCATCACGGGCGAGAGCGTCGAGACGGTGCACGTGCCCGAACTGCAGGTGGGTGCACTCGCGCTGGAGGCGCACAGCGGCGCGATCGCGTTCGTCGAGGCGCTGGCGTCGGATCGCGGATACCTGTGGGGTGCGATCACGGTGATCGAGCGCGACGGCACCCGCCACCACCTGGATCCGCAGTTCGACGTGGCGTGTATCGCGTGGCGCGACGCGCTGACGCTGGTGTGCTCGGGTCTCGAGTATCAGGACGCCGCCATCGGCGTCGTGCGGCTGGACGGCAGCGGGATGCACGTCAGCTCACCGGGCGACATCGGCGGCGGAAGCCTGCCGGCGTTCGCACTCTCGCCCGACGGCACCACGGTCGCGGCCGGCTACTGGACGTGGGCCGACCCGCCCGAGCTGCGCACCATCGATCTGGCCGCCGCCGAGCCGCACTGGAGAGGCCTGACCACTCTCAATGTGGCCGTCGAGTTCACACCCCCGGACGCGGATGTGGTGACCTGGACGGGCGCCGACGGACTCGAGATCGAGGGTCTGCTGCTGACGCCCGCCGCAAGCGAGGGGCCGTTGCCGCTGCTGGTGATCGTGCACGGCGGGCCGAGCGCCGCCCACCACTGGCAGCATCCGCGCTTTCGCGAGTGCTGGGCAACCGACGCCGGGTATGCGGTGCTGCTGCCCAACCCGCGCGGGAGCGTCGGCCGGGGTGCGGAGTTCACGCAGCTCAACCTGGGCGATATGGGCGGTGGCGATCTGGACGACATCCTTGCGGGCGTCAATGCGCTGGTGGAGCGCGGCGTGGCCGACACCGACCGGGTGGGGATCCTCGGGGTGAGCTACGGCGGATTCATGGCCGCCTGGGCGGTGACCCAGACCGACCGGTTCAAGGCGGCCATGGCAGGCGCTGCGTGCACCAACTGGGTGTCGTTTCACAACACGTCGAACATCGCCCGGTTTGACGAGAACTTCCTGCTGGCCGATCCCTACGATCCCGCCGGCGACTACGTGCGCCGCTCACCGGTGCTGCAGGTCCGCGGGGTGCGCACGCCGGTGCTCGTGCTGCACGGTGAGCTCGATCTGTGCGTGCCGCTGTCGCAGGGCCAGGAGCTGTACCAGGCGCTGGCGGGTGAGGGTGTCGAGACCGAGCTGGTGATCTACCCGCGCGAGGGTCACGGCTGGGCCGAGCGCGAGCACCAGCTGGACAGCGCCCGGCGGATGCGGGCGTGGTTCGACCGCCACCTCCGTGCATAAAGGGGTCAGCCACCTTTTGTGCATGGGCGGACGCCCAAGGATGCAGCAAACGTTACTGATGCACAAAAGGTGGCTGACCCCTTTATGACGTTTGTTGCGTCCTAGAAGGAGTCGGCGCTCGGGGCGACGTTGAAGCCGATCGGCGTCGCCACGGCACGCTCGTGCATGCCGAGCCGCGCGGGCCGCGACACCTCGACCTCGTAGCGCCAGGCGAGCGTTGCAGCCTCGACCGCGGTCGGCAACCCTTCGGGGAACCGGAACGAGTACGCCAGCCAGCGCGCCCCGGCCGGCCATTCCAGCTCGTGCCGCTCGCCCCACAGGTTCTCCCATTGCCACAGCGGCGGGTGATGCAGGTTCACCAACCCCCGGTCGGCCCGCCACGCCTCGTCGCACCGCGCGCTGACGAACACCATCGGCGGTGGATCGCCGCGATCCCAATGCACCCGTCCCTGCACCTGACCACCGCCGCGCAGCTCGGCCGCCACCAGCTCGAGGTGAAAGTGGCGCGCATCAAACCGCGAGATCATCCGGTCGAGCAGCGGGTCCCGCTCGCGCACGCGCACCGGCACGCCCGGACTCTCGATAACGACCTCGGCCATGGGATCGCCCAGCTTGCGCCGCTGCTCACCGGCGCGCACGACGTAGTCGATCGCACAGCGCGGGCCGTGCAGCGTGGGCGCCGACCTTCGCGGACAGCGGAAGTTCAAACCGGCCGGCCAGCACCTCGGCGGTGGCGACGACCAGCGGGCATTCGCCGATGGGCGTGGTCTCGACCCGCACCAGCCGCACCTCGGCATGGTCACCGATGACTTCGCCTCGAACCGCGTCACCTGCCGCGCACCGCTCGGAGTCGAGCCGTACCTCGCCGGTGACGGTGTGTTGGCTCATCCCGCTGTGGGGACGACCAATGGATCACGATCGATCCCGGCGATGCGGTAGGCATCGATCTCGTCGAGCGTTTCGCGCTCGAGCAGCGCGCGGGTCAGCGCCTCGAGCTTGTCGCGATTCTGAGCGAGCGTCTCGAGAGCCGTCTGATGGGCCTGCTCGAGGATGCGCCGCGCCTCGTCGTCGACCGTCTGGCGGGTGCGTTCGGAGATTCCGTCGTTGCCGCCGGGAAACAGCGTCGGTTCGTCGTTGGGCCCGGGCAGCACCGAGACCAGCCCGATCTCCTCGGACATGCCCCAGCGGCCGACCATCTGCCGGGCGATCCGGGTGGCCTGCTCCAGATCGGACTCGGCACCCGTGGTGAGGTCGCCGTAGACCAGCTCCTCGGCAGCACGGCCGGCGAGCATGCTGGCGAGCCGGCCGCGCAGGTACTCGTCGGTGTACCCGTAGCGATCGGCGTCGGGGCTCTGGAAGGTGACGCCGAGCGCCCGGCCGCGAGGGATGATCGAGATCTTGCGCACAGGATCGCCACCCGGCAGCAGCATGCCGACCAGCGCATGACCGGACTCGTGGTAGGCGGTGCGTTCGCGGACGTCGGCCGACAGCATGATCCGCCGCTCGGCACCCAGCACGATCTTCTCGAGCGAGTCGGTGAAGTCGGCCATCTCGACGTGGGCGTGGCCGCGGCGGGCGGCCGCCAGCGCCGCCTCGTTGACCAGGTTCTGCAGATCGGCACCGACCATGCCCGGCGTGGTCGAGGCGATGGATGCGAGATCGACCGAGGGAGCCAGCGGCACGCTGCGGGTGTGCACGACCAGGATCTTTTCGCGGCCCAGCTGATCGGGTGCGTTGACCGCAACTCGGCGGTCGAACCGGCCCGGCCGCAGCAGCGCCGAATCGAGCACCTCGGGACGGTTGGTGGAGGCGATCACGATCACGCCCTCGGTGCCCGTGAACCCGTCCATCTCGGTCAGGATCTGGTTCAGCGTCTGCTCGCGCTCGTCGTGGCCGCCGATGCTGGTGTTGCCGCCGCGCGAGCGGCCGATCGCGTCCAGCTCGTCGATGAAGATGATCGCCGGAGCGGCCGCTTTGGCCTGCTCGAACAGGTCGCGCACGCGGCTCGCGCCGACGCCCACGATCGCCTCGATGAACTCGGAGGCCGAGATCGAGAAGAACGGCACGCCCGCCTCGCCGGCCACGGCTCGGGCAAGCAACGTCTTGCCAGTGCCCGGGGGCCCGGACAGCAGCACGCCCTTGGGCACGCGTGCGCCGAGCTTGGTGTACTTGTCGGGCGTCTTCAGGAAGTCGACCACCTCGGCCAGCTCGTGCACCGCCTCGTCGATACCCGCGGCATCGGCGAAGGTGACGCGACCCTCCTGCTCGACGTAGCGTTTGGCGCGCGACCGGCCGAATGCGCCCAGGCCCGCGCCGCCGCCGGCCCGCCGCGCGAAGAGCACGATCAGGCCCAGCAGCAGGAGCGTGGGCCCAAACCCGAATAGCAGCTGCTCCCAGAAGGGCGGAGGCTGGTCGGCCGAGTGCGCGTTGATCACGACATGCTCGCGCTCGAGCTGGGCGGTCAGCGTCTTGCCGTCGACAAACGTGGGGATCTCGGTCTGGAATCGGGTGGCCGGACTGCCCGACGTGCCCGCCGGAAGGTTGGTCGACTTCTTGAAGTTGCCCTGTACCGTCAACCCGGTGGTGTTGATCTCGCTGACGTTGCCCGCGTCCACCTGGTTTTGGAAGAAGGTGTATGACACCGTGGGGCGTGACGGCGGCTTGGAGAAGTGGGACGAGACGACCCAGTTGATGCCGAGCAGGACCGCGATCAGCGCGCCCCACATCGCATAGGTCTGCACGCGGCTGCGCCGCTCGGGAGGCGGCTTCTGCTGGGCGGACGACGGTCGGGTGTCAGCCATGCAAGGAGTGTAGTGGCGTCCGAGGCAAGTTCATTGGAGGCGGGTCACCGCGCCCGCCGGCCGCACTCCGTCTGCAGGAGCGCGGCCGGCGCGTGTGACCCACCCTCGATTCAGACCGCCTCGGCGAGCGCAGCCTGCTCGGCCGCGGCCCGCTCCTGCTGGCGCTTGCCTGGGATCAGCGTCGCGATCAGTGCGCCCACGCCCACGGCGATCGCGCCCACCCACAGGGCGGGGATGATGCCGTCGGTGAACATCTGGGCCGACCCGTACCCACCCTCATGGGTGAAGATCGATGCCAGCACGGCGACGCCGAACACGCCGCCCAGTTCGCGGATCGCGTTGTTCGCGCCAGACGCCTGCCCCGCGTTGCGCGCCCCGACCGACCCGAGCACCACCGCGGCCATCGGCGCGAAGAAGAGCGCCATGCCCACACCCGCCAGCGCGAACGGGATCACCAGCGCGCTGTAGGCCACCGTCGGCGAGAGTACCGCCGCCATCCATGCCAGCGCGATTGCCTGCAGGGCGAGCCCGGTGGCGACGATCGGCCGGCCGCCGATGCGGTCAGTCAGTGCACCCGCGATGGGCGCGACGATCATCGGCATCCCCGTCCACGGCAGGATGTGCAGCCCGGCGCTCAGTGCCGAGTAGCCCTGCACGTTCTGCAGGTACTGGGTGAGCAGGAAGATCGACCCGAACATCCCGAAGAACATGAAGAGCGACGCGCCGTTTGCGGCCGAGAACCCGCGGCTGCGGAAGAACCGCATCGGCAGCATCGGCTCACGCGCCCGCAGCTCCCACCACACGAACGCCACGGTCAGCAGCACCCCACCGACGATCGAGCCGACGATCTCGGGGCTCGTCCAGCCGCTGCCGTTGCCACGCACCAGGCCGAACACGATGCCGAACATGCCGGCCGTGATCAGCCCGACGCCGGGCAGGTCGAGCGAGGTCGAAGGCCCGTAGCTCTCGCGCAGGAACCGCAGTCCCAGAGGGATCGCAACCAGCCCGAACGGCACGTTCAGCCAGAAGATCCACTGCCACGAAACGCCCTGCACGATCGCACCGCCGATCACCGGGCCGAGCGCTACACCCAGGCCCGAGATCCCTCCCCACGCTCCGAGCGCCAGGCCGCGCCGCTCGGCCGGTACTGCCGCCGAGAGCAGGGTCAGCGTCAGCGGCATGACGATCGCCGCGCCCACTCCCTGCAGCGCACGAAATGCGATCAGCGCCTCGATCGACGGGGCGACCGCGGCCGCCGCCGAACCTGCGGTGAAGATCGCCAGACCGATCAGGAACAGCCGCTTGCGGCCAAACCGATCGCCCAGCGCGGCGCCGAGCATCAGCAACACGGCAAACGTCAGCGTGTAGGCGTTGACGGTCCACTCGAGCTGCGACACCGATGCGTGCAGGTCGCGCTGGATCGTCGGCAGCGCCGTGGTCACGACCAGGTTATCGAGCGTGGTCATGAAGAGCGCGATCGAGACGATCACGAACGTCCAGATTGCGAGTGTCTTCTCTTTCATCTCTTCCCTCCTGCCATCTTGTTAGTTATTGGTTACGAACTTCAGAGTTCAAAAAAAGGGGCCGCCCTAGAGCTTCTCGAGGCTCGGACCGAGACAGTCGCCGACCCAGTCGTCGCTCAGGCTGGGCAGATCGATCGCCGCCGCCACGTTCAGGAGCATGCCGTTGGCAAAGAACGTGTGCATCTGCTCAGCGTTGGCGGCCGACACGCGCTGCGCCCACCGGAACAGCTCGCCGTAGCGGCGCTGTACCACCGCGCGCACGGCGGGGTCATCGCACGCGGCATAGCACTGCATCTGCATCAAGAGCAGCGTCCGGTCGCTCAGCAGTGCCCCGTACGCCTGGCCCATGGCCATCAGCAGGCTGTCTGAATCGCGCTGTTCGCTGCCGTCGATCGCGCGCTGGAAGCGCGTCTGGATGTCGTCGAACGTGCTCTCGACAACGGCGATGAAGAGCGCCTTCTTGGTGCCGAAGAGGCGGAAGATGTAGGGCTGCGTGATGCCCGCCGCGCGGGCGATGTCCTCGCTCGACGTGCCGTGCAGGCCGCGCACCGCAAACTCGGCGGCCGCGGCCGCGACGATCTGCGCCCGTCGCTCGGCGGCCGGCATGCGGCTAGACCGGGCGTCCGCCTTTGAGGTCTCGATCGTCATGCGGCGTAAGTTAGCAGTCAATAACTACTCCGTCAAGGTCGCGACTATGCGGGCGACTGTGCGAATCTGTCTGCATGAGTGATCCCGTGAGTCCGTTCGACCTGGATACGCCCACCGTCGTGCTCGACCTCGACCGGGTCGACCGCAACATCGCGCGGATGGCCGCGGCAGCCGGGGCCGGCGGCGTCGCACTGCGCCCCCACGCAAAAACGCACAAGCAGCCCGCCATCGCCCACCGCCAGATCGCGGCCGGCGCGGTGGGTTTGACCGTTGCCAAGCTGGGCGAGGCCGAGGTCTTCGCCGACGCAGGCATCGACGACATGGTGGTCGCCTATCCGCTCTGGGGCGAGCCGAAGTGGCAGCGGCTGTGCGATCTGGCCGAGCGCGTCACCGTCGCGGTGGCGCTCGACTCACCCGAGGCGGTCGAGGGGTTGGGGAGAGTCGCCGCTGCTCGCGGCCTGACCATCGCGGTGCGCGTGGAGGTCGACACCGGATATGCGCGCTGCGGCGTGAGCGGCACCCCCGCGGTGCTCGACCTGGCCCGCCGGATCACCCAGACCGACGGCGTCGAGTTTGCCGGAGTGGAGTCGTTCGCCGGCCAGGTGCACGCGGCCGGCCCGGCATCCGTCGAGCGGGTCGCCCGCGACGAGGCTCTGAGCCTCGTGACGGTGGCCGAGGAACTCGTCGCCGCGGGCTTTCCGTGTGCCACCGTGAGTGTGGGCGGCACGTCCACCGCTTCGGCCGCGGCGCTCGTGCCCGGCGTCACCGAGATCCGGCCCGGAACCTACGTGTTCTCCGACCGCGACCAGGCGGCCATGGGTTGGGGAACGCTCGAGGATTGCGCGCTGACGGTTGTGGCGACCGTTGTCTCACACCCCGTGCCCACCCGCGCGGTGATTGACGCGGGCACAAAGACGCTGAGCGGCGACCGGGCGATGCACTCACCCGGATTCGGCCACGTGATCGGCCGCCCCGACCTGCGCATCGACCGGCTCAGCGAGGAACACGGCGTGATCGAGCTGGAACCCGGTACGCCCCTGGCGATCGGCGACGTGCTGCGGATCATTCCCAACCACGCCTGCGCGTGCCTCAATCTGCACGACGAGATCGCCCTCAGTCAGGGCGGCGAGATAATCGGACGCAGCCAGATTGAGGCGCGTGCGAAGGTGCGATGACAACGAACCAAGGAGCATGATGGAAGCGATTCACCCAGATACCGGCGCCGCCCCCGCGGCGGGCTACGTCCCTGCGATGCGCGCCGGCGGATTCGTGTTCGTGTCGGGCCAGATTCCCGCCGACCTCGACGGCAACATCGTCGACGGGTCGATCGGCGATCAGGTCAGAGCCACCTTCGCCAACCTGGAGCGCGTCTTGCGAGCTGCCGGCTGCGAGCTCTCGGACATCGTTCGCATCGACGCCTACCTGGCCGACCTCGACGACTTCGACGCCTACGACGTCGCCTACCGCGAGTGCCTTGGCGGACACCTGCCCGCCCGCACGACGGTGGGGGCGGTGCTGCACGGATTCCGGGTCGAGATCAACGCGATCGCGGTGGACGCCGCGACATGAGGGCGACGGCGGACCGGCAATGAACACGGCCGTCTACGACGTCTCCGAGTTCCTGCGCGGTATCCCGCCGTTCGACACACTGCCGCCCGAAGACATCGAGCGCGTGGCGCAAGCGTGTGAGATCGAGTTCCATCCCGCCGGCGCCACGGTGCTGTTGCAGGGCGCCGAGCCGCCGGCGCATGTATGGGTGGTGCGCCGCGGCGGCGTCGAGCTGGTGCTGGACGGGGCCGCGGTCGACCAGCTCGGCGAAGGCGAGATGTTCGGCCACAACACCATGCTCGCCGGCGAGGTGGTGGGGGCGGCCGTGCGAGCCGTCGAGGATACGCTGTGTTACCGCATCCCCGAGGGGGCGATCCGGCCCGTGCTGGCGCGGCCGGCGGCACTGGCGTTCCTGGTGCGCTCGGCCGGCGGCAGCTACGAGCTGCGCGAGGGCCGGGTGGTCGCCCCTCAGCGCATCGATCCAGGCAGTCGCAGGGTGCAGGAACTGATGCGCACCGAGATCGTGGTGTGCGAGCCGTCGACGCCGGTGCGCGAGGCCGCGGCTCGCATGGCGGAGGCGGGCTCGTCCTCGGTGCTGGTCGACCTCGGCGATTCGCTGGGGATCGTCACCGACCGCGACCTCCGCACCCGCGTCGTGGCCGCCGCCGCACCGCCCGACACGCCGCTTGCCGAGATCATGACCGCGCCGGCCCGGACGGTGGCCTGCGACAGCACCGCGGCCGAGGTGCTCTTGCAGATGCTGGATCGCGGCATACGGCATTTTCCGGTGCTCAACGGCCGACGGAAGGTGGTCGGGATCGTCGCCGACACCGACCTTCTGGCGGTCGAGGCGCGCTCGCCGTTCCACCTGCGCGGCGCGATCGCTCGCGCCCAGACGCTCGAAGATCTGACAAATCGGGGTAAGGAGATGCGCAATCTGGCCGCCGATCTCTACCGAGCGGGCGTCGCGCCGGCGGTCATCAGCCAGCTGCTTGCGACGGTCAACGACGCGCTCACGCGGCGCCTGATCGAGCTTGCCGAGGCCGAGCTGGGCCCTCCGCCGTGTCCGTACACCTGGCTGGCGCTGGGCAGCTACGCGCGCCGCGAGGCCGCACCGGGATCGGACATCGACGCCGGGCTTGCGTGGGACGGGCCGGCCGACGCGGAGCCGACGCATGGTTTACGCGCCTGGTGGCGTTGGTCATGGGCGGTCTCCAAACCGCCGGTATGGAGCCGGACGCCCATGGCGCCACGCCGCACGGCGCGGCTGTTCCGACGACCGCTGGCCGAATGGGAGCGCGCGGTGCGATCGTGGCAGGACGATCCCGACCAGCCCAAGGCCGTGATCCTGCTGAGTGTCGCGGTCGACTCGCGGGGCGTATGGAACGCCGCGCTCTCGGAGCCGCGGCTGCAGCGCTGTTCGCCGGTACGTCGAGCCGCCAGCCGCGCGCTCGACCTGCAGCGCCGGCTGGCGGTGCACCACCGCCCGCCGCTCGGATTCGTGCGGGGGTTCGTGGTCGACCACGCCGGCGCCCACCGCGGGACTCTCGACATCAAGTTGGGAGGGCTCCTCCCCATCGTCGACCTGGCGCGCGCCGCCGGACTCCAGGCCGGCGTGGGCGCCGCCTCGACCGCCGTGCGGCTGGACGCAGCCGAGGCCGAGGGCACGCTTCCGGCCCGTGACGTCGCCGTTCTGCGCGACGCGTTCGAGCTCTTCTCCGACCTGCGGATGTCACATCAGGTCGCCCAGATCGAGGCCGGTGAGGCGCCCGACGACCACATCGCCCCGGCCGATCTGGCGCCGCTCACCCGCACGTATCTGAAGGAGGCGTTCCGCGCGGTGGGTCGCATCCAGCGCCACCTCGAGACCCTCGCGAGCCTCCAGCATTGAACCGCTGGACACCCTGGCGCGAGGCGCAGTTCGTGGTCGTCGACGTCGAGACCACCGGGCTCGACCCCGAGCATGACCGGATCATCTCGTTTGCGGCGGTACCGATCGACCGCGGACGAATCGTGGCTGCGGCTACGCTCTACGGCCTGGTCAATCCCGCCCGCAGCGTGCCGGCCGAGACCGTGGTGATCCACGGCATCCGCGAGGCCGATCTGGCCGATGCTCCCGCTACTCCGGGCGCTCTGCCGCCGCTTGCCACCGCGCTGCGCGGACGCGTGCCGGTGGCGCATGCGGCGTTCGTCGAGAGGGCGTTCCTGACCGGTCCGCTGCGCAAGCTGGGTACGCGACTGCCGCGCCACATCGTCGACACCGCCGATCTGTACCGGCTGTGGAAGCTGGAGTGCGGCGAGCCCGATCCGGGCCTCACCAACCTGGGCAGACGTTGCGGCAGCGCTGGGCCTTCCGGCACACCGCCGCCACCATGCGATGGGCGACGCGCTGACCACTGCCCAGTGCTTCCTGGCGCTCGCCACCCATCTTGCCGAAAGCGGTCGGGGCACCGTGGGGCGGCTGCGCACGGCGGGCACGGCGCTCGCCAACGCCCGAGCGTTCGGAACGCGATAGCGATGGCCGGCCTGTGGCGCGACCTGCTTCCGCTCGCACTGGCGAGCATGGCGATTCCCGTCCCGCTGATCGTCGCGACGCTGCTGGCGCGCCGCTCGCTGATCACCGCGACGGCGTGGGTGGCGGGCATGACGACGGTGCGCATCGCACAGGGGGTGCTGTTCGCGCTGGTGCTGGGCGGTGCCGGTGGGATCGGCCGAGACGCCCGCTGGACGCAGCACGGCCGTCTCGGTGGTGCTGCTGGTGGTCGGCGTGCTGCTGCTCGACAGGCGCCGGGCGCTCACTGCTCGGCCACCAGGACCCCGACGCTCCGCCGCCCCGCTGGATGGCGATGCTCGACACGCTCCGGCCCGGCCGCGCGTTCATGTTCGGAGCTGCCTATCTGGGCGTCAGCGCCAAGTTCTGGGTGTTCACGCTCGGAGCGCTGGCTGCGATCGAGGAAGCGGATCTCGGGCATGCCTCAGCGATCGTGAGCTTTGCACTGTTCGCCGTGTTGGCGGTGGCCCCGCAGGTGCTCCTGGTGGCGTTCGCGGCGCTTGCACCCGGCCGCGCACAACCGCGCCTGACTGGTATCGCCGGGTGGCTCGAGCGCCACAACCGGACGCTCACGATCGTGGTCGGCGCCGGATTCGGGACGTGGTTCGTGCTCAAGGCGCTCGCCGGCCTCGGCGTGATCTAGCAACAAACGCTCCAACCGCAACAAACGTGCCTGGCACGTTTGTTGCGCTCAGCAGGGCAGGGTGCGCGCGTACACGTGTGAGTGGGTGGCTGAGATGTGCCCCGCACTGTCGCGCGCGGCCACGCCGAACGCGTGGTTGGTGTCGCACTTCAGGTGCGTGTAGGTGTACGAGGTCTGCGCGGTCGCCGTCTGGTGCACCGCGTCGAGGTAGGTGTCGTAGCCGTCGGTCGTGCCGCCCGCGCTCGACCAGCTCAGCGTCACCGATGTCTGGGTGATGTCCGACACCTGCAGGTTGGTGGGCGGCGGTGGGCACGGCAGGGTCGTGACCGTGAGCGGCTGGCGCGGCGAGCGGTTGGAGATCATGTCGAGCGCGCGTACCGACACCGTGTAGGTGGCGTTGCAGCCGAGCCCCGTGGCCGTCGCCGACCGGGCCGTGCCGTAGTACTCGCGGATCGCACCCACCCAGAACTGGTAGGCGCCCACGCCGATGTTGTCGGTCGCCGCCGTCCAACTCGCGCCGATCTGGCCCACGCCCGGCGAGAGCGTGACCGTGGGTGCGGTGGGCGGCTGGGGGTCGGTGATGGCGACCACGCGGATCGCATTGGCCTGGGTCGCGCCCAGCACCGTCAGCCTGGCCGAGTCTCCCGCGGTGAATGCGAAGCTGCCCACCTTGTTCCACCCGCGCGCGCAGAACTGGTTCTCGTTCACCTTGACCGACCGGGAACCGTGGGCCGTGGCCACACCGACGGTGACCGCAGCCGGGTGCGACGCGCAGGGCCACTGCATGAACACGTCGTAGCCGGCGGTGATCGGGATCGCGACGCGGTAGTGGAAGGTCGTCCCCGAGCCGGTGATCCGGCTTGGCGTGGCCCCGTTCGAGATGATCTGCTGATAGGTGGTCTGCGCGAACATGCGCAGGTACGACATGTAGAGCGGCCAGTTCCACGTGCGGCCGGGGTCGGTGTGGTGGTCGGCGCCGCCGAACTGCCCGTGGTGATTGGGGTCGGGCACCTCGTTGTGGCCGATCACGTGCTTGCGGTCGGGCGTGATCAGGTACTTGTGGGCGAGGTATCCGGCAAGCCGCGCCGAGCCGCGGTACTGGGCATCGGGAAACTTCGTGGAGTTCGTCCAGCCGGCGTGCTCGATGCCGATCGAGGTCTCGTTATAGGCCCAGTTTCCGGCATGCCAGGCGATGTCGTGCTCGGGCACCATCTGGGCGACCTGGCCGGAAGAGCCGACCACGTAGTTGGCCGACGCCTCGGCGGCGGGGTTCTTGAACCAGCTGTACGTCGAAGCGAACCCTCCCTGCGCGACGTGGATCACCAACCGCTGGATGGGCAGGTCGTACGGGCGGTTGGCGAGGGTGTAATTGCGGGGCGAGGCGGGCTCCCAGAGCCCGTTTGGATAGTCGCGTGCCGCGGCAGCCGGGAGGTGCGTGAGCGGCCCGATACGAGCCGGAGGTTTGGGCCGGCCGGCGGCGTTCGGCCCGCCCTCGGGGTGCCCGCCGGACGCGAGCCCCGTCACGGGAGTCGCCAGCAAGACGCCAAGAGCAAGCGCCGCCACAGATCCGCCTCTGAGCCAAGGGCTCGATGCACTCGCACAGCGTACGACGTCTCGCCGCCGCGCCCGTCGGAAATCGATCACTGCCAATTCAGTGATCAGCGGCGCGTGGTCGGAGGGCTTCGAGCCCTTGCGGAAGTTGCGGTCGATGCCGCACTCGACGATGCGCGGGGCAAGCTCGGCGGCCAGAAGCGCGAGGTCGATGCGCAGCCCCATGCCACGGTGAAAATGGCCTTGCCGATAGTCCCACCAGGTGTAGCCGACATCGTCGGGATGTACCTGGCGGTAGGCGTCGACGAGGCCCGCGGCGAGGATCGCGTCGAGCCGGGCACGTTCGGTCGGGGTGACGTGCGTTGACCCGATGAACGCCTCGGGGTCGTACACGTCGATGTCTGCCGGGGCGATGTTCATGTCGCCCATGATCACCAGCGGCAGGCCGGTGTGGGCGCCGGCGTGGGCGGCCAGCGCGTCGAGGAACGCGAGCTTCTGATCGAACGTCTCGCTGTCGACCGTGCGGCCGTTGGGCACGTAGGTGCTGCACACGCTCAGGCCTCCGACGGTGGCCTGGATGAATCTCGCCTCGTCGGGATGGGTGTCTCCCTCCAGGCCGGTGGAAACGTCGCTGATGGGACTCTCGAGCGGCGCGGCGATCGCCACTCCGGCCCACCGGCCGGCCGAGAAGTCGGCCGCGTGGTAGCCGACCGCCTCCAGGTCGAGGTGCGGGAACGTGGTGGTCTCCGACTTGGTCTCCTGCATGCAGAGCACATCGGGGCGGTGTAGTTCGAGGAACTCGACGATCCGCGGCAGGCGCATCTTGATGGAGTTGACGTTCCAGGTGGCGAGCTTCACGGGGTTGGTATCGTAGGCGCGCGATGAGCAGCCTTGCGCACGAACTGGCGGCGGTGATCGGCGCCGAGGCGGTACTCGATCCGCCCCCGCCGGTGTATCGCGCGGATGCGACCGAGGCGCGCGGGTTGGAGGCCACGCCGGGCGCGGTGGTGCGCCCGGTGAGTACCGCGGACGTGGCGGCGGTGGTGACGTGGTGTTACGAGCACGACGTGGCGGTGGTGCCGCGCGGCGGAGGCAGCGGCTTTGCGGGTGGGGCGGTGCCGGTGGGCGGCGGCGTGGTGCTCGACCTGGGGCGGATGACCCGGGTGCGCAGCTTCGATCCGCTGCTGTGGCGGATCGAGGTGGAGGCGGGACTGCCCACCGCCGAACTGCGCCGCATCGTGCGTGAGAGCGGGCTGGTGTTTCCGCCCGATCCGGGTGCGGCCGAGCAGTCGCAGATCGGCGGCAACATCGCCACCAACGCCGGTGGGCCGCACGCGTTCAAGTACGGCGTGACCGGGGCGTGGGTGACCGGCCTTGAAGCGGTGGTCGCACCGGGTGAGGTGATCCGGGTGGGCGGCGCTGTGCGCAAGGACGTGGCGGGCTATGACCTGAAGAGCCTCTTGATCGGATCGGAGGGAACGCTGGGGGTGATCACGGCGGCGTGGCTGCGGTTGATTCCCGCCCCCGAGCTCGCGGTGCCGGTGGCGGCGGTCTACGCCGATACCGCGGCGGGCTGCCGGGCTCTCGAGGCGGTGCTCGGCAACGGCTTGCAGGTGTCGGCGCTCGAGTATCTGGACACGCGCACGGTCGAACTCTCGGCGGCGGCGTTTCCGGCCGAGCTGCCCGATCAGCCGGGGTTCATGGTGATCGCCGAGGCGGACGGCTCAGAGCGCGAGGCGCTCGAGCTGGCCCGCGAGGTCGAGGACGTGCTGGGCGAGGAGGCGCTGTGGCGCAGCCGGTTCGAGACGCCCGTCGAGATCGCGGCGTTGTGGCGCTGGCGCGACGGGGTGTCGATCGCGGTCACCGCGCACACGGGCGGCAAGCTCTCCGAGGACGTGGTGGTGCCGCTCGACCGGTTGGCCGAGGCGGTGGAGGGTACGCTCGAGATCGGCCGCCGGCACGATCTGGACGCGTGCAGCTGGGGGCATGCCGGCGACGGCAACCTGCACTCCAGCTTTCTGGTCGACCGCGCCGACCATGCGTCGGTGGAGCGGGCCGAGCAGGCATCTGAGGAGCTGTTTCAGCTGGCCGCCGATCTGGGGGGATCGATCTCGGGCGAGCACGGCGTGGGCTGGGTCAAGCGCGGAAACCTGCATCGCCAGTGGAGTCCCGCTGCCGTCGATCTGCACAACCGCATCAAGCAGACCTTCGACCCCAAGAACCTGCTCAACCCCGGCAAGAAGACCTAGCTCGGCGACGGTGCAACAAACGTGCCAGGCACGTTTGTTGCGTTCGTGTCTCCAGTTGCGTACTTGCGCCAGGCCTCGAGGTACGCGACAAACTCGAAGAGGCCCATGCCGCCGCGACCACAGCTGAGCCAGCCGTCAGGCGAATTGACCAGGCGCGGCCTCAACCAGCGCCGCCAGGATCGATCGACTGGTGGCACTCCAGTGATCGCCGAGACGGTATGGATTGGAGGGCATGCAACAAACGTGCCTGGCACGTTTGTTGCGTTTGTGCGGGCGGTCACGTGCGGGCGGGGAACGAGCTCTGCAGCACCGTGCGGCCGGGGCGGCGACGCCGGGCCAGCGCGGCGGACCGGGCGATCAGGCGGTGCACCTGCGCCGCGGCCACCGCAGCGGTGTCGACCACCACCGTCCCCGGCGTCGCCGCAGCCGCGATCTCTGCCGATCTCTCCGAGGTCGCAGCGCCGGCCAGCACCAGTCCGCCGTAGCCCAGATACGCGCGCTCGTCCGGGTCGAGCACATCCATGCCGCCCGACCGCACCCGCTTCAGAACGCCCTGCAACTGCGGCGCGCGGGCCGAAGACGGAACCGCGACGATCGCCACCGGCCGGCCCGGCGCCATCGTCAGCACGCGCTGCACCGCGAACTGCACGTCGAGCCCGACCACGGCGACCGGCACACTCGCGCGCGCGGTCTCCAGTCCGTCCAACGTGCCCTGCAGCGAGGCGACCACGATGACCTTGGCCCCACCGGCGCACAGCTCCTGGGCCATCGTCTGCACCCGCGCGCACACCCGCTCGCCGCGCAGCGTGGGCCAGGCCGGATGACCGTGGTCGGCGCTCACGACGATGTCCTCGTGCGGCATGCGCGCCCGCAGCTCGGCCACCGTCACGGCCGCACCGCTGCGCGACGCGATTACGCCGATGTTGCCGTCGGCGTCCATGGCTGTACGGCGCGCTCCCTAGGCTCGGGGTCGGGTCTTCTGCGGGTCGTAGATCGCCAGCGGCTCGACGATGGCCGGCACCAGCCGGCCGTCGGGCAGCGTCACCTCGACCTGCGTTCCCGGGGTCTGCAGCTCGGCGTCGATCGTCGCCATCGCGATCAGCTTGTCGACCGTCGGCGAACGACCGGCCGACGGCGAGGTCAGCTTGCCCACTCCACGGCCGTTCTGGAACACCGGCGTGTTGTAGTCGGGAGCCTCGTCGCCGGCGATCACGAGCGTCACCGAGCGGTGGGTGATACCCGCCGCCTGCTCGGCCACCAGCGCATCCTTGCCGTGGAAGTCGTCCTTCTCGAGCTTGACCATGCGGTCGAGGTTGACGTGGAACGGCGAGGTCACACCCTGCCAGTAGTCATAGCCGATGAAGATCAGGCCGCTCTCGATGCGCAGCGACTCGACTGCCGCGAGACCGTACGGGCGGATGCCCATGTTGGCGCCCTGATCGAGCAGCGACTGCCACAGCCGCTCGGCGTTCTGGCGCGGGACGAAGATCTCGTAGCCGATCTCGCCCGAGTAGCCGGTGCGCGACACATAGCAGCCCTCGGCGCCGCCCACGGTGATCGGGTCGGTGATCCAGCGGAAGTATTTGAGCCCCTCCACGTCGGCGTCGGTGAGCGAATCGACCAGCTCGCGCGACCGCGGCCCCTGCACCTGCAGGTGGGGGTACTCGAACGTGCGCTGCACGATCTGGAAGTCCATGCCCTCACATGCCTGGCGGAAGTGGTCGGCGTCGCTCTCGAGGGCGGTCACCACGAACACGCTCTCGTCGTTATCGCCGCGATACACCACCCCGTCGCCGAGCATCTTGCCGAACCGGTCGCAGAACGCCCCGTAGCGGGCCTGCCCGGGCACGAGCGCGGCCATGTCGCTGGTGAAGAGGTAGTCGACGGCCTTGAGCGCGTCGGGGCCCTCGAAGAACCACTTGCGCAGCGGCGACTCGTCCCAGATACCGACCGCCTCGCGCACCGCGTGGTGCTCGGCGATGGGGTCGCCGAAGTCCGAGATCCACTCCCAGCCCTCGAACTCGCCGAACGTCCCGCCCAGCCGCCGCTGAATGGCATCGAAGCCCGTGCGCAGGAGGCCGTCGGGGTAGACGCCCGACGGGGCCGGCTCGGTGACGATCATGGCCGCGGCGGCGGCCCCGTCAAAAGGGGGAATCAGCGGCGCGGCGGCCTCGGTCGGCACCACCGGCACCTCGACGGGCATGATGGTGGTCGGCGTCGCCCGACGGGTCAGCTCCTGGTGGCCGGGCGGCAGCACCGTCGTCACGCCCAAGAGCGCGCGCGCAGCAGCGGGATTGGGCAGCGTGCGGTACTCCTCCACCGGCTGCTTGTCGGCCCGGTCGAGGTTTCGCCGCAGCCGCCGCAGGCGGGTCTGCAGGCCCGCGTCCACACCGGGCGTCGAGAAGATCGCCTGCTCCACATAGCTCTCCACCACGCGATTCCCGACCAGCTTCACATCGGCGTCGCGGGCGCGGCCGGTGAGGGCCGAGTAGGTGACGACGCAGCGCACCGTCTCGAGGTAGGTGTTCCAGGTCGAAAGCACGACCTCGCCGCGGCACCGCGCGCCGGTCTCGGGCAGCGCGAGCAGCGTGATACTGCGGTCGGTGATCGCCTCGATCAGCGCCTCGGTGGTGGGCTGGATCAGCGTCACGAACTTGTGCAGCGGCCACACGTCGAGCTGGTTGAAATCGCCCGGCTCACAGCCCACGCCGATCACGTAGTTATCGGCGTAGCGGAAGAAGTTGCCGGTGCCGCGCGTGGCGCGCAGGTGGTCGTAGAAGAGCGTGGTGGTGGCGCTGATCAGGTTCGAGCAGCCGACCCCATCCATGGGATTTGCCATGACCACGCCGAGCCGGTCGTTGGGCTGCCAGCCGCCGGGCCAGAGCTGATCGATACCGCTGCTGTCGTCGCCGCGTTCGACGCTGAAGTCGTCGGATGAAAGAGCGTAAGAGGAGTGCATGAAGCCAGTCTACGGCACGGATAGCGGTTGTTCCTGCTCCGGCCACGGGATATGGCGACATGCAAGTCACGGGTCTCTGAAGATCGCGTGTCCGCCCACACGCCTTCACTCTGCGCCGAAATCAGCCCGCAGACTGCGGCCGGTCAACGCCTTCGAGCGCCGCGAGAAACTCCTCACCGCTCGCGAACGTCGCAACCCGCCCAGCGCGAACATCGTCGTCCGCTTCGCTCTCCATCGCCTGCCACCGCTCTGACCAGAACCATCCATCGTCCATGTCCGCAGTATGCCCCGGCTCGTGAAGCTCCACGCACGATACGACCGGGCGTAGACCGTTTCGCCTCCGTATGGGAGGATGGTGGCCTATCCCAGCGAGACTCGGAGGACGACGTGGCCAGCGAGTTCGATTACGTGGTGGTGGGCGGCGGAAGCGCGGGGGCCGTGGTTGCAGCGCGGCTTTCGGAGGACCCAGATGTGTCGGTGTGCGTGCTCGAATGGGGACCGACCGACGTCGGGTTTGACGACGTGCTCCAGATCCGGCGCTGGCTGGGACTGCTCGAGGGGCCCATCGACCTGGCGTACACCACCACGCTTCAGCCCCGCGGCAACGCGCACATCGTGCATTCGCGCGCGGCCGTCCTGGGCGGCTGCTCGTCGCACAACACCATGATCTGGTTCAAGCCGTTCCCCGGCGACTGGCAGGACTGGGTCGACCGCGGCTGCGGCGGCTGGGAGCCGGACGGCATGGAGGAGTACTACCAGCGCATCCCCGGCCCCCATCAGCTGGTCGGCGAGGCCGATCGCAATGCCATCCTGTACGACTGGATCGACGCCTGCGGCAGCGCTCTGGGAGTGCAGAAGAACCCCGAGTGGAACGACGGCCCGTTCCCCGACGGAGCCGGGTTCCTGGACGTGGGTTACAACACCCAGACCGGCGTGCGGTCGTCGTCGAGCGTGATGTACCTGCACCCGATAATGGACTCGCGCGCGAACCTCGAGGTGCGCTGCGACACGCGCGTGCAGCGCATCGAGTTCTCGGGCAATCGCGCCGTGGCGGTGCACACCGAGCCGCGCGAAGGCGGCGCTCCCGACCGGGTGTCGGCAAAGCGCGAGATCATCGTGTGCGCGGGTTCGGTGGATACGCCGCGGCTACTGATGTACTCGGGCGTCGGGACCCCGCCGGCAGCTCGAGCACTTCGGCATCGACGTGGTCGCCGACCTGCGCGGCGTGGGCGAGAACCTGATCGACCATCCCGAGTCGATCATCATCTGGAAGCTGAAGAAGCCGATGGGCCCCGAGGGCTGCATGGACGCCGACTGCGCGCTCTTCGTGAACCGCCTCGGCGGTGATGACCGGCCCGATCTGATGTACCACACCTATCAGCTGCCGTTCACGTTCAACACCGAGCGGCTGGGGTACGAGGTGCCCGATGACCGGTGGTGCATCTGCATGACGCCGAACATCCCGCGGTCGCACTCCGCCGGCCGGCTCTACCTGCTGTCGAAGGATCCCAACATCAAGCCGGCGCTCGACTTCCGGTACTTCACCGACGAGGACGGCTACGACGAGCAGACGATCGTCGACGGACTCAAGATCGCCCGCGAGGTGGCGGCCGAGGCGCCGTTTGCCGACTGGATCGAGCGCGAGATCGCCCCGGGGCCCGACATCACGTCTGACGCGGCGCTCTCGGAGTACGGCCGGGCCGTGCACCACACCGTCTACCACCCGTCAGGAACCTGCATGATGGGCGACGCCGGTAACGACATGGCGGTCTGCGATCCGCAGCTCAAGGTGCGCGGGCTCGAGGGCCTCAGCATCGCCGACGGATCGGTGTTCCCGACGATGCCGACCGTCAATCCGGTGGTCGCGACGTTCATGATCGGCGAGAAGGCGGCGGAGATGATTCGCGACCGGAACGGTTGAATCAGCTTCAATTTCCATGCCCGCGGGCGTACACTCGGGGCATGGGCACGTGGGTCGTGAGAGTCGTTGCGGTGGTGGCGCTTGTGGGCGCCGGTGTCGCCGTCTATGTAGCGGGGTCGCCGTTTCTCCCCGGATCGTCGGCGCACAGCTCCGCGCAGGGTGACACCACCCCGTCGGGATCGGCAAGCGGCGGCCACCAGAAGTCGGGGCGCCAGCAGTCAGAGCGGCTGCAACCGGGCATCACCACGCACAACCTGAACCCGCCGGTGGGATTCACCTGGATGACCGTCTCGACCAGCTGGGTCGGGAACTCGCCCAGCGGCCGCGTCGAGGTCGTCACCTCGGGCGCACGTAAGGCCCAGGCTGCGCAAGGAGCCGTGGTGATCCGCGTGCTGAACCAGCACACCAACCGGCCGATCTCGTCGCGCACGCTGCATCCGGCCGGCACGGGCGCGCTCACCATCATTCGCCGGGTCGGCCCGGACAAGCTGCAGATGACCGCGAAGAACGGCCACGTCTACGAGCTGAAGATCAGTACCGCGAAGCTCGTTCAGCGCTGATAGGCACAGTCAGCGGGACCGCCGGATCACGCGCGCGGTTCAGCCGCCCGTCGCTCCGTGGAAGTCCTGATTGAGCCGCGCAATCTCACGTCGGGAAATGCCGTATTCGCGATAGCACCCACCGTGCTTCACATAGAGCGCCGCCCCGGGAAAGAAACCGCTGTCCCCGAGCAGATCAACCTGCCCGACATACAGCGCACTCGGTATATGGCCTACGAGGCGCAGCGACGAGGTGTCGACCATCAACCTCCGGCGGAGATCACGCGGGGTCTGGCAGCCATCGCTTAGCTCGTACGTCACGTGCTTGAACTCGAATGACTTCGGGAGAACCTGTGGCGCCGGCCAGGCGTAGCCCGACCGGGTCATGGCAAAGGCGTAGAACCCGAGCACCACCACCGCGCCCAGGCAGAGCACGAGCACAGTTCGGCGCCGAGGTACGTAGTCCGTCACAGGTCACAACCCAACACTCAAGCCGGGAGCTTGGCCAGCTCGGCCAGCATGCGGTACGACCGCAGCCGGGCACCGGCCGCGGGAGCGTTGGTGGTCGCCATGAACTCCTGTACCCCGGTCTCCTCGAGCAGCCGCACGATCCGCTTGTTGGCCGTCTCTGGCCCGCCGATCACCTGCGGCGCAAGGAACTGGTCGGCAAACATCCGCTCCTGCGGCGTCCACTCGTGCGCCTCGACCTCGTCGAGCGTCGGCAGCTTCGCCGGCGGGTACCCCGAGCGCATGCGGGCGAACGAGAGCGCAATCGCCGACCCGTTCAGCTTCGCCTCGGCATCGGTCGGCGCGATCACCACCATCGCGGTCAGCATCGCATAGGGCTCGTCCAGAATCTGCGACGGCTGGAAGTTCTTGCGGTAGAGCTCGAGCGCCGGCACCGTGTTGTGCGCGCTGAAGTGGTGTGCGAACGCGAACGGCAGGCCCATGATGCCCGCCACCTGCGCGCTGAACCCGCTCGAGCCGAGCAGCCACACCGCCGGCATGTCCTGCCCGAATCCCGGAAACGCGCGGATGCCGCGAAAGTCGCTCTCGGCATCGAACCCGCGGAAGTACCCGTCGAGCTCGGCCAGCAGTTGCGGCAGATCGTCCGGCTGGCCCAGCCGGCGCAGCGCCGCCGCAGTGCGCTGGTCGGTGCCCGGCGCGCGGCCGATGCCCAGATCGATTCGCCCCGGGAAGAGCGCCTCGAGCGTGCCGAACCGCTCGGCCACCACCAGCGGCGCATGATTGGGCAGCATCACCCCGCCCGATCCCAGCCGGATGCGCGAGGTGCGCGCCCCGGCATTGGCGATCAGCACCTCGGGCGACGAACTCGCGATGCCGGGCATGTTGTGATGCTCGGCGTACCAGAGGCGCAGAAACCCCAGCCGCTCGGCCTCCTGCACCAGCTCGGTCGAATCGGCCAGCGCATCGGCCGCCGACCGGTCGCTCGACACCGGCGCCACATCCAGCACCGAGAACGGCACCCCGTACTCCGGCGATGCCGCCGCAGCGGCTGCTTCGTGCATCTGACTCATGACTTGTAAAGGTAGTCGCGCACGAGCGAGAGCAGCTTGTCAACCGGCACCGCCTCGGCGGCGATCCGCAGCGCAAAGGCCTCCACGCTGTTCAGCGAGCCGCTCTTCTCGCCGTCGCTGATCGCCCGCAGGAGACCGGTCTTGGCCGCATCGTTGACCTGCGAGTCGCTGAGGTGATGCTCGCGCTTGAACTGCGCCAGCTCGGCGTCGCTGGTCAACGCGAGCCCCAGCGACTCGGCCGACACGTTCAGCTCACACGCCGCCCCGTCGAGCGCCGAGAGCGCCGCCTGCGACAGCACGTCGTTGGTGCCGTGCGTCTCGGGCCACGTGCGCGCATCGCACGGGTTGCCCGATGCGGCGGGCTTGTAGTTCAGCCCTCCCGCAGCCAGGTTCACACCCACCGGAACCAGGGCGAGCACGCACGCCGCGGCGGCAAATTTCCCGTCGACCCTCACGACCGAAACCTCACCCGCGCGAGCGGGATCACGGCCAGCAGCGCCATCACCCCGGCCAGCGCGAACGGCAGCGAGAACGCCGCGGTGATCGCCCGCTCCACCTGATCGATCACGTCGGCCTTGAGCTGCTGCACCGACGCATCGTTACCCAGCGGCGCAAACGCGCTCTCGAGGCTCGGCGCCTTGGTGATGTGCCCACCCTGCGCCAGGTTCGCGAGGCGGTTGCCGAGATCGATCTTCTGCGTAATGCTGAGCGACGAGTTGAGCACGATCTGCGTGCCCGACGCCTCGGCCGCACTCGTCTGCTTGTCGAGCTGGTTCGTGAAGATCGGCGTCAGGATCAGAAGCCCGATGCAGATGCCGGCATGCCGCGCCGCGATGGTGTAGCCGCCATGGATCCCGAGCGGCGCGCGGTGTCGCAACGCGATCGACGTGAGCGACTCCACCGCCAGCGCCAGGCCCGCTCCGATCGCGATCTGCGGCAGCACCGTCCACAGCCAGTCGGCGCCGGGCAGCACTGCAAGCGAAAACAGCCCGCCCGCCACCAGCACCGCGCCGCTGATCGCCCGGATGTGTGCCGAGCCGATGCCCGCCGGCAGGAACCGGTACACGCAGAACGCCGCCACCGGCATCACGGTTACCACCGCAGCCGCCGAGAGCGGCGTGTGCCGCCAGCCGTTGATCAGCAGGAGCACGATCAGGAAGAGCGCCGCGGTCAGCGCTGCGGACACCAGCGCGAGGGCGACGTTTGCCGAGATGTCGGGCCGGTCGGCCTTGGCGTGCTCGGGCTTTCGCATCGACCACGGGATCAACACGAGCGCGATCAGGGCGAGCGGTACCTGCACCGCGAAGATCGCCTTCCACGAGATGGCCTGGGTGAGGATGCCGCCGATCGCCGGCCCCGCCGCCGCACCGATCACTCCGGCCGCCGCCCATACCGACACTGCCCGGCGCTCGCTGCCGCCCGCGTCGGGCAGAAGCTCGAGCGCCGCGCACACCGCGGCGGCCCCGCCCACGGCCTGCACCGCGCGAAACGCCAGCAGCGCGTCGAACGACGGGGCGATCGCGCAGCCCAGCGAAGCGGCCGCGAACACCACGAGCCCCACCCGGCACACGGCCGCGGGCGCCACCCGCCGAGCCAGCATCGCCGCGGGCACCGCCACGACCGCGAGCACCAGGTTGAACAGCGTCAGCACCCACGCGACCTGATTGATGGTCACGTCGTAGTGCGCCAGGATCTCGGGCAGCGCCAGGATCACGATCGACGAGTCCGAGAGCACCATCGCGACCGCGAGGCCGAGTGCATAGGTGGCCCGCCGCGACACGGGTCAGTCGCCGGCGACGGGAGAGCGGCGGCCGTGGTGCAGCAACTCGTCCCAGCTACAAAGCTTCACGCGCGGCCGGCCGTGCGGCTCGCCGGTGGTGCGCTCGTGCGAGTCGATCGCCTCCCACCCCGCGTACTCGACCGCCCCGGGAGCGCGCTCGAACACCAGCTGCTCGATCGCGGCCGGATCGGGGCTGGCGGGGGTCGCCAGGGCACCCCTGTCCCAGTCTTCCAGGAGCAGCGCGCACGACTCGGTGGCGTCCTTCTTGTTGGTGCCGATCACGCCGCTTGGGCCACGCTTGATCCACCCGGCGCAGTACTCGCCCGGCACCACGGCGCCGTCCTGGTCGACCACCCGGCCCTCGAGGTTGGGGATGACCGCATGGTCGTGGTCGAACG
This sequence comes from uncultured Actinomycetes bacterium, assembly GCA_963796875.1. Taxonomy (GTDB): domain Bacteria; phylum Actinomycetota; class Thermoleophilia; order Gaiellales; family JAICJC01; genus CAVPTL01. The sequence goes on from CAWCNL010000002.1 coordinate 628,095, forward strand.
GCACACCCTCGAGCGGCTGGCCGCGATACCCCACCGATCGCAGCACCACACCGCAGTCGAGCACCTCGGTCTCGCCGGTCGGCACCGGCCGGATGCGACCCGAGTCGTCGGCCTCGAGGCGGTTCTTCTGGATCACGATCTGCTCGACCTTGCCGTCGCCGAGGATCTCGACCGGCGAGGCGCAGAACCGCAGCCGGACGGTGCGCGGCTTGCCGCTCGGCTCGCGCGCGGCGTACTCGCGGAGCACGTCGACGTTGCGCTTGGCGGTCGCCGAACCCTCCGCCTCCAGCGCGGCGGCGGACGCCGGATCGAGTTCGATCTCGGCCGGGTCAACGGCCACGTCGGCATCCACCAGCTCGCCCAGCTCGAGCAGCTCGGGATTGGTGAAGGCGGCCTGTGCAGGGCCGCGCCGGCCCAGGATCACGATCTCCTTGACCGGCGACTCGGTGATCGCGTGGATCGCGTGGTTGACCGTGTCGGTGCCGATCAGATCCTCGTGGGTGAGCGCGAGCATGCGCGCGCAGTCGACGGCCACGTTGCCGTTTCCGACCACCACGATCCGCTCGGTGTTCAGGTCGACCTCGAGGTGGCGGAAATCGGGGTGGCCGTTGTACCAGGCGACAAACGCCGTGGCCGAGAGCGACCCCGGCAGATCCTCACCCGGGATGTTCATGCGCCGGTCGAGCTGCGCCCCCACGCTCCACACCACCGCGTGGTAGTGGTCGCGCAGGTCGTCGCGTGACAGGTCGCGGCCGATCTCGACGTTGCCGAAGAACCGGAAGCCCGGCATGGCCGCGGTGCGCTCGAACACGCGCGTCACGGCCTTGATCTTGGGATGGTCGGGAGCGACTCCCAGCCGCACCAGACCCCAGGGCGTAGGCAGCCGCTCGTACATGTCCACCTCGGCGCCCCTGGCCAGCACATGCGCCGCCGCATAGAACCCGGCCGGGCCGGATCCGACCACGGCAACGCGCAGCTTTTCGCCCGCCTCGGTGTCGTGCGCCGGCTCTTCCATGCACCGAATCCTAGTGTGGCGAATCCAACGAGACCTCCAGCCGGCCGTCGCGCGAACGCACCGCGTAGACCGCGATCGGCTCGGTTGCGGGCGGCTCGACCACCTCGCCGGTGACCAGATCGAACGCCGCGCCGTGGCACATGCAGTGCACCGCCCCGTCGATCACCTCACCGTCGACGAGCGGGCACTCGTCGTGCGTGCAGTCGCCCGCCACGGCCAGCCAGCGGCCCTCGTGGCGGGCGAGCAGCACCGGCTCGCCGTCGACCGTGGTCTGCGATCGAGTGCGCGGCGCGTCCTCGGCGGCGCAGTGGGCGGTGGGCGTCCCACGCCGCGTCCGGCCACGCTAGGAGGTCGTCTTGACCCCATCGCTCGGTCATACGTCCCACTTCACATTCAGCTGTGCCGGTGCCCGGAACTCCCAGCCGCGCAGCTCGCTCGGCCGATCCGGGTCGAACCTCAGGTTGACGCAGCGCTCGAACAGCCTCTGCACGGCCAGCCGTTCCTGCATGCGCGCCAGGTGATGGCCGGGACAGAAGTGCGGGCCGAATCCAAACGCGGCGTGCGGATGCTTGGGGCGGTGCATGTCGTAGCGGTCGGCGTCGCCGCCCCACACGGCTCTGATCGCGATTTGCCGACGACACCAGCAGGCCGATGTTGGCGCCACCGGGCACGTCGACTCCGGCCAGGACGGTATCTGCCGTGGCCCGCCGCGTCTGCGTGCCGATCGGCGAGATCCAGCGCAGCCCCTCCTCGATCGCCGGCCGGATCAGCCCCGCGGGATCGGCAGCCAGCTCGGCCGCCTGGGCCGGATCCGACAGCAGCCCGTACACCGTCGAGCCGGCCGAGTGGCCGGGTTCCTGCATGCCGCCCGTGATGATGATCTTGATGGACGGCATGATCCAGCGGTAGCGCTCCTCGAACGTGCCGGCGGCGGCCTGCAGCATGTCGGAGATCGTCGACCCATCGGGCTCGGCGAACATGCGCCGCATGATCGGCTCGAGCCGCTCGTCCACCTCGCGGCTGGCCCCCATGCCGATGCTGTCCTTGACCGGATCCTCTTCGAAGTTGGTGGCGCCGATCGCCATCTCGGCAAACCACCTGCGCAGGGTGTCGTCGTCGATCTCGCCGAGACCGAGCACCAGCGCGAGGCTGCGCACCGAGATCGGCTCGAAGTACTCGGCCATCAGGTCGGCTTCGCCGCGGCCGTGGATCTGCTCGAGGTAGTGCTCCACCAGCGGCTCGATCATCGGCACGGCTCGCTGCTCCACCTGGCGGGGCCGCAGCGACGGGTCGAGCGCGCGGCGCAGCGCCTTCTGCCGCTCGCCATCGATCAGCAGGATATTGCCCTCGCCCATGGTGCGCTCGAGCGGCGACGGGGTGACCGCGGCCGAGAAGCGCTCGGCGTCGGTAGCCGCCTCGTTGACCGCCTCCCAGGTGGTCGCAAGCCACAGGCCCACGGCCGGCACGTGCGCCACCGGCGCGTGCTCGCGCAGCCAGGCGTAGATGGGATACGGGTCGGCATCCAGCTGCTCGACGGTGATCGCCGCAAGCTTCTCTTCCACATCCAGGGTCGGCATCGGCGAGAGCCTAACGCACCCGTTGACGTACCTGATCGCGAATCCGCCCGGCCTCGTCGACGAACCGGTAGCCGATCGAATGGCCCGCGATGCGGATGTGCAGAAACCCGTAGGCGATGAACGAGCGAAGCGCGTCGGGGGATCGCGCGGGTGCTGGCCGCATTGCCGGGTCCCTCTCCGCCGGTGCCGATCGTGAACTGCGAGGACGCCCGCCCGCACGTGGCGCTCGTAGCGGTGCAGGTGGCCGGCGAGGATGGCGGTCACATGGCGGCGCGCGCAGCACCGGCAGGATCGGGTCGACGGCGGCGATCGACGCGGTGGATGAGCACGAAGCGGATCGGGCAGCGGGGTCGCACAGACGCCCGAGCGGTCGCATTGGCGTAGGCGGGCGTCGACGAGTCGGCCTGCAGGCCGAGGACCACGATCTGCACCGGGCCGTACTGCACGCTGTAGTGGTGGCCCGGCAGGTGCAGCGCCGAGATGACGGCCGAGCCGTCGTTCCAGGCGAGATCGTGCTCACCGAGCGTCGCGACCATCGGGGCCTCGGCGAGCAAGGCGTGGAGCGGATCGAAGATCGCCCGGTCAAGCAGCGGCGGCGCCGCGAGCAGGTAGGCGTTGTCGCCCGCGGAGAGCACGAGCGCGGGGTCGCGGCCGCGGCGAGCCGGCCGACCGCGTACTCGTGCGCGTTGCCGGAGCCGTAGTCGCCGAACGCTGACGAGGGTGATCGGGCGTGGCCGTGGAGGTCGGCGCGGTCTGTGAAGGCGCCCGCGGCAACTCGCGCCGGCCCGCGATGTCGGCGCGTCCAGCAGGTAGCGGGTGCCGGGAGCGAGGCGCGACAAAGGTCGGCCGTCGCGCGCGGTGACGCGACGTGCCGTCCGGGGCCGAGAGCGCGCAGGGTCACCGTCCCCTCGCCCGGAGGCGAGCTTCCACGCAAGCGACGCGCTCGGTGGTGGTGACAGACACGAGGTACGGGCTGCGGCTAGAAGGCGCCGGACGGAGGACTTGGAGAGGTACGCCGGTGCCGAACCAGACGAGCACGGCGACCAGGACGAGCAGGAGCGCGGTCGACGATCGACGAGCGCCGCGAGGACGCCGGCGCCCGGCGGCGGCCGCGTCGGCGACGGCGGCCGCCACGTGCGCCACAGCGGGATGACCTGCAGCACGATGAGCGCGACTGCCGCCAGCCGATGACCGAGCGGGTACCCGGCGGCGAGGAACGGGAACGGCGCGACGATCGAGAGCGCCGAGCACGAGACGGCGACCCGCCGCCGGGGCCGCACCAGGTCGGCGCTGAGGCAGGCGATGGAGATGATCACGGAGATGAGGAGCGCCGGCACGATCACGACGGCGCCGATGATACGGTCCGAGAAGAAGGATCCGGCGACCAGCGCGAGGGCAACGACAATCAGAAGTCCGCGTAATGCACGCATCTGGTAATCCTGCCAGGTGCATAAAAGGGGACTGTCCCCTTTTATGCATTCCGTTCGTTGTTGAGGTGTACGCAGGTTCTCGAGAGGAAGGACACCACCGTGAAGTACGCACTCCTGATCTACATCAACCCCGACGCGAGCAACTGGAACGCGCTCACCGAGGCCGAGCAGGCGGCAATCTCGGAGGAGTACTACGCCATCGGCCGCCAGCCCGGCACCCTCGGCGGCGAGCAGCTCGACGGCACCGACACCGCCACCGTCGTGCGCGTGTCTGACGGCAAGACGCTGACCACCGACGGGCCGTTCGCCGATACCAAGGAGTATCTGGGCGGCTTCTACCTGCTCGAGGCCGAGAACCTGGACGCTGCGCTCGAGACCGCCGCGCGGATCCCGGCGGCGCGCATGGGCGGCGCTGTCGAGGTGCGCCCGCTGGTGGTGATGTAGCCCTGCTCGACCAGGTCTTCCGCGACGAGTGGAGCCGGGTGCTGGCAAACCTGGTGGGTCTCCTCGGCGACTTCGACCTCGCCGAGGAGGCCACCCAGGAGGCATTCGCTGCTGCGGCCGAGCGCTGGCCGCGCGAAGGCACCCCTCCCAACCCTGGAGCGTGGCTCACCACCACCGCTCGCAACCGCGCGATCGACCGCATCCGCCGCGACCGCACCCTGGCCGCCAAGACCCGGCTGTTGGAAGAGCTGCCCGCCACCGAGGAGCCCGACATGGCGATTCCCGACGAACGCCTCGAGCTGATCTTCACCTGCTGCCATCCCGCGCTTTCGACCGACGCCCAGGTCGCGCTCACGCTGCGCACGGTGGGCGGCCTGACCACCGACGAGATCGGCCGCGCATTCCTGGTGCCGGGCGAGACGATGAAGCGCCGGCTCTCGCGGGCCAAGCGCAAGATCGCGGTCGCGGGGATCCCGTTCAAGCTGCCCGACGACCACCTGCTGCCGGACCGCATCGACGCGGCCCTCGCGGTCGTGTACCTGATCTACAACCAGGGCTACGGCGGCCGCTACGACCTCGCCGCCGAGGCGATCAGGCTGGGGCGGCTGCTGGCCACGCTGATGCCCGACGAGGCGGAGGTATGGGCGCTTCTGGGGCTGATGCTGCTGCAGGATTCACGCCGCGCCGCGCGCGTTTCAGCGGCGACCGGCTGGTGCTCTTGCCCGACCAGGATCGCAACCTGTGGGACACGGCCGAGATCGAGGAGGGCCGCATGGCCGTCGACCGGGCGCTGGCCCTGGGCGGTCGCGGTCAGTACCTGCTGCAGGCCGCGATCGCCGAGCTGCACACCCACGAGCCGGTCGACTGGACACAGATCGCCGCGCTCTACACCGAGCTCGGCCACCTCACCGGTTCGCCGGTGGTCGAACTCAACCGCGCGGTCGCGATCGCCGAACTTCACGGCCCCGGCCCGGCGCTGTGCGTGGTCGAAACGCTCGATCTGGACGGCTACGCCTACTACCACTCCACCAGGGCCGAGCTACTTCGGCGGCTGGGCCGAAATGACGAGGCCCTGACGGCCTACACCCAGGCGCTCGACTTCGAACTCGCGCTGCCGGAACGCCGGCTGCTCGAACGTCGCGTCGCCAGCCTGCGGGCGTGACGCCGCGTCAGGCTGGGCTGAGTTCGACCGAGACGATCGCCTGAGCCGAGTAGTACTTGCTGGTACCCGGGACCTGGAACCACAGCGAGTGCTCGACGAGCTGGCGCATCTGCTCCAGCGTGCCGTCGGCGGTGTCGTGTGCGGGAATCGCCCAGGCATGGCTGTAGCCGTCGGAGAACTTCACGGTGACTGTTTGGGGTGCGTCTGTCATGGTCGCAGGTGTACACGATACCGGCCCGGCCTTGCGACAGACCACGTGAGGGAAGAAAATGGGCCATCTGCCCGTCGAGTAGAGCGCATCCGATGAGGAGGACACTGTGCAGCTGTATGTCATTCGCCGCCGCAACGGCTGGACCACCGGCGACAAGCTCGAGGAGGCCGCCGCAGTCTCAGCGCGGATCGGCGACCAGGACATGCCCAACGACATCCGCTGGATTCGCAGCTACGTGGTCGAGGAGCCCGACGGCTCGCTCGGCACGATCTGCATCTACGAGGCTTCGAGCCCCGAGGCGATCCGCGACCATGCCAACCGAGTCGGCATGCCTGCAGACGAGATCAGCCCGGTGCTCGACACCGTGATCGTGCGCCAGGATCCCGCCAAGGCAAACGCGTAACCGTAGAAGCACCCTGAAAGAAGGGGACTGACCCCTTTTATTCAGGGGCGCGTTCTCTGCGTTAGCGGCCGAAGCGGGTCATCTCGAGGAGCGCCGGGCGAAACCCGCGCCGCTCGTACAGCTTGATCGCCCGGGAGTTGGGCGCGATCACCGCGAGCGCCTGGTCGGTCGCACCGCGGGCGGCCAGCGCGGCGTCGTAGATATCCATCAGCGCCGAACCCAGACCGGTCGCGCGTTCAGCACGGTCGACCACGAGCACATCGGGCTCGGCGACCGGCGCGGTGGTCACCCACGTGTCCTGCCACACCTGCGAGTCGCGGCCCATCGAGCCGGTCATCATCGCCCGCGGCCGCTCGGCCGGGCCGATGCGAAACGCCAGCCCGTCGCGCGCATCGGCGGCGACGATGTCGCGGATCGCCGCCCACGAGGCGTCGTCGCTCAGAAAGGGGCCAAGATCGGCAGCGATCTGGCGATGGTGCTCGTGCAGCTGCAGCCACAGCGGCTTGAGCGCATCGACCTCGCCGGGCTCGACCCGCTCCCACGCAAACGGGCTGGGCGGCGCCACCCGAGGGCGCTGGAACCGCGTCATGGTCAGCCACGCCGGCCGAAAGCCGTGCCGCTCGTAGAGCGCAATCGCTCCGGTGTTCTGCGGTAGTACGCCGACCAGCGCCGCGGGAGTGCCCGACCGCTCGACTTCCGCGTCGAACAGCTCCAGCATGGCGGTACCCACGCCCCGGCCGCGTGCGTCGGGCACCACCAGCAGCGTCAGCAGCTCGGTCACCTCGGGCGGCACGTCCAGCGTCGCTGTCCAGTGCGGCACGGCGCTCCCCGACACGACGTAGCCGAGGTCGGCGCCGTCCGAGGCCACCGCCACCAACCCACCGCGGCCCAGCACGTAGGCGTAGAGGGCCCGCCGAGCCGCCCACGATGCCGCGTCGTCCACATACGGACTCAGCTCAGGAGCAACATCGCGGTGGTAGCGGTGCAGCTGCAGCCACAGCGGCCGCAGCCGGTCGAGGTCTGCCTCGGCAGTGATCCGCTCGATCTGCAGGGCCATGGATTCAGCCGACCGCCGGCAGCACCTCGGCGGCGATCCGCTGCATCTGGGCGTGGTCGTCGTAGAGCAGGTTCACGAGGATCCGCTCGGCGCCGGCCGCGGCCACTGCGCGATAGCCCGCGATCACGTCGTCGGGCGTGCCCGCGACCATCACATCTGCGAGCGAATCGGTGCCGTACAGCGCCGCGATCGCGGCAGCCATCCGGCTGCGCACCGCCTCGCGGTCGTCGCCGATGGCCGTGTACACACGCTTGGCGATGGGAAACGACGCCGGATCGCGCCCGGCTGCCTCCAGCTCGGCGCGGATCACCCGCATCTGCTCGGTGAACGCCGCGGTGGTGCGGCTGCCGGCGCCGAAGAACCCGTCGCCGATCGCCACCGCACGGCGCAGCGCGTTGGGATGGCTGCCGCCGATCCAGATCGGCGGGCCGGGCTTCTGAAACGGTGGAGGCGCCATGGTCTGACCGTGCACCTGCCAGAAGCGGCCGTCAAACTGGACTGGATCCTGCGTCCAGCAGGCGCGCATCAGCTGCACGGATTCCTCCAGCCGCGGCGCGCGTTCGCGGGGACTCACACCGAACGCCTCGAGTCCGCCCCCACCGCCCACTCCCAGCCCGATTTCGAGCCGGCCTCTGCTCAGCTGGTCGACCGAGCTGACGGCTTTTGCCAGGTGCACCGGGCTGCGGGTGGGCATCACGAACACCGCACACCCCAACCTCAGCCGCTCGTTGCAGGCGGCGGCGAAGGTCAGCATCTCGAGCGGCGCGAGCACCGGCTGAGAGCCGAACGTGTGCTCCTGCGCCCACACGCTCTCGAAGCCGAGCGCGTCCGCCGCGGCGAGGTAGTCGCGCAGCTCCGCGGGGTCGAACATGCCGTCGCCCACCAGCTGAGGTGTGGAGACAGCGAATTTCACAGAAACTCCTAGGTGGTCAAGGCGCCAGGGTCGACGATCGACGCCATCGCGTCGACCAGCGCGCGCCACTCGGTGCGCTGACCCCGAAGCTCACGTTCGCCGCGGGCGGTCAGCTTGTATACCCGCCGCCGCGGTCCACGCTCACCCTCGGCCCACCGGCTGGACACGAGCTTCGAGCGTTCCATCCTGTGCAGGGCCGGGTAGAGGCTGCCCTCCTGGATGTCGAACGCGCCGTCGCTACGCGCCAAGAGCCGCTGTGCAATTTCATATCCATGAGCGGGTTCGCCGCGTAGTGCAGCAAGAACCAACAGCTCCAGATGTCCTCTGAGTGCGTCTCCGCCAATCGTTTGCATAACAGCGATGGTACCCACGGCAGAGGCTGTCGTCCATCGAGAACCGGATCATCCCCGCCGCTCCACCGCCGCATCCGCGCCTCAGCGACGCTCGGTAGACCGGCTGAATCGAACCTTCACGCCAGATTCGGCGCCCGGGATCCACGATCACTTCCAGTTCGGTGCACAACTCATGCAGCCAGGTCAGATCGACGTCGCCGCCGTCCAGCGAGAAACTCCCGTTCGCGCTCGAAACGATCACTTCGAGATCGGTGCGAGACGTCTTGTACTCGATGCCGATCGACGAGCCGTCGGGGGCCGCCAATATGGCGGCACCGGCCACTTCGGAGAGCACGAGCTTGAGGTCTTCGACCGCAGCATCGTCGAACGCCGTGCCCCGTCCCACTCCCCCCAGCACCATCCGACATACCGACAACATCCTCGCGTCAGCGGGTACGTTGAGGGTTGCAATGGTCTGTACGGATTCGCTCAAAATCATCCCTGCATGAAGGGTACGCTGCTTCTGACCGTCCCAAACACACCTGCCCGGCCGGGAATCGTGCAGGATTTCGCGGCTGCCGCGGCAATTCGGGCGCGGCTCACGCCTCTCGCCGCCGACCGCGTGGGACGAGATGTCGCGGCGCTTGCAGAGTCCGCCGGAGCCGCGGTGTTGGAAATCGCGGCCACGATCGAGTCCGATTCGCTGCGCCTGGCGCTGCGCAGCGACGCCGGCTGGGCGGCGTCAGCGGCCACCCTGCCCGCAGCCCATGGCGCCGTGCCGGAGGGCGACGCGCTGGTGCTGGAGTTCACCCGACCTCCGCTGCAGGCCGGTGTAATTACGGTCGGTACGGGCTGGGCCGGTCGGTGTGGATGCGCCGCTCGGACTCGTCGATGCGGTAGTCGTTGATGCTGGCGTCACGGCGCCGCATGTAACCGAGTTCGTCGAACTCCCAGTGCTCGTTGCCGTGACTGCGCCACCACTGGCCGGACGGGTCGCGGCTCTCGTACTCGAATCGCACCGAGATGCGGTTGTCCTGGTAGCACCAGAGCTCTTTACGAAGTCGGTACTCGAGCTCGCCCGCCCATTTGCGCTCCAGGAACGCGACGATGGCGTCGCGGCCCTCGAAGAACTCGTCGCGGTTGCGCCAGGACGAGTCGGGGGTGTAGGCCCGGGCGACCCGCACCGGGTCGCAGGTGTTCCACGCATCCTCGGCCGCCTGCACCTTCTTGCGGGCGGTCTCTGCGGTGAACGGGGGAACGGGTGGTCGAGGATCCATGTGATGCCTCCGTGGGTTGACAAAGCCAGCCTAGTCAGCGCGTACCTACGGCGCTGGATATCATTCGGTTGATCCGGCCGGTGCGAGCCGGAGCCCTTTGTCTGCGACCACAAAACCAAGGAGCGCGATGAGCGACTACGCGGTCATCAATCCCGCGACCGGCGATACGGTCAAGGAATACCCGACGATCTCCGACAGCGACCTGCAAGCGGCGATCGCCAGCGCCCACAAGGCGCACGAGGAGTGGTCTCGCTACGACCACCGCGGCAGAGCGCGCCGAGCTGATCCGCAAGGTCGGCGATCTGCATTCGGAGCGCCGCCAGGAGCTCGCCGACGCCGCCGTGCGCGAGATGGGCAAGCCCGTCGAGCAGGCGCTGGGCGAGGTCGACTTCTGCGTCGACATCTACCACTTCTACGCCGACAACGGCCCCGAGCTGCTCAAGGACGAGCCGATCAAGCTGCTCGCCGGCGAGGGCAGCGCGATCATCCGGCGCAGCTCGCTGGGCGTGCTGCTCGGGATCATGCCGTGGAACTTCCCCACCTACCAGGTGGCGCGGTTCGCCGGCCCCAACCTGATCATCGGCAACACGGTGCTGCTCAAGCACGCGCCGCAGTGCCCCGAGACGGCCGAGATGCTGCAGCAGATCTACGCCGACGCCGGGTTCCCCGAGGGCGCCTACGTCAACATCTACGCGACCAACGAGCAGATCGAAAGTGTGATCGCCGATCCGCGCGTCCAGGGCATCTCGGTGACCGGCTCGGAGCGCGCCGGCAGTGCCGTCGCCTCGCTGGCGGGCAAGTACCTGAAGAAGGTCGTGCTGGAGCTGGGCGGATCGGATCCCTTCATCCTGCTCAGCACCGACGATCTGGACGCCACCGTCGAGTCCGCGGTGGCTGCGCGCATGGACAACACCGGCCAGGCATGCAACGCCGCCAAGCGGTTCATCGTCATCGACGAGCTGTACGAGCCGTTCCTCGACAAGTTCAAGGCGGCCGTGGCCGAGATCACGCCGGGCGACCCGACCAAGGAAGACACGGCGCTCGGCCCCCTCTCGTCGACCACCGCTGCCGACCGGTTGGGTGACCAGCTCGATCGCGCCATCAAGGGCGGCGCGAAGGTGGCCATCGGCGGAAAGCGCGACGGCAACTTCTTCGATGCCACCGTGCTGACCGACATCACGCCGGATAACTCCGTGTACTACGAGGAGCTGTTCGGTCCGATCGCATCGGTGTACAAGGTGTCGTCGGAGGACGAGGCTGTGCGGCTGGCAAACGACACGCCGTTCGGTCTGGGTTCGTACCTGTTCACGACCGATGCCGATCAGGCCGCCCGGGTCGCCGACAAGATCGACGCCGGCATGGTCTACGTCAACATCGTCGGAGCCGACGGGGCAGAGCTGCCGTTCGGCGGCGTGAAGCGCTCCGGCTCGGGCCGCGAGCTGGGCAAGTACGGCGCCGACGAGTTCGTCAACAAGAAGCTGATCCGCGTCGGCGGCTGACGCCCGTACCGAGTGAATCAGGAGTGCCTGGCACTCCTGATTCACTCAACGCGGTGAGCAGGCGGTGCACGGCGGGCCGCAGCACCTCGTGCTCGAACGCGGGATTGCTCTCGACGAGTTGCAGAAACACGAGCCCCTCCAGCGTGCCGACCACGATCACGGCCGCCGCCGCGGGATCGGGGATGGCGGCGCGCTCCAGCAGGTCGACGACGACTGCGTGATACGCCGCGTTCCATTCGGCCGCCTTGCGGTGCAGGGCCGGCCGGCGGGCCGCGGCCAGTGAGATCTCGACCACCGAGAGGGGCGCGAGGTCGGCCTCGCCCAGCCGGCCCAGCTCCAGATCGCACAGCCGCTCGGCGACCTCCGCGGAGCTGAGCGGCCCGGTGTCATCCAGCGCAGCCACGCGCTGGGACAGCCTTTGGGTGGTCTCGGACGCGGCCAGGTCGAGCGCCTCGGCGATCAGGTTCTCCTTCGAGGCGAAGTGGTAGGAGGTCAGCGCCAGCGACACGCCCGCCTCCCGTGCGACCGCGCGATGCGTGAGCGCCGCCAGGCCGTCGTCGTGCAGGATCCGCAGCGTGGCCTCGAGGATCGAGCGGCGCGTGCGCTCGCTGTCGGCCCGCGACCGGCGACCGCGCCGCGCTTGCGTGTGCACACGCCCACCGGTACCATCTCGGGGCGCAACTTTGGACATTTGTTCAGTATAACGGAGGCGGTTACGGATCCATGATTGATTGCGATGTGCACGTCCAGATCGGCGACCCGGAGCAGTTCCTCGGGTTCGTCGATCCGGCCCAGCGCGCCTGGTTTCGCGACCAGGGGCCGCTTCTGGGCATGCCCGGCTACACCTGGAACCATCCCACCGGCTTCATGCGCGCCGAACTCGAACTGGATGAGCAGGGCGTGCCGGGTTCGACCCCCAAGCTGATCCGCCGCGAGCTGCTCGATCCGTTCGATGTGCAGGTGGGGCTGCTGACCGCCGATGACGGCATCGCCGTCGGGGTGATGGCCAGCCCGTACCGCGCGGCGGCCTATGCGCGGGCGCACAACGACTGGATCCGCGACGTGTGGCTGGACGCCGACGCCGCGGTACCGGGGCACGATTCTGGTGCCGACGCAGGACACCCGCGCGGCGGTGGTCGAGATCGAGCGCGTCGCGGCCGACCCGCGCTTTGCAGCCGTGCTCCTGTGCGGCGGGTCGCAGGCGCCGTACGGCGAGCCCCGCTACCTGCCGATCTTCGAGGCCGCCGCGGCAGCCGGCCTGCCGGTGGCGATCCACTCGGGCCAGGAGGGCCTGGGGCTCTCGACCACCTCGGGCGGCGTGAGCCTGCCCACGTTCTACGTCGAGTGGCACACGCTGGGATCGGCCTGCAGCATCATGACCCACCTGGTGTCGCTGATCTGCCACGGCACGTTCGAACGCGTGCCCGGCCTGCGGGTGCTGCTGATGGAGGGCGGGCTGGCCTGGCTGCCCGGCATCCTGTGGCGGCTGGACGCCAACTGGCTGGGTCTGCGCGCCGAGGTGCCGTGGCTCGACCGGCGGCCAAGCGAGGTGCTGCGCGACCACATCCGGTTCACCACCCAGCCGCTCGAGCTGATCGACGGCAACGACGAGCTGCTGTTCGCGATGCTCGCGGCGGTCGGGGCTCCCGACATCCTCTGCTTCGCGTCGGACTACCCGCACTGGGACTTCGACGACCCACGGCAGATGCTGCGCAGGCTGCCCGCGGCATGGCGCGCCACGATCATGCACGACACCGCCGCCGAGCTGTTCGGCGCGCGGCTGGGCGAGGCGATCGCGTGAGCTGGCACGACGTTGGTGACGCCGGCGTGCTGGAAGCCGAAGGAGTGATCGTGACCCGCGTCGCGGGCCGCGAGATCGGCGTGGTGCTCGACCGCGAGACCGGCCGGGTGCATGCGCTGCGCAACCGCTGCCCGCACCACGGTGCGCCGCTGTGCCGCGGCCGCGTGCGCACCCGGTTGGAGGGGGCGCCGGGGACGTATGAACTGGCCGACCGCCGCGTGCTGCACTGCCCCTGGCACGGCTGGCAGTTCGACCTGGAGAGTGGCCGCAGCCCCGACGACGCCGGCATGCGCGTGGCGGTTTACGACGCGCGCATCGAATCGGGCCGGGTGCTGGTGCACGCCAGGCCGCGATAGCCTTCGGCCATGACCAACCGGCTTGCCCAGATGCACGAGCGGATCGCGGCCGGCGAGGTCGTGATCATGGACGGCGGCACCGGCACCGGCCTGCAGGCACTCGGGGTGCCGATGGACACCGAGGCGTGGGGCGGGATCGCGAACCTGACCCACCCGGAGGTGGTGCAGCAGCTGCACGCGCTCTATCTGCAAGCCGGCGCCGAGATCCTTATCTCGAACACCTTTGCGACGGGGCCGGGGCCGCTCACCGCGGCGGGATACGGCGAGCAGTTCGAGCAGATCAACCGCAACGCGGTCGCCGCTGCCGTGGCCGCCCGCGCGGCGGCTGGGCGCGACGAGGTGGTGGTGGCGGGATCGATGTCGCGCGATGTGGCCAACGGTCTGGCCGGCACCGATGTGGAGTTCGACGTGAGCCACGACTCCGCGGCGCTGCGCGAGGGATACCGCCGCCAGGCCGAGGTGCTCGCCGGGGCGGGAGCCGAGGTGTTCGCGCTCGAGATGATGGGCGCCGCCGAGCACGTGCTGCCCGCGATCGAGGCGGCCGCCGGCGTCGGCCTGCCCGTGTGGCTGGGCATCTCGGTGATCGAGGCCTCTCCCGGCAAGGCGACGACGATCGACGGCGAGGACGTGGCGGCACTGATCCGGGCGGTGCCCACCGAGCATGTCGACGCCGTGTTCGTCATGCACAGCGACATCGCCGCGGTGCCCGCGGCGCTCGACGTGGTGCGATCTGTATGGGACGGCACGGTCGGCGCCTATCCGCATCACGGCGACTGGAGGCCGCCCAACTGGGTGTTCCACGACATCGCGCCCGAGCAGTTTGGCGCCTACGGCACCGAGTGGGTGCGGCACGGGGCGGCGATCGTGGGCGGATGCTGCGGCACCGGGCCCGAGCACATCGCGGCGCTCAGCCGGAAGCTCGTGCTGGACGAGCGCCATCGTGAATAGAAGGTGTCAGGCAGTTTCTATTCACACGAGGCAGCCGAGGGTCCCAGATGCGGTTCTGGTGAATAGAAACTGCCTGACACCTTCTATTCACCAGCTCGCCGACGCGAACCACCTGCAGCCGGCGCTCGTTCGGCACGGGTTCCAAACTGTCCGGGCCGCCTGAACGGGCGGCCTGGGCCGAGCCGGGCGCGCTCGCGGGCACCGCGCACCACACCCGCGATGCGCTCCCGCACCTCCGCCGGCGCGTAAGCCTTCGCGTACATGCGGCGGTACTCGCCGATGAGCTCGGGCCGGTAGCTCTCGAGCCAGGGCATGAACTGTTCGCGCACGCCGGGGCGCAGATGCAGCACGATCGCCGAGACCGAGATCGCACCCGCCTCGCGGCAGGCGCGGACGACCTCGTCCAGCTGCTGCTCGCCGTCCGAGATTCCCGGCAGGATCGGGGCGACCAGCACGCTGCACGGGACGCCCGCCTCGGTCAGGCGGGCGAGGGCCTCGAGCCGCTGGGCCGGAGGCGGCGTGCCCGGCTCGGTGGCCCGCCACACGTCGTTGTCGACGGTGGCGATCGAGAACGCGATGCCCACGTCGGTGCGCCGCCGCGCCTCGGCGATCAGCTGGGCGTCGCGCACGATCATCGAGCTCTTGGTGAGGATCGAGAACGGGTTTCCGGCGGCGCTCAGCTCGGCCACGATCTGCTGTGTCAGCCGGTAGCGGCCCTCGGCGGGCTGGTAGGGATCGGTGTTGGTGCCCATGGCGATGTGATCACCACCCCAGCTGGGCCGGGCAAGCTCGTTGCGGACGAGTTCGACGGCGTTCACCTTGACCACGATGCGCTGCTCGAAGTCGCGCCCCGCGTCCATGCCCAGGTACTCGTGCGTGGGCCGCGCGAAGCAGTAGGTGCAGGCATGTGAGCAGCCGCGGTAGGCGTTGATCGTGTACTCGAACGGCATCCGCGAGCCCGCGGGCACGCGGTTGATGATCTTGCGCGAGCGCACGTGCAGGTACTCGACTCCGGGGAGTTCGCGGCGCGGCTCGACGTCGGCGTAGGGATCGAACAGCGCCATCTGATCGTCCTGACCCGACAGTGCCCATCGCAGTGCCATCGCCCCAGTGTAGCGAACGTATGTTCGCCGCGTTTATGCGGACGGCGCAGCCGGACGCATAAACAGAATCAGCAAGCGGCCGCAGCGGGAGAGGTGCCTGGCTCCTTTTATGCGGGCGAAGCACGCATAAAACGTGCCTGGCACGGGGTATGCGCTTCGGCCCGACGTCGCAGCACGCACAAAAGTGCCTGGCACGGGGTATGCGTGCGTAACGGGACGCACAAACGCAACAGACGTGCCTGGCACGTTTGTTGCGCTTCGGGTTAGAGGACGCCTTCCTGGACCAGGAAGATCAGCGTGATCACCGAGAACACCAGGCTCGCGGCGCCCAGCCAGATCGACGCGGTCGCGAGGCCCCGCGGACCCAGGCTGGAGTCGGCATCCATCCTCCGCCGGCTCGCCCGGCCGAGCAGGATCGCACCAACGCCGCCGACCAACGGCAGCATCAGAAACGACAGGAGCGCGAGGACGATCCCCACCATTGCCAGCGGCTCGATCCGGGTCTGCGAGGTCTGCGCCGGCGATGTCATCCCGGCAGTATCGCCGTCACCACTCGACCAGCATCCACACCTCGGGCTGCATCTCGGCCTCACCGCCGATGTGGGCGAAGAGCGCCGCCGAGCGCCGCGCAGCCGCCATCGACTGCTCGGTGCGGCCGGCGCGGTGATGCAGGTCGGCCAGGTTGCTGTGCAGAGCCGCCTCGCGATGCAGATCGCCCTGCTGGGCGCACAGCGCCAGAGCCCGTTCGGTGAGCGCGGTGGCCTCGTCGATATCGCCCGCGCGCGACCGCAGCAGGGCGAGGTTGTTGAGAGCGGCCACCAGCACCGTGCGGTCGTCGAGCGTCTCGGCCAGCGCCACCGCCCGCTCGAGATAGGCCGCTTCGGCGGTCAGCATTCCCAGGATGTTGCACGCCTGGGCCACGGCCTCGCTGTCGCCGCCCTGCTCGGCCAGCGCGAGCGCCCGCTCGCCCAGAGCGATCGCCTCGGCGCCGTCGCCCCGGCGCCTCGCGGTGAGGCTGCGGTCGGCCTGCACCCGCGCGTTCTCGCCGCCCAGCCGTAGCGCCTCGTCGAGGTGGCGCTCGGCCGCGCGGGTGTCGCCGCGGCGGTCGTGCACCCGGCCCAGCCGGTGCTCGATCTGGCCCAACTGCTCGCCCCGGGCCAGCGCAGCGGCCGCCTCGTAGGCGTCGATCGCCGCGCGGTAGTCGCCGCGCAGTGTGAGCAGGTCGCCCAGCGCGGTGTGCAGCCCGACCTGGTCCGGATCGCCGAGCCCCAGCGCACTCTGGTAGGCCTCGATCGCCTCGGCCGTGGCGTGCAGCTCGCGCGCGCGGTCGCCGGCCAGCCGGAAGGCCCGTGCAGCGTCCTCGTCGCGGCCCGCCGCGAGCAGGTGCTGCGCCACCACCGCGGCCGGCGCCCGATGATCGGTGAGCGCGTCGGCGGCTCGCCGGTGCAACAGCCGCCGCCGCGCGAGACTCGTGCGCTCGTAGGCGACGGCGCGCAGCTTCTCGTGCGAGAAGGCATATCCCCCACCCGACTCGACCAGCAGTCCGCTGCGGGTCAGCTCCTCGAGCCCCGCAACCGTCTCGTCGTCGTCACGGCCGCTGGTGTGACGCAGGGTCTCGACATCGAACGAGCGGCCGATCACCGCCGCGGCCGACAGGAGCTGGGAGGGCGCCTCGCCCACCGAGTCGAGCCGCGCGACCAGCATCTCGCGCACCCCCGCGGGCACGTGGTCGGCACCGTTCGCCGACGCCATGCTGGCGAGATACTCCACCACGAAGAGCGGCAGACCCTCGGTCTCGGCATAGAGCCTCTCGGCGTGCTCCGCCGCCCCCGCCGCACCGGCGATCTCGGCCACGGCGGCACGATCGAGCCTGCCCAGCCGCATCACCGCGGCCGCCTGGCGGCGCAGCCGTCCGTGCTCCTCGCCGACGCCCTCCGGCCGCCACGCCACCAGCACGAGCACGGGCCGGTCAGAAAGCCGCCGGGCGAGATAGGCGATCGCTCCCAGCGACGCCGGGTCGGCCGCGTGCAGGTCGTCGATCACGAGCACGCCACCGGAGTCACCCAGCGCCGCGTCGAGCACCTGCACCACGCCCTCGTGCAACCGCTGCTGAGCTCCAGGATCGGCGCCCACCGCCGGTGCCTCACCAAACTCGGGAACCAGCCGCGCCGCCTCGTCGCGCCAGTGCTGGGGCACGGCGTCAAACTGCTCGGCGGAACCCTGTTCGAGCGCGGCGCGCAAGAGCGACGCGAGCGCACCGTACGCGAGTCCCGACTCACCCTCGAACGCCCGTGCCGCCAGCACCGACCCCGCCTCCCCCGCGCTTCCGGCGAGCGCCTCGTCCACCAGTCGCGTCTTGCCCACTCCGGCCTCGCCCTCGATTACCGCAAGCTCGCCGTGGCGGTCGCGGATCAGCGCCGAGAGCTGGGCCACCTCATTGGCACGGCCGGCCAGCGGCGAGCGTACCGGCGCGGCGCGCCGTGGAACCGGCGGTTCGACGACCGCAGGCAGACCGTCGCCGTCGACCAGCGTGTCGTAGAGCGCGGTGGTCTCGGGCAGCGGCCGCACCCCCAGTTCACGGTCGAGCACCCGTACGCAGTCGCGGTACTGACCCAGCGCCTGGGCGCGCTCGCCGGCGGCGGCGTACACCGCGATCAGGGTGCGATGGGCGCCCTCGTTGAGCGGGTCGAGCTGCAGCCGCCGCTCGGCCGGCGCCACCGCGTCCAGCGGCCGGGCCGCTGCGACCAGCTCGGCCGCGAGCCTGTCGAGCGCCGAGGCCAGCTCGCCGCGCAATACCGCGGCCGTGTCACGCTGCCAGTCGTCGAACCGGGCGCTGTCGCGCAGGCCGAAGCCCTCCAGGAGGTCGCCGCGGTGCAGCGCGACCGCGGCGGTCAGCGATCGGATCGAGTCGTCGCCCTGCCCGGCCTCGGCAACCAGTCGCCGAAACCTGGCGACATCGACCGCGTCGGCGTCGATATCGAGCCGCACCACCACGCGGTCGGCGGTCAGCCACCGCCCGTCGAGCGCGGTGCGCAGCGTCGAGAGGGTGCGCCGCAGCGCCGAGCGGCCCCGGTCGGGGTCGGCGTCGGGCCAGAGCAGGTCGACCAGAAGCTCTCGAGCCTGGGCACCGTTCAGGCACAGGTGCGCGAGCAGCGCGGTGGCCTTGCGGGTATCCACCCGCAGCGGCGCGCCGTCGACCTCGATCAGCGGGGGTCCCAGCAGATCCACGCGGATGCTCATGACGACGAGTATGGCAGAGCGATCGTCACGAACCAACCCCGCGGTTGGACTCCGTAACGATCTCGTCACGAAACTTGGCCACCATCCTTGTCAGCACCGTCACAATCGCGGATGCTCTGGTCTCGCAGGAGGAGGCGTGCCAACGACAGCTGCACCAATCTCAAGCTCGCGCCATCCCCTCGGCGGCCGTGCCGTGCCACTGGCCGTCGCGACCATCGTGCTCACCGCCGCCTTCATGCTGCTGGGGGCGGTCAGCGCCATGGCCCACGGTGGGGGAAACGTGACCGACGGTCTCGAGTTGGTGCCGTTTGGCCTGCTGCTGCTGGCAATGCCGGCGATGGGATTGCTGATCGTTCGCGCGCAACCGGCGAATCCCGTCGGATGGATGTTCTGCCTCACGCCGATGCTGGTCTGCGCCTCACTGGGGTTCGGCACCTATGTCGAGTGGGGCACCGGGGCCGGGAATACTGCCGGCGTGGTTTGTTGCCGGAGTGGGATGGATGCTCGGGCTGATCGGGTTCGGCCTGCTGGTGCCCGCGGTCTTTCCCACGGGCCGGCCGGCCGGCCGACGGTGGAGATGGCTGGTGCCCGCCGACCTCGCCGCGCTTCTGGTGCTGGCGGTGGTGCTCGTGCGTGCAGCCGGGTTCGCCGGCGATACCCCTAACCCGATCGGCGTCCAGGCGGCGGCGAGCACCGCAGTTCTGGTGGCGGTCGCAATCGGCATCGGCGGACTGCTGCTGGCCGGAGCCGTGTCGTCGGTCGTGCGCTATCGCCGCTCGCAGGGCACCGAGCGCCAGCAGATGCGGCTGGTGCTGTGGGCGATCATCCTGACGTTCGTGCTGTTCGTGGTGAACTCCGCGGCCGGGGGGTTCGTCGTGGGATACGGCCTCATCTACGCGCTGATACCCGCCTCGATCGGCATGGCGATGCTGCGCTACCGGCTGTACGACGTCGATCTGATCATCCGCCGCACCGTCACCTACGCCGTGCTGCTGGCGGCGCTGGCGGCCATCTATCTCGCCGCGATCGCGGTGCTCGGAGCGGTCGTGCGCGGCGGGTTCGGCCAGTCCGGAGCCGTCGCGGTGACACTGTCGACGCTGCTGGCCGCGGCCGCGTTCCAGCCGCTGCTGGTGCGCATCCGCCGCGTCGTCGACCGCCGGTTTCACCGCACCGGCTACGACGCGACGACGGTCGTCGAGCAGTTCAGCGGGCTGCTGCGCGAGGAGATCGACCTGGACTCGCTGTCCGGCGACCTGCTCGACGTGGTGGGCTCCACGCTTCAGCCGCGTCAGGCAAGCATCTGGCTGCGTCCCGTAACGGATGCGGAACGGGGGACCGATAGAACATGAGCATGAGCACCGTCGCCTACAACCTGCGCAGAGTGATCGGCCGCAGCCGCCCCACGACCCAGAGCGCGACCGCCGAGGTCAGCGCTCCGGCGCCCGCGACCACCGTCACGACGCCCGTCGATCTGGCGCCCAACGATCCGCTGCTGCCCTACCTGCAGAGCGCACCGGGAGCGGTCGACGTCGACAGCCTCGAGCTGGAGTCGGCCGGCCTCGAGAAGCTGCGCGCAAACGGCGTGAAGCTGGTGGTGCCGCTGGTCACCCAGGGCGAGCTGATCGGCATGCTCAGCCTGGGCCCGCGGCTCTCCGACCAGGAGTACTCGCGCGACGACCGGCGGCTGCTCGAGAACCTCGCCGCGCAGGCCGCGCCGGCCGTGCGCGTGGGCCAGCTGGTGCGCGAGCAGGAGGCCGAGATCCGCAACCGCGAGCGGCTCGATGCCGAGCTTGCGGTGGCCCGGCTGATCCAGCAGAACTTCCTGCCCCGGCAGGTGCCGCAGCCCGAGGGCTGGGGGATCGCCGCGGCCTATCAGCCGGCCCGCGAGGTGGGCGGCGACTTCTACGACTTCATCGAGCTGGAGCCGGGCAAGCTCGGCATCGTGATCGGCGACGTGACCGACAAGGGCGTGCCGGCGGCGCTGGTGATGGCGGCCACCCGCAGCGTGCTGCGCGCCGCCGCCCAGCGGCTGCTCGAGCCCGGCGCGGTGCTGGCGCGGGTCAACGAGCACCTGTGCCCCGACATCCCCGAGAACATGTTCGTGACGTGTCTCTACGGCGTGCTCGAGGTGGCCAGCGGCCGGCTGGTGTTCGCCAACGCCGGCCACAACCTGCCGATCGTCGCGCTCGACGGAAAGGCCGAAGAGCTGCGCGCGCGGGGCATGCCGCTGGGGCTGATGACCGGCATGACCTACGAGCAGACCGAGGCGGTGCTGGCACCCGGCGCTCAGCTCCTGCTCTACTCCGACGGCGTCACCGAAGCCCACGACCCGCAGCGCGAGATGTTCGGCTCGGGCCGGCTGGCGGGCGAGCTGGCCGCCGCCGGCCGCACCGACGGCGCCGCGGCGATCGCACGGGTGCTCGAGAGCGTCCAGCGGTTCACCGGCGAGACCGCCGAGCAGGAGGACGACATCACCCTGGTCACCATCAACCGTGAGCCGGAGCTGGCCGAACTCGCCGACTTCACCGTCGCGAGCGCCCCCGGCAACGAGCGCGCGGCGATCGACCAGGTGGCGGCCGCGCTGAGCACGGCCGGTCTGGATGCCGACAAGCTGGAGCGCCTCAAGACGGCGGTCGGCGAGGCCACGATGAACGCGATGGAGCACGGCAACGGGTTCGATGAGTCGGTCCCGGTGCGGGTGCGGGTGCTGGCTGCGGCCGGCGAGGTGCGGGTGCGGATCTCCGACGGCGGCCACGTTCACGGGCTGCCCGAAGCGCCGCCGCCCGATCTCGAAGCCAAGCTGTCCGGCGATCAGACGCCGCGCGGCTGGGGGCTCTTCTTGATCCGCAACATGGTCGACGACGTGCGGCCGGTCGACGGGCCCGAGCACACGCTCGAGCTGGTCGTCCACCGCGATGGGAGGCAGGGATGAGGGCGCCACTCGAAACACAGGTGCACGTCACCGAGGGGATCGCGACGATCGAGCTCGAGGGCGACGTGGACGGCGGGGCGCGCGAGAGCCTCGATGCGGCCTACGCCGCTGCGGCAGCGTCCGCCGACGGCACCGTGGTACTCGACTTCTCGCGGGTCGTCTACATCAACTCGACGGGTATCGCACTGATCGTGGGGCTCCTCGGCCGCGCCCGGGCCGACGGCCGGATGGTGGCCGCATGCGGGCTCTCCGACCACTATCGGGAGATCTTCGAGATCACCCGGCTCTCCGACTTCATGTCCATTTTCGCTGACGAGCAGAGCGCTCGAGCGGCCACACAGGGAGGGACTGCATGAACGAGGCGACCATATCGATGACGGTGCGTAACCCGTCCGAGGCGAACGAGCGTCATCGACCTCGAAGGCGAGGTGACGGCGGCTGCAGAGCCGGCGCTGATGGACGCGTACGCCCGCGCAAGCGGCGAGCAGACGCGCCTTGTGATCCTCAACTTCACCGACCTGCAGTACATGAACTCGACCGGGATCGGCCTGCTGGTGACGCTCCTGGTGCGCGCCAACCGCAACCGCCAGAAGCTGCGCGCGTTCGGCCTGACCGAGCACTACCGGCAGATCTTCGAGCTGACCCGCCTGGACGAGGCGATCGGTATCTACGGCGACGAGGCCGAAGCGCTCGCCGCTGCCTGACCCCGGCTTTTCGAAAGGACGACATGATGAGCGGTTCTCGAACCGACGGCGACGCATGGGCAAAACCCGTGCAGAAGCTGAGCGTTGGCGATGTGCAGCCCGGCGGCACGGGCATCAACGTGGCCGGCCGCCGGCCCACCTCGCCGGTGCAGGGCTTCGGCCGCATGTGGCAGAAGACCTACCGCGTCGATCTGGTGGGCAGCGACGCGACACCCGAGCAGGTGATCGCCACCTGGAAGCGCGAGTTCCCCACCTTCTGGCCGAAGGGCAACAGGTTCTTCGCTCCGCTGGCCGGGATCGCGCCCGGCGAGGTGGCGGTGCTCGACCTGACGATGCCCGGCCACCTGAAGCTCTCCACCGGCGTGCTCGTGATCTATGCCGACGACGTATGTTTCACGCTGATGACCCCACAGGGGCACATGTTCGCGGGCTGGATCACGTTCAGCTCCGCGGCCTCGCAGGGCGTGACCAGCGCGCAGGCGCAGGTGCTGATGCGCGCGTCCGATCCCCTCTACGAGCTGGGCATGACGATGGGCGGCCACAGCCAGGAGGACGCGCACTGGGAGCACACGCTGCGCGCACTCGCGGCGGCCTTCGGTGTGGCCGGCGAGGTCACCACCGAGTCGGTGTGCGTCGATCGTCGCCGCCAGTGGGGCCGGGCGGGAAACGTGTGGCACAACTCGGGCGTGCGCTCGGGCATGCACACCGCCGCTGCGCCGCTGCGCCTGGTGAGCCGACCGTTTAGGCGTTCCGATTCGCCGAGCTGACGTTGATGCGATCGTCGTCGGCGCGGGCCCAAACGGCCTGGCGGCGGCGATCGCGTTGGCGCAGGCGGGACGATCGGTGCGCGTGCTGGAGGCGGCCGCACAGCTCGGTGGAGGCACCCGCACCGAGGAGCTGACGCTGCCGGGGTTTCGGCACGACGTCTGCTCGGCGGTGCACCCCATGGCGCTGGCCTCGCCGTTCCTGCGGTCGCTCTCGCTCGAGGAGCACGGCCTGGAGCTGCTGCATCCCGACGTTCCGCTCGCCCACCCGCTGGACGGCGGCCGGGCAGCGGTGCTGCACCGTTCGCTCGACCGGACCGCGGCCGAACTCGACGGCGCAGACGGCGGGGCCTACCGGCGGCTGATGGCGCCGCTGGTCGAGCACTGGGAGCCGATCACGGCCGACATCCTGGCCGGCCCGGTGTGGCGCATTCCACGCCACCCGGTGGAGACCGGGCGGTTCGGGCTGGTGGGTCTGCAGTCGGTGACACGCCTGGAGCGGCGGTTCGGCTCCGACGAGGGGAAGGCGCTGCTGGCGGGCTGCGGGGCGCACGCGATGCAGCCGCTCGAAGGTCCCGCCACCGGCGCGTTTGCGCTGACGCTTCTGATGCACGGCCACAGCGTCGGCTGGCCGATCGCGGCGGGCGGGTCGGCGGCGATCGCGGCTTCGATGGCGTCGCTGCTTCGGTCGCTCGGCGGCGAGATCGAGACGGATCGCGAGGTGACCTCGCTGCGCGACGTGGGCGACGCGCGGGCCGTGTTGTTCGACATCTCGCCGAGCCTGGTGGAGCGCATCTGCGGCCGGTCGCTGCCCGAGCGGTTCCGGCGCCGGCTGCGCGACTTTCGCCACGGACCGGGCGTGTTCAAGGTCGACTACGCGCTCTCGGAGCCCGTGCCGTGGACGGCTGAGCCGTGCCGCCGGGCGGGCACGGTGCACATCGGTGGCACGGCCGCCGAGATCGCGATCGCCGAGCGCGATGTGGCCGCCGGCAGGGTGGCCGAACGGCCGTACGTGCTCGTGTCCCAGCCGTCGCTGGTCGATCCGTCGCGGGCGCCTGCGGGCAAGCACACCCTGTGGGCGTACTGCCACGTGCCGAATGGGTCGGCCGCCGATATGACCGCC
Organism: uncultured Actinomycetes bacterium; assembly: GCA_963796875.1. Taxonomy (GTDB): domain Bacteria; phylum Actinomycetota; class Thermoleophilia; order Gaiellales; family JAICJC01; genus CAVPTL01. The sequence goes on from CAWCNL010000002.1 coordinate 652,386, forward strand.
GCCATCGAACGCCAGCTGGAACGGTTCGCGCCCGGTTTCGGCGACGTCGTGCTGGCCCGCAGCACGATCAACGCCGTCGAAATGGCGGCGCATGACGCGAGCTTCGTGGGCGGCGACATCAACAGCGGCGCTGCCGACCTGCGGGGCGTGATCCAGCGGCCCAGCCTGCGCTGGAACCCGGCCACCACGCCCCATCGGCGCATCCTTCTGTGCGGCGCGTCCACCCCACCGGGTGGCGGCGTGCACGGTATGTGCGGCTACAACGCTGCGCGAGCAGCGCTGCGGGGCGTGCTGGCGTAACGAGATCCGATCGACCGCAGCCGCCGTATGCGGAGAACGGCCATGGCGGTATTCGCATCCCCACGCAATCGCAGAGGGCGAGAACTCACCGCCATCTATCGCGAGCACTCACCCGGCGCGTATCGCTACGCGTACCACCTGACGGGCAGCCGCGAGGACGCCGACGACCTCGTGCAGATCGCGTTCCTGCAGATGCACCGCACGCTGGCCCGCGGCGAGCGGATCGCCGTACCGGCCGCCTGGCTTGCGACCGTCATCAAGCGGCGGGCGCTGAATCTGTTTGCCGGCCGCCGCGAGCAGCCTGCCTCTGACCGCAGCGACGTGGCCGAGGGCGGTGCCGACGCGGATGTCGACCACGACGCGAACGCGCAGCTCGCGCAGGTGCAGGCGGTGCTCTACACGCTCCCCGAGTCCCAGCACCACGCGTTCGTGCTGCGCCACTGGTCGGGACTCTCCAACCGCGAGATCGCAAGCGTGCTCGAGACCACCGAGTCGGCGGTCGAGTCGCTGCTGGTGCGGGCCCGCGCCGGAGTGCTGGCCGCGGGCGCCGGCGACGCTCAGTGCGCCGACGTCTGCGCGCGGCTGGCCGACGATCGCCCATTGACGCCCGAGGATGCGGCTCACGTGGCGGGCTGCTCGAGATGTGGCACTGCGCAGACGCGGCTCAAGCAGGCGGCGGCGATCGCCGGCATCGCATTGCTCGCGCCGAGCATCCACGTCGGTCACGCACTGGCCGCGGCGGTGCCGGGGTTCACGCTGGTTGGCGCCGGAGCGGGAGCTGGGGCGGGTACCGTGGGGGCAGGCGGTGGCGGAGCGGCGATCGCCAGCAAGACGGGTGCCGTGGCGGCGCTTGCCAAGACGGCGGCCGCGACGCTCGCGGTGACCGCGACGGTGGTCACCGTCCACAGCGATCTGAACACCGGTCCGCACTCCCGTCAGGCGCAGGCCAAGGTGGAGGCATCGCATCACCACGGCGGGCATGAGTCGGAGTCGAACTCCGGACGCGGTTCGTCGGGCGGCCACGGCAGCGACGACGCGCCGGGCGATGATCGAGGCGGCCGCCGGTCGGGGTCGGACGACTCGAAGAGCGGCTCTGGCCGGGGCTCGAAGCACGGGTCAAGCGGTTCATCGGGCCCGAGCACCACCGACGGCGGCTCGAGCGGGAGCAGCGGCCACGGATCGGGCGGCGGGGGCGGCTCATCCGGTGGAGGCTCATCCGGCGGGGGCGGCGACTCGAGCGGCTCGTCGGGCTCGGATGACTAGGTCGAACGCAGAGGAAGTGCCAGGCACTTCCTCTGCGTTCCCTTGCTCAGCGTTTCGGGTCTAACCGCGACCCGAGCTGCCGCCGTGGTCGTCGCCGCCGTGGTCGTCGCCCTGATCGTGACCAACGGGATCGTCCCCACCACCGCTCTGCACACCAGCGCCACCGCGGTCATCACCCTGATCGTGACCAACCGGGTCATCCGCACCACCGCTCTGCACACCAGCCCCACCGCGGTCATCACCCTGATCGTGACCAACCGGATCGTCCGCACCGCGGCCGCGGTCGTCGGCGCGACGCTGCCGGTGCACGTGCTCGGCGGCGTGGTGCACGCGGGTCACGGTGACTCCACCGTTGTCGTCTGCGGCCTGGTGCGAGGCCGACGCGAATGCCGCTCCCGCCCCAGCCGTCACTGCCAACACCGCCGCCGTTGTGATCAAACGTCCCCTCATGATGCTCCTCCTGTCGAAACCCGGCGCGGTTCGATACCCGCGCCCTTACCCTGGTTGACAGGCGAGCCGCCCAAACCCTGCGCGAATGCAAAGAAGGGAGTGAATAAGAGGGGTCAGTCGCCTTTTATTCACAACGGGCAGGAAGGACACCTGGATGCGTACTGGTGAATAAAAGGCGACTGACCCCTCTTATTCACCTCAGAGTGCGAACGGCAGGAACGGCATCCACCGTTCCCACGCGGTGCGCAGCCGGCCGTCGGCGGTCACCGCCGCCAGAGCCGCGTCCAGGTCGGCGACCAGCGGGTCGCCGTGGCGGCACGCGATACCCCAGCGGTTGCCGGTCGGGATCGTGAACGCGAGCCGAAGGTCCGGATCGTCGCCCAGCGGCACCATCACCACGTCGTCGTCCACGAACCCGTCGATCTCGCCGCTGCGCAGCGCCCGGATCATGTCGCCGAACACATCAACGGTGCCCGGAAACGGCACGGTCACCACGCCGGGGAACGTCTCGGCCAGCGCCATGTTGGTGCTGCCGTCGATCGCCCCGATGCGCTGTCCCGCTAGCTGGTCGGGCGAAGTGACCGGGTTGTCGCTGCGCACCACCAGCGACTCGTCGAAGACGGCGTAGGGCTGGGAGAAATCGGCGAGCTCGCGCCGCGCCGCGGTGATGCCCTGGCCGCACAGCACCGCATGCACCCGGCCGTCGGCGATGGCCGGGTAGAACTCGGCCCAGGGCAGGCCGACCCAACGCACCTCCACTCCCAGCTCGGCGCCAATCAGCCGCGCGACCGCGGGCTCGTAACCCGTGCGCTCACCGGCCGCATCGATGCGCGAGAAGAGCGGCAGCGCATCGAGGTCGCCACAGCCGAGCAGGAGAGGATCCGAGGCCACACCGCGACGCTATCACGTGGTCCATCGGCGAGCCGCTCCACCGGCGGGCCGGAACGGTATCGACGAGGGGGTCGGAAACACTCCGACCCGCCGGAGCAACGGCGACGGCAACGGCGAGGCCACTACCTCTCGCGAGTGGAGCCGAACCAGCATCACCGGATCGCTCACGAGCGCAGTTCCACTTTATCGGCTGGCTTGGGACTTATGCAACTAGATCATGGGGCCGGCGTCGAGAAGACCGTTTCGCCAGAGCGAACCACCGCCCACCGCCCCGCCTGCGAGTACGCGATCGTGTAGATGGCGCTATGGCCGTGGTACTGCACAGTCACGCGTCCGCGTACCCTGCCGCTGGCAAGCGTCCAGGTTGCCGTGCCGGTCACCGTCGCGTCGGCAACCCAGCGGTAACCGTGCAGATGCATCTGGACGACCGCGTCCCCGGTGCCGGCGAACGTGCCACCGTAGAGCCCGGCTCCCGAGTCTCCGTCGTCCGACCACCAGCTGCCGGTCGCATCGCCGATCGCCTGCGCGGCAACCGTGGCCGCCCTCCGGGCCGTCGCACCGGCACTGCCCTCGGCCACCCTGGCGCCGCGCACTCCCTGCAGCAGCTTGGGAAACGTGCCCGGCGTGTGGATCGCCGGTACGTGGGCGGCACAGCTCGCATCCAACGCGTCGACGGCCGCGGGCTTGCGGACGAACGCGCGCACGATGCTGCGCCCGCACGCCGTCGCCGCCGTCGGCACGATGTCACCCTCGGTGGCGGTGTGGACGGCGTTTCTCATCACCACGAGCCGCACCCTGGTGCCCAGGGTGTGGGCGAACTGTGCAGCGTCGGCGGCGGGAGTCCACGAGTCGAGATCGCCGCCGATCACCAGCGTCGGAACCGAGTTGGAGGGGTCGATGCCCCTCGGGGCGGTGGTGGTGAGCTGCGGCCAGTCCAGGCACCCGGTGGACGCCTCGGAGTACTGGTTCATCGAGATCCACTCGCTCGGCCGAAACGGACGCAGCGCCGCACCGGGACCGGCCGCCACCGCCGACTGCAGCTGCGCGCGGCGCTGCGCCGGAGTGGCCGACATGTCGAACAGCTGCGGGTAGTCGGCGCAGGCGACGGCGAAGTACTGACCGTCGGAGTAGTCGGCGGCAGAACGGGGAGTCGTGTTGTCGATCGCCGCGGCGTTTGCGGCCAGCCGCAGCAGCGGACGGGTGACGCCGTGTTGGGCGGCGCGAACCGCAGCGTCCAGATTGCGGTAGATGAGTGGGTCAAAGCCCGCATCGGCGGTCACGTCGACCAGCGTGCGCACGGTGACCGTCTGGAACTCCCGCGCACCTTCGGGATCGGTGGTCCAGCCGGAGATCGGCTTCTGCCGCAACCGGGCGGCGAGCTTTGCGATGCGCTGCCACGGATCTCCCGGAACCACCGAACACGAGACGTCGCGGGCGCACACGGCCCGAAACGCCGAGCGCTCGGTCGAGAGGGTCGACCGGTACCAGGGATCGATGTCGGTGCGCGAGTACGTCGAGTCGAGCATCAGCGATCGCAGGAGCGCGGGATGGCGGGCGGCGAACGCCTGCACGAACCACGAGCCGTAGGAGTCGCCGTAGAGGTCGATCTTGCCGAGGCCGACCGCCCGCACGACATCGGCGACGTCGTCGGCGGCCGCGTTCGTGCGGTAGAGACCCACTTGGGTGCCGAGGGACTGACCACACTTGCCGACCATCTGCTGGAACTTCGCGATGTCGGTGCGGCCCTCGTAGCGCTGCAGCGCCTTGCAGGCGATCACCGCAGACTGGCCGGTGCCGCGACTGTCGACCAGAAGGAGCGCGCGGGTCTTCAGGAGCGGGCCGAAGAGGGCGCGATATTCGGGTGCACTGCCGATCGACGGATATCCCGGCCCACCTTCCACGGCGACCACCACTCCGCTCGGCTTCTGCGGCGGCATGAACAGCTTGAACCCGACCTGCAGAGAGCCCGCAGCGGGATCGCTCCGGTCCCAGGGCTCACTGCGCGTTCCACACCACACCCGTGCACTCTGTCCGCAGTGGTGCACCGTGAGGCCACCGACTTTCGCGTTGGCGGTCGTGGCCTGGGCGGCCTGCGAGCGCGTAAAGACGACCGCCGCTACCACGACCGCGAACAGCACGGCCGCGCGGCGATACCGCCCACCCCCTATCCAATCTGCAAGAGCCACCCCTGGTAATCCAATCACTTGTACAGGGTTATGGCAATGTCCACCCCAAGCCCGCTACCGATCGCAACAGGCGTAACACAGCTCGAAGCTCTTGTTGATCAGCGGGAACTCGGGCAGGATCTCGCCGGTTGCGGCCTCGGCGACCGCCGCCCAGTTCGCGTAGGACGCGGTGCGCAGCCGTAGCCGCACCACCCGGTTCTCGGCGGCGAGTTCAACGGCGCAGAACGTGCGTCCGCGAGGAGACTCGACGATCGCCGTTCCGAGCTCGCTGCCGCCTTCGCCGCGTTCGCACTCTCCCGGTGCAATGCCCTCGCAGAGCAGCGGCTCGAGCAGGCCGACCGAGACCGGTAGCTCGGCGGTGCGCAGTGCGATTCGGGCGAGCACGTCGCCGGTGGGTTCATCGGGCGTGGCCGGCCGGAAGTCCTCGGAGTAGGCAAGCCGCGGGCTGAACGCGCGCACGTCGGTGGCAATGCCGCTGGCGCGGGCTGCCGGGCCGACGACGCCCAGCTCGGCTGCACGTTCCCGGCTCAGCGCGCCGACACCGCGAAACCGGGCGTTCACCGAGCCGTTGAAGAGCGTCTCGCGCCAGGCGCCGGCGGCCTGGGCTCGGATGTCCTCCAGCTCGCGCCAGGCTTCGGCTGCTGCATCGGCGCTGATCACCAGATCAGTCCCCCCGACTCTGACCGTGTCGAACAGGAACCGATGCCCGGTCAACCGGTCGTTGACCCGCTGCCAGCGCTCCTTGAGGGCTGCAAACATCTGATTTCCGGCGGCGAACCCGACGCCGGCGCACGCAGCGGCCAGGTCGTGGAGATGGTTGTAGCCGCGCTCGAGCTCGCACAGAGCGGCGCGCGCCCGCTGCGTCTGGGCGTCGGGCCACAGCCCGAGGGCCTGTTCGCAGGCCTGGGCGTAGGCGACGCTGTTGGCGACGGTGCAGGCCGCGCAGGCCCGAGCCGCAGCATCGATCGCGGCGCTCACATCGCGTCCCTCGGCGGCGCGCTCGATGCCGCGCCTGCCGTAGAACAGCCGCAGATCCATGTGCAGGATCCGCTCGCCGACGACGTGGAACCGGAAGTGTCCGGATTCGATGATCCCGGCGTGGATCGGGCCGACGGCAACCTGGTGGGTGTCGCGGCCGTGTACCGGGGTCGTCCACGCGCCGAGAGCGTCGGGATGCTCGGTCAGCGGACGCACGTCGTGCCCGGCGAAGGCCAGGCTGCCAAGCTCGGCCGCCTCACGCTCATCCCAGGCAGCTGCCGGAACGACGCCGACCAGCGTCGGCACCGGCTCAGCGCCTGTCTGGCAGACGAGGGTGTGGAGCTCGGCGCCGCGACCGAACGTCGCCCGCACGCTGTGCCGGGCGGTGTGCAGGTCGAGGAACTCGTAGCCCAGATCGAGCAGCTCGCCGGCCCGGCTCTGCCAGTCCTCACCGCTCACGGATTCCAGCCCGCCGGTCATGTGATCCCCCGCGCCAGGTCACCGAGGGGGCCGTGACCGGAGACCACCCAGGCGCTGACCGACACTGCGAGCAGAAGCGCGGTCACGGCGATCGTCGCGGCGAGAATCGGGCGGGTTGCCTCCGCCACCTGGTCGCGGTCGCCCGCCGGCCCAGCCCGAACGATTGCAAGCAGCGCCGCGAGAATCCCGAGAAACGCCATTCCGACGAGTACGGCAAGGACGATGGCGATCAGCGCATGGCCGGTCTGAAAGCCGCCCAGGATGATCAGCACCTCCGAGAAGAAGAGCGGCCCGGGGGGAAGCCCGGCCAGGGTCGCGGCGCTCACGGTCATTGCCGTGGCGGTCGCCGGCGCACGGTCGACCACTCCGGAGGCTCGATGGCGGGCCGCCTCGGGTTCGGCGGCGATGAGGGGGATCGCGGCGAAGAAGCCCGTGGACTTGGCCAGGGCGTGGCCCACGACGTGGATCACGACGCCGGTCAGCGCCAGCGGGCCTCCAAAGCCGATGCCGACGGCGAGGATGCCCATGTGCTCGAGGCTGGAGTAGGCCAGGAGGCGTTTCCAGGCCATCGGCTGCCACAGGAACGGCACGGCCAGCGCCACCGAGCACAGGCCAAAGACGAACAGCGGCAGGTCGGCGGTTCCGCGGCCGAGCGCCGGGATTGCGGCATCGCGGAAGCGCCAGGCAAGCAGCATGACCGTCGGAAGAAGCGCGGCGGAAAGCATGGCGCTGATCGGCGCCGGCGCTTCGCTGTGGGCGTCGGGAAGCCAGTTGTGGATCGGCGCCCAGCCGATCTTTGCCGCCAGTCCGACCATGACCAGCGCGAACACGGTCAGCGCCGCCTGGTGGGGCATGGTCGCGAGCGTCCGGCCAACCGCCGGCCAGTCGAGGCTGTGCAGTCCGGCCTCCCGGCCCTCCGACAGCAGCAGCACGACGATGCCGAGAAACGCGGCGCTGAGCCCGAGCGTGGTCAGCATCAGGTACTTCCAGCCGGCTTCCAGGGCGCGCGACTTTCCGGAGTGGGCGACGAGCACCGCCGAGGCAGCGGTCGAGGCTTCGACGACCAGCCACCCGAGGCCGAGATTGGCGATCACGGTGAGCAGGGCCAGTGCCGTCCAGAACACGCTCAAGAGCAGCCAGTAGAGGCGGGCGCTGAGCCGGGCCGAGAAGAACGCCCCGGGCTGCCCGGCGAGGTAGGTCGAGGACACAAGGGCGCTCGCGGCGCAGACCAGGGTGATGGTTCCCAGGTAGATCCCGCCGACCCGGTCGGCCACCAACCAGGTGGTCTGGCCGATGGGCGAGATCACGGTGGCCGTGGCCGCGGCAAGCCCGATCGCGGCGGCGCCGAACACCGCGCCCGCGATCATCCGGCGTCCACCGCCGAGCACCGCGACGATGCCGACGATCAGCGGAGCACCGACGGCCAACCACAGCAAAGCGTCAGTCACGCAAACCTCGCAGCACTCCGGCATCGCCCGATCCGAACTCCCCGAAGATCCGCTCGTGAAACGCGGTGGTGACGATCGCGATCAGCAGCAGGTCGAACGCCACGCCGAGTTCGATCACCGTCGGAACGGCGGCCGCCGATGACAGGGCCAGGGTGGTCGCAGCGTTCTCGGAAACGACGATGCCGAGGATCTGGATGATCGTCGCCCGGCGGGTCATCGTGATCACGATGCCCAGGGCGAGCAATGACAGCGCACCGCGTTCGACCGCCGCCGATGCGATGCCAAGCGGCGGCACGAGCACTCCAACGGTCATCAGGACGGCGATGGCGATCACCGCCCGCGTGAGCGGCTCGATCCCGGCCGGCAGGGGCCGCCGCTCCGGGGTGCGGGCGATGCCGAGGCCGAGCACGACGGTGATCACCGCCACCCTCACCCAGAGCGCGGCGGCAGCCGGGATCAGATCCGGAGCCGAACCTGCGTGGCGGGTGGCGACCGCCGCGAGCAGCGCCGATTGGCAGGCCACCAACGCGAGCGCGAGCGGCCGGCGGCGGACGACGACCACGCCGAGGCCGAGCACGACGAGCCAGATGACCACGGTCTGGCTCACGTGCCGACCGCCTGGGCGAGCAGGCCGAGAACGCATACCAGAACGCCGGTGCCAAGCAGCATCGGCACCCGCAGGATGCGCATCTTCGAAATCCACGTCTCGATCAGGGCCAGCCCCACGCAGCCGGCGGCGAGTGCGCACGCGACGACGAGGATCGCCGCCGCGGCGTTTGCCGGCTCGGGCACCACCAGCCCGACGGCGAGTACGAGAACGGCCCAGTGGCGGGCCGCCGCCGCCCACTGGAGCATCGCGAGATCACGACCGGCGTACTCGAGGAGCGGCCCCTCGTGGACCATCGTCAGCTCCAGATGGGTGTCGGGATTGTCGATCGGCTGACGGCCGGTCTCGACCAGAACGACAAGAAGCAGCCCGAGCGCCGCGCACCAGTGCGCCGGGGTACCAGCGACGGCCGAGCGGCCGGCGGCGTCGGTCATCCCGAGCAGGCTCGTCGTGCCCGCGCCAACGGCGACCAACGCCAGGCTGAGCAGAAGCAGCGGCTCGGCAAACACGCTGAACATCAGATCGCGGCTCGCGCCCATCAGCGGAAACCCGCCGCCCGGGTCGAACGCCGAGAGCGTGACGATGAACCGGGCCAGGGCGAGCAACCCGACGAGGACGAGCATGTCGGTGCCGAGGATCTCGACGCTTCCGCCGGACACCGGCACCACCAGGACGGCGCAGGCCAGCGCGGCGGCCGACACCGATGGCGCAATCCGGTAGATGAACGTCGCATCCGCCGGGCTGACCACGCTCTTTGCCCAGAGCCGTCGGAGTTCGCGATACGGCTGCAGCGGCGAGGCGCCGCGCCGGCCCTGCAGCCGCGCCTTGACCGTCTGGATGGTGCCGGGAATGAGCGGGCAGAGCGCGAGTCCGCACACCTGGGCGACCGCGCCGATGATCCCCGGCGGCATCAGCCGGCCCCGATCCGGACGAGGGCCAGGACAACCCCGAGTGTGATCAGCAGGTACGCCAGGTAGGTGCGCAGGCTGCCCGACTGGATCTGCAGCAGCCGCCGGCTGACGGCACCGCCGGCCGAGCCGAGCGGCCGGTAGAGCCAGTCGTCGAAGAGTTGCGGTACCTCGGCCTCGTGGGCGACCGCTGAGACAGCACCGGCGGAGCGATCGATGCTGACCGTGCGGCGCGGACGCAGGACACCGGCCAGGACCAGCCGCAGCGACTTGGTGAATCCTGCCGATGTCCACTCCAAGGCCGGGTGCATCACCTGGCCGCAGTTCCACATCGGAGCGGTTTCGGCAACGCCGTTCTGCCGTCGGGCCTGGTAGAGCAGGGCGGCGACCACCCCGCCGAACAGCAAGGCATAGAGCGGCGCAAACGTGCCGGCGTGCGGAAGGTGGATCACGGTGCCCGTCTGCCCCGGCACGGGACCAAACGGCGAGACGTTTGCCAGCATCCCGATGATCCCACCGGGCAGCAACCCGATCACCACACACAGGCCGGCCAGGAACAGCACCGGCACCGTCATCCACCGCGACGCCTCCGAAGCCTCGGCCGCGGCGTGTTGGCGCGGCGGGCCAAGCAGCACGAGGCCCGAGACCTTGACGAAGCAGAACACGGCCAGCGCGGCAGTCGCGGCAAGCCCCGCGGTGGCGAGGCCCCCGGCGATGACGGCCGAGGTCGCGCCGGTGAGCATGAGCTGGATGGCCCCCTGGAACGTCAGCCATTCCGAGGCAAAGCCGTTGAACGGCGGGACTCCGGCGATGGCCATCGCACCGACGAGGAAGGCGACGCCGGTCAGCGGCATCCGCCGCAGCAGTCCGCCGAGCCGGTCGACGTCCAGGTCTCCCACCGCGCGGTGAAATGACCCAGCTCCCAGAAAGAGCAGCGACTTGAACACCGCATGGTTCAGGGTGTGGAACATCGCCGCGGAGAAGGCGATCGCCGCAATCTCGCGATGCCCGCTGCCCGCGGCGAGGAGGGCCGTCGCCAGGCCCAGGGCGATGATCCCGATGTTCTCCACCGAATGAAACGCCAGCAGTCGCTTCAGCTCGTGCGCCATCAGCGCATAGAGCACCCCGCCGAGGCAGGAGAGCAACGCCAGCCCGAGCAGCACCGGCGCGACCCACCCGGGCAGCGGCGAGAGCCAGAAGAACAGCATCCTCACCAGGCCGTAGACCGCCACCTTGATCATCACGCCCGACATCACCGCCGAGACGTTGCTCGGCGCGGCCGGATGGGCCCGGGGAAGCCACGTGTGCGCCGGCATCAACCCCGCCTTGGTGCCGAATCCGATCAGGGCGGCCACGGCCAGCAGCGATCGCACCCACTCGGGCTGGGAGACCAGCGCCGCCGGATCGCTGAACGCTCCGAGGTAGGCCAGGCCGAGCATCGCCACCCAGACGCCGACGCCGGCCAGATGGGTGATCCCGACGTAGTTCAGGACGGTGCGTGAGGCGTCTCGGTCGCGGTGGTGAAGCAGGATGGCGATGGCCGGGGCCATGGTCATCAGCTCCCACATGAACAGGAAACCCAGCACGTCGCGGGTGACCAGCACCCCGATCATCGCCAGAGCGAACACCCCCCCGATCGCCGTGATCCCCCGCGCGTTTGGCTCGTCGCGCAGGTAGTCGCGGCTGTAGACGAGTGCCGGGGCGCTGGCCACGGCGAGTACCACGAGGAAGAATCCGGTCAGCGGATCGACCCCGACCGCCGGCCCCAGGCCGTCGGTGAACGGTGAGCCGACGACCTCGCCGCGGATCGTCACGAGCATGCCGGCAACGCCGATCACCACGAGCCCGGCCGCCTGCACGAGCGGCGCAAGAAGTACGGTGCGTGACCAGGCAGACAACACGATGCCCGCGCCGAGCACGCACACCCCGGCGATCACCGGCAACCCGAGGATCATTCCGGTGCGCGCCTCGAGTTATCTGACGGTGGGTCGGCCGCAACGCCTTCCAGCAGCGCATGGGCGTGCTCGGCGTTTGCCAGGACGATCGCCTTGGTCACGGCCAGCAGCTCGAATACCCGCGGGTCACGCACGTGGTAGTAGACCTTCGAACGGTCTCTGCGTGCCGTCAGGACACCGATCCTCCTGAGCGCCGCGAGATGCTGCGATGTTCCGCTCGAATCAAGCTCCAGGGCGGCCTGGAGCTCGCCGACGGTGCGCTCGCCACCGGCCAGAAGCTCCAGGATCCGCACGCGCACCGGATGGCCGACGACGCGCAGAAAGTCGGCTTTGACGGCGTAGATCGGGTGTTCCTGCAACGGCACGGGCGGAGCTTAGCTTATGATCTCCGAAGATTCTAAGACAAGAAGGTTGATACCCAGCTTGTTCGTTCTTCTTCGCACCCTGCATCAGTTCCGTCGCAACCTGCGCCTGCCGGGCGCCGCGGCGGGCTCGTTGGCCATCCGTCACGTCGACGCCGGATCGTGCAACGGCTGCGAACACGAACTCGGAGCCGCCGCCTCACCGTTCTACGACCTGGCCCGGTACGGTATTTCAGTGACGGCCTCGCCACGCCACGCCGACGTACTGGTGGTCACCGGCCCCGTCACGCGTCACATGTGCGAGCCACTGCTCCGCGCATATGCGGCGATGCCCGAACCTCGGCTGGTCGCGGCGCTCGGCGACTGCCCGCTGCGCCGCCACGTCGTCGCCGATCCCGCCGATCTGGGGCCGCCGCTGGAATCGCTCCTGCCGGTGGCGGTGCGAATTCCCGGATGCCCACCGACCCCGAGCCAGATCATCGCCGGGTTGGAGCCGCTGCTCGCCGGATCACCGCCGGCGAACTGACCCGACGGGCTCAGCGAGACTTGCGGGTCGAGCTGCGCCCTGAGCCGGCGGTCGGTTCGGCCTCGCGCAGCTCGTCGAGCAGAGATTGGGCCTCGGTGAGGTTTGAAGTCAGGATCTGCCGGGCGACCAGGAGCAGCTGAAACATCCGCGGATCGCGCACGCGGTAGTACACACTCGTGCCTTCGCGGCGGCTCTCGACGATCCCCTGGCGCCGCAGCGCGCCCAGGTGCTGGGACGTGCCGCTGGAGTCGAGCTTCAGTTCGGCCTGGAGTTCGCCGACCGGACGCTCTCCCTCCTGGAGCAGCTCCAGAATCCGCACCCGCGCCGGATGGCCGAGCACGCGGAAGAACTCGGCCTTGATGACGTAGATCGGATGGTCGAATGGCATCAGTCGTCGCCTGCTCCGGAGGGCAATTCGCATGGAGCATAAGCGATCCGGCGGTGGATACAGCGCTCGCCTAGCATTACAGCTTTATAATCTTCGGGAACTCGAAGATATGGAGTCTGGAATGCCCTGGGAGAACAGTGGGTTGAGCGAGTCGGCGGTGGCGCTGATCAACGACCGCGAACTGCTGCCATGGAAGGTCATCGACCCCGACGGCCGGTTCACGGGCATCGTCGTCGCCCGAAACGTCCTTGATGCCACCAGCCAGCTCCCGGCGAACCACTCGGTCTATGTCGGCGGCCCGTGCCCCCGCGACCCGAGCAGACCGTGGTGGATCGACGCCTGGGCCGCCGGCGATGTCGATCCCGACACGCTCTTCGCCAACGATCCGCGCTAAGCCGGGCCGGCGTAAGCGCATAGCACCGACCGCTCCGTAGACCCTTGAGCCCGAGCGGCCCTTGGCCGATATGTCACAAGTGATCGCGCCGCTGCACGAGCTCTGGCACCTCTCCGGTGCCGACAACGGACACTGGTATCCGCTCTGGTCGGGTCCCGGTAGCGACCTGGGCGAACTCACCATCTTCGCCGCAGCAGTCGGCCTCTACCGCGCTCACAACTGCCAGGTGCACGGTTGCTGGCGACTCGGCCGCCATCCCGTGGGTGACGGCGTGCTGAGGGTGTGCCGCCTGCACCATCCCGCGCTCCCCGACGGAAAGATCACCCCGGCGATGGTCGACGCGGCGCACGCCCGCCACGTGGAACTGCGCGGCGCGCTGGATGCCCGCCTGCACGACGAGACCAGGCCGCCACTCCAGCGAACCTGAGCTTCAACGCTGGCTCTAGATTGGGTCTAATAGGGCTGAAACTCGATAAAGCCGACGCGGGGAGTCGAACCCCGGACCCCATCATTACGAGTGATGTGCTCTACCAACTGAGCTACGTCGGCGGGTCTTACGATGGAGCCGGAGAATACTGGTTCCCCGCCACCGCAACCATCGGTCAGTGGTTCCCCGCACAGGTTTTCCGCAGTCGCGCTGATGACTCGGCACCCGCGTTACATCACGATCGTGCGGTGATGAGCGTCGGACTTACACCCTCGGAATGTTGGCGGCTTGAATCGCACGCCCGGCAGATGGTCGCGGAACTCCTCGATGAGGAAGACGTCGCGCAACAGCTGGACGGGCTCACACCTGCCGACGACGCGGAGTTCGAAGCCGACCTCATCGAACGCGAACTCGCGATGATGACAAGCGGCGTCGACCCGCACCGAACCTACTTTCGGCTGGCCGTGATCCGCACCGCACGCGAGGCCCTGCTCCTCCGAGCGCAGATCAGGCGGCTGCCGACCACCGACCTAGCCACGGCCCGGTGTGGACGCTGACCCGTGGTTTCACGAGGCTGGGCACGCCGTGATGGCGACAAGCCGCGGCTGGACAGTGGTCGAAGTGGCCGTCGGGCCTGGCAACCGTGGCGGGTATTGCACGTACGACCACGTAAAGTCTTCGACCGCAAGCCAGCACCGCGACGAGATGTGCGTGGCGCTCGCCGGCATTGTCGCTGAAGCGCTGAGCCTCCACCAGGACCCCCAGACCCGAGTGGCCGAGGTCTTCGAGGGGGCAGCGAGCGTCGATTGCCCCGACCCACCCCCCGCGACGGAGGACGACCGTTGCACGGTATTGCGCGCCCAGCGTCATGCGAAGTGCTCGATCGCAGCCGCGGTAGCCGAGGTCACCGCAGAGTTGTCGAGGTGTTGGACGGTCGTCGGTGCGGTGGCTGACGAGCTCAAACGCCGCTGGGAGGCGAGTGACACAACCCGACAGATCTCCCTGTCCGGTGAAGATTTCTCGAGGCTGACCTAACGCGTAGATTCCCGCAGCCGCCCGCCGGGTCTTCCCCGAGGCGCCGCGACCGCGGCAGGTCGATGATCTGCTCATGATTATTGTCGGTATAGATGGATCTGAAGCGTCGATTGCGGCGCTCGACTTCGCGACAGCCGAAGCGGCGATCCGCAACGTCCGGGTGCGAGCTGTCGCCGCATGGCAGATTCCCAACTGGGTGTACGCCGGCGCGATGGCGCCGGGGATCGACGTCGAAGCGTTTCGCGAGGCGGCGACCAAGACCGCTCATGAAGAGCTGACCCAGGTAGCCGGGGCGAAGGGCGATGAGATCCAACTGGCGGTGCGGGAGGGAGATCCGGCCGACGTGCTCATCCGCGAGGCGCAGGGAGCCGAACTCCTCGTGGTCGGCTCGCGTGGTCGCGGGGGGTTTCGAGGTCTGCTGCTGGGCTCCGTGAGCCAGCAGTGCGCAGCATACGCGCCGTGCCCGGTCGTGGTCGTCCACGCCTGAGATGGCAACGCGCATCGCGATCAACGGATTTGGCAGGGTCGGGCGGACGAGCCTGCGCACCGCCTACGAGCGCGGCCTCGATATCCATTGGGTTGCGATCAACGACCTGGCGGATACGCGAACGCTCGCGCACCTGCTCAAGTACGACAGTACATACGGGCCGTTTCCCGGCACCGTGGAGCACGACGACGGGGCCATCGTGATCGACGGGAAGCGGATTCCCGTGTACCACGAGCAGGATCCGTCCGGGTGCCCGTGGGCGGGCCTCGACGTGGAGGTTGTGATCGAGTCGACCGGCCACTTTCGCGCCCGCGCCGACGCCACCAAGCACCTCGATGCCGGCGCGCTGCGCGTGGTCATCTCGGCTCCCGCGTCAGACCCGGACGCGACGGTGGTGCTCGGCGTCAACTTCGACGAGGTCTACGACCCAGCTGCCCACCGCATCATCTCCAATGCATCGTGCACGACCAACTGCCTCGCGCCGGTCGCGAAGATCCTCAGCGACGCCGTCGGGGTTCGCCACGGACTGATGACCACCGTGCACGCGTACACCGGGGACCAGCGAGTGCTCGACATGCCTCACAAGGATTTGCGCCGGGCTCGGGCAGCCGCGATCAACCTGATTCCCACCTCCACGGGGGCAGCGAAGGCTCTGGGCCTGGTGGTTCCCGAACTCTCCGGCAAGCTGCTCGGCTACGCGGTGCGGGTTCCCGTGCCGACGGTGTCGCTCGTCGACCTCACCGTCGAAACGGAGCGCCCGACCTCGGTCGAGGAGATCAACGGTGTCTTCGCCGATCGAGCGGACTCCGGCGCTCTCGAGGGCATCCTCCGCTACAACGACGAGCCAATCGTCTCGTCTGACCTGGTCGGGAGCCGGCACTCGTCGATCTTCGACGCGCCGCTGACCACGGTGGTTGACGGAACGATGGTGAAGGTGGTTGCCTGGTACGACAACGAGTGGGGTTACTCGAACAGGCTGGTCGAGGTCGCTCAGCGCGTCGCCGCGGAGAGTGCGTAGCGGGAAACTCCTCGGGCTTCTGCCGTGGAACCCCTGATGCTGATAGTTGCCCTCGGGGCGAAACTGGCGGGATGGCGATGATGTCGGAGGGCATAGCGGCGTCCCCGAGACTCCCCGAGGACATGGATCCCACGGACGGCCTCACCGCCGCCGAAGCCGCGCACCGGCTGCGGATCGAAGGGCCCAACGAGTTGGTCAGCCATCGTCAGTCGTCGCTCCCCGGCGAGGTAGCGAGGCAGTTGACTCACCCGCTCGCGCTGCTGCTGTGGCTCGCGGCCGCCCTCGCGTGGTCCACGAGCACGTCGACGCTTGCGATCGTGATCGTCGGCGTGATCATTCTCAACGCCGCGTTCGCGGTATTGCAGGAACGCCAGGCGCAACGAGCGGTCGAAGCCCTGCGCGCGTACATGCCCACCACCTCGACGGTGGTACGCGATGCTCATCGCCAGACGGTCGAGGCCCGCACGCTGGTTCCGGGCGACCTGCTTGTGGTCAGCGAGGGTGACCGCATCTCGGCCGACGCGCGGCTGGTCGCAGGAGGCGTCGAGGTCGACATGTCCGCGCTCACCGGCGAGTCGATGCCCGTCGAGCGTTCGGCCCTGCCGGTACCGGCCGACGCGCCTCCGCTGGAGGCGGCGAACCTCATCTTCAGCGGCACCGCGTGCACCGCCGGCGACGCACAGGCGGTGATCCTGGCGACGGGAATGAAGACGCAGCTCGGCCGCGTGGCGACGCTGACCGACGAGATCAAACGCGAAGCGAGCCCGCTCGAGCACCAGGTGAACCGCGTCGCATGGCTGATCTCGCTGGTGGCCATCCTCGCCGCGATCGCCTTCGTGCCGATCGGCATCCTCGCCGGCCTCACTCCGACCCAGGCGGCAGTGTTCGCGATCGGGCTGCTGGTGGCCAACGTGCCCGAGGGACTGCTGCCCACCATCACGCTCGCCCTGGCGACAGGCGTCCGGGTGCTGGCCCGCAAAGGGGCGCTCGTCAAGCGACTCAGCGCTGTCGAGACACTCGGCAGTGCGAGTGTGATCTGCACCGACAAGACCGGGACGCTGACCCGCAATCGGATGCGCGTCACCGACCTCTGGACGCCGGGTGGGGCCATCGAAGTCGATCCGCAGACCTCGCTGCCGATCGGCCGTGCGTCCGAGAGCTTGCGCGAACTCGTCCAGGCTGCCGCCTGGTGTTCGAACGCCGAGCTCAGCGCCGACGAGGGGAGCGGCGATGCGACCGAGATCGCGCTTCTGCTGGCTGCCCGCGAGATGGGCGCCGATGTCTCGGCAGGGAGCCGAGCGGGACGTCGCCGCCACCAGTACAACTTCGACACCGCGCTTCGCCTGATGTCGGTCGTGCAAGCCGGCGAATCCGGCCTCACGCTCTACACCAAGGGCGCTCCCGAAGAGGTACTCGCCCGCTGCGTCGGCCTGAGCGACGATGAGCGCGCTGCAGTGAACGCCGTGGTAAACGACTATGCGAGTCGTGCCCTGCGCGTGCTCGCGGTCGCAAAACGCGACCTCGACGGCCCGATCCCCGATGCCCGCGATGATGCCGAGACGGGATTGACACTGATCGGCCTGGCGGGGATGTTCGATCCGCCGCGACCCGAGGTGGCAGACGCCGTTCGGGACTGCCGGCACGCCGGAATCCGCATCATCGTGGTCACCGGGGATCATGGCCTGACGGCCGCGGAGATCGCCAGGAGGGTGGGCATCATCTCCGGTTCACCCAGGATCGTGACGGGTGACGATCTGGCCTTGATGCACGACGACCAGCTGGAGCAGGTGCTCCGCACGTCGCGCGAGCTGATCTTCGCCCGCAGCTCTCCCGACACGAAATTGCGAATCGCACAGTCTCTTCGCCGGCTTGGCGATGTGGTCGCGATGACCGGAGACGGGGTCAACGACGCACCCGCGCTGCGGTGTGCGGACATCGGCGTCGCGATGGGCAAATCGGGCACCGAGGTCGCCAAGGAAGCCGCGACGATGGTGCTGACCGATGACAACTTCGCCGACGTCGTCGTGGCTATTCGGGAAGGCCGGCGAGTCTACGACAACGTCCGAAAGTTCATTCTCTACGTCTTCGCGCATGCCACGCCCGAGGTCATCCCGTTCCTCTGCTTCGCTCTCGCCGGCGGTGCCATTCCGCTGCCGCTGACCGTGCTTCAGATCCTCGCGATCGACCTCGGTACCGAGACCCTGCCGGCACTCGCGCTCGGCCGCGAGCCGGCGGAACCGGGTCTCATGGATCGTTCACCCCGCCCGGCCGGGGAGGGCATCGTCCAGCGGCCGATGCTGGTCCGCGCCTGGCTCGTCCTGGGGCTGACCTCGGCTGCGCTGGTCATGGTCGTGTTCTTCTTCGTGCTGGTACGCGCCGGCTGGCATCCGGGCGATGCAACCGACTCCGGGGCGCCGCTGCATCATGTGTGGCAGCAGGCGACGACCATGACGTTCGTCGGCATCGTGGCCTGCCAGATCGGCACAGCCATGGCCGCCCGTACCGACCGAGCCTCGCTGCGATCGATCGGAGTCTTCTCGAACCGGCTTCTGATCTGGGGTATCGCGTTTGAGATCGTGTTCACGGCGGCGCTGTTGTACGTGCCTGCGCTGCGCGAGGTGTTCGGCCTGGCGACACCGCCGCCCGAGGCGTTTCTCGTCGTGCTCCCATTCCCATTCATCGTCTGGGGTGTGGATGAGCTGCGCAGACTCCGGATCCGCCGCCGTGCCGCGGCGGGTCGCGGTAACGCCGTCGTCACGCAATAGTGAGCAGCGCGACCGCCCCCGCGGCACTCGCGAGGCCGACCCACTGAATGCGCCCCAGCCGCTCATCGAGCAGCACCCGGGCAAGCGCCACGGTGACGGCGGGATAGAGCGCCGTGATCAGCGCGGCGGTCGTCAGGTCGCCGTGGTGAGACGAGAGCAGGAAGAACAGATTTGCGAGCGCGTCCACGGCTCCGGCGAGCGCCGCGAGGGCCACCGGCGGCCGGGTCGGGTCGAGTGTGCGGCGAAGGCAGAAGTAGGCGACGAGCACGACGCTTCCGCTGACCATGCGCCCGGCAAGCAGCGGCACGACGCCGCTGTTGGTGGGGCTCTGATGCAGGGCGATCAGCTGCGTTGCGATCGCGGCTCCGGCGCCGACGGCCAGCAGCAGCGCGCCCCTCGTCACCCGGGCGCTTCCCGGCTCAGCGGTAACGCTGACGAGAATCACCGAGGCGGTCGCGAGCGCGGCGCCGGCGATCGCCGCGACACCCAGCCGTTCTCCCTCGCCCACGCCGACCAGCACCGGCAGGAGCGCCGACACGACGGCAGTGACCGGCGAGAGCACGCTCATCGGGCCGATCGCAAGACTCTGGTAGAGCAGCAGGAAGGCCGCCGCCGACGCGACACCCGACACCGCGCCCCAGGCGATTGCCGCACGAGACCACTCGCCGCCGAGGAACGGCAGCAGCACCAGTTCGACGAACAGGCTGGAAGGCGCGCTGATCGCCACCACCCGCAGCACGTGCGCACGACGTGCGGCAAGTCCGCCCGAGAAGTCGGCGATGCCATACGAAATGGCGCTGGCGAGGGCAAGTAGGATGGCGGGCATGTCGGGCGATTTCAGCGGCCAGCGACTCAGAACGGACAAGATACTGTTCTCTAGAGTACAGTATCGTGCACATGCCGAATCCTGACGCCGTCGCCGCAGCTCTCGCGGGCAACGTGCGCCGCCTGCGGGGAGCGCACGGGTTGACGCTCGACGCGCTGGCGGCGCGTTCGGGGGTGAGCCGCGGGATGCTCGTCCAGATCGAGCAGCAGCGGGTCAATCCAAGCCTGGGTACGCTCGTGCGGATCGCCGACGCCCTGGATGTCGGCGTGCAGGAGTTCGTCGATCTGGGCAGCGACCGGCAGATGCGCGTGATCACCTCCGACGAGCAGGTCGAACTCTGGCGATCAGCGACCGGCGGCGCGGGCCGGTTGATCGTGGGCAGCGACGGGCGCGAGCACGTCGAAGCGTGGGACTGGACGCTTCGGCCCGGCGACGAGCACCGTGCCGAGGCCCACCCGCCTGGCACGCGCGAGATCGTCTACGTCCTCGCCGGCGACCTCTCGGTCGTCGCCGGTGAGCAGCACGCCCACGCCGGCCCGGGCCAGGCCATCGTCTTCGACGCGTCGATCGATCACGCCTACCGCTGCGCCGGCGACACCGAGGTGCGGGCGGTCATGGTCGTCATCACCCCTGGAGCGACGCGCGCTCCCTAGTGCGCTGCGACCGGCTTCAGCGACCGCGCTATCGCGATCATCTCGCCGTTGGTGAGCACGTTGGTGAGCGTGTTCTGCACCCAGTAGGCGATGCCGCCCTTGACGAATCCGATGGTCTGGATGTGGGGCCCGTTGTAGAAGAACCGGTACGAGCGCGTGTCGAGCTTGCGGGTTGCGTTGGGGTTCTGCAGGATCGGTGCGTCGGTGAACCGTGTCTCCTCGATGCCCCAGTAGTCGCCGTTCCCCATCTGGAACATCGCGTACATCGAGTTCTCGCCGGAACCCGCCGCCGGGAGGTTGTAGGTGCGGATCGGATTTGCGCCGAGCGAGGAGCAGAGCCCGGCCCCCGGCGGCACGGCCGAGTACGGGCAGAAGGTCGAGTTGGCCTGGCTGACCGTCGGGTAGAGCGTACGGAAGTGGACGTGGTGCTGGGCCTGGGCGAAGTAGTCGCGGTACTCGCTCGTCGTGTGGATCGTGGCGGGCGGCTTGTAGGCCTTGACGGTCACGGGCGCAGTCACCGCCATCGTCCCCTGATACGACTTGCCGATCACGAGGGCCACGGGCTTCTTGATCTTGGCGAGGCTCGCGGGCAGCGGCTGTGCGCTCGCCGTGCCGACGATGTGGGCGATGTCCGCGGCGGCGGCCTGGTTACCCGGCTTGTAGTAGACAACTGACGTGGCGTAGTTGAACTTGGGAGCGTTGCCGCCGGCGTGGGCGGTGTATCCCCACGCCCGCAGCTGCTTGGTCGCCTTGCCTGCCGCCCCTGCCACGCCGTTGCCGTTCACGACGATACGGTGACGCTCGACGGCGCGACGGCGGGCTTCCACGCCGGCTTCGAGGGCTTGGTCTTGCCCTGCGGAATCGTACGCCCGGCGGTCGCAACCTTCCAAGGGGTGCGCCACAGCCCGATCGCGTGCTGCAGCGCCGCGGGGTCGACGGTCTCGGCGTCGGAGCCGTCGGTGCCGGTATACGGGAGCCACTCCGGCGGCTTGCTCGAAACCACATGGGAGCGCACGCCGTAGATCGTGGCCGCGAACGTGACCAGCGTCTGCGGCGTCACCTGATGGCCGCCCGGCCCCACGATCGTGAGGTGGCCCTTGATGGCGTCGATCAGATCGTTGATGGCCGGAAGGTCGGTCACGCTGATGCCGTGAAACCGGGTCGCGGCGCGGTTCTCGAACGCCTTCAGGAACATCTGCTGGCGCGCCTCGCGATGGAAGTCCTCGTCGGTGTGCCGGTAGCGCGAGAAGGCCAGCGCATCGCGCCCGGACAGCTGCTGGTAGCCCGGCTTGATGTAGATCGCCGAGAAGCCCGTGGACGACGAGATCGACGGCGGGTTGTAGTAGTACTCGTCGACCGGCACGTAGACGCCGCCCAGCGCGTTGACCATCGCCCGGAAGCCGTTGAAGTCGACGTTCAGCAGGTAGTTGGGATGCACGCCGGTGACCGCCTTGACCGCCTGGAGCGCCAGGTTGTCGCCGCCCAGCGAGTAGGCGCCGTTGATCTTGCCGCTGCCGTAGCCGGGCACCGTCACCCACAGGTCGCGGGGGATCGAGAAGAGCGACGCCATGTGATGCTGGGGATCGATGCGCACCAGCATCAGGGTGTCGGAGAGCCCCCACTGGCCGGCCTCCGACTTGCCGCGATGGTCCGAGCCGATCACGAGCGCGGTGATGGGCGCGTCGGCCGTCGAGATGTTCTGCACCT
The DNA here is from genome assembly GCA_963796875.1 of uncultured Actinomycetes bacterium. Classification (GTDB taxonomy): domain Bacteria; phylum Actinomycetota; class Thermoleophilia; order Gaiellales; family JAICJC01; genus CAVPTL01. The sequence continues at coordinate 674,440 of CAWCNL010000002.1, forward strand.
GCGCCAGGCCGCCGCTGGCATGCCGGTCGTTGCTGCTGAGCTTCGTGATCGATTCGTACGCGCCATGGAGGTACCAGGCGACCGCGCCGCCGGCCACGACGACGAACAGCAGGAGCACCCCGAGCACGCCCGCGGTGATCTTGAACCAGCGCGGCCGGCGTCGCCACCAGCCGCCGCGAGAGCGGCGCTTGCGGCGCCTCGGGCGTACCACTATAGACCGCTATCGGCGGTCGCGAAGGTACCCCTGGATCAGTCGGATTCGGTGGTTCTGGGCCGGACAGACACTCCTCCTCCGGGCACACGATACCGGGAAGGCATAAAGGGGTCAGCCACCTTTTGTGCATGGGCGGAACCCAGGGTTGCAACGAGCGCCACTGATGCACAAAAGGTGGCTGACCCCGTTATGCACGCACGATGCAGCGGAATCCGATATGGCCGGTCGATGTGTCCACCGTCTCGCCTTGCCGCGCCGCCGGGCGGTAGCGCAGGCAGTAGTTGGGCGCGCACAGGTGCGACCCGCCCTTGATCACGCGCCGCGGGAAGCGATCCCCGGGCCGGACGGGCGGACCGCAGCAGGGGCTCTCGGCGACCTCGGGATCGCCGAACCAGGTGGTGGTCCATTCCCATACGTTGCCGCACATGTCCACCAGGCCGTAGCCGTTGGGCGCGAAGCTGCCCACCGGCGAGGTGCCCTCGTACCCGTCGTGCATCAGGTTCTGCCAGGGGAACTCGCCCTGCCAGGTGTTGGCCGCCGGCCGGCCGCCGGGAAAGTGCTCCTCGCCCCAGGCAAACGTGGCGCCGTCCAGCCCGCCGCGGGCGGCGTACTCCCATTCCGGCTCGGTGGGCAGCTGCTTGCCGGCCCACTCCGCGTATGCCGCGGCGTCCTGGTAGGCCACCTGCACCACGGGATGGTTCGCGCGTCCGCCGGTGGACGTGCCCGGCCCTCCCGGATGCCGCCAGCTGGCACCGGGCACATACGACCACCAGTTGTGCACGTCATCCAGATCGACTGGGCCGGCGCTCTTCGAAAACACCAGCGATCCGGGTACGAGCAGCTCGGGATCGGCGTCGGGGTAGAGCTCCGCTTCCGGTGCGCGTTCGGCCAGGGTCACGTGCCCCGTTGCGCGTACGAAGCGGCCGTAGTCGGCGACGGTGACGGGGCGCTCGTCCATCCAGAACCCCTCGACCTCCACCTGCCGCACCGGCGCCTCCTCGGGATAGAACTGCTCGCAGCCCATCGCAAAGCTCCCGCCGGGAATCCAGCGCATGTGCCTGGTCGACGTGCTCCCGAGATCGGACCGGCTCATGTCAGGCCCGGGCCGGCGTCGCCTGCCGGCGCGCAACCTCGGCCCGCACCTGCGGCGCAACCTCGGTGGCATAGAGCTCGATCGCACGCATCACCTTGTCGTGCGGCATCGAGCCGACGGTGAGCTGCAACAGGAACCGGTCGTGCCCGAAGATCTCGTGCTGGAAGAGAATCTTGTCGATCACGTCCTGCGGGCTTCCGACGAAGTTGGCGCCGCGCAGCGTGGTCGACGCCTGGTACTGCTCGCGGGTCATTGGGGGCCAGCCGCGCTCGCGGCCGATCTTGTCCATCACCGAGGCGACCGACGCGAACGAGTCGTCGATCGCGCCTTCGCTGGTCTCGGCGATGAATCCGTGCGAGTTGATCGAGAGTGCCGGTTGGGGCCGGCCCGCCTCGGCTGCTGCGCGACGGTGAAGTTCGGCCAGCGGCAGGAACCGTTCGGGCAGCCCGCCGATGATGCCGAGCGCCACGGGCAGTCCCAGCGACCCGGCCCGCACCACCGACGCCGGCGTCCCGCCCACGGCGATCCACACCGGGATCTTGCGTTCGGGCTGGGGGAACACGCCGAGCCCGTCGAGCGGCGCGCGGTGCTGTCCGGCCCAGGTCACCTGCTCGCTCTCGCGCAGCTCCAGCAGCAGATCGAGCTTCTCGGCGAACAGGTCGTCGTAGTCGTCCAGGCTGTAGCCGAACAGCGGAAACGACTCGATGAACGAGCCGCGGCCGGCCATGATCTCGGCCCTGCCGCCGGAGATCAGGTCGACGGTCGCAAACTGCTCGTACACGCGCACGGGGTCGTCAGAACTGAGCACCGTGACGGCGCTGGTCAGCCTGATCTGCGTGGTGCGCGCAGCCGCCGCAGCCAGCACCACCGACGGTGCCGAGACCACGTACTCCGACCGATGGTGCTCGCCCACGCCGTAGACGTCGAGGCCCAGCCGGTCGGCCAGCTCGACCTCCTCTAGGACGTGCTCGAGCCGCTCGGCCGCGGACACCGACTTGCCCGTGTGTGGGTCGGGCGAGCGTTCCGCGAACGTGTACAGGCCCAGTTCCATGCGGGCAGGGTACCCGCGCCGCCCGCGACGGCGCGAGTCGATAGGCTGGCGCGATGCTCACCCTCGTCACCGGCCCCAGCGGATACCTCGGATTCGAGCTGGTGCGCGCGCTGCGCGAGCGGGGCCGCGACGTGCGGGCGCTGGTGCGCTCACCCCAGGCGGCGGCGCGGTTGCAGGATCTGGGTGTCGAGATCGCGCTGGGCGACGTGACCGCCCCCGACACGCTGACCGAGGCGTTCGAGGGCGTCGACCGCGTCTTTCACATGGCGGGGGTGGTCGGCCACCGGGCCAGCGACGAGGAGCGGCTGGAGGCGGTCAACGTCGGCGGCTCGAAGAACGTGCTGGAAGCGGCCACTCGGGCCGGTGTCAGCCGGCTGGTGTACACCTCGAGCGTGGCCGCGGTGGGGCCCGCGTCGACGCCGCGCAGCCCCCGCGACGAGCACGCGTTTCTGGTGCACGGCGACGACGGACGGCCCGACTTCCTCTACGCGCGCAGCAAGGCGCACGGCGAGATCCACGCGCTGCGCGCCGCCGAATCGGGCCTCGACGTGGTCATCACCAACCCCGGGTTCGTGATCGGGCCGGGCGACGTCAACCGGGTGTCCTCGTGGCCGATCGAGGAGTACCTGCGCGGCAACCTGCGGTTCACGGTGCCGGGCGGTCTGAGCTACGTCGATGCCCGCGATGTGGTTGAGGGGCACCTGCTGGCCGAGGAGCACGGCCGCAGCGGCGAGCGCTACATCCTCACCAACGACGACGGCAACCTGTCGCACGCCGACTTCTTCGCGCGGGTCGGCGCGGTCGCCGGCAAGAAGCGGCTGCAGGTGGGAATGCCGCTGGGTGTGCTGATGCCGATGGTGCGCGTGGGTACGGCGCTGCACCTTCCGCTGCCGCTCGACGCTGACGAGCTGCGCTCGAGCGCACGGTGGTGGTTCTACACGTCGGCCAAGGCGCGGGGCGAGCTGGGATTCGCAACCCGGCCGCTGGACGGGACGATCGCCGACACCATCAGCTGGCTGCGCGAGGACGGCTACCGCAAGCACTAATGGCCACTAACGCAACAAACGTGCCAGGCACGTTTGTTGCGTTAGTGCTGGCTGTCTCGATCATCCTCTGGCGCGTGGGATAGGCTCGCGCCTGTCTATGAGCACCAGCGACGACATCACTGCGCGAGTCCGCGAGTCGGGCGTCGAGTACATCTACTACCAGTTCGTGACGCTGTCGGGACGGGTGATGGCGAAGGTCGTGCCCGCCCGGCATCTGGACCGCAACCTCGAGAAGGGCGTCCAGTTCCACGGCTCGGCGATCACCGACCTGGTCTCCGACCGGCACGGCAACCTGATCGCGAGCGGCCCCGACGCCGAGGAGTTCCTGGCGCTGCCCGATCCCGACACGTTCGCGGTGCTGCCGTGGGCGCCGAACACCGGGCGGTTCTACTGCAACCTCCACCGCCGGCGGGACTCTGCGGTCGACCCCGGGGCGCCGCTGGGCACCTGCGTGCGCTCCACGCTGCGCGCCGCTCACGAGCGGTTTACCGCCGCCACCGGCCTGGAGCTGCGCTCCGGCTGCGAGCCTGAGATGAGCTGGCTGGGCGCCGAGATCGAGCCGGTCACGATCCCCAACGGCTCGCCCGCCTACCACGTCGGCGCGCTCGAGATGATGCGCCCCATCGTCCAGCGGGTCAGCTCCTATGCGAGCGCGATGGGCCTCGACATGATCGAGGGAGACTACGAGGATCTCGGCCAGCTCGAGCTCAACTTCCAGTTCGACCGGTGCGAGCTGACGGCCGACCGGCTGATCACCTACCGGCTGATCTGCACCCAGGTCGCTAGCGAGTTCGGCGTCACCGCCAGCTTCATGCCCAAGCCCACGGTCGGGGCGATGGCCAACGGCTGCCACCACAACCTCAGCCTGTGGCGGGACGGGCAGAACGTGTTCGAAGACCCGGGCCGCACCGAGCTGCACCTCTCCGACACCGCCCGCGCCGCACTCGGCGGGCTGCTGGAACACGCCGGCGGCATGCTCGCGGTGCTGGCCCCTACCGTGAACTCCTATGCCCGCTACTGGGACGCAGGACAGTTCGCGCCGGCGGCCACCAACTGGGGGTTCGACAACCGCACCTGTGCGGTGCGCGTCTCGGCCAATGGGCGGCTCGAGCTGAAGCTGCCCGACGCGATGGTCAACCCCTACCTTTCACACACCGTGATCCTCGCGGCGCTCGCCGACGGCCTCGAGCGAGGGCTCGATCCGGGCGAGCCGCAGGGCCGCAGCTCCTACGACGCCGAATCGCCCGGACGCCGACCGGTTCGCGCAGCTGCCCCGCACCCTCGGCGACGCACTCGCGGCGCTCGCCGCCGACCCGCTCGTGCGCGACGCGCTTCCGAGCGACATGTACGCGGCGTTCCGCGCGGCCAAGACGGACGAGTGGGAGCGGTTCTGCGGCGCGGTCACCGACTGGCACCGCGAGATGTACCTGCGGGCAATTCCCTAGCAGTGCATAAAGGGGTCAGCCACCTTTTATGCATGGGCGGAGTCCCAGGGTTGTAACCAACGTTACTGATGCATAAAAGGTGGCTGACCCCTTTTATGCACCCATGGGGACTTGGACTTCGATCACCGGCTCAATGCGCGCGAAGATCTCGTCCAGGCTCGGCCCGGTGATCGTGAGGCCGTGGTTCTTGAGGCCCACGATCGTGCACCCCGGATCAGGCGCCTCGCGGATGATGTCCGACACCGCGGTGGCCAGCTCGCGCGTGCCACACGGGTAGTTGAACTCGGTCGCCGTGACGTCGTTGATCCACGCGTGCACATGCACGATCGCGCCGACCGACGGATGCTCGCGGTAGATCATGAAGTGCTCGATCGCATCGACCGACGCCCGCCGCGGCTCGACACCGGGCGGCACCGAGATCACCATCGCCTGCTTCTCGGCGTCGTAGTCGCGCACCAGCAGGATGTCGCGGCCGATCTCGCGCAGGTTGCTCTTGTCGACGCCCGAGGCGCTCATCCAGAACCGCTCCGCATCCTTGCGCACCGACAGGTTGCCGTAGGAGAGTCCGCCGATGCCGTAGGCGAGCTTGATCCAGCGCATGTCGTCGGGGCCGACGATCTGATCCAGCGGGAACGGCGCGGGCAGAAGCCCCAGCTGATCCAGCCGCTGGCCCGCGGCGAGCATCCCGGCGGTCAGCTCGTCGCCGCCCCACAGCTCGGGCTCGAGGTCGGTGACGAACTCGTTGTCGATCACCAGCCGCGACGTCGCCAGCGGCTCGAGGCGGTCGTAGAGCGCCACGACCCACTGCTTCAGATCGCCCGGATCGGCCACCGAGTAGCAGCCCTGCTCGGGCGTCACGAAGTAGGCCGCATCGCCGGGGACGACCAGCATGGCGATGTTCGAGAGCGAGCGCACCAGCACCGGATACTCATTGCGCAGCACGTCGTCGGGCTTGGCGGGCAGATGATGGATGGCCACCCCGTAGGTGGAGCGCTGGCGGCGCCGAAACGGTTTGGGCTTCGCGGGGTTGATCATGTTGAACACGACCGCAGCCTGGGACTCGGGCTCGTCGACCTCGTGGTTGCCGCGGCGCAGCCACTCGGCGCGCCAGGCCTCCTTGAACTCGTCGAGAACGTCCGTTCCGTCCCCCGGTCCTGCGAAACCGAAGTCAGTCATCCCGTCACCTCGCGCAGCTCATCAAGTTTGATTTCCACTGTCGATTGCCCCTCCAGATCCACCATGCATGCGTCGTTCAGTACCTCGTAGCTTCGCACGACGCCGTCGCCGAGCGGTGTGGTTACCCGGCGGCCGACGGCCGGGGCACGATCGCGAAACGACTTGTAGACCGGATGCTCGAAGGCCAGGCAGCAGCGCAGCCGGCCACACAGGCCGGTGATGCGGCCCGGGTTCATCGGCAGCTCCTGATCCTTGGCCATGCGCAGCGTGATGGGCTGCTCGTGGCAGGGGTAGCGGCTGGAGCAGAGCTTTCCGCCGCACAGGCCGTGGCCGCCGCACAGCCGGCCCTGGTCGCGCGGCCCCACCTGGCGCAGCTCGATGCGGCGGTGCAGCGCCGACCCCGAGGTCGGAGCGCAGCGCCGCCGTGTCGGCCTTCTCCTCGGCGGCGAACGAGAACACGATGCGGCTCTGGTCGAACACCATCTCGGCCGAGATCGGCTTCAGCCTCAGGCCGTGCTGGCGGCACAGCTGGCGAAACACCCGGATCGACCGCTTGGCCTCGAGGGCGTTGCTGCGCGCCTGCTGCTCGTCGGCCGCGTCGGCGCGGCGCACCACCCGCTTGAGCGGCGTGGGAAACTCGGCGTCGGTCTGGTGGTTGGGCTGCACCACCCGCCCCAGCTCGCGCCCGCGGGCCGTCTGGCAGATGACCTTCTCGTCCCAGCGCAGCTCCAGGCCGGCGGGGTCGAAGGAGTACACCTTCCCGCCGGGTTGAAACACCACACCCACGACGTTCTGCATCAGCGTCCCATCTCCACACGGCCTCCGGGAACCGAGCTGAGGCGGTGAAAGAGCGCTTCGAGCGCGAGCCCCGGGTGCACATTCAGTTCGAGTGACCGGCGAGCATCCAGCACCATCGCGAGTGCAGCCATCGAACTCGCTGCATCGCCGGCATGGGTGTCGGGTGCCCCGCCGACCGCTTCCGAGTCTAGCATCGTGTCGTTTGCACCGAGCGCTGCGGCAAGCCGATCGCGATGCCACAGCCCCACCGTGTCGACGGCCAATCGCAACTCGTCCCACTCGGCCCGCCGGCCGGCGCGTTTGCCCCGTTCCTCGAACCGCTTGCGCAGCGCGCGCTCCTGCTTGGGATCGTCCACCGACTGCAGCATCGTGCTCAGCTCCCTGGCAACCTCGTCCGCCTCGCGCTTGGATCGCACTCCGGCGGCCGTCATGACCGTAGCGGCGGCCGCGGCCGGATCGAACGCCGGATCGGTGGCCCCGTCGTGCGCGATCCGGCGGTACTCGAGGCGCCGCTCGGCGGCGGCCGCGTCGCCGGCCAGCTCGCGCGCCCGGGTGAGCGAGCCCAGCGCCGCGCGGGCGGCGGCAGGCGTCGCCCACCTCCGCCTCCAGCTCGGCCAGCGTGAATCGCCGGAACGGCACGGTCGCGACCCGCGAGAGGATGGTCGGCAGCATGCGGCCCACGTGGTCGGACACAAGCACGAACACCGCGTAGGAAGGCGGTTCCTCGAGCGATTTGAGCAGCGCGTTTGCGCTGTCGTCGCGCAGCAGGTGGGCCTCGAGCACCAGATACACCCGGCGGCTGGCCTCGAACGGCCGCAGGTGCAGGTCGTGGCGCATGCGCCGCGCATCGTCCATCAGGATCCCCGATCCCTCCGGCTCGAGCACGAACAGGTCGGGATGTGTGCGGGTCTTGATGCGGTGCACGGGGCTCGCCCAGGAGCTCGGCCGCAAACGCCTCGGCGTACTCGCGCTTGCCCGCGCCCTCGGGCCCTGCGAACAGGTAGGCGTGGCCGGGCTGGGGCAGCACCGCCTCGATGATCTCGCGCGCGCGAGGCTGAGGCGGCAGGCCGTCGAGCGCGCTCACACGCGCAACCTCCGCCCTCACCCGGGCGGCGACCTCGGCGGGCGTGCCCGCCGCGTCGACGCGCACCACCCGGTCGGGAAACCGCTCGGCCGCCCGCGCGAACCCCTCCGCCACGCGGCTGTGAAACTCGGCGGTCCTCGGCTTCGATCCGGTCGGGCGCCGCGCCGCGCAGGCGCTGGGCGGCGGCCGCGGCCGGCAGTTCGAGCAGGATCGTGCGGTCGGGCAAGAGCCCTCCGGTGGCGTTCAGGTTGACCGAGAGCACCTCGTCGATGCCCAGCCCGCGGGCGCAGCCCTGGTAGGCCAGCGACGAGTCGACGAACCGATCGGCCACCACCACCGCGCCGCGATCGAGCGCCGGACGGATCACCGCCTCGACCAGCTGCGCCCGCGCCGCGGCATAGAGCAGCGCCTCTGACCACGGCCCGACGACGGTCTGCGGGTCGAGCAGCAGGTCGCGAATTCGTTCGCCCACGTCGGTGCCGCCCGGCTCGCGCACACGGGTCACCGAGCGCCCCTCAGCCTCGAGCGCTTGCTGCAGCATCTGCACCTGGGTGGTCTTTCCGCAGCCGTCGAGGCCCTCGAACGAGATGAACATGGGCCCATGCTACCGGTCGCACAGCCCGTGCTACCCTCCCGCGGCGATGGCCAAGACACTCATCGTCGCCGAGAAACCCTCCGTCGGAAACGACTACTCCAAAGCTCTGGGAGAGCGATTCCAGAAGCACGAGGGCTACCTGGAATCGGACGACACCGTGATCTCCTGGGCGATCGGCCACCTGGTCGAGCTGGCCGAGCCCGAGGACTACGACCCCGCTCTGAAGCGCTGGTCGATCAAGACCCTGCCGGTGCTGCCCGAGAAGTTCAAGCTGAAGCCCGAGGCGCGCGGCAGGAAGCAGTTCGACGTCATCAAGAAGCTGCTCAAGCGCGACGATATCGCCACGGTCGTGAACGGCTGCGACGCCGGCCGCGAGGGCGAGCTGATCTTCGCCTACATCTACGACCAGGCGAAGTCGAAGAAGCCGGTGCAGCGGCTGTGGGTCAGCTCGATGACCAAGCAGGCGATCCAGAACGCCTTCGAGGAGCTGCGCCCGGGCGAGGAGATGGCAAACCTCGAGGCCGCCGCCCGCTCGCGCTCCGAGGCCGACTGGCTGGTGGGCATGAACGCCACCCGTGCCGCCACCGTGCGCGGCCGGGCTCTCGGCGGGGTGGTGTCGCTGGGCCGGGTGCAGACGCCCACGCTCGCGCTGATCGTGCGCCGCGACCTCGAGATCGACGCGTTCGAGCCCGAGACCTACTTCCAGGTGGACGCTCAGTTCGCGCTCTCGGGTGATCGTGGGTACCGCGGCCGCTGGTTCGAGGGCAAGGCCGACCGCACGCCGGAGCGCGAACGCGCCGACGCCGCCGCACAGGCCGCCGGCGGCCAGCCGGCGACCGTCGAGTCGGTCAAGCGCACCGAGCGCAAGACCCGCCCGCCGCTCCTGTATGACCTGACCAGCCTGCAGCGCGACGCCAACAGCCGCCACGGCATCTCGGCCTCGCGCACCCTGCAGGCCGCACAGCGGCTGTACGAGGGATCGACCGCCGGCGCCCTGATCACCTATCCGCGCACCCGGTCGCAGTTTCTGACCTCCGACATGGTGCCGACGCTGAAGGGCGTCGCCCGCGGCCTGACGGGGCTGCCGGTGCACCGCACCGCCGCCGAGTACGTGGCCGGCCTCGACGTGCTGCCGATGGCCCGCGTGGTCAACAACGCCAAGGTCGACGACCACCACGCGATCATCCCCACCGGCGAGCTTCCGCGCAAGGATCTGACCGGCGACGACGCCCGCATCTTCGACCTGGTGGTGCGCCGCTACCTGGCGGTGTTCCATCCCGAGGCCGTGTTCGAGGACACCGATGTGGTCACCGCCGCCGGCGGCGAGAAGTTCCGCACCAAGGGCCGGCGGCTGGTGGTGGCCGGCTGGCGCGCCGCCGCGTTCGGCGAGCAGGCTGCGGCCGAGGAGCCGCCGCCCGCCGACGACGAGGACGGCCCGCAGGTGCTGCCCAGGATCGACGAGGGCGAGACCGGCACGTGCACCAGCGCCGAGGTGCTCGAGAAGCAGACCAAGCCGCCCGCCCGCTACTCCGAGGCATCGCTTCTGCGCGACATGGAGACCGCCGGCCGCCAGATCGAGGATGAGGAGCTGCGCGAGGCGATGAAGGACGCGGGCCTCGGCACGCCGGCGACCCGCGCCGAGACGATCGAGAAGCTGATCCGCGTGGAGTACGTGGAGCGCCTGGGCCGGCAGCTGCGCGCCACCTCCAAGGGCCGCCAGGTGATCGGCCTGCTTAAGGATCACGCGTTGACCTCGGCCCAGCTCACCGGGCAGTGGGAGAAGCGGCTCTCCGAGATCGAGCGCGGCAGCGAGGCGCGCGACAGACTTCATGAACGACATCCGCGCGTTCACCGTCGCAGATCGTCGAGTACTTCAGCGAGCTGACGCCCGAGGAGGTGCGGGCCCAGCGCGCCGAGATCGGCGAATGCCCCAACGGCGACGGCATCATCCGCGAGAACCGCGCGGCGTACGGCTGCTCGTCGTGGAAGAGCAAGGAGGAGCCCGGCTGCGGGTTCGTCATCTGGAAGAACCAGAAGGGCCGCTCGATCTCGCCCGGCGAGGCGCCGCGATCTGCTCGAACACGGCGAGACCGATCTGCTGGACGGGTTCAAGACGCGGCCCAGCCGCGGGCGCCTGAAGCTGATCGACGTCGGCGGCAAGAAGGTCGCGCAGCTGTTCGACCCCGACGGCAACCGGCTCGACGCGCCGGCGGTGCAAAGCGAGCCGATCGGCCCGTGCCCCAAGTGCGCGGCCGCCGATCCGCCGCTCGAAAACGTGATCCGCGGCAACTCGCGGGCGTACGGCTGCAGCTCGTGGAAGAGCCGCAAGGAGCCGGGCTGCGGGTTCGTGATCTGGAAGTCCACCAAGGGTCGCGACATCACCGAGGACGACGCCAAGCAGGTGATCGAGGCGGGACACACCGACTGGATGGACTTCAAGGACCGCCAGGGCCCGTTCCGGGGCCGGCTGGTGCTGCAGGAGGACAAGACGGTGGCCGTCGAGCGCGAGGATCAGGGCGAGGAAGAGGTTCCCGCCGCTGATGAGGTGACGAAAGCCGCGTAGCTCGGTAAGGTTGCAGCCGTCATCTATCGCGGAGGAACCTTTTCATGCCATCAGCTCCTGATCTGCAGTCGTGGCACGAGCGTGACGTGTTGGACTCAACCGGCGCGAAGGTGGGCAAGCTCGACGGCGTCTACACCGGCGATGCCAGCGGCGATGCCGAGTTCCTGCTGCTGCGCGAGGGCCGGTTCGGCAACCATCTGCACTTCGTGCCGGTGGAGGGCGCCAAGGCGGTCGGCGAGGACATTCAGGTGGCCTGGGATCACGACACCATCGTGGACGCTCCCAAGGTGAACGCCGACGAACACCTCAGCGAGAGCGAAGAGGCACGGCTCTGGGAGCACTACGGCCTGGATCGTCCTGCCGGCACGGTCAGCATCACCCGCTTCGTCTACATCGAGCTCGACTAGCGGCTATCCTCGGGCGCGATGCCCATTCGCGCAATTGTGACCGGCGGGGCCGGCTTCATCGGCTCCCATGTGGCCGATGGGCTGCTCGCCCGTGGCGACGAGGTGTGGGTGGTCGATAACCTCGCCGGCGGTCGCCGCGAGCGGGTGCCCGAGGGCGCGAAGTTTCATCAGGTCGACATCCGCGACCGCGAGCAGCTGGCCGCGGTGTTCGCCGAGGCCCGGCCGCAGGCGGTGTTCCACCTGGCGGCGCAGGCCGACGTGCGCGTGTCGGTGGACGACCCGGTGCTGGACGGCGACGTCAACGTGCTGGGCACGATCCAGGTGCTGCGCGCGGCCCGCGAGGCGGGTGCGCGGGTGGTGTTCTCGTCCACCGGCGGGGCGATCTACGGCGAGGTCGACACGATCCCGTCCGACGAGTCGACCCCGGCCGCGCCGATGGCGCCGTACGGCACCAGCAAGCTGTGCGCCGAGCAGTATCTGCAGCTCGAGAATCGCCTCTACGGCACCAACCACGTGATCCTGCGCTACGGCAACGTGTTCGGGCCGCGGCAGGATCCGCACGGCGAGGCGGGCGTGGTCGCGATCTTCTTCGGAAAGCTGCTGGCCGGCGAGCCGCCGAAGGTGTTCGGCGACGGCTCGCAGACGCGCGACTACGTGGCCGTGAGCGACGTGGTGCGCGCGAACCTGGCTGCCTACGACTACCTGGGGCACGTGGGCACGTTCAACATCGGCACGCAGATCGAGACGAGCGTGGTGACGCTGCTGGCCGCTTGCCAGACGGCTGCCGGCGACCAGCCTCGCGCCGGTGCATGGCCGACCCGCGGCTGGGTGAGCTCGACCGCAGCTGCCTGGACTGCACGCTGGCGGCGGGCGAGCTGCACTGGCAGCCGGTCGGTATCGCTGCACGAGGGCCTCGCCGAGACCCTCACGCACATCCGCGGTGAATAAGAGGGGTCAGTCGCCATTTATTCACGCGACTCCCCACTGCTTGCCTGCTGCGCTCCTCGTGAATAAATGGCGACTGACCCCTCTTATTCACGTCCGTAGCCGATAGGGTTTCCCGGCCTTGACCGTCGTCACCCACCGTCCCGAGCTGACCGAGCCGCTGATCGCCCTCAGCTTCGACGACGGGCCCGTCGCGGCAGACGCCGGCGGTGCTCGACGTGCTCGCCGAGCACGATGCCCGGGCGACCTTCTTCATCCTCGGCGAGCGCATCGAGGGCAAGGAGGAGACCCTCGCGCGCATCCTCGCCGAGGGGCACGAGATCGGCAATCACACGTTCAGCCACCCGCACGCGCTCAACCTGGACGACGGCGAGCTGAGCCACGACATCGCCCGCTGCAACCGGCTGCTGGCGTTCGCCGACCCGGTGCTGATGCGGCCGCCCTACGGCGAGGATCCGCTGCGCGTGCTCGCGCGTCGCCGCTCGACATCGGTCTGCCGACCACGGCGCTCTGGTCGATCGACCCGCAGGACTTCCTCGAGACCGATCCGGCCGCGATCGCCCGCGTGATCGAGACCGAGGCGGCATCGGGCGCGATCGTCGACCTGCACGACGGATGGCCGCGGGTGACCTCCAGCCCGACGCGACCGGACGGCCACGATCGAGGGTCTCAGGCTGCGCGCTGCCGAGGCTCGCCGAGCGCGGATTCCGCATGGTTACGGTGTCTCAGCTGCTGGCGGCGTAGTCCGTCCGATGGGGTCGGCAGAATACCTACCCCCCACCCAGTCCTGACACAAGATGTTGTGGGTGGTGGCAGGTAGGAACCACGAGATGCTGAGGGAAGCCCGGTGAACTGTCCGTTCTGCGAAACACGGCGAAACGAAGGTCGTGGACAGCCGTATGGCCGGCCGCGGCGCGATCCGCCGACGCCGCGAGTGCCTGCGTGTGCTCGCAGCGGTTCACGACGTTCGAACGGGTCGAGCAGAGCGCCCTGTACGTGGTCAAGCGCGACGGCTCGCGGCAGCCCTTCGACCGGCAGAAGCTGCTGGCCGGGCTGACCCGCGCGTGCGTCAAGCGGCCGGTGTCGCTCGAGCAGATCGAGCGGGCCGCGGTCACGATCGAGGCCGGTCTGCGCAACGGCGTGGGCGACGAGATCGCCGCGGCGGACATCGGCGAAGAGGCGCTGCGCGTGCTGCGCGACCTGGACGAGGTCGCCTACGTGCGCTTCGCCAGCGTCTACCGAGATTTTCAGGACGTGGATGAGTTCGAGCGCGAACTGGCTCGGCTCGAGGGCCGCAAAGAGCAGCCCGCGAACATGGCGTAACGAACAGGTGTTCGGTAGAATGCAACCGGAGCAACGACGGAGGAATCATGGCGACAAGTGAAGTAGAACGGGAGACCCAGACAGCCCCCACCGACACCGGTGAGAGGCCCCGTATCGGCGTGCCCCGCTACTTCACGAAGGAGGGTGTGGCGCCGTTCGACGCGGTCGAGTGGGAGATCCGCACCGCCCATATCCCCGGCAAGGACGGCCCGGCGTTCGAGCAGAAGGACGTCGAGTTCCCCACCTTCTGGAGCCAGACGGCCACCAACATCGTGGCCCAGAAGTACTTCCGCGGCAAGCTCGACACACCGCAGCGCGAGCGCTCCGTGCAAGCAGATGATCGGCCGCGTGGCCGACACCATCACCGGCTGGGGCATCAAGGACGACTACTTCGTCGACTCGGCCGAGGCCGAGACGTTCCGGGCCGAGCTGACCCACCTGCTGCTGCATCAGATGGTGGCCTTCAACTCGCCGGTGTGGTTCAACGTCGGCTTCGAGGAGAAGCCGCAGTGCTCCGCGTGCTTCATCCTCTCGGTCGAGGACGACATGGACTCGATCCTCGACTGGATCCGCAAGGAGGGGCGCATCTTCCGCGGCGGCTCGGGCTCGGGCATCAACCTGTCGAAGCTGCGCTCCTCGCAGGAGCAGCTGTCCAAGGGCGGCTACGCCTCCGGCCCGGTGTCGTTCATGCGCGGCGCCGACGCGTCGGCGGGCACCATCAAGTCGGGCGGAAAGACGCGCCGCGCGGCCAAGATGGTCGTGCTGAACGTCGACCATCCCGACATCGAAGAGTTCATCTGGTGCAAGCAGCACGAGGAGGAGAAGGCCCGCGTGCTGCAGGCGGCCGGCTATGACATGAGCCTCGATTCGCCCGACTGGGCCTCGATCCAGTACCAGAACGCGAACAACTCGGTGCGCGTCACCGACGAGTTCATGCGCGCGGTGATCGACGACGGCTCGTGGGATCTGACCGCCCGCACCGACGGCTCGGTGGTGCGCACGGTGCGTGCCCGCGAGCTGATGCACCAGATCTCGGAGGCGGCGTGGAAGTGCGCCGATCCCGGCATGCACTACGACACCACGATGAACGACTGGCACACCTGCCCCAACAGCGGCCGGATCAACGCCAGCAACCCGTGCTCGGAGTACCTGCACGTCGACAACTCGGCCTGCAACCTGGCGAGCCTCAACCTGATGAAGTTCCGCGATCCCGAGACCGACGAGTTCATGGTCGAGCCGTTCGAGCGCGCGGTCGACATCACGCTGATGGCGCAGGAGATCCTGGTCTCGAACTCGAGCTATCCGACCGACGAGATCGGCAAGAACGCCGGTGCGATGCGGCAGCTGGGGCTCGGCTTCGCAAACCTGGGAGCGCTGCTGATGGCGCGCGGGCTGGCCTACGACTCCGACGACGGTCGCGCCTACGCGGCGGCAGTGTCGGCGATCATGACCGGCCGGGCGTATCGCAAGTCGGCCGAGATGGCCGGCCGCATGGGCGCGTTCGACGAGTACCAGAAGAACTCCGACGCGATGCTGCGGGTGATCCGCAAGCACCGCGCGGCGGTGGCCAACATCGATTCGGCGCTGGTGCCCGACGATGATGCTGCAGGCGTCACGCAAGGCGTGGGACGAGGCGCTGCAGATCGGCGAGCAGAACGGCTATCGCAACGCGCAGGCGGTGGTGATCGCCCCGACCGGCACGATCAGCTTCATGATGGACTGCGACACGACGGGCATCGAGCCCGACTTCTCGCTGGTCAAGTCGAAGAAGCTGGTGGGCGGCGGCGATCTCACGATCGTCAACCAGACGGTGCCGACCGCGCTCACCAAGCTCGGCTATGCACCGCACGAGATCGACCAGATCGTGGCCTACGTCAACGAGCACAACACCGTGGTGGGCGCGCCGCGCTTCAAGGGCGAGCACACGTCGGTGTTCGACGTGGCCGTGGGCGATCGGGCGATCCACCACAACGGCCATGTGAAGATGATGGCCGCGGTGCAGCCGTTCGTTTCGGGAGCGATCTCGAAGACCGTGAACCTGCCCAACGATGTGACTGTCGACGATGTCGCCGACCTCTACATCGATGCGTGGAAGATGGGCGTCAAGGCAGTCGCGATCTACCGCGACGGGTGCAAGGTCGCCCAGCCGCTCTCGACCAAGGCCGGCGAGCAGACCGAGCTGATCGCGGCCAAGCCGCAGCGGCGCGTGATGCCGATCGACCGCACCGAGGTGGGGCGCAAGTTCAAGGTGGGCGAGTACGAGGGCTACATCCACGTGGGCATGTTCCCCGAGGGCGATCCGGGCGACATCTTCGTCGACATCGCCAAGGACGGCACCACCCTCGCCGGCCTCATGAACGCGTTCATGATCGCGGTCTCGGTGGGCATCCAGTACGGCGTGCCGCTGGAGGTGTTCGTCTCGAAGTTCGCGCACATGCGGTTCGAGCCGAGCGGTCTCACCAACGATCCCGACATCCGGGTGGCGAAGTCGATCCCCGACTACATCTTCCGGTGGATGGGCAAGCGGTTCCTGGACACCGAGACGCAGGCCGAGCTGGGCGTGATGAGCCAGTCGGTGCGCGACAGCCTGGCGGCCGGCAACGGCTACGGAGCTGTACCGGTGGCCGACGCCGACGATCTGCCCGCGGTGCAGCCGTCGCCGGGCCAGACCGCGCTCTTCAACGCCTGGGACGACGCGCAGGAGTGCGCCAAGTGCGGCGGTCGCAAGGTGCGCACGGGAGCGTGCTACACCTGCCGTGACTGCGGTGATAACTCGGGTTGCGGCTGACGCTGACGTGTAAATGGCCCGAATGACGAGGGCCCTGGATCACTCCCGGGCCCTCGTCATTTCCTGGGTTCCCAATCCACGCGCCAAAGCACGCTGGCTGCGTGTCTAGAGGGCTGCGTTCGGGCCGGCATCCAGAGAATCGCAATCCCGGAGTCCGATCGCATCGTGCCACCACCAGATCTCGGGATGGATCATCGTCCCGGTCATCCAGGCGTCGTAACGGGAGAGTGGTAGTGCTTGGAACGACTGGCTCGGAATCCTCAACGAGGGACGCCGCAGCCCCAACCCGTGCCCAGCGACGAAGCCGAAGCGCCGGTAATAGTCAGGGTCGCCCTCAAGGAACACGAGTGGCGCTTGGACTGCCTCGGCCGCATTGATCGCCTCGTGGACCAGCCGACTCCCGACTCCGCGAGACTGGTAGCCGGGGAGCACGCCCAGAGGACTGAGCACGAGGGCATCAACCAGGCGCTGCGGGGCGTCGAGAAGACACCGGGTGACCAGCACGTGCCCGACCACCTGCCCGTCGATCTCAGCAACCAACGAAATCACCGTTCCTTCGGCGCTGCGGAGATCCTCCGCCAGGCGCACCACGCTCTCGCCATCCTCACCGAAAGCGTGCACGTGGACATCGCAGACTTCAGGCCAGTCGGCGGGCTCGGCAATCCTGATCACCGGTTCGGACACATGCCCAACTATCACACAGGTGGTTCGCAACGGTCGCGGGCCAACCGGCAATCATCGCCGGCGCGAGGCAATAGTGACTTAAGAGGCTAACGATGCCCGCCGATGTAGCCCTGGTGCATCGGCTGCCCCCATTTCCCACGCGAGTTGGACGCCAATGAACGGCGATCGCGGCGTTCTCAACCGGTACCTGAAACGACCGGTGGCGGCGGCGTGCGAGTCGCTGCCCTGGCGCAGCCGCTGGACCCGCTCGCGCCTGATGGGAGTGCTCGACCTGTTCGAGGAGCACCTGTACGTGGGCGAGATCACGCCCGACGGTCGATACGTCCATCACGCAACTGACGCATCCATCGCGGCGCTCTTCGGCGGCGCGGTGCCCGAAGGAGTCGACCTGGGCGCACTCTGGGAGTCGAGGATCCCCGCGTCGGACCGCGAGGCATATCTCGAGTTCAATCGCCGGCTCCTGGCTGGACACGATGCGGACGTCACCTACCAGGTGCAGGGGCTTGACGGAACGCTGCGGCGCTATCGCGATCGGGGCCGGCCGCGAGTCAAGGCAACCGGCGGGGTATGGGTCGACGGAATCATCTCGGACGTCACCGCGCGCGAGGAGGCAGCAGCCGAGCTTGCCGAGGTAAACCGCCGGTTCACGAGCCTCCTGGATGTCGTGGGCGCTCACGTCTATCTGATGCTGGCCCGCGCAGACCACGGTCTCGAAGAGCTGTTCCAGGGCCCCGGCGGCGACCGGCTTCTGGGCGGAGCCGAGCCCGATCCTGACATGGTCAACTGGGACGCGGCCGTCTACCCGGAGGACCGGGCTGCCTACGACGCCTTCAACCAGGGGCTCGCCGAGGGGCGAGACGGAGAGGTCTTCTACCGGCTGATCGGGGCCGACGGCGTCACGCGCTGGGTGCACGACCGCGGCACCTGCCGGCCCATCGGAAACGGCGAGTTCGAGGTCAGCGGAATCGTCTCGGACGTCACCGACCGACGCCGCCTGGAAGAGGAGCTGCGCCGCAGCGTCGAGGAGATGCGAAAGACCCATCGCGACCTGGAACAGGCCCGTGCCGAGGCCGAGCAGCGAGCAGCCACCGACGATCTGACCGGCGCATACAACCGCCGGCACTTTCTCCAGATCGCGAGCAGCAGGCTCGAGTCAGCCGCCCCGACTTGCGGCCTCTTGCTGCTGGACGCCGATCATTTCAAGCAGATCAACGACCGCCACGGTCACGTCGTGGGGGACGCCGTGCTGATGGAGCTGGCCCGGCGGCTGCAGTCGGCACTCGATCCGAACGACTGCCTGGCCCGCTGGGGTGGCGAGGAGTTCGCCGTGCTGCTCGACGACTGCGCATCCGAAGACGAACTCACAGAACGGGCCGAGCAGATCCGGCTCTCGGTCTGCCGCAGCCCGATCGTCGATGCACCCGAGCCGATCGAGCTCACGATCTCGATCGGCGCCGCACTCGGCGGAGCGCACGACGTCATCGACATCCTTCTCGACCACGCCGATCGCTGCCTCTACGCCGCCAAGCGGCAGGGCCGAAACAGGACGTCGCTCCGGCCAGGCTCCGCTCCAGCCCTCACGGCCGGCGACACTCACGATCCGGCCCTCGAACTCGCCCAAACGCTGGTATCCATCGCGAGCCTGCACGGCGGCATCAGCGAGGAACACGCCGAGCAGGTGGCGGCGATCGCGAGCCTCACCGCCACCTATCTTGGACTGTCACCGACGCTGGTCGCGCGCTGTCGTCTGGGCGGGTTGCTGCACGACATCGGCAAGGTCGCCGTGTCAGAGGAATCGCTCACCAAGGCGGCGCCCCTCTCGGAGGTCGAATGGGCCGAGATGCGCACCCATCCGGCGGTGGGCGCCGCGATCGCGCTGCGCATCGACGCGCTCGCCGCCATCGCCCCGGCGATTCGCCACCATCACGAGCGCTACGACGGACGCGGGTACCCCGACCACCTGGTCGGCACACAGATACCGCTCGAAGCCCGCATCATCGCGGCCGCCGACTCCTATGCTGCCATGACGGCGCCCCGCGCCTACAAGACCGCCCGCACCGCCCACGAGGCGGCCGTCGAACTGCGCCTGCACGCCGGCTCGCAGCTGGATCCCGTCATCGTCGATGCGCTACTCGCCGCGCTCGACACGGACGCCGTCGGCGATCTCGCCGCCTGAGCCGCCGGTCCTAGGACTGCGCAGATTCGCCCAGCATCGCCTCGATGCGGGCGAGCCGCGCGTCGATGTCCTCGAGCGACGTCACACCGGAGTCCTCGTCCTCAGCCTGGTGGATCGCCCGGGCGCGCTCGATGAACACGCTGGTGACCGCCGCGGTGATCACCGCCACGAACGCGGTGCCGAGAAGCATCAGGAGCAGTGCCAGCACCTGGCCGGTGGTCCCCGTGGGCGTCGGCTTGCCGTAACCGACCGTGGTCACCGTCTGCACCGCCCAGTAGATACCGAGCCAATAACTGTGAATGCCGTCGTCCAGCCAGTGGGCGAGCGCGCCGGCCACCACCGAGACGGTGATCGTGCCAGTCGCGATGAACACCGCAGCCCGCACGGGCGTGGGCGGCTTGCTCACGAACTGGCGCTCGAGCCGCGCCTGGAAACCGGGGCGCGACCGCTTTTGGTTGGAGTTCGGCGGGTGCTCCATCAGGTCAAATTCGTACTCGGCCCGGCGGATCCTGCCCGCTCGGCGGGCACGGCCAGAGACACGGTGGTGCCCCGGCCGGGTGACGATGCGATCTCGACGACTCCGCCGATCGATTCGATCCGGTCGCGGATGTTGAGAAGCCCGCTGGACAGTTGCACGGTCTGAGGGTCAAATCCGCAGCCGTCGTCATGAACCGAGGCATGCAGCGTGCCGTCCGATTCGCGCAGGCGGATGTCGACGCGTGCTCCCGACCCCGCGTGCTTGCTCGCGTTCTGGAGCGCCTCGAGGCAGCTGAAGTAGACGGCCGCCTCGAGGGCGGCCGAGTATCTGCCGACCTCCGTCGCGGTCACACCGGCCGGCAGCGGCGCCTGCCGCGCGGCGGCCCCGAGCGCTTCGGACAGACCGTCGCTCTGGAGCACCGGCGGGTAGATGCCCCGCGCCAGGTTTCGCAGCTCCGAGATCGCATCGGTCAGCTCCGCGTCGAACACGTCCAGAAACTGCGCCGTCGCCGAGTCGGCCGGCACCTGGCCTCGCGCGAGCCCCAGACGCACGCGCATGGCCACCAGCCGCTGCTGCGCGCCGTCGTGCAGGTCGCGTTCGATGCGGCGGCGCTCGATGTCGCGGGCCAGCGCCACGCGCGCGCGAGACTCGCGCACGTCGTCGAGCAGATCGCGCACGCGGTCGCGCTGCCGGGTCTGGTCGTAGGCGACGGCCACCGCGTTACCGATGGCCGAGAAGAGCGGCGGATCGTCCTCCAGAGCCGGGTCGTGCACCATCACCAACGGGGGTTCCCCGTGCTCGATGACCGTCACCGCCCGACCTTGGACATCCTCGGGATCCACCGCGGCGCCGGTCACATCCACCAGCTCGCCGGCCGGCTCGCCGATGGCCACCAGCAGCCTCGGATCGTCGACCGCATCGCGCACCGCCTGCAGAAACCCGCGCGCATCCCGCGCCGAATCCAGCCCGCGCAGGAGCAGCAGCAGCACCTGGTTGGCAAACAGCCTTTCGCGGACGGCCGCAAGCATGACCGCGAGCGGCACCGCGGCTCCGGTCAGCGTGGTCATCCACGAGGCAATGGAGGTGACCACGGCGTCGGGCGCGACGACCTTGAGCACGGCAAACAGCCCGAACGACGCCGCATAGAGCGCGCTCGCGGCCGTGACCACCACGAGCCCCCGGCGGCGGGCGGGACTCGCGCCGCGGTATCGGTGCACGAGCGACACCATCAACCCGACCATCACCACCAGGAACCCGAGCAACGCCAACCCGGCCAGCACCCGGCCGAGCCGCGGCTGGTCGGTGACCAGGAACGCATTTGCCGGACAGCCGTTGCCGCACCGCACAAGACTGCCCGCGGCGCCGATCTGCTTTGACACGAGCAGCTCGGGCAACCAGAG
Organism: uncultured Actinomycetes bacterium; assembly: GCA_963796875.1. Classification (GTDB taxonomy): domain Bacteria; phylum Actinomycetota; class Thermoleophilia; order Gaiellales; family JAICJC01; genus CAVPTL01. The sequence goes on from CAWCNL010000002.1 coordinate 695,706, forward strand.
CAGCGTGACGGTCGCCACCACTCCGACCACGAGCAGCCGGTCTCGACGACCGGGAATCCGGCCCGACGGATACGCCAGGATCAGGATCACGATGACCGCCTCGGCGATGACGACGCACAGCCGGCCGAGCGTGTAGAACCCATCGCCGGCCGAGCCGTTCAGCATGCCCAGCGTGCCGATAATGCCGCCGGCGATCAGCAGCACTCCGTAGCGCTCGGTCTCGGTGCGGCGCACCGCCCAGAGCCCGGCGATCGGATACGACACCGCGATCAGGAGCCGTGGGAGCAGTGCCTCGGCGTGGTTGGGATTCCAGCCGTTCAGCGTCTGCTGCACCATCACGGCGATCAGCGCCGCATCGACCGCCACCAGCATCACCACGTACATGCGCCAGCCGGCTCGCAGGTCCCCGGCTAGGGCGCGGCTAGTCTGGAGGGTTTGGGCCACTGGCGGCTGAGCCTAACGCGTGCCCCCACCGTTCCTCCACCCGCCTTACCTTCCACACTGCCACCGAGATCGCCCAGGTCACCGCGAACAGCAGCACGACCACGTAGCCGAGCGACTCGAAGTCGAGCGAGTTGAGCGCCGCCCAGAAGCCACCGGTGAGTCCAAACCGCGCCGCGAGCACCTGCAATAGCTCGACCGTGCCGATCACCAGCGCCACCGTGACCGAGAGCGTGGTCACGGTGATGTTGTAGTAGACCTTGCGTACAGGGCTCGAGAACGCCCACCCGTAGGCGTGGGTCATGAACGCTCCGTCCAGCGTGTCCATCAGGCACATGCCGGCGGCGAACAGCAGCGGCAGCGACATGACCGCGAGGAACGGCACCGCGTGCGTGGCGACCCCCGCGGCGAGTGCGAGGAGGCCGATCTCGGTGGCCGTGTCGAACCCCATGCCAAACAGCACGCCGAGCGGATACATCTTCCAGCTCGCATCGATCAGCCGGAAGAACCGTCCGAACCACCGGCTCATCATGCCCCGCTCCAGCAGCCGATTCTCCAGCCGTTCGCGGTCGTACTGGCCGTGGCGCAGCTCGCGGCTGATGCGCAGGATGTCCAAAAGCACGATCAGGTTGATGATGCCGATCATCCAGAGAAACGCGCCCGAGACTCCCGCCCCCACATAGCCTCCGGCAGCGTGGAGTTCGGGGACGTGGGCATTCACCGTCCGCGCTCCCAGTGCGAGGCCGACCGCCAGCACGAACACGATCGTCGAGTGGCCGAGCGAGAAGAAGAACCCCACGCCCATGGGCCGACCGCCCTGCTGCAGCAGCTTGCGGCTGGTGTTGTCGATCGCAGCGATGTGATCGGCGTCGAACGCATGCCGCAGGCCGAACAGGAACGCGGTCAGTCCCAGCCCGACCATCGCCGGATACGCATGCGAGTAGTGGACGAACAGCCCCCACCCGGCCAGGTTCAGCAGCGCGACGACGCCCATGAAGGCGATCAGGCGGCGGCGGGCGGTTCGGGTGATCAAGGCGGCCACCCCGAAAGACTCGCAGGAACGCCGCCCGCCGTCGACCCTGAGCCGTAACGAACCCGAGACGCCGCGCTGCGACTCTGGGGGTGTCCTGTCAAGGCAGTACACACCAGGGAGGGTCGAGATGAGACGAATCACGGGATTGATCGGTGTATGCATGGCGTTGGGCCTGGCCGTGGCGGTCACGGTCGGTACTGCGGCGGGGGCGGCGACGCCGAAGACGGTGCACGTGCACGGCACGCAGACGGTGGTGGACGAGGACGCAGGCACCTACCTGATGCACGGATCGCTGGTCGGCGCGTGGTCGATCAGGTCGTTCGTGCCGGTGTACGTCTCCGACACGCTGTACGTGGCCAGGGGCACGGAACGCTTTGCGGGGTGCATCGACCAGAACCACAACGGCACATGCCAGAGCAACGAGCGGCACGGCCGGATCAGGTTCAGCTTCACGTCGTGGGCCAACTTCGACGGTGCTACAGGCGCCTATCTGGGCGGCGGGTGCGTGCATCCGGTGACCGGCGGCAGCGGGGGGTTCGCCAATGCCACGGGCACGCTGCTGATGAAGGACACCGTGCACGGAGACAACGTGCGTACGACGTATTGGGGCGAGTTGCAGTTCGGTGGCGCTGCGGCGGCCACGGGCACCGCCGAGCCTGCGGCAGTGACTGCTGCGGTGGGAAGTTCGCAGCGCTTCACCTGCTAAACGCGACAGATTGCGCGAACGGATAGGGTCCCATGCGAGGCAGGTTTCGCCAATTAAACGCATCCACGAAGGGACCCCATGGAACACCCCCTGGACCGCAAACTGGTCGTCGAATTCATCGGCATGTTCATCTTTGTCTTCACGGTCGGCATGGCCACCAACACGCACGGGGCGGGAGTCCTCGCACCGCTGGCCATCGGCGCCGTGCTGATGGTGCTGGTGTTTGCCGGCGGCCACATCTCCGGCGCGCATTTCAACCCTGCCGTGAGCACGGCGGTGTTCGTCCGCGGTCGTATGGCGTCGCAGGAGTACGTTGCCTACATCGTCACCCAGGTAGCGGCCGCGATCGTGGGCGGACTCGCAGTGCGCGTGGTGGGCGGTTCAGAGAGCCACGCCGCCGTCGGCAGCGCGGGCAAGATGCTGATCGCCGAGTTCATCTTCACGTTCGCGCTGGGCTGGGTGGTGCTGAACGTTGCGACCGCGAAGGGCACCATGGGCAACTCCTTCTACGGCCTCGCGATCGGATTCACCGTCGTGGCCGGGGCGTTTGCGGTCGGCGGCATCTCGGGCGGAGTGTTCAATCCGGCCATCGCCGTCGGCGGCATGGTGTCGGGGCTCTTCGAGTGGAGCAACATCTGGATCTACTTCATCGCCGAGTTCCTGGGCGGCGCGGCCGCGGCGATCGCGTTCCTGTACGTGCTGCCATCCGAGAAGATGCTCGGCGACGCGGAGGCCGCCAGCACCGAGTAACCGAACCAACGAGCGCAACAAACGTGCCAGGCACGTTTGTTGCGTTCGCGCGGTTCGCTACATGTGGGTAAAAAGGGTCAGCCGACTCCCTGCCGGCGGAGCCGCTCCACATCGGCGGCGGCCAGCCGGTTGAGCGCAAACCCCTGGGCCTCGGCCACCAGCATGCGACACAACGCCTCGAGTGCCTCGGCGCGGTTGACCGCCTGATCCGCGTCGCCGCCCACCACCACACAACCGTGCTGCGCCAGCAGGATGCAGTCGGCGTCGCGGGCGGCATCGGCCACCGCCACCGCCAACTCGTCCGTGCCCGGCAGATGGAACCCGACCCGTGCGACCGACCGCACGTAGTAGACGCTGTCGGTGGTGACGCTGGGGTCGACCTCGCCGTCCGCGCACGCCAGCATCGTCGTGTACGGGGGCGAGCAGTGCAGCACCGCGCCCGCGTCAGGTCGCGCCTCGAGCACGCGGCGGTGCATGCCGGCCTCGACCGACGGGCGCCGCGCGCCCCGAAACTCGTCCGAGCCAAACCCACACGTTACGACCTGGTCGGCGGTCAGGTCGCCCAGCCGCACCCCAGTGCCGGTGACCAGGAACTCGGATTGCCCGGCGCGAACGCTGAGGTTCCCGGAGGTGCCCCAGCTCAGGCCGAGCCGACCCACGCGATGGGCGGCCGCGATCAGCTGGTCGGTGCTCGACACGCGTTGGAGCCTACGCCACCGCTAGGGTCATGGCATGGCCCAGGTACAGCGACCCATCGGAGCGAGCTTCGCGCCCGACATCGACCTCGACCGGCTCGAGCCGTCCGACGGCGACTGGGTGGCACCGGGCTTCGTGCTCGAGTACACCGAACTCGGCCCCGAGCCGGAGCTGACCGGGGCCGTCGCTGCGTCGGGCACGTTCAGCGCTGCCTTCCTGAACGGCGCCGAGCTGAGCAAGACGGCTCTGCGCGGCGTCAGCCTGCGCGACGTGATCGCACGGCGCGTCAACGCAGCGAACGCCGACTGGACCGGAGCCCGCTTCAACCGCGTGCTGATCGAAGGGGCGCGATTCACCGGCACGCAGCTGCGGGAAGCGGAGATCCGCGAAACCACCTTCCGCGGCTGCCAGTTCGACTACGTCAACTTCCGCCTGGCCCAGCTGGTGGGCGTGACCTTCGAGGATTGCGACCTGGGCGAAGCCGACTTTGGCCGCGCCAGACTCGAACGCGTGCGGATGGACACCTGCCGGCTGCGCCGGGTCGACGTCTCGGGCGTCGAGCTGGCGCGCGTGGATCTGCGCGGGTCGCACATCGACGTGAACGATCCGCTGGCGCTGCGCGGCGCGGTGATCAGCCCCGTGCAGCTGATCGAGCTTTCAGCGGCGCTTGCCCACGCCGCCGGCATCGACGTACAGGAGCCCGGCGGATGACCAGCAGCGAGGTGTGGGGCGAACGGGTTGCGAGCCGCTACGACGCCGATACCGCCGGACTGGCGACGCCCGAGGTGCTCGGCCCCACCGTCGACCTGCTTGCCGAGCTCGCCGGGTCGGGTGCGGCGCTCGAGTTCGCGATCGGCACCGGCCGCGTGGGTATTCCGCTGCGCCGCCGCGGCGTGCCGGTCACGGGAATCGAACTGTCCGAGCCGATGGCCCGGCAGCTGCGGTCGAAGGTCGACGAGGCGACGCTCCCGGTCGTGATCGGCGACATGGCCACGATGCGCGTGCCCGGCAAGTTCACGCTCGTCTATCTGGTCTACAACACCATCAACAACCTGCTCACCCAGCAGGAGCAGCTGGAGTGCTTCAGGAACGCCGCCCGGCACCTGGCGCCCGGCGGCCGGTTCGTGATCGAGGTGGGCGTCCCGAAGCTCCGCCAGTTGCCACCCGGTCAAACCGCGGTGCCGTTCGCGGTCGGCAAGGGCCATCTGGGCTTCGACACGCTCGACGTGGTCACGCAGCGCATGGTCTCGCACCACTACTGGCGCGAGCCCGACGGCACGGTGCGGTATGACCACGGCCAGTTTCGCTACATCTGGCCGGCCGAATGCGACCTGATGGCACACGTTGCCGGACTCGAGCTCGAGCGGCGCTCGAGCGACTGGCACGGCTCGGCATTCGCCGCCGAGAGCACCAGCCACGTATCAATCTGGACGAACGCAACAAACGTGCCTGGCACGTTTATTGCGTCCTAGTCGAGCGGGCCGCGCTGGTCCAGGTACCAGTCGTTGAAATGGCTGAGCAGGTCGTCCTTCTCGGCGAGCACGCCGTGCGTGAAGGCCCGCGAACTGACGCCGCGCTGCACCCGCGCACAGACGTCGTAGTCCTGCCCGGCGACGAGTTCGACGAAGTCCACGATCTCGGACGGATCGAACCCCTCGGCCGCGATCACCTCCGGCTCGAACAGGTACTCGGTGACCACGGTCGTGTGCGCCGCCGAACGCGGAAGCAGGATCGTCGAGATGGCTCCGGTTCCCGTCACGTCGATGAACATGTTGGGATAGACCGTGCAGCCAAACAGCGAGTCGCCCGCGCTCTTCAGGCCATCAGTGACGGGCAGGCTCGACCGCCCCGACGCGGTGAAGCTGTTGCCGCCGTCAGCGAGCGCGACACCGCCGTCGGAGCGGCTCGCATCGAACGGCGCACCCGACCGATAGGTCGGCACCACTGCGACCAGCTCGGGATGCACGGTCGGACAGTGCAAACACTCGTTGTAGTTGTCGATCAGGATCTTCCAGTTGGCCTCGACCTCGTTGACCGTCCGGTGGCCGATGCGCAGAAGATCGAGGTTGAACCGCGCCATGTGCAGCGGCTCGTTGACCGTGTCGGCCCGGAAGGTGTCCTCGAGAGGCGTCGGATCGGGATCGAGATGGACGAAGATGAAGCCCTGCCACACCTCCACCGCCACCGGCCACAGCCCGTACTCCTCGCGGTTGATCTCGTCCTTGCCCACGTGCGGCGTGCCGATCAGGCTGCCGTCGAACGAATAGGCCCACGCATGGTACGGACACTTCACGGCGCCCTTCATGCGGCCTGATGCCGCGTCGCACAGCCGCGCGCCGCGATGCCGGCACACGTTGTAGAAGCCGCCCACCGATCCGTCCTTGGCCTTCAGCACGATCACGCTCTCGCCGGCCACGTCGGCAGTCACGAAATCGCCCGGTTCCTGCAGTGTCTCGGCGCGCCCGACGTAGAACCAATTGCGTGCAAACACCCGCTCGCGCTCGGCTTCGAAGACCTCTGCCGAGTGGTAATCGCGTCCCGGCAGCGTGTGGTTTTGGGGCTTTACTCCCATGAAACGTGGCTCCTATCTGCAGCTCGTCCGAGCCGCCTGACTGATCGGTCAGTCAGGAATTCTACGCGATCGGTGAAAAATGCGACAGCGCTCCCGGTTAGGCTCACGCCGATGGACACGCCGCCGCGACGCTGGCTGGGGTACTCCGCCGGGCTGCTCGGAGTGTTCCTGGTGCTGACCTGGATCGCTGTCGCACACCCCCGCAATGCGGTGGACGTGCGCACGCTGCACTGGATTGCCGCGCATCGCTCCGCGGCACTCACCGAGCTCATGCAGACCGTTACCTGGCTGGGATCGACGGCCGTCCTCTACCCGGCACTAGTCGTGGCGGCCGTCGTGCTTTGGCGCCGCACCCGCCGCTGGCAGGACATCGCCGCGCTGGTCGTGGCGTTGCTGGGCGGGGTGCTGCTGTACACGTTCATCAAGCTGGGGATCGGCCGCGCGCGACCACCTCGGGCGCTCGCCACCCAGCACGTCAGCGGTCTCGCGTTCCCCTCGGGCCACGCCACGCAGACAACCGCCTTCTGGGCAATGCTTGCGATCGTTGCGTCGGATGCCTGGCCCTCGGCCGCCCGGCGGATTGGTCTGACCGCAGTTGTGATGGTGGTGATCGTGGGAGTGACCCGCGTCTACCTGGGTGCGCACTGGGTCACCGACGTGCTCGGCGGGTGCGCGCTCGGAGGCGCCTGGGCCTGCCTGGTCGCCGCCGGCTGGACCGCGTCGCTCAGGAGGCGGTAAAGGCGATCGCCGACGACCAGCCGGTTGCGATCACCGGAGACAACCCCACATCGACCAGCCGCGCGCGGAAGCTGTAGGTGCCCTTGCCGGCATCCGGCGTGAACGCTCCCGATGCGGCGGTGGTGCCGGTGTGGAGGTCGGTGAACTCTCCGCCGCCGGGCCGCTGCACCTGCACGTCGTACGCAAAGCCGGCCGGGGCCGGCTGGCTCGCCCAAGTCACGCTCACCGACGTACTGGTGGCACCGCTGGCCGGGACCACCAGCGGCACGATCTTGTACGTGGCATGCAGCCCGCTGGTGGTGGATCGATAGGGGTAGTCGCCGGCCGCCGTGAAGGTGTGTGAGAACGCGGCGCCGACCGCGAGCGGCCCGCTGTCGAACTTGCCCATGCCGGTGGCGTCGGTGATGGATTGCGCGCGCGGGCCCATCACCGTCCAGCGCACCGTCGTCCCCGGCGTTGCGCGCGGCGGGTTCTGCTGGATGAATGTGGCGCCGACGCTGACGTACTGCGTGCGGGGCTGGCCGATGTCGAGCTGGGCAAGGCTGCGGGTGCCGCTCTCGGCCACCCAGATCTGGCCGCGGATGCCGGTGGTGATGCCAACCGCGCCACTTCGCGCGGTACCCAGGGCGTAGGTCGTGATTGTGCCGGATGTGGTGATCTGACCAATCGTGTTGGTGCCCGGGTCGGTGAACCACAGATTGCCGTCCGCGCCCAGCGTGATGCCTTTCGGCGTGCTGCCGGCGGACAGCGGATACTGCGTGATGACGCCGGCCGTGGTGATGCGCCCGATGGAGTGCACACCGGGCTCGGTGAACCACAGCGCGCCGTCAGGTCCTGGCGCGATGCCAAAGGGCTTCGCACCAGGGTGCGGCAGCCGAAACTCACGCGTCACGCCGCCGGTTGTGATGCGGCCGATGGCGTTTGCGCCGGTCTCGGTGAACCACAGTGCCCCGTCAGAGCCGGTCGTGATGCGACTGGGCACCGCGTGGGGGGTGTGCAGCCGAAACTGCCTGAACTGGCCGGCGGTGGTAATCCGGCCGATGCGATTGGGGCCGACCTCCGTGAACCACAGCGCCCCGTCCGGGCCTGCTGCGATCCCACGCGGATCGCCACCGGGAGCGGGAATGCGGATCTCGCGCACTCGCAGCGCCACCACGTGGCCGATACGGTTGGCGCGGCTCTCGGTGAACCAGAGGTCTCCATCGGGGCCGGCGGTGATGCCCACGGGTCGGCTGTTGCGGGTGGGGATGAAGAACCGCGAGTAGTTGCTGTGGTCGGTGATCTTGCCCAGCGTGCCCGCCGAGCCCTCGGTGAACCACACCGCGTTGCCGTTGGGGCCGAGAGCAACTTCGAGCGGCCCGGTGCCCACGGCGGTCAGATGCTGGACAACCGCGGGTTGGGCGCCACTTGCCGCGCCGGCCGCGAGCAGCATGCCCGCGACCGCGGTCAGCCCAAATCGCCGCGCGGCCCGTTTCAACCGCAGATATTGCTGTGCCCTGGTGGAGATGTTGACCTGTCCTGGTCGGAACTCCTTACACCGTTGTACCCGCCGACGCGCAATTCGGCAAGTGACCCGCCGGGCCCGGGCATGCCAAGGCCCGGCGGGTGTCAGTAATTAATGAATGCTGATTACGCCGAAGTGTTAAGAAACACAGGGATCGCCGGCCCACTGCCGCCACCCGCCGTCATGTACATACAGCATGTGGGCGTGCTGAGCATTCTGCCAGCGGTCGAACGGGTTGAACTTCCAGTGAAATGAACTCGAGCCGTTGTACCAGAATGACATCAACTGGTACAGACCAGCGGCCGAGGACGCGTTATAGGCGTGGGGATTGAGATTGCTCTCGGCGCGCGCGACGCACAGCGCCGTGGCGGCCGCGTTCTTCCCAAACACCGCCGGAATGATCCAACGTGGATTCATCTTGCGGGCCGTCCACATGCGAGCGCGTGGAGCCCACACCCGCAGTTGCAGATAGCCGTAGTTGTGACCGAACGGTGAGATCGGCTTGTGCAGCTTCCGCTGCGCCGCATGCACCGTGTTTACCGCCGCAACCACCCGGTCGTGGTACTTGCTACCAGGACCCGCGGCAGTCGCGGCACTTGCGGTATTAGCGAGTACTCCAGTCGCACATATGGCCAGCACAGCGGCCGTCGGAACCATCATTTTTCGCAGACTGATCGCGCATCGATCTCCTCTGTTGCTTCCCACCAGTCCTGCCGGTGGTTGGGCAAACGCCAGGCCGCGGCTCGCGTCCGGGCGTTGATCTGAGCGAAACTCCACATAGGCCGCCGTGCGCACACGGGACGGGGAAGTTGCATGCCCAGCTGTTGTGTTTTTGGTGAGCGTTTCGGAGCCCACCCTTTGCACACGGGAAGTGTGCTTACGAATTATTAGGCGATTATTGCCGCGAGTGCGCCAATCCCAAACCTAACGACCGATCGCATCAAGCGGCGATACGGTCGCGTCGAGGCCGGGACGATCGAGCGTAAATAACGAATGTGCAGGAATTCCGTCCAGCACATCGGCCACCAGCGGGCCCAGCGCCGGGCCGAATTTGAAGGCGTGCCCCGAGCATCCGCAGGCAAGCACGAGCGATCCGCGCCGATCGACCACAAAGTCGGAATCCGGGGTCAGCGTCCAGGGGTGCCGCTGGCTGTAGGCGACCACTCGCGGCGCTCCCGGAAGGTGTCGCTGCATCCACTCCAGAATGCGTCGCTCCTCCTCGGGATCCGGCGTCCACTCCTCAGCGTCCGGACGCCAGCCCGCCGCGCCTGCGTCGAAGGCGATCTTGTAACCGATGCCCGGTACCGGATGGCCGTACACCCCGACGTCGCCGGGATGCGGCCACTCGGCAATTCCCGGCCGGTCGACCATCCCCGGCGCCTGCAGAAACGTGACCTGCGCGACCGCCGGTGCCAGCGGCAGCTCGAGCCCAAGCTGCTGTAGCAGCGCTCCGCTCCACGGGCCGGCGGCGACCACCACGTGGTCGGCCGCGATTTCGCGTCGGTCGGTGCGTACCGTGGCGCCCTGCGGCTGCGGGTCGATCTCGAGCGTGCGCTCGGGACTCGAGATGTCCACGCCGGCCGCCAGCGCCGCGGCCTGCAGCGCACGCATGCCGGCGTCGGCCATGACGGTGCCGGCCTCCTGGTGAAACAACCCGTCACCGGCCGCCTCACTCAGCTCGGGCAGCAGCTCGCGCAGCTCTCGGTTGGTGCGCTGAGCCAGGGGCGCTCCGGCTTCGGCCGCCGCGGCGACGAGCACGTCGATCACCCCCGCGGGGCCGATGTCGACCTGGCCGGTGAGATGCAGGATCGTTTCGCCGGTCTCATGCTCCAGCCGGGCCCAGCCGTCCAGGGCGGACTGGGCCAGCTGCACGTAGAACGGCTCGTTGTATGCGGTTCTGATGCTGCGCGACGCGCCCGTCGACGATGTCGCGGGGTGCCCGGATCCCAGCCGGTCGACCACCGTCACCGCGCGGCCCCGGCGGGCAAGCTCCAGCGCGGCGGCAAGGCCGAACACTCCGCCGCCCACCACCACGACCTCTGTCTGCAAGTTCACTTGCGCCCGCTCAGAGCAGCGGCGGCCGCGGTCGCAAACGGCGTGAGCTCCGCGGGCACCAACTCGCGCAGCCGCTGATCCCTGACGATGGTGGGATTGCGCAGCCCGTCCACCAGCGGTTTGGCCGTGGCCGCGTTCACGGGTGTAACCAGCTGCAGCCACAGCGACGACAACCGCGGCGTGAGCACCGGCACCTCGACGATCAGTGGATGTTTGCGGCGAATCCGGGCGATCTGCTCGATCATCTCGCGGTAGGTCATCACCTCGGGGCCGCCGGCTTCAAAGGTCTGACCAACTGCCTCGGGCATCCGCCCACCGCATCCAGGTAGTGCACCACGTCGCCGATCGCGATCGGCTGGGTGGGTGTGGCCACCCAACGTGGACAGACCATTGCCGGCAGCCGATCGACCAGCGCCACGATGGTTTCGAACGCGGCACTGCCGGGCGCGACCACCACCGCCGCGCGGATGGTGGTCACGGGCGTTGCTCCCGATGCGAGCACCTGCTCGGTCTCGCGGCGGCTGCGCAGATGCTCGGATAGATCGGCCCCCTCGTCGCCGAGGCCGCCCAATAGCCGATCTGCTCGACCCCGGCATGCTCCACGGCGGTCGCGGTGATCGACGCCGCGCGGCGATCGCGGGCGGCGAAGTCGGCATTACCCAGGTTGTGCACCAGGTAGTAGACGAGCTCGGCGCCGTCCAGGGCTCGGCGCAGCGAGGTGGGGTCTCCACGTCGGCGACGACCAACTGACGCCGTCGGACGGTTCATGCGGGTGGCGCAGACGGCCGTCACCTGGTGGTGCGCGGCCAGCGCCGGAAGCAGCGCTCGGCCGACGGTGCCGCTGGCTCCGAGCACCGCCACCTTCCTTGCTGCGCCTCGACTGTCAGGCGGCGGAAGTAGTCGCGCGAGATGGCCACGTGCAGCGTCGCCTGCACGCGCTTGTACAGCTCGCCGGTGAACGCCGGCGCGCCCAGCCACGCCGCCAGCGTGGGATGAAAGTCGGTGATGGCCGATTCGAGCCTGACACGATCCTCAAGCTGGTTCTGGCTGGGGGAGATCGAACCCGTGGGCTGGCGCGACAGGAGACCTCCGGTGATGTCGTGTACGGCGGTGATGCTCTGCTCGTCCACCTCCACTCTGACCGGCGCGAACCCCAGCAGCACCGGTCCGCCTGCGACTCGCACCCGGGTGCCCGACGCGCGCTCATCGATGCGGATCAGACCGTGCGGCGCGGCGCGCGCCTGCCGCCAGTAGGTGCTCGCCAGCTGTCGTACACCGGGTTGGTCGGAGGGGCCGGCAGGAGTGATACCCAACGCGCTGACTCGACTCAACCGCGCCGTCGGCGAGCGCGCTTCTCGGCAGTGCTCCAACCCAGAGGCGGTCATCTGTCTGCGAGGTCTCCACACACGTAGTGTGGCAGCGCGGAACTCGGTTCCCGGTGCTCCGATAGCGCGATCGCGATCCGCACAGCAGGCGCTCGGCAAGGCGCGGCCCCGGCACCACGAACACCGGCCTGTTGGAGAGCTGCACCACGTCGCCGGCAACGTCGCCCAGCAGGATCGACCCGAAGCCCGAGCGGCCCCGCGAGCCCAGCACGATGGCGAGCGCATCGAGCTCGTCGGCGTGGCGCAGGATCGCCGAGTCGATGCGGGTCGACCTCACGGCAACCGCCTCGGCCGCGCCGCCGGCGGCGCGACCGCCGCGCCCTCGCTGCCGTGGCCTCGGCGTGGCCTGCTCGCGCTCGTTGACACGTCGGGATCCTGAACCATCTCGAGCAGATGGATGAACCGCCTGGACGACTCGGCGAACGGCTGCCAGTAGGACGACGACCACCGGGTGACGCTGAGCAGCTTGGCACCCGCCTCGAGCGCCTCGCGGGACCCCTCGGAACCGTCGTAACAGACCAGGATTGGCGCGTCCGGGCTCACGTACTTCTACACCAGTGTGTAGAGGCCGAGTCAGCGAGCAGAACCAGCACCGTCCGACGCGGCAACCAACCATGCCCGCGCCGACCTTCGCCTGATTCCCGGTCGAGGCCCACGATTGCGACCGAGACGCCTGTCGGCGCGATGAACGCCACGATCACGGCGGCGATCAAGATCTGGATCAGGTGGTCTAGGGAAGATAGTCGTGAGGGAGAGCAGCATCATGCCGACACCGGGGCGGAGCGCGGTTGGTCGGGATCGGGGGGCGCGTCGTCGATCACGTATCGGCGGTGACCGGGGTGCGGCGGGACCGAGGATGAAGAGCGAGCACGACGCCGGCCACGATCGCGACGAACACCACGCCCGCGGTATCGCCGGGAAGACCGAGGGCCTCCTCGGCGATGGCGCCCATCCGCGGCCGCGGGCATCGTCAGAACCAGGCGACGACCATGCGCTTGACGACCGTCCAGTGCACGACGCCCCCGCCTGCCGAGCCCGGCGCCCATGATGCCGCCGGAGACGACCTGCGTCGTCGAGAGCGAGAACCCGAAGTAGGACGACGCGAGGATCGTCGTCGAGCTCGCGGCCTCGGCCGAGAAGCCCTGGGCCGCCTCGATGTCGGTGACCTTGGTGCCGAGCGTCTTGATCACGCGCCAGCCGCCCGAGAACGTGCCGAGGCGACCGCCGGTGCGCAAAGACCTTGACCCAGAAGGGCACGCCCGAGCCGGCCCGGCGTACCGCCGGCGATCAGCGTCAGCACGATGACGCCCATCGTCTTCTGCGCGTCGTTCGTGCCGTGGGCGAGCGCGACAAGGGAGCTCGAGAGGATCTGGCTCGAGCGGAAGCCGCGCGGGTGCTCCTCGGACACGTTCCGGGTCAGGCGAAGAGAGCCGGGTCGCGATGTAGGCGGCGCCTCCGCAGACGAACGGCGCGAGCATCGCGGGAATGAGGACCTTGAGAGCGACCCGCTCCAGATCACGCCTACGAGCCCTCGGCGGCGATCATCGAGCCGATGACGCCGCCGATCAGCGCGTGGGAGGACGACGACGGGATCTCAAGTACCAGGTGATCACGTTCCAGAGGATCGCCCCGACGAGGCCGGCGAAGATGATCGGCACGGTGATGATGGTCTGATCGACGATCCCGCTCGCGATGGTCGCGGCGACCGCGACCGAGAGGAACGCGCCGACGAGGTTCAGCGAGGCCGCAAGGCCGACCGCGATCCGCGGCGGCAGCGCCCGCGTGGCGATCGTCGTCGCCATCGCGTTGGCGGTGTCGTGGAAGCCGTTGGTGAAGTCGAAGAACACGGCGGTGGCCACTGTGAGGATCACCAGAGCGAGCGTGTCGGCGTGTTTGTTGCACGCTTGAGATCCATGTTTCACAGGGTTTCCGGAGGTCGCTGGGCTTTGCCAGATCGTGGAGATTGCGCGGCGTGGGGGCGTTTCGCACAGCTCGACTGAGCGATCTGATGAGGCCCGACGGCTGGGCGCCGAACCGCGCGAGCTGGACATTCGGCGCTCGGCATCAACGGCTGGGGAGGCGACACCGGGCCGTGCTGGTGCCCGACCACGAGGAGGCCGAGGCGGCCACGAGGAGACCTACATCGTGGTCGCGGGCGCGGCGTCGTTCACGTTGGCCGGCGAGAGGGCGCTACGACGACCAGCCGCGCTGCTCTACAACCTGGCCTGCGCCGAGGCCAATCTGGGCGAGACCGATGCGGCGCCGAGCACCTGGCCCAGGCGTGCACGCAGCAGCACGACCTGCGCGACCTGGCGCGCCGACGACGACCTGGCAGTCCTGCGCGACGATGCCGCTCCACAACGCTGATCGGAGCTGACGATGGCTGAGAGCAAACGCAGACGAGGGCGTCGAAGACATTCTCCGCCGACGAGAAGGCGGCCATGCGCGAGGCTCCCCGCGAAGAAAGCGGGCCGCAACCGGAAAGGCCGACGGCGAGGCCGACGTGCGCGCCAAGATCGCCGAGATGCCGCCGCCGAGCGCGATATCGCCGAGCGCCTGCACGCGCTGGTCAAGAAGACCGCACCCGGACTCGAACCGCGTACCTGGACGGCATGCCGGCCTATGCGAAGCGGGCAAGGTCGTGTGCTTCTTCCAGCCGGCACCAAGTTCAAGTCGCGCTACTCGACGCTCGGATTCAGCGACCAGGCCCACCTTGACGACGCAGCATGTGGCCAGTCCTACGCGCTGCCCAAGCTGACGAGGGCCGACGAGAAGCGCGTCGCGCGCTGATCAACCGGCTGTGGGTGAATAAGAAGGTCAGTCGCCATTTATTCATGTCGGCGCACCTGACAAGAATGGACCCTGTGGATCAATAAATGGCGACTCCCCCCTCTTATTCACAGGTGCTTGGCAGCGACTGCTCAAGCTCGGCCGCCTGAGCGAACAGGTCGCCGCGGCGGCGATCCGGCTGAGCGTCTGCTTCGAGGTGAACCGCAGCTCGCCGGGTCGCCCGACGTCTCGCACGCCGTCGCCTCGCTCCACGTGATCGGCGTGGACACCGTCGGCTGCGCCCGCGCCCGCAGCGAGTAGGCGCAGATCGTCGTCTTCACCTGGTTGTTCTGCGACCAGTCGATCAGCACCCGATCGGTGCGAATCGCCTTCGTCATCTTGCTCACCACCAGATCGGCCGCCTCCTGCTCCCAGAGCTCGGCCACGGCCTTGGCGAACGCCCGGGTCGACGCGTAGGTGGCGTCCGGGTCGTTCAGCGGGATGTACATCTGCAGCCCCTTCGAGCCGCTCGTCTTGGCCACCGACTCCAGGCCCAACTGGGTGAACATGCCCCGCAGGAGCAGCGCCACCCGGCAGCACTCCACGATCGACGTGCCGACCGGGTCGAGGTCGAACACCACGTACTGCGGCACGCCGACCGCGTCGGCGCGACCGAGGTTGGTGTGCAACTCGAGCGCCGCGAGGTTCGCCAGCCACACCAGCGTCGCCACGTCGGAACACACCACGTAGTCGACCGGCCGCTCCCGGCTGGGGATCGTCACCGTCTCGACCCAGTCGGGCCGGTGGCGGGGGCGTTCTTCTCGAAGAAGAACGACTCGTCCACGCCGTTGGGGTAGCGCTTACGTGTGACCGGCCGGCTGCCGAGGTGCGTGAGCATGGTGGGTGCCGCCTGCAGGTAGTAGTCGATGACGTCGCCCTTGGTGAACCCGGCGTCGGGATAGAGCACCTTGTCGAGGTTCGAGAGCACCAGCTCGCGACCCTCGATCTGCACCGCCACCCGGCCCTGCGCACGCGGCTCGCCGTTCTTGACCAGCTCTGCGAGCCGCATCAGCCCGCCTCGTCCTCGCGCACCACGTCGGCCGCCGCCTTGTCCTCGCGCAGGCCGAGGTAGCTGGGGTGGCGCAGCCGGCCCTGCTGCGTCCACTCGGCAAACGTGCACTCGCACACCAGCTCGGGCTTCACGAACGTCGAGCCGGCGGGCAGCTTCACATCGCCGAACGGCGAGCGTTTGCGCTCCAGCGGCGCCAGCCGCTTTGCCAGCATCACAAGGTCGGCGTCGCTGTACCCGGTGCCAACCTTGCCCGCGTACACCAGCTGGTCGCCGCGGTGGTATCCCACCAGCAGCGCACCCAGCGAGCCACTGCGCCGACCGCTGCCGGGCGTCCACCCGCCGATCACGAACTCCTGCTGCAGCACGTTCTTGATCTTCAGCCACTCGCGCCCACGGTGCCCGGGCCTGTACGGCGAGTCGAGCCGCTTGGCGACGATGCCTTCGAGGCCCGCGGCGCGGCTTGCCGCAAGCACATCTTCGGCGCGGCCTTCGAGCAGCGGCGGCACCTTCCACACCGGGCCGTTCAGCTGGAGCGCCTCGAGCCGCGCCCGCCGCCCGCTGTAGGGCAGCTCCAGCAGCGACTCGCCGTCCAGATAGAGCAGATCGAAGATCATGTAGGTGACCGGCTGGGCCTTGCGCACACGGTCGACCTGGGACCGGCCCGTCACGTGGATGCGCGCCTGCAACCGCTGGAAGCTCGGCCGGCCGTCGTCGTCGAACGCCACGATCTCGCCGTCGAGCACTGCCTTGCGCGCCCCCAGCTGGCGCTGCAGGCGGTTGAAGTCGGGGAAGCTCGCGGTGATGTCGCGCAGGGTGCGGCTCTGCAGCTTCAGGCGGCCGGGCTCCGAGTACGCCACCGCGCGCATGCCGTCCCACTTCACCTCGAACGCGTAGGCAGTCTCGTCGTCGGGTAACCGCGCGAGCATCGCGTTCATCGGCACCACGTCCTGCGGCATCGGCTCGCCCTCGGGCTCGGGGTCGTCCATGCGGTGCATGATCCAGTCCTTCTCGGCCCGGCCTGCCTGAAACAACGCGTAGGTGCCGCCGGTGCGCTCGCCGTGCAGGGTCAGCACGATCTTGCGCGGCTCCCATTTCTCGGCCTCGTAGGTGCCCTGGTCCCACACCGACATCTCGCCGCCGCCGTAGCTGCCCTGCGGGATCGTGCCCTCCCAGTACAGGTACTCGAGCGGATGATCCTCGGTGTGCACCGCCTTGCGGTTGGCCTTGGGGTGCTCAGGGAGCCCCCGTGGCAGGGCAAAGCTGACCAGCACGCCGTCGCGCTCCAGGCGCAGATCGAAGTGCCAGGCGGTGGCGGAGTGCTCCTGGATGGAGAACCGGCTGCCGGCACCCTCGGCCGGCCGGTCGCCCCGCGGCTCCGAGGTGCGGTCGAACTCACGCTTGCGGCGATAGTCGGCGAGCGAGTCGGCCACGATGCGTCCAGCCTACCAACGCATAAAAGGGGACAGTCCCCTTTTATGCGTCCGGTAGGCTCGGGATATGGATGCGTTGGCGAAGGTCGCCGCAGCCGCCGATCGCGACGATCCGGCGCCTGCGAGAGACCGCTTCGCAGTTACCGAAACTGCCTATTTTGCAGGGAATTCACTGGGGCTCCCGGCGCGTGGAGCCGCCGCGGCGGTGCAGCAGAGGATCAGCGAGTGGACCGACCTTCAGGTGGAGGCCTGGTTCGAGGCAGGGTGGCTCGAGGCAGCCGACAACCTCACGCCCGCCATGGGCCGCATCGTCGGTGCGCAGCCGGAGCAGGTTGCGGTCGCCGGCACCCTCACCACCAACCTCCACATGCTGCTGGCCGCGCTCTACCGGCCCACCTCCGAGCGCTTCCGGATCCTGATCGACGCCGATGCCTTTCCCTCCGACCGCTACGCCGTCAGAAGCCACGTGCAGTGGCACGGACTCGATCCCGACGACGCGGCGCGGGAGGGCGGAGCCGACCAGATCGACGAGACGGTGGCGGTCACGCTGCTGGCCGCCGTCTCGTATGTCAGCGGCGCCGTGGCCGACGTGCCGACCCTGACGGCGCGCGCCCGCGCGGCTGGAGCCCTCGCCGTGTGGGATCTGGCTCACGGCGCGGGCAACGTCCAGCTCGAGTTGCGCGAGTGGGACGTCGACGCGGCGGCGTGGTGTGGTTACAAGTACCTGAACGGCGGGCCGGGCGCGCCCGCCGCGATGTATGTGGCGGAGCGGCATTTCGACGCGCCGCGGCTGGCCGGTTGGTGGGGCGTCGATCCCCTCGCCCGGTTTCGCATGGAGCCGGACTTCGCTCCGCGCGCCGGGGCCCAGGGGTTCGTGCTCTCGACCCCGTCCATCCTCGCACTCGCACCCCTGGCCGCATCGGTCGCCGAGTTCGACGCCGTCGGTATGCCGGCGCTGTGCGCCCGTTCCCACCGGCTGACCGGATTTCTCGCCACCGCTCTGCACGAGCTTTGCGGCGAACGCATCGGCGTCACGCCGGGCGAAGGCGAGCGGCGCAGCTGCCAGCTCTCGGTGCACGTCTCCGACGCCGTCGAGCGGTGCGCGGCCCTGCGCCGCGCTCACGACGTGGTGTGCGACTCGCGGCCGCCCGACGTGCTGCGGTTCGCGCCCGTGCCGCTCTACTCGACGTACGCCGAATGTCTGCGCGCCGCCCGTGCGCTGGCTGCGACTCTCACGTAGCCTGCAAGGGTGTCCTCGACGACGTATGACTGGCGCCGCTGGGTGCCCAGGCAGTGGCAGCGGTGGCTGGACGAGTCGCCCGCTCCACGCCCGCAATCGCGGCGCCTGCAGCTGCACGGCGTGGATGAGGAGAGGCCCGGATCGCGCTGGAAGTCGCTCTCGGACGAGACCCGCGACGAGTATCGCCGGTGGTGGCAGCACGCGGGTCCCCGGCCCAGCCGTGCCGAGGCCGAGGATGCACTCGAAGAACACATGCCCGAGCTGGTGCCGATGTACCACCGCATGGTCGAGCTGGCCGGCGGGGACGACACCGACGCGGCCCGGCTGGCGCTCTGGAATCCCCCGGCATTCATCGTCGCCTGCTCGCAGGCGGTGGTGCCCGACACCGAGACGCGCGAGCCGGTGCTGATCCGCAACTACGACTACGACCCGCATCTGTTCGAGTCGACCATGTTGCGCGCCCGGTGGAACGATCGCTGGGTGATGGGCACCGGCGACTGCCTGTGGGGCCTGCTCGACGGCATGAACGACCGCGGCCTGGCGGTGTCGCTCACCTTCGGCGGCCGGTCGGAGGTCGGCCAGGGATTCGGCATCCCCGTGGTGATCCGCTACGTGCTGGAAGTCTGCGACGACGTCGCGGCGGGGATCGAGGTGCTGCGCCGCCTGCCCCACCAACTCTCGTACAACATCACGCTGTGCGACCGCGACGGTACTGTCGCCACCGTCCGGGTGGCGCCCGACCGGCTGCTGCGCGTGACCGACCGGCCGACGGCCACCAACCATCCCGATGAGGTCGAGTGGCCCACCCACGCGGCATTCGTGCAGAGCGAGGAGCGACTCGAGCAGCTCGACGAACTGTGTGCCGCGGGGGCCGATGCCGACCAGATGCTCACCGCGATGCTCGCCCCGCCGCTGCTCTCGCGCCGGTGGGAGGAGCGATTCGTGACGCTCTACACCGCCGCGTACCGGCCGGCGTCAGAGCAGCTCACGTATCACTGGCCGGGGCACAGCCACGAACTGCAGCTGGCTCGGCCGCTGCCGGGTTCGATCGCGGTCGAACTCGACCGGGATTCGTCCGCGCCGGCCGCAGCTCGAACCAGCCGATGATCGCCACGGCGGCCGCGACGACCGCGACCGCGACGCCGAACCAGCTCGCCGCCGACTCGACGCCCACGTGCACCGATGCAATCCCGGCGCCGATCGCCGGAATCGAGATCGACGCGTAGGCAACCACGAAGAACGCCGCCATGACGCTGGCCCGCGCTCCCGCGGGGACGACCGCCGCGAGCGAGCGCAGAGCCCCCATGAATGCGGCGCCGAATCCGAAGCCCACCACCAGGCTGCCCAGCAGAAGCCCGGTCAGTGAGCCGGCCGAGATCAGGGCGGCCGTGGCGACGCTTCCGATCGCGAGCGTTGCAGCGCCCGACACGAGCGTGGTGCGGGTGGTCGCGTGGCGCAGCACCCACTGCGAGAGCGTCGCCATCGCGCACACGATGAACACGAAGAGCCCGCCGACGGCGTGGTTCTGGCTCTCGAGCATGGACGAGACCAGCACCGGGCCGAGCGAGAGGTAGAGGCCGCCGACCGCCCAGGCGGCCAGCACGCCAAGACCCGAGAGCGAAAATGTGCGCCACAGAGTGCGCGGCACCCGCGGCACCTGCGGGGTGAGCGTGAGGCGCCGCCCGGCGCGCTCCACGGTCTCGGGCAGCCGCCACGCGGCCACCACGGCAACCAGCACGAGCGCGGCGATCACGGCATACGGCGTGACCTCAGGCGCGGGCGCGTATGCCACCAACAGTCCCGAGAGCAGCGCGCCCAGGCCGATGCCCGCGGCGCTGGCGAGGCCGTTGACGAGGCCCGCCTGCGCGCCTGCGCGGCGCGGGTGCAGGTCGATCAGCGCAGCGCCGGTTGCGCCCAGCAGGAGGCCGGTGGAAAGCCCCTGGACGGTGCGGGCCACGTACAGCCAGTCGAGGCCCGCGGCGAACATGAACAGGACTTCGGCACCGAACAGTCCCACCAGCGCGGTGAGAATCACGGGCCTGCGGCCGATCGTGTCGGAGAGCCCGCCCGTGAGCAGCAGGGCCAGCAGCACGCCGATCGCGTAGACGGCGTACACCTCGGTCACGGTCAAGGCCGAGAAGTGCCACTCGGCGGCGTAGACGGCGTAGAGCGGAGTGGGCGTGGACGAGGCCATCAGCGCCAGCAGCACGAAGCCCGCGGCGGTCAGGAAGTGGCGGTAACGGCCGATCTGAGCGGCTATTTCCAAATTCATGGAAATACGGTATCATAGGCGTTGATGATCCGCACGATCCCCCACCCAGGCACCGACCAGATCGATCTCGCCACGGTCCTGAAGACGCTGGGCGATCCGATCCGGCTGCACATCGTGCGCGTTCTGCTGGCCGAGGGCGAGCTCAACTGCAACGCGCTCCAGGCCGAACTGCAGATGCCCATGTCGACGTGCTCCTATCACCTCAGGCTGCTGCGCGAGGCCGGCATCACCCGCACGCGCCCGGCCGGCACCGAGCGGTTCATGTCGGTGCGGCGAGACGACCTCGAAGAGCGCTTCCCCGGACTGCTGAACGCCATCGCGGCCGGCGCGCCCGTGCCCTCGTAACCTCGGCCACGAATGCAACAGACGTGCCTGGCACGTTTGTTGCACCGGTGCGTTGCGGAATCTCGTTCGTGCCGCTATAGTTCGTGTACGAAAGATTGATACGCGTAAAGGACGTAGGCGAACGATGGCTACACGAACGACAACCAAGGCAGAGGCCACCGAACAGGTGACCGCCTCGCTTTCCAAGATCATCAAGTCGGCCAAGCGCTCGATGCGGATGGAGATGGAGGCGGTCGGACTGACCGTCCCGCAGGCGATGGCGCTGCACGCGGTGGCCAATGCGGGCGGGCGGCTTTCGGCCCGCGACATCGGCCGCGAGTGCGACATGCTGGCTTCGAC
Source organism: uncultured Actinomycetes bacterium (assembly GCA_963796875.1). GTDB lineage: Bacteria > Actinomycetota > Thermoleophilia > Gaiellales > JAICJC01 > CAVPTL01. The sequence continues at coordinate 717,053 of CAWCNL010000002.1, forward strand.
CACGACGGGCGTGATCGACCGACTCGAGCAGCACGGGTATGTGCAGCGCGAGCGCGACGAGGCCGATCGGCGCGTGGTCTGGATCAATCTCACATCCGACGGCGAGCGCGTCCAGTCACAGCTGGGCGGGTTCTTCTCGCAGTTCGGACGCACATTTTCGATTTTGCCCATGCGGGATCTGGAGCAGCTCTCCGACATCCTGGGGCGGGTGGCCGCGGCCATCGAGAAGGAGGGACGCTGATGCCAGCGATAACCGAAGAGAACCGCAAGTGGTGGACACTCGGCGCGATGTGTTTCGCGCTGTTCATGGTGATGCTCGACAACACCGTCGTGAACATCGCCCTGCCCGCCATCCGCAGCCAGTTCGGAAGCTCGATCTCGGAGCTCAGCTGGAGCGTCAACGCCTATACCCTGGTGTTCGGCGTGCTGCTGGTCACCGGCGGGCGGCTGGGCGACGTGTTCGGCCGCAAGCGCATGTTCCTGGCCGGCATCGATCGTGTTCACACTGGGATCGGTCGGCGCGGGGCTCTCGCAGTCGATCAATGAGCTGATCTTCTTCCGCGGCGTGCAGGGCGCCGGTGCGGCGTTCCTGATGCCGGGCTCGCTCTCGATCATCACCAACACCTTCAAGGGCCCGGAGCGCGGTCGCGCACTGGGCCTCTGGGCGGGCATCTCGGGCCTGGCTCTGGGCCTCGGCCCCGTGATCGGCGGCGTGCTGGTCGAGAAGGCCGGCTGGGAGTGGATCTTCTTCCTGAACGTGCCGGTGGCGCTGATCGCGCTTCCGGTGACCATGTATGCGGTCCAGGAGTCGCGTGACGAGACGGCCAGCCGGCGGATCGACTGGGTCGGCATCTTCACGCTCTCGGTTGGTCTGGGTGCGCTGGTGCTGGGCATCGTGCAGGCCAACGACAACGGCTGGACATCGGCCCGCACGCTGACCGAGTTCGCGGTCGCCGTGGTCGGCCTGGTCGCCTTCGGCATCTCGCAGTCGGTCAGAAGCCGAGCCGATGCTCGACCTGAACTTCTTCCGCAACCGCAACTTCAACGCCGGCAACATCACGGCGTTCCTGATCACGTTTGCCATGTTCGCGACGTTCTTCTTCGTGACGATCTACATGCAGAACATCCTGCAGCTCTCGCCGATCGAGACCGGTGTGCGGTTCCTGCCGATGACCGTCCTGATCATCGTGACCGCGCCGATCGCGGGCAGGATGTCCGATCGCTACGGCAGCCGCTGGCTGCTGACGAGCGGCATGACGTTGATGGCGATATCGCTCTTTCTCGAGTCGCGGATCACCGATACGTCCGGCTACCTGACACTGCTGCCGGCGTTCATCATCGGCGGCATCGGAATCGGCATGACCATGTCGCCGATGACCGCGCTGGTGATGAGCTCGGTCGACCGGGCCAAGGCCGGCGCCGCATCGGGCGTGCTCTCGATGACGCGGATGATCGGTGGCGCATTCGGCGTCGCCTCGCTGACGGCGATCTTCAACCACGAGCAGGCCGCACGGCTGGCCTCGGGCCACACGCCGAACGACGCGTTCATCTACTCGCTCTCCGACGCGCTGCTCGTGTCGTCGCTGATCGCCCTGCTGGGTGCGGTGATCGCGGTGATCTTCGTGCGCACTCACGTCGAGCCGGTCGCGGAGACCGCGGCGGAGCCGGTGCCGGTGGATGTGCGCGAGCCGGCGCTAAGCGAAGCCGGCGACTGAACGGGAAAGGGCGGGTGCGGCCACCAGCCGCATCCGCTTTTCGTTCGACTCGGCCGGCGGGGTTGACCTAACCGAGACGAATCGGCAACACTATAGAGCATGGACAACGATGCGCAAGTGTCCACCGTTGGCGTGTTCTCCGGTAACGGCTCCAGCTTCGCGAACCGGATCGCACTCGCCCGTCAGGTGGAAGACGACGGCTCCGGCTCGCGCGCGCCGGGCGACAACCTGCAGTGGGAAGCCCTGACGGCCGACCTGGAGCTATGGGCGGAGCGCATCGAGACGCTCGCGCTCCGACTCGTGAAGAGGTCGACCGGCTCAGCGATCTCGTCGCGGCTGCCCGCCGCCTCGAACGCATCGCCTAGCTTCTTCAGCGCTCGTGGATAAAGGGACAGTCGCCTTTTATTCATGGGCCTCCATGGATGCAGCGAACGCCACGGATGAAAAAGGCACTGACCTACAGGGCAGCTCGACGCGCGACAGCAGCCGCGCACCCAGGTAGCAGCCGAGCGCGGTGACTGCCGCCAGCACGACCACGGCCGTCGCCACGCCCACCGTGGCTGCCGCAGACTGCGGCAGCGCGTGCGCGACCAGCGCCTTGCCGTAGGCCGCGATCGAGAGCTTGTGCGCCGACGGGGCGAAGTTCGCCACCGACCCTTCCCACAACAGCACGTAGAGCACCCCGATCACCACCGGCCGCCTGACCCGCAGCGAGAGCCACGCCGACACTGCGCAGTACGCCAGGCACGAGAGCGCGACACCGACCACGCGGCCAGAAGATCATGCCCGCCGTGAGCCGGCCCTGGGCGACCAGGAGGCCCGACAGCACCACTGCAGGCACCAGCAGCACCATCGCGGCCGTCCATGCGGCCGCCACCTTCGCCGCAACCAGCGCGATCCGCGGCACCGGCGTGGCCACCAGGTAGAGCACCGTGCCGTCCTCGCGCTCGTCGCCGATCGAGCTCACACCGAGGATGAGCGCGATCAGCGCGGCCACCGTGGGGATCACGATGTGCTGCAGCAGGTCGGAGAGAAACGTCAGGTGATCGGCGTCAGGCTTGGCCGCCAGCGCGAAGACGAACGCGATCAGCACCGGCGCGGCCGCCAGTGCCGCCAGCGCGAGCGTGCGACGCTGCAGCAGCAGTGCGCGCATCGTGAGCCGGTAGACGGTGCCGTTCACCGCGCCCGGCCCCGCGCCCGGTCGTGCAGATACTCGTACACGCTCTCGAGGTCGTCGCCGACCGGCTCGACCAGCTCGAGCACCTCGTCGTGGTCGCGGGCGAGCGTCGGAAGGAGCCGCGCGAAGCGCTCCACGTCGCCGGTCTCGACCACGATCTGGCCGTCGTCGAACCGCACCGAGTCGACCGCTGCGGCGCCCACCAGCTCACGCGCCAGCGCGCGGCCGTCGCCGGTTGTCTCCAGTCGCACGGCCCGCGGCCGGTCCGAGATCAGACTGCGGATCGCGGCGGTCTCGCCCTCGGCCACCAGGTGGCCGTTGACCAGCACGAGCACGCGTGCGGCGGTTCGCTCGACCTCATGCAGCACGTGCGACGAGATGATCACCGTCTTGCCGGCGTCGCCGAGCGCCACCAGCAACTCGACTACGTGCCGCCGCTGAGCCGGATCCAGGCCGTTGAGCGGCTCGTCGAGGATCAGCAGGTCGGGATCGTGGGCGAGCGCCTGGGCCAGCTTGACCCGCTGGCGCATGCCGTGCGAGAACCCGCCGACGGTGCGCTCGGCCACGTCGTCCAGGCCCACCTGCGCGAGCGCGGCCATCGCGGCGTCACGCGGCTGCGGCACGTCGCGCAGCTTGGCGCACACCTCCACCACGTCGAGCGCCGAGAGAAACGGCCACGGCGGCGAGTGGTCGGGCACGATGCCGATGCGCCGGTACACCGACGGGTCGCGGCGCGGATCCACGCCGAACACGCGCACCCGCCCCGCCCGCGGCGTGACGAACCCCCCGCACAGCTTGAGCGCCGTGGACTTGCCCGCGCCGTTATGGCCGAGCAGGCCGGTCACACCCGGCCCGACGGTCATCGACACGTCGGCCACGGCCACCGTGTCGCCGTACCAGTGGCTGACGCCCTCGAACTCGATCACCGGGTCGCTCAAGTCTCATCTCCCCGATACCGCCACACGAGCACCGCGAAGCTCAACAGCAGCACCACGGCGTAGCTCAGCGTCCACGCCCCGGGGCTGAGGTTGCCGTTATCGGTGTAACCCGGGTACAGCCCCTGCACCACCTTGAGCGGCGCTGCGGGCAGCGCCATCAGGCGCAGGTAATGACCGTTCTGCACGTTCTCGGAAAGCGTGCCGCCGACAAGCGTAGGCACCACCATCAGGCCAGGAAGCCGCCCACTGCGAACGCCCGCCGCGACGTCAGCGAGGCAACCGCCAGCCCGACGATCGCGAAGTACACGGCCGGCACGACCCCGCCGGCCAGGATCCGCAGGATGTCGCCGGCGTGTTGCTGCACGTAGCCGGCCGGATGCACCGCGAACACCACGTTTCCGGCGTAGAGGAACGCCAGCGGCAAGAGCGTCAGGCAAAGCAGCGGCAGCACCGCCGCGATGATCTTTCCCAGCACGTACTCGCCGCGGCTGACCGCGGTCGAGAAGTACAGCGTGAGCACCCGGTCGCGGCGGTCGGGACACAGCAGCTCGGGCGTGATCACCACGGCGAACACCAGGATCACCACCGAGATCATGTCCTGATAGTTCTGAAACGGCAGCACGCTGGCCAGCGAGTCGATCGATCCGGGAAACAGCGCCCGCAGGCCCAGGACGACGATCGCCGGCGCAAAGGCGATCAGGATCAGCGCGATCGGAATGATCTTGGCCTTCCAGCCGCGCCGCGCCCCCATGGCCCGCAGCGAACTCCACCGCGCCAGCGACCACACCGCCCACCCGCGACCGCTGCGCACGCCGGTGTAGCGGTCAAACCGCACGTCGGCAACGCGTGCGTCGGTGCTCATTCCATGGCTCCGATCAGCGTGTCCTCAAGCGTCGGCCCGGCGCCCGTCAGCTCGCGCAGGCCGACTCCCGAGCTCGCCGCGGCATCGCGGATGACCACGAGCGTCGCTGCCCGATCGTCGCCGCGCACCACCAGGTGCTCGCCCTCATCCGGAGACCGTCAGCCCGCCGCTGTCGAGTCGCCCGCTTGAAGGCCGCCAGATCGCCGCTGACCCGTACGCGGAAGTCGCCCGAACGGCGTCGGCCGTGGTCGATCTCGCGCACGGCGGCCAGCTTTCCGTCGCGCAGCACCACCACCGAGTCACACGTGCGCGAGACGTCCTCGAGCACGTGCGACGACATCACCACCGCAATCCCGAGATCGGAGGACAGCCGCCGCACCAGCGTCAGCATCTCGTCGCGACCGGCGGGATCGAGGCCGTTGGTGGGCTCGTCCAGGATCACCAGCTCGGGCGAGTGCACGATCGCCTGAGCCAGGTTGGTGCGCTGCCGCATACCCACCGAGAACGTGCGAATCAACCGCGAGCGCTCCTCCTCCAGGCCCACCTGGAACAGCACCTCGGACGCACGCAGCACCGCAACCCGCCGGGGCAGGCCGCGCAGCTCGCCCATGTGGACGACCAGGTCGCGAGCGGTCATGTCCATCGGCAGGCACGAATGCTCGGGCATGTAGCCCAGCCGGCGGCGGGCGGCCCAATCGTGTCCGCCGGGATCGACGCCGAGGACCGAGACGGTTCCGCTGTCGGGCCGGATCAGCCCCAGCATCGTCTTCATCAGCGTCGACTTACCCGCACCGTTAGCGCCGAGCAGGCCGACCGCGCGGGTCGAGACCTGCAGGCTCACATCGTCGAGTGCGGTGACCGCGCCGTAGCGCTTGGTCACCGCTCGAGCGTCGATCAGTGGCGAATCAGCCGTGCCCATCAACCCACGATACTCGGCAACTTTGAGAGGAGTTTCACACGACGCGCTTCAGCTGCCGTGCGCCGCCGCGTAGGCGTGCGCCTCGGCCACCACCGTGTCGAACGAAACGCCCAGCGCCTGCTGGAACACCGCCTCCACCTGCGTGGCGGAGTACCGGATCTCGTGCAGGCGGCGAAATCCCGCAGCCAGCCTGCCGAGCGCGGGTACGCCGCCGTGCTGCTCCATGATCACCGCGGTCATCGCCTGGCCATCCTCGTAGGCCGCCTGGATCGCGTCGAGGTTGGTCTGACCCCAGTCGGAGTAGCGCAGGCCCCAGATGTCGGCCGACGGGAATCCGTGCTGGTAGTAGGCGTTGACCAGATCCATCGGCCGGCGCAGGCCCAGCGAGTTGAGGAACTTCTCCTCCTGATACATCGCGATGCCCTCGAGCAGGCTGTGCGGCGCCCCGGCCAGCAGCTGTTCGGTGGCCACATGCGTCAGCTCGTGGGCGATGGTCGAGTCCTGGTCGACGATGTCGTAGGTCAGCCACACCGGATAGTCGATGTAGGCGAAGCTGCCCACCTGCCAGCCGGCCGGGGTCTCCTTGCGACCCACCGTCACACCGCTCAGCTTCTCGCCCTGATGCAGGTCGGACACCACGTAGATCAGCGGGTGTCGCGAGGCCGTGCCGCCGCCGTACTTGCGGTGCAGCATCCGCACCACCTTCTGGGCCGTGCGGGCAATCGGCTGGGCGGCGTCGATCGCGGCCGTGTCGGCGTACACCACCGTGACGGTGGGCGACGAGATCAGCTGCGGCTGGTGGATCAGCGAGAGGCCGTAGATCCGCGAGTGCATCGCCTTGCGGTTGGTGATGTCGCCGATCACCCTCCAGCCAGCGTCCTGGTCCTGCACCAGGATCACGCGTTCGCCCAGCTTCACCCACGAGGTCAGCGGTGCCGGGCCCAGCCGTGCGGTCATGCTCACCTTGACCCCGATCGCGCCCATGTCGGGGACCCGCTTGGCGGTGGTCTTGACGCGCAGCTGCCGGGCGGGGATCGCCGAGAACCACGAGGTCAGCTGCGAAAGCGAGTTGAGCTGCTTGAACCCCGAGACTCCGACCACCGCCTGAGCGGCCTGCGGCTTGCCATGAGCCAGGGCTGTGAGATAGCGCACGGCCACCGGCTTGGCGTGGGCGTACCGCTGCTTGACCGTCAGCTTTGCCGCGCCGGGAGCCACCTGATCGACCGGCCCGGCGGTGTTGGTGTTGCCGCAGGCCGCCGCCAGCACCGCCAGGGCAAGAAGGATGGTCACACTCCGCATACGAAGGCTATCGGCGCAAAACCTCCCGCAACTTGAGCGCAGAACTCAGCGCGCATAAAGGGGTCAGCCACCTTTTGTGCATGGGCAACCCCTACGGTTGCAATAGACGTCACTGATGCACAAAAGGTGGCTGACCCCTTTATGCGCGTCAGGCGTGGAAGGTGACGCCGCGCGTGAGTGCCACCAGGATCGATGCCTTGAGCTTGCTGGGGTGCGTGCCGGCGTCGGTCCACCAACCCGGCAGCACGTCGAACCGCAGCTGGCCGCGCTCGATGTAGACGTTGTTCACGTCGGTGATCTCCAGCTCGCCGCGGGCCGAAGGCTCGAGCCCGGCGGCGATCGAGAACACGTCGGGGGAGTACATGTAGCAGCCGGTCACGGCCAGGTTCGTAGCCGGATTCTGGGGCTTCTCGTCGATCCGCACGATGTGTTCGCCCTCCACCGTCGCCACCCCGAACCGGCGCGCATCCTCCACCCGCTTGAGCAACACCCGCGCACCGCCGCCCTGATGGGCGAACGCCTCCACGTAGGGGCGCAGGTCGTCCTGGAACAGGTTGTCGCCGAGAATCGCCACCAGCGGCTGGTCGCCCACATGCGGCTCGGCCAGGGCCAGCGCCTCGGCGATCCCGCCGGCTCCCTGCTGCTGGGCGTAGGTCAGCCGCACACCCAGGTCGGCACCGTCGCCGAGCACCGTCTTGAACTGGTCGATCTCGGCGCCCGTGACCAGCACGATGTCGGTGATGCCGGCATCCCGCAGGGTGTTGATCGGGTAGTGCACCATCGGCTGGTCGAACACATCCAGCAGGTGCTTGTTCACGACCTTGGTCATCGGCGCGAGCCGGGTGCCATACCCGCCCGCCAACACCACGCCTTTCACTCCAACTCCTCCAGGTAGCGGTAGAGCGATCCGCGCCAGTCTGTCAGAGGCACGCCCAGGCTGCGCGCACGATCCAGCGCGAGCACGCTCGAGGCGGGCCGCGGTGCCGGTGCGCCCCACTCCCGGGTGGTGACGCGCTGCACCGGATGCCCCACGGCGATCTCGGCCAGATCGGCCCAGGTCGTGGGCTCGCCGGCGCCGGTCACGTTCAGCACCCCGGTGTCGTCGCGGGGCGCCAGGTAGGCGAGCGCGGCGGCCAGGTCGGAGGCGTTGGTGGGCCGCCCACGCTGGTCGCCTACGACGCGTAGCGGCTTGCCCGCCGCGTTGGCGGCGAGAATGGCCCGGAAGAAGTTACGGCCCTCGCCGTACACCCACGATGTGCGCACCACCAGATTTGGTCCGGCCGCGAGCACGGCCCGCTCACCGGCCAGCTTCGAGCGTCCGTAAACGCTCCGCGGGTTCGGCGGGTCGTCCTCGCGATACGGCTGGACCGAGGTGCCGTCGAACACGTAGTCGGTCGAGAGCATGATCGTGCGCCGCGCGGCAGCGGCGACGTTGGCCGCGCCCTCGGTGTTGGCCTGCGCCGCGGCGCGCGGATCGCGCTCACAGCCGTCCACATCCGTCATCGCGGCGCAGTGGATCACCAGCTCGGCCCCGCCGAGCACCGCCTCCACGCCCACGGCGTCGGTCACGTCCAACTCGGCGCGAGTCAGAACGCGCGCTGCGGGCAGCAGCTCGCGCAGCGCGCGGCCGACCTGGCCGTCGCCGCCGGTTACGTAAACGAGGGGATCGTGTCCCACGAGAACGCCGGGTTGGAGGCATCGCGCGCACTGACCACCGGTGCGCCGTCCAGCTGCCACGGCACCGCCAGCACCGGGTCGTCATAGGCCACGCCAAGCTCGTCGGAGGGGTCGTACTCGGCGGTCACCCAGTAGATCAGGTCGATCTCGGTCAGCGCCAGGTAGCCGTGGGCCACGCCGCTGGGGATGTAGATGCTGGTCGGCACCTCGGCGTTCAGCTCGTGCACCTCCACCCGCGGCGTGCCGCCCCGCTCACGCAGGTCGGCCAGACCCACCTGGGCGCGGCCCGACACCAGGTACCAGAGGTCGGCCTGGTGCTGGTGATAGTGCAGCCCGCGCAGCACCCCGGCGGCCGAGCGCGAGTGATTCGACTGCGCAAACGGCAACGGCATGGCCGCGGCCCGGTAGATCTCGGCAAACCGGCCGCGATCGTCGCCGTGCAGCTGCGGCTGATGGATCAGCACGCCCGGGATCTCAGTCTGCATAGAGCGCCTCCGCGTCGTCCACCAGCGAACTCCACCATTCCTGGTGGTCGCGATACCACGCCACGGTCTGGTTCAGCGCCCGCTCCAGGTCGTAGTCCGCGCTCCAGCCCAACGCACCGATCCGTGAGCTGTCGACCGCATAGCGGCGGTCGTGCTGGGGCCGGTCGTAGTGCGACAGGTAGACCGCATCGGCATCGGCTCCGGCAGCCCGCGCCACGATCTGGGCGATCTGCAGATTCGGCAGGTCGCCGCCCACTGGGCCCAGGTTGTAGATGCCGCCGCGCTCGCCGCGCTCGACCAGGGCGCGCAGGCCCGCCACGGCATCGGACACGAACATCCAGTCGCGCACCTGCTGCCCGTCGCCCCATACCGGCAGCCGTTCGCCGCGCAACGCGCGGATGATCCAGCGCGGCACCGCCTTCTCGGGGTGCTGCCAGGGGCCGATGCAGTTGGTGGGCCGGGCCACGATCACGTCGACCCGGTCGGCGAAGCCCGCCGCCAGATCGTCGGCCAGCGCCTTGGAGCGGGCGTACGCGCTGGTCGCGTTGCCCTCGCCCGGCTCTTTTTGATCCTCGCGGTACGGGTCGCCCGGGCAGGGGCCGTACACCTCGTCGGTGGACATGTGCACCACCCGCGCGGAGCCGGCCGCCTCGAGCACCCGGCGGGTGCCCTCGACGTTGGTGTGGAAGAACTGCTCGGCCGCGTTCTCGCTGCGCGTGACGTGCGTTTCGGCCGCAAGGTGGAACACCACCGCGGGACGCTCGGCCGCCAGCAGGTCGGCGATGTCGGATCCGGCGACGTCCACCTTGACGGTCTCGACCATGCCGGGGGTCACGCCGGCCAGCCTGCGATCGTCGCCCGCGTAGGTATCGAGGTCGACATTCAGCACCGGCTGGCCGGCCGCCGCCAGGGTGCGCACAAGCTCGGAACCGATGAATCCGAGGCCACCGGTGACCACCACCCGACCGCTCATGCCGGAGTCCCGTTCTTCTCGGCGGCCGCGTCCTCGATGGCGGGCCGCGCCTCGGGATGTAGTGACGCCTGGATGTGGGCCGCAAACCGCTCGCGTTCATCTGCCGGGCGCCCCAGCACCCGCGAGGCCGCGAGACGTGCGGCGAACATCGCGGCGGTCATGCCCTGCACCGCGTGACTCCCGAGCGTCCCGTAGTGCTTGCGGGAGTAGATGCCGCGGCTGCGGGCGTGCTGGTAGATGCGGCGCTCGCTACCGGTGCCCGACGAGCCGTACTCGAAGTGCGTCAGGCCGGCCGGCGGGAAGAACGCGACCGCCCACCGCTGCTCGGACAGCCGCAGGCACACGTCGGTGTCCTCGCAGTACATGTAGAACTGCTCGTCGAACCCACCGACCGCCCGCCACGCCTCGGCCCGGAAGAGCATCGCGCAGCCCGATACCCAGTCCACCGGGCGGATTTGATCGCCGCCCGACTCGATCCAGCCGCGCCGCTGCAGCGTCGCGGCGGTCAGCGCCACCCGGCCCGGAGAGGGAAAGTGAAACGCCGAGGGCTGCACGTGGCCGTCGGGGTAGCGCACCCGCGGACCGACGCACCCCACGCCGGGGTTCTGATCCATGAACCGCACCATGCTGCCGATGCAGCCGGGGTCGAGTTCGGTGTCGTCGTTGAGCACGAACAGGTAGCGGCCGGCCGCGTCGCCCAGAGCGAGATTGTGATTGCGGCCAAACCCCGCCATCCGCGTGTTGCGGACGAACCGCACGTTCTCGGCGGCCCTGTCCTGCACGTCGGCGAGCGCCCCGCCGGAGGCGTTATCGGTCACCACCACCTCGACGGTCGCGTCGCCGGCCGCGGGAGCAACGGTGCGCAAGCACCCTTCCAGAAGCGCGGGGTCGCCACCCGAAACGATTGAGATAGTCACGTCGACCACCCGCGCAGGATAAAGCCATCTGTGCAAAATTGGCTGCATGAGCGCCGATTGCATCTTCTGCAAGATCGTCGCCGGCGACCTGCCGTCGACGCGGATCCACGAGGACGAGCGCACCATCGCCATCCTCGACATCTTCCCGGCCGCGCCCGGCCACGCGCTGGTGATCCCCCGCACCCACGCCGCCGACCTGCACGACATCTCGCCGGCCGACCTCGAGGCGTGCGCGCACACGGCCCAGCAGATTGCCGCCCGCGCGGTGGCGAATCTGGACGCCGACGGCATCACGATCATGCAGTCCAACGGGGCCGCGGCGTGGCAGACGGTGTTCCACTACCACGTGCACGTGATCCCGCGGTACGAGGGCGATCCCCTGGTACTTCCGTGGAAACCCGATGTTCCGGCGGATCCGGCGGATCTTACTGCCATTAGCGAATCTTATTCGCAACATTAGCCAGTCTTTTGTAGACTGAGACCATGCGCGGGACGAAGTCGGTTCGTCCTGCACTCCTTCGGAGGACACACAGACCATGGTCGAAGAGTTTCTGGGACTGCCGATGCGACCCGCCAAGCCGCGCGAGCGCGGCTGGACGCATGTGATCGACAAGGGGCTTTCGCTGGCCGACGCCACGGGCATGATCGAGGTCGCCGGCGACTACGTCGACATCGTCAAGCTGGGTTGGGGCACCTCGTACGTCTCGGGCAACCTGGTCGAGAAGATCGCGCTGTACCAGTCAAACGCGATCCCGGTGATGTGTGGAGGCACGCTGCTCGAAGCCGCGATCGCCCGCGGCCGGGTCGATGAGTTCCGGCGCTGGACGTCGACGCACGGGTTCACCCATGTCGAGGTCTCCGACGGCACCATCCAGCTGGAGCGCGACTCCAAGCTCGAGCTGATCTCGGCCCTATCCCAGGACTTCGTGGTGCTCAGCGAGGTCGGATCGAAGGACGTGGAGTGTGTATTCGCGCCCTACCAGTGGGTGCAGTGGATCCAGGAAGAGCTCGACGCCGGCGCGCAGAAGGTGATCACCGAGGCCCGCGAGAGCGGGACGGCCGGCATCTTCCGCGGCACCGGCGAGGTGCGCAGCGGCCTGATCGACGAGATCCTGCACTCGATTCCCGCCGACAACATGCTGTTCGAGGCGCCGAACAAGGATCAGCAGGCGTGGTTCATCCGCCAGCTCGGGCCCGACGTGAACCTCGGCAACATTCCCCACGACGAGGTCATCCCGCTCGAGACGCTGCGGCTGGGTCTGCGCTCCGACACGATGGCCGACCTGATCCTCAAGGACCGCACCGATCGGACGCCCAGTTCATGAGCAGCACGTTGCCCATCTCGCCCGAAGAGGCGACCGCGCTGGCCGACGAGCTGGAATCGGCCACGGCCGAGCAGGTGCTCGAACGCAGCCGCCCAGATCTTCGGCGACCGGATCCTGCTGACGTGCTCGTGGCAGAAGCAGAGTTCGGTGCTCGTCCACATGGTCTCGGAAGTTGCGCCGAACATGCGGGTGGTTGAGTTCGACACCGGTTTGCTGTTCCCTGAGACATATGAAGTGCGAGATAAGCTAATTTCCCGTTACTCGATCAACTTTGAGCGAATCGAGCCAGCGCTGACCGTGCCCGAGCAGGCAGAAGAGCACGGAGATCGGCTCTGGGAGCGGGATCCTGACGCTTGCTGCGGTATTCGCAAGGTCGCCCCGCTGGAACGGGCGCTCGACGGAATGGACGCTTGGGTGACGGGAATCCGCCGCGAACAGTCGACAACTCGGCAAAATGCACGCAAGATCGAATTGGACGAGCGCCGCGGCGTGGTCAAGGTTCAACCCCTGGCCGACTGGACGAGTCGCGACGTATGGCGGTACATCTGGAGGCACGGAATCCCGTACAACACCCTGCACGACCATGGCTTTCCCTCGATCGGGTGCATCCCCTGCACCGTCGCGGTGGACGGCCACGCAGTCGACGAACGCTCGGGCCGCTGGCGCGGCACCGGCAAGGTCGAGTGCGGTCTCCATGCCCGGTAAGCACCGCCCCGCTCCGACGACAGCCTCCGCAACCCCAGTTTGAAAGGAACATGCACGTGACACAGGAGAACACCGGCTTCACGCTCTGGTTTACCGGCCTCTCGGGCTCGGGCAAGAGCACCATCGCCCAGCTCGTCGGCCCTGAAATCGAGCGCCGCGGAACGTTGGTCGAGCATCTGGACGGCGATGTCGTCCGCACCAATCTGTCCAAGGGACTGGGCTTCTCGCGCGAGGATCGCGACACCAACATCCTGCGCATCGGCTTCGTGGCCAAGCTGCTCACCCGCCACGGCGCCTGCGTCATCTGCGCCGCGATCTCGCCGTATGCCGAGACCCGCGACATGGTGCGCGAGATGATCGGCGACCGGTTCGTCGAGGTCTACGTCGACACGTCGCTGGACGAGTGCGCCCGGCGCGACATCAAGGGCCTCTACGCCAAGGCGTTCGCAGGCGAGATCAAGGAGTTCACGGGCGTCTCTGACCCCTACGAGGCTCCCGAGCACGCCGAGGTCACGGTGCAGACCGAGGGCCGCACGCCCGAGGAGTCGGCGACGTACCTGCTGCGCGAACTCGAGCGGCTGGGCTTCATCGAGCCGGCTCGCGAAGAGGCCGTGGCGTAATGGCGGCGACCGACACCGCAACGTCCAACCTGATCGCGCCACACGGCGGCACGCTGGTCGACCGCACCGCCGGCGACGGGGCCGAGAGCCTCGCCGCCGAGGCTGCCGGCCTGCCCCGCGTGCGGATGACCGAGAAGCAGACAGCCGACCTCGACATGATCGCCTCGGGCGCGCTCTCGCCGCTGACGGGCTTCATGACCAAGGCCGACTACGACTCGACCGTCCAGACCATGCACCTGGCCGGTGGCCTGCCCTGGGCGCTGCCGGTGACCCTGGCGGTGGAGGGCGGCGTCAGCGCCGACCGCATCGCGCTCGAGGGCTACGAGGGCGACCTGCTGGCCGTGATGGATGTGTCCGAGGTGTTCGAGGCCGACCGCAAGGTCGAGGCCGAGCACGTCTACCGCACCACCGAGGACGCGCATCCCGGCGTGGCGCAGATCTACGCCGAGGGCTCGACTCTGGTCGGCGGCCCGGTGACCGTGTTCAAGCGGCCCGAGCCCGCCTTCCCGGCGGCCCATCTGGATCCCGTCGACACCCGCAAGGTGTTCGCCGAGCGCGGCTGGAGCCGGGTGGTCGGTTTCCAGACTCGAAACCCGGTGCACCGCGCCCACGAGCACGTGCAGAAGTGCGCGCTCGAGACCGTGGACGGTCTGCTGCTGCATCCGCTGGTCGGCAAGACCAAGGGCGACGACATCCCCGCCGACGTGCGCATGAAGTGCTACCGCGTGCTGCTCGACGGGTACTACCCGGCCGACCGCACCGTGCTGGGCGTGTTCCCGGCCGCCATGCGCTACGCCGGCCCGCGTGAAGCAGTGTGGCACGCGATCTGCCGTAAGAACTACGGCTGCTCGCACTTCATCGTCGGCCGCGACCATGCCGGCGTGGGCTCCTACTACGGAACCTACGACGCGCATCACATCTTCGATGAGTTCGAGCCGCACGAGCTCGACATCGAGCCGATGTTCTTCGACCACACGTTCTTCTGCAAGACGTGCGGCAACATGGCATCGAACAAGACCTGCCCGCATCCCTCCGAGGACCACGTGTTCCTGTCGGGCACCAAGGTGCGCGAGATGCTGGGCAACGGCGAGGTTCCCCCGGTCGAGTTCACCCGCCCCGAGGTGGCGCAGGTGCTGATCGAGGCTTACCGCCAGCAGTAAAGCACCAGAAGTAACCGCCGGTTTCCCGCCGCGCGGAGGAGTGCTCAGGCACTTCCTCCGCGCGGCGGCGGCAATTTCAGGAGGTCGCTTTCCAGGCAAAGATCCCCCTTTAAGGTTTCATGTAGCCACTTGCATTTCCTACTATTTCGCTTAGACTTGTAGGGATAGCGGCCCTCCCGGCCATGGAACGCGCGAAGGAGCAGGTGCAGATGGTGGATCCAGCGATGATTGCCGCCGGCCTCACGGTCGGACTCTTGGTCGGCCTCACCGGTATGGGTGCGGGTTCGCTGATGACCCCGATCCTGATCTCGGTATTCGGCATCCCGGCCACCACGGCGGTCGGTACCGACCTGATCTACTCGTCGATCACCAAGTGCTTTGGCGCCGCTGCGCCACCATCAGCTTCAAAACGTCAACCGCGAACTGGCGTTCTGGTTTGCCGGCGGCTCGGTGCCCGCGGCGCTGTTCGGCACCTTCGCGCTCTACAACCTGTTCGGCGACAACGTGTCCAGCTGGCTGCCGCGGCTGATCGGCTACATGCTGATCCTGGTCGGCATCGCGGTGGTGATCCGCACATTCGTGACGATTCGCGGCCTGATCGACGCCACCAAGGTGCCCGTGGACGGCGAGCTGCAGACCTGGCACAAGGTCAGCGCGGTGGTCATCGGCCTGGTGTTCGGATTCCTGCTGGGCCTGACCTCGGTGGGTGCCGGAGTGTTCTTCGGCATGGCGATGGTGACGCTCTATCCGCTCTCGACCCGCAAGGTGGTCGGCACCGACATCTTCCACGGCGCAATGGTCACCCTGGCCGCCGCCGTCGGCACGATCCTCTGGGGCACACCGGACTTCGCGGTGATCGGCTCGCTGATCGATCGGCTCGATCCCGGGCATCCTGATCGGCTCGCACTTCACGGCCAGGATGAATCAGCGGGTGCTGCGCAGCTCGATCGCCGGCGTGCTCGCCGCCTCCGGCCTCAAGCTCCTCGGCGCCTGGTAGTCACCGTCGGTGAATCAGGCGTGCCAGGCACGTCTGATTCACTTCTCATAACACCCGGGTAGACTCGCCGCTCATGCCATCCCCCCGGACGGGATACGCCATCGTGGCGGCGATGCTCCTGCTCGCCGGCGGCGCGTTTCTCCGCGCCGAGCAGCTCAAACTGCAGCTCTCACCGGTCGCCCGGCCGCTGATCGCCCAGCACATCTCACCCACCTGCAGCGGGTCGAAGGCCTGCCGGCGGGTGGCGCGACATGTCGTTCAAACTGCGCAAGCCGCAGACGGTGTCGCTCGCGATGGTCGACGCGTCGGGCCACGTGGTGCGTTCCCTCCCGGCGGTCGCCAAGGCCGGGCGTGTCTACGCCTGGTGGAATGGCCGCACGTCTGCAGGAGCCGTCGCGCCCGGACGGCGGCTACCGATTGCAGATCCATCTGGGGTCGGGGAAGACGATCACGCCGCCCGACCGCGTGGTGCGTCGACACCGTGCCTCCCGTGATCGTCCTCACGTCGGCCCCCGGAGCGGTGCCCGTGCGCTACACCGCCAAGGGCCAGCCGCGGGTGTTCCTGCTGCTGGCTCCTCCAAGCGGACCGGCGTCGTTCGTGCGCGCCCACGGCGGGGTTGCGCGCGTACCGGCCGGCAAACAGGTCGGCGGCACGGTGATGACTCTGGTGGGAACGGACGCGGCGCGGTAACCGGTCGAAGCCCGTCAGCGCGGGGACGATCGGATGACCGCCGCCGGGTCGATCATCGCCGCCGCGGGGCTCGTGCCGCTGATCTACGGGCTGGACGTGTGGCTGCGACGACTGGGGTTGATCGCGTTCGTCGATCGGCACAGCGCTTCTGGCCGATTCGCTTCTGCAAACGCCGCTGCATCACATCCGCACCTCGCTGAGCGCGCACCCGGCGGTCGGCGGCGCCGGCATCCTGGTTGCGCTGGTCGGCGTCGTGATCGCCGCGGCGCTGCTGACCGCTGGCGGTGGCTCTACCTGCTGGCGATCATCGCCGCCGCGCCGGCGCGCATCCCGTTCAGCGTGGGCCACACCGACGCAAACCTGCTGGTGCCGCTCTACCTGGTGATCGCCGCCGGGGCGCTTGCCACCGCCTGGGAGCTGATCCGCGGCACGGATGCGATCCGCACCACCGGCTGGATCGGGATGGCGTTTGCCGCGTTCCTGGGCTGGTCGGCGATCTCGATGATCTGGACCGCCGACATCAAGCACGGCGGCGTCGAGATGTTCTTCTTCTACCTGCCGTTCGGGCTCATGATCGCGCGGCTCGGCCAGCTCGCGCTGACCCGCCGCGACCTGCGCTACGGGCTGATCGTGCAGACCGCGCTCGCCGTGGTGTTCGCGACGGTGGCGCTGTGGCAGGAGGCCACCCACCACGTGTTCTGGAACCCCGGGATCGAGGTCGAGAACACCTACAAGTCGTTCTTCCGGGTCAACTCGCTCTTCTGGGATGCCAGCATCTACGCCCGGTTCATGGCCGTGTCGCTGATCCTGCTGGCCGGTGTTGCGATCCACCGCCGGGCCAGCCCGTGGCTGCTCGCACTGATGGCCTACCTCTTCCTGGGCATGTACGTCGAGCTACTCGCAATCCGGATATCTGGCCCTGGCGGCCGGCGCGCGTGGCGCTCGGGGCGAGCCTCTGGTCGCGGCGCATCACGCTGGGCATCGTCGCCGCCGCCGGCGGTCGCGGGCTGGTCGCCCTGGTCGTGGCGCTGCAGGGGTCGAGTGCCGAGCGGGTCACCTCGGGGCGGCTGCGCCTGTGGAAGCTCGCCCGGCACGTGATCGATCAGCACCCCCGCTGGCGGCGCCGGGCTCGGCGGGTTCTCGCGCGCGGCGCTGGCCGGTACCAGCCACCCGTGGCGCGTGGCCAGCGCCGCGTCGCACACCACCCCGCTGACCGTGATCTGCCGAACAGGGGCCGCTGGGCATCGTGCTCTACGTGGCGCTGATCGGCGCGGTGGTGTGGGGCGCGGTCATCACCGGGCCGATGCGCGCGGTGCGGCTGACGCTCCTGGCGGCGGTCATCGCGATCATCACCAGCTCGGTCTTTTACAATGCGTTCTTCGAAGACCCGACCGCCTGGATCCTGATGATGCTGATCGCCATCGCCGCCACCACCCTCGACCGGCCGTCCGCCGGGGAGCCGCACGCGTGATCTCGGCCGGGCGCCGCGCCCTGGTGCTGGCGCCGCACACCGACGACGGCGAGTTCGGCTGCGGCGGAACGATCGCGCGGCTGGTCGAAGCCGGCGCCGAGGTGCACTACCACGCCTTCTCGACCGCGTCGCGCTCGCTGCCTGAGGGGTTCCCCGCCGACACGCTGGCCCACGAGGTGCGCGCCGCCACCGGCGCGCTCGGCATCCCCGAGGCCAACCTGACGATCCACGACTTCGAGGTGCGCACGTTCCCGGCCGGCGCGCCAGGAGATCCTCGAGATCCTGGTGGCCGTCTCGCGCCGAGCTGCGGCCCGACCTGGTGCTGATGCCCTCGCTGGGCGACATCCACCAGGATCACGAGACGATCGCCCGCGAGGGCATGCGGGCCTTCAAGCGCACCACGCTGCTCGGCTACGAGATCCCCTGGAACTGCTTCAACTTCCGCCAGCAGGCCTACGTGGAGCTTCAGCCGCGGCACCTCGACGCCAAGGTCGCAGTCGCTGCGGCTGCTATCGCTCCCAGCAGCACCGCAACTACGCCAACGAGGAGTACATCCGCAACATCGCGCGCACCCACGGCATCGAGAGCGGTCGCGATCTGGCCGAGGTGTTCGAGGTGTACCGGTGGGTGATGTGAGGATCCTGGTCACCGCCAGCGGCGCGCCGGGATCGGCCGCTCTGCTGCGCGGGCTGCGCGAGAACGGCGAGCAGAAGGTCACACTGGTGGGCACCGATCTGCGCTCGCAGTCGGCGGGGCGGTTCATCTGCGACCACTTCCATCAGGTGCCGCCGGGCAGCCACCCGGAGTTCGCAGCGACCCTCGCCGACATCGCCCGCAAGGAGCAGGTCGACGTGGTGTTCCCGCAGTCGTCGGCCGAGATCCTGGCGATCTCGCGCGGCGTGGAGCTGTTCGACGTGCCGGTACTGGTGTGCAAGCCCGAGTCGATCGAGCGGGCCGCGTCGAAGGGTGAGACGGCCCGCATCGCCTCTGACCTGGGTGTCCCGCAGCCGCGCAGCATCGAGGTGCTCGACGCCGACGCGTTCCAGGCCGCCGCCCGCGAACTCGGGTACCCCGGCCGGGACGTGTGCATGAAGCCGGTCGAGGGCAAGGGCGGGCGCGGCTTTCGGGTGCTCTCGGCCACCGCCGACCGGCGCCGCAACCTGCTCGAGGGCCGGCCGGGCACGCTCTTGCCGCTGTCGCTCGAGGAGGCGGCCGAGATCCTGGAGATCGGGCGACGGGTTCCCGGCGATGCTGGTGATGGAGCTGATCGTGGCGCCCGAGTCCGCCACCGACGCGATCTGCCGCGAACGGCCGCACGCTGGTGATCAGCGCAAAGACGCGCGACGCGGTCAGGGCGGGGCTCGCGATGGAGTTCGAGATCGTCGACCGGCCGCAGCTGATCGCATCGTCGAAGCTGATGATCGAGGCGCTCGACCTGGATCACCTCGTGAACCTGGGATTCATCGGCGATTACCTGCTGGAGGTCAACGCGCGCATCTCGACGATCGTCTACCAGCCCGACCTGAACATGCCGTGGCTGGCGGTCAAGCTCGCGCTGGGCCAGGTGACCGAGGAGCAGCTGACCGAGGAGTACCAGCACCGGGTCGAGATCGGCCGGCGGGTGACGCGCTACTACGACCAGCTCGAATACCTCGACCACGACCGCGACTAGTGAATAGAAGGTGTCAGGCAGTTTCTATTCACGCACGCGGCTGCGAGCACTCCGCGGCAGTCTCGTGAATAGAAACTGCCTGACACCTTCTATTCACTCCACGGCATCGGCGGGCGGACGCGGCCCCCTTCGCACATCACGTCCTCTGCGCGCAACCGCTCGGCCTGCTCGCGCTCGTGGCCGGGCACCAGCCGCCCCGCCGCGTTGACCACCCGGTGCCAGGGCACGTCCGGCGGGCAGTTGGCCATCGCCCGCCCCACCCGCCGTGAACGTCCCGGCATCTGGGCCGCGTCGGCGATCCGGCCGTAGCTCGACACCGTACCCGGCGGGATCGCGCGCACCAGCGCGTACACCGCAAGATCGAACTCGGTGACCTCGGCCACCACCCGAAACCCAGCGGGAAGCTGCACGGCGCACACCATACCCACACCTACACTCTGCCCGTGCGTACCCTGCTGATCGCCTTCTACTTCCCGCCCGCCGGCGGCGGAGGTGTGCAGCGCACGCTCAAGTTCTGCCGCTACCTGCCGGAGTTCGGCGTCGATGTCGACGTGCTCGCCCCCGCCGACCCCAAGTGGTTTGCCCGCGACGAGCCGCTGCTGCGCGCGGTGCCGGCCACGACCACCGTGCATCGCGCGCGGTTTCTGGGTCCCGAATCGTCGGCCCAGGCCGACGCACTGGCGGGCACCAGCGGCCTGCGCAGGGTGGGCGTCCACGCCCGCTACGCCTGGCAGCGCGGATTGATTCCCGATAAGACTCTGCCGTGGGCGGTGACGGCGGTTCCGGCGGCGATCCGGATCGTGCGCGACCGTAAGATCGACGTGATCGTCACCACCTCGCCCACCAACTCGACCCACCTGATCGGCGAGGCCGTCGCGACCGCGACCCGCAGGCCGTGGGTGGCCGATTTCCGCGACCCGTGGCTGTCGCACCCCCACCGCGACTATGCGAACGCTGGGGTGCGCGCCAAACGCGCGGTCGAGCAGCACATGGCCCGTTCGGTGGCGCGTCGTGCGACGTGCCGTGACGACGGTGACCGAGGCGATCGCCGCCGAGGTACGCGAGCTCGAGCCGCGGGCCGGCTCGCGGATCACGGTGATCCCCAACGGCGCCGACTTCGAGGACTTCGAGCCGTTCAGCTACACACCGGGCGAGCGGTTCGTGCTGGTGCACGCCGGAGCGTTCTTCGGCCGCCGCACGCCGCGCCCCACGCTGACCGCCGTCAAGGCGCTCCTGGCAAGGCGTCCCGAGCTGGGCGGCAAGATCGTGGTGCGGTTCGTCGGCGACCTGCGCGCCTCTGACCGCGACTGGGCGCACGGCCTGGGCATCGACGAGGCCTGGGAGGAGACCGGGTTCCTGCCCTACGAGCAGGCGCTCGCCGCGCAGCGCGCGGCCGATGCGCTGCTGCTCCTGATCCCCGATAACGAGGGCCGCGGCGACGTGGTGGTCTCGGGCAAGGTCTTCGAATATCTGGCGGCGGGCCGGCCGATTCTGGCGGCAGTGCCTCCGGGTGGCGTGGCCGCCGACCTGGTGCGCCGCACCGGCGCCGGCGAGGTATGCGACGGCGAGGACGCCGCCGCGATCGAGCGTACGCTCGAGCTGCTGGTCGACCGCTGGGCAGGCTCCGGCCTGACGGACGTCGAGCTGCCGCCCGACGAGCGCACTGCCCTGCACCGCCGTACCCGTGCCGGCGAGCTGGCCGATGTGCTGCGGCAGGTGACCCGGTGAGGCGCCGCGGGCTGCTCGATCTGCTGTTCCTGTGCACGCTCGGAGTGCTCACCTGGGAGAAGATCCGGTGGGAGACCCCCGCGGTCACGCTGACTGCGACCAACCTGTTCGCCCTCGCGTTCGTGATCGCATTCCTCGTCGACCGCCTGAGGCGCGGCGACGGGCGGTTCCCCGCGGCCGACATGACGCTGCTGGTGTTCATGGGGCTCTTCGCAGCGGTGTATCTGGCCGGCTACTACGACCTGCAGAATCACGATGCGCTCAGCTTCTGGCTGAAGGGGCTGGGGTCGTGGATGGTGCACTTCGCGTTTCTGATCTGCGGCGTCGCCCACCTGGCCCGGCGTGGCCGGCAGCTCTTTGTCGACGGCTGGCGCTGGTTCACCGCCGGCCTCCTGTTGAACTGCATCTACGGCGTGCTCCAGCTGATGCTGCAGGTGGGTGCGGGCATAAACCTCGACAAGCTGGTGGTCGGGCCGCTGACCGCCGGCCAGGGCGGAGTGGGCGGTATCAACGTGTACGGCCAGGTCAGCGGTACGCAGAGCATCTACCGGGTGAACGCGCTGACCGGCGATCCGAACCATCTGGGCGTGATGCTGTGCGTGCCGCTGCTGGTGCTCGGCCCGCTGTTCCTGCGCGACCCCGGCAACCGCCGCCGGCTGGGCTGGGTGCTGCTGTTCATGCTGATCGTGCAGGTGCTGACGCTCTCGCGCTCGGGCGCGCTGGGCGACGTGGTCGGCATCCTGGTGCTGTTTCCGATCTGGAGCCACAGGCTGCCGCGGCTGCGCACCGCGCTCTACGTGCTGGTGCCCCTCGTGGCCGCGTTCGCGTTCCTGTACACGTCCAGCCACTTCATACGCAAGGTGATCGAGACGCGCATCTCGACCGGCGGCTCGGGCACCCAGACGCACTTCCAGTTCTACCAGCTGGTGCCGCCCGCGCTCGATCCGCATCCGCTGTTCGGTATGGGGTTCAACACGTTCGCCGTGTTCTACGAGAACATCACCGGCCGCACCGACTTCGGCCCCCACTCGATCTGGATCGCCACCCTGGTCGAGACGGGCATCGCCGGGTTCACCGTCTACCTCGCGTACTTCGCCTACCTGGTGCTGTGTGCCGCTGCCGTCCGCAAGGCCACCGACCCCGACATCGCTGCCCTGGGCTGGGGCATGACCGCCGCGCTGATCGGCACCGCCGCGGCCAACTTCTTCTACCTCACGATGTCGTTTGACTACTTCTTCGCGCTCGCGGTGCTGAGCGTGGGAGGGATGGTGCTCTTCACCCGCTCGACCCAGCTCTCATTCGCCCGCAGCCGAGGTGGCGGGAGTGCGCCGGGCCTGGTGCGGAATCAGCCGCTCGACCGCTAACC
The DNA here is from genome assembly GCA_963796875.1 of uncultured Actinomycetes bacterium. GTDB lineage: Bacteria > Actinomycetota > Thermoleophilia > Gaiellales > JAICJC01 > CAVPTL01. Next base: position 739,750 of record CAWCNL010000002.1, read on the forward strand.
CGGCGGTGCCCGCGAGCATGCACACCGCCGCCGCACCGAGCCACAGGGCAGTCGGCGCGTGGCCCAGCATGATGCCGCCGACCGCCGGACCCACGGCGAACCCGGCGCTCCACGAGAACGCCGACGCGGCCATGTAGCGGCCCATCAACCGCTCGTCGGCAAGATCGGCCACGAGCGGAGCCTGGACGGTGCCGTGCAGGCACTCGCCCACACCCAGCAGCCCACCGACCAGCATGAACCCGACGGTCGCCGACCCGCCTGCCCAGACTGCCGCGACGACGGGCACCAGACACCAGCAGAGCCCCCAGCAGAGCCCCACCGACGCCTGCGTGCGCATCCGCCGCCGGCCGCGCTGCGACCGGGCCACCGGCAGCTGCGCGAGCACGATCACGGCGGTGTTGGCCGCGAACACCAGGCTGATGCCGAACTCGCCGACTCCGGCGAAGTTCTTCATGTAGGCGGGCAGCACGTCGATCTGCGAGAGCCCCGCCGAGATCAGCACCAGGTTCAGCGTGACGACCGCCATGAACGCGTGATCGCGCAGCACCAGCCGAAACCCGCCCGGCGGCCGCTCACTGTGGTGGGTCGGCGGAATCTCGGGCACCTTCACAAGTGCGACGCAGAAGAGCAGGAAGGTGGCCGCGTCACCCAGGAACAGCGCCTGGAACGTGGCCGGATCGGCGGTGGTGGCGATCAGCCCGCCCACCACACCGCCCAGCCCGATGCCCAGGTTCATGGTGATGCGCTGCACGGCGAACACCGACGGCCGCTGCCAGCGCTCGCTGAGTCCCGTCAGGAGCGTCGACTGCGAGGGCCAGAACCCGCCGTTTCCGACCCCGGCGAGCGCGGCTGCGGCAAACCCCTGCCAGGGCACGGTGCACCAGCGCGAGGCTGCCGTACCCCGCGGCCAGCACCAGCAGGGCCACCCGCAGCACCCGGCGCGGGCCGTGGCGGTCGACCTGCGGTCCCCAGATGGGGCCGGCGACCAGCGACATCCCGGCGTTGGTGCCCACGATCAGCCCCGCGACGCCCAGCGACATGCCCCGCACGTTGTGCAGATAGATCAGCAGGAACGGCAGCACCAGGCCGTTGCCGAACGCGTTCAGAAGCCCACCCAGCTGCAGTACCCGCACCGCCGGCGGGAGGTCGGTGCGCAGGGTCGCGAGTGACTGCCGGGCAAACCTCATGCATCGTCAGGATACGCAGCACCCGTACAATCTCCGCCGGTGACCACTGTCCTCGAAATACTTTTCTGGCTGAGCCTGGCCGCGTTGGTGTGGACGCACTTCGCCTATCCGCTGGTGACCGCGGTGTGGGCGAAGGTGCGGCCGTGGCCCATCCAGGCGGCCCAGATCCTGCCCACCGTCAGCCTGATCATCCCCGCCTACAACGAGGAGGCGGTGATCCGCGCCAAGCTCGAGAACGCGCTCAGCCTGGACTATCCGCGCGAGCTGCTCGAGATCGTGGTCACCTCCGACGACTCCTCCGACGCCACCCACGAGATCGTCCAGACCTACGCCGACCGCGGCGTGCGCCTGATCCACTGCGCGCGCGGCGGCAAGGTCGCGGCGCAGGATCGAGCGGTGCGCGAGACGACCGGCGAGATCGTCGCCTTCGGCGATGCCAACGTCATCTGGGACGCCGACTCGATTCGCGAACTGGTGCGGCCGATGGCCGACCCCAAGGTCGGCATGGTGTGCGGCTACGTGCGGCTGGTGAACCCCGCCGGCGGCACCAACCAGGAGGGCGTGTACTGGCGCTACGAGATGTGGCTGCGCAAGCGCGAGTCCGACATCCACTCGGTGACGGGCTCCAACGGCGCGATCTACGCGGTGCGCCGCGATGCCTACCGCGACGTCGATCCGCGGTTCGGTCACGACATGAGCTTCCCCTACCTGATGGTGCAGAACGGCTACCGCGCGGTGTACTGGCCGCAGGCCGGCGCGACCGAGAACATGACGACCAACATCGAGGACGAGTTTCGGCGCAAGGTGCGCATGTTCGAGCACGCCTGGCTGATGCTGTTCAAGGGCAAGATGTTCGGCATCCGGCGGCTGGGCCCGACCTACTGGATCGAGCTGGTCTCGCACAGGCTGCTGCGCTACTGGAGCGGCCCACTGCACATCGTGCTGCTGGTCACCAGTGCTGATCCTGGCGCCGCAGGGCGGCATCTACGCGGTGGTGCTCGGCCTGCAGCTGCTGGCCCTGGTGCTGGTGGCGCTCTCGATGCTCACCGGCGGACGATTCCGCCTGCTGCGCGTGCTGCACTACTACTTCCTGGTCACCATCGCGACCGTGATCGCCCTGGCCGGCTACCTGCGCCATGGGGTGCCGGCCACATGGGACAAGGCGGCCGGGACCCGCACCACGTGAGCGGCTGGTATCAGCGCCGCGGCAAGCGCCTGGTCGACATCGCCGGTGCAGGTGCGATGGGCGTGGTCGCCGCGCCGATCGTGGCGGTCGCGGCCGCGGTGCTCTGGAAGACGCAGGGCAGGCCGATCCTCTTCACCCAGGAACGCGCCGGGCAGGGCGAGGTCGACTTCACCATCTACAAGTTCCGCACCATGGTCGAGGACGCCGCCGACCACGGCGCGGGCATGTGGTTTGACCGCGACGACCCCCGGGTCACACCGGTCGGCAAGCTGCTGCGGGCCACGTCGATCGACGAGCTGCCGCAGATCTGGAACGTGCTGCGCGGCGACATGTCGCTGGTCGGCCCGCGGCCCAAGCCGCACGAGATCATCGACCGCTACTACACCCGGTACCGCGAAACGCTGAGCGTGCGGCCGGGTCTCACGTGCCTTGCGGCAATCGAGGGCCGAAACACGCTGAAACGCTCGCAGATGCTGGATGCCGACCTGCGCTACGTGCGCTCGGTCTCGCTTCTGGGCGACCTCGCGATCCTCGCGCGCACCGTCCCGGTGGTGCTGCTGCGCAAGGGGTTCCACGCCGACGACGAGAGCGAGGAGTTCGTCGAGGACATCCCGCCCGACCCCGCCCCGGCGTGAGCGGCTGGACCGATCTGGCCGGGTACGCGGCGGCGTGGCAGGCGGAGGGTGGCAGCGACCCGTACCTGCGTCCCGAGTACCTGCACGCCGCGGCGGCCGCCGAGGAGGGCGAGCCCGCCGCGTACGTGGCCGACGGGGTGCTGTACCCGTTCCTGGTGCGCGACCTGGGTGGCGGGCGCTGCGACATCACCAGCGCCTACGGCGCCGGAGGGCCGTACGGTCAGGGCCACGGGTGGCGGCGCGCGTTCGTGGACGAGTGCCGTGCCCGCGGCGTGGTCAGCGAGTTCATCCGGTTTCACCCGATCCTGGCAAACCACGCGGTCGACGGCGTCGAGGTGGTGGAGCTCGAGCCGAACGTCACGGTGGCGGTGGCCGCCACCGACGACGAGCTGATCGCCCAGATGGAGCCGACGGCCCGCAACAAGCTGCGCAAGGCGATGCGGGCGGGGGTGGAGATCACCGTGCACCGCGACCTGGAACGGTTCGCCGCGCTCTATCTGGACACCATGCGCGGACTCGGCGCCGACCCCTTCTACCTGTTTCCGGACGAGTTCTTCGTCCGGCTCGAGCGGCTGGGCGACGCCCTGGTGGTGCTCGACGCCGGCACGGCTGCCGGGCTGTTTCTGTCGGGAAACGGCGCGATGCATTACTTCCTCTCGGGCTCGACGCTCGAAGCGCGCAAGACGGCGTCGGCCAACCTGGTGCTGTTCGAGGCCATGCGACGTGCCCGCGAGGCGGGGCTCGAGACGCTCGTGCTGGGAAGCGGCCTGCGGGAGGGCGATTCGCTGAACCGGTTCAAGCGGTCGATCGGCGCAGGCCGTGCGCCCAAGATGATCGGCAGGGCCATCCACGACCACGCCGCCTACGCCGAACTGTGCGAGACCGCCGGCGTGCCGGCCGACAGCTCGTTCTTCCCCGCCTACCGCGCCTGAATAAGAGGGGTCAGTCGCCATTTATTCACCAGCCGACGTTGGCTTGGCCGCAGCGCTTCGCGTGAATAAATGGCGACTGACCCCTCTTATTCAGCGGCTCAGCCTCCGGCGGATCAGATGCGGGACTTCACGGCCGCGCTCCTGCACGATGTGCAGCTGTCCGAAGTGCCAAAGCTTGAGCGTCCAGTTGTGGGCAAACTGGACCGCGTCGGGTGTGCGCGGGGGCGGGCCGGTGTCGGGCGTCTGGTAGCCGTGCCGGCGCAGTGCATCGCCGGCGATGCTCGACGAACAGCGCCTGGTCTGAGCGCGACATCTCGGTGCGCCAGCGATCCACCGAATCCGCGTTGATACCCGCGTCGAGTCCCTCGAACCAGCCCTCCTGCCCCGCGGCAACCCGGCTGGTCGCGGCCGGGTCGGCGGCGAGCATGTCCGCATCGAACGTGAGCCCCGCGAAGGCGCAGATGCGGCCAATCTCGGCCTCCGGGTCGGTCACCATCCGCTCGTAGGCCACGGTCAGCACATCGTCGCCGTAGCGCGCCTGAGCCGCGTCGCCCGCGGCCACCGCGGCACTCCACTGGTGTGCGGCGGCCCACACATTTGCGGGCCCGAACGGCACCCGCAGAAGCGACAGACACACGTCGCGGCCGTCGCGCACCAGGTTCACGATGCGCGCCTCGGGAAACACCCGCTTGAGCTCGTCCACGCAATTGATGTAGTAGGGAGTCTTGTCGCCCCAGCGCGGCTTGCCACGCTCGCCGGCATACGCCTGGAACGCCGCCTCGAGCGCCGCACGGTAGGCGGCATCGCCCACCCGTCCGTCCCGTTTCGGCGGCGGCGTGGCGAGCTTCCACTCCAGCACCTTGGGGTGGCGCCAGATGTCGGCCGCGAGCCGATCGAACTCGGCGTCGGTGGAGAGTTCGCCGTAGCGGGCTACGGCGCGGCGCAAGGTCGGCGATGAACATCGATTCGGTCGGAATCGCGATCTCGGGCCCGCGGTCGAGGATCAGGCGCAGAAGCGTGGTACCCGACCGGTCGCAGGCCACGATGAAGAGCGGGGTGGTGCTCACAGAAGCTCCCGATAGACGGCCTCGGTGGCGGCGGCGATGTCGTCCCACCCGAGCCGCTGCGACGCCGCAGCCCGGCTCTGCGTGCGCAGCCGGTCGCGTTCGGCGGGATCGCTCAGCACACGGATCAACGCCTCGGCCAGGGTGCCGGGATCGCCGGGCTGCGCCAGCAGCCCCACCCCGTCGCGGCGATGCAGCTCGCCGAATCCCCCCACGTCGGTCATCACCACGGCAGCGCCCATCGCCAGCGCCGCGAACACCACGCCGGAGTTGTCGATGGTGCGGTACGGCAGGGCCACCACATCGGCGCGGCGCATCAGCGCGGCAAGCTCGGCATCGTCCAGGTAGCGCGGCAGCAGGGTCACACCGGGCTGGTCGACATCCAGGGTGGTGGCGTCCATCATCGGCCGCCCGGCGATGCAGAGCTCGGCCTGGGGCACGGCTGCCCGCACACGCCGCCAGGCGGCCAGCAGCACATCGGCGCCCTTGTAGGGCCTGATGATGCCCGGCAGCAGCACCAGCGGCCCTGCCGGATCGACCGGCGGGGGCACCGCAGGAAGCGCCGCCAGGTGGGCGAACACGCCGTGGGGGATCACGCGCACCCGCTCTGGCGCGACGCCGCACTGCTGCACCAGCGCCTGCCGGCCCCACTCGCTGTGGACGATCACCCGCTGGAACGAACGCGCAGTCGCGGCGAACGAGCGGCGCTTTGAAGCCCCACCGGCGTTGGGCAGCGGATCGTGCGCCGTGAAGACCGCCGGGATGGTGCGCTCCAGCCTGCGGTAGTAAGCGCGCTCGACTGACCGCAGCACCGACCACTGCACGTGCACCACGTCGGTGTGCGCCGCCCGCAATTGCGGTCGCAGCTCGCGCAGGCCCAGCAGGTGCTCGCCCGCCTTGGCGACCCGCCGCACCGGCCCGGGAGCCGAAAGCGCGTTGCTGCGCCGGTAGAACAACTCGCGCACCCGGTACCCCTCGGGTTGCGGCGCGGCGCCGTGGACAAACGACGCCGTCCACAGCGTCACCTCATGGCCACGGGCGGCCAGCGCCCGGGCGAGCTCGTGGTCGTAGGGGCGCGAGAACCCCGAGGGATCAATCAACCCCACATGTAGACGGCGTGTATCGGCTGGTACGGCCAAGGCGAGGGCTACACTATCGCCCCATGGCCGCACCCCCATCCGACGAATCTCCTGCGCAGGAGGTTCGGGTCTCGGTCTATGCCCGACGGGCCCTGCGCCGCTGGTACGTGATCGTGCTCACGATCATCGTCGCGATCGCACTCGTCGTCCTGCAGGGAGCGGCGGCAACCAAGGGCCGCACATCGGCGAGCACCACCGTGTACATGGGACAGCCGGTGACGCCCGCGGGCGGCGCGGTGTTCGCCAATACGCCCTATGCCAACCTCAGCGCCGTCAGCAATCTGATCAGCTCGGGCGCGTCCAAGGCCAAGGCCGCTGCGGCGGCGGGCGTTTCGGTTTCGTCGCTGAGCGGCAACCTGGCGGTGCACCAGCTCTCGTCAGGCGGCGGGTCGGCCACCACCAAGGCGGTGGCGGGCCCGGCGTACTACTCGATCGTGGCCGAGGGGCCGTGGAGCAAACGCCAGGTCACAGTCATCTCCAGCACGCTCGCCACGATCGTCGTGGATCGGGCAAACGCCTACGCCAACGCCAAGATTGCGGGGCTGCGGGCAAACATCGCCAACGCACACTCCGTGATCGCACGGCTGACGACGTCGGTCAAGGTCAAGCAGGCACTCGCGTTGCAGCTCGCCAAGTCCGCCGGCTCGGACGCATCCAAGGCCGCGCTGGTGGCGACGCTCCTGGCCGGCGTGTCGTCGGATTCGGCAACGATCTCGTCCACCCAGGCCCAGCTTTCCGACAACGAGACGTCGCTCGCGTCGGCGGTCAACATCGAGTCGGCTGCGATCACCACTCCCGGTCAGGGCAAGAACGTGACCGCCCAGCACCATCGCAGCTCGCTGATCGTGGCCGCGTTCGTGGGGCTGATCGTGGGAGTGCTGCTGGCCCTGGCCTGGGACGCGGCGGCTCGCCGCCGGGCAGCGTAGTGGCTACCCGATCCTGCCCCGATTGGCCGGAGCTCCTCGATCGGGCGCCCGACCTCAATTTCAAGCATTACACGGCGGACGAGCTGCGTCTCGCCCACGACGTGGTCGTGGCCATCGGCAGCGACGTGCGCCTGTCCGAGATCGAGGTGTGCGCCGATACCGACCGCAACGTGTTCAACCCGGCCCACACCGATCCGCAGCTGGCCGCGGCCCTCAGCGCCAGCTACTGGACGAGCCTCGACGACCGAAACCCGCCCGAGTAACCGAAACAGGGTACGCCGACCACCCGGATATGGGGATGGCGAGGATTGGCAAACGCGCCGATCTCTGCCACATGCAACCTGAAGATCTTCTCACCGTGCGGGCGTTCTCTCTGCAGCAGGATCATCTGACCGAGCATGACGGGCCGGACGAAATCGACATCCAGGCGCTACTGCGCTGGTATTACGGCGAACTCAACCACGCCCGCGTGACCGAGAACCGCAAGCCTGCTTGAGGTGCCACCGCGTTTATGCGGCCCGCCGAAAGGCGGGACGCATAAACAGAATCAGCGAGCGCCCGCAGCGGAAGAGGTGCCTGGCACGTGGTATGCGCTCGTAACCAGACGCACGCACGCGTGAAAAGTGCCTGGCACCTGGTGTGCGTTTCAGAGCGCCGCTTGGTCTGACACAAGCTCGGCTCGGCACCAGCGTTCGAACTCGCCGGCGACGGGGCTCGGTCTGCGGCCGGCCAGGCGCACCGCATAGAACTCGCGCGCGACATCGATGCCCTCGACCGTCGCGGTCGCGAGCGTGCCCAGCGCGAGCTCCTTGGTGACCGCCGTGGTCGAGAGAAACGCCACCCCGAACCCGGCCTCGACCGCGCTCTTGGCGGACTCCTGCAGGCCCATCTCCATCGCCACGTGAAGATCGCGCGGGCGCAGGCCGGCGCGGCGAAACTCGTCGTCCATCAGCCTGCGCATGGCCGCGCCCGGCTGCATCACGATCAGCGGCTCCGAGCCAAGCTCGCGCAGCGTCACATGGCGCCCCGCAAACGGGTGCGCGGCCGGAACGACCAGCGCCACGCGGTCGTGGATCAGCGGCTCGAACTCGAGCGACCGGTGCGACCGCCGGCCGCCCACCACGCCCAGCTCCAGCTCTCGGTCGAGCACGCGATCGATGATGGTGTCGGTCGAGTCGACCTGAAGCGTCACCGCAACGCGAGGGTGCAGAGCCCGGAATCGTCCCATCAGCCCTGGCAGCACGTGCTCGCCGGGTCCAGTCGATGCGCCCACCACCAGGTGGCCGGTGAGCTCCTCCGATCCCGCGGCCAGCTCGCGCACCAGCTCGTCGCGCAGCCGCAGCAGCCGCAGAGCGTAGCGGTGCACCAGCGCACCGGCAGCGGTGGGCTCGGCCCGCCGCCCAGACCGGTCGATCAGCGGCGAACCGGCACTCTTCTCGAGCGCCGCCACCTGCTGGCTGACCGCGGGCTGCGTCACCCCGAGGGCATCAGCGGCGGCCGAGAACGATCCGCGGTCGATCACCTCGACGAATGTCTGCAGACTGACGAAGATCCATGAGTGGATCTTATCGTCACGCCGTCGGCGGCGAATAATCCCTAATCGGCGAGACCCGCCGTGGCCAGCTCGACCAGCACGTCGGGATCGCGCCGCACACGCTGATCGACGCCACCCGTGCGGCGCTCGACCACGAGGTCGGCGAGCTTCTCCAACGGCCGCAGCCGGCCCTCGGCCACCAGCCGCTCGTCGACGCCGCCCAGCCGCCCGGCGAAGCTCGTGTAGACCGGCGTGCCCAGCACCACCGCTTCGCGGTTCATGGTGCCACCGCGCCGAAACCACCAGATCGGCGCCCGCCACCAGGCTGTGCCCGTCGACCGCCCGCTCGGGCACCGTCACCGAGGGCAGATCCAGCGCGCGGATGCGCTCGGCCTGGGCAGGTGTGCGGGGCAGCACCACCGCACGCACGTCCTCGCGCCGGCCAAGGTCTTCGAGCAGCTCGTCGAACAGCGGATTCTCGAACCGGTGGTAGAGGGCGACATCGGCCGGCGGACGCAGCACGACCCCGATGCGGCTGCCGTCCAGTCCGAGCGATCGCGGCACCGCGGGATCGGGTTCGAAGCCCGCCAGGTAGTACTCCTCCTTCAGCCCCGGGTAGCGCACGAGCTTTGCGCCGCGCGCGCCGTAGCGGCGCAGACGCTCGGGCGGGATCGCCTCGGGCACCAGCACCCGCGCGGCAAGCCGGCAGTTGAGGCCGTGCTGGAGCAGCGCGTACTCGTAGTCGAACATCGTCGTGTTGGGAACGCGCAGCGTGCGGCACGCCATGGGCAGATCGGTCGAGCCATGGGCGAGGCCCACGTCGAACGACCGGCCGCGGCCGAACTTGACCATCGCCGCGACCCGATCGGCCGCCGCTCGCGCCTTACCGCTGCGGCTGGCGCCGCCATGGTGCCCGATCACGGTGTGCTCGATGCCGTGCAGCTCCAGCAGCTCGAGGGTCTGGGCGAAGTCGCGCGCGGTGATCTCGACCTCCCACCCCCGCGCGCGCATGCGCTCGACCAGCGGCGCGAAGATCACGACGTGCGGTGAGTTGGTGAGGTCGATCCAGACGCGCACGTCCGGCCCGCCCTCAGGCGGCAGCTCGCGACGCGGCGCGGACTGCCTCGACCACTTCGCGCTGCTGCTCTTCGCTCAGCGTCACGAACATGGGCAGCGCGAGGCCCTCGCGAGCGGCGGCCTCGGCCTGCGGAAACTGCCCGGGCCGGTAGCCCAGGTGCGCGAAGACGGGCTGCAGATGCAGCGGCACGGTGTAGTAAGCGGTGGCGCCGATACCGGCGTCGCGCAGGCTGCGGGCGATCGCCTCGCGGTGCGGCGAGCGCACCACGTACAGGTGGTAGATGTGGCGCGCGTCGGGGGCTTCGACCGGCAGGTCGACCAGCTCGCCGAGACCCAGCTCGGCATACCGCGCGGCAGCCGCGCGGCGGCCGTTGTTCCACTCGTCGATGTGGGGCAGAAACAGCCGCAGCACCGCCGCCTGGATCTCGTCCAGGCGCGAGTTGAGACCGACGTACTCGAAGGTCGCCTTGTCCTTGGAGCCGTGGAAGCGCAGCATCCGCACCCGCTCGGCCAGGTCGCCGCTGGACGTGGCCACCGCCCCGCCGTCGCCCAGCGCCGGCAGGTTCTTGGTGGGGAAGAACGAGAACGTCGCGATGTCGCCGACCGAGCCGGCGGCACGGCCGGCGTGGCTCGCACCGAACGCCTGCGCGGCATCCTCGATCAGCGCGAGGCCATGCCGGTCTGCGAGCTCGCGAAACGCCGCCAGGTCGACCGGCTGGCCGAACACGTGCACCACCAGGATCGCCCGGGTGCGGTCGGTGATGGCCGCCTCGACGGCGTCGAGATCGAGATTCAGCGTATCGGGGCGGATGTCGGCGAACACCGGCGTCGCGCCAACCCGCGCCATCGGCCTCGGCGGTCGCATAGAACGTGTACGGGGTGGTGATCGACCTCGTCACCCGCGCGCACTCCGACCGCCTCGAGGGCCAGGAGCAGCGCGTCGGTGCCGTTGGCAACGCCGATCGCGTGGCCCGTCTCGACCGCCGCGGCCATCTCGTCCTCGAACGCCCGCACGTGCGGGCCCAGGATGAATCGGCCGGAGTCGATCACGTCGGCAACAGCCTGCTTTCACCTCGGGCAGGAGGCGGGAGTACTGCCCGTGGATGTCCATCAGGGGCACAGACACGAAGGCAGATTCTAGACTCGGGCCGCTTGCCTCCGGCGCAGTAGCCACAGGCCCGCTCCCACCAGCAGCAGCGCGACGATCAGGTAGTTGAGGTAGCCCAGCCGGTGTTCCCATGTGTCCCAGTTGCGGCCCGCGTAGTCACCGATCGCGACCAGCACGATGCACCACGGCAGACAGCCGAGGAACGTGAGCACCGAGAAGCGCCCCAGCGGCATGCGCGCGACCCCGGCCGGCAGCGAGATGAACGTGCGCACCAGCGGAATCAGCCGGGCGAAGAACACCGCCCGCCCGCCGTAGCGATCGAACCACCGCTGCGTGCGGGCCAGCTCCGAACGTCCGTGCTCGGTGCGCACCAGATAGCCGTCCACGCCGTAGGCGCCCGCCCCCCACGCGATCCACGAGCCGATCAGGTTGGCGACCGTGCCCACCAGCACCGCCGCGATGAAGCTGAACGTGCCCTGCGACACCAGATACCCCGCGTAGATCATGGTCACCTCGCTGGGCACCGGGATGCACGCGCTCTCCAGCACCATCAGGATGAACACCGCCGTGAGCCCGTGATCGTTGATCACGGTCTGCACCCAATGGGTGAGCGAGCTTAAGCATCGACGACCCCGCGGAGAGCCGATCGAGGTTCGCCAGCTGCTCGGTCGAGGCCGCCCTTGATCTTGCCCGAGACGACCGCCGCGATCAGCCGCGGAATCTGGAGTTCGGCATTGATCGTCACCCGACACCCGTCACCCTCGGGTGCGATCAGAAACTCGGTGCTGCCCCGCCCGCTTTCCGTCGACGCGCTCGCCGACCAGCCCGCGTGGGCCGGTCAGCGTCGACCATGCGCACGACCATCGGCCTCGGTGTGCCCCGGCGCGTGCGCCACCGCACTGATGTCGCCGTTTTCGAGCACCTTCGCGTCGCGCACCTCATGGGGCAGCATCTGGATGTGCTTCTGCGGATCGGCAATCCAGTCGAACACCGTGTCGGCAGACGCGGCGCACGCGCGCGAGGTGGAGACCTTCATGCCGCGGCGGGATAATCCTTGACGGTGCGGTAGAGCGTGTCGCGCTGGCTGGGCCGGTAGCCGGCTGTGCGGATCAGATGCAGGAAGTCCTCGGTGGACGCGCGGTGCGTGGTTCCCGCCGCCGAGACGACGTTCTCCTCGATCATGATCGAGCCCATGTCGTCGGCGCCGAACCGCAGCGCCAGCTGGCCGACCTTCACGCCCTGGGTCACCCACGAGCTCTGGATGTGATCGACGTTGTCCAGGTAGATGCGGCTGATGGCCTGCATCAGCAGGTAGTCAAAGCTCGTGGGCGTCCAGTGCACGTCCTTGCTGAGCACGGTGTTGTCGGGCTGGTACGTCCACGAGATGAACGCCCGGAACCCGTGCATCTCGTCCTGCAGCTCGCGGATGCGGCGCATGTGCAGCACGCGCTCGTCGAGCGTCTCGACGTGCCCCCACATCATGGTCGCGGTCGTGCTCATGCCCAGCCGGTGGGCGGCGCGCATGATGCCCAGCCACTCGTCGGACTTGGTCTTGGTGGGCGAGATGATGCGGCGCACGCGGTCGGACAGGATCTCGGCGCCGCCTCCCGGCAGCGAGTCGAGGCCCGCGTCGCGCAGCCGCGAGAGCGTCTCTGACGGGGTCAGCTTGGCCTTGCGCGAGATGTGCTGGATCTCGGACGGCGAGAGCGCGTGCAGGTGGATCGGATAGCGGGCCTTGATCGAGGTGAACAGGTCCTCGTACCAGTCGATCCCCAGATCGGGATTGTGGCCACCCTGCATCAGCACGGCGGTGCCGTCCACCTCGAGGGTCTCCTCGATCTTCTTGAAGATGACCGACCTGGGCAGCGTGTAGCCCTCGCGCGCGTCGCCGGGGCGGCGGTAGAACGCGCAGAAATTGCAGTCCGTGTAGCAGATGTTGGAGTAGTTCAGGTTGCGGTCGACCACGAACGTGACCACGTCGGCGGGGTTCTTGCGGTTGCGAATCACGTCGGCCACGCGGCCGATGCGCACCAGCTCGCGCGAACGCATGAGGGCTGCCGCGTCGTCGTCGGAGATGCGCTCGCCGGCCAGCGCCTTCTCGAGCGCCTCATCGACCGTCGTTTTGACTGTCACCGCCATCACTTCACCTCCGCCATGTCCACGAACTCCAACTCCGGCACCTTGTCCAGCTCGACCGACCTCGTGGGCAAGTTCATAGAACCGTACAAGCCCTTCACGTTCGCGGGGGCCGAAGTGGTATCTGAGTTTTTCGAAGTACCGGGCCAGAAACCCTGCCGGCCAGCCGTAGCGCTCGGCAGACTGCCGGGCGAGCTCCTCGGGCCGTTCCCGCGCCGCCGCCAGCGAATGCAGGTGCGCCTGTTCGAGTTCGTACAGGCCGTCGGTCACGTCGGCGCGGGCGCCCCACACCGCAAACACCATCGGCAGGCCGGTGCGCTCCTGCCACAGCCGGCTGAGGTCGTAGTGCGGGGTGGGATCGTCAAACGCACTCCCGAGGGCTGCGTCGCCGATCAGCATCTTGGCGTCGGCCTCCTCGCCGAGGGGCACCAGCTCGACATCGCCGAGCAGCACGCGGGTCAGCACCACCGACGTGGCGCTCTCGGGCGTGACGGCAACGGTGCGCACGCGCTCCAGCGGGAGCCGGGTGATGAGCTGGATCGAATCGATCACGCCTTCCGCCGAGACGCACAGCCGGGGAAGCAGCCGCAGCTTGTCGGCGTTGCGGGCGTATTCGATCGACGACATGGGCGCCACGTCGATCTCGCCGGCCAGGAGCTTGCGGTTGAGGTCGGTGGGCACGCCCGGCACCTGGTCGATCTCGGCGCCGCCGAGGTCGAAGAACACGGGCGCCATGTTGGCGTAGGAGATGCGACCGACGCGCAGGCTCACTGCCAGCCTCGCACGGGCACCCGGCCGGCATCACCGATCAGCAGCTCGGGATCGTCTTCGGGGGCGACATTCAGATCGTCGGCGCCGAACGCAAGCGCGACCTGGGCGAGCGGCGCGGTGATCAGATCGGCGCACACCTGCAGGTGGGGAATGTTGTCGAGCACCAGCCGCGAGACGGCGACCATGGAGATGTCGTCCTGGCCGGTGGTGGCATCGGCCGAGGCCGGAAGCGGCGCAAATACCTCGGCTGAGGCGGTGTCGTCCTGGCGGTTTCGGATCTCGAGCAGCCGCTCGGCGCGGACGGCGGCGGATTCGCCGGCGGTGTACACGAGGCTGCAGGAGGCCTCGGTCGTGCCGTAGGAGACCTCGTCGGTACCGCCGCGCTGGAGCCGTGCGATGTCTGCCAGTTCGCCGAGTTCGAGCACGTCGTCGTGTTCGAGCAGCTTGACGGCGTCGCCGAGGTCGAGCCGCTCACCCGAGAGAATTTTTGCCCGAATCGTCGTCAGCGTGTCGGGAAGCGCGGCAGATACCATCGGGCGAAGTCTACTCGTCCATCTCTGAGAATCGTGCCGTGAGCTCCTTACCTGAACGCATTGTGATCCAGGGAATCAGCGGCTCGGGCAAGACCACCCTCGGCCGCGAGCTGGGGCGGCGGCTCGGGATACCGCACCTCGAAACCGACGCGCTCGTGCATGGCCACAACTGGGCCGAAACGTCGGATGCCGCGCTCTTCGAGCATCTGGTGGAGTTCACCGCGCAGGAGCGCTGGGTGGTGGACGCCGACTACCGCCGCAAGGTGGGGACGCTCGTGCTCGAGCGGGCCGACACGGTGGTGTGGCTCGACCTGCCGCTGCACACGTCGCTGGGCAGGCTGTGGTCGCGCACGTCGACGCGGATTTCGGGAGGCGAGCAGCTGTGGAACGGCAATCGCGAGTCGTGGTGGACGGCGCTTGCCGGCTGGGATTCGCTGTTCGTCTACGCCGTCCGCAAGTACGTCACCACCGCCCGCACGCTGCCTCAGCTCCTCCGCGAGCCGCGTCTGGCCCACCTCGAGCTGGTGCGGCTGCGCTCGCCGCGAGGAGGTCGAAGCGTGGCTGGACGTCGCAGCTCAGCAACGCCCGAAACGCGGGCGTAACGACTCGCGAAAACCGGCCGCCGAACTCGTCCTTCACCGGCTCGACCGCTCCTAGGGTCACAGCCATGCGAACACCACTCATCATCACCGCCGCCCTGGCGAGCGCCTTCCTGGCCCTCGCCGCACCCGCGCTCGCCTCGGGCCCGAGCGCAACCACCACCCGCGTCACCTGGGGTCAGACCGGCTGGACCTGCGCCGTCGTCGCCACGGCACCCAGCCAGGCCGGCGTGGGCTACGGCTACCGGCACGCCGACGGCTTCGCCACGTGCACCAACGGCTCGGCCACCAGCTGGGTCTCGAACATCACGATCACCACCTGCCTGCAGATCCGCTACGGGTCGGTGTGGAGCGATCTGCGCTGCGCGAGCGCCCGCAACGGGTCGGGCGAGGCGAGTGTCGACGCCGCGGTCACGCGCAGCTGCGGAAGCGGCTATCACGCCCTTCGCACCCGCGTGACGGCCACGTCGCTACAGCCGGTCTCGACGCTGATCGCAAGACACGCGATGGCGACGAGTAAGCCCGTGGGCTGCAGCAGCTAGAACGACGTCCGGGGCCGGCACGCGGCCGGCCCCGGACATCCGTCAGAGGGCAGGGTCAGTGCTACGCGCGACGATCAACCGCTGTCGCCACCACGTGGCGCAGCGGCGCCGCGTCGATGCAGTGCTCCAGCCGATCCAAGCGCTCGAGGGCGCCTTCGGCACGGCGCGCGGCTTCGCCTCGCGCGGGCGTCGTGCACAGCCCCACAGCGGGCGACCCGGGCAAGCGTCGGCAGCACGTCGGCCGGCGTCTGCCCCGCGGGCGATGACTGCGGCGACTTCCGCATCCTTGCGGGCCGCGATCAGGAGGGGCAGCGTGACCGTGCCATCCAGCAGGTCGGTACCGAGCGGCTTTCCGGTGGTGTCCGGGTCGCCGTCGCAGTCCAGAATGTCGTCGGCGATCTGAAAGGCAAGCCCCAGCTCGAGCGCAAACTCGCCGAGCAGCTCCAGCTCAGGCGCGTCGAGGCCCCCGAACCGGCCGCCCAGGCGGGCCGCAGCCGAGAACAGCTCGCCGGTCTTGAGCCGGCAGCGCTCCAGGTACTGTTCGGGCGTAACGGCCGGGTCGCCCGCCTGGGCGCGCTGCAGGATCTCGCCGCGGGCCAGCGAGTGACACGCGTCGGCAAGCAGCGAGACGGCCAGCATGTCGCCGGTGGTGACGAGCTCGGCGAACGCGCGCGAGAACAGATAGTCGCCCGTGGCCGAGGTCACCGTGTCGCCATGTTCTGACCACACGGTGGGCAGGCCGCGGCGCAGCGGCGCCCTGTCGAGCTGGTCGTCGTGCACCAGGGTTGCCATATGAATCAGCTCGACCGCGCAGCCGGCCGTGACCAGCTCGGGTCGACCGCGACCCTCCGCCGGAGAGCACAGGTAGGTCAGCAGCGGGCGCAGCCGTTTGCCGCCCGCGCGCAACGTCTGTTGACCCGCATCGGCCACCGTGCCCTCGTGCGCGGACACCGCCCGGCGCAGTTCGGTCTCGACGCTGCGTACGAAATCCGGCGCACCCTCCACCGCGAGCACGCGGGCGACGGCGCTCATGCCGGCACCGTCCCGACGTGGACCGCGATGACACCCATGTTGAGGAGCTTCCACTGCACGCGTTCGAGGCCCACCGACCGCATAATCTCTGCGAGCTCGGGAGCGGGCGGAAACCGATGCACCGATTTGGGCAGGTAGGTGTAGGCGGCCGACTCGCCCGCCACCAGCCGGCCGAGCACCGGCACCAGCCGGTCAGTCCACAGCCGCGAGAACGGCGCAATGTAGGCGGGCGGAGGCGTCAGCTCGAGGCACACCACCCGGCCTCCCGGACGCACAACCCGGGTCATCTCGGCAAACCCGCGAGCGTGGTCGGCCAGGTTACGCATGCCAAACCCGATCGTGGCAGCGGCGAACTCATTTTCACCGAACGGCAGATCGAGCGCGTCGCCCTGCATCCACTCGACGATCGTCGACTTGGTGTGCGCGACCGCCAGCATCTCGTCGGCGAAGTCGAGGCCGACCACGCGGCCGGAACTCGACACGCGGTCGAGCAGCGCCATCGAGAGGTCGCCCGTGCCACAGCACACATCCAGCACGTGGTCGCCGATACCGACGCCTGTGCAGGCCGCCGTGAACCGCCGCCAGCGGCCATCCATGCCGCCGCTCATCAGCCGGTTCATGCGGTCGTACTCGGGCGAGATACGGTCGAACATCTCGCGCACCTGCTCAGGCTCTGCGGTCACGCGTCCTCCTCTCCCCAGGCGCGGTTGAACTCGGCATCGACTCCGGCCGCGGCCAGCACGCGGGCGGCCACGAAGTCGATCAGATCGTCGATCGACTCTGGCAGATGGTAGAAGCCGGGCATCGCCGGCACCACCCTGGCACCCGCCCGGCGCACGCGCAGCAGGTTTTCGAGGTGGATATCGGAGAGCGGGGTCTCGCGCGGAACCAGCACCAGCCGCCGGCCCTCCTTCAGCTGCACTCCGGCAGCACGATGGATCAGATTGGCCTCGGCGCCGCCTGCGATCGTGCCCACCGTCGCCATGGAGCACGGGCACACGATCACCACATCGGTGCGGCTGCTGCCCGATGCGTACGGCGCCCGGTAGTCCGAGGCGGCCCAGATGCGCACCTGGTCGTTGCCGTTCTCGGCCACGAACCGTTCGATCGCACCGGTGGGATCGAGTTCGCGGTTTCGGTGCAGCTCGAGTGCCACCACCTGCGCGCCGGCGGCCGAGGCAACCACTCCGACGTCGGCGCCCGCGGCGACCAGCCCGCGCAGCACGCGGGCGGCATACGGCGCCCCCGAGGCGCCTGTGAGACCCAGCATCACTCGCATCATGTGACCTCGGAGCCTAGAGGATCATCGCTCGACGACTGCCCGTGCATAAAAGGGGACTGTCCCCTTTATGCAGCTACTGCTGGATCGGGACGACCTTGCCGGCCGAGAGCGACGCGATCACCTGAGCGATCTCGTGCTGGTTCTTGCTGCCGATGCTCGAGAAGTTGGGCATCGCGCCGCCCGTCGCCTTGAACGCTCCGCCGTTCAGCCAGGCAACGATCGCAGCCTGATCCTGCTTGAACATGCGGCGACCCGTTGGCCAGATCGCACCCGGGCCGGTGGCGCCCTGCGCACCGAAGAAGTGGCAACTCGTGCAGCCGTAGGTCGAGATCAAGGCCGCACCCGGCAGTTTGTTGATCGCGGGATCCTTTGTGATATTCGAACCGCCGCCGACCCCCGGCGCGATCGCTCCGGCCATCGTCAGCGCAATCAACACCGTCGGCACTGCAAGGCCCAGCGCGACACCCGCGGGACGCCGCGAGAGGCGCCGGTCGCGACCGCGGTCGAGGAACGGCCAGGCGATCAGCATGATCATCATGATCGTCGGGATGATCACGGTCGCCAGGATCAGCTGCCACGGAGTCTTGAACACGCGCAGCAGCTCGAACAGGAACAGGAAGTACCACTCCGGCCGCGGCTCGGTGACCTGCACCGCCGGATTGGCGATCGTCTCGTAGAGCGGGCCGAGCACGCCGTTTTGGCCGGTCGGATGCGCCTGGTTGATCGGACCCGCGGTGGCATGCCACGCGACCGCCATGGCCACGATGATCAACACCACGAGCAGGTTGATGACCACGTCGTGGAACATCGCGTACGGGAAGAACGCGTGTCCTTCCTTCTTCGATTCGGCGTACTCGGTCTCGTACCGCACGCGCCGATTGACGATCTTTCGCGGAGGGGCGACCGCCACTAGTGGGTCGTCTCCTCTTCAGCCGGCCGGTTCGGCCACGGGGTGACGCCCAGCTTCACGACCAGCCACATGTGCACGAAGATCAGGGCGATGATCAACCCAGGAATCATCAGCATGTGCAGCGCGTAGAACCTGGATATCGTCTGATCCCCGAAGACGGGGCCGGCTAACAGGAACTTCGCGATGAACGGCCCGAGCACCGGCGCCGTGCCGTTGATGTTGATGGCCACGACCGAGGCCCAGTAGGCGCGCTCGTCCCACACCAGCAGGTAGCCGGTGAGCCCCATGCCCATTGTCGCGAGGAAGATCACCGACCCGGTCAGCCAGGTCATCTCGCGCGGGTACTTGTAGGCGCCGTAGAAGAACACGCGGCCCATGTGCAGGAAGAGCAGGATCACCATGACGCTGGCGCCCCACTTGTGCATGCCGCGAATCAGCCACCCAAGGGTCTGGTAGTCGGTGATGTAGCGGATCGACTGGTAGGCGCCGTTCGGCGAGGGGTCGTAGGTCATCGCCAGCAGCATGCCGGTGGTGGCCTGCAGGATGAAGACCGTCAGCAGCGAGCTGCCCAGCGTGTGGTACCAGCCGGTGGGCGGCACCTTGCGGAACAGGAACTTCTTGACGAGCGTCGGGCCGCCCGAGCGGTACTCGACCCAATCCTCGGCCTGGAGGGTGACCTGCTTGGCGTCTGGAAGCGGAAGTGGCATCGTCAGTGATTGTTCGGGTTGTCGTTGCTCGGGTACTTATACGTGACCGTCGGGTAGAGGATCTCAGCACCCTGCGTGCCGAACACCGGGAGCGTCACCGGCTGGCCGGGATTCTTCATCTGGTAGTAGTGGATCGAACCGTCGCTGTTGAAGTCGACACTCCAGCGCTGGGTGATCCACAGCTCCTTGCCCTTCCTGATCTCCCACTGGAAGCGATCCAGCGGCCGGATCGGCGGGCCTGCCGTGCGCTGGCCCAGCTCGTTGTAGGCGCCGCCGTGGCAGGGGCACTGGAAACCGACCGAGGGGATCGCCGCGATCGGGCAGCCCAGGTGCATGCAGCGGTTGGAGAACACGATGAACTGCGCGTCGGCGAGCATTCCAGGTGGTGCCGCTCTTGCCGGTGTAGTGCACGTAGGCCAGACCGCCGCTGGTGGCGACCTGCTTGGAGTTCTCGACGTAGGTGGCTGCGGTCGGTTCGAAGCCCTTCTCGGAGGTGAACGAGTCCAGCTGCCCAGGTAGACGCCTTCGAAATCGACCTCGTGCACGACCGGGGCGAGGATGTACGCGGTGGCGGGCACGCCGATCACTCCGGCGATGACGGCACCCAACCCAACCGAGCTGACAGTCAAGAACTGCGCCCTGTTGGTAGCCACTGCTCCGGTCACGAACTCTTCCTCCGATCGGTCATCCGAGGCGATTCTAGCCTCGACCGCGGGCGAGTGTACCGCTCTTCGGTCACAGTGGCCACGTTGTTACAAACCGCTCTTCTGAAAAGGAGGTGGCTCCGGCGTGCGCGGCGTCGTGAGGCGCAGGGCGCGGTGGTGGTGGCAAGGATCGAACCGTGAGCGGAGCGCAGGCGTGCCTGGGCTTGGCACGTTGACCACCGTCCGCGGCGTGGGACGCAGCCACCACCGCCGCGAACCAGCCGCAACAGCCACGCATCCCGGAGTCAGCTCCCGGTAGTCCCGACATTCTTCAACGCCTCCCGGCGGCTCAGCGGACTGAGCTCGGATTCGTGCTCGCCAGACGTACCCGGAGACCCACTCCGGGTCTGTCCAGGCGTACTGCCGCAGCGCCCATCCGATCGCCTTGCGCAGGAAGAACTCCGGCGAGCCGAGCGACGGCTGGATGCACGCGGTGAGCAGCTCCAGGTCGGTGTCGGTCTTGAAGCTGAGCTGGCAGAGGATCGAGGTGCGCCGCTTCCACATGTCACGATCGCGGCTCCAGGCCAGCATCGCAGGACGCAGGGCCTCGGGATCGCGGGTCAGCAAGCCTCCGACCCGTCGCGACGCCAGCGGATCGACGAAATCCCACCAGGCGCCGGTCACGATCATCTCCTCGTAGAGCCCCAGCGCCTGCGGCGTCTGGTACGGCTCGGCAGCCCGCACGCCGGTCAGCGCCACCGCGGCGTAGCGCTCCTCGCGAAACTCGGCGCCGCGCCACAGCTCGTGCACCGCGTCGGTCCAGCGCTCGCGGGTGGACAGATCGAGTTGAGCGAAGATCGGCGTGAACACCGCGCGGCAACCGGGCGAGGTGACGCCGTGGTAGGGCATCTGCGACTTCATGTAGGCCTGCTGACTGACCGCCCGGCGCGGATCGCCGGCCGCGGCGAGGCCCGCCCGCACCTGCTCCAGCAGCTCAGCCACGAACGGGTGGCAGTCCCAGCTCAGCCCAGCGGCGGCTGACCGACTCGCGCACCTCGGGGGTCATCGTGATCTTGTCGGGCCAGCCGCGCTCGTAGCCGTCGCCCGGCCCCTTGGCGGTCGCGTCGATGCCGATCTTTCCGCCCACGAACTGCCGCGACGGCGCGTGGTCGAGGTGATCGAGCGGGCCGTGGGTGAGCAGCACGTCGCGGGCCGGATCCACGTTTGCACCCACCTGCCACATCACCTGCGCGTAGTCGTGCACGTCGATGTCGGCGTCCACCACCACCACACCCTTGGTCAGCGAGAGCAGGCCCGTGCCCCAGATCGCGTGCATCACCTTCTGGGCGTGGCCGGGGAATGCCTTGCGGATCGAGACGATGCACAGGTTGTGGAACGCGCCGGCCACCGGCAGGTCGTAGTCGATCACCTCGGGCATCGTCATGCGCACGGCGGGCAGGAACAGCCGCTCGGTGATCTTGCCCAGCCACATGTCCTCCTGGGGAGGCACGCCCACGATGATCGACGGATAGA
The DNA here is from genome assembly GCA_963796875.1 of uncultured Actinomycetes bacterium. Taxonomy (GTDB): domain Bacteria; phylum Actinomycetota; class Thermoleophilia; order Gaiellales; family JAICJC01; genus CAVPTL01. The sequence continues at coordinate 761,227 of CAWCNL010000002.1, forward strand.
TCGCGTCGCGGCGCATGGTGATCGCCGTCACGTGCAGCACCGGGAACGGCTCGACCGGCGTGTAGTACCCGGTGTGGTCGCCGAACGGGCCCTCGTCGCGCAGCTCGCCCTTCTCGACGTAGCCCTCGATCACGATCTCGGCCCGGGCGGGTACTTCGAGATCGACCGTGCGGGCCTTGACCAGCTCGACCGGCGAGCCGCGCAGGAACCCGCCAGCATGAACTCGTCGATGTGCTTGGGCAAGGGCGCCGAGGCCGTGTAGGCGGTGATCGGATCGACGCCCAGCGCGATCGCGACGTCCATCCGTTCGCCCATGCCGCGCCAGTCGGCTGCCGCGTCCTTGTGGATCTGCCAGTGCAGGCCGGCGGTGGTCGCATCGTGCTTCTGCACCCGGTACATGCCCACGTTGCGCATGCCCGACCGCGGATCGCGGGTGATCACCGCGGGCAGCGTGATGAACGGCCCACCGTCGTCGGGCCAGCAGGTCATGATCGGCAGCGCATCCAGCGAGGGCTGCTCCATCACGATCTCCTGGCACGGCCCCGACCCGACCACCTTGGGCCGCGAATCGGCGATCGACTTGAGCTTTCCGAGCGCCCGGATCTTGTCCATCAGCCCCTCCGGCGGGGCCATCTCGAGCACGTCGGCCACCCGCTCGCCCAGCTCGTCGAGGCGATCCACGCCGAACGCCATGCACGTGCGCCGCTCGGTGCCGAACTGGTTGATCAGAAGCGGCAGCCGCGAGCCCTTGACGTTCTGTGAACAGCAGCGCCGGGCCGCCGTCCTTGACCACCCGGTCGGTGATCTCGGAGATCTCGAGGTACGGATCGACCTCGGCGGTGATCTCGTGCAGCTCGCCCGCCTTGCGCAGCGCATCGATCCAGTCGCGCAGATCGGAGTAGGCCATCAGCCGAGCCTCGCCACTGTCGTGTCCCACAACGCCTCGTCGGTGTCGCCGCGGCCGTCGGCCTGGTCGCGGGCGCACGCCGAGATCAGCTCGGCCAGGGCGCCCACCGCCGCAAGATCGCCGGTGGCGCAGATCTCGCGCAGCCCGGCCGCGTACAGGTGGTCGCCGGTGAGCAGCGCAAGGTCGGGATCGTCCTGCGAGAACAACCGCGACCGGCCCCGGTGCAGCAGGTGGCCCTCGTAGATCATCTCGACGCCCAGCAGCAGCCGCTCCGAACACGCGCCGGAAAATCGCGGCTCGGCGTCGGTGGCGACGAGCGCGTCGCGCCACAGCGGACTCGCTTCGGCGGTGCGCTCTGCCACCGTCGCCAGCACAGTCATGCGGCGAATTCCTTCGCGCTGCGGCGATGGTCAGCTGCACCTGCTCGTCGGTGTGGGCCAGCGAGGGCATGGCAGCCTCGAACTGCGACGGCGCCAGGTAGATACCGCGTTCGAGCATGTGCGCGTGAAATGCCGCGTAGCGGCCGGTGTCGCTCTGCGCGGCCTGGGCGAACGAGCGCACCGGGCCGGGATTCTGGAACGCCGTCAGCATGGCGCCGACGCGGTTGACGGTCACGCCAGGGCCGCCGAGCCCCTCCGCCAGCGCCGCGGACACCTGCTCGAGCCGCTCGTAGGCTCCCGGTGTGCGCAGCAGCTCGAGCGTAGCGAGACCCGCGGCCATCGCGAGCGGATTGCCCGAGAGCGTGCCGGCCTGGTAGACGTCGCCCTCGGGGGCCAGCCGGCTCATCACGTCGGAGCGCCCGCCGAACGCCGCGGCCGGCAGTCCGCCGCCCACGATCTTGCCCAGGCACGTGAGATCCGGGCGCACCGCGAGCCGCTCCTGTGCGCCGCCGTAGGACACGCGAAACCCGGTGATCACCTCGTCGGCGATCAGAAGCGCCCCGGTGCCGTTGCAGATGGCGCGCAGCCCCTCGAGGAACCCCGGTTGGGCGGGGACGACGCCCATGTTGCCGGCCACCGGCTCGACGATCACCGCGGCCAGCTGGTCGCCGTAGCGCTCGGCCAGCTCACGCGCAGCGTCCAGATCGTTGTACTGGCAGAGCAGCGTGCCGGCGGCGACGGCTGCGGGAACGCCCGGCGTGGAGGGGATCGCGAGCGTCGCGAGGCCCGAACCCGCCTCGGCCAGCAGCGAGTCCACATGCCCGTGGTAGCCGCCGATGAACTTCAGCACCAACTCGCGGCCGGTGAACGCGCGGGCCAGCCGCACGGCGCTCATCGTGGCCTCGGTGCCCGACGAGACGAACCGCACCATGTCGATTGTGGGCACCGCGGCGGCGACCTGCTGCGCCAGCTGCAGCTCGAGCTCGGTGGGTGCGCCGAACGTGGTGCCCTGCGCGGCCGCCTCCTGCACGGCAGCGACGACTGCCGGATGGGCGTGGCCGGCGATCAGCGGCCCCCACGAGAGCACCCAGTCGACGTAGCGATTGCCGTCGGCGTCCCATACCCACGCGCCCTCACCGCGGCTCAGGAACAGCGGGTACTCGCGGCCCACCGAGCGCATTGCGCGCACGGGGCTCGAGACGCCTCCGGGAATCACTCGTTCAGCCTCGGCGAACAGCTCTGCCGAGCGCGCCGTGGCGCGGCCTACTGTTGCCATTCCGTCACGCTGCCGGCCCAGTACGTGATCACCACGTCGGCGCCCGCGCGTTTGATCGCGGTGAGCGCCTCGAGTGCGGCGGCCCGCTCGTCGATCCAGCCGGCTGCCGCGGCGGCCTTGATCATGGCGTACTCGCCGCTGACCTGGTAGGCGGCGATCGGCACCGTGGTGGCCGCGCGCACGTCGGAGAGCACGTCCAGATACGGCAGCGCCGGCTTGACCATCACCATGTCCGCGCCCTCGTCCAGGTCCAGCAGCACCTCGCGCAGCGCCTCGCGGCGGTTGGCCGGATCCATCTGGTAGCCGCGCCGGTCGCCCTCGCTGGGCGCCGAGCCCGCCGCGTCGCGAAATGGGCCGTAGAAGGCCGACGCGTACTTGGCCGAATACGCCATGATCGCCACGTCGGTGCGGCCGTCTTCGTCGAGCAGCGCGCGAATGGCGCCCACCCGGCCGTCCATCATGTCGGACGGAGCCACCACATCGGCCCCCGCGACAGCATGTGACAACGCCGTCTCGGCCAGCAATTCGATGCTGCGGTCGTTGTCGACATCGCCGTCGACGATCACGCCGCAATGGCCGTGGCTGGTGAACTGGCAGAGGCACACGTCGGTGATCACGATCATGTCGGGTACCGCCGCCTTGATCGCGCGGACGGCCTGCTGCACCACGCCGTCGTGGTCGTAGGCCGAGGTCCCCAACTCATCCTTGTGATCGGGCACCCCGAACAGGATCACCGCAGCAACACCGGCGGCCTGGAGCACACGGCACAGCTCGGCGGCGCTCGCCGGAGTGTGGTGCATCTGCCCCGGCAGCGAGGCGATCTCGTGCGGGCCGCCCGCACCTTCGTGCACGAACAGCGGTTGAATCAGGTCGGCCACATCCAGGCGGTGCTCGCGAACCAGGGCGCGCATCTGTGGACGGCGCCGCAGACGGCGCATTCGGGTGGCGGGAAACGCCATGCGCGGAGTGTAGTTGCAGACCTTTACACGGGGGCGAAGACAGGCTAGGCTTGTCAAGAATCGACCGGCTTTGCCATGGTCGTTGACCGACAAACGAAGCGGGAGCGCAGGCGTGGAAGACGGCGAATCAGCGGACCTCGAGTATTCCAACGAAGCCCTGCGCAAGCTGGGCGCTCGGATCCGCCACTACCGTCGCAAGCGCGCGATGACCCAGCGCGACCTGTCGTTCGACGGATGCTCGTACAGCTATCTGGCCCGCATCGAGGCCGGAGACCGGCGACCCAGCCCGCGCGTGCTGTACGAGATCGCCCGCCGCCTGGACGTGAGCCCCGAGGAGCTGGCCGGCGAGGCGTCGACCGAGCAGCGCTCGCAGTCGATGGAGACGCTGGAAGCGTCGATGCTGATCCGCCAGGGGTAGCCCGATCAGGCTGAGGAGCTGTTGCAGGGTGTGCTGCGCGAGGCCCAGGTGAGCGCCGACTCCGAGCGCCGGTCAGACGCGCTCGAAGGGCTGGGACTGGTCGCGTTGCAGCGCGGAGATATCGCCGCGGCCCGTGACCTGCTCGAGCAGAGCCTGGATGCCACCGCCGAGGCCGATCCCGGGGAGCGCGTCGAGCTCTACGCGGGGCTCGTCGAGGTGCATGCGCGCAGCGGCGACACCGCGCGTTCGATGGCGATCCTCGAAGGTTGCCTGCAGCGCCTCACGTCGCAGCCCGGTGGTCGACCCGGCCAAGATCGTGCGGTATTCGCTGTGGCTCTCGCGCACCTACGCCCAGGCCGGCGATCCGGCGCGGGCGGGCGCGGCCCTCTCGGAGGGTCTGCGCAACTGCGGTGATCGCATCGACCTTCCCAGCCGGGCCGCGGCAGCGTTCGCGCTGGCCCGCGAGCACGCCGCCAACGGCCGCATCGAGCAGGCCGTGCGGCACGCCGACCGGGCGCTGGCGATGTACGACCTGCGCGACGACAACCAGGCACTGCGCGAGTCGCACCTGCTCTACGCCCATGCGCTGCTCGACCGGTCCGAGACCGGCGAGGCGGCGGCGCACCTGGCGTCGGCCCGAAACCTGCTGGACGCCCACCCGGAGAGCTCCGAACAGGCGGCGCTCGAGGTGGAGGAGGCCCGGCTCGCGTTGCTGTCGGGCGATCCCGCTGCCGCTGCGGCCAAGGCGCTGCACGCCGTCGAGGCGCTGCAGGTGGGCGGCGACCCGTTGCGCGCGGGCGATGCGTACCTGGTGCTGGCCCGCGTGCAGGACGAACTGGGCGAGCTGGAACGCGCCGAGACGGCCTACGAACGCGCCGTCGAGGAGTTCACCGGAGCCGGAGCGCAGCGCGAACTGGCCCGGGCCTACCGCTGGTACGGCAAGTTCCTCAAGCGGCTGGGCCGCGCCGAGGCCGCGCTCGAAGCGTTCGAGCTGGCCGCCGATCTGACCCCGTCGACGCTGGATTCGCTGGCGCCGGTGTTTGATCGCAGCCGCGTCGGCGAAATGTGATCCCGCTTACAGCGCGGCGCGCCATCGTGCGCTTCTGCACAATGCTCTGAATGTTCTAGTGTTGAGCGGTGGACCCCGAGCTTCTGATCGCGCTCGAGCGATACGAGGAGGCCGAGGAGACGCTCGGCTCAAGGCTGCGTGCGGCAGATGCCGCGGGCGACGCTGATGCCGCAAGCCGGGCGCTGGAGGGGCTGGGCGAGATCGCGCTGCGACGGGGACGCGAGCAGGGCGCGCTCGATCTGTTCATCCAGGCCCGCGAGCGGGTTGGAGAGGCCGACCCGGTCGAGCGGCTACACCTGTACCTCGAGCTCGCCCGGCTGCTGGCGGGTTCGGGCGACGCGGAGGCCGCGGTGCAACTTGCTCGAGCTGCAGATCGGCCGCACCCGCGAGCTGCATCCCGACGATCTGAGCACGCTCGCGGCCCTCACGGTCACGCTCAGCATGGCCCTGGCCGACGCCGGCCACTACACGGCGGCCTCACAGGCGCTGGCCGAGGTGCTGCGCGAAGGCGGAGACGAGCTCGACCTGCCTACGGCGGCGCGCATCAACTACGCCCTGTCGCGGTTGAACAACACCACCGGCCATTACGACCTGGCGGCGTCCTATGCGCAGCGGGCTCTGGAGCTGAATGAGCAGAGCGGCGACGACTGGGCCCAGGCGCTCTGCCACCTGGGCCTCGCCCACATTCTGCTCACCACCGGCGACACCGAACGCGCGGCGCAGCACCTGGCGTTCTCACGCCAGCTGCACGGCGACCGCCTGGGCACGTTCCACGAGGGCTACCTGAAGGTCGACGAGGCGCGGCTGGCACTGCAGCGCGGCGATGCAGAGCTGGCGGTGCAGATCGCGCGCGACGCGGTCGCGCTGCTGGCCAACGCCGCCGTGCCGGGCGAGCTGGGGCTCGCGCAGCTGGTGCTGGCCCGCGGGCTGGACGAACTGGGCGACGACCGCGGTGCCGAGGCGGCGTACACCGCCGCGATCGACCTGTTCCGGCGCCGCCCCGGCTGGCATCGCGAGCGCTCGCGGGCGCACCGCTGGTACGGCAAGTTCCTGCGCCGCCAGGGCCGCGACGAGGCCGCCCTGCGCGAGTTCGAGCTGGCCGCCGACCTCGCCCCCTCAAACCAGTAACGAATAGAAGGGGTCAGCCACCTTTTATGCATCCGAAGCGTTGGCTGGCAACGCCTCACCGTGGTAGCCGGGTGCATAAAAGGTGGCTGACACCTTTTATGCGGTCACCAGGGGCTGTCGTTCCAGCGCTGCAGCGAGATCCGCTCGTGCAGGAACTCGATCACCTCGCGGCCCACGGCCACCAGCGGCAGGGTCACGAGGATCCCCGCAAAGCCATATAACTCCTCACCCGCCAGCAGGGCGAAGATCACCGCCAGCGGATGCACCCGCACCGCGCCGCCCATCAGCTTGGGGATCACGATGTGCCCCTCGAGCTGGTGGATGATCAGGTACACGATGGCTACCGCCAGCACCGCGGTCGGCGAGTACGTGGCCGCCACCGCCAGCGGCGCCAACGCCCCCAGCCACGGCCCGATGTAGGGAATCACCTCGGTTACCGCCGTGAACGCACCGAACGCCAGCGCGTAGGTCTCGCCCGCGGGGAAGATCCCCAGAAACCCCAGCAGCCGCCATGCCCACCGTCGCCGAGGCGCCGATGGTCAGCGACACCAGCGTCTGGCCCTTGACGTAGGCCAGCAGCGAGCGCTCGACCCGCGCCATCAGATCGTCCTCGGGATCATCGCTCTCGAACACCCGGCGCAGAAACCGCGAGAGGCGCGGCGCGTCGAGCAGCATGTACACCGAGATCACGATCACCAGCACCAGGTTGAACAGGCTCTCGAACACGACGACCACCACGTTCTGCGCGATCGACACCGCCTGGCCGGTGTAGCGCTGCAGGTTGAGGCTCGAGACGTGATGGATCACCCGCTCGCCCGGCGTGAGCACATCGACGTGGTACGGGCTCGAGGTGTCGATCCAGTGCTGGAGGTCCTTCAGCTTGACGTCGGCAGGCGTGATCCCCTGGGCGTTGGCGGTGAACTCGGAGTTGACGTGGTTGGCGGCCACCTGCGACTCGCTCACGATCACCGAGCCGAGAATCGCGAGGATGCCGAGCCGCGATCAGCGCGGCGCTGAGGTAGACGATCAGCACCGCGATTCCGCGCGGGATGCGCATCGCACAGAAGGCCCGCACGATGGGATTGAGCAGGATCGCGATCAGCGTCGCGATCAGGAAGATGAACACCGCGTGGCTGAGCGTGCCGAGCAGCTGCCAGGTGAACGAGCACGATCAGCGGCAGCGAGACCAGCTGCACCCAGCGGGGGACGATGATCTGCCGGCGGCGGGCAGGGACCTCGGACATTCCGCGAAGCCTATTGATCGCATCGGAGGCCGCCCTGACTGAGCCGGGGACTGGAGGTGCGGTACCCTGGAAGCCGTGATCACGAGCCGCACGCCGTCACGCCGGTACGTACGCCGGCGCGAAGTTCAGCGCCGCCGCCGGCGGGGCCTGTTCGGCGTCGTCCTGGCGCTGGCGGTGCTCGCGATGGTGAGCGTGCACGCCTACCGCAACTCCGGCCACGCCGCGTCGAGCGCTGCGCTGATGCAGCCCGCCGCGGTCACCGAGGCGCCCGACGGGCCGCCGACGCTGCAGAGCCTCGCCACCGGCCCGGAAGGCCTTCAGCTGGACGTGCCGATCACGCAGCGACGCATCACCGCGATCGTCTACCACGGCGCCGGCACCGGACTCGTCGCATTGACACCCGCGGGGCATCAGCACAACGCCAACCTGCTCACCCGCGTCTCGAACCTACTCACCGGCCGTGACAACTCCACCGGCCCTGGGTTCTGGATCGACTCGTCGGGAGCCGGACCCACCACCGGATCGGTCGACGTGGGCGCGGTCGCCGGCACCAGCGTCTACACGCCCACGGACGGCCGCATCGTGTCGGTGCAGCCCTACGTGATCAGCGGCAAGGCGTACGGCAGCGTGATCCAGATCCAACCCACGACCGCACCGACCATGCTGGTCACGATCACCAACGTGAAGACGGTGCCGGGCATCGTGGTGGGCAAGCAGGTCACGGCGGCCGAGACCAAGCTGGGCACGGTGATCGACCTGAGCACGGTGATCAATCAGGAACTCGCCAACTACACGTCCGACGCCGGCAACCACGCCCACATCGAGGTCGACCGAGCTCCGGCCTCGGCCCCGATCCTCTAGGGAGGTTGTCTCGAATGCGATTGCTGTTCGTCGGCGACGTGTTCGCCCGGCCGGGGCTGCGGATGGTGGAGACGCACGTCCCGCGGCTGCGCGACGAGCTGGAGCTGGACCTGGTGGTGGCAAACGGCGAGAACCTGGCCGACGGCGCGGGCATCACCAGCCGCCAGGCGCGGCGCCTGTTTGCGTGCGGCGTCGATGCCGTCACGCTGGGAAATCACGCGTTTCGGCGCGCCGAGGTGTACGGCTACCTCGGCACCGAACCGCGCATCGTGCGGCCGGCCAACATGTCGTCGCGCTCGCCCGGACACGGCTCGGTGGTGGTCGCGAGCGGCCGACGGATTTCGGCTGGGCGTGCTCTCGTTGATGGGCTCGCTGTACCTGGATCCCGCGGTGTCGCCGTTCGAGGTGGCGGAGCAGCTGGTCGACGATCTGCGCGGTCAATGCGACGGGGTGCTCGTGGACATGCATGCCGAGGCCACCAGCGAGAAGGTCGCGATGGGGCGGCTGCTGCGGGGCAAGGTGACGGCCGTGATCGGCACGCACACCCATGTCCAGACGAGCGACGCGACCGTGCTGCCCGGCGGAACGGCCTACATCACCGACGCCGGCATGACCGGGCCGCACGACTCGGTGATCGGCGTCCGCGCCGAACCCGTCCTGCAGCGGTTTGCGACGGGCGCACCCGTGCGGTTCGAGCCGGCCGACGGCGACGTGCGCCTGGAGGGCGCCGTGATCGACTTCGAGCCGCCGACGGGCGGGCCACGGCGATCGAGGCGTTCAGGCTGTCGGAGTGAGCTCGACCGCCTGGGGAGGCTCGGGCAGCCGCGGCCGCGGCGAGGAGCGCAGGAGCCCCTCGCGCGGCATCAGCAGGCCGGCCAGGGCGAGCGGCAGCCACCAGCAGATATACGGGTAGAACCAGTACGAGGCGACCAGCTGCACGCCGATCATCGCCGCGCCGCCCAGCGCCGCCACCGCAACCGCATCCTTGCGGCCGCGGGGGAAGAACGCCAGCAGGCACACACCGATCCCGACGGCCACCTGAGCCGCCTGCTGCAGCCAGTGCAGGTCGGGCCAGCCGGGGTGGAACGTGCCGAGCGTCCAGATCGACATCGGCGTGACGCGATCGGCCTGGTAGGCGATGGTACGGTCCCAGATCAGCCGCAGCCCGTCGCTGTCGAGCAGGGTGATCGAGAGCAGGAGGAGCGGCGGTGACCACAAACGCCAGCCCGGTGCGCAGCCGGCCGCGCAGCGAGAGGAACAGCGGCACCAGCGCAAGCGGCCCGAGCCTTGGTGAACCCTGCGACGGCCAGCAGGACGCCCCGCGCCACCGGTAGTGCGAGCATCGCCAGAAGCCATGCCACCGCGGCGCCCACCACCGCGTCGTTGGAGTTCATGTTGAGCGAGTAGGCGGTGAACGGATTGGCCGCCCAGCCGAACGCCAGCATCACGCCGGTGCGGGGCGAATGCAGCCTCCATCCGGCGGCCAGCATCCCCAGCACCGCCAGGATGTCGAAGGCCGCCGCGGTGACGTGCGCGGGCTCGAGTGAGTCCCACCGCCCGCTCCAGCCCAGCACCGCCACCGCCGGCGCATAGGCCAGATACACCGCCGGGCCGTAGGTGTCGCCGTTCTCGACCGGCGACTCACAGCGGTGGTCGGCCTGCACGTACCCGATCGCGTCGCCGTTCGAGTACCGCCCGCCGCAGGGCTTGGCGGTGGTGCGCGGCATGTGGCCGTACGGCACCGTGCCGTGCAGCAGCCGCGAGGCCCCCGCCACGCTGGCGTAGCCGACGTCGATCACGTTCGAATCCTGGTTGTTCAGGCCCAGCCGAAATCCCATCAGGGCAAAGATCAGCCCGATCAGCACCAGCATGTGCTTCTCGCCGATCTGAAACCCGCGCGGCCGGTGGCCAAAGCCGATGGACATCATGCGCGCGGCCAGGTAGATCAGCGGCGGGTAGAAGAGGGGCGTCGACCAGAAGATCATGCCGCGGTTGAACAGCTCGATCGACACCGCGAACGAGACCATCACGAGCAGGTCGAGCGTGCGCAGCGAGAGCGGCCGCCGCCAGTTCATCAGGCCCGCCACGAACAGCAGGCACATGGGCAGGAGCACCCACGTGCTGGCCACCTTGCGGCCGTACGAATCGGGCAGCCCGCGGGTCATCTGCCACCCCACCTGCGGGCCGGTCCAGACGGCGTTGGGCTTCCCGTCCTTGTCGGGGATGTGCACCTCGGCGACCGAGTCGCCGTCGTCGTAGAACGACACCGTCCACACCCGGTCGTCTCCCAGGGTCGCGCTGTGCGTGGGCCGGTGGTACTGGTCGAGCCAGGAACGCAGCGCCGGTTGGGCCATGGCGATGCGGTACGCCTTCGGCCCCGAGAGCCGCGGTGGGCCGGGCTTGGCCAGAAGCGCGCTGCGCAGCACCGTGCCCAGGCCGTCGTCGACCGTGAATCGCGCCAGCTTGCGCTTGCCGGACTTGTCCAGCAGGGTGGCCGTCCACTCTCCCGAACCAGGGTGGTACACCGCCGTCCAGTAGGCACCCGGATAGGTGTCGAGCAGCGGTGTGACGCCCAGCTCCGAGGCCACCAGCTGAATCACCCGCGCCTGGCTGAACTGCGGCCTGGCGGCGTCGGCGCCGGCGGGCGAGGCCGCAGCGAGAAGGACGAGCGCTGCCAGCAGCGCCACCGCCGAGCGGATCAGCCCGCGGTTAGCGAAAGCTCCAGAACTTGTTCCCAAGAAAACTGATGGGGGTCGCAAGCAGGATGGATACCGCCGCAGCCGGCGTCTCCGACACTCCCGCGAACTCCACCAGCACGGTCAGCACCAGCAAGTCGAGGGCCAGCGCGATTGCCGAGACGGTGAGAAACCGAGCGTACTGATGGTGGGGCACACCGTGTTTGACACGAAACGTCCATATCCGGTTCCAGAGGAAGTTACTGCTGGCCGCCACGACGAAGGCGATCACGAATGCGACCGGGTACGGCACCTTGCGATCCGCGAGCACGAACACCACCAGATTGATCACGTAGCCGAGTCCACCGACGAGGCAGAACCGCAGCAACTCGTACCAGTTGTCCGGCCGGCGCACGGCGAGATGCAACCTGCGGTAGTGGTCTTTCGCGCCGACCGGCGCGGTGTCGGCGCGTGCCTCGTCCACGCCCTGATGCTATCTCAAGCCAAAGTGGCGCAGGGTGAGCGGCGTCAGATCGGTGATGGAAGGCTGCTCAGGAAGCTGCATACCCGGCTCGAAACCGGCGGTGATCAGCGGTACCAGCGAGTCAGCCGCGTGGAGTGAGCCGTGGCTGCCGCCGCCGGCATGGTGACCGCCACCGGCATCCGCGAACTCGAACCCGAGCGCGGCCGAGACGACCACGTCACCGGCGTTGGCACAGCGCAGGATGCCTTCGATCCGTTCGAGCGCGTTGGGGTACTCGGCGTCGGGCAGCAGGTCAACGTCGCCCTCGACGGTGAACTCGTTGCCGCGCCGGTCGACGCTGCCGGGGCCGCGCCGAAACCGCAGCCGGCCGTCGCCGCGCAGGGCGACCATCCAGTCCTCATCGTCAAGGTGCACCACCACATCCGAGGCCGGATCGCGCAGGAGGAGCGCCGCGATCTGGGCGGGAGTGACACCGGCCTGCGGAAGCACGTAGGTCATCGACGCCCGGTTGGACGACGCCATCGCCACATCGCAGCCGGCGGGCCGCTCCCGGCCGCCCTGGTAGATCCGCAGCCCGTCGAGCGCGCGGCTCAGGTCGACCGCCTCGCGGATCGGACTCTGTGAATGGTCGGCGACCATCACCACCGCATAGCGATCCAGAAACCGCTCGCGCCCCCCGGCCGCCTCCACCAGCAGTTCGATGCCATGGTCGGCGCCGGCCACCGCGCCCATCACGTCACCACCGCGGTGCTGGGCCGCATCGGTCTCGTAGAGGTAGAAGAACAGAAAGTCGAACCCGTCGCGCGTCACCAGCCACCGGCCGACCTGGCCGCCGTGGCGGTCGACTCCCGAGCCGAGGTTCATCGGCGCGCCGGTGGCGTCGGAGAAGAACAGGTCGCCGAGGAAGTAGCGCTTGGGCCCGTATACCGCATCGGCCACGCCCACCCGGCGGGCCAGCCGGCGGGCGGTGGGGCGGGTGATGGGATGGCGCGTGCGCCCGCGCATCACGTAGGTGTTGACGGCGGCCGTCTCGAAGCCTGCGTCGTCGAGTGACTCGAACACCGTCTCGATTCGCGGCGAGAGCTGCAGCATGTTGAGATTCACGAGCAGGTCGTCGACCGTCTGCTTGGTGCCGGCGGTGAGCATCGCGGCAAGCGACGAGCCGTACTCCACCATGCGCTGCTCGCCGCGGTGATACCAGGTCATGCTGGGGATCAGCGAACCCGCGGGGTGCCGGCCCGTCACGAGCGCGGTCAGGCAGACCGGCGTGAGCGACGGAAACGTCGAGACACAGGCATCGGTGCGGCGGCCCTCACCCCACAGCCAATCGATCGTCGGCGCGACACCTGCGGCGATCGCCCGGTCGAGCAACTCGGGGCCGAGCCCGTCGATGACCGCGAGGATCAGCTTCTTGGGCGGCATCGTCCCGTGCTCCTACCGGAGGACGCGCAGGCCTTCGTACTTCTGGCCCTCGCGGCGGCGCATCCGCATCAGCAGCAGTCCACCGGCCACCGCCATGATGTAGCCGATCACGGGGATCAGGGCGATCAGCGACGCGCCCACGCCGGCGCCGTCCTCGATCAGCGCCGTGCCGCGCACATCGCCGCCGGCCTTCACCGCGCCCGACCGCACCCGCCGCATCGCGAGGCCGACCCCCAGCGCCACGACCGCGCCGATGGCAAGACCCACGTAGGGCAGCACGCCGCCGGCCGCGACCTCGAACGCCAGGCCGCCGGCGACCACGCGGCGCACCAGTCGGCCGCCGGCACCCGCGCCCGGCCACACCGCATCGACCACCAGCTCGATCAACACCGCGATCCACGCCACGGCCACCAGCCACGAACGCGACGCCCACGACACGGGATCCTCGAGCCAGCCCTGGGTCGCGGCGGAGGCGCCGACGGCCACCGGAGCGGCCGAGATCAGCCCGGCCGCGGCGGCCAGGCCGAGGCCCTGGCCGACGGCGATAACGGTATCCACAACCCGGGGATGATACCCCGCTCCCGGCGCGGGTCACTGCGGAGTTCAACCACCGGCACGAATACGCGGGCAGCGGCAGTCCAGGTAGGTGATCTCGACGCGCTCGCGCTCGCCCACGTACTCGCCGTCGATCTGCACCGGCAGCGGCAGTGTCGCAGGTCACCGCCAGCGTGCGGGAGTCGTGCAGATACGTCACACCCGCGACCCCCGCTTCGGCGTGCCGCGGCCAGACGAGTGCATACAGCGCCAGCCGCGGCAGAGACGTCGCTCCGATCTCGCCGAGCACGACGGCGTCGAGCGCGGTCTCGAAGCCCGCCCGCGGAGTCGCGTTCACCGGCAGCTTGCCGAAGTAGGTGTAGGGATGCTGGTTGGCGACCGCGATGTACGACCCCCGGATCGGCTCGCGGCCGTCGGCAGCGATCGACATCTGCAGCTCAAACCGGTAGCCATTCGAGCCGAGCTGGCGCAGCGCCTCGCGCAGCACCTGCAGGTCGCCGGGGCGAAGGTTGTCGTCGCGGCGGTGCCGGGCGTCGTCGATTGCCCTGGTTGCCGCCGCGTCGAATCCGATGCTCGCCGCAAAGGTGAACCGCCTTCCGTCCACGGCTCCGAGCCCCACCGGACCGGGTGGTGTCGTGCGCGACCGCCGCGGCCAGCAGACCCGCCGCCTCGAACGGATCTGCGGGAAACCCCAGCTGCCGCGCGTACACCGAGGAGGCTCCGCCGGGGAGCGCCCCGAAGCGTGTTTCGGGCCGCAGGCCGTTGACCACCTCGTTGGTGGTGCCGTCTCCGCCGAGCGCCACCACCGCGTCTCCGTCGAACTCGGCGGCCAGCTCGATCGCGTGCCCCGGTCGGGTCGTATAGGCGAGGTCGACATGCGAAACCGCTGTAAGCCTCGCCACGGCTGCCGATACAATTTCCTCCGAAACGCCGCTCGCGCGGGGATTCGTAATCAACCGCAGGCGCATTCAGGTAACCCTAATCGAGTTCTAACGTCTAAACGACCCCTCAATCTCACCGCCCTAAAACTCTCGGCATGAATCCTTTGCTCAAACAATCAGCCATCGTTCTGGGTGCCGCCGTGATCGGCGGAGGCGTGGTCGCAGTCGGCGTCGACCATTCGAGCACCACCACCAAGGACGTCGTGACCGTGACCCGCTCGTCGGACTCCGGCACCCCCGCCGCAGACACCACATCGTCCGGCGGCCTCAGCGCCAACCAGATCTATCGGAAGGACGCCCCCGGCGTGGTCGTGGTGAAGAACACGTTCACCTCTGACACGACTAACCAGTTGGGCATGAACCAGCCGCAGACGCAGGAAGCGCTCGGCTCGGGCTTCGTGATCGACGACCAGGGCCACATCCTCACCAACGCGCACGTAGTGGCCGGCACGAACGTGCACGTGACCGTCGGCTTTGCCGGTGGCAACGGCCAGGACATCACCTATCCCGCCAAGGTGCTGGGCAGCGACCCCAAGACCGACGTGGCAGTGCTGCAGCCGGAGAAGACGATTCCCTCGTCGCTGCTGCATCCACTGCCGCTGGCTGACATTTCGAGCGTGCAGGTCGGCGACCCGGTGGTCGCCATCGGCAACCCGCTGGGCGAAGAGCGCACGATCACCGAGGGCATCGTCTCGGCGCTGAACCGCGAGATCACCTCACCCGCGGGCGCCCCGATCACGAACGCGATCCAGACCGACGCCGCCATCAACCACGGCAACTCGGGTGGCCCGCTGATCAACTCGAGCGGCCAGGTGATCGGTATCACCAGCCAGATCCTGACGGGTCAGAACAGCGAGACCGCCGGCAGCATCGGCATCGGCTTCGCCATTCCGATCAACACCGCCAACACGATCGCCCAGGAGATCATCTCGACTGGCCACGCGAGCCATCCGTACATCGGTGTGGAGGGCATTGCGCTGAACTCCGAGCTGTCCAAGGCACTGGGCATCTCGACCGATCAGGGATTCCTGGTCGAGACGGTCAAGTCCGGCACGCCTGCTGCGCAGGCCGGCCTCAAGGGCGGCACCACCACCAAGACCATCAGCGGCACCAAGTTCCTGCTCGGCGGCGACGTGATCACCGCCATCGACGGCAAGCAGATCGAGCAGTTCAGCGATCTCTACAACACCATTGCCGCGCACAAGGCCGGCGACACCGTGTCGCTGACCATCGAGCGCAACGGGCAGACGAGCCAGGTGCAGGTCACCCTGGCGGATCAGCCGAGCTAGCCGCAAGTTCACCGACCGGACAATCGCCGGCCCCCGCGAGGTAGGGGGTCGGCGGGAGTCTGAGCGCACAAGGACGGCGGGCTGCTTGTCGGCCCGCCCGCGCCGGGGTTCCACCCCACCTGCCAATGGGACCCCGGCGCACACCAGACTGGTTCAATCTGGCCCGTAGACGGCGATGAATGCATCAAAAGTGCCTGGCACCTTTGATGCGTTTGTGCGTTAGATGACTTCGACGATCACGTCGTCACGCCGGCCAGGCGTTCGCGGACGGCGTCCTCGATGCGGCTCGCCACGTCGTGGGCCGAGCGCACCGTCATCGTGGGTTTCCCCGGCACCGACGTCACCACCACCAGCCGCTCGGCCTGCCGGAACACCACCACCTCGGCGCCCTCACCGGCCACCGACCGCACCGCCGCCGAGGCCGCTGCCAGCACCTGCGGTTCGGCACCGGTCACCTCGCGGGCCGGCTGTGCGTCGGGCAGCGAGGGCTCGACATGGGCAAACACCCGCGCCACGCCGATCTCGCGGCGGATCTCGGTCTTGAGCTGCGCGAGCACCCCGGCCGCGTCGGCCAGGGTCATCTGCTCGGGCAGCCGCACGTGCAGCGTCACCGCCTGGCCGTCGGGCTGGTCAAGCACCGTGATGTTGTGCGTCTCGACCACACCGGGCACCCGTAACGCGGCAGCGGCGATGCGGTCGTTGGCCCGCTCGCCCACCGCATCGGGCTCGGCATGCACCACCACCTGCGCGCGGCCCAGCTCGTGTTCGACAGCCGCCTCGACCGCGTCCATGGTGCCGTGCGACCGCTCGATGCCCTCCAGCCGGCTGACTCCGATGACCAGGTCGACGAACGCCTCGCCACCGGCCTCGCGCACCCGCACCGATCGCACACCCGTGACGCCCGGAACGGCCCGCGCCACCTGCTCGATGCGCTCGGCGGTCCCCGTCGGCGCTCGGTCCATGAGCGTGTCGACATTGATCCAGGCCAGCCGCAGCGCGCCCGCAAGCACGATCACCGACACGATGATGGCCGCCACCGAGTCGCCGCCCTGCACGCCCAGAGCCACCAGCACCAGCCCCACGAGCACCGCCGCCGAGCCGATGAAATCCGAGCCGAAATGCGCGGCGTTGGCCATCAGCGCCGCGTTGCGCTCGGCCCTGCCGACCCGCAGCGACGCGGTGGCCCGGCCCGCGTCGATCACCAGCACCGCCGCCATCAGCACGAACGCGTACCAGGTCGCGTCGACCGCCGTCGACCCATGCAGCAGCCGCAGCACCGCCTCGACCAGGATCCACAGCGCAAGCAACCCGAGCACGGTGGCTTCGGCCAGCGCCGAGAGATGCTGGGCCTTGCCGTGGCCGTATGGATGCTCACGATCGGCGGGTCGCTCGGCAACGCCGACCGCAAAGAAGGTGAGCAGCGCGGCGACCGCGTCGATCCCCGAATGGGCCGCCTCGGCGAGAATGCCCAGACTGCCGGTGGCCAGACCCACGGCGAGTTTCGCGATTGCCAAGACCACCGCCGCACCGAGCGAGGCCAGCGCCGTTCGGCGAGCGGATGACATACAGGGTATTGTAAGAAACCGCCGGTCGTGACCGATGTCTCGGGCAGTCCACAGAACGGATTGAGGTATGGCATCGAATACACATACAGCCGAAAATGGTCACCCCCAGGTACGTTGCATGGTGGTGGACGATCACGCCGCCGTGCGTGAAGGCGTGAAACTGATCCTGGCCCGTGATCGAGACATCTCGGTGATCGGCGAGAGCGGCAGCGGCCGCGGAGCGGTCGAGATGACCGGCCGGCGCCGCCCCGACGTGGTGGTGATGGACGTGCGCATGGACGGGATGGACGGGTTCGAGGCCACCCGCCTGATCACCGCCGAGTACCCCGACACCGCCGTGATCCTCTACACCGCGCACGGTGAACGCGGTCTGCTGGCCGAAGGGCTCGATTGCGGCGCGCGCGGGTACGTGCTGAAGGACGCGCCGCCCGACGACATCGTCCGCGCGGTCAAGCGGGTAGCCGAGGGAGGCGCCTACGTCGACCCCACGCTGGCGTCCGAGCTGGTCACGCCGCGCGCTACCGAGAAACTGCCGGCGTTATCCGGCCGCGAACGCGAGATCCTGGGGCTGCTGGCAGACGGCAACTCGAATCCCGAGATCGCAGCAAAGCTCTTTATCAGCCCCGAGACCGTGCGCACGCACGTGCGCAACGCGATGGCAAAGCTCGAAGCCGACACGCGCACGCAGGCAGTGGCACTCGCGCTGCGGTATGCCCTCATCGACTGACCCTCCAGCCGACCGCCTGCACGACGGGGCGCAGCAGTCGATCACCGCCGTGCGGCTGCTGGCCGATGGCGCGCTGGCGGCGCTGCGCGACGGCGATGTGGCGGGTGCAACCGCGGCACTGGAGCGGCTCGGGCAGGCGGCCGACCAGGCCGCGACCCAGATCGCGCTCGAGGTCGAGCGGCTGCGCGCCGCGCCGGTGGCGGCCATCGCGGTGGTCGGGCAGAGCGGCTGGGACGTGGTCAGCGCTCCCGGCCTCGACAGCGTGCGACGCATCGGCGGAGCGCCGCGCTTCGCCGCGCGGGCACTCGCGGCCGCCGGTGCGACGCCGGTGGTGGTGGTCAAGGGCGTGCCGATTCCCGAGGCGGTGGTGACGATCGCCGGCACCCCATTTCAGTCGGTGCTCGTGCACTCAGAGCACGGCACCGAGCAGGAACTCGCCGCAGTCGGCGACCCGTTCACGGTGGCCGAGATCGAGCAACGAGGTGCTGCCCCAGCTCGGCGATGTCGGCTGGGTGGTGCTCGGCGGGCAGAGCTCGACCGACTTCTCGCCCGAGGTGATCGCGGCGCTGCGAAACGCCGGCCTCGAGGTGTGCCTCGACGCGCAGGGGCTGGCCCGCGGGCCGGATCCCGGGCCGTCTGCGGCTGCGCGCGGTCGACCCCGCGGCGCTCGCGGGCGTGCGGGTGCTGAAGGTGGGCGAATCCGAGGCGCGAGCCATCTGCGGAGGCACCGACCCGCAGAGCATTCGGTCGCTCGGCGTGCCCGAGGTCGCACTGACCCTGGGTGGTGACGGCGCGATGATCGTCACACCGCGCGAGATCGAGCGGATTGCCGCCGGCGAGGGTGCGTACACCGATCCCACCGGCGCGGGCGATTCATGGTTCTCGGTGTACGTGCTGGGCCGCGCCCGTGGCCTGAGTCCGCGCGCAGCAGGTGAGGCGGCGGCGCGGTGCGTCGACGCGCTCTACCTCTCCGTCTAGTGTTCGCAGATCGCTGTCGGCCCCGAACCACCCACTGCCTCCTCACTTCGGATCGTGATCGCCGAGGACAACGCCCTCTTGCGCGGGGTCCTGCGCGACGCGCTGGAGGAGGCGGGCATGCGGGTGGTCGCCGAGGCGGGTGACGGAGCCGAGGCCGTCGCACGCGCCGAGGAGCACCTTCCCGACGTCGTGGTGATGGACATGCGGATGCCCAACATGGACGGCATCGAGGCCACCGAGCGCATCGTTGCGGCGGCGTGGGCGATGCCCGTCGTGGTGCTGTCGGCCTACGACGAACCGCAGATGATCGAGGCCGCGCTGGCGGCGGGAGCCGATCGCTGTCTGAAGAAGGGCGTCGGCCTCGACGAGATCGTGAACGCCATCAACTCCGCGGTCGGTAAGGACGTAGCCGATGCGCGTCTGCCTGATGATCGAGGGCCAGGAGGGCGTCAGCTGGCCACAGTGGCTGGAGCTGGCCGAGGCGGCGCAGCGCGGCGGTCTGGACGCGCTCTTTCGCTCCGACCACTACCTGTCCGGCGACGGCCGCGTGGGGCGTGGATCGCTCGATGCGTGGACGACGCTGGCCGGCATCGCCGCGGTCACCTCGACCATCCGGCTCGGCACGATGGTCTCGCCGGTCACCTTCCGCCACCCGTCGGTGGTCGCGAACGCCGCCACCACCGTCGACCACATCTCGGGAGGCCGGGTCGAGCTGGGCCTGGGCGCGGGCTGGTACGACACCGAGCACGAGGCGTTCGGGTTTCCGTTCCCCGCCACGCGCGAGCGGATGGACATCCTGGAGGAGCAGCTCGAGATCGTCACCCGCCAGTGGACCGAGGACGAGTTCTCGTTCAGCGGCGAGCACTACACCCTCGACCGCTGTCCGGCGCTTCCCAAGCCCGTGCAGGCGCCGCACCCGCCGCTGATCATGGGCGGGGCCGGAAAGCGCCGCTCGGCCGCGCTGGCGGCCCGCTATGCGCAGGAGTACAACGTCACCACGGGCGATCCAGATGAGTGCCGGGCGGTGCGCGAGCGGCTGGACGCGGCGTGCGAGGCCGTCGGCCGCGACCCCGCAACGTTGCCCCTCTCGGTGATGACGACCTCGGTGGTCGGCGCCGATGAGGCCGAACTGGTACGGCGGGCAGACGAACTCGCCGAGGTGCTGGGCGAGCGCGAGCGCGGCCGCGCACTGGTCGATGCCCACGCACACGACTGCATCATCGGTACTCTGCCCGAGGTGGTCGAGAAGCTTGAAACCCTGGCGGCCGTTGGCGTCACGCGGGTGATGCTGCAGCACCTGTGCCACGCCGACGTCGAGATGGTCGATCTGATCGGTGAGCAGCTGGTACCCGCGGTGGCCCGGTGATCGAGCTTTCCGATCGCGCCCTCGCGCTCCTGCGCGCGCCGCTCCTCGCCCATCTCGCGACCCTCAACGAGGACGGCACCATCCAGGTCACGCCGCTGTGGATCCACGAGGAAGACGGCCGCCCGGTGTTCAACACGCGGGCCGGACGGGTCAAGGATCGCAACCTGCTGCGCGACCCGCGCTGCACGATCGAGATCGTGTCGGCCGAGGACGACGAGTTCTACCTCGAGGTACGAGGGTCGGCGGTCGAGCGAGTGGCCGACCACGACCACACTCCATGCCGACGAGCTCGCCATGAAGTACACCGGCGAGGTATTCCGTGAGCTCGGCCCCGGCGAAGAGCGGGTCAAGTGGTACATCACGACCCGAGCGCGCGCTCGGGCCGGCGTCACGCTGAGCGTTCGCGCAGCAGCGGCAGCACCTCGGCACCGAACATCTTCAGGAACCGCTCCTGGTCGGGCGCGGGGCTGTGGAAGATGAGGTGGTCGAAGCCCATGTCGACGTAGGCGCCGATGCGCTCGGCCGCCTCGTGCGGGTCGCCGGTGACGATGAAGCGCGACTCGGCGTGCACGTCTGGCGCAGCGGCCAGGCGCTCGAGCTCGATCGGGTCGTGCACGTGCTGCTTGGCCTCGGCGGGCAGCGCCAGCGGCGCCCAGAACTCGCATTCGGCCACTGCCCGATCGCGATCGGGATCGTACGAGACCTTGACCTCCAGAAGCCGCTCGAGCGAGCCGGCGTCGCGGCCGGCCTTCGCCGCACCCTCGGCCACGGCCGGCAGCAGCGTCTCGGTGTAGAGCTCGCGTGGGCTTTCCGCTGGTGGTGATGAACCCGTCGCCAACGCGACCCACAAACCGGGCCGCGCGCGGCCCTCCCGCCGCGATCAGGATGGGGATCACCTGCTCGGGCAGGTCGTAGACGGTCGCATTCTGCGTGCGGTAGTACTCGCCCTCGAACGTCACCCGCGGGCGAGCTCCAGAGCTCACGGATCAGCTGCAGAGCCTCGTCCAGCCGCGCCAGCCGCTCCTTGAACCCCGGCCACTCGATGCCCAGCGGCGGCACCTCGTTCATCGACTCGCCGGTGCCGACGCCCAGGAACATCCGCCCCGGCGCGAGGCATCCGAGCGTGGCAAACGCCTGGGCGACCATCGAGGGATGAAACCGCAGCGTCGGCGTGTTGACGCTCGTGCCGATGCGCACGCGGCTGGTCTGCACCGTCAGCGCGCCCAGCCAGGGCAGAGACGCCGGAGCGTGCCCGCCGGTGTGCCGAAACGGCTGGAAATGGTCGGAGATCGCGACCGAATCGAACCCCTCGCGCTCGGCGGCCACCGCGTAGCGCAGCAGCTCCGCGGGCCAAACTGCTCGGCCGAGGCCTTGTATCCGAGGGTGATCACCCGGGCAGCGTAGATCACGCCTCTACCATTCCGTCCATGAGCGTGGCGATCCTGATCGGCCTGAAACATCTCGACTCGGCAAAGACGCGGCTGGGGCCGGATCTGTCGGGTGAGCAGCGCCGGCGGCTGATGCGGCGCATGCTCGAGGTGGTCACCGCCGCGGCCCTCAAGGCCGACGTCGGGCCGGTGTTCCTGGCCACCTCCGAACCCGACGGGCAGGCGATCGCCGCCGATCTGGGCGTCGGCCTGGCCGATGACGGCGGCCTACCCTGGAACGAGGGGCTGGTGCACGCGCTGGAGGCGCTCGAGCGGCCGCCGCGGCGGGTGCTCTACCTGGCCGGCGACCTGCCCACCGTGTCCGCCGACGAGATCGCGCGCTGGTGGCCGCGGCGCCCCACCCCGGTGTCGCGATCGCCCGCGCGCACGACGGCGGTACCAACGCCCTGCTGGTCTCGCCTTCCACAGCCATTGCGCCCACGTTCGGTGTGGCCGGCAGCGCCGTCGAGCACCGCCGCCGCGCCACCGCGGCGTGCCTGACGGCTGTCACAGTCGACCTGCCGGGCCTCGCGCTGGACGTCGACACGGCCGACGACGCGGCCCGCGCGGGCGTACTGGAGTCTGCGTCGGCGCCTGAATAAAAGGTGTCAGGCAGTTTCTATTCACGGTAAAAGCGTTGTGGACACTCGACGGCCAAGTCGTGAATAGAAACTGCCTGACACCTTTTATTCATGAGAAACAGATCGCGCTCCGGTTCCCGGATCAGCTCGCGAGCGGTGCCGTCGCCCTGCGGCTGGTGGCCGCGGATCAGCGCAGCCGGACAGCGCTCCAGCTTCCCCATCACCAGGTCGGCCGCGGCGGCCAGCTCGTCGGCGACCGCCACCTCGGTGGTGCGCAGCGTGTAACCGTCGGCGTCCTGCGCGCCCTGGTAGCCACGGATCGGCGCGATCCCGGCACAGCCGATCGCCTTGCCCACGATCCCGTTGCGCAGCGGCCGTCCCATGGTGTCGGCCACCACCACCGCCGGCGCCACACCGGTGCGTTCGCGCAAGCCCTCGCGCAGCCGCCGCGCCGAGCCGTCGGGGTCGACCGGCAGCAGCACCGCCAGGTCCTCACCGCCCGTGTTCGAGCGGTCGATACCCGCGCTCGCGCACACGAATCCATGATGGGTCTCGACGATCAGGAGCGACCCACGGCGGCGCACGATGCGGCGGCTCTCGCGCAGCACCAGCTCGACCTGGCGCGGATCACCGTCGTCGCCGGCGATCTCGATCGCCTCGGCCGACGGCTGCACGCTGGCGAGCGCGACCACGCGGCCTTCGGCCTTGGCCACCGCCTTGTGCGCGATCACCACCACGTCGCCCTGACGCAGCGGCGGCGCGGCCGCGGCCACGAGCGCGGCGAGATCCGCCCCCGCCGCGATCTCGCCCTGCAGCGCGAGCGGCCCGACGGTGAGCGTCACGCCGAGGCCGCCGCGAGCGCCGCGCGGGCGAGTTCGGCACGGGCGGCGGGATCGCGCATCACCGTCGGCGCCACCACGGCCCTCATGCCCGCAGCTTCCACCTCGGCCGCCAACGCCGCATCGGCCTCGTCGATCACCAGCGCGTCGATCAGGCCGGCGTAGTGACGGGCGACGCCCGCCGCGGACGGCTCGTGGCCCAGCGAGCGCAGCATGTGCGCCGCCGGGCCGCGGATGGCCGCGCCGGCGACGATCGGACTGACGCCGACCCGGGGTCCCGTGCGGCGTTGCACCGCCTCGCGCACGCCGGGGACGGCCAGGATCGGATCGATCGAGATCAGCGGATTGGACGGCGCGATCACCAGCACCTCGGCGGCGGCGATCGCATCGATCACTCCAGGTGCGGGACGAGCCGCAGCGGCGCCGTCGAACCGCAGTCCCGTGACCGTGTCTCGGTGTTGGCGGCCCACGTAGTAGGTCTGGAAGTCGATCTCACCCCCGGCGGTCTGCACCATCGTGCGCAGCCGGTCGTCGGTGGCCGGAATGATCTGCAGATCGGTGCCGAGCGCGGTCGCAAGGCCCGCGGTGATCCGGCTCAGCGGCTCACCCCGGGCCAGCCGCTCGGTGCGCGCCAGATGCAGGCCGATGTCCAGATCGCCCAGCCAGAACCAGGCCGGCGCGCCCAGCGCCCGCGCCCGCTCCAGCGCGCGCGGCGTGTCGCCCTTCACGCCCCAACCCTTGTCCTCGTCGATCTCGCCGGTGATCGTGTAGAGCACCGTGTCCAGGTCGGGCGAGACGTGCAGACCGTAGATGTCGAGGTCGTCGCCGACGTTGCCGATCGCGGTCACCTCACCTGCGGGCACCACGGCCGTCAGCCCCTGCAGAAACCGCGCGGCTCCCACGCCGCCGCACAGCACGGTGATCGGTCTGATCGACATGATGCGTATCATGCCGCGTCATGGGCGAGACCACGGCCAGCCCGCCGCTGCGACGAGGGTTCTTCGGCGGCCTGCAGATTCGCTACGCGCCGATCGCAGGGATCGCGCTGGTGGCCGCCGGCGCGGCGCTCTGGGGTACCGACGCGGCGTTTCGAAAGCCGCTGGTCGAGAGCTGGTCGCCGTGGACGATCGTGCTGTACGAGCACGTCATCCTGGTCGCCATCGTCGCCTGGTTCGTGATCCGCAACCGCGCGCGCCTGCGCGGCCTCGAGCGCGCGACCTGGCTCTCGCTGGTCTGGATTGCGTGGGGCGGCTCGGCGCTCGCGACGCTCGCGTTCACCACCGCGTTCGAGTACGGCAACCCCGACACGATCGTCCTTCTGCAGAAGACCCAGCCGCTGTGGGCGATCGGCGCGGCGGCGGTCGTCGTGCGCGAGGTGCCCCGGCCGCAGATCGTGTACGTACTGCTGCCCGCCGCGTTCGGCACCTACCTGCTGTCGTTCGGGTGGGGCACTCCGGCCGGCGGATTCACCGGCGAGCGTCAAAGGCGGCGCTTCTGGCGCTCATCGCGGCGGCGCTGTGGGGCTCGGCCACGGCGTTCGGCCGGCGGGCGCTGCGGCAGCTCGACTCGGGCATGGTGACCAGCATGCGGTTCGTACTCGCGTTGCCGTTCCTGCTGTTCCTGGTGCTGGTGCGCGGCGGCGGCGAGTTGGCCCCGGGCGGCGCACAGACCAACGGCGACTGGCTGCGACTGGTGCTGCTGGCGGTGTTTCCGGGACTCGTCGCGCTGCTGCTCTACTACCGCGGACTGCGCACAACTCCGGCGCCGGTTGCCACGTTCGCCGAGCTGGCGTTTCCGGCGACCGCGCTGATGGTGAACTACTTCTACCTTGGGCGACACCATCTCGATTGTCGCAGGTGCGTGGGCCTGGTGATCCTGATCGTGACGATCGCGCTCCTGCACTTCGTGCCGGTGCGCATCCCGGTCAGGCCCGCCGGGAATCCCGCCAGGCAAGCAGCTTCGGCAACAGGCTGAGATCCCAGTCGGGTCCCCCGGCGCGCATGATCAGGTGCGTGACTCCAGCCTCGACGTAGGCATCCAGCAGATCCTCGTCGGCGCTCTGGATGCCGCCGATCGACCGCTCGATCTCGCTCGGATCGCGGCCCAGGCGGCGGCAATGCTCGTCCAGGATGCGGCACTTCTCGGCCGCCCGGTCGGGGTCGCCGAACCCGTTCCACATCTGCGCATGCTGGGCGACGATCCGCAGCGTGACCTTCTCGCCGCCGCCGCCGATCAGGATCGGCAGCGGGTCTTGCACCGGCGGCGGGTTGAGCTTGGCCCATCGCTGCTTGATCAGCGGCAGGTCGCGATCCAGATCGCGCAGCCTGCTGGGAGCCGTGCCGAACTCGTAGCCGTACTCGTCGTAGTCGCGCTGGAACCAGCCCGAACCGATGCCGAAGATCAGCCGGCCGCCCGAGATGTGGTCGACGGTGCGCGCCATGTCGGCCAGGAGCTGCGGATTGCGATACGAGTTGCAGGTCACCAGCGCGCCGATGCGCACGTTCTCGGTCATCTCGGCCATCGCCGCCAGCAGCGTCCAGCACTCGAAGTGCGGCCCGTCGGGATCGTCGTAGAGCGGATAGAAGTGATCCCAGGTGAAGAGCGTGTCGGCGCCCGACTGGTCGACCTGGCGAAAGGCGTTGGTGAGGTTCTGGATCGAGCCCTGCTGCGGCTGCACCTGAACCCCGATGCGGATGGGAAAGTTGGTCATGCGAATCGTGGTTCCCGCGCGTCGCGCCAGGCAATCATGCGTTCGAGCTGCGCGTAATCCCAGTCGGGTCCCGAAAGCGGCAGGATCATCTGGGTCACGCCCAGCTCCCGGTAGCCGTCGAGATCGGCGGTGGTGGCCGTCTGCAGGTCGGTCACCGACCGTTCGATCGTCTGCGGATCGCGCTCCTCACGCTCGCACCACTCGGCCAGCACCCGGCTCTTGTGGGCGATCTCCTCGTGCGTGCCGAAATAGTTCCAGATGTCGGCGTGCCGGGCCACAAGCCGCAACGTGATCTTCTCGCCGCCGCCGCCGATCATGATCGGAATCCGCGGCTGGACCGGCGGCGGATTGAGCCGCGCGAGCCGGCTCTCGATCACCGGCAACGCCGCGCCCAGGTCTCGCAGCCGGCCCGCGGTGGTGCCGAACTCGTAGCCGTACTCGTCGTAGTCGCGCTCGAACCAGCCCGAGCCCAGGCCCAGGATCAGCCGTCCGCCGCTGAGCTGGTCGACCGTGCGGGCCATGTCGGCCAGCAGCTGCGGGTTGCGGTACGAGTTGCAGGCCACGAGTGGGCCGAAGCGGATCGTGCGGGTGACGGTGGCCATCGACGCGAGCGCCGTCCAGCACTCGTAGTGGGGGCCCTCGGGATCGCCCTCGAGCGCAAAGAAGTGATCCCAGTTGTAGAGCACGTCGACGCCCATCTGCTCGACCCGCAGCCACGCATCGCGCATCTGGTCGTAGCTGACGTGCTGGGGTTCGACCTGCACGCCGATGCGAATTGGGTGGGTGGCCATCGCCGCAGTCTAGGATGTCGGCGTGACGATCCAGATCGATACCACGACAGAGTTCGGTGCGCGGGTGCTGAGGCGGCTGGCCGACGAGCAGGTCGCCTGGCTGACCACCGTGTCGCCGCGCGGCGCTCCGGTGCCGAGCCTGATCTGGTTCTGGTGGGACGGCGAGCGGGCGCTGATGTACAGCCAGCCCGACACACCCAAGCTCCGCAACATCGCCGCGAACCCGCGGGTGACGCTCAACATGAACAGCGTGGGTGGCGGCGACGTGATCGTGCTGACGGGTACCGCCGAGATCGGCCGCGACCCCGCGGACTCGGATATCGCCGCCTACCTCGCAGAAGTACGCCGGGCTGATCGCCGAGAACGACTGGACGCCCGAGAGCTTCGCCGCCGACTACAGCGTGCCCGTGTGGATCACCCCCACACGCCTTCGTGGCCACTGACACGAACGCACAAAGGGGGTCAGCCACCTTTTGTGCATGGGCAACCGTTGAGGGTTGCGACCAGACGCTACGGATGCACAAAAGGTGGCTGACCCCTTTGTGCCGGTGGGGTGAGCGGACTACGCCGGCAGTGACGGAATGATCACCTGTGGACCGGCCGGGGCGGCGCTGCGGTCAATGGTGAACTCCGCCGCGGGCTCGCGGCGCACGTCGGTGTAGCGCTCGGCGAACGGCTCGACGGTAGTGCGGCAGGAAGTCGGCCGCCGCGGTCTTGTAGTGCATGGGGATCACCCAGGTCGGTGCCAGCGTTGCGACCAGCTCAGCGGCCTGGTCGGGGCCGATGGTCGGCCCGCCGCCGGTGGGGACGATCAGCAGATCGATCTCGCCGATTGCCGCCCGCTGGGCGGGACGCAACGCCGCCTGGCCAAAGTCTCCAAAGTGAGCGATTCGCACACCGTCCAGGGCAAAGACGAATATCGTATTGGCACCGCGGGCAGTTCCCGCCTGATCATCATGCTCGGAGTTGACTCCCACCACCTGGCCGATGGGACTCTCGAACGTTCCCGCCGCAGCCCGAATGACCACCGGCTCACCGGTGACCCGCTCGGCAGCGTTATGGTCGCGATGTTCGTGCGTGATCAGCAGGAGCCCGGCCGGGTGCTCGGGAACTGGAGGGTAGGCCCAGGTCATCCCGCGCCCCTGGATCAATGCCGACATATCCCCGAAAGGATCGATCGTGACGGTTTCCCGTGTCCCCTCGAAGGTGAAGGCGGATTGTCCATGCCAGCGAACGTTCACGTCAACATCATGACACATATCTCGGCCAAACGACGCCCGCCAGTTCCTGCTAATCTACCATCGACGTAAGGTTTATGATTACGATGAGCGCCACAGAAACAGAACGGTTCCGCATCGGCGAACTCGCCCGCAGGGTCGGCGCGACGCCCCGCACGGTGCGCTACTACGAGCAGCTCGGACTGCTCACCGACCGCGGCCGCGAGCGCGGTGCACACCGCCTGTACGACGCCGCCGACGAGGCGCGAACTGCGCGAGCTGATTCGCGTCCGCGACCTGCTGGGACTCTCGCTCCAGGAGCTGCTGGCCTGGTCGAACGCCGAGAAGGCCCGCGCCGGACTGCGCGCCCGTTGGCGCAGCGGCGAGCTGGACGAGCGCGGCCGCCGCGACGTGGCCGGCGAAGCGCTGGAGCACATGGAGACCCAGCTCGAGCTGGTGCGCAGCCGCCGCGAGGCACTCGAAGAGCTCGAGGATGAGCTGGTGGACAAACGCCGCGCCGCTGCGCGCGGTGCTCACAGGGGCGGGCGAACAGGCGACGTGACGGCGGGCGGACGGTACAAGTGGATCGCGCTCTCGAACACGACCATCGGCATGCTGATGGCGACGATCAACTCGTCGATCGTGCTGATCGCGCTCCCGACATCTTCCGCGGCATCCACCTCAACCCGCTCGAGCCCGGCAACACCACCTACCTGCTGTGGATGATGATGGCGTTCATGGTCTCCACCGCGGTGCTGGTGGTGAGCTTCGGCCGCATCGGCGACATGTTCGGCCGGGTGAAGATGTTCAACATCGGGTTCGCGGTGTTCACCGCCTGCTCGGTCCTGCTGTCGCTGACCTGGATGCAGGGCTCCGACGCGGCGATGTGGATGATCGCGATGCGCGTGGGCCAGGGCATCGGCGGCGCGCTTCTGATGGGGAACTCCTCGGCGATCCTGACCGACGCCTTCCCGCATGACGAGCGCGGCCTGGCACTGGGCATCAACGCCGTCGCCGCCATCGCCGGCGCATTCATCGGCCTGGTGCTGGGCGGCATCCTGGGCCCGATCGACTGGCGGCTGGTGTTCCTGGTCTCGGTGCCGGCCGGCGTGCGTCGGCACGGTGTGGTCGTACTGGAAGCTCGAGGAGCGCGGCCAGCGCCACGCCGGCGAAGATCGACTGGTGGGGCAACCTGACGTTCGGCGTCGGGCCTGATCCTGGTGCTGGTGGCGATCACGCTCGCGATCCAGCCGTACGGCGGGCACGTGATGGGCTGGACGAACCCGTCGGTGCTGGCCGAGCTGATCGTGGGCCTGGTGCTGCTTGACCGCCTTCGTGTTCATCGAGCTGCGCGTCGAGGATCCGATGTTTCGGCTCAACGCTGTTTCGGATCCGGCCGTTCACCGCGGGCTGCGTCGCCAACTTCCTCGCGTCGCTCGGCCGCGGCGGGCTGATGTTCATGCTGATCATCTGGCTGCAGGGCATCTGGCTGCCGCTGCACGGCTACAGCTTCCAGGACACGCCGCTCTGGGCGGGCATCTACATGCTGCCGCTGACGGTCGGGTTCCTGATCGCCGGGCCCACGTCGGGGTATCTCAGCGACCGGTTCGGGGCGCGGCCGTTTGCCACCGGCGGCATGCTGCTGACGGCCGCCTGCTTCCTGGCGCTGGAGCTTCTGCCGGTCAACTTCACCTACTCGTACTTCGCGACGTTCCTGCTGCTGATCGGCACCTCGATGGGGCTGTTCAGCTCGCCGAACCTGGCCGGCATCATGAACAGCCTGCCGCCCAATCGCCGCGGCGTGGGCGCTGGCATGGTCGGCGACGTTCCAGAACTCGGCGATGGTGCTCTCGATCGGCATCTTCTTCTCGCTGATGGTGCTGGGCCTGGCCGATACGCTGCCCAGCGCGATGTACTCGGGACTGACGTCGCAGGGCGTCCCGGCCGCCGACGCGCACCGCATCTCGCAGCTGCCCCCGGTGGGCGTGCTGTTTGCGTCGTTCCTGGGTTACAACCCGATCAAGGAGCTGCTCGGCCCGCACGTTCTGAACAGCCTCTCGGCCCACCACGCCGCCTACCTGACCGGCCGCAGCTTCTTCCCCGGATTGATCTCCAAGCCGTTTGCCGCAGGGCCTGCACGAAGCGTTCGACTTCGCCATCGGGGCGTGTCTGGTGGCCGCCGCCGCGTCGTGGCTTCGGGGTGGGAAGTACGTGTACCAGGAGGGCGCCGCCCCCGAGCACATCACAGAGATCGAGTCCGTGGAGGGCATCGAGTTGGCCCTTACGGGCGAAGGCGACTAGCGGCGCGCCGCACCAGCTCCTCGAAGAGCGGGGCGCCGCCCTCGGCGCTCTCTTCGGGATGCCACAGCACTCCCACGGCGAAGCCCGCCGAGGGATCCTCGATCGCCTCGACCGTGCCATCCGCTGATCGCGCACTCACGCGCAGCCCCGCCCCGATGCGATCCGGCGCCTGATGGTGGTAGGAGTGGGTGTGCACGGTGTCGCCCACCATCTGCTGAAGCACCGACCCCGGCTCGACCGAGACCTGGTGCTCGGCAAACCGGCCCGGTTCGCCGCGGTGGTCGGCGGCGGCATCGCTGATATCGGCCAGGTGCTGGTGCAGATCGCCGCCGCGCACCACGTTCAGCACCTGCATGCCTCGGCAGATCGCGAGCATCGGAAGGTCGTGATCGAGTGCCGCGCCCATCAGCGCGAACTCGGCATCGTCGCGGTGCCGCACCAGGCCGATCGTCTCGGCATGGGCCGGCTGCCCGTACAGCTCGGGATCGATATCCGATCCGCCGGTGAAGACGATGCCGTCGATCGCGTCCAGCACGCGCCCGCCGTGCTCGTTGGGCGGCACCAGCACCGGGGCGCCGCCGGCGCGCACGACCGCGTGTGTGTAGGTGGCCGGCACCATCACCACTGGCATGTCGCGCCACTGCCCGAACGACGCGGGAATCTCGTAGGCAGTGATGCCGATCAGCGGTCGGTTGCGGTCCATACCGGCCGCAGTATATGAATCACCGAGGCAACCAACGACCGGGAGTGGACGCATGCTGACTCTGCGGGAACTCGAGGAGGACGTCCGGGCAGGCGCGATCGACACCGTGTTGCTGGTACTGACGGACATGCAGGGACGGCTGATGGGAAAACGCGTGCATGCGCCGTACTTCGTCGACGAGGTCGCGCGGCACGGCGCCGAGGGCTGCTACTACCTGCTGACCGTCGATGTCGACATGAACACGGTGCAGGGCTACCGCATGGGCTCGTGGGAAACGGGCTACGGCGACTTCGTGTTCAAGCCCGATTTCGGGACGCTGCGGCGGGTGCCGTGGCTCGAGCGCACCGCCCTGGTGGTCTCGGACCTCGAGTGGCAGGACGGCACGCCGGTGGTGGCCTCGCCGCGGCAGATCCTGCGCAAGCAGCTCGACCGGCTGGCCGAGCGGGGCTGGAGCGCGAACATCGGCTCCGAGCTCGAGTTCATCCTCTTTCGCGACACCTACGACCAGGCGCGGGCCAAGCGCTACCACGACCTGGAGCCGGCCAACGCCTACAACGTCGACTACTCGATGCTCGGCACCACGATGGTGGAAGACGTGCTGCGGCCCATCCGCCTGGGCATGGCCGGAGCCGGCATGACGGTGGAGGACGCCAAGGGCGAATGCAACTTCGGCCAGCACGAGGTCAACTTCCGCTACTCGGACGCGCTCTCGATGGCCGATAACCACGCCGTGTTCAAGAACGGCGCCAAGGAGATCGCCTGGCAGCAGGGCTACGCGCTCACGTTCATCGCCAAGTACAACGAGCGCGAGGGCAACTCGTGCCACATCCACTGCAGCCTGTGGGACGAGAACGGCAGCCTGTTTCCCGATCCCGACGGCCACGGCATGAGCACGATCGCCCGCCAGTTCGTGGCCGGCCAGATCGCCTGCGGCCGCGAGCTGACCGCGCTTCTGGCGCCCAACGTCAACTCGTACAAGCGGTATGCGTCCGGGTCGTTCGCTCCCACCACGCTGGTGTGGGGCACCGACAACCGCACGTGCGCGCTGCGGGTGGTGGGGCACGGCCAGGGACTGCGACTGGAGAACCGCTCACCGGGGGCAGACTGCAATCCCTATCTGGCGTTCGCCGCCATCATCGCCGCCGGGCTGCAGGGGATCGACAACGGCCTGGAGCTGGAGGACGAGTACTGCGGCAGCGCCTACGAGGCCACCGGCAAGCCGCGGCTTCCCACGACGCTGCACGAGGCCGCCGACCTGTTGGAGGACTCGGACGATGGCCAGGGCGGCGTTCGGCGACGAGATGATCGAGCACTACGTGCACTACGCGCGCACCGAACAGGCCGCCTACGACGCCACGGTGACTGACTGGGAGCTGTTCCGCGGGTTCGAGCGCCTGTGAATAGAAGGTGATAAGGGCAGCCCTTTCTATTCACCCCAACCACCACGATGAGCCGATGCACCTTCTGGTGAATAGAAACTGCCTGACACCTTCTATTCACCTTTAACGAGTCGAGCCCCCCAGCTTGACAGTGTCAGCTGAGGGGCTCGACCACGGAGTCGGCCGCCATGATGCAGGCGGTTACGCGGCGGGGCGGCGCTCCGGACGCCGCAGACCCAGCTTCCGCACCATCTTGGCGCGGCGGGCTGACCGCTGCTGACGCCGTCGCTCGTTGGCGAGACGGGAGAAGTACTGCTCTTCCGTCTCCCGGCCGAGATCCGGGCGTCGAACTGAATGGATGTTGTAGATTGTTCGCATGATCTGATTATATCACGGGTGTTTTCCCAGTCAACCATACAGATAACTCTTCACACTCCCTTCACCTGAAAAAAATGTAGTAGTCACATCCCTCAGCTGGGGGATGAAGTCTGCCGATAGCAGGACGGCGCCATGCACTCGCCCCGTCGTCTCACATCCCTGCCTCCCGGCATCGCTCGGCTGCTCTGGATCGCCATCCTGGGGCTGCCCGCTCTGGGCCTTGGCCTGATCAGCCTGAGAATCGCCTACGGCCCGCGGGACTACTACGACTTCCACATCTTCTGGCACGCGGGTCAGGCCGCGATGCACGGTCAGAGCCCGTATCCGCCGATCACCGAAGCGGCCCTGCGCCACCAGGACCAGTTCGTCTACCCGGCGCCGGCCGCGATCGCGCTCATCCCGTTCGGCCTGCTGCCGCTGGGCGCTGCCGCCACCCTCTTCATCGTCCTCAACGTCGCCGCAACGATCACCGCCCTGCGCCTGGTGGGCGTGCGCGACTGGCGCTGCCACGCGATGGTGTTCTGCTCGATCGCCACGATTCAGAGCGTGATCATGGGTACGTTCACACCGCTGCTGCTGCTGGGTGCCGCCGCCGCGTGGCGCTGGCGCGGAAACCGTGCGGTGAGCGCCGCGGCGATCGCCGCCCTGGCAGTGGTGAAACTGTTCCTCGCACCGCTCGCGGTATGGCAGGCGGCGGTGCGCCGGTACACAACGGCGGCGCTCGCTCTGGCGCTCGCGACGGCGGTTACGGTGCTCTGCTGGGCGCTGCTTGCGTTCCACGGGTTCACCACCTACCCCAGCCTGCTGGACGCCGTGTCGCGGCTCGAACAGCAGAAGGGATTCTCACTGATCGCCCTGGTCACCGGTCTGGGCGGCGGCATAACGGCCGGCAAGCTGGCCGGCTACCTGGCGGGTGCCGGGCTCTGCGCCGCGGCGTGGATGCTCGCAAGCCGCCGCGACGGTGAACGCAGGGCGTTTACGTTGACGCTTGTCGCCGGGCTCGCGCTCTCGCCGATCGTCTGGCTCAACTACTTTCTGCTGCTCGCCTTGCCGCTGGCGCTGCGCCGCCCGCGGCTCAGCCCGGCCTGGCTCCTGATGCTGACTCCGTGGATCTTCGCGAACGCCAACACCGCCGCCCCGGTGTGGAAGGTGATCGCGTTCTGGACCGCCACCGCCGCGATCGTGTGGGTGGTGCTTCGAGCCGAGCCGAGCGACCAGACCGCCGAGCCGGTGCCCGCCGAGGCAGACCCGGTCGACGTGCGCGTGTTACGGGTCAGCCGCTCAACCCACGCATGAGCTCGAGCACCTGAGCGCAGCCGAACTCGAGCGAGCGCAGATCGATGCGCTCGTCGACCGAGTGCATGCCCGAGCCCCGCGCGCAGCCCAGCGCGACCGCGGGTATGCCGAGCGCGACGGCGGCATTCGCATCGGTCGAACCCGAGCCCAACCTGTCGGGCAGACCCAGGCCGGCACGCAGCGCCCGCACCGCCTGCACCAGGGGATGGTCGGGCGGTGTCCGTCCCGCCGGTCTGCGACCGGCCAGTTCGACGGTGAGCTGCAACGGTTCGTCCACGCGAAGCGCATCCAGGTGGAAGGCGAACTCGTCGAGCGCAGCCTCGTCCAGCGCGCGGCGTTCGACCAGCATCCGGGCGTGCGCCGCGATCGCGTTGATCGCAGATCCGCCCTCGAGCGAACCGATATTGGCGTCCAGCTCGACCAACCCCGCAGCGATCCTCACCAGCTCGTGGAGTGCGCTGGGCGTGCCGCGATCCCACCACGAGTGACCGCCCGGTCCGTCCACCCCGATCCGCGCCCGCAGCGATCCGACGTGATCCACGATCACGTCGTCGATCCCGTGGCCCTCGAACGCCACCACCGCGGCGGGCCGCAGCGCCGCGCACACCGCCCGCGCGCCGCGCAGGTTGCCCAGCCCCTCTTCGGCCACCGTGAATGCGATCGCGAGCCCTGGCGGAGGCTCGTCGAGCCGCTCGGCGGCCCACACCACCGCCATCACCGCCGCGGCGTTGTCGCCGCTGCCTGGGCCGACGAGTTCGGTGCCCTCCAACCGCAGCTCGGCAGGGAGCGGGTCGGCGAACACGGTGTCCAGGTGCGACAGGATCAGAACCTGCGGCGGCTGGGCCGAGAACCGCCACACAAGCGACCCTTCGGCATCGACACTGCGAGTGCCGGGGAGACCCTCGAGGCGCTGCTCCAGCCACGCGCGGCGCCTGTGCTCGGCACCGGTCGGCGCGGGCACCGAGGCGAACTCCAGGAGCTCGGCGGGGTCGACGCTCAATCGTCGCCGGGTACGCCGTAGCTGGGCGCCTGAGTGGGATCGAGCGCCCGGGTGACGTAATCGTCCATCTGCGGCGCCCAGACGTCCCAGAGCGCCGCGAGGGCAGCGATGGGGTGATCGTCCCAGTCCACCCGCAGGTCGGCCACCGGCCAGTCGACCGCATCGACCACCACGAGTCCAGCCGACCGCACCTCCCCCTCCTCGCCGCCGGCCTCGAGGCCCGCCTGGAGCGCGGCTACCAGCCGCGCGGCGAGGTGCCCGCCGGCAGCAGCGAAGGCCTCGGTCATCGCGGCCGGTACAGCCTGGTCGGCGAGCAGATTGCCCGCCGCGACAGCGCCGTCCGCCTCAGCCGTGGCGTACACGCCCAGCGTGCGCTCGCCCGAGTATGCGGCGGTTGCCCCGCTGCGATCGACCGCGGTGAGTTGGCGGTACTCCACGTGAGTGGCCCCGGCCGTGACCGCGGCCATCGCCTGGGACGGCGACGCGCCGCCGGCCATCAGATCGAGGAGCCACGGGCCGAGCCGCGGATCGGTCACGTTCTGCGAGGACGCCGCGCCGACACGTACGCGCACGTGCGCGCAGCGGGCCGCCACACACGGGCTGGACGAACTCACGACCATGCCGGCCATGCCGGTGGCGGGATCGACGGCTGCCAGCGAGAACGTCACGCCCAGAGACTATCGCCGACCAGTGCCCTCGGCAGGATTCGAACCTGCGACGCCGGCCTTAGGAGAGCCGCGCTCTATCCCCTGAGCTACGAGGGCCCACCCAGATCCTATTCGACGGTCGATTCGGCGACGTGCGGCGGCCCGGGCAGCACGCGCAGCGTGACCTCGCCGCGCAGCAGGGCCAGCAGCCGCTCACCGGCCAGCTCGCGGCGCCAGCCGTTCATCAGCGACACACCGCTCGGATCTCCCAGCGCCACCTGCGTGATCAGCGCCTCGACGTCAGAGCGCGTGGCGACCAGCTCCGATGCGATCCCCGCCTCGGCACACCGCGCCTGCAAGCACCGACATCGCCAGCGGCAGCACCACCCGCACGCGGCGGCGCACGTCGGCGCCGACCTCGCCCTCCTCGATGGGCGGCGGAGGGCCGGCGGCCGCGATCGCCTGCAGCAAACCATCCATGCGCACTCCCCGGCCCAGCGAGAGGCCGCGCACATTCTGGGCCTCGTGGGCGTTACGGGGCCGGCGCCGCGCCAGCTCGACCAGCGTCGCATCCTTGACCAGCCACGCAGCGGGCAGATTGCGCTCTCGCGCCTCGCGCTCGCGCCAGGCGGCGATCGATACCAGCACCCCCAGCTGGTTGGCGCGCAGCTTGCCGCGCCCGACCACCCGGCGCCAGGCCGTGTCCGGATCCTGCACAAACGTCGCCCTGGGCCCGTAGCGGTGATCAAGTTCCTCGTCGACCCAGGCGCGCCGTCCCAGCCCATCGAGCCGGGTGGCCAGGACATCGGCCGCCTGCAGCAGGTGGCGCACATCGTCGGCGGCATATTCGACCTGGGTCGGGGTCAGCGGGCGCTTCTGCCAGTCGGTGAAGCCCTCGTCGTGGCGCAGCTTCACGCCCGAGCGCCGCGTCCAGCAGCCGCTCCAGCGAGAGCGTGCCGCCGAATCCCGCGAATCCCGCCGCGATCTGCGTGTCGTAGATCGAGCACGGCCGCACACCGTTGTTGAGCACGAACGCGGCGAGGTCGCCCGACGCGGCGTGCATCACCTTGATCAACGCCGGGTCGGCCATGAGCTCGGCGATCGGGGCCGAGCGGCGCTCCCTCGAGCGGATCGACGACCGCCAGCCGATCGGCCGTCGCGATCTGGATCAGGCTCAGCCCCGGGGCATAGGTGCGTTCCCAGACGAACTCGGTATCGACGGCACACCGGCCCTCGGCCCTGGCGACGGAGACGAGCGACGCCACGTGCCCGGCATCGGTCACGCGTTCGATCCGGAAATCGCCATCGGAAATGACTCTAGCGCGCCTGCTGCCCGCCGATCACTCGGAGCGGCTTCGACCGAAATCTGTTCGTGGCACTGTCCACTTGCGCCCGGGCGATCTAAGCTGGAAGACGATGGACACATGGATTATCTGGATCATCATCGCGGCGGTGCTGTTGTCGCCGAGGCGACCACCACCGCGTTCGTGGCGATCTACTTCGGTGCGGGGGCCGCATCTCGCGGCAATCGCAGCCGCGCTGGGCGCGCCACTGGTTCGTGCAGATCCTGGTGTTCGGGTTGGCGTCGATCGCGGGAATCGCGTTGACCCGCCCGGCGCTCAGCCGGGCCAGCCGCTCGACACCCGTGCTGCGCACCGGCGTCGACTCGATGCGGGGCCGGCGGGGAATCGTCACCAAGGCCATCGACGAACTCGAGCCCGGACAGGTGCGGGTTGACGGCGATATCTGGCAGCGCGCGGTCCTACTTCGACGGCGAGCCGATCGCGGCCGGCACCCGTATAGAAGTTGTGGAAGTCAAGGGTGTGACGGCGATGGTGATGCCGACCCACCACGATGAAATCGAAGGAGCAACCTCATGATTGCAGCAATCGTCGCCGGAATCGTGATCCTGGCGATCCTGATCCTGCTGGCAATCGTCGGTGAAGGTGGTGCGGCAGAGCTACGTCGGGCTGGTCGAGCGGCTGGGCCGCTATCAGCGCACGCTGCAGCCGGGTGTCCACATGCTGGTACCCGATGCTCGACCGCATGCGGGTGGTGGTCGACATGAAGGAGACGGTGCAGGGGTTCCCGCCGACGCCGGTGATCACCGAGGACAACGTCACGATCGGCATCGACACGATCGTGTACTACCAGGTGACCGATCCGACGCTGGCCGTCTACGGGGTCGCGAACATGCTGCTGGCCATGGAGCAGCTGACGATCACGACACTGCGCAACGTGGTCGGGCGCGATGACGCTCGAGGAGACCCTGACCAGCCGCGACTCGATCAACACGCAGCTGCGCATCGTGCTCGACGAGGCGACCGAGAAGTGGGGCGTGCGCGTGACCCGCGTGGAGCTGAAGTCGATCGACCCGCCGCGGTCGATCCAGGAGGCGATGGAGCAGCAGATGCGGGCCGACCGGGCCAAGCGCGCCACCGTGCTGCAGGCCGAGGGCGAGAAGCAGTCGGCGATCCTGCGGGCCGAGGGCCAGCAGCAGGCCGCGGTGCTGGCCGCCCAGGGCGAGCAGCAGGCCAACGTGCTGCGGGCCGAGGGCGACCGCCAGGCGCGGGCGCTGCGGGCGCGGGGCGAAGCCGACGGGCTCAAGGCGATCTTCGACATGATCGCCGAGAGCGGCGTGGATCCCGCGAATGTGCTCGGGTACAAGTATCTGGAGGCACTACCTGCCGTCGCGGCCGGGGACGCCAACAAGCTGATGCTGCTGCCGGCCGGCGCATCCGAGGGGATGGCCGCGGTCGCGGGTCTGGGAGCCGCATTTGCCGCCGGATCGGGCTTGAGCGCGGGCGACACCGACGCCCCGCAAGACGTCAACCGGGGCGCCGCAGCCCCGCAGCAGCGACGAGCCGCCGCCAGGCATGATCCGCACAAGCGGCGGCTGATTCGGCGAAGACCCGGCGGGAGGTACTGTACAATCCGCCGCCTGTGACTCTGTTCCACCGTAGACGCCGCATCTGGGCCGCTGTCGCGGCGATATCGCCCTGCAACCCTGCTGCTCACCGCCGCCCCGGCGCTGGCCAACACGGTTACCCCGAATACCCCCGAGAGCCCGAACGCCAACTCGATCTCGGATCTGTATCTGGGTGTGCTCGGCGTGTGCCTGACGATCTTCGTGCTGGTGGGCGGCTGGCTGCTGTACACCGCGGTGCGGTTCCGTGAGCGCCGTGGCGACACCCACGAGCCGCCGCAGATCCACGGCTCGACGCGCCTGGAGATCGGCTGGACGGTGGTGCCGATGCTGATCGTGATCGGCCTGATCGCGTTCACGTTCTGGAAGGCACCCGTCGGCCGAGAAGATCTCGTCAGATGCGATGATCGTCAAGGTGGTGGCCCAGCAGTACAACTTCAACTACACCTACCCGTCGGGCAAGCCCGCTCCGGGCGGCGTGCTGATCCTGCCCGTGAACCGGCCCGTGAAGATCGAGATCACGTCCAAGGACGTGATCCACGACTGGTGGGTGCCGGCGCTCGCGCCCAAGATCGACGCCGTTCCGGGCCGCATGAATCACACCGGCTTCACGCCCACGCAGGTGGGCACGTATGTCGGGGCCAGTGCGCCGAGTTCTGCGGCACCGGCCACGCCGGGATGGTGATCACGGTGCACATCGTCTCCCAGCAGCCTGGGACTCCAAGATACAAGGATCTCGGCCTGATGGCTACACCGAAGCACTCCTACGCCCACGCCGAGGCCAGCTGCCGAGAGCAACAGCCTGCGGGCACGTGGCTCACGACCGTCGACCACAAGCGCATCGGGATCATGTACATCCTCCGACGCTCCTGTTCTTCCTGATCGGCGGCATCTTCGCGCTGGTGATCCGGCTGCAGCTCGAGCACACGCAACAACACGCTGATCTCGGCCGGAGAACTACAACCAGATCATGACGATGCACGGCACGACCATGATCTTCCTGTTCGTGGTGCCGATCATGGCCGGCTTCGGCAACTACCTGGTGCCGCTGCAGATCGGCGCCCGCGACATGGCGTTCCCGCGGCTGAACGCGCTGTCGTTCTGGCTGCTCCTGTTCGGCGGGCTGGTGCTGTACTCCGGGTTCCTCTGGGGCCGCGGGGCCGGCCGACGCCGGCTGGACGTCGCTACCCGCCGCTGTCGCTGCAGTCGCCGGGCCATGGCCAGGACTCTGTGGATCGTCGGCCTGCATATCATCGGCATCTCGTCGCTGATCGGGGCCATCAACTTCATCTGCACCATCCACAACATGCGCGCGCCGGGCATGCGGCTGATCGCGGATGCCGCTGTTCACGTGGACGATCGAGATCTACTCGATCATGATCATGGTGCGCGGGGCCGGTGCTGGCCGGTGCGCTGACCATGTTGCTGCTCGACCGCAACTACGGCACGAACTTCTACTCGCCGGCTGCACGGCGGAAACGTGCTGCTCTACCAGCACCTGTTCTGGTTCTACTCGCACCCGGTGGTGTACGTGATGGCGCTGCCCGGGTTCGGCATGATCTCCGAGATCCTGCCCGTCTTCTCGCGCAAGCCGCTGTTCGGCTACCGCGCGCTGGTGTACTCGACGGCCGCGATCGCGTTCCTGGGATTCCTGGTGTGGGGCCACCACATGTTCGCGGTCGGGCTTCGCGATGCCGCTGCAGATACTGGTTCATGATCGCGTCGCTCTGATCGCGGTGCCGACCGGGGTGAAGATCTTCAACTGGGTCGGCACGATGTGGATGGGCCGGCTGCGGTTCGAGCCGCCGATGCTGTTCGCGGTCGGGTTCATCGGGCTGTTCATCATCGGCGGGCTCTCGGGCATCATGCTGGCGGTCTTCCCGATCGACCAGTACGTCACCGATCGTACTTCGTGGTGGCCCACTTCCACTACGTGCTGGGCACGGTTCCGGTGTTCGCGGTCATGGGCGGGGCTGCACTTCTGGTTCCCGAAGATGACCGGCCGGATGCTCGACCGGCGGCTGGCTATTGGCAGCTTCTGGGTGCTGTTCATCTCGTTCAACATGACGTTCTTCCCGATGCACGCGGCAGGTCTCTCGGGCATGCCGCGGCGCGTGTCGACGTACACCGACCACAACTGGCAGATCTACAACCAGATCGCGACCGCAGGTGCGCTGCTGCTGGCCGTCGGCGTGATGATGGTGATCTGGAACTGCATCACGCTCGTTGCGCACCGGCCGGATCGCCGGCGAACGACCCGTGGGGCGCGAACAGCCTCGAGTGGTACACCACCTCGCCGCCGCCGGCGCATAACTTCGACGACCTGCCGCCGATCCGCAGCGAGCGGCCGATGCACGACCTGCGGCGCGACCGCGCCGCGCGACGCAGGCCGCGCCGACCGAGACGGTGAAGGCCTGATGCTCGACAAGCCCACTGCCCGCAAGAACATCAAGCTGGCGCTGTGGCTCTCGCTGGCCTCTCTGCTGATCTTCGCCGCCACGCTGCTGGTGGGCGAGCTGACCATCAACGTGTTCTGAACCATGGCTGACGACGACAACACTCACGACGACAACCCGTTCCACCTGCCGGCGCCCTCATCCTTGCCGATCATCACGGGCTTTGGGTGTTGCGCTGACCCTGTTCGGATTCGTGCCCGACTCGCGCGCCTGGCGCCTGAGCCTGGTCTCGATCGGGATGACGATCCTGATCATCGGCGCCATCGCGTGGCTGCGCGACGCACTCGCCGAGTACAACGACCTCCCCGACTAGCCGCGTTTATGCGGCGCGCCTAAAGGCGCGACGCATAAACAGCAGCGCACCAACCGACCAATCCGGGGTGCCTGGCTCCTTTTATGCGGGCGCAGCACGCATAAAAGTGCCTGGCACCATGCGGCATGACGCGACGCCATCCCCACGCATGAAAAGTGCCTGGCACGTGGTATGCGTTCGCAGCCGGCAGCTACAAGAGATAGACGACTGTGTAGAGGAGAATCCAGACGACGTCGACGAAGTGCCAGTAGAGGCCGGTCACTTCGAGGCCGAGGTGTTCCTCCGCCGAGTAGTGTCCGCGCGAGGCGCGCACGAATGCGATCGTCAAGAGCGTCGCCCCGACCAGCACGTGGAATCCGTGCAGGCCGGTCAGGGCGAAGAACGCGCCGCAGAAGGCATTCGTCGAAGGTGAGAACCCGAGCGTCACGTACTCGTGGATCTGCAGGGCGAGGAAGGTCACGCCCATCAGGCAGCGTCAAGCCCAGGCCCACCACGAACCCAGCGCGGTTGTTGCGCCGGATCGACATCAGCGCCCAGTGCATGGTGAACGACGAGCTGATCAGGATCGCGGTGTTGATCCCGGTCGCCTCGATCGGCAGGCTGCAGTCCGCCCAGCGGCCAGTGCGAGTTCGTAAACCGGATGTAGAAGAAGGCCGAGAAGAACGAGCCGAACAGCATCGCCTCCGACCCCAGGAACATGATCATCCCCAGGTAGACGCGGTCGGTCAGCAGGCTCTTGTGCGCCGAGGCGGACGCAGCCGCCTCGGGTACCTGTCCGTCGATCGGCAGGCTGTGAGCGCTCACGCGCGGCCCGCCGGGTCGGAGGTGACATCCACCTCGACGTGCGACACCGGCACGTCGACACGGTCGCGCAGCCGTTCGATCAGGTCGCGCCGCAGCCACCCCGAGCGAGTGCGCGGAAGCGTCGAGACGATGATCTCGGCGGGCGGGTCGGACGACTCGACCACGTCGAGCACGGCCGTGTACGGGTCGGAGCCCGACCACGCGCCCCTCGGCCTGTACTCCCGCGTTACGCAGGGCCGAAAGCGTGGCGTCCAGGCGCCGCTGCGTCGAGGCGGCCACCTGCTGCTGATCGACCACCCAACCGTCGGCGGGATCGTTCTGCGGACAGATCACCGTCACGCGGCGACGGTTCGGCACCCGCCCGCGCGCGCACTGCGGCAATCAGAGCGTTCGCCCGCAACCGTCTGGTTTGCGACCACGAGTATGTGCTTGAGCGATGACAAGATCGCCTCCCTCTGAGCGGGTGAAGCGGACGCCAGCACGGCGGGGACGGGCCTGTCCTCCGGCTGCGGCGTGTGCCAGGTAACGATCGCGTGACGGGCGCCGGGAATGCCGTAGGCATACGGGCTTCCGACGACCAGCGGCGGCTCGTCGAAGTTGAAGATCGGCGGGGGCGAGGAGACCTGCCACTCGAGCGTCAGCGACCGCCACGGGTTGGCCGAGGCGCGCTCGCCGTAGCGCCACGAGTGGATCATGTTGTAGAGGAACACCAGCGTCGAGGCGCCCAGGATGAACGCCCAGATCGAGATGAAGAAGTTCACCGAGCCAAACCGCGGTGCGTAGTCGTTGACCCGCCGCGGCATCTCCTCCAGGCCCAGCCAGTGCATGGGCATGAACGTGAAGTTGAACGCAAAGAAGGTCAGCCAGAAGTGCAGCTTGCCGAGCGTCTCGTCGTACATCCGCCCGGTCATCTTCGGGAACCAGTGGTAGATGCCGGCGTAGATCGTGAACACCGAGCCGCCGAACAGCACGTAATGGATGTGGGCCACCACGAAGTAGGTGTTGGACACGTTGATGTCGACCGGCAGCACCGCCAGGAACACGCCGGAGAGGCCGCCGATCGCAAACGTGAACA
The DNA here is from genome assembly GCA_963796875.1 of uncultured Actinomycetes bacterium. Taxonomy (GTDB): domain Bacteria; phylum Actinomycetota; class Thermoleophilia; order Gaiellales; family JAICJC01; genus CAVPTL01. The sequence goes on from CAWCNL010000002.1 coordinate 804,314, forward strand.
GGAAGCCGCAGGCAAACAGCATGCCCGTGGTGAGGTGGATCACGCCCCGCCACATGGTCGCGAGCCACGAGAACATCTTGATGCCGGTCGGCACCGCGATCAGCATGGTCGTGATCATCATGGGCACGCGCAGCCACGGCGCCATGCCCGATACGAACATGTGGTGCGCCCACACGGTGAATCCGAGCACGCCGATCGCGACCGTGGAGAGCGCGATCAGCCGGTACCCGAAGATCGGTTTGCGCGAGTGGGTCGCGATCACCTCGGAGATGATCCCGAACCCGGGCAGCATCATGATGTACACCGCTGGGTGCGAGTAGAACCAGAAGATGTGCTGGTACATGATCTCGTTGCCGCCGCGGGTGGGATCGAAGAAGTGCGTCGGGAACACCCGGTCGAACAGCACCATGAACTGGGCGCCGGCGACGAACGGCGTGCCCAGCACGACCAGCGTCGAGGTCGCCAGGTTGGCCCACACCAGCAGCGGCATGCGCCAGAACGTCATGCCCGGCGCGCGCATGGTCACGATGGTGACCAGGAAGTTGACGGCGGTGGCGATCGACGAGGCACCGGCAAACTGCACGCCCATCACCCAGAACGTCTGGCCCGCCGGCCCATGCACCGAGAGCGACGGATAGTTCGTCCAGCCGGCGTCGAACGCCCCGACGAAGAACGACGTGACCATGCACATGCCGGCGATCGGCAGCATCCAGAACGACATCGCGTTCAGCCGCGGGAACGCCATATCCTGCGCGCCCAGCATCAGCGGGATGACGTAGTTACCGAGCGCGGCAAAGGCGGGGATGATGAACAGGAAGATCATCAGCGCCGCGTGCACCGAGAACAGGCCGTTGTACTCGCTGGGCGAGAAGTACTGCGTGCCGGGGGTCGCGAGTTCGGCGCGGACTCCCTCGGCCAGCGCGCCGCCGATCAGGAAGAACACGAACGTGGTGCACAGGTACTGGATACCGATCACCTTGTGGTCGGTATTGACCTTGAAGTAGTCCCTCCAGCTGTAGGCGCCGTGGGCGGAGTGATCCTCCTGCACCCAGTTGGGGCTGCCGATCAGGTAGCCCCACCAGTAATCGAAGCAGCCGATCCCGATCAGGAACCCGATGCCGCCGAGCAGCAGCATGAACGTGTCCTGCACGCCCTGATCGGAGGCGCCGTACCCGAACAGCCAGCTGCGCACCGCGGCCACCCCGAGGTAGCCGATCAGCGCTCCCAGAATGGTGCACCAGGCGGCTCGCACCCAGCTGCCCCGCAGCCAGACGGAACCCTTCGGGCCGTAGTGCTCACCGCCGTGGCCGTGGCCATGGTCGTGAATCGGAGACTGCAGGTCGTGCGTGGCTTCGCTCATGACGAACTCGATCCGTTGACGATGAACTTCACCAGCGCATCGATCTCAGCGCTCGAAAGCTGCGTGCCGAAGGTGCCGGGCATCAGATGCGCAGGGTACCCCGACGCGAGCACCTTGTCCGGATCGACGATCGAGTCGTGGACGTACTGCTCGGCCGTCTGGCCCTGCCCGTACTTGGTGGCGTCGGAGGTGATGTGATCCAGGTCGGGCCCGGTGGTGCCGGTCGAACCGGCTGCCGCCAGCGTGTGGCATCCAGCGCAGTTCGTGGTGAAGAGCGCCTTGGCGTCGACCGCGCCGCCGGTGGTGGTCGGCGTCTTGGGCTTGGGCGGGTGCTTGCGCAGATACTGCTGGTGGGCCACCCACTTGTCGAAGTCGTCCTTGCGACACGACGTTGATCACGGTGCGCATCTGGCTGTGGCCGATGCCGCACAGCATGTTGCAGATGATGTTGTACTGGCCGATGCGGTCGGGATCGACGATCAGCGACGTCGGCGTGCCCGGCACCGCGTCGATGCCCAGCCGGAACGCCGGGATGTAGAACTCGTGGATCACGTCGTTGCGCACGCCGTTGATCTTGAACAGCACCTTCTGGCCGACGGGAACCTCGGGGATCGCCGGTTGGATCCGCTGGGCCGGGTAGGCGAAGTCCCAGATGAACTCGCGACCCGTGACGTTCACCACCAGCATGTCGTTGGACGTCTGCTCGTTCTTGGAGACCGCGATCGCGCCCCAGGTGGCGAAACCGAGCACCAGAATCAGCGGGATGATCGTCCACACGATCTCCAGAGACGTGTTGCCCTCGATCGGCGGCCCGTCGGACATGTCGCCCGGTTTGGCCCGGAACTTCCACATGGAATAGCCCAGGAACGTGACCACGAGCATGAAGATGAACGACGACATGATCATCAGCGCCATGTAGATGTCGTCCACGCGGCCGGCCTGCACCGAGGCAGCGACAGGGAACCACGACGGCGTGATCACCACCAGCACTGCGCCGATGGCTCCCAGGATCACCGCTACCAAACCGACTTTGAAAGCTTGCACCGCGGCCAATCTTAGGGGACTGGGGAGACACGGGCAAAGGGAACGTAAAACCCTCTACAGTGCATGGCAATGGGACTCGTGCTCCGACACATCCCGCACATCATCCCCGCCGTGATCGGATTGGCATTCCTGGTGCGGTTTGCAATCTATGCGCGCAGGCTGCCACCCAGCGACCTCTCGGACGATCAGCTGGCCGCGTGGGAGCGCGACCGGCGGGGTGGATCAGGCGCCGGGGTCGACCCACACAGCGTGCACCTCGCGGGGGCCGTGGGCTCCCTGGATCAGCTGCCCGCCGATGTCGGCACTGCGGCTGGGACCGGTGATCAGCGTCACAACTGAGGCCTGAGCGAGCTCGGGACGGATCCGCTCGAGCGCGGTCGGCGAGGTCCGGCACCAGGTCGGCGGCCTCCACGACCGCGACGTGGACGGGGTCGGCGAGGTCCGGCCAGCCGGCCGTGGTTTATCCGCGAGCTGGTGACCACGGTGCCGGTGTCGGCGATCGCGGCGAGCGTGGGCGTGACCGAAACGCCGTCGCCGTCGAGCTCGGCGACGGCATCACGCCCGCGCCAGAACCTTCCTCCGGCCGCCTCGAGCCGCTCGCGGAAGAGGTCGATCACGGCCGCCGCCACAGGTCCCGGGTGCGCGTGAACCGCCGGGCCGGCCCCGGAAGGCGCGACGGCGAGCGGTGCCAGGCGCGTGGTGGCGCGGTAGGCCCACGGCCGGCTCCAGAGCTCGCTCCACACGCGGAAGGCGACCCGCTCGAGCATGCCGGCAGTGTCGGCGGCACGGTCGCGGCGCAGGTCGAGCAGCAGGTCGTGCAGCGGGATCCGCACCGGGCACACATCGTCGCAGGCAGCACACAGCGACGAGGCATGGCTCAGGTCGTAGTCGGCTCGGCTCGCCGCGCAGGAGCGGCGTCAGCACGGCCCCGATCGGCCCGCCGTAGACCCACCCGTACGCGCTTCCGCCCACCTGCCGAAACACCGGGCAGATGCTCTGGCAGGCGCCGCAGCGAATGCAGCGCAGCACCGCGGCGTACTGCGTGTCACGCAGCTGGGAGCGGCCGTTGTCGAGCAGCACCAGGTGCATCTCCTCGGGCCCGTCCTCCTCGCCGGGCAGCCGCGGGCCGGAGATCAGCGACACGTACGAGCTGAATCGCTGCCCGGTGGCCGAGCGCACCAGCAGCGGCAGGAGCACGCCGAGGTCGGCGAGATCGGCCACCACCCGCTCGATGCCCATCAGCGCGATGTGCACCGGCGGGAACGCGGCCGTCATCCGGCCGTTGCCTTCGTTCGAGACGATCGCGAGGGTGCCGGTCTCGGCGACGCCGAAGTTGACGCCGGTAATGCCCACCCGCGCGTGTTCGAACTTCGACCGCAGATGTGCGCGGGCAAACGCCATCAGCTCGTCGGGATCGTCACTCAGGTCGTGGTCGGCGAGCGGCTGGAACAGGTCACGCACCGCCTCCCGATCCCAGTGGATCGCGGGTGCCAGCAGATGCTCGGGCTGCTGCCCGGCGGTCTGGACGATGAACTCGCCGAGGTCGGTCTCGTACACCTCATGGCCCTCGGCCTCGAGCCGCTCGTTGAGGCCGATCTCCTCGGACACCATCGACTTGCCCTTGACCACCGGGCCGCCGTGGCGCGCAACGATCGCGGCCACGATGTCGGCCGCCTCGGCGGCCGTGGCGGCACGGTGCACGTGCACGCCGCGCGCCTGCAGTCGGGCCACGAGCGCATCGATCAGCTGGGGCATCTCGGCGATCGACCGGTCGCGGATATCGCGGGCGCGGTCGCGCAGCGCCGCCGAATCGTCCAGTTCGCCCAGCGCGACGATCCGCGCATCAGACTGGTGCTCGGTCATCCTGCCGATGGCCGCCCGCCTGCGCGGGTCGGCCAGACGCTCGTGGGCGCGCTGCTCGAAGGTTGGAGCCGCTTCACAGCGCCTCGGCGAGGATCGTTGCCAGATGCTCGATGCGCGGCGTGCCGCCCGTCCGCGAGGCGCGGCCGCCCAGCTGCAGCGCACAGCCGGGATCGGCCGAGGCGATCAACTCGATGCCGGCCGCGCGCGCGGCGCCCAGCTTGTCATCGGCCATGGCAGTCGACACCTCGGGCTGGCGCACGCTGAACGTGCCGCCAAACCCGCAGCAGCGGTCGGAGCGCGGCAGCTCCACCAGCTGCGCCACCGAGCGCAGCAGCTGCCGCGGCTGATCGTGGATGCGCAGCTCGCGCAGCATGTGGCAGGAGTCGTGGTAGGCCACGGACCGGTCGCTCGGGTTACCGACGGCCGTGACGCCGAGTTCGTCCACCAGGTACTGCGAGAGTTCGAACACGCGGGCGCTGACGGCGCGGGCCCGGTCGCGTTCGGCGCCCTCGAACAGCTGACCCCAGTGCAGCTTCATCATCGCCGCGCACGAGCCTGCGGGAACCACCACGGCGTCGGCTTGCTCGAGCGTCCGCAGCGTTGTGCGGGCCACCCGCCGGGCATCCGCCACGAACCCGCTGTTCCACGCCGGTTGGCCGCAGCAGGTGGCGCGCCGGGGCACGGCCGGCGTCACACCGGCGGCGCGCAACACCGCGGCCGCATCCTTGACCACGGCCGGTGCGAGCGCGTCGCCCAGGCAGGTGGGGAACAGCACCACCATCGAGCGGTCATCATACGGGTATGCATGCAATCATCCTCAAAGAGCTGGGCGAGCCGAGCGGTCTGCAACTCGCCGACGTCCCCGAACCCGTGCCTGCGGCGGGCGAGGCGGTGGTCGAGCTGGCCGCGGCGGCGATCAACCGCCGCGACGTGTGGATCCGCCGGGGCCGGCCCGACTCCGAGATCGGCGCAATCCTGGGATCTGACGGCGCGGGCCGGGTGGTGGCCCACGGCGACGGCGTACTCGAGCCGCCACTCGGCGCCGAGGTCGTCATCAACCCGTCGATCGGCTGGGGGCCGCGGGAAGACGCACCTGGACCGGACTTCAACATCCTGGGCATACCGCGGCAGGGCACCTATGCCGAACGCATCGCGATACCTGCAACCGACCTGTTCGCGCGGCCCCGGGGTCTCGACTGGCAGCAGAGCGCGGCGCTGCCGCTGGCGGGATTGACCGCGTGGCGCGCGCTCGTCACCCGCGGCGAGGTGGGAGAGGGCGCGCGGGTGCTGGTCGCCGGTGCGGGTGCGGGCACCGCCACGTTCCTCGTGCAGTTCGCCCACACGCTGGGCGCCGAGGTCACGGTCACGTCGTCATCGACGGCCAAGATCGAACGGGCGATCGGCCTCGGCGCACATCGCGGAGTGCTGTACACCGATCCCGACTGGGCCCAACAGGTGGGCGAGGTCGACGTGATCATCGACTCGGCCGGCGGGCCAACGTGGGACGGCGCCTGGGAGTGTCTGCGGCCCGGCGGCACGCTGGTGTGCTTTGGCCGCACCAGCGGCGAGGACCCGACCGTGCCGCTGCCGCGGCTCTACTTCGGTCAGTGGACGCTGGCGGGCACCACGATGGGCAGCCCGCGCGAGTTCGCCGCGATGCTGCGGCATGTGGAAGCACACGCGATCGCGCCGGTGATCGACAGCGTGCTGCCGCTGGAGCAGGCTGCCGCCGCGCACGCCCGGATGGATGAGGCCGACCGGTTCGGCAAGGTGGTGCTGGAGATCATGGAGGGCCTCCTGGCGTGACCGTGCACATCACCTCGGTGGCGCTGTCGTTTGGCGGCGACGAGATCCTCAGCGACGTCTCGGCGATCGTGCGGCCGCGCGACCGGGTGGCGCTGATCGGCCGAAACGGCGCCGGCAAGACATCGCTCTTGCGGCTGGTGGCCGGCGAGCTGACGCCGGATCGCGGCGATATCTCGATCACCGCCGGCATGCGCGTGGCCCTGCATGACCAGCGCCCTCCGCTGGCCTCGCCGACCACGCTCGGCGAGTACGTGGGCGGCGGGGCGGCGGCGGCCGAGCGGCTGGAAGGGGAGCTGCGCGACCTGGAGCAGCGGATGGCGGCCGGTGACTCGGACCCTGCCGTGCTGGGCCGCTACGACGCGGCCCAGCGCGAGTTCGAGCGGGCCGGCGGCTATGCGTGGCGCTCGCGGCTCGAGAGCGTGGCCCGCGGGCTGGGGTTTGCGCCGGAGGATCTCGACCGGCCGCTGAAGAGCTTCTCGGGCGGCGAGCTGACGCGGGCATCGCTGACGCGGGCGCTGGCCGCCGAACCCGACGTGCTGCTGCTGGACGAGCCGACCAACCACCTGGATACGCAGGCCATCGAGTGGCTCGAGGAGCACATCGACGGGCTGGACGCGGCGGTGATGTTCGTCTCGCACGACCGCTGGTTCCTCGAGTCGGTGGCAAGCGGTGTGCTGCTGATCGATCGGGGCAAGGGCCGGTTCGAGAAGGGCTCCTACTCGCACTTTCGCCGGGTCGAGGCCGAGCGGCTGGCGGCGCAGGCGGGTGCGTTCGAACGCCAGCAGGCCGAGCTGGCCCACCTGCAGCGGTTCGTCGACCGGTTCCGGTACGGCACCAAGTCGCGCCAGGCGCAGAGCAAGCTGAAGGCGATGGCGCGCATCGAGCGGGTCGAGAAGGTGACCACGCAGAAGTCGCTGCGGCTGCAGTTCAAGGCGCCGCCGCGCAGCAGCCGGCTGGTGCTCGAGGCCGAAGGTGTGACGGTGGCCGTGGCGGGTCGGACGCTGATCAAGGATGCGTCGTTTGCGATCGAGCGCGGCCAGCGGGTCGCGCTGATCGGACCGAACGGCGCCGGCAAGACGACGCTGATCGAGACGCTTCTGGGTAACCGGCCGGCCGAGGCGGGCAAGGTGAAGCTGGGCCACAACGTGCAGGTCGCCTACTACTCGCAGCAGTCGCTCGAGATTCCCGAGGTGTACCGGATGCTCGAGGTGATCACGCGCGAGGGGCTGACCGGGCCGCAGGCGCGCGACCTGCTGGGCATGTTCCTGTTCTCGGGCGACGACGTCGAGAAGCCGGTTTCGGCGCTCTCGGGCGGCGAGCGGCGGCGGCTGGCGCTGGCCCGCACGGTCATCTCGGGCGCGAACTTCCTGGTGCTGGACGAGCCGACCAACCATCTCGACATCGAGAGCCGTGAGGCGCTCGAGGACGCGCTCGAGGCATACGAGGGCACGCTGCTGCTGGTGTCGCACGACCGGGCGCTGATCGAGGCCATCGCGACGCGCACGATTGCGATCGAGGACGGGCGGCTGGTGGCCCGCGAGGGCGCGTTCGGTGCCTACGCCGTGGCGCACGAGAGCGGCGCGTCGCCGGTCGCGGTGGCGCCAAAGCCGACAAAGCCAAAACCGCAGCCGAAGGCAAAGCGGGAGAAGGCCGAGCCGCGCAAGCCGTCCCAACGGGCCAAGCGCGAGACGAGTCGGTTGGAGCGCGAGATCGGTGCGATGGAAGAGGAGATGGGCGCGATCGAGACGCGGCTCTCGGATCCCGATTCGTACACCGACCCGATCGCGCTCGAAGCCGACGGCCGCCGGCATCAGGAGCTGCAGCACGAACTTGCGTACAAGTACCGCGAGTGGGAGCGCTTCGCCGCCCAGGCGTAGTCCGTCGCAAGCGTGTGTCGGTTCTGGCAAGTTCTCTGTTACAAGTTATTTGAAGAGCAGTACACGAGATACCGTGGAATCCTTCACCTCCAGAAGGAGTGTCCGTGCCACTTGTATCTCGCAAATTATCGGCGGCATTATTCGGTGTCGCACTCATTGGCGCAGCCGTCGCCGTGACTCTGCCGGGAGGCGGCGCGTCAGGCGCACAACCCCCGGTGCTCATTTCCGGCACTGTCACGGACGGATCAGCTAATCCACTGGCCGATGTGACCGTCGTCGCGAACCTGGAGCCGGCTCCCAACTCGAACGGGGACATCATTCCCGTCGCCGTCGCGTCGACTACAACGGATATGTCGGGCAACTACTCACTTCCAACTTCACTTACGAGTCAGATCGTTGCCGCACAAGACACGAATGGCGGATACGCAAACTTCGAACTCGACGTTACGGACACCGCCCACGGACGTACAACGTCCTGGGGGTTCTCCGCCGGACTTGTCACGCCCACATCGGGTGTCCAGCAATGGACCGATCCTGCCACCAGCGCCCAGCCCACTCGGGATGTCGATCTGTCGCCCGGAAGTCCGCTGGTGCTGAAGGTGTCTCCCACCGTGGCCGCCCGCCTCGCTCGACCGGCAGGTGCTCAATTCGGCTCCGTGCAGCCTCACGGGGCTAGCCCGCCGTGCCGGGAGGCCGATGTGTCTGATCTCGGCACCAAACCGGTGGTGGTCGGCGAGGTTCACTCGTGGACCGGCCAGCACGATGAGTTCACCTATGGGACATCAGCCGATTCCAGCATCCAGTACGGGATCACCGGGAGCGACGGCGACTACCACGTGGGCGGATCGGTGCACGTTGGCAACTCGTCTTCGCGCGGAACCGCGGGGAGCACGGGAATCTCTGGCCGACATCCGCACGGAAGGCGTGTCATCGCCATCTTCGACTTCCATCAGTTCCTGAACACCTGCAGTCATCAGAAAGAGAAGCGTGCGGTGGGGTGGAACGGGCTCGACGTAGGGCTCGGCGCCCAAACCACCCAGGACGAGGATGGCCAATGCTCCAAGAGTCCGCACTTCCATACGTTTCTACCGGGGCAGCACACGTTCACCCGGAATGACAGTCAAGCGACGTGGTTCAGTGCGGCGGTTACGCTCGGACCGCTGTCACTTGAATCCCAGAGCGGGTTCTCAAAGAATGTCACGAGCGTCTGGTCGTTCACCCGGACAGGCTCACGGATGTTGTGCGGAAGCGATGCGACGCCATACACTGCGAAGCGAGTGTTCGCGGGTGCGTGACGGATTCTCTGCAGGACGGTCTGGCGTGGGCGCCGTCCTGGCGACAGCCGCGATCTTGACGGTGGCGTGCACGCCCGCCAACCACCAGCGCAGCTACTTTCAACCGCCGGGATCGGCGACTGGAAGTGGCATCTACGTCGACGCGGGCCACGCCTTCACCTTCAGCGACATGGCCGTGCGAAACTCCACTGACGAGCCGGTCACGCTGGACCGCGTCAGCATTATCGGCCCAGCCCGCGGCTTTCGGATTGTCGGAGCACTGGCACGACGTCTTGTCGGCCGGGAGTTCCTATCCGGCGACCTAACGTTCCCTCCAAGCTCCAGCCATGCCACGTCGGTGCTCTCAGGACGACGGCCACTGCGCGGGTTCGTCGTGAATCCAAAGAACCATCCGGGCGCCTCCGTACAGATCATGATCGGGCTGCTACCTACAGCGCGGGGACGGAACTTCATCCACGGCGTGGCACTCCACTATCACGACGAGCACGGGGATTCACACACGTACGCGATCCCGACTGCCGTCCTTGGCTGCACCAACCACGAGAGCAGATGCCAGATCGACGGCCCGGTCGACCTGGTCCCCTAAAACGCCGCTGGCAACAAACGTGCCTGGCACGTTTGTTGCAGTTAGGCGCTGAGGGTGGCGACCATGGCCTCGGCGATCTCGCGCAGCGGGCGGCCGGTCTGTTGCGCGGCGCGGCGCATGCGGCCGAAGGCCTCGTTCTCGCTCAGTCCGTCGCGCTCCATCAGAAGACCCTTGGCGCGCTCGATCACCTTGCGCGCAGCGAGCGCCTCGCGCAGGCTGTCGGACTCGGCGCGCAGCTCTACCAGCTCGGCGTGACGGGCCCGCGCGGTCTCGATCGCGGGCAGCAGATCGTCCTCGCGAAACGGCTTGACCAGGTACCCGAACACCCCGGCCGCCAGCGCCCGCTCGACCAGCTCGCGCTGCGAGAACGCCGTCACCATCACCACCGGGATCGGCCGCTGCTCGAGAATCTGCCGGGCCGCCTCGATGCCGTCCAGCTCGGGCATCTTGACGTCGAGCAGCGCGATGTCCGGCTCGGTGGCGCGCGCGAGCGCAACCGCCTCTGCCCCGTCGCGTGCCTCGGCCACCACGTCGAACCCGGCGCGGCCGAGCATCGCCACCAGGTCGAGCCGGATGATGGTCTCGTCCTCTGCGATCAGGACGCGGGGAACGTGACCACCGCCCTTCCCTCGCCCAGCTCGAACCGGCCCGAGAGCTCGCCCTCCACCAGCGCGCGCGAGATCGTCAGCCCCAGCCCCTCCTGCAGCTCGGCGGCCGGCCCGGCGCCCTGGTCGGCCACCGCAAGTTCGACCCGGTCGTCCGTATTGGTCAGCGTCACCGAGATCGTCCCCGAACCGTGCTCGACGGCGTTCTGGAACAGCTCGCAGAACACCAGCGCAAGCGCCGTCGCGCGCTGACCCGAGAGCAGCACGGGTTCGAGCTGCGACTCGACCGTGCGCCCGCCCAGCCCTTGCCCGAGCATCGCCTCGAGCCGGCCGACGAGCCCGGCGCAGTCCACATCGTCCTCTCGCGTGGCCGTGAGCAGGTCGTGCACCGCGGCGATCGACAGGATGCGGTTCACACTCTCGTTGAGCGCCCGCGCGGCGTCCTCATCGCCCGTGGCGCCCGCCTGCAGGCGCAGAAGCGACGCGACCGTCTGCAGATTGTTCTTCACGCGGTGGTGGATCTCCTGAGCCAGCAGGCCGCGCAGCGCCGCCTGGGCATTGGCCACCGCCGCGCTCGCCGCGTGGGCGATCGTGGTCAGAAACGACTGCTCCTCCGGCGTCCACGCGCGCCCGCGCACCGACGTCACGATCAGCGCACCGGTGGGCCGCTGCTTCCAGAGCAGCGGCTGGGCCAGCACGCGCTCGTCCTCCACGGGCACGCGCGCGGAGATCTCCAGCAGTTCGCTGTCGGCCGGCACCTCGCCCTGCCGATACGCCACGCTCGAGCCGTCCTCGCTCTGCAGCACCACCGCGCAGCCGTCGGCGTGCAGGGCCGCCACCGCGCGCTCGCCGATCCCGCGCAGCGCATCGTCCAGATAGAGCGAGGTCGAAAGGGTGCGGCCAACGTCGGCCAGCGCCTCCAGCTCGGCCACCCGCTGCTGGGAGCGCGCATAGAGCTTCGCGTTCTCGATCGCCGAGCCCACCTGGGCGGCGATCGCCGACAGCAGTTCGATCTCGTCGGGCTCGAACGTGCGGGGCGCGCGGGTGCGCACGTTCAGCGCTCCGGCCAGCCGGTCACGGGCCAGCACCGGCACCGCCAGGATCGACTCGTACTCGTCTTCGGGCAGATTGGGAAACGACCGAAACCGCGGATCCAGGTGCGCGGCGCGCGGGATCATGATCGGCCGCATGGCGGCCGCCGCCGCACCGGTGATGCCCTCGCCCGGCGCCATGCGCGGACGATGGGCGGGATCGTCGAACCGGGTGCCGTGGGTGGCGCGCAGCTCGAGCACCCCGCCGGCCTCGTCGTAGAGGTAGACGAAGCATGCATCGGTGTCCATCGCCTGGGCGACCTTCGAGGCGATCTGGGCAAACACCTCGGCCAGGTCCAGCGTCGAGTTGACCGCAGCGATCGTGTCGGTGAGCAGCTGCAGATGGCGGGCCGTGCGGTCGCGGTCGCCCACGGGACTCATCGGCCGCAGCGTACCGCCGACCGCGCGCTGGGCGCGGCCGGCGGCAGGCACTGCCTGGCCTCGGCTCAGAGCGTCCGCAGGTATCGGTCGACCTCCCACGGGGTGACCTGCTTGCGGTACTCGTCCCACTCGGCCCGCTTCAGCGCCACCAGCCGGTCGCGCAGTTCGGCGCCGAGCGCCCGCTCGACCAGCTCGGACGAGGCCGCGACCTCGATCGCCTCGCCCAGCGACTCGGGCAGCGCCTGGATACCCAGGGCGTCGCGCTCGGGCTTGGACAGGTCGTAGAGGTTGGTCTCCATCGGATCCGGCAGCTCGTAGCCCTTCTCGATGCCCTCCAGACCTGCGTGCAACAGCGCCGCGAACGCCAGGTACGGGTTGCAGGACGGATCGGGGCAGCGGATCTCGGCGCGCGTCGCCTTCTCCTCGCCGGGGTGGTAGAGCGGCACCCGGATCAGCGCCGAACGGTTGCGCCGCGACCACGCCACATACACCGGCGCCTCGTAGCCGGGCACCAGCCGCTTGTAGCTGTTCACCCACTGGGCGAAGAGCATCGAGATCTCGCCCGCGTGCCGCAGCTGGCCGGCGATGAAGCTCTTGGCGACATCGGACAGATACCAGCGGTCGTCCGGGTCATAGAACGCGTTGCCATCGCCCACGAACAGCGACTGATGCGTGTGCATGCCCGACCCGTTGTGACCGAACAGCGGCTTTGGCATGAACGTGGCGTGCACCCCGTGCTGCTTGGCGACCTCCTTGACCACGTTGCGATACGTGATGCAGTGGTCGGCCATCTCGAGCCCGTCGGCATAGCGCACGTCGATCTCGTGCTGCGACGGCCCCACCTCGTGATGCAGGTACTCGACCGGAATCCCGATGTCCTGCAACGCCAGCACGGTGTGCTTGCGCAGAGCATCGGACGCATCGGAGGTGGTGTCCTCGAAGTACCCGCCCTCGTCGAGTGCGATCGGCGTGCCGTCGTCGGCGATCTTGAAATAGAAGTACTCGAGCTCGGGCCCCACCTTGAACGAGTCGAAGCCGAGCGAACGCATGCGATCCAGCGCGGTGCGCAGCACATGCCGCGAATCGGCCTCGTAGGGCGCACCGTCCGGCGTGCGCACATCGCAGATCATGCGCGCCACCGACGTGTCGCCGACCTCCCATGGCAGGATCTTGAACGTGGTCGGATCGGGCATCGCGATCATGTCGGATTCCTCGATCGCGTTGAACCCGGTGACCGACGACCCGTCGAAGCCCATCCCCCGGTCGAGCGCACTCTCAAGCTCGCTGCGGGTGATCGCAAAGCTCTTCACGCGGCCCTCGACGTCGGTGAACCACAACCGGATGAACTGCACGTCGTGCTCGCGTACTGCGCGGATCACCTCGGCCTTGGCGGCACTCGTGTCGCGACTCTCCTCGATCATCGCCATTGCGCTCTCCTCTCCTGTTTTTGGCCATAAAAAAACGCCCCCAGAGGGCGGATCGCAAAATCCGTCTTCTGGAGGCGTCGTTGCCTCTGCCGGCACCGCCATCGGTACCGACCTGTGGAAGGATACACGACCCGGCGGGCGGGACGCGCCGGGATCAGCGCACCAGATCCAGCAGCGCGTCGGCGACCACCGGGTCGAACTGCGTCCCCGAGCACCGTTCGAGTTCGCGCAGCACCTCGGCCTTGGGCAGCGCCTGGCGGTACACGCGATTTGAGGTCATCGCGTGGTAGGCGTCGCACACGAGGATGATTCGCGCGCCCAGAGGGATCTGCTCGCCCGACAGACCGAACGGGTAGCCGCTGCCGTCCCAGTGCTCGTGGCATGCGATCACCAGCTCGCGCGCCCCGTCCAGCGCCGCCACCGGCGCGATGATGCGGGCGCCCATCTCCGGGTGGCGGCGCATCACCTGCTGCTCCTCGGGCGTGAGCGCTGCGGGTTTGCGCAGAATCGGGGACGGAATGCCGATCTTGCCGATGTCGTGCAGGGCCGCCGCGAGCCCCACGTCGCGCAGCTCGGCGCTCTCGAGCCCCAGCGCCTGCCCGACGGTCGTGCACAGGCCCTCGAGCTCACAGGCATGCTCGCCGGTGTACTCGTCGTTGGTCGCAAGCGCTGTCGCCAGCGCCTTGACGGTCGCCAGAAACGACTCCTCCAGGTCGTCGTAGAGCTGCCGGTTGGTCAACCCGATCAGCGCCTGGTCGGCGATGCCCTGCAGGATCCGCACATCGGACTCGGCAAACCCTGTCGGCCCGCGCTGGACGAGCAGCACCGCCCGGTTGGCCGCCCGCTCGCCGATCGGCACCACGGCGACCCGGGGCGCGCGCAGCTCGCCGTCGAGCACCTGCGCGTAGGCCGAGCTGACGTCGAGGTCGCGCAGGCAAACCGCCCGCCGGTCGAGGGCGTAGCGAACGACGGGATCGTCAGTTGCGAGCTGCGCTACCCGCAGCCGCTCGATCTCGGCGGGCGAGAATCCGGCGCCCGCGGCGTAGTCGAATTTGCGGCCCCGGCGCAGCCACACCGATACCTGAGACGCCGGAGCCAGTCGGCGGGTGGACGCGGCCACCAGCTGGGCCAGCGAACCGACCGAATCGACCCGGCCGTTGAGCGCATCACCCAGGTCGAGCAGCGTCCGTGAGATGCTCGCCTCGCGCTCCGCCGCGCTGCGGGCGAGCGCCACTCTGAACGAGGCCGACGACCGCCTGGCCACCCTCTGGGCCTTCTGCAGATCATCGGCCGAGAATCGCCCGACGCCAACCCGGGCGCACACCGCAACCACCACGGGAGCGCCGTCCACCAGCACAGGCAGCACCAGGCCCGACTCGTCGGCCGCCGAGGGCAAAAGCCGCGACGCATGCCTGTCGCGGCGCGCACTTTCGATGATCCGCGGTCGCCCGTCCAGCATGGCGGCGCCCGCCGACCCGACCCCGGGCGATACCACCCGGCCGGGTCGCCCGCCCACTTCGTCGCCGGCCCAGTGCAGCGGCACCACGCGGTTGGTCTCGTGGATCAGGCCGTAGAGGCAGCACGCATCGGAGGGGAGCACCTGGGTCAGCGAGTCGAGCAGCACCGCCGCCATGTCGACCTCGGACCCTCCGTGCTCGAGCTCCCAGCTTTCCAGACCCAGCTCGGTGGTTTCGCGGGGCGGCTCCAGCGCCCCCGCCGCCGCCGCGGCGGCCACCAGCATTCCCGCCTGCAGCTCGTCGGGATCGAACTCGCGGTCACCGCGCACGCCGCCCACCAACACCGCCGCCCGGCGACCGCTGCGACGTACCGGGAGTGCCAGCAGGGAATACCCGCCGTCACGCCATTGCAGCGGCCGCTCTCCAGCATCCGATACTGCGGTCTGCACGCAGTGCCGGCGGATGCGGGGGCGGTGTTGCCGAGGGTCACGATCCCAGCACCCGAGCTGGCCGGAGGGCGTGATGTACCGCGCCTCGTCCAGCTCGAGCAGATCGACCAGTGCCCGGCAGGTGGCACCGGCGATGTCGCTCCAGCCCGCCTCCGACACCGTCGCCACCGCCTCGGCCACACGCCACAACGGTGAGCCGTACCGGGAGACGGGACCTGTCAGAGGAGTGGGGAGCATGTCGGAGGGATAGGCCGGGCTGGAGCAGAGCGTGACCACGAGGCGGCAGCATTCCACCGCCCGACCGATCTCACCATCGCCGATTCTGCGTAGTCGGTACCTGGATTAGGTATACGCGCCGAGCACGGCGTAGGCGATCGCCGCCAACCCGGCGGCCGCGAACGGCGTCAGAAGCCACGCCAGCGCAGTGTGCCGCGTGATGCCCCACCGCGTCGGCGAAAACCTCACCACCGCCCCGGCTCCCACCAGCGCCACGCCCACCACCTGGGTCGGCGCGGCCAGGAGCCCGGTCGACGCCGAGACCGCGAGCGAGACCACCGATGCGGTCTCGGCCGCCACCGCGCCGGCCGGCTCCAGCTGGGCGATGCGCGTGGCGATGGTGCGCATGAACCTCCAGCCCCCGGCGTAGGTGCCGATGCCGATTGCAAGCGCCGCGGTGATCCTCGCCCACCCCGGCACCGAGAAGCTCTGCGAGTGGTGCGCCGAGTAGAGCGCAAGGCCGATCACGCCGGTTGCCTTCTGCGCGTCGTTCATGCCGTGAAACAGGGCCGCGCCGCCGCCGGTGGCGATCTGCAGGGTCCGCAGCGCCCTGTTGGCCGGAGCCGGACGCACTGCTCGCAGGCCCCAGAGCAGCACCACCACGAAGCCGATCGCCACCAGAAAGGCCAGCAGGGGCGCAACCACGGCCGGCAGGATCGCGTAGCGGGCGACCCCACCCCAATCGACGCCCAGCCCGCCGCCACACGCGAGCGCGGCTCCCAGCAGCCCGCCGACGAGCGCGTGGGTGGACGAACTGGGCCTGCCCAGCCGCCACAGGAGCAGGTTCCAGAGGATCGCACCGAGCAGCGCTGCCAGTAGCACCCGCAGCGGCACGTGGCCGTTCAGCAACCGCGTGCCGATGGTCGTGGCGACGGCGGTGCCCACGAGCGCGCCGAGCGTATTCGCGACGGCCGCGACCAGCACCGCGGTGCGCGGGGCCAGCGCCCGGGTCGAGATCAGCGTGCCCACCTGGGCCGAGGTGTCGTGGAAGCCGTTGACGCAGGCAGCCGCGAGCGCCGAAGCCACCACCACCCACAGCAGCGGGTCGCTCATCGGTTCTTCAGGTACACGCTCTCGAGCACGTGGGCGGCGTGCTCACAACCGTCCACGGCCTGCTCGAGTCCCTGGTGGAGGTCCTTCCAGCGGATCACGACCAGTGGATCCAGACCGTGCGAGAAGAGGTCGGCGGTGGCGCTGCGCAGCAGCCGGTCGCCCTCGTCCTCGAGCGTGTGGATGTCGACCAGGATCTGGCCCACGTCACGCAGCCCGTCGAGCGCGGCCACGGCCTCGGCGAGCTTGGCCGAGGTCTGCAGGATCACCTGCGCCTGCTCGACCGCCACCGGGGGCACCTCCTCGACGCCGTACAGGTTGAGCTGGTCGGCCACCTCGTCCATGAAGTCGCAGACGTCGTCCAGGGCAATCGCGAGGTCGTAGATGTCCTCGCGGTCGATCGGCGTGATGAACGTCTTGTGCAGCTGCTGCACGATCTCGTGCGTCGACGTTGTCGCCGGTGTGCTCGTGATCGCGGATCGCGGCGACCAGTCCGCGCCTGGCCGGGTGGTGTTCGAGCAGCTCCAGCAGCAGCTTGGCCGTCTCCACCAGATTCTCGGCGGAACGGTCGAACAGCTCGTAGAACGCGCGCGACTGCGGGACAAGGCGGATCCTGGCCACCGCCCGAGGGTACACGCTGTCCGATCCCTCTGGGAGAGTGCGGCCGCTGTGGATCGTGAGAGCTGCACCCCAGCGCCCATCCTCGGCGCCTGCAATGCCACCGCCGGCATCGACCCGAAGTGGGTGTGGTGGTGGCCCCTGGAACGCCGCCTGCAGCGCGCCGCGCGAGGCACCACGGATACGGCGGGGCTGGGCTCGCTGAATAAAAGGGGTCAGTCGCCTGTTATTCACCCCAACCGCGTGTCTCTGCCGATAACGTCCTCTGTGAATAACAGGCGACTGACCCCTTTTATGCGCTCTACGGTTCGCCGGCAGCGACGTCCAGCACGCGCTGCTCCTCGGGCGAGAGCTCCACGTCGCTCGCACCCTCGCGCACATCCTTGATGTAGATGCGCGCGTAGTCGCGGCCCTGGATCGCCGAGAGCACGAGCCCCGAGCCGCCCGCGTCGATCACCGCGATGCTGGCCGACTGCTTGCCGCCCGACCCCTCCAGCGCGTCGTAGCGCAGCAGCGAGTGGCGCTGCAGGCAGCCGTCCACGCGCGAAGCCGACGCGGCGGTCAGCGCCTCCACGTCGGAGAACCGCTGCTCGCAGGCCTCCACCCGGCCAGCAGCCCGACGGCGTACTCGACCAGATCCTGCGTACCGCGTCCCACCACCAGCCGCTGGTTGGCACGCAGCCGCCGCACCGTGACCATCAGGTAGATCACCAGGATGCCCAGGATCACCGCGAGCGCAGCCGCGCCGGCCGCGACATACATAGCCGTATCCGCCCTACTCATGGTGCGAGCAGGATCACCTTGGTCGTTCGAGAGTTATTGGACACGTTGACCTCGCCGGGAACCTTTTGCACGTTCACCGTAATCGTGTACGGCAGGTTATAGACCGGACGGTTGGTCGCGTTGAACAGTTGACCGAACGAGAGCGATGGTTTTCTGGCCCGGATCGATGCTCGCGATCGTCTGGGTCTTGGTGATGGTCTTGGCCCCGGAATGGGCGAGCTTGAACGTGACCGGGATCGAGACTTCCTGGAAGTTGCCCTTGTTGATCACCGTCACGTCGAACGACATGTCGGAACTCTCCTTGACCTGGGTCGGCCCCGCGCCCTTCAGCACCGTTCCTGTTCGGCTGCACCACGATGCGGCCCACCGAGGTGCCGTGCAGGCCGGGCTGCACCTTGCCGCGCAGCCGCTGAATGGCCGCGCCGAAGTCGGCCGCCAGCACCAGGTTGGTGTCGCTGGTTGCCAGGAACTGCGAGTTGGGCGGCTGCGCGACCGTGTTGTGCTGCTTGCAGGATCGAGGTCGAGGCGCCCGCGAACGAGTCGGCGTAGATCGTGTCGGACGCCAGCAGCTTGTGCGTGCACAGCGCCATCGGCGCACCGGCGGCGGTCTGGCTGGTGGCCTTGTATGCGGCCGGCGGCGTTCTTGATCAGGCAGCGCAGCCCGTTGACGCGGTACTGCAGCGCCTGCAGCAGGAACGGCTGCACCGGCCGCAGCTCCTTCGGGCGGCTTCAGCGCGCGCCGCCTTGTTGACCACGTCCTGCGACGTGTTCATCTGCTCGGTGAGCTGGGCCACAAACTGGTTCACCGGCACTCCGCGCTTGATCATCAGCGTGTGGAAGTCGTTGCCGGCCGCGTTCGAGCTGCGGATGATCGGCCGCAGGTCGTTGAAGTACTGCTGCGAGGCGGGGATGCCACCGCCGCCGGAGAGCAGCCGCACCAGCAGGTACCCCAGCAGCAGCACCACGATGATGGCGGCGGCCAGGATCCCCAACCGGCCGTACTCCAGGTTGGGAGCGCCCCTGGGCATGCGCGGGCCTCCACCTCCGCCGCGCCCACCTCCGCCACCGGAATCGTCGTCATCGGCGTCGCGGCGCAGCGGCGGCCGGGTGCGCCGAGGAGGTGGTCCGGCGGGGTCAGAACCACGCTGCTGCTGATCACCCGCGGGCCGGGTGATAGCCGTGTCCTGGGTTCCGGTCGGCTCCTCCCAGTCCTCGTCAAAGAAGTCTTCAGGAGGCACGAATTCACCCTACCACGGGCCACGGATACGGCGGATTTGCAGGACTCCGCCGGGCCGCGGCAAAACCCTCGGCGTGGCGCAACCCGCAAAGCTCGACACCCCCCCCGACCTGTCCGGCCAGACCATCGTCGGCCGCTACGAGTTGCAGGAGATGCTCGGCAAGGGCGGGTTCGGCTCGGTCTACTCGGGGCGGGCCGCCGACGGCTCGCACGACGTGGCCGTCAAGGTCTTCCGGCGCAGCGAAGGGCTCGCCACCCGCGCCGAACGCGAGGCGCGCACCGCCTCGAAGCTCGAGCACCCCAACATCCACGCGGTCGTCGGCGTCGAGGCAGACGACGACAACGCCTACCTGATCTCGGAGCTGGTGGTCGGCGAGCGGTTCGACCGCACCGACCTGACCGACGATGAGGCGATCCGGGCGATCGCGGCGGTCGCAGACGCGCTCGCCCACGCGCACTCCCGCGGCAGTGGTGCACCGCGACGTGAAGCCGGCCAACATCCTGGTGTCGACCACCGGCGAGGTGTGCCTGACCGACTTCGGCATCGCCCGCGACGAGGACGCGATGGAGACCACCATCGACCAGCGGCTGATGGGCACGCTCAGCTACATGGCGCCCGAGCAGGCCGCCGGCGAGCGCGCCGACGGCGCCACCGACGTGTGGGCCGCCGGGCTGACGCTCTACGCTCGGCTGGCCGGCAGGAACCCGTACAAGGCGAAGACGCTGCCCGAGCTTCTGGAGAAGCTGCGCGCCGGTGCACCGCCGCTGCACGAGGTGCGGCCCGACCTCCCCAGAGAGGTTTCCGACGTGCTCGCCGACGCGCTCGACCACGACCCGCGCCGCCGCCCGAGCGCCGTCGAGCTGCGCGACCGCCTTCTGTGGGCGCTGCGCCCCGAGCCGACGACGCCGCCGAGCAGCCTGCCGCGGCGGGCGACGCCGATCCCGAGGCCGCCGAGTCGGAGTCCGAGATCCTGCGGCTCGCGACCGCCCCCCGCAAGGCACCGCCGAAGCGGCGCGTGGAGGGTGTGCCCCAGCTGCACCCGCTGACCGCCCGCGCGCTCGGCTCGGCCCTGGTGGCCGTGACCACGCTCTTCGCGCTCACGTCCTTCCCGTTCTATCCGACCGAATGGACGCTGCCCCTGGCGGTGCTGATGGGCGTGATCGCCTGGTTCAGCCCCATCGGCTGCCTCGCGGTCGCCGGGGTGCTGTTCACGCCCTGCTTCTGGAACCTCGCCCAGGCGGCCGGGCTGGTGTGGATCGCGACGGTCTCGGCGTGGATCTGGCAGGCCCGCGGATGGGAACGGCATCGCGTTCTGGCGCCGCTCGTGGCCTGGCCGCTGGCCGTGGTCGGCCTCGGGCCGGCGTTCGTGCTGGTGGCCGCAACCGCGCCCACCCGCAACCGGCGCATGATCGAGGCCGCAATCGGCGCCGCGATGGTGCTGGTGGCCGGCTCGCTGGTACCGGCAGCCGCCACGGCCGATCTGCCGAACTGCGAACAATCCCCTGATCTACGTGTCGGTGCTGGCCCACGCGCCCGCGGCGGCGGGCGTCGCTGCGGCCATGATCGCCTTTGCGGCGCTGCTGCCGTCCGCCTGGAATCCCCGCTCGGGCAAGCGCGCCCAGGCCATCGCTCTGTGGGGTCTGGGGTTTGGATGTGCGCTGGTTGCCATGCCGGTGATGGCCGGAGCCGGCGGTGCCTGGCCGCAGGCCGCCGCGGTCGCGCTGCTGGCGGCTCTCGCGGCTGGCGTATGGGCGCGCGTCAGCCCTCGGATAAGCTTCGGCAGCTGATTCTTCGTGGCGACCCCGACGCTTCGCCCACCGTCCATGAGTGTTCTCCGCAACATCGAGAAGAAAATTGGGGACCTGGTCGAGGGCGCCTTCGGCCGCACCCTCCGCTCCAGCGTTCAACCGGTCGAGCTGGCCCGCAAGCTCGCCAAGGAGATGGACGATCACCGCACCATCTCGATTCATCGGGTGTACGTGCCCAACGTCTACACGGTGCACCTCAATCCCGAGGATCGCGAGCAGTTCACCGCCTACGAGACGCAGATGACCAACGAGCTGGAGGAGTACCTGGCCGAGCACGCGCGGCGCGAGGGGTACAGCCTCACCACCCGCCCGCACGTGAGCCTGGTGACCGAGCCGGATCTGACCGTCGGGCTGTTCGGAATCTCGGTGGAGAGCGCTGACGTCGATGAGGTGCCGGTGGCCGAGGTGCGGCCCGCGCCCGCTCCGCCAGTACCGGCGGCGCCGCCCGAGCCGCCCGAAGACGTGCTCGACGTGCCGCTCGAGGCTGCACTTCCGCCGATCGATCCCCTCCCGCCCGCCGTGGCGGCCGCACACACGATGGTGTATGCGCCCGACCCGACCCCCGCGCCGCCGCCCGAACCGGAGCCCGCACCCGAGCCGAGCGCGCCACCCTCGCATGGGACGGCAAGACGATCGACCTGAACGGCCCGGTCACGACGATCGGCCGGTCGAGCGGCTGCACCGTGGTGGTGAACGATGCCAACGTCTCGCGCACGCACGCCGAGATTCGCCGCATCGGTGACGGGTACTCACTGGTCGATCTGGGATCGACCAACGGCACCGAGGTCAACGGCATGACCGTCTCCGAGACGGCGTTGATGAACGGGGACGTGATCGGCGTGGGCCAGACCAAGCTCACGTTCGAGCGTCGCCTTGGTTGAACAACTCCTGCTCGCACTCAAGATCGGGTTCGTGGTGCTGCTCTACCTGTTCGTGTGGAGAGTCATCCGGGTCGCGTCGCGCGACATGCAGGCGGGGCAGGAGAGCATGATCCTCACGCCGGTCAAGCCGCCGCCCGCCGCCCCGGCGGCACCGCCGCGGCCGGCCGGCCGGCTGGTGGTGGCGCAGAGCCCCGAGCTGGCCGCCGGAGCGCAGCTGCCCATCTCGCACGAGCTGCTGGTGGGACGCGACGAGGCGGCCGACATCCGCCTGCAGGCCGACGGGTATGCGTCGGGCCAGCACTGCCGGTTCGTGCGCGGCACCGACGTCGACGTGATCGAAGACCTGCGCTCCACCAACGGCACGTTCGTCAACGGTGCCCGCCTGAACGGCACCCGCCAGCTGGCACCGGGCGATGTGATCACCATCGGCCAGACCCAGCTGCTCTACGAGAAGGCCAGCTAGTGCTCGGCGTCGTCGATCGCGCGGGCTCGACGCAGGTGGGAAACGTGCGCCGCCTGAACGAGGACTCCTATCTGATCCGCGAGCCGCTGTTCATGGTCGCCGACGGCATGGGCGGCGCCCAGGCCGGCGAGATCGCCTCGAGCATGACCACCGAGGAGTTCGCCCAGGCCAGCCTGCGCGACCCGCACGGCGAGGAGACCCTGCGCGAGGTCGTGATCCTTGCCAACCGCCGCATCCATCAGCGTGCGCTGGAGGACACCGAGGTGGCCGGCATGGGCACCACCGTGATCGCTGCGCTGGTCGACGAACAGAACCACATCGCCTTCGCCCACGTCGGCGACAGCCGCGCCTACCTGCTGCGAGACGGCGAGCTGACCCGGCTCAGCAACGACCACTCGCTGGTGGGCGAGCTGGTGCGGCAGGGCGAGCTGACCGAGGCCGAGGCCGAGCATCACCCCCAGCGCAGCGTGATCACGCGCGCGCTCGGGGCCGAGGCCGACGTGCAGGTCGACACGTTCAGCGTGGACGCCGTCGCCGACGACGTGATCATGATCTGCAGCGACGGGCTGACCACGATGATCGACGAGGGATTCATCCGCGAGATCCTGATCAGTAACCGCGACGCGGCCGCAGCCGCCGACGCGCTGATCACCGCCGCGCTGGCCGCCGGCGGCGAGGACAACGTCACGGTGATCGTGTTTCGGATCGGCGAGGTGGACGAGGAAGAGACCCAGACTCCCGGCGACCACGTGCTGCCCGCCCACGTGTGGCGCGGTGGAGCCGCGAGCCGCCGAGGACGAGCCGGGTAACGGACACGGCACCCTGCGGCTGGTGCTCGGCGGGCTGGCCGCGGTCGTCGTGGTGGTGGTGGTCGCGGGCGCGGCGCTCGCCGGGCTGCGCTGGAGCCACTTCGTGGGTGCAAACCAGGCCACCGGCAAGGTGGCGGTGTACCAGGGCGTGCCGCTCGAGCTGCCGTTTGGCATCAAGCTCTACCGCGAGACGTTCGAGTCGGCCCTGCAGTACCGCGTGCTCACGCAGGCCCAGCGCAAGCACCTGTTCGACCACCGGCTGCGTTCGTCCAGCGACGCGCACGCCGCGGTCCAGCAGCTGGAGCCGAGCTCGTGATCCGCACCATGCGCACGCCGCGGATGCGCGAGCTGGTGAACCTGCTGCTGGGTGGGCGTGATCACCGCGATCGGGTTCCTGGCCGTCTACACCGCCCGCCAGCAGGAGATCCGGTCGACCTCGCTGATCTACGCCGGGCTCTTCCTGGCGCTGTTCGTGGTCGCGCACCTGGTGGTGCGAGCCGGGCTGCCCAACGCCGATCCGTGGCTCCTGCCGCTGGCCGCGATCCTCAGCGCGATCGGCCTGATCGAGATCTACCGGCTCGACCCGGTGCTGGCCCGCGACCAGTCGATCTGGATCATCGTGGGGCTGCTGGGATTCACGTTGACGATCTTCGGGCTGCGAGACGTACGCCGGCTGGAGAGCTACAAGTACACGCTCGCCGCGGCCGCCGTCGGCCTGCTGGTGGTGACGATGCTGATCGGCACCAACGTCAACGGCGCCAAGCTCTGGCTGCGCTTCGGCGGCGTGCAGGTGCAGCCCGGCGAGTTCGCAAAGCTGCTGCTGGTCGTGTTCCTGGCCGGGTATCTGCGCGAGAAGCGCGAGGTGCTGACCATGGCCCACCGGCGGGTGCTCGGCATCGGCATTCCCGCCATGAAGCACTTCGGGCCGCTGCTCTTGATGACCGGACTCGCGCTGGTGGTGGTGGCCGTGATGAACGATCTGGGCACCGCGCTGCTCCTGTTCGGCATCTTCCTGGCGATGCTCTACGTGGCCACCGGGCGGCACGCCTACACGGTCGTGGGGCTGGGGCTGTTCGTCGCCGGATCGTGGTTCGTCTACCAGAACATCGCCCACGTGCACGAGCGGTTCCAGATCTGGCTCGACCCGTGGTCAACCTCGCAGGCCGCCGGCTACCAGATCGTGCAGTCGATCGAGGCCATCGCCGACGGCGGGGTGTTCGGCACCGGGCTGGGACGCAGCTTCCAGCTGGTGGGAAACCCTCCCCACCCGATCATTCCCGCCGCGCAGACCGATGGCATCTACGCCGTGTGGGCCGACGAGGCCGGCCTGGCCGGCGCCGCGGGCCTGCTGCTGCTCTACCTGCTGTTTGCCTATCGCGGGTTCAAGATCGCGACGATCGCCCCCGACGGGTTCTCGACGCTGCTGGCCACCGGACTCACGTTTGCCTTCACTTTGCAGGCATTCTTGATCGTGGGCGGCATCGTCCGGCTGGTGCCCTTGACCGGCATCACGCTGCCGTTCGTGAGCTACGGTGGCTCCTCGATCGTCTCGAACTTCCTGCTTTTGGCGCTGCTCTTGATGGTCAGTAACCGCGCACCGAGGCGCACGTGAACCACCAGATCCAGAACCTGTTCAAGCTGTGTGCGGTCGGTTTTGCCGTACTCATCACCATGACCGCCTTCTGGCAGATCTGGGCGGCCGACTCGCTGGCCGCGCGGGCCGACAACGCCCGCCTGGTGTATCGCCAGCTGCAGATCAAGCGCGGCCTGATCTTTGCCGCAAACGGCAAGACCGTGCTGGCCGCGCAACCGCAAGACCACCCGCGACAGCCAGACCATCTACACCCGCCGCTACCCGTTCGGCGGCCTGTTCGCGCAGGTGGTGGGCTACAACAGCGCCGATCAGGGCCGCACCGGGCTCGAACTCTCCTACAACGACTTTCTGACGTCGTCCAACGCGAACCTCTCGACCCAGCTGCAGAACCTCGGCGACACGCTGACGGGCAGCACGGTCACGGGCAATAACCTGGTCACGAGCCTCTCGGTGCCGGCCCAGAAGGCGGCGGTGCAGGGGCTGGGCAGCATGCGCGGCGCGGTCGTGGCGATCCAGCCCTCCACCGGCCGGGTGCTGGCGATGGCCTCGACTCCGACGTTCAACCCGAACACCGTCACCGCGAACTTCCCGAAGCTGCTGCGGCCGACATCGGGGTCGCCGCTGCTCAACCGCGCGACTCAGGGGCTCTACATCCCCGGCTCGACGTTCAAGACGGTCACCTCAACCGCGGCGCTGAAGAGCGGCAAGTACACGCCCACCTCGCCGCTCACCTCGGCGCCGGCGTGCCTGCACTACGGCACTCCCCTCCAACTCTGCAACGCCGGCCACGAGTCGTTCTCCTACCCGATCGACCTGACTACTGCCCTGACCTACTCGGTCAACACCGTCTTTGCCCAGATCGGCACCGACCTGGGTCTGCAGCGCATGCGCAACACCATGAGCCTGTTCGGGTTCTTCAGCAAGCCGCCGATCGACCTGCCCAGCGACGAGGTGGCCACATCCGGCATCTACCAGAACGGCAAGCCGCTGGCGGCCAACGCACCGATCGACCTCGAGCGCACCGCCATGGGCCAGGGCAACCTGCAGGTGACGCCGCTGCAGATGGCCGAGGTGGTCTCGGCGATCGCCAACCGGGGAACGCTGATGCAGCCGTCGATCGTCGATCGCGCCGTCAGCCCAGGCGGCCGCACCGTCTACCGCGCCCACCCGCAGGCGGTCGAGCAGGTGATGTCGGCCCAAACGGCACAGGACATGACCGGCATGATGCAGAAGGTAGTGGACGAGGGCACCGGACAGGAGGCCCAGATCGGCGGTCTTCCGGTGGCCGGCAAGACCGGGACAGCCGAGCTCTGCACCGGGTGCAGCATCTACTCCTCGTGGTTCATCGCCTTCGCACCCGGAGCCCCAGGCGACATCCCCAAGATCGCCGTCGCGGTGGTGATCGACCGCACCACCGAGTTCGGCGGACAGGTCGCGGCACCCATCGCGGCGAATGTGATCAGGGCCTACCTCGGCCCAAATTTGGCACAGTAAGCAGCACAAATGGATCCCAACACTCCCGTCAACGGCAAACTCTTCGACAATCGCTACCGGCTCGACCGGCGCCTCGGCTCGGGCGGAATGGCGGATGTGTACCTGGCCGTGGACGAGTCGCTGGGCCGCCAGGTGGCGATCAAGATCCTGTCTGACCGCTACGCCCAGGACGACGGATTCGTCGAGCGGTTCCGCCGCGAGGCGTCGGCCGCGGCCAGCCTGAACCACCCCAACATCGTGGCGGTGTATGACCGCGGCGAGGCCGAGGGCACCTACTACATCGCGATGGAGTTCCTGGACGGGCCGACGCTCAAGCAGGAGATCACTCGCCGCGCACCGCTGCCCGAGGCCGAGGCGATCGCGTGGGCCACCCAGGCGCTCGACGCGCTCGACTTCGCCCATCGCCGCGGCGTGATCCACCGCGACGTGAAGCCGCACAACATGGTGCTGACCCACGACGGCCGGCTGAAGGTGACGGACTTCGGCATCGCCCGCGCGCAGAACACACAGGAGATGACCGAGGTCGGCTCGATCGTCGGTACGGCGCAGTACCTGTCGCCCGAGCAGGCCCGCGGCCAGCCGGTGGGGCCGCAGTCGGATCTCTACTCGATGGGCATCGTGCTGTTCGAGATGCTCACCGGCGAGCTGCCGTTCACCGGCGAGGGCGCGGTCGACATCGCCATGAAGCAGGTGTCGGACCAGCCGCCGTCGCTGCGGTCGAAGAACCGGCTGGTGTCGCCCGAGCTGGAGCAGGTCGTGATGCGCGCGCTGGCCAAGGATCCGGCGCTGCGGCACAGCTCGGCGCGGGCGATGGCCGACGAGCTGCGACGCGTGTCGCGCGGCGGCGCCGTGTCGTCAGATACGCAGCAGGCCACGCAGGTGATCTCGGCCCAGCAGGCCGCCGCGACCACGGTGATGGCCGGCCGCCAGCCTCCGCCGCAGCCGCGCCCGGCGCCCAAGCGCAGCATCTGGCCGTGGCTCCTGGTGATCCTGCTGCTGGCCGTCGCTGCGGCGATCGGCCTGGTGGTCTACAACCAGCTGCACACCGATCAAGGTGACCGTCCCGCCCGGCCTTCAGGGCATACCGTGTCCGCAGGCCGCGAACAACGGCTGACCCAGGTCGGACTCGTCGGCAAGTGCACGCCCACCACGCTGAGCCAGCCCGCGAGCAACATCGTGGTCAAACCCGATCCGGGGAGCGGTACGAGCGTCGACAAGGGCTCGACGGTGAAGCTCATCATCAGCGCCGGGCCGGGATCTACCCAGGTCCCCGACGTCACGGGTAAGTCGGTCAGCGACGCCGAAGTCCGAGCTCCGGCAGAAGGGCTTCACCAACCTCACCACCAAGTCGATCAACTCGCCCAAGCAGGCGACCAACAACGTGATCTCGACCAAGCCCAACGCCGGTACGACGGCTAATCAGCGGCCAACAGATCGTGATTCAGTACGCCAGCGGATTCGTCACGATCCCGGACGTCTCGGGGTTGAGCTGCAACGGGGCGACCCAGAAGCTGGAGTCGTATCGACTGTCGGGCAGCTGCACGGATACCAGCAGCACCACCGTCGCCAGCGGCAAGGTCATCGGCACGAGTCCACAGGCCGCCGGCTCACAGGTGCAGCAGGGCACCACGCTCACCATCCAGGTCTCGAGCGGCCCCGGCCAGGCCACGGTGCCCTCGATCAAGGGATTGAGCGAGGCCAATGCCCGGGCCGCCATCGAGGCCAACGGATTCCGGCCCGGCCGGCAGCAGGTGAATACGTGTGACCAGACCCAGGACGGCTATCGTCACCGGCCAGTCGCCCAACGCCAACGAGCAGCGCCAGCAGGGGACGACCGTGTACTACAACGTGGCCGTCTACAACCTCAACGGCAACTGCACCGCCCCGCCGACGACATGAGCGAGCCGCGCCTGCGCGTGGCCGTGCTCTACGGCGGACGCAGCTCCGAGCACCAGATCTCGGTGGAGTCGGGGCGGTCGGTGGCCGCGGCGCTCGACCCCGAGCGCTACGAGCTGGTCGAGATCGAGATCGCACAGGACGGCACCTGGCAGCTCGAGGCCGGCACGGGCGAGGGCGGCGAGCCGCTGGCGCTCGCGCCCGGCGGTGCGGCGGGCGCCGTCATCCCGCGCCCGGGCAGCGCTCCTGCGACACCCGGCGACATCGGCCCACTGGACGTGGTGCTGCCGATCCTGCACGGGCCGTTCGGCGAGGACGGCACCGTCCAGGGGCTGCTCGAGATGGCGGGCCTGCCCTACATCGGGTCGGGCGTGGCAGGGTCGGCCGTCACCATGGACAAGGATCTGATCAAGCCGCTGCTGGCAAGCGTTGGCATCCAGACCGCCCGCAGCGTCACGTTTCGCGCCCGGGTGAAGCACGACCACGAGGCCGAGCTCGCGGCGGCCGAGATCTCGCTGCCCTGCTTCGTCAAACCGGCCCGGCTGGGATCGAGCGTGGGCATCACCAAGGTGACCGAGCACGAGCAGCTGGCACCAGCCCTCGAGCTGGCCTTCCGGCACGACTCCAAGGTGCTGGTGGAGGAGATGGTGGTGGGCCGCGAGGTCGAGGTGGGCGTGCTCGGAAATGACGAGCCGGTGGTGAGCCTGCCCGGCGAGATCGTGATCGACGCCGACTGGTACGACTTCGAGGCCAAGTACAGCCCCGGCGGCATGCGCCTGGACGTGCCCGCCGACATCGGCGCAGAGGCCACCGAGGAGCTGCAACGCGCCGCCCGCGTAGCGTTTGCCCGGTGCGAGTGCGCCGGAATGGCGCGCATCGACTTCTTCGTCACCGCTGACGGCCGGGTGGTGCTGAACGAGATCAACACCATCCCGGGCTTCACGTCAACGAGCGTCTACGCGCGGCTGTTCGAGGCTTCCGGGGTGCCCTACTCGGAGCTGCTCGACCGGCTCATCGAGCTCGCGCTGGAACGCCATCGCGACGCGGAGCAGTACTCCTACTGATCAGCTTGGCGTGGTGCACCGGCGCCGCCCACACGATCACGTTATCCAGATAGTGGCCGTCGGCCAGGTCGAACGCGCCTCCACAGGTCACGATCGCGAGCCGCGCCGGACCCTCGATATTGAAGAGGGCCGAGGGCAGAGCGGTCTTGGGTGAGAGCGTCGGCGCCGCGATCACCCTCCAGGTGGTGGTGTGGTGGTGCAGCCCGACCACGCGGATCACGTCGCCGCGCTTGAGGTAGCGCAGGTAGTACAGCGCCCCCGGGCCGTGCTGAGCCGAATCCACATGGCCGGCGAACAGCGCCACACCGGGCTCACCGGGCGCGGTGCGGGTACCCGCGTGCGCCGTGTGCCGTTGAACACCTTGCCGTTCCACCACCCCACGCGATGGACGTTTGAGGGGATCCGCAGATCGGCGTTGCCGACAGTGCCGTCGGCGCCGATCCCGACGATGGTGGCGTGCACACCGAGCGCAGGAATCACCAGCTGGGGGCCCCTGTAGTGATGCTGGACGTGGTGCGCCGATGCGCGGTGGAGCACGGTGTGGCCGAGTGCGACGCCGGCAGCGCAGATTGCGGCGAGCACGATGAGCGGTGTGGTGAGAAATCGTTTCATGAGCGGCGGCGGTAGAGGTAGATGGCGATGGCAAGGATGGCGATGAAGGCGACCGGCGATGCGGCAATCAGGCCGGGCGTCGACGACCGGCCGAGGTCGGTCTGGATGGTGTCGACGGCGCCGTCACGGGGCGGTGCCGTACGCAGGATGGCGGTGGACGGCCGCGACGGCTTGCTGGTACCGGTCGATCCCGAGGTGCCGGTCGCCACGGCCGTGTTCGTCACCCGGCCCGCCCGGACGTCGCGCAACGTGACGAGGTGGTCATGGTCGGCGGTGCAGGTGACCGAGTGGCCGGGCCGCAGAGGCGAGGCCAGCCGGGGGCACGTGACGTGTCCCTGGGTCGGGTCGGTGACCGTCACCGTGCGCAGGCTCGCCGAGCCGACGTTGGTGACGAGGAAGTGGTAGACGATGCGCTGGCCCAGCCGGGCCTTGACGCCGGCGCGGCCGTTCACCTTGGCAAGCTTGGCGAGGGTCACCCGGGCGACCAGATGGGCGGTGGGCATCATCGAGTCGGCGGGCTGCGAGTGCGCACTCCCCATCGCCGCGACGCCCGACGCGGTGGCGGTGGTGGCCACGTGTCCGGCCCTCACGTCGGCCTCCGTGACGCGATAGTGCCGGTCGGCGGTGCAGGTGACCGAAGCACCCGGCGCGAGGCCCGGCGCGGGGATCGCCGGACAGGTGACGGGGCCGATACCCGGGTCGTCGACGGCGACGCTGGAAAGCATCACCGTGCCGGTGTTCGACACGAGGTAGGTGTAGACGACCATGTTGCCCTCGAGCAGAGCGGCCGGGTTTGCGTGCCCAGCGGGGGTGCCGGTCATCTGCAGACCAACCGCGGGGACGGCGGCGGCCGGGGTGGTCACCACGAACGGGGCCGAAAGCGGCGAGCTGTTTGCGTGCAGGTCGGTGCCGGTGGCGGTGGCCGTGTCGATGACGCTGCCCGAGTCGACCTCCGGCTGCAACACCGTGTGTGGTGCGTCGGCGGTGCAGGTCAGCGAGGCGCCCGGCGCAAGACCCGGCGCTGCCGGAGCGGGGCACGTGACCGACCCGACCAGGGGATCGTTGACGTGCACCACCGCGAGGGTCACGTTGCCGGTGTTCGTGACGGCGTAGCTGTAGGCGATCGTGTCGCCGGTCAGCACACCGGTCTGATGGGATGCGGGCGTGACCACGGCGGTGGTGTGGATCGACACCGTTGGCCCGGCGCCCACGGTGGGGACGGTGACCGTCGAGGGCGCCGAGACCGGGCTCTGGCCGCCCGCCACGCCGATTCCGGTCGCGGTCGCCGTGTCGACGATGCTGCCGGCGTCGACGTGGGTCTGGGTGACCGTCAGCGGGGTATCGGCGGTGCACGTAAGCGAGGCACCGACCGCGAGCCCGCCGGACCGGGAGCCGGGCACGTCACATGGCCGGCGACCGGAGCGGCCACCGCGACCGATGTCAGGTTCACGTTGCCGGTGTTGGTGACCACGAAGCTGGTAGGCGACGGTGTCACCCAGCGCTGCGCCGGTCTGGTGGGCGGCGGGCGCGACGGTGGCGGTCTGGCTGATGGTGACCGTGGGGGCAGGGCGACGAGGCCTGCACGATGACGGTGGAGGGCGGCGAGGTCGGCGTTCCGCCGCCGGTGATCGAGACGCCGGTGGCCGTGGCCGTGTCGGTCACCGAGCCGAACGCGATATCCGCAGGGCCGACGGTGTAGATGTTCGTGGCGGTGCAGGTGACCGAGCCGCCCGGCGCAAGCCCGGAGGGGCCGAGCGCAGGACACGTTACGGGGCCGAGGGTGGGATCGCTGACCGCGACCGACCGCAGGGGCACGTTGCCCGAGTTGGTGACCAGATAGGAGTACTGGATCGTCTCGCCGAGCACGAGCGGCGCGGTGTTGCCGCCCGATGCGTTGGCGCTCTTGACCAGGGTCACTGCCGGCCCAGGAGAGTCCAGAGGGGTGTCCACCGTGGACGGGGTCGACGTGGTCTGCGTGGTCGTGCCGGGAGCGGTACCCGTCGAGGTGCCGGTGACGGTCACGGTGCCGGCGGTCTGGTCGGCACCCGATGATCACGTACGGCGCGTTCGCCGTACACGTCTCGTGCTGGCCGGTGGCCAGCGACGACTGCGGGCAGCTGACGGAGCCGACCTTCGGCGCGGTGACCGCGATGTTGTTCAGGGTCAGCTGTCCGGTATTGCCGACGAGGAAGGTGTACGGAATCGAATCGCCCGCGTCGACCAGCCCGTCGCCGTTGGTGTCGGTGGGAGTTCCATCCACCGTCTGGATCGCGATCGCCCGCGTGAGCGGCGTGTTGGTGATCATGCAGTCGACCGTGTCTCCCACGGCCACCTGCACATCCGCCGACGAGCCCGCGGCTCCGCTGGGAAGCGTCGGGTCGGTCGCGCCGTTGCGCGTGCAGGCCCACGAGGTGTCGTAGTTGGACGGCACGCCGGGGCTGATCGACTGGGCCAGCGTCAGCGTCGAGCCGGCGTACGAGGTTACGAACGGCACGAGACCGGTGGTGCCGTCGCCGGTGCCGGTGTCCGCCGAGGCGACCTGGGTGGAATTCGAGCCGGTCACGGTCATCTGGGCAGCATCAGCGGCGTCGATCCGACCCGCCATGTGCACCGAAAGCTGCACGGTCGAGACCAGCACACCGAACGCCACGCCCTCCTGCGCCGGCGAGGTCAGCGTCGCGCTGATGGCCGAAGGTGCCGGCGCGGAGAGCATCAGGGCGCCGGTGATGCCGCCGGGATTGGCGCCCGACGCAGTCCACGGTGGTCGTACCCACTCCACGTCAACTCCGCCGCTACAGCCGTCGCCGACGGGCGCGATCTGGCTCAGCGGCGTGTCTGAAGTCCAGACGATGCTCTCGGTGTTGGCGGTGCTCTCTGCGTCAGCACTGACGAGCGAGAAGGCGTTCTGTGCTGCCCCGCCCGGGCCGGTCAAGGCGATGTTGTCGAGCGTGACGGTGGCCGGGGCAGCGCCGTGCGCCGTGTAGAAGGCCGGGCGCCCCGAGACGCCGGTGTAGTAGTTGTTGTTGCCGATGATGGCGCCGCCCCAGGTGGGGATGCCCACGGCCGAGACATTCCCGCCGGAAGTGTGCAGATGGAAGGTGAGCGTGTACCCGCCGGGCAGCGATACCGACATCGGCTGGCCGGAGGGCGAGGTGGCCGAGGTGGTGTCGTAGGCCGACATGTCGAGCCAGCACAGCGTCGAGGCGTACTGACCGCTTCCGGGGGTGGCGAAGCTACAACCGACGGGGCCGGCGGCCTGTGCGACCGAGGGAAGTACCGCAGTGCCCAGGCAGCCGGAAACTGCCGCCAGCAGGGCGATGCGAACTTGCAATTTGTGCGTGATCCATGGCATTCTCATCGTAAGCCCCGTAGTCGACGGGTACGGTGGCGATTTCATCTTTTCGAGAGAGATGAATTGCAAACGCCATAACGATGGGCGGTCTGCCGGCGCGCGTCAGTGAGTCGCGGCGACCTCCGCAGCGGCCAGTCGCGCGTGGCGCATCGCCGGCACCAGGATGCCGGCGGCCAGCAGCGACCCGAGCGCCGCCAGCCCATAGGCGCCGCGCACGCCGGCTACGTCGATCACCGGACCCGCGACCAGGAACGAGAGTGCGAATGCCGACATCGCCACCGCTTCGGCAGCGGCGTTGACCCTCGAGCGCACCGCATCGGGCGTCGCCCGCTGAATGATGGTCTGCTCGGCCACGCTGACCGCGCCCTCCGACACGCCCGAGAACACCATCCCGAGCATGGCAAAGCCGATCACCGGAGCGACCGACACCAGGGCGAACCCCGCGGCGATGCCAACGCAGCCGAAGATCATGGTGCCGCTCTCGGAGAGGCGGGCCAGCCGCCGCCCCAGGAACGAGCCGACGATTGCGCCGCCACCCCAGCACGCCGCGATCACGCCGTAGCCGCCCGGCCCGTAGCCGAACTCGTGGGCCAACGGGAGCTCGGCCACCAGGATCGGCCCGAGCAGGAACAGCAGCACAATCCAGGCGCCGGTCATACCCCGCAGCACCGGCGAGTTCCACACGAACGCGAACCCCTTGCGCAGCTCGCTGCGATCGCTCGAGGTCATCTCGCCGCCGCCGAAATTTCCCGTCGTTGAGAACACGAACCCGGCCGAGATCACGAACCCGACGGTCGCGAGCG
This sequence comes from uncultured Actinomycetes bacterium, assembly GCA_963796875.1. GTDB lineage: Bacteria > Actinomycetota > Thermoleophilia > Gaiellales > JAICJC01 > CAVPTL01. The sequence goes on from CAWCNL010000002.1 coordinate 838,296, forward strand.
CAAAGACGGTGGGCGCACCCGCCCATGCTGCGACCACACCGCCCACCAGCGGCCCGAGCAGCGATCCGATGTTGCGGCCGATGGCCACATTCGAGTTGGCCCACTCCAGCCGCTCGGTACCGGCGAGGTTCGGCACGGCGGCGTTTGACGTGGGTACGAACGGCGATTCGGCCACCGCCACCACGGCGGCCAGCAGCACCAGCGCCAGCGGCGACTCGGCAAACACCATCACCAGACTCACGCACGCCGCCGCCAGCTCACAGTAGATCAGCACCTTGCGGCGGTCATACCGGTCGCCGAGGGCACCGGCGAACGGGCCGACGATGCTCTCGGTGGCGATCACGGCAAACAGCGCCGCCGACATCCAGACGGTGGAGTGGGTCTTGGCGTAGACCGCGGTCATGAGGGCGATCCAGCCTGCTTCCCAGCCGGTCACGGACACGGCGCGGCCAACTGCGAGGCGGCGAATTGCGGTTGTCGGGGAAGTGGTCACAACGAGGTCTCCAGAACAGGTGAGCGGCGAAGGGAAAGCGGCGCGGAGCGCCGCGCCGGTCAGGCTGTGAGAGTCGTTGTCACGGCCACGACTGTAGCACACCCGATAAGGGCTCAAGGGCTTGGCGCCACCGCCGATACAGGGTGCAGGTTCCCCCTTAGAGCGAAATCAACAAATGGCAAGCTTTCAGATCAAACGAATCACACTCCCCAGCGGCAAGGTCGTCGAGATCGTCTATTTGGCTGACCCGCCCGAGCCCGCGACCGCTGTCGCCGCCACGGTTGCTCCGACGCCACCGCCCACGATCCACGTCCGCCGCATCGAGCTGTGCCCGGCCTGCGGCGGTGACCGCGTGCACCCGCTGGACTGGCACGAGGTCGACGACGTGCGCTGGCAGCTCGAGGTGCGGTGTCCCGACTGCCGGTGGCGCACCAGCGAGGTGTTCGACCAGTCCGAGGTGGAGCGCTACGACGACGTGCTCTCGGCCGGCACCGACGATCTGATCGAGGTGCTCGAGCGGGTCACCCGCGAGAACATGAACGAACACCTGGAGCGCTTCCGCCGCGCACTCGAGCTCGACGCGATCGAGCCCATGGATTTCTAGATCCGGCCAGCCACATCGAGGTCAGTCGCCATTTATGCGCGCCGCAGGCGTGAATAAATGGCGACTGACCCCTCTTATTCATCTCCATTCGCAACTGGTCAGGAATGAAGAAGCGGGACGCGGGCCTCCCTCGTAGCATGGTTTCCGTTGACCAGAAACCACCAGCGGAGGCAGCAATGAGCGCAACCCAGGGAATCAAGACCGTGCTTCACCCGGTCGCCGACGTCGCGAAGGCAAAGCCGGTGTACGCCGCATTGCTCGGCATGGATCCCAGCGCCGATTCGGAGTACTACGTCGGCTTCGAGGCCGAGGGTCAGCAGATCGGGCTCGTGCCCGGCGGCGGCCCGCAGGGCCTCACCTCACCGGTTGCCTACTGGCACGTCGACGACATCGGGGCCAGGATCGCCGCGGTGACCGCGGCGGGCGGGGCGGTCAAGGATGCACCCGCCGAGGTGGGCGGCGGTCGCACGGTCGCGACGGTGACCGACGTGGACGGCAACGTGCTCGGACTGATCCAGGACAGCTGATGGTGTGCGACGTGGACGCGCGAGGCGTGCGGCTTCACACCGCGGTGTGGCACGATCCGGGGATGAGCGGTGAGGATCAACACCTGCACGACCTCGCGCGGCTGCGTCGCGTGCGCGACCGCATCGATCGCGAGTACGCCCGGCCGCTGGACGTCGAGGCACTCGCCCGGGGCGCGCATATGTCGGCCGGCCACCTCAGCCGCGAGTTTCGGCGCGTCTACGGCGAGTCGCCATACGGCTATCTGATGACCCGCCGCATCGAGCGCGCCACCGCGCTTCTGCGCCGCGGCGACCTGAGCGTGACCGAGGTGTGCTTCGAGGTGGGGTACGGCTCACTGGGCACGTTCTCGACGCGGTTCACCGAGCTGATGGGCCAGTCGCCGAGCGCGTATCAGCGGGCGGTCGCCGGGGCGGCGGAGATGCCGTCGTGCATCGCAAAGCAGGTCACCCGGCCGACCAGGGCGGCATGACGATGGACATGCGCGTCCACTACGCATTCCTGCCGCACACCGATCCCGAGGCGTCGATCGCGTTTCTACGCCGATCTGCTCGGGTTCGAGGTGCGAAACCGCGTCGATTACGGCGGCATGAGCTGGATCACGTTCGGCTCACCGCACCAGCCCGACGTGAGCCTGGTGCTCGAGCCGCCCGGAGCCGACCCCGGCCTGAGCGATGACGAGCGGCGCACCATCACCGAGCTGATGGCCAAGGGCAGCTTTGGCCGCATGACGCTCGCCACCCCCAACCTGGACGGCGACTTCGAGACGGCTGGAAGCCGCCGGCGTGGAGATCGTCCAGGAGCCGATGGACCAGCCCTACGGCGTGCGGGATTGCGCCGTGCGCGACCCCGCCGGCAACCTGCTGCGCATCAACCAGCTCTAACGCATACCCCGTGCCTGGCACGGGGTATGCGTTCAGTCGCCGGCGGTGGCGAGCGCCGGTGACCCGCAGGCCACGCCGATCGCCTCGGAGATGATGTCGAGCGCCTCGTCCACCTGCTCGTCGGTCGCCACCAGCGATACCAGCACGCGGATGCAGTTGCCGTCGAGCCCGGCCTTGAGCAGGATCAGCCCCCGCTGGGCGCTCTGCTCGAACACCCTCGTCGCGATGTCGGCCGCCGGCGCCTTGGTGACCGGGTCGGTGACGAACTCGAGCGCCAGCATCGGGCCGAGCCCGCGCACATCGCCGATCTGCGGATGGGCGCTCTGCAGCTGCTCGAACCGGGTGCGGATGCGTACGCCCATCTGGGTGCCGCGGGCCAGCAGGTCGCGATCGCGGATCTCGTCCAGCACGGCGATGCCTGCCACACAGCCGAGTGGCGAACCGACGTAGCGTGCCGCCGATGGCGGAGTCGTGCGGTGCGTCCATCAGGTCGCCCTTGCCCAGCACACCCGACATCGGCACACCCGCGGCAATCGACTTGGCAACCACGATCAGGTCGGGCTCGACGCCCGTGTGCTCGATCGCAAACAGCTTGCCCGTGCGCCCGAACCCGGTCTGCACCTCGTCGACGATCATCACGATGCCGAACTCGTCGCAGATCTCGCGCACACCGGCCAGGAACCCGTCGGCGGGCACCACGAACCCACCCTCGCCCTGCACCGGCTCGACGATGATCGCCGCCACGTTCTCGGCCGCGACGTGCGTGACGAACATCCTGCGCAGCTCGGCCAGCGCCTCGCCGGCAGGGTCTGACCCAGCCCAGCGGTACGGATTGGGGAACGGCGCGCGATAGACCTCCGGCGCATACGGCCCCATCCCCGCCTTGTAGGGATGCGGCTTGGAGGTAAGCGACATCGCCATCAGCGTGCGGCCGTGGAAGGCTCCCTCGAAGGCGATCACCGCATGCCGGCCGGTGGCGAGCTTGGCCACCTTGACCGCGTTCTCGACGGCCTCGGCGCCCGAGTTGAAGAACGCCGCCTTCTTGGGCCCGGTGATGGGCGTGACCTCGAGCAGCCGCTCGGCCAGGCGCACGTAGGCCTCGTAGGGCACGATCGTGAAATCGGTGTGCAGGAACTTGTCGATCTGCTCATGCAGCGCGGCCGAGACCGCGGCGTTGGTGTGTCCGAGGTTCAGGCAGCCGATGCCGCCAGACCAGTCGAGGAACGTGTTGCGGTCGACATCGGTGATGGCACAGCCGTGCCCGTGGTCGATCACTACCGGCATGTGAATGTCTTTGAAGTTCGCCACGACCTCGCGCTTGCGCTCGAGAATCGCGCGCGACCTGGGACCGGGCACCTCGGTGCGCAGCTCAACAGTCTTGCCCACCCACGACCTCCTTTTACGGCGACCGGCACAACAGCCGGGGCGAACCCAGCGTACCACGGCATTTTCTCTAGAATGCGTCGCGATGGTGCTCTCCGACCGCACAATCCGAGAGGAGATCGCCGCCGGGCGAATCGGGATCGACCCATTCGACGACGCGCTGGTGCAGCCCTGCTCGGTGGACGTGACCGTCGGTGCGGCGTTTCGCGTATTTCGCAACTCGCGCTATCCGTACATCGACGTGAAGAAGCCGATGGAGGACCTGACCGAACTCGTCACGGTGGCTGAGGACGAGCCGTTCATCCTGCACCCCGGCGAGTTCGTGCTGGGCGTGGTGGCCGAGCGGATCACCCTGCCCGACGACATCGTCGCGACGCTCGACGGCAAGAGTTCGCTGGGTCGGCTGGGGCTGGTCGTGCACCAGACCGCCGGCGTCGTCGACGCAGGGTTCGACGGCCACATCACGCTCGAGCTGGCCAACGTGGCAAACCTGCCGATCACCGTCTACCCGGGCATGCGGATCGCGCAGCTGAGCTTCATGGCGCTGACCACCCCGGCGCAGAACCCGTACGGGTCTGGCCGGCTGGGCTCCAAGTACCAGGGCGGCCGGGCCGAGCCCACCCCCAGCCGCTACCACCTCAACTTCGCCCCGCGACCATGAAGGTTCTCGTCACCGGAGCAAGCGGCTACGTCGGCTCTCGCATCTGCGCACGGATGGAGTCAGACGGCCACGAGGTCGTACGGTTCTCGCGGGCCACCGGCGGCGATGTAACCCAGCCCGAGTCGATCGCCGAGGCGATCGCGGGCGCCGACGCGGTGGCTCACCTGGTGGCGATCCTCGACGGCACCGACGAGCAGTTCCAGGCGATCAACGTGCAGGGCACTCGAAACGTGCTCGAGGCCGCGCAGGCGGCCGGAGTCAAACGGTTCCTGCACATGAGCGCGCTGGGCGTGAGCGCCGAGCACGCTCCGCTGACGCGCTACTGGCACACCAAGTGGGAGGCGGTGCTCGCGGTGACCGGCAGCGACCGCGACTGGACGGTGTTTGAGCCGAGCTTCGTGTTCGGAGCCGGCGGCGGCGCGCTGAAGGCATTCGAAAGCCTGCTCAAGGGCCCGGTTGCCCCCGTGATCGGCAACGGCCGCTACCGCCATCAGCCGGTGTGGGTGGAGGATGTGGCCGCAGCCTTCTCGACCGCGCTTGAGCGGCCGCAGACGATCGGCCGCCATTACGGGCTGGGCGGGCCGCAGCTGCTCGAGTTCAACGATCTGCTGGACGAGCTGGCCCGCGCGCTCGGCAAGTCGCCCAGCGCAAGCTGCACGTACCGGCCGGGCTGATGAAGGCCCAGACGGTGGTGCTGCGGCACTTTCCCCCGCCGCTCAAGGTCACCCGCGAACAGATCGTGATGCTGCTCGAGGGCACGAGCTGCGACATCGCACCCGCACGAGCCGATCTGGGCGTCGAGCCCTCCTCCATCGCGGAGTCATACAACGCATAGAACGTGCCTGGCACGTTCTATGCGGTCCGGGGTGGAATGCAGCGGATGGGGTTGCTAGCATTTGGGCTACCACGGAAAGGAGGTGGTCCGACTTGTTAGAAGGCTCAAGACGGGCGAGTGGAGGTGCTCGCGGGTAGGGGCGAATCCCTGAACCCATTGGGGAAATCGCTGCAGCCGGCGTTGGGATAGCTGAACGCAATCGCCGCTACCTAATCCAAGCGAATTCGCCGCAAGGGGGCGTACACGAACATCGTGTGCGCCCTCTTCGTTCGTTAAGGGGGTCAGCCACCTTTTATGCATGGGCAACGACTCAAGGTTGCAACGAACGTTACTGATGCACAAAAGGTGGCTGACCCCTTTACGGTCTACATGCCCCAACGATCTGCGCCCAGCAGCTGGAGCTCGGGGCCGGCATCGGCCAGGGTGGAGACCGGGCCGTCGCCACGCAGGTCGACGCGTACTGACACCGTTCGCGCCAGCCGGTCCTCGACCTCGGTCGGCTCGCCGCCTTCCAGCAGCTCGAGCCGCGTGGTGGCCTCGTCGCCCTCGCCGGAGTGCGTGACCACGCGATAGCGGAAGCCGGGCTCGACCTTGTGCGACTTCATGTAGTGCAGAATCTCCTCGGCCTCGTTCTCGAGCCGCAGCACGGTGAACTCACTCCCCACCGGCACGGCGGGAATCGGCTCGCCCGGCTCGCGCGGATAGTCGCCGATCGGGTGGCCGTGCGGACATGTGCGCACCGGGCCGATCATCTCGAGCATCTTGGCCTCGAGCCGCGGCGAGATGGAGTGCTCCATCGCATGGGCCTCCTCGTGCACGTCGTCCCACGGGATGCCCATCACCTTCACCAGGTAGGCCTCGACCAGTCGATGGCGGGCGACGATCGCCTCGGCCACGCCACGGCCCTTCTCGGTGAAATGGATCAGCTTGTGATCGTCGCGCTCGACCAGACCCTCCCCGGCCATGCGGCGCAGCATCTCGCTCGCCGACGGCTGTGACACCTGCAGCGCGCGGGCGAGATTGGCCTGCGTGCGCTCGATGCCCGCCTCGTACATCCAGTAGATGATCTCGAGGTATTCCTGTGTGGCTTCAGTCAGTTGCTCCATGGCGGTCACTCTAGATGACTTTCATGCAACCGCTACGACCAAAGCGCGTGAATAAAAGGCGACTGACCCCTCTTATTCATGCCAGGACAACGACCTCACCGTCGCGGATCTCGACGGGAAACACCTCGACATCCTCGGTCGCCGGGGGCGACAGCACGACGCCGGTGCGCAGGTCGAATCGGGCCGCATGCCGCGGGCAGATCACCTCGAACCCGTCACGGTCACCCTCGCACAGCGGACCGTCGTCGTGGCTGCACCGGTCCTCGATCGCATAGACCTGGCCGCCGATGCGGTAGACGCCCACGAAGAGCGTTCCCGACTGCACGATCTTGACCCCACCCTCGGGGATCGATTCGACCGGGCCTACCCGGATTTCCACGTGATCTCGTTGTCCGCCGTCCACTCGGCAGGAATCTCTTCGCCGTTCATCTCGGCCAGAGCCACCTTCAGCACGCCCACCGAGAGCAGCGCGCACTTGAGCCGGATCGGCGTCAGCGGAATACCCAACTCCTCGAGCACATCGTCCTTGCCCAGCGCCTGCACCTCGGCCACCGGCCGGCCCTTGATCTGGTCGGACAGCATCGATGCGGCGGCCTGGCTGATGGCACAACCGCGGCCGTGGTAGCGCACGTCGGTGACCACGCCGTCGTCCACCATCAGCTCGACATGCAGCTCGTCACCGCACAGCGGGTTGACCCCGTCGGCCTGCGCCGTGGGATGCTCGAGGTGACCCGAGTTGCGCGGGTTCTTGTAGTGATCGAGGATGTTTTCGCGGTAGAGATCGTCCATGGCTTCTACTTCAGCCTACCTGGCGAACGTCTTCTTGACCCGCTCGAGCCCCTCGGCCAGAGCATCGAGATCGGCCGGCGTGTTGTACAGGTACACGCTCGCGCGGGTCGTCGCCGCCACCCCGTAGCGCGTCATCACCGGTTGGGTGCAGTGGTGTCCGGCGCGCACGCACACGCCGTCGCCGTCGAGAATCTGCGCCACGTCGTGTGGGTGCACGCCCTCCACGTCGAAGCTCAGCACGCCACCTCGCCGCCCGGGATCGGGGCCGAACTGCGAGATCCCGTCGATCTGGGAGAGCAGCGCATGGCCGTACTCGGTCAGAGCCCGCTCGTGCGCCGCGATGCGCTCCATCCCGATGCCGCTGAGGTAGTCCACCGCGGCTCCAAGGCCGATGCACTCGGCGATCGCGGGAGTCCCCGCCTCGAACTTCCACGGCAGCTCGTTCCAGCTGGTGCGCTCGAGCGTAACCGTGCGGATCATCTCGCCGCCGGTGAGGAACGGATCCATCCGCTCGAGCAGCTCCTCGCGGCCCCACAGCGCACCGGCGCCGGGGCCACACATCTTGTGCCCCGAGATCGCGTAGAAGTCGCAGCCCAGTGCCTGCACGTCCACCGGCCGGTGCGGTGCCGCCTGCGCACCGTCGACCACGATCACCGCGCCCAGGTCGTGCGCCCAGCGCGACAGCGCAGGAATATCGTTGAGCGTGCCGAGCGAGTTGGACGCGTGGGTCACCGCGACCAGCTTCACGTTCTGCAGCGCGCCGATCTCCTCGAGCGATGCGGGGTCGAGTTCGCCGTCGTCGGTCAGCCGCAGATAGCGCAGCGTCGCGCCGGTCTTCTGCGCCAGAAACTGCCACGGCACCAGATTCGAATGGTGCTCCATCTCGGTGGTGACGATCACGTCGCCCTCGGCCGATGAACTTGCGGCCGTAGGCGTAGGCGACCAGGTTCAGCGCCTCGGTGGCCTGGCGCACGAACACCACCTCGCGGCGCGACGGAGCATTCAGGAACCCCGCGACCTTGTCGCGCGCGCCCTCGAACGCTTCGGTCACCTTGACGCCGAGCTCGTACACACCGCGATGCACGTTGGCGTACCCCGAGCGGTACACCTCGGCCACGGCCTCGATCACCGCCTCGGGCTTCTGCGACGAGTTCGCCGAGTCGAGGTAGACCAGCGGCACGCGGCCGTGGGCAAGCGTCTGCAGAATCGGAAAGTCCTGCTTGATCGCAGCGCCATCGAGCGGTGTGTGACGGCTAGTCACAGCCATAGCAGCAGCGTAGATCAAGCGGCGTTCAGGCGCGCTGGGGCTGCTCGGTGGCCGCGGTCGCCATCGCCATGAAGAGCGGCCCCAGAGCACGCCGCGCGGCGGTCGGATCATCGGTCGCGGTGGCCATCGCGTCGACCGTGGCGTCCAGGGCGGTTCCCAGTTCGGCGAACAACTGCTCGAACGCGCCCGGGTCGGGCTCGCGACACACCCCGCGGGCCAGCCGCACAAACCCGACGGCACGCTCACGGTTACCCGAGATCATCGCGCCCAGCGTCATCATGCAATAGGTGTGGAACCGCAGCAGGCGCGCATCGATCACCAGATCGCGCGGGGCGGGCGGCGCAGCGGCGGCGACCAGCGGCTCGCCCGCCAGCATCCTCTCGACGCTGCCGGACAGGATCTCGGCGGTCGTCTGATGGCCGACGCCCGCGCAGCGCAGAGTGCGCAGCAGCAGATAGAGCCCGTTCATGGTGCGGCCGTAGGGCGGATCGGTGCCGAACACGATCCGCTCGGCCGGGATCCGGGCCAGCAGCGGCGAGGAGCTCGAAGGCGTTCATCCACGAGCTGTCGTAGGTGACAGAAGGGAACCCGGCGAGCCGGTCGGCCATGATGCCCTGGTCGGTGATACCCATGTGCGCCAGGATCAGGCGCACATCCGGATGCCGTTCGACCACTGCCACGAGCTCGGTGCCGAACTCGGGCGGAAGCCCCGCTCCGGTGTGGATCAGCATCGGCACCTGGCGCTCGGCGGCCACCGCGAAGATTGCTTCGACCCCCGGATGCGAGCCCATCGCAAACGCCTGGGCGCGCGGGTGCAGCTTGATGCCTCGCGCTCCGGCGTCCAGGGCCCGTTCGGCCTCGGCCACCGGATCCTCGGCCGGGTCGAGCCGGCAGAACGGAATCAGCCGCCCCCCGCTCTGGGCAGCCCAATCCAGCACCCGATCGTTCGGCACGCGGTAGGCCGGCTTGCGATCGGGATCGTGCAGCGGAAAGGTGACCGCCCGCTCGGCCGAGGCCGTATCAAGGATCTCGACCAGCTCGGCCGGTGTCATGCTCATGCCGTCCTCGTCCACGCCGAGGTGGGTGTGCACGTCGATCACCTCGACGCCGGTGGGGCGAAGCTCCTGGGTGCGGCGGGCGTACTGCTCCATCACCCCGGCCGCGAGGTCGGGCATCAGGCCGGAAGCCGGGCCTCGATCGCGCTCGATACCCGCTCGCGCACCTCGTCGGAGCCGATCCGCTCGAGCACGTCCTCGAAGAACCCGCGCACGATCAGCCGCTCGGCCTGGGCGCGGGTCAGACCGCGCGCCATCAGATAGAAGATCTGCGACCGGTCGACCTGGCCGACGGTGGCGCCATGGGTGCAGCGCACGTCGTTTGCCTCGATCTCGAGCCCGGGGATCGGCGTCGCCTGGGCGTCGGTCGACAGGAGCAGGTTGCGGTTCTCCTGATAGGCATCCGTCTTCTGCGCGCCGGGGTCGACCCGGATCACGCCCCGCCACACCGCGCGGGCGCGGTCGTCGAGCACGCCCTTGAAGGCGAGGTCGGACGTGGTGTCGGGAGCGGCGTGCTCCTGCGTCGTGTCGTAGTCGATGTGCTCGCGGCCGGTCAGGTAGTAGGCGCCGGTGACCTTGACGTCGGCGCCGCGACCGGCCAGATAGCTCTCCATGCGCGATTTGGCGCGCGTACCGCCCAGCGCCGCAGCGACCCAGTCCAGATGCGCGTCGCGTCCGACCGTGGCCCGATGGGTGCCGAACTGGCGGGTCTCGGAATGGTGCTCCTGCACCGTCACGTACTCGAGGCTCGCCTCGTCGCCCACGATCAGCTCGACCACGGTGTTCACATAGGCCGGAGACTGCGAGCGATACTCCTCGACGAACACGGCCTTGGCGCCGCGCTCCAGCACGATCAGCACGCGGTGATAGGCGGCCGAACCTTCGGCGGTGATGTCGACCAGCGCGCGCAGCGGCGTCTCGACCGTGACCCCGGCAGGCACGTGCAGAAGCACGCCGTCCTGCCAGCGGGCCGCGTTTGCCGCCGCGAACTTCTCGGCATCGGACACCACCGTCCCGAGGTACGGCTCGACCAGCGCCGGCTGCTCGGCCACGGCCTGCGACAGCCGCATGAACGTGGCCGGGGCGGGCGCCTCGCCCTCGAGTTCGAGGGCCGGCTGCTCGAACGCGTGAGCGTCGGGATCGAACCCGCGGAGGTTGGTGAACCGCCACGCCTCCTCACGATTGGACGGCACGGGCAGCGAGTCGTAGACCGCCTGGGCGGCCTCGCGCTGCGCCGCGAGCCAGGCCGGCTCGGCGAGTGTGGTCAACCCACGGATCCTTCCATCTGCAACTGGATCAGCCGGTTCATCTCGACCGCGTACTCGAGCGGCAGCTCCTTGGTGATCGGCTCGATGAAGCCCGAGACGACCATGGCCGAAGCCTCGGCCTCGCTGAGCCCGCGGCTCATCAGGTAGAACAGCTGCTCGTCGCCGATCTTCGACACCGTGGCCTCGTGGCCGATGTCGACCGCGTTCTCCTTGATGTCGATGTACGGATAGGTATCCGTGCGGCTCTCGTCGTCCAGGATGAGCGCGTCGCAGACCACCTTGGAGCGCGAGTTGACCGCGCCGTCGTTGACCTGCAAGAGGCCGCGATAGGAGCTGCGCCCGCCGTCCTTGGAGATCGACTTGGAGGTGATCACCGAGGTCGTATTGGGAGCCATGTGGGTGATCTTGCCGCCCGCGTCCTGATGCTGGCCCTCGCCCGCAAAGGCGATCGAGAGCACCTCGCCGTGGGCGCCCTCGCCCTTCAGGAGCACCGCCGGATACTTCTGCGTGATCTGCGAGCCCAGGTTGCCGTCGACCCACTCCATGGTGGCGTTGGCCTCGGCAACCGCGCGCTTGGTGACGAGGTTGTAGACGTTCTTCGACCAGTTCTGGATGGTGGTGTACCGGCACCGGCCGCCCTCGTTGACGTAGATCTCGACCACCGCCGAGTGCAGCGAGTCGGTGGAATAGATGGGCGCAGTGCAGCCCTCCACGTAGTGCACGTAGGCGTCGCGGTCGACGATGATCAGCGTGCGCTCGAACTGGCCCATGTTCTCGGCGTTGATGCGGAAGTAGGCCTGCAGCGGCAGCTCGACCCGCACACCCGGCGGCACGTAGATGAACGAACCGCCCGACCACACGGCCGAGTTGAGGGCCGAGAACTTGTTGTCGTTGGCCGGGATGATGGTGCCGAAGTACTGGCGCACCACATCCTCGTGCTCGCGCAGCGCCGAATCCATGTCGAGGAAGATCACGCCCTGGTCGGCGAGATCCTTCTGCAGGTTGTGGTAGACGACCTCGGACTCGTACTGAGCGCCGACGCCGGCCAGATACTTCTTCTCGGCCTCGGGGATGCCCAGCTTGTCCCACGTCTCGCGCATGCCGTCGGGCAGGTCGTCCCACGACTTGGCCTGCTGATCGACCGGCTTCAGGTAGTAGTAGATGTTTTCGAAGTCGATCGTGGAGAGGTCGGCGCCCCAGGTGGGCATGGGCCGTTCGACCCAATGTTTGTAGGCGGCCACGCGGTAGTCGGTCATCCACTGCGGCTCGTTCTTGTGCGCCGAGATCTCGCGGACGACGGCCTCGTCCAGGCCCCGCCGGGTGCGGAACACCGGGGTGACGTCGTCGTGGAATCCGTACTTGTACTCACCGATTGCAGTCGCCTGCTGTTCTTCGGGTGTCAGCCTGGTCTCAGCCATGCGCCACCGCCTCCTCTTCCTCGACGCCATACGCGGCGTAGCCCTCGCGCTCCAGCTTATCGGCGATCTCGGGGCCGCCGGATTCGACGATCCGCCCATTCACCAGCACGTGGATCACATCGGGCTTGATGTACTGCAGGAGCCGCGCGTAGTGGGTGATCACGAGCACACCCATCTCCGGGGACAGCAGCCGGTTGACGCCGTCGGAAACGATCCGCAGCGCGTCGATGTCGAGACCCGAATCGGTCTCGTCGAGAATCGCGAGCTTGGGCTGGAGCACCGCCATCTGCAGCATCTCCATGCGCTTCTTCTCGCCGCCGGAGAAGCCGTCGTTCAGGTAGCGCGAGGTCATGGAGCGGTCGATCTTGAGCGCCTCCATGTTCTCCTGCAGCAACTTGCGGAACTCGGGGATGCGGATGGGATTCTCGTCACCCTCCGGCGTGCGCCGGTGGGCGTTGACGGCCATCCGCAGGAAACTGGCGACCGTCACCCCCGGGATCGCCGACGGGTACTGGAAGGCCAGGAACAGGCCCAGCCGCGAACGCTCGTCGGGGTCCAGATCGAGGACATCGGTGTCGAGGAAGCTCACCGAACCGTCCGAAACCTCGTAGGCGGGGTGGCCCATCAGCACGTGGGCGAGCGTCGACTTGCCCGAGCCGTTGGGGCCCATGATTGCGTGCACCTGGCCGCGGTTCAGCTCGAGATCGAGCCCCCGCAGGATCTCAGCGCCGTCGATCGACGCGTGTAGGTTGCGAATTTCCAGGTCTGCCATTAATTCCTCTCGAAGAGGGTGAAAGCATGATTCGGCGGATCCGAACCGGTCGTCCGCCCTCAGCGAAGTGTAGCCACCGCCTAGATTCGGGCGCCGAAGGTCTGCTAACCTTGGAGGAGCTATGGGCATTTTCGAACCGTCACCCGAAAAACTCGTGATCGTCTTGATCATCGCGCTGATCGTGCTGGGACCCAAGCGGCTGCCCGAGGTAGGCCGGTCGATGGGTAAGGGATTCCGGGAGTTCAAGGACGGAATCACCGGCCACGAGCCTGAGCCGGAGGCGCAGAAGCCTGCGCCGGCTCCGGCGGCCATCACGCCGCCGCCTGCGTCACCGGCCTACACGCCGCCGGTGCCGAGCGATCAAGTCTCCACTCCCACCGAGTAGTCGGGCACCATCATGGCTCGTGTTCGCCGAGTCGCGCACCACGATGAGCTGACGCTCACCGAGCATCTGGGTGAGTTGCGGTCACGTTTGGTGCTGTGCGTGACCGTGCTGCTGGTCGTCGGGGGCGTTGCGTTCTGGCAGTGGGAGAAGATCCTGCGCTGGACGACGAAGCCGGCGAACCACGCGGTCGACGTCTACAACCTGAATCACGGCACGCACCTGCACCACCTGCAGTTCCTGCAGACGAGCCCCACCGGCGCGTTCTTCGCCGCGTTCAGCCTGTCGATGGATGTCGCCATCCTCGTCACGCTTCCGCTCCTGACCTACCAGATCTACGCGTTCGTGCTCCCCGCATTCGCGCCCGAGCACCACACGCGCATCCGCTGGCTGGCTCTGCTCGTGCCGATGCTGTTCCTGGTCGGCGTGGCGTTCGCCTGGATCCTGGTGCTGCCGCCGGCGCTCGACTTCCTGCTGAACTTCGGCGGCGACCAGTTCAACGTGCAGCTGACCGCGACCGAGTACCTGCAGTTCATCACCATGCTGATGCTGGCGATGGGCGTGATCTTCGAGATGCCGGCGGTCATGTACACGCTGGCCAAGATGCGCATCGTCAGCGCGCGGATGATGCGTAAGACGTGGCGCTACGCAGTGGTGCTGCTGGCAGTGGTCGCAGGCGTGCTGCCGGGTGCCGACCCGGTCTCGTTCGTCTTCGAGTTCGTCCCGCTGCTGGCGCTGTACGCCTTCTCCTACCTGCTCGTGAAGATGGTCGACCGCAATCGTGAGGCTGACGAGGCGTCGAGCCGCTGGGAGGACGGCGGCGGTTGGGAGAGCGTGTGATCCTCGGCGCCGACTGGGTGCTCCCGGTCGACGCTGAGCCGATTCGCGACGGCCGCATCGTGATCGAGGACGGCCGCATTGCCGCCCTCGGCCAGGGTGGGCCGGCCGACGAGCTGCTGACCGACTCGGTGCTCTTACCGGGGCTCGTCAACGCCCACACGCACCTGGAGTATTCGCGCATGTCGGGGTTTGGCGACGGCCAAGCCGTTTGGCCCGTGGATCGAGGAGCACATCCGCCGCAAGGCCGCGCTCGACCACCCCGCCGACTCGCTCACCCAGGCGCTCGAGGGCGCGCACCTGAGCCTCGCCGGGGGCGTCACCACGGTGGCCGACTGCTGCTATGCCGGCACGGTGGCGGCCGCCGCGGTCGAAACCGGCCTGCGCGCGATCGTCTATCTGGAGGGGTTCAGTGACTGGGAGGGGCTCGGCCCGCGGCTGGAGGCGGCGCTCGACGCGCTTCCCGCGGGGCCGCTGGTAACCCCAGGGCTCTCGCCCCACGCACCGTTCACGGTCACCATGGAGGACTACGAGCTGATGATCGGCATCGCCCGGGAGCGAGGGCTGCCGGTGGCCACGCACATGCTCGAGTCGACCCGCGAGACCCTGCACCTGGAGGCGTTCGCCCACCTGCTCGGGCCCGATGTGGTGCTGATCCACGGCGTGCACATGAATGCGGGGGATCTCGCCCTGGCGGCCGAACGGGGATCGCCGGTGATTCACTGCCCGCGCTCGAACGCGCTGCTGGGCTGCGGCATCGCGCCGGTGCCCGAGATGCTCGCCGCCGGGGTGCGGATGGGGCTCGGCACCGACTCGCCGGCCTCTGCGATGGTGTTCGACATGTGGGAGGAGATGCGAGCGGCGGTGATGCTGGCCCGGGCCCGCAGCGGCCGGGCCGACGCCCTGAGCGCGTCCCAGGTGCTGCACATGGCAACGCTCGGCGGCGCCGAGGCGCTGGGGCTCGGATCGATCACCGGATCGCTCACGCCGGGCAAGGCGGCCGACATCACCGCGGTCGATCTGTCCGAGACGCCGTTCGTACCGTGGGACGATCCGGTCACCGCAGTGGTGTTCGGTGCCTCGCCGGCTCGAATCGTGCTCACATGTACGGCGGGGAAGATACGCTATCGACGCGACGCACCGCTGCCGATGACTTCGGAAGCCGCAGCCGTCCGAGCCAAGATGATCAAGGCCTAGGCCCCAAATGCTTTTCGAACGTATCCGCCGCACCCAGAAGCCAGTATTCGTGTTCCTCGTCATCGCCTTCGGGGTCGGCTTCGTGCTGCTCGGCGTGGGCCAGGGGGCCAGCTCGATCAACTCGCTCGGCGACATCTTCGGCGGTTCGAGTTCGAGCGATCCGGCCTCGTCGCTGCAGAGCACGGTGAACAGCCACCCGACCGACGCCGCGTGCGTGGAAGCGGCTCGCACAGACCTACCAGACGCAGGGCAAGAACGACGAGGCGATCAGCGCCTGGGAGTCCTTCATCAACCTGCGCAAGCAGGATCCGACCGCGCTTGCCTCCGCGGCTCAGCTGCTGGAACAGCGCGCGTACTACGCCAATGCCAACGCGCAGGCCTACTCAACGGCGGCGCAGTTTGCGCAGACCAGCACGGACTCGGCGTTCCTCTCGCAGATCCAGGCGACGAATCTGGCCACCGATCCCGTGGCCAGCGCCGATGCGAGCCAGTATCAGACGCCCGCGTCCACCTACAGCGCGGCCGCCAGCACCGACACCGGCCAGGCGCTCGGCTATCGCGAGACGCTCTCCAAGTTGCAGCCCAAGAACGCCAGCAACCAGCTCGCGCTGGGCTACGACGCCGCCAACTCGCGCCAGTATCCCCAGGCGCTGGCCGCCCTGCGCGACTACCTGAAGCTCGCACCCAGCTCGACTGCCGCGCCCCAGGTGAAGCAGGCGATCGCACAGCTGAAGGTGCTCGCCGCCTCGGGCAGCAGCGCCATCCCCGGTCAGTGAATAGAAGGTGTCAGGCAGTTTTTATTCACGCGTCAGAGCGGTGATGAACCCACGCAACGGCCTGTGGTGATGCATAGAAAGCTGCCTGACACCTGTCTATTCAGTCCGGAACCATTTGAGGCCATCCGCGGTCGAAGGGACTATCGACGACCATCGGGGGAGGCTCACGTGGGACCACGAACAGAAGATCGCGTGCGCGGCCGTGCTGCTGTGCACCGCTGCGGCGACAGCCGCATGTGGCGGAGGATCGAGCGGCGGAAGCTCCGGCTCGAGCGCGGCGATCGGCCATGGCTCGGTCAGCGGCAGCGGCGGTGCGGCATTCAAGTCGGCCGACGCGGGAGGTGCCATGGACGCCCTGCAACTCGGCGTTCCCGCCGCACCCACTCAGGTCATCAAGACCGCCGATCTGACGCTCGGGTTGCCCCACGGAGCGAAGCTCAGTGGTCGCATGCAGCAGGCGGCGGCGATCGCCGAGGGCTCAGGCGGCTGGGTCGAGAGCTCGTCCGTCGAGACCTCCGGCGCGCACATCGGCACCGCGGTGCTGCGCATCCCCGCCGCCCACTTCGAGGCAGTTATGGGCCAGCTCGAGGGCCTGGGCAAGGTGCGCGCGGCGTCACACCACGGCCAGGACGTGTCGCGCCAGCTGGTCGATCTCTCGGCCCGGCTGGTCAACCTCAAGGCGCAGCGCCACGTGCTGCTGGGCCTGATGAACCGCGCCCAGACGATCGATGCGTCGATCAAGGTCGAAAACCAACTCTCCGCCGTGCAGGGGCAGATCGAGCAGATCCAGGGCGAACAGCGCTACCTGCACGACCGCGCCGCGCTCGGCACCATCACGCTGACGATGTCGCTGCCCGTGGCGGCCCCGCCGCCGGCCGAGCACCCCAGCGCACTGCGCCAGGCGCTAAGCCGCGCGGTCGACGCGACCCAGACCGTCGTCACGGCCGTGATCGTGGGACTGGGATTCATCCTTCCGATCGCGCTGATCGGCGGGCTGGTGCTGATCCTCGTGCGCCGCTTTTGGCCGGCGCTCCTGGGGCGTCCGCACATCCAGATGCCAGACAAGGGGAGTGAAGCTCTGTAGCTTCATCAGTAGATGTGGGCCGTGGCCTTGGCGGCGATCGCCCCGGTCTTGCTCGCGGCAAAGGTGATGTTGCAGTTGCCCTTGGGAGGCTTCACCTTGAAGCTCACGGCGCCGGCCGATCCGGTCTTGGCGGAGCTCGCCGTGAGGCCGCAGCCGCTCTTCTTGATCGTCACTCCCGACACGGCCTTGCCCGGGTAGAAGCCGGTCTTGACCGTGATCTTGAGCGTCGAGGTCGCGCCCTTGGTGGCGCCGCCGCTGATCGTCACGCTGAGCAGCATCGGCATTGTGAGGGTCTTGACCTGCGACCAGGCGCTCCAGTTGCCGTCCTGGTCCTGCGACTGCACGCGCCAGTAGATGGTGCCGCCCTGCACGTACAGATCGTTGGTGAGAAGCGGCGCGACGGTGGTGTTGTCGGTGGTGAACTCGTCATTCACGGCGCTGAACGAGGAGTTCGAGCCGAACTCCACCTGGTACTGGCGCGCGTTGGCCTTCGGAACCCACGAGGCCACGACCGAATGCGAGCCGCCGACCGTGGCGGTCGCGCTCTGCGGTGCGCCGATGGCGCGGGAAAACGACTTCACGGTCGACCACGCGCTGTAGATGTTGCCGCTGCCGGTGGGAAACTCGGCCCGCACCTTCCAGGTGAAGTTGCCCG
The DNA here is from genome assembly GCA_963796875.1 of uncultured Actinomycetes bacterium. GTDB lineage: Bacteria > Actinomycetota > Thermoleophilia > Gaiellales > JAICJC01 > CAVPTL01. The sequence continues at coordinate 856,287 of CAWCNL010000002.1, forward strand.
TGCCGCTCAGATTGGTGGGCGTATATGCAGTGGTGTCCATGCTGTTGGCATTGATCGAGCCGTTGCCCGGCGTCGTCATCGCGACGTCGTAGGAGACCGCGCCGGGCACCGGATTCCACTGCAGCACCGGGATGCCGTCAGCAGGAGGTCGGATTGGTGATGCCGGTGAAGTTCGGCACCGTGGGCAGGAACTGGAACGAGCGCGTGCTCGAGAACGACATGCCCCTGCCCTGGAATGAGCCCTGCACGCGCCAGTAGAGCGTGGTCGCGTTGGGCAGACTGGTGGGCGTGTAGGCGGTGGCCCGCGTGAAGTACGTCTGCGTGGCTCCCGAGCTGGGGAACGTCGGGTCGCTCGACACTGCCACGTTGTATCCGTCGGCGCCGTACACGGGCTGCCACTGGAAGGTGGGCTCGCTCGTGGCCACCGCCGCGTCGCTCGGTGCCACCAACGACGGTGACGAGGACGGCAGCGTGAACGGCTGGGGATCGGCGGTCGTTGCATCGGGCGCGGTGCCACTGCCGTCCACGCCCAGCGTCGGCACGATCGCGTAGGAGTAGTTGCGCGAGGCGCCCGCATAGAGCGTGCGCGGGGCGAAAACCGGCAGGCGTGTGAACGCCTCGTCGAGAATCGTCTGGAACGTGTTGTTCGTGGCGACCACGACCACATAGCCCTGTGCGCCCTCGATGGGGTTCCAGCTCAGGAGCGGCAGCGAGGACGAGCTGATGATCACCGGATTGCCGTAGTTGGCGGCGCCGATCGTCAGGTTGGGATTGCACGGCGAGGTGCAGGTGACGTTGGCCGGGTAGTCGCTGAAGGTGAACGCGGGCTGCTGGATCCCGCCCAGATACGACCAGGCACCGGTGTTGATGCCGGCCTGAATCGGCGCCACGCGGACGCAGTACGTGTACCCGGGGGTCAGCGACGCGCTATCGAGCGATGGGCCGAGCGAGCCGATCTGCGTACCGCCCCAGCTCGAGGCCAGCGGCGTCCAGGTGTCGTTGGCCGTCGTCAGGTTCCAGCCGTTGTACGCACACGACGTGCCGCTCCACACGCCCACGTTGACGCGGTAACTCGAGGCGCCGGCGGTGGGTTCCCACGCCACGATAGGCGTGGTGACCGTGGGGTTGGGACCCGCCACGTCATTGCCCTGCGCGTCGATCATGCGCAGGTTCGCGACACCGCCGGTGGCGTAGGCCACCGTGAACGTGCCGTTGGGGTAGTACGGATCGTTCGTGTCGGTGGTCGGATACTGCACCCACGGGCCGGAGTTGCCGGACGAATCGATCGCCCGCACGCGCCAGTAGTAGGTGTCCGACGGCAGCGGGTTGATGAGCGTGTACGTGGTCGAGACGATGCCGTTGTTGTCGTAGGCCGGAGCGCCCCACGGATCGGCCGCGTTGCTGGTGGCCGAGGCTACCTGCAACTGGTAGCGGGCGGCACCCTGAATGGGCGTCCATGAGAACTGCGGGTCGTACACGTCGCCGGACGGGTCGATGTCGGTCACCGCCAGCACCGTGCTACCAGCGGCCCACGTCCAGCTGAACGAGTGCACCGGCGAGGTCATGCCGAAATTGCCCTCGGCGTCGATCGGCTGCACCGTCCAGTAGTAGGTGCCCGACGGCAACCGGTTGGCCGGTGAGTACTGGGTCGCGTTGGTCGAATTCACGTCGATGACCGGGTTGCTCATATCGAGCGACGAGGACACCTGCAGGCGATACGAGCGCGCTCCAGTGGACGCGTCCCAGTTGAACAGCAGCGGCGTGGGATAGACGAGCGCCTGGCCATCGGTCGGCGACTCCTGCTTCGGCGCGTCGATCCAGTTCATCTGGAACTGGCAGGTGGTCGACCATGTGCCGATGCCGCCGCTCGCGCCGAGCCCGCGTACGCGCCAGTAGTAGACGCCGTTGGGCAGCGTGCGCGTGAGCGCGGCGCGCGTGTTCTTGGTGAGGATATCCCAGTTGCTGTTGCTCGAGACGCTCGCAAAGTTGGCGTCGTTCGCAATCTGGAACTCGTACTGTGCAGCGCCGGAGGCGGCGGCCCACGAGAACGCGGGCAGCTGGTCCACGGCCGAGGAGTTGCACGGGGTACCCGGAACGGGCTTCGCCAGTGCGGCCATGCCGGCAGGAACGATCACCAGCGCCACGGCGCAGGCTGCGGCCAGTGCGGCACCAAGCTTCATGCGGGAAACGCGAACGGACACCGGGAGACTCCTCGTTGTGGTACATCGACCCACGATGGATCGTGTAGGGGATCTTCGGTGCCCATCGGCAGATTCCGGCAATCGAGGCATCCCTCGAATTGGTGAGGACCAAGATGTTTCCCATGTCGGACGCCCGCGCCCAGCGCCGTCGGCGGCGGTAGAGTGTGCCCCCGATGTCTGGCCGCCATAGACATGCGCCGTGGCAGGCGGCGACGTTGGTCGCTGCCCGCGCCCGTATGCCCGAAACGGCGGAGTAGCCCCAGATGCTCTTTCCCACCCTGACGTTCGCCATCTTCTTTGCGATCGTCCTGCCGCTGAACTGGATCTTCGCGCCGCATCCGCGCCGCTGGCGGATCTTCATCCTGATCGCGAGCTACGTGTTCTACGGCTGGTGGAGCGCGCCGTTCGTGCTGCTGCTCGCGGCTGTGTCGTTGTGGAGCCAGGCGATGGTGCTGGTGATCGACCGCACCCGCACCGAAAGTGCCCGCAAGTGGGCGCTGGCGGTGGCGGTGCTCGGCGACCTGGGAGTGCTGGCCTACTTCAAGTACACCGACTTCTTCCTCTCCAGCATTCAGACCTCGATGATCGACGCCGGCTTCCACACCAGCTGGGCGCTGCCGCAGATCACCTTGCCGGTGGGCATCTCGTTCTTCACGTTCCAGGCGCTGACCTACGTGGTGGATACCTACCGGCGGCAGATGAAGCCTGTCGGGTGGCTGGATGCGTGCGTCTACATCTCGTACTTCCCGCACCTGGTGGCGGGGCCGATCGTGCGCGCATCGGAGTTCATGCCCCAGATCGCCCGCCGGCTGGATCCGCGGCGGGTGGAGGTCGGCCGCGCGTACATCCTGATCCTTGGCGGAGTGTTCAAGAAGGTGGTGCTCTCGGACCTGCTCTCGAGCCGCATCGTTGACCCGGTGTTTGCCGCCCCGCGGCTGCATTCGGCCCCCGAGAACATCCTGGCGATGTACGCCTATGCCGCGCAGATCTACTGCGACTTCAGCGGCTACACCGACATCGCCATCGGCATCGCCCTGCTGCTCGGCATCCGGTTTCCGCAGAACTTCGACTCGCCGTACACCGCCACGTCTCTGCGCGACTTCTGGCGGCGCTGGCACATGACCCTGTCGCGGTTCCTGCGCGACTACCTCTACATCCCGCTGGGCGGCAACCGCAAGGGCGTGACCCGGACGTACGTGAACCTGATGGCGACCATGCTTCTGGGCGGTCTGTGGCACGGAGCCTCATGGACATTCGTCGTGTGGGGCGGGATCCATGGCGTGGGGCTGGTGGTGGAGCACGCCAATGCCGCCCGGCGCAAGGCGATGGGCCTCGCCGAGAAGCCGCTCGAGGGAGCCGCCAAGTGGATCGCACGGCTGATCACCTTCCAGATCGTGTGCGTCGCGTGGGTGTTCTTCCGGGCGAGCTCGTTCAACGACGCCTGGCAGGTGTTCGAGAGCATGGTGAGCAACTGGGGCAAGGGGTCGCCGTTGATCACCGCCACCGTGATCCTTGCGACGGTCACAGGCATCGGCGTGCAGTACGTGCCGCGCACGGCGCTCGAGCGGTTGAACGACTGGTTCGGGCGGCTGCACCCGGTGACCATGGGGCTTGCATTGGGGGTGTGCCTGCTGGTGACGTTCAATCTCGGCCCGCAGGGCGTGGCGCCGTTCATCTACTTCAGCTTCTAAACGGTTTCACTCTTGTGACAGGTATGTGCGTGATTTTTGCACGGCATTCGTCTAGCATTCTCCGCCGTGCCATATCACGTACAAATTTTTGCAACATTGCTTGCATTCGTTACACCTGGGGCAATCGCTCACGCGATCAGCCATGCCGAAACTGCGCCCGGCGGTATCTCGGATGTGCCGGCGCCGGCCTGGCAGACCAACGGACACGTGGCCGCGATCGTAGTCTCGGGGACGATCGAGTACGTGGCAGGTGATTTCACGTCGGTACGGCCTCCGGGCTCACCCGCGGGCACGGGCGAGGTACGCCGCGTGAACGCGGCTGCGATCGATCTCACTACGGGGCAACTCCTCCCGTGGAACCCGAAGCCGGACGGTACGGTGGCGGCGATCGCCGTGGCGTCCAGCCGAGTTGTGCTGGGGGGGAACGTTCACCACCGCCGGCGGTGGTGCCGCGACCGACATCGCGCAGGTCGACACCTCTGCCGGTGCACAGGTCCCAGGGTTTACGGCGCGCACCAACGGCCAGGTCACCGCGCTGGCCACCGACGGCAACACGATCTATCTGGGCGGCCGGTTCAGCAAGGTGAACGGTGTCTCGCAGACGCGGCTCGCCGCGCTCGACGTCTCGACGGGCGGCCTCGTGCCGGGCTTTTCGGCGAGCGCCGACGGCGTGGTCAAGTCGCTCGTATTCGCAGCTCCGGGCGAGCTGGTCGTGGGAGGCTCGTTCACCGAACTCGGAGGCTTTGCGCGAAGCTCGCTTGGGGCTATCGACCCCGTCACCGGCGCCACCGAGGCGTGGGCGCCTTCGATCGGGTTCCCCGTAATTTCGCTGGCGGCGACCGGCTCCACTGTCTACGCGGCAGGCGGTGGTGACGGCGGCAATGTCGCCGCGGTCGACACCGTGAGCAGGTGGGTCAACTGGCGCGCGGGTACCGACGGCATGTCCAGGCGATCGCGGTGCAAAACGGCGTGGTGTACGCCGGCGGACACTTCGAGACGTACTGCGGCAACACGTTCGGTGACGAGACATGCCCACCTGGGGCGGGCACCCCGCGCAACAAGCTGTTCGCGCTCGACGCGACCACGGGCGGCCTGTTCTCGTGGAGGCCGACACCCAACTCGGTGCTGGGTGTGTTCGCGATCACGGGCACAGGGTCACGCGTCCTCGTGGGCGGCGACTTCACGAAGGTGCACGGCGTGGCGCAGCAGGGCCTCGTCGCGTTCGGCAGCTAACGCAGATCGCTACGCAGCGATCGGGAGCGCGAGCGTGCGTCTCGGCGGACACCCGGTCGCGCAGATCCGCGAAGTCGGGGAGCGTCGAGGCCACCACGATCCGGCGGCCGCGATCGTCGGCAATCTCCAGCGTGCGGCGGCCGAGCGGACTGCGGCTGAGCGTGGTACTGCAGACATGATCCCACTCGATGTGCGTGCTTCCGGCAAGCGTGGTCACTTCGATGCCGAGTGGGTCGACCTGCACCCACTCCGCGCGAGTCGCGGCCGGCCACACCAGCGCGGCTACCCGGCCCAGGCCGGGAACTCGCCGCACAGCGGCGTGCGCCACCTCGCGATACGGACAGTGCGGGTAGGTGTAGACAATCTCCACGCTCCCATCATCGGCACCGCGGAGCAGCGCAGCGCATCACCGCTTTTGGGGATGCGACTACTCAGCGAGTGGGGATGAAATGCTCGACCGAGGGAGGCTCGGCGAAGTACGGTGAGGCGAGTGCTCTCCACTGGGTGAACAGGGGCGAGTTGCGAAATCCCTCGGTGTGGGCCTCGACCGACTCCCACCCCACGCGCAGCAGAAGCACGGACGGGCGCTCGACGCAACGATGTAGCTCGATCGAGACGAACCCCTCGGCGGCACCGAAGATCGCCGGCACTTCGCGCCAGAACATCTCAATGAACTCATCCTCCGCGCCCTCGCGGATTGCAATGTGCGCCTGTTCGTAAACCACGCTTCTCCCTCGCCGGCTCCTACAATTGCGCCGATCATAGGCGAACGAGGGGGCGGAACATGCGAGCGGCACTGGTGACCGAGCTGGGCGAAACACCTGAGATGCAGGACATCGCGCCGCCCGTGCGCGAGGCAGGGCAGACGCTGGTGCAGATGACCGCCGCAGCGCTGAACCCGGTGGATCTCGCGATCGCCGCCGGCCAGTTCTACGGCGGCCACCCGCCGCTGCCGTTCGCGGCGGGCCGCGACGCCGTCGGGTTGGTGCTCGAGTCCGACCGGTTCGCATCGGGCACCCGAGTCCACACGATCACCGCCGCTTCGGGGGTGCTGGCCGAGCAGTTCGTGGTCGCCGACGACGACGTGTGGGAGATCGCCGACGGCGACGACCATGTGGAGGCTGCCGCCCTGGGAATCGCCGGGCTGGCCGGCTGGATGGCGGTCGAGGAACGCGCGCGGCTCCAGTCAGGCGAACAGGCACTGATCCTGGGCGCCACGGGCACCGTCGGCATGGTGGCCGTGCAGGCCGCGAGGCTGCTGGGGGCCTGGCGTGTGGTCGCCGCGGGCCGTGACCGGGCCCGGCTCGAACGTGCAGCCGAACTCGGGGCCGACGCGACGGTGCACCTGGACGGCAGCGCCGATCACGACGCGCTGGCGGCGGCGTTCCCGGAGGGCGGGCCCGACGTGGTGGTCGATCCGCTGTGGGGCGAGCCGGCGAAGGCCGCGATGCAGATCGCGGCGCCCAGCGCGCGCGTGGTGCAGCTCGGCCAGTCGGCGAGTGCGGAGCTCGCGCTGCCCTCGGCGCTTCTGCGCGGCAAGCGCCTGCAGATCATCGGCCATACCGTGTTCGCCTACCGCGCAGCCGAGCTGGCACCCGCCCATCACACGCTGCTCGCACATGTGCGCGCCGGGCGACTGACCGTCGACACCGAGACGTTCTCGCTCGACCGTGCGGCGGAGGCCTGGGAGCTGCAACGCTCCGGCCCCCACCACAAGCTGATCGTGAGATGAATAAAAGGGGTCAGTCGCCTTTTATGCATGGGCGGCCGCGCAATGTTGCAACCAACGTTACTGATGCATAAAAGGCGACTGACCCCTTTTATTCACTGCGGTAGACGATCTTCCCGTCCACGACGGTCATGACGACCGGCAGGTCGATCAGATCGTCGGCGTCGATGTCGACCGGGTCATCGGCGAACACGCTCAGATCGGCACGCATGCCGACCGCGATCCGGCCCCCGAGGTCGCCCTCGCCCACCGTCGCGTTGGCAGCCGTCGTGTAGCCGTGCAGCGTGTCGATCGCCGACAGCCGCTGGTCGGGGTCGAACACGTGCGCGTCGCGATCGCCCGGCGTGCGCCGCAGCCGCGCCCACGCCATGCCGATGCGCGGATCGTTCTGCGCCACCGGCCAGTCGGAACCCAGCGCGATCGTCGCACCGCTGCGCAGGATGTCGGCCGTGCGCCACGCGCGGGCGGCGCGCTCGGTGCCCAGCCGCAGCGCCCATGTGTCGCTGTTATCCGCCGCGCGCCACTGCATGTGCAGCGGCTGCATCGAGGCGACCACCCCTTCGCGCTGGAACCGGTCCAGATCGACATCCGTCAGCGTCTCGACGTGCTCGACGCGATGGTGCACGCCGTCGGCGGCGCCGGCAGCCAGGTAGGCGTCCAGCGCCGCTCGCACAGCGCGATCGCCGGTGGCGTGGGTCACGCACTGGAAGCCCGCGCGCGCGAACAGCTTGACCGCCTCCACATACCGGTCGGGATCGGGCCAGAACGGCAGGTTGCCGTCGCCCAGCGTGTCGGGCTCGTAGAGCCAGCCCGTCCCGGTGTCGATCACGCCGTCGATGAAGAACTTGGCCACCCCGCCGCGCCACAGCCGGCCGCGCTCGGCCACGAACTGCAGCTGCGCCTCCATCTGCTCGACGGTGAAGTCGGGTACCTGGTGCAGGGGAATCACCGTGCGCGCGGTCAGATCGCCGGAAGCCTCGAGCTCGCGCAGAAGATCAAAGCTCTGCGGCGAGCCGGTCATCGCATGGACACCTGTCACGCCGTAGCCGGCGAGCGTCCGCAGCGTGTCGACGATACGGTCGCGCAGCGCTCGCTCGGTGGGCTCGGGCACCGCCGCCTCCACCAGCGCGATCGCGGCATGCTCGCGCAACTCGCCGGTGGGAGCTCCGCCGTCCACCACCACCTGGGCGCCCTCGGCGAACTCGACCGCGCCGCGCACGCCCGCGCGGTCGAGCGCCGAGCCGGTCGCAAGCGCGGTGTGCTGATCCATGAACCGGATCAGCGCCGGCGCCCCTCCAACCGCGTCCTCGATCAGCCCACTGGTGATGTCGTGGCCGTGAAACGCCTCGTAGCTCACACCCCAGCCGAGCACCCAGCCATCGCCGCCGGCGCGCTCGCGCTCCTGGCCGAGCAGCTGCTGCACCTCGGCGAGCGTGCCGCACCGTGTCAGGTCGGCGCCCATCACCATCGCGGGGTCGAACGGATGGATATGCGAGTCGACGATGCCGGGTGTCATCGCCGCACCGTCCAGATCGACCACCTCGGCGCCGGTCCCGGCCGCCGCCCGCACGTCGGAGTCAGAGCCCACCGCAGTGATCGCGCCGTCGCGCGTGGCGACCGCCGTCGCCTGGGGCAGTGACTCATCGAGGGTGCGCACGCGGCCGTTCAGAAAAAGGAGTTCAGTCATGCCGCAGAGGATACCGGCGCACCGTTGGTAGCATGGCGCGCGCATGCCGCTTCAGACCGTGATCGAACAGGTGGCCGGAATCCTCCACCGCAACGAGGTGCCGTTCCAGACCCGCGCCGACGGCAACGGCTACCGCATGCTGCACGACTCCACCGCGATCTTCGTGACGTTCGCCGAGTACGGCGAGACGGTGATGGTGAGCGTGCATTCGCCGGTGCTCCAGCAGATCGACGAAAACGTGGGGCTGTGCGACATCCTCACCGCGGTCAACGAGCTGAACGCCAACGCGCGGTTCTCCCGGTTCGTGTACTACGGCGAGGAACACGTGATCGCGGTCGAGTACGACCTGGCCGGCGATGAGCTGCAGGAGAGCGAGCTGCTGCTGGCCGTCCAGCGCATCACGCACGCCGCCAACACGCAGGACGAGGAGCTGCAGCTGCGGCTCGGTACCGGCCTGCGATTCAGCGACACCCTGCCCGACGTATGAGCCCCACGCAGGGGCTCCCGCGGCTCGAGGGCGACGGTCTGGTGCTGCGCGACGTCGAGGAATCCGACCTGGACGCGCTGGTCGCGATCCGCAGCGACCCGACGGTGGCCCGCTGGTGGGACGCGATCGACGAGGCCGAGTTTCGCGGCGACCTGCGCGGCGACGTCGAGCACGAGTACCACTATCTGATCGAGGTTGACGGCGAGACCGCCGGGATGGTGCAGTTCTACGAAGAACCCGGAATCGCGTTTCGCAGCGCCGCCATCGACATCTTCCTGGGGGCCGGGTGGCAGGGCCGCCAGCTCGGCCGGCGGGCGATCGAGCTGCTCACCGACTACCTGATCGACCAGCGCGGCCATCGTCGTCTGACGATCGACCCCGCCGAGATCAACGCCGCCGCGGTGCGCTGCTACGCCGCGGCGGGCTTTCGCACCGTCGGCATCATGCGGGAGTACCAGCAGATGGAGGATGGGACGCGGCTCGATGGGGTTCTGATGGAGCTCGTGGCGAGCGATCGGCGCGGCGCCGCAGCCCCATGAGCTCGGCGGCGGCGAAGACGGCGAAGAACACGAGCGTCGCCAGCACCACGATCGTGCCGCCCGAGGCCAGATCCCACCAGAACGAGATGTAGAGCCCCACCACTCCGCAGGCCGCGCCGATCAGTGCTGAGAGCGCCTGCATCACCAGCAGCCGATCGGTCAGGAACCTCGCAGTCGCCGCCGGGGTGACCAGCATCGCCAGCACCAGGATGTTGCCGATAGTGCGCAGCGACACCACGATCGCCAGGGTGATCAGCGCCAGCAGCAGCAGGTCGAGCGCGAACACCGGATAGCGCATCGCCTCGGCCATCTCGCGGTCAAACGCGATCAGCGAGAACTCCTTGTTCAGCAAGAGCACCGCCACGAGCACCACGACGGTGGCCGCCGCCGCCAGGGCCAGGTCGCTGCTCGACACCCCCAGGATGCTGCCGAACAGCAGATCGGCCACGTCCTTCTGGTACGACGCGAGGCTCGAGACCAGCACCACCCCGAGCGCGAACATGCCGGCAAAGAGGATGCCGATCGCCGTGTCTTCGGACACCCTGCGGTTGCGGCTGATCAGCGCGATGCCGCACGCGGTGAGCAGGCCGACCACCATCGCTCCCAGCAGGATGCTGCGGCCCAGCGCCACGGCGATCACGATGCCGGGGAAGACGGCGTGCGAGAGTGCGTCGCCGATGAACGCCATGCCGCGCAGCACCACGTAGGCGCCGAGCACACCCGAGACCACACCGGTCAGTACGACCGCCGCCAGGGCTCGGCGCATGAACTCGAACTGCAGCGGGTCGAGCAGGTAGTGCGTCATCAGTGATGGTGGCCCTCGGGCGCCAGGATCCGCACGCCCCCGACCTCGATGGTGGTGGCGCCGTAGACCTCGGCCAGCGCTTCGGCGGTGAGAGTCTCGGCCGGCGGCCCAAATCCGACCACTGTTCCGGCGAGCAGGCACACGAGGTCGCAGTTGGCCGCCGCCCACCCCAGGTCGTGAGTCGAGACGAGCACCGATCTGCCTTCGGCCGTGAGCTGCCTGAGCGTCTGCAGGAAGAGCGCCGCGGTGGCCGCATCGACACCCGTCATCGGCTCGTCCAGCAGCACCAGCGGTGCGTCCTGCACCAGGGTGCGGGCCAGGAGCGCCCGCTGCCGCTGCCCGCCGGAGAGCTGCCCGATCTGGCGGTGCTCCAGGCCACGCATGCCGACCGCCGCCAGCGCATCGAGCGCCCGTTCGCGTTCGCGCCGCGACGGCATGCGAAACCATCCCACGCGGCGATAGCTGCCCTGCATGGCGACGTCGAGCACCGAGAGGGGGAAGTCCCATACGGCAGGGGCGAGCTGCGGCATGTAGCCCACCGACGCCGGCGCCGAGATCGAACCTGCGGCCGGGTTGCGAGTGCCCGCCAGGGCGCGCAGGAGCGTGGTCTTGCCGGCGCCATTGGGCCCGACCAGCCCCACCACGACGCCGGCCGGAACGCGCAGCGAGACGTCGTCGAGCACGCGCCGAGCGCCGATGTCGACGCTCAGCCCGCTGACGTCGAGCAGTGTCTCGGTGGCCTCAGCCTGCATTGGCGGCCGCGCACGCTCGGCACCGCGCGGGTAGCGCGCCCAGGGCCTCATCGATCAGCTCGAAGCCCGCTTCGGCCACGGCGTTTCGCACGGGCTCGATCACGCAGCCCGAGAGCGTGGCCGTGGCTCCGCACTGCACGCACACGATGTGGTGGTGATGCTCGGAGGCGGTGCAGAACACGTAGGTGGCCTCGTCGCCGCGGCGGCCGGCCTCCTCGGCAAAGCCCTCCTCACGCCAGCGCTCGACCGCACGGTAGGCGGTGGTCAGCCCCAGCGCCGGCTGCTGTTCGACCGCCGCGTCGTGCAGTTCGCGCACGGTGAACGCGCGGCCCATGCCGCGTCCGGCTTCCAGCAGCACCGCGCGGTTTCGGCGGTTGCGACCCTGTTCGTCCCTGGAACTCATGCCCGGCAGCATAATGAGAGTGATTCCGGATCGCAAATAGTCACAATGAAAATCGATATCGTTTGTGCTAGCATCGGCGCATGGATCGCCGCCTGCTACCGATCGTCACCCTGCTGCTGATCGCAGTGGCCACCGGCTGTGGCCGCACCGTGATCGCTTCCACCCACAGCGGCCGGATGACGGTGGTCGCCACCACTACGCAGATGCAGGATCTGGTGCGCAACGTGGGCGGCCAGCACGTTGACGTGGTCGGGATCCTCAAGCCCAACGTCGATCCCCACGAGTTCGAACCGTCCCCGGCCGACGCGATCGGCATTGCGAACGCCAGACTGGCCGTGACCTCGGGGGTGGGCATCGACACGTGGGCCGCGCAGCTGGTGTCCGACTCGGGCAGCGGGGCGACGGTGTTCGACGCCTCGGCTGGGCTGCCCATCCGGCGGGGAGACAGCGACGAGCCCGACGGCGACCCGCACTGGTGGCACGACCCGGTGCTGTTCGAGCGCGCCGCGACTGCGCTGGGCGCGGAGCTGGGCCGGGTCGACCCGCCCCACCGCGCCGCGTATGCCCAGCGTGCCGCAGCGTACGTACACCGGCTGCAAGCGATGGACGCTGCAAACAAGCGGCTGTTCGCGTGTGTTCCTGCCGGACTCGCGGAAACTGGTGACCAACCACGACGCGTTCGGATACTTCGCCGCCCACTACGGCATTCACGTGGTGGGGTCGGTGGTCCCGTCCCTCTCGACTGCCGCCGAACCGAGTGCCCACAACGTCGCCGAGCTGATCCAGCGCATCAGGGCCCAGCATGTGCGGGCCATCTTCACCGAGTCGTCGCTCAACCCCGCGCTGGAGGACGAGATCGCGCGGGAGGCGGGAGTGCACGTGTACGCCACGCTCTACGGCGACACCCTCGGGCCGCCGGGCTCGCCGGGCGCCACCTACCTTGGCATGGAACGCTGGAACGCCCACGCCATCGTGGCAGGACTCCTGGGGCACGCGCCGCCGCCAGGCGGCTGCTGACGCACAAAGGGGGTCAGCCACCTTTTGTGCATGGGCAGCCGCTGAGGGTTGCGACGAACGCTACTGATGCACAAAAGGTGGCTGACCCCGTTTGTGCACCACGGGATGGCCCTCGTCATCCTCCTCGACGATCGCCGCGTCTTCTTCCTCGGCGTACGAGAGCACCGAGATGAGGGCGCCGAGCACCCCGCCGGCAATCGCGATCAGGGTCGGCAGACCGAAGATATAGGTGAACACGTCATCGGGACGGCCGGTCAGCGACGAGCTGTTGATCACCAGCACCAGCACCACACCGATCGCGTAGGCGATCGCGGCGCCGGCGAGGATTCCCAGGATCACGTGCCGCGGCCGCTTCGGTGGTTTGCTGGCCTCGACGATCTCGCGTTGTTCGGCATGTGGCTGCATGCCTCTTCACCTACCCGCCGCGGCGCACGCTCAACCGGCGAACGGTTCTGCGTCTGCCGGCCCCAGCGCGATGGGCCGATCGCCGCTTGCGCCGCCCCGCTCGGCCACACCGCGCAGCCGGCCGCTGGCCGAGACCAGACACAGCACGTCGCCGCCGCCGCCGACGGCGATCTGTTCGCCGGCCGCCAACCGGCCGGACAGCTGCGCAAACGTGAGGCCGTGCTGGGCCGAAGCTCAATCGCCTCGCCGGTCGGCGGCACGAGGTCGGCCGCAGCCGGATCGGGCGCGATCCGAAACACGTGCCCGTGGCCGAGCTGAGACCGCAGGTCGGCCACGGCCAGCGTGTTGAAGTCGTCGCTCGGCGAGAGCAGGACCGCGTCGGTGACGTCCTCGAGCGCGGCCTCGCGGCTGGCCGCATCGACCATCATCGCGCCCTGCCCCGCCTCGAGTCCCGCCGCGATTGCGGCGTCGCGCTCGGTGGGGGCGCCGGCCCACATCTGCACGCGCACTCCAGCCCGTTCGAGCGCGCCCGCGAGCGCCCGCGCCGGGGGGTTGCCCCCAACCACCAGCACCAATGACCCGCCGCGGCCGGCCACCTGCAGCAGCCGCGCCACCGGGCCTGCGGTCAGGCCGTACAGAACGACGGTCGTGAAGATGCTGACGAACACGATCGGCAGAAGCTTGGTGGCGCCCGGGGCACCGGCGGCGACCAGCGCCGGGCCAAACGATGAGGCGGTGGCGCCGGCGATGATCCCCCGCGGCGCCATCCAGGCCACGAACGCCAGCTCGCGCCCGCTGAACCCGGTGCGCCAGGTGGAGGCCGCCACCGCCAGCGGGCGGATCACCAGCACCATCACCGCGGCCAGGGCGATCGCTCGCCACAGCACCTGGTGCACGTCGTGGGGCGTGACCGACGCCGACACCAGGATGAACAGGATGCCGATCAGAAACTGCACCAGCGTCTCGTTGAACTCGTACAGCGGCCGGGCGATGGACATGCGCCGTTGGTTTCCGAGGATTGCGCCCATCAGCGTCGCGGCGGCCAGGCCCGCGTCGTCGTGCCAGATGTCGGCGCCGACCACCGCGGCCACCACGACCATGAGCGTGACCGGCACCACCATCCGCGGCGCATTGCGATGCGCGTCGGCGAGGAGCAGATAGAGCACGAGTGCCCCCACCGCGCCCACGACCGCGCCGATGGCGAGGCTCGCCAGCAGCTCGCCGGGGCGCCAGGCACGGTTTCCGACGATGCCGGCCTCGACACCCTGGAAGATCAGCACCGCGGCGATCGCGCCGATCGGGTCGACCAGCACCCCCTCGAACTTGAGCAGCGACCGCACCCGGCCCGCCGGGCGGATGAACGCCAGCAGCGGCAACACCACGGTGGGGCCGGACACCACGAGCACCGCCCCGATCACCGCCGCCACGCCCGCCGACATGCCCGAGAAGAGGCCGTAGGTGGTGAGGCCGATCAGCACACCGGTGATCACCACCCCCACCGTGATCAGCCGCAGCACCGCACTGTGCACCCGCGGGTCGACCTCGGCCAGGTTGAGCTGCAGCCCGGCCTCGAACAGGATCACGCCCACGGCGACTGCCACGAACGGCTGATACAGATCGCCCAGCAGGTGGGCGGGCTGCACGGTGGTGGTGAGCGCGCCGGCCACGAAACCGACAGGCAGCAGCACCACGATCGCCGGCAGCCGAAACCGCGCCGCCGCCAACTGCGAACACACCGCGAGCACCAGCACGAGCCCAAGCCCCTGCAGGATCTGGTCGGTCGTCATTGCGGCCAGATCCTACCGGTGCACACCTATGCGGCCCTGGGGAGCTCCTGCTCGGGTTCGGCGGGCGGGTCGATGGGCACGCGGTCGGTCTTGGCCCAACTGCTCTGCGCCGTCGCCATCCGCCAGGCCGACCGCACCAGCACCGGCCACAGGAGCCACGTGTAGAACGCGTAGCCCTGCGCCACGAAGAATCCGGTCACCCAGCCCTTCCACCCCCGCGCGCGGTAGGGCGCCACGCAGCCCAGAATCGTGCCGCCGAAGGCCAGCGCGTAGAAGTACACGAGTTCCCACCAGTTGCCGTCCCAGATATCGGCGATGCCGAGCGCCCAGCAGCCGATCGCGACGACCACGGCCACACCCACGATCGCCTGCCACACCGGACTGAAGAGGTAGATCATCAGCTCGAACACCGCCCCGATGCTGAACGGCGCGCGCAGCACGGCGGGAGCCAGCCGTAGCGCCTCCAGATTTCCCTGCGACCAGCGCGTGCGCTGCCGGAACAGCCGCATGAGCGACGGCACGCCCTGCTGATCCACGCTCGCGCGCAGCTCCTGGCGGCCCTCCCAGCCCCTGGAGATCAGCCGCAGGCCCAGATCCTGATCCTCGGTCAGGCGGTCGCGCCAGGGGCCGTCGCCGGTGGCGATGTCATCCAGTGCGCTGAGCCGGTTGAACTGGCCGTTTCCGCCCATGCTGGCGGTGCCCCAGCCGTTGCGGCCGGCCTGGTAGAGGTGGCCGTAGATCGAGAACTCGACGTTCTGGCACCAGGTCGAGGATCTCGTTGCGGTTATAGATCTGCACCAGCGCCTGCACGCCGCCGACGCGCTCGTCCTCGAAGTGCCCGGCCACATAGCGGGGCGCGTCGTGGTGCAGCCGTCCGTCGGCATCCACGATCACCACGATCACCCGTGCACGGTCGTGATGGCCGATGCGCTGCGACACCTCGCGGTAGGCCTGGTTGAGCGCCGCCGCCTTGCCCTTGCGGGCTTCGGGTAGCGTGCGCTCGACCACCATCAGATCGGGATGCCGGATGCCCGCGAGCACCTCGCCGGTGCCGTCGTCGGAGCCGTCGTTGATGACCACCACCAGCCGCCGCTCGAGGTCGAGCGAGAGCAATCGGTCGACGCTGTCGCGGATGGTCACCTCCTCGTTCAACGCGGGCACGAGAAACACCCAGGTGAACGCAGTCGGCGGCGTCGGGCGGCGCGTCGGGGGCATGGACGGTGGCCCGCCAACCGCGCACGAACAGCACCACGACCCACACCAGCATCGCGAGGATGATGATCAGGGCGAGCCAGAACAGGCCCGCCACCGCGGGCGGCAGACCCGCGAACGGCGCATCCCAGCCGGCGGGCATCAGGCGACTTCTCGGGCCGGTTCGTCGTCCTCGTCGACGTCGCTCTCGGCATCGGCATGGGCATCGGCGGCCAGCAGCGCCGCAGGCCCGGGGCCGTTGAGCTTGCCGAATCCGGCCATCTCGGTGATGTAGGAGCGGTCGTAGCCGGGACCGAACGGGGCCGGCGCCTCGCCGCCCAGCAGGATGTGCTCGAGCGCGGCCACCACCCGCCTGCCGGCGTGCCCGTCGCCATAGGGGTTGGATGCCTCGGCCATCTCGGCGTACGCGATCGGGTCGTCGAGCAGCAGCGACCCCTCCTCGATGATGCGGGCCGAGTTGGGCCCGACCAGCTTCAGGGTGCCCGCCTCGACGCCCTCACCGCGTTCGGTGGTGTGGCGGGTGACGAGCACAGGCTTGCCGAGCGAGGGCGCCTCTTCCTGGATACCGCCCGAATCGGTGATCACCATGTCGCAACGGCCCAGCAGCCGCGCGAACGTGGCGTAGCCCAGCGGCTCGGTGAGCAGCACGTTGTCCAGATCGCTGAGCCGCGCCGCGAGTACCTCACCCACCCGCGGGTTGGGATGCACGGGCAGCACGAACTGCACATCGGGGTGCGACTCGGCCAGGCCGGCGACGCCCGCGGCGATGCTCTCGAGGCCCGCGCCCCAGTTCTCGCGGCGATGCGCGGTGACCACGACCACCCGGGCGTCCGAATCGTGGATCGCCTGCAGCCGGGGGTTGGCGAACCGCACGTCGATTGCCGAGGCCCACTGCAGCGCGTCGATGCCGGTGTTACCCGTCACGAAGATCTGGCGCACCGACACGTTCTCGCGGATCAGGTTCTGCAGGTTCTTGGCCGTCGGCGCAAAGTGCAGCGCGGCGATGTTGGTGATCAGCTGGCGGTTCAGCTCCTCCGGGAACGGCGTCAGGTTCGAGCCGCCGGTGCGCAGGCCGGCCTCGACGTGCACCACGGGAATGTGCAGGTGGAAGGCGGAGAGCGCTGCGGCCATCGCCGACGTCGTATCGCCGTGCACGAGCACCGCGGCGGGGAAGCGGCCCTCGAGCACGAGCTCGGGCGAGGGGTTGCCGTCACCCAGCTCGAACCGCTCCGAGCAGAAGTCCTCGAACCGGCGGATGACCGACGCCACCCGCTCGTTCAGGTGCGCGCGGTTGGAGCCGGCCCACAGCACGACGTCGGGTTTGATCCCGGCGAGCGCAAAGATGTAGTCGACCATGCGGTGGTGCTGCCCGGTCGAGATGACCAACGGCTGGTAGTGCTCGCTCTCGCGCAGCCGCATGATGATGGGGATCAGCTTGATCGCCTCAGGGCGCGTGCCGACCACGATCGGCACCACCAGCTTGCTGCGCAGCACGGGCGGTTCGCCCGCGCCGGTGCGCGATTGATGGAGTTGCGGAAGACCACCCGGGCCGCTCCAGGGACGGCTGCCGGCGTTTCGGGCGTCCGGTTCTCGTGCATGTGCTGCTTCCTGCTTTCGCTGCGTTTCGGCACCGTGTATGACGCATGGCGCCCGGTATCCGAGGCCAGCATCGGCGGCAGTCGCAGATCCCTTGAGCCCAGAGGTGGGGCTCAGTGAGCGCTGAAGCGCCGCTCGCCGGCTGCAAAGGCGGCTGCCGCAAGCGCCGCGGGCACCAGCACGAGCCAGGGGTTGGAGAGCCCGGCAAGACCGACCGCGCGGGTGTCGAAGTCGAGCACCCAGTGGTGCACCTCCGGGCGGATGCCGGCCAGCGACATGACGCCCGCGACCGCTGTCGCACCGCCGAGCGTGATCAGCGCCGAGGCCGTGGCGATACACAGCAGAAGGACGATCGCGCCGACCACCGCCACGGCCCGGCGCGTGGGGCGGGCGAACTCGAGCGTCTCGTCCGGCCTTGGCCGGGGCCGGTTCGAACGGCGCCACGGGCATGTTGATCGGGACGATGGTGCGCATGCGCACGGTTGGCGCGTCCTTCAGTGCTGGATCGTCCTCATGGGCGAGACAGGAGGGGCAGTATGGGCCGACGAGTTCGGCATTTCCACAGCGAGAGCAGCGCATCGGAGGGGTCATATTCTAGCCCGTCCGCGGCAGTTGTAATCCTTCGGCGATGCTGACCCAGGCCGAACTCACGAGCACGTTTCCCGCCGAGGTGGATGCCGAACTCTCGTGGACCGAGGCCGAATTGCCCGAGCGCGAGCGCACCAAACACGTGCACCGGCTGCATCCCTATCTGGGCAAGTTCGTGCCCCAGCTGGTCGAGGTGTTCCTGCAGCGGCATTTCCGTCCGGGCCAGACGGTGCTCGACCCGTTTGCGGGCAGCGGTACGACGCTGGTGGAGGCGTCATGCGCCGGAGTGCACTCGGTGGGCATCGACATCTCGGCATTCAATTGCCTGCTGGTGTCGGCCAAGACATCGGCGAGCGGCAGTGCCGACCTGGGGCGCGCAGCTGGACGCGACCCTTGCACGTGCGGCAGCAGGCGCCCGAACCATCCACACGGCCACCCGCCGGGTCGTATCTGGACCGCTGGTACACGCCGCATGCGCTAACCGATCTGCTGCGGTACCGCAGCGCGATCGACGCCGGCCCGTCACGCGACCTGCAGCGGGTGATCCTGTCGCGGGCAGCCCGCTCCGCGCGGCGCACCGCCCACCACGACCTGGACTTTCCCCACGCGCCCGTGCTCGGCCCGTACGAGTGCCGCAAGCACGCGCGCATCTGCACGCCGACGGCCGAGGCGTGGCGGTTTCTGCGTCGCTACACCTCCGATACGGCGCGGCGGGTCGAGGCCTATGCGCAGGTGCGCCAACCCGTGACGGCCACCGTGCTGCACGCCGACGGGCGCAGCGTGACCCTGCCGGAGGGGATCGACGGAGTGATCACGTCGCCGCCCTATCCGGGCCGCATCGACTACCACGCCCAGCACGAGTACGCCTACGAGCTGCTGGGGCTCGACGATCGCCGCGGCGACGAGATCGGCACCGCCGCCGCCGGCACCTCGCGCCGAGCGCTCGACCGCTATGTGGACGACATGGCGGCCGTGTTCGCAAACGCTGCCGGCAGCATGCCCCGTGGAGCGCCGGTGGTGATCGTGATCGACGACAGCCGCGACCTCTACGGACGCATCCTGAGCCGGTCGGGGCTGCGCCTGGTCGAGCGCCGCCTGCGCCACGTGAACCGCCGCACCGGACGCCGCCAGGGTGAGTTCTTCGAGTCGGTGCTGGTGTGCGAGACGGTCTGAGCCGTCAGGCCGGGGATAGGCGCGCGGTCGGGGCGACGATAGGCCGATAGCGCTGCGGAACCGAACAGCATCATCCGCGCTGTAGTGCGTGACGACGCAGGTGTGGCCGCAGCAGCTGTGGATACCGGTCGAGCAGTTGCGATCCCAGCTCTGGCCGAAGCCGCGGCCGGATCGTCCACGTGGTGGGCCACCGCGCGCATCCATCGCGAGCGTCAGGGATGAACGCGTACTTCCGGGGTGGCCGGCAGTCGGCCAGGCCGGCGCAGCGACCTGCTCGGCGCGACGCCCGGCATGCTCACGGGGCAACGTGGCGAGTAGCGCGTGGGCCGCCGCAGGTGCTCGCGATGGATCTCGAGGATCGCCGCTCTACATGGGGCGCGACGGCAGCGAAGCAGTCGGCATACTCGATCACTCCCGCGCGAACAGCGCTCGTAGCCGGCCGCCACCGCCAGGGTCGCAACAGCACGCACGTCGTGAGCGGCAGTGCCCCTGCCAGGTGGCGCGTTCCGTCTGATACCTCAAATGCATACCGCAGACTTGCTATTGTTAAGGCAGCCGAGCTAGCGGCGGCCGGGAATGCCCGCGAACGTCTCGGGGTGCGGTCCGCGGCGGCCCTCTTCACCCCGGTCGAGGTCGGCGATGGCGGCCATCTGCGCGCCGTCCAGGTCGAACGCGAACAGGTCGAGGTTCTCGGCGATCCGCGCGGGAGTCACCGACTTGGGGAACACGATCGTGCGCCGCTGGATGTGCCACCGCAGGACGACCTGCGCCGGGGTGCGGCCCACAGCCTCGGCAATCTCGGTCACGACCGGATCGTCGAGCACGTCGCCCTGCGCGATCGGTGACCACGCCTCGGTCGCGATGCCGTTGGCCTCGCCGAAACCGCGCACCTCGTCGTTCTGGAAGTACGGATGCAGCTCGATCTGGTTCACCGCCGGGGCGATGTTCGCCTCGTCGAGCAGCCGCTGGAGATGCTCGACCTGGAAGTTCGAGACGCCGATCGACCGCGCCCGGCCGTCCACCTTGAACTCCTCGAGCATCCGCCAGGTGCCCAGGTAGTCGCCGTCGTAGAGCGTGGGCAGCGGCCAGTGGATGAGGAACAGATCGACATAGTCCACGCCGAGGTCTTCGAGCGACTGCGCAAACGCGCGGCGCGCATCGTCCGGCTCGTGGAATCCGTTGTTGAGCTTGGTGGTGAGAAAGATGTCGGCGCGGTCCACCTCGGACGCGCGAATCGCTGCGCCCACCTCCCGCTCGTTGCCGTACATCTCGGCCGTGTCGATGTGCCGGTAGCCGGCGTCGAGCGCCGTTTGGGTGGTCGCCTCGGTCTGGCCGGGCGGGATCTGGAACACGCCAAAGCCGAGCTGCGGGATGGTGTGGCCGTCGTTCAGAGTGATCGTGGGAATGTGGGTCATGGCCATCGCAGTGCCCGATGACGCGCGACCCTAATCCTCGCTGGTCAGATAACGCCTGGCAGCCGCGAGATAGATGGCCGCGCAATCGATCACGTCCTGCTCGACGGCGTAGTCATCGACGCCGGCCGCCGCCGTGGGCTGCGGCCCGAAGCAGACCGCCGGCACACCGAGCCGCGTCCACCGGCTCGCGTCGCTGGCCGGCATGCGAATGGCGTGGGCCGGGGCCGTACCTCGCACCCGCTCGACCGCCGCCGACACCGCACGCATGATCCCGGCTGCCGGATCGACGAACGAGCCCTCCCAGCCCTTGATCCTGGTGACCCGTACACCCAGTGGCTCGAGCCGAGCCGCCAGGTGACCCTCGACCGCGTCAAGCGGCACACCGGGCGGCAGCCGCACGTCAACCTCGGCCCGGGCCGACGTTGGGATCTGGCTGATCAGATGCCCCGATTCGATCACGCCGACGCCGGCCGTCAACTCGAGCCCTGGATCACCCTCAAGGCTTGCCAGCTCGAGCGGGGTCGACCGAGGCAGCTCGCTGCCCAGCGCCTCGACGATCGCCACGGCTGCGGCCATGCGGGCGAGAGCAGACTCGCCCGCGCGGGCACCCGACGAGTGCCCGCCGGGGCCGGAGGCCGAGAGCTCGAACCAGGCCACGCCCTTCTCGCCCACGGCGACGTGCATCTGGCCCGGCCCCTCGCCGCACAGCACGGCGTCACCTACCAGGCCGGGCATCGTCTCGAGCAGAAACTCGGCCCCGTTGGGCCCGAACACGCACTCGTCGGCAACCGCGGTGAAGGTCACCGTGCCGGGCCACGTATCGCGGCAGTCGCACAGATCGGCAAATGCCTGCGCCATGGCGGCCACGGCGCCCTTCATGTTCCCCATGCCCAGACCGTAGAGACGGCCGTCTGCCCGGGTCATTTGAAACGGCGGAACGCTCCACGCAGCCTCGTCGCCGGCGGGCATCGTGTCGAGGTGCACGTTCAGGACGAGATGCGGTCCAGGGCCGTTTCCCTCGACTCGCGCGATGAGGTTCGGCATCTGAGGCACTCGCGCCCGAGCCTCTGTTGCGATGCCGCGGCTCTCGAGATAGCCGGCCGTGACCGCCGCCGCTGCACGTGTGTCTCCAGGCGGGTTCGGACTCACCGCGGCGACGAGTTCGCCACAGAGTGCGACCAGATCGATGGCTATCTGAACCCACCCGCAGTCTGCGCCAGCGGCGGCCACACGCGCGGACAGTGTCCGGGAACGAGCCGTGCGCCGTCGGTGCGGGCCAGCTCGACCAGCCGGTCGTGGGACCGGCGTCGCAGGGGCGCGTCAGCGGGGTCGGCCGACCAGCCGATCGCACGATCCTCGTCGATTCCCTGCTGCAGATCGATCGCATCGACCGCAAACAGCCACTCTCCGGACTCCGCCATGCGCACGCGATAGGACATGTGCCCAGGGGCATGACCAGGGGTGTACAGGGCGTCGATCCCCGGCGTCAGCTCGGCATCGCCATCGAGCAGAATCCACTCGATGCCCGGCACCAGATAGTCATCACGCACGTAAGCCTCTGCCAGCCCGGCCGAGGTGGTTGCAAACTCGAGTTCGCGGCTCTGAACCGCCACCGGCACCTTTCCCGCGAGGTGCGCGAGCCCGCCGGCGTGATCGATGTGCAGGTGACTGACAGCGGCCAGCACCAGATCGTCGGGTGTGAGGCGGTGCTCGGCCAGCGCGCTCAGCAGCGGATCGCCGTCACCCGGGAAGTCGGGGGCGCCGAACGGATACACCACGCCGCCGGTCTCGGGATTGGCGGCCGTCGCGCGGCCGATCCCCGTCTCGAGCAGCACCCACCCCGCCGGGGCGTGCACCAGGATGCCGATCACCGGCAGCCGCAGTACCTCGTCGCTGCCGCCCTCGATCGAGATCGACTCCGGGCTGTACTCCCAGCCGAGCAGCAGGCAGTGCAGCTGGTCGCAGCTCACCGTCACGGCGCCGGGTCGCCCGCCGGTGTCCCCTCGGACTCGTACCGCCGCTCGAACCACTCGGCGATCAGATCGCCCGACCGGCGAATGTGGCTGCGCATCGCCGCGCGCGCCGAGGCGGCATCGCCCATCTCGACCGCCGCGCGAATGCGCGCGTGCTGCTCCACGTTCTCGGCCAACAGGCGAGGCGAGCGGATAGCTGACCATGTGAGGTTGCGCGGCACCACGCGGTGCAGGCTGCGGATCGACTCGGTGAGGATGTTCACCCCGGCCGCCCGCAGCACCGCCTCGTGAAACAGGTCGTTGGCCTTACCCCAGCCGAAATCGTCGGTGTCGGCGCCGTCGCCGGCGGTGACGCGCTTGGCAGCCTCGCGGAAGCTGCGCTCGGCCTCGCGCATGCTCTCGAGCTCGTCGAGCGACAGCCGCTCAGTGGCAAGCTCGGCGGCGAGCCCTTCCAGCTCGCCGCGCACCATGTATGCCTCGCGGATGTCGCGCGGCGACGGGCCCCTGACCAGCGCGCCGCGGTGGGGAAACACCTCGACCAGGCCCGACGCCTGCAGGTGGCGCAGAGCCTCGCGCACCGGCTGGCGGCTGACGCCGTAATGCTCAGCCAGAGACTGCTGGCGCAGCCACGTGCCGATCGCATACTCGCCCGTCATGATCGACGTCGAGATCTGCTCGGCCAGCACATCGACCTGTGTCACTGAAGTTGCGGTCATGACACTCCGTCTTGCATCGGTTCACGCCACCATCCATCCGCCGTCTACGAGGATAGATGTCCCGGTGACGTAACGGGCAAGTGGAGACGCAAGGTACACATAGGTGTCGGCCACCTCGTCCACCGATCCCAGCCGGCCGATCGGGATGCGCCCGACCATGTCGGCCACGATGCTCTCGGGAGTGACGCCCCTCAGCGCAGCCTTGTCGGAGACCACCTGATCGCCCATGGGTGTACGAATCTGCCCCGGGCAGACGGCGTTCACGGTGATCTCGTAGGGCGCCAGGTCGGCGGCAGCCGACTCCACCAGCCCGATCACACCGAACTTCGACGCCGCATAGGCCACGTTCTCGCGGCCGCCGCGCCGGCCGAACAGCGACGAGGTGGCGATCAGCCGGCCACCCTCGCCCTGCTCGATCATCGCCTGGGCGAAGGCGCGCAGCGACACGAACGCGCCGGTCAGATTGACGTCGATCACCCGCTGCCACTGCGCCTTGGTGGTGTCGACAATCGGGGCGAGATGCAGCACACCGGCGTTCGCGACGCCGATGTCGAGCCGCCCGAACGCCTCCTTGCACGCCGTCACTGCATCGCCCACCCCCGCCTCGTCGGTGACGTCTGCACCGATCGCCGCGGTGCGGTACCCCTCGGCCCGCAGCCCTTCGGCTGCCTCGGCCACGCCTGCAGCGTCGATGTCGACCAGCATCACCGCCGCACCGTTTGCCGCCATGCGCCGCGCGACGGCGAGTCCGATGCTGCGCGACGCCCCGGTGACGATTGCGACGCGGCCGTCCAGCAGGGGCTCGGTGCTCATGCGGGCTCCATCCTCGCGAGCACGGCGCCGACATCGACCGTGTCCCCCACCGCCACGAGGATCTCGGTGATCACGCCGTTGGCGGGAGCTTCGACCTCACCGTTGACCTTCTCGGTCTCGACCTCCGCGATCACGTCGCCCTCGAGCACCTCGTCGCCGGGATCGACATACCACTGGCTAATCGTGCCCTCCTGCATCGACATGCCCCACTTGGGAAGCACGACGTCGACCGCGCTCATGCGCGCGCCCCGACGCCGAGCGTCGACTCGATGGCATCGCGGATATCGTCGTCGGAGACCAGCACCCGCTGCTCGAGCACGGGGCTGAACGGCACCGGCACGTTCTCCCACGCCACCCGCCGGGGCGCCGCCTGCAGCGCGTCGTGCGCGCGTTCGCTGACCATCGCCACGATCTCGCTGGCGGCACTGCAGGTCATCCGGGCGTTGTCGCACACCACCAGCCGGCCGGTCTTCCGCACCGAAGCGAGGATGGTCTCGGTATCCAGTGGTACCAGCGTGCGCGGGTCGACCACCTCGACCGACACCCCGTGGCCGGCCAGATCCTCGGCGACCGCGAGCGCACGGTTGACGAGCGCGCCGATGGCCACGACGGTCACGTCGGTGCCTTCCCGCTTGACGTCGGCCACGCCGATCGGCACGGTGTACGGCCCGTCGGGCACCGGCCCCTTGGTACCGCCCAGGACGAAGTCCTGGAAGTAGACGACCGGATCGGGATCGCGGATCGCCGCAAGCATCAGGCCCTTGGCGTCGGCCGGGCACGAGGGCATGACAATCTTGAGTCCGCCCACGTTCATCAGCATCGGGTGAGGGTTCTCGGAATGCTGGGCAGCCGCCGAGCCGGACGGCCCGGTAGCGGTGAAGTAGACGATCGGCAACTGCACCTGGCCGCCGGACATGTACGGCAGCTTGGCCGCCTGGTTTGCCACCTGATCCATCGAGACGTAGAAGAACGAGCCCACCATCAGGTCGACGACCGGCTTGAGGCCCACGGCGGCCGCACCGATGCAGGCGCCCACGAATGTCGCCTCCGAGATCGGCGTGTTGCGCACGCGCATGGGGCCGAACTCGTCGATCAACCCGCGGGTGGCGCCGATGATGGACCGGTCGACGTCCTCGCCGATCACGACCACACGTTCGTCCTCGGCCATCGCCTCGCGGATGCCCTCCTGCATCGCACGGATGAAGTACTGATCGCTCATCGCACGCTCCTGACTGGTGCCACCGGCCCGTCCGAGAAGCAGTGCAGCAGTGCCTCGTCGGGATCCGGGAACGGACTCGCCGAGGCAAACTCGATGGCCGCCTCGACGCGCTGGGTCTCTTCGGCATCGATCTCGGCCGCGCGTTCGGCCGAGATCGCCCCCCACTCCTCGGCCCGCGTTCTGAGCGAGGCGATGGGATCGCGCTCGAGCCATTCGGCATGCACGTCGTCGGGGCGGTACTTACCGGAGAATGCCTCCTCGCCCTCGTTGTGGCCGTGGTGACGGTACGTGACGCACTCGATCAGGCTGGGCCCATCGCCGTTGCGCCCGCGGGCAACCGCACGGCCGACGGCCTCATTGACCGCCAGCACGTCGTTGCCGTCGACCTGCTCGCCGGGGATGCCGAACGCCGTGGCCCGGTCGGCGATCTTGCCGGCCGTGAGCTTCTCGGTCGCGGTCCATTCGGTGTAGCCGTTGTTCTCGCAGCAGAAGATCACCGGCAGCGCCCAGACCGCCGACAGGTTGAGCGCCTCGTGCAGCACGCCCTGATTGGCGGCGCCGTCACCGAAGAAGCACACCGTGACCGAGTCGCGGCCCAGCTGGCGATCGCCCCAGGCCGCACCGGTGGCGATGGGAATGCCCCCGCCCACGATGCCGTTGGTGCCCAGTACGCCGATCGAGAAATCGACGGCGTGCATCGATCCTCCCTTGCCCTTGCTGACGCCGTCGGCCCGGCCAAACAGCTCGGCCATCATCCCGTTCACGGACGCCCCCTTGGCGATCAGGTGGCCGTGCCCTCGGTGCGTCGAGGTGATGCGGTCGCTGGGTGCAAGCGCGGAGCACGCCCCGACGGCGACGGCCTCCTCGCCGATGTAGAGGTGCACGAATCCCGGGAGCTTGCCGCGCTTGAAGAGCCGCGCCAGCGATTCCTCGAATCGCCGGATCCGCAGCATCATCCTCAGCATCGACTCCAGATCCTCGGTCGACGGGTGGGTCTGGCTCAAAATCCCTCCTTCTCAACGAGCCGCAGCGGCTCCCGGGTTCGAGATCGTGCATCGACGAGCACGGCGTCGCGATCGGCCTCCGACCAGAACGAAGGCCGCGACTGCGACCACCAATCGCCGTGCGAGAGGTGCTGCAGCGACCGGCGGGTGACGGTCGCGATACCGGCGTCGTCGAGTCCGTAGTAGGCGTAGCAGTGGCTCGGCGGGCCGATGATGCAGTACTCGTCGGGCACGCCGTGCTTGACCATCGGTGTGCGCGCGCCGGCCTCGCTCAGCGCCTCGGCGACCATCGTCCCGAGGCCACCCTCGGTGTTGTGCTCCTCGACCACCACCGCCAGCGGGTGGCGGGCAACGTGGGCGGCGATCGTCTCGGCGGCGAACGGCTTGAGGGTGTGCACGTCGAGGACGGTGGCCGCAACACCCTCGGCGGCGAGCGCCTCGGCGGCCGCGGCGGCGGCCGGCACCATGATCCCGGTTGCTATCAGGATCACGTCGCCGCCCTCGCGGAGCACATGCGGATCGCCGGGCCCGTACCCGGCCGGAGCCGTGCCGTAGACCGACGGCTCGCGGCCGCGTCCCAGCCGCACGTAGATCGGCCCGGGATGATCGATAGTCGCGCGCAGAAGCGCAACGGCGGCCTCGCCGTCGGGGGGCGAGAGCACCATCAGATCGGCGATCGACCGCAGTGCCGAGATGTCCTCGGTGGCGTGATGCGAGGTCGAAAAGAACCCCATCGAGATGCCCGCGTGCGTGGCGAGCACCCGAACAGGCACGTACGGATAGGCGAGATCGGTACGGATCGCCTCGTATCCGAGCAACCCGGAGAAGCTCGCAAACGTCGACACGAACGGAATCAGCCCGCACGTGGCCATGCCCGCCGCCGCGCCGAACATGTTTCGCTCGGCGATGCCGAACTGGAAGAACCGATCCGGGTGGCGATCCTCGAACTCCGAGATCAGCGTCGCGTACTTCAGGTCGGCGCTGCCCGTCACCACCCGCGGGTCGGTGTCAGCCATGTCGGCCAGCTCCCTGCCGACGCGCACCAGCTGCACCGCCTGGCGGCGTGTGTCCCAACTGTCGACCGACTGCTCGCTCAAAAACGTCATGCCGGGGCTCCTTGCAGCAGGTCGTCGTGGACCGACCGGATCGTCTTTACAGCCGCGTCGACATCGGCGCCGTGAAGGTATCCGACATGCCACGCGGCGTCGCCCTCGATGGGTGGGATGCCCTTGCCGGCGACCGTGTGCGCGAAGACGATGGTGGGCGTTCCCACCGGCGTTCGCGCGCCGTCGATGCGTTCCCAGGTGGCGACCAGCTCGGCGATGTCGTGGCCGTCCACCTCGACCACGTCCCAGCCGAACGCCCGCCACTTGTCGGGCAGCGAGCCCACCGGAAGCGTCTCGACGGTGGTGCCGTCGACCTGCACGCCGTTCTGGTCACACACCGCCATCAGGTTTCCGAGCCGACGGGCAGCGGCATAGCCTGCGGCCTCCCAGATCTGGCCTTCGTTCTGCTCTCCGTCGCCAATCAGCACGACCGCCTTACCACCAAGCTCCTGGTGGCGGATCGCCTGCGCCATGCCGACGGCCACCGACACGCCGTGGCCCAGCGAGCCGGACGAGAAGTCGATGCCCGGCACCTTCCGCCGGTCGGGATGGTCGCCCAGCATGCTGCCCAGCCGCGTGAAGCTGTCGAGTTCGGCGAGGTCGAAGAATCCTCGCTCGGCCAGAACCGCATAGAGCGCCGAGCAGCCGTGCCCCTTGCTGAGGATGAACCGGTCGCGGCCCGGCCAGTCGGGATCGTCGGGCCTGACACGCAGCGATGTGTGATACAGCGTAACCAGCAACTCGACCAGCGAGAGGCTCGAGCCGTAGTGCCCCGCTCCGGCCACCTCGACCTGCTCGAGCACCCGCAGACGGACGTTCGTGCACTGCCGCGCGAGGTGTGTCAAATCCGTTTCTGGCACGCGCAACATCCTTTCATCGACCGATCGGTGCTTCGACGCTATTGGATCCAACTGTGCGGTGTCAAGTATCGATGCCACCCAATTGGATCCCTCCTCTGACCTACCTGGGCATATTTCTCCAATAAAAAGTGGTGAGCTTGACGTCGATTGGATCCAATGTTATCGTCGCTCGTCAGTGCCGAGGACGGACGCTGTCCGGCCGGCTTCCCCTGAGAGGAGTGGCGCATGGAGAGTTCGAAGGACAGCAGCACTGACGGCCGTCTCCGCCGTCGTCAGTTTCTGACCCGATCGGCCGCGATCGGCGCGACAGGACTGTCGCTTCCGGCGATCCTCGCAGCGTGCGGCGGCAGCTCGCGCGCCGGATCGAGTGCCTCGTCGAGCGTTTCCACGGGAGTCGCCAAGAAGGGCGGCACGCTGGTGTTCGGCGTCGACGCGCTGACGGGAACATTCGACCCGGCCCTGTTCTCGACGTTCTCGGACTGGATGTCGATCGACATGATTTCGCGCGGGCTGACGCGCACCGATTTCGGCACGGCCAAGGTCATGCCCGAACTGGCCGAGTCGTGGGAAGTCTCCAACGACGGCCGCACGTACATGTTCACGCTCCGTTCGAACGCCAAGTTCCACGACGGCTCCCCGGTGACCGCGAAGGATTTCGAGCGTACGTGGAAGCGCATGTTCGATCCCAACGACCCGACGGTGGCACCGGGCGGCTACGGAGCGCTGCTTCTGGGTGCGCCGAACACGCACTCGTTCAAGGCCACCTCCGACGGCCGCTTCCAGGTCAACCTGGTGCGCCCCGACGTGTCGTTCCCGGCGAAGGCCGGCGTGCAGGCCGGAGCGGTGCTCTCGGCCGCGCAGATCGAGAAGGACGGCAAGAAGGTCGGCGCCAAGCCGATCGGCGCCGGCCCGTTCAAGATCGTCCAGTTCACCGACGGCCAGAACGCCACGTTCGAGGCGTTCCCCGACTTCTGGGCAGGCCCACCGGTGCTGGACAAGATCATCTTCCAGATCATCTCCGACCCGACGGCGATGGCCACGGCCGTCCAGTCCGGCAGCGTGCAGATGTCGGTATTCGTGCCGCTCTCGAGCCTGTCAGACATGGGCAGCAAGGTCGTGGTGCAGCAGGGCAAGCCGTACGTGTCGCACTTCGCGTTCCTGAATGTCTCGGCCCCGGGCCTGAAGGACAAGCGCGTTCGCGACGCGATCAACTTCGCCCTCGACCGCGCGGCGATCACCAAGTCCGGCTTCAGCGGCTACGCCCAGGAGCCCGCCTACGTCGTCCCGCCGCCCGACATCGGGTACGAGCCGTCGCTCAAGTCGCTGTCCACCTACGACGTCGCGAAGGCAAAGTCGCTCGTCACCGCAGCGGGGGCCGAGGGCCAGACGATCAGCATCATCTCGTCGAATGCCCGGTGGTGGCCGGCCGTGGGTCAGATCATCGAGGAGAACCTGAACGCCGTCGGCCTCAAGGCCAACGTCGAGTACCTCGACCAGGCTGCGTTCTCGGCCAAGATCGGCGACCCCAAGCAGCACGAGGTCGCGATCGACACCTACGCCGCGATCCTGGCCGACCCCGACGATGCCGCGTACTCGATCTTCAAGAGCGATCAGTTCTACTCGGCGGCGATCACCGCGACCGCCACGCTCAAGGGCCCATCCGCCCAGATCGACGAGCTGGTGGCGCAGGGCCGGGAAGAGTCCGATCCCACGGCTCGCAGTGCGATCTACGTGAACATGCAGAACAAGGCCGCCGACGAGATGGCCGCGATCGCGATGCTCGCGCAGAACGCCGCTCCCGTGGCCCACGCCACCAACGTGGTCGGCATCGATCTCGACGGCCTCGGCACCTACAGGATGTACCCCGAGAAGCTCGGCCTTGCCTGAACAGGCCGTCGCTCCGCGGAGTCGCTCCCGGCGATCCCGCGCGCAGAAACGGCTGCTGGGGGCCGGCGGCACCCTCCGCCGGCCCTCGGCGATACTCGCCTGGGGCTTCATCGCCCTGTGTCTGATCGTCTCGCTCCTGGCGCCGGCGATCGCACCGTTTGACCCGACCAAGCAGTCCAGCGAGATCCTGCTCTCGCCGGGCTCGGCGCCTCACTGGCTGGGCACCGACAACCTTGGCCGCGACCAGCTCTCACGGGTGCTCTACGGCGGCCGGCCGCTGATTGTCACGAGCCTGGTGGCGGTGGTCGTCGCCACGATGGCGGGCGTTGTCATCGGCCTGTTCGCCGGATACCGCAAGGGGTTCACGGAGACGGGGCTGATGCGCTCGATGGACGCGCTGCTGTCGTTCCCTCTGGTGCTGCTGGGCCTGATGATCGTCGCCGGCCTGGGCACCGGAGTGCGCAACCTGATCATTGCGATCGCGATCGCGCAGACGCCGATCGTCGCGCGGCTGGTGCACGGGCTGGTGCTGCGCGAAGCCAGCCGCGAATACGTGCTGGCGGCGCGGGCGGCCGGCATGAGCCACAACCGGATCATGCTGCACGAGATCCTGCCGAACATCATCGGCCCGGTGGTGGTGCAGGCCACGTCCATGTTTGCGATCGCCGCGGGATTCTCGACGGCGCTCTCGTATCTCGGTCTGGGCGTCCAGCCGCCGGAAGCTGACTGGGGTCTGATGGTGCGAGACGGCCAGGCCTACATCCAGAGCGCACCTGACCTCGCGCTGATTCCCGGCATCCTGATCACGGTGCTCCTGGTTGCCGTCACCTTCGCGGGCGACGACCTGCGCGATGTGCTCGATCCCGACCGCCGCCTGGAAGGGGGAATCGGGAAGTGAGCCGTGCCCGGCGTTTGGCGGCAATCCCCGTGACGATCTTTGCGGTCGCGACGATCGTCTTCATCGTGTTGCGGGTGATTCCCGGCGA
Organism: uncultured Actinomycetes bacterium; assembly: GCA_963796875.1. Taxonomy (GTDB): domain Bacteria; phylum Actinomycetota; class Thermoleophilia; order Gaiellales; family JAICJC01; genus CAVPTL01. Next base: position 887,571 of record CAWCNL010000002.1, read on the forward strand.
CGTCGTGAACCAGCTGGCGGGCGTGTACGGCACACCCGCGCAGCGCGAGCAGACTCGCGAGGCACTTGGCCTCAACCACTCGATCCTCTACCAGTACGTGGTGTACCTCGACAACCTCGTGCACCTGAACTTCGGAAACAGCTTCGTCAACGGCCAGCCGGTCTCGGACATCCTCATCAACACGGTGCCGGTGACGATCGAGCTCGTGGTGGTCGCCGGGATCATGATGATCGTGTTCGGGCTGACGACCGGGATTCTGGCGGCGGTGACGCGCAACTCAGCGAGTGACTCCGCGCTGCGCGGAATCGCCGCCGTGCTGTTCTCGATTCCCTGGTTCTTCGCCGGCGTGCTGCTTCTGATCATGTTCACATCGATCTGGCCCGTGCTCCCGAGCTTCGGCCGCCTGCCTCCGACGACCACCTACAACCCGACCACCCACTTCGTGCTGATCGACGCGGTGATCCAGGATCGCTACGACCTGGTCGTGCCGTGGGCCGAGCACATCATCCTGCCCGCCGCGGCGATCGGGTTGACGGCGGCGGGATTCATCACCCGCATCACCCGCACCTCGTTCATCGAAACGATGAGCCAGGATCACATCCGCACGGCGCGGGCCAAGGGCGTACCCTCAGCACAGCTCTACCGCAGCCATGTGCTGCCGAACGCCGCGCTGCCGATCACGACGATCGTCGGCCTGTCGATCGGCGGCCTGCTGGGTGGCGCCGTGGTCGCCGAGGTGGTGTTCTCGTATCCGGGGGTCGGCAAGGAGCTGATCGACACGATCGCCCAGCGGGACTATCCGGTAGTGGAAGGTGCTGCGATCGTGATCGCCACCATCTACGTGCTGCTCAACGCCTTCACCGACGAGCTCTACGCGTTCCTCGACCCGAGGATCAAGCGATGAGTACGAGCCCCGTGCTTTCGATCGAAGGTCTCGAGGTCAGCTTCGACACCGAGGACGGCCCGCTGCGGGCGGTCGACGGCGTCGATCTGCAGCTGGGAGCGGGCGAGATCGTCGCGCTGGTGGGCGAGTCGGGCTCGGGCAAGAGCGTGACCGCACTCTCGGTACTGGGGCTGAGCCGCGGGCGCGGGGCGCACTTCGCCGGCGCCATCCAGTACGGCGGCCGCAACCTGCTCGAGCTGAGCGAGCAGGAGCTGCGCAGCGTCCGCGGCGCCGAGATCGCGATGGTATTCCAGGACCCGCTGACGGCGCTCAACCCGGTGCGCAAGGTCGGCTGGCAGATCGAGGAGATGCTGCGCCTCCACCGGTCGATCTCGAGCCGGGCGGCCCGCGCCCGGGCAATCGAACTGCTGGCCGAGGTGGGCATTCCCGAGCCCGCCGTGCGCGCCGACCGCTACCCGCACGAGTTCTCGGGCGGCATGCGCCAGCGAGCGATGATCGCGATGGCAATGGCGTGCGAGCCGCGGGTGCTGATCGCCGACGAACCGACCACCGCCCTGGACGTAACCATTCAGGCGCAGGTGCTCGACCTGGTGCGGCGGCTGCGCGACAACCATGGCACGTCGGTGCTGCTGATCACCCACGATCTGGGCATCGTGGCCGAGATCGCCGACCGGATCGCCGTGATGTACGCGGGGCGGCTGATGGAGACGGCCGCCCGCCACGAACTGTTTGCGCAGCCGCAGCACCCCTACACCTGGGGCCTCCTGGGTTCGATCCCGCGAATCGACCGGGCGCGGCTGGAGCGGTTGCGGCCCATCGACGGGCAGCCGCCGCGGCTTGTCGACCCACCTCCCGGATGTCCGTTCGCGCCGCGCTGCCTGCACACATTCGACCGGTGCAGTGAGCGGCCGCCGCTGGTCGAGCACGGTCGTCCCGACCACCTCGATGCTTGCTGGCTGCCCGAAACCGCCCGGCCCGAACTGCGCCGGGCGACGCTGGAGCCGGTGACATGACCGCGCTCGTCGAGGTTGAGGACCTGGTCATGCACTATCCCGCGGGAGAGAAGGGCGTACGCGGCCAGAAGGCCGTGGTGCACGCGCTGGACGGTGTGTCGCTGCGCGTGGAGGAGGGCGAGACGTTCGCGCTGGTGGGCGAGTCGGGCAGCGGCAAATCGACGCTGGGCCGGTGCATCCTCGCGCTGGAGACCCCGACGGCGGGCACCGTGCGCGTGGCCGGGGTAGACGTGAACCAGATCTCGCCGCGGGAGCTGGTCAAGCTGCGCCGCGAGATGCAGGTGGTGTTCCAGGATCCGTACGGGTCACTGAATCCGCGCAAGCGCGTCGAGCAGATCATCGGCGACGTGCTGCGGGTGCACAGCTACGGCGACCGCGCGGCGGTATCGGCCCGCGTCTCGGAACTGCTTGAGCAGGTTGGATTGTCACCCGAACAGCGCGACCGGTATCCCCACGAGCTGTCGGGCGGCCAGCGGCAGCGGGTCGGCATCGCCCGCGCGATCGCGCTTCAACCGAAGCTGGTGATCGCCGACGAGCCGGTCTCCGCGCTGGACGTCTCGATCCAGGCGCAGATCCTCAACCTGCTCAGCGATCTGCAGGCGGAGTTCGGGCTGACGTACGTGATGATCGCCCACGATCTGGGCGTGGTACGGCATGTGGCCAACCACATCGCCGTGCTCTACCTGGGCAAGCTTGCCGAGGTCGCCGAACGAGACCAGCTGTTCGACCGGCCGTTCCATCCCTACACCCAGGCGCTGCTCTCGTCGGTGCCCATCCCCGATCCGGTGCTGGCCGAGTCGCGGGAGCGCATTATGCTGCCCGGCGATCCGCCCAGCCCGACGAATCCGCCGCCGGGCTGCCGATTCCACACCCGCTGTCCCTTTGCAACCGAGCGGTGCTCGACCGAGGAGCCCGCGATGCTGACGTATCCCGACGGGCGCACGGTGGCCTGCCACCATCCGCAGAACGCGACTGCCGAGGAGATCTCGGCGGCGGCGCTTCAGCCGACCCCGACTCTCACGACGGAGATCTCTTGAACCATCCCCAACCACTCAACGTGCTGGCCGGCGGCGGCGACGCACACAACGCGCTGGTCGAGCCCGCTTCGGGTGAGGCCGTGAGCTACGCCGAGCTGCGATCACTGGTGGACGAGCTGGCCGGCCAGCTGGCCGGCCACGGTGTCGGCCCCGGGGACGTGGTGGCGTTCTCGCTGGCCAACGGCCCCGAGATCGTCGCGGCGTTCCTGGCGGTGGTGCGGGCGGGCGCCGCTGCGGCACCGCTGAATCCCGCCTACACCACCGACGAGTACCGCTCCTACCTGGCCGACCTCGGTCCTCGGGTGATGCTCTGGCGGGGCGACGATGCTCTCGCGGCTGCGCCGGCCTGCGCCGAGCTGGGGATCACGCGGCTCGAGCTGACGGGCGGCAGGGTGGGACAGCTCGCCCTGGCGGGCGGCGGCAAACGCGCACCGCTTCCGGAGCGCGACCCGGATGCCATCGCGCTGATGCTGCACACCAGCGGTACGACCTCGCGGCCCAAGGGAGTGCCGATCCGCCAGCGCAACCTGGCTGCCTCGGCCCAGACGATCGCTGCGACGTATCGGCTCGGCCCCGAGGACGTCTCGCACTGCGTGATGCCCCTGTTCCATGTACACGGACTCGTGGCATCGACGCTCGCACAGCTTCACGCCGGCGGCACCGTCCTCACTCCGCGGCGCTTCTCGGCCGGGGCCTTCTGGGAGCACGGCAACGCCCACCATGCCTCGTGGTTCTCGGCGGTGCCCACCATCCACGCGATCCTGGCGGACCGGGCCGAGGGTGGACCATCGCCTCAACACGAGCTGCGGTTTGCCCGGTCGTGCTCGTCGTCGCTGGCCCCGGCGCTGCTCGAGCGGTTCGAGTCGCAGTTCGGGATCCCGCTGGTGGAGGCCTATGGGATGACCGAGGCGGCCCATCAGATGGCGTCCAATCCGCTGCCGCCGGGCAAACGCGAACCGGGCTCGGTGGGGACTGCGACGGGCACCGAGATCCGCATCATGGACGACGGCGAGGTCGCGGTGCGCGGCCCCGGGGTGGTGGACGGCTACCGCGACAACCCCGAGGCAAACGCCGCCGCATTCGAGGATGGATGGTTCCGCACCGGCGACTCGGGGACCCTCGACGCGGACGGCTACCTGCGCCTGGCCGGGCGCATCAAGGAGCTCATCAACCGCGGCGGCGAAAAGATCAGCCCGCACGAGGTCGAGGAGGTGCTGCTGCGCCATCCCGCGGTACGCGAGGCGGTCGCGTTCTCGCTTCCCGACGCCAAGTACGGCGAGGTGGTTGGCGTTGTGGTGGTGCCGCAGGCCGACATCGGTGAGGACGAGCTCGCGGCCCACAGCGCCGAGCACCTCAGCTCGTTCAAGGTGCCGGCCCGCATCGTGCTGGTGGAGACGATTCCGAAGGGCCCCACGGGCAAGATCCAGCGGCGGCACCTGTCGGATCAGATCGGCGGCTCGTGAGGATCGCGGTGCTCGGCGCCGGAGCCATCGGCGCCTACGTCGGAGCGGCTCTCAGCCGCGGCGGCGCAGACGTGCACCTCGTCGCGCGCGGCCCACATCTGGCAGCGATCAGGGCCGGCGGCGTGCGGGTGCTCTCACCCAGAGGCGACTTCACCGCGCATCCTCCTGCCACCTCCGACCCCGCGGAGATCGGTCCGGTGGACGTGGTGTTCCTCGGCCTCAAGGCGTATGCGTACGCCGGGGCGGGCGGGCTGCTGGCGCCGCTCCTGCACGACTCGACCGCCGTGGTCGCGGCCCAGAACGGCCTGCCGTGGTGGTACTTCCACGGCGTGGAAGGGCCGTTCGCCGGCCGCCGCATCGAGGCGGTCGATCCCGGCGGGGCGACCAGCGCCACCATCCCTCCCGATCGCGCGATCGGCTGCGTGGTCTACTGCTCCGCCGAGATCGAAGCGCCGGGCGTGATCCGCCACATCGAGGGCACGCGGTTTTCGATCGGCGAACCCGACGGGACGATCTCAGAGCGCTGCACCGAGTTCTCGGCGGCAATGATCGCCGGCGGCCTGAAATGCCCGGTCGAGGCGGACATCCGCAACGACATCTGGGTGAAGCTGCTGGGCAACGTGGCGTTCAATCCGCTCAGCGCACTGACGCGGGCGACGATGGCCGAGATCGCCGGATTTGCCCCCACCCGTGAGCTGGTGCGGTCGATCATGCTCGAAACCCGCGAGATCGCCCGCGCCGTGGGCTGTGAGCCCCGGGTCGAGATCGAGCGGCGGCTGGCCGGGGCCGAACGCGTCGGCGATCACAAGACCTCGACGCTGATGGATCTGGAGGCCGGCAAGACACTCGAGCTGGGTGCGATCGTGGATGCGGTGGTCGAGCTTGCCGACCTGACGGCGGTCGCCGCGCCCAATCTGCGTGCCGTCGCCGCGAGCACCTCGCTGCTGGCCCTGAGCCTGGGACTGGCCGAGGGGTGAGCACTCGCGCAGACGGTGCGCGGCTGGCCGCGGCCGCCGGACACCCGATCGCTGCCGAAGCCGCGACGGCGGTCGCCGACGCCGGCGGTAACGCGGTCGATGCGGCAGTGGCCGCAGCGTTCGTGCTCTCGGTCGCGCTGCCGGACGCCTGCGGACTGGGCGGTGATGCGCTGCTGACCGTGCACGCACCCGGCCGCGATCCGGTCTCGTTCAACGGAGTCGGAGCCGCCCCCGCGGAGCTGCGCCTGCCGCTTCCCGGCGACGGCGCGCAGCTGGCCTCGGTGCCGGGGTTCGTGCACGGTCTCGCAGATGCCCATGCGCAGTTCGGCGCCATGCGGTGGAGCGACCTGCTGGCCCCCGCGATCGCCCTCGCCCACGACGGGGTCGAACTCACCGCCGCCATGGCGGATCGGCTCGAGCATCACCGGTCGCGGCTCGAGCGCGGGGGCGGCGCAGACTGGCCGTGGCTCTCGGGACACGCGGTCGTGCGCCAGCCTCGGCTAGCCGAGGCGCTCGGCCGGATCTCGGACGAGGGTCCGGCGGGATTCTCGGTCGGACCGATCGCTGCCGCGATGCAGCACGCGGCGGCCCGCGAAGGTGGCCGGCTGTCTGCCGCCGACCTTGCGGCGCACCGCACGACGGTGGCCGGCCCCATCCGGACGGCACTCGGCGAGTCGACGGTGCTGATGCAGCCGCCGACGTCGCAGGCGCTGCTCCTGGGCGTCGCGTTGGCGGCGCTCGAGCGCCGCGAAGCCGCGGACGAGGCGGCGCGCGCGCACGATGCGATCGAGGCGATCATCGCGGCGTTCGAGCTGCGCGACGAGATCGTGTGCACTCCGGCCGTGGATCTGATCGCCCGCGGCCGCTCGATCGACCTTCCCGAACACGGCGGGACGCGCGCCGGGCCGGGTGGATATAACCACACGACAGCGGTCTGCACGGCCGGCGGCGACGGGCTGGTCGTGTCGATGCTGATCTCGGTGTTCGACGACTTCGGCTGCGCCACGCTGGTGCCGGAGTTCGGGTTTCTGCTCAACGATCGCCTGCTGGGCGCATCCGCCGATCCGCAGTCGCCGAATGCGCCGGCGGCGGGCCGCAAGCCCGTGCACACCCTCTCACCGATCCTGGTCGAACACGGCGATGCCGTCCGGGCGCTCGCCACACCGGGCGCCGACGGTCAGGTGCAGGTGCTGCTGCAGCTGTTGCGCGCGACGATCGAGGAGGGCGCCGCGCTCGCAGGCGGCCCTCGACGCGCCGCGGTGGCGGTCGGTGGGCGACGTGCTCGCGGTGGAGGACACCTATCCCGACCGACTCGCCGACGCGCTCAGCGCCCGCGGCCACCGGGTCAAGCGTTTGCCGGTGGGCGATGGGTTGTTCGGCGCCGCCTGCGCAGCCGAGGCACGCGGCGGCCGGGTCACGGCGTGGGCCGACCAACGGCGGATGGCGACGTGCGCGGCAGTGTGATCGACCTGGAGGAGTACCTATGAGAATCGTGACGAACAGGCCTCACCCGGCCGATCTCGACCCGCTTCCCGACACCATCGAGTTTCACCGCGGTCTGGCCGGATACCGGCAGACGCCGCTCGTCGACGCGACTGCATCGCCCAGTCTCTCGATCTCGATCACGTGTGGGTGAAGGACGAGTCGGACCGGTTCGGATTGCCGGCGTTCAAGTTCCTGGGCGCCTCCTGGGCTCTGGATTGCCTGCTGCGCGAGGCCCCCGGGCTACAGCGCGTCGCGACGGCGACCGACGGAAACCACGGCCGCGCGGTGGCGCGGATGGCGACCTCGCTCGGACTGCGGTCGACCGTGTACGTGCCGGTCGCGATGACAGCGGCCAGGCGCGCGGCCATCGCCGGCGAGGGCGCTGCCGTGGTCGACGTGGACGGCTCCTACGACCAGGCGGTCGCGACTGCGGCGGCCGACGCGGACGCCGACCCGGTGTGCGGCGTGATGAACGACGCCGACCTGGACGGCACCAGCCCGGTAGCGCGGTGGGTGATCGAGGGATACTCGACGCTGTTCTCGGAAGTCGATGCACAGCTCGGCGACGCGGAGGTCGACGTGGTGATGCTGCAGACCGGCGTCGGTGCGTTCGCGGCGGCCGGGGTGCGGTGGGCCGCCCGCCGCGGTGCCGCCGCGATCGCGGTGGATCCGGCCGGAGCGGCGTGCGTGGCCGCATCGCTGGCCGCGGGTCGGCCGACCGTCGTCGAGACCACTGGCACGGCTATGGCGGGACTTGACGCGGGCACGCCGTCGACCACCGCGTGGCCGTCGCTCGAGGCCGGGCTCGCGGGGGCGGTGGTGGTCACAGACGACGAGGCCGACGATGCGATGCGCGCGCTGGCGGCAGCGGGAATCGAGTCGGGCGAGTCGGGCGCGGCGGGCCTCGCCGGCCTGCGCGCGCTGCTGACCGACGGGGCGTGCGCGCCGCTGCGCGAAACGATCGGCAGGCCGCGGACGGCACTGGTCGTGGTGACCGAGGGAGCGACTGACCCCGAGCGGTATCAGCGCGTGGTCGGAGAACGAGAAGGGAGTGTCAGCATGAACGGAGCAAGAGCCCACCACGTGGGGATCACCGTCGGAAATCTGGAGCGCGCGATCGAGTTCTTCACCCTGCTTCTGGGGTGTGATCCGACCACCACATTTCACCGCGTGGACATGCCGTTTCTGGACGAGATCACCGGCTACGACAACATCGACATGCGGTTTGCGTTCTTCGCGCTGCCCGGCGACCACGTGCAGGTCGAGCTGATCGAGTACCGCCGGCCGGCCGCTGGAACAGTCGACCAGGAGACGTACAACATCGGCAGCACGCACATCTGCATCCAGGTGGACGACATCGACGCCGAGTTCGCCCGGCTGAGCGCGGCCGGTGTCGAGTTCCGGTCGACGCGGCCGGTGGAGACGCCCCCCGGGCCGCTGGGAGGCTCGCGCTGGCTCTACCTCAGGGCGCCGGAGGACGGCTACACGATCGAGCTCTGCCAGATCTGAGGTGCAGAAAGGGGTCAGCCACCTTTTGTGCATCGGCGACCGCGACTCAGTGAATCAGGAGTGCCAGGCACTTCTGATTCACGGACTGACCCCTTTTATGCACTCCAGCGGCTGAGCAGGCGCGCGCAGATCTTGGCCAGGTCGATCAGATCGGCGACCTCTACGAACTCGTCAGGGGCGTGGGCGCCGCCGCCGCCCGGCCCGAAGATGACCGCCGGGGTCGGCGAGTACAGGTTGAAGATGTACGCGTCACACGCAAACGGCGCGCCGCGCACCTCGTAGGCGCGGCCGGCCAACCCGGCAAACGCCTGCTCGAGCACCCCCAGACCCGGGTGATCGAGCGGCATCGAGGAGCCCGGCAGAAACCGGATCGTGCGGTCGAGTTCGGCCCGCTGGCCGCGCGTGTCGGCGTGGGCATCGAGCTCGCGGTGGATCCAGTCGAGCAGCGCCTTATCGAACTGCTCCGCCGTCGTCCCGGCGAAGGTCTCGGCCCAGAAATGCAGATGCGTCTCGGCCGGTGTCCCCACCGCCTCGCTGTAGGTCGTGCCGCCGCCGCCGATCTGGTTGAGATAGAGCGGCAGGTGCGAATCCTCGCGGTAGAGCGGTGGCGGCGGCTCGGCATTTCGCGCCTCGTCGAAGTCGCGCATCGCCGTCACCGCGCGGGCCAGCGCGACGATGGGGTCGCGCTGCTGCTCGCCGCCGAACGCCATCCCCGAGTCGCCCGTAAACCGCAGGAACGCCTCGCGGCCGCCGCGGTGCTCGGGGCACACCACCATGTGCGTCGGCTCGCTGTTGATCGCCCAGTCGGCGTTGTAGCCGCGCAGCCGCGAGGCGAGCACCCCGTGCGAGCCGCCGTACTCCTCGTCGACCACCGCTTCGACGATCACGTCGCCGGCAAGCTCGACGCCCAGCTCGCGCAGCGCCTCGACCGCGAACAGATGCGATGCCCACGCACACTTGGTGTCGTAGCTCCCGCGGCCGTACAGCCGGCCGTCCACGATCTCGCCGCCGAACGGCGTGCCGATCTGCCACAGATCGGGATCGCCGCCGGGCACCGTGTCGATGTGCGTCGAGAGCACCATCGAGCGGCCGCCCCCGCTCCCGGCGAACCGGCCCACCACGTTGGGCCGCCCGCTGCCCTCGCGCGGCTGGCCGTTGATGGTCGCAAAGTACGCGGGATCGGCCGACAGCTCCGGCACATCGGCGGGGCTGAACACGTCGACCTCCGCACCAGCCTCGGCCAGCCGCTCGCTCAAGAGCGGCGTGAGCGCCGCCTCGTTGCCGGTCGGAGGAGTGTTCTCGGACGGCGTGCGAACGAGTTCCCGCGCGAGCTCGACCAGGTCGTCGGCGCGGTTGTCGACCCAGGCATCGATGGCCGCGTCGAGATCCATCAGCCCTCCACGACGGCGATCGCACAGATCTCGACCAGGATGCCCGAGATGCCCGCCTCGACCGTCGTGCGCGCGGGCAGATGCCCACCGAACCGCTGCCGATACGCCGCGTCGTACCGGTCGAAATCGGCGAGATCGGCCAGGTACACGTCGGTGCGCACGACATCGGCAAGCTCGGCGCCCGCGGCGCGCAGCACACGTTCGACGTTGTCGAGCGTGGCCGCCACCTGCTCCTCGATCGTGCTGCCGATCACCTCACCCGTCTCGGGATGGAGCGGACCCTGTCCCGACACGAACACGAATCCCCCGGCGCTGATGCCCGGCACGTACGCCCCGCTCGGCGTCGGCCCGCCCTCCGGCCTGATCTCACGCATCGATCTCTCCTTTTTCTAGAACGTCAGCTGTCCGCCGTCGATGACAAGCGTCTCGCCCGTGATGAACGCGGCGTCGTCGGACGCCAGGAACGCGAACGCCCCGGCCACATCCTCGGGCTTTCCAAGCTTGCGCAGCGGGAGGCCCGCGGCGTAGTCGGCCATGAACGCCTGGTCGTCGTTCACCCAGGCCAACGGCGTCACGATATAGCCCGGGCACACGGCGTTGGCCCGCACGCCGTGGGGTCCCAGCTCGATCGCCAGCGACTTGGTGAGCAGCGTGACACCGCCCTTGGACGCGTTGTAGGCCGCGTAGCGGTCCTCACCCACCAATCCGTTGGTCGACGACGTGAGCAGGATGACACCCTTGCCCCGCTCGACCATGTGCCGGGCCACCGGCTGCGTGACGATGAACATCGACGTCAGATTCACCTCGATCGTGTGGCGCCAGTGCTCGAGCGGGGCCTCGACGAACGATTCCTCGTAGGCGATCCCGGCGTTACTGACGAGCACATCGATTGCGCCGAGCCGGCGCACGGCCTGCTCGACAAGGCTCTCGACCGACTCGGGCACGGTGACGTCGCCCGCGATCGTCAGCGCCGAGCCCTCACCGTCGGCGGCGGCGGCGTGGAGCACGCCCTCGGCCGCCGCGATGTTCTCTTCGCTGCGGTCGAACACCACCACCCGGGCCCCCTCGCGCAGGAACCGCACCGCGGTGGCCAGACCGATGCCGCTGGCACCACCCGTGATCACGACACCGCGGCCCGCGAACCGTCCCGGCCACACCGCGGTACCTGCCTCACCGGAGCTTGCCACGTGCCTCCACCTCCCACTCGTCGACGATCTTCCCACCCTCGGCGACCAGCACCGAGTCGTGCATGTTCAGGGTGCCGCACGCGTGATTGGGAATCACTCTCAAGACGTCGCCGATCGCCGGCCCGTCCGCCGCGGGCACGTTGAGAATGCCATGCTCCTCCGTCAGCGAGCGAATTGCGATCTCGGGATGGTCGAGCACCACGCCCCAGCCGGCGGCGTGACTGGCGGTGTCCGAACTGAACGCCTTCGAACCCGCATCGATGATGGCGCGGTCGGCCGCCGGCCGGCTGACCACGCTCGTCGCCACGGTCAGCGCGCAGTCGTCCAGCGAGCCCCACCCCAGCTCGACCTGGTCGCGGTCCGAGAAGATGTAGGTTCCCGGGCGGATCTCGGTAACGCCGGGCACGCCCGCTGCCGCAAGCGCCGTGGGAGTGCCGCCGACACTGACCGAGCGAATGTCGAACGAGTTGTCGCGCAGAAGCTCGGCCGCCGCGGCGAGCCGCTCGGCATCGTCGGTGGCAACGCCGGCGATCTGCTCCAGCGGCATGCCGTAGCTGTGGCCCGCAAAGCTCATCACGCCGTGGATCTCGACCCCTGCGGTCGAGTCGACGATGCGTGCCAGACGCAACAGCGCGGCGGCATCGGCGACACCGCAGCGGCCAAACCCGGTGTCGAGCTCGAGCATCAGGGGGATCACCAGGTTGCGCGCAGCTGCGGCGCCGCCCAACCCGCGCACCGCATCTTCGGAATCCACCGACACGGTGATCCGCGCATGCTCGGTCAGGTCACAGACGCGCTGCCACTTGCGCTCGCCGATCACCGGGTAGGCGATCAGGATGTCGCCGATGCCGGCGGCGGCGAAAACCTCCGCCTCGCCCACCTTGGCAACGGTGATGCCGGCCGCACCGGCAGCGAGCTGGCGCTGCGCCAGCAGTGGGATCTTGTGCGACTTGGCGTGAGGTCGCAGCGCAACGTTCGCCCGCGCCGCAATCTGCGCCATCCGCCGCACGTTGGCGTCGACGCGGTCGCTGTCGACGATCACCACCGGCGTATCGAGATCTGTAAACCCTGGTTGCATCGTGACATACTACTAAGTATTCTCATCAGCATGTCAGTCCGAGGGCCAGCCGCATCGCGTGTGTACGAGTCGGTCAAACGTGATCTTCTCGCCGGGCAAATTCGGCCGGGCGAGAAGATCGCCGACGAAGCGCTGCGCACCCGGCTTGCGGTCAGCCGCACGCCGGTTCGCGAGGCGATGCTGGCGCTCGAGCAGGAACAGCTGGTGCGCATCGTCCCGCGCCAGGGCTACTTCGCCGCCGAGCTGCGCCACGACGACGCGATCGACGCCTATCAGCTGCGGTTCCTGCTCGAACCGGTGACCGCAGGGATGGCAGCCCACCGGCACCAGCAGGCGGCGATCGACGAGCTGCGCGAACTCGCCCACGTCACGTTCGACGGGTCGGAGAGCAGCTTCGGCCCGGCCATCGAGCGCAACAAGATCTTCCACCTGCGCATCTGCGAGATTGCCGGAAACGCGCGCATGACCCGCGCGATGGCCGAGGCGCTCGACGCGCTGGGGCGCATGGCGCTGGTCGACCTCAAGCGCCGCCTCACCGGCGAGTCGTGGACGTCCGAGCACCTCGCCATCGTCGACGCGATCGCCACGCGCGACCCCGGCGTCGCAGCCGCCGCCGTGCGGGCGACATTCGAACCCGATGTCGGCCCGCTGCTCACCCAGACCCGTGCCGACATCTCGGCAATCGTCGGCGCCGCGTACACGAACGGAGCAAACTCGTGACCTACGACGTGATCGTGATCGGCGCCGGACACAATGGACTCACCTGCGCCGCGTATCTGGCGAAGGCGGGCAAGAAGGTGCTGGTGCTGGAGCAGGCGGCGGTGCTCGGCGGCTGTTCGACCACCGAGCAGCTGCTGCCCGACGCGCCCGAGTACCGGTTCAACCGCGGGGCGATCGACCTCGGCCACATCCAGGCGACGCCTGTACTCGAGGACCTCGAACTCGCACGGCATGGGCTCGAGTTGATCGAGCACGACCCCGGCTGGTACTTCCCGTTTGCCGACGGAAGCGCGATCTCGATCCACCGCGACCTCGATCGCACCTGCGCGTCGATCGCCGCCGTGTCGGAGGCCGACGCAGAGGCCTATCGCCGGTTCGTCGACCTGTGGGACGGCATGCTCGGCCTTCTGGGACCCACGGATCTGGGTGCATTCCCGTACGTCTCGCGGCTTGCCGGCACGCTCGGCGTGACGGGTTCGCGGGGCGACGCGGTGATCCAGCTGCTGGTCAGCTCGCCGGCCGACATCGCCCGCAGCTGGTTCGAATCGCCGCACATGCAGGGCGTGATGGGCTGGATGGGCGTGCAGGCCGGCACTCCGCCGGATCAGCCGGCGGCCGGGCTGGCGGCGACCCAGTTCGCGCTCACTCACCAGATCGGCGTGGCGCGCGCCCGCGGCGGGATGGGCGCCCTGATCGACGCGCTGCGTGCGGCGGTCGAGCACCACGGCGGCGAGGTGCGGCTGGAGGCCGGTGTGGACGAGGTGCTGATCAGCGCGGGCGGCCGCGCCGTCGCCGGCGTGCGGGTGGGCGACGAGCGGATCGACGCACACCGCGTGGTCTCGTCGATCGACGCGCGCCGGCTGTTCGTGGATCTGATCCCGAATCGGGTGCTGCCCGACCGGCTTCATCGCAAGGTGATCCACGCCCACACCCGGTGTCCCTCGCTCTTCAAGGTCGACCTGGCGCTCTCGGGGCGACCCGAGCTGACCGGCCCAGGCGGCGCTGCCGGGATCACCGCCAATATCAACATCTCGCCGTCGCTCGAGTATCTCGAGACCGCCTGGAACTTCTACGAGCGGGGCGAGTTCCCGCCCGAACCGTCGGTGATGTGCGCGGTGCCTTCGGTGCTCGACCCGGGCCTCGCTCCCGAGGGCGGGCACACGCTCTGGCTTTCGCAGTGGAACCCGGCAGATCTGTGGCGGACCGCCGGCCAGGCCGACCGCGACGCCTGCGCCGACACCATGCTCGACGCCTTCGAGCGCTACGCCCCCGGCACCCGCGAGATGGTGGTCGGCCGCCGCATCACCACCCCGATCGACCGGGAGCGGATCACCGGCAACACCGGCGGCAACCCGTTCCACCTGGATATGACGCTGGATCAGAGTCTGAGCTTCCGGCCGGTGCTCGGTCTGCATCGCTACGAGACCCCGGTGGAGGGCCTGTACCTCTCGGGCAGCGGCACCCACCCCGGCGGAGGCGTGACCGGCATGCCGGGATTCAACACCGCCCATGCGGTGCTCGGCTCGGACCGGCGGGCGTTTCGCTCGGTGCTCCACGTGCGTGAACGCGCGCGCGCCACTCCAGGCGCGGTGGCGGCGCTGCGCCGGGTGGGCAGGCATCTATGAGCAACCCCGGCATCATCGACCTGTCCGGGACGATCGAGGACGGCGGTTGGGACTACAACGTGCTCGACCTCGGGGCGGTGCAGCTGCCGCCCAACAGCATCCGCCGCGTGGCCTCTGTGGGCGCCGACGGGTTCGATGCCCACGGCATCACGTTCAACACGCTCTCGGGCACCTACCTCGAGACGGCCGCGCACATGGTCGAGGGAGCACCGACGCTCGATCAGATCGCCCTCGACCGGCTCTCGTGCCCGGCCAGGATCGTGCGGCTGGGCGAGCGTGCGCCGCGGTCGATGATCGGCCTCGACGACCTGGTGGCAGCCGATGTGCGGCTCGATCCCGGCGACGCGTTGATCATCGACACCGGCTGGGGCCGGCGCTGGAACACACCCGGCTACGTGGTCGACGCGCCGTGCTTCTCGGTCAAGACCCTGCCGTGGTTCCTCGACCAGCCCTTCTCGATCCTGGGGTTGGACACCCCGGTGATGGAGTGCCAGTGGGACGCACCCGGCGATGCCGGCGAACTGCTCAAACCACTCTACGAGCAGCGCGGCATGTTGCTGCTGGCGCCGCTGGTCAACCTCGATGCGGTGCCGACCGACACCGGCACGCTCGTCACTCTTCCGCTCTCCATCCAAGGCGTGTGCTCTGCGCCCTCTCGAACGGTTTTTCTCCCGGGTCACACGTGGCCCACTCCGGCCAGACCAACCGCGATTTGATCCGAAAGAAGGTGAACGATGGCAGCTGAGCAAGAGGCAACGCCGACATTCTTTTCCCGACGTGCGACCGGTCTCGTGCGCGACGCCAGCGTGTGGAACACGGCGTCGTTCAACATCTTGAACGTCACGGTCGCCTACGCGATTCTCTATCCGGCGCTCTTCGCCTGGCAGTTCCCCGGCAGCAATCTGCTGCTCGGCGGGTTGCTCGCAGTGGTGGCGTTCATTCCCCTGGGCATGTGTTACGCCATGCTCGTGGCGTCGATGCCGCGGGCCGGCAGCGACTACGTGTTCGTGAGCCGCGTGCTGCACCCGGCGCTGGGGTTCGTGGTGGCGCTGGTGTTCATCGTCTGGGTCTCGTTCTGGTCGGGACTGGGAATCCAGTTCTTCTTCACCGTTGGTCTCGCGCCGCAGATGACAACTCTCGGCTATCCGGGCGCCGCCGACTTCTTCACCAATGAGAACTGGGTGCTGTTCATGGGCGCGGTGCTCCTGGTCGCGATGGCCACGCTGACGGCGGTCTCGACCAAACGCGCGTTGCAGGTACTCACCGGATTGGTGGCCGTCGGACTCTTCGGCACGCTGTTAACAGGCATCGTGCTCTTGACCACCAGCCACACCGACTTCATCCACAACTTCAACTCGTTCGCCCAGCCCTTCACGCACTCGAAGGACAGCTACCACGACATCTCGACCGCAGCGGTGAAGGCGGGCTACGACGCCGACCACCCGTTCTCGCTCAAGTCGACGCTCTATCTGATCCCGTGGGCGGCGAGTTCGTTCATCTACCTGGCGGGCCAGGCCGCGATCGGCGGCGAGATCAAGCGCCCGGCCAAGAACAGCTTCCTGGCGATGTACATGACGATCGGCGTAATCCTGGGGCTCGTGCTGCTGGTGTTCGCCGGCCTGAACGTTGCGGTCACCCAGAAGTTCGTCGACTCGTCGAGCTTCGTGGCCTTCAACGTTCCCGATGCCTGGCCGCTGCCCAACGTCCCCAACTACAACTTCCTGGCGTCGATCGCCACCACGAGTGAGACGCTGCGCTGGGTGCTCTCGCTGTGCTTCGCGATCTGGTATCTGCCCGGACCGATCCTCAACTACATCTTCATCAGCCGCTACACCGTGGCGACCACGATGGACGGTGTGTTGCCCGAGAAGCTGGGCGCCGTCAACTCGCGCACCCACACGCCGGTACTCGCGATCGGCATCGGTTGCGTGCTCTCGATCGGGAGCCTGGTGCTGCTGACCAAGGACGCCAACCTGACGGTGATCCTGAATGCCGTGCTGGGCGAGCTGGTAGGCGCCTATCTGCTGGTGAGCATCGCTGCGATCGCATTCCCGTATGTCAAGTCCACCAGGCAGGCATACCGGGCGTCACCCGCCAACATGACGTTCCTCGGGCTGCCCGTGATCTTGATCATGGGCTCGCTCTCGACGCTCGTGCTACTGGTGATCGGCTACGAGTTCTGGACGAACGGCAACTACGGACTGAACACGCGCGACGCGAAGATCACAACCGTCCTGATTCCGCTCATCGCCATCGTCATCTACGCGATCAGCCGGCAGGTGCGCGCGCGCCGGCAGCAGGACATCACCCTGGCCTTCAAAGAGATCCCGCCGGCATAGATGGCAAGCACTCGGCTGTACTACGCGTCGGATATCCACGGCTCGGAGCTCCTGTGGCGCAAGTTCCTGAACTCGGGCAAGTTCTACGGCGCGGATCTCCTGGTGATGGGGGGCGATCTCACGGGAAAGGGGATCGTCCCCATCATCCCCACCGGCAACTCGCGGTGGGAGGCGAAATTCATGGGCCGGCGCGTGAAGCTGAAGAACGAGAAGGCGGTGGCCGAGTTCGAGGAGGACGTGCTGTTCAACGGCATGTACCCGTACCACTGCACCCGTGAGGAGGCACTGGAGCTGGCGGCCGACGAGCAGCTGCAGGAGCAGCTCTTCGAGCGGCTGGCCCGCGACACCGTGGTGCGGTGGATCGAACTCGCCGACGAACGCATGCCGGCCGACGGCGGGCGTTGCTTTGCGATGCCCGGCAACGACGACACGTGGTCGATCGACGAGGCGTTCACTCCCGGCCACCGGGTGGAGCCCTGCGACATGGCGGTGGTCGACCTGGGCGACGGCTACAGCATGCTCTCGGTGGGCTACGCCAACCCGACTCCGTGGGACAGTCCCCGCGAACTCAGCGAGGAGGAGCTCGAGGCCCGCATCGAGGAACTCGCAGCACAGGTGCCCGACATGAGCCGGGCGATCTTCAACCTGCACGTGCCGCCGCACGGCTCCGAGCTCGACATCGCACAGGAGCTCGACCCCGACTTCACGCCGGTGTTCCGCGGTGGACATCCATCGATGATCCCGGTGGGATCGACCGCGGTGCGGGCCGCGATCGAGCGCCACCAACCCCTGCTCGGCCTCCATGGCCACATTCACGAATCGAAGGGCCGCGCCCGCATCGGCCGCACCGTCTGCCTCAATCCCGGATCGACCTACAACTCTGGCCAGATCGACGGGGTGCTGGTGCAGATCACCGACGGTACGGTCGAGCACGTGCAGTTCACCTGTGGCTGACCTTCCACCCGACGCTCGTCCGAAAGGGGACACCCATGTCTAGCACCAACGCTTCTGACGCGGCCGCGCGGCACGATCTGCTCGACCGGCTGGGGCGCCTCTACCCCGCGGTGATCGCCGATTGCCTGGACAGGGTGGGCGTGCGCAACAACGTGATGGACACCCGCATCCGGCCGATCTATCCCGAGGCGCGGATGGCGGGATTCGCGTCGACGGTGCGCGCGATCGAGGTCGATCAGCCCCCCGCCGGCAAGGACGACTACTACAAGGGCGAACTGCAGGCGGTCGACGCGCTGGGAGACGGCGACATCATGGTCGTCTCGCAGGTGCGCGGCTCCTACTGGGGCGAGCTCCTGGCCACCGCGTCGCGCTATCGCGGCGGCCGCGGGATCGTGGTCGATGCCTGGACGCGAGACACGCTGCAGCTGATCGACATGCAGTTCCCCACGTTCGCGGCCGGCATCAACTGCTGCGACTCGCTGGGCCGCATCGACGTGGACGCGGTTGGCGTCGGTATCGAGTGCGGCGGTGTACACGTGGAGCAGGGCGACCTGATCCTGGGCGACCACGACGGTGTCGTGGTCATACCGTCAGCCGTTGCCGAGGAGGTGCTGACGCTGGCCGAGGAGAAGGTCTCCGGCGAGAACCTGGTGCGCTCCAAGCTGGCCGAGGGTATGCCGGTGTGGGACGCGTTCCGTACGTACGGCGTGATCTGACCGAACGCGAGCGCGGCGCCGGTCAGGGGGGCACGATGCGGCCGTCGGCCAGCAGCGTTCGGAACCGCTCGATGGTGTCGGCCACGGCCTCGTCGAAATGCCGCTCGTCGAGCGGCCCGAGTGTGCTCAGCAGATGCGTGGTTTCGACCTCGTCGGGGAACGGCAGCTTGACGTCGTCGAACGTGATCGTCCCGGCGCTCTGGGGGGCTGCCAGCTCGACCGCGGCCACCACGTCTGCCATGTCGACCACCGCACCGGCGAGGTTCAGCACCGTGCACCCCGTGTAGTTCGAGAAGGACGCGCGCACGAACGCGTGAGCGACATCCGGGGCGTACTGGAACTGGCCGCGACCTCCATAGGGGATGTGAAACGGCCGGCCCGCGGCAGCTGCGAGCATCGCCTGGGTCGGCGACGACGTCAGTCCCTGATCGCGTCCTGGTCCGAAGACCGTATGCGGCCGCAGACCGATGCTGGCCACGCCGAGGTCGGCGTGGAAGACCTCCGCTGTCCCCTCGTTGGCACGCTTGAATACCCCGTAGAGCGTGCCGGGGGTGGCGATCAGCGTGGGTGCCGTGTCACCGTCGGCGGCATCGTAGGCGGCGATCGACGACGCGTACACGATCGGGGCCATGTGGTCGCCGCGGCGCTCGACGGCCTGGAACACATTCACGGTGCCGACTACGTTGACGTGCGCCCCGAGCGGCGGATCGGCGCGGCAGAACGGCACCTGGAGCGCAGCCAGGTGGATGACGTTGGTGATCCGGTGCTGATCGAGCACCCGCTCGAGCCCCGCCAGATCGGTGATGTCGCCCTGGACGTACTCGACTGCGGCCAGGTCGGCGGGCTCCATGATCAACTCCAGGCGACGGGTATCGCGGTTCAGATCGAAGGCGACCACGTCGATTCCCTGCTGCACCAGATCGCGCACAACCCAGGCACCGATACACCCCGCTGCACCCGTCACGAGAACGCGCGTCGTGGCGCCTCCGACGTGGGCGGGCGGTGACGAAGAATCAGGCATCGCGCAAACGTTAGCGCAGAGCGTGGAGGTTCGTCAGGGTTGGCCACCGATGACCGAAACCCGGCCAGGCCGGCGCTCGGTAAGGTGGGGGCAGCACGATGCGCGCGATGGTGTTACACCAGCCGGGCTCTGTCGAGCTCACCGACGTCCCCGATCCGGTCGCCGACGGCGATCGGGTCGTGATCGACGTGGCCGCCTGCGCGGTGTGTCGCACCGACCTGCAGATCGTGCGCGGCGACCTTCAGATGCGCAAGCGGCCCGTGATTCCCGGCCATCAGATCGTCGGCCGGCTGGCGTCGGGCGAGCGGGTGGGCGCGGCGTGGCTGGGAGGTGCGGACGGCACGTGCCGCTACTGCCGGTCGGGCCGCGAGAACCTGTGCCCCAACGCCGAGTTCCACGGCTGGACGCTGGACGGTGGCTATGCCGAGAAGGTGGCGGTGCATGCCGACTACGTGTTCGCGCTGCCCGACGCCGTCTCGGACATCGCCGCGGCGCCGCTTCTGTGCGGCGGTATCATCGGTTACCGGTCGCTGCACATCAGCGGAATCGAGCGGGGCGGGCGGCTGGGCCTCTACGGGTTCGGCTCCTCGGCGCGGCTTGCGATCCAGGTCGCGCGGCACTGGGGATGTGAGGTGTTCGTGTGCACGCGCTCGGAGGGTGAGCGCCGGCTCGCGACCGATCTGGGTGCGGTCTGGACGGGTGGATACGACGAGCGGCCGCCGGCCGAGCTCGACGCGGCGATCACCTTCGCGCCGTCCGGCGACGTGGTGGTCGCGGCGCTGCGGGCAGTGGCGCCCGGCGCCGCGGTGGCGATCAACGCGATCCACCTCGACCGCATGCCGGAGTTCTCCTACGACCTCCTGTGGCGCGAGCGCAGCCTGCGCTCGGTGGCGAACTTCACCCGCAGTGACGCGCGCGAGTTCCTCGAGCTGGCGGCCCAGATCCCGATCACGACGTCCACCAAGCTCTTCGACCTGGACGCCGCAAACGACGCGCTCGACCAGCTCGAGCAGGGCACGCTCGACGCCACCGCGGTGCTGCAGGTGAGCGCCGGCTGAGACGGCGCGGCGAGCCACTCACACCGAGTTCCCAGATGTCTCACACCCGCTGCCCAGAGCGGGCGGCTCCAATGCATTCATCGAACCGATCACTCGCCGAATACAGGAGCCACCATGACTGCCTCGATCTCGATTTTCGTTCCGCATTCTCGCCACCATGATCGCCGCCGGCCTAGTCAGCTGGATGAGCAGCCCGCGCCGCGGCGCCGCCAGGGCCGGGAGTTCCGGGCGCTGACGCAGCGGACGCAACGTCGGCCGGACCCGGTCCGAGCAGCTTTACGAGCGCGATCCCCACGGCGGCGACCAGCACCACATCCGACTCCAGCGCCATCGTGACGCCCCCGATCTGCTGATCTGCAAGGGCGCTCAGATCGCCGAGCTTGGCGGTGTGCTGATAGAAGCTGTACAGCGGGTGGTCGGCAATCCAGATGAGCGTGTCCAGGGGCGTGATCGCGATGAACGCGATCACCAGATACCAGACCTTGCGGTCGGGCGAAAGCTGGCCGGGGACGATCTCCGGCCACCAGAATACGAGCCCTGCCGCGACCAGTGCCAGATGCTCGATGCCGAGCGCCGCCAAGTGCGTAAGCGCGTAGTCGTACACCGGCGGCAGATGCACCACGTACCACACCCCGAGCCACACACCCAGCGCCACGCCGGGCCGGGTGAACGGCTCCACCCAGCGGCGGCGGGTGATCGCGGCCACCATCACCGGGGTCAAGCCGAGCAGGAGCAGTGGCGGCGCCCAGTCGCCGATGATGACGTTCTGGAAGAGATGAAACGTCAACATCGACGTCAGCGCAAGATGCTCGATCGGAGAGAACAATCCAAGCGCGATCAGCGAGAGGCCAAGCGCAAACGCCGCCGCTCGAAGCCACTGCAACAGGATGACCACGCTGCCTCAGAAACCACGTCACCACAGCGTAATCTGCGGCAACGATCGCAATCCCGGCTATCCAGTCGGGATCGAATACAAACGTCCATGGATCAGGCAACGCTGCTCCCGGCTCGAATAACCTCATCGTACCAACTCAGACGCTCTCGGAACCGACTCGTAAGCGCGGGAGTTGTTATGATAGGCGAGAGATCAACGTCGGAAGGAGCCGACCGATGAGTACGTCCGGCGACCAGGAACCACTGGGGCAAGTCGAGGGTACGGAAACACCCGGGATGGAGGTTCCGCCCGAGAACGTTGCCCTGCATCCCGGGCGCCTTGATGTGAGCGTGATCTACGTCATGGAGGCATTCGTCGGTGTATGGCTTTTCCTGTCGCCGTGGATACTCGGCGACTACAACCACCGCGGTGCGCTGGTCAATGGAATGCTGTTGGGCGGAGTGGTAATCGTCGGCAGCATCGCGAGCGCGGCTGCAGTCAGCGCCACGACCGAGGTGATCGTCGATCAGCACCACTGGTGGGGACGAGCGACCATAGCGATCGGCGTATGGCTGGTCGTGTGCTCGCCACTCGTCGATCTCGATGCGCTGCATACGACAGTCGTCAACAACATCCTGGTTGGTATCGCGCTTATTACGCTGGGGTATCTGGCAAACCATGCGGCGGTCACACAGATCTCCGAGTCGGCGACAACCGACGCGGTGATCTGAACGCTATTCGCGCGCTCGCGACCTGAGCCGTATCCATCCCCAGGTCAGGACGATTGCCAGCAGCGCCAGTGGCATCCATAGCGTCATCGGTCCGGCGTCTGCGACTGCGCCCACTCCAAACACGACGGCTGTGACAGCGGTAATCATACGAGATAGAACATCACGTAGGCGATGACGTACAAGAGCACGGTGCCGTACCACAGTACGCCAAAGGATGTGTAACGTTCGGTGGCAGACGCCGTCATCATCGCGTCATCCGCGCCGGCCGAACTTGCCGACCGCCGCGCCCGTGCGACAACGGTCTCGAGCCAGAACGTGACCCCGACGAGCTGGAGCACGTACATCGCCGTGAATCCGATGAAGACGCTGCCGTACCCGCCGGCGTGGGACGGCGAGAAGCCCGGCGCGAACAGCTGGTAGCACTGCAGAACGATCGCCGCCACACCCGCAGCCAGCGCCAGTAGCACAGCGGGCGCGGCGGCCGAGCGCGTTCGGCGACCACCCAGATAGGCCAGCGCTCCGAGCACCAGCACGACCAGCGTCACCGTCCCCACCGCCTGGGACGGATTCTGGCCCGCCGGGTGCCACGCACCGTTGGAATCGATCGTCCGCAGATAGAAGAACGCGAACAGGAACGCGAGAAACATGAACGCTTCGGCACCGGCCCACAGGCGCGTGCCGGTGGCGAGGTTGCGATCGCCGACGGGCGCGGTGGCTGACGCGCTCATCCCGCCGCCCCCGTCGCCATGGCGCCGTTCCCATTCGCGATGATCGGGGGCGCATCGGGCATGCCGTAGTCATACGGTCCGGACTGGATAATCGGAATCTCGTCGAAGTCGTGCTCGGGAATCGGTACTGGGAGCTGGAACTCGAGCCCGCGCGAGCTCCAGGGGTTGCGGGGCGCCGGTATCCGCGCGATCGCCAGCGAGTACACGAGGTTGTAGAGGAACACGAGCATCGCGGCGCCCAGCAGGAAGGCGCAGATGCTGACCCAGTCGTTCAGCGGCTGCAGATGCGGCGCATATGCGGTCACCCGGCGTGGCATATCGAGTGCCCCGATCGCAAACAGCGGCAGGAACGTGAGGTTGAAGAAGATGAAACTTCCCCAGAAGTGAATCTTTGCAAGCGTCTCGTTCAGCTGGATGCCCGTCATCATCGGCAGCCAGTAATAGAGGCCTCCGAAGAAGGCGAACACCAGGCCGCCCATGATCGTGTAGTGGAAGTGTGCCATGACGAAATAGCTTCCGTGCAGAGTGACGTCACTGGGCACGTCGGACAGATACACGCCCGAGAGCCCGCCGATCAGGAAGTTGAACAGAAACGCAAGCGCCCACAGCATCGGTACGGTGAAGCGCATCCGTGCGCGCCAGATGGTGCCCATCGCGACCAGGAAGATGAGTCCGGTCGGCACCGAGATCAGCTCCGTCGACAGCATGTAGAACGGCCGCAGGTTCGAGTTGATGCCGCTCACGAACAGGTGGTGCTGCCATACGGTAAAGCTCAGCAGCGTGACGCCGATCAGGCCAGCGACCGCGACCCGGTAGCCCCACAGCGGCTTGCGCGTGAACACCGGCAGCATCTCGAGCACGATCCCGAAGCCGGGGAGCGCGAGGATGTACACCTCCGGGTGCCCGAAGAACCAGAACAGGTTCTCGAACAGGAACGGGCTGCCACCGGTGGCTGCGGTGTAGAACGACGTGCTCACGGTGCGGTCGAGCGCTTCCATCGAGCAGGGCCGACACCAGCACGAGCGGCGCGAGCACCATCAGCACCGCGGTCGACATCATGCTCCACACGAAGATCGGCAGCCGTCTCCAGGTCATGCCCGGCGCCCGCATGTTCACGATCGTGGTGACCAGGTTCAGCCCGTTCAGCACCATCGCCACGGCGATCAGCCCGAACGCCACGATGTACGAATCCATGCCGGCGTTCGCGGTCGTCGCCAGCGACGGGTACCCGGTCCATCCGGTGGGAATGCCGCCGAGGTAGATGGCCGCCATCAGGATGACGCCGGCCAGTGGCAGCAACCAGAACGACAGGGCCTCAAGCCGCGGGAATGCCATGCGCCGCGAACCGATCATCAGCGGAACCAGGAAATGTCCGAGGGGCCCGACGATGATCGACGACGTCATCATGATCATCATCGTGCCGTGCAGGGTGACCACCGTCAGATACTGCCCAGGCGAGAACACCGGAGCCGACGGCGAGAGCAATTCCGTGCGGATCAGCATCGCGTTCAGCCCGGCGATGAAGAAGAACACGCCGATCCCGCCGAGATACTGAAGGCCGATGACCTTGTGATCGGTGCACAGGCACAGATAGCGAGACGGCCCACCGCCATGCAGATTCTCGCCCTCAGTGGCCGGCAGGCCGCGAGCGGCGGCGAGCGGGTAGGCGAGGAACCCGAGCCCCGCCACGTAGCCGATGGTTGCGCCCACAAACGCCAGCAGCACGGCGACGTCATTCTGGCCCTGGTCGGAGATGTAGTCCAGGTGCGTCCCGATCCGATCGCCCAGCCACCAGCCGATCACAAAGCCGAGGATCGCGCCCACGAGTGCATACACGATGTTGCCGCGCCGCCAGAACGAACCGCTCGAGCCGACCGGTGGCTCCGGCGGGCTGGGCGCATCCACCCCGACAGGGATTTGGACGTCGGTCATCCGGCCCTCCCGGTCGGATCGGGGAAGTAGCTCTCCGCGTACGGCGGCAGGTAGCGCTTGATCGGGATGTTCTGGATCTGCTGATTGGCGATCCAGCGCTTGAACCCGGCGGCAGATACCACATGCCCGGTCGCCGACATCTCGCCGTGCCACACGCCGCAGAGCTCCGCGCAGCGGACACTGAACGACGTCGGCCCGTGCGTCTCGACGTACGCGATGTTGTTCGCACCGGGTACGGCGTCGGCCTTCACCCCGAGCTCGTACGCCCAGAACGAGTGCACCACGTCGAGGGAGGTCACGTTGAACTCCACCGTACGGTTGGCGGGAATGACGAGGTTAAACGTCTCTGTACCGCCGTATTGCGGGTACCGGTAGGTGAACTGCCACTGCTGGGCGATCACCTGCACGACGAGCGTGTTGGGCGGCGAGGTGATCGGGTGCGGGCCCTGCCCGCCGCCGGCACCGGCAACCGCCGAGTCGGGCGTGTAGAGCGCGTAGGTGCCGTACCCTGCCAGGCAAAGCACGATACCCGCGGTGACGATCAACCAGGACAGCTCCAGACGGCCGTTGCCGATCACCGGCGGACCGTCCCCCGATCCTTTCGACCGCCGCTCGGAGAACGTGATCAGGCAGTAGCCGAAGAACGCCCACAGTCCGACGGCGATCGGAATCATGATCGCCGCAAGCACGATGTTGGTGGTGGTCTGATCCGAGGCCTGGGCACTCGCGCGACCGGGGGGCATGTGCGGCGCAAGACCGAACGCGAGCGCCGCCTCGGCGATGATGGTCAGCACCACCCACAGAATCACCACCGGCCGGATCGACCCGCGGTTATCGATGCGCTGCTCAGACGACATGCAGGAACCCATCCATGTAGCCGACCGTCTGCATCGGACCTCCGTTGCCCAGCGGCCAGCCCGCGGCGCACGGCACGAAGCACTGCCAGCGGTACCACCCCGGCTTGCCCGTGTGCATCACGAACGTGGTGACGGAGTGCGCGGCTGACAGCGGACACGGGGCCGCCACATCGCACTGCTTCGGCGCATCGTCGGGCACGCCGAGAAGCGGAACGCTGACGTCAAGTCCCGACACCGTGAACGTGTGCGAGACGTCATCCGGGTTGATCACCTGGCGGGGCTTGCCGTTGACCACGATCACGCCACCGGCGACACCACGGGCCTTGCCAAGGAACGGATTACGCAGACCGCTGTCGCCGTCGAAGTTGATGATGGTCACACGGACGGTTGCATGCGCCGGCAGCTTGTAGATGGTCGAATGCACCCACTGCCCGGACTCATTCTTGACCATGTAGGTGACCCACGACGGGTGGGGGTTGCTTCCGATCGCCGCAACGGTCTGGAGTGTTAGCCGGGCGGTGGTGCCCTGCGTCGCGGCCGCCACGGTGGGCGGCAGGCCGAGCACGTAGCCGCCGATGTAGGCGCCAATCAGCGCCACACCGATTACTACACACGCGATGACCGCTAGAAGCCGTCGTCCTTTCGACAATCCGGGATCTCCATCCGCCGCCGAAACACCAACCTTGGCTGACGAGTATCTCCCTGCGAAAGCTCACTTGTCAAGCAACTCGTTCCGTAAGGCTGTACGGCAAACTTCTTCGCTGAGTTTCTCAGAGACTTCTCATAGCCGGGTGGGATATTCGGGTGTTCTGCTCCTCGCCGAACGCCTTGCAGTGTTTTGTATACGTCGCACGCAGGCGTACGATTCGCCCATGGCTCTACGGTTCCTGATCGCGATCACATGTCTTGTCGCAGCGGCGGCGACGCTGATGCCCCTGACAGCGCTAGCCGATGGCGATCCTGCAAGCGACTATCTGTATACAGGCACAGTTTTTACACCTGCAGGCGCACCACGCACGCAGGTCGACGCAGCTGCAGCACGAGGTGAGCGCCGCGAACTCTGCCGGCGAGTCCGTGCGGGTGGCCGTGGTCGGGTCGCCGTATGACCTTGGGTCGGTGACACCGTTGTGGGCCAAGCCGCGCATCTATGCGCGGTTCCTCGGAGCCGAACTCTCCGGCCGCTACCACGGGCTCGTGCTGGTTGTCATGCCGGCCGGCCTGGGGCTCTACCACCACGGCCGGTCCGTGAGCCGTCAGCAGTCGGCGCTGGCCGGCATTCACCCTCGGGCGGGCACGGCCCAGCTCATCCGCACGGCCGAAGCCGCTGTGGCGGCGGTCTCCACAGCCGATGGGCACCACGTCACGGTTCCGCCCGCAGCCGCCAGTCAATGGTGCGCCCAGCGGGTCCACATCCTCAGCGCGAAACTGGGTGGGGCTCGGTCTGCTCGGCGCGGGGATTCTGCTCGTGCTCGTCGCCGCGGCGCTCGCCGTGGTCGGGTATCGCGGCGGTGGCCGGCTGCAGCTACGCCGCCCGTCGGGACGCGCACTGGCGACAGCTGCGTGGCTGGTTGCAGCGGTGGCGGTGGTGGTGGTTGGCATCCGCCACTTCGCGACCTCCCCGCACGAAACCGCCCTGGCATCGCAGACCCCGGCCACGCCCTTCACGTGGCGGGCCGGCGCATTCCCTGCTCCCGATTTCGCTCTGCGCGACCAGAGCGGCGAGCGCGTCTCGATATCCGGTTCGGCGGGCGCCGTGCGGATCGTCGCGTTCATCGATCCCGTGTGCCGCAACTTCTGCCCGCGCGAGGCGAGTATCCTCGGCGCCGCCGAGCGGACGCTGGGAGCGCACCCGGCTCCCATCTACGCGATCAGCGTGAACCCCTGGGACGAGGCGCACAAGACCCTGGTGACCGATGACCGCCACTGGCGCGTGGGGCCGGCATGGCACTGGGCGATCGGCGGGCGCCGGGCGCTGCAGCGGGTGTGGGGCGGCTACAAGGTCGGCGTCCGCGTCACCCGCGCCCGCGTGAACGGCGTGCTGATCCGGTCGATCACCCATGACGAGCTGATCTACGTCGTCGACCGAAACGGCGACATCCGAGCGCTGCTGCCGTACCCGTTCACCACTGCCGCAGTGGTGCAGACCGTACGCCGGCTTCAGCAGAGCTGAACGGCCGCGCGGTCAGGCCGTCAAGAACGCCCGGGACGGCATGCGACCGGTTCGGCAAGATCGTGCTGCGTGTCTCCAACCCTCCGGCCTCCGCCGGCTGACGCGGTCCCGCTAACTGTCCGAATGATCGCCCGGGGATCGCGTGGCGGCATACACCGTGCCCGCGATCGCGCCCGTCCCGACGACGATGACCGCGGTGTTTCGCACGCGGTGACGCCGGGGTCCGTGAAGCGAGAGACTGGCAGCTCGAGACGCATGACGGCTCGCGAGGCGCAGCCGGCGTGCCACGCGCTTGTCGGTCAGCGCCCTGGCCACGCCGATTCTCTGCACCCGGTGGGCCGCCCGCAGCGCGTCCCTCTTCGCCCTATGAGACTGCGCACGGACGCGGCGATCGCTCGCGGCGCGGCTTGCAGACTCCAGTGCGTGCCGTGCCCGGTCCCGGGTCTCGGCGGTGTCGAGGCCGCGCAGCGCCGAGGCAGTCAGCAGGCCGACATGAGGGATCTGCCGCCGACGCTGTCGCCCGCGAACCCTCGAGATCTGAAGACTCATCGTGAACCCCTTTCGATTGTGTGCGGGGCGGGTGACTCAGTACCCGGCGGCAGCACCACGGCGATCCTTCACCATGTACGCGACGATCAGAGCAGCTGGGAAGAAGATCAGACTGAAAACGAAGTAGCCGAAGAAGCTGTGGCCCTTACGTCCCGCCACACGAGCCGGCCAAAACGCGATCGCAATCCAGATGATCAACGCCAGCGTCCACCATAAAAATCCCCCTGCAAGCACCATAGCCTCTCCCAGCCTTCGAGTGGTTCAACTTGTGGAGTCTGACCCGCCGGCCCGCCGGCCGAATCCGGGGTGACCCCCAACCGGGGTGTGTGGAACCACTGACTCGGCTCAGGCGATGGCCCCCGACCTGCGACACCGGATCAGCAGGTTATGGCGAGCTTGGAATCGCGTAAGCGACCATGTGCTCCACCGCGGAGACGCCTGCGCGAAACAGGGTGGATTCGACCGCTCGCCATAGATCCTCGGCCACCGCCGGGCTCGGAGCCACGTCTGATTGCGCCGACACGAAGATCAACTCGGTGTCCTCGGTCTGAGTCCGCTCAGATTCGACGAACGATGCCGCGGGGCAGGTCACGGCTCCCGGGAACCCATCGATGCCATTCGCCGCCAAAGCCTCCAACGCCGCAACATGTGCCTCAGCAGGGACACTGATAAACACCATGACAATCGATTCACTCACGCCAACCACTCTATCCCCCGTGGCCACGCCGTGGGTAACTCGCTCCACTGATACGCGGGAGCTCGCCACGATGTAACACAGTTAACACCAGAGCGCCGCTCACACGGGGCCTCACAGGCATGCCCACTTGACAAACCCCACCCCATATCAGCTGGCTGGGCGTGCGAACACCACGATTCCCACGAGCAGTACCGCCAGCGCCGCGTGGAACCCGCGCCGGGCGGCGGTTGGGGCGGTGGCCGCGGCCGCGATGCTTGTGAGCGCGTAGTAGACGGCGAACGCTCGGGATGCGAGTGCGACGAGTTGGTAGGTGCTGGTCACCCATACCAGTGCGACGACGATCGCGGCGAGTACGGCGTAGAGAACACGTCGGCTGAGTGGGAGCCAGCTGAGTGATTGGCTGCCCTCGTCCGCCGAGGCGCTGTCAGCGATGGCCGCGCTCAGCTGGCTGCCGACCGCGATCACGACCAGCGGGATCGCCAGGAACGGCAGAACGCGGCGCGTGAGGACCAGCAAGGCGTCGCTCGTCAGCGCCACCCCCCGGGTCACGAGTAGGGGCGCGACAACGACCGCGAGTGCGACGTACACGATGGCTGCGATCGCCTGAGCCCAGCGGCTGGCTGAGATCCGCAACCGCGGATCGTAGTAGTCACCAAGGAAGCGCACCGTCTCGAATCCCTGGACGGTGATCAGGACTCCGCCCAGGACTGCGAGCGTTCCCACGCTTGGCATTGATGGGAGCTCCAGCGCCGTGTGGCGCACCGAATCGAAGTGCTCGAGGTCATACCGCCCCATGCCGACGACCAGCACCAACACCAACACCAGCGCCGCCCCGAGGGCGAGCTGTTCCAACCGTTCCAGTCCGTGGAAACCTCTGGTCATACCGACGAGGGCGATCGCCGTGACCAACACGGTCACGACTCCACGTTCGGCGGTCGCCGAGGTGTTGTGGAATGTGCCCAGCAGATAGACGGCGAGCACGCGCAGATACAACGCGACCGACACCACGTATGCGACCGCGATTGCAGGGGTAGCCGCTGCGTCGGCCAGCCACGCGGCGAGCCCGATCTCTCGGCGGTCGCGACCTTCTACGCGGCGAATACACGCGCGAACCGACGAACCCACAAACCAGGCAAACGCACACACCAAAGCGATGAACCACGGCGCGGCAGCACCCGTCGACGTAGCCACCACCGGCACAATGATTAGAAAGCCGCTGCCGAAGATCGACGCCAATGGCGTGGCGGTGAGCCTCGCGAAGATCCTCGGGTCGCTACCGGTCACAACGGAATCGCACGAAACGGCGTCGGTACCGGGTTGGACTCACGCGCAGGACGCGCGGGAGCACTCGTTGCGTGAGACGCGGGACTCGCCTCGGGCGGCGAGCCAGGCTTCGTGATCGACGACCGGATGTGAGAGGAAACTCACGTCGAGCCGTGGAAGACCGCTTCGAGATTGTTTCCGTCGCGATCGTACACGTACGCCGCGTAGTAGCCGGGGTGGTAACGAGGTCGCAGCCCCGGCAGTCCGTTGTCGGCGCCGCCGGCGGCGAGCGCGGCGGCATGAAATGCATCGACTACGGCTTCGTCTTCGGCGTGCACGGCGATGTGGATCACGGCACCGGGCGCGCCCTGGTGAAACCAGAGCTGCGGCACGCCGGGCGGGCCGAAAGCAACCGCGCCGGGGAACTCGACGATGATGCCGAACCCGAGCGGTTCGAGTGCGGCGACGTAGAACGCCTTTGCCGCTGCCAGATCGCTCACCGGCACGCCGATGTGGTCGAGCAGGTAGGCGGGCCCCGGAGTGCTCACGCGCAAAATCTACTGCGCCCGCTGAAGCAGCGCCAGTCGTGACTCCAAGGTCGATGGGCGTGTCCGGTCGGTGCTTTGATTACTGACCCGTCGGCTGAGTCGTTTTGCGGTTTCGGTCGCGTACGGCGAGCGCCATCGCGGCACAGAGCACGGCGGCGGCGACCGCGATCGTGGCAAGCATTCCGCGTTCTACCCAGGGGTCTCGGAAGACGAGCTTCAGCGTGTGTCGGCCAGGCGGCAGAATGACTCCCTGATCGACGTAGTCTGCCGCAAGCACACGCACGTGTTTGCCGTCGAGAGTGGCTGTCCAGCCGGATGCGTACGGGGTGCGGATCAGTAGCAGTTCCCGGTGTTGGGTGACCGTAGTCACGGTGGCCGATCCCGGGCCGCTGGTGCGGTATCGGGCCGACCCGACGTGTTGATTGCTGGCTGGTTGGCCCGGCGCGCGTTCGACGATTGCTGTGCGTCGTGGGTTGAATCCTGGTGCGCGCACCTCGGCGAGCGCGGCGCCGGGTGAGCGCGCCGAGCGCCAACCTCTGAACAGCGAGATTGGTGGTGTCGGGTGTGGAAGCGCGTACAGTGCGAACCCGCGCGAGCGACGCAACAACGTTTCGTTTCCGGGCGCGGGGTGGTCGGCGGGTCGCAGGACGAATGCCACTTGCAGAAGGTCGGCGAGTGTCGGCGGCACGCGCTTGAACCGGATGTGTTCGTAGTTTGACGGTGCGCTTCCCATCGCGCGGACGAACTTCCAGTAGCGCATCAGAACGACCGCGCGATACGCGCTGACGCTTCGGGCGTCTGTGAGTAGCGCCCAGTTCAAAAACCATGCCGGTTCGGTGGCGCTGTCAACATGTCCGTCGGGCAGCGCGGTCCGACGCGCGGCTCGCGTGTCGGTCAGGATGAACCGCCCAGCTTCGGGTGCGGTCAGCACGGACGAGAAGGGTGTTGGGTGGAGGATCTCGGGCGGGGTCAGCGGGTAGACGGTGCGCGGGGAGATGTTCACAGGAAGCGCCGCCAGTGGCGATGTCGCAGTCGGCGCAGCGGATACGACCTGAGCGATTCCGAGTTCCAAAACGATGACTAGCGGGATTGCGATTACCACTGTCGGGGCGCGGTCACCTATCCAAAGGAGCGCCGCGACAATCGCGATGCCAAGCGCGACCGTGATGACTGCGTGCCATTGAACACCGAGCAGAAACGGCAATCCGACGAAAACTGCGACTGATAGGCCGATTGCCGCCCAGCGCGAGCGATCATCGGCGGATGCCCAGGACGCGAGCCCGATTGACCCGAGGATTGGGATGATCAGCACAAGTTCATATCCGAGCCAGTCGGGCGCGTGCGTGTACAGGTTCAAAACGAACGTCGTTGCCAGGCTCTGAGGGATCAGGTCGGCAAAGGCCGACAACGAGAGCAGGTAGATGACGCCGCCGGCGGTGAGAAACGACCAGGCCAGACGTCGCCGCGATCCACTCAGAGCAAGCCAGGCTCCGACGAGCACCGCCCCTCCGAGATAGGCGCCTGGGGTCGTTGCAAGCACGAGGGGCCAGCCGATCCCGGCTGCTGGCCCGGTTTGGTACGGCACTTCCCGCAGTCCGAACAGCGTCCGGCCTAGCGCTTCGAGCTGCCAGTATCCGGCTCCGAGGCTGGTTTCACCGATATAGGCGACGCGGGGGGCAAGAAATAGGAGATTTACCCCGACCAGAGTCGCCAAAAGCATCGTTGCCAGCGTGCACCCAAACGCCGCGCTCCATCGCTTCCCGCTCACCATCCCGACTATCCGGAAGCCGACGAACCCGATGATTGTGATCGTCCCCATGATGAACCCGGCGCCGGCGTGTGCGGCCAGGATCTGGCCCCAGCAGACCGCCGCGGCAAGCATCCAGACAAGGCGGCGTGGCCAGGTCTCGGTTCGTAACATGCGAGAGCAGCATGCGAGCGTGATAGTGGTGAACGCCAACGACGCCGCAAACGGCAGCGCGGCGAGCAGCGACGATTGGGTGATCGCCAAGGTAACAGCCAACCCACCGCAACACGCCGCCAGTCGCGGAATGCGTTCGCTCCGCAAGAACCAGTAGAGCCCAACGCCGGCGGTCAAAGGCTGCAAGACCAGCATCGCCTCGATCGCATGGGCCGGCGACAGCACCGAAAACAGGAACATCGGTTCGTAGAATCCCCAGCCAGATTGGGCGTCGGCGGCGAACGGCGATCCGGACATCAAGCTCGACTGCCAAAGCGGCAGCCGGCCTTCTCGGAGCTCCCGGCCGAGGTATGTCCAAACCGGTAGCCACAACGTCAGCGCATCACCGCTTGGAATCCGCCCCCGAACGACCCGCCAACTCGCCAGAACGGCGACGACCGCGATCCACGCTGGGCCGAGCGCCTCGACAATCAGCCCCGAATCACCGGGAGCCCGCGGAAAACCAGTTCGCCAACGCGCGACCCGACGTTGAACCACTCGCCGCTTCAGGGAGATTCCGGTACTTTCGACATCTCTGTAAGCCCTCAAGCTATACCACAACAAGGAATCCCACACCGGCCGCATCGCGAAGACCGCCGGCCAGTTCCGGGCACGCGAATGCAACGCAGGCCCGGCTAATGGGCTTGCCCGGTATGCCTCACAAGCCACGTCGTCGAACCACACGACCGCGAGCCTCTTTGCGCTAGAGGCCGGCGCAGCCGACCACGACCGCACACCGCAACCCCGACCCGACTGGGCTCATTCGGGGCGCGGCCCCAAACCCGAAACACCGCCGCAGGCTCGCCCAGGAGCACGGCGTGGCCGCGCCCGTGATTTGGCGGGAAGCCGCAAACGACTCAACGGCGCACACTCGATTCCCGGTTGTGCTCGTAGATGGTGGCGGCGACAGCCGCGAGGAGCAAGGCCGCGACGGCAAACCGTAGTGCGAGAGGGAGGCCAGCGGCCCATACCGCAATCAGCGCAATCGACAGCACTACCACTGCCAACCAGCACAGGGCCTGTCGGGACAGTTGCATAGCTGAAGCTTCGCACAAACCGCCTGGTCTGCCACTGCCCCGAACCAGCCGCCGTCACCCGCGCGCTGGTTGTGTCGCCTGCCGTGGGCGCCGGTAGCTGACGCCGACGGCGAGAATCTCCAGTCCGACACCCACGGCCATCAGCGCAAAGCCGGATGCTCGATGGGAATCAGCAGCCGGGAAATACCCGCACGTCCCGAAGCTCAGGTGGGGACACTGCCCGTAGTGCTCAGCCATCTCTCCAGATGATCGGTAGGCATATCCAGCGCCACCTATCACGAGCCCGGCAACGATTAGTACGACAGCCAGAATACGCATCGTGACAAGCGTACCAACCTGCCACCGTCCGCGAACCAGCCGCAACGCCACGACTGTCTGCTTTATCCGTGATCGTGCTGGGCTTGGTCGCGACCGGCTGCCACGGGTCGGCGGCCTCTGCCGCTGGCAGGGCTGCGCATGCCCCACCGAGTTTCGCCCAGCGCCCCGGATCCCCGATCGACGCTATGTCCCCGGGACGAAGCCTGACTCGTACGCTGTGATGACGAGCTGGGTGCGGTCACGCAACCCGAGCTTGAGCAACATCGAGCGGATATGAGTCTTTACCGTCGCCTCGGTGATGAATAGCTGCCGTGCGATCTCGGCGTTGCTGAGGCCGCGAACGACCTGTTGGAGTACCTCGCGCTCTCGTGCGGTGAGGTCGGGTAGCGCGTCGCCGGGTTCAAGGCGGCGAGGGCCAACGTCTCGTCCGCGACCGCTCGTGTCGAGGCCGGTGTGCTCGTCGATCTCGGGGGTATCGGCAAGGGCTACTCGGCGACTCGCACGATCGCTGCGTTGCGAGCGGCACAACCAGACGTCCAAGGTGCGGTTGTCGATCTCGGTGGCGACATCGCGATCTGGGGGACGCCCCCGGGCGGCGGACCGTGGCGCATCTCGGTCGCAGACCCACGACGAGACGACTCCGTTCTGGGGGTACTCGAGCTGGCCGGCGGTGGGGTCGCCACCTCCGGCCCGGGTCACCGCCGCTTTGGGCCAGATCGAACGCTGCACCACCTCATCGACCCGACCAGCGGCATCCCGGCCGAGAGCGGCCCGCTGGCGGTCACCGTCGTCGCGGCCGACGCCACGTCTGCAGAGGCCCACGCCACGGCGCTGGCGGTAACGCCCCTTGCCGAATCGGCTGCATACCTGCTTGAACGACCCGATCTCGGCGCAGTGCTGGTCGGTAACACCGACCGGCCGCTCGTCGCCGGCGCGGTTCGCTTCACCGTGGATCAACCACGCTTACGGGTGACGATCCCGGAGGTCGCCGCCGGATCGGGGAGAACATAATGGGACACCACGACCCTCATCAAGTGGGGCTGTGGAGAGCACGAGTATGGGCGCTAACTCTAATCGGCGCTGTCGTGCTCGCCACCGGCTGCAGTGCAGGCAGCTCAGCATCCGGGAAGGAGTCGCCATCGGGATTCATCGAACGCATCACAACGGAGTTCTCACGCGGGCAGGCCGGCCGACCCTGGGACGACCTCATCCCCGCCGACCAAGCACTGGTCAGCCGCAACCGCTACGTTGATTGCCAGGGAAACGAGGGCTTCGTGCTCAAAGGCATGAAAGTCCTGGACACCTACTCTGAGCCAGTCGACGTTGACGGTGCCTCCGAGAAGTCCGATGCCATCTCACTCCAGGTTACTTCTGACACTGGCGTCACAACCGCGACAATGCACGCCGTCTCCGTCAACGGCAGGTGGCGCTGGATCCTCTCGCCATCGGACAGGGCGGCCTACATCCACGGGAAGTGCCCGTGAGCGATAGCCGGTTTCGGCGGAGCCTCCTGAGCGTCACGCCACGCCGCACAGTCGCCGAAAGACGTTGCCCGCGGCCACCCCGCATATCGCGTGCGAAGTACGCAGCCCTAGCGCCACCTGCCCATCGTGAGGTCGCGCGCGCAAGCGGCGTCTCGGCTCAGATTCACCAGCTCTTGAGACACGGCTCACGCACCTTCGGCGCACTGATCGTGGTTGTAGCGATGCTCGTGTCGGGAACAATGGACGGCGCAGCAGGCGCGGCGTCATCTACTCCGCATCTGATCGCAGCCGGAGGTGACATCGCAACCGTCAACGGCGCGCAGGCAAGTACCGCCCGGCTCATCGGACGCCATCTACCGCGTCAACACGTGCTGACGCTGGGAGACAACGCCTACCCCGACAACTCACCCGCCGACTTCGCCAAGTACTACGCGCCAACTTGGGGGCGATTCACGAGCATCACCCTGCCCTCGCCCGGCAACCACGAATATCGCACGCCCAATGCCTCCGGCTACTTTGGCTACTTCCACAGGCCCGCGTACTACGCGCACGCAGAAGGTTCATGGCTCCTGCTCTCGCTCGATAGTGTCTGCGGCGAGATCGGAGGCTGCACGCGCACAAGCCCCCAGGGCAAATGGCTCGCCGCAAAACTCGCGCAAACCACGCGACGCTGCATCCTCGCGTTCTTCCACCACCCGCGCAACCAACGCCCGACGCCCCGCCAATCCGAGCTTCGCATTACCGTGCACATTCATCCGAGCCTCCCGGCTGTCTCTTGGCAGACACAGCCAACAGGGAGGCTCGGATGAACCCCTAGCCGTTCACAACCTCTGTAAGCACGTCAGCACAGCCGGTCCAGTCCGGGCCCCAGAGCGCCGGTCAGATCGACCTCCTGCGAATACGGCGGAGCGGAGCAGCTACGGAGCGCTTTGCGTCGATCCGGGGCTGCCGCGATTAGCGATCGACGTGTACGGAAGTCCGGGAGTTCCATCTCCATACGAATCCGTGGACTGCGTGGGCGGACGGGCCGTTCGGAGATCCGCGTCGCGACAACGCAACCCAGCCCCGCCTTCCCAGCACGACAGCGCACACGGAAAGGCAGATTCGCAGTCGCGCAGTTCCCACTTTGATTCCCACCGGCGCGCTCACCGCGACACCGAAGGCGTACCTCACCCGTGGTTGCAGTGGATAGCCACGACGGGCCGGACAGGGATCGAACCTACGACCTTGGGCCAAACCCTCTCATAGAGCGGCTCGCGAACCGATCGTGGGAGTACGAACCCCAAGTCGTGGCGCCGTGCGAGCCCGCGCTCCTCAGAAGTCTGCAGCGGGGTGAGGAGGAGTCAGGGTCGGAAGGAAGGGTGCGTATCGCCTTAGCACTCCCGGCTCGGTCGAATCGCTGCTGGGCGTACGCCGAGTGGGTCAGCCCAGCGGCGGCATCTCGGTGTAGAACAGAAACACCCGCTCCGGGCCAGGGTTCTCGACCCAGAATCGGTGGCCGGGAGGCAGGTAGAGCGTGTCGTTGGGCCTGATCATGCCGGGGGGCACCGATCTCTGCCGCCCCGAGGGTCGCCGTGGCGAGCTGGGCCAGTTGCTCTTCGTAAGAGTCCGGCCTCGCCGGTGCGGAAGGGGCTCGTGCTGTGCCGAGTGGCGCCTTCCTATGACGGTTCAGAGCTCGCCGCCATGCAAGCAGTCGGCCAACCCGGAGGCGTCCCGACTGCGGGTTGGCGAGGGTGTTTTCTCAGGGGGAGTCGTTAGAGTCGTCGTTTGATGCGGGGCCTGCGCGTACTTCTGCTGATCGACGCGGTCGCGATGGTGGTCGCCTCGACGATCTCGGACCCCATCATTGGCGACGTGGCGCTGGCGCCGACGCTGTTCGTCTGCGTGCTGGGCGGGGTTGCGTTGGTGAGCGGCGAGATGGTGCGGCCGCGGCGGCGGTTGTTCGTGGTGTGCGCCGGGTTGACCATCGTGGCTCCGTTTCCGTTCCTTATTCTCGGCCATCCGTGGGGGCCGCGCGCCGCGGCGGTGGCGGTCGCCGCGCTGCAGCTGGTACCGCTCCTCCGCGGCGGGTGGCGCAGCGACCCGGAGCGGCTCGGCGGCGCGCCGCGGCGGATCGTGGCGGCCCTCACGCTCTCGACGATCGTCCTAGCCGTGGCGCTGGTCGCCGTCGTCTGGTACGGCGCCACCTATCTGGTGCCGCCGCCCACCGGCGTGTTCCTTCGATCGCCATATCTCATCCGCCTGACCACGACCGGCGCCGCGTTCGCGTGGCAGCTGAAACCCGGTGAGGGGCCGCTGGCGCTGAAGGTGCGCGCCGCCCGCAGCGGCGCCCCGGTTCAGGTGCGTGACGGCGTTGCCAGCGATCTACTCGCCGGAACCCGCTACGTGTGGTCGGCGGTCGTGGGCGGCACCGCACAGGCCTCCGGCGCGTTCACCACCGCACCCGACCGGCCGGGCAGCCCGATCACGATGGTGACGTTCGGCGACTACGGATCGGGCAGCGCGCACGAATACGCGGTCGGGCGCGAGGCGGCGGCGGTCGACCCCGCGGCGTTTCTCTCCAGCGGCGACAACGCCTACCTGCTTGCGGCACCGCCGTTCCTCAACCGCGCCATCTTCACGCCGCTTCGCCAGCTTCTGAGCGAAGCGGTGCCGATCGTGACGCTCGGCGAGCACGACCTGGCATGGAACGACGGCTCCGCGGTGCTCTCTGCGCTGCATCTTCCCGGCCACCATTACGTTGCGCAGTACGGCGCCGTGCAGGTCGTGGTGCTCGGGCTCCAGTCGGATTCCTCTGCGCGCGCCTACGCGAAGGCCACCCTCGGCCGGGGCTGCAGTCCGGCCTGCCCGGTGCGGTTCGTGCTCGTGCACCGCCCCATCGCCGCGAGCGATCCCATCATGCCCCTGCTTCGGCAGCGCCACGTCGCGGCGATCCTCGCCGGACACCTGCACCGGTACGAACGCACGGTGCGTTCCGGAGTCCTCGAGTTCACCGTCGGGACGGGCGGGGAGGGTGCCGGAAGCGCTCAGTTCACGCCGGCCACGCCCGGGGCGGTCCGTTCGCTGATCGCCTACGGGTTCCTCGAAATCCGCATCGACGGAGCGACGGTCGGCTACCAGTTCGTCAATGACACCGGCCGGGTGCTGGATCGGTACCGGCAACGGCTGTCCGGCGCGCCGGGCGGTTGACCCCGCGATGACGCCGGAAGATCGGGATCAGGTCGGTACGGCGCGCCGGCCGCGGTGGCGCCGCTGGCTTCGGCGGCTCGGGATCGCGCTCGTCGCGTTCGTCGTTATCGCCACGATCGCGTCGCTGCTCTACAACTGGTACACCGACGGCCGGGAGAAGCCGGCCGCCGAGCTCTATCCAGGCCCGTTCGTCAGGGCCGATGGAACGACGGTGGCCTACCGGCGCTGGGGCGATGCGGGGTCGCCGATCGTGCTGCTGGGCGGCTTTGCCGAGCCGACCTGGGTATGGCACGAAGTCGGGCCGCTGCTGGGCAGAACTCACCGGGTGGTCGCGATGGATCTTCCACCGTTCGGCTACACCGAGCGCGTTGGCGACCCGACGCTCACGCAGTGGACGAGCCTCGTCGAGGCCGTCACGCACCGGCTGGGGCTCGGTCGCCCGCTCGTGGTCGGCCATTCACTCGGTGCGGGCGTCGCCACCGGCATCGCGCTCAACCACCCGGCCGAGCTGTCGGGCATCGTGCTGCTCGACGGAGATGCGCTTCGTGGCGGTGGTGGAGGGAGCGTCTTCGGCGCGCTGCTGATCGACCCCTACTTCACCAGCGTCTACCGCCTGCTGACCGGCTCTGACCTCGTCTTCCGGCAGGTGCTCGAACGCGCGCTCGGACCCGATCGCCCGCCGATCACCCGGGCGATGCTCGACCAGTTCCAGCGACCGTTCCAGGTGCAGGGCACCGCCCAGCAGCTCCGCAACATGCTCCCGCGCGGCATCATCGGGCTCAACCCCTCCGACCTGTCGCACGTTCACGTGCCCGCCACCGTCGTATGGGGACAGTACGACAGCGTCGACTCGCCCTCCGCGGGCAGACGCACAGCCGCCGCCCTGCACGCCCCGTTCGAGGTGATCCCTCGGGCCGGCCACCTCTCGATGCTCGTCCGGCCCGCCGCCGTGGCACGGGCGATCGACCGGGCAGCCGCGCGGCACTAGGCAACAAACGCAAAACGCTCTAGTCGCCTGCGCGGTTTACACGCCTCGTACACACAGAGGAGGGCTGGTCGAGGAACCTCGCGGGGACATGGCTCAACCAAGCGGTTCTACGATGGGCCGTGTAGGGATCGAACCTACGACCTTGGGATTAAGAGTCCCCTGCTCTACCAGCTGAGCTAACGGCCCGCGGCGAGGGAGTGTACCAACGGCCGGAGCCCGCCACCCGCGCTCCCCGCTAGGCTGCGTTTCCACATGAGGACTGAATCCCAGACATTCTTTACCGACCTTCTCGACGCCGCCGGGCCGTCCGGTGACGAGCGCAACGCGACCCGCGTCTGGCGCTCCTATACCGAGCCCTTCGCCGACGTCATCACCGACGCGCTCGGCTCGGTGCACGCCACCGCGAACGCGGGCGGTGACCCCGTGATGGCGGTCTACGGCCACGTTGACGAGATCGGCCTGGTGATCGTGCACGTCGACGACGACGGCTACCTCTGGTTCACCGGCGTGGGCGGCTGGACGCCGGCCGTGCTGATCGGCCAGCGCATCCGCGTGCTCACCAAGAACGGCCCGGTCGTCGGCGCCATCGGCAAGAAGCCGCCGCACCTGCTCACCGACGAGGAAAAGCAGCGCAAGGATCGGCTCGACACCATGTGGATCGACATCGGTGCAGCCAATGGCGAGGCCGCCGCGGCGCTGGTACAGGTCGGCGACCTCGCGGTGATCGAGCAGCCGCCCACCATGCTGCAGGGCCAGCGGATTGTGAGCCGCGCGGCCGACAACCGCTCCGGCGCCTTCGTCGCCGCCGAGTCGGTGCGGCTCTACGCCGAGGCGCCTGCCAAGGCGACGCTCGTCGGCGTCGCGTCGGTGCAGGAGGAGACGAGCTTTGCCGGCGCGTTTGCGGCCGGCTACGGCGTGGCGCCGGCCGGTGCCATCGTGGTCGACGTGACCCATGCGTCGGACTATCCGGGCATCGAGAAGACCCGCGTGGGCGACGTGCGGCTGGGGGGCGGTCCTGTCATCAACCGCGGTGCCGGCGTGCACGCGACGATGACCGAGCTGGTGGTGGCAGCCGCCGAAGCCGAGGGCATTTCCTACCAGCTGGAAGCGGCCAGCGGGGCGACTCACACCGACGCCGACGCCGTGTCGATCACCCGCGCAGGCGTCCCGTGCTCGGTGATCAGCGTGCCCAACCGATACATGCACTCGCCCAACGAGATCGTCGACCTTGACGACCTCGAGGCCACCGCCGCGCTCGTGGCCGCGGTCGCCCGCCGGTTCGACGGCGTACCGCCGCTGACCTAGCCGCATAAAAGGGGTCAGCCACCTTTTATGCATGAGCGGCAGCCGAGGGTTGCAACCAACGTTACGGATGCATAAAAGGTGGCTGACCCCTTTTATGCGCGGCGGCGTACCATTCCCCATGCAACGGCGCCACCTCTACATCGCGTGGGCGTTGCTGGGCATCGCGGTAATCGGCATGGTGTTCGCCTGGGGCCGGTTACACAAGACGTCCAGTCTGCACGCCGCCGACGATCGCCCAGGAGCTGAAGCCGGTAAGCCGCGTACGCGGACCGGTTCCCGATTTCTCTGCGACCACGATCGACCGGCGACACCGTGACCAGCGCCGATCTGAAGGGCAAGCCCACCGTGCTCGACTTCTTCGCGAGCTGGTGTGGCCCGTGCAAGGCTGAGGCCGCCGGGCTCGGCCGGCTGGCGAAGAGCTATGGCGATCGGGTCAGGTTCGTCGGCGTTGACATCGACGACACCTCCAAGGAGGCGTCAGGCAGCGTTTCTCCGTAAGCACGGCTGGACGTTTCCGGTGATCTGGGATCCCGGCGAGCAGCCTGGTCGAACCCATTCCACGTGGGTGGCAAACCGACGATGATCCTGGTCGACCGCAACGGTCAACCTGGCCCTCGGCGTGCTCGGCCAGCACTCCATGGCGGAGTACCGCGCGGCCATCGACAAACTGGAAGCCGGATAAGCGTGAGCGCCACCGGTCTCTCGGTCGCATTCGCCGCGGGGCTCGTGGCCTTCGTCTCGCCCTGCGTCCTGCCACTGATCCCCGGATACCTGTCGTTCGTGGGCGGCGCCCAGGCCGGCGGCGAGGCCGGCGATCGCCGCCCGGCCGTGATCGCAACGCTCGCGTTCACTGCGGGGTTTGCCGCGGTGTTCACGCTGGCGGGCGCCGGCGCGGGGCTGATCGGTGCGCAGTTCAACGACCATCGCCGCGCGCTCGAGCTGGCCGGCGGTGTACTGGTGATCGTGATGGGATGCCTGATGCTGTTCGGCGGCCCGATGCTGCTGCAGCGCGAATGGCGCGTGCACCTGGGCTCGCGGCCGCGCACCGCCACCGGGGCCGCCGTTGTCGGAGCGGCATTCGCGGTCGGCTGGTCGCCCTGCATCGGCCCCACCCTCGCCAGCATCCTGGCCATCGCCGCTTCCCAGGGGCGGGCGGGCGAGGGCGCGGCGCTGCTGTTTGCCTACTCGCTGGGATTGGCGGTGCCGCTGATCGCCGCCGGCCTCTTCTTCGCCACATTCCTGGACATCGCGAAACCCCTAAGACCGCACCTGGGCACCATCAGCCGGGTGGCCGGCGGCATCCTGATCTTCACCGGCTTCCTGCTTGCCACCGGCCGCCTGGAACAGATCACTGCCCGGCTCGGACAGTAGGGTTTCGGCCGTGACACTGAAGGTCGTATCGGTGGTCGGAAACCGCCCGCAGTTCATCAAGGCCGCGCCCGTGCAGGCGGCCCTGGACGGCGTCTGCGACCACGTGCTGGTGCACACCGGCCAGCACTACGACCACGACCTGAGCCAGGTGTTCTTCGACGAACTGGGCCTGCGCCCGCCCGACCACATGATCGCCACCGGCTCGGGCAGCCACTCCCACCAGACCGCCGCCATGCTCGAAGGGCTCGAGCCCGTGCTCGCGGCCGAGGCGCCCGACCTGGTGCTGGCCTACGGCGACACCAACTCGACGCTCGCCGCCAGCCTCGTGTCGTCCAAGGCCCGGCACCGCCTGGGCCACGTCGAATCGGGCCTGCGCTCGTTTGACCGTGACATGCCCGAGGAAATCAACCGGGTGATCGCCGACGTCGTGTCGGACCTGCGGTTCTGCCCCTCGCCCACCGCCGTCGCAAACCTGGCCGCCGAGGGAATCACCAGCGGCGTGCACCTGGTGGGCGATGTGATGGTCGACGCCGCCCTGACCTTCGCGCCGGTGGCCCAGCGCCGGTCACACGTGTTCGCCGACCTGGGCGTCGAGCCGGGCGGGGCGCTCGTCACCGTGCACCGCCAGTCCAACACCACCGCCGAGTCGATGCCCGCGCTGGTCGACGTGCTCGAGGCGATCGACCGGCCCGCGGTGTTCCCCGTGCATCCGCGCACCCGCGCCGCGCTGGAGCGGGCCGGCCTGCTGGAGCGGGCCGAGGCGGCGGTCACCTTGGCGCCACCGCTCGGATATCTCGATTTCACCGCCCTTCTGGCCTCGGCATCGGTGTGCCTGACCGACTCGGGCGGCGTGCAGAAGGAGGCCTACCTGCACCGGGTGCCGTGCCTCACGCTGCGCGACACCAGCGAGTGGGTCGAGACCATCGAGCTGGGCTGGAACCGCCTGATCGGCGGGCTCGACGCGGCCGCCGTGGGTGCCGCTCTGACCAAACTCGAGAGCCCCGCCGAGCACCCCGCTCTGTACGGGAGCGGAGATGCGGCTCGCAAGATTGCCGAGGTGATCGAAACGCTCCGTTGACACCGGTAGTTAGCATCTGCGGGATGCAGAAGCCGGTGGTGGTAATCGGAGCGGGATATGTGGGCTTGCCCCTGGCCGTCGGTTTCGCCGAAAGCGGCCGGCCGGCGGTGTGCCTGGACGCCGACCAGGCCAAGGTCGCCGCCGTCAATGCGGGCGAGTCCTACATCGAGGACGTCGACGCGAGCCTGGTGGCCCGCCTGGTGGCTGAGGGCACGCTGTCGGCCACCTCAGACTACGCCGCCTGCCGCCAGGCCGAGGCGATCTTCATCTGCCTGCCCACGCCGCTCAGCACCAACCGCGAGCCCGACCTGTCGATCGTGATCGCCGCGACCGAGCAGATCGCCGCCGAGCTCCAGCCGGGCACGCTCGTGGTGCTCGAGTCCACCACCTACCCCGGCACCACCCGCGAGGTGCTGCGGCCGATCCTCGAGAGCGGCGGCCTCGTGGCCGGCAAGGACTTCAGCCTGGCCATGTCGCCCGAGCGGATCGACCCCGGCCGCACCGACTACACCATCCACACCACGCCCAAGATCGTCGGCGGGTTGACGCCCGCGTGCGGCGAGCGGGCGGTCGCGCTCTACTCCGAGTGCGTGCAGACGCTCGTCCCCGTGTCGTCGTGCGACGCGGCCGAGCTGACCAAACTGCTCGAGAACATCTTCCGCTCGGTCAACATCGCGCTGGTCAACGAGCTCGCGATGCTGTGTGACCGGATGAACCTGAACGTGTGGGAGGTGGTCGATGCCGCCGCTACCAAGCCGTACGGCTTCATGCCGTTCAAACCCGGTCCGGGGCTGGGCGGACACTGCCTGCCGATCGACCCGTTCTATCTCAGCTGGAAGGCGCGCGAGTACGACTTCCCGACCGAGTTCATCGAGCTCGCCGGCAAGGTCAACCAGCACATGCCGTACTACTGCGCCGACCGCGTGGCCCGCGCGCTGAACGACGCCGCCAAGCCGGTCACGAACTCCAACGTGCTGATCCTCGGCGTGTCGTACAAGGCCAACGTCGGCGACGTGCGCGAATCGCCCGCTC
Source organism: uncultured Actinomycetes bacterium (assembly GCA_963796875.1). Taxonomy (GTDB): domain Bacteria; phylum Actinomycetota; class Thermoleophilia; order Gaiellales; family JAICJC01; genus CAVPTL01. The sequence continues at coordinate 932,159 of CAWCNL010000002.1, forward strand.
TGAAGCTGATCGAACTGCTGCGCGAGCGCGGCGCCGAGCTGGTCTACCACGACCCTCACGTCGCCGCGCTTCCGGGATCTGGGCCTCGAGTCGCAGGAGCTGACCGACGAGCTGCTGGCCCAGGCCGACATCGTGTGCGTGGTCACCGCCCACGCCGCGGTCGACCACTCCCGCGTGGCCCGGCTGGCACAGCGCGTGATCGATTTTCGCGACGCGGTGCCGCGCGACGACGAAAGGGTGGTGGTGCTGTGAGCGAACGCATCTCAGTAGGCATGGTGGGCCTGGGCGGCTGGGGCAAGAATCTGCTGCGCAACTTCGGGTCGATCCCCGATGCCGAGCTGCGCTACGCGTGCGACTCCGACGCGGCCCAGCGCGACCGCTATCAGGCTGCCCACCCCACCACCGTGTTCACCGACAGCTACGACGAGCTGCTGGCCGATCCCACTCTGGATGCCGTCGTGCTGGCCACACCCGTGCCCGAGCACTACCAGATGGCCCGCGCCGCGATCGAGGCGGGAAAGCACGTGATGGTCGAAAAGCCGATGACGTGGAAGGCCTCCGAGGCCCGCGAGCTGCGCGACGTGGTGCACGCCTCCGGCAAGGTGCTGATGGTCGGGCACCTGCTGCGGTTTCACCCCGGCGTCGAGAAGCTGCGCGCGCTGATCGACGCGGGCACCCTGGGCGAGGTGCGCTACGTGTACGGAAACCGCGTCAACCTCGGCGTGATCCGCGCGCAGGAGAACGTGCTGTGGTCGCTGGGCGTGCATGACATCTCGGTGGTGCTGCACCTGATCGACGCCGAGCCGGTCGAGGTGTGGGCGCGCGGTGAGGCCTATCTGCAGCCCGGCGTCGAGGACGTCGTGTTCGGGTACATCCGGTTTGCGTCGGGACAGATCGGCCATCTGCACCTGTCGTGGCTTGACCCGCACAAGATGCGCAAGATGACCGTGGTCGGCTCGAGCCGCATGGCGGTGTTCGACGACATGGAGCTCGACCGCAAGGTGACCGTCTACGACAAGGGCGCCGTGATGGTGCCCGACGGCACGATCTCGACCCACACCGGCGACATCACGATTCCCGAGATCAGCCGCGCCGAACCGCTGCGGCTGGAGTGCAACGCATTCCTGGCGGCGGTAGCCGCCGGCCACGCCGAGCGGGCCGGCGTGGACGAGGGGCTCGCGGTGGTCGAGGTGCTGGAGGCTCTGCAGACGTCGCTGTCCAATGGCGGCGAGACGATCAAGCTGCATCCGGTGGCCGCCTGATGTGGGCGCCCGCCGAGGCGCCCGGGCTCTGGATCTCGCCCGACGCGGTGATCGGCGAGAACGTCCTGTTCGGCGCCGGGGTGACCGTGCACGCGGGCACCGTGATCGGAAACGACTGCCAGATCGGCGACAACGTCGTCCTGGGGAAGCAGCCGATGCTCTCGGCGCGCTCGACGGCCAAGCGCGGCGATCTCGCACCGCTGCAGTTGGGTGACCGCTGCCGCATCTCGACCGGCGCGGTGGTTTCGGCCGGAGTCGAGCTGGGAGACGACTGCGTGGTGGGCGACCTGGCCACCGTGCGTGAGCGGGTCACGGTCGGCGCCGGCGTGGTGATCGGCCGCGGGGTGTGCGTCGAGAACGACTGCACGATCGGCCGCAACACCAAGATCCAGACCAACGCGTACATCACGGCGCACTGCACGCTGGAGGACGACGTGTTCATCGCCCCCTGCGTGATCACCACCAACGACAACTTCATGGGCCGTACCGAGCGTCGATTCGCGCTGGTCAAGGGCGCGACGGTCAAGCGCGGCGCGCGGGTGGGCGGCGGCGCAACGCTGCTGCCCGGGGTCGTGGTGGGCGAAGAGGCATTCGTCGGAGCCGGTGCGCTGGTGCTGCGCGACGTGCCCGCGCACATGCTGGTGGTGGGATCGCCCGCGCGCGTGCTGCGCGAGGTGCCCGCCGACGAGCTGCTCGAGAACCAGTAAACGTGAATAGAAGGTGTCAGGCGGTTTCTATTCACTAGTCGAGTATCACTCATTAGGGGGAGTGCAAACTGCTCCTAACGGCCGACGTTGTCAGGGCTCCCTGTTATGTCCCGACTGCTCCCCTCAGCCTTCCTCACCTCGCTCATTGCCCTTATCCTCGTTGTCCCTACGGGTGGGGCGGCTGCGGCGAGCTCGTCGGTGCGAACACAGCAGGTGACGTTCCTGAACAACACCGCGGTACAGCTGGCGCTCGCCACCACCACGCCGTACAACTTCGGCCCGGTGAGCCCGCTGGCGGTTGCCGCGCCGGCCGGCAAGGAGAACACCGCCACCGTGTGGTCGAACGGCGCCTGGAGGCTGCTGATGCGCACGGCGGGCCCGAACTTCACCGAGGTGCCCACCGGCACCCACACGATTCCGGTCAGCCGCCTGCAGGTGCGCGGGTCGACCGGTCAGGTGACAGCTTCGACGACCGATCAGCAGATCGGTGCAGGTGCAACGCCACACCGCAGGCCGGTCGCAACACGAACATCAACTACCGGCTCAGCCTGCAGTGGGGCGACCCCGCCTCGACGGCGGGATCGGTCTACTCGCAGACGATCGTCTACACCGCCGTCACGCCGTAGCGACCACGGCCAGCGTCTCGAGCCGCGGATCGGCGCAGTAGGCGATGCGGGTGCCGCCGGCCGCTTCGGCCCGCAGCGCCTCCATCAGCTCGGCCGTGACCACTTCGCCGGGGCAGATCGCCGGGATGCCGGGCGGATAGGGCACCACCGTCTCGACGCTGATCCTGCCCACGGCCCGGTCGGCCGGCACCCGCTCATGCGGGGCGAAGTACGCCTCGCGCGGCGGCATGGCCGCTTCGGGCCGCAGGCTCCACACCACCGCCGAGGACGTATCGCGGGGAAGCTCGCCGCGGTGCCGCTCGACCGCGGCGGCCAGCACCTCGACCAGCCGGGCCACCGACTCCGGCGTGTCGGCGATCGTCAGCATCGGGATCAGCGTGTCGCGGTCGGCCAGCTCGACCCGCACCCCGGCGGCGATCAGGTCATCGTCCACCAGAAATCCGTTCGCGCCCGACGCCGGCAACGTGACCACCAGCTTGAACGGGTCGCTGCGGTAGCCGCCGCCACCCGTGTAGATGCCCACGCCGGGTATCTCGGTGATCCGCTGCCGCGTCCAGGCGGCCAGCTCGAGCGCCTTCCCCACCAGCTCGGCACGCCGCGGTCCTGCAGCAGCGCCCGCGACCGGTCGATGCTTCCCAGGATCGCCCCCGACGGGCTGGTGGTGTGGCCGAGTTCGAACGCCGCCTCCATCGCCGAGGCATCGATCAGCCCGTCGTTCCAGGCGATCAGCGCCGACTGGGTGAAGCCGGTGAGCGTCTTGTGCACCGAGAGCACGAGCGCATCGGCACCCTCCCCCAGCGCGTGAGGCGGCAGCCGCGGATCGAGTCCCAGGTGGCCACCCCAGGCCTGGTCGACCGCCACCGGCACGCCGCGGGCGTGAGCCGCCTCGACCACCGGTGCGAGCGGCGTCATCACGCCGACGAAGGTGGGATTCACGAGGAACATGGCGGCCACGTCATGGTCGAGCGCGCGCTCGATCTCGGCCTGCGGATAGCCCAGCGCAAGGCCGGTGGCGGGATCGACCTCGGGGAAGATCCACACCGGCTCGACGCCGGCCAGGATCATCGCCACGAGCAGCGACTTGTGCAGGTTGCGCGAGACGGCTACGCGCTGGCCCGGGCGGCACATGCCCCAGAGCAGCGAATGGTTTCCGTGGGACGAGCCGTTGACCGAGAACCGCACGTGGTCGGCCCCCCACAGGTCGGCGGCCAGCCGCTCTGCCTGCTGCAGATAGCCGCCGGAGAGCTGCATGTCGTCGGCGCCGGCATAGAGCGGCAGATCGCACGCCAGCAGCGCGTCGGCGATACCGGGTGCACGCTTGTGGCCGGGAACGGTGAACGGTGTACCGGGATCGGCGAGAAAGCGCTCGACCGCGTCGGCAAAGGGGGCTTCAGACATTCAGGCACTGTATTGCGGCGAGGCCGACGCAACAAACGTGCCTGGCACGTTTGTTGCGTTCGAGGCGGCGGCAACTATGAGCCGGGGCTGAATCCCATCAGCGAGGCGCCCTTCGGCACCACCGCCGACGTTGCCGCGGGCACCGTCAGGGTCACCACCGGCGAGATCGCTCCGTTGGAGCTGCCCAGCTTGAACGAGCGAGAGCTGACCGCGGTCGTGCGGACGGTGAAGCGGCCCTCGGTACCGAGCGAGAGCTTGGCCACGCCGACCGTCCAGGCACTCGACCCCGGCATCCGCCGCAGAAGCTTCACAGGCCCGCTCGGGCGGGGCCACACGCGGCCCTGGATGACCACCACCGCGCCGCGTTTAACGCTGCCCTTGGCGAGGCCCAGCGTCTCCTGCACGATGCGGTAGTAATCCGATCGCAGGCCGAGCCTGGCATCGATCGCAAGCCCCGTCCACTGGTGCGCGCCACCGGCGTTGTGCAGCGTCACGGTGTTCTCGCGCAGCGAGGCCGGATCCCAGGTCTGGTCGACCGACTCGACCGGCTTGGCAAGCCCGAACGTGTGCGCAAGCGTGGTGCCGGTGTACGCCTTGGGTGCCCAGGTGTGGTTGGGGTTCGCGCCGCCCGCAGCGTCGTACGGGTCGGCCACCGGAACGAGGTAGCTCGGCCCCGAGGCTGGTGCCCCACGACGCCTGTTCGGAGGAGGTGCGCCCGCCCGAACTCGACGAGTAGAACGTGGTGGCGATCGTCGTTCCGGCGTACAGCACCTGCCCGGCGGTGTACGTCGCCGCCGCGGTGCCGCCCGCCGCCTCACGCTCGATCGGGCCGTAGGTCTGGCTCGCGAGCGTCGCGTCCTGCACATGGGCGGGGCTGCGCGTGGCGTAGGCATAGGAGCGCACCGCCACCGCCTGGGTGCGGACGGCGGCCAGCGGCCACGAGGCCGACACCTCGTTGGGCACGACCGCGGCCACGTACTTCTCGATCGGCAGCCGGTTGACCAGAAGCAGCGTCGATCCCGACCGGCGGAAGATGAAGTCGCCGCGCCAGTGGTGGCCCGCATCCCAGATTCCCGCGGTGTGGTTGAGCTGCAGCGCCGAGGCCTGCGGCGACATGGTGACCGGTGTGACGAGACCCGTCAGCACCGCCTTACCGCTGCCGAGGTTCACCAGCTGCAGCTTGCCCGGCGTGGTGCCGAACCGCAGCCGGTAGTGGCCTGCCGGCAGCGACTCGGCCGCCAGGCCGGTGGCCGCCACGTTCGCGGGGGTGCTGAACGTCACGTCGAGCGACTTGGCCCCCGACACCAGCAGCACCCGCTCCTCGAACGTTGTGGTCACCTTGGCGACATGGGTGCCGGTGAAGTAATGGGCGAGGATGTTGGGATACTTCCAGCCGTGCTGGGCGTAGCCCAGCGCGCCGTACTGCGAGAGCCCGATGCCGTGCCCCCAGCCATGCCCGGTGAGCGTGAACGTGGTGGCTGCCTGCGCGGAGCCGGCCGCGCCGAGGGCCGCCACAAACGCGCAGACCAACGCCGTCAAATGTCCTCGTCGCTTCACGTCCCCCCCATCGGCACAGCTCCGTGAAGCCTGAAACATAGCCGCAGCGCCGCTCACACAAATGTTTAACGAGGGCTCAGCGCTGCGCGCAAATCGCCGATAACCTCCGGCGAATGCGCCTGTTTTCCCGCTTGCCCCCTTTTTGGCGTTCGGTTGCCGATATCGTGGTCACGCTTGCCCTCGCGGGGGTGATCGTGTGGGCTGCGCGCGCGTTCGTGATGAAGCCCTACACGGTCCCGACCGGCAGCATGGAACCGACGCTGATGCCCGGTGACTACGTGATCGCCGACCGCCTCAGCCTCGATTTCACCCACCCGCACCGGTTCCAGATCGTGGTGTTCCACCCGCCGCACTGCAAGTCGAACAACGACGACAAGGGCGTGTGCCAGACCACCGACCTGGGCCAGCGCGCCGGGCTCTCGGGCACCACGTACATCAAGCGGGTGATCGGCCTGCCGGGCGACACCATCCGCCACAACGCGCACCACCTTTTTGTGACCAACGCCGCGGGCAAGACCTTCGAGCTGAAGGAGCCGTGGGTGATGAACGGCGACCAACTGGGCGGCACGACGCTGCAGCAGAACCTGAAGATTCCCAAGGGCTACTACCTGATGCTGGGCGACAACCGGCTGATCAGCGACGACTCACGCACCTGGGGACTCGAACCCCAGAACGGCATGATCGGCATCGCCCGCGTCCGGTACTGGCCCTTGGACCGCATCGGCACTCTCTGAGGCGGCGGGATACACTGACCGCGTTTTCGCTCTAAGGAGGCGCGGGTGAGGTTGCGGCGCAGTTGCCTGGCAGTGCCAGGATCGTCCGAGAAGATGCTGGCCAAGGCGGCGGAGCTTCCCGTCGACCAGGTGTTCCTCGATCTCGAAGATGCGGTCTCGCCGCTCGAGAAGGAGGGCGCGCGGGCGACCGTCGTGAACGCCCTGAACACGCACGACTACGCGGGCAAGGTGCGCGTGGTGCGTATCAACGGCGTGCAGACCCAGTGGTGCCTGCGCGACCTGATCGAGATCGTCACCGGCGCCGGCAAGAACCTGGACTGCGTGATGGTGCCCAAGGTGGAGGACGCCGGCACGCTGCACTACGTCGACCACGTGCTGAACCAGCTCGAGATCGAGTGCGGTATCGACCACAAGATCGGCATCGAGGCGCAGATCGAGTCGGCCAAGGGCACGGTCAACCTGAACGAGATCGCCACCGCCACCGACCGGGTCGAGACGCTCATCTTCGGCCCCGGCGACTATGCCGCCAACATCGGTGTGGCGCAGCTGGTGATCGGCAACATCGATCCCGAGTACCCCGGCGACCAGTGGCACTACGTGATCTCGGCCGTCGTCACCACCGCCCGCGCCCACGGCCTGCAGGCAATCGACGGGCCGTTCACCGACATCAAGGATCTCGACGCGTACCGGCGGCTGTGCAACCGCGCGCGGCTGGTCGGATTCGACGGCAAGTGGGTGCTGCACCCCGGCCAGGTGGGCATCGCCAACGAGGTGTTCATGCCCACCCAGGAGCAGTACGACGCGGCCAAGCGGCTGCTCGAGGCCTACGACCACGCCACGAAGGTCGAGCGCAAGGGCGCGGTCATGCACGAGGGCCAGATGATCGACGAGGCATCGCGCAAGATCGCCGTTGAAGTTGTCAGCCGCGGCGAGGCGGCCGGCATGGAACTGTCGGGAGCCGCGTCGTGAGCCTCGCCACCGAGCAGCTTTCCGAGGAGCAGCGCGAGATCGTCGAGCTGGTGCGCCAGTTCACCGACGAGAACATCATCCCCGTGGCGTCGAGCTACGAGAAGTCCGACACGTTTCCCGACGAGATCGTCGACGGTCTGCGCGAGCTGGGCATCTTCGGGTTCACCGTGCCGGAGGAGTACGGCGGTCTGGGCCTGGATCTGACCACCTACGCCTGTGCGGTGGCCGAACTTTCGCGCGGCTGGATGAGCGTCTCGGGCATCATCAACACGCACTTCATCGTCGTGAACATGCTGATGCGCGACGGCACCGACGAGCAGAAGCAGCGGTTCTTGCCGCGCATGGCCACCGGCGAGATCCGCGGTGCGTTTTCGATGACCGAGCCGGAGTGCGGCTCAGACGTGCAGGCCATCCGCTCCACGGCGGTGCGCGACGGCGGCGACTACGTGGTCAACGGGCAGAAGATGTGGGTCACAAACGGGCTTCGCTCCGGTGTGGTGGCGACGCTCGTGAAGACCGACCCCGAGGCCAAGCCGGCGCATCGCGGCATGAGCTGTCTCCTGATCGAGAAGACCCCCGGCGAGGATCGGGAGGGTGGGCTGGTGATCCCGCCGCAGCTCGAGAAGCTCGGCTACAAGGGCGTCGAGACCACCGAGCTGGTGTTCTCGGATCATCATGTGCCGGCCGCGAACCTGCTGGGCGGTGAGGAGGGCGCCGGATTCACCCAGATGATGTCGGGCGTCGAGGTGGGCCGGGTGAACGTGGCCGCCCGCGGAGTCGGCGTTGCCCAGCGGGCGTTCGAGATCGCCATCCGCTACGCCCAGGAGCGGCATGCGTTCGGCAAGGAGATCGCCAAGCACCAGGGCATCCAGTTCAAGCTGGCCGAGATGGCCACCAAGATCGAGGCCGCGCGGCTCCTGATGCTCTCGGCGGCACGCAAGAAGGACGCCGGCGAGCGCTCCGACGTGGAGGCCGGCATGGCCAAGCTCTACGCCTCGGAGATCTGCCACGAGGTTGTCGAGGACGCCTTCCGCATCCACGGCGGTTACGGCTACTCGAAGGAGTACGAGATCGAGCGCCTGTACCGCGACGCGCCGATGCTCCTGATCGGCGAGGGCACGTCCGAGATCCAGAAGCTGATCATCGCCCGCGGCCTGCTTGCGAGGAACCCGCTGTGACCACCTACGACGCCCGCGAGACCCGCTTTGGCCGCTACTTCGAGGACTTCGAGGTGGGCGACGTGTACAAGCACTGGCCGGGCAAGACCATCACCGAGTACGACGACCACCTGTTCTGCATGATCACGATGAACCACCATCCGCTGCACACCGATGCCCACTACGCCGAGACCGAGACGCAGTTCGGACGCAACGTCGTGGTCGGAAACCTCGTGTATTCGCTGGTGCTGGGCATGAGTGTGCCGGACGTCTCGGGCAAGGCGATCGCGAACCTCGAGATCGAGTCGCTGAAGCACGCCAAGCCGACGTTTCACGGCGACACCATCTACGCGCAGACCACGGTGCTGGACAAGGTCGAGTCGCGCTCCAAGCCCGACCGGGGGATCGTCGCGGTCGAGACCATCGGCACCAATCAGCGCGGCGAGGTGGTGTGTGAGTTCCGGCGCAAGGTGCTGGTGCCCAGGCGCACCGCGGAGGCGCCGGCCTGACCGATGCCGGCAGCGATCGAGGTCAGCGAACTGCGCAAGCGCTACGGCGACCACGTCGCCGTGGACGGCGTCTCGTTCACCGTCGAGCAGGGTGAGACGTTCGGCATCCTGGGGCCCAACGGCGCCGGTAAGACCACCACGCTCGAGATGATCGAGGGGCTGCGCAAGCCCGACAGCGGCGACGTGCGGCTGCTCGACCAGCCCGTCTGGCCCGACCCGCGCAGCATCCAGAAGCGGATCGGCGTGCAGCTGCAGTCGACCCAGCTGTTCGAGGCGCTTTCGGCGCGCGAGCTCTTGACGCTGTTCGCGAACTTCTACCAGCGCGAGAATCCCGAGCAGCTGGCCGACCGAGCGCTGGCCCGCGTCGGTCTCGAGTCGAAGGAGGGCGGCGAGGCCGACACGCTCTCGGGCGGGCAGAAGCAGCGCCTGGCGATCGCCCTGGCGCTGGTGCACGAACCCGAGGTGGTGTTCCTGGACGAGCCCACCACCGGGCTCGACCCGCAGGCGCGGCGAAACCTCTGGGACGTGATCCGCTCGATCGCCGCCGACGACGGCCGCACGGTGGTGCTGACCACGCACTATCTGGAAGAGGCCGAGGAGCTGTGCGACCGGGTGGCGATCATGGACACCGCCAGGATCGTGGCGCTCGACACGCCGGCCGGGCTGATCGCCGAGCTCGATGCCGACGCGCGCATCAGCTACACCGACGAGCACGGCGAGCAGACGCTCTACACCAAGGACACCCAGGCGGCGGTGCTCAAGGTGCTGACCGACGCAAGCGAGCGCGGGGTCACGATCGAGGGGCTGACCGTCAAGGGCGCCGACCTCGAGGACGTGTTTCTGCGCCTGACCGGCCGGGAGTACCGCGAATGAACCTGAGCTTCTCACGCTACCTGTCCACCACCAAAGCGATGCTGAAGATGATCTTTCGGCGCCGCATCACGCTCTTCTGGTCGCTGGTGTTCCCGATGATCCTGATGACGCTCCTGGGGCTGCTGTTCGGGCAGACCGTGAACGCGGGAGACATCGCCGTGGCCCGGTCGACCAACCAGCCCGCGGCGCGGGCGATCGTCCAGGCGCTGGACGCCACCAAGGGCGTGACGGTGCACACCGCCACGAGCGCCGCCGACGCCGAGCACCAGGTCAAGAACGGCGACCGCGACGCCGCGCTGATCCTCACTCCTGGGCCCAACGGCACCGTGGAGGCGCACCTCTACACCTCCAACACCTCGGCCACACAGGCGGGCATCCTCAAGGGCGTGGTGTCGGGCGTGACCAACAACGTCTCGATCGCCGCGACCGGCAAACCTCCGGCGGTGGCCCTGGTGGCCGAGTCGGTCGACTCCAAGCAGCTCACCTATATCGACTTCCTGCTGCCCGGCATCATCGGCCTCTCGATCATGATCTCGGCCGTGATCGGCCTCGCCACGGTGATGGTGAAGTGGCGCGAGCAGGGCGTGCTGCGGCGCATCAAGCTCACGCCGATTCCGCTGGCCGAGTTCTTTGCCGCCCGCGTGACCGCCGGGCTCTCAGTCGCCATCATCCAGATCGCCGTGCTGATCGTCTTTGGGAGAGTGGCTTTTGGCATCGACATCTCGCCCACCGCATGGGCGGCGATCCCCGTGGGGCTCGTGGGCTGTCTGTGCTTCCTCGCGCTGGGATTTGCGATCGGCTCGGTGGTCGACTCGGCCGAAACCGGCGATGCGGTGTCCAACGTGATCACCAACCCGATGATGTTCCTCTCGGGCACGTTCTTCCCCGTCGCGGCGATGCCGTACGCCGTGCAGGTGTTCGCCAAGGTGCTGCCGCTGTACTACCTGATCAACGGCCTGCGCGACACGATCGTGCGCGGCCAGGGGCTCTACCATGTAATGCCCGAGATCGGGGTACTGTTGCTGATGACGCTGATCCTGGCCGCTGTGGCCATGCGTACGTTCAGGTGGGAAGCCAAGGGCTAAGGAGGCACACGTGAGGTATCACAACGTCGTTGTCGGCGGGGGCCTCGCCGGCGGCATGGTCGCCCAGGAGTACCGCGAGCAGGGGGGCGACGACTCGACCCTCATCATCGCCTCCGAGCCTCACCTGCCCTACCACCGCCCGCCCCTGACCAAGGACTTCCTGCGCGGCGAGAAGCCCGCAGAGGACGGCCTGATGCACGATGCCGCGTGGTGGCGCGACCACGACGTGGAGATTCGCACCGAGACCGTGGTCGCGGCGCTTGACCCGGGTGCGCACACCCTGACCCTGGAGAACGGCGATTCGGTCAGCTACGAGCGGCTGGCGCTCGCCACCGGCGCGACACCGCGCACGATTCCCGGTACCAGCGCCATCCGCACGATCGACGATTCGGCCGCGGTGGCGGCGGTACTCGCCGAGGGGTCGGGCGAGATCGGGGTGATCGGCGGTGGATTCATCGGCGTGGAGGCGGCCGCGAGCGCGCGCATGAAGGGCTGCGACGTGACCATGGCGGTGCCCGAGAGCGTCGTCTGGGAGCATCTGTTCGGCGCCGAGGTGGCGCGGTACTTCCAGGATCAGCTCGAGAGCCACGGCGTCACGGTGCTGAACGGCACCAGCCAGCTGCCGGAGAAGGGCTACAAGCTGGTGCTGGCGGGGATCGGCGTGACTCCCAACATCGAGCTGGCCCAGGACGCCGGGCTTGCGACCAATTCTGGCGTGCTGGTGAACGAGCAGCTGTCGGCCGGCGGCGATATCTGGGCGGTGGGTGACATCGCCGAGTACCAGAGCGTGGTGCACGGTAAGCGCATGCGCGTCGAGCACTGGGACGTGGCGCTCAACCAGGGCGCGTACGTGGGCCGCACGTGGGCGGGCAAGGAGGACGGGCCGTACGACGTGGTGCCCTACTTCTTCTCGGACATCGGCGACTGGACGTGGTTCGAGTACGTCGGGCCCGGCAGCGGCACCGTGGACGTGCGCGGCTCGATGGCCGACGACGACTTCTGCGCGTACTACACCGACGACTCGGGCGCCACGGTGGCGTGCCTGGGCGTGAACCGCTCAGACGCGGTGGAAGGCGCCAAGGAGCTGATCAAGAGCCACCAGCCCCCGCCAAGCGCCTAGCGGTCAGTCAGCCAACTGCAACAAACGTGAATAAGAGGGGTCAGTCGCCTTTTATTCACGAGACTGCCTCGCCTAAAGCAGCACAGCGTTGCCGTGAATAAAAGGCGACTGACCCCTCTTATTCAGACGCGGACAATGGCGGGTTCGAGGAGGCGCAGATAACTGGCGATGTCCTCGACCGTGACCATGGGCAGATCGTGCCGGTTGCAGAACGCGGTGATCTGCGGGCCGCGGGTCATCGTGCCATCCTCGTTCATCAGCTCGCAGAGGATGCCGCCGGGCGTCAAGCCGGCAAGTCTCGTCAGGTCAACCGAGGCCTCGGTCTGGCCGCGGCGCTCGAGCACGCCTCGCGGACGGGCCCGCAGCGGGAACACGTGCCCGGGGCGATCGAGATCGCTCGGCCGCGTATCGGGATGCATCGCCACCTGGATGGTGCGCGCGCGGTCGGCGGCCGAGATGCCGGTGGTCACACCGGTGACCGCCTCGATCGAGACGGTGAAGCCGGTCGCTTCATTGCCCGAGTTTGCGGGCACCATCAGCGGCAGTTCGAGCTCGTCGCAGCGATGCGCCGGCAGTGAGAGGCAGATCAGCCCGCGCGCCTGGCAGGCCATGAACGCGATGCTCTCGGCCGTGACGAACTCGGCGGCCATGCACAGATCGCCCTCGTTCTCGCGATCGGGATCGTCGCAGACCACCACCATGCCACCGCTCTGGAGCTGGCGTAGTGCGCGGTCGAGCGGGACTGGGAATTCAGGTACGGCCCTCACCGGCGCAGGATGATACCGCACCCCGTCCCCGGTGGGCGCATCGGGGGTCATCAGATCTGCACCGCCGACGCGGGCCGGTACTCGCCAAACACCTCGCGCAGGGCCCCGCAGATCTCGCCGAGCGTGGCCCGCGTGCGCACCGCAGCAACGATCGCGGGCATCAGATTTTCGTCGCCGGCAGCCGCGCTGCGCAGTGCGGTGAGCGCCTCGTCCACCGCCATGCCGTTGCGCTGCGCGCGCACCTGGGCGAGCTTCTCGAGCTGTTGTTCGGCGAGGCCGGCGGGCACGTCGAAGTGCTCGGGAGTGCGATCGGGCTCGTCGTCGACGAACGCATTCACCCCGACCACGACCTCTTCGCCGGACGACACCCGCAGCTCGTGCGCGTAGGCCTCGTCGGCAATTGCCTGCTGATAGAAGCCGGTCTCGACAGCCGCCACCGCGCCGCCAAGCTCATCGACTGCCGCGATCAGCCGCAGCGCCTCGGCTTCGAGCTGGTCGGTCAACTGCTCCACGTACCAGCTGCCGCCCAGCGGATCGGCGACGTCGGTGATGCCAAACTCGTGCTGCAGCATCTGCTGGGTGCGCACCGCCAGCGTCTGGGCGTGCTGGGTGGGGATGGCGATGGCCTCGTCGAAGCACGAGAGCGCCATCGACTGCACGCCGCCGAGCGCCGCCGCCAGGGCCTGCACCGCGGCCCGCACGATGTTGTTCTCGGGCTGCTGCAGCGTCAGGGTCGACCCGGCCGTCTGCGTGTGCGTGCGCAGCTGCCACGAGCGCGGATCGGTGGCGCCGAACCGGTCGCGCATGACGTGTGCCCACACGCGCCGCAGCGCACGGTACTTGGCGATCTCCTCGAAGAAGTTCATGTGGGTGTTGAAGATCCACGAGAGCCGCGGCGCGAACTGGTCGACGTCGACACCGCGATCGACCACCGCCTGCACGTAGGCGATGGCGTTGGCCACGGCAAAGCCCATCTCCTGGGCCGCAGTGCTCCCCGCCTCGCGCATGTGGTAGCCCGAGCAGCGAGATCGCGTTGAACCGCGGGGCGTCCGAGGCACACCAGGCGATCAGGTCGGCCGCCAGCCGCAGCGACGGCGCCGGGGGGAAGATGTAGGTGCCGCGGGCCACGTACTCCTTGAGCACGTCGTTCTGGGCCGTACCGCGGATCGCCCCGGGGTCGCGGCCCTGCAGCTCGCACGCCACGTGGTACATGGCCACGAGCACCGGCGCGGGGGCGTTGATGGTCATCGACGTGGACACCTGATCCAGCGGGATCTGGTCGAACACGGCGCACATGTCGTCGACCGTGTCGATCGCAACGCCCACCCGGCCAACCTCGCCCAGCGCCCGCGGGTCGTCGGAGTCGAGCCCCATCTGGGTGGGCAGGTCAAACGCCGTCGAGAGCGCCGCCTGGCCCTGGTCGATCAGAAACCGGAACCTGCGGTTGGTCTCTTCGGGCGTGCCGAACCCGGCGTACTGGCGGATCGACCACGGCCGCCCCGCGTACATGTCGCGGTGGATGCCGCGCGTATAGGGAAACTCACCGGGGTCGCCCAGATCGCGGGCGTAGTCGAGGGCGACGTCCTCGGGCCGCGCAAACGTGCGCTCGGCCGGGTCGGTCATATCCGCCGGCCCTCACCCTCGCGTTCTGCGCCCACCAGCACCACCATCTTCCCGACGTGCGCGTTCTCCTTCATCATCTGGTGCGGTGCGGGGCACTCGGAGAAGGGGAACACCCGCGAGAGCACTGGCTCGATCTTGCCCTCGGCGATCAGCCGGTTGGCGCGCTCGCACTCGTACGCGTTGGCGAAGTGGCTGCCGATGATCGACTTCTGCCGCATCCACAGGTAGCGCACGTCGAAGTCGAGCTGGAATCCCGAGGTGGCACCGCAGATCACGACCTTGCCGAACGGCTTGCACACGAACACCGACGTCGAGAACGTCGCGGCGCCCACGTGCTCGAACACGATGTCGCAATCGGCGCCGGCCGCTTCGCGCACGGCCTTTCCGAACCGCTTGACCTCGTCGAAGTTGCGCTCGCCCGTGTCGGGGTCGGTCAGAGCGAACTCGCGCCGGTCGATGATCGCCGCCGCGCCCAGCTCGCGACACAGCGCGATCTTGTCGTCTGACGACACCACCGCGATCGCGTTGGCGCCGACCAGCGCGCACAGCTGCACCGCAAACGCTCCGAGGCCGCCGCCGGCGCCCCAGATCAGCACGTTGTCGCCGGCGCGCATCTCGGCGCGGTCGATCAGCATGCGGTAGGCGGTGAAGTAGGTGAGGCCGTAGCTGGCCGCCTCTTCCCACGTCAGCCGGTCGGGCTTTCGCAGCAGCTGCTGGGCCTGCACCTTGCAGTACTCGGCGAAGCTGCCCCAGTTGGACTCGTAGGCCCAGATCTTCTGCTGCGTGCAGGCCATGGGATCGAGGCCGTTGCATTCGGGGCACTCGCCGCAGCTCATGTTGCAGTGGATCACGACCTCGTCGCCGGGCTTCCAGCGGGTGACGCCGGGGCCGACTCGCTCGACGATGCCCGAAGCATCGGAGCCGGCGATATGGAAGTCGTAGCCGGTGTAGCGGAAGATCGAGACCGGCAGGCCGAGCGACGCCCACACGCCGTTGTAGTTGACCCCGGCGGCCATCACCCGCACCAGCACCTCGCCCGGGCCGGGCTCGGGGATCTCGATCTGCTCGAGCTGCATCGCGTCCTTGGGGTCTCCCAACCGATCCGGCCGGATCACCCACGCGTCCATGGTTTCTGCTGCCATCTTGGGATTATCCCTGAGCGGCGCCCGCCGCGCCGCGCTTGCGCCGCCGCAGTCCCCGCACGTCGCCGGCGGCGAGCTGTCCGCACGCCGCGGCGATGTCCTGGCCGTGCGAGCGGCGGTAGGTGGCCGAGATGCCGTGGCGCTGGAGCACGTTGGCGAACTGCTCGACCCGTTCCCGCGGCGAACCCTGGTAGCCGGCCCCGGTCGGGTTGTAGGCAATCAGGTTCACGTGGAACCCGCCCTCGCGGCCCAGAAGCTCGGCCAGCTCGCACGGCCAGCTCGTCGGTGTCGTTGACCTTGTCCAGCAGCAGGTACTCGACGAAGATCCGCCGGCCGGTGGCGGCCCGGTAGTCGCGGCAGGCGGCCATCAGCTTCTTCAGCGGATAACGCCGGTCGACCGGCATCAGCTCGGTGCGCAGCCGGTCGTTGGGCGCGTGCAGCGAGAGCGCCAGGCGCAGCTGCAGGGGCTCGGCGGCCAGCCGTTCGATCCCGGGGATCCAGCCCGCGGTGGAGATCGCAATCTGGCGGGCACCCAGCCCGAACCCCTCGGGGTCGTTCAGCAGCCGGCAGGCGGCGAGCACCTCGTCGTAGTTCAGAAACGGCTCGCCCATGCCCATCATCACCACGTTGTTGACCTTCCGGCCCTGGTCGCGCAGGATCGCGGCGAGCACGATCACCTGCTCGAAGATCTCGCCGGCCTCCAGGTTTCGGCCCAGGCCCATGGTGCCGGTCGCACAGAACGTGCACTTGAGCGGACAGCCCGACTGCGACGAGACGCACACCGTGGTGCGGTCGCGATGGCGCATGGCCACGGCCTCGACCGGAAAGCCGTCGAGCGTCTGCAGGCGCAGCTTGATCGTGCCGTCGGTGGAGTTCTGGGTCTCGACCAGCTCGAGCTGGCGCAGCGGAGCCAGCTCGGAAAGCTGCGCCCGCAGTGCAACCGGAAGCGGCGTTATGTCGTCATAGTCGAGCAGGTACGAGCGGGTCACGGCCTCGTAGACCTGTCGCGATCGGTACTTCGGTTGGCCGATCGAAGTTAAGAGATGCTGTCACCTGGGAAAAATCCACCGTGGTAGTCTGACGCAAGTTCCTATGGGGAGGTCCCACTGTGCCTACCAAGATCAAGCCAGACAAGGTTGCAGACGCGATCACCCCGCTGGTGACGCGCGTCGCCAATGACGAAGAACTTCGCGCGCACGCGCTGACCGCGCTCGACTCGGCCCGCACGATCTATTCGCGCGATTCAGTCCGAGGGAGCCCGGAAGGCCGCGGGCCGCAAGGACATTCACAACGAGATCGCCCGGGCCGCAGCTGAGCTGCGCCTGGCGGCCGGCAAGCTGCAGGAGCCGCCCAAGAAGAAGAAGCACCGGCTGCGCAAGATCCTGATCGGCGGCGCCATCGTCGGCGGAGCGTTCCTGGGAGCGAAGAAGCTCATGGGCCGCGATTCCGACGAGTTCGACTACGAGCCGTAAGCCGTGACCGACAACTCGGGGACGCCCGCCGACGACATCCAGGTGCTGTCGGACGAGCAACGCGCATTCGCACCCTCGGCTGAGTTCGTCGGCCAGGCGCTGATCGCCGACACCTCGGTGTACGACGAGGCCGCCTCCGACCTCGAGGGGTTCTGGCTGCGCCGCACGCTCGAGACGATCGAGTGGGCGACCGCCGCCCACCGAGTCGCTGAAGTGGGATCCGCCGCACTGCACCTGGTTTGCCGACGGCCGCCTGAACGTCTCGGCCAACTGCCTTGATCGGCATATCGCTGCCGGCCACGGCGACCGGGTCGCGTATCACTACGTGCCCGAGCCCGAGGACGAGGAGCACCGCGCGATCACGTTCGCGCAGCTCAAGGACGAGGTGTGCCAGTTTGCCGCCGCGCTGCGCGAGTTGGGGGTCGGCAAGGGCGACGTCGTCGGCATCTACATGGGCATGGTGCCCCAGCTGCCCGTCGCGATGCTGGCCTGCGCCCGGCTGGGCGCGCCGCACGTGGTGGTGTTCGGCGGGTTCTCGGCCGAGGCGCTGGGCGAGCGGCTGGAGTCGACCGGCGCCAAGGTGCTGGTCACCCAGGACGAGGCGTGGCGCAAGGGCAACGCGATCGCGCTCAAGGCGATCGCCGACGAGGGCGTGCAAGCTGGCGCCCACCGTCGAGCACATGGTGGTGGTGCGGCGCACCGGCGGCGAGGTGCCTGGACGGAGCGGCCGCGACCACTGGTGGCACGACGTGGTCGAAGGAAAGCCCACCGACCTCGAGCCGGAGATGGTCGAGGCCGAGCACATGCTGTTTGCGCTGCACACCTCGGGCACGACGGCCAAGCCCAAGGCGCGTGGTGCACACCAGCGGTGGCTATCTGACCTTCGTCTCCACCACGCACCGCTGGATCTTCGACGTGCACGACGACGAGGTGTACTGGTGTGCAGCCGACATCGGCTGGGTCACCGGCCACAGCTACATCGTGTACGGGCCACTGGCGAACGGGACGACCGGCGTGCTGTACGAGGGCGATCCGATGTTCCCGCGGCCCGATCGGCACTGGGGAATCGTGGAGCGCTACAAGGTGCGCCAGTACTACACCGCGCCGACCCTGATCCGGGCGTTCATCAAGGCCGGTGCCGACCAGCCCGCCGCGCACGATCTGTCGTCGCTCAAGCTGCTGGGGACGGTCGGCGAGCCGATCAACCCGGAGGCCTGGGTGTGGTACCGCGAGCACGTCGGCGGCAACCGCTGTCCGATCGTCGATACGTGGTGGCAGACCGAGACGGGTGGCATCCTGATCACTCCGCTGCCGGGCGTCACCACCACCAAGCCCGGGTCGGCCACGCGGCCGTTTCCGGGGATCGAGGTCGACATCGTCGACGACAACGGCAAGTCGGTCGAGCAGGGCCACGGCGGCTATCTGGTGATCAAACGGCCGTGGCCGGGCATGTTCCGCACGCTCTACAACGACGATGACGCGCTACGTGTCCACATACTTCGAGCGGTTCGGGCCGAAGGTGTACTTCCCCGGCGACGGCGCCCGCCAGGACGCCGACGGCAACTACTGGCTGCTGGGCCGGGTGGACGACGTGATGAACGTGTCGGGCCACCGGCTCTCGACAATCGAGCTGGAGTCGGCCCTGGTCGAGCATCCCGCAGTGGCCGAGGCGGCCGCCACGGCTGCACCCGACAAGCTGACCGGACAGACGCCGCTCTGCTTCGCCCTGCTGCGCGCCGGCTACGAGCCGAGCGACGAACTGGCGAGGGAGCTGCGCGAATGGATCGGCGAGAAGATCGGCAAGATCGCGCGGCCGAAGGCCGTGATCATCGTCGATGACCTGCCCAAGACGCGGTCGGGCAAGATCATGCGGCGGCTGCTGAAGGACATCGCCGAGGGCAAGTCGCTGGGCGACACCACCACGCTGCGTGATCCCGCGATCGTCGAGGACATCAAGTCCAAGGCAGACGCGGTGCTCGCGAGTTCGCGCTGATCTGAACTACTGGGGCGAGGCTTCCGCATCCTCGACCTGATCCGACGGCTGGTTCTCGCGTAGCGCCCGCCACGCCATCTGTGCCGCCGCGAGCAGCAGGAGCGCGGCGAAGGCCCGCCGCAGCACCGCGTCGGACACCGAGTTTGCGATCACCTCGCCGATCTTCGCGGTGGGGATCGACGCGATACCGATGATCGCCGCATCGCGCCAGCGCACGTTGCCGTAGCGGGTCTGCCGCCACGAACCGACCGCAACCACCGGCACCATCGCCACCAGCGATCCGGCGACGGCCTGGTGGGTGCTCTCTCCCAGGAAGATCAGCGCCGGCACGAACAGGAGGCCGCCACCTACGCCGAAGAGCGCCGACAGCACTCCCGCGATGATTCCCACGCCGATGACGATCGCGATATCGATTGGTCAGACCGCCAACCTGATCGCCACCAGAGCAACGAAACAGGAGAACGCGAGCACCAGATTGCGGCTCTCCACCCGCTGCTGCAGCCACGCTCCGCCCACTGCCCCAAACGCCGCGGGAATCCCGATCAGGATCGCATCGCCCCACACCACGTTGCCGGCCGATGCGTGCGACGCCGCCGCGGCCACCGCCGTGAAGACGATCGCCCCCAGCGACGTCGCCATCGCCACCTTCGGCGGGTAAGCCAGAAACGCGATCAGGGCGGGGATGATCAGCACGCCTCCGCCGACACCCAGCAGCCCCGAGAACACCCCGGCTGCGAGCCCCACTCCAACCAGGATCGCTAGCCGATTGGACACGCGGGGTATTGTTGCACCCGTGGATGGGCAACTCGCCCAACTCGTGGCGCCGCTGGTCGCCGATCCTGCCCGCAGCGCGGTGGTCTGCGATATCGACGGCACCCTTGCCCCGATCGTCGCGCGGCCCGACCAGGCCCAGGTGCCCGAGGCTACCGTCGAGCTGCTGGCCCGGCTGGCCGGCCGCTACGCACTGGTGGGGTGCGTGACCGGGCGCAGCGCCGCGGATGCCCGGCGGCTGGTGCCGCCCGAGCAGGTGGGCCTGGCCGGTAACCACGGCCTGGAGCTGTGGCGCGACGGGCGGGTGCAGGTGGAGCCCGAGGCGGCCGAGTATCTGCCCGCTGTGCGCCAGGCGGTGATCCTGGTCGAGAACGACGGCCCTCTCCTTGAGGATCACTGCACCGTGGAGGACAAGGGCATCACGTTCAGCGTCCACTACCGCAACTCGCCGCGCCCCGATCACGTGCTGCGCTACCTCGAGACCCAGATCGTGCCCAAGATCGAGCGGGCCGGGCTGCAGCCGAACTTCGGCCGGATGGTGCTCGAGGTGCGCCCGCCGGTCGCACTCAACAAGGGCACCGGGCTGCGGGCGCTGCGCGGTGTGCGTGACATCGAGCACACGCTGTTCGTGGGCGATGACCGCAGCGACCTGGACGCATTCGCCGAGGCCACCGTCAAGATCGCGGTGCGCTCGCCCGAAGCGCCGCCCGAGCTGCTCGCCGCCGCCGATGCGGTGGTGTCGGGCCCACCGGCCGTGGCTGAACTCCTCGCATACCTGTGTGAATAAGAGGGGTCAGTCGCCTTTTATTCACCCCGAATCTGGTGGTCTCTCGTCGCGCGGCTCGTGAATAAAAGGCGACTGACCCCTTATCGCACCGCGCTTGAGCAGCTTGCGCGCTTCGGGCCACTCGCGGGTGTTGACCACGGCCTCGGGCGGCGCCCAGCCGCGGCGGGCGTTCATCACCCCGAACTTCATGTAGCCGAGCGCCTGCAGCGAGTGGCCGTCGGTATCGATCGCAAGCTTCGCGCCGGCGTCGAGCGCCAGCCGCACGTGCACATCGGACAGATCCAGCCGCTCGGGCTGCCCCGACACCTCGAGCACCGTCCCGGTCTCGGCCGCGACCTGAACGATCTGCTCCATGTCCAGCGGGTTGGGATCGCGCTGGCCGATGCGCCGGCCGGTGGGGTGGCCGAGGATGTCCACGTAGGGGTTTCGCATGGCCTCGATCACGCGCTTGGTCTGCGCGTCCTTGGAGAGCCGATGTGACGCGTGCACGCTCGCCACGACCACGTCCAGCTCGGCCAGCAACTCGTCCGAGTAGTCGAGCGTGCCGTCCTTGAGAATGTCGACCTCGCACCCCACCAGCAGCGTGAACGCCGGCTCGAGCTGCTCGGCCAGAGCCCGCACCCGCTCGATCTGCGCTCGCAGCCGGCCGGCATCCAGACCCATGCCGAACCCGACCGCGGGAGAGTGGTCGGTGATGCACACATACGAACGGCCCAGCTCGATCGCGCCGTTGACCATCTGCTCGAGCGACGCTTTGCCGTCGGTCCAGTCGGTGTGCATGTGAAAGTCGCCGCGGATCTGGTCGAGCTCGACCAGGTCGGGCAGCTTGCCTTCCAGGGCCGCCTTGATCTCGCCGCGGTTCTCGCGCAGCTCGGGGGGAATCCACTCCATGCCCAGCCGCTTGTAGACCTCGGCCTCGTCGGGCGTCGTGAATACCTCGCCGCTGGTCGTGTCCTCGATGCCGTACTCCGAGACCTTCAGCTTGGCCCGCACCGCGCGTTCGCGCAACGCCACGTTGTGATCCTTCGACCCGGTCAGGTGCTGCCACAGGTTCCCGAACGCCGAGGGCGCCACCACCCGCAGCTCCACCCGCGTGCCGTCGTGGGCCACGGCCGTCGCACCCGCCTCGCCCCGCGACCCGACGCTCGCCACCCAGTCCTGCGCTACGAACGCCTCCACCGCGGTCACGCCGTTGGTCACCGCCGCGACGATGTCGATGTCCTTGGCCGACTCGGTAAATCTGCGCAGGCTGCCTGCGATCTCGCACCGTTCGACCGCGGGGCTTTGCGACAGCTGCTCGCGAATGGTCTCGGCCAGCGGCAGCAGGCGCGCCACCGTCGAACGCCTGCGCACGGGCGCGTCGGAGGTGGCGAGGCCCTCGAGGATGGCCGTCTCGGTCTTGATGCCGAGCCCGGGAAGCGCCCGCACACGCTGCTCGAGGGCCGCCTGGCGCACATCGCCGACCGTCTTCAGATCGAGCTCGGTGAAGATGCGCCGCGCAGTCTTGGGCCCGACGCCCTGAATGTGCATCACCGCCACCGCACCGGGCGGGTTTCGCTCCTCCAGCTTGGTCAGCGCGGCGATGTGGCCGGTCTCGATCAGCTCGGCGACCTTGTCGGCGATCGTCTGCCCGATCCCCGAGAGGCTGGTCAGCTTGCCCTGCAGCGACAGCCGCTCGACCGATTCGGGCGTCTCGCGCAGGGTCTTGGCCGCGCGCCGGTAGGCAAGGATGCGGTAGACGACCGCGCCCTCGAGTTCGAGCAGATCGGCAAGCAGCTCGAAGCGCTCGGCGATCTGCTGGTTGGTGAATGGCTCGGGCATGCTGCTCGAATTATCCCCGAAGACCACCTGACTATGCTGTCGCACATGTCCAGCGGGTATCTGATCATCCTTCCCACCTACAACGAGCGCGAAAATCTGCCTCGCGTGATCGACGCGATCGCCCAGGTGCGCAGCGGGATCGAGCTGCGCGGCGAGGTGCTGGTGGTGGACGACAACTCGCCCGACGGCACCGGCACCCTGGCCGACGAGCTGGCCGCCACACACGACTGGGTGCATGTGCTGCACCGGGCCGGCAAGCAGGGGCTCGGCAAGGCGTACATCGCCGGGTTCCGATGGGCGCTCGAGCGTGACTATGCCCTGGTGATCGAGATGGACTGTGACCTCTCGCATCCTCCCGAGGCTGTTCCCCGGCTGCTCGAAGCGGCGAAGACCAACGACCTGGTGCTCGGCTCCCGCTATGTGAAGGACGGCGGCGTGGTGGGCTGGCCCGCGCACCGGCGGGTGATCTCGCAGGGCGGGTCGTTCTACGCCCGCGGGTGGCTGGGCGTGCCGGTGCGCGATCTGACCGGCGGCTACAAGTGCTTTCGCCGCTGGGTGCTCGAAGCGCTCGACCTTGACAGCATCCACGGCCAGGGCTACGTCTTCCAGATCGAACTCACCTACCGCACCATCCGCCTGGGCGGACGGGTGGCCGAAGTGCCGATCGTGTTCGAGGACCGCACCGTCGGCCAGTCCAAGATGTCGGCCGCTATCGTGCTCGAAGCCGTGTGGCAGGTGCCGGCGCTGCGCTTTCGCGCCCTCACCGGCCGGTTGGGCTCGGACACCGAGTCCGTTTCCCGTTCGACCGAAGGAGTGGTTCCGTGAGCGCTGGCATGGTGGACATCACGAACGACACATGGGACGAGCAGGTGGTCGGGTCAGACCAGCCGGTGCTCGTCGATTTCTGGGCGCCGTGGTGTGGCCCGTGCAAGGTGATGGACCCCGTGCTCGACCAGCTCGCCGAGGAGCATGCCAACGTCAAGTTCGCCAAGGTCAACGTGGACGACAACCAGGACATCGCCATCCGCTACGACATCCTCTCGATCCCCACGCTGCTCCTGATCGAAGGCGGCGAGGTGCGCCAGACGCTGATCGGAAGCCAGCCGCGGCGCAAGATCGAGGAAGCGCTCGGCACCGTCGGCTAGACCGACTGGAACACCGCGAGCAGCGTCACCCCGCTGATGATCACGACGGCGCCTGCCAGCTGTCGGCGGCTGAGCCGCTCGCCGAACGCGAGGTAGCTACCCACCGCGGCCACCGCTGCGAACTGTGAGCCGAGTACGGCCGCGATCGCGATCGAGTGCCGTGACGCAACGATGTAGGTCGCATACCCCGCCGCCTCGGCGAATGCAGACCAGCACACCATCCACAACGCGCGTCCTGGCAGCGCGAACGTGTGCCCGCGCACCAGTGGCGGCACAATCACCGCCACCCCGATCAGGCGCGCGATGGCGATCGTCCAACCCGCGCCCAGGCCATCGCCGGCCTGGGATGACGCAACCAGTCCGATCCCGAAGAGGCATGCCGCTGCAAGGCCGTAGAGCGCCGAGGTGAGATCGACGTCGCCCCGCCGGCCGTGGAAGGTGACCGTGATGACCCCCGCCACGATCACCACCAGTGCGAGCCCCTCGGCGAACGACACGTGTTCCCCCAGCAGCACCACCGAGAGCACCGCGGCAACCGCGCCCTCGGTCGACGCAACCGGAGCGACCACGCCCACTCGACCGATCCGCAGGCCGCGGTACAGCATCAGCAGGCCGAACGTCGCCGCGAGCCCTGCCGTGACCGCCCAGATCCATGTCGTCAGAGAAGCATGGGGAATCCCGTCGACGACCAGCATCGCCGGCAACAGCAGTAGACCCAGAAGCAGCACCCAGGCGAGCACCAGTGGGGCGCCCAGGATCCTGGTGGATCGCGACGCGACGACCGTCGAGGAACCCCACAGAAATGCGGCGGCGAGCCCGCCCGCGATCGCGATCACGCGAAGTGATCCCAGCCGCGCAACGCCACGTGCGCGCCGGAGCCGTCCACGAGTCGCAGTCCCCCGCCCTCTTCCAATCTGCCCACCACCGTGAGTTCAACCGGCGGCTGGATCCCGGCCGGCAGGGCCACGAGCAGCTCGAAGTCCTCGCCGCCCGACGCCGCCTGCTCGGCCGTCGCTCCGGCTGCGAGGGGCAGCCGTTCGAGCTCGACGATCGCCGCACACCCACTCGCTGCGGCCAGCCGGGCGGCGTCGGTGGCGATGCCGTCGGAGATGTCGATCATGGCGGTCGCGACCGCCGCGAGCGCGCGGCCCTCGGCGACACGCGGCGTGACCGGAGCGGTGTAGCCGCTGACCACCTGGCGGCCCAGCGAACCGGTCACCGCCAGGACGTCGCCGGGCCTGCCGCCCGATCGCAGCACGGGCCGTGCGGCGCGGCCGAGAGCCGCGAGCGAGAGCACCAACTCGGTGCTGCGCGACAGATCGCCGCCCACCAGATCGACGCCGTAGTCACCCACACCGCGAGCGAGTTCGGCGACATCCTCCACACCCGGGAGGTAGCCCAAAGGCCGCGAGCAGACAGATCGGCTCGGCCCCCATCGCCGCCATGTCGGAAAGGTTGGCCCCGGCGGCGCGGCGGCCGATCTCGAACAGCGAAAGTTTGGAGCGGTCGAAGTGCACGCCCTCGACCAGCATGTCGCCGGCCAGCACCAGGCCGTCGCCGAGCACCGCGGCATCGTCGCCGATGTCTCGCGCGACCGCCCGCAGCGACTCGATCAAACGCTCCTCTGATAGCATCTGCGCCAATGTATCGCGGTGACACCAACGGCTTCGCCTTTACCAGCGCCCTTCGGGCCTGCTGAGCGCTGCCGCCACACCGCACGCGACTCGAGGCTCCCAGTTCAGGGGGCCTTTTTTGTTGGAGGAACTCGATGAGCATGACCGTTGCACACTTCGGCGAGGGCGACGCCTACGCGGCTGAGGCCGCCGCGCAGCTGTACCCGGAAGCAGACCTGACGCCCTGCCGCTCGTTTGCCGACGTGATGCGCGCCGTGACCCGCGGCGAGGCCGAAGCCGGTGTCCTTCCCATCGAGAACTCGCTGGCCGGGGCGATCCCCGAAACCTACGACCTGCTGGCCCACGCACCGCTTGCGATCGTGGCCGAGGCGGTGCTTCCCGTGCCGCACTGCCTGGTGGGGCTGCCGGGCACCAACATCGATGCGGTCACCCGCGTCCACTCGCATCCCGCAGCACTGGCCCAGTGCCGCCGGTTCCTCTCGTCGCTGCCCGACGCGCTGCCCGACGTCGCTCCTTCCACCGCCGGTGCCGCCAAGCGGGTGGCCGAGGCGGGTGACGACCGCCAGGCGGCCATCTCGTCGCGCCGCGCGGGTGAGCGGTACGGACTCGTGGTGCTGCTGAACGACGTCTCCGACCATGCCCAGAACTACACGCGGTTCGTCTCGGTGGCCGGCTACACCCGGCTCGACTGCGCCAGCAGCGACAACTGGCGCGTGGCGGTGCGGTTCGTGACCCACCACGACCCAGGTGCGCTGGCACTCGCGATCCAGCCGCTGGCCGAGTACGGGGTGAACATGACATCGCTGCAGTCGCGGCCGATCCCCGGCCGGCCATGGAACTACCAGTTCTACGCCGACCTGGTGGGCCACCCGCTCGACCCGAACGTCGCCAGGGCACTGCAGGCACTCGAGTCGAACGTCGCTGAGCTCTCGTATCTGGGCTGCTTCCCGGCCGCGCCTCGGCCGTGAGCACGCGCGCGGCCGCGCCCTGGAGCGACCTGCTCGATCTGGAGCAGGTGGTAGCCCGTGAGGTGCTGCCCGCGCGAGTGCCGCACTACTGCGACCTGCCTCGCGACCTGGATCCCGGCTTGCGCGAGCGGCTCGAGTCGAGCGGCATCACCACGCTCTACCGGCACCAGGCCGACGCGTTCGACGCGGCGCAGTGCGGTCACATCGCGATCGCCACCGGTACCGCGTCGGGCAAGTCGCTGGCGTTCAACCTGCCGGTGCTGCAGACGCTGGCGGCCGACCCGCACGCGCGCGCCTTCTATCTCTACCCGACCAAGGCGCTCGCCCAGGACCAGGCGCGTTCGCTCTCGCGGATCGTGCCGCGGGGCGTGCGGGCCGCGATCTATGACGGCGACACCGCCCAACCCGAGCGCCGTGCAGCGCGCCGGGACGCGAGCATCTTCCTGACCAATCCCGACATGCTGCACGCGTCGGTGCTGCCGCGCCACTCACTCTGGGGCGACGTGTTGGCAAACCTCGCGTGGGTGGTGGTCGACGAGGCGCACGTGTACCGCGGCGTGTTCGGAGCACATGTGGTGAACGTGCTCGCACGGCTGCGGCGGTTGTGCGCGGCATACGGCGCGCACCCGCGCTTTGCGGTCGCATCGGCCACGATCGCCAACCCCGGCGAGGCGGCCGGGCGGCTGGCCGGCAGCGAGGTCGAGGTGATCTCGCACGACGACTCGGCTGCGGCAGAGCGGGAGATCGCGATCTGGAATCCGCCGCTGCTCGACGAACTGCTGGGCATCCGGGCCAGCACCCTCGGCGAGGCGGCCACACTTCTGGCCGGACTGGTGGCCCGCGATGTGCGTACCATCGCATTTGCCAAGAGCCGGGCGGGGTGCGAGCTGGTGTACCGGTATGCCCGCGAGGGTCTGGAGCGCCACGCCCCCGGCAAGGCCCGGCGGCTGGCCGCCTACCGGGCGGGTTACACCCCCGAAGACCGCCGCAGGATCGAAACGGCGCTGGTGGACGGAACACTGCTCGGCGTGGTCGCCACCAATGCACTCGAGCTGGGCATCGATATCGGCGGGCTGGACTGCGCCATCTCGGTCGGGTTTCCCGGATCGGCCTCTGCGCTGCGCCAGCAGTGGGGCCGCGCGGGCCGGCGGCGCGAGGGTCTCGGCGTGTTCATCGCCGGCGAGGACGCGCTCGACCAGTACTTCGCCCGGCATCCCGACCAGCTGCTCTCGCGGCCGGTGGAGGCAGCCGTCTGCAACCCGGCGAATCCCGCGGTGCTCTCCACCCACCTGCTCTGCGCCGCGGCCGAGGGCCCGCTCACCGAGGACGATGCGGCGTACTTCGGCGTCGGGTGCGCTCGAGCTGGCCGCGCGGCTTCCCAACCTCGTGCCGACGCCGCAGGGATTCGCCTACCGCGGCGCCGACAATCCCAGCCTGGGTGTGTCGTTACGCACGTCGGGGCCGGCTGTCGCCATCGTCGAGCGCGACACGGGCATGCTGCTGGGGATGGTCGACGAGGGCCGCGCACCCTCGACGGTGCATCCCGGCGCAGTGCACCTGCACCAGGGCGCGCAGTACATCGTCACCGACCTCGACCTGGAGGCGCGGGTGGCGCTGGTACGCGAGTTCAACGGGGCGTACTACACGCAGGCAAAGCGGGTCTCGAGCATCACGATCCTCGGTCAGCGCAGCGAGTCCGAGCGCATGGGCATGCGGGTGGTGCACGGCGACATCGGGATGCGCGACCAGGTGGTCGGATTCCAGCGCAAACGCCTGTCCGATCACACCGGCATCGACGTGATCGAGCTCGACCTGCCGGCCCAGGAGTATCAGACCGAGGCGGTGTGGTACCTGCCGCACGTGGATGTGAGCGCCGATCTGCTCGGCACGCTGCACGCCGCCGAGCACGCGATGATCTCGCTGCTGCCGCTGCTGGCGCTGTGCGACCGCGGCGACATCGGCGGGCTCTCCACCGATCTGCATTTTCAGACGGGCGTGCCCACGGTGTTTGTCTACGACGGCCATCCCGGTGGCGCCGGCATCGCCGAGCGCGGCTACGAGATGTTCGAGGAGTGGGTGGCGCGCACCGCGGCGCTCCTGCGTGAGTGCCGGTGTCGGGCGGGCTGCCCTTCGTGCGTCCAGTCGCCCAAATGCGGAAATCTCAACGAGCCACTGTCCAAGCCGGGAGCCCTTGATCTGCTGGCCGGTCTTGCGGCCTGGGCCACTGCCAGGTCTCACGCCGCTCCCGAAGGCGCGGCAGGTGCTACAGTTGCGCCCGCAAGTGGATCAGGGAAGCCGGTGAAAGACCGGCGCGGTCCCGCCGCTGTAAGGGTGTTCGCTGGGCGTGTCGAGAGACAGCCACTGGCTACGTCAGGAGCCGGGAAGGCCAGCCCAGCGACCCGGGTAAACCGGGAAGTGCACTCGAGCCAGAAGACCTCCCACTCGCGACACACACGCGAACCTCTCGAGGAAGGAGGACCCGTTGGCACTCACACGCCTTCGCATTCAGGTCACCGCTCTGGTGGCCACTGTGGTCGTGCTCGCTGCCGCCGCATCACCCGCGGCGGCCGCCTCAACCCAGGTCAGAGTACGAGTGGAGGGCGGCTCGCAGACGCTCGTCCGCGCCACCGTCACGCCGTTCACCGGCACGATCATCGGCCAGCGCCTGACCCAGCCCACCGCTCTCGGTGGCCTGATCGCGGGCACCAGAAGCGCGAATGTGCCGCTGGGGCTGCAGTGGTTTGACTGCTGCGGCTTCTACGTCAACTCGATCAATGGCCGCGCCGCGGACGCCACGCACTACTGGGCGTTCAAGGTGAACAACACGCTCGCGGCACAGGGAGCAGGCACGACGCCCGTGACCGCCGGAGCGAGCTACCTCTTCTACTTCACCAGGTTCGACCCGGTCACGTTCGAGACCCAGCCGACGCTCGGCATCAGCGAGAACAAGAGCGCGGTGCACAGTGGGTCGTCGCTCACGGTGAAGGTGTTCAGCTACAACGACGCAGGTGTGGGCACCGCGCACAGCGGAGCTCAGGTGTACGTCGGCGCCAAGGTGGTCGGCCAGACCAACGCCCGGGGCGTGCTCAAGACCACGCTCACGACAAGGGGCAAGTTCCAGGTCAGGGCCACCTATCCGGGCGCGATCCGCTCGGGTCGGCTGTGGGTTACGGTCAACTAGCAGCCGTACTTGCACTGGTGGTGCTCGCGGCGGCGGGGTGCGGGTCTGCGGACCCCCCGCCGCCGGGAGCGGCCGCCGTCCAGCTGACGGTGACGCGCAACTTCGGCAACGAGCATCTGGTCTCGGCCCGCGCTGCGCCGGGCCAGTCGGCCATGTTCGCGTTGCGCCGAAACGCCGACGTGGGCGGCGCCTATGCCGGCAAATTCGTGGCCTCGATCAACGGGGTGAAGGGCAACACGGGCAACGGCTGGGACTGGTTCTACTTCGTGAACGGCATCCAGGCGAACGTGGGTGCGGCGGCCTACACGCTGCACAAAGGCGACCGTGAGTGGTGGGACTACCGCTACTGGACGGTGTATCAGGAGGTGCCCGTGGTGATCGGCGCATGGCCCGATCCATTCGTGCACGGGTGGGAGGGGGCGCAGCCGTCGGTGCACGTCGGCGGATTGGGCTGTGCCCAGACCCTTGCTTCTGCGCTCAAACGCGACGGAGCGCAGCTGACAAATGGTCAGGCCGATGCGACGGTCACGGTGATGACCTTCGCCCAGGCGGCGAACGGGCCGATCAGCGGGGCTCAGGCACAGTCGCGCGGACTCACGGTGTGGCTCGAGCACGGCGGCGTGATGATCTACCGCAACAACACGGCGACCGCCGATCCCAGCGCCCAGGCGCTGATCGCCGCATACCGGCCTGACGGCGCGGGCCAGAACTCGGCCACGCTGGTGGTGGCCGGCCGCACCGAGGCGGCGGCCTGTGCAGCGGCACGGACGCTTGCCGACAGGCCTGCCGCGGTGCGTTCGGCCTATGCGGTGGCGCTCGACGGCGACGGTCGCGTGACCGCCCGGGGCGGAGCCTCGTGAAGCCCCTCGGCGTGACCCTCGTGGCGGGCGCAGCGCTCGTCACCGCGATCGCCGCGTGGAACCCCCTGGTGCTGTGCGCGGCGCTGATCGGAGCGGCCGCTCTGCTGTGGGCCTCCGAGGGGCCCAAACGGCTCTACATCTGGTTTGCCGTCATCTCGGCCGTCACCGTGTTCGTGCTCAATCCCTTTGTGTCATCGCAGGGTCTGACCGTGGTCTGGCAGGGGCCTGCGCTCGGCATCTTCAACCACGGCATTCTGGACGATCAGATCACGTCCGAGGAGCTCGCGTTCGGCGCCGGTGCGGCGGTGCGACTGGCGGCCAGCGCGCTGGCGGTCGCGGCATTCGTGCGCCTGGTCGATCCCGACCTGCTGACCCGCGCCACCAGCCGCATCGCGCCCCGATCGACCATGATCACGGCGCTCGCAACGCGCATGCTGCCGGCGCTCGAGCGAGACGCGCACGGGCTGGTGCAGGCTGCCCGCACGCGCGGATCCGAACTGCACCGCACGCGCGCCGCGGCGGTACTGGTGCCGGCGTTGATGGGCATGTCGCTGGAGCGTTCGCTGGGGCTCGCCGAGGCGATGGAGGCCCGCGGCTACGGCGAACCGGACGCCACGCGTGCACCCGAGCGCACGATCACGCGGCCCGAGCGTGCGGTCACGCTGCTGGGCGGCTTTGCGTTGCTGGTCAGCGTCGCGATCATCCTCACCGGTGCGGCCAATTTCCGCTACTACGACCTGCTGGGAGATCCATTCACCGGACCGGCGATCGCAGCGACGGTGCTGCTCGGGGCTCCGCTCGTCGCCGCCGCGGGGGTGATCCGATGGACGCGGTGACCGTGACCGGCCTCGGGTACCGCTACCCGCGCCGCGACCGGCCGGCGCTCGCGAATGTCGACCTGCGCGTCGAGCAGGGCGAGTTGGTGCTGCTGCTAGGCGACTCGGGATCGGGCAAGTCGACGCTGCTGCGCGCCATGCTCGGCCTGGTGCCGCACTTTCACGGCGGCGAGCTGCGCGGCCGGGTGGTCACCGCCGGCCTTGATACCCGCGACCACCGGCCGGGCGAGATCGCCCGTAGCGCCGGCCTGGTGTTTCAGGATCCCGAGGCCCAGATGGTGATGCGAACGGCGCTGCGCGAGGCGGGTTTCGGACTCGAGAATCTGGGCTGGCCGGCAGCCGATATCGCCGCTCGCGCGCAGGAGGCGTTGATGGTGACGGGCGCCTCGGCGCTGGCCGCGCGCCCCGCCGACCAGCTCTCGGGCGGCGAGCAGCAGCGGCTCGCGATTGCCGCGGTGATCTCGATGGGCCAGCGGCTGCTGCTGCTGGACGAGCCCACCAGCCAGCTCGACCCGGTGGCGGCGGAAGAGCTGCTCGGGCTGGTGGTGCGGGTCAACCGCGACCGCGGCACCACCGTCATCCTGGCAGAGCACCGCACGGGGCGCATCTTCGAGGAAGCCGACCGGGTGGTGGTGATGGACGCCGGTCAGATCACCATCGACGCACCGCCGGCCGAAGCTGCGCGGCAGCTGCGCACCTCGGCACCGTGGCTGCTGCCGCCGGTCTCGCAGGCGTTCGTGCGCGCCGGCCGCGACGAGCTGCCGCTGACCGTGCGCGAGGCGCGCGCCGCCGCGGGCATCACCGTGGCCCCCGGTGCAATCGCCGAGCCGGCGGCCGCCACGCCGCTTGCCACCATCACCGCCGCGACCAAGTCGCACGGCAAGATTCCCGCCCTGCGCGGCGCCAGCACCGGCTTTGGGGGAGGCCGGACGACCGTGCTGATGGGTGAGAACGGCGCGGGTAAGACGACCCTGGCGCTGGCCGCCTGCGGCCTTCTGGAGCTGGACGCGGGCACGGTCACCGTCGACGGCCGGGCCGGGTACGTGAGCCAGAATCCAAGCCACTACCTGCTGCACTCCGCCGTGGCCGACGAGGTCGCATACGGGCTTCGCAATCTGGGGGTGAGCGGCGCCGAGCTCGACCGCCGGGTGGAGGCCGAGCTGGAGCGCTTCGACCTGGCCGACCGCGCTGCCGATCATCCGCGTGATCTCTCCAGTGGCGAGCGGCAGCGCCTGGCGATCGCCTCGGTGGCGGCCATGCGGCCCCGGCTGCTGGTGCTCGACGAGCCCACCCGCGGCGTGGACGGGCTGCGGAAGCTGGCGCTCGCCGACCTGATCCGCGGGCTCTCGGAGGACGGCACCGCGGTGGTCGTGGTCACCCACGACATGGATTTTGCAGCCGAGGTGGCCGACACGGTCACGACCATGGCCGCGGGAGCGGTGCTGCACGATCGCGGCCCGCGCAGCCTGCTTGCCAGCCGGCTCTTCTTCGTGTCGCAGGTGGGCCTCGCGTTCGGCTGCGTGTCGATCACCGAGGCAGCCGCGCTGCTGCGGCCCGAGCAGGTGACCGCCCATGCCTAGCGTGGTGGCGGTGATCGGTCTGGTGCTGGCCGCGCTGGCGGTGCTCTCGGTGGAGCGCGGGCCCAACCGCTCGCGCGAGCTGGCGCTGGTCGCCGCGCTGGCGGCGACCGGAGCTGCGGGGCGGGTGCTGTTTGCGTTCATCCCCAACGTGCAGCCGCTGACGATGATCGTCGCCATCACCGGCGTGTGCCTGGGCCCGCGCGCCGGGCTTGCCACCGGAGCGGCCGGAGCACTCGCCTCGAACGTCTTTCTGGGTCAGGGCCCGTGGACGCCGTGGCAGATGCTGGCCTGGGGGTTGGTCGGGGCGAGCGCCGGCATGATCGGCCCGGCGCTGCGCAACCGCTGGACGCTGGCCGCGTTTGGCATCGTGTGGGGATTCGGGTTCGACTGGATGATGGACATCTGGGCGTGGGCCTCGCTCGGCCCATCGGCCGACCTGCACTCGTTCATCGCCTTTGCGGCCACCGGTCTGCCGTTCGATATCGCCCACGCCACCGGCAACGCACTGATCGCGCTGATCGCCGGGCCCACCCTGATCACCATCGTCGACCGTTACGCACAGAAACTGCACGGCATCTTCGTCCCACTGGAGCAGACATGAAACGCACACTCGTCATCGCCACTCTCAGCGCCGCGCTCTTGACCGCGGCAGCCTCGCCCGCCGCGGCGGCCACCGGTGCGGCATATCTCCGCGCGCACCAGCTCAAGTCCGGAGGGCTTGCCGAAACCGGAGGCGTCGCCGGTATCACGCTCACCGAGTGGGGGGTGATGGCTCTGCGGGCGGCCGGCTCCAACCCCACCACCATGCATAGGCCCGGCGGCAAGACCCCGGTCTCGTACCTGGCCGGCGACGTGCGCCACTGGACCAACGCCTACTCGATCGAGCGCGGCATCCTGGCCGCGGTCGCGCTGCGCAAGAGCCCCACTACGTTCGGCGGTCGCAATCTGATCACCGCACTGCGCAACCTGGTGACCCCGTCGACCGGGCGGATCGGCGCCTACGCCAACTCCACGTACTGGGGGGCACTGGCGCTGCGCGGTGCCAACCAGAAGCTCCCCACCCATACCGTGCGCTTCATCGAGACCCACCAGCAGACCGGTGGCGGCTGGTCATACCTGCCGCAGATGCCTGCCGGGGCCGACTCCAACGACACCTCGGCGGCAATTCTGGCTCTGCACGCAGCGGGCGTCGCCTGCAGCAACACGCACGTCAAGCGGGGTCTCGCCTACCTGGCGTCGGTGCACGTCAACGGCGGGGGTTATCCGCTGCTGGCGCACGGCGCCGCCGACTCGCAGTCGACGGCGTGGGCGGTGCAGGCGCGGCGGTCGTGCGGGCTCAAGAACACCGCTGCCCTGAAGTGGCTGGCTGCGCGCCACGCGGCCGACGGCTCGTACTACTACGCGCCGGGTAACCATCAGACGCCGGTGTTCGTCACCGGCCAGGTGCTGCCCGCCACCAACTCGCGCTGGTACCCGATCCGCTAGCTCAACGCATACCCCGTGCCTGGCACGGGGTATGCGCTGCTCGGGGTATGCGTTGCTGACGACGTCGACGACCCGAGGCGCAGGATCCGGCGGTCGTGGCAAGGATCGAGCCGCGAGCGGAGCGCAAGGCGTGCGCTCTTTGCACGTCGAGCACCGCACGCGGCGTGGGACGCCGCCACGGCCGTCGGAGGCCAGCCTCAGCCGAAGAGCCAGAAGGAGACGGCAACCAAGAAGTAGATACCGATCAGCTGGAGGCCTTCCAGCCAGTTGGTCTCGCCGCCGCGCGAGACGAGCGTTGCCACCACCGCGGCGGCGGCCAGCGCGGCCAGCTCGAGCGGCGGAAACACCAGCGTCAGCCGGTTGTCGAGCGCAAACGAGGCGAACACGGCAATCGCCGAGGCGGCCAGGGCGACCTGGATGGCCGACCCGTAGGCGATTCCCATCGCGAAGTCGACGCTGTTTCGATAGGCCAGCCGCACGGCACTGAAGTGCTCGGGCACGTTGCCCACGAACGGCACCAGCACAAACCCCACGAACGCCCGTGGCACCCCCCACGCGTGCACCACCGGCTCGATCGACTTGACGAGCACCTCCGAGACGACGCCCGTGGCCACCGCCGCCAGGCCCAGCAGCACGATCGACGTCGTCCGCGACCAGCTGCTGGGATGACCCTCCTGGATGTACCGCAGCCCCGGTGTGCGAAACGAGAACAGGACGTACGCCGCGTAGATCACGACCAGCACCACGGCCGTCCACAACGACAGCACCTCGGCATCGTGCTTTCCGGGCTCGACGTGCTGGAACAGGGTCGGCACTCCCAGGCCGATCACTGCGAGCACCAGCATCGACGAGTTGGTCGCCGCGAGCCTGGCGTTGAATCGCTGGATGCCGTTGCGCCACCCGCCCAGGAACAGCGAGATGCCCAGGATCAGCAGGATGTTGCCGGTCACCGAACCGATGATCGAGGCACGCGCGATGTCGTTCAGGCCGGCGTTGATGGCCAGTACCACGATCACGATCTCGGGCAGGTTGCCGAAGCTCGCGTTGAGCAGCGCCGACGCGCGCGGGCCCACGGTGCCGCCCGCCTGCTCGGTGGCCTCGCCCAGGAGCCAGGCGAGACCGATCAGCGATACCGCGGCGACCACGAAGGTGATCTGGCCTTCAACATTCACCGCGCGCACCGCGATCGCCGCGATCGCCAGACACAGCACGACGAACGCGACCGCCCGCTGGCGACTGCTCACGCTAGCCCTCCCATGCGCCGAGGCGGCGGAACTTGGCGCGCCGCTCCCGGCGCCGCTCGAGCGGAGGCAGCTCCTGCAGCTGCTCCAACTCGACGGCGATGGCGTCGGCCAGATACTCGGCTGCCCGGCCGTGGTCACGATGGGCCCCGCCCGACGGCTCGGGCACGATCGAGTCGACCACGCCCAGCTCCAGGCACGCGTCGGCGGTGGGCCGCAGCGCTCCGGCGGCCCGCCGGGCCTCTCCTGCGTCCTTCCACAGAATCGACGCACAGCCCTCGGGCGAGATCACGGTGTAGATGGCGTGCTGCTGCATCAGCACGCGGTCGGCGACGCCGATCGCCAGCGCGCCGCCCGACGAGCCCTCGCCGATCACACAGGCGATCACCGGCACATCGAGGCCCATCAGCATCAGCTGCGAGCGGGCAATCGCACCCGACTGGCCACGCTGCTCTGCGCCCACGCCCGGATACGCGCCCGGCGTATCGATCAGCGTCACCACCGGAAAGTTGAGCCGGGCGGCCAGCTCGAACACCCGCATCGCCTTGCGATAGCCCTCGGGCCGCGGCATGCCGAAGTTGCGATAGGTGCGCTGCTTCAGGTCGCGGCCCTTCTGGTGGCCGACGAATGCCACCGAGCGGCCGCGAAACGAGCCGATACCGGCCACGATCGCCGGGTCGTCGCCCTCGGCCTGGTCGCCGTGCAGCTCCAGTAGGTCGTCGCAGATGCGCTCGAGATAGTCGAGCGTGTACGGCCGGTCCTGGTGGCGGGCCAGCTGCACCGCATGCCACGCCTCGGAATCGGGTCCGCGGCGGCGCAGGAACGGGAAGCGGCGTTCCGAGGTGCTCATCCGGCGTCCGGGTCGCGGTGGGCGAAGACCGATCCCAGCCGGCGGCGGATCCCTGCCGCTGCCTTGACCATGCCCCCCGGCGTGACCGGCGTGGTGGTGCGCGGCCGGTAGGGCGTGCCGCCCGAGAGCAGTGCGATCGAGCGGGCCAGCAGGTCACGCAGCTCGGGCCGCGGGCAGATCACATCGACGTGGCCGTGGCGGTGGTTGGACTCGGCCAGGCCAAAGTCATCGGGGATGTTCTCGCGCGTGGTCTGCCGCACCACCCGGGGGCCCGAGAACGAGAGCAGCGCGCCCGGCTCGGCGATGATGATGTCGCCCAGCGCGGCAAAGCTCGCCGCAACGCCGCCGGTCGTGGGGTGCGCCAGCACCGAGATGTAGGGCAACCGGGCCTCGCGCATCTCGTCGATGGCGGCCACGGTCTTCGCCATCTGCATCAGCGCGAGCACGCCTTCCTGCATGCGCGCGCCGCCCGACGACGCCACCGACACCAACGGAATGTGCTCGGCCACAGCCACCTCGGCCGCGCGGGCGAACTTCTCGCCCACCACCGACCCCATACTGCCGCCCATGAACGTGAAATCCATCACTGAGAGGCCCACTCGCTGGGTGCCGATCGCGGCGGTCGCCGACCAGCACCGCGTCGAGCAGCCCGGTGGAGTGCTCGGCATCGACCAGCCGCTCGGGGTAGGGCCGCGAATCGACGAACGACAGCGGGTCGGCCGAATGCAGGTCGGCGGCGATCTCGGTCCACGAGCCGTCGTCGGTCAGCTGGACGATGCGTTCGCGGGCGGTGACCGCAAAGTGGTGGCCGCAGTGCGTGCACACGCGCAGGTTGGCGACCATCTCGTCCTCGCGATAATGCGAGCCGCACGACGGGCACGTGTTGCGGTTGCGCGGCGCCGCGGGCGCCGGCTGGACGGCGTCCTCGTTGGTGGTGATGTCGACGCTGATGCGGTCGGCCACGCGGGCTACTCCGAGTACTTGCGGAAGACGAGCACGGCGTTGTGGCCGCCGAACCCGAACGAGTTGGAGAGTGCGATGTCGACGGTGTGCTCGCGGCCCACGTTGGGCACGTAGTCGAGGTCGCACTCGGGATCGGGGTCGGTCTGATTGATGGTCGGCGGCACGAACGAGTCGCGCATGGCGCGCAGGGTGATCATCGATTCGATCGCGCCGGCCGCGCCCAGCATGTGGCCCGTCTCGCTCTTCGTGGACGAGATCGGGATCTCCCGCGCCCGCTCCTCCCCCAGCGCCAGCTTGAGGGCGCGCGTCTCGGCCGAGTCGCCGGCCGGTGTGGAGGTGCCATGGGCGTTCACGTAGTCAATGTCCTGCGGGGTGACACCGCCGTCCTCCATCGCCATGCGCATGGCCCGCGCGGGATTGGTGCCGACCGGATCGGGCTCGGTCACATGATGTGCGTCGGACGACATCCCGTAGCCGATGATCTCGCCCAGGATCCGCGCGCCGCGCGCCCGCGCGAACTCGAGTTCTTCCAGGATCAGCGCTGCACCGCCCTCCGACAGCACAAAGCCGTCGCGGCCGGAGTCAAACGGCCGGCTGGCGGCCTCGGGGTCGTCGGTGCGCCGTGAGAGCGCCCGCATGTTGCCGAACCCGCCCAGGGCGAGTGGCCGGATGGGAGCCTCGACGCCGCCCGCGATCATCGCGTCGGCCATGCCGGCGCGGATGTACATCAGGGCGTTTCCGATCGACATCGCCGACGCCGCGCACGCGGTGGACTCGGTGGTCAGCGGGCCGCGCGTACCAAACCGCATCGAGACCTCGGCCGCGCCCATGTTTGCGATCAGCGCGGTCACCCAGAACGGGTTGAGCCGATCGGGGCCCGCGCTGAAGAGCTTCTCATGGGCGATCTCCTGAGTGGTCAGACCACCGATTCCCGTACCGACCGAGCAGCCCACCCGATCGCCGATCGGTTCGATCTCGAGCCCTGAATCGCGCGATCGCCTGGCCGGCGGCGTTGACCGAGATCTGCGCGAACCGGTCGGTCTTGCGGATCGTGCGCTTGTCCATGAACTGCGTCGGGTCGAAGTGTTTGATCTCGCCGCCGATGTCCACACAGTCGGGGGGCATGGTGACCGCCTCGACCTTCGAGATCCCCGAGCGTCCGTTGCGAATGTTCTCCCAGGTCTCGTCGGCGGTCAGACCACACGGGCTGATCGCGCCCACTCCGGTCACAACCACCCGCCGCCTGCCGTTATCGCTGCTCATGTTCCCAGCCCTCCATCTACCGCCAACACGTCGCCCGTGATGAACGAGGCCGCGTCGGATACCAGAAATCGCACCGCTCGAGCCACGTCGTGCGGCTCGCCCAGCCGCTTCAGCGGCGTCGAATCGAGAATCGCCTGGCGGGCCGGCTCGGGCAGCGCGTCGGTCAGTTCGGTCGCGATATATCCGGGCGCAATTGCGTTGACCCGGATGCCGCGACCGCCCAGCTCCTTGGCCAGCGATTTGGTCAGGCCAATCAGCCCCGCCTTGGACGCCGCGTAATTGGTCTGACCGGCGTTGCCGTGCACGCCCACCACCGACGACATGTTGACGATCGTCCCGGCGCGCCGCTTGAGCATCGGCCGTGCCACCGCGCGGCAGGTGTAGAACGCGCCCGCCAGATTGGTGTCGATCACCGCGCGCCAGTCTTCCTCGTCAAGCTTCATGATCAGGTTGTCGCGCGTGATGCCCGCGTTGTTCACCAGGATCGCGATCGGCCCGACTTCGGCCTCGACATCGCTCACCAGGCTCGTGGCGCCGGCCGCTGTTGAGATGTCGCCCCGGCGCGCCTGGGCAGCACCGCCGGCCGCCTGGATCGCGGCAACCACGGCCTCGGCCGCAGCGCCGTCGCGGGCGTAGTTCACCACCACCGTCGCACCTGCTGTGCCGAGCTCGGCACAGATCGCCGCGCCGATACCGCGGGAGCCGCCGGTGACCAGCGCCACCCGCCCGTCGAGCTCTCGTTCAGCCAAGGATCTCCTCCAACCCGTCGAGGTCGGCGGCAGTGCCCACCGTTGCTGCGGTCACGGTTCGATCGATGCGCTTGATCAGCCCCGCGAGCACGCCGCCCGGCCCGATCTCGACGAACGTGTCGATACCGTCGGCGATCAGCGCCTGTACCGCCTGGTTGAATCGTACCGGCGCGGTGAGCTGCTCGATCAGAAGTTCGGGCACCCGCTCGACCTGCTCGCGACGGTTCGAAACGGTCGACATGAACCCGGTCACCAGCGGGTGGAACTCCGTGCTCTCGACGGCCGGCCGCAGCCGGTCGGCAGCGGGAAGCACCAGCGGGCTGTGGAATGCGCCCGTCACCTGCAGCCGGATCAGCTTTCCGCCCAGCTCGCGCACACCCTCGGCCACCGCATCGATGCCGGCATCGCGCCCCGAGATCACGACCTGCCCAGGGCAGTTGTAGTTCGCGGGCCACACGTCATCGCGCTGCGCGCACAGCTGCTCCACCTGGGCGTCGTCGAGTTTCAGCACCGCGGCCATGCCGCCTTCGCTGATCGCGGCCGTGGCCAGCCCGCGCTCGCGCACGAGCGAGGTGCCGCCGGTCACGTCGAGCGCACCGGCGGCGATCAGGGCCGAGTACTCGCCCACGCTGTGCCCGATCACGACGTCGGGGCGAACGTCGTAGCGCTCCTGCACCGCCCGCAGCGCTGCGACCGACGCGGCCACGAGCGCGGGCTGGGTGAGCTCGGTGCGGTTCAGCTCCTCCTGCGGCCCTTCGAAGCTGAGCCGGGCCAGCTCCAGCCCGGTGGCGGCGCCGGCCTCGGCAAACACCTCGGCCGCGGCCGGCGAGATCTCGGCCAGCTCCTGGCCCATGCCCACGCGCTGGCTGCCCTGGCCGGGGAAGCAGAATGCGATCTGACTCATATGGTTCCCTTCGCCGTGCCGCTGGAAGTCCATTCCAGCACCGCCGAACCCCAGGCCAAACCGCCCCCGAAGCCGACCATCAGCACGATGTCGCCGGGCTCCACCTCACCCCGTCGGTAGCACTCGTCCAGGCACAGCGGGATCGAGGCCGCGGAGGTGTTGCCGTAGAGCGCGACGTTGGACCGCACCTTCTCGGGCGGAATGCCGAGCCGCCGGGCAGAGTGCTCGATGATGCGCAGATTCGCCTGGTGGGGCACGAACAGGTCGACGTCATCGACGGTCAGCCCGGCCGTCGCCAGACACCGGTTGGCCGATTCGACCGCCACCGTGGTCGCAAACTTGTACACCTGCGGCCCGTCCATGATCACGTAGGGCGAGTGGGCGCCGGGGCGATGCCCTGCCGCAGCGACCTTGAGCAGGTCGCCGCCGCTGCCGTCGGATCCCAGTTCGAATCCGCGCAGCCCACCGCCACCGTCGGTACGGCGCAGCACCACCGCCCCCGCACCGTCACCAAAGAGCACGCATGTCGATCGGTCAGACCAATCTAGCAGCCGCGAAAACACCTCGGTGCCCACCACCAGCGCCGTCTCGGCGAACCCCGAGCTCAGCCTGCGTGTAGGCCTGAGCGAGAGCGTAGATAAAGCCGGTGCAGGCGGCCGAGAGGTCATAGGCAGCGATGCTCCCGGCATCGAGCCGTTCGCCGATCAGGGCGGCAGTTGACGGGAAGTAGTAATCGGGACTCGCGGTGGCGGCCACGATCAGATCGACCTCGGTGGGCTCGATCCCCGCGTCGGCCAGAGCATTGCGCGCCGCGGCTGCGCCCAGATCGACGCCTGACTCGTCCTCGGCGGCGATCCGCCGCTCGCGAATGCCTGTGCGCGTTGCGATCCACTCGTCGGAGGTGTGCACGAGTTCGGCGATCTCATCGTTCGACATGATCCGCTCGGGCACATGCGAGCCGATGCCCACCACCTCCACTCCCCCGGCCTTCGCTGCGATCACTGCGCCGGAGCCTCGGTCAGCGCGAAGGTGATCGTGCCGCGGCAGGCGAGCTCGCCGGCGACCGAAGCACTCGCCTCGGCGCGGCCCACCGGTCCGCGCAGCCGCGTGATCTCGCACTCCAGATCGAGCACGTCGCCGGGGCGCACGATGCGCTTGAAGCGGATGCCGTCGATGCCGGCAAAGAGCGCGAGCTTGCCGGCGAAGTCGGGGTGGCTGAGCCCGCAGACGGCACCCACCTGAGCCAGCGCTTCGACCTGCAGCACGCCGGGCATGATCGGGTTGCCGGGAAAGTGGCCGCGCAGATACCAGGCCTCGGCGGGCACGTGGTAGCGGCCCACCGCGCGCAGTCCGGGCTCCAGCTCGGTGATCTCGTCGATCAGCAGGAACGGGTCGCGGTGCGGGATGATCTGTTCGATGGCCCGGCGATCGAGCGGGGTCACCGTCACCCGCCGGCCGCCTGGCGGAGAGGAGCCAGCGCCTGGCGCATTCTCTGCCGACCGCGATGGGCGTGGCACTTGACCGTGCCCACCGGCATCTGCAGCGCTCCGGCGATCTCCTCGTACGAGAGCGACAGCACGTCTTTCATCACCATCACATGGCGCTGGTCGCCCGAGAGCGACGCGAGGCTCGCGCGCAGGCTGCGGCGCTGGTCTCGTTCGAGCGCCTGTTCGACCGGTTCGTCGCGACCGATGGGCGAGTGCGCCTCCTCCAGCGGGCGGTGTTCGCGCCGGCGCTGCCGGGCTCCCAGATCTCGGCACGTGTTCGAGACCAGGCTGTGGAGCCAGGTCGAGAACTGCGCCTCGCCGCGGAACTGGTGGATTCGGGTACAAAGCTTTGCCAATGCCTCTTGTGCTGCGTCCTCGGCGTCCTGCGGGTTGGTCAGGAGATAGCCCGCCAGCCGCCGCACCCCGGCCGCGTGCCGTTCCACGAGCGTCTCGAGCGCACGGGCGTCTCCATCCTTGGCCCGAACGGCGAGCACCGTGTCCGACAGAGTGGGATACGAGAGCTGGTCGCGTCCGTCGTTGTCAAGCGTCAGACGAGCCGCGGAGCGATTCGGTTGCGTGCGCATCGAAGCCGGTAGTCTAGTGACGTGGTGAGCCGGACGCTGGCGCCAGAGCACGTACTCCCGCTGCTGCGCGGCACGTTCGGGCGACCGTACGCATACCACGACACCGTGGCCTCGACGCAGGAACTCGCCCGCGAGCTGTCGCACGGCGGCGTGGTGGCGTGCGAGCTGCAGACCGCCGGCCGCGGCAGGCTGGGCAGCGCGTGGCAGTGCCCGCACGGCGCCGGAGTGATGTTCTCGCTCGCGCTCGAGCCGCGCACTCCGGTCGAGCGGCTCGCGCCGCTCTCGCTGGTGGTGGCCGACGCCGTGTGCGACGCGATCGGCGGCGGCGCCCAGGTGCACTGGCCCAACGACATCGTGATCGCCGAGCGCAAGGTCACCGGCATCCTGGTCGAGTTTCGCGACGGTCAGGCGATCGTGGGCGTAGGCGTGAACGCGAATCTGACGGCCGAAGAGCTTCCCGCCGACACGAGGGTTCCGGCCACCTCCCTGTCGCTGGAGCGAGACGGCCCGGTCGACCGGCCGCGGCTGCTGGCCGACCTGCTGTACGCAATCGAACAGCGTTTCGAGGCGTTCGAGCACGACGGATTCGGCGGCCTCGAGCACGACGGGCTGCGCGGGCGCACGATCACGCTCGTCGGCGCGAGAGGGCGGCGTGGTCCGCGGCGTCGACGCCAAAGGCCGCCTGCAGGTCGACGACCGCACCTACTCCTCAGCCGAGGTCTCCGCCATCTCACCAACTGCAACAAACGTGCCAGGCACGTTTGTTGCGTCTGGCCGCCTCGAACACAACCCGCTGACCGGGACGCCGGTGATCATCGCTCCCGGCCGCGCCAAACGGCCGGGAGCCGTCGCGCAGCCTCAGGTCACACCCGAATGCCCGCTCTGTGAGGGCCACGAATCGATGACCCCGCCCGAGGTGCTTGCCCTGGGCCGGGCTGCGGGCGATCCACCCGACACTCCCGGCTGGCGGCTGCGGGTGGTGCCCAACAAGTTTCCGGCGATTCCCGGCCAGGAAGTGATCGTGCACGCGCCCGCTCACACGACCCGCTTTACCTCGCTCGATCGCTGCGGCGCTCGAACGCGTTTCTCAGGCCTGGCGGCTGCGGCTCGATGCCGCTCAGGACGCGGGTGCGGCGTGGGTGCTGGTGGGCATCAACGAGGGCCGCGCGGCCGGAGCATCGCTCGAGCACTCACACTCGCAGCTGGTGCCGTTCGCGGACGTCCCGCCAGTTCCGCACGCTGCGGCTCCTCGGCTCACCGCCGCCGGCTGTGCGTTGTGCGCCGCGCTCGTGTCCGAGCGCGCGCGGGTGGTGTGGCAGGACGACGCGCTGGTGGCGTTTTGCCCGGCCTGGGCACAGATGGCGCGCGAGGTGTGGATCGTGCCCCGCGGGCACGTTCCGCGCATGCCCCCCGAAGCCGGCCTCGCTGCGGCCGTCGCAGAGATCGTCGGGCGCCTGGAGCGCACCGTGGCCTCCGATGTGGCCTGGAACATGGTGCTCTACGAACCGCCGGCCGGTGTCACGGACAGCCACTGGCACGCCCAGGTCATGCCGCGCACCGCTGTGCCGGCAGCGGTCGAGCTCGGCGCCGGCGTCTGGGTCGATGCGGTCGATCCCGACGCAGCGGCAGCCGAGCTCAAGCTCTGCGACTGATCTACCCTCGGCGAGCCGAGGGCCGCCCTCAGACGGCGACTCGCTCCGCGTCCTGTTGTTCCTGAAACTCGCGGGCCGCTGCAATGGCAGCCTGCAGGTTCAGACCCTTGTCCTTGGCCTGCTTGATCAACATGACCAGCTCCACCGCATGCATGTCGTACATGCGCTGCTTGCGACCCTTCGTGGGGATCTCAGCCTTTGTGGTCCAGTAGTCCAGCTGCATCTTCGAAATATCGGCAAGGGCGCAGACCTGGCTCAAATAGAGGTCCAGATGGTCCAGCCGATCGGTGATGGCAACCGGTTCCAACAGGTCAACCTGTCTCATGCTTGCCTTCTTCCTTGGGAGCCCCGATACCTATAGAGTACCGGCGCTTTCGGATTCGAGAACCGTGCATCGATTCCTTCCGGCTCACCAGACGGCGAGTTACGGCCGGTTAGTCCGTGGCTGTATCGGCAGGCTGGTCTGGTTCTTGAACCTCGTCCAGAGGTAGCTCGGGCGCCCCGTCCTCGGCGTCAGGTTGGCTCGGTTCGGTGACCCGGGCGATGCTCGAGACCTTGTCCCCGCTGCGGAGATTCATGAGCCGCACTCCCTGGGTGGAGCGGCCCATGCGCGAGATGCCCTCCGCAGCCTGGCGGATCACGGTGCCGTCCTGCGAGATCAGCATCACCTCGTAGCCGTCCTTCACGATCATCGACCCCGCCAGGCGCCCGCGGGCCTCGGTGTAGCGGATCGTGAGCACGCCCATCGTGCCGCGCCCCTTGATCGGATACTCGTCGACCCTCGTGCGCTTGCCAAAGCCGTT
Source organism: uncultured Actinomycetes bacterium (assembly GCA_963796875.1). Taxonomy (GTDB): domain Bacteria; phylum Actinomycetota; class Thermoleophilia; order Gaiellales; family JAICJC01; genus CAVPTL01. The sequence goes on from CAWCNL010000002.1 coordinate 976,717, forward strand.
TTCGGTCACCACCAGCAGATCCTGCTCGTCACGGGCGATCTCGACCGCGATTACCTCGTCGCCGCCGCGCAGCTTCATCCCCGCCACGCCGGTCGTGTCGCGGCCCATGGCGCGCACGTCGTGCTCGGAGAACCGCACAGCCGAACCGTTGCGCGAGATCATCAGCACGTCGTCGTCGCCGTCGGTCAGCCGCACGCCGATCAGCTCGTCGCCCTCGCGGACCTTCAACGCGATGATGCCGTCGGCCTTCAGCACCGTGTCGTAGGCGGCGAACTCCGTCTTCTTGACGATGCCGCCGCGGGTCGCAAAGAGCAGGTACTTGCCCTCGGAGTAGTCGCGCGTATCGATTACCGCGCGCACGTACTCGTCCTGGCGCAGCGGCAGCACGTTGACGAGTGCGCGGCCCTTGGCCTGGCGGTTGCCCTGCGGCAGCTCGTGCACCTTCACCCGGTACACCTTGCCCACCGTCGTGAAGAACAGCAGGTAGTCGTGCGTGGAGGCGACGAACAGATGCTCGATGTAGTCGTCCTCCTTCATGTCCATGCCGATCACGCCGACGCCGCCGCGGCCCTGCGTGCGGTACGCCGAGAGCGCGAGCCGCTTGATGTACCCCGACGCGGTGATCGAGATGACCATGTCCTCTTCGGCGATCAGCTGCTCCAGATCGATCTCGCCTTCGGCGGGCACGATCTCGGTGCGGCGGTCGTCGGCAAACGACTCCTTGATCTCGAGCATCTCCTCGCGGATCAGCCCAAGCAGCTTGTCCTCGTCGGCCAGGATCGCGCGCAACTCGGCGATCCGCTCGATCAGGTCGGCGTGCTCCTCGGCGATCTTCTTGCGCTCGAGGCCGGTCAGCGCGCGCAGCCGCATGTCGAGGATCGCCTGCGCCTGGATCTCGGTCAGCCCGAAGCGCGACATCAGCTCGGTGCGCGCCGTATCGGTGTCGTCGGCGCCGCGGATGACGGCGATCACCTCGTCCAGATTGTCGAGCGCGATCAGGTAGCCCTCGAGCACGTGCGCACGCCGCTCGGCCCGTTCCAGCTCGTCCTTGGTGCGTCGCGTGACCACCTCGCGCTGATGGTCGAGGTAGTGGGTCAGCGCCTGCTTCAGCGAGAGCGTGCGCGGATTGACACCGTCGACCAGCGCGACCATGTTGACGCCGAAGGTGGCTTGCAGCTGCGTGTGCTTGAACAGCTTGTTCAGCACCACCATCGGGATCGCGTCGCGCTTCAGCTCGATGTAGATGCGCATGCCGTTGCGATCCGACTCGTCATTGATGTCGGAGATCTCGGAGATCACCTTGCTGTTGACGAGCTCGGCGATCTTGGCGATCACGCCGTCGTCGCCGCCCTTCTTGACCATGTACGGCAGCTCGGTGACGATCAGCGCGGTCTTGTTGCCCTTCACGTCCTCGGTATGCACCCGCGCCCGCATCACCACCCGGCCGCGGCCGGTGTCGTAGGCCTCGCGAATGCCCGCAGTGCCCATGATCAGGCCCGCGGTGGGGAAATCGGGGCCCTTCATGTGCTTCATCAGGTCATCGACGGTCGCCGCCGAGTTGTCGATCAACTCGACGCACGCGTCGATGGTCTCGCCCAGGTTGTGCGGCGGAATGTTGGTCGCCATACCGACCGCGATTCCGGCCGAGCCATTGACCAGCAGGTTGGGGAACCGTGACGGAAGCACCGACGGCTCGCGGTGCCGGCCGTCGTAGTTGGGGATGTAGTCGACGGTGTTGGCGTCGATGTCGCGCAGCATCTCGGATGCCAGCTTGGTGAGCCGACACTCGGTGTAGCGCATCGCGGCGGCGCCGTAGCCGTCCTGGTTACCGAAGTTGCCCTGGCCGTCGACCAGGGGATAGCGCAGCGAGAACCATTGGGCCATGCGCACCAGCGCGTCGTAGGCGGCCGAGTCGCCGTGCGGGTGGTACTTGCCCAGCACGTCGCCGACGACCGCGGCGCACTTGGAGTACGGCCGGCCCGGCTGCAGGCCGCGTTCGGACATCGAATAGAGCACCCGGCGGTGCACCGGCTTGAGACCGTCGCGGACGTCGGGCAGCGCGCGGCCCACGATCACGCTCATCGCGTAATCGAGGTAGCTCGACCGCATCTCCTCGGCCAGCTCGCGCGGTTCTACTCGTCCGCCGTCAAGTGTGTCGAAAGCCACGGGGTCTCCTGGCGCCTAGATGTCGAGGAACTTCACGTCGCGGGCGTTGCGCTCGATGAAGTTGCGGCGCGGCTCGACCTGGTCGCCCATCAGCATCGAGAAGATCTCATCCGCAGCGGCGGCGTCATCCAGCGAAACCTGCTGCAGTACGCGGTTCTCCGGGTTCATGGTGGTATCCCAGAGCTGCTCGGGGTTCATCTCGCCGAGGCCCTTGAAGCGCTGCAGGTTGAGGCCCTCCTGGGCCAGCTCGAGCAGCTGCGGGCGCAGCTCCTCGAAGGTCTGCACGACCTCGGTGATCTTGTTCATCTGCAGGACGAACGGCGGCTTTCCAGTGATCTCCTCGAGCCGCCGCCACGTGGACTGCATGTTGCGGTAGCCCTGCGACTGGAAGAGCGCCAACGGGAAACGCGTGGAGCGCGCAGCGCCGGTGGCGTGCTCGGACGATACGCACGGTCACGGAGTCGGCGTCGGTCCCCGTCACATCGAGTCGATGCATGCCTCCGGTGTCGGGCTGGTCGCTGAAGAACGCCGCGATCGACTCGACGGAATCGAGCTCGTGCTCGACCATCCCGTAGTCCTTGGCGAAGTTGACCGCACCGACGCCGTAGACCTCCTTCAGCTTCGAACTCCAGCCCTCGTACTCCTTGACCGCGCGCTGCAATCGCTGCAGACGGGCCTCGGTGAGCTTGACGACGGTGCCCTCGCGATCGGTGATGGCGATGCGGTCGAGCCGCTCGCGCACCAGCCACTCATCGAGCTGATGCTCCTTCTCGAAGTACCGCTCGTCGCTCCCGACCTTCAGCCGGTAGAGCGGCGGCTGGGCGATGTACACGTAGCCGTGCTCGATCAGCTCCCGCATGTGCCGGAACAGGAACGTGAGGATGAGCGTGCGGATGTGCGCCCCGTCGACGTCGGCATCGCAGGTCAGAACCACCTTGTGGTAGCGGGCCAGGTCGACGTTGAACTCCTCGCCGATGCCGGTGCCGATGGCGGTGATCATCGCCTGGATCTCGTTGTTGGAGAGCACCTTGTTGATGCGCGCCTTCTCGACGTTGATGATCTTTCCGCGCAGCGGCAGGATCGCCTGGAAGCTGCGGTCGCGGGCATCCACCGCCGACCCGCCGGCGCTATCGCCCTCGACCAGGTAGAGCTCGGTCGAGCCGGGATCGCGCAGCGAGCAGTCGGCCAGCTTGCCCGGCAGGCCGCCGCCGCCCAGCGCCGACTTGCGGCGGGTGGCGTCGCGGGCCGCGCGGGCCGCCTGGCGCGCACGGCTGGCGGAGATCAGCTTGTTGACGATCGCCTTGGCCTCGTTGGGATGCTCCTCGAGAAACTCGCTCAGCCGCGCGTTGCAGCTGGTCTCCACGAGGCCGCGGATGGACGGGTTGCCGAGCTTCGTCTTGGTCTGACCTTCGAACTGCGGCTCGCGCAGCTTGACCGACACGATCGCGGCCAGGCCCTCGCGGCAGTCATCGCCGGTGAGCGGCTCCTCCTTCTCCTTGAGCAGACCCTTCGAACGCGCGTAGTCGTTGAGCGTGCGCGTCAGCGAAGCCTTGAAGCCCGAGAGGTGGGTGCCGCCCTCGTGCGTGTTGATGTTGTTCGCAAACGAGAGGGTGGACTCGACGTAGCTCTGGTTCCACTGCATCGCCACCTCGACATCGCCCTCTTCGGTCTCGTTGGCGAAGTAGATGACGTCCTTGTGGACCGGGCTCTTCTCCTCGTTCATGTAGGCCACGAAGTCGACGATGCCGCCCTCGTAGCGGAACTCGACGGTCTCGCCGCCGGCCCGCTCGTCGCGCAGCTCGATCCCCAGTCCGCGCGTCAGGAAGGCCATCTCGCGCAGCCGCTGCGACAGCGTGTCGAACGAGAAATCGGTCTCTTCGAAAATCTCGGGGTCGGCCAGGAAGCTGATGATGGTGCCGGTCTCGGTGGTCGCCTCGCCCTGCTCGAGCGGGCCTTTCGGGTCGCCCCGCTCGAAGCTCTGCCGGAACACGTGGCCTTCGCGCCGCACCTCGAGGTCGAGGCTGGTCGAAAGCGCGTTGACGACCGAGATGCCGACGCCGTGCAGCCCGCCCGAGACCTTGTAGCCCTCGCCGCCGAACTTGCCGCCGGCATGCAGCTTGGTCAGGACGACCTCGACGGCCGAGAGGCCCGTCTCGGGCATCACGTCGACCGGAATGCCGCGGCCGTTATCGACCACGGTCACGCGCCCGTCGGGGGCGAGAGTCACGGTGATGTGGTCGCAGTAGCCTGCGAGCGCTTCGTCGACGCTGTTGTCCACCACCTCGTACACCAGGTGGTGAAGTCCACGGGGACCGGTCGAGCCGATGTACATCCCGGGCCTGCGGCGTACGGCCTCAAGCCCTTCGAGAACTGTGATGTCTTTGGCGTCGTAGCCGGATTCAGTCAAAGAAAACCCGCATGGATAGGGGACAACGAACCAGTTTGCATTTTACCAGAGGGGGTCGCGTGAACCGCCCACAACGGCGTTACGAAGCTGCGCCGGAACGCACCGCGATGGCGCGCTCAATTGCCGCTCTGAGAGCCGGATCGGCGACCTCACGGGCGAGTTCGGCAGCGCGCGGGTTGACGCTCCGCGGGCCGGCTGCGACAGCGTCTGCGGGCGCTTCGGGCAGCTCGCCCACGCGGAATCGCAGCGCGGTGGGCGCCGCCTCGCCCAGAAGCTCGTCCAGACGCGCCTGCAGATGGCTTGCCAGCAGCGTCAGCTCGGCCGCCCAGGTCGAACTCGAGCAGTGCACCACGAGGGTTCCGTCGCGGCCGATCCGCATCGGGTAGGCGTGCTTCGACGGGGCGGCGCCGGCCGCGGCCCGCCACACGTCGCGGGTGGCCGCCAGGCGATCGTCGATGCGCGGTGCCACCGGCATCCCGCGCAGGATCGACCCCACCGCTGTCAGGTCGTGTCGAAACCCCGTCATGCAACCGACACCGTAGCGTTCTCGACGGTCACGAGTGCAGCGGCCTGCCCACCCAGATCGGCGGCGTCGGTGGTGGTGACGATCGCCTGGTCGAATCGCTGCAACGCCTGCAGCAGCAGTCCGCGGCGGCGCGCGTCGAACTCACCCGTGACGTCGTCCAGCAGCATCAGCGGCGACTCGCCGCGCTGGTCGCAGATCACGTCGGCTTCGGCCAGGATCAGCGCCAGAAGCGCCCGCCGCTGCTCGCCCTGCGAACCGAGCGTGCGCAGGTCGCGGCCGGCGTCGAAGAGCTCGAAGTCGTCCAGGTGCGGACCTGCGCCGGTGGTGGCCCGCTCGATATCGCGCGAGCGGCGCTCCCGCAGGGCCGCAAGCAGCTCCTCGTGGGTCGATCCCGCGCCGCAGCGATAGATCAACGGTGCGGTGCCGGGATCGCCGCCCAGCTCGGTAGCCCGCTCGACCAGCGCGGGAATCATCTCGTCGACCAGCCGCAGCCGCGCCGTGGCCAGCGCTGCGCCGGCCCGCGCCACCTGATCATCCCACGGGTCGAGCGTGTCCACCGCCGCCACCCGGGAGCGGATCCGGCGCAGCAGGTGATTGCGCTGCGCAAGCGCCCGGCCGTACTCACCGGCGCTCGCGGCCGTGGCCGGCCACAGTCGCGAGATCACCCGGTCGAAGTACCCCCGGCGCAGCGCCGGCGGGCCCTGCACCACCCTCAGCCTGTCGGGCGTGAAGACCAGCACCGGAAACCGGGCCAGCAGCCGCTCGATCGATTCGACCGGCGCGCCACCCACGAGCACATGCTTGGGGTCGCCCGGCTGATATCCCACCTGGCTCGTCAGCTGGGCGCCGTCCACCACCACGTCGGCCTGTGCTCGCAGAAGTGGCTGCCCGACCCGCACCAGCCGCCGCTCGTTGGACGTGCGCGGCGAGTAGGCCACGAGTGCGAAGTGGATCAGCTCGATCAGGCTCGTCTTCCCGGCGCCGTTTGGGCCGATCACACCGACGAGCCCCGCGGGAAGGTCGACCGACACTCGCTCGTAGCAGCGAAAGTCGTAGCCCCTGGCGGCGGTCACTCGCATCGCGCCGGGCGGCTTCGTCTCAGGACGAGAGCCTGATTGGCATGATCAGGTACGAGAAGTTGTCGCCCTCGCCTTGCAGCAATCCCGGCCGCAGCGGGCTGATCAGCCGCAGCTTGACCGCATCGCCGTCCACGCTCTCGATGCCCTCGCGCAGGAAGTCGGCGTTGAAGCCGATCTCCAGCCGCTCGCCCTGGAAGTCGACCGGGATCGACTCGCGCGCCTCGCCCACGTCCTGCGTCTGTGAGCTGATCGTGAGCTCGCCCTGGTCGAAGGCCAGCCGCAAGGGCAGGTTTCGCTGCGCCATCAGCGCGGCGCGGCGCACCACTTCCAGGAGTTCGCTGCGACCCACCGTGATCTCGTGCTCGAAGGTCTGCGGCAGCAACTGCCGCCAGTTGGGGAACTGGCCGTCGATGCGCCGCGCCGAGAGCAGCACGCTATCGGCGCCGAACAGCACCTGGTTCTCGCCGATCCACATGTCGATGGTGTCGCCCGAAGCGATACGAATCAGTTCAGACAGCGCGCGGGCCGGCACGATCGCCTGGCTCTCGATGGTCGAGCCGGGCAGCGGCGTGTGCATCACCGAGAGCCGGTAGCTGTCGGTGGCCGCCATGGTCACCGTACCCTCGGCAAACTCCACCAGTACACCGGTCAGCACCGGTCGCGACTCGTCTCGGGATGCTGCGCGGGAGACGTGCCCAACCGTTTCGGCGAAGGCGTTTCGATCGACGCTGAACGCGCTCCCCGACGGCTCGGGAAGGTGCGGGAAGTCCTCGGCACCCTGCGAGTGCAGCGAGTACTCACTGGCACCGCACGACACGCGCACCGCTCCGGTGCCACCGGGCTGCTCGATCGTGACCTCCTTGCCGGAGGGCAGAGCCTTGACGATGTCCGAGAGCAGCCGGCCGGGCAGCACGACCGCCCCGGACTCCTCGACCTGGGCCGCCACGGGCACCCGCAGCGAGATCTCCATGTCGGTGGCCGCAAGCTGCAGCGAATCCTCCGCGGCGCGCAGCAGAACTCCCGAGAGGATCTGCACGGTCGAGCGCTGCGAGACACCTCGCACCGCGATTGCAAGGCCTGCGGCCAACTCCTCCTGCTGACAGACGATCTTCATGCTCGAGTACTCCTCACCACTGCTGTTAGATGAATTTTAAAAAAGGAGGTTATAGAAGTAGGGGCTGTGGAGCATGTGGGAAACCGGCGCAGCGTCTCATCTGGAGCCGGTTTGGGGATGTGGACGCCGGTGTGGGCAATTTCGGCGTTTCCCCCATACCGGTGAGCGCACCTACCCACATCGGGGAGTTGTCCACCAAAACGGGGTGAGGTGTACCGCCGCGTCCACAGGTTCTCCACCGATCCTCACCGGGACTGTTTGATGCGCGCGGTCAGGTCCTGGACGAGGTTGAACGCCTCGCGGTCCTCCACCAGGAGCTTGGTGATCTTGTCCTTGGCGTGGATCACCGAGGAGTGGTCGCGGCCGCCGAACTTGGCCCCGATCTTGGGCAGCGAGATGTCGGTCAGCTCCCTGGCCAGATACATGGCGACGTGACGCGGGTAGACGATGTCCTGCGTGCGCTTGTCGCCCTTCAACTCGGCCAGGCTGACCCTGAACGCCTCACATACCGCGGTCTGGATCTGCTCGATGGTGATGGGCCGCCCCGCGTTCTCGGGGAAGAGATCCTTCAGGACCTCCTGGGCGACGTCGACGGTGATCGGCCGGCCGGTCAGCGACGCGTAGGCGATCACGCGGGTCAGCGCGCCTTCGAGTTCGCGAATATTGGTGGTGACCCGATCGGCGATGAACGTCAGCACCTCGGGATCCTCGACGCTCAGCTCGTCGGTGATCACCTTCTTGCGCAGGATCGCGATGCGGGTCTCGAGGTCGGGAGGCTGGACGTCCGTTGTGAGACCCCACCCGAACCGGGTGCGGAGCCGCTCTTCGAGGGTCGCGAGCTTCTTCGGCCCTCGATCGGAGGCGATCACGATCTGCTTGCCGGCCTCGTACAAGCTGTTGAAGGTGTGGAAAAACTCCTCCTGCAAGTTTTCCTTGCCCTCCAGAAACTGGATGTCATCGACGAGCAAAATGTCCGCTGTGCGATACCGCTGTTTGAATCCGACCACGGTTTTTTCCCGCAAAGCGTCGACAAACTCGTTCATCATCGTCTCGGTCGTGACATATCGCACGATCAGGTCGGAGTGCTGCTGGCGGGCGTAGTGGCCGACGGCCTGCAGGAGGTGGGTTTTCCCCAGACCTGTGGATCCGTGGATGAAGAGCGGGTTGTACGCCTGCGCCGGCGACTCTGCCACGGCCAGCGCTGCCGCGTGCGCGAAGCGATTGGACGGACCAATCACAAAGAGGTCGAAGGTGTAGCGCGGATGCAGGTTGGGGCGCTGTCGCGGCCCCGCCGGTCGTTCGCGTTCCGGTTCGGCGCGGGCGGGCCGCTCGGCCTCCCGGTCGCGCGCGGACACGACCTCGGCCTTCGCCTCCTGGACGGCGACGCGCAGCTCGACGACCATGTCGTGCTCGGCCGCCGCGGCGTCCAGCAGCGAGCCAAAATGGCTCTCGATCCAGGACTTTGTGAAGTCGTTGGGCACGCCGACGACCAGCTTGTCGTCGATCTGCTCGAGGGCGCGCGCTGTCCCGAACCACTTTCCGTAGGTTCCGGCATTGAGAGCTTCCTGGAGCGAGAGGGAGATGCTCTCCCAATATTCGGAGCGTGAGGCCTGGTTCTCGGGCACGAACTGCGAGTCTAACTCGCCCGCGGGCGCCGCGTTGCCGCTGGGGAATTCTGCTCACGATGCCCTGAAATTACGCTGATTTGCAGGGATTTTGACAGGTTGTGCACACACTTGTCCACACCTGTGGGAATCCTCGTGGAGACGTCCGATTCCCGCGGTTTCCACGGAATTTTCACCACTCCGTCATCTATCGGACGCGGAGATTTTCCACAGCGGAAATCATGCGGATACTGCGAGGTTCGCGCTCATCTATACTGACCGCCGCCCATGAAGCGCACCTATCAGCCGAACACCCGAAAGCGTTCCAAGGCGCACGGCTTTCGCAAGCGTATGAGTACGCGAGCGGGACGCGCGGTGCTCAAGCGCCGCCGCGCCCGAGGCCGCAAGCGACTCTCCGCCTAGTGCCTGCTCACACCTCCGGTGGCGGAGCGGGGTCGCGGGGTCGGCTGTCTCGAGCCGCCGAGTTCGATGCCGTTGCGCAACTCGGCCGCTCCACTGGCGGTCGTTATCTGACGCTGCGTTACCGCGAGCGCGATCCCGAGGAGATGGCATTCGCGGGTCCGCGGGTGGGCTACGCCGTGCCCCGCAAGGTCGGCAATGCCGTCGATCGAAACCAGCTCAAGCGCCGGCTCAAGGCAGCGGTCGACTCGCACGAGGCGAAGCTGCGCGTGCGCACCGACTACGTGGTGATCGCGCGACCGGGGCTTGCAGCGGCTGCAGAGGCTCAGGATTTTGACTGGCTGTGCGCCCAGGTCGGCGACGTGCTCCAGGCGGCGACGGCCGCGTGATGTCGACCCTCGTGATCTGGGCGATGCGCATCGTTCGCGCAGCGCTAATGCCGTTTGTCTCAATGACGTCGGTCACGCCACGCGTGTGCAAGTACGAGCCCAGCTGTTCGCACTACGCCGAACAGGCGGTGCGCGCCCGCGGCCCGGTGGTCGGCACGCTTCTCGCGCTGTGGCGTCTGCTGCGCTGCAATCCCTGGTCGAAGGGCGGGTATGACCCGGTGGTGCGACGGTGATGCACGACATCATCATCTGGACACAGCTCCAGGAGGTGTTGGAGTGGCTGCTCAACACCTACTACGGCTGGGTCAAGAACTGGGGCTGGGCAATCGTGATGCTCACCATCACCGTGCGCCTGGTGATGCTGCCGCTGACGATCAAGCAGCTGCGCTCGACGGCCGCCATGCAGGCCATCGCGCCCAAGATCAAGCAGATCCAGAACAAGTACAAGGGCAAGAGCTCCCGCGAAGACGGGCAGGCGAAACAGGCCGAGATCATGGCGCTCTACAAGGAGCACGGCGTCAACCCGTTCGCTTCGTGCCTGCCCCTGCTGTTCCAGATTCCGATCTTCATCGGCCTCAACTCGGTACTGCGCTACCACGTGCATCCGACCGGCGACACCGGGTTTCTGTTCATCAACAACATCTTCGTGGCGATGAAGGATCTGCCGGCCGGCCAGGAGTACTTCCTCACCGGCCTTTACCTGCTCTCGATGCTCGGCTCGACGCTCCTGTTCTCGTTCATGACCGACAAGAACCAGAAGTACATGATGGCCGGCGTCGCGGTGGTGTTCTCGCTCTTCATCAAGGGCTTCACGGTCGGCCTGGTGATCTACTGGATCACCACCAACCTGTGGACGATCGGCCAGCAGGGCTTGATCAAGCGCACGATGGGCCATCATTTCCCGCATCTGCAGACCAAGCCCAAGGGCGGCAAGGGTGGTACGAGCAAGGGCGGGGACGACAAGGGTAAGGGTGGCTCGACGGCGAAGTCCAAGCCGAAGCCTAGCGCCCAAGGGCTCGTCGGGCAGCCGCAGCAGTCGCAAGGCGAACACCGGTGGATCCCAGAAGAGCACCGGCGGCAAGCAGTGACCGACGAGCAGCCGCAGGTCGAGGCGACCGGCGAGACGATTGCCGAGGCGCGCTGGGCCGCGGTCCACGAGCTGGAACGGCGCTACCCGCAGCTCGATCGCGACGCCATCAACTACCAGACCGTGAGCGAGGGTGAGCGAGGCATGCTTGGCGTGGGTTACGAACCGGCCCGCGTGGTCGCGACGCTGACCGTTGTGCCGGAAGGCGGTGCGCAGGAACAGGCGCCGGAGCCGGAGCCGGTGGCAGTCGTCTCGGGACCGGCTGATCCGGACGAGGCGTCGCAGCGACTCGGCGAGCTGCTCGAGTCGGTGATTCCTGCCATCGCCGGCGATGCTCAGGTGACCATCACCCGGCGCCAGGGCGAACTCGAGGCGGCGGTCGTCGGCAGTGACCTTGGCCTCCTGATCGGCCGCCATGGTCATACCATCGATGCGCTGCAGTACCTCGCCAACGCGATGATGCATCGCCACGGGCATCAGGTGGAGGTCGTGATCGACGCGCAGGGGTATCGCGAGCGCCGCGAGCGCACGCTGCACGACGTGGCGGTCAACGCCGCGGTGGAGGCGCGCGAGTCCGGGCGCCCGGTGACGCTCGAACCGATGACGTCGGCCGAGCGGAAGATCGTGCACCTGCGGCTGAAGGAGTTCGAGGGCGTGGGCACCGAGAGCGAGGGCGCCGAACCGAATCGCTGCGTCGTCGTTTTGCCCGTTGCCACGGGCGATTCCGACGAGTTGTAAAACGTGAAACACCCGGCCTCAGGCTGCGAGTGTAAAACGTGAAACACCTCGGGTGCGGGCGGGATTGTAAAACGTGAAACACCCCGAACTTCTCGATCGTTATCTCGCCCTGGTGCGTTCCGCACCCGTCGGGGTGACATCGCTGGACGACCCCGAGGCCGCCCGCCGCGTACTGGTCGACGACGCGCTCAGCGCACTCCCGCTTGTTCTCGAGCTGGCGCCGCGAACGGCGGTGGATGTCGGGTCGGGAGGAGGTTCGCCGGGAATTCCGCTCGCCCTCGAGACCGGCGTGCCCTTTGCACTGCTCGAGTCGCGAGAGCGAAAGGCCGCATTCCTGCGCAGCGCGGTCGCCGACCTGGGGCTTTCCGCCGAGGTGATCCCAGCCCGATCCGAGGACGCGGCGCGCGGCGAGTATCGCGATGCGTTCGATCTTGCCACGGCGCGTGCGCTCGCCCCTCCGCCGGTGGCAGTGGAGCTGAGCCTGCCGCTGGTCGCGGTCGGCGGCTCGCTGGTGTTGTGGAGCGCCGAGGTGGACACTCACCCCGCTCGAGACCGCCGCCCGCGAACTGGGAGGCGCTCTGGACGAGGTCCGCTCGATCGCCGAAAACCGGCAACTCGTGGTCATTCGGAAGCAGATTCCTACCCCCGAGCGCTTTCCGCGCCGCCCCGGCGTAGCCCAGAAACGTCCGCTCGCGTAGCTACCATCGCTGACGTGAACGGACGCGTCTACGCACTTGCAAATCAAAAGGGTGGGGTTGGTAAGACCACCACCGCGATCAACATGGCCGCATGCGTCGCCGAAGCCGGCACGCCGGTGCTCTTGATCGATCTCGACCCTCAGGCCAACGCCACGACGGGGCTCGGTTTTCGCCCCGACGACCTGGATGCCAGCACCTACGACCTGCTGCACGGCCGGCCCCTCGACGAGGTGGTGGTGTCGACGTCGATTCCCAATCTGGATCTCGCTCCCTCGCATCCCGACCTTGCCGCCGCGCAGGTCGAGCTGCCCAAGCGCCACGACCACGGCACGCTTCTGCGCGACATCCTGGCCGACACCGAGGAGCGCTATCCGTACGTCTTCGTCGATTGCCCCCCGTCTCTCGGCCTGCTCACCGTCAATGCGCTCTCGGCCGCCAATCGCCTGATCGTGCCCGTGCAGTGCGAGTACTACGCGCTGGAGGGGCTCGCGCAGCTTCTGCAGAGCGTGGAGCTTGTGCGCACGCGGCTGAATCCCCGGCTCGGCGTCACGGGCGTGCTCCTGACCATGTACGACGGCCGCACCCGGCTCTCCAGCGACGTGGCCGACGAGGTGCGCTCGTACTTCGGCAATCTGGTGTTCGACACGGTTGTGCCCCGCAGCGTGCGGCTCGCCGAGGCGCCCAGCCACGGAGTGCCGATCACGCGCTACGACGCCCGCTCAGCTGGTGCTGATGCATACTTCCGGGCAGCGATGGAGGTCGTGGAGCGTGGCTGAGGGCGCCAAGCAGCGGGGGTTGGGCAGAGGGCTGGCCGCGTTGGTCGCGGAGTTTCCGAGTGACCAGACATCCCTCGTCGACGTCGATCTGACCAATGTGAGGGCCAACTCCAAGCAGCCCCGCCGGGTGTTCGACGACGACGCTCTGAAGGAACTCGCCGAATCGATCAAGGCCGAGGGCGTCGTCCAGCCGATCGTCGTGCGGGAGTCGGGCGGCGGCTACGAGATCATCGCCGGCGAGCGTCGCTGGCGTGCGGCCCAGGTCGCCGGTCTGCGCACCATCCCCGCCGTCGTGCGGCGCAGCGACGATCGCGACAGCCTGGTGCTGGCGATGGCCGAGAACGTGGCCCGCGTCGACCTCAACCCGGTCGATCAGGCGCGCGGGTACGCCGTCCTCTCCGACGAGCTCGATCTGACCCAGGCCGAGATCGCCCGCCGGGTGGGCAAGAGCCGGGCGGCGGTGGCGAACACCATGCGACTCCTGGAGCTGCCCGACCCGGTACTCGACCTGATATCCAGCGGCAGCGCTGAGCGAGGGTCACGGCCGGGCGATCCTTCTGGCAGAGGGCCAGGACGAACGGCTCGCGCTGGCGCGCAAGGTGGTGCCGCGCGGACTCTCGGTGCGCCAGACCGAGGCCGAGGCCAAGCGCGCGCCAAAGCCCAGGAAGCGCAAGCCGGCCGCCGGCTCGATGGACGACGAGCTGGCCAATCTCGCCGTGGATGCGGCATGGGCGTCGCTGAACCTGAAGGCCAGCGTACGCCGCGGGCCGCGGGGCGGTAGCGTCGAGCTGCACTTCACGAGCAACGCCGAACTCGGGCGTATTATCGACCAACTCCGCGCTGAGCGCGTCTCCTGGGCGGACTAGATCGACGATTGACTGCATAAGACGTGCCAGGCACGTCCTATGCCGTCAACCGGTGTGGTGCAGACTGCTATCCTGCGCGTCGCCCCGGGCGATTAGCTCAGTCGGTTAGAGCGCCGCTCTGATAAGGCGGAGGTCCCTGGTTCGAATCCAGGATCGCCCATGCTCGGGGCCAGGTCAGACCAATCGTCTGGCCGGCTCGGTGTCCGCTTTCGGACGACCCACGCCGCACGCTTCTGCGCCACGGATGCCTTCCTGACCGGTGGCTATAATCGGTCGTGGAGGTGCTTCTGGCTTGCACAAGATGACGATCTACGGCGTGTCGTTCGACATGGTGGGAAAGCAGCCAATCGTTCTTCTGCGCACGCTGGACGGCAACCGGTTTCTGCCCATCTGGATCGGTCATCCCGAGGCAGCGGCGATCCTCATGAAGCTCCAGGGCACGCCCACGGCGCGGCCGATGACGCACGACCTGCTCAGCAACATGCTCGAACAGCTCAATGCCACCGTGTCCAAGGTCACCGTCACCGAACTGCGTGACAACACCTTCCACGCGCTGATCACCCTCGACGGCGAGGGCGGGGAGGTCGAGATCGACTCTCGCCCATCCGACGCGCTCGCGCTCGCCGTGCGCAGCGAAGCGCCGATCTACGTCGCCGACGACGTGCTGGACGACTCGGCGATCGAGTTCGGCCAGGAGCCCGACGATGCCGGCGAAGTCATCGACGAGTTCAAGAAGTTCCTCGACGCGGTCAGTCCGGACGATTTCGCGGGCTCGTAGCTGAACTACACTTCGAGGCTCCGTTCACTACCCACGGAGGCCCGAGATGCAGCGCAACGGCTCTTCCAATTGGTTCGCCCGGCGAGATCTGCGAGGGATCGGCGACGACGGTGCATCGGAACTGATCACGCTCTGGATCGAGCGCAAGCCCGGAGCGCTGTGGGCAGTGGGTCGCGCGGTGGGCCTGGCGGAGCGTCCCGACGGCGCGGTGCATCCGGACGACTTCCTGTTCGAGGGCTACGAGATGGGCGATGCCGTCGATGCGGCCAATGGGGCGCTCGAGAGCGACCTCGAGGTGTGCCGCGATGAAGGGCGGCCTCAGGACGTGGCGGTATTCACCACCACCGAGCTACTGCCCCAGCTCGAGCGGTGGTTCTTCGGCCACCCGCCGACGTCGAAGGGCGCAGTCCGCCGGCTGAACGTGGCCGGCTAGCCGACGATCTGGAGTGGCGGCAGCTCTTCGGGGAGCGCCCCGGCCTCGCGACCGGTGGCCTCCAGCACGCGCAGCGACCGCGCGCCCGCAGCGCCGAGGTCGTATGTGTGGTCGTTGACGTACAGCTCGACGTAGGGCCAGATCACGTCCTCGCCCATCTCCTGGGCGTGGGCGCGGATCGTCGGCAGTGTGTCCTCGCGGTGTGCCCACCCGTACTCGATCGAATCCTGCAGTACGGTGTTGAACCGCTCGACGGTGTCGGCGGGAAGCTGCCGGGATGCCAGAATGCCTCCGAGCGGGACCGGCGCATCTGCCATCTGCTCGAACGACGTCCCCAGATCCTCCAGCAGCACCAGCCCGTCGCGCTCGTAGGTCAGCCGCCCCTCGTGGATCAGCACGCCCAGGTCGGCGCGGCCGGCGTGGAGGTCGGCGCCGATATCCGAGAACACGGCGTGGGAAATCTCGCCGCCGGCCGGATGCAGACACCGGTAGAGCAGCGTTGCGGTAGTGGTGGCGCCGGGGCAGAGCACGCGGGCTCTGCGGCTGCGGTTGCGCGGCGGGGTCGACGCTGACGAGCAGCGGCCCGACGCCGAATCCCAGAGCCGAGCCTGCCCGTAGCACCGCGTACTGGTCTGACAGGAGCAGCGCCTGGTGAAAGCTGGCCTTGGACAGGTCGAACCGGCCTTCCACCAGCCCATCGTTGAGCGTCTGCACATCGCCGAACTCGATCTGCAGGTCGAGGCCGCGCAGATCCACGCGCCGCTCGAGAATCCCGTGAAACGCGAATGTGTCGTTCGGACACGGCGATATTCCGACCCGCAGGGTCATCCGGCGATCTCCGCTGCGAGCGCTCCGGCGGCCGTCATCGCCTCGCCGATCCGCCAGCCGCCGACATCACGGTCGCCGGCCACGTTGGAGATGCCGCGCACGATCCACAGAGGCACATCGAACTTCCGTGCGGCGACGGCAACGGCGTATCCCTCCATCTCCTCGGCCATCGCATGAGGATAGCGACGGGTCAGCGCAGCGATCGCCGCCGCCTCGGACGCCTGGGTCACGCTGAGAATCTCGGGCCCGTCGCCACGCAGCTCGAGCACATCGGGCTGGCCGAATCCCAGCTCGGCGGGAGTGCGACCGCCGGCCCCGATCCCGTCACAGCGCACGGCCGAAGCCGAGAGCGCGGTGCCCACCGGATACGCCTCCAGGTGATACGTGCCCGCGGCTCCGACCAGGATCACTCCGGCCGCCGATTCAGGATGGGTTGCGATCGCGTGGGCCGCCCCGGCGCCGGCCTCGGCCAATCCGAATCCGCACACCGCAACAGGGTGGCGCAGCGTCGCAAGATGCCCGCCTTCCAGTTCGGTCGGCACCAGGATCAGCATCTCAATCACCGCCCGCAGGCGCGGCGTCGGCAGGCCGGATGCGCGCCATGCGCGCCGCCCACGGCGGCAGGTACCAGTTCCAGTCGCCCATGATTGCCATCAGTGCTGGGACAAGCAGCGCCCGGATCACGGTTGCATCGATGGTGACTGCGATCGCGAGGCCCCAGCCAAACTCCTGCAGTCCCAGAAGACTCCCGATCACAAACCCCGAGAACGCCGCGACCATGATGGCCGCGGCCGCAGTCACGATGCGGCCGGTGCGCTCCAGACCCTGCGTCACCGAGAGCTCGGTGTCACCGGTCTCGTCGTAGATCTCGCGCATGCGCGAAAGCAGGAATACCTCGTAATCCATGGAGAGTCCGAACAGCATGGCAAACAGGAAGATGGGGATCCACGCCTCGATCTGATTGGACTGCGTCAGGCCGATCACCTGCCCGGCACCCCATTTGAACGTGATCACCAGGATCCCGTAGGTGGCGGTGATCGAGAGGATGTTCAGGATCACCGCCTTGAGCGGCAGGATGATCGAGCGGAATGCCCGCAGCAGCACGATGTAGGTGAGCACCAGCACCGTCAGCACAAGCCATGGGAACAGGCGGTAGGCACGGTCGATGAAGTCGACTCCGGTGGGCGGCCCGCCTCCGGCATACACCGCCGCGTCGCCGAATCCCGCCGCGGGGATGTACGTGCCGCGCAGCCGGCCGGTGAATTTCTTGGCCTGGTCGGTGCCGTAGTCGTCCTTGGTGGCGATGATCACGCGGGCATAGCGGCCGGTCGGATCGACATAGTAGGTGGTCTGACCATTCGTCACGGACGGGGGCCCTGCACCGAGCGCACTTCCGGGTCGCGCGCCGCGGTGGCCATCAGCCGGTCGATCGGCGCGGAGAGCGCCGCGATTCCGCCCGGGCGGCCCGAGTCGATCACCACGATCGCCGGTGACACCGCGCCCGGGCCGAGCGTGCGTTCGAGCACCTTCAAGCCCTGCACGGCCTCCGACTGCGCGGGCAACCCTGTGCTGGAGCCCGGGGTGAGCGAGAGGAATACTGCCGGGATTGCGGCGGCGATCAGCGTGGCCGACACGATGCCTGCCACGATCTTGGGGCGGCGCATGATGAATGCGGCCAGCCGTGCCCAGATGCCGGTCTCGGTGTTCTTGCGCGCCTCCATGATCCGCGCGGGCACCACCCGCCAGCGGTTGACCCGGTGTCCCATGATCGCGAGCACCGCCGGCAGCAGCGAGAGGGCTGCGGCGATCGAGACGAGCGGAATCAGCACGCCGCCGATACCCATCGAGCGGATGAACGGCAGCGGCAGCAGTACCAGGAGCGCGAGCCCGATGGCGACCGTGACGCCCGAGAACAGCACGGCGCGGCCGGCGGTGGCCATCGTCACCTGCAGCGCCTCGCCGGGCGGCCGCAGCTCCAGTTCCTCGCGGTACCGGTACACGATCAGCAGCGAATAGTCGATCGCGATGGCGATGCCGATCAGCGAGACCAGCTGCTGCACGTAGATCGCCATGTTCATGTGGCTTGCAATCACCCACACCAATCCGAGGGTGGTGGGGACCGTGGCCAGGGCCATGATCATCGGCACGACGGCCGCCGCGATCGTCCCGAAGATGAACAGCAGCACCAGCGCGGCGACCGGCAGGGCGATCAGAAACTCGCCCCGGTGCAGATCGTGGTCGAACACCGGCTGCAGGTCCTTGTTCACCGCGGTGGTGCCGGTGAGGTAGGTGCGCACGCCCGGAATGTCCGGTCGCGCGGCGCGGATCTTGGCGACCAGATTCTGTGCCTTGTCGGGCGTCAGCGTGGTGCCGATGGTGGCGTGCAGCACCCCTCCCGGCGCCCGCTGCAACGGCCCGATCACCCCGTGGCCGGCGGTCTGTGCCTGGATCGCCAGCGAGCGCTCGGCGGCGGCGCGGTCGACCGGCTGTGATCCGGTGGGCTGGAAGACGACGGTGAAGCTCGAGTCGTCGCGCTCGCCGAAATGCGTCTGCAGGATCGACTGCGCCTTGGCCGACTCGGTGCCGGGCAGATCGAACCGGTTCGAGAGCAGGTCGCCCAGAGTGCTGCCAAACGCGCCGTACTGCGCGGCGAACGAGAGGCACACGATCGCCACCCAGGTGAGCACGACCAGATACCGGCGCCGCTCGACCGCCGCCGTCCAGACCTCCATGCCCGTGCGGCGGCCGTCCCTCAAACGATCTCGACCATGCGTCGTATTGCCCCGCGCGCCTGGTCCGCAATCACGGGGTCGACGCTCACCTGGTGGCGCATGTCGCGGAGCGAGTCGCGCAGCTTCTCGAGCGTGATCATCTTCATGTACCGGCACACCGCGCGTTCGGACATGGCCACGAACCGCCGGTCGGGGACATCCTTGTGCAGGCGGTGCAGGATCCCGGTCTCGGTCGCGACCACGAACTCGGCCGCGTCGGACTGCTTGGCGTGCCGCACCATGCCCTCGGTGGAGAGCACCTTTGTGCGCGCGCCCACTTCACGGTCATCGGCGGCGAGATACATGCACTGGCTGGCACAGCCACACTCGGGATGCACCAGCAGGTCGGCGCCGGGATGCTCGTCCAGCACGCGTTGCACGTCGTCGGTGCGGATGCCGGCGTGCACATGGCACTCCCCGGGCCAGATCCGCATCTTGCGGCCGGTCACGCGCTCCAGGTAGCTGCCCAGGAACATGTCGGGCAGAAACAGGATCTCGCGGTCTTCGGGCACCGCGTTGATCACCGCGGTGGCGTTGCCCGACGTGCAGCAGTAGTCCGAGAGCGCCTTCACCTCGGCGGTGGTGTTCACGTAGCTGACCACAACCGCATCGGGATGCTCGGCCTTCCACGCCCGCAGTGCGTCGGCGTCGATGCTCGCCGCAAGCGAACAGCCGGCGTCGAGATCGGGAATCAGCACCGTCTTTTGGGGTGAGAGGATGGCCGCGGTCTCGGCCATGAAGTGCACCCCGCAGAACACGATCACGTCGGCTTCGGTGGCCGCCGCGACCTGCGAGAGGCCGAGCGAGTCGCCCACGTGATCGGCGACGTCCTGCACGTCGGCCACCTGATAGTTGTGGGCCAGGATGACGGCGTTTCGCTCGGCCGCGAGGGCGCGCACCTGAGCCTGAAGCTCGGCGGTGGTGGGGGTGATGGTGTCGATGGTCATGCTCGTACCTCCAGCGCGATGTCCAGGGCGGACACCGAATGAGTGAGGGCGCCGACCGAGATTGCGTCGACTCCCGTACCCGCCACGGCGGCGATCGTCTGCAAGGTGATCCCACCAGACGCTTCGAGTCGTGCCCTGCCGGCGGTTTTCTCGACGGCCGTGCGCAGCGTCTGCGGCGGCATGTTGTCGAGCAGTACGGTCGCGACCCCGCAGGCGAGTGCCTCATCCAGCTGATCGAGCGTATCCACCTCGAGTTCGATCGTCGCTGCCGGGTCGTTTTTGAGCACCGCAGCGACCGCCGGGGTAACGCCGCCGGCCAGTGCGATGTGGTTGTCCTTGATCAGCACTGCGT
The DNA here is from genome assembly GCA_963796875.1 of uncultured Actinomycetes bacterium. Taxonomy (GTDB): domain Bacteria; phylum Actinomycetota; class Thermoleophilia; order Gaiellales; family JAICJC01; genus CAVPTL01. The sequence goes on from CAWCNL010000002.1 coordinate 996,696, forward strand.
CGAACAGTCCGAAGCGGTGGTTGGTGCCGCCGCCGCAGCGCACGGCATGGCGATCCAGGGCGCGCAGCCCGGGTGCAGTCTTGCGCGTGTCGAGAATCTCGACCGGGTGTGGCGCAACGGCATCCACGTAGCGCCGCGTGGTGGTCGCGATGCCCGAGCAGCGCTGCAGCAGGTTGAGGGCCACGCGCTCGCCGGTCAGCACCGCCCGGGCCGGGCCGGCCACGGTGGCAACGACGGCGGGTACCGCGTCGATGCGGTCGCCGTCGGCGGCAGCCAGGTCAGGTCACACAGCGCGCGTCGAGCGCGGCGAACACCGCCGCTGCGTAGTCCAGGCCCGCGATCACGCCCGCCTCGCGCACCACCACATCGGCGGTCAGCTCGACGGTGGGACCGACGATGGAATCGGTGGTGATGTCGCCGCTTCCGACATCCTCGCGCAGCGCCGTGGCGATCAGCTCATCAAGGGAAGTGTCGAGCACGCCGCCTCCTCGTCGGTGCGCACGTGCGAGCCGACGCTGACCCGCCGCTCGAGTGCCGCGTGTGCGATCGCCGCTGCCACGGCGACCGGGTCGGAGCCGGGCTGTTCGCCCAGCCATCCCAGCAGGTGCTCGAGTCCCGCGGCATTGCGCGCGGGGCCGGCGTGCAGCCACATCTGTTCGCGCAGAGCGCCCATCGGCGCGAGCAGCCGCGTGTCGTTGGGCGTGGCGGCGTCGACCGCCACGGGCCGGCGATCCAGCCCCGTTTCGATCGCGCGGTGCGAGAACACAAAGCATTCCAGCAGCGAGTTGGAGGCCAGCCGGTTGGCCCCGTGGGCGCCGGTGCGGGCGCACTCGCCGCTCGCGTAGAGACCCGCGATGGCGGTGGCGCCGGTCAGATCGGTGGCCACACCACCCATCAGGTAGTGCGCGGCGGGGGCCACGGGCACGGGCTGCGCCACCAGATCGAACCCCTCGCGGCGGCAGCCGGCCAGGATGTTGCCGAACTCGGCTTCCAGCAGCTCGCGGCCGAGATGGGTGGCGTCGAGATAACTGGTCAGACCAATCTGCGTGCGGGCGTGAATTGCCGATGCGACCACGTCGCGGGGCGCAAGCTCGGCATCGGGGTGCACATCGAGCATGAACCGCTCGCCGTCGGCGGTGACCAGATGCGCGCCGGCGCCGCGGACGGCCTCGGAGATCAGAAACGCATGCTCTCCGGCGGCCAGCGCGGTGGGGTGGAACTGGACGAACTCCATGTCGCGCAGCTCGGCCCCGCCGCGGGCTGCCATCGCGATACCGGTGCCGGTCGCGCTCGGTGGGTTGGTGGTGCGCTTGTAGAGCGCCCCGGCACCACCCGTGGCCAGCAGCGTAAGGCCCGCGCGGATCGCGAGCAGTTCGTCGCGGTGCAGCACCCAGACCCCGCCGCACGCGCCGTCGGCGGCAATCAGGTCGATCGCCGCTGCGTGTTCCAGCACGGTGATCAGCGGGTCGCGCCGCACCGCGTCGATCAGCACCTCGGCGATGGCGGCGCCGGTGGCGCTGCCGTGCGCGTGCAGGATGCGGTTGGCGCCGTGCCCTCCCTCGCGGCCAAACTGGTATCCGCCGTCTGGGCGGCGATCGAACTCGACACCCAGCCGCTCCAGGTCGGCGATCCGCCGCGGCCCCTCGGTGACCAGCACCGTCGCGGCGCCGATGTCACACAGTCCGCGGCCGGCGCTCAGCGTGTCGGCCAGGTGTCGTTCGGGCGAGTCCCCCGCGTCCAGAGCGCTGGCGATGCCACCCTGGGCCATGAACGAGTTCGAGGCGCGCAGCACACCCTTGGTCACGATCGTCACCGAGGCACCATGCTCGGCCGCGCGCAGGGCGCCATAGAGCCCGGCGAGGCCGGCACCGATGACCGCTACCTGTGGGTTGGTGGGACTCATCGCCGCGCATTATAGCCTGAGTGACTAGAAGCGCGCGGGAATGTGACGTACCCCGGCGGCGTTTATGTCATTGGAATGTTTCTGATTACTGATACCCTCGCTTTCGTGGCGGAGGACACCGATCAGACCGAGGCTCCAGGCCTCGCATCTGCGCGAGAGGCGCTCGAACGCGCGCGCTTCGAAGAGGAGGCGCTGACGCATGCCGATCAGCTCTACCGCATCGCGCTGCGTCTGACCGGATCATCTCCCGCCGCCGAGGATCTGGTGCAAGAGGCCTATCTCCGTGCGTTCCGGTCGTGGCGCAGCTTCACGCCGGGTACGAACCTGGCGGCGTGGCTCGCGACCATCCTGCGCAACGTCAATCTCGACGCTGTGCGCAAGCAGAGTCGGCGGCCTCAGCAGGAATCCCTCGACGAGCAGGGCGACTATTACCTGTACAACCGACTGTCAGAGGCGCAGGAACAGCCACAGGCGGAGGTGCTCGACCGGCTCGCCGGCGCGGGCGCGATCGTCGACTCGATGGCCGATCTGCCCCCGGCGTTCAGGGAAGTGGTGGTTCTGGTGGACATTGGCGAGTTCTCGTATGCCGACGCGGCGGGGATCCTCGGTGTGCCGATCGGCACCGTGATGTCGAGGCTCTATCGCGGCCGGCGGCTGTTGAAGCAAAACCTGGCCGAGCGGGCCGGGCACGAGGAGCCGGCCACATGAACGCCGATCCGTGCCGCGGGGTCGAGCATCTGCTCCAGCCCTATCTCGACCGGGCCTTGACCGAGACCGAGGTGGTCACGGTGGAGCGGCACCTGCAGGACTGCAGCTACTGCAACGACCGCTACGTGTTCGAGCGCACGCTGCGCGTCGCCTTCAAGTCGTGCTGCTGCGAGGAGCGCGCTCCCGACGGGTTCGTCGAGCGGCTGCGGCTGCGCTGTCGCAGTCAGGCCGGATAGTCGACGTCTCCCGGCGGCCGCAGGTCGCTGCAGTCGACCGGCGTCCACTCGAGCGTGCGACCCGCCGCCTCGCCGGCTTTCGGTAGCTGATCCCACACAGCCCGCGGAAGCAGCACTGGATGCGACCGGCCGCTTCCGTAGTCAGCGGCGAGCACCTGCCCGGGAGCCGCGTCTGCCGCGCTGCGTAGGCGTTGCACGTGCGACGGGATCGAGCCGGGGGCCGTCGCCCAGCACCACCAGCGCCGCGGTGATGTCGGCGTGAAGGGCATCGAGCCCGGCCCGCAGCGACGCCGCCTGACCGCTGTCCCATTGCTCGGCTCGCACCACGCGGGCCCCGCGCAGGTTGACCTGCGCTTCGACCTCGTCTGCCCTCGCGCCCAGCACCACCACCAGGTCGTCCAGCCCCGCCGCTGCGACGATCGTCACCACGCGCTCCAGCATGGGCACGCCGTCCACCGGGTGCAGCTGCTTGGCGCCGCCGAATCGCCGCCCGGCGCCCGCGGCCAGCACGACTCCGCCGGTCACGGCGCGTCGAGCACGGCCATCGCCACCTGCAGCAGCTGGCCGGCCTGGCGCAGTTTGGGTCGCCGCTGCGCCTCATCCTCGTAGGTCAAAGCCTCTTCCCACACCTCTGAGGCGGCGGTGATCAGGTCGGCGACGTCGGTGAGTTCGGGCGTGGCTTCGATATCGCAGGCTCGCACGGCCAGCCCGAGCGCACCGGGCATGTCCGGCTGCCCCATCCAGATCAGTGCCGTGGTGGTGACCACGTACTCGGCGATCCGGCGGCGCTGGAGGGGCACGAGGGCCCGGTGCGGTGAGGAGCGGTGCCGACAGCTGCTCGGCGGGCTGCCCGCGGCTGACGCGTTCGGCGTTGCCCCAGAAGAGCGCGCGCAGCTGCTCGGGAGTGGCGTTGCCTGCCCGGGCCAGATGGGCGAGCTGCACGATCACGTTGGCGGGATGCCCGTAGGGGATATCGCTGGCCCACAGCACCTGCTCGGGGGCCACGGTGGTGAGCAGCGTCCTCAGGTCGGTGGTCGACCAGACCGAGGTGTCGTAGGTGACGTTTGGGTGGTCGCGCAGGGTGCGCCCGATGTGCTGCAGGTCGGCGATCGCGGCGTGAGCCAGGATCAGCTGGGCCCCGGGATGGCGTTCCACCAGAACGCGCAGGTCATCGGCGATCGCCGGCAGTCCCCGGCCGGCATGGATCAGGATCGGCACCGAGCGTTCGGCGGCCAGCGCGAAGATCGGATCGAGGCCGGCCGCCGCGAAGTCGAACTTCTGCGACCGGGGATGCAGCTTGATTCCGCGCGCGCCCCGCGCGAAGCACCGCTCGGCCTCGCCGATCGGATCGTCACTCAGGTCCAGCCGGCAGAACGGCACCAACCGGTCGGGTGCCGCCGCCGCCCAGTCCAGCACCTGGTCGTTGGGCACCCGGTAGTTGGGGATTCGATCCGGATCGTTCAGTGGGAAGGTGAACACCCGCCCGACGCGCTCGGCGTCCATCACTGCCAGAAGCTCCTCCGGCGTCAGCTTCCCGTATCCGTCCTCGTCGACGCCGAGGTGGGTATGCGCATCCCACAGCTGGACGTCGGGTGGGAGCATTGCCCAGGCGGCGTCCAGGTGGCGCCGGAATAGCTGGGTTGCGTCGATGCTCAGGCCGCCAGCAGCTCCAGGAACCGGTTCTCGTCGTCGAACGGTCCCACCAACCCAAAGTTGATGCCGTCGTTGACCATGATCTCGCGGGCCAGCCGCTGCACATCTGCGGCGGTCACCGCTTCGATCGCGTCCAGAAGCTCGGTGGGCTCGATCAGCTGGTCTTCGATCACCTCGCGGCGCAGCCCGAAGCTGAGCAGCCCGCGCGGATCCTCCAGCTGCAGCACCGTGCGGCCCTTGAGGAAGTTCTTTACCCGGCGCAGCTCGTCCTCGGCCAGGGGCTCGGCCGCGACCTGCCGAAACTCGTTCAGGATCGTGGTCACCGCAAGGTCGATGCGCTCGATGTCGACGCCGGCCTGAGAGAACAGCGTGCCGGCATCGTGGAAGGCGGCGTGGTGGGCGAACACGTAATAGGCCAGGCCGTGCCGCTCGCGCACCTGGGTGAACAGGCGCGACGACATGCCGCCGCCCAGTGCGGCGCTTAGCACCTGCATCACGTAGCGGTCGGGATGCACGGTCGGCAGACCCCGCACTCCCAGCCGTAGGTGGGCCTGGTCGGAGTCGCGGTGCTCGACCCGCACGCGCGGCGCGGTCTGCACGAACTCCACCGGGCGAGGCCTGGCCGGACGCGCCGGTCTTCCAGGTCGCCGAACTGCTCCTCGACCTCGGCCACGAAGCTGTCGTCGACCGCACCTGCCGCGCCGACCACCAGCCGCCGCGGCACATACCAGGCGTCCAGGTAGTCGAGGAACGTCTGGCGGGTCGCGCCGCGGATGGTTTCCTTGGTGCCGATGATGTCCCAGCCCAGCGGCTGATCGCCGAACACCAGGTGGTCGTAGACGCTGTCGACGTGGTCGCGGGGCGTGTCCATGTACATGTTCAGCTCTTCGATGATCACGCCCTTCTCACGTTCGATCTCGTCGGGGTCGAAGCGTGAGCGCAGCAGCTGGTCGGCGAGCACATCGAGCGCCAGGGCGCGATGCTCGGCCGCGCACTTGATGTAGTACCCGGTGTATTCCTTGCCGGTGAAGGCGTTGAACTCGCCGCCGATGCCGTCGACCTCGGCCGAGATGTCCTTGGCGGTCGGGCGGTTCTCGGTGCCCTTGAAGAACATGTGCTCGGCGAAATGTGCGATGCCGCTGGTGGGTCGCGTCTCGTAGCGCGAGCCGGCCGCAACCATGACCATCACGGCCACCGATTGCGCCTGCGGCTGCGGCGCGGTCACCACTCGCAGCCCGTTGGATAGCGTGGTCTTTGTGAACATCGGCGTATCGTAGACGGGCGATGATCGATCCTCAGCCTCTCGATGCCTATGCCGCGCGGGTACTCGCCGGTGGGGGCGCACCGGCGCTCGCGATGGCCGTCACCGATGGTCGCGAGACGATTGCGACCAGTACCTACGGCGCGGCCGATCCGGGCTGCCTGTGGCAGATCGGCTCGATCGGCAAGTCGTTCACCGCCGTGCTCGTGCTGCAGCTGGTGGAGGCCGGCAAGCTCGACCTGCACGCACCGGTGACCGACTACCTGCCATGGTTTGCGGTGCGCGGCGCCCACGCGTCGATCACGCTGCACCATCTGCTCAGCCACTCCGCCGGGTTGATCATGGGCGCCGAGATTGCGACCGCCTCGGAGTACGACGTGATCGCGCTGGCCCAGACCGAGGCCGGCCCACCGGGTGAGCACTTCTGGTACTCGAACGTGGGCTATCGCGCGGTGGGCACGCTGCTGGCCGCGGTGACCGGCAGGACGTATCCCGAACTGGTGCAGGAGCGCATTCTGGATCGGCTGGGCATGGTCGAGTCGGTGCCGCTGATCGACCAGCAGATGCGCAGCCGGCTTCCCGGCGGATACGCGTACGGATTCGACGATCGCCCCTGGCGGCCCGAGCACGGGGTGGTGCCGTGCACGTGGATCGACTCGGCCGAGGCGGACGGCTGCGTCTGCTGCAGCATCGGCGATCTGGCGGCGTGGCTGCGGGCGCTGATGACCGCCGATCCGCGCATCCTCTCGGCCGAGAGCCACGCGCTGATGCGCGCGCCGCTGGTGGCCGACGAGATCGACGGCGACCACTACGGCTATGGCCTGTTCGTCACGCCGCAGGAGTTCGGCCACAGCGGCGGGATGCTGGGCTACGTCGCCCAGATGAAGGCCGACCCGGCTCTCGGCCTGGGCGTCGTGACGGTCGCGAATGGTCTGACCGGCGCTTCGGCGCTGGCCGACGGCATCCTGGCGGTGCTGCGCGGCGGGGAGCCGGCCGATCCTCCCGCGCCGGTTTCCGAGCCGGTGGTCGACGATGGTTCGTGCCCGCCGGAGTGGACGGCGTACCTGGGCCACTACCGGTCGCACAATCCCTGGTTCTCCAACTTCCGGGTCACTGCGCGCGACGGTGGGCTGGTGTTCAGCGCTGAAGGGTTCGAAGGTCAGCGCGATCCGTTGGCGCCGCTGGGCGCGGCGGAGTTCCGGGTGGGGAAGCACGAGTGGATCCCCGAGCGGCTGGCGTTCGACACGATCCTGGACGGCCGGGCGCAGCGGGCGTGGCTCTCGGGCGCGGCGTATTACCGCACCTTCACGCCCTGACGCATACCCCGTGCCAGGCACGTTCTCTGCGTTGGCGGGTTATCGTGGGGGTATGGCGGCGATTCGGGACGAGGATGAGCTGCGCGAGGTGATCGGGCATCCCCACGACGTCGTGGTGTCGAAGATCGCAGCGCGGCTGAACCCGCTGACGCGGCAGTTCATCGAGGCTTCGCCGTTTCTGTGCATCGCCACCTCGGCGCCCGATGGGCGCTGTGACGTGTCGCCGCGCGGCGACCCGGCGGGGTTCGTGCGGATCCTCGATGACCACACGCTGCTGATTCCCGACCGGCCGGGCAACCGGATCGCCGACACGCTGCGCAACGTGCTTGCCAATCCGCACGTGGGCCTGCTGTTTCTGATCCCGGGAGTCGGCGACTCGTTTCGGGTCAACGGCCGCGCGACGCTGATCGACGATCCGCAGCTGCTGGCCGAGAGCGCGGTCGACGGCAAGGTGCCGAAGCTGGGGATCCTGGTCGAGATCGAGGAGGCGTACACGCAGTGCTCGAAGGCATTCATCCGGTCTGACCTCTGGAACCCCGAGCACCACGTTGATCGCGAGGATCTGCCGTCGAGCGGCGCGATCCTGCGCGCGGTGCGCGAGGACGACTTCGACGCGGCGCAGTACGACCGCGAGCGCGCCGCCCGGTACGCCCGCGGCGACGGCCTCTACTGATGAATAAGAGGGGTCAGCCACCTTTTATTCATCAGTGACGTTGATCGCAACTCTGAGTAGTTCGCCCATGAATAAAAGGCGACTGACCCCCTTATTCACCGGTAAGCTGACGCGCTGTGAGGATCCTCGTCGCCCGGTGTGAGATCGCCTACCATGGCCGCGCCACCACGCGATTGGGCGCGGGCGACCGGGTGATCCTCTTCAAATCCGACGGCAGCCTCTGCGTCCACACCGACAAGGGCTTCAAGCCACTCAACTACATGGCGGGGCCCACGTCGGTGAGCCAGGACGGCGACGTGATCCGGGTCTACCGCGGGGCTTCGGACGAGACGCTCGTGATCGTGCTGCACGAGGTCTTCCACGACTCGAGCCCCGACCTGGTCGACGGCGCGTCGCTCGAACGCGACGACGCCGAGCTGCAGATCCACCGTCTGCTCGAGCGGGCTCCCGACGCCATCGAGCCGGCCTGCTGGTGATCAGCCGCGAGCGGTTCACCGACGTCGGCCCGGTCGATCTGTTCTGCCGCGACACCGCCGGCCGTACGGTGGTGGTCGAGGTCAAGCGCGTACGGGCGGTGGCGGCGCACGTCGAGCAGCTGACCCGGTACTGCGAGCGGGTCGACCTCGATCCCGTCCACGCGCCCTGCCGCGGAATCCTCGTCGCTCCCGAGATTGCGCCTCAGGCCCAGGTCATGTGCGAGGCGCGCGGCTACACCTTCATCGAACTCGACTTCGACGTGCTGAAGGGCGACGCCGAGCCCGACCTGACGCTCTTCGACTAGCTCCCCGCACCCGGGAACAGCTCGTGCGCCGCGGTGCGCACGTAGCCGGCCACCTCGTCGGTCGAGACCTTGCCGTACATCTCGCCAGCGTCGGCGCCCATCAGTGCCATCATCACCGCACCGATCGACGCGGCCATCCGCACGCGCTGTTCCAGCGGCACCGCCTGGTCGGCCAGGAACTTGCGGAAGCGCTCCTCCATGTCCTCGTTCTCGGCCTCGTGGCGTTCGTTCCCCTCGAGCGCCCTGAACGCGTTCTGGTTTCGCTGGTGCAGCAGGAACAGATCGCGGTTGGCCAGCACCTCGTCGATGAACCGGTCGAGGATCGTCGGCCATGCCTCCACCAGAGCGCCGTCGTCGCTCAGCGCGTCGAGCTGATCGAGCGCATCACGGCCGAGTGCATGCAGCCGCAGGTGCAGCTCGAGCAGGATGTCCTCCTTGCTCTTGAAGTGGTAGTAGAGCGCCGCCTTGGTGACCCCCAGCCGCTCGGCGATCTCGCGCAGCGACGTCTTGTCGTAGCCCTGCTCGTTGAACAGCTCGAGCGCGACGTCGAGGATTCGCTCGCGGGTATCGCCGCGGGCTGCGCGTGGGGTCGGATCGGGGTCACTCACGGTGTCGGCGGAGTGTGTCACATCTCCAAGTTTACTTGACGACCGGTAAGTTTCCAGCTACGGTGGGCCGCATGCTAACTAGCCGACCGGTAAGGAACGAGCGATGACTGATACACCGATGATCGAAGCCGAGGGCCTCGTCAAGCGGTTCGGCGAGACTCTCGCCCTGAACGGGCTCGACCTGCAGGTGCCGACCGGAGCGATCCTGGGCGTCCTCGGCCCCAACGGCGCTGGTAAGACCACTGCCGTGCGGGTGCTGACCACGCTTGACGATCCCGGATGCCGGCACCGCGCGGATCGGCGGCCTGGACGTGGTGCAAAACGCCATGGCGGTGCGCCGCTCGATCGGTGTCACCGCGCAGGACGCAACGCTCGACGTGGTGCTCAGCGGCCGCCAGAACCTGGAGATGGTGGGCGAGCTGGGCGGGCTGCGCCGGCGCGAGGCGCGGGCTCGGGCGCGCGATCTGCTCGACCGCTTCGAGCTGACCGCGGCCGCCGATCGCGAGCTGCGCGGCTATTCGGGCGGCATGCGCCGTCGCATCGACCTGGCGGCCAGCCTCATGACCCGCCCGCCGGTGGTGTTCCTCGACGAGCCCACCACGGGACTCGACCCCACCAGCCGCGTGCGGATGTGGGGCGTGATCCGCGAGCTGGTCTCCGACGGGGCGACCCTGCTTCTGACCACGCAGTACCTGGACGAGGCGGACGAGCTGGCCGACACGATCGTGGTGGTCGACCACGGCCGGGCGATCGCGACCGGCACCGCGGCCGATCTGAAGACGCAGGTGGGCGGCGCGCGGCTCGACATCACGCTGACCGATCCTCACCCTGCCGCCGCAGCCGCGCTGGCGCCGCTGGTCAGCGGCGACGTGCAGGTCAGCCGTGACGGCCGGCGGCTGCGCGCGCCCGTGGCCGCCGGCACCGGCCTTGTCACCGAGGTCGTCCGTACTCTCGACCGCGCCGGCGTGAACATCGACCAGGTCGACGTCCACCAGCCGTCGCTCGACGATGTCTTCTTCGCGCTCACCGGCAACGCCGCCGAGCCGTCGATCGAACCCACCAACCGAACTGGAGGCCGTGTCCGCATGAGCGCGCAACCTCTCCCCAGCCGCCCGGCGGCCACGATCGGCCTGGGCGATCGCTTTCGCAATCTGATCGTGCTCACCGCGCCGAAACCTGGTGCACATCGCCCGCGAGCCGCTGCAGCTCTCCGACGTGACCATCCAGCCGGTGCTCTTCACGATCCTCTTCGTGTACGTGTTCGGCTCCGGAGTCGCGATGCCGCACGGCGAGAAATACGTCGACTTCGCCATCGCGGGTCTGCTCGCCATGAATCTGACGACGTCCGCCATGGGCACCGCGGTCGGGCTCAGCACCGACCTCACCACCGGCGTCATCGACCGTTTTCGCACCCTGCCGATCTGGGGCCCGGCGGTGCTCGTCGGCCGCACCATCACCGATCTGATCACCGCCGCCATCTGCATGACCATCGTGGGGATCGCGGGACTGGTCGTGGGCTGGCGGCCGGATGCGTCGCTGCCGTCGGTGCTCGCCGGGTTCGGTCTGTTCCTGCTGTTTGCCTACGCGCTCTCGTGGGCCTGCGCGTGCCTGGGCATCGTCAGCAAGAGCGCCGAATCGGCGCAGGGCATGGGTCTGGTGGTGCTGTTTCCGCTGGCGTTCGTCTCGAACGCCCTGGTGCCGACCACGAACATGCCGACCATCGTGCAGACGATCGCCAACTGGAACCCGGTCAGCGCGGTTACCGCCGCTGCTCGCGACCTGTTCGGCAACCCCAATCCGTCGGCGCACATCGACGCCTGGCCGATGCAGCATCCCATCGTCGCGTCGCTGCTGTGGAGTGCCGTGTTGCTGATGATCTTCGCGCCGCTCGCCACGCGTCTCTATAAAACGAGAACCACCAACTGATCCAACGTCCGCCAGGAGGCACCATGAGCTCGGTCGATCTCAGCACGCAGAAGGTCATCGCAACCACGTCATTCGGCCGCTGGCAGCCGCTCAACAAGCCGCTGGGCGTGACCGCGTTTGGCATCAGCGCGATGGTGTGCGATCCCGACGAGCCGTTCTCGATCGAGCACGACGAGTCGGAGACCGGCCAGGAAGAGGTCTATATCGTGGTCGCGGGCAAGGCGCACTTCGTGATCGGCGACGAGGAGTTCGATGCCGGCCCCGGCGAGGTCGTGGCCGTGGGGGATCCGGCTCTCACTCGCGACTTTCGGGCGCTCGAGCCCAACACGCGCATCGTCTGCGTGGGCGCCAAGCCCACTGCCGAGAACACCGGTTTTGGCGAGTGGATCGGCGAGGAAGAAGCTAGAGGACTAGATCGACGCGACGGCTTCGAGGAAGGCGTCGATCTCGGCGGCGGTGTTGTAGTGCACCGCTCCCACGCGTACCGCGCCGCCGGACTCATCGATCCCGAGCCGCTGCATCAGCTCCAGCGCGTAGTAGTTGCCGTCCCACACGAAGATCCCGCGCTCGCCGAGCAGCGCGGCCACCTCGGCCGGTGATTTCCCGGCCACGTTGAACACCGCCGTCGGCACCCGCCAGGCCAGATCGCGCGTGCCGTAGAGGGTCACGTTGGGCATCGCCTCGAGCCCGTCGATCAGCTGCCGGGTAAAGCCCCGCTCGTAGTCGGCGATCGCATCCATCCCCACCGACTGCAGGTAGCGGATGGCCGCCGCGGTGCCGGCGATGCCCTCCAGGTTGACGGTGCCCGTCTCCCATGAGTCCGGCGGCATCGGGCGAGGAGGGCCGCACCTTGTACGGGCGATGCCGCTCGAGCTGCTCGCGGCGCCCGTAGAGGATGCCCACGTGCGGCCCGAAGAACTTGTAGGCCGAGCACACCAGGAAGTCGGTGCCGAGCGCCTCGACGTCGATCGGCCCGTGCGGCCCGAAGTGCACGGCATCCACGTAGGTGAGCGCGCCCGCGTCGTGGCAGAGTTCGACCATGCGCGCGACGTCGCTGACCGTGCCCGCGCCGTTGGACGCCCAGCCGAACGCGGCCACGCGCGTGCGGTCGGAGAGCTTGCGCGGCGAAATCGTCCATCTCGATCAGGCAGGTGTCGAGATCGATCCCCGCCTGGCGCACGGTCACGCCGCGGTCCTCCGCCGCCAGCAGCCACGGCGCGACGTTCGCGTCGTGGTCGAGTCCGGTCACCAGGATCTCGTCTCCCGGCCCCAACTCGCGCAGCAGCGTGCGCGAGGCGTGCATGGTGAGCGTGGTCATGTTCGCCCCGAAGATGATCTCGTCACCCGACCCGGCGCCGAGGAACTCCGCTGCAGTCTGGCGCGCGTCGATCAGCATCCGCTCGGCGGCGATCGACGTTTCGAACGGTCCACCCAGGTTGGCGTTCTGATTCTGGAAGAACTCGCGCATCGCGGCGATCACGGACTCGTGCACCTGCGTGCCGCCGGGGTTGTCCAGATACACACGTCCGGGTACCAGAGATGGGAACCCGGCACGAATCTGGCCGGGGTCAAGAGATGTTGGCGTACGGTCGATGGGGATCAGTTTACGATGTCCAACATGAAGGTTGCCATTCTTGGTGGCGGACCGGCCGGCTACGCGGCCGCTGCGACCGCCGCTCATCTGGGTGCAGACGTCACGCTGGTGGAGGACAACCAGCTGGGCGGCAACTGCACGATGACCGACGCGATTCCGTCAAAGACGCTGCTGACGACGGCCGATGCCATGCTCAACGTGGGCCGTGCGATCGACGACGGCATCGACTTCGAGCACGGCATGCCGCGGGTCAACCTGCGCCGTGCGCTGGCCCGTGCGCGGGCCGTGGCGCTGCATCAGAGCCGCGGCGTGCGCGAGCGGATGGACGGCATCAACGTGCGCGTGCTTCCGGGGTTCGGCCAGGTCACGGGACCCAACTCGCTGACCGTCTGCGTGGACGATCGCGATCACGAGGTCGAGTTCGACGCGTTGCTGGTGTGCACCGGAGCCTCGCCGTTCGTGCCGCCGTTCGTGCACCCCGACGCCAATCGCATGCTGACCACCCGCCAGGTGTTCGACCTGCGCGAACTGCCCGAGCACCTGGTGGTGCTGGGCGCCGGCCCGACCGGCTGTGAGTTCGCCGACTTCTTCTCGCGCTGCGGCTCGCGGGTGACGCTGATCTCGGCCCGCGACCAGATCCTGCCCAATGACGATCCCGATCTGGCCGAGGTGCTGGAAGAGGTGTTCCTGCGGCGCGGCATGGACGTGCTCAAGAATGGCCGCGCGTCGGGCATCGAGGAGTACGAGGATCGCGAGGGCGCGCGGGTGATGCTGGAGGACGGCCGCGAGATCGACTGCTCGCACGCGCTCCTGTGTATCGGCATGCGACCCAACACCCAGGGGCTCGGGCTCGAGGCGGCCGGCGTCGAGTTCGGCGACCGCGGCACGCTGCCGGTGGACGACCATTGCCGCACGAACGTGCCGCACATCTACGCGTGCGGCGACGTGACGGGGCAGATCATGCTGGCCAACACTGCCGCGATGCACGGTCGCAGCGCGGCGATGGATGCCGCCGGGCTCGGCCCTGAGGGCATCAGCTACACAGGTGTGGCGTGGTGCGTGTTCACTCGCCCCGAGATCGCCAAGGCCGGCATTTCCGAACGCCAGGCGCGCCTGGATGGGACGCCGGTCGACGTCACCAAGCACCTCATCAGAGCGAATCCGCGGGCGGTGATGGAGTCCGAGACCGACGGCCTGATCAAGCTGCTCACCGACCCCGAGAGCGGGCGCATCCTGGGCGGCGCGATGGTGGGGTTCCGGGCCAGCGAGGTGATCACCGCGGTGGCTCTGGCCGTGCACGCGGAGTTGTCGGTGTTGGCGCTGGCCGAGACGGCGGCCGTCAACCCGTCGATGTCCGAGAGTCTGCAGCGCTGCGCCGAGAAGGCCGCCGAGGGCATGCTCGGCGTCTCCCGCGTCACCCTCAGCGCCTAACTGCAACAAACGTGCCAGGCACGTTTGTTGCGTTCGCGGCAGTAGTTACAGCTCGATACGCAGGCCGGGGTGGGCCACGTCCACCTGGCCGGAGTAGATCGAGCGGGCCACCTCGGCCATCGCCTCGTGACCGTTCTCCTCGGGCACATGGGTCAAGAGCAGCCGCCCGGCGCGCGCCTTGACGGCCTCGGTAGCCGCCTCGCGCGCGTCCATGTGGCCGCGCTCCTTGGAGTCGGTGGCGGCATCCATCAGGGCCGCCTCGCACATGAACAGATCGGCGCCGTAGGCAAACCGCGCGAGGCGATCGGTGGGTGCGGTGTCGGCCGAGTAGACGATCGTCTTGCTGGCCGCGGCGATCCGCATCGAGTAGCACGTGGTGTAGTGCAGGCACGGCGCGAAGGTGAACCGCAGCTCGCCCAGCCGCAGATCGCCGATCGGGTCGTACTCGTGCATATCGAACGCCGCTTCGAACGTCTCGGCCGACCCGTCCCATACCGACGCGACCGTATCGAGCACCTGCCGGCCGCCGGGCGGTAGGTGCAGGCTGGGCCGCGGCCGGTCACGCCAGCTGCCGTAGCGGAAGGCGTAGTGCAGAGGCACCAGGTCGAACCAGTGGTCGGCGTGCCAGTGGCTGATCACGATCGCGGTCAGCGGCCCCGGGTCGTTCAGCCGCAGCTCCTGGCCGATCCCCGATCCGCAGTCGATCAGGATGCGCTGCGTGTCGCTCTCGACCAGGTAGCCGGACGCTCCCTGGCCCGCATTGGGCCAGGCCGGGCTGCCGCCAAGGACGGTCAGCGCGAGGGTCATCTACATACCCATGGCGTGGTAGCCGGAGTCGACGTACACCACCGTCCCGGTCACCATCTGTGACAGGGGGCTCGTCAGGTAGAGCGCCGTGTTGCCCACATCGCCGGCCTCGATGTTGCGGCCCAGCGGCGAGCGCGACTCGATGATGGACTCCATCTGGTCGAAGCCCTCGATGCCCTTGGCCGCGAGCGTGCGCACCGGGCCTGCCGAGATCGCGTTCACGCGGATGCCCGCCGGGGCCCAGCTCGTAGGCCAGGTACCGCACGCTGGTCTCGAGCGCCGCCTTGGCGACGGCCATCACGTTGTACTTGGGGAACACCCGCTCGCTGGCCATGTAGGTGAGCGTCACCATCGACCCGCCGTCGCGCATGATCGGCTCGGCGGCGGCGGCCATCGCGATCATCGAGTACGCCGAGATGTCGAGCGCCGTGGCGAAGGTCGACCGCGAAGTCTCGATGAACCGCTTCTGGAACGCGTCCGGCGGCGCGTAGGCGATCGAGTGCACCAGGATGTCGATGCCGCCGGTGCCTTCGCCGACCGCGGCCAGGGCGCGTTCGATGCTCGCATCGTCGCTCACGTCGCAGTCCACCAAGAGCTTCGACCCGACCGATTCGGCGAGCTTCGAGACCGAGCCTTCCAGCCGCTCACCCTGGTAGGTGAACGCGAGGTCTGCGCCGGCCTCGTGCAGCTTCTGCGCGACCGCCCAGGCGATCGAGCGCTTGTTGGCCACTCCGGCGACGAGGGCGGTCTTTCCGTGGAGAAGTCCTTCGCTCATGCGGATGCGAGCGTACCATCCCCGCCGCTCGATAGAGCACCAATCTGCTCGAGCGCCTCGGGATTCTCGACGGAAGACAGGTCGCCGGGGTCGCGGCCGAGTGCTGCGGCGCGCACCGCCCGGCGCACGATCTTGGCCGAGCGGGTCTTGGGCAGCGCGGGCACGAACTGCACCCGCGCCGGTGCGAACGCCTTGCCCAGGATCGTGGTGACGTGCGCCCGCACGGCTGCGACGGTCTGGTCGTCGACGGCGGTGCCGGGCGCGGCGACGCAGTAGAGCAGCGCCACCTCGCCCTTGACCGGATCGGGTACGCCGATCGCGCAGGCCTCGGCCACAGCCGGATGGTCGACCGCGGCCGACTCGAACTCGGCCGGCCCGATGCGCTTGCCGGCGATGTTCAGCGTGTCGTCGGAGCGGCCGTGCAGGTACCAGTAGCCGTCCTCGTCGACCGACGCCCAGTCGCCGTGCACCCACAGCCCCGGCATGCGCCGCCAGTACGCATCCAGGTAACGCTCGGGGTCGCGCCACACGCCGCGCGTCATGCTCGGCCACGGCCGCCGGCACACCAGCTCGCCCACCTCGCCGGGCGGCAGGTGCCGGCCGGATTGGTCGACCACATCCATCGCCATGCCCAGCGACGGTGCGCCGAGCGTGCACTCCTTGAGCGGCATCACCGGCATCGGCGAGAGGAAGCACGCGCCGACCTCGGTGCCGCCCGACAGGTTGATGATCGGGCAGCGGCCCTCGCCGCCGACGTCGAACAGCCAGCGGTATGGCTCGGGATTCCACGGCTCGCCGGTCGATGCCAGGATCCGTAAGGACGAGCGGTCGGCGGCGAGCACCGGGTCGTCTCCGTGTGACTTGAGCGCGCGGATCAGCGTCGGCGAGACGCCCAGCACGCTGATGCGATGCCGCTCGACCTGGCGCCACAGGCGGCCGGCGTCCGGATAGTCGGGAGCGCCCTCGCTGAGCACCAGCGTGGCGCCCAGCGCGGCGGTGCCGACGACGACCTTGGGCCCCATGATCCAGCCCATGTCCGAGACCCACATGAACCGGTCTTCGGGATGCACATCGGTCTGGAAGGCGCACTCCTCGGCGATCTTGACCAGGAAACCGGCCTGCGTGTGCACCGCTCCCTTGGGCTTGCCGGTCGTCCCCGAGGTGTAGATCACCATCAGCGTGTCCTCGGGATCGAGCGGCGGCGCAGCCAGCGGCTCGTCGCGGCCGGCCACGAACTCGTGCCACCAGTGGTCACGCCCAGCCTGCATGGGCGGTGCGGAGCCCGAGCCGATCCCACACCACCACACTGCGCACGGTTGGCGCCTGCGTGCACGCCTCGTCGACCACCTGCTTCATCGCCACCGGCCGGCCCTTGCGCGGCACTGCGTCTGCGGTGATCACGCACACCGCGGCGGCGTCGGCCAGCCGGGCCGCCACCGCCGGCGCAGCAAACCCCGAGAAGATCGGCACCGCAATCGCGCCCAGCTTGGCCACTGCGAAGAAGGCGATCGCCACCTCGGGCGACATCGGCAGGTAGATGCCAACAGCGTCACCGTGACCCACGCCCAGCTCGAGCAGGCCGCGGCACAACCGGTCGACCTCGACCCGCAGCTCGGCATAGCTCAGGGTGCGCACCTGCTCGTCCTCGCTCTCCCACACGATCGCCGGCCGGTTGGCGGCGGCGCCCTGGGCATGGCGATCGACGCAGTTGTACGTCAGGTTCACGGTCGACGCCGCCAAACCACGTCGCCCACTCGGGCCCACGCGACTCGTCCACCACCTGGCTGAAAGGCTGGAAGAACTCGAGCCCCAGGTGCTGCACCACCGCGTCCCAGAACCATCCGATGTCCTCTACCGAGCGGCGGTAAAGCTCGCGCCAGTCCTCGATACCCAGCTCGCGCATGAATGCCGTCACCCGAGCCTGCTCCCGATACGCAGCGTCCGGCTGCCAGATGTACTGCGACTGCATCGGGTCGATGCTACCGGTGAATAAACGGGGTCAGCCACTTTCTATTCACCTAAGAGCATCGGTGGATCCCGCGGCCTACTCGTGAATAGAAAGTGGCTGACCCCTGTTATTCACTAGCGGGTGGTGTCGAGGATCCGGCCCAACCGTTGCATGCGCTGCACATCGCCTTCGAGGTCGGCGATCAGATAGCGCAGCCAGAGCCGTTCGGGAGTCTTCAGCCTGCGGGGGTCAGCGGGGAGCGTGGGCATTGCACCGCGTTCGGCACAGCCGCGCGGTTCCCTGCCCGAGTGTGCGAGATTTCGCCCGTGCACGTTCTGATCGCCCCCGACAAGCTGCGCGGCACCTACACCGCGGCCGAGGCTGCCCAGGCTCTAAGCGCCGGCTGGCTGGAGGGCCGGCCCGGTGACGAGGTGGTGACGATGCCGCTGGCCGACGGCGGCGAGGGCACCGCCGCAGCGCTCTGTGCCGCGGCCGCCGGCACCTGGCACACCGCCGCCGTGCACGACAGCGCCGGACGGCCGATCGAGGCCCGCTTTGCGCTGCTCGACGCGCCCACCGCCGCCGTCGATGTCGCGTCGGCCTGCGGCCTGCTCCTGGTGGCCGATCTGGAGCCCGATCCCATCGGCGCGAGCTCCGAGGGCGCCGGTGAGTTGATCCGCGCCGCGATCGAGGCCGGCGCCCAGACGGTCATCGTGGGCGTGGGCGGCACCGCCAGCACCGATGGCGGCGAGGGACTGCTCACCGGTCTGGGTGATCTGCCCGCAGGCGTACAACTGGTCGCGGCGCTCGACGTGGAGAACCCGCTGCTGGGAGGCCACGGCGCCGCCGCGGTGTTCGCACGGCAGAAGGGCGCCGACGCCGACCAGATCGCCGCGCTCGAGCAGCGCCTGGCGGGGCTCGAGTTCGGAGACGGCCGAGCGTCCGGGCGCGGGCGCCGGAGGTGGCATCGGCGCGATGCTGATGCACCTGGGGGCCGAGCCGCGGTGGGGCGCCGAGCTGGTCATGGAGCGGGCGGGATTTGCCGCGGCCGTGGCGGCGGCCGACCTGTGCATCACCGCGGAGGGCCGCATCGATATGCAGACCCTGTCCGGCAAGGTGGTGGCGCGCGTGGCGGCCGGCTGCCGGGCGGCCGGTGTGGACTGCATCGCGGTCGGCGGTTCGGTCGAGCCGGGAGCGGCCGATGAACTGGCCGGGCGCGGGGTAATCGTGCATGAGCAGACAGACCTGCGGATCGCAGGCCGGCAAGTCTCCAATCGTTATCCCTGAGCCTCGCACGAGGGGTGTAACGTGCGGTTCGAGACCAGAGACGGAGGAGCGCAAGTGTCAAGATCTTTCGACGAGACCGATCAACTGTGTGTGAACACCGTGCGTACGCTCTCGCTGGACGCGGTCGAGAAGGCCAAGTCCGGCCACCCCGGCCTGCCGCTGGGCTGCGCGCCGCTGGCACACGCGCTGTGGTCGCGGCACCTGCGGTTCAACCCGGCTGATCCGCACTGGCCGGGCCGCGACCGGTTCGTGCTCTCGGCCGGGCCACGGGTGCATGCTGCTCTACTCGCTGCTGCATCTGACCGGCTACGACCTGCCGATGTCCGAGCTGGAGAGCTTCCGCCAGTGGGGCAGCCGCACACCGGGTCATCCCGAGTACCGCCACACCAAGGGCGTCGAGACCACCACCGGGCCGCTGGGCCAGGGCGCGGCCACCAGCGTCGGCATGGCGATCGCCGGCAAGCATCTGGCCGGCCGGTTCGGCGATGCGGCCGGGTTCCGCGTGTTCGTGATCGTGTCGGACGGCGATCTGATGGAGGGCGTCTCCGGCGAGGCATCGTCGCTGGCCGGGCATCTGGGTCTCGACAACCTGGTGTTCCTCTACGACGACAACCACGTCTCGATCGACGGCGATACCGAGATCGCCTTCACCGAGGATCGCGCCAAGCGCTACGAGGCGTACGGTTGGGCCGTGTCGCACGTGGCCGACGGCAACGACCTCCGACGAGCTCGACTCCGCCATCGACGCGGCCATCGCGGTCGAGGGCCAGCCGCGCGTTCGTGAACGTGAAGACCATCATCGGCTACGGATCGCGCGACGCCGGCACCCATCGCGCGCACTCCGACGCGCGCGGGCCCGAGCAGCAGGCCGAGACCAAGCGCACGCTCGGGTTCGATCCCGACAAGTTCTTCTGCGTGCCCGACGCGGCCGGCGAGCGCTACCGCGAGATCGGCGCCCGCGGCGCCCAGCTGCAGGCCGAGTGGCAGCAGCAGATCGACGCGCTCCCCAACGCCGCGGAGTTCCGCAGCATCTACGCCGGCGAGGTGCCGGTGCCCGAGCTGAAGGACTTCGTGCCCGACGACGGGCCGCTCGCCACCCGGGCGGCGTCGGGCAAGGTGCTGGCCCAGCTCGCCGGCCAGGTGCCGCAGCTGATCGGCGGGTCTGCCGACCTCACCCCCTCCAACAACACCCTGCCGCCCGACTGGGACGACTTCCAGCCCGGCAATCCGGCCGGCCGCTACCTGCGGTTCGGTGTGCGCGAGCACGGCATGACCGCAGCGCTGAACGGTCTGGCGCTGAGCGGTCTGCGGCCCTACGGCGGCACGTTCTTCAACTTCATGGACTACGCCAAGCCGGCGGTGCGCCTGGCCGGTCTGATGCACATCCCCACGACGCTGGTCTACACGCACGACTCGATCGGGCTGGGCGAGGACGGCCCCACCCATCAGCCGATCGAGCAGCTGGCCACTCTGCGGGCCACACCCGACATCGACGTGTTTCGGCCCGCCGACGCCAACGAGACTGCGGTGGGCTGGAAGGTGGCGCTGGCCGGCGACCGGCCCACGGCGCTCGTGCTCACGCGGCAGGGACTGCCCGTGCTCGACGCGGCGCAGTATCCGGTGGCCGACGCCGCCCGCGGTGGGTACGTGCTGGAGGGTGACGACGATCCCGAGGTACTGCTGATCGCCACCGGTTCGGAGGTGCACCTGTGCCTGGAGGCCCGCAAGCTGCTCACCGAGCAGGGCATCCGCTCGCGGGTGGTCTCGCTGCCCTCGTGGGAACTCTTCGAGGAGCAGGACGAGGCCTACCGCGACTCGGTGATCCCGCCGGATATCACCGCGCGGGTGACGGTCGAGGCTGCTTCGACGCTTGGCTGGGAGCGCTACGCCGGGCTGAGCGGCACCGTCATCGGCCTCGAGAGGTTCGGTGCGTCCGCTCCTGGGGCAACCGTGATGAAGGAGCTTGGATTCACCCCCGAACGAGTCGCCGAGGCGGCCCGGGCACTGGTCGGTGGAGGCGAGCGCGCAACCGCGTGACGAGGAGATGAACACTCATGTCTGACAGGTTGAAAGCAGTTGGCAGCCGCCGGTACGAGCCCCTGGCTCGACAACATCCGGCGCGGCTGGCTCGAATCGGGCGAGTTTCGCAAGATGGTCGACGAGGGCATCGTCGGTGTGACGTCCAACCCGACCATCTTCCAGAAGGCGATCGCCGACTCGTCCGACTACGACTCGGCCATCCACGCCCTGCACGACAGCGGTGGGTCGCCCGAAGACGTGTTCTTCGAACTGGCCATCGAGGACGTGCGCGAGGCCGCCGACCAGATCCGCAAGGTCTACGACGACACCGCCCACCTGGACGGCTTCGTGTCGTTCGAGCTGCCGCCCAACATGGCCAACGACACGGCAGCGTCGGTGGCCGCCGCGCCCGAGTTCTGGGAGCGCATCGACCGGCCCAACATCTTCATCAAGATCCCCGGTACGGCCGAGGGCGTGCCGGCCATCGAGGAGTCGATCTTTGCGGGCATCAACGTCAACGTGACGCTGCTCTTCTCGCTGACGGCCTACGACGCCATCCACGAGGCGTTCATCCGCGGACTCGAACGGCGGGTAGAAGCCGGGCTTGCGATCGACGACGTGCATTCGGTGGCGAGCTTCTTTGTCAGCCGCGTGGACACCGCGGTCGACAAGCAGCTGCCCGATGACTCGCCGCTGCGCGGCAGGATCGCCGTGGCCAACGCCAAGCTCGCCTACCAGCACTTCGAGGCGACCATCAGCGGACACCGCTGGCAGGCGCTGGCGGCGCGTGGCGCCCACGTGCAGCGACCGCTGTGGGCCTCGACCGGCACCAAGAATCCCGAGTACTCCGATGTGCTCTACGTCGACTCGCTGATCGGCCCCCACTGCGTCAATACCATGCCCGAGGGCACCATCGCGGCGTTCTCGGATCACGGCGTCGTGGCGCGCACGGTGGATGCTGACGTGGCCGAGGCGGAGGGCGAGATCGCGTCGCTCGACGCCGCCGGGGTCGACCTGGACGCCGTCACCCACCAGCTCGAGCTGGACGGTGTGAAGTCGTTTGCCGAGTCGTTCGACTCGCTGATCGGCACCGTGCGTGACCGGTTGGCCGGAGTTGATGCCGAGCGGGGCGCGGCGTGAGCATCGCCGAGCGCACCGGCGAGAATCCGCTGCGCCAGGGGCTGCGCGTGGGCGGCGCGAACGTCCCGGCCGCCTTTGTGATCTTTGGTGCCACCGGCGACCTTGCTCAGCGCAAGCTCTTGCCGGCGATCTACAACCTGGGCCGCCGCGGGCTGCTGCCCGCGCGGTTTGCGCTGGTGGGCTACTCCCGCACCGAGATGACCGACGAGGAGTACCGCAACTTCTGCCGGGCCGCGATCGAGGTGCATTCGCGCACGCCGATCGACGAGCACTACTGGCCGGTGTTCGCGGCAATGCTGCGCTACCAGCCCGGCGGGTTCGACGACGACGCGCAGTTCGCCGCACTGGGCGAGGTACTCGAGCAGGTTGACGCCGACATGGGCACCGAGGGAAACCGCGTCTATTACCTGTCCACGCCGTCCAAGTTCTTCCCGGTGATCCTGCAGCGCATGGGCGCCACCAAGCTCAACCGCCCGCACGGATTTGCCCGGGTGGTGATCGAAAAGCCGTTCGGTCACGACCTCGAGTCGTCCCAGGAACTGGCCGCGGTGGTGCACAAGCCGTTTCGCGAGGAGCAGATCTACCGCATCGATCATTACCTCGGTAAGGAGACGGTGCAGAACATCTTCGCGTTCCGGTTTGCCAACGCCATCTTCGAACCGGTGTGGAACAACACCTACGTCGACCACGTGCAGATCACCGTGGCCGAGGCGATCGGCGTCGAGCACCGCGCGGCGTTCTACGAGGAGACCGGGGTGGTGCGCGACATCGTGCAGAACCACCTGCTGCAGGTGCTGGCGCTGGTGGCGATGGAGCCGCCGTCGACGTTCGAGGCCGACCCGGTGCGCGACGAGAAGATCAAGCTGCTGCGCGCCGTCGAGCCGATGGCCTTCGAGCATGCGGTGCGCGGCCAGTACACGCCGGGGTTCGTGGCCGGCGAGGCGGTCGACGGATACACCTCTGAGCCGGGCGTGTCGCCCGACTCCGCCACGCCCACCTTCGTCGCCGCCAAGCTGCAGATCCAGAACTGGCGCTGGGCCGGAACGCCGTTCTACATCCGCGCGGGTAAGCGCATGGCCAAGCGCGTGACCGAGATCGCGGTGCAGTTTCGGCGTCCTCCGCACCTGCCGTTCACCCCGCACGCGGTCGAGCACCTGGAGTCCAATGCGCTGGTGCTGCGCATCCAGCCCGACGAGGGCATCTCGCTGCGGTTCGGGGCCAAGGCGCCCGCACCGACCCTCTCCATCCGCACGGTCAACATGGACTTCCTGTACGGCTCGTCGTTCCTGTCCGAGGTGCCCGAGGCCTACGAGACGCTGCTGCTCGACGCGATCCGCGGCGACGGCACGCTCTTCACGCGGCAGGACGGGGTCGAACGCTCGTGGGAGATCTGCGATCCGCTGCTGGAGCAGTGGGAGCGGGGCGGGTCGCCGCAGCTCTACTCGGCGGGCTCGTGGGGACCCGGCGGGGCCGACGAGTTGCTGGCCCGCGACGGCCGCCGCTGGCGCCGGCCGTGAGCACCGTCGAACCGATTGTCGTCGCCGATCTCGCCAGGGTCGAGCGTGAACTGCTGCGCATCCGCACCGCCGAGGGCGGGTCGAGCGTGCGCGCCACCACCCTCAACCTGGTGGCGGTGGCGGCCGAACCCGAGCAGCTCACCCGCACCATGGACGCGCTCCAGCTGATCGACGGCAGCCGCCCGCTGCGGGCGATCGTGAACGTGCCGGGCGACGGCCCCACCAGCGCCGAGGTCTCGAGTTCGGCGTGGCACAACCCCTCGGGCCACGAGGTGCGCTCCGAGCAGATGATCGTGCGGGGACTGCCGAGGGCACTGCCCAGCGCGGTCGCCTCGCTCGTGATCCCCGACCTTCCCGTGTTCCTGCTCTGGAACGGCAAGGTCGGCGACCAGCGCGAGCTGTTCCAGCGGCTGGCCGCCGACGCGACCCGGCTGATCCTCGATTCGGACGAGTGCGGACTGGGCGAACTGGTCGAGGCGGCCACGCTGGGCCCGCCGGTCACCGACCTTGCCTGGGCGCGGCTGACGCCCTGGCGCGAGGCGGTGGCCAGCCTCACCGACAGCGCCGACGGTCAGGCGATGCTGAGCCGCTCGATGGGCGTCGAGGTGTGCGGCCCCGACAACGAGGCGGCGCTGGTCGCCGGGTGGGTGCGGTCGAGGCTCGGCCGCCAGCTTGGATTCCACCACGAGCCCCACGCCGGCGGCGTGACCCGCATCCGCATCGACTGCGGTCGTCACGACCTGCTGGTGGAGCGCACCGGCAAGGGCGATGTCGGACTGGCCCGCGGGGGCGACAACCCCGGCCACACGGTCATGCTGCCCTGTCCAGATTGGGCGGCTCTACTTGCCTCCCAGCTCGACCGGCTGGGCCGCGACCGGGTGTTCGACGCCGCGCTCGCGGCCGCCGGAAACTCGCTCTGAGCGGGCTAACTGTGAACTGTTGGTGAACCCGCTGGAGCGGGCGTAGGTCGTTCACAGAGACTTCACCAATCGTGCACCCGCGCCGTAACCCACGGCAGGCCCGATGTCTCGGACAATCCATGGCGTCAGTGGAGTAAGCCTGCCCGTGGAGGGGATAAATGCGGAAAATGAAGTGGGCCATCGTGCCTGTCGCAGCAGCGGTGCTGCTGGTCGCTGCCGGGTGCGGCAGTTCGTCATCAAGCAGCAGTAGCAGCAGCAGCTCGCAGAGCAGCAGCACGAGTTCGACCACCAACGTCCTGGTCGGCGCCGGCAGCACGCTGATCGCGCCTCTCATGGCGCAGTGGCAGCCCGACTACGCCAAGAGTGCCGCTGCGGTCACCGTCACGTACGGTGCCATCGGCTCGGGTGGCGGCGTCGATGCCATCACCGCCCGGACGGTGGATTTCGGCGCGTCCGACGCGCCGCTGACCTCCGACCAGGCCACCGCCTGCAAGGGTTGTGTGCAGGTGCCGTGGGCCCTGGCCGCGACGGTCGTGACCTACAACGTCAAGGGCGTGCCCAACAATCTGCATCTGACGGGCAAGATCGTCTCGCAGATGTATCAGGGCAAGATCACGTCCTGGAACGACGCGCAGATCAAGCAGCTCAATCCGAGCGTGAACCTGCCGTCGACCCACGTCACCCCCATCTATCGCTCGGACAGCTCGGGCGACACCTGGGTGTTCACCAGCTACCTGTCGGCCGTCGATCCCGCGTGGAAGTCGGCCGTAGGCGCTTCGACCAGCCCGTCCTGGCCGGCTGGTAACGCTGCCGACAAGAACTCGGGCGTTGCCGCTGCCGTCCAGGCCACCGACGGCGCGATCGGCTACGTCGCCGTGTCGTACATCGCCGTCGACGGTCTGAACCAGGCGCTGCTGCAGAACGCAGCGGGTCAGTTCCCCGAGCCGTCGCTCGACGGCATCCTGGCGGCCGCCAAGGCAGTCACCGCGGTGCAGCCTGACGGCTCGGTGCCGCTGGTGAATCCGCCGGCCTCGGCCAAGGGTGCGTACCCGATGTCCACCTACACGTACGCGATCGTGCCCAAGGATGCTCCTCACGGGCCCACGCTCGCGGCGTTCCTCACCTATGCGATCACGGACGGCCAGTCGTTCGGACCCGATCTCGGGTACCCGGCGCTGCCCGCCAACATCGTGGCGCATGACAAGACGGTGATCGCGCAGATCAAGTAGCGCGCCCGTTGCCCCGGATGCGCCGGTGTCGGGGCCGGTGCGTCCGGGGCCCTCTGTCTTTGATGTTCAGTTCACGACTCACTCAAGGAATCGATGGCAACCGAACCAATCACGGGTGATTTTGCGCCCCCTGCTGGGGGCAGACGGCTTGGTGACAAGGGCCTCAGGGTGCTGGCGGCCGCCGCCGCGCTGATCCTGGCGGTGCTGATGGCACTGCTGCTCTGGAAGGTGCTGGACGGCGCCTGGCCGTCGATCCAGGAGTTCGGCCTGCAGTTCATCACCGGTACCACCTGGAACTCGGTGACGAATGAGTTCGGTGCCCGCTACCTGATCCTCGGCACGCTGTTCACCTCGGTCGTGACGCTGTGCATGGCCGTGCCGATCGGCATCGCCATCGGAATCTTCCTGAGCGAACTCGCACCGGGCTGGGTGCGCACGCCGATCGGAATGCTGGTCGAGCTGCTGGCCGCCATCCCCTCGGTGATCCTTGGCCTGTGGGGCATCATCGTGATGGGCCCCTTTCTGGCCCAGCATGTCGAGCCGTGGCTGAACGACCACCTCGGGTTCATCCCACTCTTCTCGGGCTACCCGTCCCCGGTCGGCCTCCTGCCCGCCTGCATCCTGCTCACGATCATGTGCGTGCCGATCATCGCAAGCATCAGCCGTGAGCTGTTTCTGAGCGTGCCCGGCGACCTCAAGCAGGGCGCTATGGGACTCGGCGCCACCCGCTGGGAGATGATCCGCCAGGTCGCGATCCCGCAGGTCGGAAGCGGCCTTGTTGCAGGCTCGATGCTCGCCTTCGGTCGCGCGGCGGGCGAGGCGATCGCCGTGACCCAGGTGATCGGTGGTGCGCTGGGCTGGCACTGGAGCCTCTTTGCCTCGAGCAACACGCTCGCAAGCATGATCGCGGCCACGTTCAACGGCACGCCCACCTCGCTCGGCAAGGCGTCGCTGTTCTACCTGGCGCTCATCCTGCTGGCCATCAGCCTGATCACCAACCTCGCGGCCCAGCGCATCGTGGCCCGCATGAACAGGAAGCGGGAGGCGCGGGCATGAGCGCGATCGCCGAGAATCCGTTCCAGCCCACGCGCCGGTCGAAGCGCCGCAAGCGCGTCGGCCAGTTCATGGAGCTCCTGGGCACGCTCGCCTCCGTGCTGGCTGTGGTGATGCTGATCATCGTCATCGCCAGCGTGATCAAGCACGGCGCCCCGGCGCTCAGCTGGACGTTCCTCACCTCGGAGCCGTCGTCCAACATCTATCTGGCCACGGCACAGTCGGGTGGCATCTCCACCGCCATCGTCGGCACCTTGATCATGGTCGCGATCGCCACCTGCATCTCGGTGCCGTTCGGCATCCTGCTTGCCATCTACACCACCGAGTTTGCCAAGCCGTCGATCGCGGGTGCCATCCGCCTGCTGCTGAACATGCTGGCCGGCGTGCCCACCATCGTGATCGGTGTCTTCATCTACAGCCTGCTCGTGATCGGCCACGGCCAGTCGGGCTGGGCGGGTGGCCTGGCGCTCTCCATCATCATGCTGCCGGTGATCGCCCGGTCGACCGAAGAGGTGCTCCTGCTGGTGCCCGGGCAGCTGCGCGAGGGCGGCATGGCACTGGGTGCCACGCGCTCGCGGACGGTGCTGCGGGTGATCCTGCCCACGGCGCTGGGCGGCATCGTCACCGCCACGATCGTGGCGGTGGCCCGTGCAGCGGGCGAGACCGCGCCGCTCCTGTTCACGTCGTCGATCGTCGCGAGCACGGTGTCGTTCGATCCCGGCCAGCCGATGGCCTCGATTCCGCTCAGCATCTTCGAGAACTCCGAGCAACCCAGCAAGGCGCTGCAACAGCAGGCGTGGGCGGCCGCGCTCGTGCTGATCGCGATCGTCCTGGTGGGCAGCCTCGCCGGCCGGCTGCTCTCACTCCGCAACCGCCGCCAGATCGAGCAGATGCGCTGATGCATCCCGCCTCACGCCAAGAGACTGAAAGGGCTTCCTGAATGCCGCACGACGAAGTTCATTCGATTACCGAAGTGACCTCCGACGATCCCGCTGTCGAGGGTGCTCAGGCCCGAGCCCGAGGTCGCCGCAGGAGGAGGTCATCTCGGCCGGAGCACTGGCTTCGCTGGCCAGTAACCACAGCGATGATCCCGTGGCCGGACACGATGTCGTATTCGACGTGCAGGGTGTCACGGTGTCCTACAGCGGACGGCCGGCCATCAAGAACGTCGACATGAAGGTGCACAAGAACCTGGTCACCGCGTTCATCGGGCCGTCGGGCTGTGGTAAGACCACTCTGCTGCGCAGCTTCAACCGCATGAACGACCTGGTCAAGGGCGCCACCGTGGAGGGCACCATCAGCTACCACGGCTACGACCTGAACGCCTCGGGCGTCGACCCGGTCGAGGTGCGGCGCCGCATCGGGATGGTGTTCCAGCGGCCCAATCCGTTCCCCAAGTCGATCTACGACAACGTGGCGTTCGGACTGCGGCTGCACGGCATGAAGGACAATCTGGACGACCGCGTGCAGCACGCGCTGGCCGGCGCCGGACTCTGGGACGAGGTCAAGTCGCGGCTCAAGGGCAGCGCTCTGGGGCTCTCGGGCGGCCAGCAGCAGCGGCTCTGCATCGCCCGGGCGATCGCCATCGAGCCCGACGTGATCCTGATGGACGAGCCCGCCTCGGCGCTCGACCCGATCGCCACCCAGGTGGTCGAGGATCTGGTGCAGCGGCTGAAGAGCCAGTACACGATCGTGATCGTGACCCACAACATGCAGCAGGCGGCGCGTGTGGCCGACATGACCGCGTTCTACAGCGTCGAGGTGGTCGACGACGGACGGCACGGCATCCTGGTCGAGTTCGGGCCGACCGCACAGCTGTTCACCAAGCCGAACGACCAGCGCACCGAGGACTACGTCACCGGCCGTTTCGGGTAACGGGGCGTCATGGGCCAGCGCGAACAGTTCCAGACCGAACTCGACGAACTCGAGCGACTTATCCA
Organism: uncultured Actinomycetes bacterium; assembly: GCA_963796875.1. Classification (GTDB taxonomy): domain Bacteria; phylum Actinomycetota; class Thermoleophilia; order Gaiellales; family JAICJC01; genus CAVPTL01. The sequence goes on from CAWCNL010000002.1 coordinate 1,025,421, forward strand.
GTCCGAGGCCGATCGCATCCGCCGGTCGCTCGTGCGGGTGATCGATCTGTTCCAGGGCGACGATTCGCATACCGCCGTGCAGATCATCGCCGACGACGATCCGATCGATTCGCTCTACCTGGAGGTCGAGCGTGAGGCGGCGTCGGTGCTGGCCCGCCAGCAACCGGTGGCCGCCGATCTGCGGCTGGTGCTGGCGATCATTCACATCAACCACAACCTCGAGCGCATCGGCGACCAGTGCGTGAACATCGCGAAGCTCTTCGAGCTGGCGCGCGACACGCCGTTCCCGCCCGAGCTGATCCACGACTTCACCTCGATGGCGAGCCGGGTCGACCAGATGCTGACGGTCGCGATGGGCGCGCTGACCGAGCGGGACGTGACGGCGGCTCGGTCGCTGCTCGAGCTCGACAAGTCGGTCAACCTGGCCCACCACCGGTTCTCGGCGCGCATGGAGGACAACGGCGGCGCCGCGTCGCTGGGCGAGTCGGGCCTGCACGGCGTGCTGATCTCGCGGGCGCTGGAGCGCATCGGCGACAACTGCGTCGACATCGGCGAGCAGGTCGAGTACCTGGTCACCGGCGAATTCGTCGAGTTCACTGACGCCAGCCTGCCAACGCTCTGAATAAGAGGGGTCAGTCGCCTTTTATTCACACTGAGGCCGAGGAGTGCAGTTAGCAGTCGTCGTGAATAAAAAGCGACTGACCCCTCTTATTCATCTCTCGTTCGATGGTGCTGGGGACCGCTGTCGAGCACTGGTAGGATCTCGTCTCGTGAGCGGCCCAGTTTCGGCCAGCACGACCATCGATCCCGATAGCGGACCGTCGCTTGCTGACCTGCTGCTCGACGAACTGGGGGTAACCCGCACCGGCGTGCTCGCGGCATTCGTGCGCATGTACGTGCGGCGACTGCCCCCCGCCCTCGCCCGACGGCCTGCCGTTGGAGCAGCTCGCGGTTCAGGTGCAGAGCCTGTTCCAGTTCGTCGACGGTCGCCGTGACACCACGCTGGCCGTGCGCTGCTACCACCCAACGGTGGCCGCCAGCGGCTACGAGCTGTCCGGATCGGTGGTCGAGGTGAACGTCGCCGACGCACCGTTCCTGGTCGACACGGTCTCCAACGAGCTGCGCGCCCACGGCCTGGCGGTGCGCGTGGTGGTGCACCCCGTGATGGGCATCGAGCGTGGCGCCGACGGCGGCATCAGTGCCGTTACGCCGGCGCGGGGCGCCGAGCGCCGCGAGTCGGTGATGCACTTCGAGGTCGACCGCACGCTGACCACGGCGCAGTGTGACGGCGCTGGTGGAGTCGCTCCAGAAGGTGCTGGTCGGATCTGCAGCTTGCGGTGCGCGATTTCCTGCCCATGGTCGAGCGGGTGGAACGCATGATCGAGGTCGCCGGTGAGGCCACCGGCCGGTTCCCCGAGGAGGACATCCACGAGGCGATCGAGTTCCTGCAGTGGCTGACCGACGACAACTTCGTCTACCTGGGCTATCGCGAGTACGAGATCCGCGGCGAGCCGGGCGAGGAGATCGTCAAGGTGGTGCCGGGATCGGGCCTGGGCATCATGAGCGACGCCGAGCGCTCGAGCTTCGCCAAGGGCCGGCCCCTGGCCGAACTCTCGCCCGCGCTGCGCGAACGCATGATCGGCGGTCCGCTCGTGGTCATCTCCACCACCAATCGCGAGACCACCATCCACCGCGCAGGGCAGATGGACTACATCGGGGTGCGGCGGGTGTCACCGGACGGCCGGATGGTCGGCGAGCTGCGCATGATCGGGCTCTTCACCTCCAAGATCGCCCGCGAGCCGGCCAGTCACGTGCCGATCGTGCGCCGCAAGCTCGACGCGATCATGCGCTGGGAGGATCTGTTCGCCGGGTCGCACGCGCACAAGGCTGCGGTGGCGCTCTTCGACAGCTTCCCCAAGGACGAGCTGTTCGCCGCGCCGGCGCACGAGCTGCGCCACGTGGTAATGGCGCTGATGGAGATGGCCGAGACCCGCGAGGTGCGGCTGTTCGTCTTGCACGACGAGGCCCGCCGCAGCATCTTCGCGATCGTCGCGCTGCCTCCCGATCACGTCAGCACCGAACTCTTGGCCAAGCTCGAACACCTGCTCGAGCGGCGCTTCCACGGCACGTCGGTGAGCCATCTGATCGACACGGGGTTCGACCCCGCGGTATTCCACTTCACCATCCACGTGCCGGAGGGCGAGCTGCCCGAGATCGATCTGGACGAGCTGGCCCAGGAGGTGGCCGATGCGTCGCGCAGCTGGGACGACCGCCTGGCAGACGCGCTCGCGGCCATCGATCCGGCGGGTGGACACGCGGCGGCCCGCAGCTACTCCGCACTCTTCCCGGGCTATTACAAGTCGAGCGCGCGCGATCTACCAGGCCGTGTTCGACGTGCAGCAGTTCCAGAAGCTGGGGCCCGACCGGCCGTACGTGGTGGCGCTGCAGAACGAGCTGCACATGACCGAGCCGCTGACCCGGTTGAAGCTCTACAAGACCGGCGGAAAGGCGCCGCTGACCGATCTGCTGCCGCTGCTCGAGCAGCTGGGTCTGACCGTGGTCGAGGAGGTGCCGACGCGGCTGCAGGGCGACGAGGCGGAGGGCCGCTATCTGCACGATTTCGGCGTGCTCGGCCCCAACGGTGAGCCGCTCGACACCGAGACCCTGGGCACGCTCGTGGCCGAGACGTTCGGTGCGGTATGGGAGGGCCGGGCCGGATCGGACTGGCTCAACCGGCTGGTGATCGCCGGGGCGCTCTCGTGGCGCCAGGTGACGATCCTGCGCGCCTATCGCGAGTACCGGCAGCTGCTCGGCGCGCAGTTCACGACCCGGTACCAGAACGACTGCCTGGTGCGAAACTCGGCCATCGCCCGGGTGCTGGTGGAGCTGTTCGAGGCGCTGTTCGATCCCTCGGCCGAGCCCGACGAGGAGGCGATCGCCGCGATCCGCACGGGTCTCGCCGAGCAGCTCGACGCGGTGTCGAGCCTGGACGACGATCGCATTCTGCGCGGCTACCTGGGCCTGATCGACGCCACCGTGCGCACCAACGCCTACGTCCGCGGCGGCGACTCCGAGCACATCTCGTTCAAGCTGCGCTGCGCCGATGTGCCCGGCATGCCCAAGCCGGTGCCGCTGTGGGAGATCTTCGTGTTCTCACCGGCGATGGCCGGCGTGCATCTGCGCGGCGGGTACGTGGCGCGCGGCGGCATCCGGTGGTCAGACCGCCTGGAGGACTACCGCACCGAGATCCTGGGCCTGATGAAGGCGCAGATGGTCAAGAACGCGGTGATCGTGCCGGTCGGCGCCAAGGGCGGGTTCATCCTCAAGAAGCCCCCCGCCGACCGCGCCGAGCTGATGGCCGAGGAGCGCCGTCAGTACATGACGCTGATCCGCGGCATGCTCGACCTGACCGACAACATCGTGGCCGGCGAGAGCGTTCCCCCGCCCGACGTGCGCGTTCTGGACGAGGGCAGCGACGCCTACCTGGTGGTCGCCGCCGACAAGGGCACTGCACATCTGTCCGACACGGCCAACGAGGTCAGCGCCGAGTACGGATTCTGGATGGGCGATGCGTTCGCCTCGGGTGGATCGGCTGGCTACGACCACAAGGCGCTGGGCATCACCGCGAAGGGCGCGTGGGAGAGCGTCAAGCGCCATTTCCGCGAGCTGGGCCGCGAGATCATGACCGAGCCGTTCACGGTCGTGGGAATCGGCGACATGTCGGGCGACGTGTTTGGCAACGGCATGCAGCTCTCGCCGGCGATCCGGCTGCTGGCGGCCTTCGACCACCGGCACATCTTCATCGACCCCGATCCCGATCCGGTCACGACGCTCGCCGAAAGAGTGCGGTTGTTCGAGCTGCCGGGGAGCTCCTGGGACGACTTCGACCGTTCGCTGATCTCGGAGGGCGGCGGTGTGTGGCCGCGCTCGGCCAAGTCGATCGCGCTCAGTGCGCAGGCCCGCGAGGCGCTCGGGATCGAGGCCGAGTCGCTCGCACCCACCGACCTGATCCAGGCGATCCTCAAGGCGCCGGCCGACCTGCTGTGGAACGGCGGGATCGGCACCTATGTGAAGGCGTCGACCGAGACCGACGCCGATGTGGGCGACCGCGCCAACGATGCGGTGCGCGTGGACGGCTGCGACCTGCGGGCGCTGGTGGTGGGCGAGGGGGGCAACCTCGGCTTCACGCAGCTCGGCCGCATCGAGTACGCCGACACGGGCGGGCGCATCAATACCGACGCCATCGATAACTCGGCCGGCGTCGACTGTTCCGACCACGAGGTCAACATCAAGATCCTGCTCGCGCTGGCGGTGGAAGACGGCAAGTTGACCGTCGCCAAGCGCGACACGCTGCTGCAGCAGCTGGCCGACGACGTGGTGCACCACGTGCTCTACGACAACTATCTGCAGGTGCAGATCCTCAGCCAGGAGACGGCCGTCTCGGCACGGCGGATGGATGCCTACGAGGATCTGATGGTGTCGCTCGAAGAGAACCACCTGCTCGACCGCCGGCTCGAGTTTCTGCCGTCGACCGAGCGGATGATCGAACGGTCGAGTGCCGGGCTGGGCATGCCGCGGCCCGAACTCTGCGTGCTGCTGGCCTACGCCAAGCGGCTGCTGCGCGACCGCATCCTGGACTCCGACCTGCCCGACGATCCCTATCTGCAGGCCACGCTCAACGAGTACTTCCCGCTGCGGCTGGTCGAGCAGTTCGCCGAGTACCTGCCGCGCCATCCGCTGCGCCGCGAGCTGCTCGCGACCATGGTCACCAACGACGTGTTGAACTCGATGGGCCTCGCGTTCGTGGGGCGGATGGTGGCCGAGACGGGTGCCACCTCGGCCGAGGCCGCCCGGGCGTTCCTGATCGCCCGCGACGTGGCCAACGCGCGCTTCCGCTGGGACGACATCGAGCGGCTGGACGGCGTGGTCGACGGCGGTGTGCAGGCCGACCTCATGGACGGCGTCGACGGACTGGTCGAGCGGCTTACGCGCTGGTACCTGCAAAACCCGTGCGGCATGGACATGGCCAGCGAGATCCAGCGCGATCAGGCGGGATTCGCCGAAGTGGTCGAGACGTTGCAGGCGGCCGGCCCCGAGGGGTGGCGCGAACTCTACGACGACCGGCTGGCCGAGCTCGAGGGCGCCGACGTACCCGAGCGCGCGGCGCGGTTTGCCGCAGGCGTCGACCCGCTCGCGTTTGCGCCCGACATCCTGGTGGTGACGCGCGAGTCGAAGCGGTCGATCGGCGAGGTCACCGACGCGATGTTCGTGGCCGGCGAGCGGCTCTATCTGAATCTCGCCGAGCGGCTGGTGGCCGATCTTCCCATGGCCACCCGCTGGCAGCGCCGGGCTCAGCGTACCCAGGTCGATGATCTGCATCTGCTGCGCCGGCATGTGGTGTCGCTGGTGCTGGGCGCCTACCCCGAGAAGTCGGTCGATGAGGCGTTTGACCTCTACATCGAGGCCCGCGGTGATGGGTACAAGCGCCTTACCGCAATGGTCGAGTCGGTCGGCGCTTCGGGCGGCGAGGAAGGGTCGTTGGCGACGGTGCTCGTGCACCAGATTCGACAGACGGTGCTGTGATGGGTGACTACACGCTGAAGAACATCAAGGAGATGGACGACGCGGCGGTGAGGTTCGGACTCTCGCCGCAGATGGAGTCGCGGTTTGCCCGCGAGGCGCTCGGCACCGAGCAGCTGGGGCTCAGCTACCAGCGGTTGGCGCCGGGTGCCCGGCAGCCGTTCTCGCATCGCCACACCAACGACGAGGAGCTGTACGTGGTGCTGTCCGGGTCGGGGTGGGTGCAGATCGAGGGCGAGCCGGTGGCGCTCCTGCCGCTGGATGCGCTGCGCGTGGCACCCTCGACGGTGCGCAGCTTTGCCGCCGGCCCCGACGGCATGGAGCTGATCGCGATCGGTCCGAAGGGTACGACCGACGCCGAGGCCCTCCCCGCCGTCGACTGGGATTGAGGTGAATAAGAGGGGTCAGTCGCCATTTATTCATCAGCGAGGTCGTTACAACCCTCAGCGCTCTCTATGAATAAATGGCGACTGACCCCTCTTATTCACTGGGTACTCTGATTCCATGAATCAGCTCGGCGCCGAGACCAGTCCCTATCTGCTGCAGCACAAGGACAACCCCGTCCACTGGCAGCCGTGGGGCGACGAGGCGTTCGCTGCGGCCCGCGAGCGCGACGTGCCCGTGCTCGTGTCGATCGGCTACGCCGCATGCCACTGGTGTCACGTGATGGAGCACGAGTCGTTCGAAGACGCCGATACCGCCGCGCTGATGAACGAGCTCTTCGTGTGCATCAAGGTCGACCGTGAAGAGCGGCCCGACGTCGACGCGCTCTACATGGACGCCGTGGTCAGTCTCACCGGCCAGGGAGGCTGGCCCATGACGGTGTTTGCGACGCCCGATGGCCGGCCGTTCTACGGCGGCACGTACTACCCGCCGATCGCACGCCCCGGCCTGCCCGCGTTTCGCGACGTGCTGCGGGCGGTCGCCGAGGCCTGGCGCGACCGCCGGCCCGAGGTGGACGACACCGCCGGGCGGCTCACCGAGGCCATCTCGAGCTCGGCGCACCGCACACCCGCGACCGGCGGGTTTACCGACAGCATGCTCGCCGTCGCGGTCGACCATCTCGCCCAGATCCACGATCCGCAGCTGGGCGGGTTCGGCGCGGCGCCCAAGTTCCCGCAGGGTCCGCTCCTGCAGTTCCTGCTGGCCACCTACGCCCGCACCGGTTCGCCCGAGGCGCTGCAGATGGTCACCACCACGCTCGACGGCATGGCGCTGGGCGGCATGTACGACGTGATCGGCGGTGGGTTTCACCGCTATTCGGTGGACGGTCGCTGGCTGGTGCCGCACTTCGAGAAGATGCTGTACGACAACGCGCTTCTGGCCTGCGCCTACCTCGATGGCTGGGTCGTGACCGGCAACGAGTCCTACCGCGACGTCGCCGAGTCCACGCTCGACTACATGGTGCGCGAGCTGCGCCAGACCGAGGGCGGGTTCTCGTCGTCCCAGGATGCCGACACCGATGGTGTGGAGGGCTCCACCTACGTGTGGACTGCCGAGCAGCTGCGCGCGGTGCTGAATCCGGCGGATGCCGAGGCGGCCGTCGCGTTCTACGCCGTAACCCCGCAGGGCAACTTCGAGCACGGCACCACCATCCTGCGGCCTGCCGGCGAGCCTCCGGCCAACCGCGCCGAGATCGACCGGGCGCTGCTGATCGCCCGCCGCGAGCGGCCCCAGCCGGCGCTTGACGACAAGGTGATCGCAAGCTGGAACGGTCTCGCCCTGGCCGCCCTGGCCCGCGGCGGCTACCGGCTGCAGCGCCCCGACCTGATCGAACGCGCCTGCGAGCTCGCCGATTTCCTGACCGGGCGGATGGTCGATACCGACGGGCAGCCGGTGCGCGCCTACCGCGGCGGCGTCGCCAAGATCGCGGCACAGCTCGAGGACTACGCGGCGATCGCCTTCGGGCTCACCGAGCTCGCGGTCGCGACCGCCGACCAGGGCTACACCGATCAGGCCCGCGGCTGGGCCAACCGCGCCGTCGAGCTGTTCGCCGATCCCGTCAACGGCGGCTTCTACTCGACCGCGGCAGAGGGCGACCTCGTGACGCGCCGCAAGGAGCTCGACGACAACCCGATCCCTTCTGGCAACTCGCTTTTGGCCCACACGCTGCTGCGCCTGGCCCGCATCGACGGCGATGCGCAGGCCGAGCAGCAGGCCGCCGGCGTGGTCGCACTGGCACAGGAGTACGTCGGCCGCGCGCCGCATGCCTTCGGCCAGATCCTGCAGGTGGCAGACATGCTGCTGGCCGATCCGCGCGAGGTGGCGATGATCGGCGATCCGGCCGACCCGGCCACCGCCGCGCTGCTGGATGCTGCGCGGGCGGGCTTTCACCCCACGACGGTCTACGCGTTCGGCTCCGGCGAACCGACCGATCAGCCCCTATTGACGGGCAAGACTCTGGTTGACGGGGCAGCTGCGGTGTACGTGTGCGAGCGGTTCTCGTGCCGCGCGCCGGTTACCGATCCTGCAGCGCTGGCTTAGATTTCCGCGCCAGCTGCTCGGCGGAGGGCCGGCGCACGTTGCGCACGAGCCCCATCCGCTCCCAGGTGTTGATCAGGATCCCCGAGATGTCGAACTGCCGCCAGGGCGAGAGGCCGTGGTTGGCCGAGGTGGGGAAGACGTGGTGGTTGTGGTGCCATGACTCACCCAGCGACGGCACCGCCAGCACCCAGTTGTTGGTCGAGTGGTCGCTCGACGTGAACGGCCGGCGGCCGAAGAAGTGGCACACCGAGTTGACGCTCCAGGTGACGTGGTGGTTGAAGAACAGCCGCACCAGTCCGCCCCAGATCAATCCGGTGATCGCGCCTTTCCACGACTGCGTGATCAGGCCACCCAGCACGAACGGCAGCGCGAACGACACCACGACCCAGAACCAGAAGCTGCGATCGACGAACATCACCAGCCGGTCGCTGAGCAGATCCTTGCCGTAGTGCTCGCGGTCCTGGCTGCGATCTTCGAACAGCCAGCCCACGTGCGCATGGACGAGCCCCTTGACCTGCCCCCAGATCGAGTCGTCAAACCCGTGGTGGGGACTGTGCGGATCGCCCTCCTTGTCGGAGAACGCGTGATGCGTGCGGTGGTCGACCGCCCAGTCCACCGCCGAGCCCTGAATCGCGATCGACCCAAACACCAGGAGGCCGGCCTTGAGCGGCGGGGCCGCCTCGAACGCGCGGTGCGTCAGCATGCGGTGATACCCGATGGTGATGCCCAGGCCGCACAGGACGTACAGCACCACCAGCAACACGAGGTCGCTCCAGCCCACTGCCTGGTTCCACAGCAGCCCAATTGCCAGCAGCACTCCGATAAACGGCAGGACGGTGAGCACCACGATCGAGAACTTGCGCGCGACGCTGGTCGAGGTCAGCAGTTCGTCCTCGGTGATAGGGGGTTCGATTGCCGTTTCGACTGCCACTAGCTCTCCTTCATCTGGATGCGGCTACCCGGCACCAGATCCTCGAGCCCGGTGGCATCCCACCGCACCCAGGCCTTGTGGCCGCCGTCGTAGTCGGGGCCGAACAGCAGCAGCGTCGCCGGCCGGTCCATCGCCGTGCACGCCGCGGTGCCCGGCTGGTCGAGACCCCGCCAGATGCGGATGAACGGGTTTGTCTCCCACTCTGTCGCGATGCTGGTGGGGTCGGTGTGGCCGGGATGCACGACCGTCTCACCGGGCAGCTTCATGAGGGTGTCCATGATCGACGAGTAGAGCTTCGGGTAGCTGTCGTGCAGCGTGCCTCCGACCGTGCCCTTGAACAGCACGTCGCCCGTGAAGCAGTCGCCGTCGTTGATCAGAAAGGCCAGGTGACCGGGGCTGTGGCCCGGCGTGAAGAGCGCCGTGATCTGCATCTCGCCCGAGGTGATCACATCGCCGTCTTCCACGATCAGGTCGGCGCCGCCGATGCGGTCGGCCTCCAGCTGGTGGGCGGCGATCGGCATGCCGTAGGCTTGCTGACGTAGTCGTCGTTGCCCGCCACGTGGTCGGCGTCGGCGTGGGTCAGCAGCAGGTGCGTGACCGAGAGGTCGTGGCGCTCGACGGCCGCCATCAGCGGCTCGACCGGGCCGCCCGAGTCGATCAGCACGGCCGATCCCCCGGGCCGGTCGCCGACCAGGTAGGAGTTCGAGAGCCAGCCGGAGTGCATTGAGCGTTCGATGATCATGAGGCCTTTGCGGCGCGCAGAGCGGCCTTGTGGGCGCGCTTGGCTGCCTGGTAGGCGGCGAGTGCCTCGGGCGAGTCCACGTCGCCGAGTGTCGGATGCTTTGGCATGACTTTGGTGTACCCCGACGGTTTGACGCCGAACTGCTTGACGAGAGTTGCAGTCAGCGAGCGCACCTTCATATCGCCGATGCCCGGAAGCTCGCCCAGCCGCGTGGCCAGGTCGGCTCCGGTCTTCGCCTCGGTCCAGATGCGACTGCCGTCCCCGTCGTAGTGCTCGCTGAGGAAGGCACACAGCGCTTGCACGCGCTGGGCCATGGCGCCGGGAAACCGGTGGATGGCGGGTCGCTCCTTGAAGATCTGCTCGAGTCGTGCCGGGTCGGTGGCGGCGATCTCGCGGGGATCCAGCGTGCCCAGCCGCTCCTGGAGTACCAGCGGGCCGGCAAATGCCTTCTGCACGGTCACCTGCTGGTCGAGGGCAAACCCGATCAGGAGCGCGTTGGGATCACGGGCGATCAATTCGTCTGCGGTGGGATCGCCGGTCCACGGCAGAGAAGCTGGCGGCGTGATGGTGGTCATGGGGAGGAGGGTAGCCCGGTCAAGGCTGCTGCTCGTGGTCGTGTTCGTCGTCGTCCAGCAGGCCCCTGCGCTTGGCCGACTCGGTACGCGTCGCGATCACCAACAGGAACGTGGCCGGCACGGCCCAGAAGAACCCGTAGAAGAGGCCCCTCCCAACCGGCTGGCGCAACACGGTGATGTGCACGATGAACAGGATCACCGTCAACACGGGGTAGGCGATCATCGCCTGCACGTGGCCCGGCAGCGACTCCCACTTGAGCAGCAGCCGTGGCGCCGAGTTGTTAGCGTCGCTCGCCAAGTGCAAGCCCCTTCCGGTAGGCCTCGGCGACCTCGCCCGCGCTCCACGGAGCCGGTGCCACCGAGATGAAGTAGTCGGCCAGTGCCTTCTCGCTCAGTTCGTCCACCTGATTGTCGGTCATGCCGACGCCGGCCATGGTCTCGAAGTCGAGTTCTGCCAGCAGCCGCCGCACTGCGCGGACGGCCCTCGAGCCGTCGCTGGTGCCGTCGGCCGGCTCGCCGAGTGCATCGGCGATGCGCTCGAACTGATCGGGTGCGTGCAGCCGGTCGCGATCCATCGTCTCGGCCAGCACGAGGCCGATCGTCAGCCCGTGGGGCAGCCCCAGCATTCCGCCGATCGCCTGCCCCAGCGAGTGCTCCGACCCGCAGTCGGAGATGTTCATGGTGAGTCCGGCCATCAGGCTCGCGCAGGCCATGGCCGACCGCGCCGCGGCATCGCCGCCGTCGGCAACCACCTTCGGCAGCGCGTCGCCGGCCAGCCGGATCGCCTCCAGCGCGATGCCGTCGCCGATCGGCGTGCGCACGGTCACAACCATCGCCGCGATCGCCTGGGCCAGTGCGTCGACGCCCGTGTACGCCGTCACCTTCGGGGGCAGACCGTGGGTGAGCGTGGCATCCACCAGGGCGTGCTGGGCACGCAGCAGTGGGCTCGCGATGCCGGCCTTGGTGTGCGTGGCCTCGTCGGTGATCACCGCGCCGCCCGAAACCTCGCTGCCGGTACCGGCCGTGGTCGGAATGCACACCAGTGGGATCTGCGGCGGGGTGTAGGTCACCTCGCCGCGGGCGAAGCGCAGGTACGGCTCGCCCTGCCCGGCCACCAGCCGGGCGCCCTTGGCGGTATCCATGGCCGAACCGCCGCCGATCGCGACGACCGCATCGCAGCCGCCCTCTGAGAGTGCGGCGGCGGCAGCCTCGACCAGTGTCACCGTGGGCTCGCCGGGAGCCTTCTCGAACCGCACCGCGCCGCCCATGTCGGCCAGCGCCGCGGCCACGCCGGGCACCATGCCCTCGAGGCCCGCGTCGATCACCACCAGCGGACGCGTCACCCCCTCGTCTGCCAGGACGCCGGCCAGCTCGGCGGCGCATCCGTCACCGAACCGGATCTTGACCGGTAGGTGGTTGCGGAACGGTGGAACGGTGCCGGTCATGCGGCCTCCTGTTCGATCGGCTCGACCGTGTCGCCGACGGCCACCGCGCCGGGGGTGACGACATCGGCGTAGATCCCGAAACACACCTCGCCCTCCACCCGGCCGCGCATCTGATCGATCCAGCGCAGCGTGTCGGCGTCGCGCTCGCCCGTGTCGGGGTTGCGGGTGGTCAGCGAGCAGCGCGGGTCAAACCGCACGCCTGTCAGAACGGCTTGTCCGGCCCGAATGCGCCGGCCGATCCATTCGTCCTCGATGTGCGCAGGGCAGTCGGTGATCAGAAGCGTCGGCCGAAAGCGGCGCGCATCGAAGTCGCCGTTGCGGCCCGCGTGCGCCTTCAGTCCGTCCACCGCGGCCTGCGAAACCAGGGACACCGCGTGCGAATCGAGGCCCCGCTCGGCGGCGCGTGGGCGCACCAGATCGACGCGCCGGCCGGTCAGCTCGGAGACGGCCGCGGCCCACGGTCCGGCGACCACATCGCCCTCGATGGGCCGGCCCCACAGCTCGGTCGTAGTGGTCTGACCATTTGTCGTCGGTGTGGCGGCGAGCTTTTGGCCGTCTGGAAGGGTCATGGTGAGGGTGGTGCCGTCGTAGGTCGACTCGAGTTGGGCGAGCACGCCCTGTTCGCGCTGGGTCATCACCCGGCCGCGATCGTCCAGCAGCAGGAACTCTCGGTCAAACGCGATTCCCTCGGCGCCGATCACCGCGTCGGGCACCGATCGCAGCCGCAGCGATTTGATCGCCGATACGTGGATTGCCTGCACGTGCGCCATGGTGGACTAGGTTACCCCGAGTCCATTCGCGGGAGGTTCGATGTCCAGGTCAGGTTTTGCCCAATCGCTCAACGAGCAGATCGCCTACGAGTTCGGCGCGGCCCAGCAGTACGTGGCGGTGGCCGTGTACTACGACGCCGAGACGCTCCCGCGGCTGGCCGCGTTCTTCTACCAGCAGGCGTTGGAAGAGCGAAACCACGCCATGATGATGGTGCAGTACCTGATGGATGCGGGCGTCGATGTGACGATTCCCGGCGTTTCCGCCCCCAGGTCCACATTCAGCGACGTGGTCGAGCCGGTGGCCCTGGCCCTCGACCAGGAGCGCAACGTCACCAGGCAGATCAATGCTCTGGCGGGCATGGCGCGTGACGAGGGCGACTACGCCGGTGAGCAGTTCATGCAGTGGTTCATCAAGGAGCAGGTCGAGGAGGTCTCGAGCATGTCCGACCTGCTGACCGTGGTGAAGCGCGCCGCCGAGAATCCTCTGCTGGCCGAGGAGTACCTGGCCCGCGAGAGCTCCGCCGGGGCCGCCGACCCCACCGCCCCGCACGCCGCCGGCGGCGCCCTCTAAGAGCTTCAGATGCATGCCCCGTGCCAGGCACGGGGTATGCATCTCAGAGTTCGATGCCGTCCAGGGCGGTCGCGCGAGTGGGCAGATCGCGGCCGAAGCTGTCGGGGTTCGTGCCGGCCTGCTCGGCCAGCTCGAGTGCGATCCGCTGCACCGCGGCGGTCAGCGGGAACACCGAGAGCAGCTCGGACGGGTAGGTCGCGGTGATCGTCTCGACGGTCGCTCCCGCGGCGGCCGCCGACTTCGCCACCTCCAGCAGCCGGGCCTCGCCCACGCCGCCGCCGTTCAAACACACCAGGGTGTCGCCCGCGCCCACCGCGACCGACGGCCCGTGTAGAAACTGCTCGGCGGCAAGACCCTGGGTTGCGACATAGGCGGTCTCGCGCACCTTCAGCGCGCCTTCGGCCGCGGTCCACTGATTTGGTCCCATACCCGTGAACTCCAGCAGTCGGCGCGGTGCAGTGATGCCGGTGTCGCCGGCCGTGAGCACGGCCTCCACCGTTTCGGGCACGGCCTTCAGAGGGCCCAGGTCGGCGCCCAGCGCAGTCGCGATCTGGGCCACGCGCAGCATCGCCGCAGTGTGGCTCGCAGTGAACGCCGCCGAGCGCTCGGGTGCGACCGTCTCGATGTCGGCGCCCTCCACGCCCTGCCCCGAGATGGTCACCACCTCGGCGCCCGCCGAGCGCGCGTCGGCCAGGGCCGAGCTGGTATAGCGCTTGGTGCCGCGGTGGCTCATCAGGATGACGGCGTCGGTCGCCGCGGGCCGCGGGCCGTAGAGCGCCGCGTCGGCGCCTTGCAGCGGCCAGGCCTCCACACCGGCAGCGCGCAGGAACCACGCCCCGACATTGGCGGCGTGCCAGCTTGTGCCGGTGCCGATCAGCAGCACCCGCCGGTTGCGGAGCCTCTCGGCCGCGGCGTTGGTCGGTGCGGTGTCTTCCAGCAGCCGGCGCAGCTCTGCCGGCTGGCTCGTCATGGTCTCACGCATCGCGCTCATGGGCAGTTCCCCCCAGGGATTGAGTTGTCTGACCAAACAGGTATATTTTTGGTGAACATCGTGACTATTACTGCCGACGTCCCGCAGCGTATCCGCGCGCTCATCGCCGAGAATCAGCTCGAGCGTGGCGATCGTCTGCCACCCGAGCGTGAACTTGCCGCGACACTCGGTGTCTCGCGCCCCGCGCTGCGAGAAGGGCTGCGGCGGATGGTCGACCTGGGCACCCTCGAACCCCGTCAGGGGTCGGGTACCTACGTTTCCGGGGTCGACCCGACCGAGCTTCTCGAGGTGCGAGACCGGCTCGAGCCGCACGCCGCGCGGCTGGCCGCACGCAACCGCACGGCGATCGACGAGTCCGCCTTCACGCGGATCCTGGAGGATCTCAAGGAGGGTGTGCCCGGCGCCTACACCGAGCTGCGGCAGGCGATCGCCGGCGCGTCGGGCAACACCGTGCTGGCGGCCATCATCGGTGTGCTCATCGAGCTCGACCCGAGCGATGTGAAGGCGTCAAACCGGGTCATCAAGGACATGACACGGTGGTGGAGCAGATCCACGCCCGCGACGGCGCCGGCGCCCGTCAGGCTATGCGCCGTCACCTCGCCCGCCTCGCAAAGAAAGTGCATAAAAGGGGACAGTCCCCTTTTATGCACTAGGCAGGTAACAGCGGGCGGCGGACGTCTGGCCGGATCGGCACGCCCTGCCGGGCCAGCTCGCGCTTGGCGTTGGCGATCAACGTGCCGCGGTCGAGCTCGGCCCGCAGCGTCTTGACCCGCTCCAGGTTGGCCTCGTTGGGCTCGCGCAGGAGTGCGGCCACCGCCGCGGGGTGGACGCTTGCAAGTCCCGACACCGACCCGGCGGCGCCCAGTGCGAGTGCCTGGGGCAGAAGCCGCTCTGACCCGACGAACACCGGCAAGCCCAGCTCGATGAATGCCGCCACCGCGTCGATCGCGCCCTCGGAGACCTTCATCCCCGCCAGGTTCGGGGCGCGCTCTCGCACCTGCTCCGCCACCGCGGGTGTGATCGGATATCCGCTGCGCGCCGAGAACGCGTACAGGTAGAACGGCAGCGGCGCGCATGCCGCCGCCGAGGCGACGAAGTGCTCGGCGAGTGCGGCGTCGCTCAGCGGGTAGTACGGCGGGGGGATCACGGCCACCCCGTCAGCGCCCGCGGCGCGCGCGTGAGCCGCGAGCTCACAGGTCGCAGCCGTGGTCTGCGCCCCGGCGTGCACGATCAGCGTGCCGTGCACCACTGCGCGGTACAGCTCGGCCACGCGCATCCGCTCGGCCTGAGTGAGCAGCACCCCCTCGCCGGTGGTGCCGCAGCAGAACACCCGTCGACGCCTCCGGTGGCCAGAAACCGCGCGAGCGGCGCGAAGGCTGCATCGTCCAGCCGCTCGCCTGCGTCGGTGAGCGGCGTGACCGCGGCGGCATAGAGCAGCGGTGGCATCGGTGTGCGAGCATAGCCGCCGTGGCCGAGGAGTTGGTCGTCATCGGCGGGGGCATCGTGGGGGCCGCGACGGCGTTCTACGCGTCGCGGGCCGGGCTTGCCTGCACGCTGCTGGAATCTCGTCCGGGCCTGGCCCAGCACACCACCGCCCGGGCTGCCGGCGGCTATCGCCTGCAGCTCGAGCACGAAGACGAGCTGCCGCTGGTGCGTGACTCGATCGACCTCTTTCGCAACTTCACCCAGGTCACCGGGCAGCGGGCCGACTGCGGCTACCGCCCGCGCGGATACCTGTGGCTGACCACCGACCCCGATCGGGCCGTCGCCCAGCGCGAGCTGGTTGAGCGGCAGCGCAGCTGGGGCGTTGATGGAGTCGAAGTGCTCGAACCCGCAGATCTGCGCCGGCGGTTCCCGTGGGTGTCCGGCGACGTGATCCAGGCACGGTTTCGTGGAGGGGACGGACTGATCGACCCGGTCGCCGTGACCCACGGCCTTGCGACCGCCTCGGGTGCACGCGTCGTCACCGGCTGTCGGGTGGAGGGGTTCGGCGTGAATGGCGGTCGGCTGACCGCGATCCGCACGACCGCAGGGCGATTCGGCGCCGATCGTGCTGTGATTTGCGCGGGGCCGCTCAGCGGCACAGTCGCGCGGCTTGCCGGCGTCGAGTTGCCGGTGGTCACCATCCGCCGCCAGCGCGGCACCGTCACCGGGGTGCCCGAGCTCCCCGCGCAGGCTCCGATGGTGATCGACGAGGACACCGGGTCGCACTGGCGTCCCACCGCCACCGGCGCGTACGTGCTGCGACCCGAACCCGGTGAGCCGCCGGCCCCGCCGACCGAGCAGGTGCCGGTCGACCCGGGTTTCGCAAACGAGTTGCTCGACCCCGCCTCGCCGGTGGCGCTCGCCCGCATGGTGCCAGTCTGGGCCGAGATTCACAGCCGCGGCGTCTACCAGGTGCAGGTCGGGGCCGGCCAGTACACGATGACGCCCGATCAGCGGCCGCTGATCGGCCCGACTGCGGTCGACGGCCTGTGGGTGAACACCGGATACAGCGGCCACGGGGTGATGGCGGGGCCGGGCGGCGCACAGCACCTGGCGGCGCTTCTCACCGGCTCCGTTGCGGCCCTAAACGCGTTCGCACTCGACCGCACCTTTGGTCAGACCACTCAATCATGGTGACCGGCGCCTCTAGACTGCGGATATGAGCGACTGGTCACCTGTCCCCGAAGCCGAGTCGGCGCAGTCCGAATCCAGCGGCGAGTATCCCACCAGTGCGGGCTGGTTCGTGCGCAACATGGCCGACATGTTCGCCGTCGATTCGCCCGACTACGGCAGCGCGATCATGTTCGACGGCTCGTTCAGCGGCGGTGGGCAGTTCGCCGAGTTTGGCGCCAACGTTCGCGTGCTGGGCCCCGGACAGCGGGCCGCGGTCTACCACCGCGAGCGCCACCAGGAGCTGTTCGTGGTGCTGTCGGGCACCTGCAGGCTGATCGTCGAGGACGAGGAGCGCGAGCTGCGCCAGTGGGACGTGTTCCACTGTCCGGCCGGTACCGCGCACATCATCGTCGGGCCAGACCAGGGTACGTGCGCTGTGCTGATGGTCGGCGGCCGCGGCGGCGATCGCGAGGTGCTCTATCCCACCAGCGCGGCCGCGGCGCGGTATGCCGCCGCGGTGCAGGCCGAGACATCCAGCGCCGCCGAGGCGTACGCCGGAGCCGAACCGCCCCACCCTGCGAAGGTGACATGGCCGCCCCCGGCGTGAGCCCCGAGACCCAGCAGGATCTGGACGCGGCGCGCGAGCAGCGGGCCTATCTGCGCATGCAGATCAAGGTGCTCGAGCGCCTGCGTGGGCGGCGGCAGGAGGCCGGCGAACCGGCGCCCGACATCGACCGCCGGTTGGACGAACATCGCCGCCACATGCACGAACTCGACGTGCGCGTCGAGACCCTGCGGGCCGCTCTGGGGCGACCCCACCGGCAGGTCTGAAGGCTCAGGCCGCGCCCGCCAGCGTGGGCAGCGAGTCGTCCATCGGCAGCATCGCCGCGCCGCCGCCCGATCCCGATGCGATCTGGATCACGTGGCCGGGATGCTGCTCGTTCAGCAGCGGCAGGGCGGCCTGCATCACGCTGACCGAACTCGAGCCGGGCTCGGCGGCGTCGACCACCACGTCGAGTCCGCCGAACACGTCGTAGGCCGCCTGCACCGCGTCGAATGCTGCATCCGCGCTGTGGTCGGTCGTGACCGCCACGAACTGCTCCGGATAGCGAGCGGCCAGATCGACCAGGTCGGCCGGGGCCTGCACGGTGGCCACGACCTCGTCGCCCGCCTCGAGCGCAGCCTGGACAAGGGCGCGGCCGATGCCGCTCGAGCTTTCGGTGATCAGCCAGGTGCGAGTCATGAGATTCTCCTTCGACATACTTAGCGGAGGTACCCTCCATTCGGAGGTATCCTCCGGTTACATGGAGTACTATACGGAGGTATCCTCCGTTTCGCAACCTATCCGTCGAGATGTCCACCACACAGCCAGATACCGACCTCGCGCTTCCCCGGCCCAAACGGGCCGACGCCCGCCGCAACTACGACGCGCTGATTGCCGCTGCCCGCGAGGCGTTTGCCGAGGACGGTCCCGACGCCACTCTCGAGGACATCGCCCGCCGCGCGGGGGTGGGTATCGGCACGCTCTACCGCCACTTCCCGACGCGGCCAAAGCTGCTCGAGGCCGTGTACATGGAGGAGGTCGACGCGCTGTGCCGGTCGGCGCACGACGTCGCCGGCCTCGACGCGTTCGAGGCGCTGGTGCGGTGGCTTGAGCGGTTTGTCGACTACCTCGCCACCAAGCGCGTGCTGGCGGGCCAGTTGAGTTCGAGCATGGGCGGCAAACCCGAGGTGTTCAAGGGTGCCAAGCGCGCGATGACCGCCGCTGGCCAGCCTCTGCTGGAGCGGGCCCAGAGCGAAGGTCTGGTGCGCCCCGACGCGCGGTTCGAGGACGTGCTGCAGATGACCATGGGCATCGCCCAGATCCATGCCGCCGACCGCGGTTCGGTCGACCGGATTCTGGAGATCGCCCTGGATGGGCTACGCTACCGGCCCCCGCACTCGTCGGATGGCGCGCAGGTCGATCAGCGGTAGACCCGGGTCCGGCACCTCGGCGGGGTGCAGCAGATGCCCGAGTTGTCGAACCCCCTCAGCCAGTCGTGGCGCAGGTCGCGAGTAATAGCTGTCACCGTCGACTGCCACCGCCGGAATGCCCAGGTCGAGGTCGGCCGCGCGCAGCGCTGCAGCCTCGGCATCGAACCCGCACGGCGCCGCCACCACCAGCTCGGGCGCCGCACGCCGCACGTCATCCCAGCTCACCTGGTGCGACGGCCGTCCCGCCTGCCCCAGCACGTCGCGGCCGCCGGCCCGGGCGACCATCTCGGGCAGCCAGTGTCCGGCACAGAACGGCGGGTCGAGCCACTCGGCCACGAACACGGGCCGCGGCGCGAGCCCCGCCACTGCTGCCTCGACTGCCGCGATCTGGTGCCACATCGCATCCACGACATCGTGGGCACGAGACTCGGCGCCGAACGCCCGGCCCAGCTCGAGCACCGATTCACCGACCTCGGTCAGCGACATCGGGTCGAGCGAGATCACGCGCGCGTCGACCGGGCAGGCGGCCCGCAGGCCCGCGCTGTCGACGGCGCAGACGGCACACAGATCCTGCGTCACGATCACGTCGGGCGCGAGCCGCTCGATCAGCTCGGCGTCGACGGCATAGAGCGACCTGTCGTCCTCGAGCGACGCCCGCACGGCCGTGTCGATCTCGCGGCTCGAGAGGGTCGCCGGATCGATACGCGCGGCGGTGACCACCGGTATCCCGACCACCGCGGTGGGCCAGCGGCACTCCGCCGAGACGCCCACGAGGTTCTCGATCAGGCCGAGGTCGGCGATGATCTCGGTGGCACTGGGAAGCAGCGAGCAGATGCGCATGGCGACCTCTGCGACTGTAGCGCCGCCCACTCGAGTCTGGCCGGAGCCTGCCGATAATGGCCGCGATGCGCTCCTGTTCCATTCGCCTGGCCGTGCTCCTGTGCGCGTGTGTGATCGGCCTCGCCGCCACCGTGACGGTGGCGTCGGCCGCCAGCTTCAAGATCACCATCAGCCAGTACGAGCACTCGGTCTCGCCGGCGGTGCTGAACCAGCAGGGCTGTAACGCCGGCAACGCCCGGAAGACCGGGATCGTGATCCTCGACTTCGGCCGCCCCGCCTACAAGAACGGTGTCTACGGCACGCTGCTGTTCTCCGGCGACTTCGCCTGGAACGGCCCCATCAACGCGGCCGTCGAGGCCTATATCAGCGGCTACATGCGCTGCCGGCCGGTGGGCACGAAGGGCATGCTCTCGGTGGCCCGCGGTACCAATGATTCCTGCTCGAACGAGGATCACAACTGTTGTCCCAACCAGTGCTTGCTCGAGCCGCCGTCGTTCACCAAGGCCGGCTACTCCTGGGCGGTCCGCACGAACCAGGTGGAGCAGTGGATCATGAACCACAGCTGGCGCTACAAGGTGCGCGCGTCGGCAGCGATCGACGCCGAACCTGCCTGGGATCCGGCCTTCAGCGCGACCAACCAATTCGTGTCGGGGTTCGACCAGACTGCGCTGCATTCGGGCTGGAAGCTCGCACCGCGGCTGTGGGACTTCGGCTCGGCCGAGACCGGGTTCTGGACGCCGGCCCAGCTCTGGACGGTGGCCGCCGGCGGCAGTGGCATCAATCACGTGATGCCCGAGATCTACTACCCAGGGATGGCGCGTGAGTGGTCAGACCTCTCGCTGTGGGCGGTCGGCGCCGGGCACGGCCGCGTCAGCTTCGGCGGCGTCACCTCGCAGTGGGCCGCACATCAGCCGACGTGCGGCTATGCGCCGCTCAAGTCGCGTAATCAGGTGCTGATCGCCCTGCGGTTGCAGCAGAGCACGGCCCAGCCGACCATCGGTCAGGCGACCGACTTCCCATGTGCGCTGGCGGGGACGTCGATCGCCGCGCACGCGTCAACGGCCGCGGCGGGCTCGCGGCCGCCCGACGCGTTCGGTCACGACGGCATTCCGTGCCGCTCGATCATCCGCTGCTAGCGGCACACACGGTGCCCACGGTGCGAAACCCCAGCCGCGCGTAGATCGCCGCCACGGCGTCGTCCTGGGCGGACAGCAGGCACAGCTCGATGCCCTGCTGCAGTGCGTGGTCGACGATCAGCGTCGTCACCGCGGATCCGAGTCCGCGGCGTCGCGCAGCCGGGAGCGTGGCGACGCCGACGATCTCGGCCGTATCGCCGCGCGGCTGGCTCGAACCGCCCGCGACCACACCGGTCTCGTCGGACGCACACCCTATGGTCAGCAGTCCCTGCGCAACCAGCCCCGCGGCAAACGCGGCGGCCTGGTCGCCGGACGCCAGCTCGCGGTCGCGCTCGGCGGCTCCCTGCGGCCCGGGGTCGGTTCCTCCGTGCGTGAACCCGATGCGCACGGCGGCGCGGGTGGCGGCGATCGTCTGGATGTCGGTGGCCATCTGCAGCGAGAAGCCCGGTGGGGCCGGCGCCGGCTGCAGCCTGTCGAGCACCAGCAGCTGATGGTGGTCCACCTGCAGGCCGGCGGCGATGCAGGTGCCGGCGAGGCTCGGCGCCCGCTCGTCGATCCACTCGATCTCCTCGGGCACGCCCAGGCGGCGCTGCCGGGTTCGCACCGCCTCGATGTCGGCGACGGTGAACCGGTCGGCGCCGAACCGCGGCCGCGCGTAGTACGCCCAGCCCTGCGAGCGGCCGAACACCGTGAACGGCCCGACATCGGTGGCGGTGACCACGTCGCGCGGCACGCGGTCGAAGTACCGGTCGAGTCGTTCCAGGAGTTCCACGCCGAGCGGGACCATACCGGCCGCCTGCGCTGCGCTCTAGACTGGCCCTCGTGTTCCGGTCGGCCCGCCACGCCAGGGTGTTCCCGCAGGCGGAGCATGCGCGTTTGGCCGCGGCGATTGCTGAAGGCTGGGACACCGCGGCCTATCCCATCGCCGGCGTGCCGCTCGAGCTGCTGGTGCGCGGCGTCGCCGAGCACGACCGCGGCTACGGCGAGCTGGACGATGACGCGATCGGCGAGGTGACCGAGTCGCGCTGGCTCTCGATCCAGCGGGCCGGGTTCGTGCCGCGCGAGGATCCGGTGGTCGACCTGGTCGCGGCGATGCACATCCGCCGGTTGGTGGGTTGGAGCCGCACCGAGGCGGCCCTGGCCACGGCGGCCGACATGGATGCGCGGCTGCCGGAGTTACAGGCGGCGGCCGGGCTGACGCATGCCCAGGCGATCCAGGTCGACCGGGTCACGCACCTGTGCGACATGGTGGACTTCGATCTGTGCCTCGAGGAGCCCGAGAACGGCACGGTGGCGGTGACCCGCGCGGACGGGGTCGATCAGATGGTGGCCCATCGCGTGGACGGCCTGGGCGGGGCGACCATCGATCCGTGGCCGCTGCTCGTGCCCGAGGTGGAGTACCGCATCACCGCCTACCACAGCGACAGCTACCCCGAACGGCCACAGCCCCAACCGGTCGACTTCACCGTGCGGCCGCCGATTGAATAAGAGGGGTCAGTCGCCTTTTATTCACCAGTCGCTGCGGTGAGCATGACGCCTTTCGGGTGAATAAAAGGCGACAGACCCCGAGGCGCCAGAACGGGAACGACGGGACTCGAACCCGCGACCTCCGGCGTGACAGGCCGGCGTTCTAACCAGCTGAACTACGTCCCCTGGCGCGACGGCTGAGTATAGCCCTGTGTGCCATACTCCGCGCCATGCCGAAGTACCTGCCGATCGCCGAGCACGGAGTGATCGGGAATCTGCACACCGTGGCGCTGATCGGCACCGATGGCAACGTCGGCTGGTGCTGCTGGCCGCGCTTCGACAGCCCCAGCGTGTTCGCATCGATGCTCGATGCCGAGAAGGGCGGCCACTGGCGGATCGAGCCGGCCTTCAAGTGCCACTCGATCAAGCAGCTCTACATTCCCGACACCAACGTGCTGATCACGCGGTTCCTGACCCCCGAGGGCGTCGGCGAGGTGCAGGACTTCATGCCCATCCACCGCGACGCCGACGCCCGCCGCCACCTGGTGCGGCGCGTGGTGGTGGTGCGCGGCACGCTGCAGTTTCGGATGGAGTGCGTGCCGCGGCTCAACTACGGCCGTGACATGCACATGGTCGAACTGGCCCCCTACGGGGCGCTGTTCAGCTCGCCCGAGTTCACGCTTGCGATCGAGTCGAGCGTGCCGGTGGTGGCCAGGGGCGACGGGATCGCCGCCGAGTTCGAACTCGAGCAGGGCGCCAGCGCGAGCTTCTCGATGCACGACACCGAGGACGGCAGCGAGCTGCGCCGCCTGACCCACGCCGAGACCGAAGAGCACTTCCATCGCACCGTGCGGTACTGGCGCGGCTGGCTGGCCAAGAGCACCTACCGCGGACGCTGGCGCGAGATGGTCAACCGGTCGGCGCTCACCCTCAAGCTGCTCACCTACCGGCCCACCGGTGCCATCGTGGCCGCTCCGACCACCAGCCTGCCCGAGCAGCTCGGCGGGCCGCGCAACTGGGACTACCGCTACACCTGGATCCGCGACGCCGCGTTCTCGGTGTACGCGTTGCTGCGGCTGGGATTCACCGACGAGGCCGCCGACTTCATGCGCTGGCTGACCGCGCGGTTTCGCGAGAGCGACGGCCTGGCCACCGGCCCGCTGCAGATCATGTACGGCATCGACGGCCGTGCGTTTCTGCCCGAGTACGAACTCGAGCATTTCGAGGGCTACGAACGCTCGTCGCCGGTGCGCATCGGCAACGGCGCCGCGACGCAGCTGCAGCTCGACATCTACGGCGAGCTGATCGATTCGGTGTACCTCTACAACAAGTACGGCGAGCCGATCGGATTCGACGCCTGGAAGGATCTGACGACCATCGTCGACTGGGTCTGCCAGAACTGGGATCAGCCCGACGAGGGCGTGTGGGAGACCCGCGGTGGGCGCAAGAACTTCACCTACTCGCGGCTGATGTGCTGGGTTGCGATCGAGCGGGCGGTGCGCATGGCCCGCTACCGCGGCCTGCCCGCCGACATCGTCAGCTGGATGCGGGTGCGCGACGAGATCACCGAACAGATCCTGGAGCGCGGCTGGAACCACGATCGCCAGGCGTTCGTGCAGAGCTTCGACTCCGACGTGCTGGACGCGTCGCTTCTGCTCATGCCGATGGTCAAGTTCATCGCGCCGAAGGATCCGCGCTGGCTCTCGACGCTCGATGCCATCACCGACGAGCTCGTCTCCGACAGCCTGGTGTACCGCTACAACGTCTCGGCCTCGCCCGACGGCCTCAGCGGCGATGAGGGCACCTTCTCGATCTGCTCGTTCTGGTACGTCGAGGCGCTGGCCCGGGCCGGCCGGTTGGACGAGGCGCGGCTGGCATCGAGAAGATGCTCACCTACGCGAACCACGTCGGCCTCTACTCCGAGGAGATCGGGCCCAGCGGCGAGCTTCTGGGCAACTTTCCGCAGGCGTTCACGCACCTTGCGCTGATCTCGGCCGCGACCAATCTCGACGCTGCCCTGGGGGCGCCGAAGTCGCGCTGGTAGGCTGGGCGGCTCTGCGCCATGGATCTGCTCCGGTTCATCCCCGGCTATCAGCACGACGTGTACGACGCCGGCAAGGAGCCGCTCCTGCTCCTGCTGCTGGGGTTCCTGGTCACGTTCGCGCTGACCCGGGCGTACACCCGCATCGCGCGGGTGCGGGGCTGGGGCAGCGCTCATGTCGGCGGTGTGCACATGCACCACGTGGTGCCGGGCATCCTGATCCTGATCTGTGCCGGCACCATCGAGTTTGCGGCCGATCCTGCCGAGGTGTGGTCAGAGCTCCTGGCGATCGCGTTTGGGTGTGGCATCGCGCTGGTGCTGGACGAGTTTGCGATGGTGCTGCACCTGGAGGACGTGTACTGGTCGCCGGAGGGGCGCGGCTCGATCGACGCGATCGTCTTCATGACGGTCATCATCCTGTTCACGTTCACCGCGACCGCGCCGTTCGGTGCGGAGCCGAACCAGGCGGCCGCCGCGCTGTGGTCGACGGTCGCGATCAATGGTGTGCTTGCGGTAATCACGCTTCTGAAGGGCAAGCTGAAGCTCGCCATCCTCAGTGTCGTGTTCCCGCCGGCGGGGTTGATCGGCTCGATCCGGCTGGCAAAACCCGACTCGTGGTGGGCGCGGCGCTACTACCTCCCAGACGGCGGTCGCCGGGCGCGTCGTAAGCACCAGAAGGCCACCGCGCGGGCCGAGTTGCGCCGCCGCCGCTACGACCACTGGCGGCTGCGCTTCTACGATCTGATCGGAGGCGCCCCAACCCCGCGCGGCTTAAGGGCGATTTGCCACCGCAGTGAATCAGGCGTGCCTGGCACTCCTGATTCACGGGCTGACCAGCGTTGTGCACTTCGGCAGACAGGCGGTGTATTGTACGCCGGTGTTCACGCCACCTACCGTCACCGTCCAGGGCAGCCAGTTCTACATCGCGGGGCAGGCCGCTCGGCTGGAGGGGTTCGACGCCAACGGGTTCCAGAACACGACCGGGAATACCCAGGACATCTGGCGCACGATCGGCGGCAACTTCGTGCGCATCCGGCTGAGCTGGTCCGATCTGGAGCCCGCCTCGGGCCAGTACAACCAGGTCGAGCTGCAGACCGTGCAAACCGAGATCCAGAACTACGCCGCACTCGGGGTGCAGGTGCTGCTCGACATGCACCCCCTGTCTGATGCCGACGTGCCGGCGTGGGTCGCTCCCTACGACGACTGGTTCACCGACCCGTCCACCGTGGCCGAGTACACACCGGTGGTGCAGATGCTGGTGAACACCTTCGACTCCGATCCGAACGTGATGGGCTACGAGATCTGGAACGAGCCGCAGAGCGTGAACTACACGGCTGCCGAAACGGCTGCGGTGATCGCGTGGCAAGCGCAGATCGCGAACGTAATCCAGGCGATCGACCCGGCCCGGGCGATCGTGGTGATGCTGCGCGGCGGGTGGGACTACGGCCTGCAGAACGCCGACCTCAGCCCGTTCGCGAAGTTCAAGCACATCGTGCTCGACTTCCACGACCAGTTCTGCGGCTGCATGTCGGCGGTGAACCATGTGCAGCAGAACGGCTACACGGCCGACGGGGAGGCGCAGGCCGACGTTCTCCCCGCTCCTCAACGCCGATGAGCTCAAGCCGTATTACGGCACGCTCGCCGACCAACGCGCCCACCTCAAGTACGTGCTGCGCTGGCGCCAGGTGCTGCACCGGCCGGTCATCGTGGGCGAATGGGAGGTGCCCGCCGCCGATCCGCAGGGCACCGTCTACCAGGCGCAGATGCTGAAGCTCTTCGCGCAGTACGGCCTCAGCTGGGCGCGCTGGCAGGGGCCGGGGAATGCGTCGGGTCCCGGCAAGTGGCAGCTCGAAGACTCGTACAACGGCCCGCTGAATGCCGAGGGCCAGCAGCTGGAGCAGTATTTCCACCCCTAAGGGCGTGGGGCGAACACCCCAACCCCGGTGTTCAGGGCCGTTTGTAGCAATAGATTGCGCCCTTTTCACCGGGACGGGGGATCAATATTTTGCGACGAGTCGCCGATGGGAAACCGACCCCCCCGTCAGAGAAAGGTCATTTTCCCGTGTTCGAAGCGATCCGTGCCCTCGTACCAAACGTGCGTCAGGAGTCCGGCCAGACCATGGCCGAGTACGCCGTCGTGCTCGCCGTGATCACCATCGCGGTAGTTGTGGTGCTGGCCGTGCTGTCTACGGCTATCAAGACGAAGCTGAACGCCGTCATCACCGCTCTCTGAGCCAGGCCGATCTCCGCGAGGAGATCGGCAGGTGACGCCAGTACTCGCCGCGGTAACCCCGCGGCGAGTTTGCTGGTGGTCCAGGTTGGAGTCACTCAGGTGCTGGAGGCGGTGATCGTGCCGCGCAGTTTCGCGTTGTCCACGAGCTGCCAGCGCGCCCGCACCATCCGCCGAGTGTGGTCGGGCAGGCGGCACACTCCGTCGAACCCGAATGACTGCACGTGGGTCACGGCTCCCCGGCAGATCGCCCCGTTGGGCAGGAACTCGAGCTGGAAGCTGGTCGCCTCCAACGCGCCGGTGCCCACCAGTAGATCGGCTCGCACGATCACGTTCTGGCGCCCGGTGCCGTTGCCGGTCATCGACACAATCGCCTTGCTGGGCCCGGCCTGCTGCAAGATCGTGCCGGTCAGCAGATCGTTGAAACTGCGGGCGTTGAAGGGGCGGTTGTGTGGCGCGAGCGGTCCGCCCATCAATGCGATCACGCTCACGGCTCCGACCGTGCCCACGGCCGCGGCCGCCAGGCTCGAGCGGGCGATGCCCGCGCGGCGCTGGCCGACCCGCCACGTCGTGAGGGCGAGCACCGCCGCCGTGGCCGCCGCGTAGACGGCGATCATCGCCGGGGCGTTGCGGTCAGTGCCGCTTCCCATCCCATGCAGCGTCGCTGCGGTCCACACCGCGAAGTTGGCGTAGTGAGCGCGGCGCCATACGACGTGGCGCAGGCGGCGTCGGTAGTGGTTGGTGACCGCGAGGGCGATCAGCAGCTCTGCGGCGGCGATTCCCAGGCCCGTCCACAGCGGCCGGTAGCTCGCCGTCAGCGGCACCACCAGCTGCAGCGGCGAGAACGGCAGGAACGAGTCGACGGCGATGGTGAGCACGTGGAGGGCGATGAACGTGCCCACCAGCAGGCCGCCCACGCGGTGCACGTCTTCCACCGCGAATGCCGGCCAGCGCTGCCAAAGCCTGCCGGGTGCCTTCGCCGCGAGGGCCAGACCCAGGCAAACGACCAGGGTCAGCAGCACATAGGCCGCAATGCCCGCCGCCCGGGCGGCATACCAGTCAACCGGGTTGGAGGTCAGGTGCATACGGGCTGCGCGAGGCTCCCCCGCCACGCCTCGTTGGCCTTGACGCGCCCGCCGGCGGTAACGAACCGGCCGGGCAGCCCCAGCTCGTCGAGCCAGGCGGGTCCCTCCTCCGAGAGCAGGAACCCCGCCTTGGCGGCGATGTCGGCATCCAGGCACGTTGCGCCCGACACCGTCACCTGCTCCCATATCGACCGGGAGGGGGCGCCCGTCCGCGGATCGATCAGATGGTGCTGGAGCGTGGCGCCCCGCCGCCATCGGCGTCGTAACGATCCGCTTGTCGCCAGGCCACCGCTCGCCACGCGGACGGCATCGCCGCCCGGAAGCGCCACGTCGACCGGGCCGCGCACCGCCATGTCCCCGCCGGCGCACACGAACCCCTCCGCGCCGATCAGCGACACCGCATCGTCGACCGTCGCCGCCTTCACCACCCCGTTCAGGTCGAGCTGCACGCCGGCCGGCACCCACAGCAGGCTGTCCCCCAGGCGCACGGACGCCGGAGTGCCCGCCGGGCCTGGCGCGGCGGCGGTGTCAGTCGCGGTGATCTGCGCGAAGTCACGGTCATAGCCGGCAGCTTCCAGTGCGGCGCCCAGCGTCGGGTCAACCAGTCCGCGCGTCTGCGCGACTGCCGCAAGGGCACGTTCCACCATCCGGCCAAAGATCGGCGAGACCGCGATCACCCGGCCGCTGCGGGCATTCACACGGCTGAGCTCGCTGTGGGGCAGAAACCGCGAGAACGTGACATCGCGCTCGTCGAACAGACGGCGGATGGCCGCGAGCGTTGGGTTGTCGGCGCCCGAAACGACCACGGTGCAACCCATCGAGGTGAACTGCTCCACCCTCATGACGGGCTCGTGGCCGCGCTGGGGGGAGCCGCCGCAGGCGCGATCAGGCCACCCTGAAGTGCGTCCTGGCGCACCACGCGCACAAACCGCGGCGGTGCGGCAAGTGCCTGCGGATGCCGGGCATGGCCTGCCGCGTGAGCCCTGACGAGCGCGATGCCTGCGGCGAACACGGACACGCCGACCAGCGCCACTCCGGCTTCGGCGATCCGCATCCTGCGCCTTGCCGCGGTGATCCGGGTCGAACCTCCGGCCGATTGCACGTTCACAGGCTCATTTTGCGTAGTTCTCACGAGAAGATCCTCATATTCCCCGACGTACCCTGCGCGAAGGGCAACGACGATGGAGGCGCGTGATCGGATCGCTGTACCAACTGCAGAACGCGGCGACTGCCTACGGCGATCGCCTGGGCGATACCAGGTTGGTGCCGTTGGCGATCGCACTCGCATTGCATCTGACCAGCCTGCTGGTGCGATCCGGCGTGTGGTGCGGCATCCTGCGCTCGGCATTTCCCGAGCGCCGAGTGCGCGACCGGCCCACCGTGTGGGCGTATCTGATCGGGGTCGGAGCAAACGCCGTGGCCCCGTTTCGCGGCGGCGACATTGTCAGGATCTACGCCACGCGGCGGGAGCTCGGCGCGGTCTCGGTGGCCACGATCATCTCCACGATGGTCGCCGAGACGGTGTTCGGAGCGGTTGTGGTGGCCGTCACGGTGGCGGTCGTGGTGGGACTCGGTTGGCTGCCGCCGGTGCTCGGCCTGCATGACGCCGGCGCATTCGAGTTCTCGTACTACGTCGACCACGCCTACGTCACGGCGGCGATTGTGCTCCTACTCGTACTCGGCGTCGCGGTACTCGTCAGGATCCGGCCCGCGCGTCCAGCAGGTGTGGCTGCACGTCGCCCAGGGCGTGCGCATCCTGCGGACGCCCGACCGGTTTGCGCGGGTGGTGGTGGCGCCGCAGATCGTCGACTGGATACTCCGCGTCGGGGTGGCCTACTGGCTGCTGCTGGCGTTCGGGATCCCCGCAGCGCTGCGCTACGCGGTCCTCGTCGTGGTGATCGACTCGCTGTCGACCGCACTGCCCTTCACGCCCGGCGGCGTCGGCGCGCAACAGGGGCTGTTGGTGTTCGCGCTGGGGGGCGCGGCGGCCTTGAGCAGCATCCTCGCATTCTCGGTCGGCGCCCAGGCGGTGATCCTCGCCTTCAACGTGCTGCTCGGCCTGATCGCCGCGGCGGTGCTGTTCGGCCACCTGCGGATGGGCAGGATCCGCCGCGAGGCGGCCGGCTGGCATGACGCCGAGTCGGCGTCGATGAGGCTGCCTTAACCTTCGGCGCCTACAACTCAACGAAGATGAGAGCCCTCTTCTCGACGGGCTGGGTGCGCCTTCGCAGCGGCAAGCTCTGGCTCGACCTGCGTGTGCTGCCGGCGGCGTGCGCGGTGGTGGCGGCAGCGATCGCGCTGTTCGTGCACGAGTTCGGCCCGCCGCCCGTCGACGCTCCGGCACACCTCTTCCAGACGCTCACGTTCGCCAGGGACGGGTTCGCCCCTGGAACAACTACTGGTACTCGGGGCATTACGAGTTCGTCAGTTACAGCATCGGCTACTACCCGCTGGCGACGGTCGCGGGCATCCTGGTGCTCACCGTCATCTCCACGGTCGTGACCGCGACGATGTTCGCCGCCCTCACCACGAGCCTGTGGGGATCCGCCGCGCGGCTCCCCAGCCTGTGTTTCGCAGTCACCGCATCGGTCGTCGCGGTGGTCTCGGGCATGTATCCGTTCGCGGCCGGGCTTGCTGCGGCGCTGGTCGCGCTGCGGCTGATGCAGACGGGCCGTCGCTGGTGGGCGGCGCCGGTGATTCTGGCGGTGGCCGCGTTCTCGCCGCTCGCATTCCTGTTCCTGCTCGTGGTGCTCGTCGCAGTACTCGTCGCGGCCGCTGATCGCCGCGCGCTGCTGCGCCAAAACCGGGTCGTCGTGGCAGCAGTGGCCGCGACCCTCGTCGGTGCGGGCGCCCTCGACGTGGTCTTCTCGCAGCAGGGCTACTACCCTACCAGCACACCGACCTGATCACGATGGCCGCGATCAGCATCGCCGGCCTGTGGCTGACTCGCTGGCGGGTGCGCCGCGACCTCCTCAGCGCGCTCTTTTGCACTTACCTGGTGATCAACCTGGCGGTGTTCGTGGTGCCCTCGCCGATCGGCGCGAACGCGACGCGGCTCTACGCGGTGGGCGCCGGGGCGATGATCTGGCTGGCGTGCAGGGCGCGGCGGCCGCTGCTCTCGCGCAGTAAGACCGGTCTGATCCTCGCCGCGACGCTGGCCGTGCAGCTCGCCCCGTATGCCAACTCCGCATACGCGTCGTTCGAGGCCCGCGCATCGGCGGCGCCGCAGTTCTGGCGGCCGGCGATCTCATTCCTGGACCAGCACCGCACCCATTCCCGGCGCGTGGAGGTGGTCGCCACCGCCGACCATTGGGAGGCGTACTACATGGCCAGGGCCGGCATCTCGCTGGCCCGCGGCTGGTACCGCCAGCTCGACTTTCCGCAAAACGCGCTGCTCTACCGGGCCCAGATCAATCCGGCGTCCTACCGCCGATGGCTGCGCCGGCTGGGAATCACCTACGTGCTTCTGCCCAGCACCACGCTCGACTACAGCGGGGTGGCCGAGGCGCAGCTGCTGCGCTCGGGCCGGTCCGGCCTGCGGTTGGTGTGGCACACCGCGAACTGGTCGATCTACCGGCTGCCCGATTCGGTGGGCCTCATCTCCGCCGGGAGCATCGTGCCCAGGCAGGTACGGATGGGTGCCAATACGGTCACGTTTGTCGCGCCGCGGCCCGGCCGCTACACCATCCGCGTGCGCTACAGCCCGTACTGGCACCCGAGCGCCGGTGTATGCCTCACCCAGACCTCCGACGGCATGATCGCCGCACACATTCGTCGCGCCGGTGCGGTATCGCTGACCATGCCCGACCCGATCGACGTCGTCGTCGGCCAGAATCTCGCCGGCGGCGGGACGGCCGCCTGCGTGGGTTGAACACCGCTTGAGCAATTACTGGTGCTGCTGTGAGTGTCGCGCCGTCTGCTCCGATTCGAGTCCGGGTCTACGGCTCTGCCTGCGCGGCGTGTACTCAGGCGCGCGCCGTGCTCGACCGTTTTCACGTCGCGCACGAAGACTTGCCGATGTCCAGCTTTCCTCGCCGGTTCGGTCGACCGCGGACAA
Organism: uncultured Actinomycetes bacterium; assembly: GCA_963796875.1. GTDB lineage: Bacteria > Actinomycetota > Thermoleophilia > Gaiellales > JAICJC01 > CAVPTL01. Next base: position 1,056,938 of record CAWCNL010000002.1, read on the forward strand.
TGCCCCAGATCACGGTGGATGACGAGCACCTGGGTGGCCTGTCTGACCTGCTCAAGCTCGCCCGGGCCGGCGGAGTCGAACGACTGGCTCGCGCCGAACCGGAGCCATGGGTGCAGATCAAACGCCGCATTGGCCGCGGTTACGACGTCGTGGTACTGGACAGCCTGGGAAGGACGATCAGCTCACAGCGAGCGCCAGGCCGCCGGCAAGCTGATCAGCTGGTGGAGGCCGCGGCCGGAATCGCCGGTTCATCGATGTTGATGGGCGGTGACGGGCTCGAACCGCCGACCCCCTGCTTGTAAGGCAGGTGCTCTCCCAGCTGAGCTAACCGCCCGGACTCGAGACTGACTCTACTCCAGGGGCGGCGCTAAATCGGTAACAGTCCGTATGCATTAGCCTTCGTCAATGGCTCACGCAGACGCCCGCCGGTCGCAGGTTCGGCCCACCCAGGAGCAGTACTTCATGCTGCTGGCGGTCGCGACGCGCGAACGGGCCAACTGCCTGGGCCGGCACGTGGGCGCCATCCTGGTGGCCGACCAGCGGATCATCGCGACCGGATACAACGGCACGCCCACCGGATTTCCCAACTGCGACGAGGGCGGTTGCCACCGCTGCGCCCATCCCGAGGACTACGAGCAGGGTCGGGGCTACGACGTTTGCATCTGCGTGCACGCCGAGCAAAACGCGGTGCTGCAGGCGGCCAAACTCGGATACACCGTGAACGGATCTACCTGCTATTCGACGTTACGGCCGTGCTTTGGCTGCCTCAAGGAGCTGTATCAGGCAGGGGTTACCGGGGTGCGCTACCTGAACCCGTGGACGCCGCAGGATCCCGTCGAGGCCGGCGCGTATGACCGCCTGGTGGAGGAGATGCGCGCACACGGCGTGAGCGTGGACCAGCTCGGACTGCCCGAGCAGCTGCTCGACCTGCGCTGACCTTGGCTCAGGCGCTGCGGCGGAACCGCGGCTGGCGCTCGTCCCAGTCGAACGAGCGCGGCCCGTCCGACTCGAACAGCGGCTCGAGCGCAGTGGTGTCGCCGCTGGCGTAGAACCCGAACGGGTCATCGATGTTGATGACCACCTCGCGCGGGGTGGGCGACGCGGTGGCCGCCACCAGCACCGGTTGCTCGGGCGCGGCGGTGATGCGCGCCATGTGCTGAGCGTGCAGAGCCAGCCGCCAGGCGCTCACGTCGGACTGCGGATCGGCCGGCACCCCACACGACGAGCACACGGTCAGCGGTCGCTTCAGCTCGGAACACTTGTGACAGGGGATGATGATGCGCACGGCCCTCTTGTCGGCGCAAACGGCACAGAGCTTGAGGGGGAATTGCTCAAGTTTTTTGCAGTATTTGCCGAATCCTCTGTCAATGCGCCGGACATCGTGCCTCCGGTTGCTGGGGGTGGTCACTGTCATCGCGATGGCGGCGGCGTTGGTGCCCGTGGCAGCCGTTCCCTCAGCCCACGCCGATACGCTTTTGCAGCAGAAGAAAGCGAAACTCGCGCGTGCCCGCGAACAGGTCAAGAAGCTCGACAAGACCGCCGAGCGCATCACGCAGCAGTACAACGCGGCGCTCTATCGCCTGGGCATCTTGCACAAGCAGATCATCAAGACAACGGCCGCCCTGGAAGCTGCCGAGGCCAAGCTGGAGCATGACAAGCTGATTCTTGGCAGGTTGCTTGTTGCACAGTACAAGGGTGGCGACACCCAGATGTTTGCGATCGTGATCGGCGCGAGTCACCTGTCGCAGGTCACCAATGCCATCGACTACGCGCACCGCACCGACCAGGCCGTCACCGAGACGATCGCCGAGATCCATGCCCTGCGCGACCAGATCGCCGCTCGCCGCCTCGACCTGTTGCAGCAGCGCCGCCAGGTACGCCACGAAAAGGTGGTGCTGGCCGCGCGCAAGATCGAGGTCAATCGCCTCTTGCGGCAGCGCAAGGCCCTGGTGTCGGAGCTGGGGGTGCAGGTGCTGGTGATCGAGGGCGCCGACAGCATCGGGCAGTCGCATCTGGCGCTCGACGCGCGGCGCTGGATCAAGGCCGACATGAAGGCCAATCTGAAATCCGATCCCGGCCAGGCGCTGCGCGACAAGGTGGTGCTCGAAGGACTCAACGAGATCGGCGTGCCGTACGTGTGGGGTGGCGCTTCTCCCGCGGGGTTCGACTGCTCGGGGCTGGTCATGTGGCTGTGGGCCAAGCACGGCCTGCAGCTGCCGCACTTCGCCGCCTCGCAGTACGACCTCGGGCCGGTGGTCGAAGCCGGGCCCACGCTGGATCTGAGCCAGCTTCACATTGGCGACCTGCTGTTCTTCCACGAGCTGGGCCACGTCGGCATCTACGCCGGCAACGGCCTGATCCTGCATGCGCCGCACACCGGCGATGTGGTGCGGCTCGAGAGCCTCACCGACCCCTGGTTCGTGAACACGTTCGTGGGCGCCACCCGCCCCGGCCCCGCTTAAGCACCCTGCATAAAGGGGTCAGACCCCTTTTATTCACGCGGTACGCTGCGTTCATGGAGATTCGTCAGGTTCTGAACACCGATCTGGGCTGCGCGTCCTACCTGATCGCCGATCGCGAGGCCGGCGTCGCGGCGGTGGTCGACCCCAAGGTGGACATCGACGACTACCTGGCGCTCGAGAACGAGCTGGGCGTGCGGATCACCGACGTGATCGAGACGCACAACCACGCCGACCACGTGTCCGGCCGGCCGCAGCTGGTCGAGCTGCGCAGCGCCGCCGTGCACATCCACGGCCTGGCCGATCCGGAGTACGACCACGTGCCGTTCGCCGACGGCGACGTGATCGAGGTGGGCGCGGTGCGGCTGCGCGTGCTGCACACCCCCGGGCACCGGCCCGAGCACAGTGCGATCGAGGTGCTCGACGGCTCCGACGTGGTCGCGGTAATGACCGGCGACAGCCTGTTCGTGGGCGATGTCGCCCGCCCCGATCTGGCCGTCGATCCACGCGAAGGCGCCCATGCGCTCTACCAGAGCATGCGCCGGCTGGCGGCGTTGGACGGCGAGGTCACGGTCTATCCCGCGCACATCGGCGGGTCGCTCTGCGGCACCGCCCGCATGAGTTCGGACACCAGCTCCACGATCGCCGCGGAGCTTCGCACCAACCTGATGTTCCGCACCACCGACGAGCACGCGTTCGTCGATGCGCTGACCACCGGTCTGGCCCCCAAACCGCCCAACTTCCAGCGCATCGTGGCCCGAAACCAGGCCGCCGTGCCGCCACCTTCGACGGGTCTGCCGCGGGTCGCGGTGCGCGATCTGGCCGAGCGCATGGCCGGGGGCGCGGTGGTGATCGACGGCCGCGCACCCGCAGCGTTCGATGCGGCCCACATCCCCGGATCGCTCAGCGTCAACGCGGCGGCCACGGGCTTTGCCACCAGGGCGGCGTGGATGACCGGCCCCGACGCCGAGGTGATCCTCGTCGCCGATGACGAACCGACCGCCGAGCTGATGGCCCGTGAGCTTGCGGCGGTGGCAGTCGACGGCACCGCGGTGCTCGCCGGCGGGTTCCGCGCATTCGCCGAGGCGGGGCTCCCGGTGGTGCAGATTGCGACGACCGATGTCGCCGGCCTGCACGCGCGGCTGGGCGACGGTGACCTCCAGGTGGTGGACGTGCGCGAGCCCGACGAGTGGGCGGCCGGCCACATACCCGGTGCCCGCAACATTCCCTTTCACCAGATTCCGCTGTTGGCCGACCAGCTCGACCCGGCCCGGCCGGTGGCGGTGATCTGCACCGGCGGCACGCGCTCGGGGCTGGCCGCGAGTGCTCTACAGCGCGCCGGGCTCGAGCCTCTGCACGTGATGGGCGGCATGCAGCACTGGGACGAGGCCGGCTACGCGAGCGAAGTCGCATGAGCGGCCCCGTGCCGCAGCTGATGCCGGCCGAGGTGCGCGAGCTGGTCGAAGCCGGTCGGGTGACCGCGCTCGATGTGCGCGAGCCGTACGAGTGGGAGGCAGGGCGGATGCCCGGATCGGTGTGGATCCCCATGCGCGAGCTGGGCGGCCGGCTGCACGAGCTGCCCGATGCGCCGGTGGTGGTGGTGTGCCGGTCGGGCGCGCGGTCTGATCACGTGGCCGAGGTGCTGGCGGCAAACGGCTGGGATGCCAGCAACCTGGCCGGTGGGCTGCAGCTGTGGGCGCAACAGGGCCTGCCGTTGGATCCGCCCGACGGATCGGTGGCGTGACCGAGGTTCGCATCGGCACCTGCTCGTGGGCCGACGAATCGCTGGTGCAGGTGTGGTATCCGTCGGCGGCGCGATCGGCCGAGAGCCGGTTGCGCTACTACGCGGCGCAGTTCGACACCGTCGAGGTCAACTCCAGCTTCTACGCACTGCCCACCGCCGAGATGGCGAGCAACTGGGTGCGGCGCACCCCCGACGACTTCACCTTCCACGTCAAGGCGTTCGCGCCGATGACGCGCCATCCGGTGCGGCTCGAACAGCTGCCGCCCGACATGCGCGACGGGGTCGCCACCGACCACCGCGGCCGGGTCGACCATCCGTCCACCGAGTTTCGCACCGAGATCTTCGAGCGCTTTCGCAGCGCCGTCACCCCTCTGCGCGACGCCGGCAAGCTCGGTGGGATCCTGATGCAGATGCCGCCCTACTTCACGTTCAAACCGAGCGCGTTTGCGTACCTGGAATGGGCGCAGCAGCAGCTGGGTGGGGATCAGATGCTGGTCGAGTTCCGGCACCGCAGCTGGCACGAGGAGGGCCGCACCGCCGAGGTGCTGTCGTTTCTGGAGGATCGCGCCATGACCTACGTGATGGTCGATGAGCCGCGGCTGGACGCCTACAACATCATCCCCACGGTGATCGCGCACACCACGCCCACGGCGTATCTGCGGCTGCACGGTCGCAACGCCGACACCTGGCAGGTCAAGGGCCGCAGCGCCGCGGAGCGGTTCGACCACCTGTACAGCGAGGACGAGCTGCGCGAGTGGGTGGGGCCCCTGCGCGAACTGAGCACCGAGTGCGACGAGGTGTACGCGATGTTCAACAACAACGGCCGCAGCGTCGACACGTCCAACATGCCGATCGCCCAGGCGCCGGTGAACGCGCTCATGCTGCGCAGCCTGCTGGACTAGTGGACGGTGATCAGCACCACGGTGAACACGCCGAGTACGGCGCCGCCGCCGGTCAGCACCAGCCCTGCGCGTGAGTCCATCTTGACGAAGTGGCCGGTGCGCAGGGCCTCCTCGATCGCCTCGTAGCGGCGATACCCGTACCAGATGCAGGCGATCCCCATCAGCGCGAATCCCGCGCCGAGTATCTCGTAGGGCCAGCGGCGCACGTGTCCGACCTCGGGGATCACCTTGGCGACCGCGAGTGCCACCGCGAGCGCCGTGAGCCCGGTGCGCCACCATGCGAGGTAGGTGCGCTCGTTCGCGAGCCGCGTGCGCCGGGTGGCGTCGACCGCCGGGTCAAACGGCGCATCGGCGCGCTGTTCGGCGCTCACTCCGTCGCCCCCGCCGCTTCCAGCAGTTGACGCAGTTCGGTGTCGCCGTTCTGGTCGGCCGCGTCGAGCGGTGTGTAGCCGCCGGATTGCTGCGCATTGGGGTCGGCTCCGGCGTCCAGCAGCATCCCGGCGATCCCGACGCGGCTGGAGGCGGCCGCGGCGTGCAGCGGCTGCAGGGCCATGCCGTTGGCCGACACGGCGCTCACGTCCGCGCCTGCGTCCACCAGTAGGCGCACCACCGCGGTGTTGCCGAAGAACGCGGCCAGGTGCAGAGGCCGAAACCCGTCCACGTTGACGGCGTCGACCAGCGTCGGGTCGGCGTCGATCAGCGCAGCGGCCCGCTCGTTCAGGCCCACCGCCGAGGCGTCGAAGATGTCGGTGTCGGGCACCGCCGCCAGCAGCGCCGAGACCGCGTCGCTGTGGCCTCCGTAGCGCGCGTGCAGGAGCGCCGAGATGCCGTCGGCATCGCGCGCGCCGGCCAGGTCAGGCGCAGCTGCGAGCAGCCGCCGCAGGGTGTCGGCGTCGCCGGACTCGGCGGCGGAGATGACGTCGTCGCGATCGCTCATGAATTAACCGCAAGCGTATCTCGCAGGATCCCTCGCCGGGGGGTCAAGGTGAGGCGGGCATCTGCCGGTGAATACCGCGGGTAAGCGTCGCCGGGCGGGGGCTCGGTCGACCATGTTTGTGGTCAAAACGGGTTGGGGGCAATGTGAGCGCTATTGGCGTGCAGCCGTCGCTGGAGCAGCTGGTCGAACTGTTCGCCCGACAGGGCGTAGCCGAGTTCGAACGCGACAACGGCGGCATTCTGCGGGTGACGTCGGCATGGGCGGCGGGCGCGAGCCTGCACGGCACCGCCGCGCGCATGCGCGTGGTCGGAGGCATGGAGCTAACGGGCCGGGTCGAGATCGAGACGGATGTGTTTGCGGTCAGGTTCGCGGTGGAGCGTGCCGCCTACGACGACGACGACACCGCCCGCGTGCAGATGCGCGCGATCGAGGCGTGGTACGACGGGCGCATCGAGCGCATGCCCGAGGCCCGGCCGATTCGTGGCCGCGCGCGGCTGATCGCGCTGCACTGCCACGACCTCAAGGACGGCGACACGGTGATCGCGACGGTGGAGGCGCTCTCGCCGGTGCGGGTGATCCTCTCCACCCACCAGCTGATTCGGCGCTTCGACGTACTCGAGCTGCGCGCGCGGTTTGGCGGCGAGATTCTGGACGGCGAGGTGCAGGTGGTGTCGGTCAGTGCGCCGTCGGCGACCGAGGCCTCGACCATCGAGGTGCGGTTCTGCGACGGCAAGCGCGGCCGCATCGGCCAGGTGTCGCAGATCCTCGACGACTACGAGTCCAGCCGCGAGGCAGCGGCCGAGCGGGTCGACATCGCGGCGATGCGCCGAGCGCTCGAGCCGCAGGCTGCCGATCACCGCCGGTCGCTGTTCTCGCGGCTGCGCATGAAGGGCTGTGACACCTTCTATTCAGCGGGCGGCGGGGTGATGGTGTCGATCTCGGCGAGGTCGGCGGCGGTCGGCCGCCACGCGGCGGCGGCGACGTTCTGCACCACCTGCTCGGGCCGGGTGGCCCCGGCGATCACCGAGCTGACCACGGGTTGGGCCAGCAGCGCGCCGATCGCCACGGTGACCATCGAGACCTCGCGCGACTGGGCGAATGCAGCCAGCGCCTCCAGCTGGTCGAACTGCTGATCGGTGGCCACGTCGCGGCCGTGCAGGCGGGTGCCGGCGGGCGCCTCCTGGCCGCGCAGGTACTTGCCGCTGAGCCGTCCGCTGGCCAGCGGGAAGTACGGCAGGATGCCGATGCCGAGCCGTTCGCAGGCGGGCAGCACCTCGTCCTCCAGGTCGCGGTTGAGCAGGTTGTACTCGTTCTGGACGCTCGCGATCCGGGTCACCGCGGCGCTCTCCTCGATCTCGGCGGCGTTCACATTCGAGATGCCGATCGCGCCGACCTTGCCTTCGTCGACCAGCGCCTGCATCGCACCGAGCGTGTCGGCCAGCGGGGTGCGTCCGTCGGGCTCGTGGTACTGGTACAGATCGATGTGATCGGTGCCGAGCCGCCGCAGCGACGCCTCGCAGGCGCGCCGCACGTAGTCGGGGTGGCCGCGCCCGGCCGAGTCGTCGCCGTTTGCGCCCTCCATGTCCATGCCGAACTTGGTGGCGAGCACAACCGCCATCGCGGCGGCCCTGCAGTGCGACCCCCAGCTGCTGCTCGCTGCCGCCCTGGCCGCCGTAGATGTCGGCCGTGTCGAACAGCGTGATACCGGCCTCGAGCGCGGCATCGACCACTCGCGTGGTCGCCTCCTGATCGAGACGTCCCCCAAAGTTGTTGCAGCCCAGACCGATCTCGGACACCTGCAGCCCGCCGGTGCCCAGCTCTCGCACGGGAATCGCTTCAGCCCCCAACTCGTCCTCCAGCTCGCGGATACTCAGTGATGGTGCACGCTAGCGTGCGGCTCGCCTGCGAAGCGATCCTTGCAGTGCTCGGAGCAGAAGTAGGTGGTCACGCCGTCGCGGGTGAGCGTGTAGGCGCGCGAGCGGTCGACGGTCATCCCACACACCGGATCGGTGACTCCCCGGCGCAGCGTGAGACCCCAGAGTGCGGCGAACACGATCGCCGCGATCACGTTCAGCGCCAGCTTGTAGTCCAGCGCGATCTGGCCGAAGACGTCGGTCTGGGTGGGCCGGGACTGCGGAATCAGCCCCAGCGCGTCGAACGCGGCGTCCACGATCAGGGCGGCTCCGACCATCGCCACGAACATCAGCCCCACCAGCCGCACCGTGAACGGCCAGCCGTAGTACTTGCGGTAGATCAGCACGATGGGCAGCACCAGCAGGTCGGCGAAGATGAATGCGATCACGCCGGCAAAGCTGATGCCTCCTGCCCAGAGCACGGCGGCCAGCGGCACGTTTCCGACCGAGCAGACGAACGTCGCCATCGCGATCAGCACGCCCAGCACGGCGTTTGCCAGCGCGTTCAGCGGCCCTGGCAGGCCCGTGTCGAAGATGTCCTGGAACGTCGAGTTGGGCACCAGGCTGACGACGCCCGCGAGCACGAAGCCGAAGGTGATCTCCTTCCACAGCATCTGCCAGTCGCCGCGGAAGTTGTGCGCCACATCCGACCAGGCATCGACCGATCCCAGCCGCTCACGCCAGCCGCGCGTCGACGCCGAGCTGTGGTGCTGGTGGCCGGTCTCGGCGGCGATGGCGTGCTCGCGGGCGGCCTGTTCGAGCTTCGGCGAGATGACCATCCGGGCCAGCAGTGCCATCAGGCCGATCATCACGAACCCGCCCACGAACTGCGCCAGCGTGAACTGCCAGCCGATCAGCACCCAGATCACCAGGCCGAGCTCCCACACCAGATTGGTCGAGGCAAACTGAAACGCGATCGCCGCCACCGCCGACGCGCCCTTCTGAAACAGCGACTTGGCGATCGCCACCGCGGCGTACGAGCACGACGACGAGGCCGCGCCCAGGCCGGTGGCCCAGCCCAGCGGTGCGAGACCCCCGCCGGCCATGTGGCGCTCCACCCGCTCGCGCGGCACCCAGGCCTGCACGATCGCCGAGATCGTGAACCCCAGAACGAGCGCCCACCAGACCTCCCACGCCATCAGCACCGCGTTCTCGGCGGCGGTGCGGATATCCCCGATCATCGGAGCAGCGCCAGGCCGCGGTCGGTGAGCCGGTACATGGTCATCTTGCCCTGCTTGCGCGAGTTACCAGCCCCCGCGACTTGAGCACCTGCATGTGATGCGACACCAGGTTTTGCGACCGCTGCACGATCCAGCTGAGGTCGCACACGCACAGTTCCTGGTCGCCGCGCAGCGCGAGCGCCAGGGTCAGCCGGGTCGGGTCGCCGAGAGCGGCGTGAGCGCCCGCCAGCTCCTCGGCGGTGTCGGTCGAAGGCCGCGCGCGCGCAGCCGCTCTCCTTCGGCCAGGTCGATGTGCAGCAGTTCGCCGTGCTCCATATCGACATACTAACAGGTGTTGGTATGAACGTTGGCGTCCGGTTTCAAGCGGTGGACGCTCTCCGCCCCGGCCGCTACGGTGTCTTCATGTACCCAACCAGCTCATGGACAGCATCCGAGGAAGTTCGGCGCCTGATCGTGGCTCCGGTCGGCGAGATCTTCGCCGGCATGGCCACATCCGAGACCGAGCCTGAGGCGGTTGCGCATCCGCGCAACGCTCCTCGCAACATGCTCGACCCCAAGCAGGCTAAGTAACTGCGATGCCGGTCGCGCGGCTGGGGCGACCCGCCGTGCGGCCGGCGATCAACGCGCGGGCGCGCTCCAGCCGGCGGCCGAGTTCGCGGCCGGCGTCAGCCTCGGTGCGCGCTTCGGCCGGCGGCGGCCCCTGCACCACCCAGTGCAGCAGCACCAGGGCGGCCGGGTCGACCTCGTCGAGTTCGACGGTCGCGGCCAGGCTGCGCACCAGGTCGGCGCGCTCGACCAGAGCTTCGCGTTCGTAGCGGCCCAGGGGAGACTCGCCGCGGGTTGCGGCGGCCAGATGCCAGCGCAGATCGTCAGCCAGTTGTTGCCGGTGCTTGGGCGACTCCAGCGCGTGCACGCGGCGGGGAGCCCGATCGGCCTGACCGCCCAGGATCAGCCTGTCGCAGCGTTCCAGGTGTCGTTGGCGGCGATCCCACAGAACAGCCAACCCCACGCCGATGATCGCGATGATGACGAGTGCGATAACCATGTAGTCGTCGGTGCTCATGATGCCCTCCTCATAAATACCGTACTACGTTATATCTAAGTGTACCGTAATGCGATACGATTCGCGAACGATGCTCAGCGACGACGAAGTCGAGGCAGTTGCGACGTTTCGCATGGCTCTGCGCAAGTTCGAGCAGCGCACCGCGGTACTGGTGCGCAGCTGCGGCCTGACGCCGCAGCGCTACGTGCTGCTGCTGGCCGTGCGCTCGGGTGGCAATCCCACCGTCTCGGCGATCGCCGCAGCACTCGACATGCCGCAGACCACCGTCACCGACCTGATCACGCGGGCCGCCGAGATCGGGCTCGTGCGAAAGACGGTGGCCGAGCACGACCGCCGGGTGGTGGAGTGCTCACTGACCGCAGAGGGCGAACGACGGCTGACCTGTGCGGTGCGGGCACTGGCCGAGGAGCGGGCGGCGCTCGCCCAGGCGCTCGACGAGGCCGCCCAGCTGCATCCGGCTTGAGGGCGAGATTGCGGGCCGTGCGCGGCGGGGTAGTCTTCGGCCAATCCGTGAACCACGTTTCGCAGGGGGACGCATGGGGTTTGACCAATACCACGAACCGCCCGAGGAGCTCTCGCAGGAGACCCGCACGCTGGCGCGCATCTTCGCGTCGCTGACCGAGGAGGCCGAGGCCATCAACTGGTACGAGCAGCGGCTGTCGGTCGAGCAGGATCCCGAGGCTCGCGCGGTGATCGCCGACGCGATGCACGAGGAGTACAAGCACTTCTCGATGGACCTCGAGTTCATCCTGCGGCGGCGGCCGGAGTGGCGCCAGATCGCGCAGGGCATGCTGTTTCGCGAGGGTGACCTGGTCGAGAACGCCGAGGCGGCCGAGGCCGGCGTTGAGGTGGGCGGCGAGGACGACGCCGGTGGCGGCGACGGTTCGCTCGGGCTGGGCTCGCTTGCGGGAGCGACGGCATGAGCGGCCATCTTCTGCGCGAACACGCACCGATCTCGCAGGCCAACTGGCAGATGATCGACGCCGAGGCCCGCACGCGGCTCGCGCCGGGGCTGGGCTCGCGGCGGCTGGTCGACTTCCACGGCCCGCACGGCTGGGACTACTCGGCCACGAACCTCGGCCGCACCAAGGTGATCAAGTTCGAGACCGGCGACGGCGACGGTCGCCTGCAGGGCCGTTCGCGCGTGGTGCTGCCGCATCGCCGAGCTGCACGCCGACTTCGTCGTCGACCGCGCCGAGCTGCGCGCGGGCGACCGGGGCGCCGAGGACGTCGACTTCGCCGATCTGGACAGGGTCGCCGAGATCGTGGTCGCGGCCGAGAACATCGCCGTGTTCCACGGCTGGAAGGAGTCCGGCATCGTCGGCATCACCGAGGCGACACCTCACGCGCCGCTGCCGCTGGGCACCGACCTCGAGGCGTGGCCGCACCGGGTCGCCGAGGCGGTCGAGCATCTGCTCAGCGCCGGCGTCGGCGGGCCCGTACGGCATCGCGCTGGGCCGGCCGGAGTACACGAGCGTGCTGCAGACCACCGAGCGCGGCGGCTACCTGCTGGCCGAGCATCTGCGCAAGATCCTCGACGGCCCGCTGGTGTGGGCGCCGGGGGTGCTCGGCGCGGTCGTGGTCAGCCTGCGCGGCGGCGACTTCCTGTTCGAGTCGGGCCAGGATCTGTCGGTCGGGTTCACGAGCTACGACGCCGAGGCGGTCAACCTCTACATCGAGGAGTCGTTCAGCTTCCGCGTCGCCACGCCCGAGGCAGCCGTCTACCTCAGCCAGTAGCGCGCAAACGCATACCCCGTGCCAGGCACGGGGTATGCGTTCGTGACGCGTTCAACTAGTCGCCGGCGATCAGATCGCGCTGGTCGCGGGCGGCCGTCTCGTCGGCGATGGTCGCCGGCTGCACGTCAACCGCGATGACCTTGTACTCGGGGCAACTCGTATTGACGTCGCTCGACTGACCCACCAGCAGGTTGGTGCGCACCTCGGGGAAGTGGAATGCCGTGAACACGTGGCCCTCCACGATCCGCTCGGTGAGTTCGACCGGCAGCGCGATCTGGCCGTGGCGGCTGCGCACCGTGACGATATCGCCGTCGTCCAGGCCGAGCTTCGCGGCATCGACCGGGTTGATCTCGAGCACGTCGGAGGGAAGCAGCGTCAGGTTGCCCGTGCGGCGGGTCATGGTGCCCGAGTTGTAGTGCTCCAGCCGCCGGCCGGTGACCAGGATCAGGGGGAACTCCTCGCTGGCCTCATCGCCGGGCGCCTTGTACGGCAGCGCCGCAAACGCGCCGCGTCCGCCGGGCCGGTGGAACCGGTCGGTGTAGAGGATCGGCGAGTCGGTGCCGTCGGGCGCCACCGGCCACTGCAGGCCCTTGCGGCCGAGCCGCTCGTAACGACACGCCGGCATACTCGGGCGTGAGCGCGGCGATCTCGTCCATGCGTGTCGGCCGGAGTCTCGTGCGGGATCTCGTGGCCGAGCCGCGCTGAGACCAGCTTGAGGATCTCGTGGTCGGTCTTGGCCGAGCCCGGGCGGGTCGATCGCCGGCGACACCAGCTGGAACCGCCGCTCGGCGTTGGTGAACGTGCCCGACTTCTCGAGGAACGCCGAGGACGGCAGAATCACGTCGGCGTACTTGGTGGTCTCGTTCTCGAAGATCTCCTGGCACACCAGGAACTCGAGCGACTCCAGCGCATGCACGACGTGCTTGGTGTCGGGGTCGGTCTGGGCGACGTCCTCGCCGAAGATGTACATCGCCTTCAGCCGGCCGTCGATCGCCGCGTCGAACATCTGCGGGATGGTGAAGCCCTTCTCGCGCGAGAGGTTGACGCCCCAGGCGGCCTCGAACGACTGCGCGACGTCCTCGTCGCCAACCGGGCGGTAGGCGGTGTAGGTGTCGGGCAGCGCGCCCATGTCCGATGAGCCCTGCACGTTGTTCTGGCCGCGCAGCGGCAGCAGCGCCGAGCCGGGCTTACCGACGCTTGCCGGTCATCATCGTCACGTTGCAGATCAGCTGCACGACCTCGGAGCCGTACCGGTGCTCGGTCACACCCAGGCCCCAGATGAACGAGCCGGTCTCGGCCTCGGCGTAGATGTGCGCGGCCTCGACGATGTCTGCGGCGGGCACGCCGGTGATCTCCTCGACGGCCTCGGGCGTGTACTGCTCGCACAGCTCCTGCGCGGCCTCGAAGCCCTCGGTGCGCTCGGCGATGAACTGCTCGTCCAGCAGCCCGTCGCGATTGATCACGTGCATGAATCCGAGCATCACGGCGGCGTTGGTGCCCGGCCGCGGCGACAGATGCAGCACGCCGTAGTCGGCGAGCTCGATGCGGCGCGGATCGATGGTGATCAGCTTGGTGCCGCGCAGCGCGGCCTGCTTGATGCGGGCGCCGACCACCGGATGGCCCTGGGTCGGGTTGGCGCCGATGATGACCGCGACATCGGACTTGTCGATGTCGGCGAAGTTGCCGGTGGCGCCCGAGAGACCGAACGACTTGCGCAGCGCAAACGACGTGGGCGAGTGGCACACGCGCGAGCAGTTGTCGATGTTGTTGGTGCCGACCCCGGCGCGCATCATGCGCTGCAGCAGGTAGCAATCTTCGTTGGTGGCGCGCGACGAGGCGAGTCCGGCGATGGCATCGGGGCCATGCTCGGCCTTGATCCGGTTGAACTCGGTCTCGATGCGGTGCAGCGCCTCTTCCCAGGTGGCCAGGCGGAAGCCGTCGCCCTCGCGGATCAGCGGCGCGGTGAGGCGGTCGCGCGAGCGCGAGAACTGGTGGGCGAACCGGCCCTTGACGCAGGTGTGGCCCTCGTTGGCGGGGCCGTCGAGCGCGGGCGAAATGGACATGATGCGGCCGTTGTGGACATGCGTCTCGAGCCGGCAGCCGACGCCGCAGTACCCGCAGGTTGTGGTCGAGGTCGTTTCGAATGCGCGCATGTTCCACTCTCCAGATCGGATGGTCTGATTGTAGACGCGCGCGTAGCAGCGGGGAATCGGGTGTGCAACCAAGCACACCCGATTCCCCGGGGGTATGGCCGGACCGGCTAGCGCGCGAAGGCGCGGCCGAGTGCGGTCAGGTTGGGAGTCCCCAGCCCGGTGGCCATGTTGTACCTGGTACCGGTGCGACCGGCCCAGTACAGGTTGTTGTTGCCCGGCACCACGTAGGTCGTGCCGGCCAACGTGACCTTCTTCACCGTCTGGCCGATGCTCAGCCCGCCGCCCACCGGACTGCACCAAGCTACATCGCGTCCCGGCGTATGTCGAGGTCTACCTGAGCAACCGCGCTGTCTCGAGCAATCCGCGCACCTCGGGATCGGAGCTGCGATCGAAGCTCCGTGTAGATCCGCAGGAGTCGGGTGACGATCTCGGCCGGGGGGACGTTCAGCTCGTCGGCGTATGCCTTGAGCAGGTCAATCGACGCCTGCGGCATCTGGTTGAGAAGCACCGTTGCCACGCGGGAATGCCTACCCTCGCAGCACGATCAGCAAACTGCGGTGCGCCGTCCGCCCGCATAAACTGGGGCGAATCCGACCAGGGGGAATCGTGACCGAAGAGCAGGACCCGACCACCAAGATCGATGGCCGAATCGCCGAACTCGACGACTGGCGCGGAGCCACGCTCGCGCGGATGCGCAACTTGATCCATGAGGCGGATCCGGACGTGGTGGAGGAGTGGAAGTGGGCCAAGGCTTCCAATCCGGGCACGCCGGTGTGGTCGCACAACGGCATCATCTGCACGGGCGAGAGCTACAAGAAGGTCGTGAAACTGACGTTCATGAAGGGCGCGTCGCTGGACGATCCGGCCAGGCTCTTCAACTCGAGCCTCGAGGGAGCCACCCGCCGGGCGATCGACATCGCCGAGGGCGAGGAGCCCGACGCCGCCGCGTTCAAGGATCTGATCCGCGCTGCGGTCGCCCTCAACCTCGAGAAGTAGCCTGCCGCCGGACTAGCGCTTCGAGCGCACCCGCACCCACTGGATCATCGCGCGATCCTCGTGGTCGCGGAACTCGTTGTGCGCCGCCGTCCAGCTGTTGATCGCCTCCTGCTGTTCGGGATAGAGGACGACCACCTCGTCGTGGAACTCGAGCGAGTACACCGCCCCGCGAGCGGTGGGATCCTCGATCTCCCTGGCCAGCTCGTTGATCTTCCCGAGCCAGTCGCCGTCCCAGTCGGGATTGATGCGAAATTGCAGGCATTTCCATCTGAAAACCGGTCACGTCTGGACCTCCGATATCGACACAGAATGAACGAACGCAACAAACGTGCCAGGCACTTCTGTTGCGTTCAACTCTCCAATACCCCCAACGGGATTCGAACCCGTGTTACCGCCTTGAAAGGGCGGGGGCCTAGGCCGCTAGCCGATGGGGGCAGGCGAGCGGAGGATACCGGTCGGCTGGCGAGTGCGGGGTAGGGTTGAGCGGTGGTGATGCAGAGCGTTTCCGTGCAGGGAGTTCCGCTGGCCTATGAACGCCGTGGGGCGGGTGTTCCTGTGGTGGTGATTCACGGGTGGCTGGGCGACCATCGTTACATGGCCGCCGACCTCGAGCCGGTGTTCGCCCAGGCAGATGGCTGGGAACGGCTCTACCTGAACCTGCCGGGGCATGGCCGCACGCCCGCACCCGACTGGCTCACCACGCAGGCGCAGGTTGTCTCGCTGATCACCGCGGCGGTGGTGCAGATCACCGCCGGGCGGCGCTTTGGGCTGATCGGAAGCAGCTATGGCGGATACCTGGCGCTCGGGCTGGTGCGCGCCATCCCCGAGCACCTTCTGGGTGCCGCCCTGCTGGTTCCCGACCTACCCGATGGCGATGGACGACGCGACACGCCCGAGCACCAGACGATTGTCGAAGCCCCCGGGGCGTTCAGCGATCTGGCCGACGATGAGCAGTGGGTGCCCGGCCGCCTGGTCGAGCAGTCGCGCCGGGCGGTGCTCGAGATTCGCGAGCACGAGATGCCTGCGATGCGCGAGGCCGACCACGATTTTCTTGAGCGGCTCGAGGCCGACTACCAGCTGCCCGTGAACTAGCCTCCGCAGAGCGGCCGTTCCCACACCCGAGTCTGATCGTCACGGGCCGCCAGGATGCGACGGTGGGTTATGAGCAGGCCTGGAGGCTGCGCGACGAGTTTCCGCGCGCGACGCTGGCCACGCTCGATATGGCGGGACACTGGCTGGGGCGGATCGAGCGCCCTGCCGTGTTCACCGCGTTGATGCTCGACTGGCTCGACCGTATGGCGTTGGTCTCAGGGCCGGACGGCCGCTGAGGGTACCGGTCAGCTGGCGAGCAGCGCGGCGGGGCGCTCGAGGTTGGCGAGCGCGGTCTGCAGCTGCTCCCATGCCTCCGTCTCGGCGAGTGCGTACTCCTCGCCGGTCAGATGCCGGGTGGCTTCCAGGTAGCGCGTCCACACGACGTCGGCGGAGAGCGGGATGAGAGTGACGATGTCCATGTCTTGCATGTATGCCTCGGCATCTTGTACGCGCGAAGTGAGCAAATGGTTCCCTAAATGGTGAAGATTTCAACGCGATCTGGTGTCGAGCTGCGGCGCAGCGCGCCGTCCGCTCTTGCGCAGACCCATTCCCGAGAGGGCTTCGAGCACCAGCCGGTGGGCGTTCACGGCGGTGATGCCCGTCGGGTCATACGGCGGCGACACCTCCACCAGCTCGAACGCGACGACGGGCAGCTCGGCGCACACCCGGCGGATGCTCATGCCCAGCTCGCGGGTGGTGAGGCCGCCGATCTCGGGGGTGCCGGTGCCCGGTGCGTAGGCCGGATCGAGCGAGTCGATGTCGACCGAGAAGAACACGTGATCCCACTCGCTGGCCGCCTCGATCACCTCGTTCAGGCAGGGCACCATGCCGCGCTCGTCCAGCTCGTACATGGTGTACCAGCGAAAGCCCTGCTCGCGCATCCAGCCGAACTCGACCGGCGTCGGCCACCAGCCGCGTAGACCCACCTGGATGAACCGGTCGCCGCGAATCGACCCGTTGTTGACCACGTGGTACATGGGCGAGCCGTGCGACAGCTGGAATCCCCCGATGTCGGCGCCGGTGTCGGCGTGCGCGTCGAAGTGGATCACGCCGACGTTGCCGTTGCCGTAATGCTCGGCGACCGCGGTCATGTCGGGCAGGGCGACCGAGTGGTCGCCGCCGAGGATGATCGGAACTGCACCGGCCCCGCAGATGTCGGCCACCAGCTGTTTGATCGCGGCGTGGCTTGCAGCGACGTCGCCGGGCACCGTCTCGGCGTCGCCGTAGTCGACCACGTTCAGCTCGGCGAACGGATCGACGCCCAGCAGCATGTGCGGGCGGTCGGGCGGTACGCCCTCCGAATCGTCGGCGTTGCGGATCGCTCGCGGCCCGTAGCGCGTGCCGGGCCGGTTGGAGACCGCCTCGTCAAACGGCGCGCCCACGATCACGACGTCGGCGCCGTCGAGCTCTTCGGGGGTCAGCGCAAGGGGCAGCTTCGAGAAGGTGGCGATGCCGGCGTAGCTCGGCTCGCCCGCGCGGTTCACGATTCGGCTCATGCGGAGTCTCCCGGTGTCGTTGGCTCAGGCTGATCGCCCGGCCGGCCCACGCTACCAGCCGATCCGCTGCGGCGCCGATCCATCTCTGCGACCATGCACCAGATCCGGGCCGTTAGCTCAGCTGGTAGAGCAGGGGACTTTTAATCCCAAGGTCGCAGGTTCGATCCCTGCACGGCCCATTCGCATGGTTGAGCGAGATAGTGGGACTCTGTCCGCCGTTGCGGTGGCCCGTGTGGAAGAGGATCGGAATTTCGGTTGGAGATGGTCGGGTGACTCGGCGGTTTCCGCCCGTTTTGGCGCCGGTCGGGCCGATGGCGGTGGGAATGGAGAGGGAACGTGGAGGGAATCGGAGCTCTTCGGATCGCCGCCGGCGGGCGACGATTTTGGGATTTTGGGACACGCTCTAGGGGAATCTGTAGTGGCTGCGTGTCTTCAGAATCTGCTTCGCTTTGTGGGGTGAGGCTCCCGCCAGCTTTGCCAGGGCTGGTGGGGGTCAGAAGTCCGAGCTTGCGGGCCTGCGTGAGCATCGATCTTATGGTTGCAGGTGAGTAGTGGAGGTGCTGGTCGGCGAGGCGTCGGGCGGTCCCGTCGATGCGGTCGCGGAGTTGGTGGCTGACGGTGTGGGCGTAGGCCTCGGCGACGATTGCGAGGCGCAACTCGGCGTCGCCTTTGGGGCGGCCACGGCTTTTCGAGTTCGGTGGTTTGGGCATTCCGCGCTCCTGGGCGATCAAAGCGTCGATTTGCCGAATCTGGTTCTGCTCGTCATCTGCGGTGAGGGTGCCGGCGAGCGCGGCTTGGTGTCGGCGTGTGTCTTCGCGCCGTTGGCGGCGGATGGCGCGATTGAGTGTGTCGGTTGCTTCGCGTCTTGCGGTTGGGAGGGGGATGCGTTGCCAAGTGGGGGAGGCTGATGTCCCGGTGGGGATCTCTCCGGCCGCGAATGTCGAATAACGTGGTTTTGGGGCCGGGTTCGAGTCTGACTTCGCGAAGCAGCGTTTGGTAGCGGCCAACTTCGAGGCGAAGGTTGATTCTCCAGTCGCCCGGCAGTCGCCGGGTCATCCACACACCGATGTCGTCTTGGTTCGTGAGATGCCGATTTTGGTGCCAACCGTTGTCGGTCACAGCGACTCCTATTTATGACAATAGTTACGGACCGGGACCATTGTAACCTCAGGCGGAGTATCCGAGATCGACGCTTGGAGGTGTTCGCCGTGTCAGGTGTGGGTGTGCGCGAGTGGGTGGTGGAGCGGGTGGGTGTGGACGCCGTCCAGCCGAGTCAGCGGAATCCGCGGGTCGGAGACTTGGCGGTAATCAAGGAGAGCTTGGAGCGCAATGGCCAGTATCGGCCGATTGTGGTCGACCGAGCGACGGGTGAGGTGTTGGCGGGAAATCACACGTTAATGGCGGCGCGAGAGTTGGGTTGGTCGGAGGTCGCGGCGTGGTTCGTAGAGGTCGATGAGGAGACGGCGCGGCGGATCCTGCTGGTGGATAACCGTGCGAGCGATGTCGCTTCGTATAACGAGGGCGACCTGGCTGATCTTCTGATGGACGTTGGTGCCGATCTCTCCGGTACGGGTTACGGTCTGGGCGATCTTTCGGAACTGCTCGATTCGTTGGCGGCAGAGTCGGCGGTTGAGGATGACGACGTTCCTGCCGCACCGGCCGATCCGGTTACGAAGGTTGGGGATCTCGTGGTGTTGGGAGACCATCGGTTGGTGTGTGGGGACGCACGCGATCACGCCTCATATGCGTCGCTGCTTGAGGGTGAGTCGGCTGATGCGTTGGTGTGCGACCCGCCCTACGGGGTGTCGTATGAGGGCCGCACAAAGGATCGGCTTCGCATCGCACACGATGACGAGGCGGGACTTCCCGAGCTTTTAACTGCGTCGTTCAGTGTGGCGGACGGTGTGTTGGAGTCGGGTGCGCCGGTGTACGTGTTCCACCCGGCGGGGCCGCTTAGCTTGGTGTTTATGTCCGCGTTCTCGCGGTGGTGGGAACTGCGTCAGTCTTTGGTGTGGGTAAAGGACGTGTTCGTCTTGGGTAGGAGCGACTATCAGTACCAGCATGAGCCGATTCTGTACGGTCGTCGTCGAGGCGACCACAAGGGGCGGTGGGGTCGTGGAGGTGCTGGATGGTTTGCGGATGACGCCCAGTCGTCTGTGTTTGAGGTTGCGCGGCCGCGAGCTAGCCGCGAGCACCCAACCTCGAAGCCGCCCGAGCTCTTGGCTCGGCTCGTCCGAAACTCGACTCGCCGCGGCCAGGTGGTGCTCGACCCGTTCGCGGGAAGCGGATCACTGTTGGTCGCGTGCGAGCTGCTTGGGCGGCGGGCGCGGCTGATCGAGCTTGATCCCGTCTACTGTGACGTCATAGCTGAGCGGTTTAGGCGCCTGACAGGTGTCGAGCCGATCAGGAGGACGGCGTAGCATGGCACGGGGCCGCCCGACAAAGCTGACGCCCGAGGTGCACGAGCGGATCGTCCAGGCAGTTAAGGCAGGAAACTATGTCCAGTCCGCGTGTCGCTTCGCAGGAGTGAGCACCTCCACGTATTACCGCTGGCTCGACCGCGCCTCAGAGGAACCCGGGTCGGCGTACGCACGATTCCGCTACGGGGTAGAGAAGGCGGAGGCGGAGGCGGAGGTGTACGCCGTCGCAATCATCCGCAAGGCGATGCCGGGTGACTGGCGCGCCGCCCTAGCATTCTTAGAGCGCCGCCATCCCAGAAGGTGGCGACCCCAAAGCCAGACCGAGCTGGTTGGAAGAGACGGCGGACCAATTCAAACCGAGCAGCACGTCGACTTGTCCAAGCTGAGCACCGAAGAGGTGGAGCTATTGAGGGAGCTGACCGCACGTGTCTCGAGTCCCGACTAGCCGGCTCGATGCCGAGCTTGAGCGGCGCCGGCTGGTGGATTTCGTGCGCTGGGCCTGGCATTTGGTTGATCCCCACCCTCTGGTGTGGGGCCCGCATCTGGATATCATTTGTGACGGGCTCGAACGAATCAGTCGTGGCGAGATTCGACGACTGCTGATAAACGTCCCGCCGCGACATGGGAAGACCATTGCGGTGTCGGTGCTCTTCCCGGCGTGGTTGTGGCTCACGAGGCCGGAGACGCGGTTCTTGGCGGCGACCTATCATATGGATCTCGCCCTCAGCCAGAGCGCGCGAATGCAACGTTTGATCGCCGCACCGGAGTTCCAGGAGCGCTATCCGGATGCAGTCAGACTGCTCGAGGATCAAACGGCCCGCGGCCGTTTTGAGACGACCGCCGGCGGCGCGCGAGTAACCACCAGCGTTGGCGGTGCGGCAACAGGCGAAGGTGGCGACATCCTCATCGTGGACGATCCACTCAAGATCGATGATGCCCATTCAGACGCCCAACGAGCGGGGACGGTGGAGTGGTTCGAGCAGACGTTCATGTCCCGCCGTAACACGCGCCGCTCCGCGGTAATCGTGATCGGCCAGCGCCTGCATGAGCACGACCTGTTCGGACACCTCCTAAACCGGGGCGGCTGGGAACACATCTGTCTCCCCGCTGGCTTTGATCCCGACCACCCGCACCGTTGCCCGGCCGACCCGCGCCGTGCAGTGGGCGAGCCCCTATGGCCTGCCCAGTGGACTCGCGAGGACAACGAGCAGCGCGCGGCAGAACTTGGCGAGTTCGCGGCCGCTGCCATGCTCCAACAGCTGCCAGCTCCAAGCCGCGGCGGGGTCTTTCGCCGTGAGTGGTGGCAGTACTACCCCACCCTGGACGCGATTCCCCGGCTCGACCAGATCGTCCAGTCGTGGGATCTCGCCCTGACCGGCTCAGATCATGCTGACTACGTGGTCGGCCAAGCTTGGGGATTCGCCGGCCCCGACCGCTACCTGCTTCGCCAAATGCGCGGCAAGATGAACATCGTCGAGACCATCGAGGCGATCAACGGTCTTACCCGCTGGATCACCGCCACGTGGCCTCACCATCACGCACACGCGATCCTTCTCGAAAAGGCTGCAAGTGCAGATGCCGTCTCTACCATGCTCAAAGCCACCATCCCAAGCATCCGCCTCGTCTCCGTCCAGGGCAACAAGCTGAGCCGTGCGAACGCAGTGGTGCCGATGATCCAAGCCGGAAACGTCTACCTCCCCGGCTATCCAAACCACGACCACACCGACTACGATCACGCGCGGACTCCTCTGTGGGTTCAAAGTCTGGTCGAAGAGCACGCCCGGTTCCCCCGCGCCGCTCACGACGACCAAGTCGACGCGCTGTCCCAAGCCCTACGCGAGAATCCAGTCGGGCTCGGCCAAGGCGGGGTCTACAGCGCGCGCAGCATGAACGCAGCCCGTGACAGAGGGAATCTCCGAAGCGACCCGCTACCTCGCCCGTCGCTGGTGGCGACCGAACTTTACGAGCGCCAGGTCCGCCGCGGCCAGCGTTAACCCGGGTAATGGCCCGAGACGACTTGCGCTCTCCGCCGACGCAGAGGTACTGATGTCCAAGTGTCTAGCCCTCACACCGATTCCGGACCCTCGACGCCCAACTGGCAAACCCTTCGGCGCGGTACCTCGGCCGGCGAGCAGCAGACCGCGGTCCCGGGAATCTTCAAGCGCGGCGAAAGCTACACGTTCCGATATCGGGATCGTGACGGGCGGCAAAGGCGTGGCTCTGCGGAGACGCTCTCTAAAGCGAAAGCGCAGCGAGAGATGCTTCGTACCGACGTCCGTCGGGGGGATTTCTACGCCCCTTGCGGCATGACGTTCGTCGAGTTCGCAGACGAGTGGATCGAGTCGTACGAGGGCCGCACCTCGGGCGGAATTCGCGACTCGTCGCGAGAGCGGTATCGCCGCGCGCTGGCTCGGTACGCAAAGCCGTTCTTCGGGAGCATGCGCCTGACCGACGTCCAACCGCGCCATGTCAAGCGGTATGCGGCTTCCCTCGCACCCTTAGGGCTGTCCTACAACAGCGTTCGTCTAGCCGTTGCCCCGGTGCGGGCGCTATTGGCAACTGCGGCGGAGGACGGATTGATCCGCGCCAATCCAGCGAGCGGGATTCGGATCCCGCGACCAGCCATCCAACCGGACGACCACGCGCCTTCGAAGATTCTCTCACCTCAAGAACTGGAAAGGCTTCTCAAGGTGACGCCCAACCGATGGCGACTGTTCGTAAGGTTCCTGGCAGAGACCGGGCTCCGCATTGGCGAACTACTCGCATTGGAATGGCGCGATGTCGATCTCGATAACCATCAGATGCACGTGCGCCGAACCGTCACCGAACATGATCGGCTCGCCCCGCCAAAGACTAGACATGGGCGTCGAACGATCCCGATCAGTACGGCGACCGCGCATGAGTTGCGACGCAGACGGTTGGCCGCGGGTACCGATCAATCACCGGTGTTCGCGAATCGCGTCGGCGGCCGGTTGATCGCTTCGAACGTTGCGGCGCGTGTGTTCAAGCCCGCTGCCCGAACCGCGGGCGTACCGTCGGCGAGCTTCCACACACTTCGGCACACATGCGGCTCGAACCTCTTTCGAGCCGGAGCCAACGTCAAGCAGGTTCAGGTGTTCCTCGGACACTCCACCCGCAGTTCACGCTCAACACCTACATTCATCTTCTACCCGCCGATCATCTCGATCGCCACTTCGTGGACACCGTGGCCGCGCGAGCGGCAACCAGACCTCGCTTTGGTCGAGATTCATCAGACTGACTCCGCGCCTGTTTGGTAGCGCGAGGCACATGCTCGCGTACCGATCGTCGCCGAAGCCACCCAGCCCTGCCGCATCAGAGGGCCCGCGTCTCGCGTGCCTGTGTGCGGCGTCCCCGAAGGATTTCGCGGCTTGCCAGTACTGATTCGTACCGACCCCAAACCGCCGCGGCCACCGCGCTTGCGGTGCCGTCGCCCGGAGGCGCTGCAGAGGTGGCGCGGATCCTCGCCGGGACCGACCTGCGCGGGCGCGACGTGCTCGACGTGGGAAGCGGTGCCGGCGGCGCGGACGTGACCGGTTATGGCGCACGCAGCGTGGTCGGGATCGACGTCCAGCCCGAACCTGGTCGAGCTGGCAACGCGGCGCGCCGCGCAGGCGGGCCTCACCACGCGGATCAGCTACCAGTTGGTTGCACCGCAGCGGCCGCTGTCGTTCCCGGATGCGAGCTTCGATGCCGTCTTCAGCAAGGACGCGATCATCCACGTTCGCGAGAAGCGGGCGCTGCACGGTGAGCTCTTGAGGGTCCTGCGCCGGGTGGACGGCTGTTCGTCATCGGTGTGGCGGCAAGTATCGTCTCGGCCACCGACGCTGAGCACCCGCAGAGCGTGGACCCGAGGCACCGTTGAGCCCGATCGGCGAGTCACGTGGCCGCTTCGCAGGTGGACAGTCGAACCAGTCGAGCACCGCGCCCACCCTCGCCATGCCGAGTCCGGGCACGGGCGCGGCAGCCCAGTCGGTCAATTGCGGAGGTAGCGGCGAGGTTCGCTGCGAAACCGTCCTTGAGTGCATTCGGGTACGTTGCGGACACGTGGCCCTGATCATGGGATGCGATCGTGTTCTGAACGACTGTCGGGAGCGGTATCCGGGCTGTGACCAGATCTGGCCGCGAACGGCGGCGGCTAGCGGCCCACGGCTGCCCGGTCGATGGCCCGTGCCACGGCGGCGGGCCGCACCAGCATCGAGAGGTGGCCGGCCCGAGGGATCACCTCGAACGGGGCGTGCAGGGCGGCGGCTGTGCGTCTGCCCGCGGAGGGCGAGTCGACGCTGTCGTACTGCCCCCATACGAGGGTGGCGGGCACGTGGACGTGCGACAGGTCGGAGGGGTTGAGCCCGATGATGCCGCGCGGGAGCATGTTGCGGAGCTGCTGGGCGGTGCCCTGCACCTGGAACGGTCGCTGGAACTGGTCGAGCATCGCCCGGGTGATCGGCGGGCGATCGGGGCCGAGTGCGCGTTCGAGCACCTGGCGAAAGACGAGGTCAGAGCCGGTCAGCAGGCGGTAGACGCTGGTGAAGTAGGGGTCGATCAGAAGCGCACCGAGGACGCTCCCTCCACCGCCGCCACGAAGTGCATCTCCGTCGAGCAGCACGATGCCCGATACGTCGGCGGGGTGGTCGAGCGCGATGCCGGTGGCGACGGCCGCACCGAGTGAATGGCCGACCACGAGCGGGCGACCGAGCCCCAGCCGGTGCGTGACGGCCTCGACGAGGCCCATCCACTGCGTGAGCGTCGGGTCGCCAACGCGCTCGGTGTAGCCGAACGGCGGAAGATCCATCGCGACCACCCGGTGAGTTCTGCCCAGTAACGGCCCGACTTCGTGCCATACCCAGCTCGGCTCGGCAAAGCCGCCCAGCAGCACGATCGGCGACCCCGCATCTCCCCAGCGGCGGTAGGCCACCGTCGTTCCATCGGCCCTGACGAACGGGCCCGGATAGAGCTCGGCGGCCGGCTTCTCCCGGCCGTCGGTGCGCCAGTTGTAGAGCAGCGACGCGATCGTGGCGACAACGACGAACGCGACGAGCGCGATTCCGAACCGCCGAAGCCAGCGGCGCCACCGCGGCCGGCGCGCCGTAGCGGCCTGATCCCGATCTTCCGCCGTCATCGCGGGGTCAACCGCCCGGCGCGCCGGACAGCCGTTGCCGGTACCGATCCAGCACGCGGCCAGTGTCGTTGACGAACTGGTAGTCGACCGTCGCTCCGTCGATGCGGATCTCGAGGAACCCGTAGGCGATCAGCGAACGGATCGCCCCGGGCGTGGCCGGCGTGAACTGGGCGCTTCCGGCACCCTCACCGCCCGTGCCGACGGTGAACTCGAGGACTCCGGAACGCACCGTGCGTTCGTACCGGTGCAGGTGTCCGGCGAGGATCGCCGCGACGTGGCGCTGCCGAAGCAGGGGCATGATGGGATCGCTCGCGGCGATGGGGCGGTGCACGAGCACGAACCGCACCGGGCAGGCCGGACTGCAGCCCCGGCCGAGGTTGGCCCTCGCGTAGGCGCGCGCAGAGGAATCCGACTGGAGGCCGAGCACCACGACCTGCACGGGGCCGTACTGCGCAACGTAATGGTGGCCGGGAAGATGCAGCGCAGAGAGCACCGCAGAGCCGTCGTTCCATGCCAGGTCGTGCTCGCCGAGCGTGACGATCGGCACCGCTTCGCTCAGAAGCGGGCGAAGCGGCGTGAAGATCGCGCGGTTGAGGACCGGCGGTGCCGCAAGCAGGTAGGCGTTGTCGCCGCTGGAGAGAAACGCCGCGGGGTCGACCGCCGCCGCCTCGCGCCCGACCGCGTATTCGTGCGCGCTGCCCGATCCGTAGTCGCCGAACGTCACCATCGTGATCGGGCTGCCCGGCCGGTCGGGCGCGGTGGTGAACGAGCCGGAGGCCTGTGCGGTGCCGCCCACGACCGCCGACCACACGTAGCGGGTTCCGGCGAGCAGATCGCTGACAACGCCGTCACGCACGTGAGCCGGGGCGCCGCTGCCGGCGGCGCGCACGTTCAGCGCCAGCGGCCCCTCACCGGGTTTCAGCTGCCACGCGAACGCGGCGTCGGTCGTGGTCAGGCGAATGAGATACGGCGATCGAAGGAACACGCCGGTGGGCGGCGGCACCAGATAGGTGGCGCCGTACCAGACGGCGGCGACCAGCGCCACGGCCAGGACGATCGTCGAGAGCGTGAGGGCGGCCACGATCCGCCGCGGCGCGCCGCCGAGCCGCTCCGGGTCGCTGCGCCACCCGCCGCGGAAGAGCGGTACCAGCTGCAGCGCGGCGACCGCCACCGCCGCGGCGCGCGGCCCCCACGGATGGCCGAGGACAAGGAACGGAAACGGGGCCACGATGGTCAACCCGGCGCACCACACGAACAACCGCCGGCGCGGCCGCACCATCTCGCCGCTCAGCAGCGCAACGCCGCCCAGCACGCAGACGAACAGCGTCGGCGCCAGTGCCACGTCGCCAATGATGGGGTCCGAGATCGTCGAGGCGACCACCATCGCGACCGCGTCGATCAGCAGAAGTACGCGCAGGCCCCGCATCAAACGACGACTCTACCGACTCCCCGTGAGAAAACGCCCTCGCCAACACCGCCTGGCTGAGCACGATCTCGGCGGGTGCCTGTCGGCAACTCACCGACCGAACGTCGATGACGCCCGCGCGCGCCGGGCGCCGCCAACGGTCGCCGCGGCGAGCGCCAGCAGCAGCACGAGGGCGATCGCGACGATCGATCCGATCAGACCGCGCAGCACCCAGGGATCGGCGAAGGTGAGTCGCAGCGTGTGGTGCCCGGCGGGCACGACCACACCCTGGTCGACGTAGTCGGTCGGGAGTACGTGGACTGGTCTTCCGTCCACCGTGGCGATCCATCCGCGCGCGTACGGCGTGCGGATCAGCAGCAGTTCGCGGCGGGGCGTGTTTGTGGTGATGCGGGCCGCCCCGGACCGAGCGAGGTGTAACGCGCCGACCCCACCGGGCCACCGACCGGCGGCTGCGCGCGCAGATGTTCCACGATTGCCGAGCGTCGCGGGTCGAACCCCCTGCGATGCACGGCTCCGAGCGCGGCCACGGGGGAGTGGGCGGCGCGCCATCCGCTGTAGAGCGACACCATCCCGGGCGCTCCGGCCAGCCGGTAGAGCGCGAACCGTTCGCTGCGCTGCACAAGTGTCTGACCCGTCGCCCGGCTTCGGCCTTCGGGCCTGATCACGTAGCGCACGTCAAGCAGGTTTGCGAGCACGCCGGGCACGTGGCTGAACCTCACGTGCTCGTAGTTGGAGGGGTGGCCGCCCATTTCGCGCACGAACCGCCAGTACCGCAGCAACTCGACGGCGCGGTACCCGCCACCCCGTGCGCGCCCGAGACCATCGGCCAGTTGACGAACCACGCGGGCTGGGTGTGTGCGGTGAGCGGCCGGCGAGCGCGTGGGCCCGGGCTCGCGAGGTGTCGGCCACGATGAACCGTCCTGCGCCCGGCGAGGTGAGGCGATGGGTGAAGGCCGAGCGATCGAGGATCGCCGGCGGCACCAGCGGGGACTGCGCGTAGGCGGCGAGGTCGGTCGGCTCGGTCCCCAGCGGCCGGGTCGCCCAGATGCCGGCGGGATGAACCTGCGCGACGCCCAGCTCGCCCACGAGCAAGAGTGGAAGCAGCCACAGCAGCCGCTGGTCGCGTTCGCCCATCTTCAGGACCGCGACGGCCGCGACGATTCCGAGGCCGGCGATGAGGCTCGATTGCCAGTCGACTCCCAGCAGCACCGGGAGCACCACGGCCACCGTGACGGCCGCGCCGACCGCGGCCCGGCGCGCGGCCCGGCTCGCTCTGGGCCACGCCGCGAGGCCCAGGGCACCAAGCACCGGCAGCACCAGCACGAGCTCGTATCCCAGCCAGTTCGGCGCGTGGATGTAGAGGCCGCCGACGAGCGTCTTCGAGACCGCCTGCGGCACGAGGTCGGCGACCGCGGCCAGCGAGAACGCATACAGCACGACCGCCGCCGCGGTGAACGGCCACCCGAGCGAGCGCCGCCTGCCGCTCAGACACAGCCACACACCCAGCAGCACCGCCCCGCCCAGATAGGCGCCGGGTGTCGACGCCAGCTCGAGCGGCCATCTCGGCCCGGCTCCGAGGTCGCTCGCGTGGGGCCGCATGGGCAAACCGAAGATCGCATGCGCCAGCGTCTGGAGTCGCGAGTATCCCAGCGAGAGGCTGGTCTGGCCGGTGTACTCGACCGACGGCGCCAGGAACATCAGGTTGACGCCGACGAACGTGGCCGCCAGGCCTACCGCGGCTCCAACCGCCGCTCTCACGCTCCACGTGTGGCCCCGCACGGCGGCCACCAGCCTGAAGCCGAGGAACGCGACGATCGTGATGGAGCCCATGATCATCCCAGGCCGGCGTGGGCGGCCATGATCTGACCCCACGCGATCGCGGCCGCCAGCATCCACACCAGCCGGCGGGCCCAGCTGCGTGCCTGCAGCATGCGCGAGAGGCAGGCCAGCGTGACCGCGGTGAACGCCAGGGATGCCGAGAACGGTAGTGCCGCGAAGAGTGGCGATTCGCACACCGCGAGCGCCACGGCGACACTGCCGCAGCTGGCCGCCACTCGCGGCAGACCCTCGCTGCGCAGAAACCAGTAGAGGCCGAGCCCGGCCACCAGCGGCTGCAGCACGAGCATCACGCGGATGGCCTGGTCGGGGGTCAGGAGCGCGAAGAGCACCATCGGCTCGAGATAACCCCAACCGGACTGGACGTCGGCGGCAAACGGGGCACCAGAGAGCAGATTTGGCTGCCAGAGCGGCAACCGGCCCGCGTCCAGTGCGCGGCCGAGGTACGTCCAAAGCGGGATCCAGAGCGTGAGGGCGTCCGCTCCGGGAATCCTCCCCAGCACCGTCCGCCAGCTGGCGATCAGCACGACGACGACGATCCAGATGGGCCCGATCACCTCGGCCAGCCACAGCGGGGGCCGGGCGGCGCGCGGCAATTTGTTGGCCCGGGGCAGGGGGTCGGCCCGGGGCAGGGGGTCGGCCCGGGGCAGTCTGACGTCGATGGGTCGCAGTTCCTGGGTGATCGGCGCGCCTCTCGCCTGGTTGACGGGAAGCTAGTCCATCAGCGGGCTATCCACCAGCGCGAGCGGGGGCCGCGTCAATCAACTTCAAACCTTGGCACGAGCCCAGCGGATGGATAGTTCCGACGGGCTGAGGGCGTATATGTAAGTAGATGACTGATGATGGCCGGTTGGTGGCTCGGGTGTTGGAGGGAGATAGGCGTGCAGCCGAGCGGCTGTTTGCGCTGTGCTGGCCGGAGGCGTGGCGGACTGCCGTGGCGGTATGTGGCAGGTTGGGCGAGGCCGAGGACACTGCTCAGGAGGCGGTCGTGACGTTGTTTGGGCGGTTGGATCGGTATGACCAGGCTCGTCCGTTTCTGCCCTGGGCGCGGCGCGTCATGGCGAACGTGGCGATCACGTCAGTCCGCCGCCGGCGGCCGGATGCGTTCACGGTCGAAGATGTGGAGGATTGGCGCGGTGTCGCCGACTCGCGGCGCGATCACAGCGATACCGTTGCAGGTGAGGCTGTGGTCGAGGCCGTGGAGGGTCTCTCTGATCCGCTGCGCGTGGTCGTCGTGCTTCGGTACTGGTTGGATCTCACCATCCCCGAGATCGCCGAGGCTCTCGAAATTGCTGAGGGACAGTTGCGTCGCGGATGAGCCGAGCGGCAGTGCAGCTTCGCGCTGAGCTGGGCGAGGTGAAGCTGTGACTCCGCCGCCGGATCTCGACCAGCTGCTGATCGCCGCCGGCACGGAGCTCCCGCCGCCGCCTGCAGAGGTCACTGACCAGGCTCGCCGTGCTGCCCTTCAGGCAGCGGGGATAGCGACGAGGGACGGTCAAGCGGCGCACCGTCGTTGGCCGCTGATCCTGATCGTCGCCGCCGCGCTTGTGCTTTTGCTGGGGGTTGGGCTGGCGGTGGCCTCGCGGGTGTTCGACCATCCGGCACAGGTCGTCCCCGAGCAGTTCCCCAACGGGCCGGATCCCGGGTTCTTCGGTGAAAACCGCTGGTTCACGGCAGCGAGCCACTCACCGACATCACCCAACGTGGCGATCGCTGTCGCCTCGAACACCGCGTTTGACCGGCGTGACTTCAAGCCCGGGCAGGGCAATTTCCCACGCCATACTCTGGCGTCGCTTCCCGCAACCGGGATCGTGATCAACGCCCGCTTTACGCGCGCCTCGAACGGGCGGCCCAACGCGGCATTCCCGCTCGCCCAGCTACCGCTGTCCCTCGAGGCAGTGCCCGTTGGGTCAGCTCCTGCCGGGCAACCATCACGGCTTGGGTACGGTCACCTGGCCGTCACCTATTTCGGGTATCGCACCTCGATCGGGGTCTATTTCGGGGTTCGGCATCCCTCGCCGGCGATGATCAAGCAGGCCGAGGATGAGCTGGCCTGGTTGGAGGCTCCACCCCGGCCCAGGCCGGTCGCGTTGACACGCTCGTCGGCCCAGGTGTCGGCAATGCAGATGGTCACACCCACCAGCGGCTGGGCGCTCACCCCCGCTGGGCTCTTCGGGACACGAGATGGCGGTGAGACCTGGAAGACATCTCACCCGCCGGATTCAAAACAAGCCCGCCGGTATCGGGGGTGGTGTTCCACGATGACCACGGTTGGGTGGTGCAGCAGCGAGAACGCCACGGGCGGTGCTCGCTGGTTATCGACCGAACGACCGACTTTGGCGGCACCTGGCAACGGGCCGTCGTTGACGGGAACCTCGGGCATGGCATGTTTGTGGACTGCTCGGGAGACACCGCCTATCTGGCAGCCCAAACGGTCGGTCGGTCTTTCTGATGGCCCAGGACGCGGGAATGATGAGCTCCGGGCAGCTCCTCGCCTCACAGGACCAGGGCCGCACATGGCGACCGCCCGGACGATCGCCAGGCGGACACATCATCTTCAACACCGCTCAGGATGGCTGGGCGACCGGCGGGACAACCGGCCCAACCCCGCTCTGGCACACGACCGACGGCGGCAGAACCTGGAAGGACCAGCAGATCAAACGGCCTCGGAGCGTGGTCGGACAGCCCTACTACACAACACCGGTGTTCACGTCCTCGACCCAGGGATGGTTCTCCGTCACCTATCTCGACCAGAGCCACCCCTCGCACCTGGCCTGGTTTCACACAACAGACAGCGGAGCAACCTGGAAGCTCTCAACGCTCATCGCCACTCCTCCTGGCACCTACGACGTCGCTACCGCCGTCACCCCGGGCAACCGGCTGCTCGCCGTTCCGAAGCGAAACCTGCTCAGCACCGTGAACGGTCGCACGACCCTGATCAGGCTTCCCAGGCAAGTGGCGGGTGAGAATCGCGGCATCATGAGCCTCGACTTCACAACACCGACCATCGGCTGGGCCCAGGTCAACGCAGGTGCATGCCTCGACTTCAAGTCCGACTGCGTCCAAGCGACGCTGCTCTACCAGACTCGAGACGGCGGCAAGACGTGGCAGCTGCTGAAACCCGCCACTCCATGATGGCGGCGGTGATCTTCATGCGGCCACCAGCGGTCGGCAGGTGGACTCACGGACGACCAGGTGGGGTGGGGTGTCGACCGTGACGTCGCGCGGCGGCGAGCCCTCCACCTGGTCGATCAGGGCATCGACGGCCACTCGCCCAAGCTCGCCCAGCGGCATGCGGATGGCGGTCAGGGGTACCTCGAGGCACTCGCAGAGCGGATCCTCGTCGTAGCCGATCAGCGAGACTTCGCGGCCGACCGCGACTCCTTCCAGCCGCGCGCCGGCCAGGGCGCCGATCGCCTGGTTGATGTTGGAGGCAAAGACGCCGGTGGGAGGTGTTCTGCGGCGCAGCAGCTTCTGCATCGCGCCGCGTCCGCTGCGCTCGTCGAACGGCACCGCCACCACCGTGGCGCGGTGGCCGGCGGCGCGTACCGCCTCGACGAATCCCTCCGACCGCCGCCGCGCGGTGTCGATCTCGGCCGGCCCGGCGATGTGCGCGAGCCGCGTGTGGCCCAGCTCCAGCATGTGCTCGGCGGCCAGGCGCCCCGCGTCCTCTTCACGCATGACCGCGTTGCGACCGCTGCCGACGTAGCGGCGGTTGACGAACACGGCCGGGATCGGCTTCTCGGAAAGGTGGTCGAACAGCGGGCTGCCGGGCCGGGCGCTGGCGATCAACAGGCCGTCGATGCGGGCCTGGTCGACCAGCCGCTCGTACGCCTGCTGGGCGCTCGACGCGCCGGTGTCTTCGGCCATCAGCACCACGTAGCCGCGCTCCCAGGCGCGGTCGAACGCGCCGCGGATGATCGCCGAATAGACCGGGTTTCGCAGCGACGGAACCAGCAGTCCCAGCGCCCCTGTCGTCGCCAGTTTGAGCCCCTGGGCCATGGCGTTGGGCCGGTAGTTGAGGCTCGCCGCCGCCCGCTCCACGCGTTCGCGCGTCTCAGGTCGCACGGCGGCCGGGACCGAGCCGTTGAGCACGCGAGACGCGGTCGAAACGTGGACGCCGGCGGCGTCGGCAACGTCCTCCAATCGCGCCAGCCGAGGGCTGCGACGTTTGGTCATCGGCCGCCATCGTAACGAACTCCTGGACTGCTCGCTAACGTTTGCGTGACGCGGGTAGGCCCCTACAATCTGCGCATCCTCAAGAGGCCTTGGGAGAGTGGCGGCTACTTGAACTGAAGGGAATACCCGTACCCCTTGCGTGCCGTCTCGGTATAGGTGCCGCCGGTCTCAGTGCACACGCCGGTGCGGGTGGTCAGGTTCCGGGTCTTCAAAGTCGTCTTGTAGACATGCCAGGTGTAGATCATGCGCGCCGTCTTGTTGGCGCCGACGTTCAGCGTGTAGCCCACGGTCGTTGACTGGCTGTGGCTGATCGTGGCGCTCACGTGTGCCGTCAGGAACTTCTGAATGGGACCGAAATCGAAGCCAAGCGACGAATCGTTCGACCACGACGTCGTTTTAGTTGCCGTGATGCTTCCGCCGCCGGGCCCGGTCTGGAGCCAGTCCGAGATTGCAGATCTCACATCAGGCTGACGAGCGGTGCTGGCGGGGACGCCTGGGCAGTTGCCCTTTGCGGCGACGGCTGTAGCCGGAAGCCCGAGGAGCGCGGCGCCCACCACGCAGATAAGTGACACGTATCGCTGCATACAAGAATCTCCCTACTACAATGAGGCTTTTGAAGGATGTTCACAAATTATATTAATACGATGAGATAGTGGCGAAGAAATCGAGTGGCTGCATTAATGCGCCCTGGCGTGTGACGATGCGTCGGCTGTGAACGGCTGCGAGTTGGTCGTCGACGAAGACACGATGGCGAACGCCTACGTGGCCGAAACTCTCCCTGAATGAAAGGGGACAGCCCTCTTTTATTCAGAGGCTGCTGAGCCCGCTGGCCATCGCGAGGGCCAGCGGAAACACCTCACCGGCGCCGGCTCGCCGTAGCCGCGCCCCGCATACGGTGATCGTCCACCGCGAATCGACGGCGTCGTCCACCAGCAGCACCGGCCCGGGCGGCACCCCGGCGGGCACGGCCCGAAATGCCGCGGCCGCGTTCGCGGCGGCCAGCTCGCTGTTGAACATCTCCTTCTGAGGGGGCCGTAGCTCGGGGCACTCGAGCGCCATGCTGAATGGCAGTCCCAGCTGCGCGGCGATTCGCCGGGCCACGTCGGGCACGAGCTCGGGCCGGCGCAGCGACGGCACCGCGGTCACCCAGGCGACGGGCGGTGCGGGGCTCCACACGTTACGCACCAGCTGCACCGCGGCGGCGACGAGGTCGTCGGAGAACGGCTCATCGTTCGTGCGGGCGTAGCGCACCTGGCGGCCGTGGCCGGGGTCGCCGTAGGTGCTGAGCGCAAATCCGGGCTCGACCTGCAGCTCGGGTGGGATCTTGCGGGTGCTGCCGGCGGTCAGCGCGGGCGGTGCCTGTTTGCGCGGCTCGATCGGGAAGTGCGCGCGGTTCACAAACGCCAGCGCCCGCAGGTTGGTGGCCTCATCGGTAGCAACGGGCAGCAGCCCTCCTCGGCAGACCGCGCAGCGGCCACACGGCGCCGCGGTGGGGTCGTCCAGTTCGGTCACCGCGTACTCCATCAGGCAGGTGTCGAGTTCCATGAAGTCGCGCATGTGCTGCAGCTCGCGGCGGCGCTGATCGACCACCCTGGCGGTGCGCTCCTGGTCGAGCACCAGCGGCGCGGCGGTCCTCAGGTAGCGGCTCTTGTGGCGCTCGACGATGCCGTCCACCTCGAGGATCTTGAGGCACTGCTCGATCCGCGACTGGCTCTTGTTGATGTGAGCCTCCAGGTCGCGCACCGAGAGCCCGTCGCCGGCCCCTCCGACCGCGGTCGCTACCTCACTCAACAGCTCGGCCGGCGGGAATGCCTGGCCCAGGAAGAAGTCGTGGATCGCGTCGTCCTCGCGGCCGCTCAGAAGGACGCAGGTGGCACGGTCGGTGGCCCTGCCGGCGCGGCCGATCTGCTGGTAGTAGGCAACGACCGATCCCGGCCGCTGGTAGTGCACGACCCAGCCCAGGTCGGGCTTGTCGAACCCCATCCCCAGCGCGACGGTGGCCACCAGCGCCTTGATCTCGTTGTCGCGCAGCTGCCGCTCGAGTTCGGGGCGCCGGTCGCGGTCAAGGCCGGCGTGGTAGGCGTGCGCGTCGATGCCTTCGCTCCGCAGCCACTCGGCCAGGCGATCGGCGTCGCGCACGGTGAGCGTGTAGATGATGCCCGAGCCGGGCAGTTCGGGCACCTGTTCGGCGATCCACGCCATCCGTGCTGCCTGGTCGGGCAGGTTGATGGCCTGCAGCTCGAGGCTCGCGCGGCTCAGCGGCCCGCGCGAGACCCTGAGGTTGGGGCCGATCTGCTCGGCCACGTCCTCGATCACCCGGTTATTGGCGGTGGCGGTGGTGCCGAGCACCGATACGCCGGCGGGCAGCGTTGGCACGATCTGCACGATGCGGCGGTAGTCGGGTCGAAAGTCGTGGCCCCAGTCGCTGATGCAGTGCGCCTCGTCGACGACCAGCAGCGCGATGCTCTCGCGCATCGCGGGCAGCATGTCCTCGCGAAACGCCGGGTTGGCGAGGCGTTCGGGCGAGATCAGGATGATGTCGACCTCGTCTGCCGCGATCGCCTCGCGGACGGCGGCCCACTCATCGACGTTGGCCGAGTTGATGGTGGCGGCGCGGATGCCGATTCGCTCGGCGGCGCGGATCTGGTCGCTCATCAGCGCGAGCAGGGGTGAGATCAGCAGGGTCGGGCCGGCGCCCCGCTCGCGTAGAAGCCGCGTGGCGAGAAAGTAGACGAGGCTCTTGCCCCACCCGGTGCGCTGCACGACCAGCGTGCGTGATCCGCGGTCGAGTACCGACTCGATGGCCTCCCACTGGCCGTCGCGAAACGCCGCGTCGGGGCCGAGCATTGAGCGCAGCAGCGAGGTGGCCAGGTCATGGTCAGACGAACTCACGGGGACTGCACGGTACCGCCGGCTACGGCGGAGCGATCACTGACCGAAGGCGTCGTCGCGGCTGTAATGGCCGGCCACGTCGAACCAGCGCTTGGCGTGCAGGCCGTGGCGCAGGTCACAGTCGGCGACGAGCATGCCCTCACAGTCGCGCAGGGGCCCGGCAATCACGTCGCCCGCGGTCGGCTCGACGATCACCGCGCCGCCGCTGCCGAACACCGGCTTGCCCTCGGGCAGCGGCACGGGGAAGTCGGCCGGAAACGCCGCGGCCGGGATGTACTGCGGCACCGAAACGACAAACGCGCCCGACTCGATCGCAACATGCCGCATCGAGGCGAGCCACCCGTCGCTGTCGTCAGCGGTCGGGGCGACCCAGATCTGCGGCCCCTGGGTGTAGAGGCGGTATCGCGCCAACGGCATGCGGTTCTCCCAGCAGATCAGGCCACCGATGCGCGCGCCGGCCGCTTCGACCACGGTGAGATCGTCCCCCGCGCCGATGCCGTGAAAGAGCCGCTCGTGATGGGTCGGCATCGTCTTTCGGTGGCGTGCGAGCACCCCCTTGGGGCCAAGATAGACGAGGGTGTTGTAGATCGTCCCCGGCCTCGCCGTCTCGCGCTCGTTCACGCCGATTGCGCAGACGATGCCGCGCTCCCGGCACACCGCCACGAGCCGGTCGATCTGAGGGCCGGGGACGTCGACCGAACTTGCCCACATGCGCTCCCACAGCTCGCCCCAGCCACCGAACGCCGAGGCGCCCTGGGCCCAGGCGTTGGACGGATAGAGCGAGACGAAGCACTCGGGCAAAACGGCCAGGTCGACTTCCGCGTCGGCCGCTTCACCGATCAGCCGCACGGCCTTTCCGACCGAGGCTTCGGCGTCGAGGATCACCGGGGTTGCCTGGATCGCTGCGACCCGCACCGTGGGAAACGTTGTCATGTGACAAACGCTACCTGACAGGGCCTCCCGCGTACCCGCCCGATTGAGATGGCGCCGGTGGGGCAGACCTCGCAGATCCGCCGCGCCCGCGTTTCGTCGAGCGTTGCGCAGATCACGCGGGCACACCCGTCGGGCGCCAGCTCGACCGCCTCCGGATCTTCGGTGACGCACTCTCCGTAGCCGATGCAGGTGTCGGGATCGATGATCAGGGTCACGTCCATGGTGTCTCCTCCTCAGGTGATCTCGGCGGCGCTCGCGACCAGGTCGCGCGCCCGTCGGATGTGGGTTGGGTTGTCGATCAGCACTGCGCAGGCGACCCGGCGGTGTTCGTCGAGGCCGAGCTGCATGCGGTCAAACGCGCGCCATTCGCGCACCGCCCGCTCGAGCCCCACCACCTGCAGCCGCAGCGGGCCGATGTCCGAGAACCAGTACGGATCGCGGCAGTAGGCCGCCTCGGATCCGGCGATGGCGTCGGCAACGTGTCGTCCGGAGGCGATGGCGTTGTCCCAGTGGGGTACGGCGATGCGGCCGAACCGCGGGTGGGGGAAGGCCGCCACGTCTCCGCAGGCCCACTCATCGGCACGTGCGAGCACCTGCAGCCGGGCATCGGTGTCGAGCCCCAACGCGGTGTGATCGCCCACGCCCGCCGGCAGGGCCCGGGCGACTCCGGTCGCGCGGATCACCAGGTCGGCGGCGATCGGGCTCGCGCCGGTGTGAATGATCTGGCCCGCCGGGGTTTGCTCGATGCCCTCCACCGTTGCGCCGGTGATGAGCCCGACGCCAACGTCGGCGAGCGTGCGACTGACTGCCGCCGAGATCGTCGAGGGCATGCGCGCCAGTAGCGCCGGCTCACGCTCGATCAGGGTCACCCGGTGGCGGGGTGCGAGCGTCGCCGCCGTCTCACACCCGATCAGTCCGCCGCCGATGACCGTGACCCGGCGGGTTTCGGGGCGCTGCAGTCGCGCGGTGGTCTGCACGAATCCCGCCGGGGTCGCGTTGCAGGCGGCGAGCTCGGCGCCCGGGACGCCGATCTCGCCGATCGCCACGCCGGTGGCCCAGACCAGCGGGCCCTCGCAGCGGTGGTCGACCGCGGCGCCCTCCCGCGTCTGCAGCCGCAGCGATCGGGAATCCGCGGCGTAGCTCAGGGCAACGGCGTCGATCCAGTGGATGCCGAGCTGCCGCAGCCCCGCGGCGTCCGCGAGCTGCGGCAGCCGTGCGGTTGTCAGGGCGCGCTTGGTCAGCGGTGGCCGGTCGCAGGGCAGGCCGGGCCCGATGAGGACGGTGGCGATTCCGTGCTCGCGCAGCCGGCGAGCGCACGCGAACCCTGCGACCCCGTTGCCGACGATGGTGACGGGCGGGGTCATCCGGGCACCTCCGCCCGCCGGCCGACGCGCGTGCGCGGCGTCATGATCCGCATCAGCGTCAGCCACAGCACCGGGCCTCCGGCCACCAGGGCGAGGACGACTCCCCACGGCCTGCCGGCCAGGTCGGTGCCGGTGGTCAGCGCGTGCCCGAGCGCCAGCAGGAACGCCCCGAAGCTGGCGTAGTGCAGCCGCCGCCAGGTGCGCTGGCCGATGTGGCGGCGCAGCGGGAACGAGACCGCCAGCACGAGCGAGAGCCACGCGGCGACGACGCCCGCGGCGACGGCCGATGGGCGCCACCCCGATGCGAACGGGATGACCGCCGCCGCCGGGCCGATCCGCGAGAACGGGTCGATCAGGAGCGCCCCGACGTGCAGGGTGACCAGCGCGAGCGACGTCCATACCAGCGTGCGATGCCAGCCGAGCAGCGGCTTTTGGAACCGCGGCTTGAACAGCCGGTTGCTCATGGCGAGCCCGAGCCAGGTCGACGCGGTCAGCGCCGCGAAGGCGGCGAGGCCGGCCGACCGGGCCAGGAGCCATGCGGTGGGAAGGTTGGCCGCGTGGCTCATGCCGCACCTGCCAGCTCCGGCACCGTGACCAGAAGCGGTAGCCGGCCGTAGACGCGCGGCGGGCCGGCCGAGGGCACGACCAGCGCCGCGAGCTCGGGGCGCGACTGCACGTAGCGTTCGCACTCGTCAAGCGGCGTGATCGCCAGGGCGGTCGCGTTGATCTCGGCGAGGATCGTGGTGGGGGCGGCGACCGTGACCGCGAGCGGCCCCGGCAGGGCGGGCCGTCCGGTCGCAGGGTCGATCAGATGGTGGCCGGTGCCGCCGTGGCCCAGCCGGCGTCGATCCCTGCCCGAGGTGGCGATGCCGTCGCCGGCCAGGCCGAGCACCGCGAGCCGGCCCCCGGACGTGCGCGGATCTGCCACCGCGATGCGCCAGGCGCCGCCGTCGGGCGCGCGGCCCCGCGAGGCGATGTCGCCGCCCAGGTCGACGAGCGCGCCGCCGAGCTGCGTGGGGGCGCAGCGCCACATCGCCTCGAGCGCGGCGTTCGCGGCAAACCCCTTGCCGACGCCGCCCAGGTCGATGGCCGAGCCCGGCGCGAGCCGCACCGACCGCCGGGCAGGGTCGAGGTCGATCGCCGCTCCCGCCCGCCAGGTGCCGAGCTCGGGCGCGTCGTGTGGCTCGAGCTCGGTGTAGGTGCGGTCATATCCGGCGGCGATCAGCGCCGGCAGCACGGTCGGGTCGAACCGGCCGCCGGTCGCACGCCGGCCGGCCTTTGCGGCCGCCACGGCGGCGTACAGCCGATCGCCCACCACCATCCACTCTCCGGCGTTCACGTTCAGCTGGGTGAGTTCGCTGCGCGGGTCGAAGCGGGAGAGGTCGCGTTCGGCCGCCTCCACCTCGTCCACTGCCGCGTCGATCGCGCGCCGCACCGAGTCCTCGTGCCACGGCTGGGCCGAGATCACGATCGAGCAGTCGGTGCCCATCGCGGCGAATTCGTGTCGGTAGATCTGGTTCATCATGAGCTCCTCGTGATCGCGGCCGGAGTGGCGGTCGGCTGGGAGCCGATCGGCACGAACTTGCCGGCGGGGGTCTTCACGTAGACGACCATGCTCTGGCTCGGCGATCCGCTCGCCACCGCGTTCGAGGCGACGCCCGAGCTGGAGGTGGTGGCGTGCACGGTGCCGGTGCCGGGCATGATCGGCACGAGCGCGCCTCCGGCAGTTCTCGTCACGATCACCTTCTGACTCCCGCCGTGACGGGCGTGGGGGGCCGTTGGCTGAAGGCGAGCACCGCGAACGTCGCGACCACGGCAGCCGCCGCCAACGCTGATGCCAGAATGCGCCGAAACATGAGACTCCACCTTTCACTCGTGTCCAAACAACAACTCTGGAACCACCGTAGAGGCGCCGGTTGAGCGTTCTGCGGCGGCTTGCAGAGGCGCGGTTGCGAGTTCGGTAAGGATTTGGAGAGGGGGCTCGCGGCGGGACTAAGGTTGCGCTGTGAACGGCACTGGACAGCGCGTGTTGGTGGTCGAGGACGACGCGTCGATCGCGCGGTTGATCGAGGTCGAGCTGAGCGAGGCCGGCTACGACGTGCGGCTGGCCGCCACCGGATCGGAGGGGCTCGCCGCGCTCGAGCGGGCCGAGCCCGATCTGGTGGTGCTGGACGTGCGGCTACCCGACCTCGACGGTCTCAGCGTGTGCCGCACGGCCCGCCGCGCGGGGCACGGGATGCCGATTCTGATGCTGACCGCGCTCGACCGCGTCGGCGACCGCGTGATCGGCCTGGATGCCGGAGCCGACGACTATCTCAGCAAGCCGTTTGCGATCGAGGAGCTTCTGGCCAGGCTGCGCGCGCTGACCCGCCGCACGGGCGAGCGCGACCAGGTGCTGGAGGCCGCCGGGCTGCGCCTGAACGTCGAGACCCGCGAGGTGTTCGCCGCCGGCGTACCGCTCGAGCTGACCCGGCGCGAGTTCGACCTGCTCGCGTTTCTCATGCGCGCTCCCGGGCGGGTCTACACGCGCGAGCAGATCTACGAGGAGGTGTGGGGATACTCCTATCTGGGCGACTCCAAGGTGATCGACTACTTCGTCTCGTCGCTGCGCAGGAAGCTCGGGACGGAGGGTGACGAGTCGCCCATCCGCACGGTCCGGGGCGTGGGCTACACGGTCAGGAAATGAGCTTCCGCACCCGGCTGGGCCTGCTCTTCTTCGCCGCGATGACCGTGCTCGTGGTGGCGACACTGGCCGCGACGTATCTGATCGTGCAGTCGAATCTGCGCTCGACCGCGCGGGCCGAGGCGGCGAGGCTGGCCCGCAGCGCCGCGGCGATCGAGGATCCCCGCGAGGTGTCGCTCGACCGCATCGCCGGCCCGGGAGCGCGCATCTGGCTGACCGACAGCTCGGGCAGGGTGATCGCGCAGAGCTACAGCCGCAGCCCCGCTCTCGTCGCTTCAGCAGGTCGACCGCGAGGTCGCGCCGCGCCCTCCGGGTCGACCACCGCCCGGGTGGCCCGGCGGGGCGGTGGCGCGGTGACCGTGGTGCTGGCCGGCGGCACGATCGAGTCTACGCTGAACACGCTCGCCTCCACCCTCGCCGTGGTGGGCGTGGTGGTGATCGCCGTCTCGGCGCTGGTCGGCATGCTGCTCGCGCTGCGCGCGCTGAGGCCGATCGAGCGGCTGCGGCAAGAGGCCGACGCGATCCCCGGCGGCCAGCTGCATCGTCGCCTGAGCGTGGAGCGCGACGACGAGCTGGGCAGGATGGCTGCCTCGTTCAATCGGCTGCTCGACCGGGTGCAGCGCGCCACCGACGAGCTGGGCCGGTTCGTGGCCGACGCGTCGCACGAGCTGCGCACTCCGGTGACGGCGATCCACGGACATGCGCGCATCGCCGCGCGGGCGGCCCGCGGCGGCGATCTGAGCCTGGCCAGCGAGTCGGCCGACATCGTCGCCGCCGAGAGCGACCGGCTGGCCGCGACGCTGAACGAGCTGCTGCAGCTCGCCGACGCCGAGGGGGCCGAGCCGGCGACCGAGGCGGTCCGCCTCGACAGGGTCGTTGCCGATGCCTGCGACGAGCTGCGGATCGTGCATTCGTCGCGCTCGATCGCCACCCGGCTCGAGCCGGTGACCGTGACCGGAAACCCGCGGAGCCTCGGCGAGCTCGCGACGGTGCTGATCGATAACGCGCTCAAGTACAGCCCGGCTCCCGCGCCGGTGGACGTCACCGTGACGGCGGACGCGGGGCGGCGCTCCTCGAGGTGCGCGACCGCGGCCCGGGGCTGTCTGACGAGGATCGGCGGCGGGCCTTCGACCGGTTCTACCGGGGATCAGCCGCGGGGCCGGTCGGCGGCAGCGGCCTGGGGCTGGCGATCGCAGCGACAATCGCCGAGCGCCACGGGGCCGAGCTCTCGCTCGATAACGACCCGGAGGGTGGGGCTCGGGTGGCTGTGCGGTTTGCGGCGCGCGGCCCGACGTCTGGTTGATGGCGGCGCCGGCCAGCGGTC
The DNA here is from genome assembly GCA_963796875.1 of uncultured Actinomycetes bacterium. Classification (GTDB taxonomy): domain Bacteria; phylum Actinomycetota; class Thermoleophilia; order Gaiellales; family JAICJC01; genus CAVPTL01. The sequence goes on from CAWCNL010000002.1 coordinate 1,098,805, forward strand.
GCGAGCACCGTGCCGCGGGGCGTGCCTGCTGCCGCCCGCCACGAGACGGCGCCGATGCCTCGCCATGATCGCGCGTTGTTCACACGGGCGTACGAAACGGGTCGACTGACACCGCGCGCAGGGAACCCTCCGTCGACGTCGCGCATGAGAAGCAGTTCGCGCTCGGCTGGTAGCCATCCTGCGATGGCGTGGCTGGGCGGGCTATCTCTGACGACCCGGGAAAGCGCTCGCCGACGAACTCGCCCGTCGAGGTTGGTTGCCACCACTCGTCCTCCCTGGTCGAGGTATGCCACCCTCGAGCCGCCCGCGGCCCAGCGGGGGCAGATGGTCAGCCACCGGTGAGCGTTCAAATGAGACGGTCGACGACTCGCCGTGGGCGCCTAATGCCGTCTAGTGGTTGCGTGTAGCCCAGTCAGCATCTGCCTCGGCCTCCATGATCTGGAGACGAGTGTAGTAGTCGGGGAACTCCTTGAGGTGGGCCCAGGCAATCTTGCCTGTGAGGAGCTCGTCGTCGCCCGTGACGTCCGTCTGCGGGTCGTGCGCGCCGTGCTCGAGTTCGACTTTCAGGCCAGCGCAGAACTCCTCGGGTGTGAATCGCGCCTCGGTCCAGTCGATACCGATTCGCTGACCGATTGTGCTGGCATGCTCGACCGAGAATGCTGATGCTTCGACTCCCATGCTGCACTCCTTGTTCTCGTGGACGTGATATCCGCCGGTGACCGGCGGGTCCAGTGTCCGCGATCGGGAGACCGCCCGCATGGGGGGAACCGCTGAGCGCCGATGCGTAGTCGTAGGCAAAAGGCATGCGATCCGCCGCCGCGACGCTCGCGACGGCGGTACTCGAGGTCTGCGACCGCTCCAGACACCCGGTTGACCTCGGGAACCGCTTTCAGTTCGCGATCACCGTGCCGCCCACGATCCGCAGCCGCACCGTCGTCCCGATGTCTGGCCCCGGCGCGGGATGTGAGCGTGACCACGACGCCGCTCGGGCGTCTCGTCCTCAAGCCGCACGCCTCTTCCACCGGAATCCGCCTCTGCACGTGGCCCTCGACCGGGCCGTTGGGGTCGACCAGCACGTTGGCGGGTCGCAGGTAGCGGATGCCGCCCGACTACCTGTACGTGAGAACGTTCCAGGGCAGAGCGCTAACGGGGGCGCCGGTAGCAGATGGCCACGCGCCTCAGTGCGGTTTCTCCGTTTTACGGGGGCGACGATCAGGACCACTCCAACCGTCCCTTGTCGGGCGGAGCGGCGGGTCTTGACTACGACTGCGGTTCGACTAGAGGATCGGGAATCGGCCGCGTGACTTGCCACGTGAGTCGGGCGCGGCAAGTTCCTCAGCGCCGAGCGGCCGGTACCAGGCGACCTAGCTCTTGGGGGCGAGGGCGGGCCGCAGTCACGACCGGTCAAGCAGCGCCATCGCGCTGCCACTTGACGGTACCTGATCGGCGAGCTGAGATCATGGAGCGATGAGTGCCTGGAGGTCGTTGGTTCAGACTTCGCGCGTCGGTCTACCACTGACCAAGCCTCGCGCCATCCCTGCCACACCCAGCGTTTTGAGCGCTGTAGGGAGCGGTCTCCGACCGACGACCGCCTGTTGTTCGGGCGTTCGACCTATACAACCTGTTCCCAGGGCGTCGACTCGTTGACCCGCGAGGCCTACACCGGCGCGGGAGCAGCCCAGATACGCGCGCCACGGTGGGCAACGACCTGAAGGTCATCACCGTCATGGCCTCACGGGCACAGGACAAGCGCATGGCTGCCACTTCCTGACGCTAGGACGTCTTGAACGCCTTGAGGCCTCCGGAGCGGCCGGCGACGAACAGGTACCCATCGGCAAACACCGGCTGGGCGAACGTGTTTGCGGTGCCGGTCGAAATCACCTTGAGCGAAACGCCGGTCTTGGCGTTCAGAAGGTAGATGGCATTCGAGCCGCCGGGCGCGCCGAAGGTTGCCGCCGCGATCACGCCGGATCCGTTCTCGCTGGGGCTGCCCACCACGGGTCCGCTCAGCCCGGTCTGCCAAACGGCAGCGCCGGTTGCGGGGTTGACCTGCGAGATCGATCCGCCGTAGGTGGTGCCGCCGATCGTGGCGGCCGGTCCCGCGATGTCGAGCGCCGATCCGTCCCAGATCGCCGCCGCGTTGCACTGGCCCGTATCGGGGTCGCCGATCTGCCGCGTCCACACCGGGCCCGCGGCCAGGCTGCCGGCCCTGAAGGCGTAGTAGGCGCCGTTCTTGTTGCACGCCCCCACCATCTCGGTGGATGAGCCCGAGAGGTTGGCCGAGAATACCGTCGGTGAGCCGCCGAAGTCGCTGTCCTCGATCCTCAGGGCTGCGGGAATCGCCCACGCATCACTGAGGGTCATCGTGGCCGGATCGACTCGCAGCATCGAGAAGCCGTTGCTCGCCTTCGGACCGTTGCCGGTGGTGGCGAAGAGCGAAGTGCCGTCCGAGGCCACCGAACTCCAGATGCTCGCGCCCCGCGTGCCTGCCGGAGTCGTGAAGAGCGTGCCCTGGTAGGCGCCCGACGCCTGGCTGTACTTGGCGATTCCTCCGCGCACCAGCGGCACATCACACGCCGACGAGATCCCGACGTAGATGCTGCCGCCGGTGACGACCGGCGAGCTCCACGCGTAGTAGTCGCTGACCGTGGTCGACGGGATGGCGACCGTCGCAGGCGGCCACACGTCCGAGCCGTTGGCCCCGTTCAACGCATACAGGTACCCGGGCGCGCCGTAGACATACACCGTAGAGGTGCCCGTCGTGGGATCGGGCGCCACCGTCGCAGTCGATGTGAAGCCCTCCGCGCCGCACGTGAGGTGGGGCACATAGCCGATGAAGCGCTTCCATAGCAGCGACCCGGTCGATTCGGAGAGCGCATAGAAGTATCCGTTGCGACCGCCGATGTAGACAACGCCGCCACTCACCGTGGGGCTCGCGTAGAACCCGCCCAGTCCACTCAGCGCGGGAGTGTCGGGCTTGAACAACCAGACCCGCTTGAGCGTGTGGGCGTTGGTCGGCGTGATCGCCGTCGCTGCCGCGTTGTATGACGCGTGCGACGGCGAGTACAGGTAGCCCGGCCAGTCGGCAGACGATGCCGCCCGGGTCGGGCCGGCACCGGCGAGCGCCGAGCCGAGCGTCGCGACGAAGGCGACCACCAGTGCCGCGACGAGCAGTCGCCGCCGGCGTCGGTCAGTACGGGAGGAAGCAGATTCCGGCATGGCCACTCTTTCCACCACAGTGATCGGTGTTTTTGAGGTTGTCACTTGCAATCCACAAACCGGCCGATGTGACCAGCATGTCGTCGGCTCCCAGGCCGCGCCCTCGCGTCGGGTTGTACGTGACGCTGCCGTCTGCGGGCGAGAGACCCACGATCCCGGGAGCCTTCACCGCGCCGGGCCCCGCAAAGTCGCAGCCTCTCGGATTCGACGCCCACCGCTCGTGACCCGCGAAGTATGCAGTCGTTGCGTCGGCTGCCACCGAGTAGTAGGAGTCGCAGCCGGTGTAGTTGACCCACTGGTGCAGCACGTATCCCGGCCGGCCGTTCTGCTGCTGGGCCGGGTTGATGGTCGCCGGGAACGCCGCCGCCGCATCGCAGAGTCCGGTGCGCGGATACGAGCCGGTCGGGAAGCCGTTGGGGTGATAGCCGGTGGTGCCGATGTAGATCGTCGAGTCATCGCCAGACCACGCGGCGTCCTGGATGTAGAAGGGTTCATTGGCCACGCACTGGTACGGGTAGCCGCCGGGGTTCGACCCGCTCAGCTCGCCCAGGCTTCCATCCCACTCGGGTGATGTCCACCCGGTGACGGTGGCGGGACTCGTGGATAGGTCGAGCATGAAGACCTGCTGCCTCGGCAAGCCGCCGACCGACGTGAAGTCGCCCATCACCAGGTCGTACTGACCCGAGTGGCTGAGCGACTGGTTGTACACCCGGGTCGAGTTGCTGTTGGCAAAGCTGTAGTTACCGGAGATGGAGAGCTTGAGATATCCATCGTCCGCGCCGGTGGTCGGACTCAGGCTGGTCATATACGCGTTGCTGCTGTTATTGATCTTCTTGTAATAGCCGCCGACAAGGATATGCCCGTTGACCCCGAGGAGCGTTGCGACCTTGCTACTTGCGTTGTGCAAGAACGTGGGGACTACGGCTCCCGTTGTCGTGTCGATCTCGGCCAGGTTCTTGACAGCGGTACCGCCCACCGACGTGAATGCCCCGCCGATGTATGCATGGGAACAATCCGATCCGTTGAACGTGATCGAGTTGACGACGCCGTTCACGTTGGGATTCCAGGACGTAACGTTAAACGGCGCCGTCGCGTTGAAACTAAAGATGTTGTTTCGCGCGTAGACGGTGCCGGTTCGCTGGATTGCCGTAAAGCTGCCGACGGCGTACATCGTGCCGCCGCACTGCACCAGCTGGCGCACCTGCTCGGTAGTGCCAGTGGGAGCGAGCTCGGGTGTATACGACGCCGGCGTGGTGGAGGGAGGGCCGATCGGAGCGGCACCCGATGCGGACGCGAGACCACTCAACGCGAGAATCGTCAGCACGCCGATGGCAAGAACTGCAGGCCGGTATCGAATCCGACTTGAAAACATGTGACCCCCACCAAGCTGAGCTTGCTACTGGTTGGTACGCATTACCTCTGGAGCAGGAGGCAAGCATAAGTGTCGTATTCAACGAAGTCAAGATAGGGTGCCTACGTCACCCGGCTGCCGATGCGGGGAACGCCCGTAGTCTGGCGCGGAATGGCGCCGCGACTGGGCAAGTGAGCAACGCACCGGCCCCCCAAATGGGGGATGCATTACGGTATCGGTGAACCGATATCAAGGGCCACCACTGAGATGGGGGTCTTAACGTGGAACGTACGTCGTTCACTGCCCGAGGCCGATGGCTTGGCCGGGCGTGTAAATGGGGTCTTGTCGTTACCGTGATCGCCCTGGGATTGGCGTTGGAGGGTTCAAACGCTGCCCAGGTTCGCGCCAGCGGCACAGTGCCGTATGCCGATCTCGGCCCGAACCTCGTGCCAGCGCATGGGGCGCTGCTCGGGACGTGGAGCAAGCCCCGAGCCGGCCGCACCGCGGCGCAGGAGCTCACCTACGTGGAGCAGGAGCTCGGACACCCCATGGCCATCTATCACGTCTACGAACAGGACACCAGCACGCTGCCGTCGCCCGCGATGCAGGCTGCCGCGGCATCCGGCCACATCATCCTGATGGGGCTCGCTCCCCACGCGCGCTCGCAGGTGCCGGTGTGGCGTGAGATCGCCGACGGAACGCTCGACGACATCCTGAGCCAGCGCATCCAGGAGCTCAAGACCTTCGGCTACCCGGTGATGCTTAACCTCGACCACGAGGCCGACGCCCATACGGCGACCGGCGGTACACCCGCGGAGTTCGTCGCGGCATGGCGGCATATGCACGCCCTGGCGGAAGCCCAGGGAGCCACCAACATCATCTGGGTCTGGGATATGACCGGCAACTTGTTCACCCACCCCGCGGACGCCGACGCTATCTACCCCGGCAACGCGTACGTCGACTGGATTGCCGCGGACGCGTACAACTGGGCGCCCGGGAGGTCGGGAAGCGTTTGGAGGTCATTCCAGGCAGCGTTTCAGCCGTTCTACGCATGGGGTCTTGCTACCGGTAAGCCGATGATGGCCGAGGAGACCGCAACCCAGGAGTCACCGACCGACCCAGCTGCGAAGGCGGCGTGGATCGACGCGGCGGCAAACACCGTGAAGGACTGGCCGCAGATGAAGGCCGTCGTGTGGTTCAACTCGGACAGGATCTATCCGTGGTGGTTCGACTCCAGCACCCAGTCCCTGACAGCCATGCGGTCCCTGGCGAACGACCCGTATTTCAATCCCGAGGCCGCGGCGCCTGCGTCGGCACCGGTGAACACGGCGCCGCCACGGATTACCGGGCCGGCGACGGTTGGATCGACGCTCACGGCGTCGGCCGGCACCTGGGCAGGCGCGACCTCGTTCACCTACGCCTGGATGCGTTGCACCGTAATCGTCGGATGCACTGCGATCGGCGGCGCGACGTCGTCCACCTACACGCCGTCGGTGCCTGATGTTGCGGGAAGCCTTGTCGTTGAGGTGACCGCATCGAATGCGGCAGGCACTACGTCAGCGACTTCCAGTCAGACCGCTTCGGTGATCACCGCTCCCGCCGTTCCGATCGGCAGTCTGAGTGTCGCTCCTCGAACGTTCAGGGTCTACACCGAGGTCAAACTCGGCATCAAGCAGCCTTCAAACGTCACGATGACGATCACGAACCGCCAAGGTGTGGTCGTCCGCCACCGGCTGACCAACCTCCGAGAGCCCGCGGGAGTCCTCACTCTCCGCTGGTCGGGAGTGAACGACGCAGGTCGGCGCGTGCCGGCGGGTTCGTACACGATCCACATTCGGGCTGTGACCACGCAGGCCACTGCCACGCGGTCAGCGGCGGTCGTCGTGCGTTAGGCCGGCGACCATGATCACGGCCGAGACACCGCTGTCACGTTAGCCTCGGGATAGAACCGTGCTGCCACCGGTGCGGTCAGCGCCCCGATCCGCGCCACCTCGGCAGGACTCCAGCCGGCTGCGCCAGTTCTCGAGGTTTGCGCGGCTGTCCAGCCTGATCTGATGAGGGTCAGACGTCTTCAGCTCGCTGGGGTTTCCGCCGCGGGTGGCGCGCAGAATCGCCGCGCGGGCCTTCGGGCTGAAGTCGAGCCCAAGCCGCTGGTAGAGCGCCCCGAACTCACCCTCGGGATCGAGCGACAGGTCCTCGTGCCGCACCACCGTGATCTCGGGGTCGAGGTCACACTCGCGCTCGACAGCGGCATACACCGCCGTCCACAGCAGCGCGCCGGTGTCGATGATCTGCTGCTCACGGGTTGCGGCGGCGGTAGTGGTGGCGAGCCCGAGCGGGTCGAGCACGTCGCGCTCGAGCAGCGGCTGGCGGCGCAGCTCATCGGTGTCGTACAGCCAGCCCAACCGCTTGCGGCTCGACACAGTGGCGGCCGGGCCGCGCACGACCACAACCACCCGAAACCCCAGGCGCCGCGCGAACCAGCCGATCGAGAACACCGCGTAGGGATCGGCCACCAGCACGCCGCGGTGCCGCAGCCGGCCCATCGCGAACGTCCGCATCTGGTTGAGCTGGCGCGGTACGTCGGCGGGCCGATGGTTGCGGCGCAACTCGGCCAGCGGGTGATAGCGCAGCCGCAGCAGGTCGCGGTAGGCGTCGAGGAACCGCTCCTCGTTGTCGGGGCAGATGTAGTGGAACCGGTGATCGACGCTCGCGTTCAGTACGCCGGGACAGCCGCCGGGAGGGTGCTGCGGGTTGAGCGGCTCGTTGATGTAGGCCAGCCGCCCGCTTGCCGCCAGCATGTGCGCCACCCACGTGGTGCCCGAGCGGGGCATGCCGGTGACGAGGATAGGCCTGGGCGCAATCATCAGGCGGCCCCGAGCGGATAGCCGTAGCGCCACAGCAGCGGCGCCGTGAGCGTCGTCACGGTACGCCGCGCCCGCGGCGAAAGCTCGTGCCGCCAGGCGGCATCGACTCGCAACGGTCCGCGCTCACCGCGAAACCGCACGGGGTTTCCCGCGATCGCATGCTGTACACGCTCGCTGCGAACGCCGGGATCCACGCCGGTGCCCGCGAGCGCCCGGCCGACCCACACCTGCGGAGCGTCGATCAGATCCTCGTACCGCATCCGCACGGTGGGTACCGACCGCCCCAGCAGCTCGAGCAGTGCGTTGGAATCCATCCACATGAGCGCGGTGTGAGCCGGCGACATGCGCGTCATCAACCGATCAGCCCCCGGTCGCGTCGGGCCGCACAACGCGCTTCGTCCACGAGTAGGCGACGCCGCGGCTGTCGCGCACCAGGTGCACCGCCCGCAGGTCGATCTGGGGAACCTCGCGCAGTACGAACCCGTGCGGCGGATCCTTGCTCGAGTCGACCACCACTGTGGCACCCGAGACCTGGGCGATCGCGGCGAAGAGCCGCGCCAGCGAATCAGCGTACCGGTCGAGCTCCGGCTGCAGCCGGCCCGGACTCGCCAGGAGCGTCGGCAGCCGGCGGTGCCGGTCGACGGCGCGCGCGGTGGCAACCATCCGGGCGGCGTCGACCCGCTCCCAGCCGCCGAACGCAACCGATCCGACCTCGCCCCAGAACGGGCAGTCGGCGAACGGCTGCCCGCAGGAGCAGCGGGCGTTGTCGCGCAGGCCGCGCTGCCACAGGTGCACGATCTCGCCGACGGGCACGACGCCGGCCACCTCGCCGAGCAGCATGTCGAGGATGGTGCTGCCGCTGCGGCCGAGCCCACCGATATAGAGCACCCTGGTCACGGCGCGGTTGCGGTCGGCGGGAACGTCGGGAAGAGTTGCGGCGGCAGCAGCGCCTCGGCGCGGCGGCGCTCGAGCGACTCGGCCATGCGCCGGCGCCACAGAAGCGCGCAGGCGATCATCACGATGTAGATCGCCGCCGGCAGGAAGTCGTAGACCATCATCTCGACAAACGAGATCAGGATCACGCTCGACCACAGGATCTCGTCCAGCGTCCGGCGCCGCAGTGCGAGCAGGAACGTGAACGCAAACCAGCCCAGGTAGAAGATCAGGCCCGGATACCCGTGCGAGAACAGGATCAGATAGAACTGCCCCTGGGTGCCCACGCGCACGTTTGCCTCGCTGCTCAGAGTGGCCGACGCGCGCGGAGTACCGAACCCGAACAGCGGCGACCGTGATGTGCCGGCAAACGTGTCGGAGTAGAGCGTCGCGCGGGTGCCGTTGCTGTTATGGCTCGAGCTGACTCGCTGGTTGATCAGGTTCCCCAGCGGCGACACGACGATGATCGCGGCCAGCACCAGGGCCGCAACCCCTCCGCCAATCAGCATCTTGGCGTGGCCGGCAGCTGCCAGCCGTACGCCCACGAAGAGGCCCGCGGCAATCAGCCCGATCCACAGGCCGCGGTTGATCGAGATGATGATCGGAATCGCCGCGATCACGAACAGCACGATCATGGTGCGGCGCACCAGCAGCGACCGGGCGCGCAGCGTGGTGAGAATCGCAAACGGCGTCAGCATCCCCACCGTAGCCGCCCACTGGTTGGTGTAGGCAAAGAGCGTGATCGGCCGGCCGATGGGGTGGCCGAGCGCCTTGAACTGGATCTGCGCAAGGGCCGGATGCACGTACGCGTAGGCGGTCGGGTTGTCGAGGATCGACTTGGGCACCAGCATCTGCCCGAGGGTCTTGAACGAGAACGTCGGGTCGATCACGCCGAAGAGCCCGCCCACGATGCACAGGGCCCAGAGCAGGGTCAGCGCGCCGGCCACCGAGTCGCCGGGCAGATCGTCCTCGCTCGAGTTGTAGATCCACAGGAACACGCCGGTGGCGGTCAGATAGATCACCGCGCGCCAGGCAAAGAGCCCGACCTGCTGGGCGGTGTCCAGCTCGATCGCCGAGAAGAGCATCCACATCAGAAACAGCGCCCAGAGCCCGAACCCGGGAGGCACCCGGATCGGCGCGCGCAGACACAGCGACAGCACGAACACTCCTGCAGCCACCGGCCACACGAAGTAGGCGAGGCCCAGACCCCACAGCACCGGGTAGAGACCGATCAGCAGGTAGAGCTGCCATCCGGGCGGCAGCCGGCTGGCGATTACTCCGTCCATTTCAGATCCCTTTGCCGCGTGCGTTCAGATGGGCCATGAGCGCCTCGGGGGGAAGCATCCCGGCGGCGACCAGCATCGCGAGATAGCCGCGCGGCTGGCGCCAGTCGTGGCGCACGCAGGTCGCCGCCCAGCGCGCGGCGGTGCGCTTGAGTCCCATCGCCGCATACCCGAACGCGATCTGGCCCTGCACGCGGGCCTTGCCGCGCGGGCAACCGTCGAACTCGGGATACCGCGTGAGGATGTACTCGAGCCCTCCCACGTACAGATCCCAGCGCCGGGCGTACCGCGAGCCCTCATGCCAGGCCACGTCCACCAGCGGCTCGTCGACCACCGCGATCGGTGCCACCCGCGAGGCCCGCAGCTGCCATTCGTAGTCCTCCGACGCGCCGCGCGGGATGCGTTCGTCGATCAGGCCGATGCGGTCGGTCACGGCGTCGCGACGGGCCACGATCGTGCTCGAGTGCAGCACGGCCACGCGGTCGCGCAGCAGATCGCCGAACCGCACGGTCGAGCCGGGTGCACGACGCACGGTGCGATGCTCGCCGTAGGTGACGATGTTGGAGCAGCTTGCGACCAGCGCGCCGGTCTGCTCGAGCGCGCCGATCTGCAGCCGCAGCTTGCGGGTGTCCCACACGTCATCGTCGTCGCAAAACGCGACGAACGGCGCCCGCGCGGCCAGAATGCCCGTATTGCGTGCACCGGCAAGGCCGGGAATGCGCGTGTTGGCCAACTCCCGCATCTCGAGCTCACCTGTGGCCGATCCTGCCAGCGGTTCGGTCACCTCGGGCGCGTCGTGCACGATGATGCACTCGATCGTCCCGTCCAGGTCTTGCGCGGCGATCGACTCGATCGTGCGCGGCAGCATGTCCGGCCGCCCATGGGTGGGGACGACCACGGACACGGCGGGTGTCCGCGCCTCGTCCACGCTACTCCGACCCCACGGCCGACCCGTCACGATGGCGCAGTTCGTGCGCCAGCGCGCGCACGAACCACGAGCCGGTCTGCAGGTACCGCGGGCCCATGCGCGCCGGCTCCTGCACGATCCGGAACATCCATTCGACCCCGATCCGGCGCACCATCTTCGGAGCGCGGCGAATGGAGCCCCCCAGCACCGGAATCGCCGCGCCACAGCAGAGGATGGGGCCGGATACGTGGGGTCGAAGCTGGTCTGCGAGCAGCTCTTGCTTGGGCACGCCGAGTCCGATCAACACCAGGTTGGGATTGGCATGCCGCACTCGGTCGAACATCGCGTCGAGCTCCTCGGGCATGTCCCAGAGGCCCACCGGCAGCGGTTCGACGATCGCGATCTGGTGGCGCATACCCTCACGCTCCGCCATCGAGTCGGCGGTGCCCGGAGGGCCGCCGAGGATCGCAATCCGAAAGCGCGCGTCGGATCGCAGCACCTGGTCGACGAGGTCGATGCCGATCACACGCGAAGGCAGTGCGGGGCGCAGCAACCGTGACGCGGCGACCAGCGGCCATCCGTCGGCCACGTTCAGCTCGCTAGCTGCCATCACCGCGCGGAAGCTGGTCGATTTGGCCGCGAGCATCAGGTGGCTGATGTGCGACGTGACCACGACCGCCGCCTGCTCGTCGTTGGCGCGGTCGACCACCCATTGCACGCTGCCCTCCAGGGTCAGCGGAGCAAGCGAGAGCCCGCCGAAGAGGAAGAAATCATCGCCCGCCGCGCTGCCTTCGAGGCCGGGGTTGGTTGTTCGTACCGTCAAGCGTCTGCCTTCTGCTGCACCCAGCGTCTAGCTCGGGTCGTTCAGTGTGGTTGCTCCCATGCCCGGGACGCGCAATCCGCCGGGAAGCCCGTTTGCGTTGTTTGCGGGCACGCCACCGTTGGGGATCGAGCCGTAGCCATAGCCGTAGCCATAGCCGTAGCTCTGCGTGGCGTCAGCTGCCGTCACCACCACTCCCAGCGCCATGGCCGGGAGCGCCTTCAAGGTCTCCTGCAAGTTCCAGCTGATTTCGGGCGTGAGCCGGTCGGCGCGCGCGATCACCACGAGCGCGTCGGCACGGGAGCTCAGCACCATTGCGTGACTGACCGTCAGAAGGGGCGTCGAGTCGATGATCACGTAGTCCGCCTCCTGGCGGATCTCGCCGATCACCGTGTCGAGCCGATCCGACGCGAGCAGGCCGGTGGGATCGTCGGTCACGCGTCCGGCTGGGATCACCCGCAGGCTCCCGCCCGCGATTCCGGGGCCGGGCAACGGAACCTCGACGGTCACATCGTCGACCTCGAGCTCGCCGGTGAGCAGTTCGAACATCCCCGGCCCAGCGTCGGCACCGAAGTACCGCGCGGCGGTGGGCCGCAGCAGGTCGCCGTCAACCATCACCACCGACTTGCCCATCCGTGCCAATGCCACGCTGACGTTGGCGGCGGTGGTCGACTTGCCCTCGGAGTCCAGGGCGCTGGTGATCAAAAGGGCTCGCCGACCGGTCGTCGCACAGAGCAGCTCGAGCCGCACCGCCAGCAGGCGATACGCCTCGGCCGACGGTTCATTGGGCTCCAACGTGGCGAGCCGGTTTTCGGAACTGAGGTTGCGAGGCGGCGTCGGGATGCTTGCGAGCACCGGCAGATTGAGCGTTCCGCTGACGTCGCTGCTGGTGGTGCGGCCACGGTCGATCGCGTCCCAGATGAACGCTGCGATGAGGCCGATCACCAGACCGACGAACGCGCCGATCAGCGCGTAGCGCGACGGCGAGGATTTGACGTGCGCCACCCCGGCGGTGGTCGGCTGTACCGCCGTGCCGAGCTTGTCCTGGCGGACGAACGCTGCGAGGGGCGAGTACACCTTGAGCGCCTGCTCGAGCTGGGGCCGGATCGAACGAACCTCGGCCTTGGACGTGGCGGGATCGTTGATCTGCTTCGTCATACTCTGGATCTGGTGGGACAACGACTTGACCTGCGTGCCGTAGGTCTGGTCGATCTGCTCCCAGCGCGCATCGACGTATGCCTGCGCATAGGCGTTGGCCAGGATCCGCGCATCGCCCCGCACCTTGTTGCTCACCCCGAACGAGAGGATGTCGGCAGTCGTCGAGGGGGTCACCGACGAACTCTTCGCCAGCTTGCCGGAGTCGATATCGACGTGCTGCTTGGCGGCGAGCCTGGTCGCCTCGAGCAGCACAGGTGCGGTACGCGCAAAGGCCGCCTGGTTTGCCAGGAACCGTTCGTCCTGGCTCGCGCTCGGCGAACCGGCCGAACCACCCGCGGAGGTCGGAGGCTGGAGGTACTGGACGCCCACATCCACGGTCGCCTGGTTGGTCGCGCCCTTCGAGTACGCATAGGCGAATCCGCCCAGCGCCAGCACCAGCGTGCAGGCAACGATGACCCACTTTCGCCGCCGCACGACGGCGATGTAGTCATTCAAAGTGAGCATCTCGGAGGGAATTGCCGGGAAACCTCTGTGCGGAGTGTCGGGAGCGCGGCGGGAGCAACTGTCCAAGCCGCGACTTCACTATCCGTTCGACCAGCAAGTCTGTCAATACAAACAGGCGAAGCGCCAATTCCGTTGGGCGCGCTAGTGCGCGAGCGCGAGTGAGATCTGCAGAGCCTGGGGCCGCGGAGCATACGGAGGGAGCGCCTTGAGCAGGTCGTATCCAAACCCGGGCCACAACCGCCAGCGTGCCCACGAGATCCCCTCATGATCGAAGACCGCCAGCATCTGCTGCGTGTATCCGTGTGCATTCAGGTCGTTGGAGTGGATACCCCATTCGCCCACCAGCAGTGGAATCCCCGCTCGCCGCGACGCTGCGAGCGGCACCTCCAACACCGCCGCCTGGGCCGCCGCCGTGCCCTGGTAGCCCGGCGCCGGGGCCAGCTTCTGGGTGTGCGTCGCGGCCCATGAGGGTTTCCAGTCGTCGCCGGACGCATCGAATCCTGTGCCGGGCCTGCCGTTGAAGTAGTCGTGGAAGTCCAGGGCGATGCGCGGGTGCGGGCCGAACACCGAGAGATCGGCCGTGCCCACGCCGTTACCCCCGCCCCGGCACATCACAAAGACGAGCCGCCGAGGGTCGACTGCGTGCACCACGCGGTAGAGCTTCGACTGCCAGGCGAGCATCGCGTGCGTGGCCACTCCGCTCGAGAGCCAGCCCTGGTGCGGCTCGTTGAACAGCTCATAGCCGACCACGTTGGCGGCGTGTCCATACCGCCGGGCCATCATCTGGGCAAACGCCGAGTAGTAGAAGAGCGACGCGTTCTTCTGGCCCACCCAGAAATCAGCCTGGGCCTGAGACAGCCCCTGCTTGGTGGCGGGATAACGCCCCGCGTAGTACCAGGCGGGCACTCCGGTGGCGATGCATTTGGGCGTCGAGGGGCTGCAGGCCACGTGGCCGAAGAAGGGCGACCAGTGGTACTGGTGGAAGTCGATCAGCACCTGCACGTGGTGCTTACCGAGTGCGGCCACCTGGGCATCGAGCCGGCGCAGGAGCGCCGTGTCCCAGTGGTGCTCGAGGTGGTTGACCGATCCGGTCGGGCGGTGGGGCTCGACGGCGCTCCACGCCACCGGGATGCGCACGAAGTTCGCGTGCAGCTGCCACGCCTGACGGTAGACGGCCGGTGACGAGATCGGCACGTTGAACCCGCGCAGCAGCACCCGGCGGCCGTCTTGCGTGAACGCGGTGCCGCTCGACGTCACCTCAGGGGCCACCAGTCCGGGCGCAGCCGTCGGCATTCGCAACGCCGCCGAGCGGAGGGGCTTCGCCGACACCCGGCCGCTGCCGCCGGCCAGCACCCAGCCGACCGCGGCGAGTGCGACGGCCAGCACCAGAATTACGGCGACAATTCGAGCCAGCCGCATCAGTCGATCCCGGCCGCACGCGCGAATGAGTTGGAGACCCTCACCCGTCGAGAATACGGGTGACCCGTCGCCTCACCTAGAGCAGCGCTCTACACCCCGAGCTTGCCGATCGAGATGTCGCGTCGCTCGGCGCACTCGTTGCAGTACGCCGTGAGCCTGGGCTTACGCCTGCCGCAATCTTGGCACGAGCTGCGAAACCAGGCTCTGAGGGTTCGGCCGACGATGGGACGGAGTATGCCCCAGCCACCACCGGTTGGCCTACACCACCCATTCGGGGCACCCACCCCCCCATTTAGGCGTAGATCGGCCTGGAGTTGACGTCGCGGCGGACGTTCGTAGACTCGAAAGAGGCGGCTGCCTCGGCAACACCGCCCGCGCAACGCTCCCGACAGCGAAGGTGGTCTCTCGAATGAACTCATTGGTCGTGCTGCTCTGGCCATTGGGAATACTCCTGATCCTTGGTGTTGCATGGGCATATACCCGCAACGCCGACCGAGGGTTCGCGCCCCGCGACAACTGGGTGACCCGGCGCACACCCGCGCCCGTTTCGCTGCCGGTGTTCCGCGGGTCGGTCCTGCTCACCGGGTGGGTGCTGGCCGGGACGTTCGTCGTGTTCTGTGCGATGACGCTGCTCGGCGCGGTGCTGGTTGTTCACCAGGGCCACATCGTCGATACGCCCATCTACAACTTCACGATCGATCACCAGGTGCATTACTGGAAGAGGATCATGGCCCACACCACGCGGGTCGGGAACACCTGGACGACCTGGGGCGCCGGGCTGACCGGCGCGGCGTGTATCGCGGTGGGCATGCGCCGCAACCGGTGGCTGCCGCTCGTGGCGTTCGTCCTGGTGATCGTCTTCGACCACTACTCGACGCTCGGCCTGCGTCACATCTTCGGCCGGCCCGGCACACCCAACTCGCCGGGCGGCACGTATCCCTCGGGCGGCTGTGAGCGGGTGATCCTGTTCTACGGCCTGCTCGCATACTTCCTGTGGCGCGAGTTCAGCCCCACGCGGCACTTTGCCGTCTGGGCCGCGGCCGTGGTCGGCGCGCTTGCCTACAACGAGGCGTTCAGCCGCGCATATCTGACCCTGCACTGGTTCACCGACATCATCAGCGGCCTGCTCTACGGCGCGCTGTTCCTGGCGGTCTACATCATCGCGGTACGCGTTGTCGTCGGCCCTGCGGAGGGCCGCGGGCCGAGTCCCGAAGTCCATCCTCAGAACGGTGCGGCTGCCGGAGCCGCGGTGAAGGCGCTTGTGTGACCAGCGCGCTGATCGCTCCACCCGCGACTGACCGGGCCCGGGCGGCATTCCTGGGCGAAACCCTCGGCCTGCTGTGGCCGGCAGCTTCACCCGAGACTGCATCGCCCGGTGCCCTGACCGAACTGATGGTGCTGCCACGGCTGAAGACGCCGCGGCTGGTGGTACCGCTGAACCGTCGCGTGGCGGCAACCGCGGTACGCCGCTACGGCGAGCCCCGGTCGGCTCGCTCGCGGCTTGGAACACGCGGGCTCTCACTGCTTCTGCGCAGCGGGCTGGGCCCGCTCGTGTTGCGCGATCGCGTGCAGGTGCCCGAAGGCTCTGCGGGGATCGACTCCTACCTCAGCCAGGTGCTCGACACCGAGCTCACCGTCAGCATGTACGTCGGCGCCCCCCGGGCCAACCGCAAACCCGTACTGCATCTTTTCGCAGCCCGACGGGTCGCCCGTGGGGGTTGCGAAGGTCGGCATCACGCCGCTCACCCGTGACCTTGTCGAGACCGAGGCTGACGCCCTCCAGATGCTGGGTGCCGCGGGGCTGACCAGCCTGACAGTGCCGCGGGTCGTGTTTCGCGGGGTGTGGAACGACATGGCCGTTTTGGTGCTCGAGCCACTACCGGTCGACAAGCGCCGGGTGCCTCTCACCGACGAGCAGCGCACAGCGGCGGTGATCGAGATCGCCGGTGTGGGCGGGTGGGAACGCATCGCGCTGGGCGACAGCCGCTACCTGGCGCGGCTGCGAGCCCAGGTCGCCGCGGCCGACCCGACACCCGAGCGCGAACAACTCAGCACGGCTGTGAGCGCGCTCGCCGCACGAGTACCGTCCACGCTGCTCACGTTCGGCTCCTGGCACGGCGACTGGTCGCCCTGGAACATGGCGAACATCCGCGAGGGTCTGCTGGTCTGGGACTGGGAGCGGTTCGCCGTCGGCGTGCCGTTCGGCTTCGACGTTTTGCACAACGACCTGCAGCAGCACGTGATCCCGGGCGGAACCGAACCGATGCAGGCGGCCCGCGAATGCGTGCAGCAGGCGCCGGCTGCGCTCGCGCCCATCCGCATCGGCGAGCACGAGGCGAGGGTGACCGCGCTCCTGTATCTGGCCGAACTGACCACCCGCTACCTGGTCGACCGCCAGGCTGACCTGGGTGGCCGGTTGAGTAACGCCGGTGCCTGGCTGATCCCTGCGCTCGAGGCCGAGGTGAGCGCTCTGTGAGCTCGCGTACGGTGCCCAGGCCGGCCAAACGGCTGGCGCATACGGTGTCGGTCACCGCCGGCCGGCTGACAAGCCGGTCACGCATGCTGCCGTCATTTCTGATCGTCGGTGCCCAGCGCTCGGGCACGACCTCGATGTACCGCGCGCTCAGCCAGCACCCCCTCGTGCTGAAGGCGGTGCTGCACAAGGGCGTGCACTACTTCGACCTGCACTACGACCGCGGCCCCGCCTGGTACCGCGCGCACTTCCCGCTGACCCGCGAGGCCGACCGGATCGAACGCGCCACGGGTATCCGGCCGCTGACGTTCGAGTCGAGCCCGTACTACATGTTTCATCCGCTGGCGGCCGAGCGCTACGCCCGCGACCTGCCCGGCGTGAAGCTGCTGGTGCTGGTGCGTGATCCGGTGGAGCGGGCGTTCTCGGCGCACGCCCACGAGCTTGCCCGCGGCTACGAGACCGAGCCGTTCGAGCGCGCGCTCCAACTCGAGCATCAGCGTGTCGCCGGCCAGGCGCAGCGGATAGCGGCCGATCCCGGCTACCAGAGCTTCGACTTCCAGCATCGCGCCTACCGCCTGCGCGGCCAGTACGTCGAGCAGCTCGAACGGCTCGAGCAGCTGGTGGGGCGCGACGCCATCCACGTGGTCGAAAGCGCCGAGTTCTTCGCCGATCCCCAGCCGGTGTTCGCCGGGGTACTGCGGTTCCTGGGACTGCCCGAGATGGGGACGATCGAGTTCGAGCAGCACAACGCGCGTCCACGGCAGCCCATGCCGGCCGCGCTGCGCGCCGAGCTCGACGGTCACTTCGCGCCCTACGACGAGCGCCTGGCGGCGTGGCTGGGTCACCCGGTGGGGTGGCGGGCATGAGCCATCAGTACGTGTTCGTGGGCGGCCTGCACCGCAGCGGCACCTCGCTCCTGCACCGGTGCATCGCCGCCGACCCGCGGGTCACCGGGTTCTCTCACACCGGCGCACCCGAGGACGAGGGGCAGTACCTGCAAAGCGTGTATCCCCCGGCGCTGCTGTACGGAGGGGCGGGCCGGTTCGGGTTCGATCCGCGTTCCCACATGATCGAGACCGACCCGTTGGCCACCGCCGAGAAGCGCGACAGGCTCGCGTGGGAGTGGGGCTACTACTGGGATCCCGCCCGGCCGGTGCGGATCGAGAAGTCGCCCCCCAACATGCTGAAGATGCGGTTCCTGCAGGCGCTGTTTCCCGACGCCTACTTCGTGATGCTGATGCGCGATCCGATTGCCGTCACCATGTCGACCTCCCGGTGGCGGCGCGAGTCGTCGCTGACCCGGCTCATGCACCACTGGGTGCGGTGCCACGAGATCATGTGGCAGGACGCGCCCCATATCCACCGCCTGAAGGTGGTGCATTACGAGGACTTCGTGCAGCGGCCGGCCGAGGTGCTGGCCGACGTCGGCGCGTTCCTCGACCTCGGCACGATCAACCCGGGCGAGGAGGTGCGGCCCGGACTGAACGTCGCGTATCAGCGCAACTGGAGCTCGGCAAATCCGTGGCGGCGTATCGATGCGGCGCTCGCCACTCGGCGCTATCAGGACGGCGTGAGCAGGCTCGGCTACTCGTTGCGATGAGCATCGGGCCGAAGACTACGAGTGCGCCCGACGGCGTTTCGGCCGCCGTCGCGGCGTCGATCGGCGTCGACGAGGCCGCCGATGTGCGCATGGTCGCCCGCGGCGGCATCGCCAACCTCGTCGGCGCGATGGCCACCGGCGTGTTCCAGTTCGCACTCGTCGTGATCGTCGCGCGCACGCTCTACCGCGCGCAGTCGGGCGCTTTCTTCGAGGCGGTAGCGCTCTTCGCCATCCTTTCGAACACCTGCGAGCTGGGAGCGGACACCGGCCTGACCCGGTTCATCCCGCGCTACCGCGTGGACGGGCGCGTCGCCGACATCCGCCGCGGCATCGGCATCGCCGTATGGCCGGCCGTCGCCTCTGGCGTGATCTTCGGCGCTCTGGCAGTGATCTTCGCCCACCCGCTCGCCGAGGTGTTCACCAACCACCGGGCCGGCGACGTCGGCATGGTCACCACCTACGTACGGGTGCTCGCGCTGTTCCTGCCGCTCGCCTGCTGTTACACGGTCGTCATCGCAGGCACCCGGGGTTTCGGCACGATGATGCCAAACGCCCTGATCGACCGGTGCATGCGCCCGGTGCTGCAGTGTGTGCTCGTCGGCCTGGTGCTGGTGTTCACCACGGGCCCCGCGTGGATCTCGGCGGGGTGGGGCATCCCGTACGCGATTGGGCTGGTGGCCGGGGTGCTGTGGCTCGGCGTGCTGGTGCGCCGCACCGAACGGCAAGCCGCCGGGCATCCGGTGGCCCCGCCAACCGAGCCACGGAAGCTTGCGCGTGAGTTCTGGATGTTCACCGCGCCGCGCGGGTTGACCGGTGCGTTTCAGGTCAGCATCCTGTGGGTCGGCCCATTGCTTGTGGGGTCGCTGCTCTCGACGCCCGACGCGTCGGTGTACACCGCCTCGACGCGGTACCTGGTGGCGGGCAGCCTGGTCAATACGGCGATCATCCAGGTGATCGCTCCCAAGCTCTCGGAGCTTCTGGCAGCCGGCCTCGCCGACCGGGCGCGCAGCATCTACCGGGTCGCGACCGCGTGGCTGGTGATGCTCGCCTGGCCGATGTATCTGACCTTCGCCGTCTGGGCGCCGGTCATGCTGCGCGCGTTCGGTCATCGGTTTGCGGGCGGCGAAGGGACGCTCGAGGTGCTGGCCATAACCATGCTCTTCGCAACCGCCATCGGACCCATCGACATGGTGCTGCTGATGGGCGGGCGCAGTTCGCTCAACCTGCTGAACGTGGTGATCGCGCTCGTACTGAACGTCGTCATCGGGTTTCTGCTGATTCCGTCGCTGGGCATCGTCGGTGCGGCGTTCGGGCTGGCAGCGGCGATCCTGTTCAACAACGTCGCGCCGCTCTTCGAGGTGCGGTCGTTCATCAAGATCGATCCGCTGGGGCCGGCGTTCGTCCCGGTGACCGCGGCGTCACTCGGCTGCTTTGGGGTGATCGGTGTGGCAGCGCGATTCACGCTCGGTGAGTCGATTCCGGTGTTTCTGGCCAGTCTGGTCGTCTCGACCATTCTGTACCTGCTGCTGCTCGTGCATTATCGAGAGCGGCTCGAGCTGGTCGTGTTGTTGCAAACCATCAAACGTAAGAGTGGTCGACGGTCAAGGGGTTCCCTTGATCCAAAACCGCTGGCATAATCGGGAAAGCTCCGAGTGACTATTCACTCAAACTTGATGCACTTCTTGGGAGGCAAGGTGGCACGAATTCGTTTCCGGCGCTGGGTCGGTGCCTCGGTGGTGAGCGTGGTAGGTCTGCTCGCCGTCGGCGTCCTGGCCGCGGCAGCGGGTCCCTTTGGGCCCGTGTCGACGACCCCCGCGACATATACGCCGCAGCTCGCGAATATCGGTTCGACGCAGCAGGTGCGCCAGCTGGTGCCGTGCGGCAACACGATGTACGCAGTCGGGAGTTTCTCGACAATTCAGCGGCTGAGCACGCAGTACTCCCGTGGGAATGCATTCAGCTTCAGCGCCACCGCTCCCTACGCGATGACCAACTGGAACCCGAACGTGAACGGCGTGGTCAACTCGATCGCGTTCAACGGCAACGACTGCAGCCACGCATACATCGGCGGCAAGTTCACTTCGGTCAACGGCACCGCGGTCAAGAACCTGGCAGAGGTCGATACGACGACGGGCGCCGTCGTGGCCGCATTCGGCCACAGTGCGGCCGGTCAGGTCGAGACGCTGCTTGGCGTGAACGGCCACATCCTGGTCGGCGGGTACTTCACGTCGATCAACAACTCGACTGCGGCCAAGTACTTCACCAGCCTCGACCCGGTCACCGGCAAGGACGACGGGTACCTGCGGTTGGACATCTCGGGCAACTATCAGTTCCCGGGCGTGAAGCCCAACGGCACCCGGGTGTACAACCAGACGCTCAGCCACTCCGGTCAGTACGACCTGGTGATGGGCGACTTCACCACCGCCGGCGGAGTGCCCCGGCAGCAGATCTTCATGCTCGATCTGTCGACCAATCCGGCGAGTGTGACCGGTTGGACGTCTCCCGAGTGGGACGGCAGCAAGGGTGAGCTGAGCGGGTCCAACCCCGGCGGCTACCCGTATCAGTGCGCAACGGTTGAGCCGTTCTACCTGCAGGATGCGGCCTGGTCGCCCGACGATCAGAACATCTACATCGCAACGACCGGCTACCACCCGAACGGGTTCCCGACCGGTAACTACCCGCGCACGGGTCTGTGCGATGCGGCTGCGGCGTTCCCGGCGACGATCAACCCGCCGGCACAGCCCGACGGCTCGCCCGGGTTCGTGCTGCACACCTGGGTCAACTACACCGGGTGCGACTCGTACTACTCGGTGGCTGCTGACGCAGGAGCGGTGTACGTGGCCGGCCATGAGCGCTGGGCTTCCAACCCCAACGGCTGCGACCGTGCGGGGCCGGGTGCAATCTCTGCCCCGGGCATGGTGGGGCTCTCGCCTGCCAACGGCACCGTCGTGTGGAATCCGACCCGCGGACGCGGCCTCGGTGCCGACGACATGTTCGTCACCGACGGCGGCCTCTGGATCGGCTCCGACAACCTCAATAACACGCAGGCGTGCGCGAAGAAGACCGCTCACGCGGGCATCTGCTTCCTGCCCTACTAGCGGCAGACACCACGCGTAACCGCAGGCCGGGGGAGGCGAACGATGCCTCCCCCGGCCCGTTGTGGTTTTGGGAGAGTGCGTGCGCCTGCGGCGGCGGTCAGCCGCCGTAGTAGATGCGCTCTCCCAGGTCGCGCATCCAGAGCGTCGCGTCGTCGGCGCGGCCCTCGGGCTCGCGTCGCACGCCGGCCTCGACGACCTCGGCCACGAACAGCGTGTGATCGCCGCGGCTGACGAGGTCGGTCACCGAGCACTCGACGAACGCCGGCATGTCGTCCAGCACGGGGCTGCCCGTCGCGCCCAGCCGGTAGCGGTGCTCGCCGATCCGCTCGTCATCGTGCTCCACGCTCTTGAAGAACTCGAACGCGGCGGCGTTTTGATCCTTGCCGAGCACGTTCAAGACGAACGCGCCCGACTCCGACACGAGTTCGTGGGCGAACGAGTCGGCCTTCACCCCCACCGCCACGAGCGGCGGGGTGAACGAGGTCTGGGTGACCCAGTTGACGGTGGCCGCGGCGATCGCCCCATCAGTGGCGCGACGTGTGGTCAGCACGTAGAGGCCGTAGGGAATCATGCGCAACGCGGTCTTTCTGTGGGCGTCTTCCACGGCTCCTCCTCAGACGGCGCCCACGGCGACGGGCGCTTGGCCCGCCCATGCTACCGGCGAGCCGGCCGCACCGCGTGCGAGTATCCGCGGCATCGACCCGCCGGTCCACTCCGAGTACGGCGATCCGCGCGGCGCACCCGTCGTGTGGTGCCACGGCGGGCTCTCGAGCCGGGTCGACGCGACCTTTATGGCGGCGGGGCTCGACGGCATCCGGCTGATCTCGGCCGACCGGCCCGGCATCGGCCAGACGCCGCGCGCCCCCGCAAGACGCGTCGTTGACTGGGCCGCCGACGTCGAACGGCTTGCCGACAGCCTCGGAATCGAGCGGTTCGCCGTCGCTGGTTGGTCGGCCGGCGGCCCGTTCGCGCTGGCCTGCGCCGCGCGCCTGACCGGAAGGGTCACTGCAGCGGCGACGCTCGGCGGGATCGCACCGCCCGCCGCCAAAGTCGCGAGGCTGGGACTGCGCACCGACCGCCTGCTCGAGCATCTCGCCCGCACAGCGCCGGCGCTGGGGCGGGCCGCGCTTCAGACCGCTGCGCGGATAGGCGACCAGCGCGCC
The DNA here is from genome assembly GCA_963796875.1 of uncultured Actinomycetes bacterium. Taxonomy (GTDB): domain Bacteria; phylum Actinomycetota; class Thermoleophilia; order Gaiellales; family JAICJC01; genus CAVPTL01. The sequence continues at coordinate 1,121,600 of CAWCNL010000002.1, forward strand.
GCGCGCGAGACGCTGCGGGCGCTGCCCGAGTGCGACCGCCGCGTACTCGCCGACCTGCCCGCCGCCCAGATCGTGCGCCCGTTCCGGGCGGCGCTCGCGCAGGGCGCGGCGGGCACGATGGACGACTACCGGGCCTTCGGCAGCGCCTGGGGGTTCGAGCTCTCCGACGTGCGCGTGCCCGTAACGTGCTGGCACGGCGAGCTCGACACACTGGTCCCGCGCTCCCACGCCGAGTATCTCGTCGACCACCTGCCCAACGCGCGATTGGAGCAGGTTGCAGGCGCCGGCCACTTCATGATGGTGCAGCACGCCGGCACGATTCTCGGCCCGCTCCGAGATGAGATGCCGGATGGAGCGGGCTAGCGACCTTGCGCCCCGGCCTCTGCTATTCGCTCGACGAACGGCAGCAGGGCCGGGTTGTCGCTGCGCCACGCGAGATGCAGGCGGCGGGCAAACCGTGGGTCGTCGATGGGTCGAGCCTCGAGGCCGGGTTCAGCCTCGGCCAGCGCGAGCCGGGGCAGGAGTGCAAGCCCCAGGCCTTGCGCGACGAGCGCCTTCGTGACCTCGAATTCATCGACGCGGATCACCGGAGTCGTGGGGTGCCCGCGTTCGGCCAGGGCGCGTATCAGCAGGCCGTGCTCGGGGTCGTCGTCGCTGGTCGGGGTGATCCACGCATGGCCGACCAGATCGGCCACGCCGACGCTATCGCGTGCTGTGAGCGGGTGGGAGCGGGGCAGCACCATCAGCAGCGGGTCGTCCATCAGCACGCGGCTTGACATGAACTCGGGCGCGGGAGACTCAACCCCCGGCTCGGTGACCAGCACGGCCACGTCATAGGCGCGGTGGCTGCAGGCCGCCGCCACCTCGTGAGGCTCGCCCACCAGCAGCCGGAACGGGCGGTGCGAGTCGCGCAGCCACGCGAGCGGGCCGGGCAGGATCGTCGAGGCAGCGCTTGCGAAGCACCCGATGGTGAGCGTCGCGCGGCCCACGCGCGCGAACGCGCGGCCCTCGCGTTCGATTCCGTCCACCTGATCACCGATCGCCCGCGCCTGCGGCAGCACCGCCAGGCCCAGATCGGTGAGCCGCGAACCGGTGGTGCCGCGCACCACCGCGGGACCGCCCAGGTTCGCCTCGAGCGAGACGAGGTGGTGGCTCACCGTCGGCTGGGTGAGGTGCAGCTGCCGGCCGGCAGCAGCGAGCGATCCCGTGTCGGCGATCGCAACCAACACGCGGAGCTGATCGAGCGAGAGCATCAAGGTCCTTTCTTGAGCGACACCAATAATACCCCTCTACCTATCGGCGTTATCTTGAGGTGTACTTCATCGGGTGAACCGCGTACGGCCATTGCAGACGTTTCTCGGAGCGCCGTTTGCCGAGGATCTCGACCGGATCGACGCCGACATCGCGTTTCTCGGCGTGCCCTTCGGCCACCCCTATGACATGCGCGGCGTGCGTTCACCCGCCGCCGACGGTCCCGACGCGGTGCGGCGGATGCTCTGCGACATCGAGTACCCCGAGATGTACGACCACTGGGACTTCGATCTCGACCGGCCGCTGGTGCCGCGTGGACTGCGGATCGTCGACTGTGGCGACGTCGCCGGTGACCCTCATGACCTGGCCGCGGCGCCGGCCGCCGAGTCGGCGGCGGTGCGCAGCATCTGCCGAGCCGGGGCCGTGCCGCTGATCGTCGGTGGCGACGACGCGATCCCGCCGATCGTCTCGGCCGGGCTCAGCGACCTGGGCCCGCTGCACGTGCTGCACGTCGACTCGCACCTGGACTTCCGCGACGAGGTCGGCGGAGTGCGCGAGGGCTTCTCGAGCCCCATCCGACGGCTGCGTGACCAGGAATGGATCGGGAGCATCGTGCAGGTGGGGCTGCGGGGCGCGGGCAGCGCGCGGCGTGCCGAGGTCGAGGCCGCGCGCGCCGCGGGTAACACGCTGATCACCGCCCGCGAGCTGCACGCCGCCGGTCCCGAGTCGGTGCTCGCGGCGCTTCCCTCCGAGGGGCCGGTGTTCGTGACCATCGACTGTGACGGCCTTGACCCCTCGATCGCGCCGGGCGTCGGCTACCCCGAGCTCGGCGGAGTGACCTACGCCCAGGTCACGACCCTCGTGCGGTCGCTGGCCCTTGCCGGCCGCATCGCCGCCATCGAGTGCACCGAGTACCGCCCCGCGCTGGACGTGCGCCAGCTGACCGCGCTCACCATCGGCCGCATCCTCATGAGCGTCGTCACCCTCGGCACGCCGCGGCAGGGCGCCCCGACCGAAGGAGTTGACAGATGACGCGCAGCACCACCCTGCTGAGCCTGATCGCCGCGGTTCTCGTGGCGCTTCTCGGCGCCACCGCATGCGGATCCTCCTCGAGCACAACCGCCTCGTCCAGTGCCGCAGGCTCGGGCACCACCGGAGGGGGCGCCGCCGTCGCGAAGGTACCGAGCATCGCCGCGATGCTTCCGTCCTCCGCGAGCTCGTCGGGAGGCTTCACGGTGGCGGTCGACGCCAGCTACCCGCCCAACGAGTACGTCGACACCGACGGCTCTTCGCTGATCGGCTGGGACATCGACCTGGGCCATGCGCTCGGACAGGTGCTGGGCGTCCCGTTCAACTTCAAGAACGTGACCTTCGACGCGATCATTCCCGGACTTGCGGCCCAGAAGTACCAGATCGGGATGTCGTCGTTCACTGACACCAAGGCGCGCGAGAAGGTGGTCGACTTCGTCACCTACTTCAAGGCCGGATCGTCGTTCTACGTGAAGGCCAGCGGCGGGGCCGACATCTCGGGCATCGACGGCATTTGCGGACACAGCGTCGCGGTCGAGACCGGCACCACCGAGCAGGACGACGTGACCGCTCAGAGCACCACCTGCACCAACGCCGGGAAGCCCGCCGTGACGGTGCACGCGTACCCCACGCAGACGGCCGCGAATCTGGCGCTTTCGAGTGGCAAGGCCGACGCGGTCGACGCCGACTCGGTGGTCTCGGCATACGTGGTCAAGACTTCCAACGGCCAGTTCAAGCTCTCTGGCAAGCCCTACGGCGTTGCCCCGTACGGCATCGCCCTGCCCAAGGACTCGGGCCTCGCCAAGCCGGTGCTGGCAGCACTCCAGCACCTCATGAAGACCGGGATCTACCAGCAGATCCTGCACAAGTGGGGCGTGCAGTTCGGCGCGATCTCAAACCCGGGGATCAACCAGGCCGTGAGCTAGGCCGACGTTTCGTGAACCGCGCGTGAATAGGCGTCCCGTCGAGATTCACGCGCGATTCACGTAGCCTCGGGAATACTGAGATTCTCCTGACCCGGAGGGGCGGTGCGATGAGCCGCGATCGAGCGACCTCATTGGAGCTGAGGCCGCAGGGCAGGCGGTCGGGGCCCGCCGCCCCACCGGGTCACGGAGCGACGCCCTCGGTGCTGCCCAGCGCCCCCGACCGGCGCAACTCCGCAATGTCGGACGGCTCGTAGCCGCACGCCTCGCGCAGCACCTGCTCGGCGTGCTCGCCCAGAAACGGCGCCCGCTGCGGCTGCCGCCGGTACCCCGCGACGCGCAGAGGCGAGCCTGGAGTGTGAACGGTGCCGAGCGCCGGGTGGTCGTAGGAGTCGACCATCTGGCGCGGCGCGACCTGCGGGTCGGCGAACGCCTGGGCCAGGTCGTTCACCGGGCCGCACGGCACACCCGCGGCTTCGAGTTCGTGCAGCCACTGGTCGGTGGTGCGCGTGCGCAGGCGGTCGCGCAGCACCGGCACGCACGAATCGCGGTGCTCGCGCCGGGCGGTGATCGACGAATACCGGCTGTCGGTGGCCATCCATTCCACATCCAGAGCAGTGCAAAGGCGTGTGAACAGTGAGTCCTTGGCGCAGCAGATCACGATCCATCCGTCAGCGGTGGGAAACAGCTGGAACGGCACCACAGACTGGTGCGCCGAATCCTCGGTCCGCGCCGCCTCCCAGCCTTGCGAGAGCGTCCACGTCGCCAGGTAGTTGGTCAGCGAGAGCGCGACATCGAACAGCGCGAGGTCGCAGTCGCAGCCAACCCCGGTGGCCTGTGCCCGGTGCAGTCCCGCAAGCACCGCGGTCGCCGCCGCCAGCCCGCCGCAGAAGTCCACCAGCGATACCCCCGAGCGGGTGGGCGGTTCGTCCGGCCCACCCGTCAGCTGCATCCATCCGGCCCGGGCCTGGATCGCGTAGTCATACGCGCCCTGCTCGGCGCGGGGCCCCGAACTGCCGTAGCCCGAGAGCGAGCAGCACACGATCCGCGGATTGGCCGGGGCCAGCGCCTGATAGTCGAGCCCCAATCGAGCGGGCAGATCGCCGCGCAGGTTGCACACCAGCGCGTCCGAAGTCGCCGCCAGACGGTGCAGCACCTCGGTACCACGCGGGTGGCGCAGGTCGAGCGTCAGCGAGAGCTTGCCGCCGTTGAACGCCTCGAAGAACAGCGAATCGCTGCCCTCCTGAAACGGTCCGACATACCGCCCCACGTCGCCCCCGACCGACGGATCCTCGATCTTGATCACCGTCGCGCCGAGCGAGGCAAGCAGCCCGGTGCCCCACGGCCCCGCGCCGAACTGCTCGACGGCGATCACCTGCAGGCCGGCAAGCGGCCCCTGCTCAGGCGGCAACGTGATCCTCGAGCCGCTCGAACGGGTGACTGCACGGCTGGCCGTGGGCGATCCACAGCTCACCGGCGTCGAGGTCGTAGGTCACGGCGGCCACGGTCGCGCCCTGATCGTGCTGGTGCACACGCTGATCGGGGTGACAGCAGATGCCGAACGGGTGGCCGGCGTGATCGGCCAGCACTCCCTGCCAGAAGCCGATGTCGCTCGAACCGTGGCGGTCGACCAGCTCGTGCAGCCGCTCCAGCCGAAACGGTGTATCGGGCATCGCCCAGATCGACACGTCACGGTCGGCGAACCCGGTCGCCTGGAAGTGGTTGGTGTGCAGGATCACCCCGTCGGTGGGGTAGATCAGGTGCAGGTGGGAGTAGTCACCCGGCGCTGCCTCGACATCCAGGGCCAGCCCGTCGCGATGTCCGATCAGGTAGTTGGCAGACGACGAACGCGGCCGCCGCTGGATGGCCTTGAGCGCGTCGGTGATGGTCGTCGCATCGAGGATTCCGCGCAGCACCACGTGGAACGGCACGGCCGCCTCACCCACATCGCGGTCGGTGATCAGCGCGTTGGCCACAAGCCCAAGGCCGCTCGAGTTGATCCCCACCTTGGCCAGGAGGCCGGCTTCCACCACCGTGACGAAGTTCGGCCGGTCGTCCTGCTCGACCTCGAGCACCACCACCGTGTCGAATGCGTGCGGCAGCCAATCCCAGTTCTGTCCCATCAGCGTGTGCCCGGTGACCGACGCTGCCGGCAGCACGGCGAAACTCGAACACTCATGCACCCGCCGCGACTGCTCTGCCGCCTGGCGGGCGCTGGCCGCGAACATCACCTCGGTGCGTACGTTCAATGCCAGCACATCATCAAAGCTCACCGCGGCTCCCACGGCAATGCCGCGGATCTCGTCGAGGTAGCGCGGCTCGTATGCGCCGATCGCGTCCTCGAACCGCAGAGCCTCCGCGGTGACCCTGGCCCACGGCCAGCCGGCATAGTGGTCAAACACGCTCTCGTACGCGGCGATCGAGCGGTGCACCTGCTCGCGGGCCGCGGCACCGTAGGCCCGGCCCCGCTCGAACGGCGCGCCCGACACGCGAATCCGCGGGTAGGTGTCGCCAGAGATGGTCACGAGCGTGCCTCCTGTGATGCGGCGAGCTCACGGCAGGTGCCGATCCACGCGCCTTCGGTCTGCTGGATGTGCCGGATCACCCGATCGAGCATCGCCAGCCGGCTGGGCCGGCCGATGATCTGCGGGTGCATCGTGAACACCGTCGCTCCGCCCAGCCGGTGGATCCCCTCGAACTCCGCCGTCCAGATCTCCTCCACCATCGACGGCGGTGCGATCGCCTTCGACCAGTCGGCAACACTGAACCAGAAATGCGGCGCGTCATCGAGGAGCCACTGCACGGGAAGCTCGATGATGCTCGTCCCCGGATGCGTGTACGGCCGCAGTCGGTCCATGAAGTTGGTCGAGTAGGCGAAGCCGCGGCGGGAAAGCAGCTCGAGCGTCAGCGGCGAGAAATCCCATGACGGCGAGCGATAGCCCACCACCTGCGTTCCGAACCCCTCGAGGATCGTGACGGCCTGGTCGAGTTCGTGCTCCTCCTCGGCAGGGGTCATCCTCACCGGCGAACCATGCGTGTAGCCGTGCGCCCCCAGCTCGTGTCCGGCGGCCACGATCCGCTGCACCGGCTCGGGGTACCACTCGGCGACGGTGCCGGGCACGAAGAACGTGGCGCGCAGGTCATGCTCGGCAAGCAGCTCCAACACCAGGTCGACGCCCTCCATCGCACCGTACCTGCCCTGTGAGAGCACCCCCGGACGGCCGGCGGTCGAGGGATCGTCGGCGATCCACACAGACTCGGCATCGAAGTCAAACGTCAGCGCAACGGCGCTCTGGATGCCCGTGGGCCACATGTCTCGAGTCCTTTCCCGGGAGACGTACTGGGACAGATTCCAGTACAGGTTCGACCGAGTGTAGGTGGTAACCAAAGAACCGTCAAACAACAGTGATTTGACAGGCAACACCGCGTCGTACTATCGTCGTCGCACTGTTACTGGAAACTGTTCCGGTTTGAGTCCCCCAGTGGAGGTGCGTGCGGTGGTACGGCTGAATCGACGAGAGTTCCTGGCGGCTTCGACGGCTGCCGCCGGCAGCGCGTTCATGCTCGCGGCATGCGGATCGAGCAGCAGTGCGGCAGCGCCCAGCTCGACCACCCATCCACCGATCGGCAAGGAGCCCGGCAATCTCTCGATCCTCGAGTGGCCCGGCTACGAAGCGGGCGGCACCAAGGAGCAGAAGTACGGGCTGTGGGCCGGCACTCCCTACACCAAGGAGTACGGCGGCGACTCGATCACCTACAGCTACATCGATAACGACACCCAGGCGCTGACCAAGGCGACCCAGAACCCGTCCGGGTTCGACATCATCCACCCCTGCGGCGCCGATATTCCCAACTACGTCGAGGCGGGACTGCTGCAGCCCTGGGATACCAGCCTTCTGCCCAGCTGGAAGAACCAGATCCCCGAACTTGTCAAACTCGGCCAGTACCAGGGCCAGCAGTACATGATTCCGTGGGACTGGGGCTACGGCAGCCTGCTCTACCGCACCGACAAGGTCGACCCTGCCGACGCCACCGGCTGGGAGCTGGCCTGGAACCCCAAGTATGAGGGCCGCATCTCGCTCTGGGATGGATCGATCGCGAACTTCGAGATCGCCGGCACCCTGATGGGGGTGCCCAACATGGATCGGATGAACACCGCTCAGATCGAGGCCGCCAAGCAGAAGCTGATGCAGCAAAAGCCGCTGAACCGGTTCTACTGGTCGAGCGAGTACACGCAGATGCAGCCGGCGTTCGCCTCGGGCGACATCTGGATCGCGTACACCTTCCAGGACTCCTACGTGGCGATGCTCGACAAGAAGGTGCCGGTCGCCTACATGCAGCCGTCCCAGGGCCGGCTCGGCTGGAACTGCGGCTTTGCGCTGAGCAAGAACACCAAGAACTACCGCCATGCGCACGAGTACGTCGAGTCGTTCATCAACCACAAGGCGGCGGTCGACCTCGTCAACCTCTACGCCTACGGGGCGTCGGACAAGACCATCACCCCCGACGAGCTGAGCAACAAGGCGCTGGCCAGGACGCTGCAGCTGGACGACATCGCCACGGCGCTGGCTCCGCCGCGCACCCACGTGTCCCAGTTCGAGCCAAACCGCCAGGCCTACGACGTGGCCTGGCAGCAGGTAGTGGCTTCCTGACCGATGATCGAGCAATCGCTGCAGAGCCCGGGATCCGTCAGATTGGCCCGTCCGAAGGCCGGTATGCTGTGACCGTCACGGACACGGCAAGGCAGGTCATGAGGCAGGGAGATACCGAGCACGACGCGCGTCCGGGAAAGGTGCGCCGTGCCAACCTGCGCGACGTCGCCTCGCTGGCCGGTGTGGCGGTGTCGTCGGCGTCGCGGGTGATCTCCGACCACCCCGACGTGAGTCCGGTCATGCGGCGCAAGGTGATGGACGCGATCGCGCAGCTCGAGTACCAGCCCGACTACCTGGCGCAGAGCATCCGCCGCGGCGCCACGCTCTCGGTGGGATTCGTGGTGCGCGACATCACCAGCCCGCTTTTGGCCTCGATCGCCCTCGGCGCAGAGACGCGGCTGCGCAGCAAGGGCTACTCGCTCGTGCTGTTCAACTCCGAGGCCGATCCGCGGCTGGACGGCATCCGGTCGCTCGAGTACCGCCGGCTTGACGGGCTGCTGGTGTCGCTGATCGACGAGCACGAGCCCTCCGCGCTCGAGGCGCTGCGCCGGATCGAGGTGCCGATGGTCATGATCGACCGCGATGTCGACCTGGCCGGGTGCTCTGCGGTGCTGGCCGACCACGAGCTGGGCATGCGCGCCGTGGTTGCCCACCTCGCGGGTCTCGGGCACCGGTCGATCGGCCTGGTCAGCGGACCGTTGCAGGTGCGGCCCGGCCGCCAGGGAGCCGAGACGTTCCTGGAGGAGTGCGCCCGGATGGGCGTCCGCGGCCTGGTCGAGAGCGGGCCGTTCGCGGTCGATCACGGACTCTCCGGCGCCGAGCGGTTTCTGTCGGGCGACGACCGTCCGACCGCGCTGATTGCCGGCTCCAATCAGATCTTCCCCGGCGTCCTGCAGGCGATCCGCCGCCGTCGGCTGCGCATCCCCACCGACATCTCGCTCGTGACATTCGACGATCTGCCGCTGCTGCAGCTGCTCGAGCCGCCGGTGGACGTCGTCACCCGCGGCCCGCAGCGGTTCGGCGAGATTGCTGCCGACCTGCTGCTCAAGCTGCTGGCCGGCGACGAGCCCGAAACCGTGCTCGTGCCCACCCAGCTCGAGATCCGCGGCAGCTCCGGCCCGCCACCCGGCTGACAGTCCCCGCTCCCGTGGATCGGGAGTTCACCGCCTGCGTCTGGAACAGATTCCAGTAACTCACCGTGACTGACGATCAAAACACACTCATCGCCGAACTTCGCGCGGCCGTGCGCGAACTCTGCGGCGGCTTCCCCGGCGAGCTACTGGCGCGGCCTCGACCCCGACCGCTACCCGACGAGTTCGTCGAGGCGCTCACCGATGCAGGGTGGCTGGCCGCCTGATCCCCGAGGAGTACGGCGGCAGCCGGCCTCGGCATCACGCGAGGCGGCGCATCCTCAGGAGATCAACGCCAGCGGCGGCAACTCCGCCGCCTGCCACGCGCAGATGTACACGATGGGCACGATCCTGCGCCACGGCACCGACGAGCAGAAGGAGCGTTACCTGCCCGCGATCGCGCCGGCGAGCTGCGGCTCCAGGCGTTCGGCGTGACCGAGCCGACGGCCGGCTCCGACACCACCGCATCGCAAGACCGGGCGACCCGCACGCGCCGAGCGGCTATGTGATCCGCGGCCAGAAGATCTGGACCTCGCGCGCGGAGCACTCCGACCTGATGCTGCTGCTCGCGCGCACACGCCGATCCGAGCCGGTGCGAGACGCGCGTCGGACGGCCTCTCGATCTTCCTGATCGATCTGCGCGACGCGGCGGTGCGGCCTCGAGATCCGCCCGATCCGCGACGATGATCAACCACGCGACGACGGAGCTGTTCTTCGACGACCTCGAGGTGCCCGCTGACGCGCTGGTCGGCCAGGAGGGCAAGGGCTTCCGCTACGATCCTCGACGGCATGAACGCGGAGCGCATCCTGATCGCCGCCGAGTGCGTCGGCGACGGCCGCTGGTTCGTCGAGACGGCGACCGCGCTACGCGAGCGAGCGCGATCGTCTTCGGCCGGCCGATCGGCGCGAACCAGGGCGTGCAGTTTCCGATCGCGCGCGCGCACGCGGCGGTCGAGGCAGCCGATCTGATGCGCTACGCAGGCGGCCGACCTGTTCGACCGCGGCGAGCCGTGCGGCGCCGAGGCGAACATGGCCAAGTACTGGCCTCCGACGCCTCGTGGGAGGCCGCCAACGTCGCCATGGACACGCACGGCGGGTTCGGGTTCGCCGAGGAGTACGACATCGAGCGCAAGTTCCGCGAGACGCGGCTGTACCAGATGGCGCCGATCTCGAACAACCTCGTGCTCGCCCATCTGGCCCACAACGCCCTGAAGCTTCCGAGGTCGTACTGACCATGCGTTGGCGACCCGGTACGGCCTGGCTCGTGCTGCCTCCTTTCGTCTACGTGCTCGCGCTGCTGGTCGGCCCCATCATCCTCATCGCCTCCTACAGCGTCAATCTGATGACGTCGTATCCGGGGGCACACCCGGGCTTCTCCACCGCGAACTGGCACGACTTCCTGTGGGGCTCGTCCAACCACTTCCTGATCGGCGACAACAACTCGTTCCTGGCCACGTTCAAACGCTCGATGGTGGTGACCGTGGTCGTGTCGGTGGGGGCGGTCGTGGCCGCCTACCCGCTCGCCTACTACCTGGCATTCGTGGCCAAGGCGCGGCGCTACGTGCTCGTGCTGATCCTGCTGATGCCGTTCTTCACCAGCTATCTGCTGCGCGTCCTGGCCTGGCAGGTGATGCTGAGTGGCAACGGGGTCGTCAACTGGGTGCTGTGGCAGCTGCACGTGGTGCCCGACGGGCATCCCGTGCGGTGGCTGATCTACTCCAACTTCTCGGTCGGACTCGTGTTGTTCTACTCGTGGGTGCCGTTCGTCGCGCTGCCGATCTTCGTCGTGCTCGAGAACCTCGAGCGGTCGGTGATCGAGGCGGCCCACGATCTGGGCGCGGGCCGGTTCGCGACGTTTCGCAGCGTGATCGGGCCGCTCAGCCTGCCGGGCGTCATCTCGGGATTCTTCTTCGTCCTGATCCCCACCACCGGCGAGTTCATCACCCCGCTGCTGGTCGGCGGCCCCAACAATTACCTGTTCGGGAACGCCATCCAGAACTTCTTCACGGCGACGTTCGACTGGAACTACGGCGCCGTGCTCGCGCTCTGGCTGGTGGCGGTGGTCGTGGTGATGATGATCGTCTTCGGCCGGTTCCTGACCACCGACCTGCGTCAGGGGGAGCGGACGTGAGTGTGGTCGGGCGGTTGGGGCGGACGGTCCTGACCGGCTACTTCGGCGTGCTCGTCGTGTTCCTCTACGCGCCGCTGGCGATGCTCTGGCTGTTTGCCTTCAACGCGAGCCAGGTGCCGTCGCTGCCGCTGGTGGGGTTCACCACCGAGTGGTACCGCGAGGCATGGGCCAATACCGCCCTGACCAGTGCGCTGGCACGCAGCGTGCAGGTGGGGTTGCTGAACGGGCTCGTCGCGACCGGCATCGGGCTGATGGCCGCCATCGGGCTCGCGTCGCGGCGGATGGTGGGGCGGTCGTTGGTCATCTCGACGCTCCTGCTGCCGCTGGTCGTGCCCTACATCGTGCTGGCGATCGGCATCCTGATCCTGCTGCACCAGATCGGTCTGCAGACGTCGCTGACCGCGGTGCTGGCGGGGCACGTGGTGATCTCTGTTCCGTTCGCTCTGCTGATCATCTACCCGCGCCTGCAGTCGCTCGACGACGCGCTGATCGAGGCCGCGCAGGATCTGGGCGCCTCCGCGCTCTCGGCGTTTGCGCGCATCACGGTGCCGCTGATCATGCCGGCGCTGGCCGCCAGCGTGCTGATCACCTTCACGATCAGCTTCGACGAGTTCGCGATCGCGTCGTTCGTCGCTCCCGCCGACGCCCCCACCTATCCCATCTATCTTTATACAGGCGCCCGCACCCCATCGCTGATTCCGCAGGTGATCGCGGTCGGCACCATCGTGATCGCACTCTCGATGGTGCTCATCGCCGGCGCCGAGGGCGGCCGGCGGTGGGCCGAGCGCCGGCTCGACACCTGATCAGACTCCGTCTCGACCAGCCAGAAAGGACACCCGCATGCCGATCAAGTTCACCGAGGCGACACCCCGATCCTCCGCAGTGGAGCTGTCCGATCCCGCCGCCGCGCTGAACCATGCGCTGGAGGGACTCGGGGTCGACTACCTGTTCAGCATGGAGTCGCCGGCGGCGCTGCATGCGTCGCTGCGTGAGGGTGGCATCACCGCGGTTACCGTCCACGACGAACGATCGGCGGCGTTCATGGCCGACGGGTACGCGCGGGTCAGCGGTAAGCCCGGCGTGTGCGCGGTCGCCGCGGTGGGCGCCACGAATACCGTGCAGGGCGTGGTCGAAGCGCACCTCGGCTCCACTCCCGTGGTGATCCTGGCCGAGGCGGGATCGGCTGCGGCGCGTGACCGAAACGACTTCCAGGACGTGAACCCCATCCCGATCCTCACACCGGTGACCAAATGGGCCGGCGAGGTCGGGGGCGCCGAGCGGGTGGCCGAGGTTACGGCACTGGCGTTTCGCGTGGCGACCAGCGGCCGGCCGGGTCCGGTGCTGATCACCTACCCCTACGACATCGTCTCTTGCGACCCGCACCCGGTGCCCGGCCTCGCGCTCGAGCCTGCAACCTTCCCGTCACATCGGGTCGGGCCCGATCCCGTGGCGCTGGCACCGGCGGTCGAGATCCTGCGCAGCGCAGAGCGGCCGGTGATCGTGGCCGGCGGCGGGGTGCTGATCTCGCGCGCCGAAGATGTGCTCGCCGCGCTTGCCCAGGTGCTCGGCGCACCGGTGGCGTCAACCTCAGCGGCCAAGGGCGTGTTCGCCGAAACCGATCCGCTTTCGGCCGGGGTGATCGGCGCGCTCGGCGGCGCCCCGGGCTCGCGCGGGCGGGTGGCCACCGACGTGGTGCTGGCAGCCGACGTGGTGCTGCTGATCGGCTCGAAGACCGGGTCGTGGTGCACCGACAACTGGACGGTTCCCGGTCAGGACCAGACGATCGTGCACGTCGACATCGACCCGGCCGAGACCGGGCGCAACTATCCGGGTTCGGTTCCGCTGATCGGCGATGCGCGGTTGGTGATCGAGGCTCTGCTGGCGGCGCTCGACGGGTCGCCGCGTGGGGAGCGTGCTGGGCGGCCTCGCGGCTGGCCGAAGATCTGCGGCCGGCGCCGGCGCCGGCAGCCGAGCCGGGCTGTGTGCGGCCCGAGCACATCTTCGACGAGCTGCAGACGCGGATCGACCGCGAAGACGCATTGATCGTCGGCGACGCCGGGTACTGCGAGGCTTGGGGGATCGACAGGCTGAGGTTTCCGCGTGGCGGTCGCAACATGATCGGGCCGACCGCCTACGGCACGCTCGGCTACGGTCTGCCCGCGGCGCTCGGCGCGAAGCTGGCCGCACCCGACCGGCCCGTGGTCTGCGTGACCGGTGACGGAGGCTTCGGCTATGCACTGGCCGAGCTCGAGACCGCCGCGCGCTGCGGGATTGCGGTGACCGTCATCGTGCTCGACAACGGCGTGCTGGGATGGTCGCTGCACTACAACCGGGCGTTTCACGACCGCGAAGGCGCAACGGCGTTCGCGCCGACGGACTTTGCGGCCGTGGCCCGCGGGCTCGGCTGCCGAGGTCTCAACGCACGCACGGCGGACGAGTTCTCGGCGGCGCTGATCGCGGCGATGGAGTCCGACGTGACCACGGTCATCGATGTCGCGGTGCATCCCGATGCCCGCCCACCGGTGTCGATGTTCGATTGACGGCCGCGGCTCTAGGAGAGTTCGCCCCCGTCGGCCACGATCGATGCGCCGGTCACGAAACTGGCGTCGTCCGAGCACAGGAACGCCGCGACTCTGGCAATTTCGTCCGGCGCGGCCAGGCGGCCCATGGGCAGCGATGCGGCGAGCGCCGCCCTGTCGGCGATCACGCCGTCCAGAAGCGGCGTGTCGACCGCGCCGGGGCAGATCGCGTTGGCGCGGATGCCGCGGGCCGCGTACTCGTGGGCAAACGACTCCATCAGGCCGATCACGGCGAACTTCGACGCGCTGTAGGTGCTCCAGTTCGCGGACCCCTTGCGGCCGCCCTGGGACGAGATGAACACCACCGATCCGCCGCGCATCGTGCGGGCGGCGGTGCGCGCGCACAGAAACGAACCGGTCGTGTTGACCCGCATCACGCGCTCCCATTCCGCCAGCTCCACCTCGGCGAACGGCCCGTGCGAAGCCACGCCGTGGGCCAGCACGACGGCCGTCACCTCACCACGGGCACCGGCCCGGGCGAAGAGCGCTTCCACGTCGGCTTCGCTGGTCACGTCGCAGCCGGTGTCGAGGTCGGCCGCCTCGACGGTGTATCCGGCCGCAGCGAACCGTTCGCAGCAGGCCGCACCGATGCCCCCGGATGCCCCGGTGACGACGCACACACCGTCAGATGCCACTCCTCGCTGCATGATTCAGATCCTTTGTTCGAACACCGCGCGATCCATTTCTGCATAGCATACCGGAAACAGATCCAGCTCTGGAGAAGATAATGGCTAATCGTTATTTAGACGATTTTTCGGTGGGCGACACCTACCGCTCGGACATTGGCCGCACGGTCATCGATGCCGACAACGTGTGGTTCACCGCGCTCACGCACAACACCAACCAGATGCACTTCAACCGCGACTACGCGGCGGCCACCGAGTTCGGGCAGCCGCTGGTCAACAGCCTCTTCACCCTGGCGCTGGTGCACGGGCTCTCTGTCGAGGACACGTCCAAGCACGCCGTGGCCAACCTCGGCTGGAACCATGTGCGCCTGACCACGCCGGTGTTCGCCGGCGACACCCTGTATGCCGTCACCGAGGTCGTGAGTGTGCGCGAGTCGCGCTCGCGGCCGGGCCAGGGCATCGTCGCGGTCGTCACGCGGGGTGTAAATCAGCGCGACGAGGTGGTGATCGAGTTCGAGCGGTCGTTTCTGATCGCCCGCAGTCCGCTGGGAGATTCCGATTAACCAGCGATTCACGTAGGCTGGGGAATACTGAGATTCTCCTGATCCGGAGGGGGGTGCGATGAGCCACGATCGAGCGACCTCATTGGAGCTGAGGCGGTCGGGGTCAGCCGCTCCACCGGGTCAAGGAGCGATGGGCGCGCGCCTGCAAGCCATGATCGAACGGCTCGAGATCGACGCCGCCGAGCGCGAGATCGACGCCCTCGACGCCGCAGGACGGCTCGATCCCGGCGTGCTCGAAGCCGAGATGATGATCGCGCTCGGCGCCTGCGACATCTCGCGTGGCCTGGGCGTCGCGGCGCGCATCACCGCGGCCGGCGCATGGGACGACGTACTCGCGATCCGCCCGAGCGTCGGCACATTCGCGGTGATCGCCAACGTCTACGCGGCGCGGGTGGCGCGCGCGGAGCGCCTCGCCGATCGCATCCCGCCGGGGTTCGAGTGGGAGGTCGCGCGGTCGTGGCTGGGCCTTGCCGTCGACATCGACGGCCTGCGGACTCCGGCCCGCAAGGGATCCCCGCTGGATGCGCTGATCGTGCGCCTGCGGGTGGTGCGCGGCGAACTCGGTCAGGTGCGTCGGCCCGCTCTCAAACCCCTGGGCGCAGGCCGCCAGCGGACTGGGGATGACCTCGCTGCGCGCCAACCGCGAGATCGGCGACTCGGCGGTCAAGTACGAGCCGCAGCGTGCTGCGGCCGCTGTTTCGGTCGGGGCGGCTGGCCGAGGTCGGCGACGTGGCCGGCGCGCGCGTATTGCTCGAGCACGCGCTGCAGGATGCCCGCGAGGTCGGGTCGCCCGCGCTGCAGGCAACCGCGCTTCTGGCCGCGGCCGGCCTCTCGCTCACCTACGAGCGGGATCCCGCCCGCGCGACCTCCGAACTCAACCAGGTGAGCGGTATCCCCGGTGCGCTCGACCTGGGGTTCGTGGCCGAGGAGACGCGCATGTGGCGCGGCGCCGTGCATCTGATGTGCGGCCGGCCGGGGCCGGCCGTGCACGAGCTGCGCAGCACCATCGCCGACATGGAGCGCGGCAACCGCCCGCGCGAGCTCAGCCGCGCGCTGATCTTCCTGTCCGAGGCCGCCTGGTGTGCGGGCGATGAGGACGGCTCGGACGCCGCCGCCGAGCGCGCCCTCGAGGTGAGCGTGCAGCAGGACTCGACCACCATGATCCTGCGTGCGCTGGTGGCGTTTCCGGCCGTGCTGGCGCGGCGCATCGACGCCGAGCCGTCACAGGGATCGTCGTGGCATCGGCTGGGCCGGGCGATCCTGCACCGCGGTACCTCGGAGGTGGCGCTGGCCCCCGCCGGCCACCTGTCCGAGTTCGGACGCCTGGAGCTGACCGTCGACGACGTGACGGTGCGGCCGCGGCTCTCCAAGAGCGCCGAGCTGCTGGCGTTTCTGGCCGCGCAGCCGGGGCAGCGCGCGACCCGCGACGATGATCCTGCACCACCTGTGGGGCGAGGGCGCCGACGACGCGTCGCGCACCTACCTGCGCCAGGCGGTCAGCCGGCTGCGCGACGAGCTGCCCGAGAGCATCACCATCGAGCGCGGCACAGGTGGCGCCGCTCTGGGTCTGAGCGCGTTCGTCACCACCGAGAGCCAGACGCTCGAGGAGCTGGTGGTCGCCGCCGGCCGCTCACAGACCTCGCGGCGCGAGCGGTTCCTGCGCGACGCGCTCGCCCTGGCCGGCCAGGGCGACTACCTGGCGGGGTGCAACTCACACTGGGCGGATGCCCGCCGCGACCGCTACCGCGGCATCGTGATCGGCCTGCATCTGGATCTCGCCGAGATGGAGTTCGAAATGGGACGCTACCCCGAGGCGTGGCGGCGGCTCGACGTGGTGGTCGGCCACGACGCGGCCAGCGAGCGCGCCTGCCGCCTGCAGATGCAAACGGCGCGCATGCTGGGCGACGAGGATCAGGTGGTGGCCTCGTACCGGCGCTGCCGAGACGCGCTGCAGCAGGTTGGCCTGGAGCCCGCCAGGGCCACCCGCGAGCTGGCCCAGACCCTGCGCTCGTGAGGCTAGAAGCCCATCCCCGGGCCGAGCGGGCTCTGCGTCGCGGCGTTGCCCAGCAGCGGCAGGCCGAAGTTGTTCTCGATCGACGCGAGAATCGAGTAGAGCGAGTACCGCGTCTGGTCGACGGTGCCGGGGGTGATGTACTGGCTCATGGCGATGGTCGGGATGTGGCAGCCCGCGGCGTCGGGGTTGGCCTGGTTGATGCACACGATTCCCTGCGTGGTCGATTCGGTGCCCTCATCGAACGTGATCAGTACCAGCGTGTTGCCCTGCTGGTAGTCGGAGGTGGCGAAGATCGTCGGAAGGAACTGCTGGAGCCAGGCCTCACCGTTGGCATCGGCGTTCGTGCCCGGACACCCGCTCGCCCAGTGCATGTCGTTGCAGATGTTGGGGGCGACGAACGTGTAGGCGGCCAGCATCGAGGTGGAGAAGGACGACAGGGTGAATCCGGTGTCGTTCGACGCGCAGCTGTTGTCGCCGCCCGCCCCCAGGTCAGTGAGATAGATGCCGGGGTTGTGGCCGCCCTTGTAGAAGCCCGACGTTATCGAGTTGCAGTTGCTCGGCATGCTCTCCTCGAGCACCCTCCACGACTTTCCGGCGGCGCCCAGCTGGTGGAGCACGTTGTCGTTTGCCACCTTGGTGTCGTAGGCAGGCTGCGTGCCCGTCGCCATGCCGACGTAGTTGACCTGGGACGGATGCGTGATCGCGAGCATGTGGGCGGCTGAGCCGCACTGGCCGGCGAGCTGGTTGGTGTACGGGAAAGATCGACGAGCCGTGCCACGAGTTGTAGGACGTGTTCTCCTCCATGATCACCACGATGTGGCTGTAGTGCGGTGCGCCGTCGCCCGGCCGCTGGGAGCCCTCCGCAGATGCCGTTGCCGATCCCGCCGGAGGACGGGGTGGTCGCGGTAGCCGGATCGGACTGGTCCGAGCGGTTGCCGGCGGCGTCGAAGGCGTCGACCGTGTAGCTGTAGGAGGTGGACGGATGCGCAGCTGTTGTCGGTCCACATGGTGGTGCTGCCGGGGAGCGTGTTCACCAGGGTGCCGTTGCGGTAGACGTCGTAGCCGGTGACGCCCACGTTGTCCTGGCTGGCCTGCCACGACACGTCCACCGAGGTCGAGTGAGGTGGCGTTCGCGATCACAGCTCTGGGGCACGCTCGGCAGCGCGGTGTCGGGCGCGCGGAGGCGTGGTGGTGGTGCCCGGCTGCGACTGGGCCGAGTGGTTGCCGGCGGCGTCGTATGCGTCGACGGTGTAGCTGTAGGGGGTCGGCGGCTGGGCGCTGTTGTCCGTCCAGGCGGTGGCGCTACCGGGGAGCGTGATGACGAGGGTGCCGTTGCGGTACACGTCGTAGCCGGCCACGCCCACGTTGTCCTGGCTGGCCTGCCACGAGACGTCCACCGAGGTCGGTGAGGTAGCGTTCGCGCTCACGCCTTGAGGCACGGTCGGAAGGGTGGTGTCGGCTGCCACTGCCAGGACGATGTTGTCGAAGCTGAACGTCGCGCCGGTGGGTGCCTTTGCTCTCGATCACGTTGATCGCGAGGGTATCTCCAGATGCCTTCGCCACATATCCGACCTGCGGGAACTGCTGCCACGCGCTGGTCGGAGTCAGGCAGGTCTGGGATGTGCCTCCCGGCACGACGGCATTGGAGCTGGGTTGAGTTCCTTGAGCAGCAGGCATACCGTTTGGCCGGTGAGGCAGCTCTGCAGCTGGCCGTCGAGCGTGTAGGCGGTGCCCGCGACCGTGCCGGCCTTCACAGGTCTGTTCGCCGCGAAGGACTTCTTGACGCCCGGGTTCACCGCGACCTGTGCGGCATGCCCGCCGCCGTTTCCTGCTACCAGCGAAAGCGTGCCGCCGGTGGCGCTCCAGCCGCTCAGCGTGCCCGCGCCGTTCTTGCCCTCGAACGTGCCGTTGGCAATCAGGTTGGTCGCGCCGAACGCCGGGGCGGCGGCAAGCAGCACCGCGAGCATGACCAAGCGACGCAGCCGGCGAAGCGAACCTGTGGGAGCCACGTACCGTTCGGGAGCACGCCGACATCCTAGGCAGCAAGATGGACGTAACTGCAAGGGCTCTATTCTTGCGTCAATGATCCGCATCGGCTGTGCAGGCTGGAACTACCGCGACTGGAAGACCCCGGTGTATGCCGGTGCTCCCCAGCGGCGCTGGCTCGAGAGCTACGCCGAGCGGTTCGACACGGTCGAGGTCAACTCCACGTTCTACGCGCTGCCGCAGGTGGCGACCGTGCAGACGTGGGCCGACCAGACGCCCGAGGGGTTCATGTTCGCGGTCAAGGTGGGCCGCTATCTGACGCACATCAAGCGGCTCGGCCCGCCCAAGACGCCCGGCTTCAAGATGCTCGAACGGCTCGAGCCGCTGGTCGCGGCGCAGAAGCTCGGCCCGCTCCTGTGGCAGCTTCCGCCCAACTTCAAGCGCGACGACGAGCGGCTGGCCGACGGGTTGACCCGCATGCCGGCGGGGCTGCGGCACGCGATCGAGTTTCGGCACGAGTCGTGGTTCTGCGAGCCGGTGATGCAGATCCTGCGCGAGGCCGGCGTTGCGCTTGCGATCGGCGACCATCCCGAGCGGCCGTTCCAGGCCCACGAGTGGACGACCGACTGGACGTACATCCGCCTGAACCACGGCAAGGCCGGCGAGCACGCCCGCTATTCAGCTTCCGAGCTGCGCACGTGGGCCGGGCGCATCGGCGAGTGGCGCGAGCGCGGCGACGTGCTCGTGTACATGAATAGCGACGAGGGCACGTTTGCGGTCGACGACGCCGCCGTGCTCGAGGAGTTGCTCGGCTAGTCCGCGCCGAGCACCAGCGCAGCGCGGTGAGGCTGGCCGGGTGCACCAGCATGCGCCGGCATGGCACCGTCAGCCACATCGGCTCGGCTGGGGTGGCTGCCGGGGCGCTCGCCGGACGGTCGATCAGATCACCGCCGCGGTCAACGCCGAACTGCACGGCGTGGCTCAGCCCGCCGACTGCTCCGGCGTAGAGCGCGAACACCAGGGTGAGCGCGCACACCACCGCCGCGATCGCCCGGCGCGGCCCGGTGGCCCAGTCGTCTTGCGCGTTCTGCATAATTTGGCCCATGCTAGCAGCGGCCCAGTCGACCGCCTCGGCCGCGGTGGTAGCGGTGGTGATCGTCGGCCTCGCGTTTGCCGAGGGCGGATTCTTCGCCCAGTCCTGGGGCTGGAGTGCGCTCGTGCTGCTGCTGATGGCATTCGTCGGGCTCACGCTCGCCTCGCGGGTCGAGCTGACCGCCCTTGAGATCGGAGCTCTTTCGGCCATGCTGGGGTTGGTGGTGTGGACGCTGCTCTCGGGGTTCTGGTCACCCGGGTTCACGCTGCCGGTGGCGGCTGCCGAGCGGCTGCTGGTGTACGCAGCGACCCTGCTGGTGTGCATCTGCGCGACCCGCCGGACAAACCGCAGCCCCCTTGCGATCGGCGTGTGGGCAGCGCTCGTGGTGGTGTGCGTCTACAGCCTGGGGACACGGCTCGTGCCCGAGCGCTGGGGGTTCTTCGTCGACGCCGCCGCACACGGCCGGCTGTTCCAGCCGGTGGGCTACTGGAACGGCCTTGGCGTGATGGCGGCGATCGCGTTTCTGCTCGGGCTGGGCCTTGCCATGCGGTCGTCCAGCGCGGTGCTGCGGCTGACCGCGGCGGCGTCGCTTCCCATCACGGCGTCGGTGCTCTACCTCACCTTCAGCCGCGGCTCCGAGCTCGGCCTGGTCGTTGGGCTGGCGGTGCTGATCGCCGTCGACCCGAATCGGCTGGCAACGTTCACGCGCATCGTGGCGCTGGCCGTGCCGTCCCTTTTGTGCCTGGCCGTCGCGGCCCGCTCGCACGGGCTCACCACGCCCAACCAGAAGCTCCACCACGCCGCTCACGCGGGGCATCGCTACCTGGCCGTGCTGATCGTGGTGATGGCGGTCTCGGCCGGGGTCGCCGCATGGCTCTGGGCGCAGCGCGAGTTTCAGCCCTCGCCCGCCCTGCTGCGCGCGTACAAGGCGGCGCTCGCGGTGGCCGCGGTGCTCATCCTGGCCGGTTTCGTGGTCAGTTTCGGAGCTCCGTGGAGCTGGCCCCACAAGATCTATACCCAGACCGGCACGGTCGACGACACACCCGACGTGACGAACCTCAATCAGCGGCTGGGCTCGGCATCGCTGAGCGGCCGTGGTCCGCTATGGCACGGCGCGCTGCACGAGTTCCAGAGCCATCCGCTGGCGGGCGGCGGGGCGGGCAGCTTCGGTAGCCTACTGGGCGCAGCACCAGACGTCTGACCTCAATTCGGTCAACGCCCACTCGCTCTACCTCGAGACCCTGGCCGAGCTGGGGGTGGTGGGGCTCATCCTGCTGGTCGTGCTCTTCGGGTGCATGATCGCCGGTGGCGTGCGGGGCCGGGCAGGGCCGCAAGTGCCGTTCGCGCTCGCCGCGGTGGTCGCCTATGCGGTGGCGGCCTCGACCGACTGGGACTGGCAGATGGCGGCGGTCACGGTGCCGATGCTCGTCTGCGGTGCCACGATCCTGGGCGGGCGCGTGCGGGTGGCGCTCCGTCCGGGGCCGGGCCGGGTGGTGCTGATGGCGGCGGTGGCCGGGCGATGGTGTTCGCGGGCGGCGGGCTGATGGGCAACATCTGGCTCGACCGCTCCTACGCCGCGTTGCGCGCGGGCAATGCGGCGCAGGCGGTGTCCGACGCGGGCCGCGCGAACTCGTGGATGCCGTGGTCATCAGAGCCGCTGGCCCAGCGCGCGCGGGCGCAGGTGATCGCCGGGCAACCCGCTGCCGCTGTGCAGTCGATCGACGCCGCACTCGACCGCTCGCCCGATGACTGGTCGCTCTGGCTGCTCAAGTCGAGGGTCACCCCAGGGCGCCGTGAGCCGATGCCGCCAGAGCCCATGCTATCGTCCTCAAACCGACACTCGTACAACTTCTTAATCCTACGAGAACAGATTGATAAGCGCGTGGTGGATTGACATGTTCTCTGGGTCATCGGCGAGCATCAGTCGAAGGAACTTGCGCTTATTGGCGCATGCATCTACCCTACAACGGTGCGCGTTGTAGCACCGGTCTCCCGGCCGCACTGATTGACTCGTTCTGAGGAGTAGTGGCTGTGACCTCTCGACCCATTCGTGCCGTACTCGCGACCTTCCTGCTGCTGCTGGCAGTGGGCGCATCCGCGGCCTCAGCGTCCCTCGCGGTGACTCCTGACCCCACGTGGGGTACCGATGGGCGCGTCGAGGTAATCAAGCGCGTCGGGAACACCATCTATCTGGGCGGGACGTTCGCGAACCTCCGCGACACGCAGAGTGCGCAGACCCTGCCGGTCAGCAACCTCGTGGGTATCGACGCGACCACCGGAGCGCCCACCTCGTTCGCACCGGCGGTCAACGGCACGGTGTTTGCGATGGCGCCGTCGCCCGACGGCACGCGGCTCTACGTGGCCGGCAACTTCACCACCGTCAACGGCGTCAAGCACCAGCGCATCGCGGCGTTCGACACCTCCACCGGCGCGCTGCTCGCGTGGAAGCCCTACGGCTGGCCGAACAACGTCGTGCGCGCGCTTGCGGTCACGTCGAACGCCGTCTACTTCGGCGGCGATTTCTCCAAGGTCGGCTCGGCTGCCGTCACCCGCATCGCAGCCGCCAGCCCCACCACGGGCGCCGCGATCGGCGGATTCTCGGCGAATGCCGATGCGTTGGTGCGGCGGCTGCTCGTGACCAACGGGCGGCTCTACGTGGGCGGCAACTTCAACAACGTGAACGGCACGCCCCAGGCGCACCTGACGGCGATCGATCCCACCACGGGAGCGACCATCGCCGGCGTGTACCACCCGTCGTATCCGGTGCTCGATCTGGCGCTGGGCTCGGCGCTCTACGTTGGTGGGGGCGGTGGCGGCGGCAAGGCGCTCGCGGTCAACCCCACGACGGGCGCCAAGCTGTGGGAGATCAAGACCGACGGCAACGTGCAGGCGGTGTCGGTGCTCAACGGCGTGCCGTACTTCGGCGGGCACTTCCTCAAGTACGGGTCGACCGCGGTGGGCCAGCTCGCGCGTGCCAATCCTGCGACCGGCGCACTCGACACCACATGGCTGCCGCAGGTCACCGACGGATATCTGGGCGTGTTCGCGCTGGCCGGCTCGGCGCCCAACCAGCTCTACGTGGGTGGCGACTTCACACGCGTCACCGCCGTGCCGGCCTACAACTTCGCCCAGCTCACCGATGGGTCGGCGCCCCCGGTGGCCGACCTCGGGGTGACGCTCACCGCTGCGCCGGCCAGCGTGACCGCCGGCCAGAACGTGACGTACACCGCCAACGTGTCGAACGCCGGCCCCGGCGCTGCCCCCACAACCGTGCTGACCGACGTGCTGCCCGCGGGCCTCACCTTCGTCAGCGCCTCGACCGGGTGCACCTACGCGAGTGCGACGCGGACGGTGAGCTGTGCGTTGGGCACGGTGACCACGGCCGGTGCGACGGCCACGATCACCGTCTCTGCCGACGCCGCCGGAAGCAGCGTCAACTCCATCTCGGTCGACTCCGGCGCAGACGACCCGAATCCGGCCAACGACTCCGACACCGCCACGGTTGCGGTGACGGGTGGCAGCGGCGCCGATCTGGCGGTGTCGACCACTGCTCCGGCCAAGGTCAACATGGGCACGGCCGTCACGGTCACCGTGACCGTTACCAACAAGGGCCCCGACGCGGCCTCCGGGGTCACGCTCACCGACACGCCGCCGACCAACGCGACCCTCGGGTCGGTCACACCGGCTGCGGGCAGCTGCTCGGGGACCACCACCATCTCGTGCGCGCTGGGAGCGATCCCCGCCGGAGGCTCGGTCAAGGTCACGATCGCGCTAACGGCGCCCGGGAGTCCGCAGACGCTGCTCAACACCGCTTCGGTGAGCGGTGCGGGTAACGATCCGATCAGCTCGAACAACGCCGCGACCACGTTCATCAGTGCCGTCAACCCGGCCGCCTCGGGCGATACCACCGCGCCGGCCCGCACGGCGATGACGATGCTCGATACCAATCACGACGGATTCGTCGATACGGTCACCGTGACGTTCGGCGAGCCGCTGGCCGCCTGCGCAGCCCCCTGCACCGACGGGTGGGTGCTGCAAAACGTGCCCGGCGGCGGGGTGCTGCAGTCGGTCACCACGGCCGGCAGCGTGGCGACCCTGCACCTCGGCGGTTGGACCGATCAGCCCGACACGGCAGTCACGCTGTTCACGATTGCGCTGAACGCGCCGAACGAGATCCAGGACGCGGCGGGTAACCACGCGAGCTATGCCGCCGCCGCGCCCAGTGACGGTGCGGGGCCGGTGCCGGTCGGGTTCCGCCACCAGCACAACAGCTCGGGGGCGTGTGCGGGAACGACCAACGTGAACGGCACCGCCGAGGTGTGCGACGAGCTGACCTCGGAGTGGAGCGAGCCGCTGCTGAAGAGCTCGGTGGGGACGACGACGGCGATCACCATCACCGATCCGGTGGGGGCGGGCAACGACACGGTCACGATTCCCGGGTTCCTGGGTGGTCCGCTCGACCTGGGCAGCCCCAGCTACCTGACGCTGGACGGGTCGAGTGCGACGTGGGCCTCGTCACTGCTGGTGCTCTCGAGCGCCGGCGATGCGCTCACCGCCCGCATCTTCGGCCCGTGCACCGGCACCGGCTGCGCGAACATCGCGAACGTGAAGCAGGTGACGGTCACCTACGTCCCCGCGGGCACGCTCACCGACGCGCCGGAAACCCGGCCGTCGGAAGCTTCGTCAAGACCCAGACGATGTGGTGAAGACAAGTGCATAAAGGGGTCAGCCACCTTTTGTGCATCCGTGACGTTGGTTGCAACCTTCAGTCTCGGCCCATGCACAAAAGGTGGCTGACCCCTTTATGCACTCAGGTAAAACGCTTGACGAACGCGAGCGCGGTGTCGGCTACCTCGTGCCAGCCGCTGTCGATCGTCAGTGAGTGACCGCGGCCGGGCATCTCGGCGAGTTCGGTGACCGCCTCGTTGCGCTTCTGCTTCTTGTAGCTCGCGTTCGCAACCGCCGGCGGCACGGTGTGATCCTTCTCTCCCGAGATGATCAGGAGCGGGCCGCGATCAGCCGCCTTGCTGTTGACCTTGGCTTCTGTCCACGGGTTGAGGTTGGCGGTGGCGGCCTGGAAGAGCGGCGCCCCGGCCGCCGGTACGGCGAAGTCGTGATAGAGCTCGGCCGCCTCCTCCTCGGAGACCTCGTTCGCGAAGGCATAGCGGAACTGCTCGAAGGTCAGCGGGACGGCGCGGTTGCGGTTGGCGGGATTGCCGAGGATCGGCCGTGACGACTTGAGGGCCGAGACCGGGAGGGGCAGGACGCCACGAAACGGCGCCGGGTCGATTGCGACCGACACCTTGGCGCATCCGCGCCCCGCGAGGATTTGCGTGAGCAATCCGCCGAATGAGTGGCCGATCACGGCCGGCTGCCGATCGAGTGCTCGGATCGCCTCCTCGAAGTGATCCGCGACCTGCCCGACCGTCTTCTTGGCGAACACGTCGGGGTTGGCGTTGGCCTCCTCGACTGTCTCGGGGTCGTCGGGCCAGCCGGGCGTCAACGGCGCGAATCCGGCGTCCTTGAACATGGTCGCCCAGCGATCCCAACTGCTGGGAAGAAGCCACAGCCCGTGGATGAAGACCACCGGGGTGCGCCCCGATGCGTTGGCGGATCGCACAGCCTGCTGCTCGTGCTCGGTGAGTGTCACGATCATTCCCCCTAGTTGGCCCGCCGCCAGTCTACTGCCAGAGCACAAAGGGGGGTCAGCCACCTTTTGTGCATCAGTGGCACTAGTTGCAACCTTCGGCCGTCGCCCATGCACGAAAGGTGGCTGACCCCTAAATGCGTCGTACGGCGGGCGTTCCGTGCGCGAGTCTCCGTGAGACTGTCGACTGTCCACCCGGAGAAAACGGCGAGCTCGGCCTGGGAGTAGCCGCGTGCAAGCGCTCGGTGTAGCGGATTGGGGAGACGTGAATAGAAGATCTGCCGAGTCCGTCGGGCGTGTCGAGCACAAACCGCCCGTAGTTGTCGGCTGGGAAGTACGGCAGGGCGGCGTTCCGGTTCAAGCCGCCGGCGGGGGCAGCAAGTCCGAACAGGGCGCGATGGGCTGACCAGTCCCATTGTTCGGGCGATCCGACCAGACCGCCGCGCATGGATTTATTGCGATGTACCGAAACGCCTCGTCAGAGGGTGCTCGTCGGACTCGACCGGGCTCGCGTGATAGCGCTCGCCAAAGAGGTGGTCCGGTTCGTTCGTAAACGGCGTTGAATCGCGCGGCGTGAGTCGTCGAGCAAGAGCCCATGCCCGATGCGATTCGCTGTTCGCCGAGCGGAGCGAGCAGATGCACATGGTTGGTCATCAGACAATACGAGAGGAGTGTCCAATCCACATCCCTCGCCGCGTCGCGGAGCACCGCCACGAACGAGCGGTGGTCATGCGGTGAACGGTGAACACCGACTGGCCATGGTTCCCACGGACGGTCACGATGTTAGATCGAGCCGGCATTATGTGTGCGTGGCCTTCTGGGCATGCGGCGAGACGCTAGGCGCGAGGCGCGCGCAGGTCTGTCACGACAGTGCCAACAGTGCATAAAAGGGGACTGCCCCTTTTATGCATTTGGCCTAAGGCTCAAGTAAGGTTGCAACGAACGTCACTGATGCATCAAAAGGTGGCTGACTCCTTGATGCGTTGGGCGCGAAACCGCGTACCCCGATATCCCCCTGGCAGGTGACTGCGATTCCCCCGGTGGTGCGTGTCGAGCGCGCCGGCGCAGGCCGACAACGTTGGGCAATGTCGGAACGAGGGGTCGCTCCGGCATGTCTCGTACCTGCACGCTTCATCACAGGGGTCGGTATGTCTGAAATAGCTGTTCCGGCACGCGCTCAGTCGCGTGCCGATCTCACGTGCGCTGATGTCTTCGATCACGCGATCGAAACACGCGCAGCCCTCGTCGGCGTCATCGGGCTGGGCTACGCCGGCCTTCCGCTGGCGGTCGGATTCGCCGAGGCCGGCTTTGCGGTTGCCGGCGTCGATATCAACACCGAGCGGGTCAGCGCGGTCAACAAGCCGCTCGAGCTACCTGCCGGACGTCAGCGCGGACGAACTCGCAGCGCTCGCCGATCTGTCCGCCGACACCGCCTACGACCGGGTCGCCGACATGACGGCGCTCACCATCTGCGTGCCCACGCCGCTCTCAAAGACGCTCGCGCCCGACCTCAGCCACGTGGTCGCCGCCGCCGAGCAGACCGCCGCGCACATCCAGCCCGGCGCACTCGTGGTGCTGCAGTCGACGACCGTCCCCGAGACCACCCTCGAGGTGCTCGTGCCCATCTTCGAACGCGCCACCGGCGGCCGGGTCGGCGTCGACTTCTTCCTGGGCTACGCCCCGGAGCGGGTCGACCCGGCCAACAAGGCCGGCTGGACTCTGCGCACCACGCCGAAGATCATCTCGGGCGTGACCGCCGAGTGCCGCCGCCGCACCCGCGCGCTCTATCGCAGCGTGGTCGACACCGTCGTCGACGTCTCCTCGCCCACCGTCGCCGAGATGGTGAAGCTGTACGAGAACACCTTCCGGCAGGTCAACATCGCGCTCGCCAACGAGCTGGCGCTGGTGTGCGGCCGGCTCAACATCTCGGCCTGGGAGGTCATCGAAGCGGCGGCCACCAAGCCGTTCGGGTTCATGGCGCACTATCCCGGCCCGGGCCTGGGCGGCGACTGCATCCCGGTCGTGCCGCACTTCATCACCCACCGGCTGAAGGAGTACGGCTACCAGACCCGCATGATCGGGGTGGCGCACGAGATCAACACCGGCATGCCCGCCCACGTCGTCGACCGGGTCACCGACGCGCTCAACCGCCGCGGCCGGGCCGTGCGCGGCGCGCGGATCCTGCTGCTCGGGCGTCGCCTACAAGCCGAACGTCGCCGACCTGCGCGAATCGCCCGCGCTGCGGATCTTCGGCGAGCTGGCCGACCGCGGCGCGCTGGTCGCCTACTGCGATCCGCACGTGCCGTCCGTGGTGGTCAGCGACCGGCTCTACGAGGCCAGGCCGTGGACGGCCGAGACGCTGGCCGACGTCGACTGCGCAGTCATCCTCACCCACCACGACGAGTTCGTCGAAGCCCCGCTGTGGCGCGACTCCGATGCGCTGGTGGTCGACACCCGCAACGTCGCCGGCGAGGCGCGCGGCGGGGTGTTCAGCCTCTGATGAAGCTGCACCGTCCAAGCTCCAAGCACCACTCCGGCACGGGCAACGACGCCGTCGCGCCCGCCGCCTCCGACACCGCTCAGGACTCGGTGGTCCACGCCCCTCCAGCTGCGCGTCCGCCGCAGCGCCTGGTCGGCGGCGAGCCATCCCCCTGGGACGTGCACGACGAAACGCTCGCTGCCGGAGTGGCTCCTGACCGACCCACCGGCGACCAGGCGCCCGAGCACGTCGGCCTGCCCGAACCGCCGCCCGAGCCGTCCGCGCCGTTTCGGCCGGTGGACGAGGCGACCGCCGGACTGGGGCCGCAGTGGCAGGACGCCCTGCTGGTGAAGGTGGTCGGCCGCGCGCTGCAGGTGGTCTGCATCGTCTACGGCCTGGCGCTCCTCTACTGGATCTGGATGGCCAAGGATCTGACCGTCGGCCTGGTGCTGCGCGACCCGGTGTTCGGCACCTACTCGGTGCTGGTCACGCTGTACGTGCTGCGCCCGGTTCGCGCTCGCGCCGTTCTACCGGCCCACACCGGACACCGGCTACCGGCCCACCGCGTCGATCGTGATCCCCGCGTTCAACGAGCAGGCGTGCATCGGTCAGACCATCGACGCCTGCTACGCCGCCGACTACCCCGACGGCAAGCTCGAGGTGGTCGCGGTCGACGACGGCAGCTCCGACGACACGTGGGCCCAGATGCTCGCCGCGCGGGAGCGCCATCCATCGCTGGTGTGCGTGCAGTTCTCGCACAACCGCGGCAAGCGCGCCGCGATGGCCGAGGGCATCCGCCGCTCGACCGGCGAGGTGTGCGTCTTCATCGACTCGGACTCGGTGATCGAGCAGGACGGCCTGAACCACATCATGGCCGACTTCCGCAACGCCAGGGTGGGCGCGGTGGTGGGTACCGCCGACGTGCTCAACAAGGGCCACAACCTGATCACCAAGATGCAGCAGGTGCGCTACTACGTGGCGTTCCGCGTGATCAAGGGCTCGGAGTCGGTGTTCAGCTGCGTCACCTGCGCGTCGGGCTGCTTCTCGGCGTACCGCCGATCGGCGCTCCTGGGGATCCTCGAGAAGTGGGAGAACCAGACGTTCCTGGGCCGCAAGGCGACCTACGGCGACGACCGCGCCCTGACCAACATGATCCTGCGAAATCACGAGGTCACCTACCAGGCAAACGCGCACAGCCACACCATCGCGCCCGACGACCTGCGCACGTTCCTGATCCAGCAGCTGCGCTGGAAGAAGAGCTGGCTGCGCGAGTCGCTCTACGTGGTGCGGTTCATCTGGCGCAAGAATCCCGTGGCCGCCGCCATGACCTACATGTCGGTGGTCTTCCCGTGGATCGCGCCGATCGTCGTGTTCCACGCGCTCTACTGGCGCAGCCTGGGCTCCGGCGACCCGTGGTTCTACCTGGTGGGCGCCTACGTGATGGCGCTGCTCTACTCGCTCTACTACGCGATCAGCCGGCGCAGCCCCATCTGGTACCACGGCATCACCTTCATCTTCATCTACATGGTGGTGCTGGTGTGGCAGACCTACTACGCGGTCGCCACGCTGCGCAACACGGGGTGGGGCACGCGCTCGTCGAGCCACAACGAGGCCGAGGGCGAAGTGCGCGTGGCCGGGCCGATCGACACCTCCACCCGGGCGGCGGCGTGACCTTCGCTCTTCCGCGCCGCAAGCAGCGCCGCGTGCGCTCGGCCGCCGAGCAGCAGCGCCGCCGCTGGTTTCGCCAGACGGTGCTCGGCATCCTCACGCTCGCGCTCACACCGATCCCGATCGTGTACTACATGATGCACACCCAGGACGGCTACCTGATGTATCTGAAGGCCCGCTACAGCCTGATGCCGCCCTCGACGCCGCAGCTGCCGCAGGGCCAGTACGCGATCGCGGTGGCCGACAAGAAGCTTCCCACCTACGGCGTCCCGGTGCTGGTGTACCACGGCATCGGGCTGGACGCGACCGACACCGCCGACAGCCGCTTCGTGGTCAGCCGCACGGCATTTGCCCAGCAGATGCGCGGGCTCGAGGCGGCCGGCTACCACGCGATCACCACCGCCCAGCTGAGCCAGTACCTGCAGAACGGCAACATGTCGCTGCTGCCGTCGCGGCCCGTCCTGATCACCTTCGACGACGGCCGCGAGGACGCGATGCTGCAGGCCGACCCGATCCTCAAGGACACGGGCATGAAGGCGACGATGTTCGTGATCGGCACCGACCCGGGCGAGTCGAGCTTCTACTACGCCGACTGGGGTGCGCTCTCGGGCTACTCCGCCGACGGGCACTGGGAGCTGGGCAACCACACCTACGATCTGCACCGCATCGTGACGGTGCATGGAAAGCCCGAGTCGGTGCTGGTGCAGCTTCAGCCCGGCGAGTCGATCGCCGCCTACAAGCAGCGCGTGGGCGCCGACCTCGACCACGACGAGGCGGTGATCGACGACAACTCGCCGAGCCATCCGATCGCGTTCGCCTATCCGTACGGCGACTGGGGCCAGAATGCGGCGCCGGGTGTTTCGGCTGCGCTCCAGCAGGTGCTCAAGGCACGGTTCAAGCTGGCGTTCGACCAGGACGACCAGCGCGGTTGGCGGCCGGCCATGCCCGGCGACGACCCGATGCACATCCACCGCCTGCAGGCGCGCAACTGGAACGGCGCCCAGCTGGTCGAACGGCTGCGCGCATCGATGAAGCTGGGTCGCACCACCTACGAGCAGCGCGGCCTGAACATCCAGTTCACCCAGAACCAGCTGGTGGCCGCGGCGGCCAAGATGACGTGCTCGTCGGCGCCGATCGGTGCAGCGGTGCAGCACGGCCCCACCGGCGAGAAGCAGGTGGCACTGACGTTCGACGGCGGCCCCTCGGCCTACACCGCCCAGGTGCTCGACGTGCTGCACGTGCACAACACCAAGGCGACGTTCTTCGTCAACGGCGTGCAGCTGCACGGCGATAACCGGCTGCTCGACCGCATGGTGCTGGAAGGTGACGAGATCGGCAACGGCTCGTGGAACGGCACCGCGCTGAATGCCGCCGATGCGAGTGCGGTCAGCGATTCGATCAGCCGCACGCAGCGCGCGATCGAGTCGGCGGCGCCGATCACGCCCTGCTACACCCGGCCGCCGTACGGGCTCGACCGGGCCCGCTACACGCGCATCGCAAAGCAGCTCGGGCTCGGCACCGCGCTCTGGTCGGTCGATCCCAGTGACTTCCGCACACAGGATTCGCAGAAGATCGCCGAGCGTGTGCTGAAGAACGTCAAGCCGGGCTCGATCGTCGTGCTGCACGACGGCGGCGGCTCGCGCTGGGCCACCGTACAGGCGCTCCCACAGATCGTGAACACGCTGCGCAAGCAGGGCTACGTGTTTCGGACTGTGTCCCAGCTGGTCGCCTCCCAGACCAGCCCTCAGTAACTCCGATTGCCCTCCTGGAGGCGACGCACATGTGTGGAATTGTTGGATATAGCGGACGGCGAGAGGCCTGCGGGCTGCTGGTCGACGGGCTCGCCCGGCTGGAGTACCGCGGCTACGACTCGGCCGGCATCAGCCTGGTCACCGCCGACGGCATCGAATCGGTGCGGTCGGTCGGAAACCTCGATGCCCTGCGCGGCCGGGTGGCCGAGGAGTGGGGGCAGGGCGCCCGCGCTCACACCGGCATCGGGCACACGCGCTGGGCCACCCACGGCGATGTGACCGAGGCCAACGCCCACCCGCACCGCAGCTGCGACGGGGCGGTGCACATCGTGTTGAACGGCATCGTCGAGAACCACGAGCAGCTGCGCGACGAGCTCACCCGGCGCGGCTGTGAGTTCAGCTCCGAGACCGACGCCGAGGTGGTGGCGCACCTGATCGGCTGCCGGTTTGCCGGACTCGACACGGCCACCGCGGCGGCCCGCGCGGCGAGCCACATGCGCGGCCACTTTGCGTTCCTGGCGATCCGCCTGGCCGAGCCCGAGGTGCTCGTCGGCGCCCGGCGGGACTGCCCGATGGTGATCGGGGTCGACCGCGGCGAGGTGTTCGTGGGCTCCGACGTGGCCGCCCTTCCGCCCGACATGCACCGCGTGCTGTTCGTCGCCGACGACGAGATCTGCTGCGTGCGGCCGGGACAGTTCGACCTGCGCACCCTCGACGGCACGCCCGTGCACCGCGAACCGCAGCTGATCGAACGCGACCACTCGAGTGCCGAGCGCGGCGAGCACACCTCGTTCATGCGCAAGGAGGTCGCCGATCAGCCCGACGCGCTGCGCCGCACCATCGCCGCGCACGTGGGTCACAGTCCGGTGACGGCCGGCATCGACGACGAGCTGCTGCGCACCGTGTCGCGGATCACCCTGACCGGCTGCGGCACGTCACACAACGCGGCGCTCTTGGGACGGCTGCTGATCCAGCGCTGGGCCGGGATCCCCGTGACCACGGCGATCGCCTCGGAGTGGTGCAGCTCGACGCCGCTCCTGGACGACGGTGAGCTGGTGATCGGCGTGACCCAGTCCGGCGAGACGCGCGACACGATCGCCGCTCTGCGGCTGGCCCGCAGCCTGGGCGCGCCGACCATCGCGCTGACCAACTCGAGTCTGAGCCAGGCGGCCCGCGAGGCCGATGCGGTGATCACAACCCACGCCGGGATCGAGGTGGGCGTGGCTGCGACCAAGACGTTCACCACGCAGGTGGCGGCGTTCGCGCTTCTGGCGCTGCATCTGGCGCGGTTGCGCAACGCCCGGCCCGCGGCCGAGCTGGACGAGCTGGAACGCGAACTCTGCCGGCTGCCCGGGCTCGTCACCGAGACGATCGCCGACACGGCGGCCACGATCACGGCTGCGGCGGCCCGGCACGCCGACCGGCCGCTCTTCATGTACCTGGGCCGCGACCTGGCCTATCCCGTGGCCAGCGAGGGCGCGCTGAAGATGAAGGAGATCTCCTACGTCCCGGCCGACGCGTATCCGGCCGGCGAGATGAAGCACGGCCCGCTGGCGCTGCTCAGCAGCGGCTCGCCGGTGGTGTGCGTGGCCACCGACTCGGCCGTGCTCGAGAAGCTCCTGTCCAACCTTTCCGAAGCGCGGGCGCGCGGCGCGACCACTCTGGTCGTCGCATCCGCCGGCCAGCATCGCGTCCGCGATTACGCGGACGCGGTGTGCTGGCTGCCGCCCGTACATGCCGATCTGCAGCCGGTGCTCGCGGTGGTGCCGCTGCAGCTGCTCGCCCTCGAGGTGGCAGAGGCCCGTGGCCTCAACGTTGACCAGCCGCGCAATCTCGCAAAGACAGTGACGGTGGAATAACCATGAAGCGAATAGCAACCGTGATGGCGGCCGCCACCCTCGGGGTGGCGGTCACGGGTGCGATCGCCCCTGCGGCGTTCGCAGCGACCTGTACGGGAAAGACACCGACAGCGCTCTCGTTCACCCGTGCAAAGGGTCATGCCTCGGGCGTTCTGCACTGGAAGGCACCAGCGGTGCACCCGGCCGGAGCGTCGTATCGCACACTGCGAAACGGCGCGGTTATTGGTCAGACCAAGATGTCGCAGATGGCGATTCGGGTCACGGCTGGCAACACGTACGTGTTCGGCGTGCGGGTCGTCGCGCCCAGTGGTGCGGTCTCTCCGTGCCATAACTCGATCAAGCGCGCGGTCACCTACTACAAGCCCACAGCTCCGAAGACCAGCAGCCTGCAATCGCGCACATCCGACGCGATCACCATCGCGTGGGGGGCCGGGGCCGGCGGCGATGCCCGACTCACCGCCTACCGTATTCTGCGCAACGGCACGGTGGTTGGTCAGACCACCAAGCGCACCTACAAGCTCTCGAATCTGTTCTCGTCGACCAACTACACGATCACCGTGAAGTCGGTCGACTCGCGCGGCGAGGTGAGTGCGGGCACCTCGCCGGCGGTGAAGACCGCGACGCTCGCGCCCACCCCGTCGACGGGCACCGCGCATGCCTTCATCCTCGCCAGCACCGACAAGAGCTTCGAGGACTTTCGCTCGCACTACAAGCGGTTCGGCGTGGTCTATCCCACGTACTACGACTGCCTCTCGAACAACACCATCACCGGCCAGAACGACACCCTGATCACCGGGTGGGCGCAGGCGCGCAAGGTGCTCGTGATGCCGCGCATCAACTGTCAGAGCCAGACGGTGCTGCACGACATCCTGAACAACTCCACCGACCGCTCCGCCATCCTCACCCAGCTGGTGAACCTGGTGCAGGACAACGGCTACGACGGGCTCAACATCGACTTCGAGTCGGGCCAGGCGTCCGATCGCGACGCGCTCACCAGCTTCATCCAGACGCTCGCGAGCGACCTGCACGCGAACGGCAAGAAGCTCACCGTGTGTGTCGCCGCCGCCTACTACAACCAGCTGGTGGGCCGGCAGGGGTTCTACGACTACAAGGCGCTCGGCTCGGCCGCCGACTACGTGTTCGTGATGGGCTGGGGATACCACTGGGCCACCTCGGCGCCGGGTTCGATCGACGACATCACCTGGGAGAACCGGGTGGTCAGCTATGTCGACACCATGCCGCTCAAGTCCAAATACATCCTGGGGCTCGGCATGTACGGCATGGACTGGCCAGACGGCGGCGGGCCGACCAACCGGGCCACGGCGCTCGAGTACGGGTCGATCCGCGCGTTGATGCAGCGGGTGGACGCCACCCCGGTGATGGATCCCACCAGCGAGTCGCCGCACTTCTCGTACACCGAGAAGGGCGTCAGCCATGACGTCTGGTACCAGAACGCGACGTCTCTCGGAACGCGGATCGCGCTGGCGGGCGCCAACGGCCTGCACGTGGGGTTCTGGCATCTTGGCGAGGAGGATCCCGCGCTGTGGGATCGTACTGACATCCAATAATCGCAAATTGGTCGGACAAGTGACGCCCAACGTGCCAGGAAGTGAACCCGTGGGGCGGAATCCGTCGAGATGAATAAAAGGGGTCTGACCCCTTTTATTCATGAGCGTTTCTGCGTTGTCCCCTTAACGAGCCGAGGCTCCCTGCAGCTAGGGAGCCTCGGCTTTTGGGGGTAACGGCCCCCCCGGAGAAGGCCGTTGGGTGGAGCCGCGGTTTGGGCTACGGCGTGGTTGCGGTGTACGTCAGCGTGTCGCTGAACGGATTACCCGACACCGCGTCGCCCCACTGCAGCGCAAGTGCGTACTGCAGCGGCACGTTGGTGACGCCTGCGGCGCCCGTGCCGATCGTCTGACCGGCATTGCTCAGAGTCACGTTGGTGGCGCCGTTGGTGATCGTCATCCGGCTATCCGGAATCGTCAGCGGCGTGGGGGTGGTCGTGTCCTTGAAGTTGCCGGTGCCGTTGACCTTCAGCGTCCAGCCGGCGTTGGAAGAAACCGTCGCGGTGGTTGCCGAGGGGACAGTGGTCGTCGATAGCGGGCTGACGGAGCCGAACGAGAACGACGCCGCGCTCAGGGACAGCTGGATGGCGGCCTGGTTGGTAAAGGTCACCGTCTGGTTCTGCGTTACCGTGGTCGCCGCCGTAGCGGGAGCCACAGCCACCGCAAGAGCGGCGGCGCTGACGCACGCGGCCAGCGCGATGCGTGCTCGGGACATTGAGCTTCTCCTTGAGACTGTTGGGACGGAACGCCGGCCGGTTTCGGACGACGCAGAACCAATCGGCCCCCCACCGGGGGACACCCATGCCCCTTTTGGGGGATTCCCCGCCGCCCTCGGCCGGGTGATGCCCCTGTTTCCGTGTTTGGCAGGAACCTGCGTGTGAATTGCGAACGGGGAAGCGATGCAAAACCACCTTGCGCGGTTCGCCGTTCTGGCCCTGGGCCTGACGGCGGCCGTCGTGCTGTCCCCGGCCGCGGCATTCGCGGCCACCAATCTGATCCAGAATCCTGGCTTCGAAACGCTGGGCGCAACCACCCAAACCATGTTCTCGGACACGCTCGCCGACATGAGCGCGTGGACGGTGACGAGCGGTGGAGCGACCGCCTCCGGCGGTGTGCTGACCCCTACCGGTGCCAAGAAGACCTCGGACATCGCCGTGATCACCGGATCGGATCACACCACCAACGGCACGTTCCAGGTGCAGGGCATCCCCACCAACGTCGTCGCGGGCCTCTCCGGCGGCCTGGTGTTCCGCTATCAGGGCACCGGGTCGTTCTACGCGTGCACGGTGACCAGCAATGCGCTGCAGCTGGTCGAGCGCGACAGCGGCGTGGACACGGTGCTCAAGACCTCGGCGATGAGCGTGCAGGCGGGCTTGCCCGGCTGGCTGCGCGTGACCGCGACCGGGTCGTCGCTGACCTGCGCGGCGTACGGCAACACCAACAACGCGCCGGGCACGCTGATCGCGAGCGTCACGACCACCGACACCACGTACACCTACGGCGCGGTGGGCGTCTACGACACCAACACCACCAACGCCGCCGGAAAGATGCTGACGTTCGACAACCCGACGATCACGGGCACGGGGCCCGCGAGTTGGGGAGCGCTGACGACGACGGCAGGGACGCCCGGCGAGACGGTCGATACCGTGCAGCCGAACACCGGCACCACCTCGCTGCGGCTCTACGCCGGCGCCTCGACCGACGACGGCTACGTCGCCCAGACGGGGATCGCGGTCACGGCCAACACGACGTACACGCTCTCGGCCAGCATCGCGACTGCCGGTCTGTCTGCAGCGACCGGCGCCCAGGTGATCGCGATCGAATCGCCCAGCAACACCCAGACCGTGCTCTCGAGCAGCTCGGCAACGGCCGGGTACACGCTCTACTCCACCACCTTCACCACCAGGACCAACACGACGTCGGTGGCAATCCGGGTGCGGCTGCTTGGCGCCGGCACGGCCAACTTCGACGATCTATCGCTGGCAGTCGCCAACACCGTCACCCTTGCGCTCAACACCGCCACGGTCGGACTGGGCAACATCTCGCCGCTGACCTCGCCGCTCACACTGCTCTCGGCGACCACCGCGACGGTGGTCTCGAACGCCGGGTGGACGCTCTCGGCACTCGGCACCGGCCCGTTCACCGACGGCGCCGGCGGGCACTCGATCGCGCTCTCGGCGCTCGCGTGGCGGCGCAACGGCACCACCACATTCACCCCGTTCACCACAACCGCGACCACCGTCACCACCGGCACCGCAACCACCCCGGCAGGCGTGGCGACTCCCGTCGACTACCGCCTGACCGTCGGCTACTCCGACCCAGCCTCGTCCACCCCGTACTCAACGACGATCACCTACGTCGCCACGACCCCGTGAGGTAACCAGCCATGTCCCGCCGTCCCATCATCGCCGTACTCGCCCTGCTCCTGCTCGGCGCGCTGGCCGCTGTCCCCATCGCCGCGGCCACCGACCAGCCGACCACACCGCTCAGCCTGGGTGTCGCGCCCTCCAAGCTCCAGCTGCGGCTGAAGCCCGGGCACACTGTGCGAGCCAATCTCAAGATCTACAACAAGGGCTCCAAACCCGTGACCATCGACGTGTTCCCGCAGGACTACACGGTCGACATGGACTCCAACGTGAAGTTCCTGCCGGCCGGCACGCTGCGTGGATCGGCGGCGCCGTGGACGACGCTCTCCGAGACGCTGCTGAAGGTTCCCGCCGGGGGGTATCGCAACGTGGTCGCGACCATCCGCGTACCGCGGAGCATCCCGCCCGGAACCCACACCCTGGCAATCCTCTTTCGGTCGCACACCATCACCTCTTCGGCGGGCCTGCGCTACCAGTCTGCGGTGGCGTCGTTGATGGCAGCGGGCGTGACCGACGCCAACGGCGGAGGGCTGGTGCTGAAGGCCGGCGTGCTCGCCAAGTCGACGTCGGTGCAGTGGAAGTCGCTGCTCTCGGTGCGCTCGCCCAGCGGGCTGATCCACGCCCTGTTCAAGCCGACCATCACCACCAACATCGCTGTGGTCAACTCGGGCAACACGTTCTTCAATATCCTGCACGGCGCGGTGACCTACAAGAAGGGCCTCTCGCTGGGCGGCTCTGGCACCACCATCAAGGCGCCGCACTACACGATCCTGCCGGGCTCGACGCGCCTGATCACGATCGCGTGGACGAGTGCGCCGTTCATCGGCTGGTCGACGGTGCAGACCAGCTTCTACTACAACCCGACCACCGCGCTCTCGCTGACCTCGCCCGATCGCGTGCTGATCATCCCGTGGAACCTGCTGTTCGTGGTCACGGTGATGACCGCGCTCGTGGTGGTCTGGCGGCTGATGCGCGCCCGCCGCCGGCGCCGCGCGCAGGCTCCGGGCCGCAAGGTGGTCTGGGCCAACAGCAAGTAAGCACCCGACGCATACCTCGTGCCAGGCACGAGGTATGCGTTCGCCTGCGGTGCTAGAGTCACCGATGCCGGTTTGCGCTTGTCCGAGAACGCGCCGGTCCGCCGCGTCGCCAACGTCATCGTGAGTCCGCCTCCGCGCATGCGCATCCGCGCGCGCCCAGGCTGGGCCCTATCCGACCCGCGAAAGAGTGTCTCAACGTGTCCGCAGAACCCGCAGTCGAAGTACATGAGCTGACAAAGAAGTTCGTCCGCCGTGACGGCTCGCGGCGGCGTGGTCACAAGCAGTGGGCCACCGCGCTTGACGCCGTGTCGTTCACCATCGAGCGCGGCGAGTGCGTGGCGATCCTCGGCCAGAACGGCTCGGGCAAGTCGACGCTGGTGCGGCTGCTCTCGACGCTGCTCCTGCACGACGGCGGCACGGCGCGGGTGTTCGGCGTGGACGTGTTCAAGCATCCCCGCCAGGTGCGACGCATGGTCAACCGGGTGTCGGTCGAGGCGTCGTTCTTCAAGCGGATGTCGCCGCTCGAGAACCTCAGCTACTCGGCGCGGTTCTACGGGCTGGGGATCAAGGAGACGCGCACGCAGATTCCGCTGATCCTGGAGCGGGTCGGGTTTCCCCCGACCGCGCGACCGAGCCGATGGAGGATCTGTCGCGCGGAATGCAGCAGAAGATCGCGCTGGCCCGGGCGCTGATGACCTCGCCGATGCTGCTGCTGCTGGACGAGCCGACCACGGGGCTCGATCCGCGCTCCAAACGCGAAGTGCAGGCGTTCGTGGCGTCGATCCGCGAGTCGACCGACGTGACCACGCTTCTGTGCACCCACGACATGGTCGAGGCCGGAGCGATGGCCGATCGCGTCGGGATTCTCCACAACGGCCGGCTGCTGTGCCTGGAGCCGACCGCCGACATCCTGGCCCGGTACGAGGCCGACGATCTGGAGGGCGCGTTCCTGGCCGCCACCGGTCGCGAGTTTGAGGACGAGTTCGACGATCGGGAGGTGGCGCAGCAATGATGAAGGGATGCGTCGAGAGGCGATCGGCTTTGCCGGCATCGTCGAGCGAAACACCTATCTGATCCGGCGGTTCGTGTGGTGGGAGCTGGCGTGGTTCCTCTACACGATCGCCAACACGCTCACGATCGTCTTCATCGCCAAGGGCGTGGAGGCCTCCGGCGGCCACATCGACGTGAACCAGACGATGATCGTGCTGCTGATCGGCGCGGTCGTGTGGTCGTATCTCGGGCTGATCTTCGAGATCGTCACCGAGACGGTCGCCTGGGAGCGGTGGGAGGGCACCATCGAATACACGTTCATGGCGCCGCTGTCGCGCCCGGCGCATCTGCTGGGCATGGGCGCGTTCGCGGTGCTCTACGGCGTGCTGCGCACCATCCTGCTGTTCGGCGTGGTGGCGTGGATGCTGGGCGTGAACTTCAGCTAACGCGAACTTCACCGGCGCGATCGTGGTGCTGGCCGTGTCCTCGGTGTCGTTTGTGGGCATCGGCATGATGACCGCGGTGCTGCCGCTGATCTCGCCCGAGAAGGGCACGCAGCTGGGGTTCATCGCGCAGGGCATGCTGCTGGTCGTCTCGGGTGTCTATTACCCGGTGTCGGTGCTGCCGCAGTGGATGCAGTGGCTGGCCAAGATCTCGCCGGCCACCTATACGCTCGAGGGGGCCGGCACGCGATCGTGGACGGTGCGGCGCTGGGGGCGCTGTGGGGCGACATGTGGCCGTTGATCGTGATCGGCGTGATCTCGATCCCCGGGGGGCTCTTCATCTTCAACCGTGGCGAGGTGTACGCCAAGCGCCACGGCCGCCTGAAGCGATCGGGGTAGTGCATAAAGGGGTCAGCCACCTTTTGTGCATCCGTTGCGTTGGTTGCAACCCTTGGCCTCCGCCCATGCACAAAAGGTGGCTGACCCCTTTATGCATCGTGGCCTGCGATAGGGTTGCGGCATGACCGCAATCGATTCCGCCGAGACACCGCGCCGCTCGAGGTGCTCACGATGGGCCGTATCGGCGTGGACATCTATCCGCAGACCGCGGGGCCGCTCGAGGGTGTCGAGGCGTTCTCGCGGTTCCTCGGCGGCACGGCGACCAACGTCGCAGTGGCCGCCGCCCGGCTGGGCCGCCGCAGCGGTGTGGTGACCAGGGTCGGCGACGACCCGTTCGGCCGCTACGCGCGCACCGCGCTCGAGGGGTTCGGGGTCTCGACCCGCCACCTGGGGATCGATCCCGATCTGCCCACGCCAGTGGTGTTCGCCGAGCTCGACCCGCCGGCTGACCCCACCATCTGGTTCTACCGGTACCCCAAGGCGCCCGACATGACGCTCGCCACCGCCGAACTCGACCGCCCCGCGATCGAGGCGGCCGACATCTTCTGGGCCACCGGCACCGGGCTGGCGGACGAGCCCAGCGCCACGGCCACGCGCACCGCGCTCGGCTGGCGCGACCCGGCCGCGATCACGGTGCTCGATCTGGACTGGCGGCCGGGGCTCTGGCCCGACCCCTCCGCCGCGCCCGGCCGCTACCGCGAGGCGCTGCGGCACGTCTCGGTGGTGGTGGGAAACCGCGCCGAGACGCAGGCGGCGGTGGGCACCGACGATCCCGACGCGAGCGCCGATGCACTGCTGGCGCTAGGCGTGCGGCTGGCGGTGGTGAAGCTGGGTGCCGACGGTGTGCTGGTGGCCACCTCCGAGGGCCGCGAGCGAGTTACCCCGCTGCGCGTCGACGTGGTCAACGGCCTCGGCGCCGGCGACGCGTTCGGCGGTGCGCTCTGCCACCGGCTGCTGGCAGGAGACGATCCCGCCGCCGCCGTGCGGTTTGCCAACGCCGCCGGCGCCTACGTGGTGGGCCAGCTGGCCTGCGCCGACGCCATGCCCACCGAATCTCAGGTCACCGCAATCATGGAGCAACGATGACGACCGACTCAACTGTGCTGCACATCCCCGCCGGCGCCGCCGCCGAGGGCGGTGATCCGCTGGCACTGACTCCGGAGCGCTGCGGGTGGGAGTTCTGCGGGCTGCGGGTGATCGAGCTGGAGCCCGGGCACAGCCGCGATCTGGCCACCGGCGGCGACGAGCTGGCGGTGCTGCCGCTGGAGGGCGGGCTGAGGGTCGAGGTGGAGGGCGCCACCCACGATCTGGAGGGCCGCGAATCAGTGTTCGACCGGGTTACCGACGCCGTCTATCTGCCCCGCGACACCGAGGCCCGGCTGGTGGCCGACCGCCGCTGCCAGGTGGCGCTGCCGTCGTGTCCGGCGCGCACCCGCCGCGAAGTTGCCTACATCGATGCCCGCGCCGTGGCCATCGAGATCCGCGGCGCCGGCCGCTCGACC
This sequence comes from uncultured Actinomycetes bacterium, assembly GCA_963796875.1. GTDB lineage: Bacteria > Actinomycetota > Thermoleophilia > Gaiellales > JAICJC01 > CAVPTL01. The sequence continues at coordinate 1,163,283 of CAWCNL010000002.1, forward strand.
CGGCAGGTGACCAACTTCCTGACGCCCGAGGTCGCGCTGCCCGATCGGCTGCTGTGCTGCGAAGTGCTGACGCCCCGCGGCAACTGGTCGAGCTATCCGCCGCACAAGCACGACACGCCCGGCGGCGTCGAGGCGGTGCTCGAGGAGATCTACTACTTCCGCGTGGAGGGTCCAGACGGCATGGCCGCGCACCGCACCTACGACCTGGAGGAGGGGTGGGACGTCACCGTCACGATCGGCGACGGTGACGTGTTCCTGATCCCGCGCGGGTATCACGGCCCGTGCATGGCCTCGCCCAACAGCGCCCTCTGGTACCTGAACGTGCTCGCCGGCCCCGAGCCCGAGCGATCGATGGCGATCAGCGACGATCCTGCGCACGCGTGGATCCGGCAGAGCTGGGAGGCAGAACCCCGCGACGAGCGCGTGCCCATGACCTCGGCCTACGGGAAGCACGCATGAGCGACACCGTGCGGCTCACCACCGGACAGGCCATCGTCCGCTTTCTGGCGGCGCAGTGGACGGTGCGTGACGGCGTCGAGCGACCGCTCTTTGCCGGGGTGCTCGGAATCTTCGGGCACGGCAACGTCGCGGGCCTCGGCCAGGCGCTGATGCAGGAGCGCGACACGCTCACCTACGTGCCCGCGCGAAACGAGCAGGCGATGGTGCACATCGCCTCGGCGTACGCCAAGGCGTCCAACCGCATGCAGGCGTGGGCCTGCACGTCGTCGATCGGCCCGGGCGCCACCAACATGGTCACCGGCGCGGCGCTTGCCACCATCAACCGGCTGCCGGTGCTGCTCTTGCCCGGCGACGTCTTTGCCAACCGCCGGCCGGGGGCGGTGCTGCAGCAGCTCGAGCAGCCCGGCTCGCTCGAGACCAGCGTGAACGATGCCTTTCGTCCGGTGTGCCGCTACTGGGATCGCATCTGGCGCCCCGACCAGCTGCCGTCGGCGCTGCTTGCGGCCACCCGGGTGCTGACCGACCAGGCCGAGACCGGAGCGGTCTGCCTTGCGCTACCGCAGGATGTGCAGGCCGAGGCGTGGGACTTCCCCGTCGAGCTGTTTGAGCAGCGCAAGTGGGTGATCGACCGGCAGCCGCCGCCGCTCGAGCGCCTCGACCGGGCCGCCGAGTTGATCCGCGACGCGCGCCGGCCGGTGATCGTGGCCGGCGGCGGAGTGATCTACAGCGAGGCCACCGATGCCCTGCGCGCGCTGGTCGATGCAACCGGAATCCCGGTGTGCGAGACCCAGGCCGGCAAGGGCGCGATGCCCTACGACCACCCTGCCGCCCTCGGCGCGGCCGGTGCCACCGGCACGTTTGCCGCAAACGTGGTGCTGCGCGACGCCGACCTCGTGATCGGCGTCGGCACCCGTTACAGCGACTTCACCACCGCCTCGCAGTCGGCCTTTGCCGCCGACGCGCGGTTCGTCAACCTGAACGCGGCCGCGGTCGACGCGCACAAGCAGTCCGCGCTGCCCGTGGTGGGCGACGCGCGCGCCGCGCTCGAGCTGCTGGCAGCCGCGCTCACCGGGCATGCGGTGGACGAGGGCTACCGCGCGCGAAATGCCGAGCTCGTGCGCGAGTGGGACGCCGAGGTCGAGCGGCTCTACTCCCGCGGCGGCGGCCCCATCTTCGCCCAGTCGACAGTGATCGGCGCGGTCAACGATCTGTCCCAGCCCGAAGACGTGGTGGTGTGCGCGGCCGGCAGCCTGCCCGGCGACCTGCACAAGCTGTGGCGCACGCGCGACCCCAAGGGCTACCACCTGGAGTACGGCTACTCGTGCATGGGCTACGAGCTGCCCGGCGGCATCGGCGTGCGCATGGCATCGCCCGCACGCGAGGTGTTCGTGATGGTCGGCGACGGCAGCTGGCTGATGATGCCGGGCGAGCTCGCCACCGCCATCCAGCAGCACATCAAGCTCGTGATCGTCCTGATCGACAGCGGCGGGTACGCGTCCATCGGCGCGCTCTCCGACTCGGTCGGCACGCAGCGGTTCGGCACGCAGCTGCTCGATGTCGACGGCCAGCCGCTGGGCATCGACCTGGCCGCGAATCTCGAGAGCTACGGCATCGACGTGCTGCGGCCGCAGACGATCCCCGAGCTGCGCGAGTCCGTGGCAACCGCGCGGGCGGCCATGCAGACCACCGCGATCTACGTGCGCACCGATCCGCTGGTCGGCGTGCCCGGCTACGAGTCGTGGTGGGACGTACCGGTCGCCGAGGTCAGCACCGTCGAGACGGTGCAGCAGGCCCGCGCCGCCTACGAGGCCGCCTTGGCCAAGGTCCACCGCCACCTCAAGCCCCCTGAATAAAAGGGGTCAGACCCCTTTAATTCAGGGCGCGATGCGGACGGTCTCGCCGGAGAGGCGCGACTGCCGAAACGCGAGACCCGCGCGCAACGCGTGGGCGGCATCCTCGACGCGGGCGTGCGGCTCGGCGCCGCCGATCGCGTCCACGAAGCAGCGCAGCTGCCGCTTGAGCGCGTCGTGGGTCACGTCGGTGCAGTCTTCCGGCGGCTCCATGACCGGACGCAGGCCGGCGGGATCGCCCAGCAGCACCTCGCCGCGATTGGCAGCGCGCACGAAGATCGACCCGCCGTCGCCCAGGATCTCGGTGCGCACGTCGTCCCAGTACCCGGCCACCCGCGTCTGGTCGATCAGCACCACCCCGCCGTTGGCGGTTGCGGCCACGCCGCCCACCGTGGGCGTGTCGCCGAGCTCGGCGTACGGATTGGGCTTCACACCGTGAGCGGTGACCGACACCATCGGCGCGCCCAGCACCAGCCGCGCCATGTCGAAGTCGTGCACGCCGCCGTCCACCTCGATGCCGCCCGAAACCTCGGCGTTCAGAAACGCGGGGGAGGGAGGCGTCGCATCCCACATACACGAGCGCACCAGCGACGGCCGGCCGATCGCCCCGGCGGCCACCAGCCGCAGCGCCTCGGCATACGGCCAGGCCACCCGCCGCCAGAACCCGACGGCGAGCACCCGGTTGCGATCGATGGCGTGCTGGGCGAGTGCGGGGATGGCATCGGGATCGAACCCGACCGGCTTCTCGGTCAGCACGTGCAGACCCTGGTCGAGCAGCTCGGTGGCCATCTGCACGTGCAGCGGCGTCGGGGCGGCGGTAACCACCGCGTCCACACCCACACCGGGCAGCTGGTCGATCCGCTCGAGCGCGGCAACTCCCGGCGGCGCCAGCCGCTGCGCCACGCCAGGTGCGGGATCGACGATCGCCACCAGCTCGACCTCCGAAACCTCGAGCGCGGCGGCGATGTGCGTACGGCCCATGCGGCCCGCCCCAACCACGGCCAGTTTCACGCTCATGCCGCCGCCCTGACCGGAGCGGTCGAGCTGCGCACCACCAACCGCGGCGGGATGCGCGTGACGTCGGCCGGCATGGTGCCGGTGCGCAGCGCGCGCACGAGCATGGTCGCCGCGGCCCGGCCCACGGCCGGCACGTCGGTGGCCACGGTGGTCAGCTGGAGCCGCACGTGGGCGCCGAGGGGAATGCCGTCGTAGCCCACCACCGAGACGTCGGTTGGTACCCGGCGGCCCTCGCGCTCGAGTTCGTCGATCACTGCGATCGCCGTCACGTCGTCGTGGCACACGATGGCGGTGGCCTCCCAGCGGTCGGCGGTCAGCTGCATGCCGAGTTCCGAGACGGCGCGCTCCAGAAGGTCGCCGCGCAGCTCCGCGCCGGCCTCGTTGACCACGGCGTGGCGGGCAAACGCGATGCGGCGGTGGCCCAGCTCGTGCAGGTGTCCGGCGATCGCCCGAATGCCGATCTCGTCGCAGGCATCGACCCGCCCGATCCCCGCGCGGCTCGCTCCGGCAGCCGCCGCCATGACCGCGGGCACGCCCGAACGCGACAGTCGCTCCTCCACCTGCGATCCGCGGGTCAGGCCGGCCACGATCACCCCGTCGGCGCGACGTTCGAGCAGCGCCTCGATCTGCGCCTCTTCGACCTCGGCGTCTGCGTCGGTACCCACCATCACGAGGCCGAACTCGAACCGCCGCAGCTCGCGCTCCACGGCCACGGCAAGCTGGGCGTAGAAGGGGTTGACGGCATCAGGCACGATCATGCCGACCAGTCCCGTGCTGCCGCGGCGCAGCGCGCGCGCCACGCCGTCGGGCCGGTAGCCCAGCTCGTCGATGGCGGTCTCGACCCGCGCGCGCGTTGACGGCGCCACCACCGCGCTGCCGCGCACCACGTTCGAGACGGTCGACTTGGAGACGCGCGCCCGGCGGGCGACGTCGATCAGGGTTGCCGGCATCCCGCAGCCTCTTGGAACGCCTGCACCAGCAGGTCGACGTCGGCGGCGGCGTCACGCGCCGTCACCCGCACCCGGCCGCCGCCGGTGATGGCAGTGTGGAAGTCGCGCAGCTCGCTGCGAAACGCCTCCTCGTAGCTGACCCGGATCGTGCGCTCATCGAGGCCGATCTTGCCGTCGGCCGTGCGCACCGTGAAGCTGGTCACGAAGTGCCGCAGGTACGGCGACGGGAACAGCAGCTCGATGATGCGGTCGGTGCAGTAGACGGTCATCCGCTCGCGGTAGTCGGGCACGCCGGCGTTCTTCAGGTGTGCCATCCGCGCGCGGCCGCCCCCCGGCAGCGCGACCGACATCTCGACCGCGCGGCCCTCGTCCCAGTAGGCGGCCGACACCAGCTGCAGCGGCAGTTCGGCGCCGTAGTGCGCAGCAATGCCGTGCACCAGGCTCAGGTTGTGCACCAGGCAGCCTAGATAGCCGTCGTGGGCGGTCATCTCGGCGTCGGTCGGCTCGCGGCCGGCCACCCCCGCCGCCATCGCCCGGGTCTGCGCGCGCAGCGCGACCCCCACCAGAGGATCGATGTCGCCGCCGTGCGACCACGGCATGTGGCTCACGAACGGCAGGAAGTCGGGGTCGGTGATCTCGATCGAAACGGTGCGGATGTCGGCCGGGTCGTCCGGCAGCGTCTCGAGCAGCCGCTCGAAGCTGGGGTCGTAGCGCTTCATCGTGCCCACCTGCACCACGAGGCCGGCGGCCTCGGCGCGGTCGGCCACCGCGGCACAGTCCTCGGCGGTCAGCGCCAGCGGCTTCTCGCAGAACACGTGCATGCCGGCGTCGAGCGCCGCCAGCGCGATCTCGGCGTGCACCGCGTCGGGCGCGGCGATCACCACGGCGTCGAGGCCGAGGCCCACGAGTCCCTCGATACCGTCGTGCAGCTCGGTCGCGCCGTAGCGCGCACCCACACCCTCGCGGGCCTTCGCCGAGGGGTCGGCCACGGCCACCAGTTCGAACCGCTCGCGCTCCTCCCACAGATAGAACGCGTGCTCGGCCTGGGCGATCAGGCCCACTCCAACCAACCCCACTCGCAGTCTGCGCATACCGTCTGACGTCATCGACCCTCGCTCGTTGGAACGCTCCAAACTGCGATAGCATACCGCGCCATGCCCATTCGAATTGCATCCGCACCCTGCTCCTACGGCGTCTTTGAGATCACCGTCGACCAACCCGGCCTGCCCGAGGGCGAAGAGCTCGCCCGCGTGATGGCCGAATCCGGCTACGCCGGCACCGAGCTGGGGCCTCCCGGCTACTTTGGCACCGGCCCCGCGGTGGGCCGCATGCTCGCCTCGCACGGCCTCGAGCTGATGGGGTCGTTTCTGCCGCTGAGCTTCTCGCGGGCCGAGCAGTTCGGCACCGACTACGAGGCCATGGACCGCGCGCTCGACACGCTCGAGACCGCCGGTGGCGACGAGTTGCCGGTGGTGCTGCTGTCCGACGCGTTCGTCGAGCCCGACCGCATCAGGTACGCCGGCGACATCGAGAACCACCCCGAGACCTGGCTCGACGAGGCGCGGTTCGCGCTGCTGATCGAGAACCTCGAGAAGGCAGCCGGCCGCTGCCGCGAGCGGGGGTTCACCGCGTCGCTGCACTACCACGCCGGCACCTACGTCGAGACTCCGCGCGAGATCGATGCGGTGGTGGCGGCCATCGACACCTCCACGGTCGGGCTGTGCTTCGACACCGGTCACAGCGCGTTTGGCGGCGGCGATCCGCTGGAGCTGCTCGAGCGCCACGGCGAAGCGGTCAACCACGTGCACATGAAGGACGTCGACCTCGAGGGCCTGCGCCGGCTTCGCGAGGACGGCGGCGACCTGATCGCCGCATGGAAGGCGGGCATCTTCTGCGCGCTCGGTACCGGCGATGCGCGGGTGTCGGAGTGCCTGGATCAGCTGCGTGCGCGCGGCTATGACGGGTGGCTGGTGGTGGAGCAGGATCGCGTGCTGGGCCCTGACGAGCCGTTCGATGTGGCCGTCAGCGACGGCGTCAAGAACCGCGAGTTTCTGCGAGAGCGCGGCCTGTGAGTGACCGCGCGGCCGAGCTCGGCCGGCGCCGCAGACTGCATCGCATCACCCGCGACGGCGTTTTCGCACTGGTTGCGATCGATCACCGAGATTCGCTTCAGGTGGCGTTCGAGGGCGCGGGGCTCGAGCCGCTCAGCGGTGCCGAGATCGCCGAGTTCAAGGGCCGGGTGATCGATGCGCTGACTCCCGCCGCCACCGGCGTGCTGATCGACGCCGAGCACGGCGCCCAGGCACTGGCCGGCGGGTCTGCCGCGGCGCTTTCCGTGGTGATGCCGCTCGAGGCGCAGGGCTACGGCGACGCTGCGCAGGGCCGCACGTCATCGTTTCTACCCAACTGGGGGCCCGACCGCGCAGTCCGCGCGGGGGCCGATGCCTGCAAGCTCCTGCTGCCGTTCCGGGCCGATCACGACGCGTCCGCGGAGGCACAGCTGGAAGTGGTGCGCCAGGCCGTGGCGGGTTGCCGCGCGGCCGGCCTTCCGTTGATTCTCGAGCCGATCGTCTATCCGCTTCCCGGCGAGGACGCGGCCGTGTATGCGGCAGCGTTCCCCGAGCATGTGGTGCGCGGCGCCGAGCGCCTGCAGGCCCTCGAGCCGGACGTGCTCAAGGTGCAGTTTCCCGTCACCGAAGGCGACGCTGCCGAGTGGTGCCGGCGCATCGACGCGGCCTGTGGGCCGGTGCCGTGGGTGCTTCTGGGCGGCGGCGCGGCGGTCGACGTGTTTCGCGAACAGGTCGAGGTGGCCTGCGCGGCAGGGGCATCCGGCTACATCGTCGGGCGCACCGCCTGGAAGGGCGCGGTCACGGCCGATACCGCCGCCCGCGACCGGTGGCTGGTGGAGGTGGGCCGGCCGCAGCTGGCCGCGATCCGCGACCGCGCGCTGCAGATCGCCCGGCCGTGGACCGACCGCGTGGCGCCGCTGCCCGAGTACGCGAGCAGCTGGCTGGAGTGAATAAGAGGGGTCAGTCGCCATTTATTCACACCGCTTCGGTCGGGCACTTCACGCCGACCACGTGAATAAATGGCGACTGACCCCTCTTATGCACGCGGGTCGAAGACGACCTTCATCGCCTCGTCGCGGGCGCTCAGGTCGATCGCATGGGCGCAGTCGTCCAGCGCCAGCTGATGCGTGACGAACTCGGTCAGCGGCATGTGCTCGCGCTGCTCTGACATCAGCCGCAGCGCCGCCGGGTAGGCGGGCAGCACCTCGCCCGCCACGCCGATCACCAGGATGCTCTTCATGCACAGATGCCGGTTCGCGTTGATGCGCGTGTCGCCCATGTCGACGAACGCGCCCGGTTCGATCAGCGTGCCACCCATCCGCAAGAGCTCGATCGCCTCCAGAACCGCATCGCCGACGCCGGTGCAGTCGATCACCACGTCGGCGCCCTGCCCGCCCGTCAGCTGCAGCACCGCGGCGCGGCGCTCGGCGGCGTTGGTGAGACTCGCGTCCAGGCAGAGCCCCGCCCCGAACTTCGCCGCGTGCGCCAGCCGGTTGGGCAGGCGATCGATCGCGACGATCCGCCCCGCGCCCATGGCCCGCGCCTTGATCAGGTGGCAGAGACCCAGCGGGCCGAGTCCGAGCAGCACCACCGTGCAGCCCGGTTCGAACCCGCCGCCCGAGGCGGTCATCGCCGCCGCCGAGTCCAGCCCGTGCGTGACCGCCATCGGCTCGGTCAGCACAGCCACCTCGTCGGGCACGTCGTCCGGCACGCGAAAGAGGTGGGTGCCGGGCAGCAGGTACATCATCTCGGCCCATCCGCCGAACAGCCCCGGCGGCCGGCTCAGCGTGAGGCTGTTGCCGTAGTCCTCCAGCCGGTCGCACATGAAGTACGGCCGGCCGGCGCGGCACGGCGGACACTCGCCGCACTCGATGTTGGCGGCGATCACCACCCGGTCGCCCGCGTGTAGCGGCGTGCCGTCGGCGGCGTCGCGCAGCTGGGTGCCGGGGCCGAGCTGCTCCAGTGTGCCGACCACCTCGTGGCCGCAGATCAGCGGATAGTCGATGCCGTGCTCGTGGTCGGTGCCCGCGTACTGCAGACTCTCGCCGCGAAACGTGTGTTTGTCGGTGCCGCAGATACCCGCCAGATGCACCCTCAGCGTCGCAGCTCCCGGCCCCGGGGTGGGCAGGTCGAACGTGCGCACCGCGATCCGGCCGGGCTCCTCGATGACGACTGCGCGCACGTCCACGTCAGGTACGCAGGCGGCGCACTCCGCGCATCGCCAGGGGGATCGCAAATCCGATCAGCGCGGTCAGGAGCGTCAGGCCCAGCAGCACCGATGCGAGTGCGTTCACCTCGGGGGTGATGCCGAACTTGACCTGCGTGTAGATGTAGATCGGAAGCGTGTTCTGGCCGCCGATCAGAAAGAGCGTGATGATGAACTCGTCGAGCGAGAGCGTGAAGGCGAACAGCCCTCCGGCCACCACCGCGGGCAGGATCAGCGGCAGCACGATGAACCGCAGCCGGTTGAACATGTTCGCGCCCAGGTCGCCCGCGGCCAGCTCGAGCCGGCGGTCAAAGCTCTGCAGCCTGGCCGCCACGATCAGCATGACAAACGGGGTCACATAAACTGCCTGGCCGATCACCGCCGTCTCGTTGGAGAGCGTGTAATGCAGCACGTCGGTGAAGAGCGCGAGCAGCCCGACGCCGATCAGAAGGCCCGGGATCATGATCGGCAGCATGAACCCGGCGCGCACGCCCGACCGGAACGGCAGCCGGGCGCGGGCCAGCGGGAACGCCGCGGCGGTGCCCACGACCGTCGCAAGGATGGTCACCTGCGTGCTGATCTTGAGGCTGGTGATCGCCGCCTGCTGGATCTGGTAGTCGGCGAACATCTCGCGGTACCAGCTCAGCGTGAGGCCCTGGATCGGCAGCGTTGGGTAGCGGTTGCTGTTGAAGCTGAACAGCACCAGCAGCACCACCGGGGCGAACAGGAACAGGTAGACGATCGCGGCCCAGACCAGCAGGCTGGTGCGGGCAAGTGTGCCGTGGCGGGCAACGACCTCTGCGTCTCTAGCCGGCATACACGTCGTCCACGTCGATCTGCTTGCGGAACAGGATCAGCAGGAGCACGATGAACACTGCGACCAGGATCGCCGCAGCCGCCCCGCGGGTGTACTCGGCGCCCTGGAAGAAGTTCGCGATCAGGTTTCCGATCATCACGCCCTGCACGCCGCCGATCAGCTGCGGCGTGAGGTACTCGCCCAGCACCGGCACGAAGACGAAGATCACGGCGGTCGCGACGCCGGCGCGCACCTGCGGCAGAAGGATGCGGCGCAGGGCCGTCAGCGGCGGCGCCCCCAGGTCCATGGCCGCGGTCAGCTGGGCCCAGTCGAACCGCTCGAGCGCCGAGTAGAGCGTCAGCGCGGCGAACGGGAAGTACAGGTACACCAGCACCAGGATCACCGACTCGCGGTTGTAGAGCAGAAACGACAGCGGGTGGTGAATGATTCCGAGGTCCATCAGCACGCGGTTCAGGACGCCCTTCTCGCCCAGGATCGTGATCCAGGCGTACACGCGCAGCAGGTAGCTGGCCCAGAACGGCAGGATTACCAATAGAAGCAGCGGCCGGCGGATGCCGGGCGACACGTGCCGAGCCAGGAAGTAGGCGAACGGGAACGCCGCGGCGATGGTAATCGCGGTGGCGGCCGCCGCCATCCAGAGCGTCGCCCACAGCGTGCGCACGTAGGTCGGCACCGAGAAGAAGTAGCGGTAGTTGTCGAGCGTCCAGTGGTGGACGACGTTGTAGTCGATCGTCACCCAGAAGCTGTACGCGACGATTAGCAGCATCGGCAGCACGAAGAAGCAGCCGAACAGGATCAGGGCAGGGCCGAAGCCGGCCAGCTCCATGAACCGGCCCTTGGCTCCCGAGCCGGGCTCGGCCCCCGCCCGCGCGGCGGGCGGGGGCACCAGTGCACGTGGTTCGTCGACCACCGGGTTAGGCGCCGAACACCTCGTTGAAGGTGTCGGTAACCGCCTGGGTGTTGCCCGACGGACCCTTCAGCGTCATCTGCAGAGCCAGCTCGGGCTTGTTGTAGAGCAGCTTGTCGGCGCGCTCCTTCTCACCCTGGTTGACCAGGATCTTGTAGGCCGCCTCGTTGAACAGCGGCCGGCCGTTGGTGATGAAGTTCTTGGCGATCCAGGGTCCGCGCTCCATCGCGTTGATAAACGGGATGAACAGATCGGCCTTGTTGGCGGCCTTGACGATCTGCTCGCAGTCGATGAATCCGTAGGTGCCTTCCTTGGGGTATGCCGCCAGCACCGTCGGCCCGCCCGCGTCCTTGACGCGGTACTCGGTGCCGAGGTTCTCGAGTGCGATCCAGGCCGAGCCGTCGGTCAGTGCCGCCACCGATTCGGTGTTCTGTGACACCAGCTTGAGGATGTTTGGCTTGAGCTCGGTCAGGAACTGCTTCGACTTGGAGAGCTCGGCCGACGTCTGGTTGTACGGATCCTTTGCGCCCGTCGCGCGGCCGGCCATCGCCACCAGATCGGTGGGCTGGTTCTCGGCCACGATCTTGCTCTTGTAGGCCGGGTTGAGCAGCGCGTGCCACGAGTCGGGCTTGGTGGTCACATTCGTCGGGTTGTAGTAGATCTGGATTGTCGACCAGGCGAACGGGTAGCCGATCGCCTTGCCGTCAGCCTGGAAGAACGGGAAGTTGCGCGCCATCGGATACAGCTCCTTGGACGCGCCGATCTCGTTGATGTCGAAGCCCTCGGTGAGGCCGTCCTGATAGAACTTCGGCGCCCACAGAGCGTCGATCGACGCCTGGCCGAACTGGCCGCCGGTCTGCTTGATCTTGAGGTAGCCGTCCGCGTCGTCGGAGAACAGTGTGGGGGTGACCTGGATGCCGGTCTGCGCCGCAACGGCCTTGATCTGCTGCGGACTCCAGTGGTCTGACCATGTCAGCCAGTCCATCGAGCCGGTGGCGTGGCCGCCGCTCGAGCTGGTGCTGGACGACGACGACGACGAACCGCACGCCGCCGCGTACAGGCTGAGCGCACCAAGCGCGCCCGCGCCGAGAGCGCCTCGCCTGGTGACCCGTCTCTCTGTCATGTGTCTCCTCCTTGAGTGTTCGGGACGTCGGGATCGAACACGACGATGTCCTTGCGGTCCCAGGTCAGGGTGACGCGGTCGCCGGCACGCGCCGTAACGGAGTCCGCCGATGCGCCGAAATGCCAGGCAGTGACGGGCTCCTCCATGCCATCCACAGACGCAACTACGCGCAGGTAGCTGCCGAGAAAAGCGATCTTGACGATGGTGGCGGGCAGTCCAGGCTCGCCCGCGGGGGAGATCAGGGTGTGCTCGGGCCGGATCATCACGGTGGTCGGCCCGTCGTGGTGCTCGGTGGTTACCGGGAGGTGGACGCCTCCGGGGCCGGTAACGGCCCCTCGCTCGATGACGACGTCGACGAAGTTCGACTCGCCGATGAAGTCGGCCACGAAGCGGTTGACCGGCCGCCGGTAGATCTCCTCGGGCGTGCCCACCTGCTCGACACGGCCGTCGTTCATGACGGCGATCCGATTGGCCATCGACATGGCCTCCTCCTGGTCGTGGGTGACCAGCACGAAGGTGGTGTCGAGGTTGGCGTGGATCTGCGCCAGCTCGATCTGCAGGCGTTTGCGCAGCTTCAGATCGAGCGCGCCGAGCGGTTCGTCGAGCAACAGCACGGCGGGCTTGTTGACCAGCGCCCGGGCCACCGCCACGCGCTGCTGCTGGCCACCGGAAAGCTGCGTGGGCAGGCGGTCGGCGAACTCGTCGAGGGCCACCATCGAGAGCGCCTCGGCCACCCGGGTCTTGCTCTCACCGCGCGGCACCTTGGCCATCTTCAGGCCGAACCCGACGTTGTCGGTGACGGTCATGTGCGGGAACAGCGCGTAGCTCTGGAACACGGTGTTGACCGCGCGCTTGTGCGGCGGCACCTGATCGACCCGCTCGCCGCGGATGTGCACCTCGCCGGACGAGGCGCCTACGAACCCGCCGATCACGTTCAGCGTGGTGGTCTTGCCGCACCCCGACGGGCCGAGCAGGCAGAAGAACTCGCCCTCCTGGATGTCGAGGTCGACCGGCTCGAGCGCCACCTGGCTGCCGTAGCGCTTGGAGACTCCGCGCAGCGAGATCGCCGGCCGATCGGTCGCTGCTGCGGTTTCGACCGCGCTCGGCTCGGCGCTCATGACGCCCCTCCGCAGCCGCACGAGCGGCGCACCTTGAGCGAGACCCCCACTCGGTGCTCTCCGCCGGCGCGCTCCTGCTCGACCGACTCGATCAGCATCGCGGCGGCATCGCGGCCGAGCTCGGCGGCGTCGTAGGCGACCGAGGTGAGCGGCGGGTCGAGGTAGCGGCCGTAGTAGGGATCGTCGAAGCACACCAGGGCCAGATCCGCCGGCACCCGCAGACCGCGATCGCCGGCGGCGGCCAGCGCACCCAGGGCGAGCTCGGCAGATGCCGCGACGATCGCGTCGGGTCGCGGGTCGACGGCGAGCGCGGTGTTGACCGCCTCGCGGGCCGATTCGACCGCCCACGTGCACTCCCACACCGACTGTTCGACCGCGCGATCGTGGCCGGCCACTGCCTGTTCGAACCCGCTGCGGCGCTCGGCGCCCGACGTTCCGAGGTCGGGTCCGACCAGCAGTGCCAGCCGCTCGTGCCCATGGTCTTCGATGAGGTGGTCAACCAGAAGTTGCATGCCCCGCCCGTTCTCGATACGGACGTTGCCGGCCCCACCCTCCGGAACGATGTCGTCTATGAAGATACAGGGTGGATCAGCCGGCTGCACAGCCGCGCGGAACTCGCCGGGCGAAACGCCGGCGGTGCAGACCAGCAGCCCGTCCACCTGATGTTCGACCAGCAACCGTAGTGCGGCGACCTCGCGGGCGGTCTCCTGATCGGAGTCCATCAGGATCAGCCGGTAGCCGGCGTCGTCGAGAATCGCTTCGGCGCCCTTGAGGATGGCCGCGTAGAACGGGTGGGCAACGTCGGGCACCACCAGGCCGATCGTGTGGCTCTTGCGCATGCGCAGCGACCGCGCCAGCGGCGAGGGGCGGAAGTCGAGTGTGGCAGCCGCGGCCACGACCGCAGCGCGTGTCTTGGTGGACACATCTCCTCGGCCGTTCAGCGCGCGCGACGCCGTGGACGGCGAGACACGCGCGAGCCTGGCGACGTCCTCGAGTCGCGTACGGGTCGCCTCGGGGTTGGACCGGAATCGATTGTGGTAACTCAAGGCGCCGACTATCGCGCAGCGCGCGGGCTGTGTCAAGCGATCCGTTTCACAAACCAGTAACAGTGCTGTAGCGGGTGGTGTGACACCTGTGCGGTGCGCTTTAGACTGAGCGTGATGGGACAGGAGATCGTGTGCACGGCCCGCCACGCCGGCGCGGCGTCAGAAGGCAGGGCTCAGCTCGAGACCGACGAGCTGCGTTTTCGCGGCGAGTTTCGGGTGGTCGTGCCCTTCGCCCAGGTGCGCGGTGCCCGCGCCGACGGCGGCACGCTGGTGCTGGAGTACCCCGGCGGCCCGCTCGAACTGGAACTGGGCGACCGCGCGGTCAAATGGGCGCACGCCATCCTGCACCCCAAGAGCGTCGTCGAGAAGCTGGGCGTGAAACCGGGCCAGCGGGTCGGGCTGGAACACCTGCCCGACTCGGCGTTCGCGCGGCAGGTCGAGGAGCGCGGGGCCGAGCTGGTGGAGAGTGGCGGCGACCTGGATCACCTGTTCGTGGGCGCCGAGAGTGAGGCCGACCTGGCCGGTGTCGCCGCGCTGCGCGCGCGGTTGGCCCCCGACGGCGGTCTCTGGCTGGTGCGACCCAAGGGCAAGCACGGCCTGGCCGAGTCGGCGGTGTTTGCCGCAGGCCGAGGGGCCGGCCTGACCGACGTCAAGGTGGTGCGGTTCTCCGCCACGCACACGGCCTACCGCTTCGTCATCCCGGTGGCCGAGCGTAAGGAGGTGGCTCCCGAATGAACACCTCGTTGCGCTTCGCGGTGGCGCCCGGTGCAGGAAAACGCACACCGCGTTGCCAGGCACGTCGATCGTTGCCACCACCACCGCGCCCTGCGCCTCACGACGGCGCTCCTTCGGGAGCCACCTCCCGTGAAAATCGCGCTTCTCGCACCCGCGTGGTTTGCCGTGCCGCCCGTGCGCTACGGCGGCATCGAGTGGGTCGTCGCGATCCTGGCCGACGGCCTGGTGGATCGCGGCCACGACGTGACGCTCTTTGCCACCGGCGACTCGCGCACCAAGGCCCACCTGGCCACGAGCTATGACGATCCGCCCAGCTACCGGCTGGGCATGTCGATGCCCGACCTGCACCACGCGCTCACCTGTCTGGAACGGGCCTCCGAGTTCGACCTCGTCAACGACCACTCCGGACCGCTCGCCGCCGCGCTCGGCGCCACGGTGCACGTGCCGTTCTGCCACACCGTGCACGGCCCGATGACCGGCGAGCCCGCGCGCCGTCTACAACCAGATCAACGCGATCGCGCCCAACGTCGCGCTGATCTCGCTGTCGCAGGATCAACGCTCGCCGCAGCCCGATCTGAACTGGCTTGCGACCTGCCATAACGCGATCGACGTGGACGACTATCCGTTCCACTCCGAGCACGACGGGTACCTGCTGTTCCTGGGCCGCATGTCGCCCGACAAGGGAGCGCACAACGCCGTCGAGATCGCCCGCGCCACGGGGCTTCCGCTGAAGCTCGCAGGCAAGATCCACGACCCCGAGGAGAAGGCGCACTTCGACGCGGCGGTGGCCCCGCACCTGGACGGGCAGATCGAGTACCTGGGCGAGGTGTCGCACGACGAGAAGGTCGAGCTGCTGCAGCGGGCGATGGTCACGCTGTTCCCGATCCAGTGGGCCGAGCCGTTCGGCCTCGTGATGGTCGAGTCAATGGCCTGCGGCACGCCGGTGGCCGCGATCGGCCTCGGCGCGGTGCCCGAGGTGGTCGTCGACGGCCGCAGCGGCATCGTCGAATCACACGTGGCGGGGCTGATCGAGCGGCTGGACGAGGCGATCGCGCTTGACCGGGCCGACGTGGCCCGCGCCGCGCGCGAGCGATTCTCGGCCGAGCGGATGGTCAGCGATTACGAGGCTGCGTACGAGCTCTTGTTGAGCAGGGGGTCGTCGTCAGCCGCGCGGTGATCTGGGATTTCGACGGGACGCTGGCTCGGCGGATCGGTAACTGGCGCGGCGCCATGATCGAGGTGCTCGACGAGCATCACGGCGAGCATGCCGTGACCATGGAGGCGCTCTCGCCGCTGATCCACAACCGGTTCCCGTGGGATCGCGCCGACGTCGTGCACCACGAGCTGAGCGACGATCCCGACGAGTGGTGGGCGCCGATGCAGACGATGATCGCCGACGCCTATCGCGGCGTCGGCCATGGTCCGCGCGCCGACGAGTTCGCCGGGCTGGTGCGGCAGCGGTTCGTCGATCATCGGTATTCGTGGGAGGTGTTCGCCGACACCGTCCCGGCGCTCGAGCGGTTGAGCGCGGCAGGCTGGGAGCACGTGGTGCTGTCCAACCACGTGCCCGAGCTGCCGCTGCTGGCGCGCGGGCTGGGGCTGGAGGGGCGGTTTCGGGCGATCATCACCTCGGCGCTGATCGGGTATGAGAAGCCGCATCCCGAGGCGTTTCGGCTGGCGCTCGAGGCCGCCGGCCATCCCGATCAGGTGTGGATGGTGGGCGACAACCCGGTGGCCGACGTGCAGGGGGCCGAGGCGGTCGGCATCCCCGCCCTGCAGGTGCGCACCGGCGGCCTGCCCGACGCCGCCGCTGCCGCCGACCACATCCTCGGCTGAAAGAAAGTGTCAGGCAGTTGTTATTCACGCCAGCGCTTGATGGCACGGCAATGAACGTGGTGAATAACAACTGCCTGACACTTTCTATTCACTTCAGTGCACGAAGTGGCGGCGGCCGGTGAAGACCATCGCCGCACCCGCGGCGTTCGCGGCGGCGATCACCTCGTCGTCGCGCACCGAGCCGCCCGGCTGAATCACCGCGGTCACTCCCGCCTCGAAGGCGGCCTGCGGCCCGTCGTCGAACGGGAAGAACGCGTCGGATGCCATGACCGCACCGCGCGATCGCTCGCCGGCCTTGGCGACCGCCAGCCGCACCGCCTCGACCCGGCTGACCTGTCCGGCGCCGATCCCCACCGTCGCCAGGTCGGACGCCAGCACGATCGCGTTGGAGCGCACGAAGTGCGCCACCCGCCACGCGAACAGCAGGTCGTCCCACTGCCGCTTGGTCGGCGTCTGCTCGGTGACGACCTCCATCGTCTCGCGGTCGTCCAGCTCGGTGTCGCGATCCTGGATCAAGAGGCCGCCCAGCACCCGGCGGATGTCGCGCTCGCCCGGCGAGGCCTTGCGGCGCTCCTGATCCTCGAGGATGCGGATGCTCTGCTTGCGGCGCAGCACGTCGAGCGCGCCGTCCTCGTAGCCGGGTGCGAAGAGCACATCCAGCTTGCGCTCGGTCATCGCCTCGGCCAGCTCGGCACTCACCGGCCGGTTCACACCGATCACCGCGCCGAACGCCGCGTCGGGATCGCTGGCCAGCGCCCGCTCGAAGGCCTCCACCAGGTGCGCCCCCACCGCCACGCCCGCGGGGATCGCGTGCTTCACGATCGCCACCGCCGGCACCTGGAACGCCGCGGCGATCGTGCGCGCCGCCTGCAGGTCGCCCAGGTTGTTGAACGAGAGCTGCGGACCGCCGTGCTGCTCGACGCGTGACAGCAGGTGCCGCCGCGCGCCCGAGTCGCGATAGAACGCGGCGCGCTGATGCGGGTTCTCGCCGTAGGACAGGTCGGCCACCTTGACCAGGTCGAGCGTGAGCCGCTCGGGGAACGGCTCGGTATCCGAGAACCATGCGGCGACCGTGGCGTCGTAGCTCGCGGTGTGCGCGAACGCTTCGGCGGCGAGGTCGCGCAGCGTTTCTGTCGACAGCTCGCCGTCGCGCTCGCGCATCTCGTCGAGCACGAACCCGTAGCGGTCGGGCTCGGTGACGATCGCCACCGAATTGTGGTTCTTGGCGGCGGCGCGCACCAGCGACGGCCCGCCGATGTCGATGTTCTCGAGCACCTCGTCCTCGGGCACGCCCGCGCCGTGCCGCCACGCGCCGGAACGGATACAGATTCGAGACCACCAGGTCGATCGGCTTGACGCCCATCGACTCGATCGACTGCATGTCGTCCGGGTTGTCGCGGCGCGCCAGGATGCCGGCGAAGATCGCCGGGTGCAGCGTCTTGACGCGCCCGCCCAGAATCTCGGCCTGGCCGGTGACCTCCTCGACCTGCGTCACGGGCACACCCGCCGACTTCAGAAAGTCGGCCGTGCCGTGCGCTCGCGATCAGCTCGACGCCCAGCGCGTCGAGACCCTGCGCGAACGTGGCAAGCCCGTTCTTGTCGGACACCGAGATCAGCGCGCGGCAGATCTTCAAGGGCGGATCGCTCCTGACACGATGTCTCGCACCGTCTGGGTCAAGAGCCGGTGCTCCACCTGATGAATGCGCGTCTCGAGTTCCAAGGCGTTGCCATCATACGGAACCTCCACCGCCTCCTGCACGATGATCGGCCCGGTATCGACGCCGCTGTCCACCCAGTGCACGGTGACGCCGGTGACCCGCACCCCGCCGGCCAGAGCATCGGCGATCGCGGTACGGCCGGGAAACGCGGGCAGAAGCGACGGATGGATGTTGATGGTACGCGGGAACCGCGCCAGGAAATCGGCCGAGAGGATGCGCATGTATCCGGCCAGCACAACCAGCTCGACGCCGTGTGCGGCCAGGAACTCGGCGGTCTCGGTCTGGTCGGTCGACACGGTCACCGGCAGCGCGGCCCGCTCGGCGCGGGCGATGCCGGCCGCCGTCGGGCTGCTCGAGACCACGCATGCCGAGCGGAATGTCAGCCGCGTCGATCAGCGCCTGCAGGTTGGTGCCGTTCCCGGAGATCAGGACTCCGGTCTTCAGCGCAGCTCAACCCCCGCGCCCGCCACCACCTCGCCGGCCACGAACCCGGCGCATTCCACCCGCTCGAGTGCGCCCAGCGCCGCCTCGACAGACTCCGGCTCGACGATCACCGCAAAGCCGATGCCAAGGTTGAACACCGACACGCATCTCGTCCTCCTCGACCCCGAGCGACGCCAGCCAGTCGAACACGGCCGGCCGCGTCCACGTGTTCTGGTCGAGCCGCGCGCCGAGCCCTGCGGGAAACTGCCGGGTGAGGTTGCCGACGATTCCGCCACCGGTGATGTGGGCCATTCCGCGCACGTCGACCGTGCGGGTGACCTCGGCGGCGGCGCGTGCGTAGATGCGCGTGGGCTCCAGCAGCGCATCGGCAACGCTGGCGCCCCCCAGCTCGGCCGGAGTCGCGTCCAGGCTCACCGATGCGCGATCGAGCAGCCGGCGGATCAGCGAGTAGCCGTTGGAGTGGGGGCCGCTCGAGGGCAGCGCGATGATCGTGTCGCCCGCGCTGATGCGCGACCCCGTGATCAGCTCGCGCCGCTCGCTGAGGGCGACGCAGAACCCGGCCAGATCCAGGTCGTCGGGCCGCATCATGTCGGGATGCTCGGCGGTCTCGCCGCCCAGAAGCGCACAGCCGGCCTGCCGGCAGCCCTCGGCGATGCCCTCCACCAGCTCGGCGATCACGTCGGGGTCGATCCGCCCGCAGGTGATCACGTCGAGGAAGAACGCGGGGCGCCCACCGCTGGTGATCACGTCGTTCACGCTCATCGCCACCAGGTCGATGCCGAGCCCGTGCAGCCGTCCGGCCGCCTGGCCCAGCAGCACCTTGGTGCCCACACCGTCGCAGCCGGCCGAGATCAGCGGGTCGCCCACGCTCGGCGTGTACAGCCCGGCGAACCCGCCGTGTCCACCCAGCACCGACCTGCTGTGGGTCGAGGTGACGGCGCGCTTGATGCGCTCGACGACCTCCTCGGCGGCGTCCAGGCTGACCCCCGCGTCGGCGTAGGTGAGGGGAGTCGCTGACTGGTCGCTCATCGAATCTCGACCGGCACCGGCTTGGCCTCGAACCTGAGCTTGGCCAGGCGAGCCTCGGCAGGGATGGCGGTGGGGTAGTCGCCGGTCAGGCATGCCCGGCAGAAGTCCGACTCGGGCCGGCCGGCGGCCGCCTGCAGGCCGTCGAGCGAGAGGTAGGCGAGCGACGTGGCACCCAGCATCCGGCGTACCTCGTCGATCTCGCGCCCGGCGGCGATCAGCTGATCCTGGTCTGCCATGTCGATGCCGTAGAAGCACGGCGAGATGATCGGCGGCGACGAGACCCGCAGATGCACCTCGAGCGCACCCGCCTCGAACAGCATCGCCACCAGCTTGCGCGTGGTCGACCCGCGCACGATCGAGTCGTCGACCACCACCACCCGTTTGCCTTCCAGCACCGAGCGCAGCACGTTGAACTTGAGCCGCACACCGCGCTCGCGCAGCTCCTGGTCGGGCTGGATGAACGTGCGCCCGACGTAGCGGTTCTTGACGAGCCCCTCACCGAACGGGATGCCGCTGGCCGCGGCGAATCCGACGGCTGCCGGAGTGCCCGAGTCGGGCACGCCGATCACCACGTCGGCCTCGACCGGTGCTTCGGCCGCCAGCCGCTCGCCCATGCGCCGCCGCGCGTCGTGCAGCAACTCGCCCTGCATGGTCGAATCGGGCCGGGCGAAATAGATGTACTCGAAGATGCAGAGCGAGCCCGACCGAGCCGGCACGGCCTGGCGGAACCGCGGCCCGTTCTCGTCGATCACGACCAGCTCGCCGGGGCGCAGCTCGCGCTCGGCGGTGGCCCCGATCAGATCGAACGCGCACGTCTCGGACGCCAACACCCAGGCGTCGTCCAGCCGCCCCACCACCAGGGGGCGGATGCCGTCGGGATCACGGAACCCGGCCACGCCCGTCTCGGACAGTACGACTGCGGCAAAGGCGCCTTCGATCCGGCCCATCGTGTCGGCGATCGCATCGCCCAGGTCGCCGGACTCGTGCCGGGCGATCAGTGCGGCGATCGCCTCGGTGTCCGAACTCGAGTGCAGGTTCACACCATCGGCGCGCAGCTCGTCGCGCAGCGAGGTGGTGTTGGTGAGGTTGCCGTTGTGCCCCAGCGCGAACGTGTGGCCGCCGCCGTGGCGCAGCACCGGCTGGGCGTTCTGCCACACCGTCGAGCCCGTGGTCGAGTAGCGCGCGTGGCCGATCGCCATGCGCCCGGGCAGGCCCGAGAGCTTGGGCTCGTCGAACACCTGGCTGACCAGCCCCATGTCCTTCATCGCGGTCACCCGGCGACCGTCGGACACGGCGATACCGGCCGATTCCTGGCCGCGGTGCTGGAGCGCGTAGAGGCCGAAGAAGGTGAGCCGCGCGACGTCGCGGTCGGGCTCACCGACGGGGTCGTAGATGCCAAATACACCGCACATGGCTTACTCAGGGTCTCCCATCGCAGTGGGGATCGCCGAGGAGTGGATGGAGGTCGCCTCGGCCACACTCAATTGTGCACTACCGATCGTGATCGCGTCGCCACCGACGCGGCCGATACGGCGTACTGGAAGGGTAGCCGCCAGCCGCTGCAATGCCTCAGCGTGCCCGGGGCTCAGCGACACCACCACGCGACCCTGCCCTTCGGCGAACAGCTCTCCGGGTTCGGCCTCGGCGCTCACGCCGATCCCACCCATGATGGCTGATTCGGCCAGACAGACAGCGAGCCCCCCGTCCGACACGTCGTGAGCGCTGCGCAGAAGGCGCGCCGCGGCCGCTTCGGCCAGCACGCGATGCAACTCGCGCTCGTTCGCCAGATCGGGCTCGGGGATGCGGCCCTCGACGCTCCCCAGGACGACCTTCTGATACTCCGAGCCGTCGATCGCAGTGGCGCCTGCGCCGAGCAGCCACACCTCGTCGCCGTCGCTCGCAAAGCCCGCACCCACCGCCAGCGACGCGTCATCCAGCAGCCCGACCACACCAACCACGGGAGTCGGGTAGATCGGATTGCCCATGTGCTCGTTGTAGAGCGAAACGTTGCCCGACACAACGGGCAGACCGAGCGCCTCGCACGCCTGGGCCATGCCCTCGATCGCCTCGCCCAGCTCATAGGCGACGTCGGGGGTCTCGGGATTGCCGAAGTTGAGGCAGTTGGTGACCGCGGCGGGGCGGGCACCGGTGCAGGCGACGTTGCGGGCCGCTTCGCACACCGCTTCGGCAGCGCCGCGGCGCGGATCGAGCCACGTGCGGCGGCCGTTTCCGTCCAGAGCCACCGCGACCGCGCGGTCGGACGGCACCAGCCGCACCACACCCGCGTCGCCGCCGGGCCGGATCACCGTGCCCGAGCCGACCAGCTGGTCGTACTGGCGCGTCACCCAGCGGCGGCTGGCGATGTTGGACGACCCGAGCAGCGTGCGCAGTGCCGCCGACGGGTCAGCTCGGGGGCGGCGGTGTGTCGAGCGGTGTGTCGCGCAGCCGATCGGGGCGGCGCGGCGCGAGCGGATACCGCGGGCAGTCGTCGACCAGCGCCGAGACGGGGATATCGCCCACCTCACGGCCGGCGTGAAACGCCCGCAGCCGGCCGGTGTCGGTGACCTCGCCGATCACCGTGGCGTCCAGATCCCAGTGGCGGCACAGCGCCTCGACCTCGGGCCAGCGCTCGGGGGTGACGATCGCGGCCATGCGTTCCTGTGACTCCGAGATCATGATCTCGAACGGCTCCATGTCGGCCTCGCGCAGCGGCACCCGGCTCAGATCCAGATCGAGGCCCACGCCGCCGGCGGAGGCCATCTCGGAGGTCGACGAGGCGAGTCCGGCGGCGCCCAGATCCTGCAGCGAGGTGACAAGCCCCGCTTCGAGCAGTGCGAGCGTGCACTCGATCAGCTTCTTGCCCGTGAACGGATCGCCGATTTGCACCGAGGGCCGCTTCGCGCCCGAGCCCTCGTCGAATCCCTGCGAGGCCAGCACGCTGGCGCCCCCGATGCCGTCGCGGCCGGTGCGCGAGCCGTACAGCACCACCAGGTTGCCGGTGCCCGCCGCGGCGGCAGACTGGAGCCCGTCGGCCGGTAGGAGCCCGACGCACATCGCGTTCACCAGGCAGTTGTGCTGGTAGGCCGGCTCGAACACCACCTCGCCGCCGATATTGGCGACGCCGACGCAGTTGCCGTAGTGGCCGACGCCCTCGACCACCCCGTCGAAGAGCCGCGTCTGGTGCGGCGCATCGAGCTCGCCGAATCGCAGCGAGTCGAGGATCGCGATCGGCCGCGCGCCCATCGCAAAGATGTCGCGCAGGATGCCGCCCACACCCGTGGCCGCGCCCTGCATGGGCTCGACGGCGGAGGGGTGGTTGTGGCTCTCGACCTTGAGCGCCACCGCCAATCCGTCGCCCGCCGCGATCACCCCGGCGTTCTCGCCCGGGCCCTGCAGCACCGCCTCGCCCTCGGTGGGGAGCCGCTTCAGCAGGAGCCGCGAGTGCTTGTAGCCGCAGTGCTCGCTCCACAGGAGCGAGAACACCGCCAGCTCGAAATCGTTGGGTGGCCGGTCGAGCAGCTCGGTGATGCTCTCGAGCTCGACGTCGGTCAGTCCCAGGCTGCGGTGCAGCGGCTGGGTCGCCGCCATCAGGCGGCCCCCGCGGCGGCCGGCGTGAGTGCGGCCGAGCTGCGGCCCATCAACCCGGCCAGCAGGATGCGGCCGTCGGTCGAGCCGAGCAGTTCGTCGACCGCATGTTCCGGATGCGGCATCAGCGCCGCCACGTTGCCCGCCTCGTTCGTGACTCCCGCGATCGCGTCGACCGAGCCGTTGGGGTTGGGCTCGTAGCGCACCAGGATCTGGCCGTTAGCCTGCATCCGCGCGACGTCCTCGGGGCCGGCGAAGAAGCAGCCGTCGTGGTGCTTCATGGGGATGGTCAGCGTCTCGCCGGCCACGACGCCCGGCAGCCAGGCCGACTCGTGCTCGACTCGCAACCGCACGTCGTGGCAGCGAAACCGCAGTGTCGAGTTGGGCCGCAGCGCGCCGGGCAAGAGATGCGCCTCGGTCAGCACCTGGAACCCGTTGCAGATTCCCAGCACCCGGCCACCGTCCGCAGCCAGGCGGCGCACGGCCGTCATCACGGGCGAGAGCGCGGCGATCGCGCCGGGGCGCAGGTGGTCGCCGTAGCTGAAGCCGCCGGGAACCAGCACCGCGTCGACGCCGCGCAGGTTGTCGTCGGCGTGCCACAGCGGCACCGCCGTCGCGCCCATCAGCTCGATCGCGTGGGCGGCGTCACGGTCGTCACACGCTCCCGGGAACGTGACCACGCCGACCCGCTCGCTCATACGGGCACTCCGGCGACCGCCTCGATCTGGAACTGCTCGATCAGCGGGTTGTGCAGAACCCGCTCGGCGATCTCCTCGGCCAGCCGGCGGGCCTCGGCGGCATCGTCGGTCTCCAGTTCGAGGTCGAACACCTTGCCGGCCCGCACCTCGTGAGCCGGGTACCCGAGCCCGTCCAGCGACCGGCGCAGCGTCTCGCCCTGCGGATCGAGGATGCCTTCGCGCGGCCGCACGATCACCGTCACGATCACGACTCGACCCCGGCGGCGTCGAGGTAGGCCTGGAACGAGCCGCCGGTGAGCGTCTCGTAGGCCTCGATGTAGCGTCGCTCGGTACCCTCGGCAACCTCGGCGGGGACCGCCGGGCCGGGAGGGGTCTTGTCCCAGTCGAGCGTCTCGAGCCAGTCGCGCACGAACTGCTTGTCGAACGACTGCGGCGAGGTGCCGACCTCGTAGGAGTCGGCCGGCCAGAAGCGCGACGAGTCGGGAGTCAGCGCCTCGTCGCCCAGCACCAGCTGGCCGTCGGCGCCGATGCCGAACTCGAACTTGGTGTCGGCGATGATGATGCCCCTGGTCAGCGCGTACTCCGCCGCGGTGCGGTAGAGCTCGATCGAGACGCGCTCAACCTCGTCGAACCGCTCCTCGCCGACCAGCAGCCGGCCCGTGGCGCGGTCGATGTTCACGTCGTGGCCGTCGGTGGCCTTGGTGGCCGGGGTAAAGATGGGATCGGGCAGCTTCTGGGCCTGCTGCATGCCGGCCGGCAGCGAGTGGCCGCAGACCGCGCCGGTGGACTGGTAGTCCTTCCATCCCGACCCGACCAGGTAGCCGCGCACCACGCACTCGATCGGCAGCATGGTCAGCCGCTGCACCAGCATCGAGCGTCCGGCCAGCTCCGGGTCGCCCTGTGCCTGGGCCGGGAAGTCGGCCCGCAGGTGCGAGATCAGATGGTTGGGCACGAGGTCGCCGGTGCGCTCGAACCAGAACAGCGAGAGCGCGGTCAGCACGCGGCCCTTATTGGGGATCGGCGTGGGCAGGATCACGTCGAAGGCCGAGATGCGGTCGCTGGCGACCATCAGCATCTGGTCGCCGAAGCCGTACATCTCGCGCACCTTGCCGGAGGCTTCGTGCAGGTCGGCGAGTGTGGATTGATCAGACATGGGTCACCTCGAGCGTCGTCAGTGTGCGGGCAAAGATGTCGTCCACGTTGCGCAGGAACGAGTCCAGATCGAACGCGGCGTCCAGCGCGACCGGGTCGAGCGCGGCGGTGGCCGCGGGGTCGGCTTCCAGCAGGTCGCGCAGCTGCGCGCCGTTCTCCCAGGCCGCGAGCGCGTTGCGCTGCGCGATCTCGTAGGCGGCCTCGCGCGACAGCCCCGATTCGACCAGCTGCAGCAGCACGCGCCCCGAGAACACGAGGCCGTGTGAGGCCTCCAGGTTTTGCAGCATGCGGTCGGGAAAGACGACCAGACCCTCGACCAGCCAGCGGGCCTTCTCCAGCATGTAGTCGAGCGTGATCGTCGAGTCGGGCAGCACGACCCGTTCGGCCGAGGAGTGCGAGATGTCGCGTTCGTGCCAGAGCGCCACGTCCTCGAACCCGACGATGGCGTTGGCGCGCAGGATGCGGGCCAGGCCGCAGATGCGCTCGCACACGATCGGGTTCTGCTTGTGCGGCATGGCCGACGAGCCCTTCTGGCCGCGGGCGAACGGCTCGCGCGCCTCGCGCACCTCGGTGCGCTGCAGGTGGCGGATCTCGAGCGCGTGGCGTTCCAGGCTCGCGCCGGCGCCGGCGATGGCCGCGAGCAGGGCAGCGTGGCGGTCGCGCGGGATCACCTGGGTGGCGACGTCCTCGCGGCGCAGGCCCAGCGCGTCCAGCGCAAGCTCCTCGACCTGCGGCTCGATGTTGGCGTAGGCGCCGACGGCGCCCGAAAGCTTGCCCACCGTGACGTCGGCGAAGGCCACCTCCAGCCTCTCGCGCTGGCGGCGCAGCTCGGTCACCCAGCCCAGCAGCTTGAGCCCGAACGTGGTCGGCTCGGCGTGCACGCCGTGGGTGCGGCCGATCATGGGGGTCGAGCGAAACTCCTCGGCGCGGGCGAGGGCTGCCTTCTCGACGTCGGCGATACCGGCCACCAGCAGCTCGCCGGCGTCGCGCAGCTGCAGGGCCAGTGCCGTGTCGACGACATCGGAGGACGTCAATCCGTAGTGAAACCAGCGGGCGTGCTCGGGGTCGTTGACCTGCTCGGCGATCGACTCGGTGAACGCGAGCACGTCGTGGTGGGTGCGGTCCTCGATCTCGAGGATGCGAGGTACGTCGACGCGCGCGCGAGAGCGCACCGCCTCGACCGCGGCGGCGGGCACCACGTCCAGCTCGGCCCAGGCGGCCATGGCTGCGATCTCCACATCCAGCCACCGCTGGAACTTGCGCTCGTCCGACCAGACGGCGCCCATCGCGGGGCGGGTATAGCGCGAGATCAAGCCGGCGGCTCTGCCTTTCGACGAGTCACAAGGACACGACGCAGTCTACCAACCACGCCCCCGGAACCCGTCAGGTCGCGGAAGTGAATAAGAGGGGTCAGTCGCCATTTATTCACACCGGTTCGGTCGGGCGCTTCGCGCCGGCCACGTGAATAAATGGCGACTGACCCCTCTTATTCACGCGACTACTCCGCAGGTGCGGGAGGCGTGGGAATCTGAGCCAGGATCTTGGCCGCGAAGATGGCGGCGTTGCGGCTGCCGTTGATGGCCATGCACGCCACCGGCACGCCCGGCGGCATCTGCACGATCGAGAGCAGCGAGTCCATGCCGCCCAGGTCGGAGGTCTTGATCGGCACCCCGATCACCGGCAGATCGGTGTACGCGGCCACCACGCCGGGCAGCGCCGCGGCCTTGCCGGCGCCGGCGATCATCACGCGGATGCCGCGCACCGCGGCGTTGCTCGAGTACTCCGCCACCGCCTGCGGCGTGCGGTGGGCCGAGAGCACGTTCATCTCGAAGCTGATCCCGCGCTCGAGCAGCTCGTCGGCCGCCTTCTGCATGATCTCCTTATCGGACTCCGAGCCCATCAGGATGCCGACCTGGGGGCCGTCTCCCTCGAGCTGGTCCCAGAGGTGCTTGACCTCTGCCATCGGTGCGGGTTCAGACATGTTCACGCTCCATTGCCACGGCTTGGGCTCCTATATCCGTTCGGTGGTGAGATCCCGCCATCGAGATGCGATCGACGGCGGCGTACGCGCGGTCGCGAGCGGCCGCAAGAGTGGGGGCGACGGCGGTCACGTTCAGCACGCGGCCGCCGGCGGCGACGAGCTGGCCGTCGAGGACGGCGGTGCCGGCGTGGAACACGTTCACGCCTTCGAGCTGCTCGGCCTCGGCGATGCCCTCGATCACCGCGCCCGCCTCGGGTGCGTCGGGATATCCGTGCGAGGCGATCACCACGCTGATGCAGGCGTCGGGCGACGCGGCCAGCTCGGTGTGCTCGAGGCTTCCCGTGGCGGCCGCGTGGAGGGCGGGCAGCAGGTCGCCGGTCAGCCGCGGGACGATCACCTGGGTCTCGGGATCGCCGAAGCGGGTGTTGAACTCGAGCACCCGCGGCCCGTCGGGCGTGAGCATCAGCCCGGCGTAGAGGCAGCCGCGAAACGGCCGGCCGCGGCGGGCCATCTCGTAGATCACGGGGCGGTGGACGGTCTCGAGGATCTCGTCCACCAGCGCGTCGCCGGCGTCGGGTACGGGCGAGACGCAGCCCATGCCGCCGGTGTTGGGCCCCTCGTCTCCGTCGAAGATGCGCTTGGCGTCGCGTGCGGGCGCGAGGGGGAGTACACGCTCGCCGTCGCAGAGCGCGAGCACCGAGACCTCGGGACCGGTCATCAGCTCCTCGACGACCACCCGCGCCCCGGCGCTGCCGAAACGTCCGGCGATCAGGCATTCGCGGGCGGCGGCGTTGGCCTCGCCGGCGGTCTCGCAAATGAAGACGCCCTTGCCGGCGGCCAGCCCGTCGGCCTTGATTGCGACGCGGCCGTCGAACTCGGCGATGGCGACCTCGACGGCGGCCATGGTGTCGCAGACGGCGTGGCGGGCAGTGGGGATGCCGGCGCCGTCCATGACCTGCTTGGCGAACGCCTTGGAACCCTCGAGTTCGGCCGCGTTGCCAGACGGCCCGAACGCTGCGATGCCGGCGGCTTCGAGGCGGTCGGCGAGGCCGGCGACGATCGGGACCTCGGGGCCGATCACGACAAAATCGGCGGCGATGTGCTGGGCGACCGCGGTCAGGCCCTCGAGGTCGGTGACGGCGACGTCGTGGGTGGTGGCGAGCTGCGCGATCCCCGGATTTCCGGGCGCAGCGTGCAGCTCACTCAGCTCGGGTGAGGAGTGCAGTTTCCAGGCAAGCGCATGCTCACGCCCCCCCGATCCGACCACCAAAACGCGCATCGGGCGAGTCTACACCTGCCGCCCTTCCCAGGTCAGACGCATACAAAGTGCCAGGCACTTTCTATGCGTCAGGGCGTGGTGAGCAGTTGCGCCGGGTGATCTCAGCGCCGAGTGTGAAGCAGCCACCAACGAACGCGGCATAGATGACGTCGGACGGTCTCAGAGACCCGTCGCCCCATTGCCGCTCGACTATCCAGGTGGCCGCGCCCAGCAGCAGTTCGATCCAGTTTTGCTTTACGAATGCCAGCGCGCGAACGAGCACTGCGTTGACGTTGGCGGCGGTCATCGCGCTTGCCACGAGCGTCACCTCAGACCGAAACGCCGTGAGGGCTGTTCCCTTTATTCACGTCGTGCCTCAGGGTGAACTGCAACAAACGTGCCTGGCACGTTTGTTGCGTTCGTGTCTGTGTGTCACATGGCGGCGTAGGCGCTGACCGCGCGCTCCCGGGCGCGGGTCGCGCGGGCCAGCAGCGGGCGCAACTCGTCCAGGTGCGCGTCGGCCAGGGCGCTGACCGACAGCATGCTCGCGTTCAGCTGGGCGAGCGTCGCCGCCGACCGCGCCGCCGCCTCGGCCAGCAGCGCTCCCGTGAGCGCATCGCCCTCGAGGTTGCGGTTGCCCGTCTCGGCCACGTCGGCCGCGAGCGTCGCGACCTCGGAGGCGATCTCGAGAATCTCCATCGGACCGGCCATCGCGCCGGCCACTGCGGCGTCCAGCTGCTCCTTGCGCCCCTCGCCCGGCGGCAGCCGCAGCGCCTCGATCACCCTGCCGTACGACTGGCCGTCGGCGTAGGCGAGCACCTGCACCTGTGCGCGCAGAGCCTGGGCGCGCTCATGCACGCGTTCGAGTCCGCGGGCCGACGCGAACGACGTCGCCATCTCGACGAGCCCCGCCGCCATCGCACACGTCAGCGCCGCCGACGCACCCCCGCCGGGAGCGGGGGTGCGGGCGGCAAGCAGGTCGAGGAACTCGTCGACCCTCGAGCTCAGATACGGGTCGGGCTCTCCGTTAGAAGAGGCCGACGGTCTTCCCATTTTCGTCGATGTCGACGTTGAACCCGGCCGGCGTGGCGCCCAGCCCGGGCATCTGCATGATGTCGCCACACAGCGCCGTGAGGAACCCGGCGCCCGTGTACGGACGGATGTCGCGCACCGGGATCCGGTAGCCGGTGGGCGCATTGGCAAGCGCGGGATCGGCCGACAGCGAGAGGTGCGTCTTGGCCATGCAGATCGAGAGGCCGGTCAGCCCGTCGCGCGTGAACTGCTCGACCTTCTGCCGCGCAGCCGGGGCGAAGTCGACGCCCTCGGCGCGGTAGATGCGCTTGGCGATCTTCTCGATCTTCACGTCGATCGGATCGGAGTCCTCGTACATGAAGTTGAACGTGTTGGGCTGGTCGGCCGCATCGGCCACCGCCTCGGCCATCTCGGCCGCGCCGGCACCACCCTCGGTGAAGCCCTCGTTCAGCACCGCGGCGTGGGCGCCGTACTCGAGCCCGAGCTTCTGCACCAGCGCCACCTCCTCGTCGGTGTCGCCGGGGAACCGGTTGGCCGCGACGACCGCCGGCACACCGAACTCCTTGGCGTTCATCAGGTGCCGCTCCAGGTTCCTGCGAACCCTCCTCGATTGCCTTGAGGCTCTCGGCCTGCGACGGATTGGGGTCGGTCAGACCGGCATGGTGCTTGAGCGCCTTGGCCGTCGCCACGATCACGATCGCGCTGGGCTTGAACCCGCCGCCGCGGCACACGATGTCCATGAACTTCTCCATGCCCAGATCCGAGCCGAACCCGGCCTCGGTGATCAGGTACTCGCCCAGCTTCTTGCCGGCCAGGTCGGCGATCACCGAGCTGTTGCCGTGGGCGATGTTGCCGAACGGGCCGATGTGCATGAAGCACGGCTGGCCCTCGAGCGTCTGGATCAGGTTGGGCTTGAGCGCGTCCTTGAGCAGCACCGTCATGGCACCGGCGCAGCCCATCTGCTCGGCGGTGACCGGATTGCCGTCCAGGTCGTAGCCCACCGTGATCGCACCGATCCGCTTGCGCAGATCCTGCAGCGAGGTGGCCATGCCCATGATCGCCATGATCTCGGAGGCTGCGACGATGTCGAACCCGGTCTCGCGCGGAATGCCGTGCGTGGGGCCGCCGAGGCCGGTGGCGATGTTGCGCAGGTTGCGGTCGTTCATGTCGACCGCGCGCCGCCAGGTCACGCCGTGCGGCGCGATCCGGCACTCGTTGCCGTAGAAGATGTGCCGGTCGACGAACGCGGCCAGCATGTTGTTGGCAGCAGCCACCGCGTGGAAGTCGCCGGTGAAGTGCAGGTTCAGGTCCTCCATCGGGACGACCTGGGTGAACCCGCCGCCGGCGGCTCCACCCTTGATGCCGAAGATGGGACCCAGCGACGGCTCGCGCAGGCACAGCACCGGCTTCTTGCCGATCGCGCCCATGCCCTGCGTCAGCGACACCGACGTCGTCGTCTTGCCCTCGCCCGCCTTGGTCGGCGTGATGGCCGAGACGCAGATGATCTTGGCGTCGGGCGCGCCCGACAGCCGGTCGATCACGCTCAGGTCGACCTTGGCCTTGTACTTGCCGTAGAGATCGACCTCGTCCTCCTCGAGGCCCATGTCCCTGGCGACATCCATGATCGGCCGCAGGGTGGCTTCCTGCGCAATCTCGAGGCTTGACTTCAACGCTCAGCTCCTTGATTCAGTGGGATACCGCCGCCGCGCCGCGCTCGGACACCAGCTGGTCCTCGTAGAAGCGCGAGAGCCGGAACGGCTCGATCAGGGCGGGTGTCTTGTCGGTGGCGATCAGCTCGGCCATCGTGTGGCCGACGATCGGTGATGCCTTGAAGCCGTAGGTGCCCCAGCCCGCATCGAGCAGGAACCCGTCGACCTCGGTAACGCCCATCAGCGGCGAGTAGTCCGGCGACACGTCGCACAGTCCCGTCCACTGGCGCAGGATCTTGGCCTCGCCCAGCATCGGCAAGAGCTCGACCATGTGCATGGCCAGATCCTCGATGAACCGGAACGTGCCCTTGGTCGAGTAGCCGGAGTACGGCTCGATCTCGGAGCCCATCACGAACTCGCCGCGGTCAGACTGGCTGATGTAGATGTGCAGCGTGCCCGAGACGATGATCTTGTGCAGCAGCGGCTTGACCGGCTCGGTCACGCACGCCTGCAGGATGTGAGTGGTCAGCGGCAGCGGGATGTTGACCATCTCGCAGACCCCGGTGCTCCACCCGGCGACGCACGAGATCACCTTGCCGGCGTTGATCGTGCCGCGGTTGGTCTCGACGCCCGTGACCTTGCCGCCCGACACGTTGATGCCGGTGACCTCGGTGTACGGATGGATCTCGACGCCCATCCGATCGGCTTCCTTGCCGTAGCCCCACACCACTGCGTCGTGGCGGATGATGCCGCCCGGCGGGTGGTAGAGCGCGGCCAGGATCGGGAACGTCGGATGGTCGGTCACGTCCAGCTGCGGGCACAGCTCCTTGATCTCGTCGGGGTAGACCACCCGCGAGTCGACGCCCACCAGCCGGTTCACCTCGGCGCGCTCCATCATCGTGTTGACCGAGCGGTCGGAGTGCGCCAGCGTCAGGTGGCCCTGCTGCGAGAGCATGGTGTTGAAGTTGAGCTCCTGCGACAGCGACTCGTACAGGTTCAGGCTGGCCTGGTAGAACAGCGAACCCTCCGGCGTCAGGTAGTTGGAGCGCACGATGGTGGTGTTGCGCCCCGAGCCGCCCGCGCCCATGTACGACTTGTCCAGCACCGCGACATTGGTCATACCATGGTTCTTGGCAAGGTAGTAGGCGGTGGCGAGACCATGCGCACCCGCGCCGATGATGATTGCGTCGTACGAGCTCTTCAGGTCGTGGCGCTTGAAGTAGCGGTGCTTTTTCAAGAGGCCGATCATGCCTCCACCTCCTGCTTGGGCACACCCAACGGGCTCACCGGGGTGAGATCGAAATTGACGCCGGCATCCAGGATGGCCTCCCAGAAGTACTCGCCGAACTCCCAGCCGATCAGCATCACGATGTGATCGCCGGCGTTGAGAGTGATCGACGGGCAGCGCATGACCGAGCCGCCCATGCACCGGTTTGCCGGGAACTTGCTCTCGCGTACATCCGATCCGGATGAGCGCATCCACACCTCGCGCCACTGCTCACCGCCAACCTCGACGGCGGCCATCGCGCAGCTCACGTCGACCGCGGCGGCGCCGATCCGCTGGCGCAGCTCGGCCACCCGGCCGAACGGACACAGGACGTAGCCGTGGATGGCGGTCAACCGCAGCGTCCATACCCCGTCGTCGTTGCGGGCATGGCCGGGCTCGAGTCCCCCGGTGAGCTTGTCGAGCTCCTCGGCGGTACCGCGCACATCGAGCTTGCCCATGTGCGAGAGGTCGGTGATCCAGAGATCGGCGTCGGCGTCCGGATAGGACGCCAGCCGCCAGCCCTCGTGGTCGACCAGGGTCGCGCCGGCGGCCAGATGCGAGCGCTCCATGGGGGTGCGCAGCGCGGGAGTGTGCGCTGCGCTGCCCGCCACCGAGGCGGGCGAGAGGAACGCGTAGGGATCGGTAACCGTCATGAGCGCAGCTTCTCTCCATCGGGGTCGTAGAAGGCCTTGTGAGTCACGGTCGCGGGGATCTTGGCTCCCGACGGATCGCTGATCGTGAGCGAGCGGCCCTCCTCGGCGTGGTCGATCGGCACCCACGCGATCCCGATCGACTTACCCAGCCGCTTGGAGAACCGCGAGCTGGTGATGCGGCCGATCGGCCGGCCGTTGTCACCGATCACCTGCGTCCCCTCGACGGGCGTACGGTCGTTGTCGGTGGTGAACCCGATCAGCGCGAACCGGTCGCCGCGGCGCTTGAAGTACTCCAGCGAGTACTTGCCGATCCACGGCGACTCCTTGTCCAGCTTCACGATCCACGGCATGGCCGCCTCGAGCGGGTTGGACTCGGCGTTGGTGTCCTGGCCGACGATCACGTGCATCTTCTCGAGCCGCAGCACGCGCTGGGGCTCGAGCCCGAAGGGCTTCACCGAGAACTCGGCGCCGGCCTCCATCAGCTGCTCCCACAGGTACTCGCCGGCAGCGCTGGGGTAGTGGATCTCGTAGCCCAGCTCGCCCACGAAGCCGATCCGCAGGAGCAGGGCGGGCACGCCCGCGATGTTTGCGTGACCGGCGCCCAGGTACGGAAACGCCTCGTTCGAGATGTCGAAGTCGGTCAGCTTGGCGAGCGCGGTGCGCGCGTTGGGGCCCGGCCAGGTTGACGGCCGCGATCGCGCTGGTCACGTTGATCACCTGCACGTCCATGTTCCACACGGCGTTCCACCAGGTGAACCACTGCTCCATGCCGCCGGCGCCCGACGACGTGGTGGTCACGTAGTACTCGGTCTCGGAGAGCCGCGCGACGGTGCCGTCGTCGATGATCGAGCCGTCGTCGCCGCACACCACGCCGTAGCGCACGCGGGCGGTCTTCATGTCGCCGAACCGGTTGGGGTAGAGCCGCTCGAGGAACTCGGCGGCGTCAGGCCCGCGCACGATCAGCTTGCCCAGCGTCGAGACGTCGATCAGCCCCAGCGACTCGTGCACCGCGGCGGTCTCGTCTTCGGGCGTGCCGTAGTCGTAGGCGCGCTTCCAGTCGCCGGCCCACAGCATCTTTCCGCCGTGCTCTTCGTGCCAGTGGTGGATCGCGGTGCGCTTGACCGGCTCGTAGCCGCGCCCGGCCAGAATCGAGAAGCTGGTGGGGTGGTGCGGCGGCCGCGCGGTGGTCACACCGGCCTGCTGGCGCGTCGGGGTCGATGCCCAGCTCGGCGGCCATCAGGAGGCCCGAGTTGCGGTGGCACATGCGGCCCTGGCAAGGGCCCATGGTGACGGTCGTGTAGCGCTTGCTCAGCTCGAGCGAGGCAAAGCCCTCCTGGATCGACTGGCCCACGTCCTTGGTGGTGACGTCCTCGCAGAAGCACACGAACTGCTTGCCCTTGGCGCTGCCGCACTTGGCCGGAATCGCCTCGGTGGTGCCGACGGGGTCGACCTCGACGCGGACGCCCTCGGGGACCCGGTCGGGTACGTAGACGCGGCGTTCGCGGTCGTACTTGATCGAGCCGCCGGCCTGGGTCAGGAACCCGAGCTGGCCGACCCGCCCGCCGCTCATCAGCACCAGGTCGGCGCTCAGCGAGCGCCGCTCCGAGCCGTTTGCCACCGTGATGCCCGAGACGGCCTTCGAGCCCTTGGCCGCCACCGGAGCGAACCCGGTGAGGTGCTGGATATTGGCGTTGGCGAGGCGTTCGGAAGGTGCGCCGGTGCGCGTATCGGCCACCGCTTCGACGTGGATGCCGGCGTTGGCCAGATCGATCGCGGCGTCGATGCCCGCATCGTCCGAGCAGACCACCACGGCCTGCTCGCCGGGGGCGACCCGGAACTGGTTGACCAGCCGCCGTGCCGCTCCGCCCAGCATCACGCCGGGGAGGTCGTTCTTCTCGAATACCAGCGGCTGCTCGAGCGTGCCGCCGGCCAGCACCACCTCGGCGGCGCGGAACCGGTGCATGGTGTCGCCCTGGTAGACGGGCACCAGATTGCCCTCGTACACGCCGCCGGCGTAGGCCGGCTGCAGGACGTGCACGCCCACCTCGCGGGCGCGCTCGGCCAGCTTCGCCGCCGTATCGGCGGCGTCAGGGCCGGCGTAGGAGAGCAGGCCGCCCAGCGCCAGACCCTCCTCGACCAGCGCCACGTCCTTGCCCTGCTCGGCCGCGGCGATCGCGGCTTCCAGGCCGGAGTGGCCGCCGCCGATGACGAGCACGTCGACGTGGCGATGCACCTTTTCGAACCGGCGGCTGCGGCGATGGTCGGGATCGAGCTGACCCAGGCCGGCCGCTCCGCGCAGGAACCGCTCGTAGTACTTCCACGCCCACTTGGGGCGGATGAAGGTCTTGTAGTAGAAGCCCACCTGCATGCCGAAGCCCGGCGTGACCTTGGTCAGCGAGTGCAGCGCGTCGCGCTCGAGCGACGGCCAGGCGTTGATGTGCTGCACCTGCATCCCGCCGGTGATCGGCGTCATGCAGGCCTTCACGGTCGGCGTGTCGCCCACCTTGACCAGGCAGTTGGGGCATGCGCCGCCGCAGCACATCAGGCCGCGCGGGCGGTGGTACTTGAACGAACGCGAGAACACTCGCACGCCCGCTGCATACAGGGCCGAGGCGATGGTGTCGCCGGCGTAGCCGGTGTACGGCTCTCCCTGCCACGAGAAGGCGATCTCGCGCGAGCGGTCGATCAGTTCGCTGCGCTGCTCGGACAGACGGGGACTAGCCATTCAACGCTCCGGGTTTGGCGGTTTCGAGCACCGTGTTGTCAGTGGTAATACGCCGCGCCTGGAACCACTCGCGGCAGCCCGAGGAGTGGAACCACCACTCGGTCTGCTCGCCGGCCACGTTGCGGCGGAAGTACAGGTAGCTGAAGAGGGCGTGCTCGTCCTCTGAGGAGTCGGGGCGAGAGGTGATCTCGCCGCCGTAGGAGAACTCGTCCACGGGGCGGCGACCGCAGTTGGGGCACGTGAGGAGAAAGCTCATCGCAGGTCGAGGGTTCCTTCCAGATCCGAGGCATCGGGGAGGGCGTGGCCGTTCGCAGACTCGTATAGAGAAACCCACACCCGCACGGACCGCTCACCCTTCCCGGAAGATTCCGCCTGATCCTAA
The DNA here is from genome assembly GCA_963796875.1 of uncultured Actinomycetes bacterium. GTDB lineage: Bacteria > Actinomycetota > Thermoleophilia > Gaiellales > JAICJC01 > CAVPTL01. Next base: position 1,198,989 of record CAWCNL010000002.1, read on the forward strand.
GCCAAAAGGCCCGGAAGGGACACCAGTTGGCGGCGCACAATTCCGCGAGTTCCTATGTGGAGTCGTCCACCCACCGCCCGCGGGAGCACACCCAAAGGGGGTCAGCCACCTTTTGTGCATCCGTGGCGTTTGTTGCAACCCTAGGCGTTTGCCCATGCACAAAAGGTGGCTGACCCCCTTTGTGCGTTAGAGCTGGTGGCCCAGCGCGTGCTCGAGGCGCAGCAGCTTCAGCTCGATCTCGATCATCAGCCAGTCCTCGTTCTGCACGTCGAGGCCGGTCAGATCCTCGATCCGGCGCAGCCGCTGGCGCAGCGTATTTGGGTGCACGAACAGCGTCTGGGCGGCGGCGGCGATGTTGCCGCGGCGCTTGAGGAACTCCTCGAGCGTGGTGAGAAGCTGCGAGCGGTGGCGGCGGTCGTAGTCGACCAGGATCTCGAGCGCGTCGCCGCGCGGGTCGCGCACACGCCCGTCTCGGCCCACCCGCAGCAGATACTTGTAGGCGCCCAGATCGTCGAATGCGACGACGCTGGGATTGGGGCTCACGATCGCGGCCGCCGCGACCGCCTGCTCGGCCTCCTCGAACCCGGTGCGAAAGCTCACCGCACCCGTGCACCGCTGCGATGTGCCGATCGCCAGCGGATGGCGGGCGTTGAGCGACGCGTGCAGTTCGCGGAGCTTCTCGAGGGCGCGCTCCTCGCCGCCCGTACCCAACCGCACCAGGCCGCGCAGCGCGGTGTCGCGGCGGTCGAACAGCGATCCGGGGAACATGCGCGTGGCCTGATTCTCGAGGCTGGCCGTGACGTCGTCCCAGGACTGCTGTGCGGTGCCCGGCCGCGGCACCGCCTGCAGCACCAGGTGCGGCTGTTCGAGATCGGCCCCCAACCCGCGCGCCCGGTTGTTGCAGCTCGTCGGGGGCGGCGGTGGCGTGGGCCAGGTCCTCGAGCAGGTCCTTGATCGCGTTTCGCTCGGTGAGCCGGTCGATCAGCTCGACCTTCTTGATCGCGACAGCGGTCTGGCCGGCGATCGAGGCGGCGATCTCGCGTTCCTCGGCGTCCATGCGCCGGCCTGCGGGGATCCGCAGCGCCAGGAACCCGACCAGCTCGTCGGCCGAGACCAGCGACAGCACCGCCGCAGAGCCGTGCGTGTCGGGGCCCCACAGCCGCATGCTGAGGTTGCCGGCGGCGCCGTTGCGGCGGGCCAGTTCGACGCTCATCTCGTGCGCCGTGAGGGGCGAGGGCGGGGCGGCGTCGGGTGGCCAGGCGCTGCACAGGAGCTTTGCGCCGCCGGCGGGATCGACCACGTAGAGCTGGCAGGCGTCGACCGTGAGCAGGCGGTGGGCGCGCTTGGTGACGGCCGGCAGCAGATCGTCCAGCCGCGCTGCGCCGGCCACCGCCCGGGCCAGATCGGCGAGCCCCTCGACCAGCGCCAGGCGGCGCCGCGTGTCCTGGTAGAGCCGCGCGTTCTCGATCGCTCCGGCCACCAGCGACGCGGACTGCATGAGGAAGTCGGAGTCGGCCTGGGTGAACTCGCGCGGCGCCTCGCCGTGGAGCGCGATCACCCCGATCACGGTGCCCGACTTGTCGGTCAGGGGCACCGCTACGAGCGACTGGTAGTCCTCCTCCTCGGCCTCGGGCACGATCTTCACGCGCGGATCGGCGAGGGCGTTGTCGCCCAGGAATACCGGCTGATTGTTGGCGGCCACCCAGCCCGCCAGACCCTCGCCGTGCTCGAACCGCAGCCGGCCCACCAGCGCCCCGTACGGGTCGGACACGGAGCGCAGCGCCAGCGAGCCGTCGGCGGGATCGACGAAGTACACGAAGCACGCGTGGCAGTCGATCGCGTCGGAGATCAGATCGACGATCGCGCGCAGCACCCGGTCCAGATCGAGGGTCGACGAAACCGTGTTGATGATCTGGTGCAGATACCGGCTGTCGACGCCGACGCGGGCAGCAGGCCGCCCGGCGGCCGGGGTTGTGTCGGAAACCGACATGTAGGAATCGTACATGTGAAGGTCTCCATGTCGTGCGATATAGCACCTCCCCGTCGCTCCGGGTTTGCAGGTTGAGTAGGATGGTTTCGCCTAATTTTTCGACGTTACGAAGAAGGGAGAACCGGATGGCAACGGTTGCCGAGTCCGCGATGGACGGACTTGACCCGATGTTCCAGCCTGACTGGTACCTGGATGACGAGCAGAAGGCTCTGCTGGAACGACTCAAGGAGATCTGCGAGGAGACCATCCGGCCGCTGGCGGCTGAGAACGACCGCACGCTGACGTTCCCGCGCAAGAGCCTCGAGGCTCTGGGCGCCGGACGGATTCCTGGGGCTGATGCTGCCCAAGGAGTGGGGCGGTCTGGGTCAGAACCACGTCATGTACGCAAACGTGACCGAGACGATCGCGCGCTACGGCGACGCCTCGTGCGCAATGTGTTACACGATGCACATCGGGGCGGTCGAGTCGCTCAAGCTGCGCGCGACCGACTACCTGATCGAGAACTACCTGAAGAAGGTGCGGGACGGCCTTCTGGGCACGCTGTCGTACTCGGATCCCGAGACGGGATCGCACTTCTGGTACCCGATCGCCTCGGGCGCCCGCAAGGCGGACGGCGGCTACGAGGTGCTGAAGAAGGCGTCGTGGACGACGTCGGCCGGGTTTGCCGACTTCTATGTGCTGCAGACCACATCGCCCGATTACAACGGCGACTACTCGAATCTGTCGGTGTTCGTCGTCGACAAGTCCGAGATCGAGGCCAAGCCCGAAGAGTGGGACGCCATGGGCCTGCGCGGCAACCAGTCGGGCACGCTCCTGCTGGACTGGAAGTTCGTCCCCGAGGAGCAGCTGGTGGGCGAGATCGGCGACGGCGCGTTCTCCAACGACGAGTCCGTCGATCCCAACTTCCTGATCGGGTCGTCGGGCACGTGGAACGGCATCGCGCTGGGCGCCATCGACATCGCCGTGCGCCACACCACGCGCAAGACCCACAAGGACGTGGGCCTGCGGGTGTGCGACTACCCGACCATTCAGGACGCGGTCGGCGAGGCGATCATGGACACCAATGCGTCACGGTTGCTGACGTTCGGTGTGGCCCACGCGCTCGACCTGGTGACCGACGGCTCGCAGAGCCAAGATCACCGACGAGCTGGCCCGCGGCAACTACCTGCCGTGGCTCTGGCAGATCAAGTTCACGGCCGCCAAGAACGTGGCCCACGTGGTGGACAAGATGCTGCACTGCTGCGGTGGCACGGCCTACAAGAAGGAGCCGCTGCAGCTCGAGCGCTACCTGCGCGACGGCAAGGCCGGCTGGGTGATGGGGCCGACCAACGAGGTACTGCGCCAGTTCGTGGGTAAGACGGCGCTTCTGGGCATGGAGTCGCTCGACTACTGGAACGTGGTCATCAACCAGCGCGCGCTCTCCAACGAGCTCAAGAAGATGACGTCGGACGAGAAGCGCGAGCTTGCCGAGAAGCTGCTCGCCGAAGCAGACGCAGGGTAATTCCGGATTCCGGGCGGCCGCCGGCTAGCTGCCGGCGGCCGGCTCGCCCTCGATCTGCCACGATCGGGTGAGCTTGGCCACCGCCTTCTTGTGCTTTCGATGCACAAGAGGACGCAGGTACACAAACCACGAGAGCAGCGTCACCGAGAGGCCGGCAAACGTCGAGATCAGCTGGCCGGTGAGCGCGACCACGAGTACGACGGTGGCCAGCACCACCATCACCCCATAGCCGATCCGGCGGTAGCGACGGTCGAGGTTGGCGATCTGCTGGTAGTCGCCGCTGGGGATCTGGGTCGTGTCGTAGCGGCGGCCACAGCTGGGGCACGTCCACGTCTCGCCGTAGAGCGCGAGGCCCGACGTGCCGCAGTCGCACGTGAGGTTGATCCGGGGCGGCCGGGTGTTGAGCACGGACTTGAGATCCACGTGTGTATCTTCGCGCACTCCGGCGTCTGGCGCCACGTCCATACTCACACCGAGACGCGAGAACCTTGACCTATCGAGGGCGATCCTGTTTGATGCTCGCGCCACTCTGTTTTCCGGCTTATACGGTTTATCCCCACTAGGAGGGTTCTATGGCCACTGCCGCGGTTGAGGAACGAGAGCTCCTCAAATCGATCAGCTGGTTCGACGGATTTGTCGTCGCGCTGGCGAATCCCAGTTTCCTCATCACCAGCCTGGGCGGGTCTGTGCTCAGCCTCGGTGGTTGGGGTGCGGTCATCCTCTGGACCGTTTCGGTCCTCCTCGGGGCTCTGCACAACTACATCTACTCCGAAACCGCCGCGATGTTCCCGAACCTCGCCGGCGGCATCGCCATCTACGCACACGAGGCGTGGAAAAAGTACCTCTCGTTCGTCGGCCCGATCGCGGCGTTCGGCTACTGGATCGGCTGGTCGGTGGTGCTCTCGGCGACAGGCGTGGTCGTGGGCCTGCTGGTGCAGGATCAGTGGTATCCGGCGTCGGCCGCGGCCGGCTCTGCGTGGAACCATCAGTGGTCAATTCTGGGTCAGTCGGTGTACATGACCTTCCCGATCGCGCTCACCGCGGTGATCATCATTGCGATCTGGGCGTTCAACGTCGTCGGCATGCGGCCGGCGGTGTGGGTGGGCTACATCACCGGCGCGCTCTTGATGATCCCGCTGGCGGTCATGATCGTGCTTCCGTACCTGACCGGCGATTGGCATAGCTCCAACCTGCACAACAACATCAGCGCGACGGCGGGCTCGCTCGGAACCTCGAGCTTTACCCTCGTGATCGTGTGGCTGTACGCCATGTGCTGGTCGTCGTACGGCATGGAGTGCTGCGCCACGTTTGCTCCGGAGTACCACGACACCGCGCGTGATACGCCCAAGGCCCTGCGGGTCGCGGCCATCTTCGGCGTCATCACCTACGGCCTTCTGCCGATGGGTGCGATGGGGACGTTCGGCGACCAGAACATGACGGCCACCAATCTCTACACGTTCATGCCCGAGACGCTGCGCATCCTGCTTCCAGGGGCACTCGCCGGGCTTGCGGTGTTCTCGCTCTGCGCGGGCATCGTGCTGGCCATGAACACCGCCACGGCGGACGGGTCGCGGGCGCTCTACGGCATCTCGCAGGACGGCATGACCATCCGGTGGCTGGGCAAGCTGTCGAAGAAACACGTGCCCGCGAACGCGATGACGCTGGACGCGCTCCTGAACCTGTTCTTGCTGTGCACGTATGCCTATGACGTGCAGGGGGCGATCAAGATCCTGATCTTCTCGAATCTGGGGTACGTGTTGTGCCACGTGTTCGCGATGTCAGGGTTCCTGTTGCTCAGGCGAGACAGGCCCAACTGGCCACGGCCGATCGCGGTCGGGAAGATCTGGGTACCGATCGCCGCGGCGCTTGCGGCGTTCGACTTACTCCTGTTGATATGGGGTGGGTGGAACTCGGGCCTGGCCTGGGGTAACACCAACAAGACGGTGGTCGGCGAGGGCGTCGGCGTGTTGCTCATCGCCGCCGTGCTCTACATCTACCGCGTGAAGGTGCAGGAGAGGCGGCCGCTGGCGATGCGTCTGTGGGCACCAACGATGCCCGACGACAAGCCTCCGGTGGGCGCTGTAGTCGAGTAGATCCGCATGCGGCCCGGGCATCCACGCGTCACGGATGCCCGGGCCGTTCGCATTTTGCGACCCGGCCCCTTGTCGTTGAGCCCGATCATCGGGCAACATACGCGCAACGAGGTTCTGATCCTGGGGGGCCAGTGAAGGTTCGCGATTCCATCACGATCGACCCGCCGGTCGAGTCACCGGCAGAGGGACGGCGCAGCGGGACGGTGATCCTGGCGACGCTTGCCGTGCCGTTCGATCCCGAGGCGGTGCGGGTCGCGGCCCAGGCGGCGATCGAGACCGGCTCGCGGCTGATCGTCGTGGACGCGGTCGAGCGGCCGTGGTGGCCGATGGCGCTGACGATGCGCTACGCCGAGCTCGAGGAGGCTGAAGACCGCGCGCAGATCAAGGAGCTGGTGGGCCATATCGCGGGGCTGGGGATTGCAGTGGAGCATCTGCGGGTGCCGTCTCCGCGGCCGGTCGACGCGCTGCTCGAGTTGGCCGGCGAGTACCAGGCAGGACTGCTCGTGCTCGGGCCTGACCGCTCGCGATTTCGGCCGCGGCTGTTCGCCCGCATCGCCAAGCGTGTGCGCAAGCGCTCGCCCTGCCTACTCTGGGTCACCGGCGAAGGGCCCTGAGGCTGGTCCGCGCCGGCGGTGGCGGCGTCCCACGCCGTGTGCGGTGCTCGACGTGCAACGAGCGCACGCCTGCGCTCCGCTCACGGCTCGATCCTTGCCACCACCACCGCGTCCTGCGCCTCACCTCAGGATGAATAACAGGGGTCAGACCCCTGTTATTCACAGTTTCCGTCCGGCTACCAGCTGCCGGCGATGCCGATCACGCGGCCGCGCGGCACGAGCGCATCCTCGTCGAGTCCGCCAAATGCCCCACGGTGGAAGATCAGCGGCTCGCCGCCCGAGCCTTCGAAGTCGGTCACCTCTCCGACCACCAGGTCGTGGTCGCCGGCGGTGAACACATGCGCGACCTCGCAGCGCAGGATCGCCAGCGAATGCCGTACCACCACGAATCCCGCGGGATCGACCACGGTGTGGCCGTCAGGAAATGGCGCGCCGGGCTTGGCAAACGCCAGAGCCACGTCGCGCTGGCGGCGGTGCAGCACGTTCACCGCGAACCGTTCGCTCTGGCGGATCTTCTCGAGCGTGCGGGTGCCATGGGCCAGCGACACCAGGATCATCAGCGGATCGAGCGACACCGAAGTGAACGAGTTCAGCGTCATTCCGGCACGCGAATCGCCGTAGCGGGTGGTGACCACAGTGACGCCTGTCGCAAATGCGCCCACCACGTCGCGGAAGTCGAGCCTGCGCGCCGGGTCGATGTGCATTGCCATGTGACGATCATAATAGGCCCATGCCACCAACCGGAAGACCTGCAGAGCGTCATCTGGCCGCTGTCGAGCGCGCGACCCGCGTGCTGGATGCCTTTCTGCAGCAGCCTGCAGAGGCCCGCGCGACGGATATTGCCCAGATCACGGGCATCAATCCGTCCTCGGTCTCGCGCATCCTCGCGACGCTGGTGGCGGCAGGCTATGTCGAGCACCTGCCGTCCACCGGCCGCTATCGGCTGGGGACGCACCTGCTGGCGCTGGCCAACCATGTGCTCGCCGGCATCGACGTGCGCGCGATCGCCCGCGGTCACCTCACAGCGTTGGTCGAGGAGACCGGCGAGACCGCCACCCTCTCGATCCCCGGCGACACCGATGCGGTCACTGTCGACTTCGTGGCGAGTGCGGCGTCGGTCGTGAGCGTCGCGCGCGTCGGCCGGCCCAGCGTCGGCCACGCGACGGCAGCGGGCAAGGTGGGCCTGGCGTTCGGACGGTCAGTGCCGGCGGCGGTGCTCGAGCCGCTGACCGATCGCACCATCACCGACCCCCAGGCGCTCGGACGGGCGCTCGACCAGGTGCGCGCTGCGGGATGGGCCCGGGCGGAGGGCGAGCGCGAGGCCGATCTGAACGCGATCGCGGCGCCGGTATTCGGGCCGGGCGCAGAGCTCGTGGCGATCCTGGGGCTGCAGGGGCCGGCGGGCCGGTTCGACCACGCTTCGCAGGACGCTGCCGCAGCGCACCTGCTGCGCCACGCCGCCGAGATCAGCCGCTCTCTGGGTGGTGAATAGAAGGGGTCAGCGCAGTTTCTATTCACCAGACGAGCTGACAGTACACCTGCAGCCGTTGGCGTGAATAGAAACTGCGCTGACACCTTCTATTCACGTTCGCGCTCGACCAGCACTCGGCGCAGCAGCTTGCCCGAGGCCGACTTCGGGATCTCGTCGATCACCTCGATCGCGCGGATGCGCTCGTGCGGGGCGACGTTGGCGGCCACGAACGCCATCACCTCGTCCGGGTCGAGCTCGCCGCGGGCCACCACGAACGCTTTCGGGATCTCGCCGGCCTCCTCGTCGGGCGCGCCCACCACACACGCGTCGGCCACGTCGTCGCGCGTCAAGAGCAGCGCCTCGAGCATCGCCGGCGGCACCTGGTAGCCCTTGTACTTGATCAGCTCCTTGACGCGGTCGACGATCCGCCACGTACCGTCGGGGTCGGCCACCGCCACGTCGCCGGTGTGCAGCCAACCGTCCGGGTCGAGCGTGTAGGCGGTCGCCGCGTCGTCGTCCATGTAGCCGATCATCACCTGCGGGCCACGTACCAGCAGCTCGCCGGGCTGGCCCGGCTCGACGTCGGTGCCGGTCTCGATGCCGATCACCCGCGCCTCGGTGTTCGGCACAAGGCTCCCGACCGATCCGGGCACCACCGGCGCGTCGCGCGGCATGCAGTGGGTCACCGGGCTTGCCTCGGTCATCCCGTAGCCCTGCTGGCAGCGTGCGCCCACGCGCCGCGAGGCCGCCTCCTCCAGCTCGGCGTCGAGCGGCGCGGCGCCCGAGTTGATCAGGTCGAGCGAGCTGAGGTCGTACTGGTCGACCAGCGGGTGCTTGGCCAGGGCGACCATGATCGGCGGCACCACCGCGGCGACGGTCAGGCGGTGATCCTGGATCATCGCCAGGAACTGCTCGAGGTCGAACCGCGGCATCGTCACCACCGTCGCCCCGTTTGCCAGGCCGAGGTTCATGACCGCGGTCTGGCCGTAGATGTGGAAGAACGGCAGCACCCCGGCAAGCACGTCGTCCTCGCGGATCTGGAAGTGCGCCTGGCTCTGGATCAGATTTGCCACCAGGTTGCGATGCGTCAGCTTGACGCCCTTGGCAAACCCGGTGGTGCCGCTCGAGTACGGCAGCGCCGCAAGGGCGGTGGAGGGTCGAGCTGCGGCGCCCACAACCCTGCGGGGTCGCCCAGCAGTTCGGCGAACGGTGTGGTGCCGATCCGCGGCGTCGAACGTGAACACCTCCTCGATACCCGCGGCGGCAGCCGCCGGCAGCGCGCGGTCGAGCATCGGCCCGACCGTGATCAGAAACCGCGCCCGGGCGGTGCGCAGCTGGTTCTCGAGTTCGCCCTGGGTGTAGAGCGCGTTGACCGTGGTGTTCACACCGCCGGCCAGCCCGACGCCCAGAAACGCGGGTGCGTACTCGGGCAGGTTGGGGGCGAAGATTCCCACGGTCTCGCCGACCTCCAATCCGCGGGCCTGCAGGCCCGCGGCGACCGCCTGGGTCATCCCCACGAGCTGGGCGAAGGTGATGGTGCGGCCGGTGGGCAGGTCGATCAGCGCGGGCTTGGCGTCGCGGCCCTCGGCGCCGCGCAGCACGAACTCGGGCAGCGAGACATCGGGGATCTCGATCGGCGGGGCGCTGCTTCGATAGATCATCCTCGCTCCTTTCACACCTCGGCGACGGCCGCCTTGCCGGCCGTGATCATCTCGGCCAGCGCAGCAGTCTCGGGCAGGATTCGCAGCGCGAAGAACCGCGCAGTGTCGAGCTTCTGGGCGCAGAACTCGGGGTCGAGCCCCTCGCCGCGCAGGCACTCATCGGCCATCCGCAGCCACAGCCAGCCGAAGGTGGCCAGCGCGAAGAGGCGCAGGTAGTCGGTGGCGGCCGCGGCGGCCTCCTCGCGGTCGCGCAGGCCGGCCTCGGCCACCCAGAGGGTCGCATCCTGCAGACGCCTGAAGGCGAGCTGCGCCTGGGCGTGGATCTGCTCCGCCCCCTCGGCGGGCGGTTGGGCGAGCTGCGCGTCGAGCCGGTGGAAGAACCGGCGCAGCAGCCGGCCCTGGTGCATCGCCAGCTTGCGGCCCACCAGGTCGAGCGCCTGAACGCCGTTGGTGCCCTCGTAGATCTGGCTGATGCGCGCGTCGCGGGCCAGCTGTTCGACGCCCGACTCGGTGATGTATCCGTGCCCGCCGTAGACGCCGATCGCGAGCCCTGCCGCCTCGGTGCCGTTGTCGGTGCACGCAGCCTTGATCACGGGCGTGAGCAGCGCCACCAGGTCATCGGCCTCCTCGCGGCGGCCGGGATCGGGATGGTGGTGCGACGATGTCCATCTGGGCGGCCGCCCACAGCGCCAGCGCGCGGCCCGCCTCGGTCAGCGCGCGCATGCGCAGCAGCGCCCGGCGCACGTCGGCGTGCCGGATGATCGGATCGGCCTGGCCCCGCGGCGTGCCCGGCGCACGGCCCTGGCGGCGCTCGCGGGCGTAGGCGAGTGCCGACTGGTAGGCGATCTCGCCGATGCCGACCCCCTGGACGCCGACTCCGAGCCGGGCGCGGTTCATCATGGTGAACATCTGCGCCATGCCGGTGTGCGGCTCGCCCACCAGCTCAGCGTGGGCGGCGTCGAAGTTGAGCACGCACGTGGCGGAGCCCTTGATGCCCATCTTGTGCTCGATCGACCCGCACGACACGCCGTTTCGCGCACCGGTCGCGCCGTCGTCGCCCACCCGCAGGCGCGGCACGATGAACAGCGAGATCCCGGCCGTCCCCACCGGCGCGTCGGGCAGCCGCGCGAGCACCAGGTGCACGATCTGCTCGGTCAGGTCGTGCTCACCGGCGGTGATGAAGATCTTGGTGCCGGTGACCCGGTAGCCACCGTCGAGGGGTCGGGCTCGGCGCGGGTGGTGAGCAGGCCCAGGTCGGTACCGGCCTGCGGCTCGGTGAGGCACATCGTGCCGCTCCACTCGCCGCTGGCAAGCCGCGGGACGTAGCGGCCGATCTGCTCGTCCGACGCGTGGGCGCACAGCGCCGCGGCGGCCCCCGCGGTGAGCAGCGGGTAGGTGGCAAAGGCGAGGTTGCTCGAGCAGGTGATCTCCTCGTAACACACCGCGAGGGTCTCGGGCAGGCCGCTGCCACCGCGATCTGCGTCGATCGCAAGCCCACACCAGCCACCTTCTACCAGCGCGCGGTGGGCTTCACGGAAACCCGCTCGGCGTGGTCACCGCACCGTCCTCGAACCGGCACCCCTCTGCATCGCCGACGGGGTTCAACGGCAGCAGCACCTCCTGGCCGAACTCCGCCGCCTGGGCGATCACTGCGCGCGCAGTCTCGAGCGACGCCTCCTCGAATCCCGGCAGCGCGGCGATCGTGTGCTCGTAGTCCAGCATCCGTTCGAGGTTGAACGCGAAATCGGCGAGCGGTGCCTGGTAGCGCTGCATCAGTTTCGCAGCGGCTTTCCGGTGGCCAGCATGTGGCTGATGCGCTCGACCGTCTGCGGCTGCCGGATGAGCCCGTCGATGCCCTGCAGCTCGAGCACCGAGAGGGCACTCTCGGGCAGCGGTTCGGTGGGATCGCCGTCGTCGCCGCCGGTCAGTACCCACGCGTAGCGGCCCACCAGCTCGAGGTCATAGGCGCTGGCGCCGAGCATCGGTGCGCGCTGCGCGGCGGTCAGCTCGAGCGTGGCCCGCCCGGAGGGGCCGGCGACGGTGAGCAGCGGCGGCTCGGGAGGCGCGTAGCCGTCGGCCAGCTCGAGCGCGAACCCCAGCGCATCGGCCAGCAGCCGGTCGCGGTTGGCGGTGACCCGGTCGGCCGGCCGCAGGTAGCCGATCTCCTGGGCGTTCTGGGCGGACGTCGACACCTGTGCAGCGGCGATCACCTCGAACGCGGCGGCGGCGGCCGGCATCGGCCCGCCGGGTTGCCGGGCGGCCATGCGTTGCAGAAGCTCCTTGCACCCGCCCCACGCGGGCAGCAGTCCCACGCCCAGCTCGACCAGGCCCATGTACGTCTCGGTGTGCGCCTGCACCGCGTCGCAGTGCAGCAGTACCTCGCAGCCGCCGCCCAGCGCCCGCCCCGACGGTGCGCCGATCACCGGAAACGGCGCGTACTTGAGCGCGTTGAACGCGGCCTGCCCGCGGTCGCCGAATTCCTCCAGCCGGTGCCATGCGGCGACGTTTGCCATCATCAGGATGTGGCCGAGATTGCCGCCGGTGCAGAAGAACCGGCCGTCGTTATAGATCACTGCGGCGCGATAGCGGCCTGCGGCTCGCGCAACGGTCAGCTCGAGGATGTCGAGCACCGCATCGTCGATCGCGTTGGCCTTGGTGTGGACCTCGAGCACCGCGACGCCGTCCCCGGCATCCCACAGTGTCGCGGCATCGTTGTGCTCGAATGGCTCGCGGTCGCGCAGATCGGCCAGCGTGCGCGTGCCGGGCCGGCGTACCGCCGGCGGCGCAGGCGTACCGGTCAGCTCGGCAGCCATGGCGAACGGGCCGCGCTTCCAGTTGTAACCGCGCGTCATCGCCAGGTCGATCAGCTCGGGCCGGTCGGTGACCTCGGGCACCATCGCCACGGCGTAGGCCAGCACGCGGTCGCGCACGGTCTCAGCGTAGGCGCGCTCGCGGCGGTCGGCCGGGGCGTCTGCACCGGCCGGTACTCGAAGGACTCGAGGTCGAGCGCGAGCCGCTGTGATCCTTCCCGCGCGTAGAACCCACGACCGCTGCTGCGGCCGGTCGCGCCCATCTGCATCATCCGCTCGAACACGTGCATCTGCGGGGGCACCTGGTGCCACGCGTCGGCGGCCGGCAGCAGCCGGTCGAGCGAGCCGGTGACGTGCTCGTGCAGCCCGATGCCGACCAGATCCATCAGCCCGAACACCCCGGTGCGGGGCGTGCCCATCACCTGCTGCATGGCGGCGTCGGCCTCCTCCACGGTGATTCCGCGGGCCAGCGCCTCGCCGATCGCGGTGGCGATCCAGTACACGCCGAGGCGGTTGGCGACGAATCCCGGCGTGTCGTTGCAGCGCACCACGGCCTTGCCCATGCGCACGTCGGCGAACTGATCCACCGCTTCGACCGCTTCGGCCCGGGTGTCGTTGGCGGGCGACGATTTCGAGCAGCTGCATGTAGCGCGGCGGGTTGAAGAAGTGCGTGATCAGGAAATCGGCGCCGAGCGCGGGCGGCGCGCCGTCCAGCAGCTGCGCCAGCGGGATGGTGGAGGTGTTCGAGCTGACGATCGATCCCGGCTTGCGCGCCGCGTCGAGCCGCGCGTACAGCTCGCGCTTGGCGTCCAGATCCTCGACGATCGCCTCGACGATCCAGTCGGCGTCGCCCATCGCGGCGAGGTCGTCGAGCGAGCCCGGGCGTGATGCGCCGGCCCGCGCGCGCATCGACCAGCGGCGGCGGCTTTCGCCGAGGCAGGCCCGCGGCGGCCGTGTGAGCGGCATCGCCCAGGTCGAGCATGGTCACCGCCACGCCGGCGTTTGCCAGGTGCGCGGCGATTCCCGCCCCCATCGTGCCCGACCCGATCACCGCGGCCGAGCGGATGTCGGTCACAGCCGCTCCAGCACGGTGGCGATTCCCTGGCCGCCGCCGATGCACTGGGTGGCGAGCGCGTAGCGGCCATCCTCGCGCTGCAGCAGCTGCGCGGCCTTGCCGGTGATGCGCGCGCCGGTGGCGCCCAGCGGGTGACCGAGCGCGATCGCGCCCCCGTCCAGATTCACGCCGGCGGGATCGAGGCCCAGCTGATCGATGCACGCCAGCGCCTGCGAGGCGAACGCTTCGTTCAGCTCGACGACGTCGATGTCGGCCACATCGATGCCGGCCCGCTCGAGAGCCTTGCGGGTGGCGGCCACCGGGCCGATGCCCATCACCGCGGGGTCGCAGCCGGCCACCGCGAACGAGCGGATCGCGGCGAGCGGCTCCAGATCGTGCTCGTGGGCGAACCGCTCGCTGGTGACCAGCACGGCGGCGGCGCCGTCGGTCAGCGGCGACGACGTGTCCGGCCGTTACCGAGCCCTGCGGCGCGAACGCCGGTTTCAGCTCGGCGAGGCCGGTGAGGGTGGTGTCGGGCCGCGGGCATCCGTCCGCCGTCACGCCCGCCACCGGGATGATCTCGGTCTCGAGCCGCCCGCCCGCGACGGCCGCGGCGGTCTTCTGCTGGCTCTCGAGCGCGAACTGCTCCTGCCGCTCGCGGGGCACGTCGAACCGCCCGGCCACGTTCTCGGCGGTCTCGCCCATCGTCATGTACATGTCGGGGTAGGACTCGACCAGCGCCGGGTTGTAGAGCGGGTTGAAGCCGCCCATCGGAACGCGGCTCATCGACTCGACACCGGCACAGATGTATGCCTCGCCCGCGCCCATCGCAATCGACCCGGCGGCGGTGTGCACGGCCTGCATCGATGAGCCGCAGAACCGGTTGATCGTGGATCCGGCCACCGAGCGCGGCAGCCCGGCGAGGATCGCGACGATGCGGCCCAGGTTCATGCCCTGCTCGCCCTCCGGAAAGGCACAGCCCAGCGTGACGTCCTCGATCAGAGCGGGATCGACCCCCGAGCGTTGCACCAGCTCGGCGACGGTGGCGGCGGCCAGATCATCGGGCCGTACCCGCGCGAACGCCCCGCGCCTGGCCGGCTGAAATGGTGAACGCACATATCCGGCGACGACGGTTCGCTCCACGCCTCGATCATAGAGCGCATACCCCGTGCCAGGCACGGGGATAGTCGCGTTAGGCATCGCACGGTGGTACTCTGTACGAGAAATGGAAATGGCATTGCCGTAGGGGCAATGCAACCGAAAGGATCGGCATGAGCCTCCCTTCCAAGGCCAAGTACCTCGTCATCGGGGCCGGCATCCACGGCCTCTCGAGCGCGTGGCACCTGGCGAAGGAGCAGCGCGCCCGCGGCGAGGAGCCCGACGTGCTGGTGGTCGACAAGACCGGCGTCGGCGCCGGCGCGTCCGGCATCGCCTGCGGCGTCATCCGCAACAACTACTTCCAGCCGGCCATGAGCGAGCTGATGGCCGCAAACGTCGAGGTCTGGGAGCAGGATCCGGCCGCCTTCTCGTTCCACGAGGTGGGCTACATCGCACTCGGCGCCGAGCGCCAGATCGGCGACCTCACCGAGGTCAGCAAGCGACACGAGGCGATCGGCTATCCGTCGCAGCTGATCGTGGGCGAGGCCGAGGTGCGTGACCACATGAAGGCGATGTTCCCCGACTGGCGCGCCCAGGGCGTGCACGTGGCGCTGCACGAGCAGAAGGGTGGCTTCGCCAACAACATGGCCTCGCTGCACGGCCTCGCTGCCAAGGCCAAGGAGGCCGGCGCGAAGATCGTTGACGGCGTGCGCGTGACCGGCTTTGAGACCGATTCGAGCGGCGCGGTCACCAGGGTCAACACCGACCAGGGCGACATCGAGGTCGAGCAGGTCGTGGTGGGCGTCGGCCCCTGGATCGAGCGGCTCTGGACGATGCTCGGCTTGCCGAACAAGCTCGACGTCCGCACTCCCGAGGGGCAGGTCAACAAGGACCTCGACATGTGGACGTACTGGTACCTGCAGGAGGGCGAGATCGGGGTGGATCCCAAGCTGCTCTCGCTGGAGGACGGCTCGATGCCGCCGGTGCTGCACGTCGACTCCGACGCGCCGCTCTACGACGACGAGGGCAAGCTGATCACCGACGAGTTCTGGGGCAACTACTTCAAGCAGGACCTGCACGGCGTGCAGGGCGGTGCCGCTCCGGTGGTCGTCGGCCACGAGTACGAGGTCGACCCCTATCCCACGGCGTCGGTCGAAAACGACTTCGCTGACATGTGGTGCGCGTCGCTTTCACACTGCATGAAGCGGTTCGAGGGCAAGCGCCCCACGTACAAGAACATCCGCTCGGGCGGCGTCGGCTGCTTCACCGTCGACAGCTTCCCGGTGTTCGACTACATGCTGCCCAACGTGTACGTGATCGCCGACTCCAACCACGGCTACAAGATGATCGGTGTGGGCCGCGAGGTCGCGCGGGTGATGAGCGGGGGCGAGTCGAAGGTGCTCGAGCCGTTCAGCTACGAGCGCTTCTCGACCGGCAAGCTCCATCCGGTCAGCAACAGCCCGTATCCCTGGAGCTAGCCACTGCAACAAACGTGCCTGGCACGTTTGTTGCAGTGGGCCGGCCGGCGCGTGGATCATGCGCCGGCCGGCCCTTGCGGGCTTCAGCGCCTCAGTGGATCGGAGGCTCCCAGCCCTCGAGCACCGGCGGCTTCCAGTCGGTGCCGACGGTCTTCGAGCCCTCGACCCACGGGCCGAGTTCGGGCTGGGGGAACTTGCAGTGCTTCTCCTTCATCAGGATCCCGTAGGAGTTGCCCGACGTGAGGTGCTTGATCAGCACCTTGCGGGCGAACTCGTCTTCGTGTCCCTTGGGGATGTCGAAGTAGATCTTGATGAAGCAGTTGGAGTACCGGTCGAACACGGCCGGCACGCCGTCCTCCTCGAGCAGCTCGATGTCCTCGAGCCAGTTGATGTCCTCGCCCGGAGTCGCGGCCAGCAGGTCGATGTCCTGCACCAGCGAGATGTCCTCCTGGTACTCGAACCGCTTGCCCGCCATGAACTCGGCATCGATCGAGGTGTGCTTCTCGGGTTCTTTGACGTAGCTCATGATCAGTCTCCCGTCGCTTCGAGGTGCGCCTCGCGGACGGCCTCTTCCTCATGCTTGGCCTCGAGCAGGCGCTTGATCTCGCTGAGCGTCTGCTGCTCGGTCACGCCGGGGATGTAGGTCGTGCCGGCCAGCGGCACCCGCGCCATGGCGGACGCCTCGGTGGTCAGCGCGCACAGATCCTCGGGCTCGAGGCTGTGGACGTTGGTCTTGCCGCACGCGCGGGCCAGCATCTGCACTTCCAGCGTCAGCGTGTGCAGGAAGTTGTAGACCCGCTCGGACGCCTCTTCGACGACCAGCCGCTTGCGCAGCTCGGGATCCTGCGTGGCCACGCCCACCGGGCAGCGACCGGTGTGGCAGTGGTAGCACTGGCCTGCCGGCACACCCACGGTGCCCTCGTAGTCGGTGACTCCGGGGATCTCCTTGTTGCAGTTCAGCGCCATCAGCGCCGAGTGGCCGATTGCAACGGCCTTCGCGCCGAGGGCGATGCACTTGGCGACGTCGCCGCCGTTGCGGATACCGCCGGCGACGACCAGGTCGATCTGATCGGCCAGGCCGACGTCCTCGAGTGCCCGGCGGGCCTCGGGGATCGCGGCCATCAGCGGGATGCCGGTCTCCTCGGTGGCGATGTGCGGGCCGGCGCCGGTGCCGCCCTCGGCACCGTCCAGGTAGATCACGTCAGGGCCGCACTTGGCCGCCATCCGCACGTCGTCGTACACGCGCGAGGCACCCAGCTTCAGCTGGATCGGGATCTGGTAGTCGGTGGCCTCGCGAACCTCCTGGATCTTCAGCGAGAGGTCGTCGGGGCCGAGCCAGTCGGGATGCCGCGCCGGAGAGCGCTGGTCGATCCCGGCCGGCAGCGACCGCATCTCGGCCACCTGCTCGGTCACCTTCTGGCCCATCAGGTGGCCGCCCAGGCCCACCTTGCAGCCCTGGCCGATGAAGAACTCGCAGGCGTCGGCCAGCATCAGATGATGCGGGTTGAAGCCGTAGCGGCTCTGGATGCACTGGTAATACCACTTGGTGCTGTGGTCGCGCTCGGGCGGAATCATGCCGCCCTCACCCGAACAGGTCGCCGTGCCGGCCATCGACGCGCCGCGCGCCAGAGCCATCTTGGCCTCCAGCGAAAGCGCTCCGAAGCTCATTCCGGTGATGTACACGGGAATGTCGAGTTCGATCGGCTTCTTGGCAAACCGTCCGCCGATCACCGTCTTGGTCTCGCACTTCTCGCGGTAGCCCTCGATCACGAATCGCGTCAGGGTGCCCGGCATGAACATCAGCTCGTCCCAGTGGGGGATCGGCTTGAACATCGAGAATCCGCGCATCCGGTAGCGGCCCAGATCCGACTTCACGTGGATGTCGTTGATCACCTCGGGGGTGAAGATCCGGCTGTGTCCGAGCACGTTCTGCTGCGCGGAGGTCTTATCACTCGCCATTGGTCCTCCTAGAGAACGAGCTTCCGCTCGGAAGGCTCGAGGTTGTCGTAGTTGTAGAGCTTCTTGCCGCACACGAACTTCTGGAACTCCGGCGGAGTGCCCAGCTCGTAGATGCTGAACTTGCGGTTGATGTACTCGGCGTCGGCGTCGGTCCACTCACCGGGCACACAGTCGATACCCAGAGCCTTGACCTTGCCTCCGACGTAGATGATGCCGTCGTACATCGAGTCGCCGAGACCGGGGCCCGCGTCGCCGCAGATGATCTGCCGGCCGCGCTGCATCATGAAGCCGGTCATCGAGCCGACCGAACCCATCGTGAGGATCAGGCCGCCCTTCTGGTCGATCCCCGAGCGTGCGCCGCAGCGGCCCTTGACCACCAGGTCGCCGCCGCGGAGGGCCGCGCCGGTGAGTGAGCCGGCGTTGCCGTCGACGACGACCACACCCGACATCATGTTCTCGCAGGCCGACCAGCCGACCCGGCCGGTGATGTGTACTTCGGGGCCGTCGATGACGCCGCAGCCGAAGTAGCCGAGGCTCCCCTCGAACGTGATCTTGCAGCGGGTCAGGATGCCGACGCCGAGCGAATGCTTGGAGCCGGGGTTCTTGACCGTGACGTCCTTGATGCCGCGCTCGTAGACCAGATTGCGGATCTCCAGGTTGATCTGCCGCGTGGTCAGGTCGGCCGCGTCGAAGACGGCCTTCTCGCCGTCGATCTCCGAGATGTTGGGCACCTCGGCGTCGGGCTCTGCCAGGCCGCGCGCGTCATAGCTGATGCGGCTTTCGCCTACCGCGTCCATACCAGCACCTCCCCCTCGTACGGATCGTAGGTGTCGATCTCGTGGTCGATGACCTCGCGGATCGCGATCTCCTCTGATGCGAGCGCGACGATGCCCTCGCCCTCGAACAGCACCAGCGGCTTGGCCGCCATCTCGTCCTTGGCGACGCCCAGCGCGTCCTTCGTGACGCACATGTACGTGAACACGCCGTCGAGCTCTTCGAGGCTCTGGCGCATGGCCTCTTCGAGCGTCTTTCCCTCGCTCATCTGCTCGGCCAGATAGACCGCGATGATCTCGGAGTCGCACTCGGACTGGAACCGGTGGCCCGACCGCTCGAGCCGGCGGCGCCAGTAGAAGTAGTTGGTCAGCTGACCGTTGTGTACGACGGCGACGTCGGCGAACGGGTAGGCCCAGTAGGGGTGCGCGCCGGAGATGTCGACGTCGGACTCGGTCGCCATGCGTACGTGGCCGATGGCGTGCGTGCCGCTGAAGCCGCCCAGCTTGTACTGCTCGGACACCGTCTCGGCGTCACCCAGGTCCTTGACGATCTCGAGCGAGTGGCCCAGCGAGAGCACCTCGACGCCGGGCACGTCCTCGACGTAGTCGGCGAGCTTCTTCAGGTCGCCGCTGTATTCGATGTCGGCCCGCAGCGCGTACTCGGTTTCGCCCTCGACCGAGTGCAGCTTGGCGCCGATGTCGTGCAGCCGCGACTCGACCTCGAAGCGGTGCCGCTGCAGCCGCTCGGAGAACTCGAAGTCGCGCGCGTCGCCGGCATCGGCCAGCGTGTAGCGCATCACGACGTTGGCGGACGGTGGCGCAAACAGCGCAAAGCCGGTCGAATCCGGCCCGCGGTGCTTCATCGACTGCAGCATGCGGGTCATATCCCGGCCGACGTCGTTCGCACCGTCCTTATAGATGATCCCTGCGATTCCACACATACACAGTGCCTTTCAGTTGGCCGTGGGTGTACGGGCACGATCCCGCTTCCAGACCGGAGGTCGGGAGACAATGGTACCGACGAGTCGGGCTCGGCGGGTATGGCCGATCGTCCATACTGGACGAGTCGTTAACAGTGACGGGCACCGGTCGCCCGGTGCCCGTCGAGAACCGTGTGTCGATCGATCAGCCGATCACGGCAAGACGTCGAGGTACTCCTTGACGTCCCACTCGGTCACCTCGGCGCAGTAGCGCTCCCACTCGTCCCGCTTGTAGTGGCGGAACACCTTGAACATCTCGTCGGGCAGGGCCGACTGGATGACCTCGTCCTCGTCGAGTGCGTCGAGCGCGTCGCCGAAGGTCATGGGGATGCGCTTGACCTCCTTGCCGCCGGCCATCGCCTCGTAGATGTTGCGCTCCTCGGGCTTGCCCGGATCCAGCTTGCGGTCGATCCCGTCGTCCATCGCCTTGATCAGCGAGGCGAGCGACAGGTAGGGGTTGACCGCCGAGTCGACCGAGCGGTACTCGAACCGGCCCGGGGCCGACACGCGCAGCGCGGTGGTGCGGTTCTGGAAGCCCCAGTCGGCGAACACCGGCGCCCAGAAGCCCGTGTCCCACAGCCGCCGGTAGCTGTTCACCGTCGGTGAGGTCACCGCGGTCAGCGCCGAGAGGTGCTCGAGCACGCCGCCGATGGCATAGAGGCCGATCTGGCTGGGCAGCCGCTGATCCTTGCCCTCGGGCATGAACGCGTTTCGGTCGCCCTCCCACAGCGAGATGTTGTGGTGGCAGCCGTTGGCCGAGACGCCCATGAACGGCTTGGGCATGAAGCACGGGAACACGTTCAGCTCGCGACCCACCTGCTTGCAGATCTGGCGGAACGTCGACAGGTTGTCGGCGGTCTGCTCGGCGCGGTCGAAGTTGAAGTTCAGCTCGATCTGGCCGGGGGCGTCCTCATGGTCGCCCTGGATCATGTCGAGGCCCATCGCCTGGCCGTAGTCGATCACCTTGTGGATGATCGGCTGAAGCTCGGAGAACTGGTCGATGTGGTAGCAGTACGGCTTGGTCACACCCTGCACGTCGGGGGTGCCGTCCTCGCGCATCTTCAGCCACATCATCTCGGGCTCGGTGCCGGCGCGCAGGTGCAGGCCGGTCTTCTTCTCGAAGGCCGCCTGGATCTGCTTCAGGTTGCTGCGGCAGTCCGAGGTCAGATACGAGCCGCCGGCCTTCTCGTCTTCGCGGCCGCGGAAGCAGGTGCACCAGACGCGCGCGACGCGCTTGTCCCACGGCAACACCTGGAACGTCTCGGGCTCGGGGACGCCGACCAGCTCCCAGGCCTCCGGCCCGTAGCCGATGTAGTCGCCGTGGCGGTCGGTGAAGAGGTTGGCGGTTGAGCCG
This sequence comes from uncultured Actinomycetes bacterium, assembly GCA_963796875.1. Taxonomy (GTDB): domain Bacteria; phylum Actinomycetota; class Thermoleophilia; order Gaiellales; family JAICJC01; genus CAVPTL01. The sequence continues at coordinate 1,219,825 of CAWCNL010000002.1, forward strand.
TACACGAGCTGGAAGCCCTTGTTGGCGATCGACTCCCAGTGCGGCGCGGGCACGCCCTTGCCCATGATCCGTCCCGTGACGGAGATGAACTGGTAGTAGATGTAGGTGATGCCCTCGGCGTCGATGCGCCTGCGCACCTCGGCGATCTTGTCCTCGCGGCCTTCGGCAGCGACGAACCGTTCAAGGTCGGTCGGCACGTACTCCTCCTATCGCAGGGAAAACTTTCGGTGAAGCGCGGCAGAGCGCCGGCGTCAAAGGCTACGCGGCATCGCAGCCCTGGCGCAATGGCGATCTTATCCACTGACGGCGAACCCAACGCACGTGTCCGCACATGTGGGGGTCACGCCCCATTCTCGATCGGCGTGTCGTCGCGGTTGCCCCATTCGTTCCAGGAACCGTCGTAGACCACGGGTCTGGGCGCGCCGGCGAGTTCGAGTGCGTGGGCGACGACCGTGGCCGACACACCGCCGTTGCAGTAGGCCGTCACCGGTGCCTCGAGATCGATGCCGGCAGCGGCCAGCCGTGCGCGCAGTGCGGCGGGCTCCAGAAAGCGGTCATCGCTATCGAGCAGGTCGGTGTAGGGCATCGAGATCGCGCCGGGGATGTGTCCGCTGCGCCGCGCGTGGGTCTCGGCGCCGGTGTACTGAGCGGTCGAGCGGGCGTCGACGAGCTGGGTCTCGCCGCGGCGCACGGCGTCGATATCGACCAGGTTCCGGATCCCGGTCACCGCGAGCGGGTGCGCCGGTGGGGGTGGCGCGATGTCGCCCTGCTCCAGCGTCCGGCCGGCCACCCAGGTGGTCAGACCACCGTCGAGCAGGTGTGCCGTGACCCCGGCTCCGCGCAGCACCCACACGATCCGGCCGGCGAGCACGTTGTGGTAGTCGTCGTAGGCCACGACCTCGGTGTCGGCGCCGATGCCGAGCCGTGCGGCGTCGGCCGCGAAGACGTCGGGCGGTGCGATGGTGACCGGTACCGGAGCGGCGCGGTCGGTGAAGTCGACCTGCCAGTCGCAGAACACCGCGCCGGGGATGTGGCCGTCGCGATACCGCTCGGGATAGCTGCGGTAGCGCGGCTCGGTAGCCGCGACCTCGCCGCGCACGTCCAGCACCCGCACCTCGTCGAGGCGGCCGGCAAGCCAGTCGGCGGTGACGAGCAGGTCAGACACGTGCCGCATGCTACCGAGATGAATAAGAGGGGTCAGTCGCCATTTATTCATCCGCAGGGTTCGTTCTTGTCAGGTGCCGCCGACGTGAATAAATGGCGACTGACCCCTCTTATTCACCGGTATGTTGAGCGGGTGGGAGTCAACGACCGCTACTGGGAGCCGATCGAGCAGGCCGAGGCGCAGGACGTGCTCGGACCCAACGTGCGGGTCACCGAGCGCCACCGCCGCTGGCTCTTTGCCGCCAGCCGCTGCGAGACGCCCGAAGGCGCGGTGTATCTAAAACGCCAGCCGGCCATGGGGCGGGCGCTCGGGCAGGTGCAGTGGCAGCACCGCCTGGCCAACCACCTGGCCGATCGCGGCGTGCCGGCCACGCGCGCGCTGGGGTTGATCGATCGCGGCGAGCTCTGGTACGAGCTGTGGGAGCCGGCGGCGGGGAACGACGCCTACACGGGCACCGACACCTGGGAGCCGTTCCACTCGCTCGCGCACGTGCGGGCGGCGGGGGCGATGCTGGCGCGCTTCCATCTGGCCGGAGTGGATTTTACGCCGCTCGAGCCGCAGCCCCAGGCGGGGTTCGTGGTGCAGCTGGGGCCGCTCGACCGGCCGCCCAGCGAGGTGGTGGCCGAGCTGTGTGAACAGCGCCCAGCAGTCGGTGAGTACCTGGTCGACCGTGACCTCGGCGGCGTTGACGAGGCCTACGGGGAGTTCTTCGAGCGGCTCGCGCCCCTGGTCGGCTGAGCTGCCGGTGGCGCCGCTGCACGGCGACTGGCAGACCAACAACCTGTTCTTCGAGGGCGACCAGTTGGCGGGGATCATCGACTTTCACCAGGCCGACTGCTCGGCGCGGATCCTCGACCTGGCGGTCGCGGTCGAGCGCAACTGCTTCTTCTGGAATCAGATCTCGGAGGGCGACGACACCGCCTTCGACCTGACCCACGCGCGCGAGTTGATCGCCGCCTACGACGCGGTCGCGCCGCTGTCCGCCGCCGAGCGGCGGGCGTTCCCCGACGTGCTGGCGATCTGCCAGTTCCAGTACGGAATCTCGTTCCTGGACTACTACTGGGGCGTGGAGCGTGACCGCGAGAAGGCCGACTGGGCATGGGACACGTTCGTGCTCGGCCACGCGCGGTGGTGGCGGCTGCATAAGACGTGCCAGGCACTTCTCATGCAGTTGAGGCGGGCGAGCAGCGGCCGGGCCTTGACCAGCGACTCCTCGACCTCGGCGTCGGGGTCGGAGTCCCACACGATCCCCCCGCCGACCCACAGGTGGATGCGTCCGGCGGCGATCGCGAACGTGCGGATGGTGAGCCCCAGGTCGATGTCGCCGTTGGGGCTGACGGTGCCCATCGCAGCCATCGATGCTCCGCGCCCGACCGGTTCGAGCGACGCGATCTGATTGATCGCCGCGATCTTGGGCGCGCCGGTGATCGACCCGCCCGGGAATGTGGCCTGAAGCAGCTCGGCCAGCCCCACCTGTGGCTGCAGCGTGCCCGCGACCGTCGAGATCAGATGACGGACGCCGGCCATCGGCGACTCGGTCATGAAGCTCGGCACGTGGATGCTGCCCGGCTCGCACACGCGCCCCAGGTCGTTGCGCTCCAGGTCGACGATCATGATGTGCTCGGCGCGATCCTTGGCGCTTTCGACGATCGCCCCTCCGCTCTGCGCCGGCCGCGTGCCCTTGATCGGCATCGTCTCGACGTAGCGGCCCTGGGTGCGCAGGTACAGCTCGGGCGTCGCCGATACCACCGACCAGCCGTCGCCGTGCATCTCCATCGCCCAGGCGCCGGGTACGGTGCCCAGCCGCGGCATGACCGCCCGAGGATCGCCCGCGAACGGCGCGCTGAGGTGCTGCACAAGGTTCACCTGGTACACGTCGCCGCGGCCGATCGCCGCCCGCGCCTGGTCGATCGCCGCGCGGTATCGATCCGCCGACCAGCTGGGCTCGAAGCTACCGATCTCGCACCGCCCCGGCTCGGCGGCCGGCTCGTCACGCGGATGGATATGGCAGGCCAGATCCGGCAGCGGGCACGGTTCCGCGGGCTGGGGCACGGTCACACCCGCCAGCGTCGCTGCCAGGCGGTAGCCCAGGTACAGGTCGGCGACCACCGCTCCCGCAGTGGAGTCGCGTTCCTGGATGCACCGCAAATCCGGACGCAGCCAGGAACGCTTCCAGGCGCCCGAACGGGTCCGGCTGGTCGCCCTCGAGCACCAACCAGCGGCCCGTGCCTCGCGTTTGGCTGAGAGTCCGCGTGTCGATGCCCTATCGTAGACCGCGTGTCCCTGCTGGCCCCCCCGCGTGCGGTGCTGTTCGACTTCAACGGCACCCTCTCCGACGACGAGCCGCTGCTCGCCCGGATCTTCGCCCGCATGTTCGCCGAGATCGGCATCGAGGTCTCGGCCCAGCTCTACTTCGACGAGTTCGCCGGCTACTCCGACCCCGAGATCGTCGAGCGCATGCTGCACCGGTTCGACCGCTGGGACGACGCGCTGGCCCAGAGGCTGATCGCGCGCCGCTCGGAGCTCTACTACGAGGAGGTTGCTCTCGGCTCGCCGGTGCGGCCCGCCGCCGCGCAGTTCGCTCGCGAGGTTGCGGCGCGCGTACCCGTGGGGATCGCGTCGGGTGCCGCGCGGGCCGAGATCGAGGCGGTGCTGCAGGGCTCGGGCATGACCGAGCTCTTCCCGGTGCTGGTCGCTGCCGAGGATGTGCAGCACGGCAAGCCCGACCCCGAGGGCTACGTGCGCGCCCTCGAGTTGCTCAACGTGGGGCGGCTGGCGCCGGTCGCTGCGGCCGACGTGCTCGTGTTCGAGGATTCGCTCCTGGGCCTGGCCGCCGCCCACGCCGCCGGCATGCGCTGCGTGGTCGTGGAGGGTACGACGCCGCGCGCGAAGCTTGGCCACGCCGATGCGATAGTGTCCGCCCTCGACTGGTCTATACCACTAGTGGAAGGGTGGGGCGAGGATGCGGACTGAAGCGCGGGCGGTCGTCATCGGTGGTGGCGTGGGTGGCTGCAGCATCCTCTACCACCTGGCCAAGATGGGCTGGACCGACTCGGTACTGGTCGAGCAGTACGGGCTCACGCACGGGTCGACGTGGCACTCGGCGGGCCTTGTGGGACAGCTGCGCTCGACGGTGTCGCTGACCAAGATGATGGAGTACTCGGTCGGGCTCTACGCCGACCTCGCCGAGGAGACGGGCAAGGATCCCGGCTGGCACGAGCTCGGCGGCCTGCGCCTGGCGTCGTCGCAGGCGCGGTACGAGGAGATCAAGCGCCAGGCCGGCTGGGGCAAGAGCTTTGGCCTGCCGATCGAGATCATCTCGCCGGCCGAGGCCCAGGAGATGTTCCCGCTGATGTCGACCGACGGCGTGCTGGCCGCGGCGTTCCTGCCCCGCGACGGCTATCTCGACCCCAGCCAGCTCACGTTCGCGCTGGCCGACGGCGCGCGGCGGCGCGGCGCCGAGATCAACGAGCGCACCCGCGTGATCGACATCAAGCTGAAGAACGGCCGCGTGCACGAGGTGGTCACCGACAAGGGCAGCATCCGCACCGACACGGTCGTGTGCGCGGCGGGCATGTACGCGCCGCAGGTCGCCCGCCTGGTGGGCGTGAACGTGCCGCTGATCCCGTACGGCCATGAGTTCCTGGTGACCGAGGCATTCGACCCGCCGCTCAAGCCGCTGCCCACCCTGCGCGACCCCGACAACCTGATCTACTACCGCACCGAGGTCGGCGGGCTGATCATGGGCGGCTACGAGCGCAATCCCGAGCCGTGGGCGCTCGACGGCGTGCCCGACGGATTCGAGGCGCAGCTCCTGCCCGAGGACTGGGATCGGTTCGACGAGATCCTGCGCAACTCGATCAAGCGCGTGCCGGCGATGGAGACCGCCGAGGTGCGCAAGCTGTTCAACGGCCCCGAGGCGTTCACTCCCGACGGCGAGTTCATCATCGGCGAGTCCGAGGTGCCCGGGTTCTGGGTGGCGGCCGGGTTCTGCGCGCACGGCCTGGCCGGCGCGGGCGGCATCGGCTGGATGATGGGCGAGTGGATCACCGAGGGCGAGCCGAGCCTCGACCTCTGGCACATGGACATCCGCCGGTTCGGCGGCCAGTACCGCAGCCAGCGCTACACGCTGGCCCGCGCCACCGAGGTGTACGCCACCTACTACGACATCAAGTACCCCAACCACGAGCGCTCTGCGGGCCGGCCGCTGCGGCTCTCGCCGGCCTACTCCAGGCTGCAGGCGCTGGGCGCCAGCTTCGGCGAGAAGTCGGGCTGGGAGCGGGCTAACTGGTTCGAGCCCAACGCCGAGGCGGGGGACGAGGCACTGCGGCCGCGCGGCTGGGCGGGCGAGAACTGGTCGCCGGCAATCGCCGCCGAGGCTCTGGCGACGCGCACCGCGGCGGGGCTCTTTGATCAGAGTTCGTTTGCCAAGATCGAGGTGCAGGGGGCGGGTGCGGTCGGCGTTCCTGCAGCGGCTCTGCGCCAACGACATCGACCGGCCCGTCGGTACGCTCGTCTACACCCAGATGTTGAACCACGCGGGCGGGATCGAGGCCGACTTCACCGTTACGCGGCTGGCCGAGACGCGGTTTCGCATCGTCACGGGCACGGCGTTTGGCAACCACGACCTGGGCTGGCTGCGCAAACACCTGCCCGACGACGGGTCGGTGGTGGTCAGCGACGTGAGTTCCGCCCTGACCTGTTTCTGCCTGTGGGGGCCGCGCGCGCGCGACATCCTGCAGCCACTCACCAAGGCCGACCTCGCGCACGAGAGCTTCCGCTACATGACCGCCCGCGACCTCTCGATCGGCCACGTGCCTGCAACCGCCGGCCGGGTCACGTACGTGGGGGAGCTGGGCTGGGAGCTCTACTGTCCGGCCGAGTACGGAGCGGGGCTCTGGGATCTGCTCTGGGAGGCGGGTGAGCCTCACGGCATGAAGGCGGCCGGCTACCGCGCCATCGACGCCCTGCGGCTGGAGAAGGGATATCGCGCCTGGGGCACCGACATCACGCCCGAGGACACGCCGGATGAGGCGGGTCTCGGGTTCGCGGTCAAGGTCGACAAGCCCGGCGGGTTCATCGGCCGCGATGCCGTGGTCGCCGCGCGCGAGCGCGGGGCCAGCCGAAAGCTCGTGTGCCTCACCCTCGACGATCCGCGGGCGGTCACGCTCGGCTCCGAGCCGGTGCGCGTGGGCGACCAGGTCGTGGGCCGGGTGACCACCGGCGGCTACGGGTTCGCGGTGGAGCGCTCGATCGCGTTCGCCTACGTGCCGGTGGCAAGCGCCGCGGTGGGGACGCAGGCCGAGGTGGAGGTCTTCGGCGACTGGGTGGGGGCCCAGGTCGTCGCCGACCCGCTGTACGACCCTCGCGGGCGAGCGCGATCAGATCCTGCAACGCAACGAACGGTGCCAGGCACGTGTTGTTGCGCCAGGCTACGCGGCGAGGAACTCGCGGACGGTGACGGTCTGGTCGCGGCGCTGGCCGACGCCGACGATCACCACCGGCACTCCGACCTCGTCCTCGATGAACCGCAGGTAGTCGCGCGCGGCTCGGAGGGCAGGCTTCGAGTTCGGTCACGGCCGAGATGTCGCTCGCCCCATCCGGGCAGCTCCTCGTACACCGGCCGGGCGTGGTGGAAGTCCGACTGGTGGGCGGGGAACTCGCGCACCACGGTTCCGTCCTGCAGCGAGTAGGCGGTGCAGACCGGGATCGAGTCGAACATCGAGAGCACGTCGAGCTTGGTCACCGCGAGGCCCGTCATCCCGTTCACCCGCGCCGCGTAGCGCAGCCCCACCAGGTCGAGCCAGCCGCAGCGCCGCGAGCGGCCCGGTGACCGTGCCGAACTCCCCGCCGGTCTGACGCAGCATCTCGCAGCGCTCGGGGTCGGCCTCGCTCGGAAACGGCCCGGCTCCGACGCGGGTCAGGTACGCCTTGGTCACACCCAGCACCGCGCTCGACCCGGGTCGGCCCGATGCCAAGGCCGGTGCACGCACCGCCGGCGGTCGGGTTGGAGGAGGTGACGAACGGATACGTGCCCGAGTCGATGTCAAGGAGCGTCGCCTGCGCGCCCTCGCACAGCACCACCTTGTCGTCCTCGAGGGCGCGGTGCACGAGCAGCGCCGTGTCGGCGATGTAGGGATTGATGCGCTTGGCGTAGCGCATCATCGCCTCGGTCAGCACGTCCTTGTCCAGCGGTCGCTGGTGATGCACCTTCTTGAGCAGCTCGTTCTTGACCGAGAGCGCTGTCTGGATCTTCAGCCGCAGGATCTTCTCGTCCAGCAGATCCTGGGCGCGGATGCCGACCCGAAATGCCTTGTCGGCGTAGGCGGGGCCGATGCCGCGGCGGGTGGTGCCGATGGCCAGGCTGCCGAGTGCGAGCTCGGAGTCGGCGTCGATGATCTTGTGCCACGGCATGATCAGATGGGCGTTGCCCGACACGCGCAGCCCGCTCGTGTCGATACCGCGCTCCTCGAGCCCGTCGATCTCCTCGATCAGGATCTCGGGGTCGATCACGCACCCCTGGCCGAGCACGCAGACGGTGCCGGGGTAGAGGATGCCGCTGGGCACCAGCCGCAGCTTGTAGGTCTCGTCGCCGATCACCAGCGTATGGCCGGCGTTGTTGCCGCCCTGGTAGCGGGCCACCACGTCGGCGTCGCGGGCCAGCTGGTCGACGATCTTGCCCTTGCCCTCGTCGCCCCACTGCGCCCCGACCACCACCGAGAGCCCACTCATGAGCGCCCCAGGTTGTCGAACCGCGTGTAGCGCCCCACGTAGGAGAGCCGCACGGTATCCAGCGGGCCGTTGCGGTGCTTGGCGACGATCAGCTCGGCGGTGCCCATGTCCTCGGAATCCTTGTTGTAGTAGTCGTCGCGGTAGACGAACATGACCAGGTCGGCGTCCTGCTCGATCGACCCGGACTCGCGCAGGTCGGACAGCTGCGGGCGCTTGTCAGACCGCGACTCGACTGCCCGCGAGAGCTGCGAGATGGCGATCACGGGCACCTTCAGGTCGCGCGCAATCAGCTTCAGCGAGCGTGAGATCTGCGAGATCTCCTGCACGCGGTTCTCGACGCGGGCGTGGCCGCCCATCAGCTGCAGGTAGTCGACGATCACAAGTCCGAGCGGCTGGCCGCCCTTCAGCTTGGACTGCAGGCGACGGGTCTTTGCCTTGATCTCGATCGGCGTGACACCGGCCGTCTCGTCGATGTAGATGGGCGCTCGCGAGAGCTTGTCGCAGGCGTTGGTGAGCTTGGTCCAGTCGGCGTCGTCAAGCGATCCGGTGCGCAGCCGCTTGGAGTCGATCCGCGCCTCGGAGCACATCAGCCGCTGGGTCACCTCGTCCTCGGACATCTCGAGCGAGAAGATCGCCACGGGGATGTCCTCGCGCACGCCCATGTGCGATGCGATGTTGAGCGCGAGCGATGTCTTGCCCATGCCCGGCCGGGCCGCCATCACGATCAGGTTGGACTCCTGAAAACCGGCGGTGATGCGGTCGAGGTCGCGCAGGCCGCTGGGCGCGCCGGTCAGATCGACACCCTTCTCGGCCAGCGCGGCGAGCTTCTCGAACGAGTCGTTGAGGAGCCGGCTGATGGGCGAGAAGTCGCCCGAGATGCGCTGATCGGCGATCCCGAACACGATCTGCTCCGCCTTGTCGACCACCTCCTGGGGTTCGCCCAGGTGGTCGTAGCCGAGGGTCGCGATCTCGGTGCCGGCCCGGATCAGCGACCGGTACGTGGCGGCGTCGCGCACGATACGCGCGTAATGGCCGGCGTTGGCCGCGGCGGGCACCGTCGAGGCGAGGGTCTGGACCACCGCCCGGCCGCCCACCTCCTCCAGAAGTCCGCGGTTGGAGAGGGCATTCACGAGCGTGATCGAGTCGATCGTGTCGCCTGCCCCGTACATCTCGAGGATCGTCGCGTAGATGCGGGCGTGCGACCCGCGGTAGAAATCCTCGGGGTGGAGGATCTCCGAGACCACCGCAACCGCGGTCGGCGAGACCAGCATCGCGCCCAGCACCGACTCTTCCGCATCCAGATCCTGGGGCGGAAGGTCGGGCGTGCGCGATTGCGGTGAAACGGCCAAGCTAGTCCAGAAGCTCGGTGGACTCGCCTTCGAACGCCTCGACCGAACCCTCTTCGCCGGCGGCGCCGGGGACGACCATGACCTTGATCGTGGCCTTCACGTCGCCCCACACCGTGACGCGTCACCAGATGGCTGCCGAGCGTCTTGATCGGCTCCTCGAGGTGTACCTTGCGGCGGTCGACGCGGATCTTGCGCGCCTGCCACATCGCGTCGGCGATGTCGGAACTGGTCACCGAACCGAACAGCCGGTCGCCCGTGCCTGCCCGTTCCTTGATGGTCAGCACCGTGCGGTTGAGCGTGTGGGCCACATCGTGGGCCTGCTCCTCGGACTGCGCCTCGTGGCGGCGGCGCATCTCATCCTGGCGCTGCGCCTCGGCGACGCGCGCATCGCTGGCCTCCTCGGCCAGCCGCCGCGGGCTGAGGTAGTTGCGCAGGTAGCCGGGAGCGACCTGGACGACGTCGCCGCGCCGGCCAAGCTTCTCGACATCCTGCAGCAGGATTGCCTGTGTTCCTCTCTGTGTCATCCCATCCTCAGTGTTCTGGGCGGGTGGGCCCGCCGATCGATGGTCGCATGGCGATGGCGGAAACGCCACCGCGCCGCGTCGAAATCGCCCGCATAGAGCGGGAAACGGTTGAGTCTGCGCCGCTAGTTGACGGCGTAGGGCAAGAGCGCCATCTCGCGCGCCCGCTTGACGGCGGTCGCGACCTGGCGCTGATGCCGGCGGCAGGCTCCGGAGATGCGCCTCGACCGGATCTTCCCCTTCTCCGACGTGTACCGGCGGAGCTGGTTGAAGTTCTTGTAGTCGATCTCCTCGATCTTGTCCTTGCAGAAGTAGCAAGGCTTGCGGCGCGTCTGGGGGCCGGTGCCCTGGCCGCGTTTGGGCGCAGGCCTGCGCTTGGGCTTTGATGCCATGTGGTGTGTCTCCTAAAAGGGAATGTCGTCGTCTGCGCCGGAGCCGGAGAACGCTTCCACCGGCTCGGGCTTGAGCTCGGAGCTCTGGGTGAACTGCGGCCGGGCAGCACCGCCGCCTTCTCCGTCGCCGCGCGAGCCGAGGAACTGCACCGTGTCGGCGATGACCTCGACAGCGGAGCGCTTGGTGCCGTCCTGCGCCTCCCACTGGCTCCACTCGAGCCGGCCGTCGATGGCGACCGGGCGGCCCTTGCTCAGGTAGGTGGCGCAGTTCTCGCCCTGCGCGCCCCAGACCTTGATCGTGAAGTAGTTGGGCTTCTCGACCCACTCGCCGCTGGCGCTGTCCTTCTGGCGGCGGTTGACGGCGATGCGCAGCTTGCACACCGACGTGCCGCTGGGCAGCGTCGAGAGCTCGGGGTCTGCGGTCAGGTTTCCGGTCAGGATGACGCGGTTGATGTTGGCCATTTTGCTGGGTACCTCCTCTGGCGTGCTTTCGAACGTGTGTTCGTCATGATAGGCACGCGTGCGGACGCAGTTGAACCGGCTAGGCGGATGCTTCGGCCGGAGTGGCCTCGGTACCGGAGCCGGTACCGGTCTGGGCGACGCGATTGACTGCCATGTACCGCATCACATCGTCGGTGATCGCCAGCACGCGGGTGGCCTCGTCGAGCGCCTCCGCGCTGCAGTCGAACGTCAGCACGTAGTACCACGCGTCGGTCTTGTGGTCGATCTCGTAGGCCAGCTTGCGCTTGCCCCACGGGTCAACCGACCCCCAGGTGCCGTCGCGCTGCGGTGACGATCTCCTCGACGCGCGCGATGATCTCCTGGTGCCGCTCTTCAGCGGTCTCCGGCTCGATCATCAGCATGATCTCGTATGGATGAATCCTGATCACCTCCTCTGGACTGAATGCGGCCTCGGCGTGTCGGTGGCATGGTGACCACCGCTTCCGGCGCCACGATCAGGATTGCGGCGCCACACCGAGACAGGAAGCTGGTGAGTTGTTCGCGCGGGAGTATACTCGTCGCTCTCCCCCACGGAGGTGCACATGAAACGGATGGGATGGTTCGTTGCCGGAGTCGCATCGGCGGCGGGGGCGGTAACTGCAGGCGTTGCGCTGCGCTCTCGCAAGCGTCGCCACGCTGAGCCGCCTGAGTCAGTCGAGCCGGTGGCTGCGGCTGCACCGGTCGCCGCCCCCGAGCCTGTCGCTGAGCCCGTTGCCGCGACAGTCGAGGCTCCGCCGCCGCCGGCGGACGATGCCGTCGCGGCGGCGATGCGCGACCAGATCGGAGGCGCGCGCATGCGCCTGCGCGAAAAGGCCGAGGCCGGCGTGCCCGAGCCGGTCAGGCAAACCGACTAGCTCGAGGAGAGCGCCATGGATATCGATCCGCGTAAGACCGCCGTCGTCCTGATCGAGTACCAGAACGACTTCACCAGCGAGGGCGGGGCGCTGCACGGCGCCGTCGAAGGCGTGATGGCCGAGAGCGGCATGCTCGAGAACTCCCGCCGGTTGGTGGCCGAGGCGCGCGCCGCAGGAGCAAGTGTGATGCACGCCCCGATCACCTTCGCACCCGGCTACCCCGAACTCGGCAATCCCAAGAAGGTCTACGGAATCCTCAAGGGCGTGATCGATTCGGGCGCGTTCGTGAAGGGCACCTGGGGCGCTGAGATCTGCGATGCGATGGCGCCCGAGGAGGCGGACATCGTGATCGAGGGCAAGCGCGGTCTGGACACCTTCGCCACCACGAACCTCGATTTCGTCCTGCGCAGCCGGGAGGTCGACACGGTGATCCTGGCCGGCTTCCTGACGAACTGCTGCGTCGAGTCGACCATGCGCACGGCCTACGAAAAGGGCTACGACGTGATCACGCTGACCGACTGCACGGCCGCCACCAGCGACGAGGAGCAGAAGGTGGCCACGGCGCGCGACTACCCGATGTTCTCGCAGCCGATGACCAGCTCCGAGGTGATCGACGCGTTGCGGGCACCGGTTGCGAGTTAGCTGAGAGTTCGCCAAGAATGGCCGCAAAAGCCTTGCGGCCCTGCGTTCGCACGCGCATATTCCGAGGAGAGCCTGTCATCGGACGGCGCTCTTCCCGGAGCAGTCGGTAAAGGAGCAGACGTGAGCGGACGTGGAAAGCGGATTGCCGTCATCGGCGCCGTGGCGGTCGGAGTCGTCGGCATCGCCGGGAGTGCGATGGGCGCAGGCTCGTCCTCCTCGTCGTCCTTTCTGAACGATTTCGCCCGGCGCCTGGGCGTTTCGCCCAGCAAGGTGCAGAGCGCCTACAAGGGTGCGATGTCCGACCGGCTCAACGAGCTGGTCAAGGAAGGCAAGATCACCAAGCAGCAGGCCCAGCGGATGCAGCAGCATCTGAACGACCGGCCGGGCTTCGGCGGCCCGATGGGCGGCCCTGGGTTCGGCGGCCCGATGGGCGGGCCGGGCATGCATGGTGGGTTCGGCCACCGGATGCACGGTGGGCCGATGCGGTGGCTGAAGCCCGCCGCGACCTACCTCGGGATCACCCCGGCCGAGCTCGGCAAGGAGCTGCAGGCCGGCAAGACGCCGGCGATGATCGCGACGAGCCACGGCAAGACTGCCGCCGGCCTCGAGGCGGTGCTCGTGGCGCAGGCCAAGCAGCCGCTGGATGCCGCCGTCAAGGCGGGCAGGCTGACCAGTGCGCAGGCCACGCGGATCGAGACGTTCCTCACCCAGCGGATCGACGACCTGGTGCAGCACGGCTTCTCGTTCCACCCCCGCTTCGGCGACCATCAGGGATGGGGCCCGCCGTCGGGTAGGCCCGGCGACAAGTCCGGCAACGGCAACTCGGGCAGCGGTTCCCAGAGCGACAGCTCCTCGGTACAGCCCGCCGCGTTCAGCCTCTAGGGGGCAACTACTTCCCGCGCCCAGCGCCCGCCGGATGGTGGCGGGCGCTGGGAGGGGCGGGAGGTTGTCTCGTTAAGCCGGAGGGAGCGGTCCGGCTGGATCCCCGTGTGGGCCGGATGGGTGGTCTCGGCCGGGGATGCGTACTGCATCGGCAGCGCGTGTAAGGCGCGCGCAAGGTGATCGTGAGCAGCGTGTAAGGAAATGCTCTTCAGGCGCCCGTTGTCACCCATCCGGGTGAGCTCCGGCAGCCCATTTTGTGGGGTTGGTGCTGTGCTCATGTTGATTTGGCTCTGGGCGGATCTAGCACAACCGAATAGCTGATGAGAGCTTTGAAAAGAACTCTTTACTCTTTTGGTTGTCTAGAGGAGCATTTTGTGACGCTTAAACAGATGATTTGCCGCGTGGCGCTCGCGGCTTCAGCTGTCGCAACGCTAACCGCCCCGCAGGTTCAGGCTGCCGTGCACCAGGGTGTGGTGGTCGCGCCCAGGCCGGCCAGTCCACGCCGCAGGTGCTCGATGGGCGGGTGCAGGCAATCGCACAGGTGGGCCATACGATCGTGGTGGGCGGCGACTTCACGCAGGTGAAGTTGGCCGGCGGACAGACTCTCGGCCGCACCGACCTGTTCGCCTTCGACGCCGTCACCGGCGCGATCTCCACGACCTTCGCCCCGTCGGTCAGCGGGGGCTCGGTGTTCACGCTCACGCCGGCCGGCGACGGCGCGTCGGTGTTCGTCGGCGGACGCTTCACCGATGTCAACGGCCACGCTCACGACGGGCTCGTGAAGCTCACGGTGGCCGATGGCTCGGTCGACTCGAGCTTTGACCCGCAGGTCGGCTCCGGCGGTGTGACCGGCACGGCCCTGTCGCAGGGCCGGCTGTTCGCAGCGGGGGCATTTACCACCATCGGCGGGGTGGCCCGCACCGGCCTGGCCGAGCTCGACCCGACCACCGGAGCGGTCGATTCCGGATTCGACTTCGCCCTGGGTTCCGGCAGCCCCGGCCACGTGGAGGCGGCGCATGTCGTGGTGTCGCCCAACGGGCGGACGCTGCTGGTCACCGGCCGGTTTGGCACGGTCGACGGGCAGCCGCGGTCGCAGATCGCCATGATCGCCCTGACCGGCACCACGGGCGCACTCACCCCGTGGTCGACCGCCGTCTTCGGCGCGGTGAACGCGCCGGCCGCATCCACGACCCCGCACTGCGACAACCTGAGCAGCGGGGGCAACATCCGCGATCTCGACTTCTCGCCCAACGGCGCGTACTTCGTGGTCGGCACCACCGGCGGGCCGGCGCTCGACTGCGACTCGGTGGTGCGCTTCGAAACCGCTCGGCAGGGGCTGCGCCAGCAGCCCACCTGGGTCGACCACACCGGCGGCGATTCGATCACCCAGATCGCCGTCACCGGTACCGCGATCTACGCCGGCGGCCATCAGCGGTGGATGGAGAACAGCAACTCAAACGGTCACGGCAGCGGGGGGATTCCTCGAGCGGGCGTCGCTGCGCTCGACCCGGTCAACGGCATGCCGTTCTCGTGGAATCCTGGGCGCAAGCCGCGCGGCACCGGCGTCTATGGGTTCCTGGCCACCTCCACGGGCCTCTGGATCGGCGGCGACTCCACCTACACCGCAGGTGAGTACCACCCACGGCTCGCGTTCTTCCCCACCGCGGGTGGGACCCATGTCGCCCACCCCGTGGTGCCGGCGCTGAGCGGCCGGCTGGGCACGGTTGGGCGTGCCGGCCTGGGCGTCACGCTGGTCGCCCGCGGCTGGGGCGGTCGCCACGTGGCGCTTGGCACCAACCCGACCTGGAAGCACGCTTCGGGCGCATTCGTGGTGAACCACTCGTTGTACGCATTCACGCACGGTGGCGGCCTGATCGCCGCGACGTTCACCGGCCACGGGCTGGGCCCGGTGCGCTGGCTGCCGCTGAACGGGATCATCTCGAACATCTCCAATGTCATGGGGGCCTTCTACAGCGTGGCCGACGGCCGGCTGTACTACGCGGTGCGCGGCGACTCTCGCCTGTACTCGCGCAAGTTCGAGCCGCAGGACGGATTGCTCGGCGGCGACCAGGAGCCGGTCGCATGGCTGCCCGAACAGGCGACGGCGTTGACGCGCGTCGGATCGCGGCTCGTGTACGTGGACAACGCCGGCAGTCTGGACGCTGTGTCGTGGGCGGCTCACCGCGTCGGGAGGGCTCGCACCGTGCTCGTGGCGCACGGAGCCGGAGCGACCAACTGGGGCGATGTCACGGGGCTGTTCCCCCTACCCCGTTGACGACTGGTGCATATGTTAGTTAAAACATGCAGTTTGTGCAGTAGTATCCATGAGGAGTCTAGTGTGGCTTTGAGAAGGCTCGTTGTCGTCTGTCTCGCGTCGGCCGTCGCGGCCGGGGCGGTTGCGGTCCCGGTTGCCAGTGCGGCCGTCGCGCAATCCGTGGTTGTGGCGGGGCTTCCCGCAGCGGGTACGCCCCAGGTGCTCGACGGCCGCGTCCAGGCGATCATCCAGGTGGGTGGGACGATCGTCGTGGGCGGCAAGTTCACACAGGTCAGGCAGCCCGGCGGGCCCATCCTGGCGCGCAAGAATCTCTTTGCCTTCGATGCTGACACGGGCGCGATCTCGACCTCGTTCACCCCGGCGATCGCGGGGGGATCGGTCTTCACGCTCCAGCCGGGAGGCGACGGGGCCTCGGTCATCGCCGGAGGCAGGTTCCTGCAGGTTGACGGTAAAGCCCAGACCGGGCTCGCGCAGCTTTCTCTCGCCGACGGCTCGCGCGTGAAGACGTTCAACGCGCGGATCAAGCAGGGAGCGGTCCTGAGCTCAGCTCTCTCGAACGGCAGACTGTTCGTTGCCGGCACGTTTACGATGGCCGGCGGTCTGGCCCGCTCGGGGTTGGCGCAGCTCGACGGCACCACGGGCGCGGTTGACCCCGCATTCAACTTCGCGGTCGGCGGGATCATCAACGGCCCGGTGCAGGCGACCCACGTGACGGTCTCGCCCGACGGCAGCAAGCTGGTGGTGACGGGGCCGTTCACGACGATCGACGGTCAGCCGCGGGCGCAGATCGCGATGATCGATGTCAGCGCGAGCCCCGCAGTGCTGAGCGACTGGAGCACGCCGGTGTTCGATCCCAATTGGCTCTTGGCCAACGGTGCCGGAGCCCCCTGTGCGCAATCCACCGGGGGGAACATTCGCGGCGTCGACTTTGCGCCGGACAGCAGCTACCTCGTGGTCGGAACCACCGGTGGCAACACGTCCTACTGCGACTCGGTGACGCGTTTTGAGGCGAACGGTGGTGGCGGGCAGATGCCCACCTGGGACGATCCCACCGGTGGCGACTCGATCACGCAGGTAGCGGTGACCGGCACGACGATCTACGTGGGCGGCCACCAGCGGTGGATGGAGAACCTGATCGGCAACTCTCAGGGACCGGGCGCCATTCCGCGTGCGGGCATTGCCGCGCTCGATCCCGTCAACGGCATGCCGTTCTCGTGGAATCCCGGCCGCAAGCCGCGCGGCACCGGCGTCTATGCGTTCCTCGCCACGGCCGACGGCCTGTGGGTGGGCGGTGACTCGACGTCGACGGCCGGCATGCTGCGTCCACGGATCGCGTTCTTCCCGACTGCCGGTGGCACGGCGGTGCCGCCACCGGCGATCGTCCCGGATCTCCCCGGACAGCTGGGCAGTGTCGGGAGCGCCGGTCTCGCCACGACGCCGTTCGACGGCACCGCGGCCGGACAGACCCAAGTGCTGGCGTCGGTGTCGCCATGGGTCGGGACCACGGGAGGCTTCATGATCGGCTCCACCCTGTACGCGTTCACGTCGAGTGGCCAGCTGATCTCCGCGCCGTTCGACGGCCATGTCGTCGGCGCCTCGCAGGTGCTGCCGCTGCGCGGACTCGTACAGCACGTGCGCGGCACGATCGGGGCGCACTACGACCCCGCCACGGGGCGCCTGTACTACGGCGTGCAGGGCGATTCGCGGCTGTTCTGGCGGCCGTTCGAAGCACAGGACCAGTTGCTCGGAGCGCCCGAGACGGAGGTCGGCCAGCTGCCTACAGACATCATCGCGTTCACCGTGGTCGGGTCGCAGTTCGTCTACGCAGACAACGGGGGCAACCTCAACGAGATCGCCTGGAACAACGGCAATCCGAGCGGGACGCCCGTCACGCTCTCGGGTCCGGGAGTGGACGGTCACGACTGGCGCGGCACCTCGGGGCTGTTCGTCAGTCCTAACTGACAAATCACCAATCCGGGGGACTGTCCCGGCGGGGGGTCGCACGTACGTTCGTGTGACCCCCCGTAGTACCTCAAAGGAGTTCTCCCGTGTCTCCCAGGATGCGTTTCGCAGTGATGGTCTCGATGTCCCTGGCCGCGCTGACCGCGGCCGGCGTCGTGCAGGCGTCCACCGACGCCGCCCAGTCGGTGGTCGTGTCGGCGACCCCACAGAAGAAGACCCCCAACATTCTCGACGGCGAGGTCAACGCCATCGCCCAGGTCGGCAACCGCATGGTGGTCGGCGGCACCTTCACGCAGGTCAAGAGCGTGGCCAACGGCGTGACCTACAACCGCTCCGAGATCCTCTCCTTCGATCCCACCACCGGTGCGGTCGACCCCAACTTCGCTCCGGTCATCGCCGGCGGCGAGGTCGACTCGATTTCGGCCGCACCCGGCGGCAACGCCGTGTTCGTATCCGGCATGTTCTCGACGGTCAACGGCACGGCCCAGAAGCGCCTGGTCAAGATCAACCTGTCCGACGGATCGGTCGACACGGCCTTCAAGCCCGCCGTCAACGGTACGTGGGTGCAGGACACGCAGGTGCTCGGCAACGATCTGTATATCGCCGGCGCGTTCACGCAGCTCGGCAAGTCGAACATCGCGCGGCTCGGTGCGGTCAACGTCGACACCGGTGCTGCCGACCCCAACGTCAACGTGCCGTTCACCGTCAAGCGTGACGGCACGCTGCGCGTCGCCCACTTCGACATCTCGCCCGACGGCACCAAGCTGATCGCCACCGGCACGTTCACGCAGGTGGGCGGCCAGGATCGGGCCCAGATCGCGATGCTGAACCTGACCACGACCCCGGTCTCGGTGTCCAACTGGGAGACCGACCGGTTCAAGCCGGCCTGCAGCCCGCGATTCGACACCTACATCCGCGACGTCAAGTTCTCGCCCGACGGTTCGTACTTCGTGGTCGGCGACACCGGCGCCTACAGCGGCGGCCCCGGCGCGGGCAGCATCTGTGACTCGGTGTCGCGGTGGGAGACCGACGCGACCGGCACCGGCATGCAGCCGACCTGGATCGACTACACGGGCGGCGACTCGATCACGCAGGTCGCCACGACCGGCACCGCGATCTACGCCGGCGGGCACCAGCGGTGGATGAACAACCCCAACGCCAGCGACGCACTCGGTGCCGGCGGCGTGGGCCGCATGGGCATCGCCGCGCTCGATCCGGTCAACGGGATGCCGTTCTCGTGGAACCCCGGCCGTAACCCGCGCGGCTCCGGCGTGTGGGCCATGCTGGCCACCGACGCCGGCCTCTGGGTCGGCTCGGATACCGACTACATCAACGGCGTGTATCACGCCAAGCTCGCGCTGATGCCGGCCGCTGGTGGCGCGACCATCCCCACCTGGAACACCGGTGCGACGCCGGGCACGCAGGACATGCTCGGTGGCTCGGGCGTCGTGGCCCGCAGCTTCGACGGCAGCACGTTCGGCGCCGCAAGCCGTCAACACCACCTCGGGGATCGACTGGTCGCAGGTGCGCGGCGGGTTCATGATCAACGGCCAGCTGTACACGGGCTGGAGCAACGGTCAGCTGCTGAAGCGCGCCTTCGACGGCACCACGTTCGGCGCGGCCTCGGTGGTGAACCTGAACGGTCTGACCTCGGCGAACTTCCCGGTCAGCTCGCTGACCGGCATGTTCTACGACGCTTCGAGCGGACGCCTGTACTACTCGGTGAGCGGTTCGAACACCCTCTACTACCGCTACTTCGAGCCCGAGGACGACGTCGTCGGCGGGCTCACCTACAGCCTGCCGGGTGCCCTTCCGGCCGGCGGAGTGACTTCGATGACGATGGTCGGCGGCAACGTCTACTACGTCACCGGGGGCAACCGGCTCTTCAAGGTCGGCTTCGCGAACGGCTCGACGACCGGAGCTGCTACGCAGATCTCCGGCGCCGGCCTCGACAGCCAGGATTGGAGCGGCCGAGCGCTGTTCATGGTCGCGTCCTAGGACGCAATGGGGGGCCAGGGCGGCACGCCGAGGCGGTGGTGGGAGCAATCCCGCCACCGCCTCTTGCATTGCCTGGGGGCAAGTAGGCTCCCGGGGCGATGAGCACCGAGTACATCTACTCCATGCATCGGGCCAACAAGTTCTTCGGCCCCGAGCGGCAGGTTCTGCGAGACATCTCGCTGTCGTTTCTGCCCGGCGCGAAGATCGGAGTCCTGGGGCCGAACGGTGCCGGCAAGTCGACGCTTCTGAAGATCATGGCGGGGCTCGACGAGCCGTCCAACGGCACCGCCCAGCTGGCGCCGGGCGCGACCGTCGGCTATCTGCCGCAGGAGCCGCAGCTCGATCCCGACAAGGATGTGCGCGGCAACGTGGAGGACGGCGTCGCCGAGAAGCGGGCGCTGCTCGACCGGTTCAACGAGATCACCGCGAAGTTCTCCGAGCCGATGTCCGACGACGAGATGACCACGCTGCTGGAGGAGCAGGGCGAGGTGCAGGATCGCATCGATCGCACCGATGCCTGGAACCTCGACCGGGTGCTCGACATCGCCATGGACGCGCTGCGGCTGCCGCCCGCCGATGCCGACGTGTCGCTCCTCTCCGGCGGCGAGCGGCGGCGCGTGGCGCTGTGCCGGCTGCTCCTGTCCTCGCCGGACATGCTGCTGCTGGACGAGCCGACCAACCATCTCGACGCCGAGTCGGTGGCGTGGCTCGAGCGCTACCTCGAAGAGTTCGCCGGCACGGTGCTGGCCGTTACCCACGATCGCTACTTCCTCGACAACGTCGCGGGGTGGATCCTCGAGCTCGATCGCGGCCATGGGCTGCCCTTCCAGGGCAACTACACGTCGTGGCTCGAGCAGAAGCAGGCGCGGCTGGCCGTCGAGGAGAAACAGGAGTCGGCGCGCCGCCGCACCCTTGCGCGCGAGCTCGAATGGGTGCGAATGTCGCCGCGCGCCCGCCAGGCCAAATCGAAGGCGCGGCTGGACGCGTACGAGCAGCTGCTGGCCGAGGAGGCGGCGGTCAAGATCGAGAACGTCGAAATCCACATCCCGGCCGGCCCGCGGCTCGGCGACGTGGTGGTCGAGGCGCGCGGTCTGTCCAAGGGGTTCGGCGACCGGCTGCTGATCGACTCGCTCGACTTCTCGCTGCCCCCGGGCGGCATCGTCGGCGTGATCGGTGCAAACGGCGCCGGCAAGACGACGCTCTTTCGCATGATCGCCGGGCAGGAGGAGCCCGACGCGGGCACGTTGCGCATCGGCGACACGGTACAGCTCGCCTATGTCGACCAGGCGCGCGCCGACCTCGATCCGCAGAACACGGTGTGGAAGGAGATCTCGGGCGGGCACGACCGCATCACGCTGGGCACCCGCGAGATCGCCTCGCGCGCCTACGTCGCGTCGTTCAACTTCCGCGGCGGCGACCAGCAGAAGCGCGTCGGCGACCTTTCCGGCGGCGAGCGCAACCGTCTGCACCTGGCCAAGCTGCTGCGCAGCGGCGGCAACCTGCTGCTGCTCGACGAGCCCACCAACGACCTGGACGTCGACACCTTGCGGGCGCTGGAGGATGCGCTGACGTCATTTGCCGGCTGCGCGGTGGTGATCACCCATGATCGCTGGTTCCTGGATCGCGTGGCGACCCACATGCTCGCGTTCGAAGGCGACTCCGAGGTGGTGTGGTTCGAGGGCACCTACGACGAGTACGAGGCCGACCGCCATCGCCGCCTGGGAGCCGAGGCCGACCAGCCCCACCGCCTCAAGTACAAGCCCCTCGTGCGCGACTGAACAACCGCATAAAGGGGTCAGCCACCTTTTGTGCATCAGTAACGTTGGTTGCAACCCTGGGCGGTCGCCCATGCACAAAAGGTGGCTGACCCCTTTATGCGGTGAGTTGGACCGAGAGGAACCTGAGCGCCGGGCCGGCGGCGTTCTGCCAGAAACGGCCATCGTGGCATCCGGCCGCCCAGTAGGTCGTGGGCGGCGTCGGCAGCCGGTGGGCGAACTCGACGTCGGCGGCGCGGAATGGATCGCTGGCGCCAGCGCCGATGAACACCGGCGTGTGATCGAGCCGCCGGATATGCGTGTACGGGTCATAGCGGGCGTAGTCGGCAGCGCTGTCGAACGCGTCCGACACGGCTGACGCCTGTGCCGCCCGCGACGGCCACATCGCCGCCGAGAGTGCGGCCAGGGCCGTGAATGTCTGGGGGTAGAGCTCGGCCGCCAGGATCGCGCCATAGCCTCCCATCGAGATGCCCAGGATGCCCGTCCCGGCCGCGCCCAGGTGGTAGTGGGAGCGCAGCAGCGGCACGAACTCGTCGACCAGCATCGCCATGCGATCCTCACCCGAGGCGCGCGGGTGCCAGTAGCTCTCGCCGCCGTCGACGCTCGCGAGCGCCAGAGGGTGGGGTGCCAGCGCGGCGTAATCGGACAGCCGGAGCCCCTTGATGGTGCTGGAACCCGTCCCGCCGCGGCCCGGCAGGCAGATAACCAGCGGCAGCTTCGCCGCCTGCGCGCCCTGCGGTACCGAGACGATGTAGCCCACGTCGCCGTCGACCGTCCGCGACCGCAGCGTGCCCTCGGTGAACGTGACGTCGGCCTTCGGTGGGTTCGGAGGCGGCGGGCCGCAACCGCCCGTCTCGTTGATGTACCACGTGTGCAGCTGCGTGCGGTGTTCCCACGCCTCGGCCGTCGCGACCACACCGGCGGCGACCGTCACTGCGCCTGCTGCGAAAAGTCCTCGCCGAGTGGTACGCCTCAGAACGGCACTCCGCGACCGGAGCCGGGGATGCCGTCGATGTCGTCTTCCCAGTCGGCGCGCGAATCGACGAAGATGTGGCGGATCGTGCGCAGGCCGGTGGGTTCGTCCAGCGAGCCGGCCGCGATCGAGATCGCGTTGCCGCCGCGATCCCAGAAGAGGCGGCTGCCGCAGCGCTCGCAGAACCCGCGCCGGGCCGCATCCAGGTCGTGCCAGCGCAGACCATCGGACGTGGTCATCTGCAGGTGCTCACGGGCCACGGCGGAGTATGGTGCCGGCCCTCCGTGGGTGCGTCTGCAGACGCTGCAGTGGCACACGATCACGTCACGCAGCGGGGCAGTGGTGCGATAGCGAACCGCACCGCACAGGCAGCCCCCCGTGTGGCTCTGATCGTGATCCGGCATGCCGGCAGCCTACCTCACCGGTGCTTGCAAAGTGCCTGATACAAGAGTTAACAATGTTAACGAAATCGGATCACGTGATGCTTGCCAACGAGCTGCGACCGCTGATTCTGCAGCTGAACCGGGCGCTGCGCCGCGAGGTGGCGCCGCTCGGCGTGACCGCCGGCCAGGTGTCGCTGCTGGCGGTGATCTCGCACAACGAGGGACTGTCGGTCGGCGCACTCGCCGCCCGCGAGGGCATGTCAAAGCCGGCGATCTGCGGCTACCTCGATCGGCTCGAGGCAAGCGGCCTGATCGTGCGCGTGCGCTCACAGACCGATCGCCGCCGGGTGGGGCTCGAGCTGACCGCCGAGGGTCGCAAGCTGCTGCGCGCAGTGCGATCCCGCCGCACTGCGTGGCTGGCCGACCGCATGCAGCGGCTGAACGACACCCAGGCTGCCGCCATCCAGAATGCTCTCGAGCCGCTGGCGCTGCTGCTTTCCGCGGACGGTGAGGTGGCTTGACGGCGGCGTTTCTGCGCGCGAATCAGCGCACTTTCGCGAGTCTTCGCAAGCACCGCAATTACCGCCTGTTCTTCCTGGGCCAGGTCGTGTCGGTCAGCGGTACCTGGATGCAGAACGTCGCCACGGCGTGGCTGATCCTGCAGCTGACCGGATCGCCGGTGGCGGTCGGGATCCTGGCCGTGTTCCAGTTTCTGCCGTTCACCGTGTTTGGGCTGTTTGCCGGTGTGCTGGTCGACCGCTGGGATGCGCGGCGCACCGTGATCGCCACCCAGACGGCGGCGATGGTGCTCGCCTTCGCGCTCACCGGCCTGACCCTGGCCGGATCGATCGAACCCTGGCAGGTCTACCTGCTGACGGGGTTGCGCGGCGTCGTCCTGGTGCTCGATGCGCCCGCCCGCCAGGCGTTGACCTTCCGCATGGTGGGCCGCGACGAACTGCCCAACGCCGTGGCGCTCAACTCGAGCCTCTTCAACGCGGCGCGCGTGATCGGCCCGGCGGTGGGTGGAGTGATCGTGGCGGCGTTCGGGGTGACGGCATGCTTCGGGTTCAACGCCGTCAGCTACCTGGCGGTGCTGGCCGGGCTGCTGGCGATGCGCACCAGCGAGATGTTCCCCGTCGATCGTGCGGCGGGCGTGCGGATCATCGACGGTACACGCGAGGCGCTGGCCTACGTGCGCCGATCGGTATCCGCCCGAACAGCGCTCCTGCTGGTGTTCGTGGTCAGCACGTTCTCGTTCAACTTCAACGTGCTGCTGCCGGTGCTCGCCCGCGGCACGCTCGGTGCCGGTGCCGGGGTGTTCGGACTCATCACCGCGTTCTTCGGCGCGGGAGCGTTGCTGGGAGCGTTGACCTCGGCCACGCTGGGGCGGGCGAGCCGCACGGTGCTGGTCGCGGCGACCGGCGGGTTCGGACTTGCCCAGCTGGTGTTGGCGCCGATCGGATCGGTGGCCGCCGCGTGCGTGCT
Organism: uncultured Actinomycetes bacterium; assembly: GCA_963796875.1. Classification (GTDB taxonomy): domain Bacteria; phylum Actinomycetota; class Thermoleophilia; order Gaiellales; family JAICJC01; genus CAVPTL01. Next base: position 1,243,714 of record CAWCNL010000002.1, read on the forward strand.
GCTGTTCCTGTGCGGTCTCACGTTCACGCTCTGGACGTCGAACGCGAACACCACGCTGCAGTTGAACGCGCCCGACCGTCTGCGCGGCCGGGTGATCGGCCTCTACTTCTTTGCCTTCAACGGCAGCGGTCCGGCAGGCGGCCTGCTGGCGGGCTGGCTCGCCGCGAGCGGCGGCACCGAACTCGCCTTCGCGGTCTCGGGCGCGGTGGCGATTGCCACCGCCGGTTGGGCAGCGCTGGCCCTGGGCGTGCATCCGCCGCTCCCGCTGCGCCGCGCCACCCCCGCTGCCGGCGACTAGTGAATAAAAGGTGTCAGGCAGTTTCTATTCACCCGACTCCGACCGCAGCTTACGACCCGCTTCTGGTGAATAGAAACTGCCTGACACCTTTTATTCATGCGTTGTGTTGCTAGGGTCGCACCGGCGTGATCGCGGCGCGGCCCCGCAGCACCGCCTCGACGTTGTCGGCTGCGAGCACCGCCATCGCCGTACGCGTCTCGATGGTGGCCGATCCCAGGTGCGGGATCATCGTCACGTTGTCGAGCGCGAGCAGCCCTTCCTCGACGGCGGGCTCGCGCTCGAACACGTCGAGGCCGGCACCGGCGATCGCCCCCTCGGCGAGTGCTTCGGCCAGGGCCGCCTCGTCCACCACGCGGTCCGCGGCTGGTGTTGACCAGGTGCGCGGTCGGCTTCATCAGGCGCAGCCGGCGAGCGTCGATCAGATGCCGGGTGGCGTCGGACAGGGGGCAGTGCACCGACACCACGTCGGCCACACCCAGCAGCTGGTCGACGTCGTCGATGTACTCGGCGCCGAGCTCGGCCTCGACCTCCGGTGCTGCGCGGCGGCGGCCGGTGTAGGCGATCTCCATGCCGAACGCCCGGGCGCGGCGGGCGGTGGCCTGGCCAATCTGGCCCAGCCCGATCACGCCCAGCAGCTTGCCCTGCAATGCCGGTGCCCAGCATGTAGAACATGCTCCATGTCCACATCTCACGGCTGCGGATCACCCGCTCGCCCTCCGCCAGCCGCCGCGTCGACATCAGGATCAGCGACATCGCAATGTCGGCCGTGGCTTCCACCAGCACCCCGGGGGTGTTGGTGAAGATCACGCCGCGCTCGACCACCGCCGGCACGTCCACGTTGTCGTAGCCCACGGCCACGTTCGCGACGACCGCAAGCTGGCTGCCGGCCGCGTCGAGAAACGCGTCGTCGACGCGATCGTGCAGCAGCGTGACCACCGCGTCGGCGCCGGCGATCGCCTCATGCAGCTCTTCGGTGGTCATCGGCCGGTCGTGGGGCGACACCCACACGTCGCCCACCGTGCGTCAGCACCTCGAGCGCCGGCTCGGGCAGGCGCCGCGTGACGACGATCCGCGGCCCGGGCTCAGCCATTGACCGAGAAGCTCGAGTTCTCGTTGATCTCGCGCAGGCGTGAGTAGAAGCGCATGTCGAGTTCGACGCCGAGGTAGCGGGTGGTGACCTTGAGCGGGTCGCTGTCGTGGTCGTGGCCCTTCTCGACTGCGTCGATCAGCTCGGCCATGCAGTGTCCGGCCACCGGCCCGTTCTTGAACTGGTTGCCGCTGGTGCCGACCGCCATGTAGAAGCCGGGCAGGTCGCTCTTGTCGTACAGCGGGATCCAGTCATCCGAGCAGTCGTACAGGTCGACCACGCCGCGCATCTCGTGGGGGATCGGCAGCGACGGGATGCGCCGCGCGCAGCGATACACCTGTGCTTCCCACTGCTCGCGGGTGATCTGGCGGTTGAAGTCGTCGGGATTTTCGATCCACTCCTGCGGGTCGCAGTCGGGATCCTCCGAGCCGATCAGGATGTTGTTGCCCGCCTCGGGACGGAAGTAGATCGCGTTGTCACCGTCGGACACGTGCGTGCCGTCGTGGTCGTAGTCGAAGTCCTCGGGCGCGGGCACGTGGTGCACCTCGTGGCGCAGCGCGCGGGTCTTGATGTTCATGCCGTCCTCGACGCCGGCCATACGGTTGATCACAAACGAGTACGGGCCGGCCACGTTTACCACCACCGGCGCGTCGATCTCGGTGCCGTCTTCGAGCGTCACGCCGGCCACCCGGCCGTTCTCCCGGCGGATCGCGGTGACCTTGGTGCGGTACAGGAACCGGCCACCCCGGGCCTCTGCGGCGCGCTGCAGGTTGTGCGACGAGAGCGCCGGATCAGATACGTACCCCGAGTCGGGCGTAAAGATCGCGCCGGGAAGCTCGCCACCCCGCGGCGAGGTGAAATCGGGATCCTCACTGGGCCGCGTGGGCGGCCAGAACTCGTGCATGTCGAAGATCGGCATGCGCTCTCTTCGTCGTCGCGGTATCCCACTCCTCAAACGGCACACCCAGGGCCTCGTAGTGCGGCAGCACCTTGTTGTGGTGGGCGGTGGCGCTCTTCAGAAGGATCGTGCCGCACTGCATGTACTTGGCAAGGCCCAGCTCGTCGGGCACTTCCAGGTAGTTCTCCCAGTCCTGCCAGTACTTGAACCCCTCAAACGCCATCGCCACGCCGTCCCACGACGAGTAATGCGCCCGCACGATCGCACACGAGTTCGACGTCGGGCCATACCCCGCCGACGGCAACTTGTCGATATTCAGCGTCTTGTAGCCGCGCTTGCAGAGCTCAAACGCGGTGGCCGCGCCGATCACCCCCGCGCCGATGATGATTGCGTCGACCTTCTCACCCATGTCCTGCTCCAGTTCCTCGTTAGTCGCCGAGCTCGACCCGGCGGCGATTGACGTAATCGGCGAGCTGCGCGCGGATGCCCTCGTCGAGCGGCGGCTGCTCGTACTCTTCCACGGTCTTTTGCCAGATGCCCGAGGCTCGCTCGGTCGCGTCGGCACCGCCGTTTCGCTGCCACCGCTCGAAGTTCTCGGTGGACGACAGAAGCGGCCGGTAGAAGCAGGTGCGGAACCGCTCCAGCGTGTGCTCGGCGCCCAGGAAGTGCCCGCCTGCGCCGACTTCCTGATGGGCGCCGTAGGCCAGGCTTGCCTCGTCGATCTCGAGCGGCGTGAACTCCTCCTGCAGCATCCGCAGGATCTCGATGTCGACGATGAACTTCTCGTAGCAGCTGACCAGCCCCGACTCGAGCCAGCCGGCCGAGTGCATCACGTAGTTGGCCCCGGCCAGGAACGTCGGCGTCATGGTCATCAGCGCCTCGTAGGCGGCCTGCGCGTCGACCGTCTGGCTCGACGTGAGGCCGCCGCCCGAACGGAACGGCAGCCCGAAGTGGCGCGCGATCTGGCCGGTGCAGAGCAGGCCCAGGGCCGATTCGGGAGTGCCGAAGCTGGGCGATCCGGACTGCAGGTCGGTGTTCGAGAGGAACGATCCGAACACGACGGGGCAGCCGGGGTTCACCACCTGCGTGAGCGCGATGCCGGCCAGCGCCTCGGCGATCTGCTGCACGAGCGTGGCCGGGATCGTCACCGGCGACATCGCCCCCATCAGCAGGAACGGCGTGATGATCACCGCCTGGTTGGAGCGGTTGTACGTGAGCATGGCCGAGAGCATCCGGTCGTCGAACCGCAGCGGCGAGTTGACGTTGATCAGCGAGAGCGACGCGGGCCGCTCGGCGATCGCGTCGGCGCCGCCGAACAGGATCTCGCTCATCGCGATCGTGTCGGCGGCGTTGGGGCCCGAGGTGACCGATCCCATGAACGGCTTGTCGCTGAGCGTCATCAGCGCGTAGACCATGTCCAGGTGGCGGGAGTCCAGCGGCGCGGTCGTTGGGCTCGCAGATGGTGCCGCCGGCGGAGTCGAGCTGCGGGAACGCCTGCGAGAGCTTGACGAAGTTCTCGAAGTCGGCCATCGTGGCCTCGCGGCGGATGTCGCCCTCGCGCACGAACGGCGGGCCATAGACGCTCGAGAACACCATGTTGTCGCCGCCCAGGGTGACCGAGTGCTCGGGGTTTCGGGCCTGCAGTTCGAACTGCCGGGGAGCCTTCGCGACCTGCTCGAGCACCCACTCGGGGTCGAACCACACGTTGGCGCCCTCGGTCTTGCAGCCGGCGGCGCGCAGCACCTCGACGGCCTCGGGCAGGATGAACTCGACCCCGATCTCGGACACGATGCGGCGCCAGCCGCGATCCAGCACCTCCATCGCGTCGGGCGAGAGGATCTCGTAGCGTGGCATCCGGTTGACGAACATGGATCTCCTCCGAGACGGTCTGGCCGCTTGACTCTACGGGATTCGCGGCCCTATGATCCTAATAGTGGAACTAGTGTTCCACATGGTGGAGAGGATTTCAATCTGTCTACGCCCACGGGTACACAATCGATCGATCGCGCCGCCCAGCTTCTGGTGATGGTGGTCGAAAGCGACGACCCGCTCTCCGTCGGAGAGTTGGCCGAGCGCGCCGACCTGCCCAAGAGCACCGTCTCGCGGCTGGTCTCGGCGCTCGAGCGCCAGGCGCTGGTGCAGCGCGAGTCCACCCGCGGCCCGCTGCGGGTGGGGCCGGTGCTGATGCGCATGGCCCATCGCGGTCTGACCAATCGCGACCTGGTCGAGCTGTGTGAGCCCACGCTCGAGCGGCTCGCCGAGATCAGCGGCGAGACCGTCAACCTGGGCGTTCCCACCACGCTGGGAGTCGAGCACCTGGCCCAGATCGACTCGGTGCACTTCATCGGCGGCACCAACTGGATGGGCCGGCGGCTGCCGCTGCACAGCAATGCGCTCGGCAAGGTGCTCCTGGCGTTCGGCGCCGCCCGCCTGCCCCGCGGCCCACTCGAGCCGACCACGCCGGCGACGGTGACCGATCGGGAAGTGCTTGAAGGACAACTCCGGCAGATCCGCGAAACCGGCTATGCGGTGGTCGTGGACGAACTCGAACCCAACCTCGCGGCCGTGGCCGCCCCGGTGCGCGTCGCCGGCGGCGAGACCGTGGCCGCCGTCTCGATCTCCGGGCCCGATCACCGCCTCCCGCGAGCGCGGCTTGAAGAACTCGGGGCAGTTACTGTGCGAGAGACGGGAATTCTCTCGCTTCGCCTTGGCTACGAAGGCACGACCCAAGGAGCAGCATGACCAAGGATGAACTACTTCAGCAGATGTACGAGGCGACGCTCGTGGGCAACGCCCCCGAGGTCAAGGAGCTGACCGAGCAGGGCCTCGCCGACGGTATCAGCGCCGAGACGCTGCTCTACGACTCGCTGATCCCCTCGCTCGAGGAGGTCGGCGCCCGGTTCGAGCGCGGCGACTACTTCGTGCCCGAGATGCTGATCGCCGCCCGCGCGATGCAGGGCGCGCTCAACATCCTGCGGCCGATTCTGGCCGAGACCGGCGCCAAGCCGATCGGCACGTTCCTGATGGGCACGGTCAAGGGCGACGTGCACGACATCGGCAAGAACCTGGTCAACATCATGCTCGAGGGCGCCGGCTTCACCGTGATCGACCTGGGCGTCAACGTGGCGCCCGAGACGTTCGTGGCCGAGATCAACGTCCAACGAGCCGGACATCGTCGGGTTCTCCGCGTTCCTGACGACGACCATGCCGATGTTCAAGGCCAACATCAACTCGATCGAAAAGGCCGGCCTCCGCGACCAGGTGATCATCATGGTCGGCGGTGCCCCTGTGACCCAGGAGTACGCCGATGCGGTCGGCGCCGACGGCTACGCGGCCGACGCCTCGACCGCAGTGCGGCTGGCCAAGGACCTGATCGAGAAGCGGCGAGCCCTCCAGCCGGCATGACCGACGTCGCCTCGCTGGTGGCGGGCGCGAGCTTCGAGGTGACGCCCAAGGCGGCCGCGGATGTGGCGGCGCTTGGCGATCTGCTGCCGGCCGGCACGAGCATCTACATCACCGCCCTGCCCGGCGCCGATCCGGCCAACCTGGTGCCCGCGGCGGTGGCGGTGCGCGCGGCCGGCCACGTGCCTGTGCCGCACATCGCGGCGCGCGGCTACGCCGACCTGGACGCGGTCGACACGGCGCTGGCCGACCTGGTCAGCGAGGCGCAGGTCGACGACGTGCTGGTGGTCGCCGGTGGGCTGAAGGACCCCATCGGCTCGCTCTCGAGCTCGCTCGAGATCCTCGATGCGGGCTTGCTCGAGAAGCACGGCATCGTGCGCGCCGGCGTCGCCGGACATCCGGAGGGGTGTCCCGACATCGAGCCCGCGGCCGCCGCCGAGGCGCTCGTACGCAAGAACGAGATCGCGCGCAACGTCGCCCGTCGAGTTCCGCATCGTCACCCAGTTCACGCTGGCGGGCCCCGCCTACGTGCAGTGGGAACGCGAGATCCGCGCCGCCGGCAACGAGCTGCCGATCATTGCGGGCATCCCGGGCGTGACCTCGCCGCCGCGGCTGCTCAAGTTCGCGCTGGCCTGCGGCGTCGGCCCTTCGATCGAGGTGCTGCGCAAGCAGACCGGCGGGCTGCTGAAGCTCGCCACCACGCGCGAGTGGAAGCCCGACGAGGTGGTCGAGACGATCGCCGCCTCGCGGGCGGATGACCCCGGCAGTCTGATCCGGGGCATCCACGTGTTCCCGTTCGGTGGGCTCGAGCCCTCTGCCAGATGGGTGGCGCAGCGCAGTGCGGCGACCGCCCCCCAAGTTTCGTAGTCGAAAGGACCCCCGCCCAGATGGACACCGTTCTCGAGTCGCAGTCGAAGACCCACGTGATCGGCGCAGGCCGGCCGTTCTGCATCATCGGTGAGCGCATCAATCCCGACCGGTCGCAAGGCGTTCCAGGCGCAGCTGCAGGCCGGCGACCTGAGTCAGATCGCGATCGACGTCGAGGAGCAGGTGGCGGGTGGGGCCGACATGCTGGACGTGAACGTCGGCGATCCGCTGGCCGACGAGATCGCGCTCATGGATCAGGCGGTGCGGCTGGTGCAGGAGCTGACCGACGTGCCGCTGTGCATCGACTCCTCGGTGATCGAGGCGCTCGAGTCGGGCCTCGCGGCCTACCAGGGCAAGGCGCTGGTCAACTCGGTCACCGGCGAGGACGAGCGGCTCGAGGCCATCCTGCCGATCGTCGCCAGGCATGGGGCGGCGGTGATCGGCCTGGCCAACGACGACGAGATTCCGATGGAACCGCAGCGGCGGCTCGAGGTCGCGCGCAAGATCGTGTCGGTCGCCGGTGACCACGGCATTCCGCCCGAGGACGTGATCATCGACCCGCTGGCCATGCCGGTCGGCGCCGAGCCGCGGGCCGTCAACCTGTTCAACGAGACGGTGCGGCTGATCCGCGACGATCTGGGTGTGAACATGACCTGCGGCGCCTCCAACACGTCGTTCGGGCTGCCCGACCGGCACACGCTCAGCGCCACGTTCCTGGCCATCGCGGCGGCTAACGGGCTGACCTCGGCCATCATGGACGCGCGCTCCCAGCAGTGCATCGACGGCGTGCGCGCGGCCGACTTCCTGCTCGGCCACGACGAGTGGGGTGCGCGGTGGATCGCTGCCCACAGGGCCCGTAAGGCAGCCCAGGCGGCTGCGTCAGCGTGAGCGCCGCCGAGGAGGCCGCCGTAGAGGGCACCGGCCGCGTGCGCATCAAGTTCCTGCCCGATGGCACCGAGACGCGCGTGCCGGCGGGGACGACCATCTTCGATGCCGCCTCGTGGAACGGCGTGGCGATCGACTCGACCTGCGGCGGCCACGGCACGTGTCGCAAGTGCAAGATCCGGGTCGAGTCGGGCGCGGTGCCCATCTCGAACGTCGATCCGCGCGCGTTCTCGCCCGACGAGATGAAGGCCGGCTGGCGGTTGGCCTGCAGGGCTGCCGCGCGGGCCGACATCGAGGTCGAGGTGCCGCCGCTGCAGACCCGTCCCAAGGCGGCGCTGGTGGGCGTCGGCCGGCACGTGATCCTGCGTCCCGCCATCCAGAAGCGCTACGTCGAGCTCGAGGAGCCGACCCTCGAGGACCAGGTATCCGACCTCGAGCGGCTGCTGCGCGGCGGTGTCCGACCTCGAGCTCGAGGTCGATCTGGCCGCGGTGATCGACCTGGGCAAGACGCTGCGGGCGGCGAACTTCAAGGTGACCGCGGTGATCTGCGACGAGACGCTGATCGCGGTCGAGCCCGGCGACACCACCGCCAGGCGGTTTGCGATCGCGTTCGACCTGGGCACCACCACCGTCGTCGCGACGCTGCTCGACGTGGGCACCGGCCAGCCGCTGGCAGTGCAGTCGGTGCTGAATCGCCAGCAGCCGTACGGCGCCGACGTGATCTCGCGGGTCTCGGCGACCATGATGGACGCCGACGCCAAGGACGCGCTGCAAAGACCGCGCCCAGGAGACCCTCAGCCTGCTCACCGGCGAGGTGCTGCGAGGAGGCCGGCGTGGCGCCCGAGGAGGTGTACGAGATCGTCGTCTGCGGCAACCAGACGATGACCCAGCTGGCGCTCGGGATCGACCCCGAGCCGCTGGCGGTCGCGCCGTTCATCATCACCGCCCGGCAGCTTCCCGCGGCCCTCGCGTCCGACTTCGGCGTGCGCGTGCATCCGCGCGCTCCGGCGGTGATCTTCCCCGCGCTCGGGGCCTACGTGGGCGGCGACATCGTGGCCGGCATGCTGGCCACGGGGCTGACCCGCGACAAGCGGCTGCGGCTCTTCATCGACGTCGGCACCAACTCCGAGATCGCGCTGGGATCGAGCGAGCGCGTGCTGACCACCGCCGCCCCCGCCGGGCCGGCGTTCGAGGCCGCCCAGATCCGCTGCGGCATGCGCGCGGCCGAGGGCGCCATCGAGGGCGTCAAGGTGGCACGGCGACGGCATCGAGCTCGAGGTGATCGGCGACACCGATCCGATCGGCATGTGCGGCTCGGGGCTGGTGGATGCGGTCGCCCAGCTGGTGGGTGCGGGGCTGATCGACCACTCGGGGCGGTTCGTCGCCGACGAGGTCGCGGCCGAGCTCTTGCCCGAGCTCAGCAAGCGGCTGGTCAAGGTGGGCGAGGAGCGCGTGTTCATCCTGGCGTGGCGCGGCGACGACCCCGCCAACGGCGTGTACCTGTCGCAGCGCGACGTGCGCGAGCTGCAGTTCGCCAAGGCGTCGATCGCCACCGGCTGGAACATCCTGGTGAAGGATCTGGGCGTCGAGCGTCGACGACATCAGCCAGGTGCTGCTGGCCGGCAGCTTCGGCTCGTACCTCTCGCCGTCGAGCGCGATCAAGATCGGGCTCGTGCCCAGGATGCCCATTCCGCGCATCGTCAGCGCCGGAAACGTGGCCGGCGAGGGCGCGAAGATGGCCGCCCTCTCGGTCAACGAGCGGGCCGCCGCGCGGGCGATCCCCGACGAGGTCGAGTACGTCGAGCTCTCCGGGCGCGAGGATTTCAACGACCTGTTCATCGACCAGCTGGCGTTCCCGGGATGAGCGACGTGGCCGTGATCGCCTGCGGGGCGTTGGCGGTCGCACGTCGACCAGATCGCGCGCCGCCGCGGCTGGCAGATCGACGTGCATCCGCTGCCGCCGGCGCTGCACAACCGGCCCGAGCGGATCGCCCCGGCGGTCGCCGACCTGGCCGATGAGCTGAAGGAGCGCTACAGCCGGGTGGCGGTCGCCTACGCCGACTGCGGTACCTACGGAGCGCTCGACCGGGTGCTGTCGGAACGCGGCATCCCGCGGCTGGCCGGCGAGCACTGCTACGACGTGTTCGCCCAGCGCCAGGTCGCCGAGGCGGCGGCGGCCGAGCCGGGCACCTACTTCCTGACCGATTTCCTGGCGCGGAGCTTCGATCGCACCGTGTGGGCGGGGCTCGGTCTCGACCGCCATCCCGAGCTGCGCAGCGACTACTTCGGCAACTACACGCGGGTGGTGTGGCTGGCCCAGCGGCGCAGCCCCGAGCTGGAGGCGGCGGCGCGGTCGGCGGCCGGCCGCATGGGCCTGCCGCTGGAGGTGCGTGAGGTGGGGGATACCGGGCTCGAACAGGGACTGGAACAGATGATCGGAGGAGCGCGATGCGCAAGCGCGCTGACGTGGTGGTGATCGGCGCCGGCATTGTCGGCGCGAGCGTTGTCCACTACCTGGGCAAGGCCGGCTTTCGCAACGTGGTCGTGGTCGATCAGGGCCCGCTCGAGAACACCGGCGGCTCGAGCTTCCACGCACCCGGGCTCGTGTTCCACGCGAACGCCAGCCGCACGCTGGCACAGCTCGCCGTGCGCTCGACCGATCTCTACCGGGCGCTCCACACCGACGAGGCGCCGACGTGGCTGGAGGCCGGCGGGATCGAGGTGGCGACCACACCGGCGCGGCTGGCCGAGTGCCATCGCCGCCAGGCGTACCTGGCAGCCGCGGGGGTCGAGGCGTCGGTGCTGACGCCCGCCGAGGTGGTGGCGCGCATCCCCCTGGTGGCCGAGGACGCGATCCTCGGAGGGCTCTACGTCGGTCGCGACGGGCTGTGCAAGGCGGCCACCGTGTGCGCCGTGCTGCGCGCCGACGCCGAGGCGCGCGGAGTCGAGTTCAACGGCCTCACCGAGGTGGTCGGGTTCGACATCCGCGACGGCCGGTTGCGCGGAGTCGAGACGTCCCAGGGGTCGATCGCCACCTCCACCGTCATCTCGTGTGCGGGCATCTGGAGCAAGAACCTGCAGGCGCTCGCGGGCGTGCCGATGCCGCTCCAACCGATGCAGCACCTGCTGGCCTACACCGTCGGGCTGCCGCAGTTTGCCGGCGAGACCGAGGAATGCTCCGAGCACCCGATTCTGCGCCACCAGGATCGCTCGATGTACTTCAAGCGGCGCTACGACGCCTACGGGATCGGCGCCTACCGGCACGAGCCGCTGACGATCGAGCCGCACGAGTTCGCGCGCGAACCCGACGGGCACACAACCGCGCAGCTCGACGTTCACGCCCGAGCATTTCGCCGACGCGCGCGACGCCACCAACACGCTTCTGCCCGAACTGCGCGACGTGGAGCTGGCCGATCGGCTGAACGGCCATTTCTCGTTCACGCCCGACGGCTATCCCGTGCTGGGCGAGTCGTCGCGGGTGCGCGGCCTGTGGCTGGCCGAGGGCATCTGGGTGACGCACGCCGGCGGGTCGGCGCGGGCGGTGGTCGACCTGCTCACCACCGGCCGCAGCGAGGTCGACATGCGGCTGGCGCATCCCGACCGGTTCTACGACTTCGCGACCACCGACTACTACGTGCGTGCCCGCGGCGCCCAGCAGTACCGCGAGGTCTACGACATCATCCATCCGCTGCAGCAGATGGAGCACCCGCGCGGACTGCGCACGACTCCGTACCACCAGCGGTTCGAAGCAGGCCGGCGCGCACTTCACTGAGAGCGCAGGGTGGGAGCGGCCGCTCTTCTTCGCGCGCAACGCCGATCTGCCCGATCCCGACCACGTGCAGCAGCGCGCGGACTGGGGACAGCAGAACTGGTCGGCGACGATCGGCAAGGAGCACGCGGCCACTCGCCGCGGCGTCGGGGTGTTCGACCTGACGCCGTTTGCCAAGGTCGAGGTGGAGGGGCCGGGTGCGGCCGCGTGGCTGAACCGCGTGTGCGCCGCCGAGATCGACCGGCCGGTGGGCCGCATCGTCTACACAACCGTGCTCGATCACGCCGGCGGCACCGTCTGCGACCTGACCGTGACCCGCCTGGATGACGAACGGTTCCTGGTCATCACCGGCGGCGGCTCGGGGCCGCGCGACCTGGCGTGGCTGCGCTACCAGCTGCCGGAGGGCGGCGGTGTGCGCATGCGCGACGTGACCTCGGGGCTCGCGGTGCTCGGCGTGTGGGGGCCGCACGCCCGCGATCTGCTCGCGAAGCTGACCGTGGCCGATCTGAGTTCCGAGGCGTTCCCGTACATGGCGGCCCGGCGGATCGAGCTCGGGCCGGTGCCCGCGCTGGCCCTGCGGATCTCCTACGTCGGCGAGCTGGGGTACGAGCTCTACGTGGCCACCGAGCACGGCCGCTGGCTCTGGGACGCGCTCTTTGCAGCGGGTGAGGAGTTCGGCGTGGTGCCGGTCGGCACCGGCGCTTTCGACTCGCTGCGGGTGGAGAAGGGCTACCGGTTTGCCGGGGTCGACATGCATACCGAGTACACCCCTGACGAGGCCGGGCTCGGATTCACGGTGAACCTCTCCAAGAGCGCGTTCATCGGCCGCGAGGCGGTGCTGCGCGAGCGCAGCACCGAGCCGTCGCGCAAGCTGTGCTGCATGGTGCTCGACGATCCGTCGGCAGCGGCGCTGGGCTACGAGCCGGTGCTGGCCGGCGATCACGCCGTCGGCTACGTGACCAGCGCCAACTTCGGCTACACGGTCGGAGCGAGCATCGTCTACAGCTACCTGCCGATCGGCATCGCCGAGACCGGCGCGCGGGTGGAGGTGCAGCTCTTCGACCAGCGGGTGGGTGCGACCGTCACCGACGAGCCGCTGTTCGATCCGCGCGGCGAACGGTTGCGCGTGTGAACGTGCGGGCCGCACTCCTGCCCGCCGCCGGCACCGACCTGCGGGTGGTCGAGCTCGACCTGGCCGAGCCGCGGGCCGGCGAGGTGAGGGTGCGGTTGCAGGCTGCAGGCGTGTGCAGCGACGACATGAACGTGCTCGACGGCACGGTCGAGGTGCCCTGCCCGGTGGTGCCCGGGCACGAGGGCGCCGGGGTGGTCGAGGCGCTGGGTGAGGGCGTCACCGAGCTTGCGGTGGGTGACCACGTGGCACTCTCGTGGGCGCCGTACTGCGGACGCTGCGACGAGTGCCTGCGCGATCTGCCGCATCTGTGCGCCACGGCGTGGCCGCGGATGCTCACCGGCGGTCTGCTGGACGGCACGACGCGGCTTTCGTTCGGCGGCGCCACGGTGCATCACTACTGCTTCCTGTCGGCGTTTGCCGAGTGCGCGGTGGTGCCCGAGCGCTCGTGCGTGAAGGTACCCGATGACGTGCCGTTCGAGGTGGCCGCGCTACTCGGCTGTGCGGTCACCAGCGGCGTCTGTGCCGTGTGGCGCACTGCCGGTGTGCGGCCGGGCGATCGCGTGGCCGTGTTCGGCCTGGGCGGCACCGGCCTGGCGGCGGTGATGGGCGCGGTGGCGGCGGGCGCGGGTCACGTGGTTGCGGTCGACGGCCGCGAGGCGCGGCTTTCCAAGGCTCTCGAGCTTGGCGCGACCGCGGCGGTGAAGCTGGCCGACGATCCCGAAGCCACGGCGGCCGAGGTGCGTGAGCAGTCGAGCGGTGGGGTCGACTATGCGTTCGAGACGGGCGCGCGGTCGGCGGCCATCCGCAGCGCGTTTCTGAGCACGCGTACGCGCGGCACGACCGTGCTTCTGGGAATCCCGCGGGCCGATGCCGAGATCAATCTGCCGGCACTGCCGTTCCCGCGGATGGAGCGGCGGGTGATCGGCTCGATCTACGGCTCGGCGCGGCCGGATCGCGACTTCCCGCTGATCCTCGATGCGCACCGCGAGGGCCGGCTGCCGCTGGACCAGCTGATCTCTCACCGGCTGCCGCTCGACTCCGTGTCGGCCGCGGTCACGCTGGTGCGCTCGGGAGAAGCGATTCGCACCGTCCTCGACCTGAGCGACTAACCGCACAAACGCAACAAACGTGCCAGGCACGTTTGTTGCAGTCTACGCCGGTATTCACCGAGCGCGGCGGTCATCGCCGCGATATGCGCGGGGGTCGACCCGCAGCAGCCGCCGATCACGTCCACGCCCATAGACCGCAGCGTGCGGGCATGCTCGGCCATCGCCGCTGGATCGACGTCGTAGGCAAAGGTGTCGCCCACCAGGTGAGGCATGCCGGCATTCGACTGGGCCACCAGCAGCGGTCCGTCCGCCCGGGCCTCGGCGATCTGGCCCATGATCTTCTCCATGTCGTCCGGCCCGCGACCGCAGTTACCGCCCGCGCCGGCCACACTCAGCTCGGCCAGACGCGTGAATGCCGCCTCAGGGCTCACGCCCATCATCGTGTGCAGGTTGGTGTCGAAACTGAGGGTCGCGACCACCTCGAGCTGCGGTGCGGCGCTGCGTGCCCCGGCCACGGCCGCCTCGACCTCGGTCATGTCGCTCATCGTCTCGATCAGGAAGAAGTCGGCGCCGCCGTCGGCCAGGCCCTGCGCCTGCTCGGCGAACATGACCGTGGCGTCGGCTGCCGAGAGCACGCCCAGCGGCTCGATCAGCTCGCCGCTCGGGCCGATGTTGCCCGCCACGAGCACGCCGGGGAAGTCGGCGGCGACTCCGCGGGCGATCTCGGCGCCTGCGCGGTTGAGTTCGTACACCCGGTCGCCCAGTCCGTTCAGCTCGAGCCGGGGCCGGGTGCCGCCGAAGGTATTGGTGGTCAGAAATGCCGCGCCCGCCTCGGCGTAGGCGCGATGGATCGCCGCGACCCGGTCGGGATGTTCGACGTTCCAGAGCTCGCCGCAGCCGCCCGCCTCGAGCCCCGCGGCCTGGAGTTGCGTGCCGTAGGCGCCGTCGCCCACGAGCACCCCGCGCTGGGCATGCAACCGCCTCAAGGTGGTGGATTCAGCGCTCGCGCTCATTGCTCTTCGCCGATCAGCTCGGCCAGCCGCTCGTCCGTGAATCGCCTCGTCGAGTTCGGCGGCGACCGCCGCTGCAACGTCGCCCGGTTCGCCGTCGCGCGACTCCCAGTCGGCCCGCCGCCAGTCGGCCAGATAGGCGTCGGCGCCGTCGGCTCCGGCGCGCATGGCCGCCTCGTCGATGGCCTCCTGAAAGCGGTTGGGCAGCGCACCTTGGAGGTCGCCCCGGCGCCGTCGCGGGCCATCACCATGGACGGGATTTCGCGCCAGTAGGTGACCTGGAACTCTGTCATGGGGTGATGGTACCGCGGTTGTGGCGAGTCGGCCGCTATGACTCTGACGTGCAGACCGCCATGCCCACCAATCGCGAGGTGCTGCTGCTCGCGGTGCCCGCGCTGGGGGCGCTGATCGCCGAGCCGCTGTACGTGCTGGGTGACACGGCGATCGTCGGCCACCTGGGCACGGTGCCGCTGGCCGGTCTCGCGCTGGGCGGCCTGCTGCTGTCCGAGATCTTCGGCTTCTGCACGTTCCTGGAGTACGGCACCACCGCGCGCGCGGTGCGGCTGTACGGCGCTGGGCGGCACGACGAGGCACTCGACGTGGGCGTGCAGGCGACCTGGCTTGCGGCCGGGCTGGGGTTGGCGCTGATCGTGGTGATCGAGCTGACCGCCCGCCCCGCGGTCGAGCTGCTGGGTGGCGGCGATACGGCCGCTGCCGGGCAGGCGGTCGAGTGGATCCGGATCGCCGCTCTGGGAGCGCCGATGGTGCTGATCGTGGCCGCGGGGCAGGGGTGGCTGCGGGCGTTCCAGGACACCGTCACGCCGCTTGTGGTGATCGCCGTCGCCAGCGTCGGGTCGATCTGCCTCTCGCTGATCCTGATCGTCGGCCTCGGCTTTGGGATCGAGGGCTCGGCGATCGCAAATGTGGTTGCCCAGACCGCCTCGGCCGTGCTTTTCTGCGTGTTCCTGGCCCGGCGGGGAGCGCCGCTTGCGCCCAGCTGGCTGCGAATGCGCGCGCAGTTGGCTGCCGCCCGCGACCTCTCGCTGCGGACGCTGGCGTTCTTTGCGGCATTCACAATCGCGACCGGCGTGGCCGCGCGCATGGGCAACGCCCAGCTGGCGGCCCAGCAGATCGGCGTACAGCTGTGGACGTTCTGCGCGCTCTTCATGGACGCCACCGCGATCGCCGCGCAGGCGCTGGTGGGCAAGCTGCTCGGGCAGTGCGGCGCTCGAGACGGCCGCGGCGCTGGCCCGGCGGCTGATGGTGGCCGGCGGCATCCTCGGGCTCGGGTTCATGCTGGTGCTCGGCGCGGGCCATACTGCCATCCCGCATATCTTCACCAACGATCCGCGCGTGCTCGATCAGGCCGCGGTGATGTGGCCGTGGCTGGCCGGGATGATGCCGTTTGCCGGCGTGGTGTTCGCTCTCGACGGCGTGTTCTTCGGCGCCGGCGATCTGAGGTTCATGCGCAATGTGACCGTTGCCGCGGCGCTGCTCGCGTTCGTGCCGTTGTCGCTCCTGACGAGCTACGGAGACCTCGGCCTGGGCGGTCTGTGGGCGGGGCTGACCGCGTTCGTGCTCGTTCGGCTGGGCGGCGGTCTGGTGCGGTGGCGGGGCGGACGCTGGCTGGTGGCCGGCGCCGACACCGTCGACCAGCGATCAATGTCATAGAACGCACAAGCGCAACAAACGTGCCTGGCACGTTTGTTGCGTTGGGGAGCTAGATCGCTTCGACTTTCTCGACGTACCAGACGACCCAGGCACCCTCGGTGCGCTCTGCGCTGACCACGCGCGCCGTCGGCGGCAGTGGTACCTCGCAGTGCTCGAGGGTCATGCCGCGGACTTCGCCCACGGCCTCTCGGGTGACCGCGGTGATCGGGACGACGATGCGGGCCAGAATCGGGCTGTCAGTCGCGTGGCTGAGATCGATGCTCATGGCGGCAACAGTTCGCCGCCCCCAGACGAATCCCTTTTCAGCAGTCGGGTTCCAACCTAATCATCGGGATCAGCATCTCGGCAGCTGACGCACCCCCGTGACTCCCGAAGAAGTGCTGCTCGAACCGGCCGCGCTCGTACCACCACACGCTCTCGCCCTCGCCCGGCAGCACGAGTACGTTGCCGATCCGCTCCCGCAGCCGCGGCCCTGCTTCACCGAACACCCCGTCGTCCAGCAGATCCGCGGTGCGGTACACCCGCGCTCGTGACCCGACGACCTGCTCGACCTCGGCCACCACCTGATCGAGTAACTCGGGACGGGCGTGCAGGAACAGGTCGCGGCACGACCCGCCGGGAGCTAGCACCCGGCCGTCGCTGCCGCGGGCGAGCGAGTCGGCCAGACCGGGCTGCTCACGATTGAGATAGATGGTCGTCGCGGGATCGATCGCCGCCATCCCGTGGTCTGCGGTGACCCACACATGCGCATGTGCGCGGTCGCGGGCCAGCGTCGCGAGCCCATCCAGTGTCCTGGCGGTGACCCCAGCGACCTCGTCAGAGCCCGGCCCCGTCTTGTGCGCCTGGGCGTCGACGCTGTCGATGTAGACGAACGCAAAGAGCGACTGGCTCGGGGTCAGCTGCGGCCAGCAGGGCGGCGGTATCCCGCAGTGCCTGCAGCGGATCGGTGAACGGGTGGATCGCCGCGCCGGAGAGCGCCAGCCGGTTGGCGACGCCGTCGGCGTAGGCGGCGTGCTGGAACGCGTGGCAGGCGACCCCGCGGCCTGCGAGTCCGGCCATCAACGGCACCACCTGGGGCAGTAGCGACTCCGGCGCGATGCCGGCTTCGGCCAGCGTCCCGCGCCGATCGTCGCCGGCAAACGAGTAGAGCAGCGGGCAGATCATGCGGTCGAGCGAGGGCTCGTAGATGAACCATTCGTACAGCCCGTGCGCGCCCACCGGCAGCCGCGAGTGAAGCGTCGCGTAGTGGGCGGTGGTGGTCGAGGGAAACTGGCTCGTCCACTGCTCGACGGTGCCTTCGGCGGCGGCCGTGCGCAGGAACGGGTGGTCGCCGAACCGTTCGGCCGACTGCCAGCCGAACGCATCGACCCACACCAGCACCAGCTGCACCGGTTGCGGCCCGGCGAGCGCCTCGTCGATCAGCCGCGGCAGCGCATCGAAGCAGCGACCGCCGTGGTCGGCCCGCACGCCGTCGAAGTCGCTCACCTGCTCATCCCCGGGTCGAAAGCCCCCACACCAGCGCCAGCACCAGACCGAGGTAGGTCACGAACACGGTGATCCGCTGCGACCGCAGAATGCGGTTGTAGGCGATCTCGGCGGGGTTATGGCGGTTGCCCCACCGCGTGTACACCTCGTACGCGACCACCGCGAGGATCACGTACATGATCGCGCTCTGGTAGCGGAACGCCAGTAGCGCCACCACGAAGGCGCCGGCAAACCACATGGCCGGGCTCAGCGCCGCCACCGCACGGCCACCGTCCAGCGGCACGACGGGAATCAGGTTGAAGAGGTTCAGGAAGAAGCCGGTGTAGGCCAGCGCGCGCAGGAGATCGGAGTCGGTGTAGGCGGCCACCGCAAGCACCGCGAATGCCGCCAGCGACCCGACCAGCGGCCCGGCGAGTCCCACCTTGGCCTCGACATAGGCGTCGCGGGGCATCTCGCGCATGGCCACGATTGCGCCCAGGAACGGGATGAACACTGGCGCCGAGGCGCGGACACCCTCACGCCGCAACTGCAGCACGTGGCCCAGCTCGTGGATCAGCAGCAGCAGCGCAAAGCCGACCGCGAACCGCCACCCGAACGACAGCGAGTAGCCGGCCACGAACACCGCGAACGTGACCACCGTCAGGCCGAGCGCCCCCAGCCCACGGCTCCACCAGCGGCGGCGCTCGGGCGGCTGTTCCGGCGGGTCGGCCCGGGACGGGTCGAGCGGCGTCAGCTCGGTGGTGGACATGGGTTCAGGGTAGCCGTCGCAGGGTGCCTTCGGTACCCTCGC
Source organism: uncultured Actinomycetes bacterium (assembly GCA_963796875.1). Lineage (GTDB taxonomy): Bacteria > Actinomycetota > Thermoleophilia > Gaiellales > JAICJC01 > CAVPTL01. The sequence continues at coordinate 1,262,057 of CAWCNL010000002.1, forward strand.
GGCCGATCCACTCCTCGCCGCCCTCGAAGATCTCCTTCTTCCACACCGGCACCGTCTGCTTGAGCGTGTCGATCGCCTCGTGGCAGGCGTCCAGCGCGGCGCCCCGGTGGGCCGAGGAGACGGCGATGATCACGCTCGCCTCGCCGATCGGCACATGGCCCGTGCGGTGCGCGATGGCCACCTCGTGGATGTCGTGGCGCGCCTTCAGGTCGGTCGCCGATCCTGGCCATCTCGGCCTCGGCCATCTCGGGGTAGGCCTCGTACTCGAGGTGGGTCACCGTGCGGCCGCGGGCGTGGTCGCGCGTGGTACCGATGAACGTGGCGATCGCGCCGGCGTCGGGCCGGGCGACCTGGGCGACCACCGCGTCCAGATCGAGCGGTGCCTCGTGGATCTCGAAGGCGCCGCCGGACACCGGGGGGATCACCGCCAGCTCGTCGCCGGCTGCCAGCGGGGCGCCCGCGCTCGACGTACTCGCGGTTTCTGGCATAGGTGATGCCGCCCGGCTGGGGGCCGATCTCCAGCAGCGGCCAGACGTCGGCGACCGACGCGCCGTCGGGCAGGTCGAGGTCGCGGCGCGACCAGCCGGCTCGCTCACGCACCACCGCAAAGAGCCTCACCGAGATGATCATCGCTGCACCTTATCCGGTCACACCATAGGATCTGTGTCGCGATGGCAGTGGACAAGAGCGAGCGCGAAACCGAGTCGGGTATTCCGGTGCAGCCGGTGTACCATGCTGCCGACGGCGGCGCCGAACGCCCCGACCCCGGCGCGTTCCCGTACACCCGCGGCGTGCGTGCCGACGGCTACCGGCAGAGGCCGTGGACGATGCGCCAGTACGCGGGGTTCTCGTCGGCCGAGGACACCAACCGGCGCTTCCACCTGCTGCTGGAGCGCGGCCAGACCGGGCCTCTCGGTGGCGTTCGACCTGCCCACCCAGCTCGGGCTGGACTCCGACGACCCGCTGGCGCTGGGCGAGGTGGGCCGCACCGGCGTGGCGATCGACTCGCTGGCCGACATGGAGCTGCTGCTGGAGGGCATCCCGCTGGGCGAGGTGTCGACGTCGATGACCATCAACGCGCCCGGATCGCTGCTGCTCCTGCTCTACGAGCTGGTCGGTGAGAAGGGCGGCGTGGCCGGCGACAAGCTCTCGGGGACGATCCAAAACGACATCCTCAAGGAGTACATCGCCCGCGGTAACTACATCTTTCCGGCCCGGCCCAGCATGCGCCTGACCGTCGACACGTTCCGTTACTGCACCGAGCGGCTGCCGCGCTTCAACACCATCTCGATCTCGGGGTACCACATCCGCGAGGCCGGGTCGACTGCGGCCCAGGAGCTCGCGTTCACGCTGGCCAACGGCATCGCCTACGTGCAGGCGGCGATCGACGCGGGGCTCGAGGTGGACGCGTTCGCACGGCGGCTGTCGTTCTTCTTCAACGCCCACAACGACTTCTTCCAGGAGGTCGCCAAGTTCCGCGCCGCGCGCATGCTATGGGCCGAGATCATGCGCGACCGGTTCGGCGCCAGAGACGAGCGCTCGCAGATGCTGCGGTTCCACGCCCAGACGGGTGGCTCGACGCTGACCGCCCAGCAGGCCGAGAACAACATCGTGCGGGTGGCGGTGCAGGCGTTCTCGGCGGTGTGCGGCGGGGCGCAGAGCCTGCACACCAATGGCTTCGACGAGGCGCTGGCGCTGCCCACCGAACGCAGCGCCACGATCGCGCTGCGCACGCAGCAGATTCTGGCCACCGAGGCCGGCGCGACGCAGACGGCCGATCCGCTGGGCGGCAGCTACTACATCGAGGCGCTGACCGACGAGCTGGCGGGGCTCGCGCGCGAGCTGATCACCGAGATCGACGGCATGGGCGGCGCGGTGGCAGCGGTCGAGCGCGGGCTGGGTGCAGGATCGATCGAGGAGGCGGCGTTCGACCACCACCGGCGGGTGCAGAGCGGCGACGAGGTGATCGTCGGCGTCAACAAGCTGGACGACCGAGAACGAGGAGCGGATCGAGCTGCAGAAGATCGACCCCGAGCCTCGGAGCGGCGCCAGTGCGAGCGCACGGCCGAGGCTGCGCGAGCGCCGCGACCAGGCAGCGGTCGATGCCGCGCTGCGGCCGTGGATCGACGCCGCGGCGGGCGACGACAACCTGCTGCCGCCGATGCGCGAGGCGCTGCGCAACTACGCGACGATCGGCGAGGTCTGCACCACGTTACGCCGCCGCTGGGGCACCTACGACTAGATGAATAAGAGGGGTCAGTCGCCTTTTATTCACCAGTAGCGGCAGCGGCCCTTGGAACCGTGGTTCGTGAATAAAAGGCGACTGACCCCTCTTATTCAGCGCGCTTACATCGCGCCGCGGGTGCGGCCGAGCAGGGCCGGGACGGTGCGGAAGATCAGCGTGATGTCGCCCCAGAGGCTCCAGTTGGTGACGTACAGGTAGTCCAGCACCAGCATCTGCGAGAACGTCACCTCGCTGCGGCCGCACACCTGCCAGAGGCCGGTCAGGCCGGGCGTCAGGTCGAGCCGGCGCAGGCCCCAGTCGTTGACGAACTTGTGCTCGTGCGGGATCAGCGGCCGCGGGCCGACCAGGCTCATCTCGCCGCGCAGCACGTTCCAGAGCTGCGGGAACTCGTCGATCGACGTCTTGCGCAGCAGCTTGCCGACGCGGGTCACGCGCGGGTCGTCGGTGATCTTGAACATGCGGTCGTCGCCCAGGTCGCGATGCTCGTTGAGGTGCGCCACCTCGGCCTTGCGCTCTTCGGCGTCGGCGACCATCGTGCGGAACTTGACGATGGTGAACGGCTTCTGGCCGCGGCCGATGCGCGTCTGGCGGAAGAACACGCCGCCCTTGCTGTCGAGCCTGATCGCGATCGCCGCGACCAGGAACATGGGCGAGAGCACGATCAACCCGAACGTCGCGCCGGCGATGTCCATCGCCCGCTTCGCGATGCGGTGGCTCACGCCCAGCACCGGCGGGGTGAGGCCGATCAGCGGCGTGCCCTCGAGTGAGTAGACCGCCGCGCGGCTGCCCACGACCTCGAAGAGCCGCGGCACGATGTCCACCTGCACGCCGAGCTCGTTGCACACGCGCACCACGCCCAGGCCCGCCTCATGGTCGGCGGTGAAGGCGAGCACCACGTGCTGCACCTGGTGCTCCTCCAGGATCGCCGCGAGCTCGTCGGGCGACCCGAGCACCGGCACCTCGGCCAGTTCCTGGTTGAGCGGCAGGGGGTCGGAATCGACGAATCCGACCAGATCGAGTCCGTAGGCGGGCTGGCGCATGATCTTGCGCGCGATCTCCTGGCCGACCAGGCCGGCGCCGACGACCACGCGCATTCTGCTTGAGCGTCGGCGCGGCTGCGCAGCGTCGGCGCGCACGATGCTGCGGTACACCGGGCACGAGCGATCACGGCCAGCAGCCCAGAAGCCGGCGACTGCTCGCCGCCGCTGGAGCGCTGCCGGTGGCGTCGATGATCTGCGCCGTGAGAACACGAGCCAGGTGCCGACCGTGACGCAGTGGAAGATCGGCCAGATCTCGTCGAGCGTCGCGTTGTCGGCGCCGACGCGGTCGCGCCGGTAGAGGCCGTAGAACGCCGGTCAGCGCGAGCCACACCGGGAAGATGAACAGCAGCGGCTTGAGCTCTACCGGGCGGGCGATCACCAGCGAGACGACCGCGATCGACGTGGCCAGGGCCAACAGGTCGGCCGAGCCCAGCAGCGAGCTTCACCAACGTGCGCCGGGAGCGCTCGGAGTGCGGCCGCGCCGGTGCGGGCGGGAGCGGCGTGAGGTCGGGTGCCGGCGCGCTCACGCAACTCGGACAGCCCCTCATCCAGAGCCGTCGCGGTGCTCGTCCGTTCACCGTGTTTGTCAACCACACCAACCGCCTTGTGCCCGATATCCGACAAGCTCGAACGTACTCGTCGTAATGGTCCACGTCAAGAGGCCCCGACACGGTTGGTTTCGCTCGTTGCGGAGCACTGCAACCCCCATCCCCCTGCCATGGCGTCGGATTACCTTCGCGCTCTGTGCTCGACATCCTACTCCCCCCTGCGGCGTGTTGGAGTACGCTCCCACGCCGTGACGGAGCACACCACACGCGAGCGCCTCGAAGCGCTCGAGGAACTTCGCCAAAAAGCCCTGCACGCGGCGGCTCCAGCGGCGGTCGAGCGGCAGCGCGCCAAGGGCAAGATGCTCGCCCGCGAGCGGATCGATCGCCCTGCTGGACGAAAACTCCTTCGTCGAGCTCGACGCATTCGTCCAGCACCGCAGCCCGAACTTCGGAATGATGGAGAACCGCCCGTACGGCGACGGCGTGGTGACGGGGCACGGCACCATCGAGGGCCGCCGGGTGTTCGTGTTCTCGCAGGACTTCACCGTCTTCGGCGGGTCGCTGGGCGAGGCCTTCGCCGAGAAGATCGTGAAGGTCATGGACATGGCCGTCGAAGTACGGCTGTCCGGTTATCGGCATCAACGACTCCGGCGGCGCACGAATTCAGGAAGGCGTCGTCTCGCTGGCCGGCTACGCCGACATCTTCACCCGCAACGTGCAGGCCTCCGGCGTGATTCCGCAGATCTCGCTGGTGATGGGGCCGTGCGCCGGCGGCGCGGTGTACTCGCCCGCCATCACCGACTTCGTGATGATGGTCGAGGAGACCTCGCACATGTTCATCACCGGGCCCCGAGGTGGTGAAGACGGTCACCGGCGAGGACGTGAGCTTCGAGGAGCTGGGCGGTGCGACCGCCCACGCCACGCGCTCGGGGGTGGCGCACTTCACGGCCGCCGGATGAGCGTCGCTGATCGCCGACTGCCGCTACCTGCTCTCGTTTCTGCCCCCGTCCAACACCGAGCCCCCGCCGTGGGAGCCGCCGTCCGACCCGTCCGACCGCGAGGACGCCGAACTCGACACGCTGATCCCCGACGAGGCCACCCGGCCCTACGACATGCACGAGGTGATCCGGCGGGTGATGGACGACGGCGAGTTCCTGGAGGTACAGCCGCGCTGGGCCGAGAACCTGATCTGCGGATTCGCCCGCCTGGGAGGGTTCCCGGTGGGGGTCGTCGCAAACCAGCCGCGCGCGCTGGCCGGGGTGCTCGACATCGCGAGCTCGACCAAGGGCGCGCGCTTCGTGCGCACCTGCGACGCGTTCGGCATCCCGCTGGTCACGTTCGTGGACGTGCCCGGGTTTCTGCCCGGCACCGAGCAGGAGTGGGGCGGCATCATCCGCCACGGCGCAAAGCTGCTCTACGCCTACTGCGAGGCGACCGTGCCCAAGCTGGCGGTGATCACGCGCAAGGCGTACGGCGGGGCGTACGACGTGATGAGCTCCAAGCACGTCGGCGCCGACTTCAACTTCGCCTGGCCGACCGCCGAGGTGGCGGTGATGGGCTCCGACGGCGCCGTCAACATCGTCTTTCGCAAGGAGCTCGAGAATGCCGACGACCCGGCGGCGCGCCGCGCCGAGCTGGTGGAGGAGTACCGCGAGCGGTTCGCCAACCCGTTCACCGCCGCCGAGCGCGGATACGTGGACGACGTGATCGCGCCGCGGCGCACGCGGCCCATGCTGATCACCGCGCTCGAGGCGTGCCGCGCACAAGCGGGTCGAGACGCCGAGCCCGCAAGCACGGCAACATCCCGCTGTGAAGCGCCCCACGCTCCGAGATCAGCCCTGACCCGCACCGCGAGGAGCGTGAGGCGATCCGCCGCGCGCTGATCGCAGCGCCTGCTGCCCCGCAGAGCGAACGGGGGGCGCTGATGTTCGCAAGGTGCTGGTGGCGAACCGCGGGGAGATCGCGATGCGGGTCTTTCGCACGCTGCGCGAGATGGGCATCGGGTCGGTGGCGGTGTACTGGGAGGCCGATCGTGACGCCCCGTTCGTTGCCTATGCCGACGAGGCGTACCTGATCGGGCCGGGGCCGGCCGCCCAGAGCTACCTGTGCGGCGACGATCGTCGCAGCCGCGGTGCGGGCGGGCGCCGAGGCGGTGCACCCTGGGTTCGGGTTCCTGGCCGAGAACGCGGGGTTCGCGCGCGATGTGCGCCGCGGCCGGGCTCGTGTTCGTCGGGCCGCCTCCCGACGCGATGGAGGCGATGGCGTCGAAGACCAGCGCCCGCCAGGCGATGGCGGGGCCGGCGTGCCGGTCGTGCCGGGCGTCCACCGAGCCGGTCGAGACGGTCGAGGACGCCCTCGCGATCGCCGCCGACATCGGGTACCCGGTGGCCGTCAAGGCCGCCGCGGGCGGCGGCGGCAAGGGCATCAAGGTGGCCCGCGCAAAGGACGAGCTGGGGCGCGGCTACGAGTCGGCCCGCCGCGAGGGCGAGGGCGTACTTCGCCGACGACACGGTGTTCCTCGAGCGCTACCTGGACAATCCCCGCCACATCGAGGTGCAGGTGCTGGCCGACGCACACGGCACGTCATGCATCTGGGCGAGCGCGACTGCTCGATCCAGCGCCGTCACCAGAAGATCATCGAGGAGACTCCCTCGCCCGCCGGTCGACGCCGAGCTGCGCGAGCGGATCGGCGCGATCGGCGTCGAGGCGGCCCGGGCGGTGGCTACATCAACGCGGGCACGGTCGAGGGCCTGCTTGCCGCCGACGGCACCTACTACTTCCTCGAGATGAACACGCGGCTCCAGGTCGAGCACACGATCACCGAGGAGGTGACCGGGATCGACCTGGTGCGCGAGCAGCTGCAGATCGCGATGGGCGAGCCGCTGGGCTGCGGCCAGGAGGACGTCCGGCTCCCCGGGCACTCGATCCAGTGCCGGATCAACGCCGAGGATCCGGCTCGCGGCTTCATCCCCACGCCGGGGCGGATCACCCGCTATCGCGAGCCGTCAGGGCCGGGCGTGCGGGTCGACTCGGGCGTCGTCGAGGGCTCTGTGATCTCCGATCTCTACGACCCCATGGTGGCCAAGCTGATGGTGTGGGACTCAGACCGGGAGCATGCGCGGCGGCGGATGCTGCGCGCGCTCGGCGAGTTCGAGGTCGGCGGCGTCGCACTCGCTGATCCCGCATCCACCGCGCGATCCTCGAGCACCCCGATTTCATCGCCGGCGGCACGCTGCACGAGTTCGTCGAGGGCGGCGGCTACGCAGGCGACGCTGGAGCAGGCCGAGACGGTCGCGACGCGCCGCGAGGTTGCCGAGTCGAGCAGGCGGTCGCGCGTGGTGGCCGAGGTCGACGGCAGGCGGTTCGAGGTGAACGGTCGATCGAGCCCGAGCATCCCGGGCGCACGCGCCTGCGCAGCGGCGGGCGGAGATGGCGGAGCGCGCCAAGGGCGGCCGCCGGCGCCGCCGACGCGGTGGCCAGCCCGATGCAGGGCACGGTGCTGCGAGGTCGGCGGTTGCCGCCGGCGAGGAGGTGGCCGGGGCAGGTGCTGGTGGTGGTCGAGGCGATGAAGATGGAGAACGAGATCGTCGCCCACCATGCCGGCACCGATCGAGCGGTCGAGGTGTCGGCCGGCGACCAGGTCGCCAGCGGTCAGACCCTGCTGACCCTCGCGTGAACTAGCCAGCTGTCAGGCAGCCTTCGATTCCGAGGAGCCAGGGAGTGCCGCGGCGATTTCGGCGTGAATAGAAACGCCTGACACTTTCTATTAATCGCCGTGGCATTTCTTGAACTTCTTGCCCGACCCGCACGGGCAGGGGTCGTTGCGACCCACGTCGCCGCCGCCGAATTTCGGCTCGAGCGACGGGAGCGACTCGACCGGTGTGGTGCCCGCATCCGGTTCGCGCACCATGCGCACCTGCTCCAGCTCGCGCACCTGCTCGTGGTCGAGCGTCAGCGTCAGCTCGACCGGCTCGGGCTGCAGCGCCCGCGGCGGATCGCCGGCGACCAGACCGAGTTGTTCGAGCATGCGTAGCAGTCGTCCGTGGTCAGACCATTGAGTTCAGGCACATCCACCCGCGAGGGCGCGACCAGCCGGAACCGCTCCCAACGCTCCGGGTCGGAATCCGCCTTCTGCAGCCGCGACGCAGGTCGCGGCGGGCCGCCGACTCGGCGCTCAACGCGTCGTATGCCAGTACGAGTTCCTCGGGGAGCCACGCCGCCCACCCGCTGTCGATCAGATTGCTCACGCTCGCAGGATATCGGTCAGGCGAGCTCGGTCATGCGCACGGCCCACACCTCGAGCGCGAGTTCGATGCGCGTCTGCGGCAGGTCGAAGTCGAGGTGGTGGCGGCGCTCGAGCACGGCCAGCCGCTCGTACAGTCGCTGGCGTGCGATCCCCAGCCGGCGGGCGGCGGCGGCCTTCGACCAGCCGCTCTCCACAAGCGCCTCGACCGTGCGGCGGCCGGCCTCGTCGAACCGCGATTCCACCCGCGCGCCGGCCAGGACGTCGCGGGCGAGCGACGCCAGGGCACCCAGCCCGGCACCCGTGCGAACGATCGGCCCCGCCGCTGCGGCCACCAGGCATGCGCGCTCGGCACCGGCCAGCGCCTCCTTGATCTGCCATGGCTCGCCGCCCCGGCTCTCGATGCCCGCGGCGGTGATCGCGCCCACCCGTACCAGGCTGCGCACGATGGGCCGAGTGATGTGTCGCCGCGGATCGCGATCAGCGCCCGTTCGCCGTCGACGAGCGCGTCGAGTTCGAGCTGCTCCAGGCGCTGCAGTGATCCGCGGCCGTGGACCGCCCAGAGCGTCGCGCGGCTAAGTCGACGCCGACCGACCGCGCGCGCCGGACGACGTCCTGCGAGCTGCCGGCGCGGCCCTCGGCGAGCTGTGCCAGCAGCCGGGCGCGTTCGGCCGACGGCACCTCGTCGCTCGGCGGCTGGGCGGCGAGCGCCACCGACAGCAGCAGCGCGGCCTCGTCGACCGCCAGCTCGTCGAGCTCGTCGTCGCCGCGGGGCAGCAGGTGCAGCCGGGCACCGGGGGTGACCACGCGGGAGTGAAGTGGCGTGGGCAGCCGCTGGCGGCTGCGGTCGAGCGCGTCCATGAAGCTCACGTCGAGGCCACCTTCCGGCGCGCTCGCGATCGGCGTGCGGTCGCGCCGTTCCAGCAGCACCTGCGCGCCCATCACATCGCTCAGCGCGGCCACGAGCCCCGCCGGTCCGAGACCCTCGCGCGCCGCGTCGCGGAGCTGGGTCTGCAGCGCAACGGCCCGCCGCAGCACGCCCAGCTCGCGTGAGACGAGCCGCTCGTGCACCGCGTGTGAGATGTCCACGAACCGCACGTCCTGGCCAAACACCACCAGCGGCAGGTCGTGGTTGCGGCACGGCTCGACCAGCGTGGCGGCCGGCGCATGGCTCGGCTCGAACCCGATTCCGGCGGCGCCGCCACGGGCGAGCGCGGCCACCAGCGCGTCGACCTCGGCGGGGCTCATACCGGCCAGACCAATTCCCGTGGTGAGCAGGAACTCGCCGCCGCGCAGCACCTCGCTCACATACGGCGTCTCGAACACGTGCACCCACTCCACCCGGTTGCCCAGCCGCTGGAAGCCCGCGGCGACGGTGACATCGGCCGTCCGCAGGGGTTCCAGCGCCAGCAAATCCTGCACTGTGAGGACAGAGTGTCCGGATTCAGGGGTCATTTGGGACATAGTGTACGGTGGCGGCGGCGCGAGCGCACAGCTTGAATACGGGCATCACCTCGAGGGAGGGCGCACGCATGGCCAGTACGCACACGGAAACCCGGCTGCTCGGAAACTACGTCAACGGCAAGTGGGTCGATCCGATCTCTTCCGATGCTCTGGATGTCACCAATCCTGCCTCGGGTGAGGTGCTCGCCCGGGTGCCGCTGTCGGTCAGCGCCGACGTCGACGCCGCCGTGGCCGCGGCCCGTGCGGCGTTTCCCGCGTGGCGCAGGCGCTCGACCATCGAACGGGCCCGCTGGCTGTTCGGGTTCCGGCAGGTGATGGAGGCCCATCAGGACGAGCTGGCCCGCTCGGTCACCCGCGAAATGGGTAAGACCTTTGCCGACGCCAGGGCCGAGGTGGGCCGCGCGATCGAGATGATCGAGGCCGCCAGCGCCGTCCCGCAGACCATGCAGGGCCGGGTGCTCGAGAACGTCGCCACGGCCGTCGACTGCGAAACCATCCGCCAGCCGGTGGGGGTCTGCGCGGCCATCTGTCCGTTCAACTTCCCGGTGATGGTGCCGTTCTGGTTCCTGCCCTTCGCGATCGCCTGCGGCAACACGTTCGTGCTCAAGCCCTCCGAGCAGGTGCCCCTCACCCAGGAGCTCGTCTTCAACCTGATCCACGAGCACGGCGGGCTGCCCGACGGTGTCGTGAACCTGGTCAACGGCTCGGTCGACGTGGTCAACGGCCTGCTCGACCATCCCGACGTCGACGCCGTCTCGTTCGTCGGCTCGGCCAAGGTCGCCCAGTACGTCTACGAGCGCGCGGCGGCAAACGGCAAGCGGGTTCAGGCGCTGGGCGGCGCCAAGAACTTCATGGTCGTGATGCCCGACGCGGTGATCCCCAAGACCGTGGGCAACATCCTCGGCTCGGCGTTCGGCGCGGCGGGCCAGCGCTGCATGGCCGGGTCGGTCGTGATCACGGTCGGCGACGCCACGGCACCGCTGCTCGACGAGCTCGAGGCCCGCACCCGCGAGCTCTCGGTGGGCGACGGGCTGGACACGGCGATCGACGTGGGTCCGGTGATCATCGAGACCGTCGTGCGACGCGCATCAACGGCTGGATCGAGAACGGCGTCGCCGCCGGCGCGACGGTGCTGGTCGACGGCCGCGAGGCGGCGACGGCCGGCCGGCGGGCTCGTCGTTCGTCGGCCCCACGATCCTGACCGACGTGACGCCCGACATGGAGATCGCCCAGGAAGAGGTCTTCGGGCCGGTGCTCTCGGTGATCCACGCCGAGTCGCTGGAGGAGGCGATCGAGATCGTCAACTCCAGCCGCTACGGCAACGGCACCTCGATCTTCACCGAGTCGGGAGCGGCCGTACGGCACTATCGCCACGACGTCGAGGTCGGCATGATCGGCGTCAACATCGGCGTTGCCGCGCCGGTCGCGTTCTTCCCGTTCTCGGGCTGGAAGGGCTCGTTCTTCGGCGACCTGCACGCCCACGGCGCCGACGCGGTCGAGTTCTACACACGCAAGAAGACCATCACCTCGCGCTACTTCTCGAGCGGCGAGAGCGGGCGGTTCTTCGTTGAGCAGGGAGACCGCAGCGCATGAGTGTTACCCGTCCCCTCGTCGACACCGCGCTCGACGGCATCTTCAACCCACGGTCGGTGGCGATCTACGGCATCTCTGATCGCACCTCGGGGCGCATCGCCGAGAACATGACGGTCCAGGGCGTGCCGTTCTACGGGATCAATCCGACCCGAGACGAGGCCTGCGGCATGCGCTGCTACCCCTCCATCGGCGACTGTCCCGCGGTGCCCGAGATGGTGGTGATGGGCGTCGGCCACGGCCGCATCGAGGCCGCCGTCGACGATGTGCTGAGCGTCGAGGGCGTGAGGGCCATCATCACGCCCGGGCTGGGCAACGAGGCCGGAGCCGAAGGGCCCGAGGTGAGCGCTCGCGTCTCCGCGAAGGTGGCGGAGCGCGGCATCGCGATGCTCGGCCCCAACTGCATGGGCGTCGCGACTCCAGGCTATCCCTCGCCCTGGATCGGCAGCCTGCATCCCACGTTCGTGCCCGGGCCGGTTGCGACGCTCGCCCACTCGGGGTCGATCGGCGAGATCCTGGTCTCGCTCGGGCCGCGGGTGGGCTTTCGCACCGTCATCTCGTCCGGCAACGAGTCGGTCACCGACGTGGCCGACTTCGTGGCGTACTTCGCCCAGGATGAGGCCACCCGGGTGGTCGGGCTGTTTCTCGAGGGCGTCCGCCGCCCGGCGGCGTTCGAGGAGTCGCTGCGGCTGCTGGCCGAGGCCGGCAAGGTGGCGATCGTGCTCAAGGTCGGAACCTCGGAGATGGGTGCGCAGGCCGCGCTCGCCCACACCGGTGCGCTGGTGGGCTCTGACCGGTCGTTCTCGGCCATGCTGCGGCACTACAACGCCATCCGGGTCGACGACTTCAGCGAGTGGATCGAGCACCTCGAGGTGTTCTCGCGCAAGAAACCGCCGCGCGGCGCGCGGATCGGCGCGGTCACCAACTCGGGCGGCGAAGGTGAGTACTTCGCCGACAAGGCCGAGCAGGCGGGCATTCCCATGCAGCCGTTCTCGGCCGACCTGACCGCGCGGGTCAAGGCCGAGTTCCCGAACTTCAGCCACGTCGGCAATCCCGCCGACTGCTGGGCGATCGACGACGACCGCATCGTGTTTCCGCGGATCTTCGAGCTGATGGCCGAGTCGGGTGAGTTCGACGTGCTGGTCAGCGCGATCGACCACAGCGTGTGGCTGCACGGCGGCGAGCGCGAGCTGGCGACCAACATCGCCAACGACCTGCGCGCGGCGGTCGAGGGCTCCGACCTGTTCCCGTGCGTGATCACCGTGACGCACGCCGACCCGCCGATCGAGGATCTGGAGTGGGCGCGCGAGCACGACATCCCGGTGCTGAAGGGTTCGTTGCCGGGGCTGCGCGCACTGGCAGCGCGGATCCAGCACGAGGCGTGGGCGCCACCGCAGCGCCGGCTCGAGCCCGCCGCACCGTTTGCCGGCTCTGGCGCGCTGGCCGAGCTCGACTCGGTCGAGATCGCCCGCTCCTACGGCCTGGACTACGTCAAGGCCGAGCGCTGTGCGAGCGCCGCGCGAGGCGGCTGCTGCGGCCGAGCAGATCGGCTATCCGGTCGTCGTCAAGGTCGACAACGTCGCCCACAAGGCGCGGGTCGGCGGTGTCGCCCTCAACCTGACCGATGCGGCGGCGGTGCAGGCTGCCGCCGAGCGCATGGGCGGCCGGGTGATCGTGGCCGAGCAGGCGTCGGGGGGCGTCGAGGTGCTGGTGGGCGCGGTGCGCGATCCCGACTACGGCCCGACCGTCGTGGTCGGCCTCGGTGGAGGGCTGGCCGAAGCGCTCGACCTGGTCACCGCCGGCCTCGCGCCGGTGGACGATGCCGGCGCGCGGCGGCTGGTGGCCAGTCTGCCGGTGCTCGGCGGCTGCTGCCCGACCCCGTGCCGCAGGGGCTGATCGATGCGATCGTCGCCGTCTCGCGGATGGCGGCCGAGCATCCCGAGATTGCAGAGATCGACGTCAACCCGCTACTGGTATCTGCCGAGCGCGCCGTGGCGCTCGACTGTCTGATCGTGATCCAGGAGGAGAGCTGATGAGCGAACCCGTGTGTCTGTACGAGAAACGCGGTCCCGCCGCGTGGATCACCCTCAACCGGCCCGAGAAGCTGAACGCGCTCAACCAGGACGTGCTGGAGCTGCTGCACGAGTACTTCGATCGCGCGGTGGCCGACGACGAGGTCAAGGTGGTGGTGGTGACCGGCGCCGGCGACCGGGCCTTCTCGGCCGGCTATGACCTCGGTGACGAGGCCACCGGCACCTACGGCCGTGCGCACGACTGGCACAAGGTGCTGGGCGTCGACATCGACGCGACGATGAAGCTGTGGTCGCTGCCCAAGCCGACCATCGCGGCCGTGCGCGGCTACTGCCTGGCCGGCGGGTGCGAGCTCGCGATGGCCTGCGACATCATCGTCTCGACCGAGTCAGGTCAGTTCGGCGAACCCGAGATTCGCTACGGGTCTGGCCCGGTGACCCTGCTGATGCCGTTCATCCTCGGCCAGAAGCTGACCAACGAGCTGCTCTTCACCGGCGATATGATCGACGCTGAGAAAGCAGAGCGGGTGGGGTTGATCAACCGTGTCGTCGGCGAGGACGAGTTGGAGTCCGCGGTCGACGAGCTGGTGCGGAAGATTGCGCCCACACCGCTGCCGGTGCTGCGGCTGACCAAGCTCGCGCTGGTGCGGGCGTTCGAGGCGATGGGATTGCGAGAGGCGGTGAACATGAACCTGGATCTGTCATCCATGCTCAACTCCGCAGACACGCCCGAGCAGCTGGAGTTCATGGAGATCGTCCGGTCACAAGGCCTCAAGGCCGCTCTCGCCTGGCGAGACAACCGTTACGGGGAAGTTCTAGGAGGTGCAGCGCAATGAGCACGACAGAATCAAGCATCGATCCGGCCCGGCTGGCAAAGCTGATCGAGGTCGAAGAGGCCGAGTTCAACAGCCGCCAGCAGAAGTCGGCGGCCATGACCGAGCGCGCCCGCGCGTCGCTCGCCGGCGGCGTTGCGTCCAGCTGGCAGGCCACCGACCCGCATCCGATCTACCTGGCCGAGGGCCACGGATCCAAGGTCATCGATGTCGACGGCAACGAGTACGTCGACTTCCACAACGGCTATGGCGCGGTCGCCGTGGGCCACGGCAATCCCGTGGTCGTCGAGGCCGTCTCCAACCGCATGCGCAAGGGCACGCACTTCGCCCAGCCCACCGAGCAGGCCATCGCCTGCGCTGAGCAGCTGCAGAAGCGCTTCGGCCTGCCGCTGTGGCGGTTCTCGAACTCCGGCACCGAGTCGACGCTCGAGTGCGTGCGGCTGATGCGGGCCTACACCGGCCGCGACATCCTGTTCAAGATCGAGGGCTCCTACCACGGCCACCACGATGCGCTGATGGTGTCGGTGGCTCCTCCGGCCGACAAGATCGGCGATCCCGAGCACCCGGTGTCGGTGCCCCAGACGCTCGGCATTCCCGCCGCGGTCGTGAACCTCACCAAGATCGTGCCGTTCAACGATCTCGAGGCGCTCGAGCGGATGCTCGAGGAGCACAAGGGCCAGGTCGCCGGCATGATCGTGGAGCCGTGCATGATGAACGCCGGCTTCGTGCTGCCCGACGACGGCTACCTGCAGGGCGTCAAGGACCTGCTGCACGCCCACGGCGCGCTGCTGACCTTCGACGAGGTCAAGACGGGCGCCACGATCAACTACGGCGGCGCCACCAAGGCGTTCGGCGTCACGCCGGATCTGATCGCGCTGGCCAAGTCGGTCGGCGGCGGAGTGCCGTGCGGCGCGATCGGCGGCAGCGACGAGGTGATGGGCTGGATCGCCGAGGGCAAGTACGACCAGGTCGGCACGTTCAACGGCAACCCGCTGACGATGGCCGCGATGTACGCGACCCTCGCCGAGGTGCTGGTGCCCGAGGCCTACACCGAGTTCGAGCGGCTGGCGCGGATCCTGCAGGAGGGCTGCGACGGCGTGATGGAGCGCAGCGGCATCGCCGGCTACACCACCGTCATGGCAGCGCGCGGCGCGGTCACCTACCGGGGCGAGCGGGTGCGCAACTACCGCGAGTACCTCGAGGTGTCCGAGACGCTCGGCTACGTCAACTGGCTGGTGCAGCTCAACCGCGGCGTGTTCATGGCACCGTGGGGCAAGTCCGAGAACTGGACGCTCACGACCATGCACTCCGAGGAGGACGTGCGCCGCTACATCAACAACTTCGATGAGCTTGGAAAGGCGCTGAGCGCATGAAGGCAGTCGTGTTCGAGGAGCACGGCGGTCCCGAGGTCCTCAACTACACCGATATCCCCGATCCCGAGCCGCAGCCTCACGAGGTACTGATCGAGGTGAAGGCCGCCGGGGCCAACTTCAACGACATCTGGGCGCGGCGCGGGATGCCGGGCATGAAGGTGATCTTCCCGCACGTCGCCGGCTCGGATGTGGCCGGCGTGGTGCGGGAGGTCGGCTCGCAGGTGTCCGGCAAGGGCTTCGGCTCGTCGCCCGTGAAGGTGGGCGACGAGGTCGTCGTGCATCCGGGACTTTCGTGCCGTACGTGCGAGATGTGCACGTCGGGGCGGGAGTACTTCTGCCGGCAGTTCATCATCTGGGGCTTCCAGTCCGGGCCCAACGACGGCGGCCATTCCGAGCTGGTGACGATGCCGGCCGTGAACGTGCTGCCCAAGCCGACCAATCTCACCTTCGAGGAGGCGGCGTCCATGCCGCTGGTGCTCGAGACGGCGTGGCGCATGCTGGTCACGCGGGCCCAGATCCAGCCCGGCGAGAACGTGCTGATCTGGGGCGGTGTGGGTGGTCTGGGCGTGATGGCGATTCAGATCTGCCGCATGTTCGGCGCCAATCCGATCCCGGTGGTCGGTGGAGCCGAGAAGGTCGCCAAGGCACAGGAGCTGGGCGCGACCGACGTGATCGACCGCAAGACCGAGGACGTGGTCGCGCGGGTCAAGGAGATCACCAGGAAGGTCGGTGCCGACGTGGTGTTCGAGCACTCCGGCGAGGAGACCTGGCCCACGTCGATGGCGGCGCTGCGGTGGGGTGGCCGGCTGGTGGTATGCGGCGCCTCGACCGGGTTTGCCGCCGTTACCGACCTGCGGTTCCTGTGGAACAAGCAGCAGAACCTGCTGGGTTCGCACCTGTCCACCAAGGCCGAGCTGTTCGACGCGCTGAAGGCGGTTCAGGCCGGGCACATCAAGCCGGTCATCGATCACGTCTTCGCCCTCAACGAGGTGCCCAAGGCGCAGCAGCTGATGGAGGACCTGAAGGTGCAGGGCAAGCTGGTGTACGTCCCGTAGAAGTGAATAAGCGGGGTCAGTCGCCATGTATTCACGCCGAGTCGGTTGAGTGTCGTTTTCGGGGCTCGTGAATAAATGGCGACTGACCCCTCTTATTCACACCCGGGGTTGGCCTGGCTGCGCGACGTCGAGGATGGGCGTGCGTGGCTGGGCCGGCTCCCGGGGTTGATCGACGAATGCCGCGAGCAGTGGTCGCTGCGCGAGGTGGGCGAGCCGTTTTCCTATGCGCTGGCGTCGCTGGCGCTTCCGGTGGTGTGTGCTGACGGCTCAGGCGCGGTGCTGAAGGTGCAGTATCCCGCACCCGGAGGCCCTGCACGAGGCTGACGCCCTGCGGGCCTGGGACGGCGCAGGAGCGGTGCGGCTGCTGGCCCATGACGCCGAGCGCTGGGCGCTCCTTCTGGAACGCGCGATGCCGGGAAGCTCGCTGGCGGGCGTGCAGCTCGACGAGGCGCTGGACGTGGCCTGCGAGCTGCTGCCGCGGCTCTGGGTCAAACCCGGCGAGCAGTTCACGCCGCTGGCCCGGGAGGCGGCGGGATGGGTCGCCGAGATCGAGACGGGCTGGCTGGCGGCCGGCCGGCCGTTTGACCGCCGCCTGGTGGATGCGGCAGTGCTGTCCGTCGCCGAGCTTGGGCCGAGCCAGCCCGACGAGGTATTGCTGCATCAGGATCTGCATGCCGACAACATCTTGCGCGCGCAGCGCGAGCCGTGGCTTGCGATCGATCCCAAGCCACTGCGCGGCGAGCGGGCGTTCGGGATCGCGCCGCTGGTGCGCGGCGACGAGCTGGGAGGCTCGAGGGCCGATCTGCTGCGGCGGTTCGATCGGCTCACCGCCGACCTGGGAGTGGATCGCGCCCGGGCGCGTGGATGGACGCTGGTGCAGACGCTCGCGTGGTCGTTCAACGTCACCGAGGTCGACCTCGATATGGTGCGGGCCGCTGAATGGATCGCCGCGCTCGGCGATACTTAGACGATGCGCCTCGCCGTGATTGGACACGTGGAGTGGGTGACCTTCACGCACGCGCCTTTCGTGCCGCAGTCCGGCGAGATCGTGCATCTGTCCGATCCGCTCGACCAGCCGGGCGCGGGCGGCACCGTCTCGGCCGCGGCGCTGAAGCGATTCGGCGCCGACGTCACGTTCTTCACCTCGCTGGGCGACGACGACCACGCCGACCGGGCGCTCGAGGTGCTCCAGGGGACGCTGGGCGTCACGGTGCACGCCGCTCGCCGCAGGCGCGAGCAGACCCGGGTGCTGGCCGCGGTCGACCCCGACGGCGAGCGCACGCTGTTCGTCGTCGGCGAGAACGACCATCCGACGGCGGATGATCCACTGCCGTGGGACGAACTCGCCCACGATGGACGGCGTGTTCTTCACCGGGCAGGATCCGCGCACGCTCGAGCTGGCCCGGCGCGCGCCGGTGGTGGTGGTGACCGCGCGGCGGTTCGGGTCGCTGCGCGCGAGCGGGATCCGCGCCGACGCTCTCGTGGGTAGCGGCCGTGATCGTGGCGAGCAGTTCGACCTGAGCGAGCTGCGCCGCCAGCCCGACCATGTGATCGTGACCAACGGCGCGCACGGGGGCACCGGATACCGGGCCGTGGAGCCGCCCGGGCCGGTGGTCGACACCTACGGCGCGGGCGACACGTTCGTCGCAGGGGTTACCTACGGCCTGGCTGCGGGGTGGGAGCTTTCACGTACGCTCGAGTTCGCGGCCGGGCGCGCGGCAGAGGCGCTGACCTGGCGTGGGGTGTTCCCCAGCTGAGAGTCGGGCGATCTTGCTAATCTCTGCCGCGTGATTCGGAGTGCGACAGTGGCCCTGGCCGCGATGCTCGTTGTGTTGGCCTCGGGCTGCGGAGCCTCGAGCGGGGTATCCCCGCCGGGCAGCGCCGACCTCGCCAACGGAAAGACGGTGTTCGTCTCGAAGTGCGGTTTCTGTCACCAGCTCGCCGACGCCGGAACCCAGGGCAAGATCGGCCCCGACCTGGATGCCGCGGCGGTGGGCGTGCGCCTCAGCGGCTTCAAGATGAGTTCGTTCGAGGCGATGGTGCACAACCAGATCATCGAGCCCGACCCCTACGGCAAGATGCCCAAGGACGTGGTCACCGGGCAGGATGCATCCGACGTGTCCGCCTACGTGGCGTCGGTGGCCGGCGTAGAGCTGGCCAAGCAGCAGCGGGCGCGCGCCGGCGGCACGACCGCCCCGCAGTGAATAAGAGGGGTCAGTCGCCATTTATTCACACCACGGTCGACGCGCCTGCCGAGCACGTTCGCGGTGAATAAATGGCGACTGACCCCTCTTATTCACCTCGTTAAAGCCCGACGACCCGCAGGGTGGCGGGCCGTCGGAGGAGGCAGGTAGCTGCGAAGTGTGGGCACATTCGATCGCAGCGTCCGAGGTGAGTTTCTCGACGTTGCGTAATGGCCGCGTATCGCAAGCGTTAGATATTTGTAAATAGACGCCTCGCGGCCTAACTTGCCCGCCAGCCGCCTTCCGGCGCGCCTCTGCCGCTCCACGATTAGAGTCCAAGCACAGTCATCGTCGAGCGGGAGTGCACCGGGTGGACCTCTACGAGTATCAGGGTAAGCAGCTGTTCGCGCGGTATGGAATTCCGGTGTCCGAGGGCGAGGTCGTGACGACTCCCGAGGGAGCCCGGGCCGTCGCCGAGCGGATCGGCGCCATGGTCACGATCAAGGCGCAGGTGCTGGTGGGCGGTCGCGGCAAGGCCGGCGGTATCAAGCTCGCCAAGACCCCGGACGAGGCCGAGCAGCACGCCCGCAACATCCTCGGTATGGACATCCGCGGCCACGTGGTGCGCACGCTCTGGGTCGAGCGCAGCTCGGACATCGCCGACGAGTACTACTTCTCGATCACGTTTGACCGCGGCGCCAAGCGTCCGCTGATGATGCTCACCACCGCGGGCGGAATCGACATCGAGCAGGTTGCCGACGAGACGCCCGAGAAGCTCGCCCGGCTCCACGTCGATCCGCTCGAGGGCTTCCAGCCGCACCACGCCCGCGAGCTGTGCTTTGCGGCCAGGCTGCCGGCCGAGCACATGCGCCAGGCCGGCGACATCATGCAGCGCGCCTACCAGGCGTTCATCGAGACCGACGCGATGCTGGTCGAGATCAACCCGCTGATCGTTACGCCCGAGGGCAACCTGCACGCGCTCGACTCCAAGTACACGGTCGACGACAATGCGCTCTACCGGCATCCCGACATTGCCGAGATGCGCGACCTCGAGGCGCTCGATCCGCAGGAGCGCATGGCGCGCGAGCGCGGTGTTACCTACGTGAAGCTCGACGGCACCGTCGGCATCCTCGGTAACGGCGCCGGCCTCGTGATGTCGACGCTCGACGTGGTGGCGGGCGCGGGCGGCACTCCCGCGAACTTCCTGGACGTCGGCGGCGGCGCGCAGGCCGACGAGATCGTGACCGCGCTCGAAGTGCTGCTCTCCGACGACAAGGTGAAGGCGGTGCTGTTCAACGTGTTCGGCGGCATCACGCGCTGCGACGAGGTGGCCAACGGCATCCTCGCCGCGCTCGAGCGGCTGGACGTGAGCGTTCCGATCGTGGTGCGGCTGGACGGCACCAACGACGAGCAGGGGCGCAAGATCCTGAGCGACGCGGCGCCGCCCGGCGTTGTGGTCGAGAGCACGATGCTGGGTGCGGCCGAGCGTGTGGTCGAGCTGGCGGGGAGGGCTGCCTGATGCCGATCCTGGTGACTGCAGAAACGCGCCTGGTGGTGCAGGGCATCACCGGCCGCGAGGGCAGCTTCCACGCGGGCCGAAACCGCGAGTACGGCACCAACGTGGTGGCCGGCGTGACGCCCGGGAAGGGCGGCCAGTCGGTGGACGGCGTGCCGGTCTACGACACCGTCGCCGAGGCGGTGGACCAGCAGGCGGCCAACACGGCCATGGTGTTCGTGCCGCCGCGGTTTGCCGCCGACGCCATCTACGAGGCGGCCGACGCCGGCTGCTCGACGGTGGTCTGCATCACCGAGGGCATTCCCGCGCACGACATGTTGCGCGTCTACCACCACGTCCGTTCCCACGGCGTCACGCTGCTCGGGCCCAACTGCCCCGGCGCGCTCTCGCCGGGCATCGCGAACGTCGGCATCATCCCGGCGCAGGTGTTCGCCCAGGGGTCGATCGGGCTGGTGTCGCGGTCGGGCACGCTGACCTATCAGATCGGCAAGGAGCTGGCCGACGCCGGGCTTGGCAACTCCACCATCGTCGGCATCGGCGGCGACCCGATCGTCGGCATGTCGTTTATCGACGTGCTGGAGCGTTTCGAGGCCGATCCCGCCACCGACCTGGTGGTGATGGTGGGCGAGATCGGCGGCGACGAGGAGGAGAAGGCAGCCGCCTACATCGCCGAGCACATGTCGACGCCGGTGGTGGCCTATATCGCCGGGTTCCAGGCGCCCCCGGGAAAGACCATGGGGCACGCCGGAGCCATCATCTCGGGCTCGGCGGGTACTGCGCAGGCAAAGCAGGAGGCACTCGAGGCGCACGGTGTCCGGGTGGGTGCGAGTCCCACCGAGGCGGCGCAGCTGGCAGTCGAAGCACACAAGAACGTGGGGGCCCGATGACCGAGACAATCGCATTCACCCGGGGAGTTCCGTCGGCCGATCTGCTGCCGGTAGACGACCTCAAGCGCTCCGCCCAGGAGGCGCTCGAGCTCGATCCGGCCGGGGCGCTGGCCTACGCGCCGGCGGGCTACAGGCCGCTGCGCGAGTGGATCGCCAACCGCCACGGCGTCGGCTCTGAGCGCGTGATCCTCTACAACGGGTCGCTCGAGGGCGCCGGACAGCTGATCCGGCACACGTTTGCCGCCGACGGCGGCACGGCCATCGTCGAGGATCCGACCTACGACCGCAGCCTGATTGCGCTGCGCAGCTTTGGTGCCAACGTGGTTGCGGTGCCGCTCGAGGCCGACGGGGTGGATGTCGACGGCGTGCGCGTAGCGCTCGACGCCCATGCCGATACCAAGATGATCTATGTCATTCCCACCTTCCAGAATCCCGACGGGCTTGACGCTCTCGGGCGCAAAGCGGCAGTCGCTGGTGGAGCTGGCGCGTGAGCGCGGCGTGCTGCTGGTGGAGGACGACCCGTACGGGCTGCTGAGGTTCGAGGGCGAGGACGAGCCGACCCTGCACCAGCTCGACGGCGGCGACAATGTGGTCTACTCGTCGTCGTTCACAAAGACGGTGGCGCCGGGTCTGCGCACCGGGTATCTGGTATTGCCGGAATCGCTGGTCAAACCTCTGTCGACGCTCTCGGCAAACACGTACATCGCACCGAACGCGTTTGCCGAGGCGACGCTCGCGGCGTACTGCCGGGCGGGCCGCTTCGAGCCGAACGTACAGAATGCGACGGTCGCTCTGAAGACCCGGTGCGACGCCATGGAGCTTGCGCTCAGCGAGGCCTTCCCCGAAGGCGCGACCTGGAGCAAACCGGCCGGCGGCTACTTCTACTGGATCGAGCTTCCGGCGGGCTATCGCACCACCGAGTTGCTGGTCGAGGCGACCGCGGCAGGTGTGCCGTACGTGAAGGGTGCCGACTTCACCGACCGCGGGGTGGGCGAGCGCTCCATCCGGCTTGCGTTCAGCGCGGTGAACCCGGCCAAGATCGACGAGGGCGTGCGCCGGCTCGGCGATCTTCTGGCCGCCGTTCCGGCCTAGCTCTACGCGGCGACGACGGGTTCAGCAAACCGCCGCACCTGCGGTTCGACGAGCTGCGCCTGCCGCGGGGCGATCATCGCACCGCGTGCCATCGGCCGAAACGTGGGGCACGGTTCGTCGAGTCGCAGGGCGCACAGATTGCTCTGGTGGAAGTAGCAATCCTTGCAGGTGACTCGGCGAACTTTGGGGGGCACAGATGACTCCGATCGGTGAAGCGGCAGCGGGCGAGCGGAGATTGTACGAGGCTCGCCGCCGCGATTCCAGGGTCGGCCAAAACAACATCCCGCTAATAGCGGGAAATCTCTCCGGTGCGATGTTTGGGGTCCGCGACTAGGTGCCGTTTGTCACCGGCGGCAGGTGCCGGATGACGCGTAGTGCCTGCGCAAATGACGAGACGCCGATGATGCGGATGCGGCCGTGTGCCTCGGCCTTGGCGTCGCGATAGTTCTCGCCGTTGGGCACGATGAAGGTGTCGGCGCCGGCCGAGATTGCGCCGAGCGTCTTCTGCTGCACTCCGCCGATCGGCGACACGGTGCCGTCCAGGCCCAGCTCGCCGGTGACGGCGATGCGATGGCCGTCCAGCAGGTGGCGCCCCGAGAGGCTGTCGTAGATCTCCAGCGAGAACGCGAGGCCGGCCGACGGGCCGCCGATGTTCTGCGTCGAGAAGCTGACGTGCACCGGGATGTGGGTGATGCGCGCCGCGTCGGCGATGCCGATGCCGATGATGCCGCGGCCCGTGCCGGGGTCGGCGACGGTGCGGATGCGGCGCGTGCCGAGCCCCGAGAATTGATAGGAGGCGGTGTCTCCGGCGCCCACGCCCTTGGTCGCTTCCTCCAGGTCGGACTCGGTCATGATCGGGCGCCCGTCGATGGCCTTGAGGATCTCACCGGGCTGGACGCCCGCCTTGGCCGCGGGATAGTGCGGGTCGACGTAGGTCACGGTGAGGCCCAGATTCTTGATGCCGACCTTCATGCCGAGCGCGTCCTCGGCGACCGCCTGGGCGACGCGCTGCGAGCTGTCCATGGCCAGCTGGTCGGCCTTCGCCCACTGCTCCTGGCTCTGGCCCGCGGGGCGCTCGGACTCGACGGGGATCAGCTCCGCCCCGGTCACCAGGTGCTTGAAGTACTGCTCTTCGATGCGGTTGGCCTCGAGGATGTGGACGTCGACGAAGTAGAAGCCCGAGTCGCCGCTGGGCATCTTGCCGTGGGGTACGTGCACGTACTGGTCGGCGGCATGGGCCTTGTCGGGCCAGATCGCGTAGTAGCCCGACTGGCTCGTCCAGCCGTACACGAGCCCGGCCACGATCACCGCGAGGATGATGAAGACGATCCACGGCCAGCGCGGCCGGCGCAGTGGCTGGGCTTCGCTCATGCTCCGGCCACCGCCAGCGATCCGATCACGGCCCCCGCACCGATGACGAAGAGCCCGAGGTAGGTGGCCACCGAGATCGGCGCCGCCGCGATGTGTTTCTTACCAAAGCCGGACAGCACCCACGCGGTCAGCGCGCCGCCGATCAGGCCGCCCACGTGGCCGCCGATCGACAGATGCGCCCCGGCCACGAACGTGATCGCCAGGTTCACCACGATCAGGCCGCCGATGCCCCCACCGAGCAGGGCGATTCCGCGCTGGCGTTCGAGAACGAACATTGCTCCCATCAACCCAAATATTGCACCGGAAGCGCCCGCTGTTAAGGCGTCAGGCGAAACGATCAGTGCGCCGAAGCTTCCCGCCAGGCACGAGACCATGTAGATGACCGAGAACCGGATCGATCCCAGATAGCGCTCCAGCGGCTCGCCGATCAGGTAGAGCGCCCACATGTTGAAGGCGATGTGCAGCAGGCCGTAGTGCACAAATCCGCTGGTCACCAGGCGCCAGTAATCGCCGCCTGCAACGTCGGGGCCGTCGAGCGCGAGGCGCACGCCGAGCGGGTTCAGCTGGCCGCCGCTGATGCCCAGCCCGCCGCCGATGTGGTTGGTGAGCAGAAAGACGACGACGTTCGCGGCGATCAGAAACCGGGTCACCCACGGTTCGTTGGGCTGCGTGAACGCGGCGCGGCGCATCACTCGCGGCTTACCCGAGCACTCCGGGCAGCGAACGCCGACCGGCGCGTGGGTCATGCACTCGGGACAGATGAACCGTCCACAGTTGGAGCACGCGAGCGAGGTCTCGCGGTCGGGATGGCGATAGCACGTATCCGAACTCACCCACCAATGGTACGAGTGGCCGATTTCGGTCCGGTTTAGTCACCACACGCCCCGCAAGGCGCCGCCGTCGACCGGCAGCACCGTCCCGGTGATGTAGGCGGCCTGGGTCGAGCAGAGAAACGCCACGGCGGCACCCACCTCGTCCGGTCGTCCCGGCCGCTGGGCGGGCACCGACTCAAAGCTCGCCGCCGCGTGTCCCAGCTGGCGGGTGCGCGGCGTGTCGATGCGGCCCGGTGCGACGGTGTTCACGGTGATCCCCGCCGGGCCCAGCTCGTGGCTGAGCGTCTTTGCCCAGCCGACCACGCCGGGCCGCACGGCGTTTGACAGGATCAGGTCGGCGATCGGCTCGCGCACCGACCACGACGTGATGTTGACGATGCGGCCGCGGCCGGACTCGCGCAGGTGGGGGAGGGCGATCTTGGTCAGCCGCACGGCCGGCTCGAACGAGAGCTCGAAGGCCGCCTTGTAGGCGTCCTCATCGGTCGTCTCGAACGTGCCCGGCGGCGGTCCGCCGGCGTTGTTCACGATGATGTCGAGCCGGCCGGCCGCGGCCGTGGTGCGCTCGACCGCCCGCTCGAGCGCCGCACGATCGCGCACGTCGCCGGCGACAGCGAGCGACTGCGGCACGCTTGCCGCCGCGGCCTCGAGCCGCTCAGGGTCGCGTGCGAGCATGGTCACGCGACACCCCTCAGCCGCGAGCGCCTGGGATATGGCGAGGCCGATGCCCGAGGATGCTCCGCCGACGATCGCGGCCGTGCCTTCCAGGCCCAGATCCATCCCTGCAGGCTATACGATCTGGGCGTGCACTACCGCCCACCCGATCCCTCGATCATGCCGCGCTACAGCGGGCCGCGCACGTTCATGCGGCTGCCCCACGTGCAGACCACCGAGGATGTGGATGTGGCGGTGATCGGGGTGCCCACCGACGACGCCGTGTCGTTCAAATCGGGCGCGCGGTTCGGGCCGGAGGGCATCCGATCTGCCTCGGCGCTCCTGCGCCCGTACAACCCGAATCTGCGCGTCGATGTGCACGAGGTGCTCTCGATGGTGGACTACGGCGATGCGCCGACGGTGCCCGGCTACCACGAGGAGACGCTCAAGCGCATCGAGGCGTTCCTGCGCCCGGTGCACGAGGCCGGGGTCACACCGCTCTGCCTGGGCGGTGACCATTCCATGGTGCTGGGCGAGCTGCGCGCCGCCGCGGCGGTGCACGGGCCGCTGGCGCTGGTGCATCTGGACGCGCACTCCGACGACTGGGAGCAGTACTACGGAGCGCGCTACTTCCACGGCACGGTGTTCAAGAGGGCGGCCGAGGAGGGGCTGGTCGACACCTCGGCATCGGTGCAGGCGGGTCTGCGCGGCACGCTCTATGGAGCGGCCGACGAGCAGGCGCCGGCCGAGCTTGGTTACGACGCCATTCCGTGGATCCAGATGGCCGATCTCTCGCCGCAGGAGTACGGCGACCGGGTGCGTGCACGGGTGGGCGACCGCAAGGCGTTTCTGAGCTTCGATATTGACTTCGTCGACCCCGCGTTTGCGCCGGGCACGGGCACGCCCGAGGTGGGCGGACCCTCGAGCGCCCAGGCGCTGGCGTTCGTGCGGGCGCTGACCGGCATCGACTTTCGCGGGTTCGACTGCGTCGAGGTTTCGCCGCCGTACGACCCGTCGGGCATCACCGCCTGGCTGGCCGCGAGCGT
Organism: uncultured Actinomycetes bacterium; assembly: GCA_963796875.1. Taxonomy (GTDB): domain Bacteria; phylum Actinomycetota; class Thermoleophilia; order Gaiellales; family JAICJC01; genus CAVPTL01. The sequence goes on from CAWCNL010000002.1 coordinate 1,288,057, forward strand.
GTGTCACGAGATGGTGTCGCTGAAGGCGCTGCACGTCCAAGCTTCGCGCTGATCGACCCGCGCGTTTATGCGACCGGCGAAGCCGGACGCATAAACAGAATCAGCAACCAATCGACCAATCCGAGGTGCCTGGCTCGTTTTATGCGGGCGTAGCGCGCATGAAAGTGCCTGGCACCATGCGGCGTGTCCTGACGCCGTCCGTCTCGCGGCGATTGACGCACAGCCGGACTCTCGTCTACTCTGGGGCTGACCAGACGGCTTTCGCACGAGAGGAGGCGGTGATGATGACCAAGATTTCTGCTCCCGCCTCCAGGCCTGCTGTCTGAAGCCGGATCTCCGACTTCCGAGTTCGCACGCCTGAGGCATACAGGCGTGTTGTCCCCATGACTCAGGAGTCGTTCGTGAATCTTGAACGTTACGGGTGGGACGCCGAGTGGGCGTCCGCCTTCGAACCACATCGCGCTGCCGGCCTCGAGCCGGGGCGGGTGATCATCATGCACCGCGGCGCCTACGTGCTCGCGGTGCAGGCAGGCGATCGCTGGGCCGAGATGTCCGGCGCGTTGCGGCGTGCCGCGGCATCGTCGCTCGACCGCCCGGCGGTGGGCGATTGGGTCGTGCACGACGGCGACCAGGTGGCCGACCGGGTGCAGGTCAGCGCGATCCTGCCGCGCCGCTCGGCATTCGTGCGCCACGCCGCCGGCGAGATCACCACCGAGCAGGTAGTGGCCGCCAATGTCGATACGGCGCTGCTCGTGACGTCGCTGAACCAGGATCTGAATCCACGCCGGCTGGAGCGCTATCTGGCCACGGCGTGGGAGAGCGGGGCAAACCCGGTGATCGTGCTGACAAAGTCCGATCTGGTGGGCGACACGGCAGCGGCGCTGCGGGCGGTCGAGGCGGTGGCGATGGGTGTGCCAATCCAGGTCATCTCGGCGGTCACGGGCGAGGGCATGGACGCGCTGCGCGAGCGGGTCGGTACGGGTGGGACGACTGCCGTGGTGGGCATGTCGGGCGTCGGCAAGTCGACGCTCATCAACCATCTGATCGGCGACGAGCGGTTCGCGACCGCCGACATCCGTGACGACGGACGTGGCCGGCACACCACTACACATCGTGAGCTGGTGCCGCTGCCCGGCGGCGGGTGCATCATCGACACGCCGGGCATGCGTGTGATGCAGCTGTGGGACGCGAGCGAGGGCATGGAGCAGGCGTTCGATGACATCGAGGAGCTCGCGGCCCAGTGCAAGTTTCGCGACTGCACGCACGAGTCCGAGCCCGGCTGTGCGGTGCAGGCCGCGATCCGCGCCGGCACCCTGCCCGCCGAACGTCTGGAGAGCTACCGCAAGCTCCAGCGCGAGCTGGCCTACCAGGACTCGCGCGACGACAAGGCTGCGCGGTCGGCGAACCGGCGCCAGTGGGCTGCGCAGAACAAGGCGATGCGGACAGACGCGTACTGAACACGATCTCGGCTCTGGCCGCAGGTGCCGGAAGGGCTCACGAACTCGCTGCTGACCCCAGCGCACTGACGATGGCAGCGCACTGGGAGACCGGCTGGATGGTTCCGCTCGGGGTCGAGTCGTCTGCGAGGTTGCCGGTGACCGAGATGCTGTTCCCCCCCTTAGTAGCGATGAACCCCCCCTCGGGGTCGTGGCCCGTCATCACGGTCCAGCCGTTCACGTCGCAGCCGGCGACGCGCTGGGTTGCGCCATCTGCGAAGAATTCGCCGGCGTCGTGGTTGTTGGTTGAGTACTCGGCGACATCGAGAAACGGACAGCGAACCGCGTCAGCACAGTTGCTCGCCAGATAGCTCGCATCCAGGTAACTGAACTGCGGGCCCGGAGCGCCCTGGATCGCGTTGGTGATGTCCGTGAGGCTCACCCCGGCCGTGCCATCGGCGATAACGTCGACGGGGACGTTGACCCGGCGTGCGAGGAGCGCGGTGTCCGTTCCGTACTCCGTGGCGCTGTCCACGAGCGTTGCGCTGTTTCGGTTTTGCTGGGCCTCTGTGACTCGCGAGGGAGCCGCCTCGCAGGTGCCTGACGACATCAAACCTCTCAGCGTCGAACCCGTAACCCCGAGTGGTTCGCGCACCGTGTCGACGGGGTAGCTTGACGAGGGATAGGTGCCTAGATGGGCATACCACTGGGCGCCCGCGTGCTCATAGGCATCCCACCTGATCGAGTCGGTGTAGTAGGTCGTGGTCGGCTGGTATTTGTTGCCCCAGACCCAGTAGGCACCGTCGGTGTTGGACCACACCTGCAAACCCCGAGAGGTGGAGTTGAGCACGCCCCGCGAGCCGGGACAGCTTTTCGGTGTGCTCGATCCAACGCCACATGCGGTCGCGGCCATGCACGATGCCCACACGCAGAAGGCCATCGCTGCGCAGACGAGTCGTGGTCGAGTGGCTGTCTCCATACCACCGCCGGTATCGGCTGTTGCCTCAGTCGGCTTGAGACGTCTTGCGATTCACGCTACCGGCTCTTCCTCGACCGCTTCCTCTTCCTCGGCCTCTTCGACTGCCTTCTTCGAGCGGCGCTTGCCCATGGACGTGAGCATCGCCCGCACCTTGATCAGCTCGCCCGGATGCAGCACGCCGACCACGAAGTAGGTGAACGGGAAGAGGCCGCCCAGCAGCACCCGCAGTGCGATCCAGCCGATGCCCGTGGGCGGTATCAGCAGGATCGAGAGCAGGATGAACACCGTCGAGATCGCCGCGATGCGGATCACGCGCCGCCACTGGTAGTCCACCGGGTAGGAGTGCTGCGCGTTTCGCCACCCCAGGTACACCAGCACGAGGTAGCCGATCACCGTCGTCCAGCCTGCCCCGACGATCCCCAGCCACGGGATCAGCAGGAAGTTGAGCCCGACGTTCACGATTGCCGCGGTGGTCGCCACCACGGGTGTGAACTTGGTCTTCTTCGATCTGTTCACGCCCGCGTTCAGGATCAGATACATGCCGTACAGCACCGACCCCACCATCAGGAGCGGCACCACCGGACTCGCGTTCCAGATGTCCTTGGGCAGCGACACGTGGATGTAGGTCGGGCTGATCATCGTCACCGCGACCACCGCCCAGGCCATCACCATCGTCCAGTACGTCAGCACCACCGCGTAGACCTGGCGCGTCTCCTCCTCGGTCGGCATCGAGTTCGCAAACGCCGGCCACGCCGTCTGGAACGCCGCGATCAAGAGCATCACCGAGAGCGCAATCTTCGACGCCGCCGAATACGAACCCAGATCCGAAGCCGACGTCAGGTACTTGACCTGGAACCGGTCGGCCACGTTCAGCGCCCAGAGCGCCAGGCCGGCCGGAATCAGCGGCATGGCGAAGTGCAGCATCCGCCGCAGCAGATCCTTGTCGAACGCCTTCCAGCCGACGATGTCGCGCCGCGCGATCACCATCAGGATGTACGTCACGTACGTGCCCGAGAAGTTGCCGATCATGAGGCCGGCCGCCTGGTGATGCGTGTAGACGACCAGAAGCACCGTCATCACCACGGTGATCGCGACGTTCGTCAGCGAGTAGATGACGAACGCTCCGGGCCGCCGCTCGATCCGGTAGATGCCCGTCACGATGTCGAAGTTCATCGACACCCACATGCCGGTCAGACCGATGATCGTGAGCGTCTTTCCGCCGAGCACGCTCGCCAGTGGGTTCAGGAAGACCAGCCCGAGAAGGAACGCCAGCGTCGAGAGGCACAGCACCGAGACGAACGTGGTCTGCACCGCCTCGCGGCGGCTGTCGATGCCCGGCCGGTCGAACGAGAACCGAAACATCGCGTTGGTGAGCCCCAGCCGAAAGACGATCGCCGCGAGGGTGATCGTCGACATGATCAGCTCGACATCGCCGAACTGGGCGGCCGAGACGTGCCGGAAGTACACCGGCAGGAGCACGATCCCGACGGCCCGGGAAACCAGGCCGCCGAGACCGTAGACGAACGACTGGCCCGCAAGCTGTTTCAGTCGGGCCGAGCGGTTCACTGAACTGGCGTTCTCGGGGTCAGAGCCCCATCACGTCGATGAGCTCGCGCACCGCGTCAGCCGAGCGGTTCAGCTCGGCCTGCTCATCGCCACTGAGGTCGACCTCGTACACATGCTCCAGACCCGTTGGTGCCCAGCCGGCACGGCACACCCATGTAGAGGCCGTTGAGTCCGTACTCACCCTGCAGGAGCGCCGCACACGGCAGCACCCGCTGCTGATCGAGCACGATCGAATCGACCATCTCGCAGATCGCCGCCGACGGGGCGTAGTACGCCGAGCCCGACTTGAGCAGCTTCACCACCTCGGCCCCGCCGTCGCGCGTGCGCTGCACGATCTCGGCCAGCCGATCGGGCTTGATCAGGTCGGTCACCGGGATACCCGCGATGTTCGTGTTGGAGGTGACCGGCACCATCTGGTCGCCGTGGCCACCCAGCACGAACCCGGTCACGTCGGCCACCGACACGCCCAGCTCCCACGCCAGGAACGTGCGGAACCGCGCCGTGTCGAGCACGCCGGCCATGCCGATCACCCGCTCGCGCGGGAACCCGGACTGCGCGTGCGCCACCTGGCACATGGCATCCAGCGGGTTGGTGACCACGATCAGGATCGTGTCGGGCGAGTGCTCCACCAGGTTCTTGGTCACGTCGGCGACGATCGCCTGGTTGGTCTTGAGCAGGTCGTCGCGGCTCATGCCGGGCGTGCGCGCGCGGCCCGACGTGATCACGCAGATCGACGACCCGGCCGTCTCGCCGTAGCCGTTTGACCCGACCACCGTCGGCTCGTAGCCCACCACGGGCCCGGCCTCGTTCATGTCGAGCGCCTTGCCCTGCGGCAGGCCCTCGACGATGTCCACCAGCACCACGTTGGCGTAGTCGCGCTCTGCCAGCCGCTGAGCGGTCGTCGCACCGACGTTTCCGGCGCCGACCACGGTGATCTTCTGTCGTTTCATGCAGCCTCTCCAAGTTTCTCGATGATCGCGTCTGCCACCCCTGAAGTACCCACCGCACTGGCGGCGTCCTCGGGCGGCTTCATGTCGTAGGTCACGCTGCGCCCCTCGGCGATCACCGCGGCGATCGCCCCCTCCAGCCGGTCGGCCGCGGCGGCCTCGTCCAGGTGCTGCAGCATCAGCACACCCGAGAGCATCATCGCGATCGGGTTGACCTTGTTCTGGCCGGCGTACTTGGGCGCCGAGCCGTGGGTGGGCTCGAACACCGCGGCCGCGGCGCCGAAGTTGGCGCCCGGCGCCACTCCCAGGCCGCCGATCAGTCCGGCCCCGAGGTCGGAGATGATGTCGCCGTACAGGTTCGGGCAGCACCAGCACGTCGTAGAGCTCGGGCTTCTGCACGAGCTGCATGCACATGTTGTCTACGATGCGGTCTTCAAACTCGATGTCGCCGTTCTCCTCGGCCACCTGCCGGGCGACCTCGAGCCACAGGCCGTCCGTGTACTTCATGATGTTCGCCTTGTGCACGGCGGTCACCTTTCGGCGGCCGCGCGAGCGCGCGTAGTCGAACGCGAACTCGAACACCCGCCGCGTGCCGAACTCCGAGATCGGCTTGATCGAGATGCCGGCATCCTCGCGGATCTTGCCCCCGTCGGCCTTCTCGATCGCGGCCCGGATCTCGGCGGCCCCCAACGAGCCCCTCTCGAACTCGATTCCGGCGTAGAGATCCTCGGTGTTCTCGCGCACGATCACCAGGTCGACGGCCGTATCGGCATACCGCGTGCGCACGCCCGGGTAGATCTTGCAGGGGCGCACCTGCGCATACATGTCGAGCTCCTTGCGCAGACCCACGTTGACCGACCGAAAGCCGGTGCCCACGGGGGTGGTGATGGGGCCCTTGATCGCCACCGTATTGCGCCGGATCGAGTCCAGCACGTGGTCGGGCAGGGGGTTTCCCCCGTGCTTGTCCATCACATCGGCGCCGGCTTCCTGGACGTCCCACTCAATGTCCACACCCGTCGCGTCGATCACCCGGCGGGTGGCCTCGGCGATCTCTGGGCCGGTGCCGTCTCCGGGTATCAGGGTGACTCGATGACTCACAGCTGAATTCTCCCGCGTCGATTGGGGCGGTCAGCGGGCGATTGTCGCACGAACGCTAGGATTCGGTCGAAGTCGAGATAGCAACGCCGGAATGATCGAAGGGGCGAGAATGGCCGATAAAGGTGGACTCGAAGGTGTAGTGGTGGCGCGCAGCCGCCTGTGTTCGATCGACGGCCAGAAAGGCGTGCTGATCTACGGCGGCTACGACGTCGGCGACCTCGCCGAGCACTCGACCTATGAGGAAGTGTGCTTCCTGACGTTGCGTGGCCATCTGCCCACGCAGGCCGAGCTGAGCGAGTTCACGACGGCGCTGATCGAGGCGCGCGAGCTCTCGTCCGAGACTGCCGAGGTGGTCGACATGCTCGCCGACCATGCCGCGCCGATGGAGATGCTGCGCACGGCGGTCTCTTCGGATTCGTTCGACGATCCCGACAAGGATTCGAACGCCGAGGAAGCCAACTTCGCGAAAGCCACCCGGCTGATCGCCAAGATGCCCACGATGGTGGCCCGCTACGACCGCCGCCGCCGTGGCCTCGAGCCGATCGCGCCCGACCCCGAGCTGTCGCACGCCGCGAACTTCCTCTACATGCTGAACGGCGAGCAGCCCAGCGCCGCCGCGGCCAAGACGTTCGACGTTGCGCTGATCCTGCACGCCGACCACGAGATGAATGCCTCGACCTTCACCGCCCGCGTGATCGCCTCGACGCTCTCGGACATGCACTCGGCCATCACCGGCGCGATCGGCGCGCTCAAGGGGCCGCTGCACGGCGGTGCCAACGAGCAGGTGATGAAGCTGCTCCAGGCGATCGGCTCGCAGGAGCGCGTCGACCAGGAGATCCGCGAGCGGCTCGACCGCAAGGAGCGGATCATGGGCTTCGGCCACCGTGTCTACAAGACGATCGATCCGCGGGCCGTCATCCTCAAGCGCTTCTCAAAGACGCTCGCCGACGAGTCAGATGAGCCGCAGTGGTACACGATGTCGGCGCACATCGAGGAGGTCGTGCTCGACCAGAAGGGGCTCTACCCCAACGTCGACTTCTACTCGGCCTCCACGTACCACTACCTGGGCATCGAGACGGGCCTCTTCACGCCGATCTTCGCGATGAGCCGGGTCGTCGGATGGGCGGCACACGTCATCGAGCAGCACGCCGATAACCGGCTGATCAGGCCGAGCTCGGAGTACGTCGGCCCGCCGGTGCGGCCGTACACCCCGATCGAGAGACGCGGCACCGAAGTCGCGGTGTAGTGAATAAGAGGGGTCAGTCGCCTTTTATTCACGAGGTTGTTTCGCGGAGTCCAGCCAGGTTCGCGTGAATAAAAGGCGACTGACCCCTCTTATTCACGTTTATGCGTCACGGGTCAGGTGCATCGAGTCGCCGCGACCGGGTGTGAACCCGGCGCTCAGATAGGCGCGGCGGCCCTGCTCGTTGCGCGGGTCGACGTCGAGCACGATCTCGCGCAGCCCCAGCCGTTCGAACCCCAGTTGGGCCACCATGCGCGTGGCCTCGGTACCCAGCCCTCGGCCGCGGTGGGCCGCCTCGCCGATCACGATCGAGAACCGCCCGCGGTTGATGCCGTGCGGCGTGAGCCGCGCATTGCCCACCACCTCGCCGGTCGAGACCGCCTCGAGCCCCACCGCCATCCGCCACGGATCGGCCAGCATGCGGTGACCCCACTCCACCAGCTGCTCGTACGTGGTCGGCCCATCGGGAGCGCCGCGCCGCCCGTACAGGTACTGCGTCGTGTCAGGGTCGTTCAGCCACCGTGCCCATAAGGGCGCGTCGGCCACGTCGAGTGGTGCGAGAATCACCCGCTCGCCCACGATGCGGTCGCGGATCGTCATCTGGCGGTTAGCATCGCAGACGATCGTGCCCCGTACGCTCAAACCCATGCTCGCCTCGACCGCCGACCGGCTTCCCACCGGCGACTCGTGGACGTATGAGCTGAAGCTCGACGGATACCGGATCGTGGCCGAGGTGCGCGACGGCGACGGCCCGGCTGTGGACGCGGGGCGGGCACGACTACGCCGAGCGGTTCGCCGACATCGCCGCTGCGCTGCCGGGCGCAGTCACGGGTGACTGCGTGCTCGACGGCGAGGTCTGCGGGCTGGACGACCGCGGCCGGCCGCGGTTCGAGCTGCTGCAGTCGGGCGCCGGGGCGATCGTCTACTTCGTGTTCGACATCCTGGAGACCGGCGGCGAGAGTGTGGTGCGCCAACCGCTGGAAGAGCGCCGCCGGCTGCTCGCAGAGACGGTGGAGCCCGGCGGCGTGGTGCGCATCTCGCCCGCCTACGACGACGGTCCGGGCCTGCTCGCACAGGTCGAAGAGCTGGAGCTGGAAGGCGTGATGAGCAAGCGCCGCGGCTCGGTGTACCGCCCCGGTAGCCGCACGCGCGACTGGGTCAAGCTGAAGCTGCGCCAGACCGGCAGCTTCACCGTGGCCGGCTACACGCTGGGCGAAGGGTCGCGGGCGGTGCTCGGTGCGCTGGTGCTGGCCGAGCAGGTGGAGGGCCGCTGGCAGTGGCGCGGCGATGTGGGTTCGGGGCTCTCGGGCGATGCCGTGGACGACCTGCTCGAGGTGCTCCATCCCCTGGAGCGCAAGACGCCGGTGGTCAAGCGCACCCGTCCGGGAACGGTGCGCTGGGTCGAGCCGCGGCTCGCGCGCGCGGGTCGAGTACACCGAGGTGACCGAGGCTGGGCGGCTGCGCGCGCCCGGTCTACCGCGGCCTCGACGGCGAGCCGTCCGGCCTGCCGCCGGCTCCGACACCGCCTCGCCTGAGGTTCGAGATCAGCAACCCGGCCAAGGTCTTCTTCCCCGACGCTGGAGTCACCAAGGCCGACCTGATCGACTACTACCTCGCCGTGGCTCCCGCGCTGGTCGAGCATCTGCGCGACCGGCCGTTCACCATGAAGCGCTATCCCGACGGCGTTATGGGCAAGCACTTCTTCCAGAAGGACGCGCCCAGCCACATGCCCGAGCTGGATCGAGCGATCCGCGCAGGAAGGCATCGACTTCGCGCTCGTGAACTCGGCCGACGCGCTGGCCTGGATGGTGAACATGGGCTGTATCGACATGAACGCCTGGAGCGCCCGGGCAGCCGAGCCCGACCTGCCCGACTGGGTCGTGTTCGACCTCGACCCGGCCGAGGGCACCGAGTTCGGCGGTGGTGATCGAGGTGGCGCTGCTGCTGCGCACCGCGCTCAACGCACTCGACCTGGAGGGATTCCCCAAGACCTCGGGCTCGCGCGGGGTGCACGTGCTGGTGCCGATCGAGCGCCGACTGCGACCAGGAGCACGTGCGCGCGTTCGCCCACGCCGTGGCCCGGGCGCTGGCCGCCACCGCACCCGATCTGGTCACCACCGAGTGGCAGCGCTCCCGCCGCCACGGTGTGCTGATCGACGCCAACCAGAACGGCTACGGCCGCACGACGGCGACCGTCTACTCGGTACGGCCGGTGCGCGGCGGCGACCGTCTCGGCGCCGCTCGACTGGGACGAGGTCACGCCGGATCTGCGGCTGGAGGACTTCACCATGGCTGTGGTGCGCGACCGGTTCACGCGCGCGGCGATCTCTACGCGCCGGTGCTCTCGCTCCGCCAATCACTGCCGCGGCTATGACCGCCATCACCATCGACTGCTCGCCGCCCATCTGCCACTCGCGGCGGTGATCGGACAATGGCAGTGGGACGAGTGGGGGCACGAGGAGCCGGCCTTCTCAGCGCAGGACTGGTCGCAGCGGCTCGTGGAGGCGGCCGGGGTGCTCGGCCATCCTGCGCTCTATCTGCAGACCGAGATCCCCGAGTTCTACGCGAAGCTGGGGTGGGACGAGTACGCCCGCGAGCGCTACCTGGGCGACGACGTGGTGGTGATGGTGCGCGACCTGCGCTGAAGGTCAGCTTGCTTTGCGTTTGCGGGTAGTCGTCCCGCCGGCCGTCGCCTTGGCGCGCGTCGTGCGGGTGCGCTTGGCGGCCGGCTTCTTCTCGGCGTCCTTGTCGCGCGCCTCGCGGGCGTCGCGGGCCTGATCCAGCGACGCCGTCAGTGCTGCCATCAGATCGGGCGGCGCCGGTGCCTTCTCGCCCTTGGGCGGCTTCACGGTCTTGCCCTCGCGCTTGGCGTCGATCACCGCCATCAACCGCTCGCGGTAGGTGTCCTTGTACTGCGTGGGATCGAACTCGCCGGTGTAGGCCTTGATCAGGTCGTTGGCCATGTCGAGCTGGCGCTTGTCGACCTTGACCTTGGCGGAGATCAGGCCATCGCTCTCGCGCACCTCGTCGGCGAAGTACATCCGCTCGAGCGTGATCACCCCGTCGCGCACGCGCAGGCACGCGAGATGCTCGCGGTCGCTGTGCACGTAGGTGGCTACCGCCGAGAGGCCGGACTTCTCCATCGCCTGGGCCAGCAGCGCGTAGATCGGCTCGCCGGCGCCCTCCTGGGGGCCGAGGAAGTAGCGTGCGCTCGAAGTAGATCGGGTCGATCTGGTCGGCGGGCACGAACTCGTGGATGGTGATGGTGCGGTGGCTCTCCTCGGCCGCTGCGGCAAAATCGTCCTCGTCGAGCTCGACGAACTCGCCGCCGCCCACGTCGAAGGCACGCACGATCTCGTCGTTCGAGACGACCTTGTCGTCGATCTTGCAGACCTTCTGGTAGCCGATCCGGCCGCCGTCGTCCTTGTGCAGCTGGTTGAACCGCAGCGTCTTCTCGCTGATCGCCGTGTACATGCGTACCGGCGCGTTGACCAGCCCAAAGGAGATGCTGCCGGTCCAGATTGCTCGTGGAGGTGCCATCGCGTGTCGTGCCTCTCAGTCCTGTGACAGGGCCTTAACGATACCCGCCAACCGCCGATTTTCCTCTATTTGCACGGCTTTCCGAGTTATGGGTGAAGAGGACGTGTCTGAATAAAAGGGGTCAGTCGCCTTTTATTCACGGTGGGCGTTCTCGGCAGTCGGATCGTGCTTGCGTGAATAAAAGGCGACTGACCCCTTTTATTCACTTCCGACGCGTTCCGACTTACCAGTTCAGGGTCTGACACCTTCTATTCACACGCCGGGGACGAGCGTGAACACCCGGCAGTCGAAGATCAGCCACGTGTTGTCGAAGTCGCGCCACAGCAGTTCGACCACGCTGCCCGGCTCGTCGCCGCCGTCCAGGCGCAGCAGCGTGCGCGTTCCGACCGTGCCCAGCAGCTCGGCCGCAGTGCTCGATTCGAGCATCGGCTGCAGCTCGTTGTCGCGCTCGGCGAACTCGGGCGAGACGCTCGCTGCGGCGCCGGTCTTGTCACCGCTGTTGATCGCCTGCTCCAGGGCGCGGGCGGTGCGCTGCACCGCGACCTTGGTCTCGGACGGGGGCATCAGCGCACGGAATCGACGATCTCGCGCGAGAGGCTGGGGAACTGATCCAGGAACTCGGCCCGCTCGGTCTTCAGCCTGGCGACCCGCTCGGCATACTCGTCCGACCGGCCGGTCGCGTCGTAGAGCCGGCGCGGCTGCAGGATGTCGAGATCGGCGTCATCGATGCCCGGCACACGCGAGGCCACCTTGTAGCCGAAGTCGGGATCGACCTCCCACTCGATGGTGCCCTCCGCGATCGCCTTGACGATGGCCGACGAGTGCGGGATGCGCACCTTCTTGGAGCCCTCCACGTCGTCCTTGCCGCCCACGCGGCCCGTGTTCATCACGTAGACGTCGATCGGATTCTGCTCCAGCAGTTCGAGGAAGCGGTTGCCCTGATGGTCGTGGTGCATCGGGAAGAACGGGTTCGTGCCCGGCACCCGCAGGAACTTGCCCTCCTCGTCCTTGCCGCCGGCGGCAGTGCCGGTGGTCTCGCCGAGCATGAAGAACGCCGCCGCCTGCGGGCCCTCGAGCTTGGCCACCGCCGGGATCACGTTCTCGTTCTTGTTCAGCACCAGCAGGAAGTCGGCCTTCTTGATCTCGGTCGCATCGGCCGCCTCGATGGCCTGGAACGAGAACACCGCGCGGCCGTTCTTGGTGTAGCTCTCGTCGAAGAAGTCGACCTCGCCCGCAGCGTTCATCGAGACGTTCTCGAGGTAGGCGCGGCGCTCGGTGACGGCGCCGTGGATGGTGGGCTCGTCCTTGGGATTGAGCGCAAACGTCTTTGCAAAGCACCCGGCCTCGGTGGCCGATACCTTGCCGTCCGGCCACCAGGCGACGAAGTCGTCCTGCACCGGCAGCGAGCCGTTCTGGCGCGTGAACGTGGTGGTCGTCTTGCCCGTGCCGGAGAGCCCGACGATCAGGCCGACCTTGGGGCCGGAGTCGGTCGGGATCACCTTGCAGCCGGCGTGCAGCGCGAGGCCGCCGCGGTCATAGACGAGCTTGTTCCACATCCGCAGCCCGCCCTTCTTCGACTCGCCGAAGTAGTCGGAGTTGAAGACGCGGGTCACGTTCAGATCCAGGTTCACGGCGATCAGCCGGTCGTTCTGGTAGCCGGGCATGTCCAGGTTCGGCGTGTAGATGACGACCAGCTCGGGCTCGAACTCCTCGCCCTCACCGCCCTGGAAGTACAGGACGTCCTGCATGCCGGCGATGTTCACGTTGCGCCGCTCGATGTAGAGCCGCGCGGGCACCCGCCGCTCGGGGTCGTTGCCGATGTAGCCGTCGACCTGCACCATGTCCTGCTGGGCGATGAACGCATCCTGCTTGGCCGAGACGCGGTCCCACTCGTCGCGCGACATGGCCTGGTGCGGCTCGCTGTCGGGATCGTCGGAGACGATGTAGGTGGAAGCCTTGCTGCGGGCCAGCACCTCGGTCTGGATGTTGACTGCGCCGTAGTTGGTCAGCCGAGCGGTGCCCTGCTCCGCGGCCAACTCGTGCAGCTCCGACTGAGGGAGGTTGCGCAGCACGCTACGGGCCTCCGGTAGTGCAAACGCCATCTTCGCCAACTGAGTTCCCCCGATACGAACGATACCGAACGCTCACAAAGCAAGGCCGAGTCTACACCCAGGTGCGATTTCGGGAATGCACAAGCTTGTTACAAAGTCCGACCTGCTGCCGCCCCGAAGCGGTCGTTGGTAGGCTCCTCATAGGCGCCTCGAGGCGCGATTGAACTCGGAGGACGAATGGTTCGACACGACGTTGTGGTGGTCGGCGCGGGACTCGCGGGAATGCGCGCCGCAATCGAGGCTGCGCGCTATGGCGCGGACGTTGGTGTCGTCTCCAAGCTGCACCCCACGCGCAGCCACTCCGGCGCCGCCGAGGGCGGCATCAACGCCGCCCTGGGCAACGCCGGCGAGGACAGTCCCGAGAAGCACACCTTCTTCACCGTCAAGGGCTCCGACTACCTGGGCGACCAGGACGCGATCGCCGTGATGTGCGAGGAGGCTCCGGGCGACATCTACGAGCTGGAGCACATGGGCGCGATCTTCTCGCGCACCGAGGACGGCAAGATCGCCCAGCGCCCGTTCGGCGCCGGCGGCGCGCCGCGCACCTGCTACGCGGCCGACATCACCGGCCACGTGCTGCTGCACGTGCTCTACGAGCAGCTCGTCAAGAGCGGCGTGAAGGTGTACGAGGAGTGGTTTGCGCTCGACCTGGTCACCGACGGCGAGCGCTGCGTGGGGCTGACCGCCTGGGATCTGGTGCGCGGCGGCGTGCAGGGCGTCGAGGCCAGCGCCGTGATCATGGCCACCGGTGGACTCGGCCGCATCTACCGCGGCACCACCAACGCGTACGCCTGCACCGGCGACGGCATGTCGATGGCCTGGCGGGCCGGCGTGCCGCTGAAGGACATGGAGTTCATGCAGTTTCATCCGACCACGCTCAAGGCCAACGGCGTGTTGATCACCGAGGGCTGCCGCGGCGAGGGCGGATACCTGCGCAACGCCGACGGCGAGCGGTTCATGTTCAACTACGCGCCCAACGCTGTCGAGCTGGCCTCCCGCGACGTGGTGTCGCGCTCCGAGCAGACCGAGATCGACGAGGGCCGCGGAGTCGACGGCTGCGTGCTGCTCGACCTCACCCACCTCGGCGCCAAGCGCATCAACGAGCGGCTGCACGGCTCGCGCGAGCTGGCCATGGACTACGCCGGCGTCGATCCCATCGAGGAGCCGATCCCGGTGCGGCCCGGCAGCCACTACCACATGGGCGGCATCGACTGTGACGTGGACGGCCGCACCATCCTGTCGGGGCTCTACGCCGCCGGCGAGTGTGCCTGCGTGTCGGTGCACGGCGCCAACCGGCTGGGCGGTAACTCGTTGATGGAGACGATCGTGTTCGGCCGCCGCTCCGGGGCCGCCGCTGCGCTGGACGTGCGCCAGAACGGTCTGGGCGGAGTCTTCTCGCCGTCGGCCGTGCGCGTCGGCGAGAAGCGCATTCGCGAGATGCTCTACAACTTCGACGGCGAGCGCCCCAGGGCGATTCGCCAGCAGCTGGCCGACACGATGTACGAGAACGCCGGCATCTTCCGCACGGCCGAGAAGCTCGAGGCCTGCAAGGCGGGTGTGGACGAGCTGCGCGAGCGCTACGCGGGCGGCATCATCGTGCAGGACAAGGGCACGACCTTCAACACCGATCTGATCCAGGCCATCGAGCTGGATTCGATGCTGCAGATGGCCGACTGCCTGGTCACCGGCGCGATCGCCCGCACCGAGAGCCGCGGCGCGCACAGCCGGCTCGACTACCCCGAGCGCGACGACGACGACTGGCTCAAGCACACGCTCACCTGGTACGAGGACGGCCAGGTGCGGCTGGACTACAAGCCGGTCACCATCACCGAACACCAGCCCGCGGTGCGCAGCTACTAGGAGACGCATGGAAGTCACCCTCAAGATCCACCGCCACGACCCTGACACCGGCGAATCCGGCGTCGACGAGTTCACCGTCGAGGCTCCCGAGACGGCGACGCTGCTGGACTGCCTCGACCTGATCAAGGACGAACAGGACGGGTCGCTGACCTACCGCAAGAGCTGCCGCATGGCAGTGTGCGGTTCGTGCGGCATGCGCATGGACGGGGCCGCGGTGCTGGCGTGCAAGACGCCGATGGCGCCGGTGGTGGCTGCGGGTGAGGTGCCCGAGATCTCACCGATGGGCAACCTGCCGGTGATCAAGGATCTGGTCGTCGACATGGAGCCGTTCTGGGAGAAGTTCCGGTCGATCCAGCCGTATCTGGTGGAGGACGAGGATCCGCCTGCCAAGGAGTGGCGCATCCAGCAGGACGAGCTCGACCGCATCTTCAAGGAGGCGCTCTGCATCCAGTGCGGCTGCTGCGTCTCGGAGTGCAACTCGATGGAGGTCGACCCCGACTTCATGGGGCCGGCGGCGCTGGCAAAGGCGGCACGGTTCGTCGGCGATGCGCGCGACCGCGGCCGCAAGGACCGGCTGCGCACGCTGAACGGCCATCACGGCGTGTGGGACTGCACGCGCTGCTACTTCTGCAACCAGCGCTGCCCGAAGGGCGTCGATCCGCGCGACGCGATCGCCAAGCTGGGCGCCGAGATCTACTCCGAGGGCATGCTCTCGGACGGCGGCGCCCGTCACGCGCAGGTGTTCGAAGCGTCCAGCCACATGACCGGCTATCTGCTGGAGACAGCGCTCGTGCCGTACACGTCGCCCAAGGCCGCCATGGACATCGGGTTCGCGTTGAAGATGGCGCGGGCCGGCAAGGTACCCAACCCGTTGAAGCCGCACCGGGCCAAGAAGCTTGACGAGGTGCGCAAGCTGCACAAGCTGCTCAAGGCCGAGGAGAAGGTCGACCGCGAGGCCAAGCGCACGGGAGTCACCAAGGAGAGGGAGCAGTCTTCGTGAACGAGAGCTACGCGTACTACCCGGGTTGTCTTGCAAGCCTGTCGCAGAAGGAGCTCGACACGTCCACGCGGGCTGTCGCCGACAAGCTCGGCTTCTCGCTGATCGACATTCCCGGATTCACGTGCTGCGGCGCCGGTGACATCCACGAGGCGCGGCCCGAGTACTACCTGCACCTGAACGCCCGCATCCTGGGCCAGGCCGAGCAGCTGGAGCAGAAGACGCTGATGACCATCTGCAACGTCTGCACGCTCAACCTGCGCCAGGCCGACAAGAAGCTCAAGGCCGACCCCGACCTGCGCGAGCGCATCAACAAGAACCTGCGCGAGGTGGGTGCCGCGACGTACAACGGCACCGTCGAGGTGCGCCACCTGCTGTGGGAGATCGCCGAGGGCGAGGGCTACGAGCGGCTCAAGGAGATCGCCGAGAAGCCACTCGAGGGCGTCAGGATCGCCCCGTTCTACGGCTGCCAGATCCTGCGTCCCAGCAAGGTGCTGGGGTTCGAGGATCCCGATCGGCCACAGTCGCTCGAGCGCATCATCCGCGCCTGCGGGGCCGAGCCGGTCGACTACCCGTCGAAGATCAAGTGCTGCGGATTCCCGATCGTCCTGGCCCGCGAAGAGGTCGCGCTGGGCGAGCTGATCCAGCCGCTGGCCGAGGCCAAGGCGGCCGGCGCGGACGCGATGGTCACCCCGTGCCCGCTGTGCCATCTCTCGCTGGATGCGTGGCAGGGCAAGGCGGCCAAGGAAGCCGACATCGAGTTCGACATGCCCATCTTCCACCTGGCGCAGCTGGTCGGCGCCGCGGCGGGGCTGAGCTACGACGAGCTGCAGTTCAAGCGCCACATCACCCGCGTGTATCCCGCGACGGACAAGATCTACGCCGCATCCGAGTAGCGCCCGTGTGACTGCTGGTTCTGTCAGCTACGCGGCGCTCTTTCGCACGCCCTACCGCGCCTTGATGGTCGCCGCGCTGGGAGCGACGTTCCTGGGGTCGCTGGACGCCTTGATGGTGACCACGGCCCTGCCGTCGGCTGCGGAGGAGATCGGCGGAGTGGGGCTGATCGCCGCGACGGTGGGCGCCACCAGCGTGACCGTGGCGATCATGTTTCCGATTGCCGGAGCGGTGATCGACCGGTATGGGCCGGGCCGGGCGTTCGCGATCGCGTGCGTGGTGTTTGCCCTTGCCAACGTGATCGGTGGGCTCGCGCCGTCGATGCCGGTGGTGACGCTCTCGCGGGCGGTGCTGGGGGTGGGTGCCGGATTCATGTTCGCGGTGCCGCTGGGGCTCTTCGCCGTGCGGATTCCGGATGAGCTTCGGCCGCGCGCCTTCGGGATCAACGCGGCGATGTGGGGAGTGTCCGCGCTGATCGGCCCGCTTCTGGGCGCCGTGCTCACCTCGACGGTGGGGTGGCGGTGGGTGTTCTGGATCAATCTGCCGCTGATCGCGATCGTCGCCTACGCGGGCACGCTCGCGACGCGCCGCCACGCGCCGGCGCCGGTTTCCAGGGAGCACCTGCCCATCAACGTGATCGGTCCACTGCTCCTGGGCGTGGTGGTCACGGCGCTTCTGATCGCGTCGCATGGCTCGGTGCCGATCGTGCTGCTCGGGGCGATCGCCGTGGCCGCGAGCGTGGCGTTCGTGTGGTATGAGCGGCGTACGGTCAACCCGGTGTTCACCCATTCGGCCAATGCGATCGCCGCCAACGTCGCCGCGTTTGCCGGCGGCGCGGTGTTCCTGGGTGCCGAGACGTACCTGCCGTTGCAGCTGCAGGTCGGGTTTCATCACGGAGTCGGGATCGTCGGCGTGGCGCTCGTGCTCTGCACGCTGGGCTGGACGAGCGGCTCGATGGGTGCCGCGCGGGTAAGCATCTCGACCAAGGGGCAGGTGATGCTGGGCACGGTGCTGGTCGTGGCAGCGACGGCGGTGATGGCGCTGCCCATCGGCGGAGCGACGCTGGTGATCGTGTGTTACACGGTGGCGGGCCTGGGGATGGGCATCGCGAGTCCGGCGCTCTTTGCCGCGGTGCTGGCCGACAAGGTCGAGGGCCGCGAGGGGCAGGCGACGTCGACCATTCCGCTGACCCGGCAGATCGGTTCGGGGGTGGGTGCGGCGGTGGCCGGCATCGTGTTCGCGGCGGTGCTCACCTCACACCAGATGGATGCTTCCGAGCACGTCGGCGCCTACGTGCCGGCGGTGGTGGGTGCGGCCCGCGACACCTACGCCGCGGTGGCCGTGGTGGGCGTCGTCGGAGTGGTCGCGACGCGGTGGCTGCGCGCCGACGCGCCGCCGGCCGCCGTCTCGGTCGAGCCCGACCGCGTCCCGGTGTGATCCTGCCCGTCTGACACACTGCAGTGGTGGGGGCAATCGCTTTGGACATCGATCATGAGCTGCATCAGCTGTTCGGCTTTGCCGAGTTTCGAGCCGGCCAGCGCGAGGCGGTGGAGGCGGTGCTGGAGGGCCGCGACGTGCTCGCGATTATGCCCACGGGGTCGGGCAAGTCGCTGTGCTACCAGCTGCCGGCGCTGATCTCGGACGGGTTGACGGTCGTCGTCTCGCCGCTAATCGCGCTGATGCAGGATCAGTATCAGGCGCTGCGGGCGCGAGGGTTCGACGGCGTCGAGATGCTCGCGTCGAGCATGAGCGCTGACGAGGTGCGCGCGACGCTCGGCCGGATCGGCGAGGGCGCCACGCGGCTGGTGTACGTGGCGCCGGAGCGATTCTCGAGCCGCCGGTTCCTCGAGGCGCTGGCCGCCGCCGGGGTCGCCCGGCTGGCGGTGGACGAGGCGCACTGCCTGTCGGAGTGGGGGCACGACTTTCGCCCTGACTACCGCCGCCTGGCCGACGTGCGCGAGCGGTTGGGTTTCCCGCCGACCATCGCGCTCACGGCGACGGCGACGCCGCGGGTGGCCCGCGACATCGTGACGGCGCTCGGCCTGCGCGATCCGGCGCTGCCGCGCACCGGTTTCGATCGGCCGAACCTCTTCTTCGAAGTGATCCGGGTGGGTGGTGAGGCGGGCAAGGAGAAGGTGCTCGCAGCGCTCTTGCGCGATTCCGCGCGGCTGCCGGCGGTGGTCTACTGCGGGCGGCGCAAGGCCTGCGAGCAGGTGGCCGCCGCACTGCGCGGGGCGGGCGTCAAGGCCGAGCCGTACCACGCGGGGCTCGCGCAGTCGGTGCGGGCCGATGTGCTGCAGGGGTTTCTGGGCGGTTCGGTCGAGGTGGTCGCGGCCACCACGGCGTTTGGCATGGGCATCGACAAGGCCGACGTGCGGTCGGTCATCCACTGGGTGATCCCGGCCTCGCCCGAGGAGTACTACCAGCAGGCGGGCAGAGCGGGCCGCGACGGTCTTCCGGCTCGGTGCACGCTGCTGTACAGCCCTTCCGACAAGGGGCTGATCGTCTACTTCATCAACCGTGCAAAGCTCTCGCCCGGCGATCTGCAGGGTGCGCACCGCGCGTGCGCCGAGGTTGCGTCCCCCGAGGGCGTGTTCTCGCTGTCTGACCGCGACCTGCCCGGCGACGAACCGCGGGTGGCGCTGGCGGTGCTCGAGCGGGCGGGTGCGCTCGAGCTGTTTCCGGCGCCGACTGGTCATGTGACCGGGCGCCTGGCGCATCGCCGCCTGGCCGCCAAGCAGGTGGCGGCGGCGATGATCGCCGGCCGGCGGGTCGAACGGCAGCGGTGGGACAGGCTGAAGGCGATCGACGCCTACGCGACCACCGAGAGTTGCCGGCGCGAGGCGCTGCTCGGATACTTCGGTGACAAGCCGGCCGAGCGCGATCCCGAGGTGTGCTGTGACGGGCACGGTGGTCCGGCGACCCAGGCCGTCCCGGGAATCGACGTGAATGCGGCGGTGCTCGCCGCGGTCGACGAGACGCTGGGGTCGGCAGGCCGGTCGCGGCTGGTGGCGATCCTGCGTGGATCGCGCGCCAAGGCTCTGAAGAGCGCCGGGCACGATCGGCTGGGCAGCCACGGCGCCCTGGTGCACATGACCCAGGACGATGTGATGGCAGCCGTCGATCGGTTGATCGACGACGGCACACTGCGCAAGACGGGTGGGCTCTATCCGCTCGTCAAGCGCGCCTGAATACCAGGGGTGACCCCTGGTATTCAGAGCTCGATGATGGTGGCGGTCGAGGGGGCGAGGGCGGCCGGCTTCGGCCTGGGTCGTGAACACGATCACCTGGCGGTCGCCGCGAGGTCGGCCAGTACCGCCAGCGCCGCTTTCAGGTGCGCTCCGCGTCGAGATGGGCGAACGGCTCGTCCAGCAGCACCGGCAGCGGCTCGTCGCTCGGCGCGATCAGCTGCACCAGCTCGAGCCGCTCCACAAGGTAGATCAGCCGCCGGGTGCCGCTCGAAACCTGGTCGAGATCGACCACCGCACCCGTCTCGGGCGCCTCGACGCGCACCGACAGGTCGTCGGCCACGAATGCCCGCGTATAGCGTCCATCGGTCGCGCGCGACAGGTTGCGCTCGAGAGCGGCATTCAGCCGCGGTGCAAAGTCGCGGTAGGTCTCGGCGACCGCCTCGGCGAGCGTCGCCTCGGCCAGCTTCAGCACCGCGTCGGCATGCGTCAGCCGCCGCACCTGCTCGTCGGCTTCCTCGAGCTGCTCTTCGAGGACGCCGGTGTTGGGCACCGACCGCAGCCGCTCGTCAACCGTCGCGCGCAGTCGGGTCGCCTCGATCTCGAGTCGCTGGCGCTCGGAGCGCAGCCGGCTGATCTCGCTCTCGATTTCGGCCGGCGGACGATCGGCCCCCTCGGCGTCGCGATGGCCGTTCAGCGTCATCTCGAGCTGGGCGCACTCGGCGCGCGCCTGCTCGAGTGTCCTGTCACCCAGCAGCCGCTCCAGCTCGTGCACGGCGCGCTCGCGCTTGCGCTCGGCGTCGAGATGGCCGGCGTGGTCGTGGATGCGGGCGCGATAGGCGTCCAGCGCGGCCTGGATGTGCTCGGCGTCGGCATCGGCCACTCCGAGCAGGTGCGAGAGCCGCGTACGGGTGGAGTCGAACTCGGTCTCGACCGACGTGATCGCGGCAAGTTCGATCTCGAGCTGCGCGCGGCGCTCCCGGCGCAGGTCGGCGAGCCGGTCGTGTTCTGTGCGGCGCAGCTCGCGCGCATGGTCGTGCGACCGCCGGGTGACGACCGCGATCGCCACCCCGGCCACCAGCGTGAGCACGCCCAGCACTCCCAGAAACGGCGAGACCAGGAATCCCCCCACCGCCATTACCGCCCCGACCGCGGCGATACCCCAACCGAGCAGCGAAGGCTGATCTTCCGGCTCGGCGTCCGCAGCGGGTGCCTCGTCGCGCAGCTGCGCGAGCCCATCCTCCACCTCGCGCCGCCGCGGCGCGAGGCGCGCTCGTTCGGTGAGCAGATCCTGGTAGCGCTCCCGGGCGCCGTCGATCCCCGGAAGCGGCGCGAACTCGGCGGCACCGGCGGTAGCGGCGACCTTGGCGGACGCCTCGTGCAGCTGCTCCTCGGCCCCCTCGGCGCGCTCTACGAGAGACCGCAGCGTGCGCCAGCGAGCGCCCTCCAGCGCAATCTCGAGCGCCGCGATGCGACTGCCGATCGCCGCGACGCGCGTGGCCGACCGGTCACGCGCCGCCGCCAGCTGCTCGGCCTCGGCTCGGGCGCTCGTGGCCGCGGCCAACTCGGTGCGAAGCTGCTCGGCCAACGCCTCCGCCCGCGGCAGCGCGTTGGTGGGCGCCCGGTTCAGCCCGACCAGCTTCTGACGCCGGGTTCTGAGCCGCTCGACAGCCGCCGCCGCCGGAGTCTCGGACTCCGACTGGCCCACCGCGCGCTCGATCGCGGTGCGCACGTCGCCGGCCTCCGAGCCGATCTCGGCCAGCTCCTCCTGGGCGACGCTTCCCACCCGCAGATAGGCGCTGCGGCTGACGCCGAGCAGCTGCTCGACCAGCACATCGGGATCGGTGCCGCCACCATGGCTCGACGTCAGGTCATCGCCGGTTGCGGCATCGCGCAGCGCAAAGAGGCGGCGATCGAAATCCCAGTCGAGCCGCAACGCTCGCCCGGCGGCGGATGTCAGCTCGAGGGTGGTCGCGTAGCGCTCGCCGACCCACGGGCGGTGGCGCTCCACGATCGCGCTCTTCGCCGCCGAGCTGCGGCCGCCGGGCACCATCCCGAAGGTCGACGACGTGAGTGCCGTGTGGAGCGTGGACTTGCCGCTCTCGTTGGGCCCGTGCACGATGGTCAGCCCTGCGCCGAACTGGAACTCCCGGTCGGTCAGCCGGCCGAAGCCGTGCACCTTGAGTCGCGAGATCCTCATGCCACCAGCTCCGTATGCCCGTCCATCGCCCGCAGGCCGGCAACCGCAGCCTCGGAGGCAGCGGGATCGTCGGAGCCGAGCAGCCGGGCCACGAACCGGCCGCGCACCGAGTGCTCGCGGGCGATTGCCGCCAGGTCGTAGGCCGGATGCGTGCGATCGACCACCGCGAGCTCGGCGAGGCCCGCCGCGCAGCGCTCGGCGAGCATGCCCGGGTCGATCTCGCACGTTGGGAGCGACCTCGCCGGTGAGGACAGCGCGCAGCGACGCACCCGGCTCCGGCTCGGCAGCCGCGCTGACGGCGGCTTCGACCTGGCTGGATGAGTCGGCTCCGCCGACATCGACCTGGACCTCGACGTAGCGGCGGCGGGCGATCGGGTGCACCGTGTGCGTGACGGTGCCATCGCCGGCCACCTCGACGATGGCGGCTGCATGCGTGCCGTGGCGCTCACCCCAGCCGAGCGGCTCGAGTGATCCCGGATAGCACAGAAACTCGTCACCGCGGCCGTCGTGGAAGTGGCCGAGCATCACGAACTGGACGCCGGTGGCTTCGAGCTGAGCGCGGGTGAACGGCCGGTGGGCGGGCTCGTCGGCCCACTGCTCGCCGGTCAGCGCGCCATGGATCAGCAGGAGATGGGTGCGCTCGTCGGCGGGGCGCGCCACCCTTCTACGGCGTTGGTCGAGCAGTGTCTTGCCGTGAACGCGGCGCCCCAGACCGTGAGTCCGCCCGCAAGCGCGCACGGCTCGATCCGATCGTCGCTGAAGATGTGCACGTTGGCCGGCCACTGCGTGCGCTCCCAGACCGATCCAGGCAGGTACGGATCGTGGTTTCCGGGGGTCACCAACACCGGTACCGCGGCGGCCGCGAGCAGGTCGCGCAGAAACGCGACGGTGTCCTCGCGCACGTAGTCGTGTTCGTAGACGTCGCCGGCGATGCAGACCGCCTCCACGCCGTGATCTGCACCCAGCGTCAGCGCTCGTTCGAGGGCGTCGCGAAGCTCGGCCCGGCGCAGGTCTGAACCTCGGCGGGATTCGGCGCCGTGGAACACGCGGTCGAGGTGGATGTCGGCGATGTGGAGGATCTTCATGGGGCCGAGAATTGTATGACAGAGGTCGGTCGGACTTCCTCCGGGGGAGGTATTCACAGACTTGACACATCTCGTGACAGACACGTGCGTACCCGCGTCGCTACTGTCGCCCCATGAATCGCTACACCCTCGGCATCGTCGCGCTCGTCCTGGTGCTGGCCGTGCTCGGCTGGCGGCATGTGACACAGACGTCGGACCTCTTCACACAGGGGACAGTTTCGCGGGTGGTCGACGGCGACACGATGATCGTGACGTCGGGCTCGCACAGCGAGCGCGTGCGCATCATCGGCGTCGACACGCCCGAGGTGGTCGATCCCGACAAGCCCGTGCAGTGCTACGGGCCGCAGGCCTCGGCGTACGCCAAGCACTGGCTGACCGGCCGGGCGGTGACGCTGTCCTACGACGTCGTACACCACGATGTGTATGACCGCGTGCTCGCCTATGTGACGGTGGACGGGCCGCCGAGCGTATCCGTTGAGGAACGCCTGCTCGAGCTGGGTTATGCGCGCACCCTGACGATTCCGCCGAACGATCGCAACGCCGCGAAGTACGCACGCCTCCAGAGCGACGCTGCGGCGGCAGGGCGGGGTCTCTGGGGAGCGTGCCAATAGCCGATACGCTGTCGGGCTGTGCTGTTCTTGGTGTTCGGATCGAGTGCCGCCGGCAAGACCACGCTCGTGGCGGCCCTACGCGAGCGCGTCGCGCGGCTGGAGGTGCACGACTTCGACGAGATCGGCGTACCCCCCGGAGCGACGCGGAGCTGGCGGCACGGGGCCAACGAGCGATGGATCGACCGGGCGCTGACACTTCAGGAAGCCGGCACAGACCTGCTCCTTGCCGGCCAGACACCGCCCGGCGAGTTTCTCGCCTCGCCCTCCGCTGCGGCCCTCGAGGCGATCTGCGCCTGCCTGCTGGACTGCTCCGACGAGGTGCGCGCGGCGCGTCTCAAAGCGCGGGGACCCGACTGGCTCGAGCGAGCTGGCGGGAGCCTCGACGACTATCTCGCCTGGGGCCGATGGATGCGCGGTCACGCCACGGATCCCAGGTATGAGCAGCACGTCATCCGTCAGGACGGCGATGGGTTAGCCTGGGAGAGGGTCGATTCCGCTTCGCAGTGGCGCGTCGAAATCGTCGATGCCAGCGGCGAGTCGCAGGCCATGATCGCCGCGGTCAAGGCGTGGATCGGAGAGGAACGAGCGAGGTTCCACTAGACTGATTTCATGTCTCGGTTGCTGAAAATCGCAGTTCTGGCGGCGGCGGTGGCGGCGATTGCGCACTACCTGTACGATCGCGACGAGGGCGTCCCTGCCTCAGGAAACGGCCATTCCGGTGATGACGATCGCACCGAGATGTTGCGCCAACGGATCGCGGCTGCGCGCCAGCGGCTGCGTGACGAGTTCGACAGCGTGCGTGGCGAGTAGCGCCGGGAGGCTCGTCTCGGCCGGAGCGGCCGCCGCAGCCGGGTTGACCGCCTGGGGACTGTTCGAGTCGCAGTGGCTGCGCACGCGCACGCTCGAAGTCGCCGTGCCCGGCCTGCCGCCGGCGCTCGACGGGCTCAGCATCCTGCACCTCTCCGATTTCCACGCCGGCACTCCCTCGTTCAACACCCGGTCGATGCGCAAGGCGATCGACTTCGGCGTGGGCGCGCGGCCCGACATCGTGGCGGTGACGGGCGACATCGTCAGTCACCCCCGCGCCGAGCGCGAGGTGCGCAACCAGCTCGCCGGCTCGATCCGCCGCTGGGCATCTACGCGGTCACCGGTAACCACGAGGTCGAGTCGACCAACGATCCCTTCTCGCGCGGCGTGGTGATCGCCGACTGGAGCCCCGCGCAGGTCGAGCTGCTGCGCGACCGGTCGGTCGTGATCGAGGGAGCCGGCTCCACGATCGAGATCGCCGGCTCCGATGCCGATACCTGGCTCGCCGAGCGGCCCGTCTGCGGACAACTCTGTTCACCCGCGACGGCGCCTTCCGCATCCTGCTCGCCCACTTTCCCGACGCGGTCACGCGCATGCCCGCCGGCTCGTGCTCGCTGATGCTCTCGGGGCACCTTCACGGCGGCCAGATCTGCATCCCCACGCCCACACGGCAAGGTGCGGCTCTCGCACAGCACCTGGCCGTTCGAGGAAGGCGTCGACTACTACGGCGAGACCGCCGTGGTCGTCTCGCGCGGTACGGGAACGACGCTTCTGCCGTTGCGGTTCCTGGCCCGGCCCGAGGCCTGCCTGCTGCGACTGCGGCCCAGCTGAGTGCCGCTGGCCCTGAACGCAGTTCGTATACTCGCCGGAGTATGGCCGATACCTCCGCCGGCGGCCCGGTCGAGTCGGTTCACTCGCCGTCGGCAGTCAGCCCACATCTCTCATGCTGTGATCGCCACCTACGCGGCCGCTGCGGCGCAGGATGTCGCCCGGCGTGGCCGGAATCACCGACGGCCTGCTGGGCGGACTCGAGCGGCGGCTGGACGAGGAGCGCCCGCCGCGTGGCGTGCGGGTCAGCTCCGACGGGATCGGCATCACCGTCGAGATGCACCTGGTGGCCGAAGTGGGGCGCGCTCCTGCCCGGCGCTCGCCGACGAGGTGCAGGCAGGCGGTGCGCGAGCACCTGGTAGCGATGACCGACCTCGACGTGCGCGAGGTCTCGGTCGTGATCGACGACGTGGCCGCGCCCGCACTCGTGACCGGCGTCGATCACGCTCACCGGTGCCACCGTCGGCTCGGCGCCCGAGCCCTGCCGGGATGCATGTGGTGGCAGACCCGCCCAGGGCGAGAACCCGTCGACAAGCGGCGGTTCATCGACGAGGTCGAGGACGACGTTCGGCCCATGGGGGAAGCTGTACGCCGAGGATGGCGACGTGATCGGGCTGATCCAGTACGGGCCCGCCGCGGCGTTTCCGCGCGCAGCGGCGATGCCGGCCGGCCCCCCGCCCGCGACGCGGTGGTCGTCACCTGCGCGTATCTGGTCGACGGCCAACAGCCCGTGGGTACTGCAGAGCCTGGTGCTGGCCGCGATCGGCGAGTGCCGCGACCGCGGGTGTGCCGCGCTGGAGGCGTTTGGGTACCGCTACCCGCAGGGCGAGTCGTTTCCCACCCGGTTCCTGCGCCACCGCACGATCTTTCCGCACGACTTCCTCGCCGACTTCGGCTTTGTATCGCACCGCGCCGCGGGGCGGGTGCACCTGATGCGGCTGGACCTCCGCGCGACGGTTCTCGCGGCCGAGGAGAGCCGGCGTCGAGCGGCTCAGATCGAAGCTCGCGGTACTGTCACCGGCTCCCGCGGCGGTACGGTGAACCGAACCGCAGCCCGACGCGAATGACGGACGAGATTCAAAACGACAACCAGGAAGTGGACGCGACTCCCGATCGCGAACTGCTGGCGCGGGTGGGCCGCGGCGACCGGGCCGCGTTTACGGAGGTGTATGACAGATACGGCGAGGCCGGCGTACTCACTCGCCCTGCGCATCGTGCGCGACCGTGATCTGGCGGCCGACGTAGTGCAGGATGCATTCCTGTCAGTGTGGAAGGCAGGCAGCGAAGTTCGATCCGAGCCGTGGCCAGGCTATCGACGTGGATTTTGACAATGACCCATAACAAGGCCGTCGATGTCGTGCGGCGCGAGCAACGCCGCCGCGCCGACGTGCTCGACGAGGAGCGGCTCGAGACACCCAGCGCCGAACCGGGGCCCGAGCAGACCGCGTGGCTCTCGGACGCGCGCGAGCAGGTGCGCGAGGCGATGGCGGAGCTGTCGCCCGAGCATCGCGAGGTGGTCGAACTCGCCTACTTCGGCGGATTCAGTCAGTCCGAGCTGGCCGGCAATGCTGGACGTGCCCATGGGTACCATCAAGAGCCGCACCTTCGTCGCGCTGGGCGAGCTGCGCAGCGCCCTCGAACGAGCAGGCTGGACGGCGGAGGATCAGTGGACCACGTGACGAACTGATACCGGCCTACGCGCTGGGCGTGCTGGATCCGGCCGAGGCCGAGCTGGTCGACCGCGCACGTCGCGACGTGCCCGGCCTGCGCCGCCGAGCTTGCCGACGCGCGCGACACCACTGCCATGCTGGCCTTCGCGGCGCCCGCCGCGGCACCTCCGCCCGAGCTGCGCGGCCGGATTCTGGACGCGGTCTCCGAGCCGCAGCCCGTGGCGCCTCCGCAGCCGCAGCCCGAGCCGGTGCGGCAGGCCTCGCGAGCGTTTCGGCTGGTGGCCGCGGTTTGCGCGGGTCGCCGTGCCGGTGCTCGCCGCGTGCGTGATCGCCCTGGTCGCGTGGAACGTGTCGCTGCGGCACTCGCTCGTCGAACACCAATGACAGCCGTGTACGGAGCGCAGACGAGCGTCGCGCTGAGTGGCGTGGGCACCGTGTTCGTGCAGAGCGACGGCACCGCCACGCTCTACGCCGACTCTCACACTCTGCCCTCGGGCAAGACCTACCAGGCCTGGGTGATCCCGCCGGGGGGAAAGCCCCAGTCGGCAGGCACCTTCGGCGCCGGCCGAAACAGCGTCGACCTCGGCGCCAAGGCCGCCAAGGGCGACACGCTTGCCGTGACCGTCGAGCCCTCCGGGGGCTCGGCCCAGCCCACCACGCAGCCGATCGCGGCCGGTACCGTCGCCTAGACCGTCTAGCGCGCCAGATAGAAGAGCGTCATTCCGACGAGCGCAGCACCCGCGGTCATGCGGGCCAGGTGCGTGACGTTTGGCAGCTGCACCTCGGGCAACGTGAATCGTGGCTGGGCCGAGCGCACGCGCTCGCGGTCACGCGCCCGGGCGATCCGCTCGCGCGCGGCCGCACCCTCGCGCTGGGCGCTTGGGCCGAGCAGCTCGTCGAGCTGGAACGGCCCGTGCGTTTCGCGGCCGTGGGCGTGGTCGACGCACTCGTATCCGGCCCGCGTCTCGGCCACCTCGCCGAGGCAGCGCGGGCAGGCGTGCAGCAGCGGCTCGAACGGCCGCCACACATGCCGGGTGGCCCGCTGGCGGTCGAGCGGGCTGACCAGCTGGTGGGGCTGCCACGGACCGTGCGCCTCACATACCCCCCCGTGCACCCGCTCGAGGCACACGGGGCACATCGTCCCCCTGCGGTGTGCCATCGCTAAGCGGCCGCGGCTCCCGGCACGCGCACCAGCCCGCGCTCGACAAGCGGCTCTGCAATCTGCACGCCGTTGGTGGCCGCGCCCTTGCGCAGGTTGTCGGCGACGATCCACAGCGCCAGGCCGTTGGGTCGCGACGGATCGTTGCGGATCCGGCCGACGAACACCTCGTCGCGGCCCGCGGTCTCGGCCGGCGTCGGATACTCGTTGGCGGACGGGTCGTCGACCACCACCAGGCCCGGAGCGGCCGCCGAGCAGCTCGCGCGCCTCGGCGGCGCTGAGCGGCTGCTCGGTCTCGATCCACACCGCCTCGGAGTGGCCGCGCCAGACGGGCACGCGCACGCAGGTGGCGGCGATGCCCAGATCGGGCATGCCCAGGATCTTGCGCGTCTCGCGGACGAGCTTTGCCTCCTCGCCGGTGTGCCCTCGGCGTCGAAGGAGTCACAGTGCGGCAGCGCGTTGAAGGCGATCGGGTGGGGGTAGACGCTCGGCTCGGCCGGCTCGCCGGCGAGCACCGCCCGGCTCTGCGCGGTGAGCTCATCGATCGCCTTGGTGCCGGTACCGCTGACGGCCTGATAGGTGGCGACGGTGACGTGGCGCAGACCGGCTGCGCGGCGCAGCGGCGCGAGCGCCGCCACAAACTGGATGGTCGAGCAGTTGGGGTTCGCGACGATTCCGCTGTGCGCGTCGGCGCTCTCGGGGTTCACCTCGGGCACGACCAGCGGTACGTCGGGGTCCATGCGGTAGGCGCTCGACTTGTCGACCACCACGCAGCCGCGCTTCACCGCTGCCGGGGCAAAGGCCTTGGAGGTGCTTCCGCCGGCCGAGAACAGCGCCAGATCGAAGCCCGCCAGCGAGTCTTCGGTCAGCTCGCGCACCTCCAGCTGCTCGCCCGCGAAGCTGACGCGCGTGCCGGCCGACCGCGACGAGGCGAACGGCACGACCTCGGAAGCCGGGAACCGCCGCTCCTCGAGCACCTTCAACACCTCGGGCCCGACCGCGCCGGTGGCGCCGACCACTGCGACGCGCAGGCTAGACACTGGCCGCTCCCTTGTGGCTCAGCTCGATCTCCTCGCGAAACGCGCCGTGCAGGGCCGCGACCGCGTCGTTGACCTTGTCGCGCGCGATCACGCACGAGACCTTGATCGGCGAGGTCGCGATCATCCGCACGTTGATGTCGTGCTCGGCGAGGGTCTGAAACATCTTGGCCGCGACGCCCGGATGGCTCTTCATGCCGGCGCCGATCAGGCTCACCTTCGCCGCGCCGTCATCCACGCGCCAGTGCAGCCCCAGGTCACGGCAGATCCCCTCGATGGTGTCGGTCATCAGCCGCAGTTCGTCGGTCGGCACCGAGAAGGTGACGTCGGCATCGCCGTGCGTGACGGCGTTTTGGATGATGGTGTCGACGTTGATGTTGGCGGCGGCCACCGCATTGAAGATGCTCGCCGCCGTACCCGGCTTGTCGGGCACGTCGGTGAGCGTCACGTAGGCCTCGTCGGTGGTGTGGGTGATACCGGAGATGATCGCGTCTTCCATCGATCCGTCCTCTCGAATCCACGTTCCCTCGGTATCGGTGAACGTTGAACGTACATGGATGGCCACACCGTGGTTGCGGGCAAACTCGACCGACCGCAGCTGCAGCACGCGCGCGCCGGAGCCGGCCATCTCGAGCATCTCGGTGGCAGTGACCTCGGACAGCTTGATCGCGTCGGGCACGATGCGCGGGTCGGCGCTGTACACGCCCTCGACGTCGGTGTAGATCTCACACTCGCCGCCGAGTGCAGCCGCCAGCGCGACCGCGGTGGTGTCCGATCCGCCGCGGCCCAGCGTGGTCACGTCGTAGGCGGTCGAGACGCCCTGGAACCCGGCCACGAGCACGATCTCGCCGCGGGCCAGCGCCTCCTCGATCCGGCGCGGGCGGATCTCGACGATCTTGGCCTTGGTGTGCACGGTGTCGGTCACGATGCCCGCCTGCGACCCGGTCAGCGACACGGCCCGGTGGCCCAGATCCTCGATCGCCATCGCACACAGCGCCGCCGAGATGCGCTCGCCGGTGGAGAGCAGCATGTCCATCTCGCGCGGGTGCGGCTGCGGCGAGACCTCGTTGGCGAGCGCCACCAGCTGGTCGGTGGTCTTGCCCATCGCCGACACCACGCCGACGACCGACCGGCCGGCTTCGCGAGCCGCCACCAACCGCGCCGCGACGCGGCGAATCTTGGCGGTGTCTCCAACCGATGTGCCGCCAAACTTCATTACCAGCACAGGCTGGCGAGACGGCTCAGACGAGGGGTGCGATGCAGCCATTCACCGCATGGTATCCAGGATGCCCTGGATATCGGTGAGGGTCGTGCGCGGGTTGACGATCGCAAATCGGGTCACGGTCTCGCCCTTGTGCACGGTCGGGGTGACGAATGCGTAACCCCGCTCGAGCATGTTCGCGCTCCACCGCGCGTAGTCCTCCGGGCCCCAGCCGATGCGGCGAAACGCGATCACCGAGAGCTCGGGTTCGCTGATGCAGCTCGACCTCGGGGCGGCGGCGGATCTCCTCGGCCGCCTGGCCGGCCAGCCGCAACGTGGCCTCGATCGCGGTGGTGTAGGCCTCGGTGCCGTGCACCGCCAGCGAGAACCAGAACGGCAACCCGCGCGCGCGGCGCGAGAGGTGCACGGCGTAGTCGGACGGATTCCACTCCTCATCCGACTGGATCGCATCCAGGTAGCCGGCGTGCTGGGTGTGGGCTGCGCGGGCCAGCTGCGGGCGGCGATAGAGCAGCGCGCAGCAGTCAAACGGCGCGAAGAGCCACTTGTGCGGGTCGACGATGAAGCTGTCGGCCCGCTCGATGCCGTTGAACAGGGGTCGCACGGAGGGCGCGGCCAGCGCGGCGCCGCCGTAGGCGCCGTCGACGTGAAACCACAGGTCGCGGCGGCCGCACACGTCGGCCACGCTCGCGAGGTCGTCGATGATGCCGAGGTTGGTGGTGCCGGAGGTGGCGACCACGGCGAATACGCCCTCGCCACCGTCTGCTTCGAGCGCCGCCTCCAGTGCCGCGCCGGTCAGCCGGCCGCGCTCGTCGGCCTCGACCGGCAGCACGTCGACGTCCATCACCTGAGTGGCCGAGACGATCGAGGAATGAGCTTCGGGGGTCGCCGCGATGCGCAGCCGCGCCGGCCGCTCACCGCCGCGCTCGGCCAGGTAGGTGTGGCGGGCGGCCACCAGCGCCGACAGGTTGCCCATCGTCCCGCCCGAGACGAAGCAGCCGCCGGCGTTCTCGGGCAGCCCGGCGAGGTCGGCGATCCAGCGCAGCGCCTGGTTCTCGGCGTACACGGCTCCGGCGCCTTCCAGCCAGCTGCCGCCGTACACCGACGACGCTCCGACCACCAGGTCGAACAGCGTGGACGATTCGGTCGGGGCGGCCGGGATGAAGGCGAGATAGCGCGGGTGGTCGACCGACACGCATGCGTTGGAGAGCACCTCGTCGAAGATCCGCAGCGCTTCTGGCCCACCGAGTCCGGCGGGGGTGATGGTCTCGCCGACGGCGCCGGCCAGCTCGGCGGGTGTGCGAGGGCCGTCCAGCGGCACGGGGTTGAGGCGCAGCCGGGCGCGGGTGTAGGCCAGCACCTCCTGCGCGAGGCGCTCGGTCACGTCGGTGTAGCGGTGCATGGAAGTGCCGTCGATCATGCCCGCAGTTTCACAGATTCGCGCACAAAAGGGGTCAGCCACTTTTTGTGCATGGGCGACCTGCCCAGGGTTGCAATCAAACGTCTACTGATGAATAAAAGGTGGCTGACCCCTTCTGTGCGCTGTTATCACACGGCGCGGCGGCCCTGCAGGGCGCGGCCCAGCGTGACCTCGTCGGCGTACTCCAGGTCGCCGCCGACCGGAAGCCCGCTGGCAAGCCGGGTGACGCTGGTGCGGTCGCGCAGCCGGTCGGCCAGGTAGTTGGCGGTCGCCTCGCCGGTCATCGTCGGATTGGTGGCGAGCAGCACCTCGGTCACGTTGCCCGCCTCAACCCGCGCGAGCAGCTCGGCGATGCGCAGATGCTCGGGATCCACCCCGTCGATCGGCGAGAGCGCCCCGCCGAGTACGTGATAGGCGCCGCGGAACTCGTGCGTGCGCTCGAGCGCCACCACGTCCGAGGGATCCTCGACCACGCAGATCAGCGACTCGTCCCGGCGCGGATCCGCGCAGATGGTGCACAGCGGCCCCTCCGCCAGGTTGTAGCAGCGCTCGCAAAAGCCGATCCGCTCCTTGACCTCGACGATCGCGGCGGCCAGCGCGTTGGCCTCGTCTGGGCTTGTCTTGAGCAGGTGAAACGCCAGCCGCTGAGCACTTCGCTGGCCCACACCGGGGAGCCGCGAGAGCTGCGTGATCAGGTTGTCGACCGAGGGTGCGTACACGCGAGATCGAGAGGCCGGGGA
Organism: uncultured Actinomycetes bacterium; assembly: GCA_963796875.1. GTDB lineage: Bacteria > Actinomycetota > Thermoleophilia > Gaiellales > JAICJC01 > CAVPTL01. The sequence goes on from CAWCNL010000002.1 coordinate 1,320,692, forward strand.
TGCCCAGCCCACCCAGCCCGCCCATGCCCGACATCATGCGCTGCTGCTGCATCTGCTGGGCGGCGCCGATCGCACCGTTGACCGCACTCACGAGCAGATCCTGGAGCATCTCGACGTCGTCGGGGTCGACTGCCTCGGGCTTGATGGTGATCTCGACGATCTCGAGCGCGCCGGAGCACTTCACCGTGACCGCGCCGCCGCCGGCGGAGTGCTCGACGTACTGGGTCTTGAGCTCCTCCTGGGCGACCTCCATCTGCTTTTGCATCTGCCCGAGCTGGGCCATCATCTTCTGGGGATCCATCTTGGTCATCGCTGCGGCTCCTCGATCTCGCGGGCGTCGAACGTGGTCTTGACATGGGTCAGGAACTCGTCCTCGGACAGGGTGCGTTGGTGCTCACCCGTGGGTTCGTCGTCTTCCGGTTCAGGCTCGTCGCTGACGGTCAGTTCGAGGCCTACCGGCCCCCCGGCCGCCATCGTCAGCACCTGCGAGAGGATCGACCGGAAGCTGGGCGTGTCGGTGCCCGACCGCGCGAACGCCTTGGACTTCGGGAACACCACGATCACCGTGTCGCCCTTCACCTCGACTCCCGAGGCGTTAGCGACCAGCGCGGCCAGGGGCTTGGACTTGCGCGAGACCTCCGGCATGATGCTCGTGTCCCACAGCTCGGGGATGCGCTGGGGGTCGGGATTCGCCGTCGCCAGGGGCGGTGGTGGCGGCGGTGGCGGCGGCGCTGCGGCGACGGCTGTGGCGCTCGCGTCGTCGGCTGCTGCTGGTTCGGCCGATGGGCTGGGCGCGGCGGGCGCGCGCGGCGGTGGCGGGGGCGTGCCCGCACCAAGGCCCGCCTCGAGCCGGGCGATGCGCTGCTCCAGGGCCTGCAGCTCGAGTTCGCCCGCGGGGCGGCAGATGCGCACCAGCGCGAGTTCGAGCGGCAGGCGCGGGTCGGCGCCCTCGCGCACCTGGTCGTTGGCGTCGCGCAGCAGGTCGACGAGCCGGTAGACCGTGGCCGGCGGCAGCCGGTCGGCCTGACCGCTGAGCCGCGCCCGCTCGTCGTCGGTGGCGGCCACCTCCTCGGGAGGCGTGCCCAGCTGCTGGCACAGGAAGAGTGCGCGCAGGTGGCCGAGCAGGTCGGTGACCAGCGATCCCAGGTCGGCGCCGGCGTCCACCTGGCCGGCGACCAGCCGCAGGCAGCCGGCGGCGTCGGTCTCGGCCACGCGGTCCATGATCTCGAACAGCACCTCGCCGGCGGTCGTGCCCAGCAGTTCGCGCACGTCGGCCACGCCGATGCGGCCGTCGCAGGCGGTGGAAAGCTGGTCGAGCGTCGAGACCGCGTCGCGGAAGCTGCCGCCGGCGGCGCGGGCGATCAGGCCGATCGCGGCGGGATCGATGTCGATCGACTCGGCTTCGGCCACGTGGTGCAGTACGGCGCCGATCTCGGGCAGGCCGGGACGCTGGAACACGAACCGCTGGCAGCGGCTGCGGATGGTCGGAAGCATGGCCTGCATCTCGGTGGTGCAGAGCACGAACACCACATGCTCGGGCGGCTCCTCGAGCGTCTTCAGCACGGCGTTCGAGGCCTCCTTGGTGAGCATGTGGGCCTCGTCCACGATGTAGACCTTGCGGCGCGCAGCGGCAGGGCGCAGCGCCACCTTGTCGACGATCTCGCGGATGTCGTCGATGCCGCGGTTGCTGGCGGCGTCCAGCTCGATCACGTCGATCGAGGTCGCGTCGTGGATCGCCCGGCACGACTCGCACACCAGGCACGGGGTGACCGTCGGCCCCTCGACGCAGTTGAGGCACTTGGCCAGGATCTTGGCCATCGACGTCTTGCCCGTGCCGCGCGGCCCGGCGAACAGATAGGCGTGGGCGACGCGGTCCATCTCGATCGCGTTTCGCAGCGTGCGCACGACGTGCGGCTGGGCCGGCTGGAACTGCTCGAAGTTCTGCGGTCGGTGGGTGCGGTAGAGCGCTGCCATGAAAGAGCAGCTTAGAGCACCAGCAGAGGTTGAAAGCGACCGTGCACCCACCTCTGTGGCTCAGACTCGGGTGGTGCCCGTGTCGCAGGCTCCTACCAGGCTGGCCCGCGGCACCCGGGTGACGTTGCTTAGCGCTGCTTCCTTCCGGACCTGACGCGGTTCGCAAGCCTCCGTTGCGCGGGACCTGGTGATCAACACCGAACGCACGGACCCGTTCCCGAACCCTTCACCCCTCGGGTGGGAATTCGGCCCGGCTAGAGCGGATTGCCGGAAACAGGGTACCGCTAGTTCCCCGCTTAGCACGGTCGCGGGCCATCGTATCAAGAGCCGGCCGGAAGGTGGATCAGCCGTCGGCCGGGCGGTTCGCCCGTTCCTGCGTCTCGCGCAGGGTCTTGGCCAGGCTGCGAGCGATCTTGACCGCGAGTCCGGGGTACTGGTCGAGCAGGGGCGTGAACTGCCAGGCGGTGAGGCCGAAGAGCTTCGTCTGCGACTCGGCGATGACCGTGGCGCTGCGGCGGCCGCGCGTCGTCGAGCAGCGCGACCTCGCCGAACGAGTCGCCCGGCGTGAGCTGGCCCACGCGCTTGCCGCTGGCCTCGACGCGCGCCGTGCCCTCGGCGACCACGAAGAACCCCACGCCAGTGTCACCCTCGCTGACGATGACGTCGCCCGTGTCGTAGCGGCGCTCCTTGGTTGCCCGCGCGACCGCCTCCAACTCCTTGTCGGAGAGGCTCTCGAACAACGTCACCTTGCGCAGAATGTCGATCCGGTCGTCCGCCATGTCCACCTCGTTTGGCTTGCGTTGAGCTATCTTCGCCGACCCGGGCGGCCGAAGGCAAGTCGGTGGCATACTTGGCCTGCTGGAGAGGTGTCCGAGTTGGCTTAAGGAGCGCGACTGGAAATCGCGTAACGGGGGGTTTCCTCGTTCGCGGGTTCGAATCCCGCCCTCTCCGTTGGACGACGTGGTGTTCGAGTGGGGCCGTCATGTCCGAATCGCACCGCCTGCGGCGCATCTCGTCGGCGCGCTGATGCCGAGACCGCGGCGAATCTACCGCGAGGACCCGGCGGGCCCACGACGGCGAGCTGCTCACGATGTCGCACGGAGGGCGGCTTCAGGTGCGCTCCAGGCCGGGCGGCCGATGACCTGCGAGGGGGTTCATCTGTTGCGATCGTCAACACCTCGGCTGAAGCGCTGTACGTCTGCCGTGATCGGCGCAGTCTCGGCGCTCTGCGGCTGCTGTTGGTCGGACCGGGGCGGGCTCGCGCAGGAGCCGGGATATGCCCGCGCGGCGCTCGAGTACCGGCGACGCGCAGTCCGAGGCGATCGGCTCTACCATCGGCCAGTCGGCTGCGAACTATCCGCCGTATATCGATGCGAGATCAGCGTGTGTTTCGGTCGCGACTCTGAGCCGCCGCGGCGCGCTGAGGCTCCGAACGACACGGCCAAACCAATCCCACGGCTATCCAGCACCGCCGAGCGCGAGCGCGAGATCTGATGGAACTCGCGGTGGTTCTCGGTGTCTCGTTGGACGCCACGAAGGGCGACCACCAAGCGAGACGATCGAGGATCAGCGATCATCAGCAGGATGCGTCCGTAGCTCGTTGGTTCGTCGTGCGAGCGGCGTGGCCGGCGCTGAGTCTGGATCATCTGGGTCATGGCGTCTTCTCCTGGTCGTGGTGCCGCCACTGCCACGACGGTACGAGCGCCGCCGGTGACGACTCCACACGCGACCTGTGCCGGAACTGTGCCGAGTTCGCGTCAGCGGGTCAGGAGACGCCCGCCGCCGCGGCATCCCGCGCGGCCACTGCGAGCTCGTCGGCCCGCTCGTTCCACTCCACCCCGGCGTGGCCCTTGACCAGCTCCCACGACACCCGGTGCTTGGCCACCTCGGCGATCAGCTGCTCCCACAGATCCTGGTTCTTGACCGGCTTCTTGCCGGCTGTGCGCCAGCCGTTTGCGCTGCCAGCTGGTGATCCACCCCTCGGTGAACGCCGAGCGCACGTAGACCGAGTCGAGGTGCACGACCACGTCCACCGGCTGCTTCTTCAGCGCCCGCAGCCCCTCGATCACCGACTGCAGCTCCATGCGGTTGTTGGTGGTCTCGGCCTCACCGCCCGAGAGTTCGAGCACCCGGTCGGCTTTGCGCAGGATGGCTGCCCAGCCGCCCGGCCCGGGGTTTCCCGAACAGGCGCCATCCGTCCACAGTTCGACAGGATCAGTCACGCCTGGCACCGTATCCGACCGATCAGACTTGACCCGCAGCGCTCGAGCGTGGCAGTGTGCACGTCGTGCTGATCAACCGCATGCCTCGCTACGACATCCTCTCGCCCAGTGCGATGGAGGTGCTCGAGAAAGGCTGGCGGCGGCTGATCTCCGACATCGGCATCGAGTTCCAGCACGAGGGCGCGCTCGAGTACTTCCGCAAGGCTGGCCAGAAGGTCGAGGAGTCGGTGGTCTTTCTCGATCCCGACTTCGTGCTCGAGCAGATCGGCAAGGCTCCGAGCGAGTTCGAGCTGCGCGCCCGAAACCGCGACCACGACGTGCACGTGGGCGGCGACCACATGTTCTTCGCGCCCACCCAGGGCCCGCCGTTCGTGAGGATGGGCGACGAGCGCCGCGACGGCACGCTCGCCGACTTCTCGCAGTTCTGCCGCCTGACCCAATGCTTCGACCACCTGGACACGGCCGGCGGGCTGTGCTGCGAGCCCAACGACATCCCGCTCGACTCGCGCCACCTGGACATGGTGCACGCCGTGGCCACGCTCACCGACAAGCCGGTGATGGGTGGCAGCATCAGCGTCGACTCGGCCAACGACGGCATCGCGATGATGGACATCGTGATGCGCGAGCACGGCGGCACCGCCGCGGGTACCAACATCTACTGCATCGTCAACGTCAACTCGCCGCTTCGCTACGACTCGCGGATGCTCGATGCGATGATGATCTACGCCGCAGCCGGGCAGTGCAACATCATCACGCCGTTCCTGTTGATGGGCGCCATGGCGCCGGCAGCGATCCCCGCTGCGCTGGTGCAGCAGACCGCCGAGGCGCTGGCCGGTGCGACGCTCACCCAGCTGATCCGGCCGGGCGCGCCAATCGTCCTGGGGTCGTTCCTCTCGCACACCGACATGCAGTCGGGATCGCCCGGTTTCGGGGGCCCCGAGTCGGCCACCGGGCTCTTCTGCTCGGGCCAGATCGCCCGGCGGTTCGGGATGCCCTGGCGCGCCGGGGGCGGGTTTCTCACGTCCAGCCAGACGGTCGACGCCCAGGCGGCCTACGAGGGCCTCAACACGATGCTGCCGGCGTTCATGGCGGGCGCCAACTACATCCCGCACTCGGCGGGCTGGCTCGAATCGGGGCTGGTCGCCTGCTACGAGAAGTTCATCGTCGACATCGAGATGCTGCGCGTGCTGCACGAGGAGTTCACGCCGCTCGAGATCGACGAGGCGAGCCTGGCGTTCGACGCCCACGACGAGGTGCGCCACGGCGGGCACTTCCTCGGCGCGGCGCATACCCTGGAGCGGTTCCGCGACTGCTTCTACCGGCCGCTACTCTCGTCCACCGACAACTTCGAGCGCTGGAAGAAGCGCGGGTCGCTCGACGCCGCCGATCGCGCTGCGCAGATCTGGCGCGACACGCTGGAAAGCCTACGAGCAGCCGCACATGGATGCCGAGGTGCTCGCCGAGCTGGAGGCGTACATGCGGCGGCGGCGCACGGAGCTGGGCGATTAGCAACGTCCCGGCGCCGCTTCTGCTCGACGATCGTCTGACGCTCGAGCACCTCGTCGAGGTCGCGCGGAACCGGCGGCCTGTGGCGATCGCCGATGCCGCCCGCGAGCGCGTCCGCACCGCCCGCGCGGTGGTCGACCGGCTGCTGGCCGAGAACCAGCCGGTGTACGGCCTGACCACCGGGGTGGGGGCCATGAAGCGCGTCTCGGTGAGTGCGGGCGAGCAGGGTGGGTTCAACCGGCTGCTCCTGCTCTCGCACCGCGTCGGCACCGGCCCGGACGCACCGGCCGAGGTCGTGCGCGCGGCGCTGCTGGCCCAGGTCGCGGGGTTCGCGCACGGCTACTCCGGTGTGCGCGAGTCGTCGGTCGACCTGCTCTGCGCTGCGCTGAACAGCGAGCTTGCCCCGCGGGCGCGCAGCACCGGCTCGCTCGGCCAGTCGGATCTGGGGCCGCTGGCCGACATCGCCGAGGCGCTGACCGGCGAGGGGGCGTGGTCGGCCGAGCTCGACCGGCTGGGGCTCGAGCCGTGGCGGCCCGACTCCAAGGAGGCGCTCGCGTTCGTCAACTCGAACGCGTTCTCGCTGGGCTGGGCGTCGCTCGCAGTGGCCGAGGTCGAGCGGCTGCTCGACGCATTCGACAAGGCTGCAGCGCTGACGTTCGAGGGCATGCTCGGCAACGTGCAGGCGCTCGACCCGGCGGTGGCAGAGGCGCGGCCGGTGGCCGGCATCGCCGAGACCATCGAACGCCTGCAGGCGATGCTCCACGGTGGAACGCTGATCAGGGGCGACCTGCACCGCGAGCTACAGGATCCGCTCACCATGCGGGTCGTGCCGCAGACCCACGGCGCCGCGCGGGTGGCGCTGGCCCACGCGCGGGCGGTGATCGAGTCAGAGCTGGTCGCGTCGCACGACAATCCGGCGATCACACCCGACGGCCGGTCGCTCTCCAACGGCAACTTCGATTCGGTGCCCTACGGCGTGGTGCTCGACTACCTGCGGCTGGCCATCGCGCATGTCGCCACCGCCTCCAACGAGCGCTGCCAGAAGCTCGCCTATGCGGCGTTCAGCGGCCTGCCCACGGGGCTGCGCTCCGACGACGGGTCGAGCGGCGACGGCCTCGCGATCGTGGTCTACGGCGCGGCTGCGGCGGCGGCCGAGGTGCGGCTGCTGGCCATGCCCGCCACGCTCGAATCGCCGACCACGTCGATCGCCGAGGGCATCGAGGATCGCATCATTCCCACACCCGTGGCCGCCCGCCGGCTGGCCGACCAGACCGCGTTGGCGTTCCACATCGCCGCCACCGAGCTCTACGCCGCCGCGCAGGCTATCGATCTGCGCGGCCGGGCCGGGGATCTGGGCCAGGGCACCGCAATCGTGCATGCGCTGGTGCGGTCGGTGTTCGGCCGCCACACGGACGGCGAGCCGCCCGCGCCGGACATGGCACCGCTCGTCGCGAGACTCAGGGCGTAGTCGTCACGGTCACGGTGACCGGCGGCGACGTCACCGTCGTCGGAACCGTCACCGTGCTGAAGATCGTCGACGTGTTGGTGATGGTGCTCAGAACGGTCGACGTGTTGGTCACCGTGCTGGTGCGCGTGGGACCTTGCCGGGCGTGGTCCTTGTGGTTACCCGGCCGGGCAATGTGGTCACGTCGACGAGGCGCTCGGTGGAGGCCGGCAGCGTGACCACCGATCCGTTTCTCGTCATGACCCTTGGCCCGAATCCGCTTGATGCGGACCTTGCCCTTGAGGGTGTGCACGACGGTGCTCGTGGTGCCGTTCTGCGTGATCGTCGACGTCTTCTCGTAGGTCAGCGTCGACGGCGAGTCGGATGCGACGCTCGTCCCGGTGCCCACCAGGGCGGATACGGCGAACCCGATCGCCAGAAGCGCGATCGAGGCCAGAACCACCGGCAAAATGAGATGTGTTTGACCGCCGAAACGATCGGAATTCACTGGGCACCCTTTCAGCGCCTGCGCCGCCGGCGTCACGGCGGCAAACGAGGCGACCCCCTCGTTCGGGGGAGGATTCTAACCCGTTTGGGTGACGGTTGCGGAGCTACGGTTCGACTCAGGTGAATGAATGCTTCGCCTGGAGAACTGCGGCCGCGGCCTCGTAGCCACTCGACACCGCCGTGTCGGTGTACGAGCCGCCCAGAAAATCGCCTGCAAGATGGATGTTTTCGAGCGGGCGGTCGATCGCCGCCTGAATTCTCGACCGCCCCGGCGTGGGGTAGGGCAGCATCCGCGGCAGCTTGAGGAGCTGGGTTTCGCGCACCTGCCCGCGCGCCTCGGGGTAGATCGCGTAGAGGTCATCCAGGAAACGCTGCTCGACCTCGGCGTCGGGCAGGTCGAACAGCTCGAGCGCGGCATTGGCGGGCCGATACATCATCAGGCTGCTGCCCGGCCCCCGGCTGCCGCGGCGGGCATGGGCCAGGCCGCCGAGGTTGATCAGCATGGTGAATGCGCGCTTGGGGGTCGCCAGCGCGTAGACGTCGTCCCACGGCATGGGCCCCCGCTCGCCCGTGAGCACGCCCATGACCACCGTCGGCCCGTAGGGAATCGCGTTCAGCGCCCGCGCCATGTCGGTGGGCAGTCCCTGCACAAGCGCCGCGGTCTGGAACGCTTTGGTGGCCATCACCACGTGGCGGGCGGTGACCACTTGCGGGCCGTCGGCGGTGGTGATGTGGACCGCCACCTGGCCTTCGCCGGGCACCACGCTGCGTCACTTCGACGCCGGTTGAGATGGCATCGCCCAGCTGCGAGCTGATCGAGTCGATCAGTACTCCGGGTCCGCCGACGATGTTGCGGGAAAGCCCGCCGCCCGTGCTCCACACCAGAGCGAAGTAGCCGATGCCCTGGCCGGCCGAGATCTGGTCAGGTTCGGCGGTCGACCGCGACACCGTGGCCCGAAAGAGCGCTGCTGCATCGCCGGGTAGCGGCCCCAGCCAATCGGCGAAGCTCTGGTCGTCGCCAAACTGCAGCAGCCGCCTCCGCGTCGCGCGGGCGGCTCGCCGGGTCGCGCCGCCGCGGCCTTGGTGTAACGCCGCACCGCGAGCTTCAGGCGAGCGCCGGCCCGCGCCAGCGCGATTCGCTCACCCAACGAGAGCGGCAGGCGAAACGGGTACAGCTCGGGGCGTCCGCCCACGATCCGGCGTCCGTTCAGCTCGAGCGCGACCAGTTCGCCCGAGACCGGCGCGTCCTGCACGCCCACCTCCGCGAGCAGCCGCGCGGTGGCCGAACCTGCGCCGCTGAACACGTGCGCGCCCAGGTTCAGCCACAGGTCGTCGCGCGGCTCGGAGCGGATCCGACCGCCCAACCGGTCGTTCGCCTCGAACAGCCGCACGTCCTTGTCTCGCAGCGCCCATGCGGCGGTGAGACCGGCGATCCCGCCGCCCACCACCACCGCGTCATGCATCTAGGCGGCAGCCTTGTAGGCGTCGAGCAGTCGCCGGTAGTTGGCCGAGATGGTGACCGCGGCGGCGTCATCGTCGCCGTTCTCGAGCCACGTCTTGAGCGCGTCCCACCAGATCGTGCGGCCCACGGCGAAGCCCGAATAGCCCTCGGTCACCGCGCCGGTCTGCAGCCAGTGGATCACCGCGGCCTCGTTGCCGCCACGGCCGAGCACGACGCAGCGCACCCCGTCGCGCCCCCCCGTTCGGGTGGCGCGGGCCACGCGGTCGCAGTCCTCGGCGGTGTCGAGGCCTTCGATCTTCCAGATGTCGGGCTCGACTCCACCCTGTTGCAGCTCGGCGATCGCGTCGATCATGAGACCGGCGCGAAGCTCCTTGTCGTAGCGGTCCGAGTCGCCGCCGACCTGCTCCAGCTGATGCGGCTCGGCCGGCACCAGCAGCTCGAACAGGTACTTGCGGTCGTGCTCGTGCAGCCAGTTGCCGAGACGTGCCAGGCGCTCGGTCTGGCGCTGGTTCATCTCGCGGTCGCCCTCGACGTTCATCCGTACGAGCACCTTCGAGAAGGTGGGATCGTAGTCCTCGATGTGCTCGCCGAACTGGTCGCCGTACTCGAAGTCGAACTCGTTTTGACCGCTCTTTTCGACCGGCATCGCCAGCGCCACACCCAGGTCGTGGGCCGACCGGGCAACGCTGTTACCAAACTGCTCGTCCACGAGGATGCCCATGCCCTGACGATCGCTCGAGGCGGTGTGAGCGTCCAGGAATCCCGCGTAGATCACCTGCTTGGCGCGCTCGATGCGCGCGACCTCGTCGGGCGTCGGAGTGTCCGGAATGCCGAGCAGCTTGGTCTGAAACGACCCCCGGTGGTCGAAGGCAAGCAGGTACAGCGGGCGGGTGTATCCAAGACTCATGTCGGCTCCTTCGGCTCTGGCTCTACCCATGCCTCGATCGGTGTTCCTCGAAACGTCACGTCGTGCACATCCTCATTCGGGAAGCCACGGTTCGCTCCAGCCACCGCGGCTGGCCAGCAGCTGCTCGCCGCCCTCGGGCCCCCACGATCCGCGCGTATACGGCTCGAGCGGCGGAGGATCCGAGATCAGCGGCTGCACGATGCGCCAGGTCTCCTCCACGGAGTCCTCACGGATGAAGTGGCTGCGATCGCCGTGCATCGCTGCGCGCAGCAGCTGCTCGTAGGGCGTCGGCCCCTCGCCGCCCTCCTCGGCAAAGTCCATGTCGAGGTGCACGCGATGCAGGCCCGCGGTGTTCGCACGCTTGCTCATCAGCCGGATCCGGGCGCCGGCCTGTGGGCCGATGCGCAGCACCAGGTGGTTTGCCTCCGGCTCGCGCGAGCGCCCCGAGAAGGCGAGCTTTGGCGCCCGCTTGAACACCACTCGCACCTCGCAGACCGTGTCTGCCATCGCCTTTCCGGCGCGGATGTAGAACGGCACGCCGGCCCAGCGCCAGTTGTCGACCTCGAGCCGCATTGCCGTGTAGGTCTCGGTCTGCGAGTTGGGGGCCACACCCTCGATCTGCCGGTAGCCCTCGTACTGGCCCCGGACGTAGCGCTGCGGATCGGCGTCGGGGATCGCCAGGAACACGTCGCGTTTGCGGTCGGCGATGACCTCGTGGCCGTGGCCGGCGGGCGGCTCCATCGCGACCATGGCGAGCACCTGCAGCAGGTGGTTTTGGACCACGTCGCGCAGGGCGCCGACCGGGTCGTAGAAGTTTCCGCGGCCCTCGACCCCGAAGCTCTCGGCCATCGTGATCTGCACCGACGAGATGGACTGGCGGTTCCAGATCGGCTCGAGCATGGTGTTGGCAAACCGCAGGTACATGATGTCCTCGACCGACATCTTTCCCAGGAAGTGATCGATGCGGTAGAGCTGGTCCTCTTCCAGCACCGATCGCAGGCTGTTGTTCAGCTCGATCGCCGAGTCGTAGTTGTGACCGAACGGCTTCTCGACGATCACGCGCGCGCCGTCGGTCAGGCCGGTGTCCGCCAGGCGCTTCACGACCGGGGCGAACAGCGACGGGGGAATCTCCAGATAGAACGCGGGGTGCTTCTTGCCGCGGAGCTTGGTCTTGAGACGCTTGTAGGTGGCCTCGCGCGAGAAGTCGCCGGGGGTATAGGTGAGCTTCTGGGCGAACCGGTCGAACGTCTTCTTCGAGAACGGCACCTTCGAGGCCTTTACCGCCTCGAGCGCTCGGGCGCGCAGATCGTCATCCGTCCACCGCTCGCGCGCGACGCCGATCACGGGGCAGTCGAGCAGATCGTGGCGCTCCAGCAGGTAGAGCGACTTGAGGGTCATCTTGCGCGCCAGGTCGCCCGTGATTCCGAACACCACCAGAGCGTCGGAGGGGGGAATGCCGCTGGGCGTCGCTGCGTGTGATTCGCCTGCCACCGCCGACATCCTATCCCGGCTTGGCGCTGCGATCAGCCGTGGACGTCAGGCGGCCAGCGAGGCGCGGTCGCGGCCCTCGGCCTTGGCGGTGTAGAGAGCGCGGTCGGCGCGGGCGATGAGAGCCGCCGCGTCCTCGACGCCGTCCCACAGCGCGATGCCGGTCGAAGCGGTGCGGCCGTGGGGGATCGCCCGGCCCAGCCGGGAGACGATCTCGGCGGCGGTGGGTACGTCGCAGCCCGGCAGGGCGATCACGAACTCGTCGCCGCCGATGCGCGCGAGGACGTCGCCGCCCCGCAGCTCGCGCTTCCAGGCGAGCGCGGTCTGGTACAGCAGCTCGTCGCCGGCCTGATGGCCGTGCTCGTCGTTCCAGTCCTTGAAGTAGTCGAGGTCGATGATCGCCACGGCCATCGAGATGCCTGTGCGGGCGGCCTCGGCGAGTTCGTGTTCGATCAGGGTGTTCCACCAGCGGCGGTTGGGTAGGCCGGTCAGCGGATCGGTCGCCGCGGCGGCGGTGAGGGCGTCCTGGCGCTGCACTCGCGCCAGCGCCTCGCCCACCTCGACGGCCAGCATCGCAGCCACCGCGCGCTGCTGCGGCGAAAGCTCGGGTTGCGGCCGTGACCAGCCGACCATCAGCACGGCGACCGTCCGACCGTCGATCACCACCGGCCAGAAGAGGCAGGCGCCGACCGCGAATCGCTGCACCAGATCCTGGTCGATGCGGGTCTCGCGCACGGCGTCTGCCACGAACTGCGGCGCGCCGTCACGATAGGCGCGGGCCACGCCGGAGTGGTGCTGACCGATCGCGACGGTGGCACCGCGCAGGCCGGGGTCGCTGGTGGAGGTGGCCTCGAGCAGGCTTTCCGGCCCCGCCTCCCAGAGCGTGACGACGTCGGCTCCCATCACGTCGAGTACCGCGGTGCAGATCGCGTCGCGCGCCGACTCGCTGTCGGCGGCGCTGCCAATGGTGCGGTTCAGTTCGGCGAGCCGGCCGAGGTTGGCGGTCTGGCGCTCCTGCGCGCGCAGCGACTGGCCGAGGCTGTCGACGAGGGTCTTCACCGCCCAGCCGAGCACCGCGGCCACCGCCGTGGTCAGGATCAGCTTGCGCCACTCGGTGGTGGCGTAGTCGGGAGCACCGATCGCGATCGGCACGAACAGCGCGAGTGCGACGCCCACCACCACCGCGCCGACCTCCCACCGTTCGCCGTAGAGGGCGACCCACAAGACCGGGAGCAGCAGCAAGATGCCAAAGCCCGACTCGCCGCCGCCGCTACCCTCGCGCAGCAGCATGACGCTGATGATGTAGGCATAGGCGGTGCCGACCGCGACGATGCGCGGCATCCGCGCCCAGTCGAGCATGGGCATCGCGGCGAGCACGGCCAGCGTGACCGCCAGCGAGGCGACCACAAAACCTGTTTTCATGGGCACCGAGTCGATGGCGACCAGGGGATATGCGACGAGGGTCAGAGAGGCGAAAGGCGCGATCGCCCGGGCCCGTGCCTTGCGCGTCTCACCCGCCCTCGCGCGGCGTTGCTGCTGCATGCAACACTCGTCGGCGATTTGCGGGGTATCCGATGTCCCCCGTCCGGGGGACGCCCACTGAACAAATGTGCCCGGCACGTTTGTTGCAGTGACTCGCGCAGGGCGGCGGTGCACGCGATACCCTTTGTCGTCCCAGGGCGCATAGCTCAGCTGGGAGAGCGTCCGCTTCACGCGCGGAAGGTCACAGGTTCGAGCCCTGTTGCGCCCATTGCCCCGCTTTCGCGACAAGGGGGCTTGCCAACCGTCCGGTTTGTCGTACGTTGGAGATACCCCAAACCCGGCAGGAGCAAGAACCACGATGTCGCACAAGATCTCCCTGATTCGCCAGGTCGCCTCGGAGGATGGACAGACCACCGCCGAGTACGGCGTTCTCATGGCCGTGATCACCCTCGCGGTGCTCGCCACCATGATCATCCTCTCGGGCGCGATCCAGACCGTCTTCCAGACGGTCGTCGGCGCCCTCGGCCCCTAGATCAACTAAGCCGTCTTCCCCGTCCGGGATACTCCGGACGATGAACACCGACGGCGGCTCCGCCGACGCCTCGCGCGGACCGCGCGACCTGCTCGTTCCCACCGAAGTCCTCCGTAAGGGGCTGCGGGTCTTTTCGTCCTCCAAGGGCCAGCGACGGTCGCGGCGAGCCTCGGACGTCCTGATTCTGGCGCCCTCGGCGCTCGCGTTGATCATCATGACGCTGGCCTACCCGGCGGTCACGGACTCTTCGTCGCTGGGCCGGCTGGTCGCGAGCCTGCCGTCGGAGCTCACACCGGTCTGGGAGTTCCTCTTCGACCTGCTGACCCTCTGGGCGGTCGTGGCCGTGGTCGCCTCCGTCGTCAGGCAGCGCTGGGTGATCCTCACGCAGACCGTGGCCTCGCTCGTCGTGGCCACCGCGATGGTGTTCCTGGTCGTCCACGGATCGACCGGTGACTGGCCGTCGTTCACCAGCGTGCTCGGCGACGACCTGCCCGGTCGCGACCTGCCCGAAGTGCGGGTGGTGCAGGCGGCAGTCGTGGTGCTTGCGATCTCGCCGCACCTCACCCGGCCGCTGCAGAAGATCAGCCGCTGGCTCCTGCTCCTGGGGCTGGTGGGGGCCTTCCTGGCCGACCATGTTTCGCCCGGCAGCAACATCAGCGCGTTTCTGATCGCCTTCACCGCTGCCGCGGCCGTGCGGCTGGCGTTCGGCACGTCTGCCGGGTACCCGGAGCTGGACGAGATCACCGTGGCGCTGCGCCAGCTGGGCGTACCCATCTCCGATCTGGTGGCGGTCGACCGGCGCGTCAGCGGGGCGTTCGTGGCGCGCGCGCACGATCCGCAGGGCGATCAGTTGCTGGTCAAGGTGTACGGCCGCGACGCCTACGACAACCAGCTGGTCGAGAAGCTGTGGCGCACCGCGCTCTACCGCGACCCGGGGCCGGGGCTGCGCACCAGCCGCGCACAGGCTGTCGAGCACGAGGCGTTCGTGACCCTGCTTGCGGCCAGCGCCGGAATCCCCACCCACGAGGTCGTGACCGCCGGCCAGTCGGTGTTCGACGATTCGATCCTGGTGCTGCGCGGCCAGTGGCGCACGCTCGCCACGCTGACCGCCGACCAGTTCGACGACGACCGCCTGGCCGCGTGCTGGGGCATGCTCGACCAGCTCGAGCGGGCGCACATCGCCCACCTGCGCATCCACCCCGAGACCATCACCATCGACCACCCCGGCGGCATCGGGTTGATCGACTTCGAGGCCGCCAGCGTGTCGCCCACCGAGAACGAGATCGCCATCGACCGGGTGCAGATGCTGGCCGCCACCGCCGCCGTGGCGGGCGCCGACCGGGCGCTCGCGGCCGCACACGCGGCGCTGGGCGACGCCGGCATCGCCGCGCTCCTGCCGTACCTGCAGAACGCCGCCCTGGGAGGCACGCTGCGCCGGACACTGCGGATCGCCGAGGTCGACCCCGACGAGCTGCGCAAGCGCGCGATCGAACTCTCCGGCGCCGAGCCGCCGCAGATGATCAAGATGCGCCGCGTGACCTGGGGGTCGGTCGCGCAGCTCGTGTTGCTCGGCCTGGCCGCCTCGGCGGTGGTCTCGGGCCTCAGCGGCGTCGACTTCAACGAGTTGCAGCAGAGCCTGCAGGACGCGGTGTGGGCTTGGATCGTGGTGGGCTTCGTCATGGCCCAGACCCCGCGCCTGACCCAGACGATTTCGACCATGAACTCGGTCGCGGCCGACCTTCCGTTCGGGCCCGTCTACATCATGCAGCTGGCCACCGGCTACATGAACCTGGCGCTGCCCTCGAGCCTTGCGCGGATGGCGATCAACATCCGCTTCTTCCAGCGCCAGGGTGTACCGCCGGCGGCGGCCGTCACCTCCGGCGCGATCGACTCGTTCGTGGGCAACGTGATCCAGGCGGTGCTCCTGGTGCTCCTGCTGCTGTTCTCGCGCGCCGACGTCTCGGTCGACATGAACATCCCCACGTCGGGCGCCGAGAAGCTGCTGTTCGTACTGATCGGACTCGCCGTGGTGAACGTGCTGGTGATCGCACTCGTCCCGCGGGTGCGAAACGCCATCACCTCGCGGGTGCACCGGTGGTGGCCCGACGTCAAGCGGACGCTGGCCATTCTGCGCGGGTCGAACAAGCTGGCCATGCTGCTGGCGGCAAACGTGGCCACCGAGCTGCTGTTCGCAATCTCGCTGGGCCTGTTTGCGCGCGGCCTAGGGGCCGACATCTCGATCGCCGACCTTCTGGTGATCAACGTGAGCGTCTCGTTGTTTGCCACATTCATCCCCGTGCCGGGCGGCATCGGCGTGACCGAATTCGGGCTTACCGTGGGCCTGACCGGGGCCGGAATGAGCGAGGAGGCCGCGCTTGCGACCGCCCTCCTGTACCGCTTCTCAACCTTCTATATTCCGCCCATCTGGGGCTTCTTCGCCCTGCGTTGGCTGCAGCGGCACAACCACCTCTGAGTCATCCTTGTGCCGGCGGCGTAAGCCATGCCAGCGGGCGGCGGCCTCCTGCGCCTCGTTGTTCGTCTTGTAGTGCAGCAGCTCCCGGGTGTCGTGCCAACCGATCTGGCGGGCCAGGAGCGTCAGGCCGAAGGCGACGTTGCTCCTACCCGGCGTGAAATAGACGGTGTCAGGCAGTTTCTATTCATACTGAAGCGCCTCGAGGATGTTCAGCTTGCCGGCGCGGCGCGCGGGGAACGCGGCGGCGATCGCTCCGGCCACGGCCGCGACGATCAGGCAGGCGATCATCTGGCCCCACGGCAAGGCAAAGACGATGCCCTGTGACTGCAGCCCCTGGGTCACGATCCAGGCGATCACGATGCCGATCACGATGCCGAAGATCCCGCCGATCATCGCCGTGATCACGCTCTCGTAGCGGATCATGCGCCGCAGTTGCCGGCGGGTCGTACCGATGGCCCGCAGCATGCCGATCTCGCGCGTGCGCTCGAACACCGAGAGCGCCATCGTGTTGACGATGGCAAACAGCGAGATCAGCACCACCATCACCAGCAGCACGTAGATGAACACGAGCAGCTTGTTGAGCTGGTCGGAGAAGGCCTGCTCGAACTCCGCGTTGGTCTGCACCTTCGCCTCGGGGAACGGCTGCAGCGCCTGCTCGACCGCCGCCTGTGTCTGCGCCGGGTCGGCACCGGGTGCAAACTTGATCAGGCCGACCTGCACCTGCGGCTGGTCGACCAGCGAGGCGTAGGTCGCCTGGCTGAGGATGATGCCGCTGAACAGCACCGGATCCTTGTAGATGCCGATGACGGTCAGCTTGCGGCGCGTGTGGTCGATGCCGGTCACGAAGAACGTGCCGCCGACGCTCAGATGGTGCGACAGCTTGAACTGGTTTTCGATCAGCACGTTGTTGCCGTGCAACTGGCTGAGGACGGCGTCTGAACCGTCGATCCAGTCGAAGTTGTAGACCTGGCTGATCTGGCCCGGCGGGACACCGGTCATCGTGTCGGTGCCGCCGTTGTTGATCTTGACCTCGCCGCCGCCCAGCGGCACCGCGTTCTGCACGCCCGAGATGCCCCGGGTCGCGTTCAGCACGCCGGCGGGCAGCGACTGGCCCTGGCTCTGGCTCTGCACGATCAGGTCGGCGGTGTCGCTCTTCTGCAGCGCGCCGATGAACGTCTCCTTGAACCCGTTTGCCATCACGGTGAAGAACACCACGAGCGCCACGCCGATCATCAGCGCGGCGGCGGTGATCGCCGTGCGGCCGGGGTTGCGCATCGCGTTCTCGCGCGCAAGTCCGCCCGGCCCCGGCGCGATCTTGCGCAGCGGCCAGCCGAGCGTTGAGGCGAGCGGCTTGATCGCGTACTTCGAAAGCAGCGCGGCACCGAGCAGGATCGCCAGCGAGCCGAGTCCGAGTACCGCCAGCTTGTGAGTGGCCGGGGCATTCGAACCAAACGTGAGCAACACGATCAGCGCGCCGCCGATCAGCATCAACCCGCCCAGATAGGGCCAGACCCGCGCCATCGCGCCGGGTGGGATCACCGCGCCCTCGCGCAGCGCTGCGATGGGGGGCACGCGGGTCGCGCGCAGCGCCGGCGGCAGGGCGGCCACCAGCGTCACGAGGATCCCCACCAGCAGAGGGATCGTGATGACCCAGAACGTGAAGCGGACGCTCGCCAGGGGCAGCGATGCCCCGGCGGCGCGGAACAGCGCCCCGAGCCCCTTGGCCAGCAGGATGCCGACTCCGAAACCGATCAGCGACGAGATCACGCCGATCACGAGCGCTTCACCGAGCACCGCGCTCAGCACCTGGCGGCGCATCGCCCCGATCGTGCGCAGCATGGCGAACTCGCGCATGCGCTGGGCCACGGTGATGTTGAACGTGTTGAAGATGACGAACGCACCCACCAGCACGGCTGCGCCGGCGAACGCCAGCAGCAGCCAGCGCAGGAATGCCGTTGATCGCTCCCGCGATCGCGTCTGACTGCTCCTGGGCGGCCTGGGTGCCGGTCTGCACCTTGACGTTTGAGCCCACCACCTTCTGGATGCGCAGCTTCAGCTCCTCGGGAGTCACGCCGCGGTCGGCGGCCACCGACACCGTCGAGACCTTGCCGATGCGGTTGTACCAGCGCTGGGCGTCCTTGAACGTGATCACCATCAGCGCCGCTCCGCCCAGCGACGAGTTGTTGCCGAACTCGACGATGCCGACCAGCTTCACCGGCTGGGTGCCGTGCAGGGTCTGCAGGCCCACGCTGTCGCCCACCGTACAGGTGGTTGTCGTCGGCCAGCTGCTTGTCGATGGCAAGCTCGCCCGGGGCGTTGGGGAAGTGCCCGTCGATCGCGGTCAGCGACGGTGAACGGCTCGGGCTGATAGCTCAGCACCAGGTTCGGTGCGCCGCCGCTTGCGCCGACGAACTTGTTGTTGATGACCAGGCCGCCGGCCGCCTGGATCTGGCCGCTCACCTTGCGTACGCCCGGCACCGCCGCGTACCTTTGCGACGATCGACTCGGGCAGCGGTCCAGCCTGGGCTCTGCTGGCTATCGAACGCGGGCTTTTGCGAGAGCACCACGTCGGTGCCCTTGAACGCGGTCGTGAAGAGGTTGTTGAAGGCGTCGGTGATCTGGTTGGTCAGCACCAGCGTGCCCGAGATCATGGCGACGCCCAGCACGATCGCTGCAGCGGTCAGGATCGATCGCAGCTTGTGCGAGAAGATGCCGCGGACGGTGAGCCGGATCACGCGCGGCTGGAGGTTGCCCATGATCGACACGATGTCGCCGGTCGAGAGGCTCTGGCTCGTCGCGGACGATCCGGCCGTCGGCCAGGAACAGCGAGCGCGTTGCGGTGGCCGCGGCGGTGGCGTCGTGGGTCACCATCACGGTGGTCTGGCCCAGGGTGTCGACGGCCTCGCGCAGCAGCTCCAGGATCTCGCGCCGACGTGGTCGAGTCGAGGTTGCCGGTGGGCTCGTCGGCGAACACGACGGTGGGCTTGCGAGACGAGCGCGCGGGCGATCGCCACGCGCTGCTGCTGGCCGCCGGACAGCTCGGCGGGGCGATGCTTGCGGCGGTCGGCCAGGCCGACCCGCTCGATGATCTGGTCGGTCCACTCCCGGTCGGCGCTCACTCCCGCGATCTGCAGCGGCAAGAGACGTTCTCCTCGGCGGTGAGCGTGGGCAGCAGGTTGAAGAACTGGAAGATGAACCCGATGTGCTCGCGGCGCAGCAGCGTCAGCTTCTTGTCGTTCAACTCGGCGATCTCCTGGCCCGCGATCGACACCGAGCCCGAGGTGGGCTGGTCGAGCCCGGCCAGGATGTGCATCAGGGTCGACTTGCCCGAGCCGGACGGCCCCATCACGGCGGCGAACTGGCCCTTCGGGATCTCGAGCGAGACGCCTCGCAGCGCGTCCACGACGGTGTCTCCGGCGCCATAGCGGCGGGTCACCTCGGTGGCGGACACGACTGTGGTCGAAGGCGCGGCGGGTGCGGGCTCGGTGGCCTCAGCGCTCACCGGCGGGCTCCCCTGCGTCGTTCATGCTGCGCGCCTCCTCGGTGCAGAGCGGGATCACCGCGGCGTAGAGCTGCCGCAGACCGTCGTCCGAAAGCGGTCCTGAGTTTGCTGCGTCGAGCCGCTCGAGCATCTTGCGCTCGCGGTCGGGATCGACGGTGCTGTAGCCCTGTTCGCGCTTGTGGGCGTGAAGGCCTGCGACCAACTCGATGCGCTGGTTGATCAGTTCGACGAGTCGCTCGTCGGCCGCATCGATCTGCGTCCGAAAGGCGACGACTTTTGGGTCTTCTCCCTGCTCCATGGTCGCCGCAGTTTAGAGCCGAAACGCAGCTATGAGGTCAGCAGCGCCAGCACGAGCACCAGTCCGTTGGTGGTCATATGCACTCCGAGCCCCGGCCATAACGAGTCAGTCCGGCGGCGCAGCTCGCCGATGATCAGGCCGGCCACGAACACGGGGATCAGCAGCACCGGAAGCCCGTGGGCGATGGCCCAGAAGGCGGCCGTGCCGGGCAGCGCCCAGCGGCCCATCACCTCCCACGAGAGCCCGCGGAACATGATCTCCTCGGCCAGCGGTGCGACCACCACCAGCGCGACCATGGCGACCGCCAGCGCGACCCACTGATGCGTGTCTGACGGGGAGTGCGTGGGCGCGATCCCCTGCTTCTCGCCGGCGTGGGTGAGCGGCTCGAGAATGCGGTCGGACACCAGCAGCAGCACCAGCGCCAGCACGCTCAAACCCACCGCCCGGCGCAGCGGGGTGCGGCGCATCGCCAGCACGCCCGTCACGGGTGCACGCGAGATCCACACCGCGAATACGCAGTAGCCGATCAGCACGCCGTCGACCACCGCCGTGGTGATGATCGGCGTCAGGTCGTAGACCATGTTCTTCTGATTGGTGGTGGTGCCGGACGTGACCACCGCAGCCACGAAGTTCAGCGCGAAGAGCAGTCCGGGTGCAAGCAGCCACCATGCCGAGACGCGGGAGGGACGGGCGTCGATCACGCGCGTAGTGCCACGTCGAGGTCGCCGGTCAGATCGCCGGCGTGCTCGATCCCCACCGCCAGCCGCAGCGTCCCCGGGCCGATCCCGGCGCTGCGCAGTTCGGCCTCGTCCAGCTGCCGGTGGCTGGTGGTGGCCGGATGCGAGATCGTCGATTCGACGCCGCCCAGGCTCGTGGCCCGCAGGATCAGCTGGAGGCGGTTCATGGCGGCGATGGCGGCGGCCGCGCCTCCGGTCACGTCGAATGCCAGAAGCGCTCCGGGCGACTGCAGCACACGTTGCGCCACCTCGTATCCAGGGTCGGTGCCGAGGCCGGGGTAGTGCACCGCCGCGACCGCCGGGTGATCGGCCAACATCGCGGCCACCGCCGCGGCGTTCTGGCTCGCGCGCTCGAGCCGCACGTGCAGCGTGCGCACGCCGCGCCGCACCAGCCAGGCGGTGTCGGGCGAGATCGTGGCTCCCGTGTCGAGCGACGCCGCGGCGATCGGTGCGATCACGTCGGCGCCGCCGGCGGCCACACCGGCGAGCGCATCCGAGTGGCCGTTCAGATACTTGGTGGCCGAGTGCACCACCAGGTCGGCGCCGAACGCTGCGGGACGACAGCCCAGCGGTGTGGCGATGGTGTTGTCCACCATCACGGCGGCGCCCCGCGCGTGGGCCAGCGGCACCAGGGCCTCGAGGTCGGCCACGTCCACCTGCGGATTGGAGATGGTCTCGAGGTACAGCAGCGCCGCTCCGTCGAGTGCCGCACCGACCGCGTCGAGGTCGGCCAGATCGACGAACGCGGTGGTGCCCCGGCGGCGCAGGATCGCGTAGGTCTGGCCGTACAGCCGGCGCGACGTCACGACCCGCGCGCCCGCAGGGGCGAGCAGCTCCAGGCCGGCGCTGACCGCCGCCATGCCCGACGCGAAGCAGTGCGCGGCGGCGGTGCCCTCGAGTGCAGCGACGGCGGCTGCCAGTTCGTCGGCGTTGGGGTGGCGGATGCGGCTGTAGAGGTAGCCCCGCCGCGCGTCGGCCATCACGTCGGTGAACTGTTCGCCCGATTCGAATGCGGTGATGGTCTCGCGGTGCACCGGCAGGACGGCCGGCTCGCCCGGCCACGGGTCGTCGCCGGGCTCTCGCAGCCGGCCGCCGTGCACCGCCTCGGTCTCGGGACGGCGCTCGGTCACCGGATCAACTCGGCGATCTGGGTGAGCGACCCGACCGTGTCGTCGCGATCGGGGTAGATGCCGTCGCGGTCGACGATCCGGGCGGGCATGCCCACCGCGCGAGCGCCCTCGGCGTCGGCGTCCGGCGTGTCCCCCACCATCAGCGTTCGCTCGGGGGTTGTCCCGGCGGCGGCGAGCGCGTGGCGGAAGATCTGTGGGTCGGGCTTGCTCGACCGAGTCTGGGCCGAGCTGAACGCCAGGTCGACCTCGAGCCCGGCCTCTGCGAGCATCGCGGGCAGCGTGTAGTCGGCGTTCGAGACCACCGCCACGGTCAGACCTCCGCTGTGGGCCGCCGCGATCAGGCCCTCGGAGTCGGGGTATGCCACGTACCGGATGGTGTCGCCGAGCAGCTCGACTGCCTGGGCGGCGTCGAGTTCGATGCCCAGCTCGGCGGTCGCAATCGCCGCGCACTCCCTGTACAGCTGCGCCAGGCTCGACTCGTCCACGCCGCGGTGGCAGTTCGCCGCGTAGTGCGCGACCTCGGCCGCGAACGCGCGCTCGGCGGTGTCCAGATCGACGGTCGTCCCCAGCACCTCGGCGACTCCCGCCTGCAGCCGCCGTCCCGGATCATCGACCGTGATCAGCGTGCCGAACGCGTCCAGGAACAGCGCGTCATAGTCACTCACTGGCCTGCACCGGCACCGGGATGGATCCGCTGGGCGAGGTGCTTGACCGCCTCGGCCATGCTCGGCCCGTCGGTGGTCACCCAGAGCGTCGGGATCACGTGCACCCGATGCTGTTTGACCGCCGGCAGGTTGCGGGTCGCCGGATCGTGTGCGACCTCTTTGGGTGTGGGCGTGGCCGGCCCGGACGACTCGATCAGGTAGACGTCCGGAGCCGCCTTGCGGAGGGCGGCGTTGGTCGAGACCGCGATCGGCGTGCCGCCCGCCGCCGTGATCAGGTCGCGGGCCAGCGGAGACGGTGGCGATGGGAACCCGTAGCCCAGGTCGAGGTAGACCTTCTGCGCGGGGTGTGCGCGCATCTGCGCGGTGATGTGGTCGATCGCCGCAGCGGTGTGGCTGGACACCGCCTGCGCCTGCGGCCCGTAGCCGGCGAGCAGGCCGACGTTCACGAAGTCGGTCAGCGCTGCCTTGACCGACTGACCGTCGGCCGCGTAGACAGGCACCCCGTTGAGTGCACTGCGCAGTGCCTGGGCGTCGGCCGCGGGGGCGATCACCAGGTCGGGGTGCAGCGCGCGGATGCGGGCCGGCCTCGAGACCGGCACCACCGGAACCTTGGCGGCCGCCGCGGGCAGCGCCGTACCTGCGGAGCGGCCGACCACGCGCCCGCCCGCGCCGACGTCGAACAGCAGCTCGGTCGACCCCATGTCGAGCGAGACGATGCGCTGCGGCTGTGCGCTGACCGTCACGGAGTGGCCGGTGGCGTCCGACACCGTCACCGGTGCAGGCGGGATCGCTCCGGTGGGCTCGCTGCGCAGCCCGCAACCCGTAGCGACCGTCACCAGCGTCAGCGCGGCGAGCGCACCGGCGATCGTGGGGATGGGGCGCATATCGGCGGCAATTTTACGACCCCTGACGGAGGGAGCCCCCGATCGACCGCGAAATCCGTAGTTCGGAGCGTCGATCGACCGGATTCGAGCGTGGCGAACTACGAAAAGTATCTCTGGGTGGGCTTCATCGTCCTGCTCATCCTGCTGTGGATTCTGAACATGATCCTGAGCCGGGTGGGCGAGCGCATGGTGACGCGTGTCGCTGTGCCCGATCAGGCGGCCTTTCGCACCCGTGTGCGGCTGCTGCGGCGGGTGTTCATGGCGGTGGTCGTGTTCGTCGCCGCGATCATCGTGCTGGTCTCCGATGAGCACACCGCGGACGCCGCGAAGGCAGTCCTGGCCTCATCTGCGGTGCTTGGATTGGTATTGGGTTTTGCGGCCAAATCGACTCTGGCAAACTTCATTGCGGGCGTGATGATTGCCGTGAACCAGCCTGTACGGATCGGCGATCACGTTTCGGTAGAGGGCGCGGATGGCACTGTTGAGGACATTGGCCTGAGCTACACCAGGCTGCGCACATCCGACAACCGCCGGATCCTCATCCCCAACGAACAGCTAGCTGAATCACGTGTTATCAACGACACAATCGCAGACCCAACGAGCCTGGCGAGCGTCAGCGTGACCGTTCCGCTGACCGCCGATCCTGCCCGCGTGCGCGAACTGCTGACCGAGCAGGCCGCCGCCGCACCGGGACGTCTCGAGCACCAACCCGGACCGCTCGTGAGCGTGTCCGAGGTGGCCGCTGCTGGAGCCGTCTACCGCGTGGGCGTGTGGACGAGTGATCCCGGCGCCGGCCGTGTGACCGAAGCGTGGCTGCGCGAGCGGTGCCTCGCGCGGCTCAGCGGCGAGGGTCTGCTCGACGGGTTCGAACAGCAGTCGTGACGCCGCACGATCCTCGCCGGCCCACCTCCGACTACGACGAAGCGCTGGGCATGATCAGCGCGCGGCGGCGCAAGCGGCGCGCGTCGCAGCGCCGTCACAGCAGCCGCTCCGCCGCGGCCTCGGCGCTGATCGTGGTGATGATCATCATCGGTGTCGCGCTGGTGGGCGGCGCGACGGCGGGCGGTATCGCCGCCTACAGCATCGTGGGCAACCTCAACCTGGACAAGCTCAAGCCGCACTATCCGGGCGTCAACTCCAAGATCTATGCGGCCAACGGCCAGCTGCTCTACACGATCCCGTCGACCGAGAATCGTTCGCCGGTCAAGTTCGACCAGATGTCTCCGTGGCTCAAGAAGGCGACTATCGACATCGAGGATCGGCGGTTCTACCAGCACGGCGGCGTCGACTTCGAGGGCATCGCGCGTGCGGTGGCCGACAACCTGTCGGCCGGACACGTGGTGCAGGGCGCCTCGACGATCGAGCAGCAGGTGGTGCGAAACGTCTATCTGAACGACGACGTCTCGGCCACCCGCAAGCTCAAAGAGGCGTGGCTGGCGATGCAGATGAGCGACGAGTGGTCGAAGGACAAGATCCTGCAGACGTACATGAACGTCGTGCCCTACGGCGGCGTCACCTACGGCTGCGAGGCGGCTGCCGAGGCCTACTTCTCCACGACCTGCGCCAAGCTGGGACTCACCCAGGCCGCGCTGATCGCCGGCATCCCCCAGTCGCCCACCGGCTACAACCCGATCACGTATCCGGCCGCGGCCAAGGAGCGCCGAAATCAGGTGCTCGCGGCGATGTTCAACAACAGCGACATCAACGCGGGCCAGTACGAGCGCGCGATTCGCACAGGGCTCAAGCTGGACGTCCCGTCGCAGACCGAGCAGTCGGGCGTGCAGTCCTACTGGGTGCAGTACGTCGAGCAGCAGCTCGAGCAGAGGTACGGTCAGGCGGCAGTGCGCGAGGGCGGCCTCACGGTCAAGACCACGCTGCAGCCTCAGCTGCAGCATGCCGCCCGGGTGGCGATGCACGAGGTGCTGAGCGGGCCTGGTCTGCCTGCCGCGGCGCTGGTCTCGATCGATCCGCGCACCGGCGCGATCGTGGCCTTCGACGCGACCACCAACCCCGAGAAGGCCAAGTTCAACATCCCGGGTGACGCCCAGCGGCAGGCCGGTTCGAGCTTCAAGCCGTTCGCGCTTACGGCGGCCATGGTCTACAAGCACATCGACCCCGAGACCACCACCTACTCGGGCTCGCAGCCGTTCCAGTATCAGCTCTGCGACACCGGCTACCCGAGCTGCACGTGGACGGTGTACAACGCCGAGCAGGGCGGCGGTAACTACAACCTGCACCTGGCCATGGACGGGTCGATCAACACCGTCTTTGCCCGGCTCTCGATCGATATCGGTGCCGACTCGACCGTGCGGATGGCGCACCGGTTGGGCATCCCGGGCAGCGTCAAGCTGCCGGTGGTGCCGTCGATCGTCCTCGGCACCGGGCTCGTTTCGCCGCTGGACATGGCCTCCGCCTACCAGTCGTTTGCGGCCAACGGGATTCACCACCAGCCTCTGGCGATCACCTCCGTCGACTCGGCCAGTTCCAGCAAGTACGACTCCTCCACGCCGCCGTCCCAGAACCCCGGCACGCGGGTCATCCCCTCGTGGACGGCGTGGGAGATGAACAACATCCTGCGCGACAACGTCACCTGCGCGCAGGGGCTGTGCACCGGCGGGGGCGCGCTGCTGGGCGACGGGCGTGACGAGGCGGGCAAGACCGGCACGGTCGAGACCCACCAGGATGCGTGGTTCTGCGGCTACACGCCGACGCTTGTGACCTGCGTGTGGATGGGCTTCCCGCAGGGCGAGATCTCGATGGTCGACACGGTCGGGTCGGGCAACTCGTTCGGCGGCGGCTATCCGACCACCATCTGGAAGGACTACATGAGCCAGGCGTTCGCGCTCAATCCCAAGGCGTTCCCGCCCACGCCGTTCAGGGAGTTTCCGGCGCCCGCCGACGCATACCAGCCGTTCACCTCGCAGTTCCCGCTCTATTACGCGCCACCCCCGACCACGACCACGCCACCCACCAAGAAGAACGGTGGCGGTGGCGGCGGCACACCACGGGCGGCGGCGGCGGTGGCGGCACGACCGGCGGTGGCGGTGGCGGCGGCACCACCACCACCGGTGGCGGTGGCGGCGGCGGAACCACCACCCCACCGACCACCTACGAACCGCAACGAACGCAACAACGTGCCAGGCACGTTTGTTGCGTTTACGATGACCTCACCATGTTGAAGCCGTCTCAGGCACTCGAAATCGTGCTCCAGCACGCCGCGCTGCTCCCCACCGAGCGGGTTGCGGTCTCGCCGAGCCTGGTCGGCCGGGTGCTGCGGGCCGACGCCCACGCCGAGGTGCCCCTGCCGCCGTTCGACACCTCGTCGATGGACGGGTACGCGGTGCGGGCTGCCGAACTCGGCGGCGATCCTGTGCCGGTGGTTGCCGATATCGCCGCCGGCGATCCGCCGCCCGTGCTCGCGCCCGGCTCGGTCGTTTCGATCGCCACCGGCGCGCCCATCCCCGACGGTGCGGACTCCGTCGTCCCCATCGAGGTGGTCGAGCGCGACGGTGACACCATCCGCGCTGCGGCGCCCAGGCTGGGGGCGTGCATCCGCCGCGCCGGCGAGGACGTGGCCCGCGGCGACGTGGTGGTCTCGGCTGGCACGGTGCTCTCGCCCGCCGGCCTGGCGGCGCTCGCCTCGGCCGGTGTGAGTCACATCGAGGTGGCGCGCCGGCCGCAGGGTGGCCGCGATCGCGACGGGTAGCGAGCTGGTCGCCGCCGGCCACAGCCTGGGCCCCGGCCAGATCTACGAGAGCAATCTGACCGCACTCACCGCGCAGATCATCCGCGCCGGCGGCGAGGTCGTGCTGGCCGAGGTCGTGGCCGACGATCCGCAGCTGATCGCGGCGGCGTTCCAACGCGGCCTGCAAGCCGACGTCGTGATCTCGTCGGGCGGCGTCTCGGTCGGCCCTCACGATCACGTCAAACCCGCGCTGATCGGCCTGGGGGTGCGCGAGGTGTTCTGGCGGGTTGCCCACAAGCCGGGCAAGCCGATCTGGTTCGGCCAGGCCGAGTCGGGCACGCTGGTGTTCGGCGTGCCGGGAAATCCGGTGTCGAGCCTGGTCTGCTTCGAACTCTTCGTGCGCCCGGCCCTCGCGGTGATGCAGGGAGCCGTCGCCCCGCCGCGGTTGGTGGCGCGGCTCTCCGAGCCGGTGCAGCGGCTGGAAGATCGTGACCACGCCGTGCGCGCAGCGCTCTACTCCGGCCCGGAGGGCATGTTGCTCCGGCCGCAGCCGGCGCAGGAGTCGCATCTGATCGCGCATGCCGCCCATGCCGACGCGATCGCCTTCATCGAGGCCGGCGACGGCGAGGCCGAAGCCGGCGCCCTCGTCGAGTACGTCCTGCTGTGATCCAATGAACCGCCGGGTCTTTCTCGCCGCCGGGCTCGCCCCTCTGGCTGCTGCGTGTTCGAGCGGCGGAGGCTCGGCGGCATCGGCCGATCCGCCCGTGACCACGGCCGCCGCGCCTGCCATCGAGCGCCGGGTGGGGGTGGTGGGGGTTGCCGGAGCATGGGATCCGGCCGACCTGACCGCGTTCTCGCGGCGGTTCAACGTCCACGTTGATGCCCACGTGGTCGGCTCCGACCAGCAGCTGTTAGAGCAGCTGAGCGGCGCGGGGCACGGCTACGACGTCGTCCTCACCAACGCCGAGCACGCGCTGGTCGAGAGCAACCTCGGCCTGCTGCACACCCTCGACCACGATCTGCTGCCGAACCTCTCCAAGGTGGATCAGCGCTGGTCGGGGTTGCTGTCTGACCCACACAACCGCTTCACCGTCGCCAAGGACGCCGGGGTAACCGGCATCGTGCGGCGCAAGGACAGGCTGCCGCAGTCTCCGCACACCTGGGCGGAGTTCTTCGCAGCGGTGCAGCGGCCCGACGTGAGGGTGAGCGTGAGCAGCGACCCGGTGCTGGTGGTGGGGCTCGCGCTGGCCGCGCTCGGCCACTCGGTCAACAGCGATAACTCCGATGACCTCGACGGCGGCCGCCGATCTGCTGCAGCAGGTGCGGCCCTACGTGAGCTCGATCGGCGCCTCGCCGGTCGCAGCGTTCTCGGCCGGGCGCGTCGACCTGGCCATGGCCGACACCAACCAGGCGCGCAAGATCCAGACCAGCCGCGCCGCATACCTGGACACCGCCACGACGCTGCCCCACCGCGGCCGCATGTGGATCCGCGCCCTGGCGATCGCCGCCGCCGCACCGCATCCCGTGGCCGCCCACGCACTGATCAACTACTTCCTGGATCCGCGCGTCGGTGCCCGCGAGACCGCCTCCGGGGGCGGCGAGCCCGGCACGCCGACTTCCCTCGACGTGATCCGCCCGCCCGAGCTTGCCGACGATCCGCTGGTCGCGGTTCCCGACGACGTGCTGAAGGGGTCAGACGTACTGAAGCCCACGCCGTTGGGGCTGCAGCACCGGCTGGACATCTGGAGTCAGTTCACCGAGTTCTGACCGGCGCGTAGTGCCCGCTCACCAGCGCCCCGACCTGACACGCCGCCGCCCCGGCGATCGCCAGGCAGAACGTGACGGCCGGACTCAGATATCCGCTGGAGGTCATCGCGACGAGCACCGCCGGAGTCTGGAGGCCGACGCCCTGTCCGTGCCACAGCTCGAACACCACCAGCAGCACGCCGAGGAAGCCGACCAGGTAGGGAATCGCCATCGCCCGGCGCCCGCCGCGCGACGCGGAGGCCACCCACAGCCACGCATGGGCGGCGGGGATGATCAGGATCAGTACGTAAGGGTTGACCGCGGCCAGCAGCACTCCGGCCAGCAGCAGGCCCAGCAGGCCGGTGATGAACCCCACGGTGCGCTCACCGCCGGTGGCTGCTCCCATCATCAGCCGCGGTCGTGAGACGAACCGCCAGTAGAGCGCCGCCACGAGTGCCACCAGAAGCACCCCCGCCCAGGTGACGCCGGTGCGGTGGGGCAGCGGCACCGAGTCGACGCCGGGCAGGAGCCGCCCGGGAAGGATCGTCAGCACCCACATGGTGACCAGTGCCGACCAGCCACGTGCTGAGCCGCCAGCCGAGCGCCCACATTCCCGGCGCCAGGGCCACGTGCCGGCGCCGGGCCGCCGCCACCAGCACCAGCACACACGCCAGCGGCGGCAGCAGCAGGGCGATCAGGGCGAGCTTGATCAGGATCGCGCGCACCGCGCTCGAGCCCGAGAACAGCCTGGCCGAGCTGCTGGCGTCGATCGACGGTGCGGCATCGAGGGTCTGCACCACCTGGGCGACCGCCGAGGCCGTCTGGCCTAGCTGGGTGGGGTTCAGCTGCCCGAATCGCTCCGGCCTGGGGCCGGCGGCGGCGAGCGCCACCGTGGGGATGCCGTGCGCGATCATCGGGCTCTGCTCGGTGGGGGCGTAGGGCACGGCGTAGCCGACCAGCTGGTCGACGACTCCCGGCACGGCCGGAGGATTGCTCCCGGCCAGGCCGGCTGCCTGGCGGGTGGCGGTGATCAGCGTGGACGAGGTCCCGCGGGGAGCGTAGGAGCGGATCAGCAGCTTCGAGCCCGTCCCGCCGGCGGCGGCCACCGACTCGAGTGCGATCGCCGCGACGATGTGATCGGCCAGCGGCGAGGTGGACGCGAAATGCGCCGCGCCCTGGCCGCCGGTGCTGCCGCCGTCGGTCGAGAGCAGCACCAGGCTGCGGCGCAGCGGCACCAGCTTGAGTGTGCGGGACAGCTCGACCAGCATCGCGGAGGCCACGGCCGTCGTGATAGGGTTGCCGTCGCGATGTGCGATCACCGCGATGACGCCCGGTTGTGTGCCCTTCGCGAACGCCGCCACGTTGGCCATCGGCACCGGCTGTGAGCGCCATGGAAGGTCGGCTGCAAACGCACTGGTGTGGGCCGAGTGATCGAACGGCTGCAGCTTTTCGGCCATCACCTGTGCGCCGGCCAACTCGCCGGCCGAGCCGGCTTCACAGCAGGTGCCGTTCGCGTCGTGCTCGGCGGTCGAGATGTCCCTGGCCTCGGCCATGATCGATGCGCCGCTGATGCGGATCGGATGGTCGGGCGGCGGCGGCGCGGACAGGTGTTGGACGGCCAGCGCAGCCGCCACACACAGCAGCAGCGCAACGCCGAGAATCACCCGGTAGAGCCGCCACGACACCAGGTCACGCCGCCCTCCTTCGGGCTGCCTGTGTGGTTCGGCCATGGCGGCGGCGGTTATAGCACACCACTGCCCGGCGAGCGCAGCCGCCGGTGCGCCCTAGACTGCGGGAATGGCCGAGAGTGCCACCATCCTGCTGGTCGACGACGAGGAGTCGATTCAGAAACTGCTGACCTTCCCGCTCGAGCGCGAGGGCTACCGGGTGGTGCAGGCCCGCGACGGTGAGGAGGCGCTCCTGCGGTTCGCCGAGGGCCCGGTCGACCTGGTGGTGCTCGACGTGATGCTGCCGCGCCTGGACGGCCTGGAGGTGTGCCGCCGGCTGCGCACCAGCTCGGCGGTCCCGATCATCATGCTGACCGCTCGCGACGACGAGGTCGACAAGGTGCTCGGCCTGGAGCTGGGCGCCGACGACTACATCACCAAGCCGTTCTCGATCCGCGAGTTTCGCAGCCGCATCCGGGCGGTGCTGCGCCGTGCCAGCCTGCTCGCCGAACTCGGGGGTGGTCCCGAGACGGTGGTGGAGGTGGACGGGCTGCGGATCGACCCGGCCAAGCGCAGCCTGACCGTGGACGGCGAGCCGGTGCAGCTCACCTACGTCGAGTTCGAGGTGCTGCGCACCCTCGCCACCCATCCCGGTCGCGTCTACACCCGCCAGGCGCTGCTCGAGACCGTGTGGGGCGACTCGTCGTATCGCGAGCCGCGCACGATCGATGTCCACATCCGCCACTTGCGCGAGAAGGTCGAGGCCGATCCCAGCGAGCCTCACTACATCTTCACGGTGCGTGGCGCGGGCTACCGCTTCCGGGACACGTAAATGGGCGAGAGCCGCGCCTGGGTGAGTCCCGCGCGTTCGCTGCGGGTGCGGTTGATCGTCGTGTTCGTAACCGTCGTTGCCACGGCGATGGGCGTGCTGTTCCTGTACGTGGTGCCGAGTCTGCGCTCCGACCTGATCTCGCGCCGCGAGCATCGCCTGATCGCGGCGGCCGCCCGCACGCAGACCGATCACGCGCGCCGTAAGCTGTTTCGGAATCGCGGCTGCGAGGGCGTGAGCGACCGCGCGCTGCGCCAGATCGCGGGCGTGGCCAGCGCCCAGCTGACGCTCTACTGCAAGGGCGAGCACGGGCTGACCTCCACCAGAAACCGGCTCGACCCGCCGCCGCGCAGCGTCAGGAGCGGACCCGATCGTGCGGCAGGCGCTGACGGCGTCGACGCCGCTCTCGGAGCGCGGCGCCGGTGGGCGGATTCTGGTGGCCTACAGCATGCCGGCGGGGTCGGTGATCCTGCTCAGCCAGACGGTGGCCGACGCCAACGACGCGGCGACGCTGGTGGAGCGGCAGTTCCTGGTCGCGACGCTGCTCGCACTGGCCGTCGCAGGCGTGGTGGGGTGGACCGCGGCGGTCGCGATCTCGCGCCGGCTGGCGCGCCTCGAGGCGGCCGCGGCCCGCGTCGCGGCGGGGCGGTTCGACCAGCCGATCGGCGACGACCGGCCCGACGAGCTGGGCCGGCTGGCGCGGTCGTTCGATCTGATGCAGGCCAGGCTCGACCAGGTCGATCGGGCGCGCAAGGACTTCATCGCCAATGCCTCGCACGAGCTGCGCACTCCGCTCTTCTCGCTCGCGGGATTCCTCGAACTGCTCGAAGCCGACGACATCGACTCCACGACCCGCGACGAGTTCTTGAACACGATGCGCGAGCAGGTCACCCGGCTGACCAAGCTCGCCACCGACCTGCTCGACCTCTCGCGACTCGACTCCGGCGCGGTCTCGATCGAGCACGAGCCACTCGACCTGGGCGCCACCGCGCGCACCCTGGTGCGTGAGTTTCGCGGGCTCGCCTCACGCCACGGCAGCCGCGTGGTGCTGAGCCGCGAAAGCGCGCCGGCCGAGGGCATCGGCGACGAGCAGCGGGTGCAGCAGATCGGCCGGGTGCTGGTCGATAACGCCATCCGCCACAACCCGCGCGGCACCAACGTGCGGGTCGCGACCGGGGCGGTGGACGGTGTGGTCACGTTGACCGTCTCCGACGATGGGCCGGGGATCCCCGCCGAGACGCAGGAGCACCTGTTCGAACGGTTCTACCGGGGTCAGGGGACGACCGCGACCGGGACCGGACTGGGGCTTGCGATCGCGCGCGAGCTGGCCCAGCGGATGGACGGCGACATCAGCCTGACCACGGCGGAGGGACATACCGAGTTCGTGCTGTCGCTGCCTTCCGGGGTGGAGCTGCCGAGCTGATTCCCGCCTGCGGTAACCTGCGCCGCATGCAACGGATCAACCTCGGTCACAAATCACTCGCCGACTACCGCTCCATCATCGGCACGGCCAACGCCGAGCGGATCCTGGAGCTGGCCGAACCTCTGCGCGGCAGGCGCATGCTGCACCTCTCGGCGACCGCTTTCGGTGGCGGCGTGGCCGAGATCCAGTACACGCTGATGCCGCTTCTGAACGACATCGGCATCGACGCCGAGTGGCGCGTGATCGAGGGCCGCGAAGAGTTCTTCGACGTCACCAAGACGATCCACAACGGCCTGCAGGGCGACCCGCGCGGGCTCACCCAGGAGCAGCGGGAGATCTTCGTGCGGTACAACCAGATGAACGCCGACGAGCTGGCCGACGCCGACGAGTGGGACATGATCGTGGTGCACGATCCGCAGCCGGCGATGATCCGCGGCATGGTCAAGACGTCGCGGCCCAAGTGGGTGTGGCGCTGTCACATCGACCTGTCTGCGCCCAACCCCGACGTGCTCGGGTTCCTGGCCCCGGCGCTCTCGGACTACGACGCGGCGATCTTCCACATGCACGAGTACGTGCCCAGCGAGGCGCATCTGCACACGGCGATCATCTGGCCGCCGGCGATCGATCCGCTGGCGCCGAAGAACATGGCGCTGGCCCGCGAGGACGCTGCCTACATCGTCGACCAGTTCGGCATCGACCCGGCGCGGCCGCTGATGCTGCAGGTGTCGCGGTTCGACCCGTGGAAGGACCCGTCGGGCGTGATCGATGCCTATCGCATCGTGAAGGAGCAGCACCCGGGCGTGCAGCTTGGCGCTGGTCGGCTCGATGGCGCACGACGATCCGGAGGGTTGGGAGTTCTGGAACCAGACCCAGGAGTACTGCCACGACGATCCCGACATCCACATGTTCTCGAACCTCAACAACGTGGGTGCGGTCGAGGTCAACGCGTTCCAGGTGCAGGCCGAGGCGTGCATCCAGAAGTCGATCAAGGAAGGCTTCGGATTGACCGTGTCGGAGGCGCTGTGGAAGGCCCGCCCGACCATCGGTGGCGCTGTGGGCGGTATTGTTACTCAAATCACAAATGGAGAGACCGGCTATCTCGTGTCGTCGGCGGAGGAGTGCGCCGAGCGCACGCTCGAGGTACTCGCCGATCCGGTGCGTGCACAGGAACTGGGCCGGCGGGGTAAGGAAGCGGTGCGGCGCAAGTTCCTCACTCCTCGGCTCGTGCGGGACTGGCTCTCGCTGATGCACCTTCTGGACGGGGAATCTGCAGATCTGGATGTCGTCGGCGGAGGCAAGCGCGAGAGCTGAAGAACGGGCAGGGACCTCAAAGGGGGCGTGGGTGCAGGACGACGACGGGCTTCTGATTGTTTCCAACCGCGGGCCGGTGCGCTTCATGCACGACGCCGGCGGCGAGTTGATCAGCAAACGCGGTGGCGGTGGACTGGTCACGGCGCTCTCGGCGCTGGCGGGCAGCCGGCCGCTGACATGGATCGCAAGCGCACTCTCTGACGCCGACATCGAGGCTGCCGCTGACGGGCCGATCCAGATGGACGATCTGCGCCTGCGGCTGGTGGAGCACGATCGCGAGGAGTACGACCGCTACTACAACGTGTTCGCGAACCCGACGCTGTGGTTCATCCACCACTACCTGTGGGGGCTGGCGCAGCAGCCGTCGGTCGACCGCAACGTGCGGTTGGCGTGGGAGGCGGGCTACGTGCCGGTCAACGAGCGGTTCGCCGACGCGGTGGTCGAGGAGCTGAAGCACAACCCGGCGCCGGTGATGATCCACGACTACCAGCTGTTCATGGTGCCGCACGTTCGTGCGCGAGCGTGCCCCGGACGCGGTGCTGCATCACTTCACCCACATCCCCTGGCCGCAGCCCGACTACTGGCGGGTGCTGCCGCGCGACATCCGCACGGCGCTGCACCAATCGCTTCTGGCCTGCGACATCGTGGGGATGCACACGCCGCGCTACGTCGAGTCCTTCCTCGAGTGCGTGGCGGCGTTCACCGACGCGAAGGTCGACCGCGAGAACTGCACGGTCAGCTACGAGGGCCGCACCGTGCACGTGCGGTCGTACCCCATCTCGGTCGATCCCCAGGAGTTCGAACGGCTGGCGGGCACCGAGGCGGTGGTGGAGTCGGAGGAACGGGTGCTCGAGGCGCGGCCCGAGAAGATGATCCTGCGCGTCGACCGCACCGACCCGTCGAAGAACATCGTGCGCGGCTTCCGGGCCTACGACCTGTTCCTGATGGATCATCCGGAGTGGCTGGGGCGGGTGACCATGCTCGCGCTGCTCGACCCGTCGCGGCCCGACATCCCCGAGTACGCGGAGTACGTCGGAGCCATCCAGCGGGCCGCCCGCGAGGTGAACGACCGGCACTACATGACCGGGATGTGGCAGCCGATCGATCTGCGCATGTCCGACAACTTTCCCGAGGCGGTGGCGGCCTACAAGCACTACGACGTGCTGCTGGTCAACGCGATCTTCGACGGGATGAATCTGATCGCGAAGGAGGCGCCGCTGGTGAACGAGCGAAACGGCGTGCTGATCCTGAGCGAGAACGCCGGGTCGTACTACGAGCTGCGCGACTACGCGCTGGTGATCAATCCGTTCGACATCCAGATGCAGGCCGACGCGATGTACGAGGCGCTGAAGATGCCCGAGGCGGAGCGCCGCCGGCGCATCGAGGGCATCCGCACGCAGGTGCGCGAGCACGACATCAAGCGCTGGATCGAGAATCAGCTGGCCGACCTGGACGCACTGGTCCCCGCCAACGCATAACAATGAATAAGAGGGGTCAGTCGCCTTTTATTCACCAGAAGCGGTCAGGCAAGGATGAGGTCGGTCGTGAATAAAAGGCGACTGACCCCTCTTATTCACGCACGAGAGCGGCGGCGGGCCAGCTCTGCGTGTGACAGGCAGTCGTCCATCACCACGAGTTCGCGCCACACGAGCGACGTGACCTTCGCGACGAGGCCGGGGCCGCCGAGGCGACCGGCGTAGCGGCGCACAGCGTCACCAGCTGGGAGTTCGGCGCGGCTGCGGGCGACCCGCAGCCCGGAATGAGGGGAATCGGACTGGGTGTACATCGCAACGAGGGGGTCGTGCCCTCTAGTTGTCGGCATTGAGGCCGATTCCTGCCTCGCCCGGAAGGGGTAGTCGCCTGCAAACGCGATTTCGGTAAGACTTCCATCTACGTGAGCGAGATCCGCATGATCGATGTCGGCGAGAAGCCGATCACCCGTCGCACCGCCGTCGCGCGCGGCCGCGTGGTGGCGCCCCCTGCCGTGCTCGAGCGCATCAGCGCCCGCACGCTGCCCAAGGGCGACGTGCTGGCCGTCGCCCAGGTCGCGGGCGTCATGGCGGCCAAGCACACCCCCGACATCGTGCCGCTGTGCCATCCGCTGCCGCTGACGAGGGTGGACGTACATCTCGAGGTCGAAGCCGACGGCGTCGCCATCACCGTCTCGGCCGAGACCACCGCCCAGACCGGCGTGGAGATGGAGGCGCTGACGGCCGCGGCGGCCGCGGCGCTGACCGTCTACGACATGACCAAGGGCCTCGATCCGGCGATCTCGATCACCGGCCTCGAGCTGGTCGAGAAGACCGGCGGCAAGAGCGGCCACTGGCGCCGCGACGCATGAGGGCGGCGGTGCTCACGGTCTCCGACGGCGTCACCGCGGGCACCCGCGAGGACAGGAGCGGCGACGTGCTGGCCGAGCGGCTCGAAGGTTCAGGTTTCGAACTGGTGGAGCGCCGGGTGGTGCCCGACGAGCGCGACCAGATCGCCGCGGCGCTGCGCGAGATCGCCTCCGCGGCCGACCTGGTGATCACCACCGGCGGCACGGGCTTTGCCCCGCGCGATGTGACCCCCGAGGCGACCGCCACCGTGGTCGAGCGGGCCACACCCGGACTCGACGAGGCCATGCGCGCCTTCTCGATCTCGAAGTCGCCGCACGGCATGCTGGCCCGCGGACGCAGCGGGATCGTCGGCCGAACCCTTATCGTGAACATGCCGGGCAGTCCGCGCGCCTGCGGCGAGTGCTACGACGTGGTCGCCCCGGCACTCCAGCACGGCCTGGCGCTGCTCACCGAAACCCCCACCCACCATTGACCGCCACCGCTCTCTACGCCCGCCGGTTCGCCTCGCTCGTCAAGATCGAGCACTCGGTCTTTGCGCTGCCCTACGCGTACTCGGCCGCGGTCCTGGCCGAGGGCGGCATCCCGCCCTTTGCCACGCTCTGGTGGATCACCGTCGCGATGGTCGGGGCGCGCAGCCTGGCGATGGCGCTGAACCGCCTGATCGACGCCGAGATCGACGCGCGAAACCCGCGCACCGCCCGGCGCGAGATCCCCGCGGGCCTTCTGTCGCGCGCCCAGGTGATCGGTTTCTGCGTGCTCTCGCTGGTGGTCTTCCTGATCGCCGTCTGGCAGCTGCCGTCGCTCACCCATGTGCTCTGGCCGATCCCGGTGATCGGGTTCGTGGTCTATCCGTACCTCAAGCGGTTCACGTGGATCTGCCACTTCTTCCTGGGCGCGGTCGACGGCATCGCGCCGCTGGGCGGCTGGATTGCGGTGACCAACCACCTCGGGCTCGATCCGTTCCTGCTGGGCGGGGCAGTCGCCCTGTGGATCGCCGGATTCGACATCATCTACGCCACGATGGATCTCGATATCGACCGCGCCCAGAGGCTCAACTCGGTGCCGCTGCGGTTCGGTGTGGGCCGCGCGCTAACCATCACCCGCGTCTGCCATCTGGTCTCGGTGGTGCTGCTGGTATGGCTCGGCATCTCGCTGGGGCTCGGTCCGCTGTACTACCTGGCCGTGGCCGTGATCGCGGGGCTCCTGGCCTACGAGAACTCGATCGTCAGCGAGGACGACCTGAGCCGCGTGAACATGGCGTTTCTCACCATGAACGGCGTGATCGCGATGGTGTTCCTGGTCGGCGTCGTGCTCGATGTCCTCGTCTGACCCGGCGATTCGCTGCACCGCGCTCGTGCGGACGTTCGGCGAGCGGCGCGCTCTCGATGGCATCGACCTGGAGGTAGCTGCGGGCGAGACGGTCGTCCTGACGGGCTCCAACGGCGCGGGCAAGACCACGCTGCTGCGCGTACTGGCCACCGTGCTGCGCCCCACATCGGGAGATGTCGAAGTCGCCGGCGCCGCCCTGCCGCTGAAGGCGATGACCGTGCGCGGGTCGATCGGCTACGCAGGCCACGAACCACTCGTCTATGCAGGCCTCACCGCCCGCGAAAACCTGGAGCTCTACGCCACGCTCTTCGGTGTCTCGGCCGAGCGCGTGGGTGAGGCGCTCGCGCGGGTGGGCCTGGCCGACCGGGGCGACGACCTGGCCGGGTCGTTCTCGCGAGGTATGTCGGCTCGGCTGGGGATCGCGCGGGCCACGCTGCACGACCCCGACCTGCTGCTGCTCGACGAGCCCACGGCGGGGTTGGACTCAGACGGCGAAGCGGTGCTCGATCAGCTGCTGGCCGAGCGTCTCGATCGCACCACGGTGATCGCCACCCACGAACCCGCACGGTTCGCCGCGCACGAGAACCGCCGCCTGCACCTGGCCCGCGGACGGGTGGCCGCATGAACAGCCGCGCCCTCTGGATGCTCGTGCGCAAGGATCTCACGCTCGAGCGGCGCGGTCGCGAGCTGGTGCCGGGCATGGCCGTGTTCGTGCTCGCATCGTTCGTGCTCTTTCGCTTTGGGCTCGGCCTGGGGTCGCTCGCGGGCGGCACCCGCGCCGCGGTGGGCGTGCTCTGGATCACCGTGGTGTTCTCGGCCATGGTCGCGCTGGGCCGCTCGTTTGCCGCCGAGCGCGAGGGGCGGCTGTGGGACGGCCTGCTCGGCGCCCCGGTCGACCGGGCGGTGTTCTGGGGGGCGAGGGTGATCTCGTTCCTGGTGTTCCTGGTCGTGGTGCAGGTGCTGGCCGTGCCGGTGTTCTGGCTCTTCTTCCTGCAGTCGAGCAGCACGCCGTCGCTATGGGTGCTGATCGTGACGCTGATCCTGGCCGACATCGGCCTTGCGGCGGTGGGTGCGCTGGTGGCGGGGCTCGGTCAGGCGGCGCGCAACCGCGAGCTTCTGGTGCCGGTGCTGTTCCTGCCCTTCGCGATCCCGCTGGTGCTCACCGCGACCACGCTCACCGTCCACACGATTGCCCTGCAAAACGACGGTTTCTACGTTGCGAAGCGGCTCGGATTCCTGGGTGTCTATGATATGGTCTTCGCGCTCTTGGGGTGGGCGCTGTTCGAGTACATCGTGGAGGATTGAGGAGGTTTGGCGTCCCCGTGACTGGTACCGACGGCACCTCCCGTGTCGATCGCGCCACGGCCGCAGCGGCGGTGGCGGCGGTGTTGATGACCCTCGCGATCGGGCTGATCTTCTTTTACGTGCCCAGCGACGCCAGCGAGGGCTTCTCGCAGCGCATCTTCTACTTCCACGTGCCGATCGCGATGACCACCTACACGCTGTTTGTGTGGGCGGCGATGAACGCCGCGCGGTACCTGCGCAGCGGCGACATGGGGCTCGATCTGCGTAGCTACGTCCCGATGCATCTGGGCACCATCTTCGGCACTCTCACCCTTGTCACCGGGTCGCTCTGGGCGCAGATTTCGTGGGGCACCTGGTGGGACTGGAGCAGCACCGAGCTGAACACCTTCCTGATCATCTTCCTCTACTACTGCGCGTACTTCATGCTGCGCTTCTCGGTCGAGCCGGGCGAGCGCCGCGCGCGGTATTCGGCGGTGTACGCGCTGCTGGGGATCGGGCTGGTGCCGGTGTCGGTGCTGGCCGTGCACCTTGGCCAGGACATCATCCACCCGATCACCTTCACCCACAGCGGCGCGAACATGGACAACTCGATGCTCGGCACGTTTCTGGTCAGCCTCGCGGCGATGCTCTCGCTGGCCTATGCCATGTATGAGGTGGAGTTGCGCGGCAAGCGCATGGACGAGCGGGTCGCACAGATCCGGCGGCTGCTGGCGGAGGACCCTGCGTGATTCTGGCCGGGACGGTCGACGAGACCGCCGTCAAATATGTCGCCGCGGTGTACGGTGTTGTCTGGATCGTGGTACTCGCCTACGTGATCATCCTGAATGCCAAGCTGGGCCGGCTCGAGCGCCAGCTCGACGACATCGCCTCCACCCTCGAACGCCGCAAGGGCGTGACCGATGCCTGAGGTCGGCGTGCCCGTACGGCTGGTGATGGTGGGGACGAACCACCGGCACGCGCCGATCGAGGTGCGCGAGCAGCTGGCCTCCGAGGATCACGGCGGCGGATTGGTGACCGCGCTGATGCATCATCCGGCGGTCGCCGAGGCGGTGGGTCTCTCGACCTGCAACCGCTGCGAGCTCTACATGGTCGGTACCGACGAGGCGGCGATGCGCGCGGCGGCCGTGGAGCGGCTCGAGGCCTACGCCGCCGGCAGCCCTCATCCGATCGAGGACATGCTCTACGTGCGCACCGGCGCGGGCGTGGCCGAGCACCTGTTCAGCGTTGCCGGCGGACTCGACTCGCTGGTGCCGGGCGAGGCGCAGATCCTGTCGCAGATCCGCGACGCACACGGCGAGGCGGCGAGCGCTGGTTCGACCGGATCGGTGTCCAACCGCCTCTTCAGCGAGGCGATCGTGGCCGGCAAGCGGATTCGCCACGAGACGTCGATCGGGGTCGGCGGCGCGTCTGTGGCGTCGGTGGCGGCCGATGCGGTGCGCGCCGCGGCTCGAGTCGAGCGACGCACGCCACGGTGCTGGTGATCGGCGCGGGCAAGATCGCGCGGCTGACGGCGGTCAACATGGCGGCGCGAGGTGCGCGCCGGTTCATCTTCGCCAACCGCACCAACGAGGCTGCGGCCGCGCTCGCGACCGAGTTCGGCGGTGAGCAGGTCGACCTCGCCGATCTTGCGGCGGCGGTGGCGCAGGCCGACGTGGTGGTCAGCTCGACCTCGGCTCCCGGCGTGGTGTTGAGCGCCGCCGACGTGTCGGCCGGGCCGCGCACGTTCGTCGATCTGGCCATACCGCGTGACATCGATCCGCAGATCGCCGACCTGCCCGGGGTCGAGCTGATCAACATCGACCAGCTGGAGGACGCGGTGCGCCGCAACGTCGCGTTGCGCGAGGGCGAGTACGCCCCCGCCAAGGCGATCGCGCTGCACCAGGCGGGCGAGTTCAAGCGCTGGCTGGCCGAGCTGGAGGTGGTGCCCGCCATCACCGGCCTGCGGGCCCTCGCCGAGCAGATCCGCGTTGCCGAGCTGGAGCGGGCCGAGGGACGCTGGGACACGCTCTCGGCGGCCGACCGCGAGCGGCTCGACGCCGTCACCCGCTCGATGATGGCCAAGCTCCTGCACCGGCCGACGGTGCGGCTCAAGGCCGCCGCCGCCGAGCACGACTCGGCAGGTCTACGCCGACGCCGTCGACCGAGCTGTTCGGGCTCCGCCGTGAGATGATCGGCACCCGCGGCAGCGCCCTGGCGCTGGCGCAGGCACGGCAGATCGCCGACCTGCTCGGCGGGGCCGAGATCGTCCCCATCTCGACGGCCGGCGATCGCGACAAGGCCGCGCGGTTCGACGCGATCGGCGACGGCCGCGGGGTGTTCACGCGCGAGATCGAACGGGCGCTGCTGGACGGCGACATCGATGCGGCGGTGCACAGCGCCAAGGATCTGACCGGCGAGATGCCGGCAGGGCTGGTGCTGGGCGCCGTGCCGCCGCGGGCCGATCCGCGCGACGTGTGCTGCGGGCCGTACAGCTCGCTCGACCAGATCCCGGCGGGCGCGCGGGTGGGCACGTCGTCGGCGCGGCGCTCGGGCCGCCTGGCCGAGCTGCGCCCCGACGTGCAGGTGGTGCCGCTCCGGGGCAACGTCGACACTCGCCTGCGCAAGCTGGACGACGGCGAGGCCGACGTGATCCTGCTGGCCGCCGCGGGGCTGCTCCGGCTAGGCCTGGAGGGCCGGATCGCCTTCGCGCTCGATCCGCACGAGTTCGTGCCCGAGGCGGGCCAGGGTGCGCTTGCCGTGCAGGTGCGCGCCGGTGAGGAGCACACCGTGGCCATCGATCGATGATGCGCCCAGCCACGCGGTGCTCGATGCCGAGCGCGACGCGGTGGCGGTCGCTCGGCGGCGGGTGCACGGTGCCCGTCGGCGCCTACGCGTGGCACGATCCGGCGGGCGAACTACAGATCCGCACCTGGGCGGGCACATGACCGTGTACCTGGTTGGAGCCGGGCCGGGCGATCCGGGTCTCGTCACGCTGCGGGCGCGCCGAGCTGCTGCGCCGGTGCGACGCACTGGTGTACGACGCCCTGGCGGGGCCGCGGGTGGTGGCGATGGCAGCCGCGGGCGCCGAGCGCCACTACGTCGGCAAGCGCGCCGGGTCACATGCCCTCAGCCAGGACGGCATCAACGATCTGCTCGTCGAGCTGGGCCGCCGCTGCGAGTGCGTGGTGCGGCTGAAGGGCGGCGATCCGTTCGTGTTCGGCCGCGGCGGCGAGGAGGCGCTCGCGCTGCGCGCCGCGGATGTCGAGTTCGAGGTGGTGCCGGGCGTGTCGTCGGCCCTCGCGGTGCCGGCCTACGCCGGGATCCCCGTGACCCATCGCGGACTCGCGCCACAGGTCACGGTGGTCACGGGCCATGAGGATCCCAACCGCCCCGAGAGCGTCGACTGGGCGCGGGCTGGCCGCAGAGCCCGGGCACGCTCGTCTTTCTGATGGGCGTGCGGTCGCTGCCGCGCATCGCCGAGCGGCTGATGGCCCACGGGCTCGACGCCCAGACGCCCGCGGCGGTGGTGTCGCAGGGCACGCTGCCCTCGCAGCGCACGGTGCGGTCGACGCTTGCCGATATCGCCGCCGAGGCCGCCGAGCTGCCGGCTCCGGCGATTATCGTGGTTGGTGCGGTGGCCGCGCTGCGCGATCAGATCGAGTGGTATGAGCGGCGGCCGCTGTTCGGCCGGTCGATCGCCGTCACACGGGCGCGCGCGCAGGCCAGCAGCCTGGCCACCCGGCTGGCCGAGCTCGGCGCGGCGGTGGTCGAGGCGCCCGCGATCCGCATCGAGACGCTCGCGGTTGATCCCGAAGTGGATC
Source organism: uncultured Actinomycetes bacterium (assembly GCA_963796875.1). Classification (GTDB taxonomy): domain Bacteria; phylum Actinomycetota; class Thermoleophilia; order Gaiellales; family JAICJC01; genus CAVPTL01. The sequence continues at coordinate 1,363,339 of CAWCNL010000002.1, forward strand.
CGGCCGCGTTCGACCTCGTGTGCCTGACCAGCGCGAACGGTGTCGAGCGGCTGCTGGCCGGCGATGTGCGCCGGTTTGCGGGGGTGCGCGTGGCAGTGGTCGGCGAGGCCACCGCGCGCGCTGCGCGGGCACGGGGCATCGAGCCGGACACCGTCGCGACGACCGCGACCCAGGAGGGGCTGGTGGAGGCGATCGGCGACGTGGCCGGGCAGCGCGTGCTGGTGGCCACCGCCGAGGGTGCGCGCACGGCGCTGGCCGAGGGGCTGCGTGACGGCGGCGCCCAGGTGACCGAGGTGAAGCTCTATCGCAGCGTGGCAGAGTCGGTCGACGCCGAGGCGGTGCTGGCCTGCGACCTGGTCACGTTCACCGCGTCGTCGACCGTCCACAACGTGCTGGACGCGATCCCCGCCGAGGAGCGGACGGGGTTGCGCGCGGTCTCGATCGGGCCGATCACCGTCGCAGACGCTGCGCGCCGCGGGAGTCGAGCCGGTGATCGAGGCCGAGCGCCACGATGTCGACGGCCTGGTGGCCGCCGTCCTCAAGCTCGCCAGCGCATGAAGGGGTGAATAAGAGGGGTCAGTCGCCTTTTATTCATCACGAGCTTTCATTGCAACCCTCGGCCTTGCGCCCATGAATAAAAGGCGACTGACCCCTCTTATTCATTGGCTGACCCCGTTTATGCACTCCACTAGAGTCAGCGCATGAGCCACGATCCCGCCCGGCCGCCGATCGTCACGTTTCTCTCGGACTTCGGGCTGACCGACGACTTTGTCGGCACCTGCCACGGCGTGATCAATCTGATCTGTCCGCCGGCGCAGGTGATCCACCTGACGCACGGCATCCGCCCGCAGGCGGTCGGGCAGGGCGCCCGCATCCTGGCCGGTGCGATCCGCTATCTGCCGCCCGGCGTGCATCTGGCGGTGGTCGATCCGGGGGTGGGTTCCGAGCGCCGCGCGGTCGCGATCCAGAGCGGTGATGGGCGGCTGTTCGTCGGCCCCGACAACGGCCTGCTGGTGCCCGCGGCCGAGGCGTGCGGCGGCATCCAGCGAGCGGTGGCATTGCAGAACGAGGAGTACATGCTGCTGCCCGTATCGCGCACGTTCCACGGCCGCGACGTGTTTGCGCCGGCAGCCGCGCATCTGGCCAACGGCGTTGCGATCGATCAGCTCGGGCCGGCCGTTGACCCCGCCGATCTCGTGCGCCGCGACGACCCTGGCCATACGCTCGAAGGTACCCATCTGCTGGCCGAGGTGCAGTACATCGATCGGTACGGCAACGTGCAGCTGGCTGCGACGCCGGGTGAGGTGGGAGCGCTGTTCCAGGCCGGAACGACGGTCGAGATCGAGGCCGGCGAAGACCGCTATTTCGCCGCCTGCGCCGAGACGTTCGCCGACGTTCGCATTGGCGAGATCGTGCTCTACGAGGACGCTGCGGGGCTGCTCGCGGTCGCGATCAACCGCGGAGACATGGCCGAACTCACGGCCGTCGAGGTGGGGCAGAGGCTGGGCGTGGAGTTCGCCCCGGCCGAACTGCCCGATTTGCTTGACGGACGCGGCTGAGAGTGCAATATTTCGAATCACTGAAGCGGTCTTCGCGGAGCGGTAGCACCGTCCCGGAGGCCGCTTCTTTTTTCGTCTGCTGCGGCTAGCTCACCACGTCGATGGCGAGGGTAGACTGTGCGCGCTTGGCGAGGTAGCTCAGTTGGTAGAGCACGCGACTGAAAATCGCGGTGTCGCTGGTTCGATTCCTGCCCTCGCCACTCCCGTTACGACGCGGGGCGCGCCTGCTCGAAAAACCCCTTGTAGCCGTAGACGTTGGGGTTCACTCCCGTCCAAACCGTCGTGTACGCCATGGTGCCGCCTGTCGCCAGCAGCGGGAGGTACGGCTTGTCGCGGTCGATGATGCGCTCCATCTTCCAGACGACGGCCTTGCGGGCCTGCTGGTTCACCATCCGCGACTGCAGGTCGAACAGCCGGTCGTAGGCTGGATTGGCGTACCCCGTGTCGCTGTAGTTGTCCCACTGCGCCTTGGTGGGGAACTGCAGGATGTACGTCGGGTCGACGTAGCCGATGTAGTACCAGATGCCCATGTCGTAGTTGGTGTACTTGCCGTTCGGGCCCGAGTAGTACGTGTAGCTCGCCGCGGTGTCGCCGGTATCCACCTCGTGGATTGCGATGCCGATCTTGGCGAGGTCGCGCGCGATCACCTGTTCGGCACGGCTTCCGTCGAAGGCGAGATCGCCGGGTACCGCGAACGGATACGACATCTGGTGTGCCGGTTGCGCGTACTTACCGGTGGTGGCCGGCACCACTCGCACGCCGTTTGAGCCCCGTTTGTATCCCAGCGCGTCCAGAATCTGATTCGCTTTCTGCGGGTCGTATGCGGGCGGCTTGATGCTGGGGTCGACCCAGGAGCCGGAGTACGGGGCAACCCAGTTCGCCCACGCCCGAGCCTGGCCGCGGAACGGAACATCGATCAGCTGGCTGCGGCTGACGCCGAGGTCGATCGCCTCACGGACGCGCGGGTCGAGCAGTTCGCGGTTGCGCGGCTTCGCCGGGTTGGAGTTGAACAGGATAGGGATGACCGTCCAGTCCGGCGACGAGGGCGCCTTGACGCCGCTCATCTTGCGCACGATCCCGACGGTGTCCGACGGCACCTGGTCGACCGCCGAAAGGTCGCCCGAACGGAGCGCTGCGAGCATCGAAACAGGATTGGTGTAGTAGGTGATCGCAACGGCCTTGGCCGCCGGCTTGGGGCCGTAGAAGTTCGGGTTTGCCCGCAGGACGGTGGTGCCCTTCTCGGCGTACTGGGTCACGGTGTAGGGGCCACCGGCGACCATCGGCAGGTTGTTCGCGACGTTGTACGCCTTCAGGTCGAGGCCGTGGTTGCCGGTCTGCGACCGCCACACGTGTGCGGGCAGGATCCAGACCGTCGAAAGCTGGGCGAGCGCGTTTCCGACGGGCCTCGAGTACGAGATTCGCAGGGTATGCGCGTCGGGGGCCGAGACGGCGTTCACACCGGCCAGAGCGGATGCGACCAGCGCGCTGCCGCCGTTCGCGTAGCGCATCTCGGTCTTGATCGTCCAGACCGCGTCGGCAGACGTCAGCGGCTTGCCGTCCGACCACTTTCCAGGGCGCAGGTGGAACGTCCACGTGCGCCCCGCGTTAGACGAGTTCCACGACGACGCCCAATCGCCCTGCAGCGCGGTGCCGTCCTTACCGCCGTACGTGAGCAGCTGCGGATACACCAGGTTTGCGACGGTGAACGCCTGCGGCTCGGTGAGCACGAACGGATTGAGCGAGTCGATCACGTTGACGGTGCCCAGCGAGAAGATCTTGGTGGAGGTCGACGAGTTCCCGCCACCGCACCCGGCCGCGGCGACGATCACGAAGACGAAGAGCAGGCAGGCAGCCGCGATTTTCGGTAGCTTCATACCGAACAGCTATATCAAACTTGGCTAGACGAGAGCAAGTGCATCCATCACCAGGAGGTCGTCGATGAACTACGCCACCGGCGTGACCGTACACAAGAACGTGCGCATCCCGATGCGCGACGGGACGCGCCTGGGCGCCGATCTGTACATGCCGGAGGATGCCGCCGAGCCGCTGCCGGTGGTGGTGGAGTACATCCCGTATCGCAAGGACGACGTGACGCCGGACGAGCGGTTCTTCTCGTATCTGCCCCAGAACGGCTACATCGTGGCGCGCGTCGACATCCGCGGAACGGGAGCGTCGGAAGGCGTGGTCACCGACGAGTATGTACCGATCGAGCAGCAGGACGGCTACGACGCGATCGAGTGGCTCGCGGCGCAGCCGTTTTGCGACGGCAATGTGAACATGATGGGCATCTCCTACGGTGGCTTCACTGCGCTGCAGGTCGCAACGCTCCAGCCACCGCACCTACGCTCGATCATCCCGATGTACTTCACCGACGACCGGTACACGGACGACTGCCACTACCGCGGCGGCCATCTGCGCCAGTACTACGACGTGTCGTACTACGGCAACTTCATGATCGCCTATAACGCCCTGCCCCCCTCACCGGAGTGGTCGGAGGACTGGGCGCAAGTCTGGAACGAGCATCTGGCCAACAACGAGCCGTACCTGCTGCGCTGGCTCGACCATCAGACCGACGGCGACTACTGGCGGCACGGATCGGTCGGTGACATCGCCGACCGCATCACCTGCCCGGTCTTCATGATCGGCGGCTGGCGCGACGGTTACCCCAACCCACCTCTACGGCTGTACGAGAAGCTCGCCGTGCCCCGCAAGGTGCTGGTCGGCCCGTGGAACCATGAGGTACCCGACTACGCCGCGCCCGGACCCCGCATCGACCACCTGCACGAGGTGGTGCGATGGCTCGACCACTGGTGCAAGGGCCGTGCCACGGGCATCATGGACGAGCCGCCGGTGGTCGTCTACATGCAGCACTACGAGCGGCCCGACGCCGATCGCCTCGACGCCGCGGGCGAGTGGCGTGCCGAGCAGTCGTGGCCGATCGCGGGTGCCGCTGAGCTCGTTCTCCACGCCGCTGACGACGGCAAGCTCGTCTCCGCCATCCCGGTGGACGACGGCACGGACAGCTTCGAGTACGACGCGTCGGTCGGGGTGACGGCGGGGCTGTGGTCCGGTGGCCTGCCGTTCGGACAGCCATCCGACCAGCGGCCTGACGAGGCCCGGTCGCTGGTCTACACGAGTCAAGCGCTGGATCAGGAGGTGCACATCATTGGGCGGCCGCGGGTGCTGCTGCACGTGGAGTCGACGGCATCCGTGATCGGGTTTGCCGTAAGCCTCTCCGACGTGGCACCGGACGGATCGTCGCACCTGGTCGCCAAGGGCATGCTGAACGCCACGCGGCGCGAATCGCTGACCGAGCCCACGCCGATCGAGGCGGGTCGGGTGTACGAGCTCGAGATCCCGATCGACTGCACCGCGTGGCGGTTCGACGCCGGCCACCGGGTGCGGCTCGCGGTGGCCAGCGCCGACTGGCCGAACGTGTGGCCGACCCCGCAGCCGGCCACCAACACGGTGCATCGCGGAGCCGGTCATCCGACCAGGCTGATGCTGCCGACCGTACCGGCGCGCGGCAGCGCCGCGCCACCCGAGTTTCGGCCGTCGCCGATCGAGCCCGAGCGGCAGGCACTGCGCACCGACCGGCCGACGTGGGAGGTGGTGCACGACGCGCTGACGCGGCGCGCGAGCGTGCGTCTGGTGGAGCACACCACGATGCGCACCGACCCCTCCACCGTCGTTACCTGGGAGTACCGGTTGGTGTCGGAGGTCGATCCGGACGACCCCGCAGGGGCCAGCGCGCGGGGCCGCCACGTGAGCACGATCCACCGCCCAAGCGGTGTGACCGAGGCGACTTCCGAGGTGACCATGCAGGCCACCTCGACGCACTTCCACGTGATGCTGGAGCTGCGGGTGACCGTGAACGGCCTTCCGCATCACGCCCGAGAATGGACGCGGTCGGTACCCCGGCGGCTGCTCTAGGAGTCACACGGGTGTGACCGGACCCGCCGAAACCTTCTGAGATCCGTCCTAGCCGTCTGTGCCGGCCGTCTCGTTTCCCCCTGCGCTGGTCACGCGGGCGCGGAATACGTGATACGTCCAGCCCTGGTACAGGAGCACGACCGGCGTGACGATCACCGCGACGACCGTCATCACCGCGAGCGTGTAGTGCGCCGAGGCCGCGTCTTGGACGGTCAGGCTGTCGGCGAAGTCGGTGCTCGACACAACCACGCGTGGGTAGAGGCTGGTGAAGATGGTGGTCACCAGGAGCACGGTCGAGAGCGCCGTCATGGCGAAGGCCGTGCCGTTGCGGCCGCGCAACGTCAGGATCACCGCGACGGCGAGGCCCGCAATCGCGAGTGCGGCGGGTAATGCCGGCGGGAAGGCATCCTTGTGGTTGCTGTCGGTGGCAACCACGACGGTCGCGGCGACAAAGCCTGCGGCGACTACGGCGGCAGGAATCGATAGCCGCCCTGCCGCGTGGCGCGCGCGCTCGTGGAGGCCACCCGTTGTACGCAGCGTCAGGAACGTCGCTCCGTGGAAGGCGAACAGCAGCACGACGGCGACCCCGCCGAGCAGCGTGTAGGCGTTGAACAGATCCCAGAAGCTGCCGGTGTAGTCGCCGTTCGAGTCCAGAGGTACCCCGTAAAGGAGGTTGGCGAGAGCCACGCCCCAGACGAGAGACGCTCCCACGCTTCCCACCGTGTTGGCCCACGTCCACACGGCGCGCCACCCCGGGCTCTCGGCCTTGGCCCGCCATTCGAAGGACAGCACCCGGATGATCAGGCACCCGAGCACGAGGAGTAGGGCAAGGTAGAAGCCTGAGAACATCGCCGCATACCAGGCGGGGAACGCGGCGAAGGTAGCACCGCCGACGACCACCAGCCACACTTCATTACCGTCCCACACCGGGCCAATCGTCGCGAACATCGCCTGCCGGTCGTTCTCGTCACGAGGTACGAACGGCAGCAGCATGCCAACTCCGAAGTCGAATCCCTCGAGCACGAAGTAGCCCGCCCAGAAGAACACGATGATCACGAACCAGAGGGTCTCCAGGCTCACGGGCGCATCTCTAGTAGCCGACCACTGGTGCGGAGGTTGGTGCGTCGTCGTGCGACGCCGGTGCGGCCCGGTCGGGGCGGGCGTAGCGGCGCATCAGCACGAAGTCGGTCACGCCGAGCAGCGCGTAGAGCGTGACGAAGAAGCCCAGGCTGATCGCCAGCCAGGCGGTGCTCACGTTCGGCGAGTTGGCCTTGCTGGTCAGGAGCAGCCCCTGGACGATCCACGGCTGGCGGCCCATTTCGGTAAGGATCCAGCCGGCGGTCGCGGCGATGTAGGGAAGCGCGACCGCGGCGATGGCGATGCGGTGAAACCACCTTGCGTCCTCGAGCCTGCGCCTGCGGTAGAGAATCGCGCCGAGCGCGGCGACGAGGAACAGCAGCACCCCGACGTAGGCCATCACTCGCATCGACCAGTACATCAGTTCGATGTCGGGCATGTAGTTGCCCCTGCCGTAGTCGTGCTGCTCCTGCGCCTGGAGCTGGTCGAGGCCCTGCACCTTGCCGTCGAACGAGCCGGTGGCCATGTACGAGAGCACCCTGGGAATGGTGATCGAAAAGGTCGGGGTCTGATCGGACTGGCTGAACCCGCCGATCTGGAAGAGCGAGAACCCGCACGGTTGGCAGGTGTTCCACTGCGCCTCGGAGGCGGCGATCTTCATGCCCTGCGCGCTTGTCACCGCCTCGCCGAAGCGGTTTCCGACGACCAGCTGAAGCAACGTCGCTGGCACCGCCACGATCAGGGCGAGCTTGGCGGCCTTGCGGAACATCTCGATCTCGCGGCCGCGCAGGAAGTGCCAGCACGCGATGCCCAGCACCGCGCTCGTGCCGAAGATCAGCGCGGCGAGGATGATGTGTTCGTAGGCGCGCAGCGCAAAGCTGTTGGTGAGCAGCGCCTCGACGCTGGTTAGCTGTGCCTCGCCGCCCGACACCTTGTAGCCCACCGGGTGTTGCATCCACGAGTTCGCGACGAGGATGAAGTAGCCCGAGAGCCAGGTGCCGGCCACGGCCAGCCAGAGCGTGGCGAGATGCAGCCGGGGCGACAGCCTGTCCCAGCCGAAGATCCACAGGCCGAGGAACGTCGATTCCAGGAAGAACGCCGCCAGGCCCTCGATGGCCAGCGGCGCACCGAACACGTTGCCGACAAACCGGGAGTACACCGACCAGTTCATCCCGAACTCGAACTCCTGCACCAGCCCCGTGGCGACACCGATGGCGAAGTTGATCAGAAAGAGCGTCCCGAAGAAGTGCGTGAGCCGCAGCCACGCCTCGTCACCGGTGCGTCGCCACTGGGTCTGCATCACCGCTACCAGCGGGCCGAGCCCCAGCGTGAGGGGGACGAACAGGAAGTGATAAATGGACGTCGTGGCGAACTGGATCCGAGCCAGTTCCACGGTGGTCGAGTAGATCACCACCGCTCCGATGTAATGTGCGGCGGCATCCGGGCTAGCTGCTTTCCTGGATGCGACCGGCGCGCTGGTGGGTCAGTGCGGCCCCTGACCAGTCGACTACGGCTTTGGCCCGGGCTTCGTTGGTCGGGAGCAGGGCGAGATGGACGGTGCCCCAGGCCAGCTGGGCTTTCAGGCCGGTCATGGTGCGCCCTCCGAGCATCTGCACCACCGCCGACTTGCGTCCGATCGTGGCCATGGTGCCCTTATCCCGGTAGGCGAACGGCGCTGTCTTTCCGCCGGCAATCAGGTGAGCGATCGTTTCGCCGGCGTGCTCGCCCGACTGCAGGGCGACCGACCCAAGCTGCGGAAGGTTCTGATCCGTCTTCGGGTCGTGAATCGCGGCAATGTCACCGACGACGAACACCTCCGGGTGCCCTGGCAGGGTGAGATCAGGGCCGACGATGACCCGGTTGCCACGTGCCAGGTCGACACCGAGCGACCCAGCCACAGGGTTGCCAGAGAGGCCCGCTCCCCACACGAGCGTGTGGTGCTTTCAACACCTCACCGGATTTGAGCGTCACCCGCGTAGGGGCGACCGACGAGACCGCGACCCCTGTTCTGACCTCAACCGACCGGTCGGCGAGCGCCGTTGCTGCGTAGTTGCGCAGTTTGGGTTTGAACATCGGGAAGACATCGGGGCCGGCCTCGACCAGGGTGATGCGTGCCTGTGAGGCATCCAGTGACCCGTAGTCTCGGGCGAAATCGGCGTGGTAGAGCTCAGCGATAGCACCGGCTGTCTCGACGCCGGTGGGTCCACCTCCGACGATCACGACGTTGAGCGCGCCATCGTCGACCAGGGCCTGGTCACGGTCAGCGGCCTCCCAGCGCTCCAGGATGTGATTCTTCAGACGTTGCGCATGAGCGAGCGTGTACATCGGATAGGCGTGGTCGGAAGCGCCGTCAGTACCGAAGAACGTCACCTCGGCTCCAAGGCCGACCACCAGATAGTCGTAGTGGATCGGCTGCAGCTTTTCGAAACTCACTTGCTTCTGCGTGAGATCGACGCCGGCAACGGTGTCCATATGGATTGTCGTGTTGTCGTGGCGGGCCAGCAAGTCACGCAGCGAGTGCGCGACCGCCGTAGTCTCGAGAAGCCCGGTCGCCAGCTGATAGAGCAAGGGTTGGAATGTGTGGTAATCGTGCCGGTCGATGAGCACGACCTCGGCATCGGCGTCACGGAGCTCCTGAGCCGCGCCGACCCCAGCGAACCCTCCGCCGAGGATCACTACCCGCGGCCGAATGGCGTCAGGGCCGGTCATGGCGGTGTGAGACCCCACACGCTTGACGATGATGCGCCGGGCTCCAGCCGCACCAGCGCCTCACCCGAGCGAAACGCATTCGGCGGGCAGGTCATCGGCTCAACGGCGATGCTCCGCCTGTCCACATCGGGCAGGGGATCGCCGGTGAACAACATCGCGTAGTGATAGCTCCTGTCCATCCAGAGCGTGAGCGCCGTCCCGTCGCTCGGGTTTCGCAGCCGTACCCGAGCGAGCAGATCGCGGTCGCGCTCGAAATCGGTGAAGCAGTTATCCAGACGCACGTCGCCGATCACTCGGCCGCGGCGAAAGTCGTACTCGGTGTCCGCCACGCCCTGCGAGCCGGTTGGCAATCCGCGAACATCGCTGATCAGCACCGTCCGAGCCGGCACGTGAATCTCGAGCATCAACGGTCGGAGTCCCCAACGTCAGGTACGGATGGTGACCTGACCCGTATGGACATGTCTTCGCACCGACGTTTCGGGCCGTTGTGCGCACCGAGAGCCCACGTCCGGAGAGTTCGTATTCGATGGCTAGATCCAGCGAGAACGGGTAGCCGGGCTGCGGATGGATAGTGTGGCTCATCACGACCCGTTGATGCTCGTGGCGGACGGCCTGCCAGGTTCCCCATCGGGCCAGGCCGTGGATTGCGTTTGCGTGCTCCGGCTCGGTGAGCGGGAGCTGGTACCGCGAGCCGTCAAACTCATAGCTTCCGTCTTCGACGCGGTTCGGCCACGGGACCAGGGCCTGTCCCCGCCCCGAGCTGGAAGGTGCGGCGAGCCGATAGCCATCGACGATGTCCCGGCCGTCCGCGGTGTAGCTGCGGAGCCCGCCGCCCACCTCGACGACGACCGCGTGCTGGTCGCCGCACGAGATCTCAAACTGCTTTCCCGATGGCGGCTGAGCCACATACTCCGGGGTCACCGGAGCCTCTCGAGCAGGTGGTCACCGACCCTGAGCGAGTTGGCCATCGCGGTAAGCGCCGGGTTCACCGCGCCGATGCTGGGGAACACGCTGGTGTCCACGACGTACAGGTTGTCGAGCTCGTGCGCCTTGCAGTTGCGGTCGAGCACCGAAGTGGCCGGGTCGTCGCCGAACCGGCACGTGCCGGCCTGGTGGGCGCAGCCGGCCACGGGAATCTCGTTCTTCATGTACGCGAACCGCTGCAGCAGGTGGTCGTGGTGCATGTCGAGCTTGCCGAGGATCGACCGCAGCTTCTCGTAGAGGCGCTTCTTCGACTCGTCGTTGCTCGGCGTGTAGGTCAGCCGGATGTTGCCGTCGGCCGCCAGGGTTACACGGTTTTCCGGCAGCGGCAGATCCTCGGTTGAAAGCCAGAAGTCGACGGCGTGCCGGGCGACCTTCTCCAGCGTCCAATCCGGCGCGAGCCGGGTCTCGCCCGGCTTCTCGCCGCGAAACATCTCCGGCTTGGACTTTCCGATCATCTGGATGTTCCCCAGCGGGAACTCGAAGTCATCGCCCCCGCGCAGGTAGAAGTCGTTCAACCCAAGCGTCTTCTGGAACACCGTCGGATTCTCGTCGCGGGACAGCGCCAGCACTGCCTGGCTGGCGTGGAACATGTAGTTGCGGCCCACCTGGTCGCTGCCGTTTGCAAGGCCGCCGGATGCTTGTCGTTTGCCGACTGCAGGAGCAGCTTGGCGGTGTTTGCCGCCCCGCAGGCCACCACCACGATCGGGGCCGAGAAGCGCTCCTCGGCGCCGTCTCGGTCGACGACCACCTCAGTGACGGTGCGCCCCGATGGGTCGGTCTCGAGCCGCACCACCCTGGTGTTGGTTATGAGGCTCGACGTTGGGGTGCTCGAGCGCGGGTCGCACGCCCAGCACCTCGGCGTCGGACTTGGCGTGCACCAGACACGGGAACCCGTCGCACGACGAGCACCGCACGCACTGCAGTAGGGCGGGTTTCCCTCGTTCAAGCGCACGCCGCAGGGCGCATGGAACGGGTGGTACCCCAGACCCTCGAGCTGGTCGTGCAGCTGCTGGATGCGCGGCTCATGCGACACCGCCGGAAATGGGTACTGGGCGCTTGCGGGCGGGTCGGTGGGATCCTCGCCGTGATCGCCGTGCACTTCGTAGCGCTGCTCGGCGAGCGTGTAGTACGGCTCGAGCTCCTCGTAGGAGATCGGCCACGCCGGCGAGATGCCGTCGTGGTGCCGCAGCTCGCCGAAGTCCTCCTTGCGCAGCCGGTAGAGCGCAGCGCCGTAGAGCTTCGTTGCGCCTCCGACAAAATAGTGCACCTGGGGCGCGAAGGTGGCGCCGTGGCTGTCGTGCCAGCTATCCGGCGACACGTAGCGGTTGTCGATGAACACCGCGGCGGTGTCCCAGTTGGCAGGTTCGCGGGTCAGCCAGTCACCGCGCTCCAGCAGCAGCACACGTTTTCCCGACGGTGCGAGATGCCGGGCGAGGGTGCCCCCGCCTGCACCGGTGCCGATGATGATCACGTCGTGTGAGGCCATTCTCAACAAGCCTCTCCAGCTCGAACCGTTCGGGCAGCACCCATCTCAGTATTCCTCCAGGAGTTCGGGGAGCATCACACGCGCTGCGGCCTCGATGAGTGCAAGGTGCGAGAAGGCCTGTGGGAAGTTGCCCAGGTGCCGGCCGGTGTCGGCGTCGAATTCCTCGGCGTACAGGCCCAACGGCGATGCGATCCGCAGCAGTCGTTCCAGCAGATCGCGCGCCTGCTGCAGTTCTCCGACGATTGCAAGAGCCGAGACGAGCCAGAATGAACAGATCAGGAATGTGCCTTCCTTCCCGCTCATGCCGTCGTCGGTCTCGTCGGTGCGGTAGCGCAGCACGAATCCGTTCTCGGTGAGATCCTCGGCGATTGTCATCACGGTGGAATGGAGCCGCTTGTCGTCGCCCGGCAGAAATCCGAAGATCGCCGCGAGCAGCACCGACGCGTCGAGTGACTCGGTGTCGTAGTGCTGGCACAGGACGCCGCGCTTGGATACGCCATGCTCGAGGATGTCGGCGCGAATCTCATCGGCCGTGGCCCGCCACTCGGCCGACTGCTCGGGATCTCCTCGGATCTCGGCAAGGCTCGCCGCCCGATCCAGAGCCACCCAGCCCATGAGCTTTGACGACACATAGTGCCGGGGCTCGCCGCGAGCCTCCCAGATGCCCTGGTCAGGCTCGCGCCAGGCCTTTGTGGCACAGGCGGCCTGTGATTGGACGATCGGCCACAGCCGTCGAGGCAGCCGCTGGCTGCGCCTGGTGTGGAGCAGGATCGAGTCGAGCACAGCGCCGAACACATCGTTCTGATGCTGGTCGTAGGCGCCGTTCCCAATCCGCACCGGGGACGCTCCGGCGTATCCCGAGAGGTGATCGAGCGTTGCTTCTGTGAGGTCGCGGCGCCCGTCGATCCCGTACATGATCTGCAGCGAGCCGTCGTCGGTCGGCTCCACATCGGCGACGAACTCCATGAACTCGTCGGCCTCTCCGTCCAGGTTCAGCCAGTGAAGCGCCTGCAGAGTGAACGTGGTGTCCCGCATCCAGGTGTAGCGGTAGTCCCAGTTGCGCTCACCGCCCGGCGTCTCGGGCAGTGACGTGGTCAGCGCCGCGAAGTCGCCCCGGTTGGCATGTACGTGAGGCCCTTGATCGCCAGGGCGGAGCGCTCGATCGCCTCGGCGAAGCGGTGATCGGGGATCCGGGCCCGACCCAGCCAGTCGCGCCAGAAAGACGTCGTTGCCGCAAGCCGTGCATCGGCCGCAGCAAGGCTGGTCGGCTCGGACAGATCCGCCGACCAGCTGAGCGCACAGAACGCTCGCTCACCGGCTGCCAGCACATGACGGCCGCGAATCCGTCCGCCTTCGATGCCGACAGGGATGCTGGCCAGCAGTCTGATCGTCAGCCCGGCGCCGGAAGCATCCGCTGCGTGCAGCTCGTGATCAGCGACCTTCCACTCGGCCGGCGAGCGGCCGTAATCGAACACCGGCTCGCACACGAGCTCGAGTTCGACCGAGCCCTCGATGCACTCCACTGTCCGGACGAGCATATGATCGCCGTCGACATCGCCTGGCGGCCGGGTGTGGGGAGTGACTACGTCCTCGCCCTGGCGTGGGCTGATCGTCAGTGCATCGCGGACGACCAGCCAGCCGCCGGGAGTGCGCCAGGTGGTGACCAGGATGTTTGTCCCGGTCTCATAGGCGCGCGATGCCGGATGGTTGAATCCGAACGGCCCGAGCTTGAAATACCCAGCTTCGCGATCGAGCAGGCTGCCGAACACACTGGGCGAGTCGAACGCCGGTACGCAGAGCCAGTCGATCGCGCCGTCGGGTGCCACCAGGGCGCCGGTATGACAGTTGGACAGAAACGCGTAATCGGCGATCGGCGGAAACGGCGACGGCGCGGCAGCGCTCTGCGTGAGAGGTTGTGCGGACGGCTTGCTGGGCACGCGTGTAGAGGAGTCGCTCATATTCCCATCCACGGTTCGTGCCAGGCACCGTGACCGGCCACGAGCCGGTCAGCCTCTGCGGTCGGCCCCCACGAGCCCTGCTTGTAGGTATGCACCGGAGGTGGCACGTTCAGCAGCGGCTGCATCACCCGCCAGGTCTCCTCGACAGCATCTTGACGGGTAAATCGCATCGTGTCTCCGACGAGCGCGGCGTGCAGGAGCACCTCGTACGGCGTGGGGCCCTCACCGCCCTCCGTGGCGAACTCCATGTCGAGCTCGATTGGGCCGGGTCCGTCGCCGCGGTGGGCCTCGAAGACCAGCCGCACTCCGGTGGAAGGATCGAGCCTCACCACTAGCTGGTTGGGGGACACCGATTTGAACGCCGGGAATCCGAGCTGGGGAGGACGCTTGAACACCAGCCGCAGCTCGGTCTGCGTAACCGGCAGGCGCTTGCCGGTGCGGATGAAGAACGGCACGCCCGCCCAGCGCCAGTTCTCGATCTCGAGGCGCAACGCGGCGTAGGTCTCCGTCGTCGAGTCCGGCTTGACGCCGTCGACGTCGAGGTAGCCCTCGTACTGGCCGCGCACGTAGTGGGCCGGATCTGCCTGCTTGATCGCGCGGAAGAGAGCCACCTGCGCGTCCTTCACCGTCTGCGGTTCGCCACGGGCTGGAGCTTCCATCGCACACATCGACACCACCTGCATGAGGTGGTTCACCACCACGTCGCGCAAGGCGCCGACCGGGTCGTAGAAGTGGCCGCGATCCTCCACGCCAAAGTCCTCGGCCATGGTGATCTGCACCGACGAAACATAGTTTCGGCTCCAGATCGGCTCGAGCATCGAGTTGGCAAACCGCAGGTGGATGATCTCCTCGGTGCCCATCTTGCCAAGGTAATGATCGATGCGTAAGAGCTGCGATTCGTCGATGTACTGGTGCAGCTCGACGGCCAGGGCCTGGGCTGAGGCGGTGTCGTGGCCAAACGGCTTCTCGACGACCACCCGGGCGCTCGTGGTCAGTCCGGCCTTGGAGAGCCCCTGGACGACTCGCCCGAACAGGAACGGTGGAATCTCAAGGTAGAACACCGGGCTCTCTGCGTCCTTGATGGCCTCGCCGAGGCGCGCGTACGTCGACGCGTCCGCGAAGTCGCCGGCGACGTAGCTGAATCGGGCCATCAGCCGCTGGAAGACCTGCTCGTCGAGCGATTCCCCGGTTCCGACAATCGATTCGCGAGCTCGCTGAGCCAGCTGATCGACTGACCACTGATCAACGGCCACGCCGACGATCGGGCAGTTCAGCAGGCCACGCTTCTCGAGCCTGTAGAGCGACCGGAAGGTCATCACCTTCGCCAGGTCGCCCGTAATTCCAAAGATCACGAACACATCGGCTGGGCCAGCGCTTGCGCTGCCAGTTGCTGTGGCCATCTAACCCCCTGCCAGGTATTGACGAGGCCGGCTACCTCGTGCTTCGCTCGGGGTTCTACACCTGCGAGCCGATCCGGTCAAATGGCCGGAGACCGTCAGGCGCGCGCCCAGCGCCAGACCCGCGGTCGAGAGGCGCCCTGCGTCGCAGAACCTTTGGTGACTCCACCGGTTGGACCCATACCAACCTTCTCCAAAACTACTCCGAAAACTCACAACCGGTGTCGGACTCGACGAGCCGAGAGTGCCCGGCTCGGGTGGGGGAATCTCGCGGGATCAGCCGGAGCGATGGCGACGTCCGTCGCTCCCTGCGGAGGCGGTCGCCTTCCGGCGCTCCCGCGATGCAGTTCAGCCACCTTGGATGACGTTCGCCGTCTCCGTCGGAAACGGAGTGGGATTCAGCCCCGGCCGCGGTCGCCTGTTGCGTGAGTCCCGGGAACATCGACCCGGCCACGACCGAACGCGTCGATGTGGCCCCATCGGCCGGGAATGTCCAGAAGTTCAATGTGACCGACGCCGCTGGGTAGCGCCGGATCGACCACCAGATGCTCTCCCAGCGGCTCCAGCCCAAGCATCGTTCGCAGGAACAGCAGCGGGGCGCCGGTTGACCACGCCTGGGGGCTACATGCAGTCGGATACTGCACCGGGTAGCTGGTCACCGGCCGGGAGTAACCGCCGAACGCCTCTGGCAGCCGTCCGTTGAAGTACTCGGCGGCCTCGAGGATCCCCGCCGCGACCTGGGCGGCCTCGCGCTTGAACCCGTACCGCCGCAAGCCCCACGCGATGAATGAGTTGTCGAACGGCCATACCGCCCCGACGTGGTAACCACGGGGTTGTACCGACCTTCGCCTTCTGCCAGCGTCCGCACTCCCCAGCCGGAGTACAGGTTTGGCCCGACCAGGTGGGCGGCCACCGACGGCGCCTTGGATCGATCGACGATCCCGCTCCACAGCAGGTGCCCCATGTTGGAACCGAGCGCATCCACCGGCTGTCCGTCGACATCGAGCGCGATCGCAAACGCGCCATGGTCGGGCACCCAGAAGTCGCGGTTGAAGCGGCGCTTGAGATCGGCCGCCTGGCGCTCGAGCTCGGTCGCATAGCCGTCGTCGCTCCACACCAGCCGCGCCAGCCGCGCCCCGCGTATGCGCGCGTCATATGCATAGCCCTGGAGCTCGCAGGTCGCCCGCGGGAACCCCGGGAGTTTGCCGTCGCGATAGGAGATCGAGTCCCACGAGTCCTTCCAGCACTGGTTCTCGAGCCCGGTCTGCGCGTTTCGCCGCTGGTACCAGACGTAGCCGTTGCCCATAAGGTCGGCGTACTCCACGATCCAGTTGAGCGCGGCCCTGGCTTCCATCTCGAGCTCTCGCACCAGCCGTCGATCGCCGGTCCAGCGCTCGTACTCGTCGAGCAGGATCACGAACAACGCGGTCGCATCGGCGTTTCCGTAGTACGGGGAGTGCGGCCGTTCTTCGAACGCCGTCAGTTCGCCGTAGCGCATCTCGTGCAGAATCCGGCCAGGATCCTCGTCGCGGAAATCGTCGACGCGCGAGCCCTGCCGCGCGCCCAGCTCTCGCAGCGTCGTGGCGGCCAGTTCTGGAGCGAACGGGAGAGCCTGCAGGCTGGTGAAGATGCTGTCGCGGCCGAACATCGTCATGAACCACGGCAGGCCTGCGGCGGGAAGGCTCGAGCCACCGGCACTGAGCGGAGAGAACCTCAGAGCGGCCAGGTCGATCAGGCTGCGGCGATACGTCGTCTTGAGCGAATCCCAGTCGCATTCGAGCTTGGGTGCCTTCTCGAGCCACCGGTCGAGGTCGCGCTCCATCCCGCGCCGACGGCGGGCTGGACCGCTCGGGGCTGACCGAGCGCCGCTCGCCCGCCCACACCACGGCGGTGACGACGTGCATGTCCGTGGACCAGCGAGCCTGGGTTCAAGTGTGACCGTGAACGTGAGGCCGGTCTTGTCAATCCGCGCCGGCTCGCTGGTGGTGATCACGGTCTCGCGCTGGAACGTCTCGCGTTTGTACGAGAGCACCAACTGGCCCTTGTGCACCTGCTGGCTGTAGCTGCCCTGCTTGATGAGCGCATCCTTGACCTCGAACAGATCGGCAAAGTCGCTGGCGGCATCGATCCGGACCTTGAGCTTGACGCGTTTCTCGTCGTGATTGATTACCAGCAGATGCTCGTGGAATCCGTCGGCCACCGAGCGGGTGCGGATCACCGACAGCTTGGAATCGACGTACACGGTGCCGGTGCCGGGAACCAGGAAGAACCGTGCCTGGAAGTACTGGAGATCGTCGGTCGAGAGTGCGTTCAGACGCTGGCCGTCGACCGATAGCACCCACTGGGACAGAAACCGGGTGTCGAACGAGAACAGCCCGGTGGTATCGGTCGAGCCCGCCTCGATGTCGCCACTGCGGTCACTGACCATAAAGGTGTTGCCGTCGAGAATGGAAACGAGCTCACTCATGCCCAGGCTGCCGTGGCGGGCCGGGAAAGATCCGCTGAAATCTCACCATGAGGTCGGTGTCGCCGGTGGCCACCGCCGTACCCCGAAGAATCGCTGCGGTCGCGTTGGCTTCGCCGTTGGCGATCGCCGAGAACACCGAGCGGTCGGCCGCGACCACGACGTCGGCGGCTTCGTCGCCACGCGAGACCTCGATCACCCCTCGCTTGACCGTCACCCGCCAGTGCTCGATCCGGCTTCCGTCGCGCAGATCGAACCGGAGCACACCGCTGGCGCCCACGAGCAGCGGTTCGTGACCGCGTTCCGTAAGCCCGGCGAAGAACACGTCGGTGGCGTCGGTCACGCGGCCGCTCCTAGACGTCCAACCAGGTGGTCGCCGATCCGCAAGGCGCGTTCGCCGTCGCCCTCAACGCGGGTCTGCCGCACTGTTGCTCGGCGTTGCGCTCCATGCGATCCTCCAATCTCGTTACTCCGACGTTCGAGGAGAAGAGAGATCGTAACCTCCGCTGCCTCTGGGGCCACCATATGGCAACCTCCTGGCCGGTGGTTCCCAATCTTACGAATGTCCGAGTAACCACTCAGTGAAGATTCGGATGATCTTCAGCCGAATTGCGCGATGCCGTCTGAAGGCTTCCAGCCCAGCGCCGCCGATTCCTGCCCTCGCCACGGGGTGCATAAAAGGGGACTGTCCCC
The DNA here is from genome assembly GCA_963796875.1 of uncultured Actinomycetes bacterium. Classification (GTDB taxonomy): domain Bacteria; phylum Actinomycetota; class Thermoleophilia; order Gaiellales; family JAICJC01; genus CAVPTL01. The sequence goes on from CAWCNL010000002.1 coordinate 1,381,599, forward strand.
TTTTATGCACTTCGGGATAGCATCGCAGGCGTGACCTCTGAGGCTTCAGCAGACGTGGTGGTGGTCGGTGGCGGGGTGGTCGGCGCGAGTGTCGCGTTCCATCTGGCCCGTAGCGGCGCGGCGACCGTGCTTGCCGATAACGCATCGCGCGGGCAGGCGACCGGGGCGGCGGCCGGCATCCTCTCGTCCGGCGACCGGTTCGCTGCCCGCGACGCCATGCTGCAGCTGGTCGGGCGCGGCAACGCCTACTACCCCGAGCTGATCGGCGCGCTCGACCCCGGAGGAGACGGCGCGGCGCTCGGCTACGCGCGCTGCGGTGCGATCGAGCTTGCTGACTCGGCGCAGGATCTGCGCGAAGTCGCCGCCGAGGCGGAGCGCCGCCACGAAGCCGGGCTGGGGCATATCGGTGAGGCGGTGCTGCTCTCGCCGGCCGAGGTCGCGAGCGAGTGTCCCATCGCCGGCGGCCGGCGGCCCGGGTTGCTGCTTCGAGGTGCGGGCCGGGTGGACGGCGGTGCGCTGCGCGACGCCCTGCTGGCCGGTGCGGCCTCGCACGGCGCGACCCGGGTGAGCGGCCGGGCGGTGCTCGAGCCGAGCGGGTCCGGCTGGCGGCTGAGCGTCGGCAGTCAGACGTTCACGAGCCCGGTCGCGGTCATCGCCGCGGGTGCCTGGAGTGCGCGCATTGCCGCCGGCGTGGGCGCCGAGTTGCGCGTGTCGCCCCAGCGTGGTCAGGCGCTCGAGCTGGTTTCGGACGATACGGCGGCCGTGCCATCGCTGCTCGATGACACCGGATATGTCGCGGCGCTCCAGAAGGGCACATTCGTCGCCGGCGCCACCCACGAGGACGGGGTGGGCTTCGCGCGGTCGGCGACGCTTGCCGGCCTGGCGGAGATTGCGAGCCAGGCGCTGGGTCTGGCGCCGGGGCTTGCCGGAGCGCGGCCGCGGCGCGTGCGGGTGGGGTTTCGGCCCGTCACGCCTGACGGTGTGCCTATCCTTGGCGAAGTCGAGGGCCGGCGGGGCCTCTTCGCGGCCACCGGCACCGGCTCGTACGGGCTGCAGGCTGGGCCGTACATGGGACGGCTGATGGCGCAGCTGATCGCGGGGCAGGAACCCGAGATCGATCTGCGCCCGTTCTCGGCGCAGCGGTTCGGTTCGCCCGCTACGAGTTGAGCGCGGCGATCACCGCCATCGTGAGGATGTTGGCCGCGCCCTCGCCGTCCGGGGTGTTCTGAAGGTTGGTGAGCACGATCAACGACGTCTTCGACTGCGGGTCATAGCCCATGAACGACTGGAATCCGGGCAGCGATCCGTCGTGGCCGTAGTACGTGCCGAACTGGGCAATCGCCCAGCCGTAGCCCGCCGAGGCCGGGTTGGTTGGATCGGACGGTTGGACGCTCGCAATGCGCGCCGCGGTCAGCTTGCGGTCGAGCAGCCCTCCGCCCACCATCGCCTTGACGTAGGTGGCGAGGTCGGATGCGTTCGAGATGCCCGCGCCCGCAGCCCAGCCCCAGGACGGGTTCTGCTGCGTCCAGTCGTTGGGCAGGAGCTTGCCCTCGAGCGCGAGCGTGCGCTCGGGCTCGGGCAGCGCCGGATCGACCAGGGTCGAGACGTTGGTGCCGAACATGTACCCGTGCGGGTGCGGGCCGGGGATCGAGCTGTCGGTCAGCCGCGGGAACGATGTGTGGTGCAGATGCAGCCGGTCGAAGATGCGGTGCTGGAACTCGTAGCGCAGGCTGTGGTGGGTGAGCTTCTGAATGATCTGGCCCAGCAGCACGGTGTTGGTGTTGGAGTAAAAGAAATCGCCGCCCGGCTTCGCCACGCGGGGCAGCGCGATGCCCATCTGCACCAGCTGCTCCGGCTTCCACACCTTGAACCGGTTGCGGTCGAGCGTGCGGTTGAACGAGAGCTCGTTGGAGTAGGTGTTGATGCCGCTGCGCATCTCGAGCAGCTGCGCGATCGTGATCTGGTTGCCTCGCGGGATGCCGGAGTGGAACTTCGACACGGGATCACTCAGCCGCAACCGGCCTTCCTGCACCAGCTGCAGGATCACGGTGCCGGTCCACGTCTTGGTGTTCGAACCGATCCGGAACTCGAGGTTGGTGCGCATCGGGACTGTTCTTCCCGGCGACCTGCGTGCCGAACGCGCGCAGATACGTGCCCTGCGGCGATCGTACGAGCACCACCGCGCCCGGAATCGCGTTCTGCTTCATGGTGGCGCGGATGGTCGGCGCCAATGCCGCCGCATTCGCCACTCCGGTGACCAGCAGCGCCGCGGCCAATGCCACGACCAGAACTCCTGCGCGCTTCCCCATTGTGAACCCCCCAGTTCCCTGCCGAACGCCAGGGAATCTACAGCACGGTCTAGCATCCTGCGCGATGAGCACCCCTGACGAGCTTTACGAACACCTGCTCCAGTTGACCACCGCGCTGGTGGTCCAGCTGCATCCGGCGATCCAGGAGGCCGTGCTGCCGGGGGTGTTTCCGGTCGTCGGCGTCCCCGCAGCCGCCGTGTTCAAGCAGCCGCTGGAGGGCGATCCCACGCACCGCAGCGGCCCCGCGTCCGACCCGGTGGCCGAGCTCGCGCTCGAGGCCGCCGATCGCGCCCGTGAGCAGCTCGCCTACGGCCGCCGCGACGGCAATCCGCTGCTGCCGGCGCTCGCGCTCGCCTGCTTCTACCTGGTCGATGCCCGCCAGCGCGACGCGTTTGGCCTGGCCGAGCTGACCGCCGGGCGCGTGCGTGCGCTCGCGCCGAACGCCGAGGATGCCCGCCACGATCCGCCGCTTCTGCCCGGCACCGCGGCGATCCGGGCGTGGTTTCCGGTGGAGGGCGAGGCTGACGCGTGCGTCGAGCTTCGGCTCAGCCCGGCTCCGCGCGTCTAGGTCTGCGGCTGCAGCTTCTGCGCGGGGGTTGGGGTCTCGACGGCGGCGACAATCATCAGCGCCGCCATCGGTAGGACGACGATCCACAGCACGAACGACACGAAGCCGATCGCCAGCACGACGATCGCCGCCGCCCACCCGATCACGAGTCCGACGCGGCTTCCGAGCTTGCAGCGGAAGTGCAGCCCGATCCAGCCGATCACCGCAAGGGCGATGAGTAGGCCGAAGACGACCAGGACGCCCCGGCCGTTCTCCTCGACCAGCGTCGAGCTCGAGTTGACCATCGTCGACGTGCAGTGCCCCGCGGAGTCGCACGAGTTGGAGGAGACCTCGGACGAGTACGCCGGGAAGGTGAATGCCAGAGCGACGAGCACCGCGCTCCACACGACCGCCGCGGATGAGAGCCAGAATGGCCTAGGCAACCTACGCACACTGAAAATCATAGTCGGGCCGTATCCGAACCGCTAGCCCAGCAGCCGCGCGACCGCCGCGACGTCTCCGCTCAGCGGGCGATCCTGATCCAGCGGCTCGACCACCGAGCGCACCAGCCCGTGCACCTCGGCCGTGCCTGCGCCGAGCCTGCCTGGCGCCGCCAGGTCAACCGCCTGCGCTGCGATCACGCATTCGATCGCGATCAGCTGCGTGAGCAGGTCGAGTTGGTCGTCGAGGCGCAGCACGGCGGGCGTGGAGTTGGTCGCGTCGTCCTCGATCGATTCGGCGCTGGGCCGCGGGTCGAGCGCGAACGGCGTTGCGCGCTGGCGGATGTCGGTCGCAAGCGCCTGGGCGGGCTTCTGCAGCGCCGCCAGCCCCGCCGAACCGGTTGGCTGCCGGGTGAGGTTGGACGGCAGGCCGCTGATCGTCTCGGTCAACAGCCGGCCGAGCCGCTCCACCAGCGGAGCCGCCACCTGGGCGATGCCGATCGCCACGGTGTCGGCGGCCAACGCGATCGCCGGCGTGTGGAAGTTGCCGTTCGAGATCACCTCGCCGCCGTCCAGCACCAGCGGGTTGTCGGCCGCCGCATTCAGCTCGGGCTCCACCGCCGCCTCCAGCAGGTTGAGCGCCACGTGCAGCGACCCGTGCACCTGGCTCACGCAGCGAAAGCTGAGCGGATCCTGCACCCGCCGGGCCGCTCCCGGCCGCGTCAGATCGCCGCCCGAGAGAATCGCTCGCAACCCGGCGGCGGCCCACTCCTGACCCGGTGCGGGCCGCGCTGCGACCACCCGCGGGTCGATCGGCGTGAGGCTCGACCGAAACCCTTCCATCGAGAGCGCCGCCGACGTCTGCGCCCGCGCCAGCAGCCGCCGCCCGCGGCGCACCGCGAGCGCTCCCGCGCCCGCGCCGACCGACGAGGCGCTGCACAGCGCCAGGCCGTCCTTCAGCGCGAGGTTGGCCGGTGTGAGGCCGGCCCGCTCCAGTGCGACGGCTCCCGGCAGCGTCGAGCCCTGGTACTCCGCTTCGCCCTCGCCCGCCACCACCAGGCCGATATGCGCCATCAGGCAGAGGTCAGACGCGCCCACCGAGCCGTAGCGCGGCACGATCGGATGCACGCCCGCGTTGAGCATCGCGCACAGCACCTCGGCCGGCTCCAGGCTGATGCCCGAGCCGCCCAGGCAGAGGCCGTTCAACCGGGCGGTCATGGCCGCCCGCACCAGCTCGCTCGGCAGCGGTTCGCCGACCCCCACGGCGCGGCCGCGCAGCGTCCGCAGGGGGAGATCGGGGCTCGGTTCGAGGCGTTTGGTGACTCCCGGCCCGAGCCCGGTGGTGACGCCGTAGATAGGCATGCCCTCGGCGACGGCGCCGGCCAACGACGCGTGCCGCTCGGCGATCAGCGCCGCCGCATCAGGCGCGATCTGTACCTCGGCGCCCGCCAGCGCGACCGATTCGATATCCGCGGCGGTCAAGCCGCGACCACACAGTTGCATCGCTCAGAAGTATGTCAGGCGGCCCTGGGGCGGTTCTCGGTCGCCCGCTCGACGCGGTCGCGGCCGCGCTCCTTGGCCTCGTACAAGGCGCGGTCGGCCAGGTGCATCAGGACGTTGCGATCGTCGGTATCCTCGGGGTATACGGCCCAGCCGATCGAAGCCGAGGTGAGCACACCGGGGGCGGGCTGCACGCCGAGCCCCTTGACGGCCTCGCGGGCGCGGTTGAGGATGTCCTCGACGCCGGAGGTATCGGTGGTCTCGAGCAGCAGCACGAACTCCTCGCCGCCCAGCCGGAAGATGCGATCCGACCCGCGCAGCGACCGGCGAATGGCTTCGCCCGCGCGGCGCAGCACCGCGTCGCCCTCGGGGTGGCCCATCGAATCGTTGACGAGCTTGAAGTGGTCGAGGTCGACGATCGCCAATGTGAAGCCCAGGTCGCGGCGACGCGAGAGGCTCACCCGGCGGCGCAGCTCGCCCTCGAACGCGCGACGGTTGGGGAGACCGGTCAACGCGTCGTGGCCGGCCGCCCGCTCCAGCTCCTCCTGGCGCAGCACCGTCCGCCACAGCGCGGCCAGGTGCCCCAGCATCAGGTCGAGCGTCTGATGGTCGAGCTCATCTCCCCGTCCCTCGCTGAAGCAGACGCTCATGTAGAGCCCGGTACCGGCATCGTCCACCATCAGCGACGTGGGCCGCACGCCGTGAGGGCGGTGAGCCGGGGCATTGCCCTCGGCGACGTTGAGGCACGTCGCCCCGATCGCCTCGAGCGGCGCCATGTGGGCGTAGCCGATCAGCTGGCCGCGGGTGGTCGCGGCCTTGGCCCGCGCGCTCCAGGCGATGATCGCCTCGATCTGGCGGTTGAAGAGCGCCTCGCGGTCGCGCCGCGCGTCGGCCTCGACGGCCAGTTTCCACGCCTTCTGCAACACCAGGGCGCCGCCCACCAGCAGCACCATCAATCCGATCACGGTGGATCCGAGGCGCACCTCGTCGCTGATCTGCGCCCGCCGCAGCACGGCGCCGCGCTCGGTGTCGGCGTGCGCGGTCAGCGCGGTCGTCGTCGCGGCAAGGTCGCGTTCCAGCGCGAACCCGCCGGTGACGCTCGAGTTGGCATCGAGCCGGCGGTTCCACATGGCCACCGAGGCCGCTTCTGCCCGCGCCCTGCGAGCCAGCCCGGCGGGAAGCGCCCCGTAGGTGCGATCGGCGGCGGCAGCAGCGGCTGCGGTCTCGCTGCGGTCGGCCGTCAGGGCGTTGCGGTAGCGGCTCGCGCCGGTCAGCTTCCACCCGGCCAGATCGCTTGCCTCGCGTTCGACTGCTGCGGAAAGGCGCTCGTGTGCATGGGTCGCGTTCAACGCCGCCGTGGACCGCACCAGCTCACCGTTTCGATAGATGTTGGTGACCGATCGGGTCAGGACCACGCCGGCCAAAACGACCATGGCCGTGAGCATCCAGACCAGGCCGAAGCGGCGGATCTGTGAGGATATTCGGGTGTGCGGGGGCGTGCCGAGACGGCCTGCACGCACGGGGGGAAGCGAGTGCATCACTCACATCAAAGCTCCCCTCGGGGCACTCCGATATCACCCCGTAGGGTGGCAGTGGGCGCAGAGTCTCGCGCCGCTAGGGCGAGCGGCGGTCGTTGGCCAGAAACGCTGCGTGGGTGACCGGCATCTGCGTGGCGAACAACGACTCGAGCGCCGCCGCGTATGCGCGGATCTCGCGTTGGGCCGTCTCGGCATTTCGCAGCGACAGGAAGTTCATCAGGCTGCGCGCGTTGAGCGTCCAGTAGAACTGCGTGTAGATCGCGACCGGCAGCACGTTTCGGGCGAGCTCCTTGGCGACGTCGCGCTCCAGCAGGTCGAGGTAGGTGGCGTACGCCTGCTCGTACACTGCGCGCTGCGCGTCGCGCGTGTGCTCGGCCAGGCCCGGATCGACCGGCTCGAACGTGTAGGCGCCGGGCTTTCCCACCTGCGTGCGCACGTCCTCGGCGGCGGGCAGATAGAACTCCGGCTCGAGCTGCGAGTAACGCCCCGACCACTCGTTGAACGACCCCACCCGGTGGCGCATCCACTCACGCGCCACGAAGATCGGCGCCTTGATGTGGAACCGGAACGCGTTGTGTTCAAACGGCGTGCCGTGCCGCTCGCGCATCAGAAACCGGATCAGCCCCTCGTCGCGCTCGCTCATGGCGTCGACCTGCTGGGCGAACGACACGCGGGCGGCATTGACCACCGAGAGATCGTCCGCCATGGCCGCGTCGAGCCTCACGAATCCGTGGTCGAGCACCTCGATCTGTCGTGTGTCTTCCATCGTGGCCACCTCGCCACACTACCAGCCGTCTCAGATGGTGACGGTGCCGTCGGGGTGCACCGTCCAGAACGGATTGTGGGCGACCTCCCACGGGTGTCCGTCGGGGTCGTGGAACACCGCCGAGTAGCCGCCCCAGAACGCCTTGGCCGGCTCGCGGGCGATGGTGCCGCCGGCCGCCCGCACCGTCTCGATGGCCGCGTCCACCTCGGCCTCGGCGGCGACGTTGTGGGCCAGCGTCACTCCGCCAAAGCCGCCCACGTCCTCGGCCACGCTGTCTTCGGCCAGCTTCTCGCGGCCCCACAGCGCAAGCCCCATCCCGCCCATCTGGATGAACGCCACGTCGTCGTCGACCACGTTCACCGGCTTCCAGCCCAGAGCGCTGTAGAAGTCGATCGCGCGGTGCAGGTCGGACACTCCCAGCGTCACCAGCGTGATGCGCGGCGCAAGGCTCATTCGCGCAGCAGCCTTCCACCGTCGACGATCACGTTCTGGCCGGTGACGAAGTCCGACTCGAGGCAGAACCGCACCGTGCGGCACACGTCGGCCGGCGAGCCGTGCCGGCCCAGCACCGTGTCCTCGCCGGCGCCGCGATCGTCAGGCTGCAAGAGCACCGGCCCCGGCGCCACGCCGCTGACGCGAATGTTGTCGGGGCCCCAGGCCACGGCCAGCGTCTTGACCAGGTGGATCAATGCCGCCTTGGCCGCTCCGTGAGCCGCGAACAGGGGCCACGGCTGGATGCCCGCCACGTCGGTGATCGCCACGACCGTGCCGCCGCCGGCCTCGCGCAGGTGGCGATGCGCGGCTTGCGCGGCGAAGAAGAATCCGCGGGCGGTGGTGTCGAACGCTGCATTCCAGAGGGCAGGGTCGATGTCGTCGGCGCGGCGCGGCTCAAACCCGCCGCTGGGGCAATGCACGTAGGCGTCCAGGCCGCCCAGTTCTGCCGCCGCCCAGTCCACCAGATCGGCCATGGCGGCGGTATCGGTGGCGTCGGCGGCGCGGCCCACGCCGCGGCGGCCCTCCTCCTGGATCAGCTGGACAGTCTCCGCCGCTGCGGGTCCCGAGGAGTGGTAGCTGATGGCCACGTCCGCGCCCGCGTGTGCAAGGTCGAGCGCGATTGCGCGGCCCAGCCGATGGGAACCACCTGATACGAGCACTCTCTTGCGGGCGATCTCGCTCACGGAGATATGCTAACCCCGAAGTCATCCAAGCCTCCTGGAGGGAGCAGATATGGCGTACTCCGTACCCGACCTACCTTATGACTACAACGCTCTCGAGCCTCACATCGACGAGCAGACCATGCGGATCCACCACGACAAGCATCATCAGGCGTACGTGGACAAGGCCAACGCGGCGCTCGAGGGCACCGAGTGGGCCGATAAGCCCGTCGAGGACGTGCTCAAGAATCTCTCGTCGCTTCCGGCCGACAAGCAGGGCCCGGTACGCAACAACGCCGGCGGCCACGCTAACCACTCGCTGTTTTGGACGGTGCTCGGGCCCAACGGGGGCGGCGCTCCCAGCGGTGAGCTCGGCAGCGCGATCGACGCCGCCTTCGGCAGCTTCGACGATCTCAAGAAGCAGCTCAGCGACGCCGGCGTGAACCGCTTCGGTTCGGGCTGGTCGTGGCTCGTGGTGGACGGCGGCGACCTGAAGGTCGTCTCGACGCCCAACCAGGACTCGCCGATCTCCGACGGCCAGACGCCGATCCTGGGGATCGACGTATGGGAGCACGCGTACTACCTGAAGTACCAGAACCGCCGCCCCGACTACCTCGCCGCGATCTTCAACGTGGTCGACTGGTCGAAGGTGGCCGAGCGCTACGCCGCGGCCCGGTCGACGACCGCCTCGGTCTAGCCGACAGACAAACTGCCTGATTTCGGGGCGGGTGCCAGGCGGCGCCCGCCCCGAGGCGTACCAGGAGGATTCCCACGGTGAGCGGTAAGACCATTGTCTTCTTCCCTGAGGGCGCCTACGGCCCGACCAATAACTGCGTCGGGATCGGCGACGTGCTGCGCGAGCGCGGCCACCGGGTCGTCTTCATCTGCGAGGAGTCGTTCGCGGGCACGCTCGAGGCGCGGGGGTTCGAGGAGCGGCTGATGCGGCTGGGCCCGGCTCCCGAGCAGCCCGAGGTGCCCGGACAGTTCTGGAAGGACTTCATCCGCGATACCGCGCCGGTCTTTCGCAAGCCGACCATCGAGCAGCTCAGCGAGTTCATCCAGCCCACCTTCCAGGCGCTGATCGACGGCGCCCGGTACGTCGATCCGCGGCTGCACGAGATCTTCGCCGAGCTGCAGCCCGACGTGATCGTGCAGGACAACGTGGTAGCGTTTCCCGCGCTTCCGGCCAGCGGCATCCCGTGGGTGCGAATCGTGTCGTGCAACCCGCTGGAGGTGCGCGACCCGGCGATCGCTCCGGTGTTCTCGGGCCTGCCCGAGAACGATCAGAGCGAGTGGGAGGAGTTTCGCGCCGAGTACCGGCGCAGCCATCAGGACACGTGGGGTGAGTTCAACACCTTCGTGCAGGAGGCCGGCGGGCCGGCGCTGCCCGATCTGGACTTCGAGTACACCTCGCCCGAGCTCAACCTGTACCTGTACCCGGCCGAGATCGACTACGGCCGCCGCCAGCCGCTCGACATCTCATGGCATCGGCTGGAGTCGTGCGTGCGCGGCTCGGACGCGTCGTTCGAAATCCCCGAGAAGCTGCGCGACGGCGAAGGCGCGCTCGTCTACCTCTCGCTTGGTTCGCTCGGTTCGGCCGACGTCGGGCTGATGAAGCGGCTGGTCGAGGTGCTCGCAACCACCCCGCATCGCTACATCGTGTCGAAGGGCCCGTGCCACGACGAGTACGAGCTGGCCGACAACATGTGGGGCGAGGAGTTCGTGCCGCAGCCCTCGATCCTGCCGCAGGTCGATCTGGTGATCACCCACGGCGGCAACAACACCACCACCGAGTGCTTCCACTATGGCAAGCCGATGATCGCGCTGCCGCTGTTCTGGGATCAGTACGACAACGCCCAGCGGGTGCACGAGACGGGGTACGGCGTGCGGCTCGGCACCTATACCTTCGAGGCCGAGGAGTTGGCCGGGGCGGTCAACCGGCTGGCCGGCGACGAGGCACTGCACGCAGCGGATGGGCGAGATCGCGCGGCGGCTGCAGGCTAACCCCGGCACGGTCAAGGCAGCGGATCTCATCGAAGGTGTCGGCACCAACCGCTGAGCAGATCGCCTCGGCCCGCTGGTTTGGGGGCAAGGGCGGCACCGTGACGGCGGTGGCCGAGCTCGACCGGCTCGAGCTCGACGGCGCGGCACTGCGGGTGCTGGAGGTCTCGACCAGCGACGGCGGCGCCGACCGCTACCTGTGGATCGACGGCGACGTGGGCGCAGCAGCTGGTGAAGCTGGCCGTCGACGCGGCGACCCGCGGGGCGTTTCGGTTCGAGCCGGCGGCGGGCCTCGAGCCGTGCGCGGGCGAGCGGCCGGTTGGCCACGACCAGTCGAACACCTCGCTGGTGGTGGGCGAGCGGGTGGTGGCAAAGCTCTACCGCCGGCTCGAGCGCGGTACGCATCCCGAGATCGAGCTGGGCGCGCATCTGACGGCGCGGCGCGTCGAGGCGGTGCCGGCCTACCGGGGCGCCGGGTACTGGGACGGGCATCCGCTGATGCTGCTGCAGGACTACGTCGCCGATGCGACCGACGGCTGGACCTGGGCGGCGGCCTCAGTCCGCAGTGGATCGGTGGAGGGGTTCGGCGAGGTGGGCCAGACGGTCGCCCAGCTCGAGCGGGCGCTGGCGGGACTCGGTTCGCGGATGGCGGGAAACGACGAGCTGAACGGCTGGGCCGACGATGCGCAGAGCGCGCTCTTTCGCGCGATCGAGCTGTCCGGGGGATCGGCGCGGGCGGTGCTGGTCGAGCACACCGAGACGATCGAGCACCGCCTCCAGGGGCTGCGCACACCGGCGCCGCTGCCCGAGGTGACGCGCGTGCATGGCGATCTGCACGTCGGCCAGGTGCTGCGCGCGCCCGACGGGCGGCTGGTGGTGGTCGACTTCGAAGGGGAGCCGTCCAAGCCGCTGCTGCGCCGGTCGCTGCCCGGCCCGCCGGTGCGCGACGTCGCGGCGATGCTGCGCTCGTTCGACCACGTGGCGCGCTGGCAGCCGATCGACGGCTGGGACGGCGGAGCGCGACGCGGTGGAGCGGTGGATCGACGCCGCGCGCGAGGCGTTCCTGGAGGGGTACGGCCCGGTCGACCGGCGGCTGCTGCACGCGTTCGAGGTCGAGAAGGAGTGCTACGAGTACACCTACGCGGGCACGTATCTGCCCGAGTGGATGCCGGTGGCCGAGGGCGGCATGCGCTGGCTGCTGGAGCACCCGCAATGAGTGACATGCACCCGAGCGGTTTCTGGAGGACGTGCTGGGAGCGCCGCAGTCGCTGCGCGCGCTGGCCGCCGAGTACGCGGCGGGCGTGCCGCGTCGAGCTGCGCCATCGGGTGGTCGTGCTCGGGATGGGCTCGTCGCGGTTTGCCGGCATGACGGTGGTCGCGGGGATGCGCCACGTCGGGGTCGACGCGAACGTGGAGATGGCCTCGACCGGGCTGCCGCAACAGCCGTCGGCCGACACCTCGGCGATCGTGATCTCGGCCACCGGCGGGTCGGACGAGACGGTGGCTGCGGCCGAGCGCCACGGTGCCCACGGAAGCCACGTGGTGGCGATCACCAACCGCCCCGGCAGCGCCCTGGCCGAGCTCGGCCACGACGTGCTGCTGCTGCACGCCGGCGAGGAGGTGTCGGGCATCGCCTGCCGCAGCTACCAGTCGACGCTGGCGCTGCTGCACATGATCGCCGGGGTGCCGGCGGGCTGGATCGAGGCGGCGGCCGAGGCGTCGGCGCGGCTGCTGGACTCGCGCGACGCCTGGCTCGGGCAGGCGGTGGAGCTGCTCGCAGGGCCGGCGCGTGCACGTGCTGGCGCCGGCCGAGCGGATCGGGTCGGCCGAGCAGTCGGCGCTGATGCTGCGCGAGGTGCCGAGGATCGTGGCCGACGCGTGCGAGACCGGAGACTGGTCGCACGTCGACGTCTATCTCAGCAAGCCGCCCGGGCTCGGGTTGCTGCTGCTGCGCGGGTCGGCGTGGGAGGCCGACGTGATGGAGTGGTCGCGCGAGCGCGAGTTTCCGGTGATCACCGTGGGCGGCGCGCTCCCCGACGCGGCGCTCGACATCCCGCTGCCCGAGGCCGCGAGCCCGGTGGTGCAGTCGCTCGTCGAACACCACGTCGCCGAACTCATCGCCGCCAAACTTTACGCGCATGAATAAGAGGGGTGCCGGAATAAAGGGGTCAGTCGCCTTTTATTCACCAATCTCAGCGTGCGTGACCAATTCATCGTGAATAAAAGGCGACTGACCCCTCTTATTCACGCGAACCCGGCTTGGCACAAAGAAGGGCGACTGACCCCTCTTATTCACTTCTGTAACGCGTTGTAACTGACTCGCGATAGGACGCCCGGTTACGGTCGTTTATGCCTCGACCCCCCAGAGATGAAACCGCCGGGACACTGCACCACCTGACTGTTCGCGGAAATCGCGGCGGTGAGGTGTTTCTCTCACCGGCCGACCGCCTCTCGTTTCTCGATCGGCTCGCCGCAGTCGTGCGCGGCGCCGAATGGACGCTGCTCGACCACTGCCTGATGTCCAACCACGTCCATCTGGTGATCCGGCTGGGCCAGCGGGGAATGGGTGCGGGCATGCGCGAGTTGATCGGGGGGCATGCGCACTGGTTCAACGCGGCCCACGAGCGTCAAGGCCACGTGTTCGGGAATCGGTATCACGCAAGCCCGATCCGCTCAGATGGGCATTTGGAGGCAACCTTCCGCTATATCGCATACAACCCATGCAACGCGGGGCTCGTCGGCTCGCCCGAGCAGTGGCGCTGGTCAGCTCATCGGGCTCTACTGGGCCTTTCCCGGCCCAGCGGTGGACTCGACTGCGAGGCAGCGTGGTGGTACGTGGGCGGCCAGGGCGGCTACCGGTCGCTTACGGCGACGCCGCCACCGACCCTCGCCGAACTCTGCGTCCACGGACGGCTGCTGCGCTGCTCCGAGCCATCGAACTCGGCTATACCCAAATGGAAATCGCCACCGAGTTGGGCGTGAGTCAGTCAACCGTCCACCGGATGGCGCACGGTACCGCCCGCCGGCCGCGGTGAATAAATGGCGACTGACCCCTCTTATTCACGTTAGGCACCTTCGAGCCAGGCGCGGGCGGTCGTGTGGCCCGCGTGTTCGCGGTCGCCGTCCAGGTCGGCGCGCAGCTCGGACACCAGTCCGTGGCGCTCGGCCAGCACGTCGTGGTTGTGGATCGTCTCGAAGTTGATCTGGCGCGCCAGCACGAAGCAGCCGTCCGAGAGATCGGGGTAGTGCTCGAGCGCTCCCGAGACCATCAGCCGCACCGAGTCCTCCACGAACCGCGGATGCAGGTGCGCCTGCTCGACCACGAACAGCTCGTCGGGCCGCTTCAGCAGCTCGAACACCGGCGCGCTCATCGACCGTTCGGCGATGCCGATCAGGTCGCGCGCATCGACCTCGCGCTTGGTGCCGATCATCAGCGTCGCCTCGGCCCGCTGGTTGTGCGTCGCGGCGGGCAGCAGGTCGAAGATCTCGTCGATCTGGCCGTCGCTGTATCCGGCATCGAGCAGCTTCACCGACGCCCGCTCGCGCACCAGCCCCTGCGCGCACGGGCACGCGTTCAGACCGCGCACCTCGACGCCGACCATGCGCCGCGCTCGATTTGCCGTTGACCAGCGAGTGGCCGATCAGGTGGTAGATCTCCTGCGTCGGCAGGTCGGTCACCGGCGTGCGCCGGGTGACCGGGAACTTGGCCCGGATCGTGACCTCGCTGCGCACCGCCTTCTGGCGCGTGACGACGCCGGCTGCGATGTGCTCGGCCAGATCCTCGACGTGCAGGGCCTCGCCGATCACCACCGCGTCGATCGCCTCGGCCACCATCTCGGGGAAGCGCGACATGTGCACGCCCTTCTGCGACGGATCGAGATCGACGTAGCAGTCGATGTCGGCGTAGTAGACGAGCTCGGTGCCGGCGTGGGCGATGCGGATGACCTTCTGCACGCCGGTCACGCCGGCGCGGGTGAGTCCCAGGTGCACCTGAGGGGCTTCTGACTGGAGATCCTGTTTGAATGCAGTTGTGGGGTTCATAGCCTCGGAATGGTAGGTCAGTCCCGCAGGAGGCGCGACAGCCGCCGGTCGGCGAGCACCCGCCCCTGGGTCTGACAGGTTGGGCAGTAGAACACCGTGTATTCGTCAAAGGACACGGTTCGGATTTGATCGCCGCAGCGCGGGCAGGGCGTGCCCGCCTTGTCGTGCACCACGTAGCCGCGGGTGGCCTTGGTGGTGAGACGCGCTCCGCGACAGCGGAACCAGCCGCTCGACCGCGTCGCCCAGCACCGTCACGATCGCCGTGTGCAGCCGCTCGAGTTCTTCGGCCGTCGAGCTTGGCCGACCGCGTGTTCGGCGAAAGCATCGCCGCCCACAGGATCTCGTTGGCAAACGCCCGGCCGATGCCGGCGATGGCCCGCTGGTCGCGCAGGAACCCGTGCAGCAGATGCGGATGCTCCTGCGCCTGGCGGGCGAGCACCTCGACGGTGAAGCTCGGGTCGAGCGGCTCGGGGCCGATGTGGGCGAGTTCGGCGGCGAGATCCTGCGGTGTGAGCAACCACACACCCGCGCGCCGCTTGGATCCGGTCTCGGTCATGATCAACTCGGTGCCCGACTCGAAGGCAACCACCAGCCGCGCCGTCTTGGTGTGCTTGCGGGCGATCACGAGTTTTCCGGCCGACATCAGATGCACCATCAGCGTGTTTCCGTCCTCGGCCTCGAATAGCAGCCGCTTGGCGCGCCGGCCCACCTGCACGAATCGCTGCCCCACGATTGACTGTACGGGCGGCGCGATGGTTTTTACGGTCGCGAAATGCGCGACCGGCACTGCGGCGATCGGCTCGCGCGTGAGCGGCTCGCGCTGGGCGCGCGACGAACGCCTCGAGTTCGGGTAGCTCAGGCATACCTGAAGGCTATCGCTGGCCTGCTCAAGATTGTCAGATTCTGGAGGGAAATTCCCAAACTGAGACTTTCGGTCGCGACAACCCGGGGCTATACTCACCGCGTCTGCGTTTTCCTCTCACCCACCGCCACAGAGCGGGCGCGGCTGCGTTCCGTTTTTGGGTGAAACCACTGTCTTTGTTCCCGATGCAATGAGGGCGCCAATGCTGACTGTCGAGATCTCCCTTCCGGATATCGAGGAGCTCAAAGCGCTCGTACAGGAAGGCCTTGAAAAGGGCTACCTGACCTACGACGAGGTCGCCACGGCGCTCGAAGAGATCGAGCTCACCAAGGAGCAGCTCGAGGACTTCTATACCTATCTTCTCGAGCACAACATCGAGCTTCTGGACGCCGAATCAAAGCAGTCCGCCCAGGCCGATGCCAAGTTCCACAACGAGAAGGCTCCCGAGCTCGACCTGACGGTGGAGCCCAGCCTCGATTCGCTCCGTCTTTATCTGCGTGAGATCGGCAAGGTCAACCTCTTGACCGCCGATCAGGAAGTCAGCCTGGCCAAGCGCATCGAGCGCGGCGACATGCTCGCCAAGCAGCAGATGATCGAGGCCAACCTGCGCCTGGTGGTCTCGATTGCGAAGGGTTATCTGGGCCGCGGGCTCAGTTTTCTCGACCTGATTCAAGAGGGAAGCCTCGGTTTGAT
Source organism: uncultured Actinomycetes bacterium (assembly GCA_963796875.1). Classification (GTDB taxonomy): domain Bacteria; phylum Actinomycetota; class Thermoleophilia; order Gaiellales; family JAICJC01; genus CAVPTL01. The sequence goes on from CAWCNL010000002.1 coordinate 1,397,450, forward strand.
CCGCGCGGTGGAGAAATTCGACTACCGCAAGGGCTACAAGTTCTCGACGTACGCAACGTGGTGGATTCGCCAGGCCGTGACCCGCGCGATCGCCGACAAGGCACGCACCATCCGGATCCCGGTGCACATGGTCGAGAAGCTGAACCGCGTGGTGCACATCGAGCGCCAGCTGGTGCAGCGCCTCGGTCGCGAGCCGCGCCCCGAGGAGATCGCCTTCGAGCTCGAAATGACCGCCGACGAAGTGCGCGAGATCCTGCGCATGGCGCAGCTGCCGGTCAGCCTCGAAAAGCCGATCGGCGAGGAAGAGGAGTCCGAGCTGGGCGACTTCGTGCAGGACGAGCAGGCCGTCAGCCCGTTCGATTCGGCCACGATGACGCTGCGCCGCGAGGACATCGAACGCGCCCTCGACTCGCTTCCCGAGCGCGAGCGCAAGGTGATCGAGCTGCGGTTTGGCCTGAAGGGCGAGCAGCCGTACACCCTCGAGGAGGTCGGCCGCGCGTTTGGGGTCACCCGCGAGCGCATCCGCCAGATCGAGAACAACACGCTGAAGAAGCTGGAGGGGCTCCCCGAAGCGCAAGCGCTGCGAAACGCCGAGTAAGCGCAGTACACTCAGCGTCGTTCGGGAGGGTGTCCGAGTGGTTAAAGGAGACGGGCTGTAAACCCGTTGGCTCTGCCTACACAGGTTCGAATCCTGTCCCTCCCACTTGAGAAGGTCGTCCGAAGTCTCGCGGCAAACCCGGTCGGAATACGGGTCGGTGAATGGCTCGGAGCTTGACTCTTCGCAAGCCTTCGCGGGCTTTCGGAGCCGGTTTTCGGGCCCGAACGTAGCAAGGGCGTAACAGATTTCGTCTCTGCTACGTTTGCGGCGACCTTCAAACGAGCACCAGATCCTCGGTCGTTTGTGCACCGTTGGTTGGAGCGCCTCGGCTTCGATCCGCGAATGTTGAGGCTCGCCTCCGGGCGCGCTGCTCGATCCGATCCCAAGGCGTAGAACGCCGATCGGCGTCGCGGAGCTCCCGTGGCCGGCGAGTCCAGGACAACCCCGTTCATACTTTGCACTGCGACGAAAGGTTCTCAGTCGGGCCGGCAGCCCGGACAACCGGCCATGGCCGTCGTAGTCGAGCGCGCCATCCGCTCGGCGGTGCCAGCGGTCAGCGGCGCCGGGCCGAGCAGGGTGATCTCATAGCCGTTCTGGTGCCAGGTCACGCTGGTTTGGGCACTATTTGAGAGCGCGGCCCCGCGGACTCCATGGCCGAGGCTGATGACACCGCCACCATCGTTGCAGCCGTCACAACTCGCGATGCTTTTGAGGTTCAGGGAATGGGCGTGTGGCGTGAAGGTGAGCCAGACGATGCCCACGTCAGAGTTCTCGGCGTACCGGGCGATGACGACCCGGTTGGCACCCTGGGCGTCCTTCGGGGCTGCGTACACAGCAGCCGGCGGATGCATCCCGCGCGGCAGCCGCACCGGAAACGGGAGCTTCCTCATCGGCAGCATGTAGGTGTTCGCGGCCACTTGGCGGGTGCCGTCGAAACGGGTGCTATGCCAGTGCATGTTGGATCTTTCAATCTGGGCGTGTCCGCAACCGATCAGCATCAGGATCGCCAGCAGTGGCACGCCGAACGTGAAGGCTTTGACAGCCGACCCGCCCATCAGCTAGACGGATGCTGCTCGGGCCGCCACCAGATTGACTCCCGCCAGAAATGGGCGATCAGCCCGGAGGGGACGAACAGGCCAAGAGCGAGCAATCCGAGCCCGACGGCAAGGCCCAAGTGTGGATGGTCAGGCGCCGGGAGGTCGCACGCGTAGCCGTGGGTCGGCGTGGATTTCGGGCACGCAAGCTGAGTGGACCAAAGCGCCGCGTAGCCAGCTCCAAGCAGGGTGATCACGCCCAGCATGGCGGCGGCCCTGATCGTCCAAAGTCGGGCCCAATCTGAGTCCCCTACCTCAGGCCATCGCATAGTCGAAGTATCGCGTCTCAATCGGCACGAGGCAACACTGCCATCGGCACTGTCCAGTCGCCGGCATTCTCGACCGGACTAGCGGTCAAGACCCCAGCGGACTGCCAAAACGGTCATGGCGATGATCACGGCGCCTCCGGCGACCGCGAGCCAGACGGCCAGTTGCAGATGCAGGTGATTAGGCCCCGGAGCGTCACAGGCGCCGACGGTTGGACAGGGCCATGTTCTGACAACGGAGAAGGCGTAGGCGCCTGCGGCCCAGATCAGGAGTCCGGCCAGGTAGCCAAGACGCAGCGTCCACTTTCGTTGCGATCCCATGATCCCAGTATCGGCGAATTCCTGGGCAGTCGTCTGAAATTCTTTGCAGCCAGGCTTGCCGGAGTCGAAAGCGCTTGCGAGCTGTCAAGCCCGATTCGTAGCAGCGCCGTAGCAGCGACCCGCATTCCGCTTGGACAGGCGGTTTGCGTCCTGTCCCTCCCACTAGCTCAGCCGGCGGCTGCCGCTACGCGGCCGCGCCGTGTGCAAGGGCGGCCTGCGCGGCTGTCTCGTGCAGCGCCTTCTCGTCCTCGTGGCTCTGCGGGGGCTTGATGTCGAACACCACCCGCCTGACGGTCCCGGTGAACGCGTAGGGAGCTCGATCCTCGTAGGCACGGTCGACGACGAGCCCGTTGTCGCGGCCGATGTCCATGCCCGCGTAGCTCGTGAACGCGATCGGTACGGTCTGGGGAATGTCGCCTTCACCGATCTGCTCGCCGTTTGCCCAGAGCGTCACGTGTCCGCCCGTCCCGGGCCTTGGCTCGGCCGCCTCGAACAGCATCTTGACGCTGACCTCGCCCGTCGGAAGCTTCGACGTCGCCGTCTGCTTGTACGTCTCGACACCGAGCAGCGAGTAGGTGTGCGTGAGCATGCCGTCGGCGTCGACCCACAGCCCAAACCCGCCGATGAAGTCGGCGTTGGCAACGATCACGCCCTCCGCTCCGCCGTCAGGAACCACCAGGTTGGCCTCGATCGCGTACGACCGCCCGAACACCCGGGGGATCATGCCGCGCTGGATGTTCTGCACGTCGCCGGCGAAGGAGTACCGCGTGACCGTCGGCAGCGGCGGAAGAATCCCGAACATCACCGCGGCACCGCCCCACAGGGGCAGAGCGCGGTTTCGCTCGGCCTCTTCCCACCAGAGCGCCTGAAGCTCCGCGACCTTCTCGGGATGCTGCGCGGCCACATCGTGGGCCTGCGAGAAGTCATCGGGCAGGTAGTAGAGCTGCCACGGGCAGTCGCGGTCGGCGTCCCATCCCGACCCGGGGCCATACTCGCCGAGCGTTTGCGGTGAGAAGTCCCACGGGATGCGGTCGGGCTTGGAGGCGGCCCACCAGCCGTCCTTGTACATCGCCCGGCTGCCGAACATCTCGAAGTACTGCACAGTGTGCTGCTCGGCCGCATCGGCGGCGTCGAATGAGTACGCAAAGCTGGTCCCGTCCATCGGCTCCTGAGCGATCCCGTCGACCGAGTCGGGCACGGGGATACCGGCGGCCTCGAGGATCGTCGGCCCCAGGTCGATCACGTGCGTGAACTGGCTGCGCAGCTCTCCGCCGGGCTTGATCCGGGCCGGCCACGAGACCACCATCGGGTCGCGCGTCCCACCCAGATGGCTCGCGACCTGCTTACCCCACTGAAACGGCGTGTTACAGGCGTGCGCCCAGGCAGCGGCGACGTGCGGCGCGGTGTGGATGCCGCCGATGGCATCGATGCCGCCGTACTGGTCGATCAGCTGCATCTGATGCTCGGCGTCGAGCACCAGGCCGTTCAGGAAGGTCATCTCGTTGAACGACCCGGTCAGCGTGCCCTCCATGCTCGCGCCGTTGTCGCCCCAGATGTAGATGATCAGCGTGTTGTCGAGATCGTCCATCTCCTCGACGGCGTCCAGCAGCCGGCCGATGTTCCAGTCCGCGTTCTCCTGGAACCCGCAGTAGACCTCCATCTGCCGCGCATAGAGCGTGCGCTCGGCGTCCGACAGCGACTCCCAGGCGGGGAACAGGTCTGGCCGCGCGGTCAGCTCGGTGTCCTCGGGTACCACGCCAAGCTCCTTCTGGCGGGCGAGCGTGCGCTCGCGCAGCGCATCCCAGCCGTCGTCGAACTTGCCCTTGTAGCGGTCGGCCCACTCCTTGGCGACGTGGTGGGGCGCATGCGCGCAGCCGGTCGAGTAGAACAGCATCCACGGCTTGGTCGAGTCCTGCGCGCGCACATCGTGCAGCCACTCGATCGACCGGTTGGTCATGTCGTCGGGGAAGTAGTACTGCTCGCCGTTCTCGCCCTCCAGGACGCCCCGCGTCGAGTTGTCCTCGGTGATGATGGGGTCGTACTGGCCGGCGGCGCCGCTCAGGAACCCGTACCACTTGTCAAAGCCCCATCCCAGCGGCCAGTGCTCGAACGGTCCGGCTGCGCCCTGCACGTTGTCGGGCGTCAGGTGCCACTTGCCGAACGCGCCCGTCACGTAGCCGTTCTCCTTGAGCACGCGGGGGAGCGGCGCGCACGACTTGGGCACCGAGGTCGAGTATCCCGGGAACGGTCCGGGGTACTCGGCGATCGATCCAAACCCGACACGATGCTGGTTTCGTCCGGTCAGAAGCGCCGCGCGAGTGGGTGAGCACACCGCGGTGACGTGAAATCGGTTGTACGTCACGCCGGCCTGTTTGACGCGCTCGAAGTTGGGAGTCGCGACCGGACCGCCGAAGCTGGAGGGCGCGCCGAACCCGGCGTCGTCAATCAGCACCAGCAGCACGTTCGGGGCTCCGTCGGGTGCCTTCGGCCCGGGGATCATCGACCAGTCGGGCTCCGCCGTGTCCAGCGTGTGACCCGCAACTCCACCGAACGCGCGGTCGGGGATCGGCAGGTGGCTGCGGTCGGGGACGAACTTGCCCATGGCCTCGGCCAGCGAGTCCTGCAGGGCCCGCACGCCCGACTTCTCGCTCTGGGCCACCGACTTGAGCGGCGCCCCGGGCAGACATTGCTCGACCGCCAGCCGCTGGTCGGTGTCGAAGATGGCGATGATGCCCGCCGTACCTGCGGGGATGTTCTCGCCGATCTTGTCGTGCAGCTCGGTCTTCATCCTGTGATCCACGAACGCGCCGATCACGCCGCCGGCCGCCGCGCCCACCGCTGCCGACGCCAGGAGCGGCGGCGCGAACAGTCCCACGGCAACTCCCACGCCGCCGCCCCAGCCGGCGCCCTTCTTGCCGAGTTGGTTGCCGGTCTGCTGCACGCTCACGCTTCCATCCACCGCGTGGGTCACGAGGATCGCCCCGTCGATCACGAGCGCCTTGGCAGCGACTCGCGAGATGAGATCGTCGAACTCTCGCGACGCGGTCTGCAGATCGGGGTAACCCGCCACAAGTACGTCAGTCGTCGACATTGCAGTTCCTCCCCAGTGGTGTTCCGGCGCACGGATTACAGCACACTTGCGGCCCGCGGCCCGGTTGCCGCCTACAGACCGATGTGACATGCTCGCCGTCCTGCCGGTTGCCGATTAAAGCGAGGCCCCACGCTGGAGAGCCCAATCTCGGCTTCCGCACCGCCCACTGGCGTGATCCGGGCCGTGCTCGCAAACGGCGCGCTGCGGCGCGTGCTGCTGGCCTATGTCGGGTTCAACGCAGCCGAGTACGCCGTGTGGCTCGCGATGCTCGTGTACGCCTACGACGAAGGCGGCACCACCACCGCCGGTCTGGTCGCGGCCGTCCAGCTCACGCCCGCGGCGTTGTGCGCGCCGTTCCTGGGAGGCCTCGCCGACCGCTACCCGCCGGTGCGCGTGCTCTGCGCCGGGTATGTGGTGCAGGCGCTGGCGATGGGGGCGACCGCGGGAGTCATCCTGGCCGGGGCACCGGCTCCGCTGGCGTATGCGTGCGCCGCCGTCGCGGCGACGGCGGTCACGGTCACCCGTCCCACACAGGCCGTCGTCACTCCGGCGCTGGCCCGCTCGGCCGAGGAGCTGACCGCCACCAACGTGGTATCCGGCTGGGTGGAGAACGGCAGCATCTTCGTCGCGACCGGGCTGACCGGCGTCATCCTGAGCATCTCGGGTCCGGGCGCGGTGTTTCTGCTCTGTGCCGCCCTCGGCGGGATCTCGGCGCTGCTGGTGGCCGGCGTGCAGGGACCGTCGGCCGCTCTGGATGGCACCGATGCCGGCCCGTTCGACGAGGCGATCGCCGGATTCCGCGCCCTGCGGGAGCACAGCGGCCCGCGGATCATCGTCGGGTTGCTCGGACTGGAGATGGTGATCTTCGGAGCGCTCGACCTGCTGTTCGTGGTGCTCGCGCTCGACCTGCTCGACGTGGGGTCCGGCTGGGTCGGCTACTTCAATGCCATCTTCGCGGCCGGTGGCGTCGCGGGGGCGGGAGCCGCAGTGGTGCTCGTTGGCCGGCGGTACATGGCGCCGGCGATCGTGACCGGCCTGCTGGTGTGGGGGGTGACGTTCATGGTGGTCGCGCTCTCGGCGACGCTTGGCATGGCCGTGGTGATCCTGATCGTGGGCGGCGCCGCGCGGGCATTCTTCGATGTGGCGGCAAAGACGCTCCTGCAGCGGATCTCGCCTGCCGACGTGCTCGCCCGCGTGTTCGGCGTGCTGGAGGCAACCTCGATGGCCGGGATGGCGATCGGTCAGCTGCTGGTCGCAGGGCTCGTGGCGCTGACGAGTCCGCGTGGAGCCATGGCCGGCGTCGGCATCGTGCTGGTCGCCGCAACGCTGCTGGTGTTACGGCGCCTGGTGGCGGTCGATCGCGGGGCTCGCGTGCCCATCGTCGAGATCTCGCTGCTGCGCTCGGTGCCGCTGTTCCAGGCGCTGCCGCCACCCACGATCGAGGGGATCGCCCGGGCGCTCGAGCCGCACGATGCCGCCGACGGCGAGGTGATCATCTGCGAGGGCGACATCGGCGACCGCTACTACGCGATCGCCGACGGTACGGTCGAGGTGTCCCGCGACGGCACGGTCGTCAACACGCTTGGACGGGCCGAGGGATTCGGCGAGATCGCACTGCTGCGCGATGTGCCGCGCACCGCCACCGTGACCGCGGTCGGGCCCGTGCGGTTGCAGGCACTCGACAAGGAGTCACTGGTCACCGCCCTCACCGGCCACGCGCCGTCCTGGGAGCAGGCAGGCGCCATCATGGCCGAGCGGGAAGCTACGCCGTCAGGCTGAGCCCTACGCGAGTTCGGCGAGCGTCGCTTTGAGCTGGGCGAAGCGTTTTGGCCCGAGGTGCTGAGCCCATTCGGCCTCGATCTCGGCGACGATCTCACGCATGGCCCTGCCGGCGTTCCAGCCGCGCTCGGTGAGATGGATGCGCTTGCCGCGCTGGTCGGCTTCGTCCTGTGCGGAGCGGGTCAGATAGCCGAGCTCTTCCATCTGGCCAAGCAGGTAGTTGAGCGCCTGTTTGCTCATGCGCGTGTTGGCGGCGAGCTCTGACGGCCGCAGGTTCTCAGGGCCGGGGTACTGCATGACGCTGAGGTGCGGCGCGGTGAGGTCGTCGAACCCCCGCTGGTGGAGGCCGGCGAGCATCCGCGCATTGACCGTCTCCCAGGGCACCCGCAGGAGCGCGCCGATCAACGGGGGCCCCAGAGGAGCGGGCGTGGTATTGGAGTTCGTAAAATGATTTGACAAGATTATCGCGATCCGTTAGAGTCGTAAACACACTTTACCATGTCCCAACGAGCTGGAGGTACGCCATGCAGACGACCCAGACCGAGCCGATCGCGGTGGGCACCATGACCATCCGTTTCCTGGTCGAGGGAACAGCGCCCCACGAGAGCGTCGCGGTATTCGAGTGCGACGTGCCCAGCGGCACCGGCATGCATGCGCCACACAGCCACGATGCGTTCGAGGAGACGATCTACGGACTGCGCGGCGTGACCACGTGGACGATCGACGGCGCGAATGTGGATGTCGAGCCGGGTGCAGCGGTGTGCGTGCCCCGCGGTGCGGTGCACGGGTTCGCCAACGAGAGGGACGAGGACGCCACGTTTCTGGCGATCGCTACGCCCGGACGTATCGGACCAGCCTTCTTCACCGAGGTGGGAGCGATCCTCGAAGTCGACGGGCCGCCTGACTTTGCGGCGCTGGGCGAGACGATGCTGCGGCACGGCCTCACTCCGGCGACGACCTGATCGCGGCCGGCCTGGCCGCCGCCGCGGGCATCGTCGATCGGATTATGGATGAATAGAAGGTGTCAGGCAGTTTCTATTCACCAGAAGCGCTTCGGCTACTCGGACCGGAGTGGTGTGAATAGAAACTGCCTGACACCTTCTATTCACGCTCATGGCTCGCGGCAAGTATGCGAACCTAACAGTGTGGAAGAACCGCTCGAACGAGTCGCCGACGGCGCCGACGGCACGGTGCACCCGCCGTATCTCAACCCGGACTACCGCTCGTCGCGGCTGCGCGCACCGCTCGAGCCGCTGATCGTGCTGCCCGAGGAGCTGCACGATCCCACCGGGCCGGTGTACGGCGACGGGCCGCTGGGTGAACTCGACGGCGATCTCACCCGCCGGCACACGGGTGAGCCGCTGGGTGAGCGGATCATCGTCACCGGCACCCTGCTCGGATCCGACGGGCGGCCCGTGCCGGGCGCGCTGATCGAGCTGTGGCAGGCAAATGCTGCCGGCCGCTATATCCACCAGAACGACCGTCATCCCGCGCCGCTGGATCCCAACTTCTCGGGCGCGGGGCGCTGCCTGACCGATGCCGAAGGGCGCTACCGGTTCACCACCATCAAGCCGGGTGCCTACCCCTGGCGCAATCACGAAAACGCCTGGCGGCCGGCGCACATCCACTTCTCGGTGTTCGGCCGGGCGTTCACCGACCGGCTCGTGACCCAGATGTACTTTCCCGGCGACCCGCTGTTCGCAGCGGATCCCATCTTCCAGTCGATCCGCGATCCGCGGTTGCAGCAGCGCCTGGTCTCGACGCTCGACTGGCAGACGACGACCCCGGAGTGGGCGCTCGGCTTCCGGTTCGACATCGTGCTCGGCGGGCGCGACCAGACCCCGTTTGAGACATGACGGCGGGCGCGACGCCATCGCAGACCGTTGGGCCGTTCTTCTCGTTCGGGCTGTGCGTGCATCCGCACCACGAGCTGGTCGAGCCGGGGCATCCGCAGGCGCTGAGCATCGGCGGTTGCGTCTACGACGGCGCCGGCGAGCCGGTGCCCGACGCGCTGGTCGAGATCTGGCAGCCGCCGTTCGGCTGGGGGCGCAGCGGCACCGACCCGGCCGGGGCCTACGGCTTCGTGACGGGCACGCCGGGTGACGCCGACCGGCCTTACGCCGCGCTGCAGGTGTTCGCGCGGGGGCTGATCCGCCAGCTGCATACCCGCGTCTACATTCCGGATCATCCGGGGACGAGCACCGACCCGCTGCTCGCGGCGCTCTCGGCCCGGGAACGGGCCGGGCTCACGGGTGTGGCGATCGGTTCGGCCCAGATTCGCTTCGATATCCACCTGCAGGGCGAGCGGCAGACGCCCTTCCTGGTATTCAAGGAGACTGCATGAACGAGGACGACCGGTTCGACCAGGGAACGCAGGTGCGCCGCGCGGTGCTGGGCGATCAGCACGTGGACGCGTCGACCGCGGGGGCGTCCCAGCTGACCGCCGAGTTCCAGCAGTTGATCACGCGATATGCGTGGGGCGAGATCTGGACGCGGCCCGGTCTCGACCGCAAGACCCGCAGCTGCGTGACGCTCACGGCGCTGGTGGCCGGCGCACACCATCACGAGCTGGAGCTGCACCTGCGCGGCGCCCGCAGCAACGGGTTGAGCTGGGACGAGATCAAGGAAGTGCTGCTGCAAACCGCCATCTACTGCGGGGTGCCGGCCGCGAACAGCGCGTTTCGGATCGCCGAGCGCGTGCGCCGCGAGGAGGTGGGCGCATGACCCGCGCGGTGATCCTCTCGGCAGTGCGCACGCCCATCGGCCGCTACGGCGGCGCGCTCAGCGGCGTGCGGCCCGACGACCTGGCTGCCACCGCGGTGCGCGCGGCGGTCGATCGCGCCGGCGTCGACCCGGCCGGCATCGACGACGTGTATCTGGGTTGCGCGAACCAGGCCGGCGAGGACAACCGCGATGTGGCGCGCATGGCGGTGCTGCTCGCGGGACTGCCCGAATCGGTGCCCGGCGTCACGTTGAACCGGCTGTGCGCCTCGGGACTGGCGGCGGTTGTGTCGGCGTGCCATGCGGTGATCGCCGGTGACGGCGAGCTGTTCGTCGCGGGCGGGGTGGAGTCGATGAGCCGCGCGCCGCTCTCCATGCCCAAGCCGGCCAGGGCGTTCGAGCGCGGCCATCGGACGGTGTATGACACGACGCTCGGGTGGCGGTATCCCAACCCGCGGCTGGAGGCCATGTTTCCGCTCGAGAGCATGGGCGAGACAGGCGAGAACGTGGCCGAGCGCTACGCCGTGTCGCGCCAGGAGCAGGACGAGTTCGCGTTGCGGTCGCAGCGAAACTGGCAGGCGGCCGATGCGGCGGGCCGGTTCGCCGACGAGTTGATCGTGCTGGACGAGCTCGATCGCGACGAGCATCCGCGGCCCGAGACCAGCCTGGAGACGCTCGCCACGCTCAAGCCGGCCTTCCGCAAGGGCGGCAGCGTGACCGCGGGCAACTCGAGCGGCATGAACGACGGCGCCGCGGCGCTGGTGATCGCGAGCGAGCACCGGGCCGCCGCGCTGGGCGTTGCGCCCCTTGCGACCTTCCGGGGTAGCGCCGCGGCCGGCGTCGATCCTCGGGTGATGGGCATCGGCCCGGTGCCGGCCGTGCGCAAGCTGCTCGATCGCACAGGCGTGAGCGTCGCCGAGCTGGATCTGGTCGAGTTGAATGAGGCGTTCGCTTCGCAGAGCGTGGCGGTGGTGCGCGAGCTGGGGATCGACCCCGAGCGCGTGAACGTGAACGGCGGCGCGATCGCGCTCGGCCATCCGCTGGGTATGAGCGGCGCGCGGCTGGTGGTGTCGCTCGTGCACGAGCTGCGGCGGCGCGAGGCGCGCTACGGACTGGCGACGCTGTGCGTGGGCGTCGGCCAGGGCCAGGCGGCGCTGTTCGAGCGCACCGGGACGTGATCGGTCAGACGACGCAGGTCGGGATCGTCGGCGCCGGCCCCGCGGGACTCGCGCTCGCCCAGCTCTTGAAGACGCGGGGCATCGAGTCGGTGGTGCTCGAGAACCGCAGCCGTGCCTACTGCGAGCAGCGGCTGCGGGCGGGCGTACTCGAGCAGGGCACGGTCGACCTGCTCACGCGGATCGGAGCGGGCGCCCGGCTGGCCGCCGAAGGCATCGTGCATCACGGCGTCAATCTGCAGTTCGAAGGCGAACGGCATCGCATCCCGCTGTCGGACCTGACCGGTGGCGCCGCGATCGTGATCTACGGCCAGACCGAGGTCGTCAAGGACCTGATCGCGCTGCGGCTGGATCAGGGCGATCCGCTGGTGTTCGAGGCCGCCGATGTCGCGGTGTGGGACATCGACTCGGATCGGCCGCGCATTACCTACCGCGACCACGACGGGCCGCAGACGCTGCGCTGCGACCTGATCGCCGGCTGCGACGGCTTCCACGGCGTGTCGCGCAGCACGATTCCCGGCGGGGTGCTGCGCACGACCGAGCGCGAGTATCCGTACGGCTGGCTCGGGATCCTGGCCGACGTGGCGCCGTCGAGTGACGAGCTGGTCTACGCGAGCCACGAGCGGGGATTCGCCCTGCTCAGCCTGCGCTCGCCCACCGTCAGCCGGCTCTATCTGCAGGTCGCCCACGACGAGGACATCCGGCGGTGGAGCGACGAGCGAATCTGGGAAGAGCTGAACGTCAGGCTGGGAGTCGACGGCTGGACGCTCGCCGAGGGGCCGGTGCTCGAGAAGGGCGTCACCGGCATGCGCAGCTTCGTGGCGGGGCCGATGCAGTACGGCCGCCTGTATCTGGCCGGCGACGCGGCGCACATCGTGCCGCCCACCGGTGCCAAGGGGCTCAACCTGGCGATCGCCGATGTCGAGCTGCTCGGCGCAGCGATCGCCGCGCACTATGACGGCGATCCCGCGCCGCTGGCGGGCTACTCGGAGGCGTGCCTGCGGCGTGTATGGAGAGCGCAGCACTTCTCGTGGTGGATGACCTCGATGCTGCACACGCCGCCCGGCGGCGATGCGTTCGACCGCGGGCTGCAGCTCGCGCAACTGCGCTACGTCACCGGCTCACGGGCGGCGGCCACCACCCTGGCCGAGAACTACGTCGGCCTCGCCTCTCGCCAGACCTGAACGCATACCCCGTGCCAGGCACGGGGTATGCGTTATGCGCTGAGGAGGGAGATGTCCTCGGCGGAGAGGTGCAGCGACATCGCGCCCAGAATGTCGGTGAGTTGCTGCGGACGGCTTGCGCTCGCCACGGGGATCACGCCGGGCTGTGCGATCAGCCACGCCAGCGCCACCGCGGCGAGGGGCGATCCGGTGCGGGCCGCGACCGCGTCGAGCGCATCCAACACGGCCAGGCCGCGCGGTGTGAAGTACGCGGTGGCGTCCTCGGCACGTTCGCCGGTATGGGCCCCGCCGGGCCGGTACTTGCCGGTCAGGAACCCGTCGGCCAGCGCGGAGTAGGCCAGGCACGGAAGGCCCTCGCGCCGGCAGAGCTCGGCCAGCTCGCCCTCGTACTCGTCGCGGTGCACAAGGTTGTAGTGCGTCTGTACCGCGACGTAGCCCGGCACCGAGAGATCGCGGGCCGTCGCGAGGGCCTCGGCCAGGCGCGGAGCGGTGAAGTTGGAGGCCGCCACGTGGCGCACCTTGCCCGCGGCGATCAGCTCGGCGAACGTCTGCACCGACTCCTCCACGGGCGTGTCCGGATCGTCCGCGTGGGCGTAGTACAGGTCGATGTGCAGTGCCGAGCCGCTCGAGCGACTCCTCGCAGGCAGTGCGAATGTTCTGAGGAGCCAGGCCAAGCCGCCCCGGCTGGCGGCCGACCTTGGTGGCGATAACCACGTCGTCACGCCGCCCGCGCCGCTGCAGCCAGCGGCCGATGATCGCCTCGGACTCGCCGCCGGTATTGCCGTCGGCCCACTCCGAGTACGAGTCGGCGGAATCGACGAAGTTGCCGCCACCGTCGACGAACGCATCCAGGATGGCGTAGGAGGTCGGCTCGTCGGCCGTCCAGCCGAACACATTTGTGCCGAGACAGACCGCGGACACGTCGAGATCTGTGGTTCCGAGCATGGCCACCGTCAGCCCGAGCCTCGAGCGGCACGCGCCGCCTTTGACCGCACGCTCTGGCGCACCGACGCCGACAGGTCGACCTTGCGCAGCCGCACCGCGTCGGGGGTCACCTCGACGCACTCGTCCTCCTCGATGTACTCGAGCGCCTGGTCGAGCGACAGCACCCGCGGCGGGGCGAGCCGCACCAGCACCTCGGCGTTGGAGCGCACGTTGGTCATCTGCTTGGCCTTGCTGATGTTCACGTCGAGGTCCTCCGCGCGGGCGTTCTCGCCGACGATCATGCCCTCGTAGACCTCCTCGCCGGGCGCGACGAACAGCACGCCGCGCTCCTGCAGGGTGGCCATCGCGTAGGCCGAACTCTGGCCGCGCCGGTCGGCGATCAGCGACCCGTTGGGGCGGCCGCGGATATCGCCGTGCCACGGCTCGTAGCCGTCGAACACGTGGTTCAGGATGCCGGTGCCGCGGGTCTCGGTCGAGAAACTCGGTGCGAAAGCCCAGCAGGCCGCGGGCGGGCACCAGGAAGTCGAGCCGCACCCAGCCCGACCCGTGGTTGGTCATCTGATCCATGCGCCCCTTGCGCGCCGCGAGCGCCTGGATCACGGTGCCGGAGTAGTCCTCGGGCACGTCGATCGTGACCCGTTCGACCGGCTCGCAGCGGCGCCCGTCGATCTCGCGGGTCACCACTCGCGGCTTTCCGACGGTCAGCTCGTAGCCCTCGCGCCGCATCAGCTCGACGAGCACGGCCAGCTGCAGCTCGCCGCGGCCCTGCACCTCCCACACGTCGGGCCGCTCGGTGTCCAGCACGCGCAGCGACACGTTTCCGACCAGCTCGCGGTCGAGCCGGTCCTTGAGCATGCGGGCGGTCAGCTTCGACCCGCTCTGGCCGGCCATCGGCGATGCGTTGGTGCCGACAGTCATCGAGAGCGACGGTTGGTCGATGGTGATCAGCGGCAGCGGATGCGGGTCGTCGGGGTCGGCGATCGTCTCGCCGATCATGATCTCCTCGATCCCGGCGATGGCGATCACGTCGCCCGGTCCCGCCTGCTCGGCCGACACGCGTTCGAGGCCCTCGGCGACCTGCAGCTCGGTGAGCTTGGCGTTCACCAACGTGCCGTCGGCGCGGCACCATGCCACCTGCTGGCTGCGGCGGATCGTGCCCTCCTGGATGCGGCACAGCGCCAGCCGGCCGAGATAGGGCGACGAGTCGAGGTTGGCCACCCGCGCCTGCAACGGCGCCCCGTCGTGGTAGCGGGGCGGCGGTACGTGCTCGAGGATCAGTTCGAACAGCGGCTGCAGCGATGTTCCCGGGGTGCCCTCGGCGAGCGACGCCTGACCCGCCTTGGCATTGGTGTAGCAGATCGGGAAATCGATCTGGTCCTCGGTGGCGTCCAGATCGAAGAACAGCTCGTAGACCTCGTTCACGACCTCGGCGATGCGCGCGTCGGGGCGGTCGACCTTGTTCACCACCAGGATCACCGGCAGCCGCGCCTGCAGCGCCTTGCGCAGTACGAAGCGGGTCTGCGGCAGAGGCCCCTCCGACGCGTCGACCAGGAGCAGCACCCCGTCGACCATGGTCAGACCACGTTCGACCTCGCCGCCGAAATCGGCGTGGCCGGGGGTGTCGATGATGTTGATCTTGGTGTCGCCGTAGCGGCAGGCCGCGTTCTTCGCGAGGATCGTGATGCCTCGCTCGCGCTCGAGGCCGGTGTCGAGTACCCGGTCGACGACCTCGGCATGTTCGGCGAAGGTGCCCGACTGGCCGAGGAGCGCATCGACGAGCGTCGTCTTGCCGTGGTCGACGTGGGCAATGATCGCGATATTGCGAATGTCGTCGCGGAGTCTGTGTGGGCGGCCGGTACTGGGCATGGGCGGGCGGGATGGTAGCTGTGATGCACAAATGGGGTCAGCCACCTTTTGTGCATGGGCGACGCCTCCACTGATGCAACGAACGCCACGGATGCACAAAAGGTGGCTGACCCCTTTATCATTTTTTCGCTTGCTCTACCGGTTATTCGATTGGAGAACGCTGTGTGAAGGTCGGTTCCAATTGGACAAACCAGCAGTTTGCTGCTTCCCTGAGCGGATGCTCCGATCCCTTCCGGTTGCCGCAGCCATGCTGCTGGCAACTCCCGTTGCATGCTTTGCGCATGTCGCAGACGTGCCTCACGCACCGGCTCGCGCTCATGTCCAGCAGCACACGCTGGCCCGCGCTGCCGCGATCTACTCACTGCAGTTTCAGGGCACTCCCTACGTCTGGTCGGGCTCCTCGCCGGCCGGATTCGACTGCTCGGGATTCACCAGCTACGTCTACGCGCACTTCGGTATCAACCTCGCTCATTCGAGCTACGCCCAGTGGGACGAGGGACACCACGTCGACCGCAACGATCTGCAGGCGGGCGACATCGTGTTCTTCGACGGCCTGAACCACGTCGGTATCTACCTGGGCGACGGCAAGTTCATCCACGCCCCGCACACCGGCACGGTCGTCTCGATCGACCCGCTCGACTCGGGCTGGTACGGCGGCACCTACGAGGGCGCGGTGCGGCCGTTCGGCTCGCAGCGGGCCTATCCGCGGCGGTCATCCTCGCCGCACCATGTGCTGCGGCATCCGGCCTGGGTCAAGCCGCTCACGCTCGCGTCGACCACTCCGGGCTGAACCAGTCATCCTAGCGTGCGGTAATGCCTCCGTATCGGCGCATCACCGTTGCCGTGGGCGTCGTCATGTTCGTCGACGCCTCGCTCTACCTGGCCGTGCTCCCGCTGCTGCCCCACTATGCGCAGCAGTTCCACCTCAACACCTTCCAGTCGAGCCTGGTGCTCGCGGCCTACCCCGTATCGGTGCCGTTCGTCTCGATCGCGTGCGTGTACCTGGTGCCGAAGTGGGGGGCGCGGCGGATCACGCTCGGTTCGGCGATCCTGATGACCGTCGCCACGGCCATCTTCGCCGTGGCACCCAACGTCGAGATCCTGATCCTCGCCCGGTTCGTGCAGGGGTTCGCCAGCGGGTCAGTCTGGACGGCGTCGATGGCGTGGGTGACCGACAACGCGCCACAGGGCAAGCGTGGACGTGAGTCGGGCATCGTCATGGGCATGCTGTCGGCGGGGTCGGTGGCCGGGCCGGGAATCGGTGCGCTGGCCGCTTCGGTGGGCTCGGACGTGGCATTCGGGCTCGTCGCCGCGCTGAGCGCGGTCAGCGTACTGCTCGTGTACATCGCACCGGCCGGCCGCGGAGTGGAAGCCGAGCCGGACGTGCTGGAAGGCATCCGCCGCGGCGCGCGCCAGCCGGCCGCGCTGGCGGCCATCGCGTTGACGGCCATCGACGTATGCTCGTTCGGGGCCGTCGATCTGCTCGTGCCGCTGCACCTGGGTAAGACCGGCACGTCTGTCACGGCCATCGCCGCAGCCTTCGCCGTGGGCGCTCTTCTGGGTGCGTTGATCGGTCCGGTGGCCGGACGCATCGTTGATCGCGCCGGGGCCGCGCCGGTGGCGCTGGTGATCGGCGTGCTCGTGGTGCTCTCGCCGCTGCTCCTGAGCTTCCAGCCGCCCGATCACGTGCAGCTCGCCATGGTCATCGTGTGGGGGCCGGCGTTCGCGGTGGTCGGGGCCGCCATGTTCCCGCTCTCATCGATCGGCGCCGACCGCGCCGGTGTCTCGCACGTCAACGTCACTGCGCTGATCGGGATTGCCTGGGCGGGCGGCTTCGCGATCTTCGCGGTCGTGATCGGCGCGGTCGCCAATGCGACGTCGACGTCGGCGGCCTTCGTCGTGGCCACGGCCCTGTGCCTGCCGGCGCTGGTGGTGCTGGTGCGCTGCGCGCGGTTGGTGATGAGCTCGGAGCGCACCGGCGTCGCCCGCACGGCGGAGAGTTCTTAACTGGCGATGCGCGCGACCGGAAGGGTCCACGCGCATCACACTCGTCTGGGTTCCTCGGAGAGGGGGCGGCGACGAGGGGGCGCCGGTGGTCTCTCGGGGGTGCACCGAGTGTCCCTCCGGCCAAGACTTTGTGCAGTCCCCCACAAGGGGGATCTTGGGGTTGGTGCGTCAGCTGCGCGTCCGAGTCGCTCTGCCAGATGCTGAAGGACGTGCCCTCGGTGTCGCGGCATTTGGCAAACCATCCGTGTCCCGGCACCGGCGATCGATCGGTCGCCTCGCCGCCGAGAGCGCGGATGCGTTCGATCGATTCGTCGATGTCCTCGACCTCCATGTAGACGATCGGATGGCCCGTGCGGTTCTCGTCGTTATAGATGGCCACGCCCGAGTTGTCGCCCGTCGATGCCATGCGATAGTCGATGCCGGGCATGCCCGAATCGCCGAACTTCCAGCCCATCAGGCCACTCCAGAACTCCTGCGCCCGCGCCACATCCTCGGACGGCAGCTCCACATGCACGACTTGCCCTGCCATGGTCGCCTCCTGCTCGGTACCGGACCGCCCCAGCGTATCAGTGGGTACGAACGCAACAAACGTGCCTGGCACTTCTGTTGCAGGCGGTCGCGGTAGGCTTGCCGCATGACCGATCAAGCTCAGTCCACGCTCGGTGTGCTCGAGGCCACGCCGCCGGCGTTCACCCCATTCGAAGTCTCCGACATCGCCCGCGACCTGTTCGGCATCGACGGCACTGCCTGCGACCTGGGAAGCGAGCGCGACCAGACCTTCATGATCGACACCGGTGCCGAGGGCGGGGGAGTGCTGAAGATCTCCAACCTCGGCGAGGATCCCGCGTCGCTCGACATCGAGGTGGCCGCGGCGCTGCACGTCGCCACTGCCGATCCCGAACTGCCCGTCGCCCGCCAGATCGCTCGGCTGGGCGCGCCCGACGAGCCCGCCTTCGACGATTACCGGCCCACCTTCGCCGGCCCGGACGGCCCCCACTACGTGCGGCTGTTCCAGCGCATGCACGGCCGGGCGATGGTGCTCGGCGCCGAGCTGGACGATGCCGCGACGTACGACTACGGCGCGATCACCGCCCGGCTGGCGCGGGCGATGCGCGGGTTCTTCCATCCGGCCGCGGGCCGCCATCTGCTGTGGGACACCAAGCACGCGCTCGATCTGCGACCGCTGGTCGAAACGATCCCCGAGGCTTCACGGCAGCAGATCATCCACCGCGTGCTCGACCAGTTCGAGCAGCAGGTCGCGCCGCGCTACCCGCAGCTGCGCGCCCAGGTGGTGCACGGCGACCTGGCCCTCGACAACGTGCTGCTGGACGACCGCGGCCGGGTCGCGGGGATCGTCGATTTCGGCGACATGATGCATACCGGGCTGGTCACCGATCTCGCCGCCGCGATGGCATCGGTATGGCGCGGCCGCGACCTGGACGACCGGTTCCGCGTCGGCAGGATCATGATGGACGGCTACCAGTCGGTCACGCCCCTCGAGCCTCTCGAGCTGGAGGTCTACGGCGACGGTGCTGCTGGCCCGGCTCGCCACCATCGTCACGGTCAGCGCCTGGCGCGTGCTGCGCTATCCCGAGAACGCCGAGTACATCCAGAACTGGGACGAGGACACCTGGAAGATCCTCGAGCACCTCGACTCGGTCGGACTCGAGACCGTCAGCCGCGAGCTGGGCGCCGCCGCTCCGCAGCGTGCCCGATGCCGAGCTGGCCGACCGGCGCCGTGCCGTGCTCGGCCCGGCGGTCACGCCGCCGACGTACTCGCGGCCGGTGCACGTGGCCGCCGGCCAGGGGCCGTGGCTGTTCGAGCCCGGCGGGCGGCGGATCCTGGACGGCTACAACAACGTGCCCGTCGTCGGCCACTGCCATCCGCGGGTGACCGAGGCGGTGGTGCGCCAGACGCGCCGCCTGAACACCCACGCGCGCTACCTGTACGAGCCGCTGGTCGAGCTGGGCGAGCGGATGATCGGCACACTGCCGCCCGACCTCGAGCTGAACACCATCCTGCTGGTCAACTCCGGCAGCGAGGCCAACGACGTCGCCTGGCGCATCGCCCTGGCCGCGACCGGAAACGACGGCGGCCTGGTGTCGGGGTTCGCCTATCACGGCATCACCACGATCATCTCGGATCTGTCGCCCGAGGAATGGATCGGCGACTATCACCCCGACTACGTCGAGACCCTCGCGACTCTCGACGGCGCGGGCACCGAGGCGGCGATCGCGCGGCTCGCCGAGCGGGGTCATGCGCCGGCTGCGGTGTTCCTGGACACCGGGTTCACGAGCGACGGATTTCTCGATCCCGCCCCGGCGGATGTGGCGGCGATCGCCGCGACGGTCAAGGCGGCCGGAGGGCTGGTGGTGGCCGACGAGGTGCAGGCCGGCCACGGCCGCGCCGGCAAGCACCTGTGGTCGTTCCAGGACTTCGGCCTGCGGCCCGACATGGTGTCGATGGGAAAGCCGATGGGCAACGGCTATCCGGTGGCGGCGCTCGCTGGTGCGCGGCGATCTTGCGGCCGAGTTCGCGCGCACCACCGAGTTCTTCAGCACGTTTGGCGGAAACCCGGTGGCTTCGGCGGCGGCGGTCGCGGTGCTCGACGTGATCGAGGACTACGGGCTGGTCGAGCAGGCCGACCGGGTCGGCAGCACCCTGCGGGCGGCACTGCGCCGCGCCGGCGAGGGGCATGCCGACGTGATCGACGTGCGCGGCCGGGGCATGCTCACCGGCGTCGAGATCGCCGACGCGGCCCGGGCCAGAGCGATCGTCGACGGCATGCGCGAGCGAAACGTGCTGATCGGCGTGACCGGTCCCGCCCTGAACGTGCTCAAGATCCGCCCGCCGCTGGTGTTCACCGAGGAGCACGCCGAGATTCTGGTGGAGGCGTTCGCCGCGAGTCTCTAGTTGTCGGTTGAATTCATTTTGAGCCATGTCTAAAATCAGGATGTGGTCAGTGAATCGGCTCAGGACTACCTCAAGGCGATCTGGAAGCTCCAGGCCCGCGGCGAGGTAACCACGAACGCGCTCGCGGCAGAGCTGGACGTCTCGCCGGCGTCGGCCACCGCGATGCTCAAGAAGCTCGACAAGCTGGGGCTGATCCAGCACGAGCGCTACCACGGCGCGACGCTCACGCCGGCCGGCGAGCGCGTCGCGCTCGAGGTGGTGCGCCACCATCGGCTGCTCGAGCTGTACCTGATGGAGGCGCTGGGGCTGCGCTGGGACGAGGTGCACAAGGAGGCCGAGCGGCTCGAGCACCACCTGTCCGAGGAGCTGGAGGAGGCCATCGACCGTGCGCTTGGCTATCCCACGCGCGACCCGCACGGCGATCCGATCCCCACCACCGACCTGGTGCTGGTCGACGACGAGCGCACGCTGCTGTGCGACGTCGCCGCGGGCGACCCGGCCGTCGTGCGCCGCGTGCCCGACTCCGATGCCGAGCTGCTGCGCTACCTCGCAACGCTTGGCCTGGTGCCCGACCAGCGCGTCACGGTGGTCGAGCAGGCGCCGTTCGACGGCCCGGTGACCGTCGAGGTCGACGGCGCCCGGCACGCGATCGGCCGCGGTGTGGCCGCGCGCATCGAGGTGGTGGCAGGGTGAGTCCGGCGCCACCGCCCGCCGATATGGCGGTTTCGGATCAGGGCCCGGCGATCGCCCTCCCCGGCGAGGCGCGGGTCAACGAGGCGGCACGCCGCTCGCTTTCGGGCGAGCGCCGCGGCCTGCGGGGGCTGTGGCCGTTTCTCGGCCCGGCCTTCATCGCGGCGGTGGCCTACGTCGATCCCGGCAACTTTGCCACCAACATCGCCGCCGGCGCCAAGTACGGCTACCTGCTCCTGTGGGTGATCCTGGCCGCAAACCTGATGGCGATGCTGATCCAGACGATGAGCGCGAAGCTCGGCATCGCCACCGGCATGAACCTGCCCGAGGTGTGCCGCCAGGAGTTTCCCCGGCGGGTCTCGATCGGCCTCTGGATCCAGGCCGAGCTGGTGGCGATGGCCACCGACCTGGCCGAGTTCATCGGCGCGGCACTGGGCCTGCACCTGCTGTTCGGCATTCCGCTTCTGCCCGCCGGCCTGCTCACCGGCGTGTTCGCGTTCGGTCTGCTGGCGCTGCAGACACGCGGCGGTTTTCGGCACCTCGAGGCGGTGATCGTGTGCCTGGTGGGCATCATCCTGGCCGGCTTCACGTTCCAGGTGCTGCACAGCCATCCGTCGGGCGGCGACGTGGCGCACGGGCTGCTCGTGCCCGGGTTCAGCGGCACCGAGAGCATCGTGCTGGCGGTCGGCATCCTGGGCGCCACGGTGATGCCGCATGTGATCTACCTGCACTCGGCGCTCACCCAGCATCGCGTGGTCGGCCAAACCGATCGAGAGAGGCTCTCGATCTTCCGGTTCGAGCGCATCGACGTCATCATCGCGATGTCGATCGCCGGCCTCGTCAACATGGCCATGCTGATCGCCGCCGCCGGCATCTTCCACACCTCGGGACTGGTCGGCATCGAGTCGATCGAGGACGCCTACCACGCGTTCGGCACTCAGGTGGGCGCCCACGCGGGCACGGTGTTCGCCATCGCGCTGCTGGCCTCGGGGCTCTCGTCCTCGTCGGTCGGCACGCTCGCCGGGCAGGTGGTGATGCAGGGGTTCGTGCAGCGCTCGATCCCGCTCTTCGTGCGCCGCATCATCACGATGGCGCCGGCGATGGTGGTGCTGGCGGTCGGCGTCGACCCCACCCGCGCGCTGGTGCTGAGCCAGGTGGCGCTCTCGTTCGGCATCCCGTTCGCGCTCATCCCGCTGGTGCTGTTCTGCCGCAACCGGCGGCTGATGGGCGCGCTCACCAACCGGCCGCTGACGACGCTCGCCGCGTGGGTGGTGGCCACCGTGATCGTCTCGCTGAACGTGTTCCTCTTGTTTGCCACGTTCTTCGGTTAGGCTTTCGGCCATGAATCGGGCCGGCGACCGAACCTGCGGAGGGCGTGATCGGAAGCATCCTCGATGCGATCGGATCGACGCCGCTTCTGCACATCGAAGGCATCTACGCCAAGCTCGAGTACCTGAATCCTTCGGGGTCGGTCAAGGCGCGCATTGCGCGGTACATGATCGAGCGGGCCGAGAGCGAGGGGCTGCTGCGGCCCGGCGATACGATCGTCGAGGCATCCAGCGGCAACACCGGCAATGCGATGAGCATGGTGGCCGCTGCCCGCGGCTACCGGATGCTGGTCGTGATGCCCGCCGGTATGAGCCCGGAGCGCACCGCGATCTCGCGTGCCCACGGCGCGGATGTGATGCTGATCGGCGACTTCCACGTGAACGCCGCGCTTGACCATGCGCGGATGCTGGGCGAGCGGGACGGCTACTTCAATCCGGCGCAGTTCGACTCGGAGTGGAACGTGGACGAGAACGAGGAATGGCTGGGCGCCGAGCTGCTGCGCCAGCTGCCGGCGGCGCCCGACGCGCTGGTTGCGGGCATCGGCACCGGCGGCACACTGATCGGCGTGGGCCGGGCGTTTCGCGCGGCGAACCCCGCGGTGCGGCTGGTCGGCCTCGAGCCCGACGAGTCGTGCACCATCGTGTGCGGCGAGATCGCCCAGCACTCGATCGAGGGCATCGCCGACGGGTTCGTGCCGGGCATCATCCAGCGCCACGGCGCGATGATCGACGAGTACGTGTCGGTGTCGAGCCCCGATGCGCTGGCCGAGATGCGGCGGTTGGCGGGCGAGCACGGCCTGTTCGTCGGCCCCAGCTCGGGCGCTCACATGGTGGCGGCCAGGCGGTTGCGCGAACGGCACCCCGAGCTCGAGACGGTGGTCACGCTGCTCTGCGACGAGGGTGAGAAGTACATCTCCGACCACTACTCCTGAGCCGCCCGCCCGGCGCTACGCGCTGATCGCGGCGGCAGGAGTCGCGACGCTGCTGCTGTTCGGCGCGGCGCTCTGGGGCGCGTTCGGGTCGGCCCGGATCACGGGGGGCGGCTGCTCGTTCAACGGGCCGAGCGACCTCAGCCACAGCTACATGATCGGGATGGATTCGTTCCAGTACGACGTCGACTGTCCGTCGGCGGATATCGGCTGGACCGCCCAGGCGCAGATCCAGGAGGCGACCGCCGCCGGCGGCTGGAACACGGTCTCGACGATCAAGCGTGTCGGGCCGGGGTCGTCCGCCGATCGCACGGCGCACCTGCTGACCAGCTGCCGGCACGGCCAGCGCTACCGGGGCCGGCTCGACCTTGGCAGCGCCTCGGCGGTGGCGACGTTCCCGCCCGAGGGCACCCCGCTCTGCTGACACCTGCTATTCGCTGCGCGTGAACGCCAGCCGCAGGCCAATCGCGATCATCGCGAGGCCGCCGCCGGTGCGGATCCATTCCAGGCGGCGCGTCGAGTGCACCAGCCAGCCGCGCGCTGCACCGGCCGTCAGCGCCCATGCGCCGTCGGAGAGGAGTCCGATCAGGCAGAAGATCGCCCCCAGGATCAGCATCTGCACCGGCACGTGGCCCGATGACTTGTCGACGAACTGGGTGAGGATCGCAGCGAAGAACACGATCGCCTTGGGGTTGGCGATCCCGACCACGAAGGTTTCGCCGAAATGCCTGCGTGTGGTGCGCCCCACCGGGGCGGTTGCGATGGCCTTGCCCAGCGCCCGGCGGTGGCGGATGCTCTGCACGCCCAGATAGATCAGGTAGGCGGCGCCGGCCAGCTTGATCGCGGTGAAGATCGCGATCGACTGCGACACGATCGCGCCGATCCCGATCGCCACCGCGATCACCTGCATGTACACACCCGCCGCATTTCCCACCACGCTGGCCAACCCGGCGGCCCGGCCGAACGTGAGTGAGCGGCTGACCACGAAGATCACGCTCGGGCCGGGGATTGCGATCACCACGAACGCGGTGATGCAGAACGCCAGGAGGTGCGAGGTGGGAATCACCTGCGGTCTAGTTGTTGTTCAGCGTCGCCTGGTCGATGAGGAACCCGCCGACGGCGGCCTGGCTGTACGTCACGTTGCCGACGCGCTTTGACACGAAAGCGATGTTCTTCGGCACAAACAGCGAGTCCTGCGCCGCTGCGTCGGTGGTGGCCTTGTCGATCGCCGTCCACTGAGCCAGCGAACCCTCGGGATCGCTCACCTCGGTCTTCAGCGCCGCCTCGGTCATCTTCTGGATCTTGGGATCGCAGAACTCCGACAGGTTGGGGCTCGCGTTGCTGTTGGGATGGAACCCGGCGCAGCCGATCATGATGTTGAACCAGTCGGCGGGATCGGGATAGTCCGGATACCACCAGCTCAGCGTCATCTGCGGATTCTGCGACGAGTTCTGCGCGTACGAGTACTCGATCGACGCGGTCAGCAGCTTGATCTTGGCGTGATAGCCGAGGTTGTTGAGCAGCGATACGAAGTAGAGGCCGATGTTCTTGCTGGTCTGGTCGGTGGTGGTGATCACCGACACGTCGGTGCCCTTGGTGCCCGACGCGTCCACCAGCTGCTGGGCCTTGGCCATATCCGGCGCCGTCCACTTGCCGCTGCTCGACGGGTTCTTGGTGTACGGGCAGTACGGCTCGTAGGCGGGGAAGTCCGGCGGCAGGATCTGGCACACCGGCTGGGCGATGCTCGGCCCGCCGAACAGCTTGATCACCGCGGCGCGGTCGGTGGCGTAGTTGATCGCCTGGCGCACCTTCAGGTTGTTGAACGGTGCCGTCCGCGTATCGAGCGACATGTACCAGACCTGCGGCGTGGGGTTGACGTGCACCTGCGAGGCGTACTTGGTCGAGATCTCACCCAGCCGATCGCCCGGCGGCGAGTCGTACATCCAGTCGGCCTGGCCGTTCTCCACCTCGGTGGTGGCCTCCTCGATGGGGGCGCCGATCTTCACGTCGATCTGGTCGGGGTTACCGGCCGGCTGGGCGTCCTTTGACCACTGGTGGAAGTACGGGTTGCGGACGAATACCATCTTCTGGTCGGGCGTGTACTGCGTGATCATGTAGGGGCCGGTGGCCGGCAGGGCGTTGGTGCCGATGTCCTTGTTCGGGCTGCCCGCGGGGACCACATAGGCGAACGGCAGCGCCAGCTGCTGCAGCAGCTGCGGGTCGGACTCGGTCAGGTGAAACGTGATCGTGTTGGTGGCGTTGTTGGTGACGATGCCCTTGGAGAGGTCGCAGGTGCTGCCCTTCGCAGCGCAGGCCGGCGCGCCCTTGATGGCCAGGTAGAAGTTGGCGCCCGGGCCCTTGGCCTTGAACTCCCGCTCGATCGAGGCACGCACGTCGGAGGCCTTGACCACCGCACCGGTCGAAAACTTGATGTTGGGTCGCAGGTGGAACACGTAGGTCAGCCCGCCGTCCTGCGGCTTGGGCAGCGACGTGGCGAGGTCGGGTACGAGCTGGGTGCTGTCCTGCCCCTGCACGCGCTTCCACCCCACCAGGCCGTCGTTAGTCATCCCCAGCAGGTTCCAGTTCGAGTCGTAGTCGATCTGCGGATCGATCGACGTGCCGACGCCACTGTAGAGAGCGGTGAACGTGCCGCCCTTCTGTGAGCCGCCGGTGGAGTTCGAGCTGGACGAGCTGGAACTCGAGCCAGAGCCGCCGCAACCGGCGGCGGCGATCGCCACAACGGCGAGGCACGCCAGCGGGGCGAGCATGTGTCGGGGTGATTTCACTTCGGGGTCCTTCCTGCAAGGGCGGTTTGGAGTCGGGCGATCCGACGGTCGCGATCGCGGCTGCTGGCGGCATGGTGGCGTTCGAGTGATTTGGCTACCCAGGGGCCGAACGGCCGCGCGCCGGAATCGCCGCGCAGCGAGGCGATCTCGGCCCAGAGGTTGGGCGACTTCGTGACGTGGCTCTGACCCAGCCAGGAGCGGTCGGCGCTCAGCGTCCGCGAGCGGACGGTGGCGTACGTCTCGCGCGAGAGGTGTGTGTACGCGCTGTTCGTGCCGACCTTGAGGGCGGCCCGGGCCGCCCCGCGGCGATCGTCACGGCCCAGTGCTTTGAGCGCCTCACCGAGGTGTTGGACGTCGGCGGCAGCCTGCGTATGCACGTAGCGCGTCTCGCCGTGCGCGTCGATTGCGATGCCGGTCCGCGCCAGCCGCCGAAACTGCGCGGGCGTGCCGCGCCGGGCGTAGGCGTTGGCCGCCGTCGCGAGCGGGCCCTTGGCGCCGGTCTTGACCAGGTGGTCGCGGCGGGCCGAGAAGTCGAGCAGACCGTCGATGTCCTCGTCGGCGGCCACCAGGATCTCGAGATCGATCCGGGCCATGCTGGTCAGGTACGGGTAGTTCACGACCTTTGGGACGTCGTTTGTCGTGTGATAGTCAGTGCGCGACATCTCGTTGTTCCAGTTGAACACACTGAGGCTCGGAATTCCGGCCAACTGGAACGGCCACGCGTCGGTGCCCGACACGGGATCGCCCGAGAACTTCCAGCCCAGCGGCAGCTCACCGCGGCGGCGGGCGCGGCGGAAGAACGGCGTGGCGAAGGTGCGCAGCTCGGGGGCGCCTTCGACGAGCACGGGCATCTTGGGATGCCCGGATGCTTCGAGGTTGAGGAAGAACGGGATCGTGTCGCCCCATTCGGGATGGGCGCGCAGGCGCTCGAACGATCCGTGGCACCACGGCTGGGGCTCGCCAATCAGGCCGTACTCCTCGGCCGTGTGCGTGCCGAACAGCACCGGCCGGGCCGGCTCCCAGCCGGAGTCGGCCAGCGCCTGGGCCAGCGCGATCACGAGCGCGACCCCGGTGGCGTTGTCCCATGCGCCGTGGAACCAGCCGTCGTGGTGGGCGGCGACCACGATCGGCGCCGCGTCGGGGTTCGCGCCGGGGTAGCGGCCGATCGGGTTCCAGCCGTCCGCGCCGCGGGTGATGTCGACATCCAGCTTGATGGTCACCGTCTGATCGCTGCCGCGGGCGAGCAGGTCGAGCGCATCTCGCTTGCGCAGGCTGACCAGCGGCGGCGCGCCCTCGTGCCAGGCCGAGACCGACGAGCCCAGCGGGTTGTTCTTGGCCTGCCAGTGAATGCCGCCGTCGAAGCTTGCGAGGATCACGCCCACCGCGCCGCGCATGTGCAGCTCGAGGCAGGTATCGGCCACGTCCACCGGGCCGCGGCGCCAGTCGAGCAGCGCGATCGCGCCGCCCAGATCAAGACGATCGAGCAGGCGCCTGCGTCCGTTTTCGACCGACACCAACCGTCCGCTTTGTCCCCGCTTGGGGGTGGGCGGTGCCGGGCCGAGCGAGGCGGCCTCCCAGGTGGGCCCGCCCTTGAGCGACACCGAGGCCGAACGGAACCGCCAGGCATCGACGTTGGCGCGCTCGATGGCGACGTCCTCCAGGCCGATGCGGCGCAGCTCGGCGGCGATCAACTCGGCGGCTGCCCGGTCCTCGGGTGTGCCGGTAACGCGAAAGCCGTTGGGGTGCGACCCGATACCGGCCAGATCGGTGACCACCCGCCGCAGCAGCCGTTTGTCGATCTTGCGGCCGGCAGCTGCGGCGAACTCTGCGGAGGATGTGGCTGGTGGTATGGGGAGCCCCCTGTCGAATTGCTTGGTCAAGCCAACCTATCAGGCAGCATCACGCCGGGAGAGGGAACCAGCCTGGTGCCATCTGCCACAAATGCAACAAACGTGCCAGGCACGTTTGTTGCGCGGGGCTGCTCACGGGGGGAACTTCCGGAGCGATTCCTGCCAGGAGCTGCGGATGATGCTGCGCAGCACCTCCTCGTCGATGTCGGAGAGGCGCTTCACGTAGAGGCATGACTTGCCCGTGGTGTGCTTGCCGAGCTTCGCGAGCTGGGCCGGGTAGTCGCCGGCCTGGAACATCATGTAGATGGTCAGCGCGTTCTTGCGGGGCGAGAAACCGATGCGCATCCAATCGCCCTGGCGGCCGGAGGCGTACGTGTAGCGGTATTCGCCGAAGCCGACGATTGCCGGTCCCCACATCGCCGGCGCCTCGCCGGTCTCCGCTCGCATGAGCTCGAGCACTTGCTGGGAGTCTTTGCGCCGCGACAGATCGGCCACGCTCTGGATGAACTCGGCGACGCTTGCCGTGGTGCGGGTGGTCTTGGCCTCGGCCATGCCGAGATCATCTCAGGCCGCCCTGGGCGATGCCAGTCGGCGGTCGGCTAAAGTGACCCGGCCGCAGAATGCGCGTCGCGCCCTCTTAGCTCAGTTGGTAGAGCACTTCCATGGTAAGGAAGGGGTCAACGGTTCGAGTCCGTTAGAGGGCTTCGGGTGAATGGCTTAACCAAGCGGAGGGGGGCATCGCTGGATAACCGATGCCCCTCCTCTCTGGCGGTTTAAGGTGACTCTCGGTTGCCTAAAACTTGCCCAAGCACAGGCCGTAGGCGCGGCCCGCGACGCAACTGCCATACGACTGCCTCGGCGGCAAGCGAAAACCGCTCCTAATCCGCCAACACGTCGCAAGCTCGACGGGTGGATACGACCCGACAGTCTGAGAACGTCGCCGCGCCAAATGAGGGCAGCGCCTTGGCCCCCCATAGGAACTGTGTTGGTGAGGCAGTTCCTATGGGGGGAGCGTCCAACCAGATTTCGTCCCTGCTGGATCG
Organism: uncultured Actinomycetes bacterium; assembly: GCA_963796875.1. Classification (GTDB taxonomy): domain Bacteria; phylum Actinomycetota; class Thermoleophilia; order Gaiellales; family JAICJC01; genus CAVPTL01. The sequence goes on from CAWCNL010000002.1 coordinate 1,426,037, forward strand.
CCACGAGCGGCTTCGCAGACTGCGCGGTTTCACCTCGCGGAAGGCAATCGCGTCGTGCGGAACGCGCTCGGCTGAGGTCGAGGGCGTTCCGCAGACGATCGTCGGGACACGCACAACGGTTAACTCGCGTGTCGTCGCCGCGAGCTTCTCGGGTCTGATTCGGTGTCGGTGTGCGTTGTGCCCTCACTGCGGGCCGGCTCGTTGGCGCACGTACTCGGAGAGCCTGCGGGCCGCCATGGAAGCTCACCTCGGTCGTGATGTGCCGGGCCCGAACTCCCCGGTGCTGCTTTTCATGACTCTCACGTTCCCGCACGCACACGGCGACTCACTCGACGTGATGCGCGAGCAGCTTGCGGTTGCGCTGCGTCGAATTCGCCAAAGGAGCGCGTTCCGCAGGCTCACGCAGCGACATGGGGTGCGGCTCGTGTGGTCTTTTGATCTGACTTGGGGCGAGGGGCATGGCTGGCATCCGCACGTTCATGCATTGATTGCAGCCGATCTCCCTACCGCACCGAGCGACCGGAGACGGCCAGTCGAGGAGCTGCGGCGTTTCTTCGTAATCGCTTGGTCTGAGGAGTGGAAGAAGTTTGATCGGACGGTAAGCGCCGCACACGGAGTGCAGCTCGAACTCGCGCGGGAGGTCAAGCATCTGAGTCGCTACCTGGCAAAGCTCACGACGTTGGCCAGCGAGGTCGCAAAGCCTGTCGGTAAGCGCCTCGCTCGCGGCGGAAACCTGTCGGTGCGCGAAGTGCTCGCGCGGGCTCTCGACGATGCCCGGCCGGATGTCGAGCGCTTCCGAGGTTTGTGGCGGGAGGTGGAGGAGGCCACCCTCGACCGGCCATGGATCAATGGCCTGGGCGAGTGGCGCAAGGCTCTTGGGTTGCCAGTCGAGCACGAGGACGCCGCACCCCACGACGAGGCGCCTCGTGTGCGCGAGGTTGTTGTCCATCATTCGGGAGAGGAATGGGCCGCTCTCGACGCTGCTGGGCTCTACACGTCTGCCCACGAGGCGCTCGCTCGGGGAAAGTGCTGGTATGCCGTCTGGTATGCGTCCGTGAGCGGGCGGCAACTTGTTCGCGGACAGGATTACCGGGTCATGCCGCTGATGTTCGAGCCCGCATCGGATACCGACGAAGACTGGGTTCAGTGGATTCAGATAGGTGATACAGCGTGAGCGACCGGCCGTGTTTCGGGATCGCTGTTCCCCGGAGGTTTCTAGTGGCGACGCAGGTTGCGAGCGTACTTCCGACGACGGCCATTTCCGCGTTGCACTGGACTGGGATTCTAGAAGAGTGGGCGTGCCTTCCCGATCCGGGCGGAGCGGTCGCCGCGTGGATTGAGTCGGGCGGGTGCGAGTCGAAGCTCCGGGACGCAGAATGGGTCGGCCTTGACATCTGGGTTCCGGTACCGGCATCGGCGGTTACTCCACTGCGCAAACTCGCATCGGAGCCTGCCGCTGTGCGGGTGCTCTCTCCTGGCCGCCAGGCTCCCTCGGGAGGTTCCCTTCCGGGCACGATGATGCCGCATCTCATCGGCGTCGCCTGCCTTACTATGCTCGCTGCGGCGGTTTCGCAGGTCGCAGTTGATGCGAGGCGCAGGCTCAACCAGGCATCCGACCGCCGCCGCGCCGCAGTAGGCGGCGCGGCGGCGGTCGGATGCCAAGACCGACGTTGCGCGACTAAGCGGCTATGACGCAGCAGCGATCTGTATCTTGGCCGCAGCGAGCTTGGCCGCAGCGAGCTTGGCGAGCGGCGCGGGGTACGGGGCAGAGCCCCGCCTGCGTCTCCTCGGTAGCCTCTGAGGCTGATCGCCCCAAACGCGGAGCGGTGGTAACTGGCTAGATCTTTTCGGGCCGATCGGCTGGGCCAGTCCCATTCCGAAGGCTTACGTAGGGCCTTCGTCTAGGCATGGTTCTGGAAGGCCACCTCGCTCAGAATGAACGATTGTGCGCTTTGTACCGTTATATCTGGTAGATGCCACGGATCCCGACCCTTCCGCCGAATGACTCGACTGCGAGCAAAGCCGTTGCGCGTGACGAGACGGACCGGCGAGTACGGTTTGACCGGCTCGTGCGGGAACATCACCCGGCGCTGAGACGCGTTGCTTACGGAGTAGTGGGTCGCGGATTCGACGATGTTCTGCAAGACGCCTACCTACGCGCGTGGCGAGGGTTCCCGCCGACGACCGAGCCCGAACATGGAATGCGTGCGTGGCTTGCCCAGATCACCTATCGCGCTGCGATCGACGAGCTTCGCCGACGCGAGAACCACGCGGCGCGTCTGAACGCTGCCGAGACCCAGCAGCGCTTCGCCCCATCGGCAGGCGTCGATGAACTCGTCGGCGAGCGAGACCTCGTCTTCCAGGCGCTGCGGGCGCTCTCACCAGACCAGCGCACTGCTGTTGTCCTGGTGGACGCCGAAGGGTTCACCTATGACGAAGTAGCCAAAGTGCTTGGAATCCGCCGTGGCACGGTCGCCTCTCGGGTACACGCCGGCCGCCAAGCGTTGCGCCGATTGCTCACCAATCAAGAAGGGCTGATCCAATGACCGACCTTCCCACTGTCCGGGATCACGAACTTGGTGCGCTGATCCGAGAGGCGTTGCAGCCAGCCGATCCGCCTGGCTTCTTCGACCAACTCGCCGCGCGGATCGACGCTGAGGCGGTCGAAACCCCCAAAGCCTCGTCGGGTGATAGATGGTGGCGGCGTGCGAGTCGGCGGGAACGCTGGTTAGGGGTTGCGGTGGTATTCGCCATGGTCACGCTCGGCGGTGCTTGGACAGCTTCTCATCTCCACTTCCAGTTCGATCCGTTCAAAAGCGACCCAGCACCGCTGACGACCTCCGAGGTGCGGACGATGATGACCACCGGCATCAGCCATGCACCGCACGTGATCCCTAGCACGGTGACCGCTGTTGGCACCTTCTCCACACCCAGTGGGCCGACCACGGTCTATGTCGCCCGCACGGTGAAAGCGAACAGCTTCGGAGTCGCCTACGTGCAGGGACGGCAGATCAGCGACTTCATCATGGTAGGGGCGAACATAGTGCGAGCAGGCGGCCTGCGGATGGAAAACCTGTACCTCGACCCGCAATATGGGCAGGTCTGGCAAATCTGGGGCACCGCTCCGCCGAACATCAACAGCGTAGAACTCCGCTATCCCAACGGTGAAACGAGTCGCGTTCCGCTCCGTCACGGCATCTACCTGACTCTGATCGCGGCAAACTGCCACGGCCCTAGCGAGCTCATCACCAGAATTCGCTCGGAAGAACTGTCTCAACGATTCACGACCTTGGGATCAACGGCGGCTGTCCGCAACCCTGAGGCTCAGGGATCGCCGCTCCCTCGTCCAACCGGAGACAACGACGCCTAGGGACTGGCATCCAAATCAACCGCGCGGGCCCATTTTCCTCGAAGCCTCTAGGTAGCGCTCGCTATGCTGAGCTGCAATGTTTGCCGGGGCATTCAAGTGAGCGTTGAGAAGGTGCCAGGGAAGCGGGGTGTGCGATGGCGCACTCGCTGGCTCCAACAGGGGCACCACCGGTCGCGGACGTTTGCAACTCTGGCCGAGGCAAAGAAGTTCGACCACGAGATGCAGTTGGCGAAGCTCGGTGGTGGAATCGTCTCATCCCCAGGTTTGAAGGTCTCCGAGTGGGCCGAGACTTACATGACCGAGCTTGTGAAACCGACCAAGGCCGAGGCAACCTACCGGGTTTATCGCCACGTCCTGGACGCCTATCTACTGCCCGCTCTGGGCGACCGGAAGCTCCGAAGTGTGGACTACGCCGATTGCGACCAGCTTGTTATGACGATGCAGTCTCAGGGAGTAGGGGCGGCCACAATCCACAAGACGATCACCGTGCTGTCAGGGATGTACCGATATGCCATGAAGCGACGTAGGGCCAGCATGAATCCCGTTCGAGGCGTGGAGAAACCGTCTGCGCGCCGTGCCCGAATAGTCGAGCCGCTCGTTCCGAAGCAAGTCGAGGCGATCAGGGGATTCGTCGGCTCCGGTCGCCTGGGCCGACGCGATGCGACTCTAATTTCCGTGCTCGCCTACGCGGGTCTTCGTCCGCAGGAGGCTCTCGGGTTGCAATTCCGCGACGTGCGCACCCAAGTCCTACTCGTCCAGCGAGCGATCGCCTTCGGGAAGCAGAAAGACGTGAAGACCGGAGAGCCTCGCGCGGTGACCCTCTTCCCGACGCTTGCCGATGACCTCGTGGATTACTCAAGCGGGTTCGTGTCCCGCCGACCGAGTGACTGGCTCTTTCCGGGGAGCGACGGCGGGCCGTGGGCTGAGTGGGAATATCGGAACTGGCGACGCCGAGTCTTCAAGCCTGCTGCCGCGCACTTTGGGCTTGATACGACCCCGTACGATCTAAGGCACTCCTGGACAAGCTTACTCCTTAGGTCTCGAAAGTGGGATCCGGCGGCGATCAGCCGAGAAGCTGGTCATTCCCCGCAGACGTTTTTTAGGGTGTACGCCCACGAAATCAAGAACCTTCGAGACATGCAGGTGGACGACCCGGACACGGTGATTAGGGAAGCACGCCGTGACGTGCGTGAGAATCCTCCGAAGGCCGGAGCGTTCGACCAAGAAAATGCCGCCGACGCGCTCCTATACTGATCCGCTCCCAACCAGTTGGTTACCCAAATATTGCCTATTTCGGATCGGACCGAAAGGAAATGTGGCTTAAACAAACGGTTTTTTGATCATAACGGAACTTCCATGGTAAGGAAGGGGTCAACGGTTCGAGTCCGTTAGAGGGCTTCTCGCGAAACTGGTCAACCGAGCTGGCCTTGGATTGGCCGAGCGAACTCTTCGCCGCAAGGCGGCTACAGCTTGAGGCTCACGAGCTTGTATTCGAGCGAGCACCGCGGTGGCCAAACTTCGTTAGTCAACCCCAAAATGACCGCGGAGACCCCTGTTGCGGCGTGTCGGGTGACCGCAACCGGGAAGTTGCAGGGTGGGGCGTAACTCTTTGCATCGGCCGGTGTGATCGTCGCCGTCGTCGTATGGGCCGACTCTCGGCGTCGTGTAAGAATCTCTTCGGGCGACCTAAAATTCTCTGCGCTGATTGCCGACGATCCGGGTGCAGCAGTTGTGAGCATTTCCCGAGATCGTGAGTCGCTGGTGGACATGGGGCAGAGGCGTGCGCCGTGTTAACGATTGATAAACCTCCGGCGGCTCTCACTATCCCTTCAAGGTCGGCTGCGTACGGTCATAACTCGCACGTCCCCGGACGGAGGTAATTGGATGCGCGTGTCACAAACACTTCGCTTTGCTCTGCCATTTTTCGCGATCGTTGCGGCGTTTGCCGCGTTGGTAGGTGTATCCCCAGCAGCGGCGCAAGCCGGGATCTGCGGGAAGCCTGGCAAGGCGAGGATCGATCACGTGGTTGTGATCGCGTTCGAAAATCATTCCTACCAGCAGGTGCTCGGCTCGAGCGCCCCGCGGTCGTACTTCAAGACCCTGGCTGCGAATTGCGGCTCTGCCACGCGATTTCATACGGCCCACGTCCCGCGCAGCCTGCCGGCCTACATCGCTGCGACCAGCGGTCAGGTGTCGATCACGGGCGACTGTCTGCCCGGGCCGGGCTGTCGGTCGACTTCACCGAGCATCTTTGGCCAGATTGGGCCGCGCAACTGGCGAGCTTGGGCAGAGTCGATGCCCGGGAACTGTGTCGTCAGGAATGCCGGTGAGTACGTCTCACGGCATGTCCCACCGATCTACTACACCCGGATCCCGCGTTCGGTCTGCCGGGCCGACATGACGCCGCTTCCGCGCAGGGTGCCGGTACCTGGCCGGAAGCTCACCTGGGTCACCCCCAATCTGATCCACGACATGCACGACGGCACGCTCGGGCAGGCCTCCGCGTGGCTCCAGAAATTCCTGGCCGGGCCCAGGGGACTGCTGCGCACAGCGTCCTATCGGGCTGGCCACACCGCCATCTTCATCTGGTTCGATACCGGCGATGGAAGTTCAACCATCAATACGGCCATCCCGATGATCGCCGTGGCACGACATGTCCCGCGGCGGCACTTCACGCTTGGCATGACCGACTATCAGCTTCTGCACACGTGGGAGAGCATCTTCCACCTGCCGTGCATCAACCAGGCATGCCACGCTCGCTCGCTGCGATCGATCTTGCATATGTGACAGCGGCCTGCCGGCAGTTACGGCAGTTTGCCCGCCGAGTATGAGGCGTAGCCCTGTTGCTGGTGTCCGGCGAAGTGCGTCTGGAATCCACCGAATCCCACGTGGGTCGCATCTGCGCGGATCGTGTAGATGCCATCGGGCGAGTTCGCTCCGGGGTTCCACGGCAGCAACGTGTTGGTGAGGATGTTTGCCGCCGCGACGTGGTGATAGAGCTGGCACGGCGCCGCAGAGTTGTGCAGGCAGAGTGGCCCGATGTAGTTGAAGTGCCCGCCCATGTACAGCACGTTGTTGCGGATGGCACAGCCCAGGGTGTCGCCGTCATTGCCGATGGTGAAATTCGGGTCGAGCGCGCCGGTGGTGGGGTTGAACGCCCCCACGTCGTAGGCGAGCTTGTTGCCGTTCACCCGCCAGAATCCGCCGCAGGCGTAGATCTCGTGTGTCGCGGCATTCGGGATAACGGTGAGGACGCGCGCCGTTTCGACGGTCTGACATGTCGGGCAGTTGGCGGGGGCGTAGATGTTGGGGTTGAACGCCGTCAAGACGCCCGTCTTCAGGCCGACCGCGGCCATCTCGTTTCTGGACACGCCGTTGACGGTCCCGAAATGTCCTCCGAGGTACACGGTCTGGCCCGAGAACGCGATCGCGAATACCCGCGGCGGGCAGCGGGGCGGACACGCGAGTCCGGCTACCTGTCCGACCGAAACGTGCCAGGTGACCCGCTTGCCCCCCGGCGTCAACTCACCGACTCTCGCGGCGGCGGTGCCTGCGAGCTTTGAGAATGCCCCACCGGCAAACAGGTTGCCGTTCGGGCCGGTCCTGACCACGAACACCTCCTGGTTGGCGCCGGGATTGAACGCGGTTGCCTTCCCCGCCCGCGTGAGCGCGCCGATGTGGCTGCGCGGCTTTCCCGCAAGCCGGGTGAACAGTCCCCCGGCATAGATCGTCGACCCACGCCGCGCGAGCGACATGACGCGATCATTGGCGCCGGGATTCCATTTCAGGAGCGCGCCGGTCTTCTCGCTACACGCGGCCAGGTGCGCGCGGCCGACCGTCCCCGGCCCTCCCACGATCACTCCGGCAGGGGCGGCCTGGGTGAAGTCTCCACCCAGATAGGCGACCCCGTCGAGGTACAGGATGGTGCGCACCACGCCGTTGGTCTGGCAGGTCGGATCGGGTGGGTACGGGTTGTTGCCCGCAGCAGCGGCTGAACCGGCGAGCACGGAGCTCAACGCCAGCACGGCCAGCACATAACACGTCATCCGACCAATCATGGAAGCCCCTCCGCCCTGGTATCGAGTGTGACTCTGTGCTCTGCAACCATGGCGCGCGGTTGACAGGCGCCTATCGTACATCTGTCGCGACACCATTTCGGGCGAAAGGTGGCCTCCAATGCGTGATTGTGATGAAGATCGCTAAGGATGTTCGCCCCGGGTAAAGCACCGGTAAATTCTGGATCCGGGGCTTGGCACGGGCCGGAAGTCCCGCCACAGTGAGAGCATGCTCCGCTCCGTTTCCCTGTTGCTCGCTCTCCTGCTGGTGGGCGTCACCGCCACCACGGCGATTGCTGCCACCTCGTCATCGACTCACCGGACTTCGCATCACCGCACCTGGCGGGCGGTGTTCAGCGGCAGCTTCAACGGCGGCTACAGCAAGAAGATCTGGACGCGGTACACCGGAGTGCCGCGCTGTTGCGCGGCGACCCACTGGTCGCCGTCCCACGTGTCGGCCAGCCGCGGGATTCTCCACATCCAGAACTACGCCCAGAACGGTAAGTGGGTCTCGGGCGGCGTGTCGATGGGCCGCTCGCTCAACCAGACCTACGGCAAGTGGTCGGTGCGGTTTCGCATGGCCAAGGGCATGGGCGTGGGCATGTGTATCGCCCTGTGGCCGAAACAAGGCTGGCCGCCGGAGATCGACTTCGCCGAGGAGTCGTCGGTGTACGGCAATCGCCACGTCGAGACGGGCACGTTCCATCACGGGGCCCAGAACCTGCAGAACCACGCACGGGTCGGCGGAGACTTCTCGCGCTGGCACGTGATGACGGTCGTGTGGACTCCCGGCCGCATCACGTACCTGAAAGACGGTAAGCGCTGGCACACCATCACCGGTTCGACCGTGCCGCATCAGCCCATGCACCTGATCATGCAGACGCACGTAGGCTCAAACGGCGTCTCGGGTCTGATGCCGTCAGCCGCGAGCAACCGGCACGTCGATCTCGAGGTCGACTGGGTGCACGTGTACCGCATGGCGCGGTGACGATCCGGCCGCAGGGGTCAACCGCGCGCGTCGGTTAGCGGGCTTCGATCGGAGCCGGGATGCGCATCGGCGAGTTGCTTGGCGTGCGCATTCTCGGCTGCGAGGAACGAGCCGAGTTCCTGGATCGTGCTCATCAGCGGCGGCGGGGAAGATGACGGTGGAGTTCTTGTCGACCGAGATGTCGATCAGCGTCTGCAGGTTGCGAAGCTGCAGCGCGAGCGGATGGGCCATCATGATGTCAGAAGCGTGGGCCAGCTCCCCGGCGGCGAGGGCCTCGCCTTCGGCCGCGATGATCTTGGCCCGCTTTTCACGCTCGGCCTCGGCCTGCTTGGCCATCGCCCGCTTCATCGAATCGGGTAGCTGGATGTCCTTCAGCTCGACCAGGGTCACCTCGGTGCCCCACTCCTCGGTCTCCACGTCCAGGATCTCGCGGATGTGCTGGTTGATCTTGTCGGTCTCTGCCAGCGTCTCGTCCAGCGTGTGCTGGCCGACCACGGAGCGCAGCGTGGTCTGGGCGATCTGGTTGATCGCCGTCTCCACGTCCTCGATCGCGACCACCGACCGCACCGGATCCTTGATCCGGTAGTAGGCGACAGCGGCGATGTCAACGCTGACGTTGTCGCGGGTGATGATCCCCTGCGACTGGATCGGCATCGTCACGATCCGCAGTGACACGCTTCTTGATCCGGTCGATCAGCGGGAAGATCAGCACCAGCCCGGGGCCGCGGCGCCACGTCCCTCAGCTTGCCCAGCCGAAACTGGACTGCCCGCTCGTACTGCTTGAGCACATGAATCGACGACGCCAGCAGGGCCAGCACCGACACAACGACGACTCCGATGACGGCATATCCGAGCATGTCCGTCCTTTCCGCTGGTTTGGTCGCACGCTATGGGCTCTGCGGCCGACGGGCATCGGGGCAAATTGGGCTCGCATCACGGGATGGTCCGGATACGGATCCGCGAAACCCCCGTCGCAAAGGCGTGGTCGCGGGGCGATGATCGGAGCCGATGCCCACTGCGCCCGACATCGTCACGCTGACCATGAACCCCGCCGTGGATATGAGCAGCCGGGTCGATCGCGTGCAGGCCGACGTGAAGCTGCGCTGCAGCGCGCCCACGCGCCGAGCCGGCGGCGGGGGATTGAACGTGGCGCGGGTGGTCGCGAGACTCGGATCGCCGGTCACCGCCATCCACACGTCGGGTGGCCCCACGGGAGCCCTCCTTGAGACCCTGCTGCACGACGAGGGGGTTCGCGGGCAGGCCGTCAACGTCGGCGGCGAGACCCGGGAGAACCTCGTCGTGGCCGAGCGTCAGGCCGAGCAGAGCTTCCACTTCGTCATGCCCGGGCCGACGCTCGCGGTGCCCGAGTGGGAGGCGTGCCTGGATCTCGCGGCCTCGCCCGGCGCGCAGTTCGTGGTCGCCAGCGGCAGCCTGCCGCCGGGAGTTCCGCAGGATTTCTACGCGCGGCTCGCCCAGCGCGTGCGTGCCTCGGGCGGCCGGCTTGCGCTGGACGCCTCGGGTGAGCCGCTGCGCCTGGCCCTGGAGGTCGGCGTCTGGCTGGCCAAGCCCAACGACACCGAGCTCGCGGCGCTGTGCGGGGCGCGAGAAAGCGACGAGGAGTCGCTGGTCGACGCCGCTCACCGGCTGGTCGAGCGCGGGTCGACCGAGCTCGTCGTGCTCTCGCTCGGCTCGGCCGGCGCGTACGTCGCAGGCAAGGGGCTCGACGGCGAACACCTGCGGTCGCCGGTCGTTCCGGTCAGAAGCCGGGTGGGCGCCGGCGACAGCATGGTGGGCGCGATGGTCGCCGGAAGCGCGCAGGGCATGGACACCGAGGCGATCGCCCGGCTGGGCGTCGCCGCCGGCGCAGCCGCCGTGATGCAAGACGGCTCGGAGGTGGCTCAGGCCGCCGACGTCTGGCGGCTGTTCAAGCGGTTGCAGCGGCCGGCGTGGACGGGCGCCTGAGCAGCAGTCTCAGTCGACGTAGTGCTGCGCCACCGCAGCCATGTACCCGGCCACGAACTCACGTGAGCGCTCGACGGCCTGGGCCTCTTCGTGGCGGCGCAGACCATCGAGTTCGTGCTCCAGCCGGCCCAGCTCGAGCACCCATCGACCCTCACCCGGACTCTCGCCTTCCCCGGCCCAGTGCAGCCGCCCGACCCGCACATCCCACGTGTACAGCGGGTCGCCGCTCGGCGATTGGCGGCGCTGCTCGTCAACGTACTTGAGCAGGTCTCGATGATCGCTGACCATGCTTCTCCTTTCGCCTCCGCACGATCGCCGCACGCCGATCGCCGGGCATCGGGAGGGTCACCGAGGCGGCTGCGGATTTTCACGGACGTGCGGACAACTGCGGTCGCAGAATCAGGCTTTGCCCCGATTCCGGCGCAGCGCGTCCGGCCGAGGCTTCCCGGAGCATGGCAACCCCCGATCGCCGTACCGATGACCGTCGCCCGTCCCATTCAGGGGGCGCGGTATTCACGCCCACCGTGCGGATCGCAACGATCTCGGGCATCGAGATCGGGATCAACTGGACGTGGCTCGGTATCTTCGCGCTGATTGTCTGGTCGCTGGCCGCAAACGCCTTTCCGGCGGCAGCCCCCAACCGGCCGTGGGGCGAGTATCTGGCGATGGGCCTGGCCGCGGCCGTTGCGTTCTTCGTGTCGCTGCTCTTGCACGAGCTGGGGCACGCCCTGCAGGCCCGCCGTGAAGGTGTGCAGATCGAGGGCATCACGCTCTGGCTGTTTGGCGGTGTCGCCCGGTTCGCCGGCCAGTTTCCGTCCGCCGGAGCCGAGTTTCGGATCGCGATCGCCGGGCCGGTAGTGACCGCTGTGCTCGCGGCGCTCTTCGCCGCGGCCGCCCTCGGGTGGCCGCAGCCGGGAGCAGTCGCGAGCGTGTTCGCGTGGCTTGCCTACATCAACGCGGCTCTGCTCTTCTTCAACCTGATTCCCGCGTTCCCGCTGGACGGCGGGCGGGTGCTGCGCGCGGCGGTCTGGGCGCGCACCGGCGACCTGATCACCGCCACACACCGCGCCGCGCGGGTCAGCCGCATGCTCGCGTTCGTACTGGTCGCACTCGGCATCATCGAGGTCGCCGGCGGCCAGCTGGGCGGGCTGTGGCTCGCGTTGATCGGGTGGTTCGTGCTGGAGGCCGGCCGGGCGGAAGAGCAGCAGACCGCCACGCATCGCATCCTGCACGACATCAGCGTGGGCGCGCTAATGACCACCGGCCCGGTGACCGTCGAGCTTCACGACTCGCTTGCCCAGGTTGCGGGAAAGCTCGCCGGTACCGCCCGCCACACCGCCTATCCGGTGGTCGACGACGGAGAGGTCTGCGGGCTCTTTCGGCTTCAGGCGTTCGCCGAGATCGACCCGGCCCACTGGACCGGCGTCACGGTCGGCGAGACACTGCGCAGCCGCGATCAGCTTCCGGTGTTCACCCCGCAGATGGACGCCGAGGACGCCGCCGCGGAGCTCGCCGCGGCCGAGGCAGGGCGCGGGATCGTAGTGGACAGGGGTGTGCTGGTGGGCGTGCTCTCGATGACCGACCTCGTTCGTGCGCTGCGGTTTGGGACGGCGGTGTAGCTGCGGCCATGGCCTTCGCTGCTCCCGCTCCGGTGCACGCTGCTTCCGCCCCCGCCGTCGTCGCACCGGCGATCCATACCGCCGGCACGTCGTTCGTGAATCTCGCCGGCCACAAGGTGGTGTTGCGCGGGGTGGATCTCGACTACCGGTCGTTCACGGTCACGATGGTGCCGCAGACCGGTGCGCATTTTGTACGGCTGCGGGTGTTCTGGAACGTCACGGAGCCGACGCAGGGCGAGTTCTCGTCTGCCCAGCTCGCCAAGCTCGACGCCGCGGTCGAGTATTTCCAGGCGCACGGCATCAACGTGGAGCTTGACCTGAGGGGTAAACCGCAGCCGAGCTGGTTTCCGAACACCGCGGGGTTCTTCACGACGAACGCCGCGGCCAGCCACGCGGCCTATGTGCCGTTCGTCAAGGCAAATTGTCGATCGGTACCGGAGCTACTCCCGCGTGATCGGTTTTGGGATCTTCAACGAGCCGGCGCCCGCCAGTACTCCTCACGGAACGCTGCGGATCGATCAGGCGATGCTGCGATGGCAGGCGGTGATGCGCGACGCGATCGCGGCTCAGGCCCCTGGCCGGGCGATCTTCCTGAACGTGCGCGGCGGTAACTACGGCGTGAACGCGTGCTTCAGCTGTGCGCGCTTCAAGCTGCGAAACGTGGTGCTCGACTGGCACAGTTTCTACAACGGTTGCTGCGGCGGTGGCATGGACGCGACGGCCGACAACTGGCTGCCGTCCTGGGATCGCACGCACAATCAGCGCGCCCCGGCGTACACCGGCAGCTACGCCGCGCAGCGGGCCAACCTGATGATCCCGTACCGCCGCACCCGGGCGCTCAAGATCCCCATGATCGTGGGCGAGTGGGGCGTGCACGCCGTGCCCGGATGGCAGACCTACGACGCCCAGATGGGCCGGCTCTTCACCGATCTCCATCTGAGCTTCGCGCGCTGGGACATGTCGGACAGTTCGCAGTTCGGGCTGGTTACCGGAACCGGGCTCAACAGCCAGGGACTGTGGCTGCAGGAGTGGTTGCGTGGGGGCGGCTAGCCGGCCGGGTTGGCGGGCAGGGTTTCGCCTATGTCGGTCACCTCGCCCGCCGGCGTGATGCGCAGGCCCGTGCTGGTGCCGATGGCGGTCAGGTAGACGTCACCCGGTGTGTGGGCATCGACGCCTGCCAGCTGCCGGACGATGACCGCACCGTGGGTTTCGGCGGCGACGGCCACGGCGGCTGCCTGCAGGGGCGTGAGTTCGATTGATTCGGCCATGACGGGTTCATTCTCCTGGGCTGTGGGACATTGCGATCCTGCCATCATGTCCCGCGCCGGTGCGCGCCACATCGGGGAATGTTCTGGCCGGCCGCTGGTGCGAAGTCGGGGAATCTGCGGATTCGGACTTGGCCCACGGCCGTCAAACTGCGCAGGTGATCGCAGACCGCAAACCGGTGCTGTACTGCTACGACGGGTCGGATGCCTGCCGGCAGGCGCTGAGGACGGCGTACGAAACGCTCGGCGACCGGCCGTCGATCGTGATCACATGCTGGCCGTCGATCTGGGCCGCGCCCGAGGACATCACGTTTTCGCTGGCGCCGCAGGATGTGATCGATCAGGCCCTGAAGGCCGAGCACGACCAGGCCGCCGGGCTGGCTCGCGAGGGAGCCGAGCTGATACTGGGTGCCGAACCGGTGGCCTTGCAGTCCGACACGTCGGTGTGGCGCACGATTCTGCAGTACGCCGACGAGCACGACGCCGCCGTGATCGTGTGCGGATCGCACGGCCGTGGGGCGATCGCATCACTCGTACTCGGCAGCGTGTCGCACGGCCTCGTGGGCCACAGCCACCGGCCGGTGCTCGTCGTTCGCCACTAGGGTGGCAGCATCGTTTTCGACCGTGCTGGCCGCCTGCGACGGCACCGACCTCTCGCAGGCCGTCGTGGTCGCGGCGCTGCAGCTGTGCGAGCCCGGCTCTGCGCTGATCGTGGTGCACGTGGACGAGCTGCTGGTCGGCGGCGGGGCGGCCGGGCTGCCGGTCGAGATCGACGAGCCCGAGCGCCGCGCGTACACCACTCGACTGGTGGATCAGCTGCGGCGCGACGGCGTCGCCGCCGGGCTGCGGCTGGTGCCGGCCGTCAGCCGCGGCACGGCCGACGCGTTGGCCGAGTGCGCCCGGGCCGAGCACGCCGACGTGATCGTGGTGGCGACGCGCGCCCGCGGCCTGCTCTCGGAGCTGGCATTCGGCCATGTCGCCGACCGCCTGATCGCGGCGAGCCCGTGCCCGGTGCTCGTGGTGCCGCCGCGCTGATCAGTCGCGGTGGGCGTGGTGCCCGCCGTCGTCGTGACGTTCGCACTGACACCAGATCGGGCAGTAGCCGCAGTCAGCACAGCGCGACTCGCACTGGCGGTATGCCCACCAGGACAGCAGCACCACACAGCAGCCGATGCCGCCGATCGCGTCGAGATTCACGATCAGCCAGGTGTGGATGACCGAGCCGAGCATCACCATGTGCGGGTCTCCGCAGCGTCGCCGGGGGAGTTCCGACCCGCACCCGGGCATCGATCACGGTGAGGCCCGAGGCGCCTGCGATGACGGGGTTGAGGTCGAGCTCCAGCACCTCGGGCAGGTCGGTGATGAGCTGACTCAGGCGCCGCACGAAGGTCTTCCAGCGCGGCGGCATCCGGTTGCTCGCCCGCCGGATAGGCGACCAGCTCAGCGGCATCGACGTCGGTCAGCGGCGCAGGCACGATCCGGAATCGATCGATGGTCTCGACCAGGCTGCCCCCCAGGCCAAATCCGACTGTGGGGCCGAAGACCGGATCCTGGAACGCTCCGGCCATCCACTCGATCATGCCGTGGGCCATCGGCTGGATCAGCGCCGGCGTGCCGACGGTCGTGAGGGCCGCGGTGAGTTCGGTGTCGCCGTGCACCCCGAGCACGACCTTGCCGGCGGCGCGCTTGTGCAGTCCGGGTTCGGCGCTCTTGACTGCGAGCGGGTACCCAAACTGGAATGCCGCCTCGCGCGCCTGCGACCAGTGGTTGACGATCCGCTGGTCGATCATGTGGATCCCGAACGCGGCCAGCAGCTGGCGTACCTGAGCGGGCGGCAGCCACCCCGGCTCGAGCCCGCGCTTCTGGCCGCCGAGGGCGGTGTCGACTGCGGCGCGATCGACCTCGGTGGGCACCACCCAACCGGCCGGCCGGCGCAGCCACTGAGCCCGGTGCACGAGTGACGCCATCACCTTCACGGCGCTCTCGGGATACTCCACGATGCTCAGCTGAGCGTCGGACGCGGTGTGCCGGCCGTCGCCGACGAAGCACGCGATCACCGGCTTGGAGCTTCCCGCCACCGCCGCCGCGGTGACCCGCTCGAACTCCGCGCGCGACGTGACCGCCGTCTGGGCGGCCACCACCACCAGACCGTCGGTGCGATCATCGTCGAGGCACGCCGCGATCGCCTGGCCAAACTCGTCGGCGTGCGATGCGCCGCCGAGGTCGACCGGGTTGCGAATCGCCTCGGGCGGTGCACCGGTGGGGCCGGCGATCCGCTCGCGGGTGGTGGACTGGAGCGTGGCAAGCTCGAGCCCGGCCCGGCCGCAGGCGTCGGCGCACAGAATCCCGAGCCCGCCGGCATTCGACACCACGGCCATCCGCTTGCCCGCGGGCAGCGGCTGGGTGGCGAGCGCTGCACTCAGGTCGAGGAGTTCCTCGAGCGAGTCCACGTGCAGGATGCCGGCCTGCTGGAACAGCCCTTCGACGGTCTTCTGCCCCGCCGCCAGCGCCGCGGTGTGTGACCGCGCGGCCTGCGACCCTTCCGCGGTGACGCCGCCGCGCAGCGCGACGATCGGCTTGGTGCCCGACACTCGCTGAGCCAGCCGGCCGAGCTGCCTGGCGCCGCCGAACGACTCGGTGTAGAGCGCGATCACGTTCGTGGCCGGATCGTCCTCCCAGTAGTCGATCAGGTCGTTTGCGGTGACGTCGGCGGCGTTGCCGACCGAGACGAATGCCGACACGCCCTGGCCGCGCTGGGCCAGGCCGTCGCACATGGCAAGCCCGACCGCGCCGCTCTGGGCGCCCACCGCAATGGAGCCCGGCGTGAGCTGTTTGGCGCCGAACGTCGCGTTGAAGCGCGGCGCATGAGTTGAGGCGACTCCGAGGCAGTTTGGGCCGACGATCCGCGCGCCGTGGCCTCGCGCCAGTTCGACCAGATCCTGCTCGCCGTCGGCTCCGGCCTGGCCGGTCTCGGCGAACCCGGTGCTGATCACGCACACCGCGCGTGCGCCGGCCTCCAGCACCTCGGCGACGGCGCCGGCCGCAGCGACCGCGGGCACGCACACTACGGCGAGATCGGGCGGCTCCGGCAGGTCGGCGATCCGGGTGAGTGCGGGCGTCTGGCCCGCCGCGGTCCCCGATCGGTTGACGGCGTAGAGCACACCGCCGAATCCGGATGCCTCGATGTTGCGCACCACCGCGCCTCCGACCGAGTCTGACCGCGCCGATGCGCCGATCACCGCAATCACCCGCGGGGCGAGAATGGGGGTCAGTGAGTGCTCCACCCCGATGTGGTCGCGGGCGGCGCGGGCCGCGGCGGATTCGTCGGTGGGGCAAATCCACATCTGCACCTGGGTCTCACTGCCGCTGGAGCGCCGGGTGGTGGGCATGCCGCTGCGGGCAAACACCTCGAGCATCGGCAGATCGGCGGTCATCACCTCGGCCGAGAACTGGGTGATGCCGTTGCGCAGGGCAGGCACTGCGAGCTGCTCCAGGAGCCGGGTGGCAATCCCGTCCGAGCGGTACGGTTTGGCAACCGCGAACGCCACCTCCGCGACCTCGGGGTCGCGCAGCCTGGCGTAGTTTGCGACGGCGATCACCTGCTCGGCGCCCTCGATCAGCAGTGTGCCGATCAGCGCGCCGTAGCTCGACCAGTCGGGATCGATCAGTCCGGTCAGCACCGATGCGTCGATCCTGCGGACGCCGTGGAATCGCAGATAGCGGCCCTCGTCATCCAGCGACGAGAAGAACTCGATGATCAGCTGCGCATCGCTCGGCGCGGGAGTCCGCAGGCGCAACGTGCGCCCGTCGCGGAGGATGACATCGCGCACGTACTGCTCGTGACCGGCTGTGGTTGCCATGCCCGAGACCGTAGGAGAGTGGGGGTGGCAGGGCATCGGCAAATTGGCTCACCAGCTGCTGCGGGGAACTACGGACGGAGCCCGCAGCGCGAACCGCAGACCCGCTGATGATCCGATGCAGTCCCGCTCCTAGCCTGAAGGGCAGCCCCAAATCGCGCCAGAAGGAGCCGACATGTCCGCCGTCTCTGCCAGCCACACCAAGGAGCACGCCGCCAAGTTCGATCAGGCCGGCGTATATACCGCCGCCGTGGTGCACGAGTTCGGTGCGCCCCTCACGATCGAGCAGGTCGAACCGGCGCCGCTCGAGCGCGGCCAGATCCGCGTCGAGGTCGAGGCGTGCGGCCTGTGTCACACCGACATTCACGCCGCGCACGGCGACTGGCCGGTCAAGCCGGCGCCGCCGTTCGTACCGGGCCACGAGGGCATCGGCCGGGTGGTCGAGCTCGGCCCCGATGCCGATGAGGTGCAGATCGGCGACCGTGTGGCAATGCCGTGGCTCGGCTACGCCTGCGGCGTCTGCGACTACTGCGTGTCGGGCTGGGAGACCCTGTGCCTGGAGCAGAAGAACATGGGCTACTCGATCGACGGCGGATTCGCCGAGTACGCCCGGGCCTACGCGCGGTACGTGGTCAAGGTGCCCGAAAGCGTCGACTCGCTCGATGCTGCACCTCTCACCTGCGCCGGCGTCACCACCTACAAGGCCGTCAAGGTCGCGGGCACCCGCTCGGGCGATCTGGTGGCCGTATTCGGCGTCGGCGGGCTGGGGCATCTGGCCATCCAGTACGCCGCGATTGCGGGCGGCCAGGTGGTGGCGGTCGACGTGCACGACGAGAAGCTGCAGTTGGCCCGCGAACTCGGCGCTGCCCACACGGTCAACGCCGCCGAGGAGGATCCGGTGGCCGCGATCCAGCGGCTGGGCGGCGCCTCGCAGGCGATCGCCCTGGCGGTGGCTCCGGAGTCGTTCCAGCAGGCGTTCGCGAGCCTGAAGCGTGGAGGCACGCTGGTGTTCGTCGCCCTGCCGCCCGAGAACGAGACGCCGATTCCCATCTTCCAGACGGTTCTGAACGGCATCACCATCGTCGGGTCGATCGTCGGCACACGCGCTGATCTGCGCGAGGTGTTCGCCCTGCACGCAGCCGGACGCACGCTGGTGGGCCGCGAGGTGCGCCCGCTCTCGGCGGTGAATGGTGCGATCACCGATGTGCTCGCCGGCGACGTTCCCGCCCGCGTCGTCCTGGTGCCGTGATGGCCGAGGACCACACTCCCGCCGCGGTCTCGCCGGGCGATCGGCTGATCGTCCACGCCCACCATCAGGGCGAGCACCCCCGCGACGCCGAGATCCTCGAGGTGCACGGCGAGCACGGGCCCTACCTGGTGCGCTGGGATGACGGCAGCCAGTCGCTGCTCTACCCGGGGTCGGACGTCTCGATCGAGCACTTCCCCCGTGAATAAAAGGGGTCTGACCCCTTTTATTCATGAGTGCTTCTGAGTTCTCTTCACTGAGGACTTGTTCATCTTTCTGAACGAGGATCCCCGGTGATGGTCGCTCCTCCCAGCACCCGGCCCCCCCGGCGTAGACGACGGCGAGGGCGGCGCGTCGGTATCGCTGCCCTGGTACTCCTGCTGCTGATGGCGGCGCCGGCGTACTCGTACACGACGACGATGCTGCAGCCGTCGAGCCTGCCGCTCTGGCCGCGCAGCGTCGAGTGGCTGCGCGCCCACCACGGCAACTGGTTCGTCGACGAGGTCGAGCACTACTACTACAGCTGGAAGGCGCCGAGCAAGGGCGGCCCGCAGCTCAAGAGCCTGCCGACCGTCGGCGTGGGCCCGCCCCGCGGCTCAAGCGGCAGGCGCACCGGCGCCACGGCGGCTGTCGTGCCGCCGCCGCGATCAAGCGCGTGTTCGCACACCCGCTGCCGGGCGAGGGCGTGTGGCGCGGCACCGGCCCGCTCGTGCGACGGGCGCCCGCCGGTGCTCGTGACCACGTTCCGCACCGAGGTCGACTACCCGCGGATCGTCGCCTACGTGGCGTGGTTCGACCACACCCGCACCTCGCGTCGCGTTCTACCCGGGCCGCTACGAGCCGCCGAGCGCGCCGGTGCGCGGGCCGATGTCGGTGCCCTACGGACCAGCGCTGGCGGCTGCTCGCGACCTTCAACGGCGGCTTCATCTACACGCGACGGCAACAACGGATCGTCGATCAACGGGCACGGAGTACGAGCCGCTGCAAGGCCGGCCTCGCGACCATGATCGCCTACCGCGACGGCCGGGTCGACGTGAGGACGTGGACCGGCGGGCCGGTCGCCGGGCCCGCAGATCGCGTTCGCCCGCCAGAGCCTGCCGCTGATCGTCGACCACGGCCGCCTCAACCCGGCGCTGAACGACAGCACCGCAGTGGGGCTACACGCTCGGCAACGCGGTCCGCGTGTGGCGCACCGGCGCCGGGATCGACCGGCACGGCAACCTCATCTACGCCGCGGCCGACTACCAGACGGTCACGACGCTCGCGCAGATCCTGCAGCGCGCCGGCGCGGTGCGCGCGATGCAGCTCGACATCAATCCCGAGTGGCCGACGCTGATCACCTACGCCCACCACGGCGGGCTCGACCCGATCAAGGTCGTGCCCAACTACCAGCAGCCGGCGACGCGCTACCTCGTGCCCGACGACCGCGACTTCTTCGCGGTCTACCGGCGCCTGCCGGGCCCGGTCACCGTGCCGTTCAACTGAACCCGGTGCACGCCGTGATCAGCGCGCCCGGCGGGCTCATGCCGACTCCGGCATCCAGCTGTTGCGGATCAGCGAGCGAAGCAGCGCTTCCTGCGTCGGCATACGGTTTGCCGTCTGCTGCCAGACGGCGCTCTGCGGCCCGTCGATGACGGCGGCGTCGACCTCCTGTCCACGGTGGGCCGGCAGGCAGTGCAGGAAGATCGCCTCCGGCTTGGCGAGCGCCATCAGCTCGGGCGTGACCCGGTAGCGCTCCAGCGTCGCCAGGCGCCGCTGCGACTGCGCCTCGGCGCCCATCGAGACCCACACGTCGGTGTAGACGGCGTCGGCTCCCGCGACAGCCTCACGGGGATCCTCCACCACCGAGACGTGGCTGCCGTGGCGGGCTGCGACCTGCTCGATGCGGGAGGACTCGGCGGCGTCGACCTGATAGCCGGCCGGCGCCGCGACCACGATCTCGACGCCGGTCAGCGCACCCGCTTCCATCAGCGAGTGGGCCACGTTGTCGCTGTCGCCGATGTAGGCCAGCCGCAGCCCCTCCAGCCGCCCGAACTGTTCGCGGAGCGTGAGGAAGTCGGCGAGCGCCTGGCACGGGTGGTGCTGGTCGGTGAGGGCGTTCACGACCGGCACGTCGCTGGCCACGGCGATCTGTTCGAGCACGTGCTGGTCGAACGTGCGCACGACGATGGCGGCCGAGTACGAGGCGAGTACCCGCGCGGTGTCGGCGATCGGCTCGCCGCGGCCCAGCTGCAGCTCGTCGGGCCGCAGCCACAGCGACGTCATGCCCAGGCGCGCTGCGGCGCCGGCGAACGACGCCCGGGTACGGGTCGACGGCTTCTCGATGTAGCACGAGATCATCTGGCCCGGGAACTCGGCCGTCCAGCGCTCGGGGCCGCAGTGCTTCATCGACGCCGCCAGGTGCATCAGGTGCGCGAACTCCCCCTCGGTGAGCTGACCGACGGTCAGGAAGTCGGCCGGGTGATGTTGCATCGAAACGATGGTCATCACTGCGTCCTGGTCTGCTCGGTGGGGCTGGCGAGCTCCTCGCCCTCAGCGATGTCGGCGGCAGCGAGCTGCTCCCGGGTACCCGGGGCCCCGCACAGCACCGGGCACGGGGAATACCGCAGGATGCCCGAGGCAATGCTGCCGTGGATGAACGCGCGCATGACTCCCCAGCCGTGGGCCCCGATCACGATCAGCCGTGCGTCGCGATCCCGGGCGATGCGGCAGAGCTCGGCCACCGGCTCGCCCTCGACGAGCACCGGTTCGGCGTCGATCTCCAACTCAGCGGCGCGCGCGGCAGCGGCCGCGAGCACTTCCTTGGCGCGATCAAGATCGGCGTCGAGGAAATGCTGGTCGTAGTAGGCAAACGGCAGCCCCAGGCTGCCGCGGATGAGGTCGCGGACGACGACGATGGCGACGTGGTCGCCGGTCTGCCCGGCCAGCTTGAATCCGACGTCTGCGGCTCTGGTGGCGGCGTCCGAGCCGTCGGTCGCGACGATGATGGTTGCCATTTCAGTCTCCTTCGTTGGTGAGGACATTCAGGTCGCGGCTCGCGGCCCGCTCCCGGGTTCCGTGGGGACCCAGAAGCACCGCGCAGGGGGCGTGCTGCACCACCTCGGAGACGACGCTTCCGTACATGTAACCGCGCACCGAACCCCAGCCGTGTGAGCCGATTGCGAGCAGCTCGGCGTTGCGGGCGGCAGCCTCCCGGCAGATCACCTCGGCCGGCCGGCCTTCGAGCAGCAGGGTCGTACACGGGATGCCGCGGTCGGCCGCCTCCTGGCGGCACTCGCGAAGCACGCTCTCGGCGCGGACGCGGTCCTCGTCGACGTAGCGCTGGTCGACCATCGACCAGGGGATGCCGAACGCGCTGCGGATCGCTTCCCAGACGCACACGAACACCACGGTGTCGCCGGTTGCCTCGGCGATGTCCAGGGCCGCCTCGGCAGCCTCGTCGGCGGCCTTCGAGCCGTCGGTCGCGATCAGGATGGTGGACATGGGCCGTACTCCCTTCGGTGGATGAACGGAGTCTGCGCGGGTTGCGTCCGCGCGCCATCGGGGACGGCCCTCGACGCAGATGCGAACGTTTCCGCGGCGGCTATCGGCGAATCCCCGGATGCTCCACCCAGAACGGTGGGCGACCATCGGGCAATGAACTCAACCTCACATAGCCATCCTGAGCATGTCGTGATCGTCGGAGGAGGCATCGCGGCGCTCGAAGCCGCGCTGACGTTGCGCGACATTGCCCCCGAGCTGGACGTGACGATGATCAGCGCCGCGGACCGGTTCACGTTCGCGCCGGCCGCGGTCGGCGCACCTTTTGCCCAGGCGGTCGTGCGGCATTTCGACCTGTTTCGGATCGCCAACGACCTCGGCCTCGAGCTGATCGTCGGCCACGTGCGGGCGGTCTATCCCGACGCGCTGCGGGTCGAGCTCGAGGACGGCCGGGGGGTCGCGTATGACCGGCTGCTGATCGCGACCGGCGCAGTGCCCAGAGGCGGTGTCGCCGGAGCCGTCGAGTTTGTCGGACCGCGAAGTGTCGATGCGATGCGCGGGGTGATCAACGACGTGATCAGCGGCGACGTGACGCGGTTGGTGTTCACGCTTCCGGGCAGCTACGGATGGTCGCTTCCGCTCTACGAGCTGGCCCTTCTGACCGTGCGCTACCTGGCCGAGCACCACGCGATCTTCCGGTTTCCGAACGGCGCGATCAGGCGCGAGTTCGTCGAGGTCGAGATCGTGACCCCGGAGGAGACGCCGCTGCAGGCGTTCGGCGCCGAGGCATCGGCGTCCGTCGCGGCGCTGCTCGAGGACGCCGGCATCGGATTTCACGGCAGCCGCACGCCGATCCGGTTCGCAGACGGCCATCTGCAGGCGCTTCCCGGCGACCCGATTGCGGCCGATCAGGTGGTGGCGATGCCGCAGCTGGGCGGAGTCGAGATCGCGGGGCTACCGGTCGATGCGGCCGGGCTGATCCGCACAGACGACGACGGCAGGGTCAGCGGCACCAATCGCGTCTACGCTGCCGGGGATGCCACCGCATTTCCCGTCAAGCAGGGTGGCATTGCTGCACAGCAGGCGGTGAGCGCGGCCCACGCAATCGCCGTCGACGCCGGCTGTGCGGCGACCCTGCAGCCGTTCGAGCCAGTGCTGCGCGCCGTGCTTCTGACCGGATCCGGCCGTCAGTACATGGAGGCCGGTCTGCAGGGCGGCCAGGGTCAGACCTCGACGCTCGGGGATGAGCCGCTGTGGTGGCCCCCCGGAAAGCTCGCGGCGCACTACCTCACGCCGTATCTGGCGCGGCTGGATGCCGATCCAGCGACCGCCGAGACATAGCAGCTCGGCGGCTGCGGCTAGCCGTGGCCCCAGGCGGGAAGCAGCGGATAGATCACGATCGAGGTCGCGAGGCCGACGGCCAGCACCGACGCGACCGCCAACTGGCGGGCACGCGATCCGGGGATGCGGGCACCGCGCGTCCAGTCGCGCCGTGCCACCGCCGGGAGCGACATCAGGTGGCCGAGCACGTGCACGGTCATCGCTCCAAACCACGCGATGAAGCTCAGCTTGTGGATCGCGTAGATCGTGTTGTTGTGGTGGCCCGTCGCCGCGAGCGCCACGCCCGAGGCGAACAGCACGACCGTCAGGACGATCACGAAGGGGCCGTCGACGCGCAGGATCGGATGCGGCGGGCCGGCGCGCTTGTACGCGGGCTTGCTCAGGTAGTACGCCGTGAACCGGTAGAACGTCGATGCCAGCTTCAGCAGCACCACGGGAATCAGGATCAGGCCAACGATCACGTGCACGGGCTCGAGCCCGCTGAGAAACGGGATGGTGCCGCCCTCGATTGCCAGCAGCACGAGCAGCACCACGCCGAGGGTCGCCGTCAGCCGGCGGTTACCCTCGACGCCGGGGTCCTGGGCAACGTGGTCGGCCGCAGTGTCCAGATCAAGCCGGCGTACGTTTTCGATCATCGCTGTCGCTCCAGCTTGAGTGCAAGCGTTGGACATGCCGAGACGGCCCGGCGAGCGTGTTGCTCGGTGATTCGGTCGAGCGGTTGCGGATCGATCAGCGGGTAGCCCCACTCGTCGAGCCTGATGCGCTCGGGCAGCAGGTCGGCGCACAGGCCGTGCCCATCGCACGTGATCGGGTTGACGCGGACGACGTGCTTCATCGCCAGTCCGCCTCCGAGCGCGGGCCCGTAGGCAGGATCAGTTGGGCATCGTGGGCTGCGCGGCAGGCGCCGTGACGGACGTGCTCGTCCACGTGCTCCTCGAAGTTGAGAAGCACGCTGCGGCCCAGGCGACGAACGCCGTCGGGCAGTGCACACGCACCGCGTCCGTCAATCAGATCGAGCCGCCGCCGCAGTCGCTGGAGCGCGGTCGCACCCTCGCCCTTCACTGCCAGGCCGGTGAGGTCGGCGGCCACCGCCGCGACGCCGTGGACGCACGGTCCGCACTGTCCGGCGCTCTCTGCCGCCAGATATCTGACGATCCGTGCGGTCTCGGCGATCACGCATGTGCCGCCGCCGACGACGGTGAGGATGCCCGGCCCCAGGCCCGCGCCGACAGAGCGCAGCGAGGCCGGGTCGGCGGTCGTCCGCGCCGCCAGCTCCCAGGGAATCCATCCGCCGAAGAATCCGCCGGCGAGCACGGCTGCCGGGGCGCTGCGCGGGTCGCAGGCCTCCACGATCGCCGGTAGCGGAGTACCGATCCGCACCTCGACCACTCGCTGCTGCAGCACGTCTCCCGCAACCGTGACAAGCGCGGTGCCCGGAGTCTCGGGCGTTCCGATCTGGCGAAACCACGCCGGGCCGTATCGCGCGATCAGTGCCAGATGGGCGGCAGTCTCGGCGTTCAGGATCAGTGTGGGGCGGCCGTCGACCCCGCGCTCGAACGGCCGTGGCGGGGTCGCGAGCGGTCGCATCGGCCCACCGTTGAGCCAGTGGACGAGGGCCGTTTCCTCTCCGCCGACGTACCGCGGCGGACCGGCATGCACCTCGACGCCGATATCCTTGGATCGTCCGTTGCGCCGCTCGGCAGCGGCGCGCTGCGTCGAGATCAGCGCGTGGCCGCGATCACGCGCCAGGGCCACCAGCACCTCGTCAGCGTTCACATCGCGGGCGGCGAGCAGGGCGCCGTCCAGCACGAGCTGCGGGGCATGCTCGAGCAGGTAGCCGTCCTTGCGGCTCTGCGGTTCGCCTTCCATCGCGTTCACCACGACCAGCGGGGTCTTGCGCCCCGCCCCCACCGACCGCAGTTTCCGCGAGGTCGGAAATCCCGCTCCGCCGCGGCCGGTCAGACCGGCCTGCTCGACCAGCTCGGCCAGCTCGCCGCGGCGCAGCCGGGGAGCCGGGCCGTACCAGCGCACATGAGCGGCCAGGTCCATGCGGCCGTGGGTCGCGCGGACACCCGCCAGCAGGCGGGGTACGCTGCGCGGCGGCGGCGCGGGGCCGGCGGCGCGAGCGTGCGGGATCTCGAGGGTGGTGCTCACGTTCCGCTTCCCGCCCGTAGCGCAATCGAGGCCACCTGCGACCAGTCGGATCGCAGCGGGCCAGACATCGTCCACGCGCCGATGATCGCGATCGTCGCCGCTCCGCCGACCAGCCACGCGGCCCGCGCGCGCGACGAGATCGGTGCTCCGACCACCCGCCCGGCGGTTACGGCGATGACCAGAGCCACGCTGACCGAACCCACCAACAGCAGGAGGCCGGAGCGCACGTCGGAGCCCGTGCCGAGCGCATGGACGACGGTGATCGGCCAGATCGCGTACACCGACCAGTGGATCACTCGCCACGCACCGAATCCGACCCGGGCCCGCAAGAGGCTCGTGGCGATCACGGCGGCGGCCAGATCGAGTGCGACGGCCCCGAGTCCGACCCACACCGGCCGGTAGGCCGAGGTGAACGGAATCACCACGTTGATCAGCCGCAGGCCGGCGTACGGGTCGAGAACTGTGGTGACCACGTGCACGCCCACGAACGCGACCAGAAGCAGCGACACGTTGCGGTGTAGCGCAGCGACCGCAAACCTCGGCAGGCCGAATAGGCCCCCGGGGCGGCGACTGGCGATGCCCAGGATGAGCGCGAGCGAGAGCATCGTGAACGCCGCCATGCCGGTGCCGCGTGAGAGGTACCAGAGCGTCTGCGTGCTCACGCTGCAACCGCCTGCTGCGGCCATCCGCCGATGGTCAGTACGTGGCCGGCGGGTGTCGCCAGCCGGGCCGGCAGCTGCCACCCGGTCAGCAGCGTCACAGCCCGATGCCCGTCCACCAGGCACGCGGTGCTCGCAGTGTTTGCGGCTACGCAGCTCGGTGCGGTCACGCTGACCGTGCGCCACACCACGTCGGCAGGCTCGCCCGTCGCGGGGTCGACGATGTGGTGCATCTGCCGGCCGTTGCGTCGCCACACGCGGGCGGTCACGCTGGACGTGGCCAGGGCTCCCGTGCTGAGCGAGATCGTCTGCTGCACCTGTGCGCCGGCGGCGCGATGAGAGTCGGCGATTCCGACGGGCCAGCCGCCGGCCGGCGATCCGCCCGCGGTGGCGATGTCACCGCCGAGGTTGACAAGCACTCCGCACTTGGTGGCGGTCGCGGCTCGCTGAGCAGCGAGATCGGCTGCGAACGCCTTGCCGGTCGCGCCGACATCGATCACCACGCCGGCGGGGATGCGCACCACGCGCCGCGCCCGGTCGAACCGCACACGCCGCCAGTTGCCGGCCGCCGTCGCGGAGCTGGGGGCGTCGACTTCGCCACCGTCGAGCTCGGCGAAGTCCCGGTCGTATCCCAGACCGATCAGCGCGCTCCCGACCGTTGGATCCACGAGCCCGTGCGTTGACTCAGCGGCGGTCATGGCGGCGTCCAGTACTGCCGCGAGGGTGGGGCTGACGCGCTGGTCGACGCCGCACCGGAGGCACATCAGCTCGGAATCGGGACGAAATCGGCTGCAGGCCGCATCCAGATCGTCAGTCACCTGCCTGGTGACCTCGGCGGCCCGATCCACGGCAGCGGGATCGGTCGTCAGCACCGTGGCGGTCGTCCCCAGCGCTGCGAACTCGTGTTGGCCGATCACGATCCCCCCGAGACCGTTGCGGGCGGGGCCGAGGTGGTGGCCGGCGGTGCGACCGGCTGCTGTGACTGGGTCGATGTGGACTGGGTGCGGGTTGTCGCCGGGGAAGGCGTCGAGACCTTCACGCGTACGCGCCGCACCGAGCCGTCGTCTCCCTGCTGCACCAGCGTGACTGTGCGCGTGCGCTGTGGAGCGGCCGCCGTCTTGCCGGCGAACGTGCGGGCAGCGACCACCGAAAGCGCCAGCGAGGCTGCCACGGCGGCCACCGCTACCGTGCGGGTGACCTGGGAGATGAGCCGCTGCCAGCTGTCGCGGCGGTGGGATCGCGAAGATTTCATGCCCTCACGGTGCCCGGCGCGCATGAATGTCCTCTCACGTTCCAACCGGTTCGTAATGCGGCTCCGCACGCTGCGGATTCTCCGTAGACAGCTCAGGGTTAGGCCTGATTCCAGTCGGCCGCGGCGAGCCGAGCATGTGTGCATGACCTTTGGTGCATCTGTAGGCGTGGTTTCGTGTCTGTGCGGAGTGATCGTGCTCGGCGCGGCCTGCGGGGGCTCGGCGGCGCGCGCACAGCGACCCGTGCATCCGCGCTGGTATCGACCCGCCGCAGTCGGCGTGTTTGACCTGCGCAGCGTGGACGCCAGATGCTTCTCCGCCCCGTCTCTGTCTGCGGGATGGCCCACGCCGCCGTTCGACCACCCGCACCCGGTGCGCAGCGGCTTCAACGATCCTCGCACCGGTGGTGCGCACTTCGGGATCGACATCGAGGCGCCCGACGGCGCCGACGTTCACGCCGAGATCTCGGGACGGGTGGTGGGACTGCGACCGACCCACATCACGATCGGCGCCGAGCACGTGGCGCCGCACGATTGGGGTACTGCCAACCGGTACTCCAACTGGCATGTGCGCCCCGTCCGCGGATTGGCGGTGGGGGACTTCGTGTGGCGGGGAGAGGTGATCGGCACGGTTGTGCCCGGGTTCATGCATGTACACCTGTCCGAGTGGGTGCCGGGATGCGGGTGGGTGGATCCGCGCCGGCCGGGGGGGCAGTTCGGCAATCCGGCCGACACGGAGCGGCCGGCCATCGGCCATTTCGGCGCGTTCCCCGCGGTGCCGGCGGGCTATCGCGCCTTCTCCACCAGCGGTACGTCGGTCTCGGGCCCGCCGCCCGAGCAACTCAGCGCCGTACACGGAGACGTGGATTTTCGCGGGCAGGTCAGCGACCTGCCCAGCGACCGAACGGTCGAGCTTCCGCAGTTGCCGCTGATGCCCTCGGCGGTTCGCGGATTTGTTGCGCCGCTGGGCCGTCCCGAGCTGCACCTGGGGCCAGTGTGGGTGTTCGACGGTGCCGGGACAATGACGTCGTCCGCGTACTTTCAGACGATGGCGCCCGGCACCACCAGGCGCAAGACCTGCCTGTTTCACCACGGCCCGTGCGTCGTGCGCTATGTGTTCCACCTCGCCGGCCACGGGTTCGACACCCGCAGACTGCAGAACGGCCCCTATCTGATCTGCGCACAGGCGATCACGATCGAGAACCACGCCGCGCGGCGCTGCCACCAGTTCGTGGTGGACAATCCCCGGTGACCGCCGTACGGCCGAACATGAACGCATTCTCACCAACAGCACACCGGATGCTGGCGCGCCCGGTACCGTCAGGCCATGCAGCTACTCGTTGTCGATGACGAACCCCGGATGCTGGCCATGCTCGAACGCGGCCTCGCGGCGCAGGGCTTCGACGTGAGCGTGGCGAATTCTGCCGACAGTGCACTCGCCCTCGTGAGATCCGACGTGCCGGCGCTGGCGATCCTCGACGTGAATCTGCCAGGCCCGGATGGGTTCGAGCTGCTCGAGGCTCTGCGGGGAGTGGCCCCGGGTCTTCCGGTGATCATGCTGACCGCTCGCAGCGATGTCGAAGATCGCATCCACGGTCTTGAGCTGGGAGCGGTCGACTACGTGGTCAAACCGTTCTCGTTTCGCGAGCTGACGGCACGAATCAAGGCCCAGCTGCGGCGCGAGACCGAGGCCGAACAGCCCGCCGCGACCGAGGTTCTGAGGGTCGGCGACGTGACGCTGGATCTCTATCGTCGGGAGGTCGAGTCGCCCGAGGGCGTGTTCGTACTCTCGGATCGCGAGTTCAACCTGCTCGCGTACATGATGCACGGAGCGGGGCAGGTGTTCAGCCGCACGCAGCTGGCGGAAGGCGCCTGGGAAACGATGACGGATATCCGGTCGAACATCGTGGACGTCTACATCGCTTACCTACGCGCGAAGGTGGGGCAGCGGGCAATCGAGACGGTCCGCGGCGTCGGCTATCGCATGCCGGTGCGGTGATGTTCAAGCCGTCGCTGCGCGCTCGCCTGACGTTGCTCTACGCAGGTCTGGCGGTGATCGTCCTGGCGATCAGCCTGCTGACCGTCTATGCGGTGACGCGCCGCGAGGCGCTGAGCCGGCTCGACAATTCACTGCGCGCCGACGCGATCGCGCTCAAGGACCATGCCGAGAGCGCCGAGCACGGCAACGAGAGCGCCCCCGCCGAGCGGTTCGTGAACGCGCGCGAGGCGGTGATCTCGGGCCACATGCTCGCGCTGCTCGACGATCGCCGGGTGCTGGCCTCGGCTCCGGCGGCGCGCGACCTGATCCGCCAGGCCCAGCGCGCGGGATCGCTGACGGGCCGAGACCAGACCATCAGTCTGCCGCTGGACGGCGAGACATTCCGGGTGTCAGTGGTACGGGCCGATAACGGAGAGTTCGCGATCGCTGCGGGGTCGACCGAGCCGGTGTCCGAAGCCGAGGAGAGCCTGCTTCACGCGACGTTGATCGCCGGGGCCGTCGGCATCGTGCTGACCGCGATCGGCGCGTGGTTTGCGACCCGCCGCGGGCTGCGTCCGCTGGAGTCGATCACCGCACTGGCTAACGAGGTCGCCCCGGACGCTCTGGAGTTACGCACCGGGCTCGACCATCAGGATGAGATCGGGGCGGTGGCCGCGGCGATCGACCGAATGCTGAGCCGGCTGCAGGACGCGTTCGATACGCAGAAGCGGTTCCTGGAGGATGTGTCGCACGAGCTGCGCACGCCGCTGACGATCGCGCGGGGCCACCTCGAGCTGGTGTCCGACAACCCGCAGTCCACCGATGGGGAACGGGACGAGGCGGTGGCGGTGGCGATCGACGAGATCGACCGGGTGGCGCGGCTCGTGGACGGGCTGCTGGAACTCGCCCGCGCGAGCGAGGTGGAGCGGCTCAAGATCGAGCGGGTCGCCATCGGTCCGCTGCTCGAGTCGGTGGCGGCGCAGATGAGCCGCCTGCAGGAACGGCAGTGGCGCGTGCAGGTGCCCGACGGCACGGCGGTGGCCGCCGACGAGTCCGCGCTGCGTCAGATCGTGCTCAACCTGGCCCGCAACGCCGCCGAGCACAGCCCCGCCGACGCTCCCATCGATCTGACGGCGACCGCCCGCAACGGGCGTGTGGACGTGGCCGTCTGCGACCGAGGGACAGGCGTCGACCCGGCGCTCGCCGCCACCGTGTTCGACCGGTTCACCCACGACGGCAACGGCATCGGCCTGGGGCTCTCGATCTCGCAGGCGCTGGCGCAGGCGCAGCACGGTCGCATCCGCCTGGATCCGCGAGAGGGCGGGGGCACCGTCGCCACGCTCGAGCTCCCGCGCCGCGCGTGAATAGAAACTGCCTGGAAGTGAACTCGTATGTCGGAATGCGTCGGAAGTGCATAAAAGGGGTCAGCCCCCTTTTATGCATCACTGAGCCGTTGTTGCATCCATCAGCCTTGGCTCATGCATAAAAGGGGGCTGACCCCTTTTATGCACCAGCACTTCTGAGTTCACTTCCAGACACCTTCTATTCAGACCGACGGGCCGATGATGTGGCCAACGACCATGGTCAGCGCCATCGCGGCCACACCCCACAGAACCACCCGGATCGTGCCGCGGGCCGGCGGGGCGCCGCCCAGGCGCGCCCCGATGAGTCCGGTCAGAGCCAGCGCCACGATGGTCGCGGCAATGGTGATCGCGACCCGCAGGCTGGACGGCGCCAGCGCCACGGCGATCACCGGCAGCAGCGCGCCGGTGGTGAACGCCGCCGCCGACGCACCCGCCGCCTGGAACGGTCGGGCATGCGAGAGCTCGGTCATGCCCAGCTCGTCGCGGGCGTGGACCCCCAGCAGGTCGTCGCTTGCGCTGAGCTCGTCGGCCACCTGCTCGGCGAGCCGCGGTGAGAGGCCGCGCTCGCGGTAGATCGCGGCCAGTTCGTCCCGCTCGCCTGCGGGATCCTCGGCGAGCTCCCGCCGCTCGAGGGCCAGATCGGCGCGCTCGGCGTCGGCCTGCGAGCTGACCGAGACGTACTCGCCGGCGGCCATCGAGGCGGCCCCGGCCACGAGGCCGGCGATGCCGGCGGTCAGAATCGCCGACTGGTCAGACCCGGCGGCGGCGACGCCGACGATGATCGCCGCGACCGACACGATTCCGTCGTTGGCGCCGAGCACCGCGGCGCGCAGCCACCCGGTGCGGTGGCTCAGATGACGCTCGACATGGGCGCGGCGCCGACGATGGGCCAGCATCAGCTCAACCCTCCTTCAGATCGCGGCGGGCGAACGCCGGTATCGCCAACAATGCCCCGGCCGCCCCGATCGCGAGCATTGCCGCGGCAGCGCCCCGGTCGACCGCCGCCACGGGGACGATCGCCACGTGCTCGAACGGCGACAGCGACGCCAGCCAGTGCGGGCCGCCGAGCAGCGGCGCGATCAGATCCCAGAGGAACGCCACGCCGACCAGCGTCAGCGTCAGGCCGGGCGCGTGCCTGGGCCATGTCGCGAAGATCAGGACGCCGATACCGAGGAAGAGCAGCGCCGTGGGCAGGCAGTTGAGCCCCGCTGCAAACATCGCCGACGCAGGCACACCGGCACCGACCATGGCCGCCCCCAGCCACGCGGCGACGCCAAACCACACCGCCAGGATGACCGTGGCGCCCGCGGCGATTGCGGCGCGCTCGGCCAGCCATCCGCGCCGGCCCACCGGCAGGGCGAGCAGCGTCTCCAGCCGTCCCGACGACTCCTCGCCGCGGATCGAGCCGATGTGCATGGCCGCAAACAGCGCGACGACCAGGCCGAAGAGCACGAAGCAGATCGCCAGATAGTCGGCCGGGTCGGTGATGCCGGTACTGAGCACCCCGGGCAGGCCGCTCTTGCGCGCTTCGTCGGCGATCGACTT
Organism: uncultured Actinomycetes bacterium; assembly: GCA_963796875.1. Taxonomy (GTDB): domain Bacteria; phylum Actinomycetota; class Thermoleophilia; order Gaiellales; family JAICJC01; genus CAVPTL01. Next base: position 1,458,169 of record CAWCNL010000002.1, read on the forward strand.
CGAGAACGCCCCGATCGCGAACGAAAACGCGCCGGCCCCGGCGACCCACGCCGCGAGCGCCGGAAGCTCGTCGCGCAGCGCCGATTGGCCCGGCGAGCCGAGCAGCGCGAAGCGCGACACCGGCCGGCGGCTGCGCGTCCACAGCCCGGTACCCACATCGCGGCGGCCGGCCATGAGGGTCGCGGCTGCCGCCGAGGCCAGGAGCACCACCGCGAACGGGAGGTAGAGGGACGGGCGAAAGCCCGACACCGGTCGCAGCATCTCCGACCAGCCCAGCGGCGTGACCCAGCGCAGCCCGCCAACGTTCGGGGCGGTGTCGGCGGCGATGCGGATGAGCAACGCCAGTCCCAGAACCAGGCCGGCGACGCTCTGCGCACCCCGCCCCGTCTGGCAGAACTGGCAGATCAGCGCGGTCACCCCGATGAACGCGACCGCGGGCGCGAGGATCTCCGATGCGATGCCGAACGCCTGGAACGTGGACATGTCCGCGGGCAGCGTGCCGACCAGCATCAGCACGAGCGCGGCGACCAGCCACAACACCACCGCCTCGCAGACGACCGCGACGATCACGGCTGCGGTGGCCCGCTCACGGCTGATCGGGCCCGCCAGCAGCAGTTCCCACCGGCCCGTCTCCTCCTCGCCGCGCAGTGCGCGCACCGTCGCAAAGACGGCCCACCCGGCCAGCGCCACGGCCAGCAGCCCACCCAGCCGAAACTCGGCATAGCCGGCCACCGAGACCAGGTCGTGAGGAATGCCGTAGAACAGCCGCAGGGCGAGGTTGTCCTTGAACGCGGCGGCGAACCGCTCGCGCTGCGCCAGCGTCGGGTAGGCATCCCGAAAACCGGCCACCGTGGCCGTGCACATCGCAGCCAGAATCGCCGCGAACACGGCCAGCCGGGTGCGTTCCAACCGCCACGACGACCGGATCAGCTCGCCCGCAGGACTAGGCGCCGGCATGTGACCCCTCGGGGTTCGAACGCTCGTATTGCGCGAGGAACAGCTCCTCCAGCGACGGCTCGCGGCTCGACAGCGACACCACGCCATGGCCGGCGAGAGCGTCGACCACCGGCCCGACCGGCCCCTGCACCAGCAGCCGCAGCCTGGCGCCGCCCACCGGCGTCACGCTGACGCCGGGCAGGTTCGGCAGCTCGGGCGGTGCTCCCGAGAAGGTCACCTCGACCACCGTCTGCGACAGGTGGCGCAGCTCGTCGAGCGTGCCCTGCTCGATCAGCCGGCCGTCGCGCAGCAGGCCGACCCGATTGCACAGAGCTTCGACCTCGCTGAGAATGTGCGACGACAGGAACACCGTCTGGCCCTCACCCACGGCCTCGGCGACCGTCTCGCGAAACGCCGCCTCCATCAAGGGATCGAGGCCGCTGGTGGGCTCGTCCAGGATCAACAGTTCAGCCCGGGTGGCGAACGCGGCGATCAGCTGGATCTTTTGCCGGTTGCCCTTGGAGTACTCACGCACGCGCCGGCCCGGATCGAACGAGAATCGCTCGGCCAGCTGCGACCGGTACTCGCGATCGACACCCCCGTGCAGCCGGCCGAGGAACTCGAGGCACTCGGCACCCGTGCGGTTGGGCCAAAGCTGCGGCTCGCCCGCCACGAACGCCAGCCGCCGGTGCGATTCGACGCTGCGGCTCCAGGCGTCCTGGCCAAAGATCGTCGCCGTGCCGGAGGTCGGCCGATGGAGCCCGAGCAGCAGCCGGATCGTCGTGGTCTTGCCGGCGCCGTTGGGTCCCCAGAAACCCGTACACCTCGCCCGGTGCGATCGCCAGGTTGAGGTCTTCGAGCGCCGTCACGGCGCCATAGCGCTTGCCAAGCCGATCGGTGTGGATGACGAGATCGTCGGCGGTCATGCCGGCAGCCTACGCCTGCGGTCGCCGTTCAGTAGTCGTCCGTAGTCGATTGCCGGGTTTGCGCCGACGCCCGCCGCACGGTGGCGGCCCAGACTGGGCTGGTGACCACTACCCCAGCCATCGCGTGGTTCGACGGTAAGCGCCGGTTTGTCGGGCGCTACCGGATCGCCGGTCAGGTGCTGCACCTGGACGGCACCACCACGGCCGACAGCCGCGAGCGGGCCGCGGTGAACATCCCGCTGAAGGCTATCCGCCGCTCGGTGGTGACGGAGTCTCACGCCAGTCCGGCGGCCAGGCTCGAAACCGACACCGCCACGTACGTGATCGAGCTGGTCACGGGCACCAGGGCGGACGCCCACGCGCTGGTCGAGAGCCTGAACGCATAGCCCGTGCCTGGCACGGGCTATGCGCTTCGGCGTGGCCGGCCGCATCAGCAGGAACCGCCGCCGCGCATAGGCAGTGACGCGACGGCGGTTCCTGCTAATGGCCATGTCAGGCGGTCTGCTCCTGCGCCGCCGAGGTGGTGGCAGAGTCGTGCTGATCAGCGCCTGACGGCACGACGAACACGGGGCACGGCGCCAGATGCAGCAGCCGTTGGGTGACCGAGCCGACCAGGGCTCCGGCCCACGGCGAATGGCCCCGCGTACCGGTCACGATCACATCGCAACCCCGCGACTTCGCGAAGTCCGAGATCTCGTGCGCGGCTGCACCGGCCATGCAGACGACCACATGGAACTCGGCCTTCCAGCCATCCTGGCGCAGACTGTCGACCGTGGCCTGCACCTTCGCGATGTCCTCCTCGACGGCCGGATTGACCGGGCCGTGGGCGCGGCCCATCAGGTGCTCGTTGGCAAGCACCACGTCCAGCTGAGTCTCACTTGGCGTCGCGAGTTCGCTCAGGAAGGGGATGGCTCGCGCCGAGCCGTCCGAACCGTCCAGAGCCAGAAGTATGTGCGTAAACATCATCAACCTCCCTTGGTGGTGGATGGATACCGGGGTTAGCCGGCGATCGCCTCGCGGGACGTGGCCACCGGCCGGCTGGCATCTGCCTGACGGCTGTCGGAATCACGCAGCGCCCCGAAACCGGCCAGGATCTCGAAGCCGATACCGGTCAGCAGCAGCGCTACGCCGGTGACGATGGCAAACAGCGCGAGCTGGCTGGCCATGTAGCTCGAGTTGAGAGCGGTCGTGAGTGCGGTGTAGGTGACCCACACGTCGCGGCGGCCGTTCGAGACGGGCTGCTGGGTCGTGGGATCGATCGCGGCGTACGTGGCGTCGCTCGTGCCGCCCAGGCCGTCGGTCTTGGCCAGCGGCGTACCGGCCTTTGCCTGATACATCCCCATCTGTGAATACACGAGGCCGTTGGTGGCCTCAAAGGTATGGATCCGCATGTAGTCGGCAAAGCAGTTGGCGCGCGTGCCCGAGTTCACGGTCTCGCCGGCGACCGAGCAGGTCGGAGCCGAGATCTGCGACGGCGTGACCGTCACTCCGGCCGCCTTCATCTGGTTGATGAGCTTGGTCTGAGCGGCCCTGGCGGCGGTCACCTCGGCGGCGATGCCCTGCGGGGTCATGTCCGGCGTGCCGGTGATCTGCTCCTGCTTCAGATGTGAGTTGACCGTGTTGCGGCCGTTCACACCCATCGCGATTGCGACGACGCCGAAAACGATCAGCACGGCACCGGCGATGAACCCGCCGATCTTGAGTCCTTGACGCATGGTTCCTCCCTGGTTTCGTGGCCGATCGAATCCGCTCGGCCCTGCTGATTGCCAGCCTACGAACGCGGCTGCGACCTGCCATCCGCGGCGACCCGGCCCCCAGATGCGGAAAAACCCGGTGTCGACGTACGGTGGGGGATCTGCCGCTGGATCGGGGCGTTCGCGGATGGCGGCCGCAGCTCGTACCGCGACCATGTGTGCATGGATCGGCTCGACCTGCCCGCGGCTGCCCGGCTGCCGGCTGAGCAGGTGCTCGACAGGCTGGATTCAGCCTCCGGGGGGTTGGCGCAGGCGGCGATTGCCGACCGGCAGCGCAGCTTCGGCCGAAACGTTCTGCCGACGCACCATGTGTCGGGCTTCGAGGTGCTGCTGCGCCAGTTGAAGAGCTGGCTTCTGCTGCTGCTGGTGTTTGCCGCTGCGGTGTCCGCAGTCGTGGGCGACGCCAACGAGGCGTTGATCATCGGGGTGATCATCGCGATGAGCGTCGGCCTGAGTTTTCTGAACGAGTTTCGATCAGAGCAGGCCGTCGAGGCGCTGCATGCCCAGATCTCGCATCGTGCCTACGTGACGCGCGACGGCACGGGCCGGCAGGTGCCGGTGGCCGATCTGGTGCCGGGCGACGTCGTGCATCTGCGCGTGGGCGACGTGGTGCCTGCTGACCTGCGCCTGCTCAGGGCCCAGTCGCTCTCGTGTGACGAATCGGTGCTGACCGGTGAGTCCAGGACGGCCCACAAGCAGTCCTTGCCGATCACCGCCAGCGATTCGGCCGTGGCACTTGCCTCGTGCGCCTTCATGGGGACGGTGGTGAGCTCGGGAGCGGGGGTCGGGATTGTCGTTGCGACCGGCGCGACCACCACGTTCGGGTCGATCGCGGCGCGGCTTGCCGAGCGGCACGAGCAGACCGCGTTTCAGCGCGGGCTCTCGGAGTTCTCGCGAATGCTCGCAACGGTCACCACGGTGCTGGCCGGATCGATCTTCGCGATCAACGTCGCGCTCGGCCGGTCGGTGCTGGAGTCGGCGCTCTTTGCGCTGGCGATCGCGGTGGGGCTCACCCCGCAGCTACTGCCCGCAATCGTCACGGTCAGCCTGGCCACGGGTTCACGGCGGCTGGCGCGCCACAACGTGATCGTCAAACGGCTCGTGTGTATCGAGGATCTGGGCAACGTGCAGGTGCTGTTCACCGACAAGACCGGCACGCTGACCGAGGGCAGGATCCGGTTTCAGAGTGCAATCGATCCGCAGGGCGCCGAGTCGACGGCGGTGTTCGAGCTGGCGCTGCTGGCGAGCGACCTCGGCGGCAACGACCTGGATCAGGCGCTGTGGGCGGCGCGTGTCGTCGACGACCACCCTGCGACGGAGCCGCTCGACCGGCTGCCGTTCGACCACGAACGCCAGCTGGCGTCGGTGCTCGTCGCCCACGACGACCGGAATCTGGTGGTTACAAAGGGTGCGCCTGAACGCGTGCTGGCCGCGTGTGCCGACGTGCCTGCCGAGGCCCAGCCGGTGCTGCGGCGGCTGTTCGACGACGGGCTGCGGGTGCTCGCGGTCGCGACCCGCACAACGACGCACACCAGCCTGGCCGGCCACGACGAGTCCGGACTTCAGCTCGCGGGGTTCCTGTGTTTTTCCGATCCGGTCAAAGCCGACAGCGCCGCGTCGGTCGCACGGCTGCAAAACCTCGGGATCACGGTCAAGGTGATCACGGGCGACAACGGCCTGGTCGCCCAGCACGTGTGCGACCAGCTCGGCCTGCAGGCCGACGGCGTCCTGACCGGGGCGGATCTCGATCAGCTGTCGGATCACGCCCTGCTCGATGCCCTGCCGCGCACGACGATCTTCGCGCGCGTCACGCCAGAGCAGAAAGCGCGGGTGATCCTGCTGCAGCGGTCGCTCGGCCTGGACGTGGGGTTTCTCGGCGACGGCGTGAACGACGCGCTGGCGCTGCACAAGGCCGACGTGGGCATCTCGGTGGACTCGGCGGTCGAGGTGGCCAAGGACGCCGCCGACGTGGTGCTGCTGAATAAGGATCTCGGAATCCTCGCCGACGGCGTTGCCGAGGGCCGCAGGGTGTTCGCCAACACGATCAAGTACGTGCTGATGGGCACATCATCCAACTTCGGAAACATGTTCTCGGCGGCCGGCGCGTCGCTCTTCCTCTCGTTTCTGCCCATGCTCCCCACCCAGATTCTGCTTAACAACCTGCTGTACGACCTGAGCGAGATGACCATCCCCACCGACAACGTCGATGAGGAGCTGCTGGCCCGGCCGTCGCAGTGGGACATCTCGATGATCCGCCGGTTCATGGCCTTCTTCGGCCCGATCTCGAGCATCTATGACTTCCTCACGTTCGGCGTGATGCTGTGGGGGTTCAACGCCGGGCCGACCGAGTTTCGGTCGGGGTGGTTCGTCGAGTCGCTCGCCACCCAGACCCTCGTGATCTTCATCATTCGCACCCGCCGGGTGCCGTTTTACCGCAGCCGGCCCAGCAGCCCGCTGCTGTTCGCCACGCTGGCGTGTGCATCGCTGGCGGTGGCGATCCCGTACATCCCGCCCGTGGCGCGCGCGATGGGCTTCACGCCGCTACCGGTGGCGTTCCTGGGCGTCCTGGTGGTGCTCATCCTCACCTACCTCGCGCTGGCCGAGGTCGGCAAGGCGGTGTTCTTCAGCACCCATCCGCTGCGCCGGCCGCACATCCACCGCGGTCGCTCGGCCGAACATCGCATCCGCCGCCGTGCGGCGCGGTTCACCGCCAGGCACTGAGCCGCGCAAGCAGTTGCGCTCTCAAGGATGTCGATGGTGTAGCGTCGGCGGCCGGTATCCCGCCAAGGAGGAGCACATGTTCTCGACGATCGTGATCGGTCTCGACGGCTCGGATCATTCACTCAAAGCCGTCGACTACGCCAAACTGCTGGCAAACCCCGACGCCGTGATCCACGTGGTGCACGTGCGCGAGTTGCTGATGGGCCGCGGAGTCGGCGGTTCGCCTGTGAAGATCGATGACGACGAGATCGTCGCACAGATCAAGGCGATCCTCGCGAAGATCGAAGCGGCGGGGCTGAAGACCCAGCTGCACATTCCCGAGACGATTCGCGACAGCCCGGCTTCGGTGATCGCCGAGACGGCCGCCGAAGTCCACGCTGACGTGATCGTGATCGGTTCGCGCGGCCACGGGCCGGTGGCCGGTCTGCTGCTCGGCTCGGTCGCCCAGCGGCTGCTGCATTTCGCTGCGTGCCCGGTGTTCGTGATTCCGGTCGGGGTGGGCACGGCGTCCGCACCGCAGGGGGCCGCGGGCTAGTCCTTCTTGTCGAGAAATACCGCCAGCGGATTGGTCGAGGTCGGCGCAAGGCCGTCGGGCGAGACCCGCTGCCGGAACACGTAGTAGGTCCACGCCTGGTAGATCAGCACGACCGGCGTCATCAGCAGCGCGACCACGGTCATCACCACCAGCGTGTAGTGGCTGGATGAGGTGTTCCACACGGTCAGGTCAAACGCGCTGCTCGTGCTCGAGACCATCACCCGCGGATACAGGTTCAGGAAGATCGTGGCGGTGATCAGGCCGATTGCGCCGGCCGTCATCAAGAACGCATAGCCGTCGCGGCCGGCCCGCACGACAAACGGCAGCACCAGCACGAGGGCGAGTGCGCTCAGCGGAATGACCCCGGGCACGATTCCCCGATCGTGGGCCGACACGGCATTCAGATACGTCCAGGTCAGGAAGACGAACACGAGTGCTGCGGTCGCGAACGACAGCTTGCGCGCCACCCCCCGCGACCGCTCGACCAGATCGCCGGTGGTCTTCAGCGACAGGTAGACGGCACCGTGGCAGGCAAAGAGCATCAGCGAGGTCAGGCCGCCCACCAGAGAATACGGATTGAGCAGCGTGAGCAGGTTCCCGGTGAACTCACCCGAGGCGTTGATCGGCACGCCGTGGACGATGTTTGCGAACCCCACCCCCCAGAGCAGCGCCGGCAGCGCCGAGCCGACGAAGATCGCCCGGTCCCACCAGGCGCGCCAGCGATCCGTGTCGTGCTTGCCGCGGTACTCGAAGGCGACGCCGCGCACGATCAGGGCAAACAGGATCAGGAACAGGGCCAGGTAGAAGCCGGAGAAGAGCGTGGCATACCAGCCGGGGAACGCCGCGAACGTGGCCCCGCCGGCGACCAGCAGCCACACCTCGTTGCCGTCCCACACCGGACCGATGGTGTTGATCACGGCGCGCCGCTCGGGGTCGTTGCGGCTCACAAACGGCATCAGCATTCCTACGCCGAAATCGAAGCCTTCGAGCACGAAGTAGCCGATCCACAGCACGCCGATCAGGCCGAACCAGAGCGTTTCCAGATGCCAGTAGCCGTGCACGTCAGCCTCCTAGTAGTTCATCGCAAGCATCGTGGACTCGTCCGGCTCGCCCGTCTCGGTGGCCGCAGGCGGCACCTGCTTGGCGTAGCGGAACATGAGCCAGCCCTCGACCACCGCGAGCACCGCGTAGATCAGGGTGAACCCGATCAGCGTGGTGGCGACCTCCCAGGCGCTGACACTGGGCGAGACGGCGTTTCGGGTCAGCAGCAGGCCCTGCACCACCCAGGGCTGGCGGCCCATCTCGGTGAACAGCCATCCGGCGGTGTTCGCGATCAGCGGCAGGGCAATGGCCCACGGCGCGATGCGCAGGAACCGCCGCGACTGCAGCAGTTTGCCGCGGGCGCTCAGCCATACCCCGACCCCGCTCAGCAGCACCAGCAGCGTCCCGATCCCGGCCATGATGCGAAACGACCAGTACGTGGCGCCGATCACCGGGCGATAGTCGCCGGGCCCGTACTGCTTCTGGTAGCGAGCGTTCAGCGTGTTGATGCCCTCGACCTTTCCGTCCAGCGAGTTGGTGGCGAGCACCGAGAGCAGATTGGGCAGCTGCACGTCGAAGCTCGACCGGCTTGGGTGCGCCTCGAACGGCGCGACGGCAAAGAGCGAGAACGGCGCGCTGGTCCTCGAGGTGTAGAGCGCTTCGGCGGCGGCCATCTTCATCGGCTGCTGCTGGGTCATCAGCTGCGCCTGGCCGTGCCCGATCAGCGCGGTGAGGATGGCCGACACGAACACCACCGGCAGGCCCAGCCGCATGGAGCGCGAGAACATCTCGACCTCGCGGCCCTTGGCCAGATACCAGGCCGAGATGCCCACCACGATCGTGCCGGCGGTGAGCACGGCGGCGGCGATGGTGTGCGGGAACGCGTAGAGCAGCGTCGAGTTGGTCAGCACCTGGAAGATCGACGTCATCTGGGCGTGACCCGTGCGGGGATTGATGATGTAGCCGACCGGGTGCTGCATCCACGAGTTGGCGCCCAGGATGAAGAACGCCGAGAGCGTGGTGGCGATCGCGACCAGCCAGATGGTGGCCAGGTGCACGCGCGGTTTGAGCACGCCCCAGCCGAAGATCCACAGGCCCAGGAACGTCGACTCCAGGAAGAAGGCGATCAGCCCTCCATGGCCAGCGGCGCGCCGAAGATGTCGCCGACGAAGCGGGAATACGCTGACCAGTTCATGCCGAACTGGAACTCCTGCACGATGCCCGTGGCCACGCCGATGGCGAAGTTGATCAGCATCAGCTTGCCGAAAAAGCGGGTCAGCCTGAGGTACTCGGGATCTCGCCGGCGCAGCCACAGCGTCTGGAAGATCGCGACGAACCAGGTGATGCCGATCGTGATCGGTACGAACAGGAAGTGGTAGATGGTGACGATGCCGAACTGCCAGCGGGCCAGTTGCAACGCGACCGAGAGAGTGATGCTCATATGCCCCGACGGTATGAGCTTTGCCGCAGGGGCAAATCGGAGCCTGCGCGCATGCTGGTTGCGGAAAACTACGGAGCGGCGCGGCCGCTCGTCAGGCCGGCTGGTCGGCGAGCATCTCGAGCCGGCAGAGGCTGGAGCCCCTGGTCAGGTGCTGCACCCACGCAGCGCCATACCGGATCGTGACCAACTCGCCGGCGATGAATCCGTCAGCTTCCAGCGCGCGCACCAGCTCGTGGAACTCGGCCCACGCTTCGCCGGGCCACGTGAAGTGGCGCGTCTGGGCGTCGCGGTCGGGGTGATGGCAGATGATCCGCCAGCTCATATTCGAACCAAACAGCGACCCGCTCGCACGCGCATCCGTAGTCACTACGGACGGACCGGTGGAAAAACCCGCCTGCGGTGGCAGCTAGGAGGCCGACACCTCGACGGCGACGGTCGTGCCCTGATCGGGACTCGATTCGATCCGCACCACGCCGTCGACCAGTTCGGCCCGCTCGCGGATCGACACCAGCCCCAGGCCGCCGCCGTGCTCGGACGTGTCGAACCCGCTGCCGTCGTCCTCGATCACCAGGACGATGCGGTTCTCCAGCCGCTGCAGCACGATACTGACCTGGCCGGCACCGGCATGCTTCGCGGCATTGGTGAGGCTTTCCTGGGCGATGCGGTAGAGCGCGGTCTCGGTGGCCTCGGGAAGCCGGCCCTGCATCCCGGAGCCGTGGAAATGCACGTCGATCCCGGTGCGCCGGCCGAACGTCGAGGCGAGCCGTTCGAGCGCCGCCGCCAGGCCGAAGTCGTCCAGCGCCGTGGGCCGCAGTTCCACCGCGAGCGCACGCAGGTCGCGGATGGCGGTGGTCAGCGTCTCGCGCACGTCCACGATGATCTGCCGGGTGGTTTCGGGATCTTCGGCATCCTCGGCGCGGCGCAGCGACATCAGCGCTGACGCCAGCGCCTGGCCCGTGTCGTCATGCAGCTCGCGGGCGATCCGGCGGCGCTCGGCCTCCTGCGCGGCGACCACGCGCCGGGCAGCGGTGCGGTGGGTCGACTCGCGGTGTTCCTCGGCGATCAATGCCATCTCGGCCTCCGCCCGCTCGCGCTCCGACGAGAGCGCACGCGACATGCCGAGTGCGAGGGTCGAGCGAGCGGCGAAGAGTTCGGCGACGCGTACATCGTCATCGGTGAACGGCCGCCCGTCGGGCCGGTCGTACGAGATCAGGACGCCGACGGGGCGATCCCGGTAGACGAGTGGGCAGATCACCGCGCTGCGCAGGTCGAGCTGGGCGAACGCGTCGCGGTGCACCTGCGGGTCGGCCTGCAGGTCGTCGACGCGGGTGGTGCGGCGAGCCCGCAGCACGCGGCCCATCTTGGAGGTCGCCGCTGGAACCTCGAGGCCGCTCAACGCTTCGGCGCCTTCGCCCGACGCTACCTCGACCCGCATGATGCCGGAAGCCTCGTCGAGCACTGCGAACGCGGCGGTACGGCACGGTATCGCCGTGCAGAGCTGGTCGGTGATCATGCGCTGGATCGCGGTGAAGTCGCGCCCCGAGAGGATCGCCTCGTTCAGTTCGCGGACGGCCGAAAGCTGCGATACGGCCCGTTCGAGGACGGCCGCGTGCTCCTCGATCTGGGTGTACAACCGGGCGTTTTCGACGGCCACGGCGGCCTGGGCCGCAAGGGTCACGGCCAGACCTTCGTCCGCTGCGGAGAACTCGCCGTTCGCACTGTCGGTCAGGTAGAGGTTTCCGAACACCGCGTTGCCGACCGTGATGGGGACGCCCAGGAACGAGGTCATCGGCGGATGGTTGGGCGGAAAGCCGACGGATCGAGGATCGTCCCCGATCGTGGTCAGCCGCAGCGGCTCGGCGTAGGTCAGGAGCACGCCCAGGATTCCGAGACCCGTCGGCTCGGGGCCGATCGCGGCTCGGCCGGCGTCGTCGAGGCCGTGGGTGATGAATCGTTCGAGCCGGTTCCCCGAGGGGGCCACCACGCCCAGCGCCCCGTACCGCGCCGACGTCAGCCGGCAGGCCACTTCGACCAGCTGCTCGAGCTTGTCCTCCAGGGCCAGCCCGCTACTGAGTGCAATCCCTGCCTCGAGGAGGAGCTGCAGGGACTTGTCTGGCGCCGTCTCCGCCATGACGACAGTCTATGCGATGCACGTCGCGCACCTATACTCACCGGCGCAACGAGATTCGCGAGGAGGGCTCCGGGTGACCACACTTGTGATCGTCGATGACCACGCAGTCGTCCGCTCCGGTCTACGCCGGCTGATCGAGGCCGAGGACGACATGACCGTAGACGCGGAGGCCGGCGACGCCCGCGAGGCGATCTTCGTCGTGCGCCGCCACAAGCCCCAGGTGATCCTGCTGGACGTGACGATGCCGGGAAAGAGCGGCATCGACGTGCTACCCGACCTTCTGGCCGAGTCGCCCGAGTCCCGCGTACTGATCCTGTCGATGGAGGACGACCCGACCTACGTGCGGCAGGCGTTCGCGGTCGGCGCGAGCGGGTACGTGCTGAAGGAGGCCGCCGAGGCCGAGCTCGTGGTTGCGATCCGCGAGGTCGCCGCCGGCAACCAGTACGTACATCCGTCGCTCGGAGCGCGGCTCGTGTCGCCGGCCCTGACGGGCGGGCCCTCTGATGAGCCGCTGTCGGATCGCGAGATCGAGGTGCTGTCGCTGCTGGCGCTCGGCTACACGAACCAGGAGATCGCCGACCGGCTGGTGCTAAGCGTGCGCACGGTGGAGTCCCACCGGTCGCACATCCTCACCAAGCTGCGCCTCTCGACCCGGGCAGAGCTGGTTGCCTATGCGCTCGAGCATGGGCTGATGCATCCCCAGTAGCGGTCGATTTCGGCTATACCTGGCCGGGAATCAGCACCCGACGACACACGGAGCCCGCATATGTCCAACGCCGATATTCCCGAACTCGCGCCGCCGGTGCGGTTGTTGTGCGGGCCCGGGCCGTCCAACGTCCATCCCGAAGTCCTCGAGGCGATGCAACAGCCGATGCTGGGACACCTGGACCCGGTGTTTCACGAGATGCTGCTGGAGCTGGCGGGCATGATCGGCCGCGCGTACCAGCGCGCCGACGGGTTGTCGCTGGGGCTCTCGGCAAGCGGTACGTCGGGGATGGAGGCCGGGCTTGCTGCGCTGACCGAACCGGGCGAGACGGTCGTGGTGGGCGTGGCCGGCTTCTTCGGTGCGCGCATCGTCGAGATCGCGCGGCGGCTGAGGCTGAACGTGGTCGAGGTTTCGGTGCCCCTGGGCCAGGCGGTGTCCAACGATGCGCTGCTCGAAACCGTGGCGATCAATCCCGATACGCGGTTGGTGGCGGTTGTGCATGCCGAGACGTCGACCGGGGCGCGGCACGATCTGCAGCCGCTGGCCGAGGCGCTGCGCGACTCCGGCACGCTGCTTCTGGCCGACTGCGTGACGTCGCTGGGCGGCATCGAGCTCGACGCCGGCGGATGGGGCGTCGACTACTGCTACTCGTGCAGCCAGAAGTGCCTGGGTGCGCCGCCGGGGCTCTCGCCGGTGACGCTCTCGCCGCGGGCGCTCGAGCGCATCGGCAGGCGTCAGCATCCTATGCCGTATAGCTTCGATTTCGAGCTGCTGCGCAAGTACTGGATCGAGCGTCCGGCCGTCTACCACCACACCATGCCGATCCTGCAGTGGTACGCGCTCTACGAGGGGCTCAAGCTGGCCCTCGAGGAGGGCCTCGAGGCACGCTGGGCGCGTCACGCCGAGGCCGGCGCGCACCTGCAGACCGGCCTGCGCGAGCGCGGGTTCGAGCTGCTGGCCGATCCCGCCTGCCAGCTCCCGCAGCTGTCCGCGGTGAAGGTGCCCGAGGGTATCGACGGAAAGGCCGTCCAGGCGACGCTCCTGAACGACCACAACATCGAGGTCGGCGGCGGTCTCGGACCCACCGCGCCGCCCATCTGGCGGCTGGGGCTGATGGGCACCAACGCCAACATCGCCACCGCTGACCGCCTGCTGGCCGCGTTCGACGCCGTGGTGCCGAGCCCCGTCACCGCCTAACGCCGAACGTGCCACCGCGCACGAACGCAACAAACGTGCCTGGCACGTTTGTTGCGGCTGCGTCAGTAGGACTTCGGCAGGCCCAGCACGTGCTGGCCGATGAACGCGAGAATCAGGTTGTTCGACACCGGCGCGACCTGATAGAGCCGCGTCTCGCGGAACTTACGCTCGATGTCGTACTCGACGGCGAAGCCAAACCCGCCGTGCGTGTCCAGGCAGGCGTTGGCCGCCAGCCACGAGGCCTGTGAGGCCAGCAGCTTCGCCATGTTCGCCTCGGCGCCGCACGGCTGCTCGGCCTCGAACAGCGCCACCGCGCGATCGCGCACCAGCGCCGCCGCCTCCAGGTTCGCGTGCGCCTGGGCGAGGGGAAACTGCACGCCCTGGTTTGCTCCGATCGGGCGGCCGAACACCACCCGCTCTGACGCGTACGCCGTGGCCCGGTCGATGAAGAACCGCCCGTCGCCGATGCACTCGGACGCGATCAGGATGCGCTCTGCGTTCATCCCGTCCAGGATGTGCCGGAAGCCGTCGCCCTCGGTGCCCACCAGCGCGTCGAGTGGCACGGTCAGATCGTCGACGAAGACCTCGGTGGTGGCGTGGTTCAGCATCGTCTGGATCGGCCGGATCTGCAGCGAATCGCCCGCGGTGCGCATATCGACCAGAAACACCGAGAGCCCTGCGGTCGGCTTCTCGCCGGTATCCGGCTCGGCCGTGCGGGCCAGAAGCAGCATCAGATCCGAGTGTTGGGCCCGCGACGTCCAGATCTTCTGCCCGTTGATCACATAGCGGTCGCCGTCACGCCGGGCGGTGGTGGCGATCCGCGACGAGTCCGACCCTGCGGTCGGCTCGGTCACTGCGAACGCCTGCAGCCGCAGCTCGCCGCGCGCGATGCCGGGCAGGAACCGCGCCTTCTGCTGCTCGCTGCCGTGCCGCAGCAGCGTGCCCATGGTGTACATCTGCGCGTGGCACGCGGCCGGATTGCCACCTGACCGGGAGATCTCCTCGAGCACCGCGGCCGCCGCGGACAGGGGCAGTCCGGCGCCGCCGTACTCCTGCGGGATCAGTACCGCGAGCCAGCCCTGGTCGGTCAGCGCCGCGACGAATTCCTCGGGGTAGGTGTCAGGTTCCAGTCCGCGCCAGTACTCGCCGGGGAATCGCGCGCAGAGCGCACGCACCGCCGTGCGGATCGAGTCGAGAAGTTCCCCGTCTGCCACCGTGCCACCGTATCGCGCGCGGCGCCGCCCTCGTCGGTGTGTGCATCGTTGCGAGAGCGTTCGGCGGGTGCGATACTGCCTCGGCTAACGACCGAAAAGGGGTGCGTCATGTGGGCCAGGGCAACACGGATCAGCAACGCCTCTCCCGAGCAGTTCGCGGCCATTGTCGAGTGGACGGACGCGACACTCGTGCCGGCGTTGCGGCAGATGGAGGGATTCGCCGGCATTGCGGAGTTCGGCTCGCCCGATCGGCAGGGCGCGCTGACGATCACCTTCTGGTATTCGGAGGAGGCGCTCAACCGGAGTACGGCGGCGGCAGACGCGCTGCGCTCGGAAGCGGCAAGCGCGGTCGACGGCGTGATCGCGGCGGTCGACGTGTACGAGGTCGTCTACAGCGACTTCCCCACCGGCTGAAGCTATGCTCGTGGTGATCGTCGAGGCGCTTCGGCCGAGGCGCGCTGAGAAGGGATGCTCACCATGATCGTTGAACCCGAAATCGACCAGCTCAAGTCGGGATTTCTGACCGGCGAGAAGCAGCTTCTGATCGACGGCGCGTGGCGCTCAGCCGAGTCCGGCGAGACGTTCGAGACGCACGATCCCGCCACCGGTGAGGTGATCGCCGAGGTCGCCCTCGGCGTCGCGGCCGACGTGGACGTCGCGGTCGCGGCCGCCCGCCGGGCGTTCGAGGGCCCGTGGGCGAAGATGGCCCACAGCGAGCGGGCGCGGCTCTTGCTACGGCTCGCCGACCTGATCGAACGGCACGCCGACGAGCTCTCGCTGCTCGAGACCCTCGACAACGGCAAGCCGCTGTCGGCCTCGAGCGGCGTCGACATCCCCGAGGCCATCAACGAGTTTCGCGAGGCGGCCGGCTGGGCCACCAAGATCAACGGCGAGTCGATCCGGGTGCCCGACGGCGAGGCCTACGGCTACACGGTGCGAGAGCCGGTGGGCGTCACCGGGTTGATCGTGCCCTGGAACTTCCCGCTGATGATCGCCGCGGCCAAGCTCGCGCCGGCGCTGGCGACCGGGTGTACGGCGGTGCTGAAGCCCGCCGAGCAGACACCGCTGAGCGCGGTGCGGCTGGGCGAGCTGGTGCTCGAGGCCGGGTTCCCCGAGGGTGTCGTGAACGTCGTCACCGGGGACGGAGTGGCCGGCGCCGCGCTGGTCGACCATCCCGGCGTCGACATGGTGTCGTTCACCGGGTCGACCGATGTCGGCAAGTCGATCGTGCGCGGCTCCACCGGCAACCTGAAGCGCGTGATGCTGGAGCTGGGCGGCAAGTCGCCCATCATCATCTTCCCCGACGCCGACCTCGAGAAGGCCGTGCAGGTGGCATCGCGCGGCATCTTTGCCAACAGCGGCCAGGTGTGCGTGGCCAACTCGCGGCTCTACGCCCACAGCGACGTGTTCCAGGACGTGGTCGACGGCATCGCCGAGCGGGCGCGCACCATCAAGGTCGGGTCGGGCGTCGATCCCGACACCGAGATGGGGCCGCTGGTGTCGGCCGAGCAGTTCGAGCGGGTCACCGGGTATCTGCGTTCGGGAGCCGACGACGGGGTGCAGTTCGTGGCCGGCGGAAACGCGATCGACCGCGCCGGCTACTTCGTCGAGCCGACCGTCATGGTCAACGTGGCGCCGTCCACCAAGGTGATGCGCGAGGAGATCTTCGGGCCGGTGCTGGCCGCCAGCCAGTTCACCGACGCCGACCTCGACCGGATCGCTGCCGATGCCAACGACACGCCGTACGGTCTGGCCGCCTACGTGTGGACGCGCGACGTCGGCGTCGCCCACAAGATGGCCGCCAAGATCCGTTCGGGCAACGTGCGGATCAACGGCGGGTATGCACCGGGGCTGCCGTTCGGCGGGTACAAGCAGTCGGGCTGGGGCCGCGAGGGCGGCCGCCAGGGCGTCGAGATGTACACCGAGGTCAAGTCGGTCTCGATCGGCCTCTGACAGTGGGCCCAACCGAAGCGATCAGGCTCGCGTTTGAGGCGTGGGAGCGTGACGATGCCGATGCCGTGGCCGAGTTGTTCACCGAGGACGGCCGGTACGAGGATCCGCTGTTCCCCGAGGTGCTCGTCGGCCCCGCCGCGATCCGCGCCGGGGTGCAGGGAGGGATGGATGAGATCACCGATCTCGAGATCCCCGTCACGCATGTGGTCGAGACGGGCGACGTCGGCTTCGTCGAGGCGCAGTTCCTGTGCAAGCTGGCCGCTAACGGCGATCGGATGGACTTCGATTTCGCCATGGTCGTGACCATGCGCGACGGCAAGATCAGCCGCCTGACGGAGTACTTCGACACCCACCCGTTCGTATGAGCGTGCCCGTTGCGCCCAACCCCGCCGGCGAGCGGCTGGGGCTGAGCTACACCGTGCGCCGCTCGCCGTACTTCGACCGCACGGTCGATCTGGGCGCGCAGCTGTTCATGGTCTACAACCACATGTACATGCCGCTGGACTACGGCCGCGATCCGCGCGCCGACTATGCCGCGCTGGTCGAGCGGGTCACCCTGTGGGACGTGGGCGCCGAGCGCCAGACCGAGCTGCGCGGCCCCGACGCCGCGCGGTTTGCCGACTACCTGGCGCCGCGCGACCTGACCGATCTCGAGCCGGGCATGTGCCGGTTCTCGCCGGTGGTCGACCACCGTGGGCTGATCATGGCCGACTGCATCGTGCTCCGGCCCAGCGAGGATGTGGTGTGGTTCAGCCACGGCGACGTCGACTACGAGCTGTGGGCCCATGGGCTGGCGCTGGCCAAGGGGTTTGACGTGCAGGTCGATGAGGCCGAGGTCTCGCCGCTGCAGCTGCAGGGGCCGCTCGCGGTCGAGGTGCTGGCGCCGCTGTGTGCTGCGGATGTGGCGGTGCTGCCCCGGTTCCGCTGCGTCGCCACCACGGTTGCCGGAGTCGAGGCGGTCATCTCGAACACGGGCTGGAGCAAGGAGGCCGGGTACGAGATCTACCCGCTGGGCGACGCCCGCGCGGTCGAGATCTGGGACGCGCTGCTGGAGGCGGGCGAGCCGCACGGCCTGATGGTGACGGGCCCCAACGTGCAGCGCGCGGTCGAGCAGAACATCACCGACACGCAGTACCGCATGAACTCGCATATGAACCCGTTCGAGGCGGGGATGGGCGCGATGATCGACCTGGACGGCGCCGATTTCGTCGGTCGCGATGCGTTGCTCGCGGTGCGGGCGGCGGGTCCGGCGCGGCAGACGGTCGGTCTGGTGCTCGAGGGCGATGCCATCCCGTGGCTGACCGACTTCTGGCCGCTGCTCGATACCACCGGCGGCACGGTCGGTCACGTGCGCTGGGCGGTGTGGTCGTACGCGCTCGAGCAGCCGATCGCGATCGCCCTGGTCGATACCCCGGCCGCCGGGGCCGACCGGTTTGTGGTGCGCACGCCCGACGGCGATCGCACCGCGACGCCGCACCCCCTGCCATTCGTGTGACGATCAGCGCAAACGCAGCAAACGTGCCTGGCACGTTTGTTGCAGGCGGGCAGATGTCTGACTAGAGTCAGAGAATGGATGCGGGTGACATCGAGCGGGTACGCCGGTTCAACCGCACCGTCACCGAGCGCATCGGCGTGCTGGAGGAGACCTACCTCGATCGCGGCCGGCCCCTGGCCGAGACGCGGCTCCTGTGGGAGGTCGGGCCCCACGGCGCCGACCTCGGCGAACTGCGCCGGCGGCTCCTGCTCGACTCGGGTTATGCCAGCCGACTGGTGGGCTCGCTGGAGATGAGGGGGTTTGTACGGGTGGTGGTGGGCGACGCCGATCGCCGCTCCCGGCGGGTCGAGCTGACGGACCATGGCCGTCGCGAACGTGCCGAGCTCGACCGGCTCTCCGACGAGCTCGCGGGCGACCTTCTGGGCGACCTGGACGAGGCCCGCCGCGGCCGGCTGACCGCTGCCATGGACGAGGTCGAGCAGCTTCTGCGTGCGGCGATGGTGACCTTCGAGGCTGCCGATGCCGCGGCCACTGAGAGCGTCTGGTGTGTCGAGCAGTACTTTGCCGAGCTCGGCCGCAGGTTCCACACCGGGTTCGATCCTTCCGCCACGCTGCCCGCCGCCACGGCCGAGTTCACCCCGCCGCACGGCGTGTTCGTGGTGGCCCGTCTGCGGGCCGCGGCAGTCGGCTGCGCCGGCCTCAAGCTGCTCGAAGGCGGCAAGTCCGAGTTGAAGCGGATGTGGATCAGCGGCGATTGCCGCGGGCTCGGGATCGGCGGTCGGCTTCTGGCCGAGATGGAACGCCGCGCGGCCGAGGCGGGCGCTCGGTCGGTGCGGCTCGAGACCAACGCCTCGCTGGTCGAGGCGGTGTCCATGTACCGCGGGGCGGGCTATCGCGAGGTTCCGCCGTTCAACGCCGAGCCGTACGCCGACCACTGGTTCGAAAAGCAGCTAAAGCCCTAGGCGTCCGCCGCCGATAACAAGAAGTGGCCCCGTCCCGGAGGACCACGCGGATGACCCCCTCGTCTGCACGCCTACGCCGGCACCATCTCAGCCGGCTCGTGTTCATTGTTGCGTTCGTACTCGCCCTGGCCGCGCTGGCCGGCAGCGCCATGGCCACCACTGGCCTGCGCGTAACCGTCACCGCCAAGCCCAAGGCGCTCTCGACCTCGGCGACCGCAAGCTTCCGCTGGAAGAGCGCGGGCAAGGTGCTGCACACGAAGTGCTCGATCGACACGAAGAAGTTCGCCCCGTGCAAGAAATCGAAGCGCTACGCGGGCCTCAAGGACGGGCTGCACCGGTTCCGCGTCGAATTGCTCGGCGCTGGCAAGGCGCACAAGATCGCCACGGTCAGGTGGCGCATCGACCGCACCGCTCCCACCGTGCCCACCGTCTCGGGCGGCTCGCCGGACTGGTGCAGCATCGCCTCGGTGACGGCCTCTGCCGCGGGTTCCACGGATGTCGGCAGCGGCCTTCTCGGCTACGAGTCGCGGGTCTCAACCGACGCCGGTGTGACCTGGAGCGCGGTCGCCAGGGGAGCGTCGGTGGCGATCACCAACCAGGGCCAGACGCTGGTGGAGTTTCGGTCTGCCGACAAGGCCGGCAACCGCTCGGCGTGGACTGCCCCGGCGACGGTGCGCATCGACCGAGATGCGCCCACGGCGCCGACAGTGACCGGCGGCTCGGCGCAGTGGCAGAACGCTCCCACCGTTTTGGTGAACGCGGCCGACAGCTCGGATGCGACCTCGGGCGTCGACCACTACCAGTACCGCACCTCGACCGACGGCGGGGTCAGCTGGAGCCCGATCGCGGACGGCGCGCAGGTCTCGATCTCGGCCGATGGCGAAACGCTTGTGCAGTTCGCCGCCGTCGACGCCGCGGGCAACGTGTCGGACTGGGCGCCCTCGAGCCCGACCGACGGCAGCACCGTGCGGCTCGACCGCACCATCCCCACCTCGCCCACCGTCACCGGCGCTCCGCAGGGCTGGCAGAGCATCGCCTCGGCCACGCTCACCGCGGCGGGTTCGAACGACGCCCAGGGAGCCGGTGTGGCCGGCTACGAGCACCGCGAGTCGACCGACGGCGGCACCACCTGGACGACGCCGACCGCCGGCGCGACCGTGGTCGTCAGTGCCGAAGGCCAGACGCTCGTCCAGTTTCGCGCCGTCGACAACGCCAATCTGGATTCGGCGTGGACGCAGGCCGAGGTCGATCTCGACCGCACCAGTCCCACCGACCCCGCCGTGACCGGCGGCTCGGCCGCCTGGCGCAGCCTGGCCTCGGTCGACGTCAATGCCTCCGGGTCGACCGACGCCGGCGGGTCGGGTCTCGATCACTACGAGTACCGCACCTCGACCGACGCCGGCGCGTCCTGGAGCGCGACAACCGCGAACCCCGACGCGATCGTGACGAGCGAGGGTGAGACTCTTGTCCAGTACCGCGCCGTCGACACCGCCGGCAACGTTTCAAACTGGGTGTCGGCCACCGTCAGGCTCGACCGCACCGCACCCACCGAGCCGACGGTCAACGGCGGCCAGGCGACCTGGCAGAACGCCGCCTCGGTCGACGTCACCGGCATCGACAGCACCGACGCGGGCGGCTCCGGCCTCGACCACTACGAGTACCGCACGTCGGTCACCGGCGGCACCAGCTGGTCGGCGCCGAGCGTCGGTGCCACGGCGACCGTGAGCAACGAGGGCACCACGCTGGTGCAGTTCCGCGCGGTGGACGGCGCGGGCAACGCCTCGGCGTGGGTGCCGCAGCCGGCCACCGCGCTCAGCACCGTGAAGCTCGACCGCACCGCACCCACGTTCACGACGGTGGCGGGCGGCTCGCTGACCTGGAAGAACGTCGCCTCGGTGAACGTCACCGCAAGCGGTGGAGCCGACACCGGCGGATCGGGTTTTGCCCACTACGACTACCGCACGTCGGTCGACGGCGGGGTTTCGTGGAGCGACCCCGCGGCCGGCAGCACCGTGGCCGTCTCCGCGGAAGGCGAAACACTCGTGCAGTTCCGCGCGGTCGACAACGCCGGCAATACCTCGGCGTGGTTCCCGCAGCCGGCGACTGCCGCGAGCACCGTGCACATCGACCGGTCGGCGCCCACCGCGCCGACCGTCAACGGCGGATCGTCAGCGTGGCAGAACGCCGCGTCGGTGGTGCTGACCGCCTCGGGTTCGACCGATACCGGCTCGGGTGTGGCGGGCTACCAGTACCGCACCTCGACCGACGGCGGAACCAACTGGAGCAGCATCTTCTCGGGCCCGTCGGTCACCATCAATGCGCAGGGCGAGACCCTGGTGCAATTCCGCGCAGTGGACGGCGGCGGACGGGCCTCCACCTGGGTGTCGGCGTATGCGCGCATCGACCGCACCGCGCCGAGCGACCCGACGTTGACCGGCGGCGGTGCGGCGTGGAAGAGCGTCTCGTCGATCACCGTCACACCCTCGGGATCGGTTGACACCGGCGGCAGCGGCCTGGCCGGCTACTACGTGCGCACGTCGACCGACGGCGGCAACACGTGGAGCACACCGGTCGCCGCCACCTCGGCCAACATCACCGCCGAGGGCGACACGCTGGTGTCGTTCCAGGCACGCGATACTGCCGGCAATGGGTCGAACTGGGTGCAGACCGACGTGCGTATCGACCGCACCGCGCCGACCGATCCCAACGCCGTCGGCGGAGGCTCGACCAGCTGGCAGAACGTCGCGTCGGTGAGCATCACCGGGTCAGGCGCGACCGACACCGGCGGCAGCGGCCTGAGCTACCAGTACCGCACGTCGACCGACGGCACCAACTGGTCGGCCGCCCAGCCGGGGGCCACGGTCGGCATCGCGGCCGAGGGCACCACCTACGTCCAGTTCCGGGCGGTCGACGGTGCCGGCAACACCTCGCCCGACTGGTACCCGAGCACCAGCGGCGCGGGCAACACCGTCAAGCTCGACCGCGGCGCGCCGAGCGTGCCCACGGTCGCAGGCGGCTCGCTGGCGTGGCGCACGACCTCGCCGCTGGCCGTCACGGCGTCCAACTCCACCGACTCGGGCAGCGGGCTTGCCGGATACGACTACCGCACGTCCACCGACGGCGGGACGACCTGGTCGGCGATCTCTGCCAGCGCGACTGCGTCGATCAGCACGCAGGGCACCACCATCGTGCAGTTCCGCAGCCGCGACCTGGCCGGAAACGTGTCGGCCTGGACACCGGCCACGGCCGATGCGACCGACACCGTGATGATCGACACCAAGGCGCCCACGCTTGCGGCTCCCACGGGCGGATCGAACACGTGGAAGAACGTCGGCCCGATCGTGATCGCCGACGTCATGAGCGACGCGACCTCCGGGATCAAGACGATGTACGTGCGCACGTCGGCCAACAACAGCACCTGGTCGGCGGCCACGGCCATCGCGAGCCCGTCCTACAGCGTCGCCACGGCTGGCGCGACCTACGTAGAGTTTCAGGCCGTCGACAATGCCGGCAACACGTCGGCGTGGACGACCTCGGTGTCGGCCAGTACTGCGAAGCTCGACTTCACTGCGCCGACGGTTCCCACCGTCACCGGCGGTTACGGAGCCACCTCGTGCCACCGCTCGGTCACGGTCAGCGCTGCCGGGTCGAGCGACACGGGTTCGGGCGTCGCGCATTACGACTACCGCTCGTCGAGCGACGGCGTCAACTGGGGCACTCCGGTGCTGAACGCCAGGAGCGTGCGGGAAACCGTGAAGGGTGTGTATTACCTGCAGTTCCGCGCCGATGACAACGCCGGCAACAGCTCGGCGTGGGCACCTTCGCCCGCGACCACGGCCAGCATCGCCTGCGTCAGCTGAGGCTGGTCCGCGGCGGCGGTGGCTGCGTCCCACGCCGCGCGCATACCCCGTGCCAGGCACGGGGTATGCGTTGCGCTGTAACGCAGGATCGCCTGCACGGTGGGCGAACCTGTGTGCGTGGGTAACCACTGGGACACCGGCCGCACCGAGGCGTTCAGCGACGGCGTGTTTGCGATCGCGATCACGCTGCTCGTGCTGGACATCAACGTGCCGCCTGGATCGCTGCTCGACCTGCGCCATGCCATCTTCGAGGCCTGGCCGGAGTACTTCGGCTACGTCACCAGCTTCCTGACCATCGGTGGGGTCTGGATGATCCACCACGGCATCTTCCGGCGCATGCGTTCGGCCGACCACACCGTGATGCGCACCAACATGCTGTTGCTGCTGCTGGTGGCGTTCCTGCCGTTCCCCACCCGGTTGATGGCCGACGCGATCCACACCACCGATGCCGAGCGCACCGCGGTCGTCTTCTATGGAGTCACGCTCGCGTCGATCTCGATCGTGATCGCGTTTCTGTGGCGCACGGTGCTGGTCCACGCCGACCTGCTGCACCCCGACGTGACGCAGGAGGAGCGCACCGCGTACACGCGGCTGACCCAGCCCAACATCGGCTTCTATCTGGTCGCGATGGTGATCGCCTACCTCGCTCCGCAGGTGGCGGCGGCGCTCTATCTGGTGATCGCTCTGAGCTCGTTGATCCGTGCGCCCGGCGGGCAGCACCACCGGGGCAGATCGGTCGAACACCAACCCGGCTAGCATTCCGGACGATGTCGAGCACGGTGCACGCCAACGCCTCTGACCATGCCGAGCGGCCCGTGGCCGACCTGGTGACCGTGCGCGGCAAGGAGCTCTCGATCGGCGCGAATGTGGGCGAGGCGCGCGTGCTGTTCGAGAACGGCTCGGTGCAGTTGGTGCCGCTGCTGGACGGACGCACCTACGTCGGCGCGGTGACGCGCGACGGCATCGCAGGCGCCGCCGACGCCGCACCGCTGGCCGACCATCTGGATCCGCAGATTCCCACGACCACGGCATCGACGCCGTTGGCCGAGGCCCTGCAGACGCTCGACCCGTCGGGCGGCAGGCGGCTGGTGGTGGTGGCCGATGACGGCCCCGAGTACGTGGGGCTGATCTGCCTGCACCGCGATCGTGTGCGGCTGTGCGTGGATGCCGACTGCAAGGTGCTCGGCACCGCCGACGGGCGCTAGCAGCGCATGGCATCTCACCGGATTGCCGTGATCGGCGGGGACGGCGTGGGGCCCGAGGTGATCTCCCAGGGCCGGCGCGTGCTCGAAACGGCCGTTGAGGGCCGGTGCACGCTCGAGTGGACGGAGCTTCCCTGGAGCAGTGCGTGGTACCTGGAGCATGGCGCGATGATGCCGCCCGACGCGCTCCAGACACTCTCCGCGTTCGACGCGATCTATCTGGGTGCGGTCGGCTCGCCCGAGGTGCCCGACCACGTCACGCTGTGGGGTTTGCTCCTGCCTATCCGGCAGCACTTCGATCTCTACCTCAACATCCGCCCGATCAAGCTCTGGCCCGGCGTCGCCACGCCGCTGGCCGGGCGCGGCCCCGCCGACATCGACATGGTCTGCGTACGCGAGAACACCGAGGGCGAGTACGGCGGCGTGGGCGGCCGCGTGCACCAGGGGCTCGCGCACGAGGTGGCTCTGCAGGTGGATGTGTTCACCCGCACCGGGGTCGAGAGGGTGGTGCGGCACGCCTTCGAGTTGGCGCAGAAGCGCCGCGGCCGGCTGGCCAGCATCACCAAGTCGAACGCGAGTCCGCACCACTTCGTAATGTGGGACGACGTCGTGCACGAGGTGTCCGCCGAGTTTCCCGCTGTCGAGGTCGAGAGCCTGCTGGTGGATGCCGCGTGCGCCTACATGATCTCGAACCCCGGCCGGTTCGATGTGATGGTCGCGTCCAACCTGTTCGGCGACATCATCACCGACATCGGCGCGGCCGTTCAGGGCGGCATGGGCCTTGCGGCCAGCGCAAACTTGGGTGGCGACGGGCCGGGGATGTTCGAGCCGGTGCACGGGTCGGCACCCGACATCGCGGGCACCGGCCGCGCCAATCCGGTCGGTGCGGTGTGGGCCGGCGCCATGATGCTGGAACAGTTGGGCGAGCGCGAGGCGACTGCACGCGTGCTGGCCGCGATCGAATCGGTGCTGGGCGCCGAGTCGCCGCGCACGCCCGATCTGGGCGGCACGGCCACCACCACCGAGGTGGGCGACGCGCTGGTAGCAGCTGTAAACGCATAAAGGGGTCAGCCACCTTTTGTGCATCCGAGACGTTTGTTGCAACATCGAGGGCTCCACCATGCACAAAAGGTGGCTGACCCCTTTATGCGTTCTGAGCGGTCTTGATCGATTTGCGCGGTTGTGGAACACTTCCGAGCATGACACGCATCGCATTCATCGGCGCCGGGAGCGTCGAGTTCACCAAAGACCTGCTCGGCGACATCCTCTCGTTCGACGAATTGCGCGACGCCGAGATCGCGCTCCACGACATCGACTCCGAGCGCCTGGGGGTGGCCGAGGCGATGGCGCAGTACACCAGCCGCGAGCTGGGCGCCGCGGCCCGCATCAGCACCCATCTCGACCGCCGCGCCGCTATCGAAGGCTGCGACCACGTGATCAACATGGTGCAGGTGGGAGGCTATGCCTCGACGCGGCTCGACTTCGACATTCCGGCCAGGTACGGATTGCGCCAGACGATCGGCGACACGCTCGGCATCGGCGGCATCTTCCGGGCGCTGCGCACCATCCCGGTGATGCTCGGCATCGGCCAGGAGATGGCCGAGCTCGCCAAGCCCGGGGCATGGTTTCTGAACTACACCAACCCGATGGCGATGCTCTGCTGGGCCACCTACGCGGGCAGCCCGCAGCACCGCGTCGTGGGCCTCTGCCACTCGGTACAGAACACCACGCAGGAGCTGGCCGAGCTGGTCGGTGTGTCGATGGACGAGGTGTCGTTCCGCGGCGCCGGGGTCAATCACCAGGCCTGGATCCTGCGGTTCGAGCGAGACGGCGAGGATCTGTACCCGCGGCTGGCCGAGCGGATCGCGGCCGACCCGCAGCTGCAGCGCCGCGTGCGGGTCGAGATGTACCGCCGCTACGGCTACTTCCCCACCGAGTCGAGCGAGCACAGCTCCGAGTACCTGCCGTGGGTGATGCGCTCCGACGAGGCGATCGACCAGTTCCGGATCCTGGTCGGCGACTACCTGGAGCGCAGCGAGGAG
Source organism: uncultured Actinomycetes bacterium (assembly GCA_963796875.1). GTDB lineage: Bacteria > Actinomycetota > Thermoleophilia > Gaiellales > JAICJC01 > CAVPTL01. The sequence goes on from CAWCNL010000002.1 coordinate 1,484,285, forward strand.
AACCTCGAACTCTACGAGCAGATGAAGTCGCAGCTCGAGCGCGGCGAGAAGATCCCGATCGAGCGCAGCCAGGAGTACGCGTCGCTGATCATCCATTCGATCCTGACCGGTCAGGAGCGGGTCATCTACGGCAACGTGCGAAACGACGGCCTGATCGCGAATCTGCCGTCAGAAGCGTGCGTCGAGGTGCCGTGCCTGGTCGACAAGAACGGCGTGCAGCCGACCGCGATGGGCGAGCTGCCGCCGCAGCTGGCGGCGCTCAACCGCACGTTCCTGAACGTGTGCGAGCTGACCGTGCGGGCGGCGCTCGATCACGATCGCCAGCACATCTACCACGCGGCCCTGCTCGATCCGGCCGCCGCCGCGCAGCTGTCACCCGCCGATACGGTCGCGCTGTGCGACGAGCTGATCGCCGCCCACGGCCTGGAGTACTAGCAACTCCAGCCACGAACGCAACAACCGTGCCTGGCACGGTTGTTGCACTACACGGTTTCGACGCTCACGCCGGCGTCGCGCAGCTCGGCCACCGCGGCGGGCGGCGCGGCGCTGTCGGTGATCACCTCGTGCACGCGGGCAAGACCGCAGATGCGCGCGAACGCGACCACGCCCAGCTTCGAGCTGTCGCACACCACCGTCACGATCGAGGCGCGGTCGATCAGGGCCAGGTTGGTATGCGCCTCGATCTCGTGATGCGTGGTCAGGCCGGCCGCCGCCGAGATGCCGTCCACCCCGATCATCACCCGTTCCAGATTCAATCCCGCCAGGGCCGACTCGGCCAGCGGCCCGACCAGCTCGAACGACTCCGGCCGGGCGACACCTCCGGTCACGACGAGCTTGAGGTTGGGCCGGACAGCCAGCTCCGAGGCGATGCTGAGCGAGTTGGTGACCACCGTCAGCCGGGGGACGGTGGCGATCGCGCGGGCGATCTCGGTAGTGGTCGTGCCGCCGGTCAGACCCACCGCGGTGCCCTCACCGAGGCGCCGTGCGGCGGCGGCAGCGATGCGCCGCTTCTCTTCGCTGAAGCGGCCGCTGCGGTAGCGCAACGGCAGCTCGTACACCACCCCCGAGCCCACCGCTCCGCCGTGCGTGCGCGCAAGCAGCTGCTGCTGCTCTAACAGCTGCAGATCACGCCGCACGGTGGCGGCCGAAACACCCATCTCGGCGGCGAGGTCGGTGACACCGACGCTGCCAGAATCCGAGAGTCGATCGAGCACGATCGAAAGGCGTTCGCTCTGTCGCATTGACGAGAGTCTAACTGTGCGCCACGCACATCCGATGTTGTTTTTTGATTGATTGGTGCTTAGAATCGCCATTTATGGGCGTGACTGAGCAGGAAATCTTCACCCAGCCCGACTGCTGGACTCGCGCTGCGGCGCTGGCCGCCGACGTGCACGACCAGCTCCCCGGCGCCGGTGAACGGGTTGCGGTGACCGGTTGCGGCACCTCGTGGTTCATGGCGATGGCCTACGCCGCCTCCCGCGAATCGGCCCGCGGCGGCGAAACCGACGCCTACCCCAGCTCCGAGATGCCGCTCGACCGGGCCTACGACCGGGTGGTGGCCATCTCGCGGTCGGGCACGACCACCGAGGTCGTGCGGCTGCTGGAGTCGCTGCCCGACGGCACTCCAAGCGTGGTGGTCACCGCGGTGCCCGGCTCTCCCGTCACCGAGGTGGCCGGCTCGACAATCGTGCTCGAGTGGGCCGACGAACAGTCGGTCGTGCAGACGCGTTTTGCCACGTCCGCGCTCACCCTGCTGCTGGCCACGCTCGGCATCTCGCCCGACACCGCCGCAGCCCAGGCCGCGCTCGAGGCGCCGCTGCCCGCCGATCTGGAGCGCTACCGGCGCATCGTGTTTCTCGGCACCGGCTGGACAGTCGGTCTGGCCCACGAGGCGGCGCTCAAGGTACGGGAGGCCGCCGGCGCGTGGACGGAGGCGTACCCCGCGATGGAGTACCGCCACGGCCCCATCAGTGCCGCCTCCAACGACACGCTCGTCTGGCCGATCGGCGCCGTCGACGTGACCGTGCTCACGGCGGCTCAATCTGCCGGATCTACCATCGCCGCCGTGGGGCAGTTCCCGCCCCTGGCGTCGCTCGTCCTGGCGCAGCGCGCCGCAGTCTTCCTTGCAGTTGCCCGCGGACTCGATCCCGACCGTCCGCTCAACCTGACCCGATCGGTGGTGCTCCCATGAAGAACCTGGCGTTTGCCGCGCTGGCCGTGGCCGTCCTGATTGCCGCAGGCTGCGGCGGCTCGTCCTCGAGTTCGTCGAGCGGTACCACCAACATCGTGCTGTGGCACGGTGACACCGATATCGAGGCCCAGGCGATCAAGACGATGGTGGCGCAGTACAACGCTTCACAGAGCAAGGTGCACGTCACCGCGCAGTACGCGGGCAACAGCGACTACGCGCTGCAGAAGGTCGAGACGGCGATCGCCTCGGGCAATCCCCCCGACATCTCCTACCTGTACGGGTCGTGGGCGGCCAACATCGCGGCGAGCCCCAAGGTCGTCGATCTGAACGACATGATCAACGCCGACCCGTCGTTCGGCTGGAACAACTTCTGGCCGGCCGAGCGCAAGGCGGCGACTGTCGACGGCAAGATCGTCGGAATCCCCGCGCTCGTCGACAACCTGGCACTGGTCTACAACAAGAAGATGTTCAAGGACGCGGGCGTCGCGCCGCCGAACGCCAACTGGACGTGGCAAGACTTCACCAACGCGGCCGAGAAGATGACCGACCCATCCAAGAAGCAGTTCGGCTGGGCGTACGTGAACGACGCCAGCGAGGACACCGTGTGGCGGTTCGATGCGCTTCTGTGGGAGGCCGGCGGCCAGATCCTCACCCCCGACGGCAAGAAGGCCGCATTCAACTCGCCGGCCGGCATCAAGGCGGGCACGATGCTGCAGAACCTGGTCGACAAGAACGCCGTCTACCTGGACAGCGGCAACCAGCAGTACGCCTCGCTGTTCAACTCGGGCAAGATCGCGATGCTCTACACCGGACCATGGGATCTCTCGCAGTTCCCCAAGGTCGACTACGGCGTGGTGCAGCTGCCCCGTGATCTGAACCACCAGACGATCGCCGGCCCCGACAACTGGGTGATGTTCAACAACGGCAACGACCGCGAGAAGGCCGCCTTTGCGTTCCTCAAGTGGTGGACTGCGCCCAAGCAGCTGCTCGAGTGGTCGACGATCACCGGCGACCTGCCCACCAAGGACAACGTCTCGAGCCTGCCCGGTTACGACAACTTCACCAAGAAGTACCCCGGCGACGCGCAGTTCGTGGACAACCTCAAGAACGCGCTGCAGTCTCGGCCGGTGATCAAGGACTACCCCAAGATCTCGGCGGCCATGGGACAGGCGATCCAGGCGATCCTGCTGAAGAAGCAGACCCCGCAGCAGGCGCTGGATGGGGCGGCTACTCAGGTGAATTCCATTCTGGCGGCGAGCAACGTGGCGCCCTAGCCCTGTCGCGTGAAATTCCTGCGCTCAGAGCACGTCGCGGGGTGGCTGTTCGTCGCCCCGGCGTTCATCGTGATCCTGGTGTTCGGGCTGATCCCGATCGGCTGGTCGTTCATCCTCTCGTTTCAGCACAACGACCTGGTCTCGCCACCGCACTGGGTGGGCCTCGCAAACTACAAGACGTTGCGTCACGACCCGCAGTTTCGTGACTCGGTAAAGCACACGATCGTCTATACGCTGCTGTTCGTACCGATCTCGGTGATCGCCGCGCTGGGCGTGGCGGTGGCACTCAACGCGAAGATCCGTGGCATGGCGATCTATCGCACCGCGGTGTTCGTGCCGGTGGCGGTTTCGACGGTGGCCACGGCGGTCATCTTCAACTGGCTGCTCGACCCCAACTACGGCCTGGCCAACTACCTGCTGAACAGGGTGGGAATCGGCTCGCAGGGGTTCTTCTCGGATCCCAATCAGGCGCTCTACTGCATGGTTGGGATGACCGTCTGGGGGTGGATCGGCTTTGACGTGATCATCTATCTGGCGGCCCTCCAGAGCGTGCCCGAGGAACTGCTGGAGGCGGCCAAGATCGACGGTGCGAGCCGGTTCTCGTCGTTCCGTTCGGTCACCTTGCCGCTGCTCAGCCCGGCCACGCTGTTTCTGGTGGTGTGGTCGACAATCAACGCGCTGCAGTTGTTCGACGAGATCTACAACACCACCCGCGGCGGCCCGCTGATGTCGACCACCACGGTCGTCTACTACCTCTACACGCAGGCGTTCCAGTACTTCGCCGGCGGGTATGCGGCGGCGGTTGCCTACGTGCTCCTGGCAGCGATCCTGGTCGTGACGCTCGTGCAGTTCCTGATCAGCCGCAGGGCGGTCTATTACAGCTCATGACGATCGGCCGTCCCAGCCTGCGCCACCTATTTCTGATCCCGTTCAGCCTGCTGATGGCGGTGCCGCTGATCTGGATGCTGATTACCTCGATCCAGACACCCGACGAGGCGCTGCAGTTTCCACCCGTGCTGATTCCCTCGGGTATCGACTGGCATAACTACACAACGGCTGTCAGCCAGGCTCCATTCGGCCACTGGTACATCAACTCGGTGCTGGTCACGGCGGTGGTCGTGGTCTCGAACCTGATTCTGTGCAGCCTGGCCGCCTATGCGTTCGCGCGGTTGAAGTTCTTCGGGTCAAACGTGCTCTTCGTGCTGCTTTTGGCCACCCTTATGGTGCCGTTTCAGGTGCTGCTGATTCCCACGTTTCTGATCGTGCGCCAGCTGGGTCTGATCGACAACATCACCGCCCTGATGCTGCCGAACCTTGCAAGCGCCTTTGGCATCTTCATGCTGCGCCAGTTCTTCCGCACGCTGCCGGTCGAACTCGAAGAGGCCGCCCGCATCGACGGCTGCAGCCGTTTGGGTGTGCTGATCAAGATCGTGCTGCCGCTGTCGTGGCCGGCACTGACCACGCTCGGGCTGATCACGCTGCTGTGGACGTGGAACGACTTCCTCTGGCCGCTGGTGGCGATCAACTCGCAGAACAACATGACGTTGCAGGTGGGGCTCTCGACGTTTCAGTCCGCGCACCAGAACCACTGGACGGTACTGATGGCGGGTAACGTGCTTGCGCTCCTGCCGATGATCGCCGCCTTCATCCTCACCCAGCGCTCGTTCGTGCGCTCGATCGCCTCGTCGGGGCTGAAGGGCTGACATGGCCGAGGTCGAGTTTCGCTCAGTCACGAAGGAGTTCAGCGGCAGCGTCCGGGCCGTCGACGACCTGAACCTGCAGATCGCCGACCAGGAGTTCATGGTGCTGGTGGGCCCGTCGGGCTGCGGCAAGACCACCGCGCTGCGCATGATCGCCGGGCTCGAGACGCCCACCCATGGCGAGATCGTGATCGGCGGCGAGGTGGTCAACGACCGGTCGCCGGGCAGCCGCGACATCGCCATGGTGTTCCAGAACTACGCGCTCTACCCGCACATGAACGTCGAGCGAAACATCGGCTTTGGCCTGCGCCAGCAGAGGATGCCGCGGGCCGAGATCGCCGCGCGGGTGCAGGAGGTGAGCGCCCTTCTTGGACTCGAGGAGCTGCTGCACCGGCGGCCCGGCGAGCTCTCCGGTGGCCAGCGCCAGCGCGTGGCGATGGGCCGGGCGCTGGCCCGCCATCCGCGCGTGTTCCTGCTCGACGAGCCGCTCTCCAACCTCGACGCGAAGCTGCGCACGCAGTTGCGGGCTGAGCTCAAGCGCATCCATCACAAGGTGCCGACGACGTCGGTCTACGTGACCCACGACCAGATCGAGGCGATGACGCTGGCCGATCGGGTGGCGGTGATGTCGGCGGGCAAGATCCAGCAGCTCGGGACGCCCCAGGAGGTCTACGACCATCCCGCCAACCTGTTCGTGGCGGGGTTCATCGGCAATCCGCCCATGAACCTGCTGCCCGCCGCTGCTACCGGCACGTCGCATCCCGGAGCGGTGACCGTGGGCGTGCGGCCGGAACGGCTCATGGCAACGGGGGGCGAGGGGCCGACGCTGCAGCTGCTGGTCGACGTGGTCGAGCCGCTCGGCGCCGAGGTGATGGTGCACGGGACGGTCGACGGCATCGAGATCACCGCGCGGCTGGACGGCGACGCGAGGCCAGGGGTCGGGGAGCGGCTGCCGTTGACCATCGATCCGGCCCACGTGTATCTGTTTGACGCCGATGGGTTGGCGATCCGCACCTGACGTTTACAAAGCGTCTCGACCTTGCTACGCTAGGTATGTGGAAGGTATCGGCGCAGAGGCTCTCAAGGGCCATCTCGACCTGCTGATCCTGGCGGCGCTGCGCGACGCTCCGGCGCACGGATATCAGGTGCTCGCGCGGCTGCGTGAGATCAGCGACGGCACGTTCGACCTGCCCGAGGGCACCATCTATCCGGCCCTGCACCGGCTGCAGAAGCGCGATCTCTTGCAGAGCTCGTGGGAGGTTGCGCAGGGGCGGCGGCGGCGCGTGTACCGGCTGACGGCCCGCGGCGACAGGGAGTACGCCGGCCGCAGGCGCGCCTGGGAGCAGTTCTCGCACGGCGTCTCGCGGGCGCTCGAGGTGGCCGGGTGAGTGCGCCGATCGACGAGTACGTCCAGCGCCTGCGGGCCGGCTGCACGGCGTGGGGTGGAGGCGGCGGCGGGCGCTGGTGGCCGAGGTGCGCGGGCATCTGGAGGATGCGGCGGCCGAGGCGCGCGAACGTGGTGTGGAGCCGCAGGAGGCCGAGCGGCAGGCGGTCGCGCGGTTCGGCGATCCGGTCGAGATGGCCGCTGCGCTGCGACCGCCGCGCCCGGTGCGTTGGTGGCTCGTCGGTGCGGTCACCAGCGTGCTCCTCGGCGCCACGCTCGTTGCCGTCGTGGGGCGTGCCTCGGACTCGTCCGCCTGGCCGACCGTGATCGGCGTGCGTCAGTTTGCCTCCAACCACGCCTTCGACCCGATCGTGGCGGTGACGAACCCGAATCCGCTGCAGCTCTCCTACGCCCAGTTCGCGAAGCTCGTGCCCGCTGGCTGCCTGCCCCTGCGCGAGGCGGTACGTGCCCGGGGCACGTGGTCATCACCGAGTTCCTGCTCAGCGACGGCACCGTCCGAAGCTACGGGCCCTGCTCGGTGCCACCCGCCGTGATGACGCCTGCGGCGGGCGCTGATCGCCGCCTACAACCGGTCGCCCATCGAGAGCCGGCTGCAGCGCCGCTCCTACCTGCGCGGCATCCGCAGCGCGAGGCCCTTCCACCCCGTGACCACCCCGCCGGTGATCGAGGGGGGTACGGCTGCCCAGCGCAGACTGATCGCACGGCTGGCCAGGGCGTCCCACTGCCCGGGGCGGCGACGATTCGGATCGTGGCCGGCTATCGCCCCCGCCCAGGTGACCCGCCCGCAGGCGCACTCATCGTGGGTGCTCCTGCGATCGTCAGCGACAACGTGCGCGTGGGCTGGGCCGAGGCTGCCAACGATTGGGCGGCCGGGGTACTCGTGCGCATGTACAACGCGGCAAGGACGTCGGGGATGCCGTCGATCACCTATGCAATATCCGCCTACGGCCATGAGGTGAGCGGTAATCCCCAACGCCCTCAGACGCTCGCCCAGCCCGTCCATCCCGCCAACCTGCGCGGCCTGCGCGCGCAGGCCCGCGCCGCCGCTCGGCAGTTCGGTGTAGACGTGGTTCGGGTCGTCCTGATCAATGCCGGAACCCCGCATGCGTACGTCGAGTTTCGAACCAGCGATCCGGCCAGGACGGCGCGCACGTGGGGGTGGCGCCCGACCGGCGTCTCGACCAGCGTGGTGCTGCTCGACAATCCCTGCGGCACCCCGATCGCGACACTCGGAGCAGAACCGACCTACGGGAGCGTCTGGACCGACCCGGTGTGGTTTACCGCAGGCTATGGCACTCTCGGCGGAGGCCCCCTCTTTAGCTCGGGGCCGCCGCTACGTCCGGCGAACCGCTGCTACTGAGGCGTGATCTGGGCGCGCTCGGCCAGCCGCTCGGCCTCGTCGCGATCCAGCCGGCCGGCGCCGGGCTGCATCGCGTTTGACGCCGCTGCGCCCAGCGCCAGGGCAAAGGCGTCGGGCCAGCTCGGCGCCGCGCTCGCGGGCGGTCACGATGCCGCCGAGAAACGAGTCGCCGCTACCCACTGGATAGTTGCCGTGCGCATCCAGGCGGCCGATCCACGCCGCTCCATCGGCCACCAGCACCGCCCCGTCGGCGCCCCGCGTGACGCACGCAGTCCCATCGGTGGTCAGCGCCCGGGCCGCCTCGATCGTCCCGTCGAGCGTGGCGCAGTCGATGCCGGTGATCGACTCGGCTTCGGCGGCGTTCACCTTGACCAGGGCGGCGCCGTCGGGGCGCGGGGCCAGCGTGTCGACGGCCAGCGGCGCCGGGTAGTCGATCTGGCGGTAGCCGTCGGCCGGCGCGCCCGCGGGCAGCGATCCCGAGATCGTCACCCACGTCGCGTCCTGGGCGGCGTTACTTACCGCAGTCTTCAGCCGTTCCCAGTCGACGTCGGCGATCTCGGCGCCGCGTTCGTAGAACTCGGTCAGGCCACCGGTTTCGCGGTCGGCCACCGACATCGACGTGCGCGTGTCGGCGGCCGTCCAGACGAGCGCGGCGGTCACGCCCTCTCGGGCCAGCTCGGCCTCGATCCAGCGGCCGCTGTAGCCGCCCACCAGTGCGACGGCCACCACCTCGGCGCCCAGCGCTGCCGCTGCGCGGGCCGCGTTCAAGCCCTTGCCGCCGGCCACCTGCACGGTCTGCAGCGGCCGGTGGATGGCGCCCGGTTGCAGCCGGTCGACCTCGAACAGCCGGTCGATCGACGGATTGGCGGCGACGCAGACGATCACAGCGCGGCCGTCGCCTCGGCCATCGTCGGCTGCCCGGCCGTGCCGCCCCGCGCACGGGTCGAGAGCGTGCCGCACACCACCGCCAGCCGCGCCGACCGCTCGATGTCCCAGCCGGCCAGCCGACCCGCCAGCCATCCGGCGTTGGTCGAATCGCCGGCGCCGATCGTGTCGACCACCTCGGCGGCCGGCGCCGGCACCCGCACGACGGTCTGGCCGTGCGCTGCGAGCACTCCGGCGGCGCCGCACTTGACCAGCACCTCGGGACCGAGCGCTGCCAGCTCGCGAGCGGCCTGTTCCACATCGTCGGTGCCCGCCAGGCCGCACGCCTCGACCTCGTTGGGCAGAAACTGGTCGACCTCGGCGAGCAGCTCGCGCAGACCCTCGCCCCAGCGCTCCGTGGGATCGGCACCGGGATCGAGCGAGGTGGTCGCCCCCGCGGCGCGCGCCCGCGCGAACAGCTCACCGATCACCGCCGAGGCGCCCTGCAGGTAGTAGCCGGCCGTGTGCACGTGCCGCACGCGGGCCAGAAGGGCGTCGTCGACGTGTTCGGTGGCGAGGGCGCCGATCGCTCCCTGATGGGTGAGGGTGGCACGATCGGTGCCGTTGACGAGCACCACCGAGAGCCCGGTGGGGAGCTCGGCCGAGACGTGCAGCGGCGAGGTGTCGACCCCGGCGGTCTGCAGGGCGTCACGCATGAACCGGCCCCACAGGTCGTCGCCGATCACGCCGGCAAAGGCGGTGCGAAGGCCCAGCCGGGCCGCTCCGCAGGCGGTGATCGAGCTGGTGCCGCCGACCACCAGCTCGGCGGTGTCGACGAGTCGCTCGGACTGGTCGAACACGGGCCGCACATCGCCCCCGGCGAGCACCAGGTCGGGATTGCAGTCGCCGGCCACCAGCAGGTCGAGATCGCGCATCGCGAGGACCCTACCGCGCATACCCCGTGCCAGGCACGGGGTATGCGCGGCCTACGATATGAGGATGGGAGTGCTCGCCAGAGCTGCGCAGGCGTGCCCGATCGGACTCGGGCTGGCGGCGCTCGGCCGACCCGCCTACATCAACCTGGGTCGCGACCGCGACCTGGGATCCGATCGTGGCCAGGACGCCCTCGAAGCCCGCTCCCACGAGGTTCTCGACGCCGCGTATGCGATGGGTGTGCGGTACTACGACGCCGCCCGGTCATACGGGTTGGCCGAGGCATTTCTGGCCTCGTGGCTGGATTCGCGCGACCACCGCGACGAGGCGCTCACGGTCGGGTCGAAGTGGGGCTACACCTACACCGGCAACTGGGACATGCACGCGCCGGTGCAGGAACAGAAGGATCTGAGCGTCGAGCAGTTCCGTCGCCAGCTGGTCGAAACGACCGGCCTTCTGGGCGGCCGGCTCGACCTCTACCAGATCCACTCGGCCACGCTCGAGAGCGGGGTGCTCGACGACGAGTCAGTGCTTGGCCGAGACTGCGTGACCTGCGCGCCACAGGTGTGGCGATCGGTCTGAGCGTGACCGGCCCGAATCAGGCGGCGACGATCGACCGGGCGCTCGGCGTCGGCATCTTCGACACGGTGCAGGCCACCTGGAACCTGCTCGAGCAGTCGGCGGGTGCGGCGCTCGGCCGGGCGTGCGCCGCGGGCCTCGAGGTGATCGTCAAGGAGGCGATGGCCAACGGCCGGCTGGCCGAGCACGACCATCTGGCGCTCGCGGCGGCGGTCGCCCAGCCGTGGTCGACGATCGTCTTGAGCGGCGCGGTCAGCCCGGCGATGCTCCGGAGCAACCTGCGCGCGCTGCGGCTGCCCGAGCCGGCGGACAGCTACTGGGCCGCGCGCTCGTCACTCGACTGGGAGTGAATAAGAGGGGTCAGTCGCCTTTTATTCACCGAGAAGCGTTCTCGGTAGACACGTCGACGCGTGAATAGCAACTGGCTGACCCCTCTTATTCACCTACGTTCGGCGTAGCGCGGCAGGCCGTCGTCGGGAATCGGCTCCCAGGAGGCCGCGAAGTCGACGTAGTGGCGGCGCGATGGCCGCACTCCCGGATCGGAGTCGAATGTGCCCATGCGCACTGCCGCGGATGTCGCCAGTCTCGCGATCTCTCGACCAGAGCCCCGACCCGCACTCGCTGCAGAAGCACTTGGGTGACCCGTCGGGTGGCACGTAGCAGTGGATCAGCTCGGCGCCCGAAGTGATCTCGACCGACCCCGGCACCACCATCGCGTTCACCGTCGCGGCCACGCCCGCGCGCCTCTGGCAGCGCGTGCAGTGGCAATAGATCGCGTCGACGGGTGGCTCGGCTGAGGCGGTAGCGCACCGCCCCGCACAGGCACCCACCGGTCAGGTCGTCGCCGGCCACATCGACACGCTAGCAGCTAGGCTGCCCGGCATGATCGAGTTGATGGGGGACATGCCTCCGCACACGATCGGGGTGCGGGCGTCGGGCACGTTGACGCGCCAGGACTACCACGACACGCTGATCCCGGCGGTGCGCGAGGGGCTCGAGCAGGGGCATCTCAACGTCCTCTTCGTGACCGAGCCCGACTTCAGCGGCCTGGACGGCGGTGCGCTGTGGGAGGACGCCAAGGCGGCCGGCAGCATCGGGCTGGGTCATCTGCGTTCGTGGGGGCGGGTCGCCGTGGTCACCGACAAGGACTGGATCCGCCACGCGATGAGCGCGTTTGGGTGGCTTTCGCCGGGCCAGATGAAGCTGTTCGAGCCCGATCAGCTCGACGCCGCCCGAGAGTGGGTCGGCGCCGCTCAGCCGGGCTGACGCAGCGGTTTGTCGAAGATGCCGTAGGTGTGCTCGACGCCGAAACCGACCTTCTCGTAGAGCCGCGTGGCACCCGTGGCGTTCTGGGCGTCGACGCCGAGTCCGACCTCGCGCACATCGCGCGCCCAGAACTGGCCCAACGCGTGAGTGAGCAGCACTTCGCCCAGCCCCTCGCCGCGATGGGCGGGCAGCACGCTGAGCTGGTTGATCCAGCCGTGCGTCGGTTTGACCGAGCCTTCGACCGATGCCACCGGTTCGCCGTCACGCAGCGCCCAGAACCAGAGTGAGCGATCGGTGGCCGGGCCGTTGGACTTGCGCTCGGACCACTCGTCGAATGTCTCCGACCGCCATCCCCAGTGCTCGGCAAAGCTCGTCTCCATCACCGTGTGGAACTCGCGCAGCCGCGCGGCGGGCACCGGCTCGACGGCGATCCCGGCGGGAGGTTCGCGACGAGGTGGCCGAGCGCTCATCCTGACGAGCATGCTCCAGAACCGGCGCACCTCGGCGTAGCCGTGGGCGAGCACCAGCCGGTGTGCGAACTCGTCGTGCAGGCTGATACCGGTACGGATCGTGTCGAACTCCGCGGCGGCGGCGGCCGTGGCCTCGGTCAGGTCGAGCAGGTAGCCGCCCAGGCCGCGATTCCAGTGGTCGGGGTGCACGTAACCGTCGGCCATGTACACGTCAGACTCGGTCTTGAGAACCGCGTGGGCGACCGCCCTACCGGCCTCGTCCTCGACCAGCCAGCGCCCCCGGTAGCGCTCGTTCTGTGCCCAGTTGGCGCGCAACTCGGCCACGGTGCTCTCGGCCTCGCCTTCCACGGCAATCTCGAACGCGGTGATCACGTCGTTGGCGCGCTCCAGGTCTGCTTCGCCGGCATCGGCGACGCTGAAACCTGCGGGCGGAGTGGGGATGGGCGCTGGTGGCGTCACGGAGAGCATCTTCGCCGATCCCACACGATTCGCGGGCGGTTCCCAGCCGATCCACAGGTTCGGCCGCGAAGATCCTGTGCATGGGACCTCGATCTGGAGTTCGAGAGCGCATCCGGCGGCTGAAGCGGACCGCCACCACTGCGCTCGCGGTCGGGTCGGCCGCCGCCGTGGTGTTCGTGGCACAGAGCGGCGCGACCGGCTCGACCGCGGTCACCCAGAACGCACGCAGCGCCAAGGCGGGTACAGCCCGTGGGTTCTACGTGGTCGAAGGTGCGGTGATGCTGGCCGCCACCGACGAGGCGCCGGTGATGCGGGCCGATGGCTGACACGCTGCCTGTACCAGCCGGGTTCACACGGCAGGCGTTTCGCGCCCTCGACACCGACGTGGCGCTGCTCCTGCCCGAGAGCGTGGCCGGGCATTGGCGCGTGGCGGCCCACGTCTTCGTGCAGTGGGAGTCGGTGTTCAGCCGCTCCGAACCGCGCAGCGAGATCGCGTTTGTGAACGGCAATGCGGGCTACGCGACCCGCGTCTCGCCGCTCTTCGGCTACGTGACGGCGCGGGCACTGCACGCGGCGGAGGCATCCGACGGCGTGTTCGATCCGACCACCGGCACGGTGACCGGCGGCTGGCGCGAGATCCGCCTGGTGGGCGACGAGATCACCGTGCCCGCCGGTGTCGAACTCGACTACCGGGGCATCGCGACGGGAATGGCGGTCGACGCGGCTGTGACGCAGCTGGCCAGCCTGGGCGTGTCGGCCGCGGCCGTCTCGGCGGGGCCGGCCGTGGCGGTGCACGGCTCACGACAGCCGCAGGGCGGAGGCTGGCCGATTGGCGTTCGCCAGGCGGCCGGCGGCCGTGCGGTGTCGGTGGCGGGCGGCGCCGTTTCGAGTTCGACGTCGGTAGACGCGCGCGCCACCGTGGTCGCCCGGCGGTGCGAGCAGGCCCAGGTGGCGGCGCGGTGTGCTGCCCGGCTGGGGCCAAGGATGGGCGTGGCATTTCTGGAGCGGCGCCGCCTGCAAGGTGTGATCGTGACCGCTGCCGGCGACTCGAGCACCGCCGGCTGGCCTGAATAGAAGGCGACTGACCCCTCTTATTCATCAGAGTGCCGCGAGCACCTCGCGCGGGCCGCGCGAAGCGCACACGTGCACCGGCACGCCGTAGGCCTCCAGGTCATCGGCGGCACGAGTGAGATCGAGCGACGCGCGGCGACGGTGCTCCATCTCGGGCAGCCACAGCTCCGCCGGATACGCGATCGACGCGCGCCATCCGCGCGCCGCCTCCACCACGTCGCCCCACAGCGACACCCGCCCGATCACGCGGTACTCGAACCGGTACTCCATCATGATCGGCTGGAAGCACTCCTCCAGCAGATGGTCAGACAGACTGAGCGCGTAGACGCCGCAGGTGCAGCCCTCAGCCGGTACGTCGTGCGCCTCGACCGGCTCCCAGCGCCACGGCCGGCGACGCTGCCGCTGCCTCGCATGGCAGGTCGCATGGAACGCCTCGCACGGCGTCCACGCCTGGCTGTGGACGGGACTTCCCAGGCGGGCCTTTCCACCGCTCTCCACGATCGACCACAGCCTCCACCCGACCAGTGGCTCGATGTAGTCGGGAGCCGTGGAGTTCATCTACTTGCCTGGAGCATCCGCCTGGGCGGGCACCGCGGGCGCCGGTTCCTGCTCTCGCTTGGCCGGCACCGGACTCTCCAGCGGCTCCACCGTGAAACGTCGCCGCGGTCTGCCAATTCTCATCGCGATCCCCCTGACTCCGTTACCTAGAGCCATCCTAGCCACCTCAGCACGTGGCGTCGACCGTTCGGCGCAACTGCTCGCGGTTGGTGTGGGAGCGAAAGGTACGAAGCCGGAGTGCTCGAATCGCTCGAACATCTGTGAGTTATGCGTAATTAGTTGCACGCTTCGGCGGAAGTTCTACTGGGTAAGGAATCTTGGTGTAAGACGACGACCGCAGCCGCGGTTTGAGACGTAAGAGACCGACGAGGAGACAACAATGGTTCTCGCAATTCCGGGATTCATCTGGCTTCTGATCGCCATCATCCTGATACTCGTGAATTCTCGGCATGATCTTCGGCCGCCGCCGAGCGGTCTAGCCGACCCTACCCGAAACGCCAGGGTGAGTGAAGTTACGCCGGGCCGCCTGCTGATGTCACAGGCGGCCCGGCTGTTCTTTATGAGTGGGCCCGCGCCCCGGCCGCGGCCTCGAGACCTTCGATCATCCGCGCGTTGAAGTCGGGCAGGTCGTCGGGCTTGCGGCTGGTCACCAGGTCGCCGTCCACGTGCACCGTCTCGTCCACCCACTTGCCGCCGGCATTTTCGATGTCGGTGCGAAGACTGGGCCACGATGTGAGCGTGCGGCCGCGCAGCACATCGGCCTCAACGAGTGTCCATGGGCCGTGGCAGATGGCGGCCACGGGCTTGTTCTCGGTCATGAAGTGCCGCACGAACTCCACCGCTTCGGGCACCGTGCGCAGCGTGTCGGGGTTGGCGACGCCGCCGGGCAGGATCAGCCCGTCGTACGCTTCGGCGTCGACCTTGCCGATCACTCCATCGACCGCGAACGTGTCGGCCATGGTCAGGTGGTTGAAGCCCTGGATCTTCTGCTCCGAGAGGCCGATCACGTCGACCTGCGCCCCGGCGTCGCGCGCGGCCTTGACCGGCTCGGTCAGCTCGACCTGCTCCACGCCGTCAGTGGCCAGTGCCGCCACCCGTATACCGTCGAGTTTGCTCATCGGATCCCCCTTGTCGTTACGTTGATGCAATGGGTCTACCCCTGCGCGCGTAGCGCTAACTGAAGACACGGGCGAAAGCTTGTGCGCGGAGCCGGCCGTTGTGTTTGCAGGAAGCCCGGCTGAGGAAATGTGTTGCGTATGCGTTCGCACAGCGAGATGGGCCGGTGGGGACCGAGCCTGGCATATCGGGACACCTCCCAGGACGTCGTCGAGACCGACGTTCCTGCGCGCCTCGACAGGCTGCCGTGGGCGCGGTGGCACTGGCTCGTCGTGTTCGCCCTGGGTTCCGTCTGGATCCTCGACGGGCTCGAGGTGACCATCGTCGGGGCCATCTCGGGACAGCTCGAGAAGACCCAGACACTCGCACTCTCGGCATCGCAGGTGGGGCTCGCCGGCTCGGTGTACGTCGCTGGAGCGGTCGCGGGCGCGTTGGTGTTCGGCTACCTGACCGACCGGTTTGGCCGCAAGCGGCTCTTCATGATCACGCTGGGCCTGTACGTGGTCGCTACCACCAGCACCGCGTTTACCGACTCGTTCACGACGTTTGCCATCGCCCGGTTCTTCACCGGCGCCGGCATCGGCGGTGAGTACTCGGCCATCAACTCGGCCATCGACGAGTTGATCCCGGCGCGCGTCCGCGGGTGGGTCGACCTGGCGATCAACGGCAGCTACTGGATCGGCACCGCGGTGGGCGCGGCGGCGTCGGTGGTGCTTCTGAATCCCAAGTATTTCGCCGTCGATACCGGCTGGCGCGTTGCTTTCGGGATGGGTGCGGTGCTCGCGCTGGGCGTGCTGGTGCTGCGCCAGTTCCTGCCCGAGAGCCCGCGGTGGCTGATGACGCACGGCAAGGCCGACGAGGCCGAGGAGGTCGTGGCGCAGATCGAGGAGCACGTCGAGGGGAGTACCGACGAGCCGCTCGAGAAGCCCCGCGACACCATCGAGGTGAAGCAGACCGCAGGCGTGGGATTTGGGCCGGTCATCGCCGCAGTGTTCGGTGACTACAAACGGCGTTCCGTGCTCGGGTTCATGCTGATGGTGACGCAGGCGTTTCTCTACAACTCGATCTTCTTCACCTACGCCATCGTCCTGACCAACTTCTACGCCGTACCGAGCGACTCCGTGGGGTGGTACCTGCTGCCGTTCGCGGTCGGCAACTTTCTCGGCCCCCTGCTGCTCGGTCACCTGTTCGACCGCGTGGGGCGGCGGGTGATGATCTCGTCCACCTACATCGTCGCGGGCATCGGCCTGGTGTTCGTGGGCTGGCTGTTCCAGCAGGACACCATCACGGCTACCGAGCTGACCGTCGGGTGGTCGGTGATCTTCTTCTTCGCCTCGGCCGGCGCAAGCTCGGCGTATCTGACCGTCAGCGAGACGTTCCCGATGGAGACGCGGGCGATGGCGATCGCATTCTTCTACGCATGTGCCACCGGCATCGGCGGCATCACCGGGCCGTGGCTCTACGGTCACAACATTGCCACCGGTAACCGCACGACGGTGTTCTACGGGTACCTGCTCGGTGCGGGGCTGATGATCCTCGGCGGCCTGACCGAGGTCTGGTTGGGCGTCGATGCCGAGAAGCAGCAGCTCGAGGACGTGGCTGTACCGCTCACCGCCGAGGGCGGCGGTTCCAACGCATAGACGCGATGAGCGCCGACGACACCGACGTCTCTGACATCCCCGCCGGGCTACGGGTAGACCGTCACCGCGACTGGGCCGGCCGGTCGCGATACCTGTGGATCAAGCGCGTGATCACCGCGGTGCTGGTGGTATTCATCGCCCTGGCGTTGCTGAACGTGTTCGGCCAGCGGGCCTCGGCGACTTCCATCTCGGCGCCGGCGGCGTCACTCGAGGTGACGACTCCTCACGATCTACGCCTGGGGCTGATCTATCAGACCCAGCTGCAGGTCGTCGCCCACCGCGTGATTGCCCACCCGCGGGTGGTGCTCGGGCCAGGGTGGTTCGACGGTGCGACGCTCAACTCGATGGAGCCGGGGGCCGCAGCCGAGGCGCCCACCCCCGCCGGCGGCACGGCGTTCACCTATCCACCGCTGCCGCCCGGGCGCACGCTGACCCTGTGGCTCGAGTGGTCGGCGAACCCCACCCATGTCGCCTGGAACCGCCCGCAGGTGGTGCAGGTCTACGACGGCCGAAGCCTCCTCGTGGCCCACATCTTCCACGTCACCGTGTTCCCGTAGCCGATGGATCTCGTTCTTCGCTGCATCATCCTGTTTCCCCTCGCACTGCTCCTGACGCGGGTGGTGACGCGGCGCGAGATCGGTTCGCTCGAGCCGTTCGATCTGGTGCTGCTGGTGGTGCTGGGCGACATGTTGCAGCAGGGCATCACCCAGAACGACCAGTCGGTTACCGGCGCGGCGATCGTGGTGGTCACGCTCTCGCTGCTGCGGTGCTGAGCGCGTTTCTGACCTACCGGGTGCGGCCGCTGCGCAGGGCCCTGGAAGGCGAGCCGGTGATCCTGATCGCCGACGGCCAGTTCGTGCACGGCAACCTTCCCGTGAGCGGATCACGCTCGAGGAGCTCGGTGCCCAGGCGCGGATCGTGCAGATTCGCGATCTGGCGGAGGTGCGCTGGGCGGTGCTCGAGACCAACGGCCGGATCAGCTTCCTGACTCGCGCCTAGCATCGAACCCGCCGGCGGCGTTCCGTTCGACCACGCTGCCGCTCCACTCGCGCAGGGGGTGCTCGCCGGACCCGCGCAGCCGGCGGCAGATGTGCAGTGTGACCAGAAACGCGATCACCGGCAGCACGAGCCACGCCACGCGCAGCACCTGCACCTGGTTCTGATAGCTCACGTCGAAGGTCACGAACACGCGGTCGGCAGATCCCGCGAAGAACGGCACTGCGACCCAGGTGAAGAGCGCTGCGCCGAACGCCGAGCGCACCGGGTTGTCGCGCGGCCGCTGCAGCAGGTGATGCGGTTCGCGATCATCCGAAAACGCACGCTCGAGCCACGGCCAGGCATAGAGGATCCCGAACGCGATCAGGGGAAACAGCGCGCCGCCGAAGAACGGGTTGGGGATCGTGCGGCCAAAGAGCGTCGGCTCGAACGGCGGCATCAGCCGCAGCGCGCCGATCAGCCAGCCCATGTACCAGTCGGGCTGCACACCGTTGGTGCCGTTGGCGACCACGTACTGGCCGTATTGCCACACCGGGTTGATCTGCACGAACGCCCCCAGCAGCACGAGTACCCCTGCCACCGCGAAGAAGAGACCCACCGAGCGCAGCGCGTAGCGGCGGGAAGAGCGGCGATCCCACCACGTTTCGCTCGCGCCGCCCCGGCCCCCGGAACTGTGTGTGCTTGAGCAGCGCGATCAGCGCCAGGTGCACCGCGATCAGCGTGCCGAGGATCGCCGGCAGGATCAGCACGTGCACGATGTAGAGCCGCGACTCGAACGCCTCTGTGCCGGGGAACGGCCCGCCCCAGATGGCGAGCGCCACGTGCGACCCGACCACCGGCAGCGCGAGCGCAACGGCGTTTGCGATCGCAAGGCCCATCCCGCTGGCCAGGTCGTCGGGCAGCGAGTAGCCGGCGAACCCCTCGAGGATCGCCAGCGAGAGCAGCGTCAGCCCGATCACGTAGTTCAGCTCGCGCGGCCGCCGAAACGCACCCGTGAAGAAGATCCGCATGAGGTGCAGCAGGATCGCCGCGGTGAACACGAGCGCCGCCCAGTGATGCGTCTGACGCACCAGCAGGCCCGCGCGCACCTTGAACGACAGATCGAGCGTCGAGGCGTACGCGTGGCTCATGCGCGTGCCGTCCAGCTGCGCGTAGGCGCCGTGGTAGGTGATCAGGGCGGTGGACGGTTCGAAGAAGAGCGTCAGGTAGATACCCGTCGCGACCAGCACCACGAAGCAGTAGAGCGCGATCTCGCCGAGCAGGAACGACCAGTGGTCGGGAAACACGTAGCGCATCGCCTTGAGCACGCCGGTAGCCGCACCGGTGCGCTGATCCAGCGGTCGCAACACGCGGCCGATCACGAGTCGTAGCTCCACCACGCGGGGCCCACCGGGCCCGACATGTGCCCGGTGGCTCTCAGCGTGCCGTCGGTGTCGGTGCGGATCGGAAGCTGCGGCAGCGGTCGCCCGGCCGGCCCGAACACCACGGTGCCGCCGGTGGCGGGGTCAAACGTGGAGTAGTGGCAGGGGCACACCATGCCCGGGCGCCGGCGAGTGCGCCGGGTAGAGTGGGGCGCGCAGCATGCCCACGGCGCAGCCGGCGTGGGTGCAGACCTTGGAGTAGGCGACGATGCCCCCTGCGGCCCAGCGGCGCCGGCCCACGGCAGCCGCAGCTGCCGTGGATGCAGCCCCACGACGATCACCGGCGAACCCACCTCGCGGGGATCGGCCCCGTCGGGATAGGCGGTCAGGAACGATCCGGGGACGACGGCTGCGGCGGCGATCGGCCGGCCGCGCTCGTCGACCAGGCGGGTGCCGGCGCGCCACGGCGTTTCGCCCAGACGCTCTCGGTCTGCGGGCCGAGCGAGGCCAGTGGCACCAACCCGGCCAGGCCCAGGGCTCCCGCCGCGGCCGCTGCCCGCGGTGGTCAGCAGCCGCTTGCGCGTCACATCGGCGCCGCCGGTCTCGACCTCCTGCTCCACCTCCGCCTGGGCCTCGGGACTTTCGAGCTGCGGCCGCTCCTCGGTCTCGGCCTCCTGGGTGACCACGTACCGGCCGGCGAGGATCAGCGCCGCGGCGATCAGCAGCAGGGCGGCGCCGAACGCGAGACCGAGCAGCTGGGTGGATGTGTTGACCACGTACACCACCACGAACCCGAGCGCGCACAGGGCAGCTGCACCGAGCAGGCCCGCGGTGATCAGCTCGGCGCGGCGGTGGCTCATGCGGGAGATCCGTTCGCCGATCAGACGGGCGATCACCAGCAGCGCGACGACGCCGATGCCCCACGCCACCATGCCCTCCGGCACAGGCCCGAGGTGGCCGATCGCCCAGCCCCGGATCGTCTGGGCGGCGCTGCTGACGACGTAGGTGGCGATGTCGGCGACCTGCCGGTCGGAGAGCTCACCGCGCGAGAACCGCGGCATCAGGTAGGGACCCAGGCGGATCGCCTCGGCGATCTGGCGGGGGGTGGCCGACTGCAACGCCGGCACATTGGCCCCGGGCACGACCCCACCCGACCCGGTGATCTGGTGGCACGACGCGCAGTTTGCCGCGTACAGCTCACGACCCGTCACCACCGAGGCGCCGTTGGTGCTGACCCGGGGAATCGGCGGTCCGCCGAGTGATCCGATGTACGCCACCAGGCTGCGAATCTGCGCGCGGGAGAGCTGGGGGTGGGCGCGCACCGGCTGGGCGGTCGGGTAGGGCAGGGGCATGCGGCCGGTGCTCAGCTCGAAGTCAGCCGCGAGCGCGCCGGCGTTGAGCAGCGACGGCCCAACTCCGGGAACGCCCTGGGCGTGGTCGCCGTGGCAGGCGCGCAGCTCTGCTGAAACAGGGCCCGGCCGGCACCGGCATCATCGCCGACCGCTGACGGCGATGCGCCCGTGGCCATGCCGACGCCGTAGATCGGCGCCGCACCGCCGGCGACGAGCGCCGCGACGAGTAGCCCGGAGGCTGCGGCGCGCACCGTCACCGGCTCACCGCCGATCGTCGCGGCGGGCGGCCGTCCACTCGCGCACCAGGCCGCCGAGGCCCACCAGCACCAGGCCCCCGCCGAGCAGCGCGAGCCACCATCCGCCCACGACGGCCACTGCGGCGACCGCCATACCGATCGCGACGAGCACGGCCGGCGGGCTCCGGTCGGGTAGCGAGAGCGGTCCGCGGTGGGCGCGTGGACGCCGGCCCAGCAGCCCGCCCGCGGTCGCCGCGGCCGCCCCGGCCACGAGCAGGGGCGCTGCCTGGGACGGCGATCCCGACCAGATGTAGAGCAGCGCACCGGACATGAGCAGCACCAGGCCCCAGGCCAGCAACGGTGTGGCGCGGTTCATCCTGCTGCCTCGCGTTGCTCGCGGGCGTCCAGCAACGGCGTGGCCGAGGTGACCGGTGGCAGCGCGTCGAAGTTATGCCGCGGCGGAGGCGAGTGCGCGGCCCATTCGAGTGTGTGTCCGCCCCACGGATCGGCACCGGCGGCGACGCCCGGCGCGGTGCGGTGACCAGGTTCCAGAGCAGCACGAGCATCGCCACGCCCACCACCCACGAGCCGACGGTCGAGAGCTCGTTGAGTCCGGTGAGACCGGCGTGGGCGGGATAGTCGGCCACCCGCCGCACCATGCCCCGGTACCCCAGGATGAACATCGGAAAGAACGTCAGGTTGGTGCCGATCACCAGCAGCCAGAACTGCACGACGCCCAGCCGCCGGTTGAGCATGTACCCGGTGATCTTGGGATACCAGTAGTACACGCCCGCGAGTAACCCGAACAGGCTCCCGGCAAAGAGCGTGTAGTGGAAATGCGCCACCACGAAGTACGTGTCGTTCAGGTTGTAGTCGAGCGGCGGTGAGGCAACGATCACGCCGGTGACCCCGCCGATCACGAACTGCAACAGGAACCCGAGGGCAAAGAGCATCGGCGGGTCGAGCCGGATCGCGCCGCCCCACATGGTCGCGACCGCGTCGAAGTACTCCACCCCGGCGAAGACCAGGAGCAGCGTCGAGGTCAGCGCGAAGTATTCGTTGAACACCTTGCCGGTGGTGAACATGTGATGCGCCCAGACGGTCATCGACGTCACGTTGAATGCCAGGAGCGTGACGACCAGCGGCGTGTATCCCACCAGCCGCCGCCGCGAGAACACCTGGATCACCTCGAATACGGCGCCCAGGAACGGGAAGAACATCACGTAGACCGCGGGGTGGCCGTAGAACCAGAAGAGTTCGAGATAGGTGACGGGCGAAACCGAGAGGCTCGAGTGGCGTTGGATCTCGAGCAGGATCAGCGCGACCGGCAGCGCGGGAAACGCGAAGACGATCAGAAAGCAGGTGGTCAGCATCGTCCAGGTGAACACCGGCAGCCGGCCCATGGTCATTCCCGGCGCACGGCTCAGGAACACGGTCAGTCCGACGTTTGCGGCCAGCATGATCACCGCCACCGTCGCGAGCGTGACGCCGATCGCCCAAAGGTCGGTGCCCGGACCCGGGCCGTAGGTGCGCCCCGACGACCGGCAGGAACTCGGTCCAGCCTGCCGCGGCAGCTCCGTGGGCGGTCAGAAACCCGCTGTACATCAGCCCGCCGCCCGCCACCAGCAAC
This sequence comes from uncultured Actinomycetes bacterium, assembly GCA_963796875.1. Taxonomy (GTDB): domain Bacteria; phylum Actinomycetota; class Thermoleophilia; order Gaiellales; family JAICJC01; genus CAVPTL01. The sequence continues at coordinate 1,506,746 of CAWCNL010000002.1, forward strand.
CACACGCACAACAGGTTCAGGCGTGGCGCGATCAGGTCGGCGGCGCCGATCTGGAGCGGCACCAGATACACCCCCAGCGCGACCGCCACGGGGATCATCACCAGGTAGATCATCGACGATCCGTGCATGGTGAACAGCTGGTCGTAGGTCGAGGTCGAGAGGTATTGCAGGCCGGGGCGGGCGAGTTCTGCGCGCATCGTCAGCGCCAGCAGTCCGCCGGCGGCGAAGAACACCGCGGCCACGATCAGGAGCAGTGCGCCGATGCGCTTGTGGTCGGTGGCGGTGATCCGAGTCGCAGCAGCCCGTCGGAGGTGCGCGGTGCGGTGACGGTGGTCACCGGCCACCTGCCGCTGCGAGCCACTGGCGATAGGCGGCGGGCGAGACCACGTGCACGGTGAACCGCATCTGGTCGTGCCCCAGGCCGCAGAACTGGGCGCACTCACCGCGAAACACGCCGGTGCGGCCAAACGTGATCTCAAACTGGGTCGGCGAACCGGGAATCGCATAGCGCTTGAACCGCTGGTGCACGAACCAGATCGAGTGGATCACGTCGGCCGAGCGCATGCGAAATCGCACGACCCCGCCCACTGGCACCTCCAGGCGGTCGATGCTGGTCACGCCCGGATGCCCGGGATATCCGAACGTCCAGCGCCACTGCGACGCGACCACCGAGATCGTCACCTGCGGTCGGGTCGAGTTCGAGTCGATGCCGTGTTCCTTCGAGAAGGTCGCGCTGATCAGGAAGGCTGCGACGGCGGCCAGTACGACCACGTACCCACCCAGCAAGAGCAGCCGTTCGCGCGACGATGCGGGCTCGCGGCCGGCCACCGCCCGGTAGCGCACCACGGTCACGAGGATTGCGATGAACACCACGGCCACAGCAACACCGCACACCACGAGATACGTGGTGAAGAGCGATGCGAACTGCCGCCCCGTGTCGTGTGCAGACACGGGATGTGACTACCCACGTGGAGCTTGGGCGAACCGTACTTTCCGATTGCCGTTCACGGCGATCGGGTACCGCCACTCCATGACCGAACACCCTCACATCCAACCTGACGATCCTGACGAGTCTGAGGTCAAGCACGCCGCCAAGACGGTGGGCAAGGGATTGCTGTATGCGGTCGTGGTTCTCGTACTGCTCGTCCTGGTGACGTGCGTGTTCCTGCTGGGCCCCATCGGGCTGATCGTGGTCGTACCGGCGGTCCTCCTGATCTGGTTCGTGGCAGGCATGGCCGCCGGAGGGCCCGCGGTGGGGGCATAGCCGTGCTCGAAACCATCCCGGCTCCCTCGCCGCTTCCGCCCGCAAGTCCCGAGCCGCCCGTGCCGCGCCCCGAGCCCGACGTGCCCGATCCGATGCCGGTACCGCCGAACCCGGATCAGCCGACCCCGCCGGAGCAGCCCCTCCGCCCGATGTGAATAGGAGTGTCAGGAGCACCTTCTATTCACTAGTCTGAAGACATGGAACTTGGACGACTTGGCGTGTGGACGACGTACCGCCGGATCGGCGAGGAGAACGCCGCCGCCGCCGCGACGCTTGCCGAGCAGCTGCGGCTTCGGCACGTTCTGGCTGGGCGGTTCGCCGCGGCTGCCGACGGTGCGGCCGTTGCTCGAGGCCTCCGAGTCGCTGGTCGTCGGCACGTCGATCGTCAACGTCTGGGCGTACGATCCGGCCGAGCTCGCAGCCGAGTACACCGCCCTCGAGCGCGACTTTCCCGGCCGGCTGATGGTCGGCATCGGCATCGGGCATCCCGAGGCGACCAGCCAGTACCGAAAGCCGCTCACCGCCATGCGCGAGTTCCTCGACGGAGTGGATGCCGCGCCCGAGCCGATCCCGTCCGATCGCCGCTCCCTGGCCGCGCTCGGCCCGAAGATGCTCGACCTGAGCGCGGAGCGCACGCTGGGTGCGCTCCCGTACTTCGTGCCCGTCGAGCACACGGCCGATGCGCGGCAGCGGCTGGGCGTGGGGCCGTTCCTCGCGCCTGAGATCGCCGTGGCTGTCGAGGCCGATCACCAGCGGGGCCGCGAGTCTGGCCCGCGAGTATGCCGCCTCGTACCTGGGGCTCACGAACTACACCAGCAACCTGCTTCGCTACGGGTTCACCGAGGACGATCTCCGTGACGGCGGCTCCGACCGGCTGATCGATGCCGTGGTGCCGCACGGATCGCCGAGGATCTCGCGGCGGCCGTCCGGGCGCACTTCGACGCCGGCGCCGATCACGTCGCCATTCAGGCGATCGGCGAGTCAGGCGATCCCGCGGGGTGGGTGGGCCGAGCTCGCGGCTGCGCTTAGCCTGGGTCGGTGAGCGCTGCGCTACTACGGCGTGACGCGCTGCTTGAGCGCCAGGATCCTGGCGTACGAGGTCGTGAGTCCGGTACTGGGGCAGCGTGCCCGACCTGGCGGCCCGCAGCAGCTGCGAGTAGACCGCCTGGCTGTCGGCGTCCGAGCCGGTCACCAGCAGGAGGTCGGCGCCGGCCTGGGCGCTCTTCAACGCCAGCTGGGCCGTTGACTGGCCGCGCACGTGGGCGGCCGCGTCGAGTGAATCGGTGATCGTCACGCCGCGGAACGCGAGTCCGCCGCGCAGGAGCCCCTGGATGATCGGCGGCGACCAGGCCGCGGCGCGGAAGTCGTAGGCGGTGTAGACCGCGGTGGAGAGCATGATCACCGGGTGCAGGCCGCGCCGCAGCGCCACCTTGTAGGGCAATAGGCCCTTCTGGATGGTGGGTTTGGAGGCGGTGATCTTGACCAGCGAGGTGTCGGTCGACCGGGTCGCCAGGCCCAGCCCGGGAAAGTGCTTGAGCGCCGGCAGCTCGGCGCCGCGCTCGAGCCCCTGGGCGAACGCTGCCGCAGCGTTGGACACGGTGAACCGGTTGGTCGAGAACGCGCGATCCTGCGCCCAGATGAAGTCGGCGGGGCCGGTCGGGACGTCGGCCACCGGTGCGAGGTTCAGGTTGACGCCGGCGGCGCGCAGCGCCTTGCCGGTCGCGAGGCCACTCGACCCGACCTGGCCCGCCGGAAGTGCACCGAGCTGGCGCGCCGAACGGTTCGGCGGCGCCCAGCTGAGCCGCTTCACCTGCCCACCCTCCTGATCGGTGGTGATCAGGAGTCGCGGTTGGCCACCGGCTTTCGCGGCCGCCTGAAGCCGGGCCGCGAGCGCAGTGAGTTGCGGCTTTGACGAGACGTTTCCGCCGAACAGGATCACACCGCCGATCCGGCCCAGCCGGATGCGGCCGAGCAGGGTTGCGCTGGGAGTGGTGCCGCTGAAGGCGACCACCAGGCGCTGGCCCACCAGTTGCTGCAGGGTGGGCGTCGCCGCCTGCGCCGGCCTCACGTTGCCCAAAGCCAGCATGACAACCGCCGGCAGCGTGGCCGCCATAGCCCAGAGCCCCGGTTTGCCTCCCACGCCCACGCCTGCACCGTACCAGCGATGCATAAAAGGGGACTGTCCCCTTTTATGCGCCCAGCAGGGAATCGGCGACCTTGAGCCCGATCACCGCCGCCGGGATGTTCGTGTTGGCCCGCGGCACCGTGGGGCACACCGCACAGTCGGCCACGTAGATGCCGTCGAGGCCGTGCACCCGGCCGCCGGAGTCGACTACCGCGGCGGGATCGCTGCTTGCCCCCATCTGGCAGCTGCCGGCGGGGTGGTAGTAGTGCTCCACCTTCGTGCGCACGAATTCCTCCGCTTCGAGCGGGTCGCGCTCGGCGCCGATCAGGCTCGCGACCGGTTCCGTCGAAGCCAGCTCGCGGACGATGCGCACCCCGTCGGCGAGCACGGCCAGATCGTGGCCGTCGGGGTCGCTCAGGAATCGGTGGTCGATCCGCGGCTGGGCCTCGGTATCGGCGCCGCTGACATGGATCTCGCCGCGCGACCGCGGCGTCATGCACGCCACCGGCACTACCCAGAACCAGCCGTCCTCGGAGGGGCCGGCCACCGGGTAGATGTGCAGGTCGAAACCCTCGTCGCAGTGCCGCGAGCGGGCCTTGGCGATCACCTGCTCCTCGGGGAGCCAGTGATCCTGCGCGAAGGTGTACATGCGATGGAGGATCTCGGCGGTACCTGAGAAGTGCAGCTCGACGGCGGGGTGGTCGTGCAGATTTCGGCCCACGCCGGGCAGCGGGTGGGTGACGTCGATTCCGTGCGTCGCGAGCACCGCGGGATCGCCGATGCCGGAGCGCTCCAGGATGAGCGGTGACCCGTACGCGCCGCCACACAGCACGACCCGGGCGCATTCGACCGTGGCGCGGCGGCCGTCCCGGATCACCTCGACCGCCCGCACGCGGCCGGCCGAGACCGCCAGCCGGTCGACGATCGCATCGCCCGCGATGGTCAGGTTGGGGCGGTCGCGCACCGGATCGAGCCAGGCGAACGCGGCATTCCAGCGCACCCGGCCGCTGATGTTGACCGGCGAGGGAGCGATGCCGACCGGCTCGTCCCAGTCGTTCAGATCGGCGCGGGGGATCCCGATCGCCGGTGCCGCCTCCAGGAACGCGCGCTGAAACGGCGTCACGTCGTCTTCTGCCGGCGGTTTGACCTTGAGCTGCTCGAGGGCCGCCGCAAAGACCGGGGCGAGCTCGGCGGTGCTCCACCCGTCACAGCCGGCGGCCGCCCACGCGTCGTAGTCGAGCCGGTGTCCGACGATCGCGGCACAGCCGTTGTGCGCCGAGCAGCCTCCCATCACCCGCGCGCGATCGAACGACAGCACGCGGTCGGGATAGGTCTCAGCGCTGTCGTAGCCCCACTGGTGCGAGGTGGCCAGAAGGCGGGCGTCGAGCAGGTCGGCCGGCCAGGCGGCCAGGTCGAACGGGCCGTAGTCGGGGCCGGCTTCGAGCACCAGGATCTGCTCGTCCGAGCGCGCGGCGAGGGTGCCGGCGAGGGCCGCACCCGCCGTACCGGCGCCGATCACGACGGTGTCTGCCGAGGCAGGGAGGTCGGCGTGCAGCGGCATCAGCGGAGCCTATCGGACGGATCCTCTCAGACGATCGCGAAGATCAGCCGCATCAGCGGAAGGGCAAAGAACACCAGCCACGAGAGCGTCCAGACACTCGTGGTCGCGACTCCACGGCCGATCGCGAGCTGGATCGCCTTCCAGCCCACCGCCGCGATGATGGCGAACGTCGCCAGGACGAACACCATCATGATCAGCCGTGCCTCGCCTGAGTCGATGTCAATCGGCAGATACCAGCCGTCAGCCGCCGCCACGAGCGCCACCGCAAACCAGATCGCATAGAGGCCGACGAGGATCCGCGCGACCAGGCGCACCACGGGCACCTCGACGCGGAGCGGCCGGTCGGGGCGGGTGACGCTGCTCTCCATCACGGAACAGTGTACGGGCGGTAGCCTGACTACGTGAGCGGTTTGCAGCTGACCTACCTGAGCGGTGACGCCATCGCGGCGCTCGACCTCCCCGACACGCGGCTACTCGGGGCGCTCGAGCGGGTGCTCGCGCTGCAGGGCAACGGGCAGACGGTGATCGAGCCGCGCGTGCACCTGTTCCCCGGCGGGGCGAGCGACGGCCACTTCAATGTGCTGCGGGGCGCGATTCCCGGCGTTGGGCGAGCGGGGGTGAAGGTGGTCGGCGACTTCGTGGCCAACCACGAGCGCGGACTGGAGTCGGAGCTCGCCCTGCAGCTCGTGATGGATGTTGAGACGGGAGCGCCGGTGGCGGTGCTCGACGCCACGGCCATCACCGCCATGCGCACCGGCGCCACCACCGCGATCGGGGCCAGGTATCTCGCCCGCCCCGATAGCCGCGTGCTTGGCCACATCGGCGCCCGCGGCACCTCGTACTGGAACGTGCGGCTGCTGTGCGAAGTGCTGCCGTCGCTGGAGCAGATCCGCATCCACTCGCGGCGACCCGAGAGCCGTGCGGCGCTGGCCGACCAGCTGGCTCATGAGACAGGTCGGGACGTGCGCGCCGTGCCGACCTGGGAGGAGGCGGTGCGCGGCGCCGACGTCGTGGTCGAGGCGACTCGGCTGAGTGGGCCGCAGCCGCTGCTACGCACCGAATGGATCGCCCCGGGGGCGCTCGTCATGCCCTACGGCACCGTGAGCGCCGTCGAGCTGTCGCTGACCGAGATCATGGACAAGATCGTGGTCGACGACTGGGGACAGGTCGGCGCGGGGCCGCTGGGAGCGCTGCGGGCGCACGTCGATGCGGGCCTGCTGACTCGCGACCGCCTCCACGCGGAGATCGGCCAGATCGTCGCCGGCCGCAGGCCCGGCCGGGAGTCGCCCGGCGAGACGATCCTGTTCTGGCATCGCGGCCTTGCCACCTTCGACCTGGCCCTCGCGCTGGAGTTCCTCGAGATCGCCGCCGAGGCCGGCTCGGCCACGACGCTGCCGTATCGAAGCTAGTACGATCCGCGGTTGGGTGCAGTCGTCGACGGACGGAGGGCGAAGACCATGCGACGAGTCATCACAGCGGTGGTCGCAATCGGGCTGGCGGGAGCCGTTACTGCGGCGGCGCCGGGGCTTACGAGCACCAGAGCGACGGGATCGTTCAGCGCCTTCCACGGCAAGGTGAGCTGCCATTACACGCGGACGAGCAGCGTCACCACGGTGCGCTGCTGGGCGCTCGTCCACCCCGGTACCAACGATGCGGTCTCGACCGGTGCCAAGAGCGGCCGGATCGCCCACACCATGTGGAAGCCGCCTGTCGGCAACGCGATGGTCTTCAACCACAAGTACAACCTCGGAAACGGCGTCACCTGTGCGTATCGCTACCGGCACGTCACCGACACGGTCACGATCAAGTCGGTGCAGTGTGCGACGTCAAACGGCGGTCCGCTCATCTTCACGACCCCGAGCGGCGTGGCGGCGAACCTCAACCCCTGATGGGCACGCATCGGGCATCCCCGCGAGATCACGGTCAACCCCTCCACTGGCGGCGTAGCCGGAGGGGCTGGGTAGCATGGAGTGATGAGATCAGAGGCTGTCGGAGTCTTCGGCTCCTTGAGAGGGGGTTTCTTGCAGCGGATTGCCGCGGTGGCGAACTGTGCGCTTCGACCGAAGAGTGAAACCCGCAGTTTTCGGCCCGACATCCAGGGACTGCGCGCGATCGCCGTGATGCTGGTCGTACTGAATCACGCTGGCGTTCCATTTCTGAAGGGCGGATACGTCGGAGTCGACGTCTTCTTCGTGATCTCCGGGTTCCTTATCACAGGCTTCCTGGTCCGCCGCCACGAGCAGTCGGGGCGAGTCCCTTTCGCCCAGTTCTATGCTGCTCGAGCGCGGCGGATCCTGCCGGCGGCGACATTGACGATTGTCGCCACGGTGGTCGCCTCGTGGCACTACCTCAACTACGTGCGTGCCCTCTCGGTGTTTCGAGACGCGATCTGGTCGACGTTCTTTGTCGCCAATGTCCATTTCGCCGAGGTCGGAACGAACTACTTCGCGCAGGACAACCCGCCGTCGCCGCTCCAGAACTTCTGGACGCTCGCGGTGGAGGAGCAGTTCTACATCGTCTGGCCAGCCGTGCTGGCGCTCCTCTTCATCGCCACGCGGGGGCGGCGGCCGCTGCTGATCGCTGCGACCGGCGTTCTGTGCGCGGCGTCGCTGGTCTACTGCATTCGCGACACCGAGGCGACGCAGGTCGGCGCCTACTTCTCGACCATCGCACGCGCGTGGGAGCTCGGGCTCGGGGCAATGATCGCCCTGGCTGCCCCCGAGCTTCGGCGAGTTCCCGCGGCGATCCGGGCGGTGACTACCTGGCTCGGTGCGGGGGCTATCTTGGTCGCCGGAGTGATGTTCTCGGCCGGCACGCAGTTTCCTGGATACGCGGCGCTGCTTCCCGCCGTCGGCTCGGCGCTGGTGATCGTGGGCGGGCTGGGAGGTGCACCACGGTTGGGTGTGGGAACCGTTCTCCGCTACCAGCCGTTCCAGTTCGTCGGCGACGTTTCGTATGCCTTCTACCTCTGGCACTGGCCGGTCTTGGTGATCGTCGCCGAGTACCTAGGTCACCCGTTGACTGTGCGCCAAAACCTGGGCCTTCTGGCCGTCGGGTTCGCGCTCAGCGTGTTCACCTACCTCACATTTGAAAACCCGATCCGCCACGCCAAGGTGCTGGCCATGCCGCGTGCGGCCTTGAGCCTGTGGCCGGCGACCGTCGCGATGGTGCTGGTGGTGGCCAGCATCGGCACGGCCTCCCAACCGGCACTGGCAGCGACCGCGCCCCACCACGCCGCGATCGTTGCCCGGCCGCTGGATTCCTACCGTCGGTTGGTCGCTGCCAGCGTCACCCCCGCCAGGCTTGCCGAGCCGGTGCCCAAAGTGCTTCGACCCACGGTGGCCCAACTCGGCAAGGACGCACCATCGGTGGCGGGATGCATCCACCGCAGCGCCGCGGGTGGCAGCTGCGTGCTCGGTGACGTGCACGCGAGCCGAAGCTTCGCGGTCCTCGGCGACTCCCACGCCGCCACGTGGATGTCGGCGTTCAACTACTTCGCCCTGCGCCATCACTACCGCCTGATCGTGCTCGTCCACGAGGGCTGCACCATCGGCATCGCGTCCACTGGAAACGATCCAGTCGGACACTGTCCCTCCTCGCGGTGGTCGAGATGGCTGCGAAGCCTCGACCAGGATCACCTCCGGTTTCTGGTCGTGGCTCAGTACTTCGACCCGCGCGTGCCGACGGACCAACTGTACCTCGGGCTGCGACAGGAACTCAACGCGTTTGACAAACGTGTTCCGCGTACCGTGTTGATGGAGGATCCGCCGCACCATCCGCTCATCGATCCGACTGACTGTCTGCTGCGAAGCGGCGCGACGCTGGGCGACTGCACCTTGATATTTCCCGCCGACATGAACGCCCAGTACGCCACCATCCGCGGCATCGTCAAGTCGCATCCGAAGGACAGGCTCCTACGCACACGGCAGTGGTTCTGCTCCGGTGGCAAGTGCCCGATGGTGATAGGCCACATGATCGTGTTCCGCGACACCGACCACATTTCCGACACGTACGCGCGCTGGATCGCCCCCGCTGTCTCCCACAGCCTTTGGCGGTTGACGCGGGGCTCGAGTGGCTCGTGAGCCCGCCTCGTCGAGAAGCGGCCCGCATCCGGATTCACCGCTCTCTGAACACCTCGCGATGATCTCGCCAACCTGGGGTTGTTCGTCAGGAACGGTGGCGGCGTTCCAGAGCCCGATCCGATCCTCGCTATCCGAGCGTCCGGCTCCACAGGAGCCGGGTGTGATAGTCGACGACGAATGTCTCGAGTTCCGCGGCGGCGAGATTCGCTTCAAGTTGGCGACGCACTCGGCCGAGAATCTGCTCGCGCTCTTGCGGAGGTAGCGAAGCCACCGAGCTGATCGAGGCGATTCTCGAAACGTACTGCTCGACGCTGGTTTCAACCGACCATGGGAACCACTCCTCCTGAAGCTGGTCGAATCCCCGATGACGTCCGAATATCGCGCTCCATGGGCTGGTCTCCCAGCCTCGCGCTCGACTCTTGAAGGGGTCAATCAGTTCGTCCAGGTGGTCGTGCCACGCACCCTGGCTCTCGGTTTCCGGATTCCAGAGCAGACCGACTCCACCGCCGCGGACGAGAACGCGGTCGATTTCCGTGAGCGCGGCGTCCGGGTCAAACCAGTGGAAGGCGGAACCGACGACTACGACATCGCGCGAGGCGTCGGGCAGGGGAATTGCCTGAGCCGTTCCCGACAGAACTTCCACTGAGGGGGAATGTTCGACCAGCCGGTCGCTCATCGCTTGCAGCGGTTCAACCGCCGTGATGGTCGCGCGGGTTGGCACCAGCAAGCGAGTCAGCTTGCCAGAGCCGGCAGCGAGATCGAGCAGTCGCGTCCCGGGAGTGATGTCGAGTACGTCGATCAGCCGAGCCAGGGCCTGCGGGGAGTACCCGACCCGGCCGTGCTCATATTCATCGACCACCGAGTCGAAGCTGCTCGCCAGCTGTCGCCGAACGTCCATCGCGGCACTCTAGTTCGACGGCGCAATGTGTCGCACCCTGGCGGTGTGCTGCGCGCGACGCGCGGTTCCACGAGGTGAGAGCTGGGCGGACTGAACCCTTCGAATCGCACAGCCTTCGGGTCAGCGAGGGTGGAGTCTGCTCGGATGAAGTACGGCTGGGGCGGTTTTGCGCTCGGGGCCGGGAACCGCAAGAACGTGCCCGGCACCGTTGTTGCGCCTAGAGCGCGCGCATGCGGTTGTTGCGCGGGTTGTGCTCGACCTCGGCCTTGCCGAGCGCCTCCAGGAGCGGCGGCATGTACATGCCGAACCGGCCGCGCAGGCCCTTCTTGAGGCCGTACCAGCCTCCGATCGGGTTGCTCGGGATCGCGCGCCCATGCCTCCACCGTGCCGTCCCTGGCAGGCTTCTGCTCGTCGGCGCTGCCCAGCTCCATCCAGTCGCCGTGCGCGGCGAGCATCGCGTGCAGGTCGTCGATCGCCTGCGCTGCGTAGAGCAGCGTGGTCTTGCCCACCTGGCACACGATCACGTCGCGGCCGTCGCGCTGGTCGAGGTACATCTCGTACTCCGAGGTCTGCGGCGGAGTCTTCAGCTTCCACGGGTCGGCCTTCGGTGCCGGCGGCCGGGCTCACGCCGCCACTCCGGTGAACCGGTAGGCACCCACCGGATCGAGCTCGGTGACCACCGGCGGCTGGTCGCAGCGCTCGCGGATGCGGCCTGGAATCGCGCGAATGCCGCGATCTGCGAGAGCGGGTTGCGTCCGTCTCGTGGGTGGCCACGTGGACGAAGCTGACGCCGTCGTCCTGCTTGAACGTGGCGTAGTGAAAGCCGTCGGGGGCCGTGTCGGCCAGCTCGGCATACACGGCCCGAACGAGCTGCTCGTTCTCGGCCACCCGGTCGGGCTTGACCCGGTAGCGCACCATCACCGTTCGCATCGCGCCTCCTCCTGCGATCGGAAAACCGATCGGTTTCCAGCCGCCCGCCGCGGAACATACCACACCCGGTACACCGATCGGTATTCTGTCGTGGATGGCCACGACCGATGAGCAGATCGCCGCGGCGGCGGCGGCGCGGTTCCACGAGCACGGCATCACCTCGACCGGCGTCGACGACCTCGCTCGGGCGGCGGGCATCTCGAAGCGCACGCTGTACCAGCGATTCGGCAGCAAGGACGGGCTGATCGTGGCCGCCTACGAGAGCCTCGACGTCCCGGTGTACGAGATGTTCATCCGGCCGGCCGAGGCGGCCACCGACGACCCGCGCGGCCGTCTCGACGCCCTGTTTGCCACGCTCGAACACGCTGTCCAGATGCCCGAGTTCCGCGGCTGTCCGTTCTCGAACGCCGCCGCCGAGCTGGTCGACCCCGACCATCCCGCCCACGCGGTGGTGCGCCGCCACAAACAGCGGCTGGAGCGGTGGATGACCCGCCAGCTGCGGGCCGCCGGGGTGGCCGAGCCGGCGCGCGTCGCGCGGCAGCTGATGCTGCTGTGGGCCGGCGCTCAGATGCAGGCGCTGGTCAAGCGCTCCGCCGCGCCCGGTGCGCGACGCCCGCGCGCTGGCTCAGGCGCTGGTGGCCGCGGCGTAACGATCCCGGAACGCCGCGCGCGGGATACTACGGAGGTGAGAAACCGTCGCACGATCCGGTTCGAGTCTTTGGCGCACGCATCGCCTGGCCTGGGCGCTGGTGTCGCTCGTTTTCATCGCGAACGCCGCAGCCGTGGTGCTCGGCGTGCTGGATCGGGACGTGCAGTCGCTCGTCGCGACGGTCAATGTTCACCATCGCCACCACGCTGTTCGTCGTGGTGGGTGCCGTGATCGTGACCTGGCAGCGGGGCAACGCCGTCGGGTGGCTGTTCATTGTGCTGGCGACGTTCCTGTCGGTTGCCCACAACCTGTGCCAGAACTACGCGGTGTACGCGCTGACGGTGTCGCCCGGAAGCCTGCCGTTTCGCAAGGTGGCGCTGGTCTCGCCTCCGACGCGTTTGACGCGGTGTTCGTGCTGACCACCGTACTGGTGCTGCAGCTGTTTCCCGACGGCCGGCCGCTGACCCGCGGTGGCGGCCGGTCGTCTGGGTCACGGCGCTGGGCGGCGCATTCGCGACGCTGCACGCTGCCACGTTGCCGACGCTGCCACCGAGTCGAGCCGGCCGACGAAAATCCGTTGCAGACCGTCAGGGGCGCTGGCAGAACGCGGCCGATGTGCTCTCGCAGATGGGGGCGGCGCTGCATGTTTGCGGGATTCGTGGCAGGGATGGTGTCGATTGCACTGCGCTACCGGCGATCGCACGGGGTCGTGCGCCAGCAGGTCAAGTGGATCGTGGCCTGCGCGCTTCTCGTGTGCGTTGGGCAGTGCCATCACCATCATCGTCAGCGTGGCAACGGGGCACGACTACTCCAGTGCAAACTTCATCATCGCAATCATCGGCTTCCCGATCGTGGTCGCGCTGGCGATCCTGCGCTACCGGCTCTACGACATCGATGTGGTGATCCGTCGAACGCTGATCTACGCTTGCCTGGCGGTAGTGCTTGCAGGGTTGTATCTGGGCGGGATCGCGCTTCTGAGCGCCGTGTCGCGGGTGCTCACCGGACAGTCGGGGGCGCTCGCCGTGACCGTCTCGACCTTGCTGGTGGCGGTGGCCTTCCAGCCGCTGCGGCGGCGCATCCAGGGCGCGCTTGACCGGCGGTTCGACCGGCGCACCTACGACGCCGAAACCACGGTGCGCGCGTTCACCGCCCAGGCTCGCGATGAGGTCGATCTCGACGTGCTGTGCGAGCAACTGGTGGCCGTCGTCGAGACGACCGTGCAGCCGCGCCAGGTGAGCATGTGGCTGCGCCCCGCAGACGGTGCCTGAGAAGCTAGACTCGTCGTCGATGAAGAAGACGCTGATCAACCTGGCCACCGGCCTGGAAGACCCCGAGCGTGTGCTCGTGGCGTTCCTCGTGGCGGTCGCCGGCGCTCGACAAGGGGCAGACCGTTGCGATGTTCCTGACCAAGGATGCGGTGCGGCTGGCCACTCCCGGTCACGCCGTTGGGGTTGCGTGCGACGGCTGCCCGCCGCTCGAGCGGCTCTTCGCCCAGTACGCCGAGCGTGGCGGCGAGCTGCTGGCGTGCCCTATCTGCCTGAACTCGCGCGGCCTCGCCGACGCCGAACTGGTGCCTCACGCCAGGGTCGCGGGGGCGACGCCGCTCTGGGAATGGATCGGCGACGACACCCCCACGGTGTTCAGCTACTGAAGCTGGGATCTGCGCGGTGTGACTCGGGCGCCCGGCCCTTGGGCTCTTCCCATTCCTCCTGGCGGCCGAGTGCGGTCAGGTCGAGGAAGGTGTACGACCCGCCCAGCGCGTCGGTGCCGCGCGCCCAGGTCGAGTAGGTGTGGAAGATCTGCCCCTCGTCGTCGCGCAGAAAGCAGCTCAGCCCGGGCATCTCGGCCGTGCCGCTCTCGTCCACGTAATCGGGCTCCTCGCGATAGTTGTAGACCAGCTGGCCCGCGGTCGCGGTCGAGCGTCGCGTGGAAGGTCGTAGTTGAAGTCGCCATCTCCCGAGGAGTACCACGGCACCGTCCAGCCGCGCGCCTGCGCCCACTCCGAGAGCTTGGCCAGCGGCGCCCGCGAGACCAGCACGAAGCTCGTGTCGCGCGAGTTGAGGTGGTCGATCATGCCGGGGGCGATCTCGTCGACCGACGCGGTACAGCCCGAGCACGCCTTTTCCCAGTCGGGGGCGTACATCACGTGCTGGACGATCAGCTGGCGGCGCCCGTCGAACAGGTCGGCCAGTCCGACCTCGCCATGCGGCGTGTCGAATCGGTAGTCCTTCTCGACCCGCACCATCGGCAGCTGCCGACGCCGCGTCGCGAGCGCGTCGCGGTCGCGGGTGGCCTGCTTTTCGAGCCTCAGCAGCTGCTTGCGGGCCTCGAGCCACTCGTCCTGGCTGACGACGTCTGGATATGCCATCTCACACCTCCACCATCGGGATCCTCAAGAGTTCAGACCCGGGTGGTACCCAAAACTCATCGGTGCGCAGCGGCGGGCGAGCCGGCAGCGTCGAGCTGCGGATGTAGAGACACGCTGCGGCCGTGAATGCGCCGATCAGCACGTAGGACGCGGTGGTCCCGGTGACGCTCCCGAGGACAGATCCTCCCAGTGGGCCGACCACCGCGCCGATGCCCCAGGCCAGGTTGACCACGCCCAGCACGACGCCGTGGCCGAGCTGTGAGCGGTCGGCGCCGTCGACGCTCAGTGGGTAGGCGGTGGCGTAGAGCACGGCCTCCAGCCCGAAGGTGAGGATGGTGAGTGCGACAAAGCCGCGTTCGGGGATCGGCAGCGCCAGCGCGGCGACTGCCGCCGCCAGCACGGCGGTGCCCACGATCGCCACCGGCACGCGGCCGTAGCGGTCTCCCCCGCGGCCGGTGAGTACTGCGACGCCGGCCGAGAGCACGGCTCCGGCGGTGTAGATGGCGCCGATCCTCGATGCGCTCATGCCACCGTCGGAGAGCTGCAGCGTGATCAGAAGCTGCAGCGCTCCTCCCACGATCGCGGCGACGAAGATGAGCAGGATGCTGGCGGTGATCAGCGACTGGCGCGAACAGGCGGCGAGCATCGGTATGAGGGAGGGCTTGTGCTCGACCAGTTGACGAGCCGGGGCGGGAATCGTCACCACCAGTGCCAGCAGCACCAGCGAAATCGCTGAGAGCGCGAGGAACGTCTCGGCTACCCCGACCCCGCTGACGGCGATGGCGCCCAGGATCGGCCCGGCGATGAACCCCGCCGCGCCCGCCGCCTGAACCACACTGATGCGGCTGCCCCGCGAGCCGGGCGGCGCGCTGGACGAGACCCAGGCGATCCCCGCCGTCCACAGCAGCGCGTCCGAACCGCCCTGCAGAACGCGGGCCACCAGCAGCACGGCAAACGAGGACGCGATCGCCATCAGGAACATGCCCGAGCACCAGGCATCCCGCACCGGCGACGGTCATCCACTTGGAACCGAACAGGTCCGAGAGCTGTCCGCCCGGCACGGCGAACAGCAGTACCGCGGCGCTGTAGGAGGCAAGCAGCACCCCCGCGCCGAACGGGCTCAGATCGAACGCCTCGCGGTAGTGCGGCAGCAGGGGAATGACGGCTGCGAATCCGGCCGTGTCAAGCAGCATCACGAGCGAAATGATGACGACCAGGCGACTCACGATCCTAGACACCGTATCTGATTCAGGAAGCAGCTCCTGGTACCATCGGGCGATGGCGATCGACTATCGATCACGGCTCGACAGCGGGGTGACCCTGCCGTTCTCATGGTTTGCCGATCCCCAGGTGTTCGCCGAGGAGCAGGCGCGGATCTTCGGCCGCTACTGGCAGTACGTGGGCGTGACACACAACGCGGCCGAGCCCGGGCAGTACTTCACCGCCCGGGCAGGGCTGGTGCCCGTCGTGGTGGTGCGCGACCACGATGATCAGCTGAACGGCTTCGTCAACATCTGCCGGCATCGCGCGACCCAGGTCGCGGAGGGCTGCGGCAAGCGCGAGACTCTGCAGTGCCCCTACCACGCCTGGACATACGACCTGAACGGACGGCTGCGCACCGCGCCTCGCTCCGAACTCGAGCCGGGGTTCGACAAGTCGAAGTTCGGGCTGCGCCGCGTGGCGGTGGATACCTGGGGGCCGCTGGTGTTCGTCAACCGCGATCTCGACGCGCCGCCGCTGGCCGAGTTTCTGGGCGACCTGCCGCAGGTGGTCGAGAGTTCGGGGATTCGCCTGGACGAGATGATCTTCCACGGCCGCGAGGAGCAGGAGATCGCCGCCAACTGGAAGGCCGTCGTCGAGAACTACCTGGAGTGCTATCACTGCTCGACGTCGCATCCGGGGTTCTCGAAGGTGATCAACGTCGACCCCGGTGAGTATGAGCTCAGTTCCAGGCGCTGGCAGTCGAGCCAGATCGCGCCGGTGCGCGAGACCGCCCGTCGCGGTGCCGAGTACAACCCGACCGGGGCGATCGCCGGCAGCCAGTTCCACTACGTGTGGCCCATGTTCACCGCCAACGTCATGCCGGGGCCGACGAACTTCGTCACGTTCTCGTTCGTGCCGCTGTCGCCGGGTCGCACGCTGGCGATCTCGGACACGTTCTTCGGCCCGGACGCGAGCCCGCAGCAGATCGAGGATCTGCGCGCGTTCGGCAACCAGGTGTTCGAGGAGGATCAGGCGCTGGTCGAGTCGATCCAGGTCGCCGCCGAGTCGGGTGGCCTCGAGGAGGGGCAGCTGCTGCTGTCCAGCGAGCACCTGATCCAGCACTTCCAGCGGCTCGTCGACGAAGCCCTCTCGGCCTGAGGTGCATAAAAGGGGACTGTCCCCTTTTATGCACTAACAAACGTGCCAGGCACGTTTGTTGCGTTTGTGCGTTAGCGGTCGTTCAGACCCTTGCCGTCCAGAATCGGCTGAACGCAGGCGTCGACCCGCGCCTCCCGCGTCTCGGCGCGCTTGGCGCTGCCGATGTGGATGGCATACCCGCGCCGGCGCCCGGGAGTGAGCGCCTCGAACGCCGCTCTGAGCTTCGGCAGCTCGTCGAATCTGGCCTCCAGTTCGGCGGGGATCGCGATCTGCGAGTTGTCGAACTCGATCCGGCGGCCCTCCTTCTCAATCTGGACGGCCGCCGCGACGTAGGCGCGGATCACGGGTGCCAGCCGCTCGATCTCCGCGACGGTCGTGACCCGGATCTGGCGCATGGCGCGGGAGTTGGCACCGGGGGCAACCAGCACGTGCTCAGGATCGTCGAGCAGCGCGCCCTTGAGAAATCCCAGCGCGCAGAATGCCTTGTAGCGAAACAGCACCGACACGTTTGCGCCCTCGTAGGTGTAGACGGGCTTCTTCCACTTGAAGTCCTCGGCCAGCCCCGCGCCGACCAGGATCTCGCGCAGGGCGACCAGTTCGTCGTGCCAGTTCTCGGTTGTGCGGAGGTAGGTGGCGACCTGCTCGTTCATGCGTGCAGTCAGCCGCGGTAGTCGAGATAGCTGCGCTGCGTGGCGATGTGGTCGGCGACGTAGCGCGCGTCGTGCCAGACACCCCAGATGAAGCTCGATCCGCGCCGCGAGAGCCAGGGCAGGCCCAGGAAGTAGACGCCCGGTTCGACCGAGACACCGCGGCGGTGAATGGGCCGGCCGCGGTCGTCGAACGCGTCCACCTCGAGCCAGCTGAAGTCGACCGCAAAGCCCGTGGCCCAGACGATCGAGGCCACGCCGGCGGCGGCCAGGTCGAGTTCGAGGATGGGGTCGGTGAGGCTGGCCGGATCGGGGCCGATCGCCCGCGCCTGCGGTTCGGCGGGCAGGTCGAGCCCGTTTCGGGCCACGTAGGCGTCGGCGTCATCGAGCAGCGACAGCAGGTTCGCGTCGCCGTTCTCGATGTTGGTGCGCAGATCGGCGGCAAACCGCATCACACCGGCCGTATACGACTCGGTGCGGCCCAGAAGAGTCATGCCGCGGCTTGCGAACTCGCGAAAGTCGACCGTGCGACCGCCGTAGGCGCCGCTGACGGCGATGGTGACGTGTTCGGTGCCGGGAGCCGGGGCTTCGGCGTCCCACTTGCCCAGTACGCCCAGCCACCACACGAAGTCGCGCTCGCGGTAGCGCCGCGGTGGCCGGTCGTGGGGGCCGATCGAGAGGTAGACGGTGCGTCCCGAGCGCAGCAGTTCGTCGGCGATCTGCGCCCCCGACGATCCCGCGCCGACCACGAGCACCGCCCCCTCGGGCAGCTGTCCGGGATTGCGGTACTGGTAGGAGTGGATCTGCTCGACGCCGGTGTCGGCGGGTACGACCGGCGGGATGATGGGGCGCTGGAACGGGCCGGTGGCAGCGACGACGAAGTTCGCCTCGATCGGCCCCGCGGAGGTTTCGGCGTGGAACCCGGGGTGCCCTCGTTGCGGCGTACCGAGGTGACCTCGACGCCTGTGCGGATGGGGGCGCCGAACTTCTCGGCATAGGTGACGAAGTAGTCGGCCACCTGCTCCTTGGCGGGGAAGTCCTCGGGGCCGACGCTCTCGAACTCCAGATTCGGAAAGCGGTCGTGCCAGGCGGGGCCGTTTGCGACCAGCGAGTCCCAGCGGCCGGTGCGCCAGCGCTCGGCGATGCGGTCGCGCTCGAGTACGAGGTGGGGGACGCCGTTGGCGGTGAGGTGTTCGCTTGCGGCGATCCCGGCCTGGCCGGCACCGACCACCAGCGCTTCGACCCTTTCGCCGCTCACGTCGGCACCCCGCTTGCACCGACGATCGCGGGCGTCCAGTCGGGTGAGAGCGCGGTGACCTCGCGGCGGAAGGGCGTGCCCTCGCCGGGTTGGTCGGGGCCGTCGAGCTCCTCCGCATACCGATGGCCGTCCCAGACGGCCTGGGCGATGGTGCCGGGGCTCCAGCAGTCGCCCACGGCGGTGACGGTGCGCACGCCGGCCGGTTCCCAGTCGGCGCGGCGGTCGAGCAACTCGCGGTAGAGCTGTTCCTGGGGCAGCCGCGCGGTGACGAACACGGCGGCGTCGCAGGCGATCTCGCGCTCCTCACCGGTGAAGGTACACACCGTCGTGACCCCGCCGGGCGCGGTGGCAGTCACGGCGCGCGAGGTCTCGAGCGTCACGCCGAGTTCGAGCAGGCGGCGCTGGATGCGGTGCTGTTCCATGGTCGCGTTCGTCCAGATCGAGACGCCGATCGCCGGGGTCACGAGCGTCACGTCGCGGCCTTCCTGGCGCAGGAGTTCGGCCAGCACGCCGCCCATGTAGTAGTGGTCGTCGTCGAACACCACGATCCGCTCGCCCGGCTGGCAGCGCGCCGCGCATCAGCTGGTCGGGAGTGAGCACCGCCAGCGCCGGATCGAGGGTGATCGGGCGGGTGTGGAAACGGCCGACACCGTCGGCGCGCCAGCGGGCGCCGGTGGCGATGGCGACGTGCTCGAATCCGTAGGACAGGATCTCGTCGGCGTCCACCGGGCTGCCCGGCGCGGTCTCGACGCTGGGCAGGCGCTGCAGCTGGCCCAGGCGGTAGTCGGCGACCCGGATCCAGGCCGAGAGTCCGGGCAGCCGTGCCTCCAGGGCCACCCGCCCGCCGAACTCATCGCCGGCCTCGGCGAGCACCACGTCATAGCCGCGTTTGCCCAGTGCCTGGGCGGCTTCGAGCCCCGCGGGGCCACCGCCCACTACCAGCACGTTCGCGTCGCTCTGGCGCGGCTGCATGCGCTCGGGATGCCACCCGCGGCGCCACTCCTCGCCCATGCTCGGATTCTGCGTACAGCGGATCGGTGACATGGTGAAGTCGCCCGACACGCAGATGTTGCAGCCGATGCACTCGCGGATCTCCTCGAGCCGGCCCTCTTCGATCTTCCTGGGCAGGAACGGGTCGGCGATCGACGGCCGGGCGGCGCCGATCATGTCGAGCACCCCGCCTCGGATCATGCGCACCATCGTGTCGGGCGAGGTGAACCGGCCCACCCCGACCACCGGCTTTGTGGTGAGCTGCTTGAGCCCGCGCACGTACTCCTCCTGCTCGCCCTCGCCCGAGAACCGCGAGGTGACCGAGTCGTCCTCCCACGACCCCAGCACGAAGTCCCACAGGTCGGGGTGCTCGCCGAGGGTGCCGATCACTTCCTCGATGTCCTCGCGGTTGATGCCCTCATCGCCCAGAAGCTCGTGCACGGTGATGCGGCAGGCGACCGCGGCGCGGCCGTCGGCCTCCTCACGGGTGTCCTCGAGGATCTCGCGCAGCAGCCGCATGCGATTCTCGGCCGACCCGCCGTAGGCGTCGGTGCGGTCGTTGTAGCGGCGCGAGAGGAAGTGGTGGATACCGCCCAGCGCGTGGCCGGCGTAGACGTAGACCAGGTCGTAGCCCGCCTCGATCGACCGGCGCACCGCAGCGCGATGCCAGCGACGCAGATCGGCAATGTCGGACAGATCCATGCGCCGCGCCTGCACCGGGTCGGCGGTGAACGTCGCCACCGGCAGGTGCGCCGGCCCCATCGGCGATACCCGGCTGTAGAGGTTGGGCCCGTTCATGCCGTTGTAACAGAGCTCGATTCCCGCAAGCGCGCCGCCCTCGTGGATCGACTCGGCGATTCGCGCCGCGGCCGGCACGTCGGCGTCGTCCCACATGCGCAGCTCGATGAACGGCGTGATCTCCGACGAATGGTGAATCTCGGCCTGCTCGGTGCAGATCACCGCCCAGCCGCCCTCGGCCTTGATCCCGCGCATGGTCGCGTGCGCGCTCACATCGCGATATCCCATGCCGTTGCAGTGCGGCACCTGAAAGAACCGGTTGCGCGCCGTCACCGGACCGATCTGCACCGGCTCGAGCAACACATCGAACCGTGAGTCATACATCGTCGTTTCTCCTTCCGAGCGGGACGCGGGGGAGTTACCGATCGCGCCGCCGACAACCTACACGTTGCGACTTGCATCGCGGCCGCCCAGGTGGCAGCATCGACCCATGGCAGGAGGCTCACGATTCGCGGGGCCGTCGCTCGACCACCCCGCGGTGCTCTGCGACGTGCTCGAGGCGGGGCTCGCGCGCGACCCCGACTGCGGACGCACTGGTTTGTGCCGAGTTCACATGGTCGTGGCGCGAACTCGACCGCATCACCCGGCGGCTGGCACGCAGCTACGCCGAGCTGGGGATAGCGCCCGGCGACCGGTTCGCGTCGCTCATGCCGAACCGGCCGCGGCTGATCGCCCATTACATCGCCTGCTTCCGCTCGGGCATCGTGGCGACGCCGCTCAACTACCGCTACACGGTCGACGAGATCGACTACGCGCTCGAGATGAGCGGTGCCCGCGCGCTTCTCGTGCATTCCGAGCGCGAGCCCGACCTGGCGCACGAGCCGCATCGCGGGAAAGCTCGCCGTCGGCAAGATCGGCTACCCCGGTGCAAGTGGCGATGGGCTCGCGTTCGACGATCTGATCGACGGCGACCCTGAAGAGTTTCGAGCCGCCTCGCCCGGCGGCGGACGATCCGGCGATGGTGTTCTTCACGTCGGGCAGCACCGGGCCGCCCAAGGGTGTGACCCACTCGCAGCAGACGCTGGGGTGGATGCTCGCGATCGGCGCGGCGGCACTCGAGCTGGGGCCCGACGACCGGCTGCTGGCCGGCTCGTCGCTGTCACACGTGGGCGCGTTCTACGTCACCTTCGCGGCGCTCAGCGTGGGGGCAACCGCGGTGGTGGCCCGCACGTTCGACGGCGACGAGCTGCTGCCGCTGCTGCGAGGCAGCACGCCGACGGTGCTCTCGATGCTGCCCTCGGCGCTGTTCGCGCTGACCCGCGACCACGGCGCCTCGCACGCGGACTTCGCGTCGCTGCGGCTGTGCCGCGCCGCCGGCGACTGTGTATCAGCCGAGCTCGAGCGCGAGTTCAACGCGCTCAGCGGGATGGTGATCGACGAGGCGTACGGCCTCACCGAGACGGGGCTCGCGTCTGTGAGTCCCCCGTCGGGTGACATCCGCGTCGGGTCGGTGGGCAGCGTGGTGCCCGGCGTGGCGGTGGAGATTCGCGCCGCCGACGGCGCGGTGCTCGGCGCCGGTCAGGAGGGCCGGCTGTGGATTCGCACGCCTGCCGCGACGGTGGGCTACTGGCACAACGACTCCGGCGACCGAGGAGCTGTTTCGCGACGGATGGCTGGATACGGGCGACGTGATGCGCGCCGACGAGGACGGCTATCTCTATTTCTGCGGCCGGCGCAAGCAGATCATCGTGCACGACGGATCCAACATCACCCCGCAGGTGGTGGAGGGGGCGCTGCTCGAGCATCCCAGCGTCGAGAGCGCCGGGGTGGTCGGTGTGCACGACGTGCTGCACGGCGAGAACGTGCGGGCCTACGTCACCGTACGTGACGATGTCGAGCGGCCCACCGCCCAGGAGCTGATCGGCTTTGCCCGCGAGCGGGTGGGCTACAAGGCGCCCGAGGAGATCGTGTTTCTCGACCAGATGCCGCGCACCGCCAGCGGCAAGGTCAACCGCACCCAGCTCAAGCACCTGGCGGCGGATCGCCACGGGGCGACGATCGTCTAGCTCGCGCGCCGCGGTCAACGCTGGGGGCGCCGGCGCAGCCGCGGGCAGCGACGCCTCGGCGCGTGGCTTCGGTCGGCCCCGCAGTGCCGCGCGCGTCGGCCGTTCGAACCACTGATGCACGGCGGCCGAGACGCCCAGGGTGATGATCAGCGCCGCGACGTCGAACGCGGGTGCCGGAATGTCTCGGCTCAACCCGAGCCACTCGCCCGCGCGTAGCACCAGCACGCTCGTCAGGTAGAACGCGAAGCTGATCTCGCCCAGGAAGACGAGCCAGGGATGGCGCAGCAGGCTCGAGACGTGGCCGCGTTCGAACGCGAAGACGGCGAGCATGGCCACGAAGAACGGCAGGTAGTAGGCCGCGTAGCGGGTGGCCGCAGGCGCCAGCGACGAGCACAGCACACCGACTGCGAGCGCCGCCAGGGCGCCGATCTCGAGAGCCGTCCACAACCGGGCTCCGCCCCGCACACCGTGGCGGTGGCGCACGAAGAGCACGCCCAGGCACATGCCGATCACGAACTCGGCGAGCCGAAACGGCGGGAACAGATACACCAGGGCGTTCATGTGCAGCGAGCCCAGCTGCAGCGCAATCAGCATCGACCACGCCCACATCGCGAGCGCTGCAGCCGCGAGCATCCACGAGCGCCGCACGGCGACCACCATCACGATCAGCACGGGAAACAGTGCGTAGAAGAACGCCTCGCACGAGAGCGACCAGGCCGGCCCGTTGTAGCCGAAGGCCAGCATCTGGCCGTGGTGGAGCGGGTCCGGGGCGGGGATCCAGGCCTGCGTCAGCGTGATCTGACTGAGGGCCGAGAGCGAGCCGCCCAGCAGGTGGGCGCGCAGCAGCGGGGCCGCGGCGGCCAGGGCCACGGCGAACGTCAGCAGGTGCAGCGGCACAACCCGCGCGGCGCGCAGCCGCCAGAATCGGCGCGTTCCTTCGCGCGTGCGCTCGGCCATCCGCTCGTAGTAGGTGTACGTGAGGATGAACCCCGAGAGCACGAAGAAGAACGCCACTCCGCTCCAGCCTTCCCAGAACAGCTGCGAGATACCGGTCAGGTTGCTGCCGGTCGAGTTCGCGCCGTGCACCGTGTGGTGCAGGAACACCGCAAGCGCGGCGAAGAACCGGAAACTGGTGAGCACGGCGAGTGCGCCACCGGCCACGGCGACCACCGGTGTGCGCCTCGGCGAAGGGGGCGGCCGAAGATGCACCGTCTCAAGGTAGGAACAAACCGGACTGTGTGGCGTCCCCCGCCTGGGGGATAACCAGCGGCCCGGGCCGGTGGTACACCACCGGCCCGGGCGAGAGGTTCTAGGCCTTGGCGAACACGTTGGCGACGCCCAGCTTGAGGCCGGCGGTGAACACCTTGGTGCCGAGCCCGGCGTTGAGCGCGGCCGCGGCGGTCTTGGTCAGCGACACGCGCACACCCAGCACTGCCACCAGGTGACCCTTCTTGACGACCTTGATGTGTGACACATCGAGGTTGAGCAGTGACACCCGGGTTGCGGGGTTCAGATTCACCGCTGCAGTCAGGTGCGGTTGCTTGTTGATGACGATCGTGAAGAGCCCCACCCGCACGCTCTTCGAGCCCTTCGAGAACATCAGTCCACCGCTGTGGCGGATATAGCCGACCAGGGTCTTGGGATTTACCTGCCCACCCGATGATCGGGAAGCTCGCCACCACGGCCTTCTTGTTGGCGATACCCGCCCGAGCCGTCGCCGGTGCGATCGGCGCGACCGAGATGTGGTTCGAACTGAGCACGCCGACCACGGCCGGAGCGATGGCGAGATTCGTCCCGCCGCCCGTCAGGTGGACGTTGTTGCCACTCGCAGATGCACCTGTCACCCAGACTGCGCATACGGCCGCGAGCACGCCGAGCAGAACGGTTGTCCGCTTGAGCATGTTCCCTCCTTCCCGGGGACCCCTGCCCCGGTTTGGGTTACGCGATCTCTTCGAGCCGAGTGGCCCAAGCGGATTCCCACTGCAACAAACGTGCCAGGAAGTGAACTCAGAAGTGCTGGTGCATAGAAGGGGTCAGCCCCCTTTTATGCATCAGTGGCCGTTGTTGCATCCATCAGCCTTGGCTCATGCATAAAAGGGGGCTGACCCCTTCTATGCACTTCCGACGCATTCCGACGTACGAAATCACTTCCAGGCACGTTTGTTGCAGTTAAAGCGTTTCGGGTGGGCGCTGCGTGTGCAGCGCCCACCCGAGGTCGTGCTATAGGAGGCGTATCAGGTACTACTGAGCGAAGCGCGCGAAGTGTGCCACGTTGGTGGTACCGATCTTCGTGAACTCTCCGCCGACCGCGACGCGGTTCTGGTCTGCGCCCACGGCCTCGATGCCGAGGTCAGAGTTAGCCCGCGGGTTCCACGTCTCCAAGGCACCCGTGGCCTCATCGAACGCGGACAGGTGCAGCCGGTTGGCTGCGGTGGTGAGACCCGAGCAGACGAAGTTGTTGCCCGGGATCGGCCCGCAGTAGTAGTGGTAGTGGCCACCGACGTAGACGACACCGTCGGTCACACCGGAGGCGACGACGTTGCCGTCGAATCCGGCCTGCCACAGCAGGTTGCCGGTCTCCATGTCGAGCGCCACCAGCGTGCCGCCGTTACCCGTGCCCGAGACGAACAGGTTGTTGCCGTCCTGGGAGAAGTGAATCGCCTGCCACGGGCGGTACGGGAAGCCCGGCGGCGGGATGAACGTCGGCGGGCCGGCGTAGGTGAACGGCACGAAGGCGCCGTTGGTGGTGTTCACCGCGCCGATACCGATGCGGCCGTCACAGCCCGAACCGGTCGCGCACTGCTGGAAGCCACCCTCGACGATCCGTGTGCCGGTCGTGTCAGTGGCCAGCGCACGCACCTGGTCGTCGACCACGGGTGCCCACGTCGAGTTGTAGGCGTTGGTGGTCGCATTGACCTCGTACATGTACGGCCGCGGCGTAGTGAACGCTCCGCCCACATACAGGTTGCCGCCCGCCATCGTCAGCGCCCGGACTTCCTTGTTGGGCCGGGTCGCGTTGGTGAAGGCCGTGACAACCGCGCCGGTGGTGGCATTGACCTCGGCGAGATTCTTGTGTGTTGCTCCGCCGACGGTCGTGAAGCTGCCGCCCAGGTAGACGTTGCTGCCGTTGACGAGCATCGTGTAGACGACGCCGTTGGGGTTCGGGTTCCACGGCAGAATCGCGCCCGTGGTCATGTCGATCGCCGCCGCGTGGTTACGCGTGACCGCAGCCCCACCGCCTGCGGGGGTGAGCGAGGTAAACGACCCACCGATGTATGCGGTGTTGCCAACGACGATCATGTCGCGCACCGTGTTATTCGGCTGGGCGCCGACCAGAGCGTTCTGCTTACGACCGCTGCGTTGGCCACTGCCGCGACCGCCACGCTCGCCACAAGAAATGCCGCCAGCGCGACACGTTTCCTGCCTAAACGTCTCACTGAGCCTCCTAAGTTCAAGGCGCACGAATGCCGAGCGCCAACCGGGAATAGCACAGTTATCCACCCAAATTGACCAATTGGCAACAAGGCGGACCACATTCAGGAGGCGATCTGCGATGCTGTACCTCGCGGAGGTGAGGCTTGATCGAGTTTCGCATCCTCGGCCCGCTCGAGTTGCTGGCCGAACAGACCGAATTGCCGGTGTCGGGTTCCAAGGAGCGAGCATTGCTCTCGATGCTCCTGCTGCGCGCCGGCGCAGAGATCTCCGCCGAGCGGCTGATCGCCGACCTCTGGGACGATCAGCCCCCGCCGTCGGTGCGAAACTCGCTGGCCGTGCGAGTGGCCGCCCTGCGCAAGGTGGTCGGTGCCCGGCTCGTGACTCGCGGCCACAGCTACCTGCTGCGGATGGAGCCGACCGACGCGTTCGATTTGGCACGGTTCGAGCGTCTGGCCGAGCACGGTGGGCGCGAGGAGTTGGCCCAGGCGCTCGCGCTGTGGCGCGGCCCCGCGCTGGCCGAGTTCGCCGACCAGCCGTGGGCCTGGGCGCCGATCGCTCGGCTGGCCGAGCTGCGAGCCGGGGTGCTCGAGCGGCGCATCGATGCCGACCTGATGGAGGGGCTCGACACGAGCCTGGTGGCCGAGCTGCGCGAGGCGGTGGCCGACCATCCGCTACGCGAGCATCTGCGCGGCCAGCTGATGCTCGCGCTCTACCGGGCAGGGCAGCAGGGCGAGGCGCTCGAGGCCTACCGTGACGCGCGGAGCACGCTCGTCGAGCGGCTCGGCATCGAACCCAACCCCGCCTTGCAGGAACTCGAGCGGGCGATTCTGCGCCAGGATCCGGCCCTTGCCCACGACCGCTCGGTGGGGCCCTCGCACCGCATCGTGATCGCCGACCTGGATCGCGCCGATCCCGACAGCATGCTCGAGCTGGCCACCCGGATCGCCCAGCAGCCGCCGCGCGAGCTGATCCTGTGCAGGCCGATCGCGCGCACCGCCGACCTGGGTGCCGCTGCGGCGCGCCTGGAGGCGGTTCGCCTGGCCCTCTCACGCCGTGGGCTGACCGTTCGGGCGGCGGCGTTTCGGTCGGCCAACCCCGGCGCGGATGCCGCGCGCCTGGCCACCGAGCAGGACGCCGAGCTGGTGCTGGTGGCCGCGTCGGCCGAGGTGCTCGCCGACCCTGACATCGCGGCCCTTTTGGCGGCGGCGCCTTGCAGTGTGGGCCTCGTGATCGACGGGGCGCGCCGGCTCGGCAGCGGCGACGGCCCCGTCGTGGTGCCGTTCGCCGGCGCCGACCATGACTGGGCGGCGGTCGAACTCGCTGTATGGCTGGCCCGTTCTGTCGAGGCTCCGTTGCATCTGGTCGGCCCTGACGAGGGCGATCGCGACGCCAGCCGCCTCCTGGCCAGCGCGTCGCTCGCCGTCCAGCGCGGCTACGCCATCTCGACGACGCCACGGCTCGTGGCGCCCGACCCCGATGCGCTGACCGACGCCATCGCGGGAGCCTGCGCGGTGGTCACCGGCCTGTCGGAGCGGTGGGCGCAGGAGGGCCTGGGCCGCAGCCGCGCAGCGCTGGTCAAGACGCCGCCCGCACCGGTGGTTCTGGTGCGCGGCGGGTTGCGACCCGGGGGCCTTGCGCCTGCACATACCCAGACGCGCTTTACCTGGTCGGTGCGCGGCGGCGGCTGATCGTTACCGGTGACACGCCGGCTGGATTTCACTCGCGGGGGGATCGCCAGGTTTGATGTAGCCACCGAAGGTCTGCTGGACGCCCCTGATCACGGCGAACTGACGCGGCGGCCCGGACGCGGCGGTACGCGCCAGGTAGGTGCTGACGATCGCCTGGTGGCGCCGGTCGAGCCGGATCGGCCCGGCCGGCGAGACGTAGGCGAGGTGCGCCAGCGCGTGCTGTAGCGACTCCTCGCGGTGGCCCGGATGTCCTCCGACCGCCTCGAGGCCGCGCAGGAGTGCATCCATCTCGTCGCGCGGTGCCTGGTTCGTGCCGATGATGTCCGTCAATCCGGGGAACGCCCTTTTCAGCGCGTTCTGGTAGGCGTTCCACTCCGTGGTGTGGTGGTACGGGTTGGTCGACGCGACCACCACTCCGGCGTCGGGCGCGTCAAAGCTCGCCACCAGGTGCCGGCCGAGCGGGGGATTATCGCGCCCCCAGAGCTTCATGAACCCGCCGTCGCCAAGCACGGTTGACGCCTCGAACACGCCGTCGGTCCCGGCCGGGATGCTGCGTTCCGCCTCGGCTGCCGACGTGGCCGATCCTCCCTCGATCCAGTGGTGAGTGACGTGGCCGCCCAGCGAGCAGAACTGGGCGGTGAACCCGCCGAGCTGTTCCCAGCCGTACTTGGTGGGTTCGGCCAACGTCGCGGCCTGTCTCCAGCCCAGGTTGCGGTAGGCGAACTCGCCCAGGCCCGCGGCCCACTGATTGGCATCGGGGTCAAAGCGAAACACGTTCTGGCCCGAGTGCTCGAGCGTGGCCGAAGGTTCGGCGCCGGCGAGCATGAATGTGACCTGCCGCCGCTGTGACGCGAAGATCGCCGTGCTGACGCTGTCGCCGGCAAACTGCGAGCTGATCACCGCGTCGACGCCGTCGCGGTCGACCAGTTCGCGCACGGCCCTGATCGCGGAGGGCGTCGATCCCCAGTGCTCGCACGCGGTGACCAGTTGCACCGGTCGGCCGGCGACCGAGATGGTGCTCACACCGTCGGCCGGCCCGGGGCCCAGCCGGTGCGCGCCACGGGTAATCAGCGGCAATTCGACGCCTGCGAGCACGGCCTTGGAGTAGCTTTGAAACGGCCCGTAGCAGTCGATCACAACGCCGATCCGAAATGGTCTGACCATGCCCGTTCCGCCGTTGCTCGAGCCGCACCCGCCTGCCGTAGCAGCGAGCAACGCCGCGACCAGAAGCGTCAGTGGTCTACGCGGCATCGCCCGCCACCCACACTCCGCCAGCACCCACGGCGATCCGCAGCGGTCGCGTGGGCACCGCGATCGTGACGTCGACGGCATTGGTTTGGGGGTCGATGTGCTGCACCGTGTCGTCGATCGTGTTGGCCACCCAGATCCCGTCTGCCGACGCAGCCAGGCTGCTGGGCTCACGGCCCACGGCGATTGACCGGGACACGGTGTGGGTGGCGGGATCGATCCGGTAGACGCGGTCGCGAATCTGATCCGCAACCCAGATGGCATGCGATCCGGCGGCCAGTGCCACGGGCGCCGAGCCCGGGGGCAGCTCGACGGTGTGCACCGGTGCCTTGGGGTGGTTCAGATCCACCTCCCACACCTGCGGGTCGAGCGCATCGCCGGCCACCCACAACCGCCCATCTGACAGAACCGCGGCACTCACATCCCAGCGGCTCTCCGAATCATTGTGATCGGGGAGCTTGACCGACTGGTTGGCGAAGTCGGTAAACCGCCCGCCCGTGACCTGATACACGTGGTCAGGGCCGATCAGCCAGACGCTGCCTGCGCCCACGCGCACCAGCGACGCATCCTCGGGGATGGTCGGCGTGGTGTACTCCTTGCCCGTCTGCGACCCATACTTGAAGAGCCTGCCGTTTGCGACCACCCATGCGTAGCCGTCGCCGATCGCCAGGTCGCTCGAGTCCGCCGCGGTGGGCACATGCACCGCGGCGAGGGTCGCCGGATCCACATTCCACAGCCTGGCGTCGCGCGCGCTGGCCATCCACACCCTGCCGTGCTTGACCACGAGGCTGTCGGGGCCGTTTCCCAGGTGCTTGGCGGTGACTCGACGGGTTACTGGATCGATCTTCACGAGCCGCCCCGACGCAGACGCCGTCGCGCCGCCGGGGCTCGTCACGAGCAGCGCGATCCCCGCGATCACCGCCGCAGCGGCCGCAA
The DNA here is from genome assembly GCA_963796875.1 of uncultured Actinomycetes bacterium. Classification (GTDB taxonomy): domain Bacteria; phylum Actinomycetota; class Thermoleophilia; order Gaiellales; family JAICJC01; genus CAVPTL01. Next base: position 1,535,990 of record CAWCNL010000002.1, read on the forward strand.
CGGCGACGGCCACACCCGCCAGGCGCCGGCGCCGGGCGCCCAGACCCAGCTCGTCGCGCGCGCTCTCGATCAGGTCGACACAGCTCTGGGGACGATCGGCAGGATTCTTCGCCAGGCCCCGGCGCAAAGTTGATGGTGCGAGGTCGGCGTCCGGCGGCGGCGCTTCCAGGTGGGCGAACAACACGGCCGCCTCGGTGCCTCCCGGATAGGGCAGGGTGCCCGTCAGGCACTCGTGCAGCAGGCAGGCCAGCGAGTAGACGTCGGCCTGGCCATCCACCGTGTCGCCGCGAATCTGCTCCGGCGCCACGTAATCGATCGAGCCCAGCGACGCGCCCGGCCCGGCCTCGGTGAATGGATCAGCCACGCTGCGGGCCAGGCCGAAGTCGCCCAGAAACACGTGATCGCCGCTTTCCACCAGCACGTTTGACGGTTTGACGTCGCGGTGTACCAGGCCGCGCGCGTGGGCCGCGTCGAGCGCCTGAGCGAGCTGTGTGAGCAGGTCGATTGCCCGCCGCGGCGGCATACCGCCCGGCGAGATCTGGTCGCGCAGGTTTCCGCCCTCGACCAGCCGCGTGACCAGATACATGCGGCCGCACTCCTCGCCAGCGGCGTAGACGGGGAGGATGTGCGGATGGTCGAGCGCAGCGGCGAACCGCGACTCGGACAGGAACCGGGCGCGGAAGGCGGGATCCGACGCCAGCTCGGGGGTGATCAGCTTGACCGCCACGTGCCGGTCGAGCGCCGGATCGTAGGCGCGGTACACCACTCCCATCCCGCCCTGGCCAAGCACCTGCTCCAGCTCGTAGCCGTGCAGAATGGTTCCGACGTTCGGATCGACCGGCATCGCCTGCGAACACCTCCTGCGGCCACTATAGAGACCGCCAACATGTACGGCCGGTCTCCGTAATCGCGCCGTAATCGCGCCGTAGACCGGCGCAGTCACGCTGTGGCCATGAACAGCCACACACATATCGGCCGCGCGGCCGCCCTGTGCGCCGCGCTCTGGCTCGCTCTGGCGGCGAGCGTAGCCACCGCAGCCCAAGTGCCGCCAAACGTCCGCGCCGGTGCGATCGTGTCGATCCCTGTACACCCCGGTGGGAGGTTCGGCGTCATGCGGCCCGGGGTCGTGCCGGCGTTGGTCACGGCCGTTGGGCACCGCGTGTGGCTGACCGCCGCCGACCGGCCGGGCGTCTGGCTCGTCGACACCCGATCGGGACGGGTGCGCCACTGGGCCAACGTCGCCCGGCCGGCCACGGTGGGTCTCGCCACTGTCGGTGGTCGTGGTTATGTCCTCGGAGCCGAAAACCTGAAGGTCATCGACCCGGCCTACGGCGTCAGCAAGATCCTGCTGCGGTCGATCCCGGGCTCGAGCGCCCTGCTCACCGCGGGCCCCTCGGGGCTCTGGGGATTCAAGGGCAACTCGGTGTTCCGCGTGGAACTCGACGGCGGGCGTGGCACCGTCCTACCGGCGGATACGGTCGAGCTGCCGTTGATCGACAACGAGGAGCAGAACAGTGGGCCGGAGGGCATGGCGGCCGACGCCGGCTCGGTGTGGGTGGTGGGCGACCGGGCCGATCACCGCATGTGGCAGGTGGGCGGCAGGATCGTGCACATCGAGCGCACCGTGCAGCTGGGATTCGCACCCGCCGGCGTCGCGACCGGTGGAGGGTCGGTGTGGGTCACCGATCAGATCGGTGGGAGGGTGGTGCGCTTCGACGCGCAGACCGGGAAGCTCATGCATGCCTACCGCACCGAGCCCGATCCCATGGCGGTGGTGTATGCCGATGGGCATGTGTGGGTGACGAACGATGTCACCGGTACCGTGGCGATCGTCGACCCGGTCACCGGCAGCCGCCGGCTCGCGCATGTGGGGGGTGCCGCGACCGGCCTCTCGTACGGCATCGGCCGCGTCTGGGCCGCGGTTTCGCGGCTGCCGCATCCGCATCCGGCGGGCATCCGCATCGGCGTCGCTCTGACGTGTCGCGGACCGTTCAAGTCGCTGCTGCAGCAGACGCTGGCCGGGGCCGAGCTGCCGCTGATCGAGCGCGGCGCCAGGCTGCACGGCACGCAGCCCACAAGTGGGCTCGGCCCGTTCTCAGTGGCCGGGCATCGCGTCAGCATCGTGACCGCCTGCGAGACGTGGTCAGACCACGCCAGCACCATCTCGGCGCTCTCGCGGCTGGTCGACACCGACCACGCGCAGGTCGTGCTGGGCCCAACCTTCGAGGGCGACAGCCTGGCCGTGCGCGACTTTGCCCATGCCCATCCGGGCGTGACGTTCATGCTGACCGGCTACGACCAGTCGGCGACGCTACGGTTCGCCGCCTCGAACGTGTTCCGGTTCCAGGCCGACTCGGTGCAGTGGTATGCCGGCCTGGGCACGTACGCACGAAAGACGCTCGGCTGGAACACCGCTGCGACGGTTGCGAACGCGGATGGCTCGAGCTGGCCGCTGGTGCAGGCGTTCCAGGCGGAGTTCTGCTCTGAGGGCGGCACGATCTCACCGCCGCACGGCGTGTGGGTCGACGTGGGCGGCGGTGCGCAGCTGGGCGACAACCTGCCCACCGGCGTCGACGGAGTGTTCCTACCCGGTGGCACGCCGGGGCCATACGGCGGCACGGATACGTTCGTGCCGAAGTGGGCGGCGGCGCATCCACCGGTGGGAAAGCATCTGATCGTCGGGTGGCCGGTGCTCGGCGCCGCCGATTCGAAGCTGGTGGGAGTGGTGGGTTCGAGTTCCGACCCGTACGCGCCCACGCCGCGCTTCACGAAGTACTACAACGACTACGCGAGCGCGTTCCCGCAGACACCCGACCCGGGATTGGTCGACCAGGGCTACTACGACGCGATGAATCCGCTGCTCGAGGCGCTCGCTCACGTCGGTGGACGCCTCGGACTGCTGCGCGACTACATGGCGAAGATGACCTATCACGGTCCGGCGGGCGACATCTGGCTCGACAGCCGCCACCAGGCGGTGGTGCCGATCTACCTCGCCCAGGTGACCAGATCGGGCGGCTCGATCGGCTGGAAGCAGATCCGTGTGATCCACAATGTGGACGAGGGCTTCCACGGCCTTTTCTCGCCAACGTCGCCCGCGCCGAGCAAGACGTCGCCGGCGTGTGTGGCCGGCAACCCACCACCGTGGTCATGATCTGCGTCGTGTGAATAAAACGTGTCAGGCAGTTTCTATTCACGAGGCGGTCTTCAGCGTTCGGGGGCTGCTGGTGGTGTGAATACGAACTGCCTGACACCTTTGATTCACGTCCACCTCTTCGGCGCCGAGCAAGACGTCGCCGGCGTGTGTGGCCGGCAAACCCACCACCATGGTCGTAGCCCTACTGACGCCCCATCGCGATGCGGAACCGCTCGTCGGGGGAGATCAGGTGATCGGCGCTGCGGGCGTCCTCGCCGAGGTCGATCTGCACCCAGTTGACCCGTCCGGTGAACTCGCTCTGGGCCGAGGTGTAGTCGTCGCTCACCGGCGATGCCCGCGTCGCTGCCCAGATCGACGGTCTCGTCGGCCGAGAAGATCAGCGGCACGGTGGCGTCCAGGCGGCCGCTGCCGACCTCGGCGCCGTCGAGGTAAAGGCGCAGATCGCCGCCCTTGCCGAGCCCGCCGCCGTCGTAGTCGAACTCGACCCGCAGCTGGTGGGTGCCGCTCGCCAGCCGCTGGTCGGATTCGACCTTGAAGCGGCGCAGGCCCATCAGGTTGTAGCAGTAGGCGGGACGGCCTCCGAGCGAGTAGAGCGCCCAGCCGCCGAACGCTCCGCCCTGGGCGATGACCACGCCCTCGGGATCGTCGTCGGCGCTCTCGATCTCGGCGGTGATCGCCCATGACGAGTTCTTGATGTTCAGCACCGACCCCTCGCTCAGCCTGCGCATTCCGCCGAACAGGATCTGCGAGTTGCCCGAGATCAGCTGAGGACGGCCGGCCATGCCGGCGTCGAACCGCTCGATGCGGCGATCGTCGAGCGGCAACACGTTGCGGTCGCGCACCACATCGAGCCACAGCTGCTGCAGCTCGGCGAGTTTCTCTGGCAGCTCGGCGGCCAGGTCGTGGGCCTGGCTCCAGTCGGTGTTGGTGTCGTAGAGCTCCCACACGTCGTCGTCGAACGCCGGCATCGCCGCGGTCACCCAGGGCGTCGAGTGGCGCGTCACCGCAGTCCAGCCTTCGTGGTAGATGCCGCGGTTGCAGAACATCTCGAAGTACTGGGTCGCGCGCCGTTCGGCGGCCCCGCGATCGTCGAACGCATAGCGCATGCTGACGCCGTCCATCGGCCGCTGGGCGGTGCCGTTGCACCGAGGTGGGCTGCGGCAGCCCGGCGGCCTCGAGGATCGTCGGTGCGACATCGATCACGTGGTGGAACTGGGGGCGCACCTCGCCGCGCGAGGCAAACCCGTTGGGCCAGTGGGTGATCATGCCGGTGCGCGTGCCGCCCCAGTGCGACGCGACCTGCTTCGTCCACTGAAACGGCGTGTCCATCGCGTGCGCCCAGCCCACGGCGTAGTGGTTGAACGCCTCGGGGCCGCCGAACTTGTCGATCCGGGCCGCCATGAACTCGGGCGTCTCGAGCTGGAACGCGCCGTTGAACACCAGCAGTTCGTTGAACGTGCCGTTGGGGGTGCCCTCGGCGCTCGCGCCGTTATCGCCGACGATGTAGAAGACGAGCGTGTCGTCGAGCACGCCGAGGTCGTCGATGCTGTCGATCAGCCGGCCGACGTGGTGATCGGTGTGCTCCAGGAACCCGGCGTAGATCTCCATCTGCCGGGCGAGCACCGGGCGCAGCTCCTCGGGCATGTCGTCCCAGGCGGGGATCTCGGCGTGGCGCTCGGTCAGCTGCGGTGTCGGCAGGCACCACACCGAGCTCCTTCTGACGCGCCAGCGACCGCTCGCGCAGCGCGTCCCATCCATCGTCGAACTCGCCGCGGTAGCGGTCGGCCCACTCGGTCGGCACGTGGTGGGGAGCGTGGGTGGCGCCGGGCGCGAAGTAGAGGAAGAACGGCTTGTCCGGCATCAGCGCCTTCTGCTCGCGCACCCATCCGATCGCGCGGTCGGTGAGGTCCTCGGTCAGGTGGTAGCCCTCCTCCGGAGTCCTGTCCGGCTCGACCGGCGTGGTGCCCTCCCACAGGGCGGGGAACCACTGGTTTGCCTCGCCGCCGATGAAGCCGAAGAAGTGCTCGAACCCGCTGCTGGTGGGCCAGGCATCGAACGGCCCCATGGGGCTCGACTCCCACATCGGCACCTCGTGGCACTTGCCGAACTGGGCGGTCGAGTAGCCGTTCAGGCGCAGCGTCTCGGCCACCGGCGCGACCGATTTGGGCCGCACCGAGGTGTACCCGGGCGCCGACGTGGCGAGGTCGGGGATCGACCCCATGCCCGCGGCGTGGTGGTTTCGGCCGCTCAGAAGCGCGGCCCGGGTGGGCGCGCACAGGGCCGTGGTGTGAAACCGGTTGAACCTCAGGCCGTTTGCGGCCAGCCGCTCGGCCGTGGGCGTGCGGCACGGCCCGCCGAACGCCGAGGACGCGCCGAACCCGACGTCGTCGAGCAGCACGATGACCACGTTCGGCGCCTGTCCGGGAGGGCGCAGCGGCTCGATCCGGGGGAACACCGCCTCGGGCGATTTGGCATCCACCACGTCGACTCTCGGCTGCGGCGGGTCGGGGATGGGAAGTACGGTGCGGTCGAGGCGGGCGTCGTTTTCCATCCGCGAGATCTTGCCAGACGGCGCCGCTAGACCGCGACCGGAACGTGCTGAGGTTTGCGAAACACCAGACCCTGGATCGGCGACTGCGCGCCGTGCGGGTGGATCGTGGCCAGCCGCTCGGCCACCGCGTCGAGTGCGGCGCGCATCTCGATCCGGGCCAGGTGCATGCCCAGGCACACGTGCGGCCCGTGGGCGAATCCCACCTGCAGCTTGGCGTTCGGCCGGTGGATGTCGAAACGGTCGGGATCGGCGAACGTCGCGGGGTCGCGGTTTGCCGCGGTCAGCGAGATGGTGACCAGATCGCCGCGGCCGATCGCGGCACCGCCCAGCTCAGCGTCGGCCGTGGCGTAGCGGTCGATCGATGCCGCGGCCGGCTCGTGGCGCAGCGACTCCTCGACGGCGTTTGCGCGTAGCCCGGGCTCGCGGCATCACCTGGGCGAACTGGTCGGGCACGGCAAACAGCTGGTGGAACATGATCGCGATCTGGCTCTCGGTGGTTTCGATGCCGCCGAACAGCAGCACGGCGGCGTTGGAGGCGATCTCCTGCGGCGTGACTCCGGCCGCATCCTGGCCGGCGTCGCGCAGGAGCGACGGTGGGGCGGATGCGCGGCCGCGGCGATCACCGCGGCCTCCAGCTGCTGGACGGCTGCGCCGGTGCCGGGCGTCGGCTCACGCCCCAGGTTGAGGCCGCTGACCGATTCTACGATCTCGGCGTACCAGCCCAGCACCTCGTCCTCGTCGACCGATTCCAGTCCCAGCGCGACCAGCATCACGCGGGCCGAGAGCGGGGCGGCCAGGTCGAGCCGCAGGTCGCCGCCGCCGCGCTGCGCGATCCCGTCGGCGAGCCTCGCTGCCTCGTCGTGGACGAATGCCTCCAGCCGTTCGCGGGTGGCCGCCAATCGAAACGGCCGGGCGAACGGCCGCCGGTGGCGGTCGTGCTCGGCGCCGTCGCGCGAGAGCATGCTGGGCCCCACCACCTGGCCGGTCGAGAAGCGCGGGATCGTCGACCGTGAACGTCTCGTCGTCGCGCATGGCCTCGAGGGCCAGCGCGCGGCTGGTGACAAGCCAGGCGCTGATGCGGGCACCCACGCCACCGGCGCCTGGGCCCGCAGCCGCGCGAGCGCCGCGTGGGGATCGCCCGCGAGTTCGGCTTCGGAGATCATCCGCTGAACCGTATCTGTGCGAGTGTGCATCAAACGTGCCTGTGCACTTTGATTCATCTGATTCAATGCCGCATGATGCACCAACCGCCTGACGCCCTGCTCGCTCCGCGCTTCACCGGCCCGCGCACCTACGCGCGGCTGCCGCACCTGCAGGATCTGGACGGCGTCGACTGCGCGGTGTTCGGCATGCCGTGGGACGGCGGCGCGTCGTTTCGGCCCGGCGCGCGGTTCGGCCCCGAGGCGATCCGCTCGGCGTCGGGCATGATCCGCACCTACAACGCCGAGCAGGGCGTGCAGGTGTTCGGCGAGCTCTCGACGATCGACTACGGCGATGCGCCCACCGTGCCGGGCTACATCGAGGACACGCTCGAGCGCATCGCCGGGTTCATGCAGCCGCTCGCCGCGGCGGGCGTGGTCACGATCGGCATGGGCGGCGACCACTCGGTGACGCTCGCCGAGCTGCGCACGCTGGCCGCCGTGCATGGGCCGCTGGGTCTGGTGCACCTCGACTCGCACACCGATCTGTGGGACTCGTACTTCGGCCGGCCCTACGCGCACGGCACCATGTTTCGGCGCGCGATCGAGGAGGGCGTGGTCGATCCCGCGCGGGTGGTGCAGGCGGGCATGCACGGGCCGCTCTACGGCGAGGCCGACGAGGCGATCCCCGCCGAGCTCGGCGTCGAGATGATCCCGTGGCGGCAGCTCGCGCGGCTCGAGCCCGAGCAGTTCGCCCAGCGGGTCGGCCGCGCGGATCGGCGACCGGCCGGCGTTTCTGACCTTCGACATCGACTTCGTCGACGCCGCGTTCGCGCCGGGCACCGGCACGCCCGAGGTGGGCGGCCCGACCAGCTTCCAGGCGCTCTCGCTGGTGCGGGCGCTCGCGGGAATCCCGTTCGTGGGCTACGACGTGGTCGAGGTGGCGCCGGCCTACGACGGCCCGGGCCAGGTCACCGCGCTGCTCGCGGCCAACCTGATCTTCGACATGCTGGCAATGGTTCGGAGCGGGCGCCGCCCGTAGCAAAAGCAGCGAACGCACCAAAAGTGCCAGGCACTTCTGTTGCGTTCATACCGCGCGTTAAGCGGTTTCTCAGCGTCCTCGAAGGAAGTTGTGGTCTCGTGTAGATCGACCCCAACGAGATCGAGGAGCACCAGTGGAGTTTGACGACAGACAGTGGCAGCCCGCCAACAGGCCCTCTCGCCGTTCGCGCGGCCGCATCATGCTGGCGTCGTGCGTCGCCGTCGCGGTGGCAGCCGTCGCCGCGGCCGGACTGGCCCTCGCGAACAATCATTCGACTACGGTCGGCTCGGGCGTGGCGCTGATCGAGACCAACCTCGCCTATCAGGGCGAGCGGGCCGCGGGAACCGGCATCGTGCTGACCTCCTCGGGCGAGATCCTGACCAACAATCACGTGATCCGAGGTGCCACCGAGATCCGTGTGGTGGTGCCGGGCGCCGATCGGGCCTTCAAGGCGCAAGGTCGTGGGGTATGACGCCGGCCACGATGTCGCCGTGCTGCAGACCAGCGGCGCGTCGGATCTGAAGACGCTCTCGCTGGGCGATTCGAACTCCGTCAACATGGGCGACTCGGTGCACGCCGTCGGAAACGCGGGTGGCACCGGCCGGCTGATCACCGCTTCGGGCAGTGTCACCGGCACGAACAAGGCGATCACGGTGAACGACGACCAGGGCGGCAGCGAGAGTCTCAGCGGCCTGATCGAGACCAACGCCGGCATCAAGCCCGGCGATTCGGGCGGCCCGCTGCTGGACAGTTCGAGTCATGCGATCGGCATGGACACCGCCGCGTCGGTCTCGAGCGACGGCCAGACCACCACCGACGGATATGCGATTCCGATCGATAGGGCACTGTCGATCGTCGAGCAGATCGAGGTGGCGGCGACTCTGCGTCGGTGCACGCCGGGCAGACGGCGTTCCTCGGAGTGGAGGTCACCGCCAGCAGCTACGGCGACGGCGCGAGCATCGCGTCGGTCGTGCCCGGCGGCCCCGCCGCGAACGCGGGCCTCGCCGAGGGCGACATGATCACCGCGGTCGACGGCCAGTCGATCTCATCACCCGACCGGCTCGGCGTGATCATCGCGGCCGAGAAGCCCGGCGCGTCGATCTCGGTCAGCTACGTCGACCAGTACGGCCAGTCGCAGACCACCCAGCTCACACTCACGAGCGGCCCGCCGCGCTAGGGAATCACGTACTGGCGGTCGTCGCCGAGCATCCCCACGAAGCGCATCCCCGCCTTCTCGGCCATCCGCCGGGAGGCGGGCGAGCGCCCACTCGCAGGTACCGGTGGGCAATCCAACCCCGCCGGTCGTCCGTACTCCGGGGGTGACCCTGGACACCAGTGCACACGAAGCGCGCGCGTTCTGGGTGCGCGCTCCGGGAGTCGGCGAGATCAGGCCGGCGTCGCTGCGTGAGCCGCAACCCGACGAGGTGCTGGTCCGCAGCACCCGCTCGGGCATCAGCCGCGGTACCGAGAGCCTGGTGTTTCGCGGCGGCGTGCCGGCCGATCAGCGGGCGGTCATGCGCGCGCCGTTCCAGGAGGGGCAGCTGCCCGGGCCGGTCAAGTACGGATACCTGAACGTCGGAGTGGTGGAGCAGGGGCCGGACGGCCTGCGCGGGCGCACGGTCTTCTGCCTGCACCCCCACCAGACCCGCTACGTGGTGCCGGCCGCCGCTGTCTGGCCCGTGCCCGAGGACGTGCCGGCTCAGCGCGCGGTGCTCGCCGGCACCGTCGAGACCGCCGTCAACGCCCTCTGGGACGCGGCGCCGCTGATCGGCGATCGGGTCGCCGTGGTGGGCGCCGGCATGGTCGGCTGCTGCGTGGCGCGGCTGCTCAGCCGCTTTCCGGGCGTGCAGGTGACCCTGGTCGACATCGATGAGAGCCGCGCGCCGGTCGCCCAGGCGCTGGGCGTGGGGTTTGCCCTGCCAGACGAGGCCGAAGACGCGTGTGACGCGGTGTTTCACGCCAGCGCGACGTCGGCCGGGTTGCAACGGTCACTCGAGCTGCTGGCACCCGAGGCCACGGTGTTCGATCTGAGCTGGTACGGCGACACCGAGGTGACCCTGTCGCTGGGCGGCGTGTTTCACTCGGGCCGGCTGGGCGTGCGCGCGAGCCAGGTGGGCACCGTGTCGCCGGCGCGCAGCGGGCGGCGCACGCAGCGCCCAGCGGCTGGCGCTCGCCCTCGACCTGCTGCGCGACCCGGCATTCGACGCTCTGCTGACCGGCACATCGCGAGTTCGGCGAGCTGCCCGACGTGATGACCCGGCTGGCCGACGGCTCGCTGCCCGCGCTCTGTCACACCATCTCCTACGAAGGGCAGTAGCGTGTTTTCGGTCACCGTCCGCGACCATGTGATGATCGCCCACAGCCTGCAGGGCGAGGTGTTCGGCCCGGCACAGCGGCTGCACGGCGCCACCTTCATCGTCGACGCGACGTTTCGCCGCGAGGCGCTCGACCAGCACGGCATCGTGGTCGACATCGGCCGGGCAGCGCACGAGCTGAGGGCGGTGCTGGCCGATCTCAACTACCGAAACCTGGACGACGATGCGTCGTTGGCCGGCGCGAACACGACCACCGAGGCGCTGGCCCGCGTGATCGCCGACCGGATCGCCGAGCGCATCCATGCCGGAGGGCTCGGCGCGGCGGGCGCAACGCTCAGTGGGCTGACCGTCACGCTGCACGAGTCGCACGTCGCCTGGGCAAGCTACGAGCGCGAGCTCTAGATGCGGGTGCACGTGGTGGTTCCCGAGGGCATCGACGACCCCCGCCGGCCGAGTGGCGGGAACGCCTATGACCGGCGGGTCTGTGCGGGCCTCGATTCGCTGGGCTGGTCGGTCTCGACGCACCCGGTTGGAAGTGGGGTCGCTCGACCGCGTGCTGGATGGGCTGCCCGATGCCGCGACGGTGCTGGCTGGACGGCCTGGTCGTGCCGGCCGAGGCGCAGGCGCTGGTGCACGAACGGCACCGGCTGCGGCTGGTGCCGCTGGTGCACATGATCGCTGCCAACGGCACGCGCGCCGGTGAGGCGCAAGGCGCTCTCGGCCGCTGCGGCGGTGATCACCACCAGCGAGTGGTGCCGGCGCAGCTGCTCGAGCTGCACGCGCTGCCACTCAGTGCGTACACGTCGCCGAGCCGGGCGTCGATCCGGCGCCGCTGGCGCCGGGCACGCCGGCCGGCGGCGAGCTTTCTGTGCGTGGGCGCCGTGATCGCCGCAAAGGGCCACGACGTACTGGTCGACGCCCTCGCGACGCTCACGGGGGACTGGCGCTGCACCTGCGTCGGCAGTCTGGAGCGCGACCCGGACGTTCGTGTCGCAGCTGCGCGAGCGCATCCACGACCGCGGTCTCGAGGATCGGCTGCGGCTCGTGGGCGCGGCGAGCGGCGCCGAACTCGCGCAGCGCTACCACGCGGCCGACCTGCTGGTGCACGCCTCGCACGGCGAGACCTACGGGATGGTCATAACCGAGGCGCTCGCCGCCGGCCTGCCCGTCATCGCAACCGACGTCGGTGGCGTTCCCGCGGCGCTGGGCGTCAGACGCCGACGGAGTGCGGCCGGGGCTGCTGGTCGCACCCGGCGATCCGGCGGCGCTCGGCGGTGCGCTCCTGGCGTGGCTGCAGAGCGCCGAGCTGCGGGGGCGGTTGCGCCGGGCCGCGGCGGGCCGGCGCGCCGCGCTGACGGGCTGGCCGGCCACAGCCCAGACGGTGGCCGGAGTGCTCGCCGAGGTGGCGCGATGACGGTCGACCAGATCAGGGTCAGCGCCGACTGGCTGCGGCTGCGCGAACCGGCCGACGCCGCCGCCCGCGCCGATCGGCCTCGTGAGCATGCTGGCGGATGCCGGGCCGATCGGTGATCCACGACCTTGCGTGTGGCAGCGGTTCGATGGGCCGTTGGCTGGCACCGCGGCTACCCGGGCCGCAGCACTGGGTGCTTCACGACCGCGATCCCGACCTGCTGCAGATCGCCGCGGTGGACGCGCCCCGGGATGTGACCGTCGAGACCCGCTGCTCGGACGTGACCATGCTGAGCGCCGACGAGCTCGCCGGCGCGGATCTGATCACCGCATCGGCGCTGCTCGACCTGCTCACCGCCGCCGAACTCGAGCGGCTGGTGGCCACCTGCGCAGGGGTGGGATGCCCGGTGCTGATCACGTTGTCGGTGGTCGGGCGCGTCGAGCTCTCACCGGCCGATTCGCTCGACGCACGCATCGCCGCGGCGTTTGACGACCATCAGCGTCGCGGCGACCTGCTGGGCCCCGATGCTGCCGCCGCTGCGGCCGATGCGTTTCGCCGGCTGGGTACACAGGTGCTCGTCGAACCGAGCCCGTGGCGGCTGGCGGCGGGTCAGAGCCGGCTGATCGCCGAGTGGTTTCGCGGCTGGGTGGGCGCCGCGTGCGAGCAGGAGGACGACCTTGCGGCTGCGGTCGACGGGTACGTGGGCCGCCGCCTGGCCCAGGCTCAGGCCGGGCAGCTGATGGTCACCGTCGACCATGCCGACCTGCTGGTGGTGCCGTGACCACCGCGGCCTGGCCCACCCGTCGATCCGTCGGTTCGCTGCGCGGCTGGGTGCCGATCGTGGCGGCCGTGGGGGTGCTCGGCGTGGTGATGTGGCGGCTGGGTGACGGCCCGTTCGTGGCCGGACTGCGCGCGATCGACGCCGCGACGCTCGCCGCGGCCTTCGGGATCGGTCTGGTGACCACGCTCTGCTGTGCGTGGCGCTGGACGATCGTCGCGCGCGGGCTTGGAGTCGAGCTGACCCTGCCCACTGCGGTCGCGGCGTACTACCGCTCGCTCTTCCTGAACGTGACGCTGCCCGGCGGAGTCGTCGGCGACCTGCACCGCGGCGTGAGCCACGGCCGCAACGCCCACAGCGTGCCGCGGGGGCTGCGGGCCGTGGGGTGGGAGCGTACCGGTGGTCAGGTGGTGCAGATGGTGCTCACGGTCGTGGTGCTGCTGGTGCTGCCATCGCCCGGTGCGCGGCTACATGCCGTGGGCGCTCGCCGCGCTTCGTGGCGGTGGTCGTCTGCGTGCTCGCGGCCGGCTCGCGCTGGACTCGGGCTCGCCACACGATCGGCGCCGACCTGCGCGGCATCACGCGCATACGCCTCGCGCTGCCGGTGATCGTGCTGACCTCAGCGGTGGTGGTGGCCGGGCACGCGGTCACCTTCGTGCTGGCTGCGCACGCGGCCGGGTCGCAGGCATCGGTGTCGCGGATGGTGCCGCTGGCGCTTCTGGCGATGCTCGCGATGGCACTTCCGAGCGTGGCGGGTTGGGGGCCGCGCGAGGGTGCGGCCGGCTGGGCGTTCGCCGCCGCCGGATTGGGCGCCGGGCTGGGGGTGACCACCGCGGTGGTCTACGGCGTGATGGCGCTCGTCGCGTGCCTTCCCGGCGCGGTCGTGCTGCTGTGGTCAGCGCGCCCGCAGGGCGGCGAGGCGTCGAATGCTTGACCGCCCGTACACCCTGCTCTCGTGCAGCGTGTCGATCGATGGGTACATCAGCAGCGCGGCGCAGCGGCTGCTGCTCTCAAACGACGCCGATTTCGACCGTGTCGACTCCGTCCGGGCGTCGTGCGACGCGATCCTGGTCGGCGCCGAGACGGTGCGCACCGACAATCCGCGGCTGCTGGTGCGCTCGGCGCAGCGCCGCGTCGAGCGTGCCGGACGTGGTCTTGCCGCCTCGCCGATGAAGGTGACGATGACCCGCGGCGCGAAGCTCGACGCACGGGCTGCGTTCTTCACGCAGGGCGACGCCGAGAAGGTCGTCTATTGCCCCAGCCCCACGGTCGATACGGCGCGGTCACGGTTTGGAGGGGTGGCGACCGTGGTCGACGGGGGCGGTGACGTCGGCATGCGCACGCTGAGCGAGGATCTGGCCGAGCGCGGCGTGCAGCGGCTGATGGTCGAGGGAGGTGGGTGCGTGCACACGCAGTTCCTCACCGGCGACCTGGTCGACGAGCTGCACCTGGTGGTCGCTCCGCTGTTCGTGGGCGACTCGCATGCCCCCGGTTCGTGCAGGACGGCCGGTTCCCGTGGCACTCCGGCCGCCGCGCGAAGCTGGCCGAGGTGCGCCAGATCGGCGACGTCGTGCTACTGCGCTACGCCCTCTCGGCGCGATTTGAGGATTCCCTGTAGATATCCCGGGCCGGCGCCGCGGCGCGAATGGCCGCTCGAACACCTCGGCGAAGATCCATGCAAAAGCCACCGTCGCCGGGAGCGCCAGCTGCGAGCAGTGCGACGAACGCCGGAACTCCGGGGCGGACGCGGCCGGCCACCACCTTCTCGTACAGCACCACGACGATCGGGCCGTGCGTGAGGTAGAGGCTGTAGGACTCACCGCCGAGCGATCGTGCCGGACGGGTGTCAAGCGTTCGTACGAGCGGGCGGGGGCGGCCGGTGGCCAGCGCCGCGAAGAGGCATCCGAGCGCCGGCGCGAGGGCCAGATCGACCCACACCAGGTTGTCGAGAGTCCGTACCGATCCGAGAGCCCAGATCACGGCGAGTACGGGGTGAATGCTGCGGCCGAGATCCACGCCCACGGCCATGATCGGCGCTGCTCGCTCGCCATGACGATGCCGGCAGCCACGATGCCGGCGGCAAAGAGGGCAGCCAGATCGGGTGGCGACTGGATCACGAAGACATCGATTCGCGGGCTGTCGGCGGCGAGGAGCCCGAGGCTCGCCACGACCAGGGTGACCACGCTCAGGAGCATGAGCGCACCCCGGCGGCGAAACAGCAGCAGCATCAGCGGAAACAGCACGTACAGCTGGGCCTCGACTGCGATCGACCAGAACGATCGGTTGGGGCTCGGTGCGCTGACGAGGTTCTGCACCAGCAGGCCGTTTACGGCGATCGACCTGAGGTCAGGAGGTGCCTGGCCCGGCGGCGGCACCACGCACCACGCCACCGCGAGGCTGAACAGCAGCGCCGCCCAGTAGGGCGCCAGGATCCGCCGGGCCCGGCGCGCCGCAAACGGCCGCACCCCGTCGAGCCGCCAGCCGTGACGAGCCGGTGAGAGTGCCAGCGAGAACCCCGAGAGGACGATGAACACGACCACGGCGAACCGGCCGTAGATCAGCCAGGCGGCCCAGATCGGCGCGCGGTCGACGGGATAGCCGGGAAACGTGCGCAGGAAGATGTGGTTGGCGACCACGTACAGCGCCGCCAGCCCGCGCAGCCCGTCCAGACCCGGCAGCCGTTGCGGCACGGCCGCGGACATCACCCGGCCGGCGGCGTGTCGAACGTGCGCAGAAACCGGTTGCGAAATGCGCTCATCCGCCAGACCGGCGCCGTGCTCGTGGGCCGCATGCCCGGCACCCAGCCCCACGCGGCCGCCCGGCGCAGCACCGCCGGGTCGTGGGCGATGATCGAGATGGGCACGTCGTGGTCGACGCCCAGCCCGCTGACCGAGTGCGCGGGCTGGTGGTCGCCCAGCACGATCATCACCAGGTTCTTGCGGCCGTAGTGGCTGACGAACGAGAACAGCGTGCGCAGCGAGTAGACCACCGAGTGGCCGTAGCCCTGCTCGGCGCTCTGCTCGCCGATCCTGTCGACCGGCAAGGCGCTTGAAGATCGAGCCGTCGCCGACCGAGTTCCAGGGGATCAGCGGTGGGATCGCAGTCCACGGCCAGTGGCTCGACACCGTGTCGATCTCGGCGAACAGGGGCTTGCGGTGCGTCTTTGCCAGTTCGTTGCGCTGCAACGCGAGGTACAGGTACTGGTCGGGCATCGGCGCATACGCGTACTTCGGGCCGTGGTAGCCCATGTCGAGCCGGTTGTAGACCTTGTCGAAGTGGTAGAAGCTGAGCCCCGAGCCCCACGGCCGGTCGTCTGCGGGCACATCGTCGATCACCCGCCAGCCGGCGCGGCCGAACGCCGTGCTGAGCGTGAACCGGTGGCTGGCCATGCAGCTGGTCGTAGCGGTCGTTGGAGTCGACCCAGAGGCCCGACTGCATCGAGGAGTGCGCAAGCCAGCTGATTCCGCCGAACGTGGGCGACGTCATCCAGCCGCTGCGGGCCGAAAGCCGGCCGCGCGCCAGCTGCTTGGTGCCCTGCTGCAGGGTGGAGTCGACGGGTGGCGAGATCGACGAGCCCTGCACCGCGAACTTGCCGTAGCTCTCGACGAACACCAGCAGCACGTCGTGTCCGCGCAGTCCCGTCAGCAGCCGGTTGGCCGGCGTCGAGCGGTAGGGGTCGTGGCGGATCATGGCGCGGCAAACCGGGCGGGATCGTCGAGCGCCGACCTGACAGCGTTGACCTCGTGCACGGTCAGGCCGACCGCGCTCACCGAGGCCATCGGCACGCCGTTGACCAGCTGCGCGCCGGCCACCTGCAGCACCAGCCAGGCGACCGCCGAGCGCGGCCACGGTCATGCTCGCCGTGCGCCGGTTGCGGGCCGTGACGCTGGTCAGCCGCAGCATCGCGAGGGCGGGGAGGATCAGCGCGGCGAGCAGCGCCAGACCGATGCCGGCCACGGCCAGATCGGCGCGGGTACTGCCCATCGTGTCGCGCAGCGTCTCGATGCCGATCGAGACAGTACGCCCAGTCCTCGATCGGGTTGAACGGCCGGTCAAAGGCGGTGAAGAAGCCGATGTCGAGCAGCTTCACCACCAGCAGCACGCCCAGGAGCGGGCCCACGATCCACGCCAGCACCCGGCCGCCGCGCGGGCGGCAGTGCGAGGGCGAGCAGCACGATCGCGAGCGCCTCGAGCGGCAGCCGTACGAACGCATCGGGCGTGAGCAGCGCCGGCCGGCTCGGCGTGACCAGCACGCCCCACACGATCAGCACGGCGGCGACGGTCAGCGCGACCGCGATCCCGGCCCGCAGCCGGGGCCGCGACGGTCGAGGCATGCGCGGTGACGTCGCGATGCCGCCACAGCCACCAGACGTCTCGCCCGAACGACTCGGCCAGCAGTGCGAGTGCCACCGCCAGGGCGAGCTGGGTGGCGCGGAGCGGGGCCACGCCGGCGGCGGCGATCACCAGCACGATGCCCTGCACTGCGGTAACGGTCTTGCGCCAGTCGCGGCGCGGCAGCGGCGCGCGCATCCAGGCCACCATCCAGCCGGCGACCAGGAACAGGTAGCGGGCGGCGCCGATCGCGAGCACCCACGCGCCCGCGGTGGGAGCGACCGCCACGCTCAGCACCAGGATCAGGAACGCGTCGACCTCGCCGTCCATGCGCGCGCCGAGGGCCGACTCGGTGGCGGTGCGGCGCGCGACCTGCCCGTCCACCCAGTCCAGGGCGATCGCGATCGAGCCGAGGGCGACGAGCGGCGCGGGCGAGATCGAGCGCACGAGCGATTCGGCCGTGAGCGCCGCCGCGCCCACCGCGAGCGTGGCCCGGGTCAGCGTGATCCAGGTCGCGGGCGTCAGCTGCCGTTCGGCATACGCCGCCATGCCCCGTGCGAGCGCGAAGCTGAGCGCCATACCGCCGGCGATTCCGACGATCCAGCCCGCGATGCTGAGGCCCACGGTGGCCGCGAGCGCGACCAGCAGCAGCGCCTCGGCCGTCAAGACGATCACCGGGGCGCCGAAATCCGCCCGCAGCTTCTCCGCGTACGCCACCATCGGGGTTAACTACTGGCGATGCACGATTTTGGATCTTGGGATGGTGAGTACGTCGAGCAGGAGAGCTTCATGCTCGCGAGCGAGATCCGGGCGCTCGCCGAGCGTGCCGGGGTGGCGCCCGGCGTGGCGGTGCTCGACCTGTGCTGCGGAGTCGGCGGGCCCGGCCGGTTCATCACGCGCGAGTTCGGCTGCGACTACCTGGGCGTCGACCAGAGCCGGAGATCGGTCGAGATCGCCCGAGCGCGCGGCGGCAACCTGCCGTGCCGGTTCGAGGTCGCGCGCATCCCGCCTCTGCCGGACGGCGAGTTCGATGTGGTGCTGCTGCTCGAGACGTTCCTGGCCTTCCGCGACAAGCGCACGCTGCTGCACGGTGTGGCGCGGGCGCTGGCGCCCGGCGGACGGTTCGCGTTCACGTTCGAGGAGGGAGCACCGCTGACCGGGGCCGAGCGGGAGCAGATGCCGGCGGCCGACACGGTGTGGCTCGCGCCGCTGGACGAGATGCACCGACTGCTGGGCGATGCCGGGTTGACGGTCGTCTGGCAGGAGGATCACAGCCGATCGCACGGCGAGACCGCGGCACGCCTGACCGAGCAGCTCACGGACGAGCAGCTGCTCACCGGTCACCGGCTGTGGATCGAGTGGCTCTCGACCGGCCGCGCGCGCAAGATCGCAGTCGTGTGTGAATAAGAGGGGTCAGCCACTTTCTATTCACGCGTTGCCTTGCATGCATTCGTCAGGCGGTTGGTGAATAGAAAGTGGCTGACCCCTTTTATTCATCTATCCTGGCGTGGTGAGTGACGAAGCCGCCAACGCCGCCTGGCATCTGCACCTTCACCACACCGCGTCGGATGATCTGACCGAGGACACCGCCCAGACGCCGGGCATGCGCCGCTACGAGGCCATCTCGGGCAAGCGCTACGGATCGCGCAAGCTGTGGATGGGAAAGGCGGTCGTCGCGCCGGGCATGGTCTCGGGCGACCACCACCACGGCGAGGCCGAGACCGGCATCTACGTGGTCTCGGGCCATCCGGTGTTCGTCTTCCTGGAAGACGACGCCGAGCGCCGCATCGAAGCCGGCCCCGGCGATTACATCTACGTGCCGCCGTTCGTCCCGCACCGCGAGGAGAACCCCTCGCCGGACGAGGAGACCATCGTCGTTCTGGCCCGCACCACGCAGGAGGGCATCGTCGTGAACCTGCCGAGCCTGCGCGCCGAGGTGCCCGAGCTCGACGCGCTCGTGGCCGAACTCAGTTCCCATCCGCGTACTTGACGATCAGCTGGTCGGTGAGCCATTCCACCGGCGCCCGATCATCGGTCAGCGGATCGGTTGAGGGAGCCTGCCGCTTGAGCCTGGCGGCGAGTTCGGCGGCCGGTTGCAGCTTGGCCGGGAGCCCCGCGATTCGCGCGCGCAGCTCCGCCGCGCTGACCGGCTGCATGAACCCGACGGCGATCTCGTTGAACCCGCCGGCCCGCCACCGGTAGACGTACGGAAACACCGTCGCCATCGTCCCGGCGATCGCCCGGGGCAGCGTCTCGCTGCCCGGCACGGTGCCCAGGTTCGCCATCACCATCCCGCCGGGGTTGAGCCGGCTTGCGGCCAGCTGCCAGAACTCGCGGGTAGTCAGGTAGAACGGGATGTACGGCTGGCGGTAGGCGTCCAGCAGGATTGCGTCGTAGCGGGTGTCGTGCGTCTCGAGGTACGGTCGTCCGTCGCTGGTCGCGACGCGCACGCGCGGGTTCGAGGCAAGGCCGAAGTAGCGCCGCCCGATCTCGGTCACGGTGGGGTCGAGCTCGATGCCCAGGATGTTCACGTTCGGCCAGAACACGCCGTAGGCACGGCCCACCGTGCCGCCCGCGTAGCCGATCATCGCCAGCGACCGCATCTGCGAGCCGTGCATGGCCGGGGCCAGCAGGAACTGATCCCAGTAGCCGCCGGTCAGCACCCTGTGGGGGTACCACACCGAGTGCTCGGCCCATCCCTCGTTCAGGTGCAGCACCCGACCGTGGTTGGCGATCCGCTGCACCTGGATGAACTGGTACTGCGACTCGCCTTCCCAGATCACGCCGCTTCCGGGCTTCACCAGCCCCGGCGGGATCAGCGCGAGCGCCACCGCCACCGCGGGCACCAGCACGTAGCGGCGGCCCAGGCCGACCATTGTGGCCAGTCCGAGCGTCGCAGCCGTGGCGAGCATCGTGCGGCGCGTGCCGATGGCGGGAATCAGCACCACCACGGGCAGGAACGTGCCCAGAATCGACCCCGCGGTGGACAGGGCGTAGAGCCGGCCGGCCACCTCGCCCGCGCGCTCGACCGAGTCGACCGCGAGCCGCACCGCAAACGGCGAGGCCATGCCGAGCAGCGTGATCGGCACCGAGAACAGCGCCATCGACGCGAAGAACGAGCCCAGGAACGCCCCCACCGACACCTGGGCGAACGCATCCACTGCGCGGCTCAGAAGCGGCTCCGAGACGAACGGGATGATCGCGATTGCGATCGCCGCGACCGCGAGGAGGCCGCACATGTACCGCAGGCTGGGATGCCGGTCGGCCAGCTTCCCGCCCCACAGGTAGCCCACCGAGAGGTAGATCAGGATCAGGCCGATGATGTTGGCCCACACCAGGATCGACGACCCGAAGAACGGTGCCAGCAGCCGCGACGCGCACATCTCGGTGGCCATCGTGCTGGCCCCCGCGACGAACACGAGCGGATAGAGCTTGAGATTCACCGCATGGAGCGTACGCGGTGAACCTCCCGCCGCTAGGTGTTCTGCTGCACCGGGCGCGACGGCCGTAGCAGCAGCAGCCGGGCGATCGGGTGCGGCAGCCACCAGTTCCATTTACCCATCAGCCGCATCAACGTCGGCACGAGCAGTGCGCGGATCACCGTGGCGTCGAAGATGATGCCGGCCGCAAGGCCGATGCCGAACTGTTTCACGTCGACGCCGGGACTCGATGACAGCACCAGGAACGAGAACATCAGGATCAGGGCGGCGCTTGTGACCAGCTTGCCCGTGCGCGCGAGGCCCAGTTCGATCGCGCGGTTGGTGTCGCCGGTCTCGTCGTAGATCTCGCGCATGCGCGTCAGCATGAACACCTCGTAGTCCATCGAGATGCCGTACAGGAACGCGAAGATCATCAGCGGGATCCACGAGATGATCACGCCGGTCGCATCCAGATTCCAGATGGGCTTCGACCCGTGGCCCTGCTGGAAGATGAAGACGATGATCCCGTAGGCCGCCGTGAGCGACACCAGGTTCAGGATCACCGCCTTCAGCGGCAGGAGCAGCGACCGGAACGCGCGGGCCAGCAGCACGTAGGTGAGGACGACCACGAACAGCAGCACGTAGGGGAAGTTGTCGTAGACGGCGTGCTCGAAGTCGCGCGACTGCGGCGCCCCGCCGGCAATCCCCACCTGCACGTCGCCGCCAAGCTGATCCTGCAGATTGGGCAGGACGTCGTTCTGCAGGTTCGCGATCGCCTGGTAGGCCGATGCGCTGGCCGAGTCGGTGGCCGGGATCGCCTCGATCACCTGCAGGCCGTCGCGGTTCCAGCCCTCGGGGGCCGACGCGCCGGCCATGCCCTCGGCGCTTCCCACCGCCTGCACCACCTGATCGACCTGGGCGGGCGTCGCGTTGCGGACGGTGACCGCAAACGGCGCGATCGCCCCGGCGCTGATGTTGGCGCTCGCCAGCTGGTCGCGGCCGGTGATCGCGGGGCCCGAGCCCGGCATGTTCTTGGCCAGCGCGTCACCGGGATTGAGCTTGATCGCGGGCCACATCACCAGCGCCACGATCGCGATCCCGAGCGCGGCGAACGCGCCGGCATGGCGGGTCACCAACCGTGCCCACGACGCCCACGGGCCGTGATCGGGGTCGTCCTGCGAGATGAACCGGCGGGGCAGCACGCGCACGCGATTGATGCCGGTGCCGATGATCGCGAGCATGGCGGGCAGGAGTGTGCACGCCGCGATCACCGAGACGACCGGGATCAGCAGGCCGCCGATGCCGATCGACCGGATGAACGGAATCGGCAGGATGATCATGCTGAGCAGGCCGATCGCCACGGTCGAGCCCGAGACGATCACCGACTTTCCGGCGTGGGTCAGCGTCTCGACCAGGGCGTCCTCCGAGGTCTGGCCGGCGGCGAGTTCCTCGCGGAAGCGGAAGATGAAGAGCAGCGAGTAGTCGATCGCGATGCCCAGCCCCACCAGCGCGACGAGGAACTCGACGATCACCGAGACATCGGTGATGTAGGTCAGAAGCCAGATCATGGTGAAGGTGTTGAGGATCGACGCCATCGCGACGATCAGCGGCATTGCCACTGCCGGCAGCGTGCCGAACACGAACAGCAGGATGACCAGCGCGCCGAGAGCGCCGATTGCGACCTCGACCAGGATGCTGGGCCCTCCGCCACCGCCGCTGCCCGCCGCCTGCTCCAGCGCGTCCAGCCCGGTGACCGACGCCTGCACGCCCTGGGGGGATGCGGAATCGATCGCTTTCTGGGTCACACCCACGGTGCCGCCCGAGCCGAACCCGTTCTGGCCCGGCGGGTAGATCGCCGCGAACATGGTGTGCTGGTCCTTCGACACATAGACCGACGAGTTCGATCCGGTGTTGAAGTACGAGCTGACCCGCGAGCCGGGGTTCACCTTGGCGGCCGCCTCCACCGCATTCTCGATGCCCGGAGCCTGGGTCACGTCGCCGTTCGGGTCGTGGAACACGAGCACCATCGGGTTCTGCGCGCCGTTTCCGAACGCGCGCATGATCTGCTCGCTGTTTTGGAACGACTTCGATCCGGGCAGCGTGAAGGTGGTCAGCATGCGGTCGGTGGCGCGCGGCGCAGCGAATCCGCCGAAGATCGTGAGCACGATCCAGACGACGAGCACTGCTTTGCGGTGACGGATCACGAAGTGGGCGAGGCTCTCAAGCATGACGGTTTCTGTGTCTCCTTCGACGGGGAGCCGGCGTTGGTCGCCAGGCGGTTCAAGAGTGCGGCCAGGCCGGCCAGCTCCTCGGGGTCAAACCCGGTGCGCAGCTGGGCGTCGAACGCCATCGCGGCGGTGCGCAGCTGGGCGAACTTCTCCGCGCCCGCGGCGGTCAGCTCGACCACGTGCTCGCGGCGATCGGCGAGGTCGCGGCGGCGAGTGAGGAGGCCGGCGGTCTCCATGGCATTCAGATGATGGGTGAGGGTCGCGCTGCGGATGCCGACGGCGTCGGCGATCTCGCGCTGGTTGCTGCCCTTGCCGGTGGTCAGCGAGAGCAGGATCAGCCACATCGGCAGCGAGCCTCCGGCGGTGCTCAGCGCCGCGTCGAACGCGCGGCTGACGCGCCGGGTGGTCTGCGCCAGCACGGCGCCGATGGGGGGATGGGCAGGTCGTCCAGCCATGGCGGACGATCCTAGCCGCTAACTCGGTAGATATCAAATGGTTAGATATCGATCGAACGCATCAAAGGGGACAGTCCCCTTTTATGCACGCGGGGCTCTACATCACGCTCGGCGTGACCGGGCAGGTGATCGTGACGGTGCCGTCGGCGGCCACATCGAGCGAAAAACCTGTCGATGACCCCACGCCGTGAGCTTTTTGCGGGACGACCCCGCCGCCGGCCGGCTTGCCCGACGCAGTTACGCACGAGATCTTGTCGCCGACGTTCACCTGGTCGCCGAGCTGGTAGCGGTAGTGGCCGGGGTGGAGCTTCACGGTTTTCGGCGCGGCCGGCGTGTGGCTCGATCCGCACGCTGCGGCGGCCATGCCGACCAGGATGATCACGAGAATCCTCATGGTTCTTAGTGTGACAGACTCGGCAAATGGTTCCAACGCATAAAAGGGGACAGTCCCCTTTTCTGCAACAATCGGCGCGATGGAATACGCCTACGACCTGGGGTCGCATTCCTGGCCGGTGACCACGAGTTCCGCCGAGGCCCAGCGGTGGTTCGACCGTGGACTGGTGTGGTGCTACGGCTTCAACCACGAGGAGGGGCTCGCCTGTTTTCGGCACGCCGTCGAGTGCGACCCGGCCTGTGCGATGGCGTACTGGGGTGAGGCCTACGCGATCGGCCCCAACTACAACAAGAACTGGGACGCGTTCGAGCCGCAGGAGCTGGTGGACGCCGTCGGCAGCGCGCATACGGCGATCGCCCGCGCCCGCGACTTGGCCAGGTCGGCCTCGCGCGGTCGAGCGCGCGCTGATCGAGGCGCTCTCGGCGCGGTTTCCGGCCGACACTCCGCCCGAGGAGTGCGCGCCCTGGAGCGACGCGTACGCCGCTGCGATGCGCCAGGTGTATGCCCGCCACGGCGACGACGCTGACGTGGCGACACTGTTCGCCGAGGCGCTGATCAACCGCACGCCGTGGGAGCTCTGGAATCTGGACACCGGCGAGCCTGCCGAGGGCGCCGACACCGCCGAGGCGCTCGACGTGCTCGAGGGGGCGATGGCGCGGTCGGCGACGCCGCATCCGGGGCTGCTGCACCTCTACCTGCACGCGATGGAGATGTCGCCGTATCCCGAGCGGGCGCTCGACGCGGCCGACCAGCTGCGCGAGCTGGTACCCGACGCCGGCCACCTGTGCCACATGCCCACGCACATCGACGTGCTGTGCGGGCGTTACGCCGACGTGGTCGCCGGCAACGAGGCGGCCATCGTGGCCGACCGCAAGTTCCTGGAGCGGGAGGGGCCGCTCAACTTCTACACGCTCTATCGCTGCCACAACTATCACTTCAAGATCTACGGAGCCATGTTCCAGGGAAGGCTCGAGCCCGCTCTGGAAGCCGCCGACGAGATGGCCGCGACGTTGAGCAGCGACGTGCTGCGCATCGAGACGCCGCCGATGGCCGACTGGGTCGAGGCGTTTGTGCCCATGCGCCTGCACGTGCTGGTGCGATTCGGACGCTGGCAGCAGCTGATCGACGAGCCGCTGCCCGACGATCCCGTGCTCTACTCGACCACCACCGCGCTCTTGCACTACGCCAAGGGCGTCGCGTTTGCCGCCACGGGCGATGTCGAGTCGGCGCTCCGCGAGCAGCAGCGGTTCGCCCAGGCCTACGACCGGCTCCCCGACACGCGCTACCTCTTCAACAACTCGTGCCGCGATGTGCTCGGGGTGGCCGAGCCGATGCTGGCGGGCGAGATCGAGTATCGCCGCGGCAACCACGACGAGGCCTTCGGCCACCTGCGCCGGGCGGTCGAACGCGACGACAGCCTCGAGTACGACGAGCCGTGGGGGTGGATGCAGCCTGCCCGCCACGCGCTCGGCGCGCTGCTGCTGGAGCAGGGGCAGGTCGAGGAGGCCGCGGCGGTCTACCGCGCAGACCTGGGGCTCGACGACACGCTGCGGCGGCCCTGCAGGCACCCCAACAATGTGTGGAGCCTGCACGGATACCACGAATGCCTGCACAGCCTGGGCCGCTGTGACGAGGCCGATGCGTTGCGGCCTCAGCTGGACGCGGCGCTCGCCCAGGCGAGCGTCCCGATCAGCGCGTCGTGCTTCTGCCGTCAGGCCGCGTGAGCCCGAGCTGATCGCGCAGTGTCGGCCCCTCGTAGGCCTGCCGGAAGAGCCCGCGGCTCTGGAGGACCGGCACCACACCGTCGACGAACATCTGCAGATCGCCGGGCACCTCGGCCGGCTGCAGCGTGAACCCGTCGCTGGCTCCGGCGTCGATCCAGGCGCCGATCATGTCGGCGAGCTGCTCAGGCGTGCCGGTGAACTCCAGCCCACCGGGCAGGCCGGTGAACGTGCGGGCCACCTCGGTGAACGGCAGCCCGGTCTCGAGCGCGCGGCCCACGATGGCCTTGGCGAAGCTGGTGTTGGAGGCGGTCGCGGCGAGCTCGGGCGAGAGCGGCTTGGCCGGGTCGATCTGGTCGGTGTCGAGGCCGGCGTTGCTCGCCAGGTTGCGCCAGCGAAACTCCGGATTGACGCTGTCCTCGATCAACTGGCGGCGCTCGGCGGCCTCGGCCTCGGTGCCTCCCAGCACGAACGCGAGTCCCGGCAGGATCCGCACCTCGCCCGGCCGGCGTCCGTTGTCCGCGGCGACGGCGTCGATCCTCGTGCGAAACTCGAGGCCGGACTCGATCGACCTCTGCGGTGTGAAGACCACGTCGGCGATGCGCCCAGCCAGGCCGATGCCCGCCGGTGACGAGCCTGCCTGCGCCAGTACCGGGTGGCCCTGCGGGGGCCGTGGGATGGTCAGCGGCCCTTCCACGTCGTAGTACTCGCCGTGGAAGTCGATGGGGTGGATGCGGTCGCTGTCGGCCCACACGCCGGTGGCAGGGTCGCCGATCAGGGCGCTGTCCTCCCAGCTGTCCCAGAGCTGACGCACGACGTCCACGAACTCGGCGGCGCGGGCGTACCGGGTGTCGTGCTCGATCAGTGAGTCGTGACCGAAGTTGCCGGCGGCCTTCGGGTCGTACGTGGTGACCACGTTCCAACCGGCCCGGCCCCCGCTGATGTGGTCGACCGTCGCGAAGCGCCGGGCCAGGTCGAAGGGGTTGCTGAACGTGGTCGACGCGGTGGCGATCAGGCCGATCTGGTCGGTGGTCATTGCGAGCGCGGCCAACACCAGCAGTGGATCCTGGTACGGCTGGGGGAACGCCCGCACGCGGTGCGGAGTGAGCGCGAGCCGGTCGGCGAAGAACACCGCATCGAGCAGCCCGCGCTCGGCGATCGCCGTGCCTCGCACCATGCTCTTCATGCCGATCGGATCGGCGGCGTCGTGCTCGTGCAGACGCCAGCCGGCTTCGTGGTAGCCGTCGGGTGTCAGGAAGACGATGAAGTGCGCCTGGCCGATGTCTCGCAGAGTAGATCTAAAAGATCTGGGTCACGACAATGCCCGCCGCGTCGACCAGGCACAGGCAGGCGAGCACCAGCAGCGCGTTCACCGTGACCTTCGGCTGGCGCCGGCCCACCTCTGCCTGCCCTTCCTTGATCAGCGAGACGGCCCGGTCGCCGAGTAGCACGAAGAGGATCACCGGCCCCCACACCACGACCGTCGAGATCGCGACGTACACGATCACCAGTGTGAACTCGATGGTCGTATGCAGGTCGGAGGTGGTGATCGCGGTGGCCGCGAGCCCCGCAAGCAGCAGTCGCTTGGGGCCGCCGATCCCCAGCAGCACACCGGCGAAGAGCGTCGTGGGCAGCCCCAGGTGGCTCAGCCGGTCGAGCATCCGGCTGGTGCGCGGATTCGTCTTCACCTGCTTGGCAGCCGGGGGCCTGGTACGTACCCGCCCCGCCAGCCACACGAGTACTCCGGCGAGCGTGACTGCGAGCGCCACCTGCACCCACGGATAGCGGGTGCCCGACCGGGTGGCGGCCACTCCCAGACTCACGAACAGGCCGCAGACCGCCAGCTGTGCCGCCACGAACCCGATGCCGAACGCCAGCGTACGGGCCCGCCCGGCGTGCATCACCGCGACCGTGGCTGCCACGGCCAGCGGGCTGAGGCCGGCAACGATCGAGTAGAGGAGCACCTGGAGAAGCGCCGCAATCATCGGCGAAATGCTATTCGACGATCTTCGGTGGGTGAGCCTCACGCTGACTAGCTCGATTGCCGACATTCCCTGAGTGCCCAGATCAGTGCCAAAGCTCGGAGTTGCGATCGCCCTCGCCGCGCTGATCGTCGTGGCCTGCGGATGCGCCGAGAACATGACCGAGAACGCGCCGCTGAGCATCTCGAACACCGAGTGTTTCCAGAGCTGGAACCGCAGCAACGTCGTGCCCTACCCGGGCCAGCCGGGGCTGCCCGTCCACCAGATTGGGCTGATCGGCTCAAGGGTGTGGGTCGACAACTGCCGGCTCGTATTCGATCTGGGCAACCATCGGGTATTCATCGCCGATTACGGGGGTTCGAGGTTCGACGGCACCGGGATCGACCCGGATCAGACGGTGACGGTTGGCATGCCCTGGAACGCCTGCCAGAATCTGGACGGCACCATCGCAGACTCGGGCTGCGACTCCAACGCGGCCAGCGACAACAGCAGGTTCGTGAACTGGATGACCGGCCGCGCCTACGACCGGTACTTCAATCAGGCCGACATGCAGCAGATGCCGACCTGGTGGCTGGGCCGCACGTTCGCCGGGATTCCCGGCACGCCCGGCGCCCAGCCGAACGTGGGCGATCTCGCCACAAACGACGTGTCGTACAACCTCGACGGCTCGACCGGCGAGTGGTCGGTGCGCGTGCTGACCATCGGAGGCGCGTTCCATAACCGCTCGCTGTGCGACAAGGCCTGGGCCGGGATCGCGTGCTATCAGGGCACGCAGACGCCGGCCGCGCGCCTGGTCACGATGATTTATCCCAAGCCGAACCGGACGGTGGTCGTCCTGGCAAGCCTGACGCCGGCAGAGAGCTCGGCGCGCGCGACCGACCCGCTTCCGCCCCAGCTGCGCTCGCAGATTCTGGGCGCACTTCAGCCGGTGCCGGCGAGCGTCTCACCGCGGTTTTCGGGCTAGCCGTGCCCGAGTAACCCTTCCGGGGTAAAGACTGTTGGCCCGCAGCTCCCTACCTTGAGAGCAGATGCTCCTCCCCCGTGAAGGCCATCCTCGGCGCGGCGCTGGTCGCCGCCTTCGTCATGCCCACCGCCGCGGCGCTCGGTGACGCCCCGCCTTCGGCGGACGTGAGCATGCACGTGCAGCTGGTCTCGGTGAAGTCGTTCGACGACCGCGAGGGGCAGACCACTTTCAACGGGCCGCCGATCGACACGGTGCCCCTGGGCAACTGGGTGGGCCTGCGCTACGAGATCACGAACCCCAGCAGCGACCCGGTCACCGTCAACTTCAACGCGCCCGATCCAAGCCCCCGGCCGTTCTTCCTGGGTGGCCCCGCGTTCCCAGTGGACACCGGTGAGCCCTGTGACTGGACGGCCAGGTCCTATCGATGCACGTTGACAATCGATGCAGACACAACGCGCGATTTCTTCATGATGGGCTGGGGTAGCGCCCCCGGCGAAGCAGTGGTGACCGCGTCGATTACACCCACCGTCTTTGACCCCGACCTGTCCAACAACACGGTCACGTGGACGCACCAGGTTGCGTGCGAGGTGAACGGCACCGACGGCGACGACGTGCTCGTCGCCCATGCCGGTGAGGCCGCGTGTGGATTCGGCGGTGACGACAAACTGATCGCCGAGCCCAACTCACTCGGCCTGTTCGGCGGTGACGGCAACGATGTGCTGGACGGAAGCTGGTACGACGGGCCCGCGAATCCGATGCCGATCGGCGATGGCGGGCCGGGATTCGACACGGTGACCTTTGCGACGGCGCCCAACCCCGTGTTCATGTGCTCGGGCAACGATTCGGACTACGGTCAGTGGGTCATGGGCATCGGATCCGCGGACGCTCCGAACATCGGCGGCGGCGAGTACACGAGCGTTGAGCGGGTGATTGGATCGCGCTTCAACGACTGGCTGGTGGGCACTCCGCAGGCCAACGAGATCGACGGCGGCGGTGGCAACGACGTGATCATCGGCGGCGCCGGTAAGGACACGCTGAACGGCGGCACGGGCAATGACAAGTTCATCGGCCGCGACTACACCAGCGACAAGATCAATGGTGGTAAGGGATCCGACCGCGCCTCGACCGATCGCACCGACCATGCGACCTCGACCGAGACGCAGCGCGCCAACCCCGTTCAGAATCCCTGCATTCCCTAGACCGGCGGCGAGGCTGCTGCCGCACCCGAGTCTTCAGCGACGGCTCCGTCCTGCAGCCGCACGGTGCGCGCCGCCCGCGCGGCCACTTCTCGGTCGTGGGTGATCAGGACGACCGTGGTGCCGTGATCGGCGCTGATGCGCTGCAGCAGCCGCAGGATCTCCTCGCCCGTGGCCGAGTCGAGGTTTCCGGTCGGCTCATCGGCCAGAAGCACCGCGGGGTCGTTCACCAGTGCGCGGGCGATCGCGATGCGCTGCTGCTCGCCGCCCGAGAGCTGCGAGGGCAGGTGGTCGATGCGTTTGGTCAGCCCTACCTCGTCCAGCAGTCGGTCGACCAACGCGCGCCGCTCCGATCCGCCGCGCCAGGCGGCGGCGGCCTCGATGTTCTGGCCGGCGGTGAGCGTGGGCACCAGGTTGAACTGCTGGAACACGAACCCGATGTGGTCGCGCCGAAGCCTGCTCAGATCGCGTTCGGATGTGGCTGTCAGATCCTCGCCGGCGCAGATGATCCGTCCTGAGGTGGGCCGGTCGAGCGCGCCCATCAGCTGCAGGAGCGTGGTCTTGCCCGAGCCGCTGGGGCCGATGATCGCGAGGAACTCGCCGGGATCGATGGTGAGGCTGATGTCGCGCACCGCCACCACCAGGTGGTCGCCGCGCCCGTACGCACGGGTCACGTTCTCGAGCCGGTAGGCGGCGTTGCGCGGCGTGGTTGCTGGAAGCACCGCGGTGGTCAGGTGTTCGATGTGGTTGGTCATGGGATCTCCAGACGTGAGGGCTATTCGACGGTGCGCAGGGCGACGGCGGGCCGCAGGCGAGCGGCGCGCATGCCGCCGACCGCGCCAGCCACGAGGCCGCCGAGTACGGCCAGGACGATGGCGATGAGGATCAGCCTCGCGTTCGGCGAGGTCGTGATCTTGACCAGCGACGAGCCGGACGTGACGTTGCCGGCCGAGCCGAGCCCGAACGGCCCGCCTCCGCCACCGCCGCCCGGCCCGCCAACACCTGCGCCGGGCGTGTTCTGCGCGGTGCCTGCGACCGTGGCCTTGAGGGTCCACCCGTAGGCGTTCACGATCAGCGCTCCGACGATGCCGACAACGGCGCCGATGATGCCGCCCAGAAATCCCTGGAGCACCGACTCACCGCTGATCTGCCGCACCACCGACCACTGCGTCCAGCCGAGCGCCTTGAGCGTGCCGATCTCCCGCACGCGCTTGGACACCGACGCCAGCGTAAGCAGGCAGGCGATCAGCACGGCAGCTCCCAGGCCGATGACCTCGAGCGCCGTCCCGAGCTTGGACGAGAGGCTCTTCGCATCGCTCAGCGATCCACCGACGCGGCCCGCCAGATCGGACGCGGTCGTCACTGAAGCGCCCTTGAAGTCGGACTTGATCGACGCGGCCACCGTGTCCACGGTCGATGTGCTGGTGGCGCGCACCTGTACCGAGTTGACCTGGTTCTTGAGATTGGCCAGGTCTTGCAGGGTGGTCAGCTCGACGTAGGCGTCCGATGCCGTTCCGCCCAGCGGCGAGCTGGCGATCCCCACGACGGTGAACGTCTTGCCACCCAGCGTGACCGTCGAACCGACCGTGAGGTTTGCGGACTTCGCATACCCGGCCGAGAGAATCGCCTGGTAGGCGCCGCCGGCCGACGTGAAGTAGTGGCCCTTCGTGATCTGGCTGGGCGTGACCGAGGCGAGGTCGGGCGTGGTCTGGTCGATGCCGGTGACGGTGCGCGACGAGAACTTGAGGCTCGAGTTGCCGAACCCGCCGGTGGCGGTGCCGCCCTGCGGCGGCGAGCCGAACCCGCCCGACTGGTTCTGCTGGGACTGGCTGATCTTCGGCGCGGTGCCGCTGACGTGGATGTCGTTCAGCGTCAGCGAGCCGGCCGCGCTCTGGACGCCCTCGACGGCGGCGATCTGCTTGACGCGCGCCGCCGAGAACGTCAGCTGTCCGGCTGCGGTGAAGTTGTCGATGTCGACCTTCTGGCCGGACTTCAGCTTCTGAAACTGCAGCCCCGGCCCGTTGCCCTGCAGGCGCCGGAAGCGGCGCTGCTGCGACTGGGACAGCTGGCCGTTGCCGCTCACCGTCAGCGGCCGGGTGACCGACATGTCGGTGCCGACGCCGGTCAGCGGCGCGAGCACCTTCTGCTGCGCGTCGTTCAGGCCGGTCGAGACGGCGTTAACCACCACGACCAGCGCCACGCCGACACCGAGGCCGAGCGCAGTGAGGATGGTGCGGCTCTTGCGGCGGCGCAACTCCGCAAACGCATAGGACAGGTAGAACACGAAAGAGCTCCTTGATTCGCCTAGCCAGAAAGAGGTCTGGGCTGACGGTAGGAACCTGGTCTCAACGCCGCCGGTGAGCGCGCTGTGGAAGACCTGAGAGAACTCTTGACCACCCTCGGTCAGCCCAGTATCTTGTAGAACATGGAACCCGGTGGTGCCTCATCCGTTTCGCAGTTGCGCCGGGGCGTGCTCGAGTACTGCGTGCTCGCACTCCTGCAGGATGAGGAGCGCTACGGATTCGAGCTGGTACACACGCTGGCCGAGGCGGGACTCGTAACGACCGAGGGCACGCTCTATCCGCTGCTCGGCCGGCTGCGGCGTGAGGGAGTGGTCGAGACGACCTGGCAGGAGTCGACGTCGGGCCCGCCGCGGCGCTACTACCGGCTGACGAGCGCGGGCAGGGACGTGCTGGTGCGGTTTGCCGAGGAGTGGGCCGACTTCCGCAACTCGGTGGATGCCCTACTGGAGAAGGGGGTGCAGGTGTGAGCACACCCACTCGCGATGCGCTGGTCGAGGCATACGTCGCTGATCTGCGCCGGGCGGCGAGGGAGTTGCCGAAGGATCAGCGAGCCGAGCTGGTCGGAGACGTGGAGGAGCACCTCGAATCGACACTCGGCCCTTCCGCCGGCGAAGCCGAGGTACGAGCAGAGCTTGCCCGCCTCGGTGATCCAAACGAGATCGTGTCGAGCCTCGAGGCGGCGGCGCCGGACCTCGAAAAGAGCGGCCGTGGCGCGCTTGAGTGGGCGGCCATCCTCTTGCTGCTCTTCGGGGGAATCCCGTTTGTCCTGGGCTGGTTCGTGGGCGTGGTGTTGCTGTGGATGTCGCACGCCTGGTCGTGGAAGCAGAAGCTCGCCGGCACGCTGATAATTCCCGGCGGCCTCTTCACGACATTGGTCGTGTGGTGGTGGGACTTCTTCGAGTGGCCGCTCGACACGACGTCGCAGGTGTGTACCCTCACTCCGGGCGGAAAGGAAACGAACTGCCATGGCGGGCCGACGTTCTGGCAGGACGCGATCCAGGTTGTGCTCCTGCTCGGAGTGCTCATCGTGCCCATCGTGATGGCGGTCTACCTGGCCCGCAGCGCACGCCGGCGGAGCGAGACATGAAGACCCAAACGGCGCGACCGCTGGTCGACGAGTATCTGGATCGGCTACACGCCGCGGCACAGCAGCTGCCGGTCGAGACGCGCGACGAGCTGGTCGGCGAGATCGAGATCCACCTTGCCGAAACGCTCGGGCCCGATCCCACGCGCGCCGAGGCGCGGATTGCGCTCGCACGGCTCGGCTCGCCCGAGGCGATCGTGGCCGAGGCCCTGCCGCCCGTACCGACCCGGATGGTCAAGCGCGGAGTGCGCGAGTGGCTGACCATCGTGGCGCTGCTGTTCGGAGGCGTGGTGATCCCGGTGGTGGGGTGGGCCGCCGGAGTCGTGCTGCTGTGGTCGTCCAGTACCTGGCGCGGGCGCGACAAGGTGGTGGGAACGCTGTTCTTTCCCGGCGGATTTGCGCTGGCCGGCGCATTGATCGCCTACGGCGTTCTGCCGGGCGGCACCGAGTGCGGCATTCAGGCGCCCGGGGCCAAGGGACCGCGCGGTCAGTACTCGTGTCACGACCTCCCGGCGAACGGGTTTCACGGCGGGGTTCTCAAGGTGCTGGTATTCGCCCTGATTTTGCCGCTCGTGGGCGCCGCCTACCTCGCGTGGCGGGCGCGTCCTCATGCCGTGCGCGATTACCCGGCGGGCAAAACGTGGGTCGAGCGGCGCGGACCGCGCGAGACCCTCGCGATTGGCCTGCTGCTGGTTGGCGGATTACTGATACCGGTCGTCGGATGGTTCGTCGGGGTATGGATGCTGTGGACGTCCCGCGCGTGGAGCCGCATCGATAAGTGGGTAGGCACCCTGCTCCTGCCCGGCGGGCTTGCGTTTCCGGTCATCTTCCTCGTGATGACGAACACCGACGGCTATCAGTCCCACCAAGATCACTCGACGAAGGTGGCCGGTGTCACCTTCGAGTATTCGGGATCGGCGTGGATAGCGTTCGGAAGCCTCGTCCTCATCACCGCTGCCCTCGTGATCCCCGTGATCACAGCGGTATATCTCTCCCGGCGGGCACGTGCGCACGAAGTGCACAGCCGGTTCGGGCGCTGACGATGAATCGGCGCCGGGCCTGGCACGTGTCGCCGAGCGTGAATCGTGCGTCCATCCAGGAGCACGGACTCGACTGGCGCCGGATCGGTACCAGCGGGATCGCACTGCCGCCTAAGGAAACGCGTGCGCCGGAGCCCGAGATGGATGCCGTGTTCCTCTGTGGGAGCCTGGACGATGTCGAGTTCTTCGTCGGATTCGGGTCTCACCCAGCCGTGGACGTCTGGAAGATCGATACCGAGGGGCTGGCGATCGAGGACGGGCCGGATGGCTGGCTCCTCCACAGAGCGCCGATCGCAGCGACCCGTGTTTCGTTGGTCGCGGCGGATCGGGACGCGCACGAACGCAGTCTCTCGACGGTCATGCTGAGTTTCGTGAGCCGCGACCTGTCGGTTGACCAGATGACGAGCGTCGCCGGCATCACTCCCGACGACACCGGCTCGATGACGGGCGACAGCTTCGGGTTGGAGACGGAGGCGCCGTGCGCCTTCTGGCTCCTCGAGGGCAGCGATCGGTATCGACCGCTCGGCCAGCAAGTCACCGAACTGCTCGCGCGCATAAGGAAGGCGGAGCAGGGGCTTGGTCGGCTGGGTGCGATGTGTGATCAAGTCGCGTTTCACGCGTACGCTTCCGGTGCCGAGGTAGGACTGTCGAACGCCGATCTCGATCCGGACGCGCTGGAGCTGCTCGGGCGGGTGTACGCCGTCGTTGAGCGGGTCTAACCGGCTTCCCGGCGCGCGGTCGGTCGCCGCCGGAAGGCGGCAGGGTGGGGCTGCGGAGCCGTATCGGCGGCTCGCGAGATTCGCTCCCCGCCGCGTCATCCGCCGAGATCTCCGGCGTCGGCTGCTGACTGATTTTCGAGGCCTGGTCACGCCGTCACGTAGGGTGGGGCAGACGATGACTCCGGGAACCCTCCTCTCCGTGAACGTCGGCCTGCCGAAGAATGTGCCCTGGCAGGGCAAGACCGTCTACACCGGCGTGTACAAGGAGGCGGTCGTCGGGGCCGCGGCGGGTGCGCAAGCTGAACGTCGAGGGTGATGGCCAGGGTGACCTCGCCGGACACGGCGGCGAACAGCGCGCGGTGTTCGTCTACCAGATCGATTCGTATCGCCACTGGGAGCGCGAACTCGGCCGAGACGACTTCGTGTACGGGCAGTTCGGCGAGAACTTCACCGTCGATGGGCTGGGCGACGACGAGGTCTGCGTCGGCGATCGCTACCAGATCGGTAGCGCGATCTTCGAGGTCAGCCAGCCGCGCGTGACCTGCTATCGCGTCGGCATTCGCATGGCCGACCCGCGCATCCCCGCGCTGCTCGTCTCGCACCGCCGTCCGGGGTTCTACTTCCGGGTGCTGCAGGAGGGCGATGTCGAAGCGGGCGATGAGATCGTGAAGCTCGCCTCGGGGCCGCAGCAGATGACGGTCGCCGAGGTGGACGGCCTGCTCTACCTGCCCGGTCATTCCCGCCAGCAACTGCGGCGCGCGCTGCAGATTCCTGCGCTCAGCCCAGGGTGGCAGGCATCATTTCGCGGCCTGCTCGACGCGGCACCGGGCAGCGGCAACGCCGGGCTGACACCCGCGAGTCCGCCGCCGGCCTGGCCGGGCTTCCGGCGGCTCACGGTGGCTGCGATCGAACACGAGAGCGATTCCGCGATCTCCGTGCGCCTGAGGGATCCTGAGGGACAGCCGGTGCCTGCGGCACGTCCCGGCCAGTTCCTGACGCTGCGCCTGCAGCCCGATCCCGAGCAGAGATCGGTGCTTCGCAACTACTCCCTGTCGGGGCCGCCTGGCGCCGACGATTATCGGATCACCGTGAAGCGCGAAGACCGTGGCATGGCCAGCGGCTATCTGCACACCCAGCTTCGGGTGGGCGCCGAACTCGAGATCGGCGCGCCGCGCGGCACATTCATTCTCGACCAGACCGACGCGACGGTGGTGCTGATCAGCGCCGGCATCGGCGCCACCCCGGTGCTCGCGATGCTGCACGCCGTGGCGGCTCACCAGCCGGAGCGGGAGGTGTGGTGGCTGCACGGTGCGCGCAGCGGGAGCGACCACTCGTTTGCTGCCGAGACTCGCGCACTGCTCGGCGCGCTCCCCAACGCCCACTCGCACGTCTGCTACAGCCGGCCGAACGCTGCCGACACCGAGGGTCGCGACTTCGACGGCACCGGACGGCTCACGGCGCCGCTGCTTGCCGGGCTTGGGCTACCTGGCGACTCCCAGGCGTATATCTGCGGGCCGACCGCCTTCATGGACGAGATGAGCGCCGCTCTTGCGGCGATGGGGGTCGATGCCTCGCACATCCACACCGAGCCGTTTGGGCCTGCGCCGGGTCAGACGCCGGGGATCGCCGCGGCGGCCACGCGGGCGCCTCACCCGCCCGCCGGGCAATCCGGCGGCGGCCCGACCATCGAGTTTGCGCGCAGCAACCTCGCCGTCACGTGGACAAGTGGCTACACGAGCCTGCTCGAGCTCGCCGAGGCCTGTGACGTGCCGGTGCGCTGGTCGTGCCGCACCGGCGTGTGTCAGACCTGCGAGACCACGCTCATCGCCGGCGATCTCGAGTACAACCCCGAGCCCGTCGAACCACCGAGCGGCGGAAACGGACTGATCTGCTGCTCGAAGCCGCGAGGCGACATCGTGCTCGATCTCTGATCAAGCGAGGGCGCTACGTTGCAGTCCTGACCATCTCGCGATCGTCTGGCTCGCGGCGTCCTGGAACACCTGCCCGTCCAGATCACGAGGCATTCGGGGATGTCGAGGATGGGCCATTCGCACGCGAACGTCGTCCGGCCCGGCGGCGGGACCGGGGTGAGGTGGAACTGGCCATCGCAGCGCCAACCCTCTTCAGGGTTGCCGCCGACGCCCATGGTCGTGGCGACGAGTCGAGGGCCGTCCCAGTCGTCGTCGTCGAGCGCGATCGGATCGAGGTTCGTGATCTTCAGTCCGTCCGAAAACTGGACACCGAGTCGAAATCGCCGTGGATCTGCTGGATCAGGCAGAGGGTCGTTGAAGGCGAAGTCGCCGAAGAGCGCATCGAGACCAAGATCCCGCTCGTACGGGCGGCGCTCCACCCTCACGTCGAAGTTCACCACGACGCGGTTCACGCTGAAGCGCGACAGCGTGACCAGGTGCTGATCGTCGTGGAACAGCACGATTCGCGTTGCGGTGGGCATCCCCACGTCCACCGCCAGGTCATAGTCGGCTACGTAGGTGTTCGTGGAAAAGTCCGTGAGCTCGTCGAAGAATCCCATGCTCGAGACTCTAGAACGATTCCACGACCGCTCAGCGGCTCACGTCACTCATGTAGACAGCCTACCTGTATTGCCGAACCTCGTCTGGCCCGCGTATCCTGGGTGGGTGCTGCGAAGGCTGATACTCGTGTGGGCAACAGCGACTCTCGTCGTCGGACTCGGTCTGCTCGTCTTCCAGGGCTCGACGGTCGGATTGGTCGTCGCGGGTCTTCTGCTGGTCGCTGTGACCTTCGGGCTGGTGTGCCTGCTCTTCGCAAGGCTTCCGCGTCTCCAAGATCTCGGGCGGTAGGCGGCGTGGCATCGGTCGCTTACGCCTCGATGAGTCGGCCGATGAGCGGTTCGTACGTCCGTTGGCTCGCGGCCGCGGTCGTTGCACTCGTTCTGCTCGGGAGCTTTCTGGTCTGGCGATACTCGCAGTCGACAGCTCCCACCGATCCGCTCGCCCACACCTTCGCCCCAGCGTACGCGCTCAACGTGAAGCGAGGGGACACACTCACGGTGGTGTTCCCGCTGAGCACCGCGAGTACCGAGCGAGCGACGATCCTGTCCGCGCGCGGGACGACCACCCGTCAGGGTCGAGTCACGGCAGTGCATGGGCTCAGTGAGGCGTTCGGGTTCGCCGGCGGAATGACAGTCGCGGCCGTCGCACACAGCGCGCGAGCCCGCGTGGTGCCCGTTGCTGGGCTGCGGTTTACCACGGCGACCTCGGTGAAACGCGGGTGGCTTGCAACCCATGTGTTCCTCGCGGTGACCGTCACCGCCACCGGAAACGGCTGCCTCGACATTCCACCGCTGCGGATGCGCTACCAGGTCGGCGACACCGCCTTCAATCGGCTCGTGCCGGTTCCTGTGCGGCTCTACACCGGCAAGACCGACGGCAACACCTGTCTGCTGAGACGCTGACGCGAGTAACTGTCAGTTCGTCGAGTCAGAAAGCGTCGGAGTGCTGATCGTCATCGTGAAGGCTGGCTGGCCGGTGATCTTGATCCGGTCGCCGCCGAGTCGATCG
This sequence comes from uncultured Actinomycetes bacterium, assembly GCA_963796875.1. Lineage (GTDB taxonomy): Bacteria > Actinomycetota > Thermoleophilia > Gaiellales > JAICJC01 > CAVPTL01. Next base: position 1,573,756 of record CAWCNL010000002.1, read on the forward strand.
ACGGTTGCGTTTGGGTATCCGCGCACCTGCGCGACGTAGCCGGTCTGAGGGTTGAGCAGAAACTCGACCACATCGAGGTGTTTCGGGCTCGTGTCGAGGTAGTACGCGATCCCGACCAGGTGCTGCCCGTCGACGGTGGTGGCGTCGGTGCGTTTGATGCCGGGCATCTTGGCCAGCGCCTTGAACACCGCCGCTCGCGTGTCGGCCGGAAGCGCAACCTGAGAGGCGAACCAGGCCAGCGATTGGTATTGCATCACGGGTGGGGCATGGGTGGCGCCGGCCAGGCGAAGCAGCGCATCTGCAGTGTGGGGGAACTTAAGCATCTGCGGGTAGCTGTAGCCGCGGGTCTCGTAGCCGTTCGGCCCATCGATCCCGAACGGATACCAGTACCTGGAGATCCCGAGGACGTTCCTGGGGATGGTGAGCTTGTGGCTCGCGCTTGACCATTCGGCGTTCGCGAAGGTCTCGTCAAATCTCTCGCGTTTGTTCGAGAACGGAGTCTGGTTCGATACCCACCGGCCGGCCCCGGTGTTCGAGAGCCAGAACTGGCTCACGATCTCGGCCTGGCCCTTCTCGTCGACCGTGGCCGTCCAGTGGAGGTACCTGCCGTCGGGGATCACGCCGTTACCGGGAAGCGTCGCCGAGTTCGCTGCCTGTTTGAGGATCTGCGCCGCCGACGCGTTGCTGACCTCGTCGGAGCCCGGTGATGAGGACAGGAGGCCGATTGCCACGGCGACCACGGCCGCGACAGCGAGCGCCGAAGCTACCCTTGCGAACGGCGATCGCGGCACCAGTCGGTGGGGCCGGCCGGGCCGCCGCGCCGATGCGTCGCCGGTAGCGACCAGCCGCTCGAACTCAAGCTCCAACCTGTTCAGGTACTCGATGTCGCTCATCCTGCTCCTCCGGCTGTCTCTGGCAAGCTCTGCGCCAGAGTTCGTAATCCACGGCTGACGCGTGCCCGCACGACCTGCTCGGTGCACGATTGCCGTGCTGCGATCTGTGCATAGGAGAGGCCGTCGACGACGCGGAGCACGACCGCTTCGCGCTGATCGGCCGCCAGCGCGGTGAGAGCCTCGCGCACGCCCCGGCCCACCTCGGCGAAGTCGATCATCGCCTCGATCCGGTCATAGTCCTCGTCAGACACCTCCGCGGCCGCGAGGCCGAGCCGGTCGCGCGCCGAGCGCTCCAGCCGCAGCGACTCGAAATACCTCGCCAGCCGCTTTGAGCGACACCGAACAACCACTCGTCCGGAGTTCCTTTCTCGGCGCGAAACGACCCGCGGGAGGCGTATGCCTCGGCAAACGTCTCGGCCGTCAGGTCGGCGGCCGCCCGGGGATCCAGCACGCGCCGCGCGAAGTACCGCAGTACTGATTCCGCCTGCGCTCGATAGAGCGCCATGAATGCTGTGCCGTCGAGATGGTTCTGAGTCACGGGTCAACGCCCTCCACCACTCTATTGTCGGGCTGCGCCGATTCTGTGACGAGTCTCGGCCGTACACTGGGAAGCGATGATGAGGTGGACACGCAGCACCGCCGTTGCCGTCACTGGTCTCGTGGGCGTCCTGATGCTGCTCGTCGGAATGATCCTCCTGCCCGGCGCACAGCCGCAGCCGGGCTCACCGGGGGGTGGCGTCGGCGTGGGGCTCTGGATGGCCCTGTTGCTCGTGGCCGTTGGGCTGGCTCTTTGCGTCGGCTGTGCGCGCCGGCTTAACGGTCGGGTGGTTCTCGCCGCCGCTGTGACCATGGTCCTCGTGGCCGGAGCCATCCTCGTGGGACGTCATTTCACCGGCCGCGAGGTGCCTTCGGTGAACACCGCTCAGGCGACCGTCGCACAGGGCGTTGGGACGCACGCCGACGACGTGCGCTGCACAAGGATCCACGGCCAGTACTGGGACTACGCCTGCACCTGGGTTGACGGCGGGCGCCAGACCGACTCGTTCCGGTTCGATGGGGCGCGCGTCGTTGACGACAAGCGTGCGTGGGGCTAGTCCGGCCAGTCCTCGGACTCGAGCCAGGCCAACGCATAGCACGCGGTGATTGGCAGCGTTGTCCATCCTACGGCCGGATGCTTAGAGATGCCTAGGTGATGATGGGCGGTTCAGCGCTGATCGGGACGGACGACCGCCCGCGGAGTCCTCACGACCCGGTAGAGGAATAGCAGGGTGAGCGCGATGCCGACCATCGCTGCTAGATCGACGCCTCGAAGTTCGTCGAGCCAGAGGTCGTGAACGAGGACGCCCGCCTCGAATATCAGGAGCACGAACGCGAAGAGGTACGCCTCGAGGAACATCTGCCGGGCGTACTGCGCATCGGTTTGCGGCTCTCTGCGGCGACGCTGGTACCAGCCCCATCCCTTGTACGCCCAGTTGGAGCACCCGAGGGCGATGAGTGCGATGCCGGCCAGGATCTGCGCACGCCCGAGTGCCACTAAGCCAATGGCGATGAGGAGCGCCGTGACGAGCACGCTCGCCCGTTTGTCCCGGGATACCCGTTGCCAATGCCTAGTTTGCATACCCACAGGGTAGGGGCGGGGCGGGCGGCTGGCAATGCGGCCGAAGGGCGCTGGAACTCTTGAGCCACACAACGTGTCTAAGTGGCTGTGATCGAGGCCTCGACCAGCCGGATCGGTACGACCGTACGTACACGGTGGCTCGCGGTGGCGGTCGCCGCGGTAGTGGCGATCGGCGGAGCTGGCTACCTCGTGAACTCGCTCGGAGGATCGACCGGCGCCACCGCCACCCCGGCGGCCGGACACGTCTTCGGAGTGGTGGTCGGGGAGGGCGGCCCTCCACCGGCTCCGGGCACACACAAGCAGGTTCTGGTGTCAAAACCGTGGGTTGTGGTGACCGGCCGCACGGCCTCCGGGCAGCCGTTCCATCGCGGTTTCCAGGCGGACGCGACGGGGCACTTCCGGCTACAGCTTCCGGTAGGCCGATACCGGCTAACCGTGCCCGTGAGTGCCGACGCGTCGCCGGCACTCCAGCCCCACACACTCGTCACGGTACGGCCGGATCATCGAGTCGCGGCGCGAATCGTGATCCAGACGAACTAGCGACCGGGGTCTCGGCGTGAGCGCGCGGCCGTGCCACGCCGTCGTTGCGGTTCGGCCGCAGTACACTCAATTCCGTGAGACAGCGTCGCGTCGAAATCGTGCCGCACCCGACGGTTGGCTACCTGCACCACTTCGAACGATGGGTGGAGACCAGGCGGGGTGGACGCTGGAAGATCATCCGCACGTTTCGCAGCGACACGACTCGCGGGCTGCCGCTCGTGCGGCTCGTTTGGGTGCTGACCGGGCGGCTCCCGGGTGGACTGCACAAGCCGCGCACCAGGCCTGGTCGCCCGCGAAACCCTGGATCCGGTCCCGAGTCGGATGGCGTTCGTGAGCCCCGCCGGCCGTTCCCGTCGGGGGCATCCGGGGCGAGCGCGCTGCCGTTGCCCGGCGACGATTGATGGTCTGATCCCAACGACAAGCGGATCACCAAACGCGGCTCGTAGCCGCCGGTCATACAGCGCGAGTACCATTGGAACGTGGCACGTCAGAGCCGGTCTGCGCAGTTCATCTCGGATGGGTTCCGGAGGATCGCTCGAGACGATCCTCGCCACCCGAACAATCAGCCCCGGCCCCGCTGGCGGAGGCTTCTCACGGGGCAGGCGAGCGTCGAGTTTCTGCGCCGGCTCTGGTAGCGCGGCAGGTAGCATGTTCTTTCGGAAATGATGGCGGTTTTAGAAAGATGGGAGTATGATGCGAGGGATGACCGCCATCGGGAAACAGCCCAGACCCAAGCAGGATTCCCGGATCACCACGAAGCGTCACCCGCGCTCCGGGGATCTCACGCCGCTCCAGCGCAAGCGCCGCACCGGAGAGGCGCGGTTCCGAACCGAAGTGTTGTTTCGCGACCTCGATCGTAAGGTTCGCGAGTTGGAGGGCGACCGCGAGCGGGTCGACGCCGAGTTGACGGCGATCCGGGAAGCCGCCGACCGGCTGGGCGAGATCCTCGGAAATTCTGAACGAGGTAGCTCCAGGGCTGACCGTCGAACAGGCTTCGCAGAAGCTGGGAGTGTCCGCGCCCACCGTTAGGCATCTGGGACGGCGCGGCCTGCTTGAGCAGGTCCCCGATCGGAAGCCAATCGAGTTCGTGCAGGCAAGTGTGCTGCAACTCGCCGACGCGTTTGACCAAGCCGCCGCTGTGTACCCGGGGACTGATCGTGGCCGAGCGCTCGCCGCGTACCTGCACGACCGTGACATCCAGGATCAAGACTGGTTCCGAAAGGGTGTGAGTGACTACGAAGCTCGCCGGCTTATCCGGCAGTGATCCAACCGAATCGCGGCGGTAAGAGATCCAACTACGAAGTTCTCGCCACGACAGGCGCAAGTCGTGTAATCCGTGGACTCTCCGGTCACGAGAAGCGCGCATACCGGCGGCACCTCGAGCAACTCAAGGCCGAGGGTTGTAAAGCAGCGGGGGTACCGGATGTTGGCTGGTGACGGGACGTACTCAAACTACTGCTGCGTTCACCCGTACGGCCAGCTTCGTCTGATCCTGACCTTTGAGCCCGGTCTCGTGATTGTCATCGCGGCCGGTTACCACAGCGATGAAGGGTTCTACAAGGCCCTGGCAGATGACCTCGGCACCTCGGTTACGGGCCAGAAGCGTGAATCGAAGCCGAAATGCTGCGGTGACTCCGGTTGGCCCAGCGTAGGATCAGTCACGCTACGGTGAGTGATCATGGCTCATCTGCGAATCGACCAATCAGATCTGGTGGTGGAACTCTCCGACCTCGAGAAGGCGGGAGCGTTTCGCGGCGACGTCCGCGTGCCACTCTCGGCGGTGAGGGCCGTGCGAGTGGCTGACGATCCGCGCCCGGAGCTGCGCGGCATGCGCGCCCCCGGCACCGGCATTCCTGGGCTGATCGCACTCGGCAGCCGGCGTGGGGCTGGGCACGACTTTGCGGCCGTGTACCACAACCGGCCCGCGGTCGTGATCGAACTCGAGGGGACAGAATTCGACCGACTCGTGATCAGCGTGCCTGACCCAGAGGCCGCGGCCGAGCAGGTGCGGGCGGCCAGCGGGGTCTAGGAATCCGGCGGGGAAAGGCCACCGCATTCGCCGTACCGACGTCGGATTACCTCGGCATTCTCGGTGGGGATGGATGCCACGACACGAGCCTAAACCATGCGCCACGGTCATCCGCGGTGCGCGATCTTGCACGCGAGCACCACTCCCGTGCCGTGGTCGAGACGTACGGCCATGAGGTCTGGATGCTCGAGCACGGCAGTTCCGGCGGCGTCGATGGCGGGGAAGAGTTCCACATGGAATGGATCGTCAGGCACGGGATCCATGTCATCCATCACCAGGAATCCGCCAGGTCGCACCGCTGCGATCGAGAGGTCGAGCCCGGTCAGCTTTCCACCTTGAGCATCCGCGACGACCAGGTCGTACATGTCACCTCGGCCGAGCTCGTCGAGCGCATCGCCATGCACGATCTCGACGGACCCGGGCCACTCGATATCGCGGAGATGATCTGCGAGTGCGGGGTCGCACTCAACCGACCGCAGCAGCACGTCGCTCCGATCACCGAGGCCGCAAACCATCCACGCGAGACCCACGCCGGCGCCGGTCCCGAGTTCGAGGATTCGTCCGCCTTGCGGTACCGCCGCTGCGAGCACCGCAAGAAGCCGCCCGACATCATCACTGATGGAGAGCTCGAAGCCCAGCTCGGCCGCTGCGGCTTGGCGCTCCAGAACAAGGCTTGGCTGTTGATTCGTGCTCGTCGCCGTCGGCCTCCCACGACGATCATCGCACACACGCTCGTCGGTGCCTGCGGTGGCGTCTAGGAACCCGCCGACGAGCGGCGGGCCTGCTCGGCCTTCGCGTGCCGCGCATACCAGGTCACGAAGATGGCGCCGACCACCGCGCCGTAGACGACGGCCGCAACTCCGTCGTTCCGCGCGTAGAAGAGCCAGGACATCGGCAGGATCCCGAGGGACCACGCCGTGTACTTCCACATGTCGCGGCGCGCGCGCTGCTGCTCGGTAGCGGTCGGCGGAGGGGGCGGTGCCAGCGCCTGGCTGGACTCCGTCGGCCGGCCGTGCGCCCACACCGGGACACCCGCCCGCTCGGCCTCGCGGATCGCGATGTCGGCGATCTCGTCGAACTCGCCCGAGGCCGCCAGTGCGAAGCTCGCGAGCGGCCCCTCGTAGAACACCGGCTGCGGATTGCGAAACAGGGTCACGGTTCTGGGCCGGGTAGTTCCCTCCTTGACGCCGACCGACACGCGACCGACCTCGTGCCAACGCACGGACACGGGCTGTCCGTACCAGTTTCGGCCCTCAACGCCGAGCTGGCTGATGCGGCCGGAAATAAGGTCTCCCTTGCCCACCGACACTCCGAGCGCGAGGAACACGATCGTAAAGATCAGCAGGAACAGCGCCATTGCGTAGCCGGTTGGCGTGCCGAGGAACACCGCGGCGATTGCGGGGCCCCCAAACATGGCTGCGCACACGACCATGCGCGGCGGTCCGAGCGACAAGCGCCCGTGGCGGTAGTCACCGGGGCTCCTCGGCTGTCGATCCGAAATCATGCGCTTCTGCATCGACTGGCGATCCACAAAGCTTGAGAACTGCCCGTACACTCTGAAGATGTTGGCCTACTCGGAAGAACGGATCGGTCAACGCCGCACCCTCGGTCTGGTGATCGCATGGTGGCTCGTGTCGGTGATCGGCCTGGCGATACTGACCCAGATCCATGACCACGAGCTGGGCCTGCCGACCAGCTTCGGCGCGGCGGTCTATGTCGCGGTTGCATGGCTGCTACCGGGGTTCGTACTCGGGGGATGGAAGGCGATCCTCGTGGTCGCCGGTCGAACGTCCGTGACGCGGCGGCGCGACCGGATCTTCGTCCGGCTGTTCACCTACTGGGTGGTCGGCTGGTCGCTCATCGCCTACGCGCTGAGCTTCTCGCGCCTTGGCACTCTCTGATCTGAGCCGCATCGGCCCACTAGTCAGATTGCCACTCAACTCGTATGCTCGCGCTAGGCCGGTCGTTCGATCGGCGATGCACTGAGTCACTGGACGGAGGACCCCTGATGAACCAATCGCGCGCGATTCGCGCCGCCGCGGGCACGATCCTGGCCACCGGCGCCTTCATGGCCGCCGCATCAGGGGCCAGCGCCCGCACCACTGCTCCCTCGCACGCCCGAGCCGTGCGCGGCGCCATCTCGCTGTTTCGGCGCTCGCTTCCCGCCGCCCTCAGCACCGATCTCCTGCCGCAGACCAACGGCGCGAACTCGGCAAGCTCCAAGGGGCAGGTGTCCATCAACCTCTTCACCAACCCGGTGCCGCTGACGATCCAGGGCCTCACCTACCAGATGACGATGGCCGCGTACGGCCAGACCAACACGTTCGCCAACCCGCCGCAGGTCGAGATCGGCCTCGATCGGCTCGAGTCGAAGCCCGGCCGCGGCCCGGTCGCCGTCCAGCAGCACGCCTACGCGTACGCCTCCACCGGCATCCAGTTTTCGGTGAACTCCGACGTGTCCAAGCTCCGGCTGAACACCGGCTCGACGCTGTCACCAACCGTGATCAACATGACGTTCACGAAGAGCGCCGGCACCAGCAGTCCGTGCAAGCTTGTCACCGGCGGGCGCGGAAACGTCGTATTCGCGCAGGGTGCGATGACCTCGAGCGCCTTCTCGGTACACACGGGCACCTCTCCGTTCTTCGGTGACATCACCACGCAGCCCACGGGTGCGACGGTCTTCACCGACCCCGGCTGCGCATCGGACTTCGGCTCGGGCGGCGGCACGATCATCTTCGGCGGCGGCGGCGATAAGTACGTCCCGACGTGCTCCGGGCAGGAGACGCTGGTCGCGGGCTCGTTCTTCTCGGCGACCCAGTGGGCAATGGAACGCGGATTCCACGGCGGCCAGACCACGATGATCGCGGGCACCAGCTCGCAGAACTCGATCTCGGCGCAGAGCCACCTCGCCATCTCGCTCGGCCCGGCTCGGTCGCTGCCGATGGCGAAGATCCGCGCGGCCGGCACCACCATCAACCCGTCAGCGGCGGGCGCGGCGATGTTCAGCGGCGGTGCGACGTTCTTCTCGCACAAGGCTCCGCACGTCTCGACGGTGCAGCGCTGCACGTACGAGCGTCACACCTACCGCTACGTTGCCTATCGCTACTCGGGAGGGATGAAGCCGGCCCAGAACTCGCCGTTCACCGCGCTCTTCGACACCGGCCACCTGGCATTTCATGCCCGCTCGGCCAGCCTCGTCATTCGCAAGTACCGGAGGTAGCGCTATCCGGTTCCACGACCTCGGCGGATTTGCAATCGTGAGAGCCAGGTTCGGCCACACGTACACGGTCGTGGTCGGCGCTCCCCAGGCACATGCAGCGACCGCGACGGGGCGGCTCTGTTCGTAGTCAGGCCGACACCGCAGCGCATCATTTGAATCGCGGATCGACGGCGATGGATAGTTTCGCCTCGGTAAAGGCGTATATCTAGGTAGATGAGTGATGATGGCCAGCTGGTAGCTCAAGTCCTGGCGGGGGATCGTCGTGCGGCGGAGCTGCTCTTCGCACGGTGCTGGCCAGAGGCCTGGAAGGCGGCTGTCGCAGTCTGTGGGACATCGAGCGATATCGAGGACGTGGCCCAGGAGGCGGTCGTCAGAGTGTTCGAACGCCTGGCGAGCTTCGATCAGTCGCGGCCGTTCGAACCGTGGGCGCGGCGGGTGGCGACGAACGTGGCCATCAGTTCAGTGCGGAGGCGGCGGCCGGGCGCGTTCGGCGAGATCGACGAGGCGCAGCCTGAAGGGCCCCGAGTCGAATCGGAGGCGGTTGTGATCCCCGCTGTGGCGGATGCGGTGCGGCGGCTGTCTGATCCGCTTCGGGTGGTGGTCGTGCTGCGTTACTGGCTCGACCTGACGATCCCCGAGATCGCCGAGGCGCTGGGGATTTCAGACGGAACCGTCGCATCGCGCATGAGTCGAGCGACGGCCCAACTTCGGGCAGAGCTACTGGGAGCGACCCCATGATGCCGCCGAACGATCTCGATCAGCTGCTCGCGGCCGCTGGGGCCGAGCTTCCTCCACCGCCATCCGAGGCGACCGAGCGGGCGCGCCGGGCGGCACTGCGGGCGGCCGGAATCGATCAGATCGAGCGCCGGCCTCAGTCCCGCCGAAGGCTGGCGATCGTGCTGATCGCAGCTGCTGTCGTGCTGGTACTAGGGATCGGCCTGGCAGTCGCCTCGCAGGTGTTCGACGGCGCGGCGCCGGTGGTGCGTGAGCGCTACCCGATCGGTCCGGATCCGGGATTCCTCTACGGGAACGGTTGGCACACCGCGGCAAGCCACTCGGCGACCACGCCCCGTGAGGCGGTCGCGGTCGCCTCGACCACGCGGTTCGATCGGCGCGACTTTGCGGCGAGAGCGGGCAACTTCCCGCGTCATACGCTCGCGGCACTGCCGGCCGACGGGGCGCTGATCGTGGCGCGGTTCGTGCGCGACGCGAGCGCCGGCCTGATAGGTGAGCAGACGTACCACCGATTCACCGTGACAGGAGCGTCGGTTGGCCCCGCGCCGGGGCACGCGGCCCACCTGGGGCACGTCCATCTGCAGGGGCTCCACTTTGGCTATCACACGTCGATCGATGTGTTTTTCGGAGCGCGCAATCCGAGCGTTCATGTGATCAGGCAGGTGAATGATGAGCTGTCGTGGCTTGCGGCGCCCGCGCGGCCCAAGCCTGCGAGGTTCAAGGGAGCGGCCGCACAGCTGCTCGGAGCAGGGCTGGTGTCGCCGACGAGCGGCTGGGCGCTGACTCCAGCGGGCCTCTGGTGGACATCCAACGGCGGCACTTCGTGGACAAACATCACTCCGCACCACGTCACCCCCGGTGGCATTCGCGGCGTGCTCTTCGTTGGCAACCACGGGATGGTCGTGCGCGCCGGGCGAGACTCGCCGTCGTTCGGGCGGCCGTGCCCACTGGCTGTCTATCTCACGACGGATGCCGGCAAGTCATGGACGCTCAGCACTTCCACACCGCGCAGCGCGGCCTACTGCTCGAGTCTTCAGGCAGATGCGCACCCATTCCTGTTGAACTCCGCCGATGGGTGGATCTCGGCGCACATGGCGACCGGGTCGAGCTTCGACGTTGGTTCGCTCCTGCGGACAACCGACGGTGGACGCACCTGGACGCAGCCGGGGCCACTCCCCACCGGCGGACTGGTGTCGTTCAGGACTCGCGCCGATGGATGGCTCACCGGCGGCATCCTGCAAAACCTGTTCTATCGAACGGTGAACGGCGGCCGAACCTGGCAGCAGCTCCCCATCCGGAAACCATCGGGAATCGGCAGCGCCGCCGCGGCTGTCGGCCCACCGCCGACGTTTCTTCCGACGGGTACGGGCTGGCTCCCTGTCACCTACCCGAGCACCCACAGTGCCCTGGTCTGGTACCGAAGCACCGATGGGGGCGCGACCTGGCGAGCCGGCCCGCGCATCAGCACCACCGCCGACGACGGAGCCGGGGGATCGATTCCCACCACGGTGACGCCGGGGGGCGTGCTCGTCGCGATGCCGAGGATCAACCGCCTCTACCGCACGATCGATGGCAAGTCCACCACCATCACCCCGCGCGGATTTCGGGGCGTCGGGCCCTCGGACGCCGTACCCGTGACCATCAGCTTCACCTCGCCGGCGGACGGGTGGATCACGATTCAGGCGAGCGTCTGCCTCGACTTCAAGAGCGATTGCATCAACGCGACCCTGCTGTACCAAACCCACGACGGCGGGCACACGTGGCAGCTTCTCAAACCCACCGCGGCCAACGACCACGGATGATCGAGTGGAGCGTCGCTTCGGTGTGGACGTAGAAAGCGAGGGAAGAAGCGTGATGGTCGAGTAGGCCGACCGCCGAATCCCCCGATTGAGGGAAGCAGTAGAAGGCGTGCACCGGAAGAGTCAGTAGAGCTCCCCTCCTGGTCCTCCCTGTTTCGAAAGGTCGCGATGCATCGCCGTCTACTTCCCGTCCTTGCCGTGGTCGCGCTGGCCGTCGGCGCCTCCGCGCCGGCCTCGGCCAACACCACCCTCTCGCTCACAGGGTTCGGCCACATGGTGGTCGACTCGGCGCACGGCCACGTGTTCGTCAGCGGCAGCTCGAGCGACTCGCAGATCGCCGTGATGAACACCAACGGCACGCTCGACAAGATGCTCACGGTGGGGACCGGAGCGCGGGGACTGGCGCTCGACAGTTCGACCAACACGCTCTACGTGGCCCGCTGCGGTGCCGGCGAGATCGACGAGGTCGACACGGCGACTCTGACCGTCACCGGCAGCTTCAGCAGCACGGTATACGGTACCTGCGACATGGTGCTCGCCGCCAACAGGCTGTGGTACTCGAACTCGACCGACGATCAGTTCGGCGACCTGGTATCCATCTCGCTTGACTCGTCGCATACCGAGGTCGACTCCCACATCAGCCTCTACGGCATGATCTTTGCCGCCGATCCGTCCAATCCCGACCGGTTCGCGGTGGGAACCTCCGGCGTCTCTACCGCGTCGATCGACTACGACGAAGTGGACGGCTCGGGCAATGTGACGCAGCTCGGATCGCTGCCGTTCGCCGCCGACGTCGAGAATCTGCGCAGCATGGCGATCACCCCCGACGGGTCGAAGATCATGACCGCCGCCGGCGGCAACTACGAGATCGATAGCTTCGACCTGCCGAGCTTCACCGCCGACACGGTGTATCCGACCTCCTACTACCCGGCGGCGATGGCCGTGTCGCCCGACGGCAACCACCTCGCCGAGGGCGTCCAGTCGTACGGTGGCACGGACGTGTGGGTGTTCCCCACCGGATCGACAACGACGTCGAACACCGCGTCGTTCGGCGCATCGACCTACGTCCAGACCGGTGGCGCGGCATTCAGCGCAGACGGCAAGAGCGTGTACGTGGTCACGGCGGGCAGCGCCAATGGCAGCACACCCACCTTCCGGGTGGTGCCGACCGTGAAGCCCGTGCTCGGTTCGCTCACGCTGAAGCGCTCGAAGGCCACCATCACCAACGGCCAGGCCGTGACGCTCACGGCGCACCTCGGCACGTCCACCAGCGTGAAGGCGGTGACCATCTACCGCAAGGTGGCCGGCACGTCCACCTGGGTCGCGGCACACACCGGCAACGTGGGCGCGAGCGGCAACATGGCGTTCGTCGCCAAGCCCACCAAGACCACCAGCTACCAGGCGCGGTGGGCCGGCGATGCCACCCACGCACTGACCACCTCGGCGGCCGCCGCGGTCAGCGTGAAGCTGGTCGTGCACGCGGGCTACCAGGGCGGCTACTCGACCAAGGCAGGGGTGCGGCTGTACCACTTCACCACCAAGTGCGAGAAGGCGCCGCACGCCGGGTGTCCGAAGTTCGTGGCCTACGCCGCGCCGATCGCGGCAAAGCACAAGATCACCCTCACCGTGCAGGCCAGGGTGGGCGGCGCGTGGCACACCGTCATCAAGGGCTCGGCGCTGACAGGTGCGGGCGGCAAGCTCCTGGAGACGATCTACTACACGAACAAGGCATTCGTCGGGATTCCCCAGCGGATCCAGTTCAGCATCCCGAAGACCGCCACCAACCTGGGCAACGTCTCGGCCTGGAAGCCGTTCAGGATCACCTCATGACCCGCGCGGCGACGCCGCGGCAAGCAGTTCGGCGCGGCGCCGGATGCCCAGAAGCATCTTGCGCTCCATCACGAGCGATCCGGGTTCGAGCACGCGCATACCGATCCGATCCTTGAGCGCAGGAAGCTTGTAGCGGTTCCGGCTGATCAGCCGGGTGGCTGTGCCGTGATCTTCGAGGACGAAGCTCCAGACCCAGTTTCCGTCGTCCGAGCGCACTGCCAGGAGGTGCTCGGGCTCGACCCGCGCGTACTGCATCCGGTTGGGCCCCAGCGCGAACCGCTCGCCGATTTGCGGATCCTGGAACTCTGCGAGCACGCGATCGGCTGAGTGCATGTCGAGCTTCAGCAGGTTCTCAATCCAGTCATAGGTATAGGCGCCGCCGCGCGGCCCTGGCCCCATCTGCGCGATCCACGGCCACACCGCCGAAGGAGGCGCGTTGATGGTGATCGCGCGGGTCGCGACCCCGTCGGCGTGGGTAAGCAGCTCGTCGCCGGGAAGCGACGCGCGCGCCTCCTCGACGCTCGCCCCCCAGGTGAGGATCGGCTCTCGCAGCAGCTTCTCGTACACCACTGCCGTGGCCACGAGCATGACGCCGACACCGGCCAGCCGCTTCACGACTGCACCTGCGCTTTCCCGGTGCCGCTCGACGCCCCGGTGCTCAAGCCCACTCCCCGCCGCGCCGCCCGCACGCCGGCGCGCCACCCGGGGGCGCGGCCGCCGGCGGGTGGGGCGATCGTCGTGGCATCGAGTCCACAGGTGGAGAGCAGCCACGCGATCACCGAGTTGGAGTTCCACATTTCCCTCGCGCCGATCTCGTCGCGCCCCCAAATCAGGCGCGGAACGCGGTCGACCGCTGCGACCAGCGCCCCGACCACGGCAGGCTCGGTGCTGAGTCGGCGTGGGCTGTCGATCGCCTCGGCGATATCCGGAACGGCGCCTCCGAGCGCACACCTGACCTGATAGCGAAAGAGCGGTGACCACCCCAGAAGGCGGCTTCCTACAGGTCCGTGCGCCACTCCGGCAGCGCCGGTCATCTCCGGCGCCACTTCGATGGCGTAGACGCCCTCCGCCGTCGTCGCCTCGAGCGCAGAGTGGTACAGGTCGCAGCGCCCGCGCCGCTGCCAGAGCGACAGCCCCGCCTCGTAGAGGCGGCCGTTCAGCGCGATGCAGTGGCCGCCCGCGCCGAGCGGAATCCAGTAGAGGTCGAGCGCGTATCCACCCATGTCTCGTCACGTTCGGCGACAGCCGACGTTGCGGCATCGGGGAGTACGCGGGATCTGTCGTGGAGAACTACGGCCCGCCGCGTGCCCCCCTGGCGTTGCATGCGGGGGATGGCAGCCAGGAGCGTCAGGTTTCCGAGGCCGAACACCGGCGAGGCGAGGCACATCGCCACCGGCAGCAGCAGCTTTCGGTTCGTGCGCGCCGCGTAGGCAGTGATCGCGACGGCGATCAGCATTCGGGGAAGCAGCGGTACGTTGAGTACGGGGGCGGCGACCTCTCCTCCGCTGCTACCGCCGGCGAGCAGGTGAAGCCAGCGGCTCCAGAGATCGGGTGCGAACGCGGCGCTGAGGGCGACGACCGCGAGGCTCGTCCCCAGCGCGATCGCTGCCGGGCGCCATTCGCGCCGTACCGAAAACCACAGGATGCCGACCGCCGGCGTGATCTTGGTCAGAAGCGGAAAGGCCCAGAGCGCCGGCCGGCGGAAGCCGTACACCAGCACCAGCGCGAACAGCGGGAAGACGTTTCCGAAGAGCAGCTGCTCGGAGCTGAGCAGGAAGATCGGCACGCCCCACTGCCAGCCGAGTGGTCGCAGGAGCCAGGCATAGATCGCTGCGAGACTGCCGTTCCAGATCACCAGAAATGCAATCCAGGGAAGCATCGTGAGTGGCCAGATGGCCTGGGCGAATGCGGGCGAGTAGAGAAAGGCGTCCTTATGCTGGGGACCGACCGAGTAGACGTGGTGGCGCCATGCCGACCAGTAGGCGTGGGAGTCAAAACCTGCCCAGTGGCCGGGATCTGACAGGGTGATCGCAAGCCATGCGATCCCGAGGATCCAGAGGCTGTGCTGGAGCGCGCGAAGGCGCGTGGGGGTGAGGATCTCGCGGTGGGGAGCAACCCAGGCTTCCATGCCGCCAGTGTCCGCGCGCTCAGTACCTCGGTCAACATAGCAATGATGAAAGGTATTGCGCCGTTGTCTACAGAAGCGTGATGGACGCTGGGTGCGGAACGCAACTGGGAGTGAGGTGGGCCCGCCAGCCGGGTATTGCCTCATTAGTCAATGTCAACCACGTAGGGGAGTCACCGTGGCAGAAAGCGCGAAGGATCTCAAAGGGCAGGCCAAGGAGAAGCTCGGCGACACGACTGGCGATGACCAGATGAAGCGAGAGGGTCAGACCGAGCAGGCCGGCGAGAAGGTCAAGGGCAAGATCGATGAGGGCGTCGACAAGCTCAAGGAAAAGATCTGAGGGAGATCTGATCGTGGGAGCGTCGGCCGCTGGGGCCGGCGCTCCCACAACCCCTTGCCTACGATCGAGCCGGGAGGTCGCCGGCGGTGTTGAGCAGGTTTCGTCAGGCCGCGATCGTCGCCACTGCACTCGCACAGCTGGCGGCGCCGTCGCCGGGTCGGGCCTCTACGCCGCCCACCAGGCCCGGCCGTCACAAGCCGCACGGCAGCTGCAGCGGCGAGTGGGCTGGTTGATGGCGGCCAGCGTCCTGCGGTGGCGGCGTATGCCGCGGCGATGGTATGGGGCGTCGGCGGCATCGCGCTTCGCGCGGCACGGAGAGGCCGGCGCGTGTGATCCCGCTCGCTCCTTGAGCGAACCCCGGTCACTCAATCGGGGTCGCGAGTCTACGAGGTGTGCTCGGGGATGATCACTACCGGGCAGGGGGCGTGGTGCAGGATCTCCTGGCTGGTGCTGCCCAGAAGCGCGCCGGTGAGCGGTGTGCGGCCGCGGCTACCCATGACGATCATCTGGGCGTCGTGCTCGCGCGCGGTCTTTGCGATGAACTGGGCTTCGTCACCCATGAGCGTGTTTTCGATCACGGTCGAGACGTTCAGGCCGCCGGCCTGGAGCGCAGCCTGGAGTTCGGCGATCTGTTGCTCCTGGCTTGGCTCGATCGCGTGTACGCGGGCGTGTGCGAGTACCAGTTCGGCGTCGCGTTCCCTGGCCAAGCTCGTCGCGAGCTCGAGCAGGTTTTGGGGGGCGACGGGTTCCCCGAGGGCGACAACGATGGGCTTCACGAGAGAGCCTCCTTTGGGAAGGGTGCAAGGCCATCGTGCCGTGGGCGAGTGGGCGGCGCATCGGGATTACCACCTGCCGGCATGCGGACAACTACCTGGTCGCGGTATGCCCCGCGGGTCGGTGATCGTCGGCGTTCAGATCATGTCGCGCCGCTGAAACACCACAACGGCGATTACGGCCAGCGCGACGCTCACGCCGGCGAGCACGACCAGTCCTGTCACATCGACGCCTGACTGCAGCGGCGCGCGGCCGGCGTAGTGGAACGGCGAGACATAGCGAAACGGCGAGAGCCAGCTTGCAAGCCCCGCGAGCCCCGCGATCAGATAGGCCACCGCACCTGCAGCGGCGGGAACGCCGATTGCCGAGGCCCGGTGGCGCGTTGCGGCGCCGACCGCCAGCGATAGACAGCCGTACACCAGGCCCAGTCCGGCCAACCCCAGGGCTGCGGTGAACAGGTTGGCGAAATCGAGCGAGAATCCGACGATCGGGTCCGCAACGGCGATCGAAACCGCCATGACCGTCGCAAACACCATCACCTCGACGCCCATCGCGGCGGTCTTCCAGAGGACGACGGATCGCCGCGACAGCGGTCGTGATACCACCAGCTCGAGCAGACCCTGCTCGTGCTCCCCCGCCAGCGTTCCGGCGCCTGTGCCAATCGCCAGGGCGATGACGAACAGGGGAAGCATGGCGCTGAAGAGCTCTGTATCGAGGTAGCCGGGGCCGGTGGTGAGGTTGATCGACCCCGTCATTCCAAACAGGTGCTTGAGCACCTCGGGGTACTGGCGGGTGAGCTGGTCGAAGCCGGGGGAGGACTTGATGGACGGAAATACCGCGGCGATCATCGCGATGTAGAGCATCGTCCCGATCGACCAGGCGACGAGTGTGCGCGATCGGTCGCGCAGCGCGCGGCGGAAGATCTCAGGCATCGGCGGGGCCGCCGCTCGATCGATAGAAGCTGAGGAAGATCTCTTCGAGGTCAGCCGGCGTGCTGGTGAGGTCGAGAACGTCGTGTCGCGCCAGCTCCTTGAGCAGCGCGTCCATCGAGCCCCGCACCGAGCAGCGCAGCACCCGTCCGTCCGCACGCACGTCCCCAACCGAGTCGAGCTGTGTGAACACGGCGGGATCAACAGCCGCCTGGAAGGTCGCGACCACATGGCGCACCGACCGGGCGACCAGCGCCTCGACGGATTCCACCGCGGCCAACCGTCCGGCGCGGATGATCCCCACCCGGTGGGCGACGTGCTGTACCTCATCGAGCGAGTGCGACGAGAGAAAGACGGTGCGACCGTCGCCGGCGGTCTCGCGGACCACCTGGCGGAACTCTTCCTGGATCAACGGGTCAAGGCCACTCGTCGGCTCGTCGAGCAGCACGAGCTGCGGGGTGTGCATGAACGCCTGGATCAACGCGATCTTCTGGCGATTTCCCCGCGAGAGCTCGCGAATCGGACGATCCAGGACCGCCGAGAACCGCTCGGCCAGCGGCTCGATCTCCGCGCTCGCCAACCCACCGCTCATGCGCGCGAACGACTCCAGCTGCTGTCGGCCGGTGAGCCGCGGCGCGAGCGTCGCGTCGCCGGGCAGATACCCGACATCCGTGCGCGCCGCGGCTCCGGCTGAACGCGTGTCGCGACCGAGCAGCTTTGCGTGACCGGCGGAGGGCGCGATCAGATCCAGGAGGATTCGGATCAGTGTCGTCTTGCCGGCCCCGTTGGGTCCCAGCAGGCCGTACACCTCGCCGAGTTCCACCGTCATATCAAGATCGACGAGGGCCTGAACATCACCGCGATAGGTCTTGCCCAACCCGAGGGTCTCGATCGCCCACGCCATGCCTAGCCGATCCGCTGCGCGTCAAGCCGAAACACGTCGACCGGTGGCTTTAGGGGTATCGAGCACAACTCTCATCCAGGATATCCCCCGATCCTCCCGCAGGGCGGGGGCGCGCAAATCGGGAAACACCCGTGACTGGCGTGGGTAGTTGCCCGCACCCCGGCTCGACGCGCCCGCTCGCCTACAGCGCTGTAGGCGGTGGCCGCCGCCGTGTGGATGGTCGTGATCGTGCGCGTGCAGCGCTCCCCCCACGGTTCTACGAGTGGCTCGGCGGCGCGGCGCACGGGAGCGAGCCTGATCCGAGGAGTACGAGCCGTGGGGCGATACCCGTGTTCCTGATCGCTCCCGAGTCATCACGCTCGACCGCGAAGGCGCCGACTGTTCGGACTTCCGACGGAGTCGGGTCGAGTGCATGGGCCAGTGCTCGTGGGCCGACGATGAAGATCGGCCGGCACCGACCGGCACCGAGCCGGTGGGTCCGCGGGGCGCCCGGGAGGTTGAGGTACCAGCCGAGCGGGCCAGGGTACCCATGGCCGATCGCGGCGATCGGTTGGCCCGGATGCCAGGACTCGGCCAGCAGGGCCGTTGCGATCCGGTCAAACGGCGCCGGCGAAGCGTGGCTTGTGTGGGCGTAACCGAAGATCGCCAAGCCCGCGACGATAGCTGCGGTTGGATACGCGAATGGGCGGGGAATCCGCGCGACCACGGCGGCAAGGCAGATCGCTGCGAACGGTGCGCTTCCGAGCAGGTTTCGGACGTCGAACACCTCGACGCCGACGAGTCCGGCGAGCGTTGCGAGGAGCACTGAGCCGCCGGCGAGCATCGCGACGAGCCGGCCCTCGTCGCTGATGCGCCACAGGATCACCGCTCCGCTGATCACGACCAGATAGCTCGTGATCATGATCCCAACTCCGAGCCATGCTGGACCCGGGAGCCCCGCGGCGTAGAACCGCCAGTAAACGTGCCCGAGTTCGCGCAGCGAGAACTGGCCGACACCTGCGTACCGGTCGTTCGTGATCTGCTGGGTCATATGTGGCCACCAAGCCGCAAGGAACAGGAGGCCGGCGAGCATCGCCGCGAGTGCCCGGAGCCGCACTGGGCGTGGCCGATCGATGATCGTCAGCCAGACCAGGCCCACGAGCACGGCAGCCAGGAAGAAGTAGTGGGTCAGCGCACCGATCGCCACCGAGCAGCTCAGCATGAGCAGAGTGATTGCACCCGGCCGGTTTACTGCTCCGACCAGGGCGATCATGAACACCATGCAGATCAGCGCGAACAGGGCATAGGCTCGGAGTTCGCGGCCGTGGAACACGAACTGCGTTCCGAACACCACCAGGGCCCCGGCGACGGAAGCCGCGTAGAGCGGCATGAGCCGCCCGGCGACGATCACCACGAGCCCGGCGAGTAGGGCCACGCAAACGGCCGAGGTGACCCGGACGCTCATGATCGAGATACCGGCACGGTGCAGAGCCCAGGCGAGGGCATACCAGCCTGGGGGCGTCGATTCCCGATGGGTGATCAGCGTGATCGCGGCCCCGGTGGTCGGCGTGGTGACGACTCGGGCCGAAGCCACCTCATCGGTCCAGAACGGGTTTTGCAGGGCCTCGCGGACGTTCACGGCGAAACTGAGGGCGGTAGCGATCGCCGCCACAACGAGCGTGAGACGGGGATCGGCCGGCAGGCCGCCACCTTGCACTCGACCGCCGGCGCTCGGCGCTGTGCGTACTGGCCCAGCGTGCGGCTCTGAGCGGCGGAGGATCGTGGCTGCGGCGAACCCCCTGGTTGCCGTGGCGTGCCTTGTGCGAAAGCCCATCAGACGGATAACCCCGATCAGTGCAGAATTATTACATAGATGTAATTTGGGAAGATTACCTGTGCTAACGGTCGGTTGGCTGTAAGCGCCGAATCGGCCCGTCAGTCGGGAACGCGGTACTGCTCTCCGCGTTTAGACCTCGCTGACCTCGCGAAAGTTCAGCCGATGCGGGCGAGGGGCTCTGGGCGGCTGGGATGGCTCAGAGAGAGCAGTCCCGCATTCAGTCACCGATCAGCGCCGAGGCGACGGACACAGGCCGACTTTGCGCCTCAAACTGCTTCCCAAGCGAGTCCGGCACGAGCCAGAAGTTGACGATGAGTCTTGAGGATGGGGATCGGCTCGACGCCTCCGCAGCGGGCTAGCGGTCTGGGCGACCGGCTCTCACGACTGTACGATGGAGAGGTGAGCGATGCAGGTGATCGGCAACCGGCGGTGAGCCGACTCGTGGTGGCGTTGATCTGCGCCCCGGTGCTGGTGTTCGCCGTGTTGATGGGATATGTCGCTGATCGTGTGAACGTTCTCCTTCTGGCGGCCTACCTCGCCGGCCTGACGGTGTACGTCGTCGGGTTCGTGCTGATTCGGCGGCGGCGTTGGATATCCAGGGAGCAGGATCGCGTGGTCTGGGGGAAGCCGAAGTATGACCCTTCCGCCCGGCGTACCACCACGCCGTTCTAGGCCGCGAAAACCGTGCCAACGCGGCGAGTAGGGCTAGTAGGCGACACCCGCACAAAGGGGGTGCTGGGACTCCGTGGACGTAGGCCCGGTCTGGGCGTATCCTGAGCCTAGAGAGGCTGGGAGGTTGCGGTGAGATGCGTTCGTTGTGGTGAGCAGGTGGATCAAGAGTTCCGCTTCTGCCCTTGGTGCGCTACGCCTCAAGCAGGCAAGGCTGTCGCGCAGTTTCAGGCCCACCCAGACGTTTCGACGCCTGGACGCGGCCTGCGCGTTTCGCGGTACTTCGATCCCGAACTCGGCCCGCCGCACACCAGGCTCAGCATCTACGACGAGGACGGGCGGGTGCTGAGCGTGATTGCGCTCGATGACCTGCGCACCTCACAGCTCTCGGCGTTTCTTGGGACGCTGGCTGACGACGCTCCCACGGAGCGGCTCAGCGATCCGCTCTCGCGGCTGATCGACCGGCTCGACCCCCGCGTGTAGCCGCCCGAACCGGCCACGGCGCAGGGTCAACGCTCGGCGGCTGCGGTGAGGTTTGCGGTAAGCCGCGTGTAGGTGGCTTCGGCAAGGGCGGTCGGGCCTGACACCGAGTACACCAGGTTCCTGACGTGGCCGAGATGGATCGGCCCGTTGTTGCCTGGCCGTGCGCCGCGGCTTGCGAACTCGGCCGCCTCGCGCGTAGAGCCAACCGCAGCGATCTGGACAACCACCGCGCGATACGTCTGAGGGTTCGGCGGGCCACTGGCGGCAACAAACCAGGAAGCGTCAGGCGCCTTTACCGCCGCGAGATCAGGGGGGTCGACCGTTAGCGGAGGTCTCGTTGGGAGCCTCGTCCTGTCCACAACAAGAAGGCCCGACCTGTGGACGGCCGAGAGCACCTTCGCGTGAGGCACCCAATCGGAGTGAGCCTGGCTGGACGGAGTCCCAACCACTACGTATGGGAACTGGTGGGAGATCAAGGT
The DNA here is from genome assembly GCA_963796875.1 of uncultured Actinomycetes bacterium. GTDB lineage: Bacteria > Actinomycetota > Thermoleophilia > Gaiellales > JAICJC01 > CAVPTL01. The sequence continues at coordinate 1,594,939 of CAWCNL010000002.1, forward strand.
CGCAAGCGAGGGTCGCGACTGGCTCTCGCCCCGACTACTCGACTGCCCGGCGCGAACGTGGCTGATGGTCAAGAGCGCCGCAACGACCGTCGCCACCAGCACGAGCCCGGCAAACAGAACAGGACGTCTGCTTTTCATTAGACCAACTGTAGACCGAGGTCGCGGGAATACAAGGTCTCACGATGCGGCCTTGTGGAGCACTCTCAACTCAAGCCCCATGCCTTGCTTGTCGATGAAGCAGCATGATTTCTGGACTCCACTCGCCGGCGCCGACCGAGTTCCGGCGTGGCCGCCTCGGAATGCCGCCGACGATTCTTGCTCTGATCGCGGCGGTGTTTCTCGTGGTGGCCAATACGGTGAGCTTCGGATCGACCGGCAACGGCACCCTGGTCTCTCTCGCCGTGACCGTCTGCGGTCTGGCGTTCGGTGGGGCGGCGTGGAAGTTGGGCACCCTGGCCGCGATCTCGGCACAGGTGACAGCCACCGGCGTGGAAGGCCGCAACTGGTTCGGCCGGCCGCTCTCGGCACGCTGGTCGGAAACAGCGTGGGTGACGCTCAGCGCCAGGCCTTCGAAGTCTCGCCAGGTTCTGACCCTTCGTGGCGAGAAGGGGTCTGCAATCGCCACCCTCTATCTGGGCCGAGTCGAACCGCTGCCTCCGATCGCTGCAGAGTCTCGCCGGGCTGCGGAACGTGCCGGAGTGCCGGTGTTCGTGAACGGCGAACCGACCCCGGCAACTGCGGCAGCGATGGGCTCGGCTCCGATCATCGATCTCGCCGAGCGCGCGCGAGCGCGCCGGTTGCAGTGGATGTACGTGGTCTGGTGCGTTCCGATGTGGGTACTGGTCCCCGTGTACTGGGCCTATGGGCCGTGGATCACGATCGCTCTGATGGTGCCCTACGCCGTTGCGTTCAACGTGTGGAACCTCCGTCAGATGAAGGCCGCGCGGTTGCGTTCCGAAGCGCGCTAGGCCGGCCGGCGAGCGCTACTGCGGCCGCTAAGTCTGAGCCGGCCACCGTGGTCAGGTCTGTCCCGAATCCAGCTCGGCGATGAGGTCGAGGAGTCCGATGGCTTCCCAGTGCCTGTTGCGGTTCCCCGACGACAGCGGCGTCAGGACGCCAGCTCGAACCAACTGGTCGACACCGAGGCTCACCGCGGGTCGCGTTCGGTTTGTCGCACCGACACCCGTGGCGATCGAGATGATTGGGTGGGCCGGTAGCTGTTCGATGATCTGCCACGCCGCTGCATCCCGGCGGGTGACGAATTCGGAAGCCTTCTCGCGCCAGCTCACCTGAAGATCGTTCACCCGCGAGAGGTACGTCTCCGCGAGGGCCGCGGCGCGCGCGGCCGCCACCGCGAACTGCTCGAGCCAGCGTTCCTCGTCTCCGTCGCGAAACGCCTCCAGCCCGCGGATGTACCCCTCCTTGTCGCCTGCCAGCACGACGCTGATCGGCGGGACGTAGCTTGGCGCGACGCCCCGGCGCCGAAGGATCACCTGTACCAACGCTCGACCGGTGCGCCCATTTCCGTCGGCGAACGGATGGATCAGTTCGAACTGGGCGTGGGCGAACGCGGCTTGAGTCAGCGGCGGTATCGCGTCGTCATTCACGAAGTCGACGAGATCGTCGAGAAGCGCATCGACCATCCCGGCGGGAGGTGGAACGAACTCAGCGCCGCACGGGTTGTAGTCGTTGCCGCCGATCCAGTTCTGAGACTCTCTGACGATGCCGGCGATTCGCGACGCGTCGACCGCCCCTTGCATCAGAGCGGTATGGATGTCGCGAAGGTGGCCGACCGTGAGGACATCCACGCCGGAAGCCAGCTCCACGGCGATCTGCATCGCGTCGATGTTCTGGATGATCTCGCGGCTATTGCGGCCGACGTTTTGGCCCGCATTCTCCTTGGCCTGGGCGCGCGCCAACGTCCTCGCGTCCACCTCCATCCCCTCGATCTTGGACGAGGCAACTGCCTCGGTGCGCAGGAGCAACCGCGCGAGCGATGACAACGCAGGAATCGCCGAGGTGCTGAGGGCCCGGATGGCGTGTTCGGCATCCGAAACCGTGCCGGCAGTCGTCTGCGAGACCGGCGGGACGCTCAACAGGCGATCGGGAACAAATGTCTCGTACTCGCACGGGCGCCTGTATCGCGCGGGTGCATACAGATCGGGGGCGGGGAGCCATCGCTCCGGCAGCCAGATACCGCGGATTTCCGTGCGCTCTTCCATCTCATACGAAAGGTTATCACCGAACCTTTCGTATGAACGGAGGTTGCGAAAGGATCACTTGGCGGCCGCCTCGCCTGCGAGGATGCCTCTCCCCGAGCTTCGAGTGCGGGCTGGAAACGCCGAGGTGGTCACATGAGTAAGTCAGAGGTCGATCTCTCCGCGGAGCAGCAAGCTGCGGTCGAGTCGATCAGCGAGTGGCTCGAGGGCCCCGCGCAGGACTGGCGTCAGCCGGTGTTTCGGCTGTTTGGCCCTGCCGGGTCCGGCAAGACGACGCTCGTGCGGGCGGTGATCGACCGTCACGACGGGGGACTGCTCGCCGCGTTCGCGGGAAAGGCCGCATACGTCCTGGGACAGCGGTGTGGGGAGCCGGCGCAAACCCTGCACCGGCTCATCTACTACCCCGAGCAGTGTCAGGGCCCGCCCGCCAACTCCAGGCTGTGCAGGCATGGAAAGGAGAGCCGGCACGTGAGCTTCACGGTGAACCGCCGCAGCCCGCTCGAGTCGGCGGATTTTCTGATCGTCGACGAGTGCTCGATGGTCGACGGCGCGCTGGGGGCAGACGTGCTGTCGTTTGGCAAGCCCGTGCTGGCCCTTGGGGATCCGTTTCAGCTGCCGCCGCCGCAGGGCTGCGGGTTCTTCACCAACGCCGAGCCCGACGTGCTCCTGACCGAAGTACACCGGCACGAGGAGGATGGTGAGGTCATCGACCTCGCCACCGCCATCCGCACGAGACAGGACTACTCACACAGCCCCTGCCTTGCAGACGACGACGCCGTGATCGAGGAGTTCGAGATGGATGTGACCATCTGCGGCACGAACCGCACCCGCACGCGCATGAACCGCTTCCTGCGGGGGCGAAACGGCCACTTCTCCGATCTCCCCGAGCCCGGCGAGAGGCTGGTTTGCCTGCAGAACTCCGCCGACCTCGACCTTCTGAACGGCCAGATGCTGGACGTGCTCGAATCCGTCCCGAAGAACGGCGCGGACTACACGGCGCATCTGCGCGATCCGCTCACCGGCCAGCGGTACACCGTGCCGGCGACGAGCACCGACCTGCACCGCGAGTCCCCCTCCGTCCCGTACACCCCCAAGATCGCACGGCTCACGTTTGGCTACGCGATGACCTGCCACAAGGCGCAAGGGTCGGAGTGGGACAGCGTGCTTGTGATCGACGAGTGGAGATGGGAGCACCGAGAGAGGTGGCTCTACACCGCAGTGACGCGGGCGTCTCGGTCGGTGCGGGTCGTTGGGGGCGCGTCCTGACGAGTACTACACGAGTCCGCGCCGTGGGTAGTGTCCGCCTCGTGGCCGATCGGAAGACTGAGATCCTCGAGGCGGCGTGCCGTGTCATCGCGCGCCGTGGAGTGCGGGGCCTGCGGATGGAGGAGCTGGCCGCCGAGGCAGGCGTCTCCGTGGCGCTCATCTACTACCACTTCGACGACCGCGAGACGCTCCTGCGGCGCACGCTGGAATACGTGCATGAGCGGGCCGCCGGCTACACAACCCCGCACGGCGGCGGCGACGCCCCGCCGGCGGATGACCTGACCGCGGTGCTGGTCGGCGAGATCCAGGACGACCCGCGGGTGCGAGAGAACTCGGCGGTATGGGGCGAGCTGCGCGCGTCGGCCTGGTTCGACGAGGCGCTGCGCGAACCGGTGGCGCGGCTCACGGAGGAGTGGATCGCAGACGTGAGCGCGTTGGTCGAGGCCGCGCAGGCGGAGGGCCGAGCCTCTGGCGGAGTCGATGCCCGTGCGGCGGCCGAGCGGTTGACCGCGCTCGTGGAGGGCGTCAGCGGGCGGTGGCTGGCGGGCTCGCTGTCTGTCGAACAGGCTCAGGATCTGATTCGCCAGGGCGTCCGGGCCGAGCTCGGGAGTGATTGACTAAAAATTCAGTCAGTGATACCTTTGGCGCCATGCCCGACTTCGAGCTGATTGCACGCGTGGACGAGGCGCCGCACAACCGGCCGGCGCGGTACACAGGGCTTTTGGCCGAATCCGCCCTGGGACGGCCGGGCCACACGGCGGGCGCGCGGTCGTGACGGGGCCGTCTCGTGGAGCGGTCGGTGGCTGGCGGATGCCGGCCGAGTGGGAGCCGCACGAGCGCTGCTTGATGGCCTGGCCGACCCGGGAGGAGCTGTGGGGCCGACATCTCGCGGCCGCCCGCAGCGAGTACGCCGCCACCGCCAACGCGATCGCGGCATTCGAACCCGTGACCATGGTTGCCGCGCCGGGCCAGGCTGGCCAGGTGCGGGCGGCGTGCAGCCGTGGAGTAGATGTGGTCGAGCTCGAGATCGACGACTCGTGGATGCGCGACTCGGGCCCGATCTTCGTCGTCGATGCCGACGGTACACGTTGCGGAATCGACTTTCGGTTCAACTCATGGGGAGGTAAGTACCTGCCCTACGACCACGATGCGAGCGTCTCGGAACGATTCCTCGAGCTCGCGGGATTCCCGCGAACTGCTTCCGGCATGGTGCTCGAGGGCGGTGCGATCACCGTCGACGGCGAGGGTACGCTGATCACCACCGAACAGTGCCTCCTGCACCAGAATCGCAACCCGGGCATGTCCCGCAGCGAGATCGAGGCGGAGCTCAGGCGCACGCTCGGCGTGTCTGAGATCATCTGGATCCCCTGGGGCGCGTACGAGGACACCGACACCGACGGGCACGTCGATGGCGTGTGCACGTACGTGCGTCCCGGGGTCGTGATCGCTCAGGCCTGCGATGACCCGGCCAATCCCAACTTCGATCTGATGGCCCAGAATCTCGCCGCGTTGCGTGCCGCCCGCGACGCGAACGGCCGGCGGATCGAAGTGGTCGAGCTGCCCCAGCTCCCGTACTTCGATCTCGGCGGCGAGCCGATGGGCTCCTGCTACGTCAACTTCTACATCGCCAACGGCGGCGTGGTCGTGCCCACTGCCGACCACCCGCTCGACGCCGACGCCCTCGACCTCATCCGCGGTGCGTTCCCCGACCGCGAGGTCGTCGGGGTGCCGAGCCGTGTGATCGCCTACGGCGGCGGTGGGACTCACTGCATCACCCAGCAGGTGCCCCGCGCTTGACGTGGCGCCGGCGGCCTGCTGGCCACGCCGGGGTAACGGCCGCTGTGGGCGTCATGGCCCAGTCTTGACCGTCTGATCGTTCACATGCGTTGGAAGACGTGCTGTGCGGCAGTCGACGACTTGCCCACCCGGATGAAACCGCCAGTCAAGCACCGACTGAACATGGATCCGCGGCTGTCCAGGGACTTGCAAATTGGGCCATGACCACGCGTCGATCTCGACCTTGACGCGTTGGGGCATGCCCGGTTGCGACGATGACCACCAGGTTGTGAGCTTCACGGGCGTGCGAGCCAGTCGCGCATTGACCAACACCTCGCGGCGCGCGGCCGAACGGATGGCCGGTGGCGCAGCGGACGTAGCTGTCCTGACGATCTGCGCCGTCGACACCGGAAAGCTCGCCTTCCATGTCGAGGGCTGCGACGGTGGCGGACTCAACTCGGCGAGGTTCAGGATGACTCCGGGGCGATCGGAGAGGAATGCAGCCAGGTCGCGGGCCGGCAAGGGCTGCGCGAGCGTTATCGAGCGACGGTGACCTTGCTCGGGTTCCCACACTAACCAGCCGCCCTGTGAGTAGCAGAGCGTCTGGCTGCCGATGATCTTTACCACCTGCCTATCGAGATATTCCGACACAGTTCCGGACTGGTAGTCGGTGGAGTCGGATAGCCCCGGGAGTGGCAGCGCGTTGACGCCGATTGAGATCTGCTCCCGTGCACGGAATCGCCGGGTAGCGGGAAACGGGCGGGGATGTACGACCGTGGTCGTGGCCACGCTACTTCCGCCGCACGAGGCCGCGAGGACAGCCGTAGCCACGATTGCGATTGCGCAGAGCGGGCGGCGCGAGCCCCGAACATATGCCTCGATCATCAGTGCAATTATAACCCGATGACCGCCGATTCCTTCGCCCATCCGGCTCACCAAACTGCACGTCTAGGCCATGCGCCCGGCACGATTCGAACGACGTCGCGTCGTCGACGCCAGTCACGCGCACGCGCCGAACTCCCCCTGGAGGTTGACTCTCGGCGGCAGCGAGTCGATAGTCAGGCGATGGCTGGTGGTTCATGTCCGGGTCGTGTCGACACGTCCGATCAACTCGACCGTTCGTCCTCAGTTTGAGGCAGCAGCGCGCGTCGGTCGGCGTGGATTGGCGGTTGGTCGGCTACATGGCGTTCATCGTGGCCATCCTGATAGCGACGTATGCGCTGTTTGCGGTCGGTGTCGCACGGCTGTTCCTGATCCCGATTGAGATTCCAGCGGCGATCTTCGTGGTGCTCGCGGTCGTCCAGTGGTTGTCAACCGGGCGACTCGGTACTTCCCAGTTCCTGGCACAGGTCATTCAGCCGGGCGAACATCCCGAGCTAGAGCAGTGCGTCGATCGCGTGTGCATGATGGCGTCGTGTCCACGACCCCGATTGGCCGTGTCGGATGCCTACACCCCGAACGCGTTCGTCGTCGGGCCAACGCAACGCCGCTCGACACTCGTGGTCACCGAGGGTCTTCTGATCCGACTGGACCCGTCGGAGCTTGAAGCGGTCGTCGCTCACGAGGTCGCGCACATCCAGCATCACGACTGCGCGGTGATGAGCGTTGCCAGCTTCTACGCATTCACCGTCAACTGGATCCGCAGAAGCCGGCGAGAGCGACGAGACGCCAAACGCCGGGCCCAGACAAAGCGCGACGGGTACGTGGCGATTCCCGACGGAAACCTCGCCGCCGAATCCCTTGGCTCGGACGCCGGCCCCTCGTTCTCCATCGGCGGAGTTGGCCTCGTGGTGGTCGTGTTCGGCGCTGTGGTGTACTTCGCTTCGCTGATGCTCACCCGGGGTCTGTCTCAGTACCGCGAGTTTGCTGCCGATCGCGGCGCGGTTGAGGTGACCAAGAACCCGTCGGCGCTGGCGTCGGCGTTGATCAAGCTGTCCGACGCGAACCAGTATCTGCCGGTCCGCGATCTGCGCAGCGCCGACATGATGAACCAGTTCTTCATCGTGCCAAGCGAGGAGTCGCTCCGCGACCGATCGTTCGCCACCAACTGGATGGAGGCCCATCCTCCGCTTGAGGAACGCCTGGAGGCTCTCCGTGTCTTGGAGCGACAACTCGGATGATGCTGCTTAGGCCGGAGCGGGCAGGCGTGGCAGAATGGCCTAGTGCCCAACGGCGTGGACAAGAACCTCGTTCTCCTCGCGTACGCCAGCGCGCTTTATCGCCATCGGTATCGCGAATGGCCGTCGCAAGCGCGACTACCCGCCGCGATCCTTTGGGACATCGCCCAGATCCTCACCCATGACGATTTGAAATCTTGTGCTCGCGGCTGCAGCTGAGGAGCTCCGAGGGAGGGAAGTTTTCTGTCGGCGGTAGCCACGGTTACGTCATTTATGACGGCATGGCCCAATGGGATCCAGGGGAATTAATGCATTCGGCCCGCATGTGGCTCGGCGTCTCCGCTCGCCCCGGATTGGAGTAGCTCTCGGCATCGATTCGATCAGGTGACCAGCCGGCTTTGGTCGGGTCACGAATCGATCAGCACGGCTCGGGCGACCGGAGGAGAATCCTTGGGCTCCAGCCGGAGCTTCTCAGTCTTGTGCGCAGGCAGCGCACGAAAGCATTTAATGCGTTCCCCGCATCTCCGGGCCTCCGAAACCGCACGGTTCATCGATGCGCCCGGCACGATTCGAACGTGCGTACTCTCCCTGCGTGGATCTGACTCCCCGAGCCGCTTTCGTGGCGAGCGCGCGCCCGACCAATGGCGCTAGAGTCGGGTGAACAAGTCGAAGGTACGACTGTCACGCGAGATCTGGAGCGGTTTTCGCGAGGCGCTGTGGCGACGAATACGCTGGTCTGGCGCCGACCAAACGCGGTCGCAGCGCTTCGCCGACTCGGAATCGCCAGCGGCGTATGGTGTTGGCCTACAGCACCAAAGAGGCCATCACCTCGCATTGAGAAAAATGCGACCCACACAAATCTGGGCGTTAGGAATCGCGAGCTTCTACTGATCTCTTCGCGGGGACACGTTGGGCTCAGATGAACATGGCGTGGCCCCGCCCATTTGGTCCGGTTCGAGTGTTGGATTCGTGGAGAATGTCGGATCTAATGGAGGACCGGGATGGCGCAGAAGCGGTATACGCCTGAGCAGATCGTGATGAAGCTGCGGGAGGCTGAGCGGTCTGCAGGCGCAGGGTTTGACGGTGCCGGCGGTGTGTAAGAGGTTGCGGATTAGCGATGTGACGCTGCATCGGTGGCGCATCAAGGTAGCTGCTTGGCTTCCTTGAGCAATCGTTGGGTGTTCGGCGAGAGATTCCCGAGAGCTCACTTCCGAGTAGATGCAACGCTCGGGTTTGGTGCTTCGCACGCAGAGCCGGCTCGAGGACGATGCGGGACTCGTGCAGGTCGAGACCGTGACGGCGGAATGGACGATCTCGTCGTCCAGGGATGCAGGACTCGAGGGCAAAAAGGCCCGGCCGATCTTGATCGGAGTTAGGTGGCGCAGCCGTGCTGCCTCGGCATTGCAAGCCACGATGATCGATGTGTGAGTGAGTTTGCGCAGCTTCGTAGTTTCGTGGCGTGCTACATCTGCTGAGAGGAGATGGCCGCCGCATGATTCGCCGCCCGTCGTCCAAGCTGGAAATGGTTGGTCAGGGGGATTCCCCGGACTGCACGTGGGCTCGCGCGTGCCGGTTTCGGGTTCCGGCAAAGCCGATGGCTGGTATCGGGTCGGGACGTCAACGACCCTCACCCTGGCGTCTCGACCCGACCACACTCCATGGCACCCGGGTTGTGCTGGCAGGGTTCGGGTTCGAAGCCGGCGCGAGATTCGGTCACCGGCCTGATAAACGGATGACGCGTTTCACCAGACAGGACGTACGAGAGATCTGGATCTGGCATTTGGGAGGCTCCGTGCGATCACCCTTGTGAGGCTTGCGGAGAGGAACTCCGGCGGCCTATGTTCATTATGTGCGGGCGATAGTCGCAACTGCAGCGCCGAAAAGGGGGGCATCGAAACTAAATACGTTCTTCGCCAAGATCGCTGGGTCGAAACCCAAGGATTGGAGTTACACGGAACTGCCGGAAGTAAAGATCATCGACGCAGCCTTCGACGGCCCTGGACAGCGCTCAACGGTTGAGTTCTCGCCGCGGTATATCGCCGTGTTTCGGGCCGACATCTCGATTTCGATCGCAGTGGGACTTGAGTTCACGGAGTTCACCAGCCGCGTAAGGCCCACGCGTTTCTGTCCGACCGTTCCTACGGGGGCCAGATCGACCTTCGACACTGCGGGGCGCCCGTTGCTTCGTTCGACTATGGAGGATCCCGACCGAAATGGGGCATCCAATATTGGTGCCCGACCCATTTCAGTGCGAGTACTCCGGGAGGACGGCGCTGTACAGCATCTCCCAGTTCGAGCACTCACTCTATACGTTGCTCAACGGGTTTGCGGGCTACCGATCGGTAGACGACAGGTTCAAGCGGCTCCACGTCTCCGTCGATTCCGACCTTCCTCCGCGGGTGCGCCCTTATGTCGCGGGCCAAGCAACGGCCAAACGCGCACAACCAAAGCCGACAGCTAGCGGCGAACGCTGACCCTTTCGAGTGGTGACAGACGGGCGGAGACCACTAGACGATAGCCTCAGGGGCATCGCCTCGCAGATCGTACACGGCCCGCACCTGCTCGTGGGCCTGCATCACCGGCCGAGGTGGGTCAATGGCCTGCTTCACCGAAGCCGGTGGCCCGCTCATCGTGAGTTGGCCGGGCCTCAACGTCTGGCGTTCGGGGCCCCAATGCTCGAGTGCATCAACGACTTGCTCCCGAACCGGGTCGGGGAGTGGGCGGTGTCCACCGCCAATGGGTTTGGCGTAGATCATCACGCGGAAGCCGTGGGGCTCCGTCGCCGTTGTGATCAGTTCGGCTGTGACATGGCCACCTGCGCAGACATTTTCCGGGGCCAGGGTTGTCCAGTACGGACACCGTTTAGAACGTCGATTGGCGCCTTTAGCGTGAACACCATCAGATGCCAGCTGTGCCCGGCGTCCACGGTGTCATAGTCGGCTCGCGTCGGGATCGTGGGTGTTGGACTCCTCGACAGCCGCCCGCTCCACCGTCCGTTTCCTGCCCTTGGCCTGCAACCACCACCGCTCGCTTCGCGGCTCACAGTCGGGCGCAGGCGGGTAGAACGTCGCCTCTACATCACGCCCGCCATCAGCGGATTGACCGGTCGCCGATCCGGCTCTCCAGACGAGATCGGTGCCTCCCATACGTCGATCAGCCAGTAGAGACACTCCTCTAGATCTCCGCCGACCATCTCATCCCACGGGATGGCACTCGGAACCACCAGATCTGGCTCGCGGAGATCCGAACAAGCGTATCCGGGGGCTGAGCACTCTTGGGCTGGGTTTGTCGGCCTCCGCTGCAACCACAATGAGAGTGGTCGCTGTCCGAAACTCCGCTGGAGCTTATCTCTCACATCGAGCGAGGCTCACCGACTAATCAAAATCTGCCGAATCGTGATCTTGTAGATGAACATGCCGACCACCGAACCAACTTTGAGCAGTGCAGGCGACCTTCTTCCGGCGATTGAGGCGGCGTACCTACGCGGATTTCACGACTACCTGCGGCGCGCAACGGCGATCAGCGGCCAGCGCGAACGAGCAGCGGACATCGTTCAGGAGGCGTTCGCCAGGGCGATCAGATCCCAAGCGACGTATCGCGCGTCCGGGACATTGGACGGCTGGATCGCGCGAATCGTGGTGAACACCGCCAAGGCAGCGCGTGCGCAAGTTGAGACGACTGAACTCTCTGATACGGGGCTAGCCGCCCAGCCGTCCCTCTCGCCGTCGGAGTTGTCGGCGCTCAGCACTGTGATCGCTGCTTTGCCCGAGCGCCAGCGGCTCGTCCTGTTCTTGCGCGGTTCTACGCCGATCTCGACTACCGCGCGATCGCCGACGCCCTTGATCTTGAGGTCGGCACGATCGGGCCGACACTGGACCGCCGCCCTGACCACTCTTCGAGCCGAACTGGGGAGCAATGATTGAGTTTGACGACAGAACTCGAGCGGCGTTGGATGATTTCGCGCCGCCGTTCACGGATGTGACGCCGGACTGGTCACCGTTCTTGAACGTACCGAAGTCGAGCAAACCGCAGCGGCAGCCGACCCTACCGAGAGCCAGACCAATCCCCGACTGATTGACGGTTCGGCCGCCGACCGGCCCCAGTCGAGCGGGGGGGGGGTCTTCGTCGCGCCTGCTGACTCGTCGCCTTCGGCGTCGTCCCCGTTTGGTCGTCGGGATCGCGGCAGTTGTGGCCATCGCCGTGGCCGGGCTGCTGTTCGGGATCAGCCGTAGCTCGGATCAGGTAACGACCGCGTCGGCGGAGATCTTGAACCGTGCTGCTCAGGTCACCACCGAGCATGGCTTGCGCGGGATCGTCCCAGCCGGGGAGTACCTGTATCAGAAGGACATCATCCAGGTGCATTCGCCGACCGTCGGATCAAAGACGTTGATCCGCGAGGCATGGATTCTCCAACACCGGCTCGGGCCGACTGCGTGAAACGGCGAATGGCAAGGTGGGTGTGAACATCCGCTCGCAACCGCGCTTGTGCACAGCGGCCGGCCGAAGAAGCAGATTCCAGCAGTGTTCCTGCCACTGAACTACCCATGGCAGCCGTACAGCCTTGGCGGGAAAGGAGTACCACGATCCGCAGATGCTCCGCTTCCCGGCTGATCCCGAAACAGCTTTTGCGGGTTGTCGGTCGCGGTCGCAACAGCCGCGAGGTATTTGGGATTCTCACCACGCTTATGGTCCAGCCCGGCCTCCCAGCCAGCTTCGGGCCGGTGTATTCCACGCTCTGGCTCTCGTGCCGGGAAGTGTCCGGGGTTGGTGAGACGACCGTCGCCTGGTATAATGCTGAGATGATCGCTGACACCCAGTCGCCGCCCGATGCACAGCACACGGCGTTCTCACGCACGCCGTGGGTGTACGAGCTCTACCTCAACCCGCACACGGGGCAGCTGTTGAAGTTCCACAACTCCTGACCCACGCCTTCATCCACGATTCGGACTCGGATCATCCGACCGTTACGGGCAGCCCAAACGAGACGATCACCGTCCTCAACTCAGGGCTCGTCGGGTCGGTGTCGAAGATACCGAGTCGCTGACCGTGAGCTACGTGGGAACACGTACCGACGGGTTGGCTGCCAGTCGCTTGACATGGAAGCGGATCTGTGGCTGAGCCTACCGACCACGCCCAGCAGAGCGTCCGAACCAACATGGGCCTCGATCGTGCCAAATGTTCTTCGGATACGGAGGGACGGCAGGAAGCTCGGAAACTCCACGCCGATGAATTGGCCTGCTCCAGGTCTCCGCGAGTCAGGTTCGCAGACTTCGGAGTAGGGTGAAGCACAGGCGACCACGATTCCGGGGGCTGCTACATCGTGCCCGCTCGGGTCGGCAGTCTCACCCAACTAATCGGTATCGACGCCG
>CAWCNL010000003.1:0-316808 GCA_963796875.1 uncultured Actinomycetes bacterium
GCCGCCGAGGAAGCTCAGCCGCGGCTTGAGTGCGTTGCGCGCCTTGGTGCGCTCCGAGCCCTTCAGCTGCTGCATGGCGTCGAGATCGGCGCCGATCAGCGTGCGCGCGGCAGCCGCCCAGGCGGCCACGTTGTCGAGCTCCTTGGGGCCGAGCTTGCGGTCGTCGCGCACCGCCGACTCGCGGACGAGTTCCTTGACCTTGCGCGGATCCTCACCGGCAACGCGCTTGGCCGCCTCGGCCAGCAGGCCGCCGGCCAGCTTGCGGGCGTCGTCCAGGACGGGCGTGCCGCCCTCCTCAGCCCAGTTGTTGAGCGTGCGCGCCCAGTAGTCGTCGTCCTCGTCGAAGCCCTTGGTGGAACCGTCGACGAAATGCTGGCGGCGGCGCTGCATGCGCTCCTCGAGCGCGGCCAGCGCCTCCTCCTTGTCGAGCAGCAGGCGCTCCTTCTCCTGCTCCACCTTGCCCTCGAGCTCGGGCACGTCGCGCTCGCGCGCCTCGGCGTCCACCGAGGTGATGATCGAGGCGGCGAAGTACAGCACCTTCTCGAGCTCCTTGGGAGCGATGTCGAGCAGGTAGCCGATCCGCGACGGCACGCCCTTGAAGAACCAGATGTGGCTCACCGGAGCGGCCAGGTCGATGTGCCCCATGCGCTCGCGGCGCACCTTCTGGCGGGTCACCTCGACGCCGCAGCGCTCGCAGATGATGCCCTTGTAGCGGACGCGCTTGTACTTACCGCAGTAGCACTCCCAGTCCTTCGTGGGACCGAAGATGCGCTCGCAGAACAGGCCGTCCTTCTCGGGCTTGAGCGTGCGGTAGTTGATGGTCTCGGGCTTGGTCACCTCGCCCGACGACCACTCGCGAATCTGCTTGGACGAGGCCAGGCCGATCTGGATTGCGTCGAAATCGTTGATGTCGATCAACGTGGGGCTCTCACTTTCCCTGGAATGGTGAAATCAGTAATCAAACGGGGTCGGCGGGTCTCGATCAGTCCTCGATCTCCGCGGGCTCCAGGTCGTCTGCGCTGTCGTGCACGTCGTCGAGGTCGTCCTCGGACACCTCGGTGGGCAGCTGCTCGTCGGCAGCGACCGTCAGCTCGCCGTCGGCGTCGACCCGGTCGGCGCCCTCCTCCAGCTCCTGCGCCTCGGGATCGCGAGCCGCGGCCCGGCCGGCCACCGGGGCCAGGTCGATGCCCAGCTCCTCGGCCGCCCGCAGCAGTTCGTCCTCTTCCTCGCGGACGACCACCGCGCCGCCGTCCTCGCTCACGACCTTCACGTCGAGCGCGAGCGACTGCATCTCCTTGAGCAGCACCTTGAAGCTCTCGGGGATGGACGGCTCGGGGATGTTCTCGCCCTTGACGATCGCCTCGTAGGCCTTGACGCGGCCCACGGTGTCGTCGGACTTGATCGTCAGCATCTCCTGCAGCGTGTAGGCCGCGCCGTATGCCTCGAGCGCCCACACCTCCATCTCGCCGAACCGCTGGCCGCCGAACTGGGCCTTACCGCCCAGAGGCTGCTGGGTGACCAGCGAGTAGGGGCCGGTCGACCGCGCGTGGATCTTGTCGTCGACCAGGTGCAGCAGCTTGAGGATGTACATGTAGCCGACGGTCACCGGCTGGTCGTAGGGCTCGCCGGTGCGGCCGTTGAAGAGCCGCGCCTTGCCCGTGCAGACCGCACCCTTGGGGGCGTCCTTGTCGACGATCAGCTTGATCGGCGTGGTGGTCTGCTTCTGCCAGTCCAGCAGCGCCTCATCGACATCGGCCGGCGTCGCGCCGTCGAACACCGGCGTGGCCATCCACTGGGGATCGCCGTTCTCGCCGCCGTGCTTGGCCGCCCAGCCCAGGTGCGTCTCGAGCACCTGGCCGATGTTCATGCGCGAAGGCACGCCCAGCGGGTTGAGGATGATGTCGACCGGAGTGCCGTCTTCCAGCATCGGCATGTCCTCCTCGGGCACGATCTTGGAGATCACGCCCTTGTTGCCGTGCCGGCCGGCCAGCTTGTCGCCCTCGGCGATCTTGCGCTTGGTGGCGACGTAGACGCGCACCAGCTCGTTGACGCCCGGCGACAGATCGTCGCCGTCGGCCCGCGCGAAGGTCTTCACGTCGATCACCTTGCCGCCCTCGCCGTGGGGCACCTTCAGCGAGGTGTCGCGAACCTCGCGCGCCTTCTCCTTGAAGATCGCGCGGATCAGCTTCTCCTCGGCGGTCAGCTCGGTCTCGCCCTTCGGCGTGACCTTGCCCACCAGCAGGTCGCCCGAGCCGACCTCGGCGCCGATGCGCACGATGCCGTTCTCGTCGAGGTTGCGCAGCGACTCCTCGGAGCGGTTGGGAATGTCGCGGGTGATCTCCTCGTCGCCCAGCTTGGTCGAGCGGGCATCCACCTCGTACTCGTGGATGTGGATCGACGAGAGCACATCGTCCTTGACGATCCGCTCGGACAGGATGATCGCGTCCTCGAAGTTGTAGCCCTCCCAGGACATGAACGCGACGAGCAGGTTCTTGCCCAGCGCGAGCTCGCCCAGATCGGTCGAGGAACCGTCCGCCAGCACCTCACCGGCAGTGACCTTCTGGCCCTGCAGCACGATCGGCTTCTGGTGGATGACCGTGCCCTGGTTGGAGCGCCGGTACTTGATCAGCTCGTAGGTGTCGTGGCCGTCCTTGGCCGCGACGATGATCTTGTCGGCATCGACGTACTCGACCTTGCCGGCCCGCAGGGCCACGGTCACGTCACCGGTGTCGACCGCCGCGCGGTACTCGAGCCCGGTGCCCACCAGCGGCGCCTCGGTCACCATCAGCGGCACCGCCTGGCGCTGCATGTTGGAACCCATCAGGGCGCGGTTGGCGTCGTTGTGCTCGAGGAACGGAATCAGCGCCGTTGCGACCGACACGATCTGAGCCGGATCGACGTCCATGTAGTCGACCTCGGTGGCGTCCACCTGCACGGGCACGCCGTCCCGCGTGCGGCACAGCACCGGCGACTCCAGCTTGCCGGCCTTGGAGACCTCGGCGTTGGCCTGGGCGATCGTGTACTTCTCTTCCTGGAGCGCGTCCAGATACTCGATCTGCTCGGTGATCTTGCCGTTCTCGATCTTGCGGTACGGGGTCTGCACGAACCCGTGCTCCGACACCTTGGCGTAGGAGCCGAGCGAGCCGATCAGGCCGATGTTCGGGCCTTCCGGGGTCTCGATCGGGCACATGCGGCCGTAGTGGGTGGGGTGCACGTCACGCACTTCGATCGGCGCGCGCTCACGCGTGAGGCCGCCGGCGCCCAGTGCGTTCAGCCGGCGACGGTGGGTGAGACCCGCCAGCGAGTTGGTCTGATCCATGAACTGCGAGAGCTGCGAGGAGCCGAAGAACTCCTTCAGCGCCGCGGCCACCGGGCGGATGTTGACGATCGTCTGCGGGGTGATCGCATCCTCGTCCTCGGTGGTGAGCCGCTCGCGCACGACGCGCTCCATGCGGTAGAGGCCGATCCGGAATGCTTCCTGGATCAGCTCGCCGACGGTGCGCAGGCGGCGGTTGCCGAAATGCTCGTACTCGTCAAGATCGTGCTCGATCGGATCGCGCGGGATGACGATCGCGTCGGCCGCGAAGTCGCGCGAGTCCTCGGGCACGTTCAGCTTCACGGGCAGCTCGACCAGGCGCCGCACCAGCTCGACGATGTCGCCGGTGGTGAGCACGCGGCAGTCGGGCGAGACGCCCGCGTTGAGGCGCATGTTCAGCTTGTAGCGGCCGACCTTGGTGAGGTCGTAGCGCTTGGGGTCGAAGAACAGGGCCCGTACGAGGTTGCGCGAGTTCTCGACGGTCGGCGGCTCGCCGGGGCGCTGCTTCTTGAAGACCTCGATCAGCGCCTCTTCCTCGCGCTTGGCGGGATCCTTCTCGAGCGTGGCGCGGATGAACGGGTTATCGCCGAACAGCGCCTGGATGCCCTCGTCGGTCTTGTCGATCGTGAAGCCGGTGTTCTCGTCCTCGGCCGGCAGCGCGCGCAGGAGCGTGGTCACCGGCAGCTTGCGCTTGCGGTCGATGCGGACGTTGACCAGGCCCTTCTTGTCGATCTCGAGCTCGAGCCACGAGCCGCGCGACGGCATCAGGTTGGCGGTGAACACCTGCTTGGTCGCGTCCTTGGGCTCCATGATGTAGGCGCCGGGGGAGCGCACCAGCTGGGTCACGACCACCCGCTCGGTGCCGTTGATGATGAAGGTGCCCTGCTCGGTCATCCACGGGAAGTTGCCCAGGAAGACGGTCTGCTCGCGGATCTCGCCGGTGTCGAGGTTGGTGAAGGAAACCTTGACGTTGACGGGAACCTCGAACGACAGATCCTTCTCACGGCACTCGCGCTCGGACACGACAGGGTCGCCGATCGTGTACTGCCCCAACCGCACCTCGAGCCGCTCCGAGTAATCCCGGATGGGCGAGATGTCGTCGATCGTCTCGCGCAGGCCCGATGTCTCGAGCGACGCGGCATCCTTGGGGTCGCCCATGAACCAGCGGAACGACGCTTTCTGGATATCGATCAGGTTTGGCACGTCCAGGACTTTCTCGAGCTTCGAGAATGTCCGGCGGCTTCGGGGCGCAAGTGTTTCAGGCAAGGCGACGCCTCCCGCGGGGCATAAGTGGGTTAAGAAGGAACGATCCGACCAACAGCGCAACCACAAACCCTATCAGGCCGGGCAGTTTTCGGCAAATGCGCAGGGATTGGGGTGTCGCCTGCGGGGGTCAAAGCCACGCCCGCGAAACGACTCGCTGGCCTCACTATACCGCTCTAGTCGCCAAAATCAAGCTCGCGCATACCGCGTGCCTGGCACGGGGTATGCGTTTGGCGGCGCGCATGGAACGTGCCTGGCACGGGGTATGCGCGCGGTGTCCTATGCGCGGGGCCGAGTCAGCATGGCGGCCGGCATGACGACGGCGACGCCGAACACGCCCGTCGCGATGATCGCGGTGGCGGGCGACCAGTGGGCCGCCACCAGCCCGCCCACCACCGCGCCGAGCACCGTCGCGATACCGCCGGCCGACATCAGCACGGCGATCGTTCCGGTGCGCTGGCCAGGCGACGTCTCGCGCTGCAGGGTCGAGCGGTTGTAGACCAGGGCCACACCGTTCGCGATGCCCGTTGCAAAGAACGCCACGGTCGCAAGCCACGCGTGGTTGGTGAGCCCTGCCGCCGCCACGCACAGGCCGATCAGCCCGAGCACCGACGGGTAGTGCGGCGCGAGCACCGCCCCGTAGCGGCCGGCAACGATGCTGCCGCACAGGATGCCCACCTGCATCATGGCCAGCGCGATGCCCACCACGGCGGCCGACGACCTGTCGGTGTGCAGGAACAGCGGCACCCACAGCGCGCCGATGGCACCGGCCATCACCAGCATCAGCGGCGAGGCGACGGCCACCTGCAGGAGCCTCGGCCGCAACCGGATCGAACGCACCACCCGGCCGATGTGAACCAGCGGATTCTCGGCCGGGCCGGCCGCAGCCGCAGGAGCACCGCGCAGCGCTGCCGCACCGAACAGCAGGAGCGCCGAGAGCGTGAACGTCGCCGCGTTGGCGAACAGCACGACCGCCGCACCGGCCAGCGTCACCAGTACGCCGCCGACCGCCTGGCCGGCGGTGGTCATGATCGCATCGACCGCCGTCAGCGCGCCGTTGGCCGGGTCGAGCTGCTCCTCCTCGACCATCAGCGGCACCGAGGCCAGCGCCACCGGACGGAAGATCCCGGCGGCGGCTCCGGCCACGAGCGCCAGCCCCACCACCGCGGCCGGCTGGTGCACGAACGCCAGCACGGCGAAACAGCCGGCGCAGATCAGGTCGGCGCCCACCAGCCCGCGGCGCGGCACCAGCCGGTCGAGCCGGTTGGCGAACAGCACGCCGATCACGATCGCCGGCACGAACTCGGCCACGTAGAGCGCCGAGACCCACTCGGCCGACCCGGTATCGCGGTACAGCCGCACCGAAAGCGCGATGGCCGCCGCCCACGTGCCGAGGACGCTGATGGCGGTGGCAAACCACAGGCGCCGGAAGTCTGGCCCGGCGGGCAGAAGAGCACTCATCTAGCCGTGTATAACGGGGCGGTCGGCGGCGCGTCAACGCGCCGCGGCCGCTAGTCCGCGCTCTCCGGGCCTGCCGCCTGGGTGACTGCCGGGGTCTGATTGAGCGGGTGATGGCAGGCCGCCACGTGCCCGCCGCCGTGGTCGACCAGCTGCGGCTCGTCGGTGGCGCACACCTCGGTGGCATACCGGCAGCGCGGATGAAACCGGCAGCCGCTGGGCGGGTTGATCGGGCTGGGCACCTCGCCGGTGAGCACGATCCGCTCGCGCCTGCGCGGTGACCGCCAGATCGGGAATCGGCACCGCCGAGAGCAGCGCCTCGGTGTAGGGATGGATCGGATCGGAGTAGAGCTCCTCGGCCGGCGAGATCTCGACGATCTTGCCCAGGTACATCACCGCGATCCGGTCGGAGACGTGCCGCACCACCGAGAGGTCGTGGGCGATGAACACGTAGGTCAGGCCCAGCTCGTCCTGGAGGTCGTCGAGCAGGTTCACCACCTGCGCCTGGATCGACACGTCCAGCGCCGAAACCGGCTCGTCGGCCACGATCAGCCGCGGGTTGAGGGCCAGCGCGCGGGCGACGCCGATGCGCTGCCGCTGACCGCCCGAGAACTCGTGCGGATAGCGGTTGTAGTGCTCGGGGTTCAGGCCCACCAGGCTCAGCAGCTCCTGCACCTTCTCCTTCATCTCCTTACCCGAGCCCTGCTTGTGGATGCGCAGCGGGTCGCTGATGATGGTGCCCACGCGCTTGCGCGGATTGAGCGACGCGTACGGATCCTGGAACACCATCTGCATCTCACGCCGCAGCGGGCGCAGCTGCGAGCGCGACATCTTGGAGATGTCGGTGCCGTCGAACTCGACCGTGCCCGACGGTGATGTCGTGCAGCCGGATCAGGCAGCGTCCCAGCGTGGACTTGCCGCAGCCGGACTCGCCCACCAGGCCGAGCGTCTCGCCGGGCAGCACCTCGAAGCTCACGCCGTCGACCGCGTGCACCCGGGCCACCTCGCGCTGCACGATCACACCCGACTTGATCGGGAAATACTTGCGCACATCCTTGGCCACCAGCAGGGGCTTTGGATCGGTGCTCGCCGCGGGCTCGGCCGCAACGGCCTCCGGCGCGCTCACCCGGCTTCCCTCGCAAGCGCCGGATTGATGTCGCGCCCACGCAGGTTGCGCTTCTGCTCGAGCGTGAGGTGGCAGGCATCGAGGTGCCCGGCGTTGACGCGTGGCTCGAGCGCCGGGTCGTCGGTCGCGCAGCGCTCGAACCGGTGCCGGCAGCGCGGCGAGAAGTTGCAGCCCGGCGGCAGCCGCACGAGCGACGGCGGGCTGCCCGGGATGGCGGTGAGGCGCTCGGGCTTGGGCCGGTCGAGCCGCGGAATCGAGCCCAGAAGCCCCCAGGTGTACGGGTGCTGGGGATCGTTGAACACGTCCTCCTTGGTGCCGTGCTCCACCACCCGGCCGGCGTACATCACGATCACGCGGTCGGCGACCTCGGCGACCACACCCATGTCGTGGGTGATCATCACCACCGCCGAGTTGAACTCGCTCTTGAGCCGGCCGATCAGGTCGAGGATCTGCGCCTGGATGGTCACGTCGAGCGCCGTGGTGGGCTCGTCGGCGATCAGCAGGTCGGGGTTGCACGAGAGCGCCATGGCGATCATCACGCGCTGCCGCATGCCGCCCGAGAACTGGTGCGGATAGTCGTCCACACGCGTCTCGGGGTTCGGGATTCCGACCGCCTTCAAGAGCTCGATCGACCGCGACCGGGCCTCCTTGTTGGAGATCTTCTCGTGCGCCTGGATCTGCTCGGCGATCTGCCAGCCCGACCTTGTACACCGGGTTCAGCGAGGTCATCGGATCCTGGAAGATCATGGCCATCTCGGCGCCGCGGATGTCCTGCATGACCGCCGAGTCCAGCGTCATCAGGTCGCGGCCCTTGTAGATGCACCTGGCCCTCGAAGATGGCGTTGGGATCGTTGATCAGCCGCATCACCGACATCATCGTGACGCTCTTGCCCGACCCCGACTCGCCCACGATCCCCAGCACCTCGCCCTTGCGCACCGAGAACGTCAGCCCGTCCACCGCCTTGACCAGCCCGTCCTCGGTGCGAAACGTCACCTTCAGGTCGCGCACGTCGAGCAGCGGCTCGTCGATCTCCGGTTTGGTCACGATGGGCGAATCCTTGGGTCGAGGCGGGCGTAGAAGATGTCGACGCACGCATTGGCGACGACGATGAAGAACGCACCGTAGATGACCGTGGCCATGATCACCGGAAGATCCAACTCGGGGATCGCGTTGTAGGTCAGGTAGCCGACCCCCGGAAGGCTGAACACGACCTCGACCAGCAGCGCCCCTCCGCCCACCAGCGCACCGAAGTCCAGACCGAACAGGCTGACGTAGGTGATCATCGAGTTGCGCAGGATGTGCTTCGTCCACACCGTTTGCTCTGTCAGGCCCTTGGCGCGGGCGGTGCGGATGAAGTCGTCGTTTTGCACCTCGAGCAGGCTCGAGCGAAGGACGCGCGAGTAGAACCCGATATAGGTCACGCTGAGCACGCACCACGGGATGATCAGGTGCAGCGCCCACTGCGACGGACTCTGGGTGAACGGCACGTAGCCCACCGGCGGCACCCACGAGAACAGGAACGTGTCGTGCAGCCGGTCCTGGGTAACCAGGTTCGCCATCTCGCCCAGCCAGAACACCGGGATCGAGATCCCGATCAGGCCGATGACCATGAGTAACGGGTCGACGAAGGTGCCCTTCATCACCGCCGCGGTGATCCCCATGAGGATCGACACCACCACCCAGATGATCGCCGCACCGAACACGAGCGAGAGCGTCACCGGGGTCGCCGCGACCAGCTGCGGCACCACCTTCAGACCGCGGTGCGAATACGAGACCAGATCGCGCTGGACCAGCAGGTGGTTCATCATCAACACGTACTGCACCGGCAGCGACCGGTCGAGGCCGAACTCGTGGCGTGATCTGCTTGATCGTCGCGGGGTCGGGGTTGCGCCCGGCCATCTGCCGGGCGGGGTCGACGCCGGGGATCGCAAAGAAGATCAGAAACGTGATCACCGACACCGCGAACAGCACGAACACCATGCCGATCAGCCTGCGGATGATGAAGGTGCCCATTACGCCGTCGATCCGCAGCTTGGCGCGAGGGTCGAGCGCGTCACGAATGCCGTCGCCGAACACGTTCAGCGCCAGCACGGTGATCACGATCATGATGCCCGGGGCGATCGAGACCCACGGCCGTGAGTAGAGCAGATCCTGACCGTCGTTGATGATGGTGCCCCAACTCGCCGCCGGCGGCTGCACGCCGATGCCGAGGAACGACAGACCCGACTCGGTGAGGATGTTCAGCGCGATGATCAGCGGGAACAGCACGATGATCACGGTGATGACGTTGGGCAGCACCTCGCTCATGATCAGCCGCCAGTCCGACGCTCCCTCGCCGATCGCTGCTTCGACGAACTCCTTTTCGCGCACGGACAGAACGTGGCCGCGGATCGGTCGGGCCAGATAGGGCACGTAGATCACCCCGATGATCACGATCTGGATCCAGAGACTCGAAGGGCCGATCGAAATCGGCCCGAAATGGATGCCCGATGTCTGCAGCACCGTGCCCAGCGCGATGGCCAGCAGGAACACCGGAAACGCCCAGATCACGTCCATCGACCCGCGAGAGGATGCTGTCGGTCGACCCCGCCGAAGAAGCCCGCGGCGAGGCCCACCAGGGTGGCCAGAAACGCGCACAGGAGCCCCGAGCCGATGCCGATGATCAGCGACGAGCGGCCCGCGTAGAGCAGCCGCGCCATCACATCGCGGCCCAGCGTGTCGGCGCCCAGGAAGTAATTGTGCTTCCACGTCGGGCCGATCGGCGTCTCGCCCAGCTTCAGCACACCGCCACCTGCCTGGATCACCTGCACAGTCTTTCCGTTCACGACCGTGGTCGCGTTGGGCGTGGCGCTGAACGGCCTGGTGCGCGCGATGTGATCGGCGTAGACCGGTGCAAGCACCGCGCTCAGCACCACGAGGATGAAGGCCACCCCCGCGACGATCGCACTGCGGTTACGGCGCAGGCGGCGCATCGCGAGGCGCCATGGGCTGCCCGCAACATCGCCGATCTCGTCGGCTTCGAAGAAATAGGCGTCGGTCTCAGCGAGCGTCGACACGTTGGCCAGCCTAGCACCGTTGAAGCGCGAAGAACATGTGTTGACTTTCCAGCCAACTTCTGTTGCACTCAGGCGTCTTACATGTGGTTTCGGCTATCCCGAGGAGGATGAATGTCCCTTAAGCTGAAGCGCGTGGCGCTTCTGGGCGCGCTGGGCGGCGTGGCCTGTCTGGTGGCCGCGGGTTGCGGCGGCTCTGGCAGTTCGAGCAGCTCAACGGGCGGCTCGTCGAGCGGTACCGCGTCTAATGCGAGCCACGTGGGTGGCACGCTGAATCTGCTCGCTCTCTCGAGCCCGGATTCGATCGATCCCGCGCATCGCCTACGAGGTGCAGTCGTGGGATTACATGCACATCTTGTACGACGGTCTTTATGCATTCAAGGAGGTCGGCGGCGTTCACTCGACCGACCTGGTACCCGACCTGGCCGAAGGCCCGCCGACGATCTCGAACGACAACAAGACCTACACGTTCACTCTGCGTAAGGGCATCAAGTTCTCCGACGGCACGCCGGTCAAGGCGTCCGACTTCAAGACGTCGATGGAGCGGCTGTTCAAGGCCACGTCCATCGCGCCGTACTACGGCCTCAGCGGCGGCGACGGCATCGTCGGCAATACCGCCTGCCTCGCTGAATCGTGCGACCTGCAACCTGACCGGCATCAAGACCAATGATGCGACCGGCCAGATCGCGATCACCTTGACCAAGGCCGACGGTGAGTTCCTCGATACGCTCGCGTTGCCCTTCGCGGCGATCGTGCCTCCAGGCCTGCCCAACAAGGACGTCGGCACCGCCGCGATCCCCTCCACCGGCCCGTACATGATCAAGTCGTACACGCCGGCAACCGGCATCGTGCTGGTGCGCAACCCGCAGTTCCACCAGTGGTCGAAGGATGCGCAGCCCTCGGGCTACCCGGACGAGATCAACTGGAAGTGGGGCGTGACCGGCGAGACCGAGGTCAACGACATCCAGAACGGCACCTCCGACTGGGCCTACGACAACCCCCCAGCGGATCGTCTCAATGACCTGTCCACGCAAGTACCCAAATCAGCTCCACGTCGAGCCGACGCTGGGCACCTACTGGATGTTCATGAATACGACGATCCCGCCGTTCAACAACCAGAAGGCCCGCCAGGCGGTCAACTTCGCAGTCGACCGCAACGCCGTCATCAAGCTGTGGGGCGGCCCGGCGATCGCGTCTGCGACCTGCCAGATCGTGCCGCCGGCCATGCCGGGTGGCTCACCGGCGTACTGCCCGTACACCTCGGGTAGCACGACCAGCGGCAGTTACTCCGGTCCAGACATGACCAAGGCCAAGCAGCTGGTGCAGCAGTCCGGCACCAGCGGTCAGCCGGTCAGCCTGTACACCGAGAACTTCGCACCGATCAACCAGATCGGCCAGTACGTGCAAAGCGTGCTGGAGAACCTGGGGTACAAGGTGACGCTGCATCAGCTCGCACACGGCCCGTACTTCACCACGTCCGCGGACTCCAGCAACAAGGTGAACATCGGCTGGGGCGACTGGTTCCCGGATTACCCGGTGGCGTCCAACTTCATCAACGTGCTCGAGAGCTGCTCTTCGGTGCGCCTCAACAGCACTGCGAACAACAATGCGTCGCTCTACTGCAACAAGACCGTGCAGTGCGAAGATCGACGCCGCGCTGGCGACGGAGGCTGCTCACGGAGCAAGTGCCGCGTCCAACCAGTGGAATCAGATCGACAAGATGGTCACTGATGATGCACCGCATGCCGACCTGTTCAACGCCAAGGACGTGTACTTCGTGTCCAAGCGGCTGGGCAACTGGCAGAACAGCACCCAGTGGACGACTCTGCTGGATCAGCTGTGGGTGAAGTGATCAACTAGCCCCGACAGCCGGGGGTGGCGGTTCTTCGGAACCGCCACCCCCGTGGTCGTTAACGGTGCCGCGGTGACCGCGCGCACCGCCTGTGCGGCGACGCGGGCCAGCGCGTCGGATGCGGCGGCCGGTGTAGAGACGACCGCCACCGCCACGCCGCCCTGGGGATAGTCGACGAGGGCGGCGTCATGCCGCACGTGGTCAAGCTCGCCCTGCTTACACGCCACCCAGGAGGCGGCCGGCCACAGGTAGCGCGGCACGATGTCGCGATGCTGGCTGCGCCGCAGCCCCGCGAGCACGTGCTCGCAGACCTCGGCCGGGAGCCCACCGGCGCCGCCGAGCACGGCCATCAGCCGGGCCAGATCGGCGCCGCAGGTGGTGTTGTCTCGTCCCGCCGCCACCGCGTCGAAATCGAGCATCCTGCGCTGCAGCGCCGTGGCCGAGAGCCCGAGCCGCGCGCCCAGGGCGTTCACCTGCGGCATGCCGACGGCGTCGATCACCGCGTTGGTGGCGTCGTTGTCGGACACCGAGAGCATCAGCAGGTCGAGGTCGGCCAGCGTGACCGAAGACCTCGCATCCCACCCCGCCAGCAGCCCCTCGGGGTCGCCGCGGGGGATCTCGGCTGGCCGGTCCGCGGGGCGTGGACGTCGATCCTGCCGGCGGCTGAGGCCTCCCACAGCGCGGCCGAGATCAGCACCTTGATGGTGCTGGCCGACGGTACGACACGATCCTGTTGCACGACCCGCCGTTCGCCCGGAGCGAACGTCGATCGCGCACCAGCCGATCAGTCTTCGGCCTCGTACACCCGGCGCACGGTGCGCAGCCGCGCCTTCAGATCGGCGGGATGCTTCTCGCGCACGACCTCGCCGTGAGGCCTCGGTGGCGTGCACGATCTCGCCGCCGCCAAGCCAGATGGCGATGTGGTCGCCGTAGCACAGCAGGTCGCCCGGCTCGGCCGAGCGCAGCGACACCTCGCGACCGGCGGTCTCCTGCTGGTCGGCGTTGCGCGGCAACAGCAGTCCGAAGCGGCGGTGCACGGTCTGGACGAGTCCCGAGCAGTCGAGGCCCCAGCACCGTCACGCCACCCCACTGGTACGGGGCTCCCAGGAACATCAGCGCAGTCTCGGCGATCGCCTCGCCCGAAGCCTTGCGGCGGGCGGCGGCCAGCGGCTCGGTGCGGAGTCCCGGCGCCGGCAGCCATGTACCCAGATAGCGGTCGGCGGCCTGCGGGACGACCACCACGTGGGCGCGATCCTTGGGCAGCGGCTCGCCGAGCGCGTCGGCCTGCACGAATCCCTCGTAGCCGTCCGACAGCACGACCGCGCGCCCACCCATCGCTGCGCTCCGAGACGTCCAGCGGGTCGGCGAAGAGCGACTGGGTGCCCTGCTCGGCACTCTCATCTGCCGGCCGCGCGAATCGGCGCGATCGGCAGTACACAAGAAGCTTTTTCCATCAGCACATTCTATCGGTGCGCGGCCCTCTCGTGCCGCGCCAACCGCAGTTCCACCGCCCGCCCGGGGCCATTCGGCCCCGGGCGGGCTGCCACACGGCGCAGTGGGACTACTTGACCTCGACGGTCGCCCCAGCCTCCTCGAGCTTGGCCTTGATCTGGTCGGCCTCCTCCTTGGGCACGCCCTCCTTGACGGGCTTCGGCGCCTCGTCGGCGACTGCCTTGGCCTCCTTCAAGCCCAGACCGGTGACCTCGCGGATGACCTTGATCACCGGGATCTTGTTCGGCCCCGGGGCGGCCAGCACGACGTCGAACGCCGTCTGCTCCTCGGCGGCCTCCTCGGCGCCGCCACCACCGCCGGCGGCGACCATCACCGGCGCAGCGGCGGCAGCGCTGACACCCCAGCGCTCCTCGAGTTCCTTCTTGAGATTGACGAGCTCGAGAACGGTCATCTCCTCGAGCTGCTCAGCGGTAACAGCCATTGTGCACTCCCTGTCTCAGGCGGCTTCCTGCGCCTGTCGTTGTTCGATGTACTGGTCGAGGACGACCAGGAATTCGCGTAGCGGTGCGGCGAGGGTGTTGTACGTACCCTGCAGCGGTGAGGCCACCGCGCCGACCACCTGCGCCTGCAGCACTTCCTTGGGCGGCAGGTCGCCGAGCTGGCGGACCTCGTCGGCCCCAGCCGTTCGCCCTCGATGATGGCACCGCTTGACTTCGAGGATGCGCGTCTGGCGAGCGATCTCGACTGAGCTTCTTGGCGGCCGCGGCCGGGTCGTCACTGATGAACGCGATCGCGGTCGGCCCCTGCAGGAGTTCGACCAGATCGGGCTTTTCGGCCAGCCCGGCGGCGATCCGCGCGAGCGTGTTCTTGGTGATGACAAGGCGTGCGCCGGACTCGCGCAGCTGGCCTCGGACCTCCGCCAGTTGCGTCACGCTGAGCCCCCGGTAGTCGGTGACGATCATCGACTCCGACTTCCCGGATCGTGGTGGTGAGCTTCTCCACCACCGCCTGTTTCTCCGCTGTGTTCATGCATTCACCTCCTTGGTCTGGCTCGGGCGTCCACCGGGGTGGTGGACGCGCGCAAGCCTGGAGGGCTGCACGTGACCCCACCTGCGTCGGGTGATGGTTTGAGCCCCGGAGGGCCCCGACGGTCTTCGGCGCGGACGCGTTTTCAAGCGGTCAGATCAGCCCGCGGCCGTCTCCTCGAGCAGGTCGCGGGTGCGAGACGAATCGATGTGGATGCCGGGGCCCATGGTCGATGCCATGGTCACCGACTTGATGTAGCGGCCCTTGGCCGCGGCCGGCTTGACGCGCAGGATCTCGTCCAGCACGGCGCCGTAGTTCTCGACCAGAGCGCGCTCGTCGAACGACTTCTTGCCGATCGCGGCGTGCACGATCGCGGTGCGGTCGGTGCGGTACTCGATCTTGCCCGACTTGATATCCGACACGGCCTTCTCGATGTCGAACGTGATGGTGCCGGCCTTGGGGCTCGGCATCTTGCCCTGCGGGCCCAGCACGCGGCCCAGCCGGCCGACCACGCCCATCATGTCGGGCGTCGCGATCGCGACATCGAAATCCGAGAACCCCTCGAGCACCTTGGCGGCCAGGTCGTCGCCGCCGACGTGGTCGGCGCCGGCGTCCTCGGCCTCCTTGGCCTTCTCGCCCTGGGCGAACACGGCGACGGTCACCGACCGCCCGGTGCCGTGAGGCAGGAAGAGCGTGCCGCGCAGCTGCTGCTCGGCGTGGCGCACGTTCAGGCCCAGCCGCATGTGCACCTCGACCGTCTCGTCGAACTTGGCGGTTTGCAGGCTTTTCAGCGTGCGCACCGCATCGCAGCGGCGTGTACAGCTTCTCGCGGTCGACCGCGTCGCGGGCTGCCTTGTAGCTCTTGCCGGCCATCAGCTCGCCACCTCCACGCCCATCGACCGCGCGGTGCCGGCGATGATGTTCATCGCGGCATCGACGTCGTTGGCGTTCAGGTCGGGCATCTTGGTCTCGGCGATCGAGCGCAGCTGGTCGCGGCTGATGGTGCCCACGAAGTTGCGGTTGGGCTCGCCCGAACCGGACTTCAGGTTGAGCGCCTCCTTGATCAGCACCGCGGCCGGCGGAGTCTTGGTGATGAACGTGAACGAGCGATCCTCGTACACGCTGATCTCGACCGGGGTGACACGGCCGGCGTTGGGGCCCTGCGTCTGGGCGTTGAACGCCTTGCAGAACTCCATGATGTTGACGCCGTGCTGACCGAGCGCGGGACCCACCGGCGGGGCGGGATTTGCCTGCCCGGCGGGGATCTGGAGCTTGATCACCTTGATGATCTTCTTTGCCATTGCTTCTCCTTAGTGGTGCAAGCGCGCCCGGTGAGGACGCTCCCACGGTCGTGAGGTGTGTCTAGATCTTCTTGACCTTGTCGAACTCGAGCTCGACCGGTACCTGCCGCTCGAAGATCGACACGAGCACCTTGAGCTTGCCCTGGTCCTCGTTGATCTCGGCGATCTCGCCGTCGAAGTCCGCCAGCGGGCCGGAGGTGACCTTGACGCTCTCGCCCAGTTCGAACTCGGCGCGCGCCTTCTGCGGAGCCTGGGCGACCGCCTGGGCGACGTGCAGCATGCGGTCGACCTCGGGCTGGCTGAGCGGCACCGGCTTGTTCTGCGAACCGACGAAGCCCGTCACGCCCGGCGTGTTCTTGACCAGTGAACCACGCGTCGTCGGTCAGATCCATGTTGACCAGCACGTAGCCCGGCCACAGCCGTCGCTCGCGTCTGGACCTTCTGGCCGTCCTTGGTCTCGACCACCGACTCGGTGGGCACGACCACGCGGCGCACAACCTCCTCCTTGCTCATCGACTTGACGCGATGCTCGAGGTTGGCTTTGACCTTGTTCTCGTGGCCCGAATAGGTGTTGATCACATACCAGCGAAACATTTGTGTCCTTCTGCTCGCGAGCTCAGTTCTGCCAGTTGATCAGCCGCGTGGCAATCCGCGCGAAAATCTGATCGAGGCCGTACAGGTAAAGACCCACCAGGATGCAGGCGCCGAGCACGACTAGGGTCGCCTGGATCGTCTGCTGGCGGTTGAGATAGTCGACCTTACCGAGTTCGGCGCGCACTTCGCCGCTGAAGTTGAGCGTGCGACGGTAGAGGCTCTTCTGCGCAACGGGAGTCCCCCCGGACTGGCTCTTGGCCCTTCCGGTGGTGGGTGTGGCCATGCTCGTGCGAGACGATTGGCGCGACTGCCGGTTCTTGCGCGTATTGCGAGCCATCGGCGCTAGCGGGTTTCCCGATGGGGCGTGTGCTTGCCGCACCAGCGGCAGTACTTCGAGAACTCGATCCGGTCGGGCGAGTTTCGCCTTGACTTGTTGGTCTGATAGTTGCGCCGCTTACACTCGGTGCAAGCAAGGGTCACCGCAACACGAACGCCAGTCTTTGCCACCGGCTGAGGCTCCTTATTTTCGACATGGAGGTGGAGGCGCAGTTGAGCGCCCGATGAGGCAGGATACACGCGATGCGCCGCCGGCCACCCCTATCGGTCACGAAGCCTCGCCGCCCACCGGCCCCCTTTCGCACGCGTTGACCGCCGCGCTCCTCTTCGACGCCGCGTCGTACTGGCGGTTCGACACGCGCATGGGCAGCCGGCAGCCGATCCTGCGCAGCATCGACTGGCGCGTGGAGAGCGGCGAGCGCTGGGTGATCCTGGGGCCCAACGGCGCCGGCAAGAGCACGCTGGCAACCATCGCCGCTGCTCTGGGCCACCCGAGCTCGGGCCGCGCGACCGTGCTGGGCGGTCACCTGGGCGAGGTGGACATGCGGGCGCTGCGCGAGCGCATCGGGTTTCTGGAACCGCGCGCGGCGAGGCGCTTTTCGCCTCTGCTGCGCCCGGTCGACGTGGTGCTGACGGGGATCACCTCGACGTTCGTGGTGCGGCACGACCGGCTGGCGCCGGCCGATCGCAACCGAGCGCTCGAACTGCTGCACCGGTTCGGCTGTGACGCGGTGCTCGAACGGCCGTTGCGCGATCTCTCCCAGGGCGAGCGCCAGCGCGTGCTGCTGGCCCGGGCGCTGGTCGCCGACCCCGAGCTGGTGATCCTGGACGAGCCCGCCTCAGCACTCGACCTGCCCGGCCGCGAGGCCGTGGTGGCGGCGCTGGAGCAGATCGGCCGGGAGCATCCCGAGCGCACGCTGGTGACCGTGACCCACCACGTGGAGGAGATCCCTCCCTCCACCACTCATGCGCTGCTGCTGCGCGAGGGCGCGGTGAGCGCCGCGGGGCCGGTCGACGAGGTGCTCACCACCGAGCCGGTCAGCGCCTGCTTCGGGCTGCGGGTGCGCGTGTGGCGCGACGATGACCGCCGCTTCACCGCCCGTGCGTAGGTCGCGAACACGCGTTTATGCGGTCGGCCGCCAGGCCGGACGCATAAACAGAATCAGCGAGCGGTGCGATGCGAGGAGTGCCCGGCTCGTTTCATGCGGGCGCAGCACGCATGAAACGTGCCTGCACGGGGTATGCGCTTCGGCCCGACCTGGCCGCACGCATGAAACGTGCCTGGCACGGGGTCTGACATCGCCTGCCTGGCATTCGCTGCCTGGCACGGGTATGGCGCTGCCACGCACGCACGCCGACGCGGCGATTGAACCAGCCTATTCCGCGGTGGCGTAGACCCAGAGGACGATGCCGACCGTCATGATCACCGCGCCGATCGAGAGCAGGACGCGGCCCAGGCGCTGGTCGTTGGCAACCAACCCCACGGCACTGAACCCCGCCCCGACCGCGAGCACGAGCTCGGTGCGAACGCGCTTTTGCCGTTTCAGTCGTTCCTGGATACGCACCGCTCTACGGTAGCTCAGCAAGGCTCGGATGCAGCAGCGGCACCGCGCCGCTCCACCCGGCCCGCAGGACGTCGATCAGAAGCGGCGGCGTGATCACCTGCGCCGTTCCGCCCGGCAGCGGCGAGGAGCCGGAATACCCGCCGGGCGTCCAGCGAACGACGCGCCCACCGTGCACCAGATGCGGCTCGGCCCCGTGCATCACGAACGCCCCGTCGGGCAGGTCGGCGTACGCGACGCGATGCAGCCTGCGGGTGCCGTCGCGCGCGAGCCGCTGGTCTTGCAGCTCGGCGTCGAGCACGTCCGCACCCGTGTGGCCGGTGATTGCGAGCAGGCGGTTGTAGTCGGCCCGGCGGCACAGTGCACATGCGCGGTGCCCTGCGGCCATCGCCGTGGCCTCGTCCAGGAAGAACAACTCGGTGAACTTGCCGGGCTGCATCAGCGGCCCTCGCTGCCACCCGCGAAACTCGAGCCGGCAGGAGATCCAGCGGGTGACCGCGTACCGCCGGCGGATGCGCCCGTGGCCGTCGTGCAGGCAACCGCGATTGCCGTACACGAGGCCGCGGGCGTCGGTTGCGATCAGCTCGCCGAGGGGTGTGACCCGATTCTGCCTGGGCACGAGCTGCTCAGAGGGGAGTTGCGGGCTGAGGTTCCGGCTCGGATTCGCTCGGCGCGTGGGCGTGCGCCATCGCGGGCACGGGCTGGATCACCAGCGCGGCGACCAGGATGGCGAGGATCAGCACGCCCAGGCCCACCAGGAACGCGAGGTGATAGCCGCCCACCAGTGCCGCCGCCGCCGACTCGCCCTGGGCCACCAGACTGGCCGTGCGGTTGGCAGAGAGCGTCGCGAGCACCGCGAGGCCCAGCGCGCCGCCCACCTGGAACATGGTCTGGATCAGCCCCGAGGCGAGACCCGCGTCCTGCGGCGTTGCCCCCGACATCGAGAGCGACATGAGCGACGGGAATGACATGCCGTTCCCCAGGCCCAGCAGCACCATCGCCGGGAAGATGTCGATCCAGTAGTTGCCGTCCACCGGCACCCGCGCAAACCACACCAGGCCGACGGCCACGATCGCACTGCCCGCGATCAGCGACCGGCGCGCGCCAAAGCCCGTGATCAACCGCTCAGAGTACCGCAGCGAGATCACCGCGATGATCGTCGAGGTGGGCAGGAACGCGAGGCCCGTCTCGAGCGCGTCGTAGCCGAGCACGCCCTGCATGTAGAGCGCTCCCAGGAAGAACAGGCCGAACATGCCGCACACCACCAGCGCGGCCGTAAGGTTCGCGCCGGCCACGTTGCGCGACCGAAACACGCGCAGCGGCACCAGCGGATGGGCGGCCAGATGTTCACGCAGCACGAACCCACCCAGCAGCGCCAGCGAGAGCGCCGCGAAGAGCAGCGTCGTGGGGTCGGTCCACCCATCGATCGCCGCGGGGTGGACGATCGTGTAGACGCCCAGCATCAGCGCCGAGGTGATCAGCACCGCTCCGGGCAGGTCGGCGCCCTTCGCCATGCCGATGCCCTGGTCGGCCGGCACCAGCCGCCGAGCGGCGACGATGGTGACGATCCCGATCGGCACGTTCACGATGAAGATCCAGTGCCAGTCGAGCGTCTGGGTGATGATGCCCCCCAGCAGCAGGCCGACGGACGCACCGGCGGCGGCGACGAAACTGAACACGCCGATCGCCTTGGCCTGGTCGCGCGGGTCGGTGAACATGGTCACGATCATGCCGAGCGTGACGGCCGAGGCGGTGGCCCCGCCGATGCCCTGCACGAACCGGGCGACGATCAGCATCTCCTGCGTCTGTGAGAGACCGCAGGCCAACGAGGCCGCCGTGAACAGCCCCAGCCCCACGACGAACATACGGCGCCGGCCCAGCAGGTCGCCCAGCCGGCCACACAGCAGGAGCAGGCCGCCGAAGGCGATCAGGTAGGCGTTCACCACCCAGGCGAGGCTCGCCTGCGTGAAGCCCAGATCCTTCTGGATCGACGGCAGCGCGACGTTCACGACCGTCGAATCGAGCACGATCATGAGCGCAGCCGCGCAGAGCACGTAGAGCGCTATCCAGCGAGTTCGGTCAGCCATGGTTCATCCGTTTCCTGCGACGATGTTGCCCCACGCCGCCTTTGCCCGATCGATGGCGGCGACAATCTCGGGACGAGCCCTGAAGGATGCCAGCGTGTTGTCGGCGGGCAGGTCACCACGCAGATCGAGATCGAGCGCGATCATCGCCGGCTCCCACCCGCTGCTCATGTTGACCAGCGCGTCGAGCAGCTCACCGTCCCATTCCTCGGTCAGTTTGACGGTCGCGTGCTCGAGTTCGAGCAGCGTCTGGCCCGGCCTCACCTCGCTCAGCCGCAGCTCCACCTCGTCGACCGGATAGTCGCGGTACTCCCAGGTCATGCGGGCGACGTGCGGCGGCTCGCAGCGCAGGATCTGGCCGGTGACCACGCCGGTCAGCTCGACGCGGCCGCCCACGCGCAGATCGCCGCTCAGCTCCAGGAACCAGCGCTTCAGCCGCTCGGGCTGGGTGCACGCCTCCCACACGTCCTGGATATCTGCTGCAAACTCGCGCCGGTAGACGGCCGCGCGCGCCTCGCCGGCGCCGATCGTGACCCGCCGCAGCTCGCGGCCGGGCTCGACGTCATAGACGGTCTCAGTCATCGGTGGTTCCCCCTGGTTTCTTCTGTGTGTTGGACTTGCGTCGCTCCTTCTTGCCGCGTGCCAGCTCGGTCTCGAGCGCGTCGAGGCGCTGCGTCCAGAACTTGCGGTAGCGGTCGAGCCACACGTCGGCCTCCTGAAGCGGAGCGGGATTGGCGGAATAGAGCCGCCGTGTGCCGTCGGCGCGGACGGTCGCAAAGCCCGCCTCGCGCAGCACCCGCAGATGCTGCGACACGCCCGGTTGCGAGATGCCGAACTCGCGCTGGATGACCTCGCCCACCTCGCCGGCAGGATGGTCGCCGTCGGCGGCGAGCAGCTCGAGAATGCGCCGCCGAACGGGGTCTCCGAGGATGTCGAACGCGTGCATGTGTTCGACTATATCATTGAATGCTTATATAAGTCAAGACTAGTGGAGGTGAATAAGAGGGGTCAGTCGCCTTCTATTCACAAAGACCTCCACGAGCATCAGAAATCATCGGTGTGAATAACAGGCGACTGACCCCTTTCATCCATCCGGCATCATTCGGGCATGGCCCGGCTCGAGAAGGCGCGCTGGTACGAGGTGCGCTTCGCGCAGAATCGCAAACCCTCGAACTACCGGTGCCCGCTGTGCGGGCTGCAGCTGCACGCGATGACCCCTCACATGCTGATCTCGCCCGAGGGCGACACCAGCCGCCGCCGCCATGCCCACCGCGAGTGCGTGGACGCCGCCCGCGAGCAGGGCCGGCTTCCGTCTCGCAGCGACTGGCAGCGCACCCAGCCGCGCCAGCCTTCCCGGCTACGGCGCCTGCTGGGCGGTTGAGAGCTGGATCACCTGAATGGCCGTCGACTTGAACGACGCCGTGGCCGTGCCGCCGGGTGCCAGCCCCAGCCGCTGCACCGACTCGGCCGTGAGCTCGGCCATCACCGGCCCCACCGAGAGCCGCACCCGATTGCCGGTGGCGAGAATGTTGGTGATCTCGCCGGTGATGTGGTTCTGCGCCGAGGTGTCGACCGGCGGCGTGCGCGCCACCGTCACCTCCCACGGCGCCACGAGCACCGCCACCCTGCCGCTGGCGGGCTCGGTCAGGCGCAGGCGATGGCCGGACTCGAGCACCACGTCCAGGCCGCTGGCAACGCCGTCCAGCTGGTTGAACCCGGCAAACCGGGCCACGAACGGCGTCTGCGGGGCCCGCAGCAGCTCGCCGGCCGATCCGCGCTGGGTGATGTGGCCGGCCTCGACCACGATCGCCTCGGACGCGAGCGACACCGCCTCCTCGTAGGAATGGGTTACCACGAGTACCGGCACCCCCACCCTCTCGATCGTCGATCGCAGCTGATCGGTGACATGTGCCCGCGTGCCCGGATCGAGCGCCGAGAGCGGCTCGTCCAGCAGCAGCAGCCGGGGATCGCGCGCCAGGGCACGGGCCACCGCAACGCGCTGCCGCTCGCCGCCCGAGAGCGCCCGCGGCTTGGCCTTGGCCAGGTGCTTGATGCCCACCTGGTCGAGCAGCGGATCGACCGGCACACGCGCGCCGTAGCCCACATTCGCGCGCACGTTCATGTGCGGAAAGAGCGCGTAGTCCTGGAACACGAACCCCACCCGGCGGCGGTCGACCGGCGTGCTGCGCCGCCCGTCGAACCACAGCTCGCCGCCGCACTCGACGCGGCCGTCCACCGGCGTGAGCAGCCCCGCCACCAGCCGCAGCAGCGTCGACTTACCCGCCCCCGAGGGGCCGATCACCGCCGTCGGCCGGTCACATTCGAACTCCGCCTCAAAGGTGAAGTCGCGCAGCGGATACTTCAGGCGGGCGTAAAGCGAAATCGCCGTGCCTCGGATCAGGAGCTTGTGCCGACACCAGTACGACCGCGCTGACCGCGATCAGCAGCGCGCCCAACGCGAGCGCCTGGTCGAGGCTCTGGGCAAAGCCCAGGTAGATCGCGATCGGCACGGTCTCGGTCACCCCTGCAAGGCTACCCGCAAAGAGGATGGTGGCTCCAAACTCGCCCAGCGCCCGCGCCCACGCCAGCACAGCGCCGGCGCCAAGGCCCGACATGGCCACGGGCACCGCAATCCGGAAGAACGTCCTCGCCGGGCCGGCTCCCAGCGTCCGCGACGCATCCAGCAAGTCGGGGTCGACGGCGCTGGAACGCGGCGATCGCCTGGCGCACGTAGAGCGGGCTGGCGACGAACGTCATCGCCATGACCACGGCCGCCTTGGTGAACGGCCAGCTCGATCCCCAGCGCCGAGAGCTGCGAGCCGAGCAGCCCGAAGCGGCCGAACGCCATCAAGAGGCCGAGGCCCGGCAACCGCCGGCGGCAGCACCAGCGGCAGCTCGAACAGCGTCGTCAGCAGCGTCTTTCCGATGAACTCGTTGGTGGCCAGCACGTAGGCGATCGGCGTCCCGAAGAGGATCATCAGAGCCAGCGAGATCGTGCTGGTCTCGAACGAGATCTTCAACGCCGTCCAGGCTCCCGGCTCGCTCGAGCCCGTGACGCAGGCTGCCCTGCGTGAAGATGGCGATCAGGGGCAGCGGCGATGAACGCCACCGCCGATCGCCATGATCAGCGACGACCGTTAGCTCGACGGCGCCGCGCCGAAGCCGAGCTTTTCAACACGGCCTGTCCCGTGCGGGCTCATCACCAGATTGATCCACTTTTGCGCCGCCTGTGAGTTGGTGCTTCCGGTGAGTACACCGATCGGATAGATCGCCGTGGCGTTCGCGTTCCGGGCAGGTTGACTGCTTGACCTTGTCACCCGCCGCCATTGCATCGGTCACGTACACGAACCCGGCATCGGCGGCGCCCGTGATGACCTTCGCCACGATGCTCTTGACGTCCGGCTCCTTGCTGACGATGTTGAGCTCGGATTCCTTGATGCCGAGGTTCTCGAGCACCGTCTGGGTGTAGGTGCCGATCGGCACCGCTGGGTCGCCGATCGACGAGCTTGGGCTTGGGATTCTTGGTCAGGTCGTCGACGCCCGTGATGTGCGCCGGGTTCGACGCCGGCACGATCGATCACGAGCGTGTTGGTGGCGAAGTTCTTGGTCGGGCCGAGCAGGTTCTTCTGCTGCAGCTCCTCCGGGTACTTGGGGCTCGCGCCGGCGAACACATCGGCCTTCTGGCCCGGCCTCGACCTGCGCGGCGAGCACGTCGGTGCCGTCGAAGTTGGTGGCGACCTTCCAGCCGGGGTTCTGCTGCTGGAAGGTGGTGGCGAGGCTTCGGTGAACGCACTCGGTCAGCGACGCGGCGGCGTCGACCGTGAGCGTCCTGGTCTGAGCCGGCGCCGAGCTGCCCGACGTCGAACTCGACGAGTCGCTCGAACTCGATCCGCAGCCGGCCGCAAGCAGCGCTCCGGCCAGGAGCACGGCAAGAAACTTGACGCGCCTCACAGCCGCTCGACCATCACGCTCGTGGCCTTTACGGTCGCGGCCACCGGCACTCCCTGAGCCAGGCCGAGCTCCTCGATGGCGTCGCGCGTGATAACCGCCGCCACCCGAAATGTGCCTGTCACTTCGACCTCCACCAATCCGACGACGCCCGTCACCTCGACGCTCGTCACCTGTCCCTGAAATCTGTTCCGCGCCGAGAAGTCCGTACCTAGGCGGATTGGCTCTCGGCCACCCAACCTGCGCACCTCCGACTCCTCCACCATGCGCCGGTTCGCCGAGTCCCGAACGGTCTTGATCTTGCCCTCTCGCTCCCACCGGCGCACGGTATCGATACTCACGCCGAGCGCTTTGGCGGCGTCTCCAATCGGCATCTGATTCTGCATAGCGCGGGAAGCTAGCACATATGCAACGTCTATGTAACGCTATCCCAGTTCAGTCGTAGCTGCCGGAACGTGACGGTGGGCCGGTAGCCGATCTCGGCGTAGATGTGGTTGGTGGTCGGGTTGGCGGCGTCGGCAAAGAGCGACACCCACTCGGCGCCCGCGTGCGAGTTCACGCCGGCTGAGCGCCGCCACCACCGCGCTCGCGTACCCGCGGCCGCGCAGGTGCGGGGGCGTGTAGACCAGTGCGACGGTGGACGACCACGGCGTGCGGCGGTTGATGCCCGCCGTCGACACGACCTCTCCCTCCCGCTCCCAGACGACGAAGTCGCCGGCGGCCGTGGTCCGCTGCACGGTGCTGCGCGCCTGCTCGTCGTCCCACGGCTCGTCGATCGCGGCGGCGAACGCGACCATCCACTCGGTCAGCAGATCCTCATCGGCGGCCACCGCGGTACGGCAGAAGCCGCCCGGATCGGCCGGCTCGGCCACCGTTACGAAGCTCGTAGGCGATGCTGTCGCGGTACCACTCGACCTTGCTCCGGCGCTGCGCCACGCATCAGCGAACGGTTCGCTGTAGCGCGCGGGGCCGTTCACGCCCGACGGCCTGCGGCCGGTGGTCGACGAATGCGTCGACGATCTGCTCGTAGGCGATGCGGGCCGGGTCGCCGAACCCCACGATCAGCGCCGGATAGGGGCCTGCCATCGTGACCAGCGCGCGGGGATCGCCCGCGGCGTCGGTCTCGAGCAGCAGGATCACGTCGCCAAACAGACCGGGGTCAACCGCATGGCGGCGCATCAGGCCGAAGGTGAGTTCCGCATCGGCGCCGGCGGCGCGGAACCGCTGCTCGCCGACGCGAGCGATGACATCCCGCCCGCTGTGCAGCTCGATCACCGCCATGGCGGCACGCTACCGCGACCGGGAGGTCATTTCGGGATAGGCGGCGTCGTGAGGCGCAGGTGGTGAATAGAAGGTGTCAGGCAGTTTCTATTCACCAGAAGGTGCATCGTCTCATCACGGTGGTTGGGGTGAATAGAAACTGCCTGACACCTTCTATTCACCGCACACGGCGTGGGACGCCGCCACCGCCGGCGCGAACCAGCCGCAACAGGCGCCGATCCCGGAATGACCTCCTAGTCGTCGACAGACACCGAGACGTCGCCCGCACTGCGAGCCCGCTCGCCGTCCTCGTAGCCCTCGAGATAGGGCTCGATGCGCGACCAGTCACTCGTGTCGGGGCGCTTGGCCCGGTGGGCCAGCCCGTCGGCATAGCCGCGCTCATACCAGGAGTCGGAATGCATGTCGCCGATATCGGCCGCGGCACCGTGTTTCGTGAGCGTGTGTTGCGAACATCCTCCGAACTGTCCGGAATTTGCAACATTGACGGCCGAGAACCTTTCCGGCGCGTAACTCGAAGGAATACTGCCCGTCCCATGACAACCACACTGCACTGGTTCCGGCGAGACCTCAGAGCACACGACAACACCGCGTTGATCGCCGCAGCGCGCGAAGCCGGCCGCGACGGCCGGCTGGTGGCGGCGTTCGTCGTCGACGAGCGCTGGTGGAACCCCGAGCGCGGCCAGCTGGGGCCGTTCCAGGCGCGCTTCTGGCTCGAATCGCTGACCGAGCTGCGCGCGGCGCTCGGCGACCGCGGCATTCCTCTGGTGGTGCGCCGCGGCGACGATCCGGTGGACGCGCTGCTGCGCCTGGCAGCCGAGACCGGCGCCGACTCGATCCACTACAACCGCGATACCGAGCCCGATCAGCTCGCGCTCGACCGGCGCCTGGCAAAGGCCGCTGCTGGGCGTTCGATCGCCGTGCACGAGCACCTCGACGCCACCCTCTTCGGCGGTGCCGACGTGCTCAACAAGAGCGGACGGCCCTACGCAGTGTTCACGCCGTACTCGCGCGCCTACCGACTGAAGCTCGCCGAGGCCGGCGTGCGTCCGGCCGGCCTTCCGCCAAGGACGGCCGCCGCTGCACGGATCGCACTCGGCCGCATCCCCACTCTCGGGTCGCTCGGATTCACAAACGTCGCGCTCGAGATCGAACCCGGCGAGAAGGCCGCACGCAAACGGCTGCAGCGGTTCGTCGACGGACCGCTCGAGGACTATGCCCAGACGCGCGATTTCCCCGCCGGCACGCTCGCGCGCCCGCAGGGCACCTCGCGGCTCTCGGCCCACCTCAACGCCGGCACCATCTCGATCCGCCAGGCGTTTGCGGCGGTACTCGAACATCCAGGCGAGGACGAGACATTTCTCACCGAGCTGATCTGGCGCGAGTTCTCGCGCATGCTGCTCGAGCAGCACCCCTCTGCGGTGTCACGGCCGCTGGACACGCGCTTCGATGCCGCGGAGTGGGCCAACGATCCCGCTGCGATCGCGGCGTGGAGCGAGGGTCGCACCGGCTATCCGCTGGTCGACGCGGCGATGGCCGAGTTGCGGACGACCGGGTTCATGCACAATCGGCTGCGCATGGTCGTGGCCACGTTTCTCACCAAGCATCTGGATGTCGGCTGGACGGTGGGCGAGCGGTTCTTTCGCCGCACGCTGATGGACTACGACCAGGCGGCGAACGTCTGCGGCTGGCAATGGTCGGCATCGACGGGCACCGACGCGGCGCCGTACTTCCGGGTGATGAGCCCGATTGCCCAGTCGCAGCGCTGGGACACCGGCGGGACGTTCATCCGGCATCACCTTCCGGTTCTGCGGCATGTACCCGAAAAGCACGTGCACACGCCGTGGACGATGTCGATCGACGAGCAGCGCGACGCCCGCTGTGTGATCGGCCGCGACTACCCCGCGCCGATCGTCGACCAGGCCGCCGCCCGCGCGGCAGCGATCGAGCGGTTCAGGCGGATGCGCACATGAGCGATCTCGCCGCACGGCTCGCCGCGGCGGGATGTATCGCGGCCGACGAGGAGGCGGCGCTGCTGCTGGAGCGCGGAGGTACCGACACGGAGCTGGTGGAACGGCTCGTGCAACGCCGGCTCGCCGGTGAGCCGCTGGCGTGGATCACCGGTCACACGGAGTTCTGCGGCGTTCGGCTGAACATCGATCCGGGTGTTTACGTACCCAGGCCGCATACCGAAATAGTGGCCGAGACGGCGGCCGCTCGACTGCCTGCGGCCGGCACTGCTGTCGATCTGTGTACCGGATCTGGGGCGATCGCCGCGGTACTGACCACTCGACATCCGGCGGCGCGGGTGTTCGCCACCGACCTCGATCCGGTGGCGGTTACCTGCGCGCGGGGAAACGGCGTGGATGCCAGAGAGGGCGACCTGGCCGCGCCGTTGCCCGCCGACCTCACCGGACACGTGGATGTGGTGACGGCGGTGACGCCGTATGTGCCTTCGCACGAGCTCGGGCTCTTGCAGCGCGACACGTTCCGCTTCGAGAGCACGCTCGCCTACGCCGGCGGTGACGATGGTCTGGCTACCGCTCGCCGGGTGCTCGCGGCGGCCACCAGCCTGCTGCGTGACGGAGGCTCGATCGTGCTCGAACTGGGTGCCGGCCAGGCCGAGCTGCTGACCGGCGACCTGACCCGATCGGGCTACATCGACTGCCAGTTATTGCAGGACGACGAGGGTGACGAACGCGGGCTCGTGGCGATATTTGCAGGTGGGCGTTTGTAAGCCCGTCGGGCGTTGGTTGTAAGACTTACGTGAGGTGGTTGTTCCCGGACGCTACAAGCGATACATTCGTAGCGTGTTCAAGTTGACCGAGGAACCCAAGCGGTACCTGCTGATCCTCGGCGATGCTGAACTCGAAGTCGAGTTTGCCGCCAAGACGTCGCTTGTGGCCCTGTTTGCGGCCCACGGGATCGTGGACGGTTTCGGATTCGACCTCGACGAGTGCCGGCTGTACGACGCCGACGGTGTCGAAGTGCCGTTGCTCGAACCGGCCGCCGCGCCGGTCGACTCGCGCCGCGCCTAGAACTGGCCTCGATGTGCCCAGACAGCCGCCGCGCGGTGAAGAGTCACCGGAGGGATCGGCGCCGGTGCGCTCCGAGATCGGCCGGCAGCTCGAGCCGCTGGGCGTACGGATCGATGCTGCCGCCAACCAGGACGCCGCGCCGGACACCCGCATCGACACGGGCGGGTCGGCCGTCGCGGTACACGTGATCGCGGCGCGCGAAGAGCTTGTGATTGCTGAGCGCGTGCGCACCGCCCTTGCCATTGAATAGAAAGTGCCAGGCACTTTCTCTTCACTTGCCAGGCAAGGCTGGAGGAGCGCCCGGTAGGTCGTTGAATGTGGTGTCTCGCCCACTATCAGGAGGTAGGGACATGGGCATTCGCTCCGTCGCCGTCATCACGACTGCCGTACTCGCGTGCGCAGCCGTGGCAGGCGTCTTTCATGTAGCCAAGGGATCGGCCGACACCTCGCCGAAGGCGGCCCCGTGGGGCATCACCAGCACGAAGCTCGGCGGCGCGGTTGCGCCGGCAATCCCCGGTACGAGCCGGGTCGTTCTGTACGCCGACTCGTTCACCACCACGTATCTGGACAACGCGCCGACCGGCACCAGCGTCGGCGACGCGATCACCGGCTTCGGCCTGCTCACGACCGCCGAGGGCCAGACCGCCGGCGAGTTGGACATCCACGAGGTGATGGTCAACGACACCAACCCCAACGCGTTGCGCATCCTGATCCAGGGCACCGCGCGCACGCAGAGCGGACAGCTGAGCGTGTCGGGGGTGCAGCTGTCCACCCAGCAGGGCGCGCGGCTCGCGGTCATCGGAGGTACCGGCAAGTACTGGAACGTGCGCGGTGGCCAGGTCACCGGCGGAGCGGCATCCGGGGGCCGGGTAAAGCTGACCTTCCTCTTGATCCGCCGGTAGCCAGGCGCGGTCGCGCCGAGCCGTCCTAGCCGGCAGTTTGCCAGCGGTCGAGCTCGGCGTAGACCGCGTCGCGGAATGCCGGGATGGTGGCCAGAAGAGCCGAGAACTCCTCACCGTCCACGACCGCCACCGAGACCTCGTCGTGGGCACACACCGAGGCGGTTCGCGCCAGTGCATATCCGGGGCCGGGGCTGAGCGCGCCGACCTCGCCGAAGAACTGGCCGGCGGTGCGCTGCGCCACGACCGATCCGTCGACGGCGATGTCCACCGTGCCCTTCAACAGCATGAAGAACTCGTCGGTCAGCGTGCCCTGCGCCACGATCTGCGCACCGGCCGCGAACTCGCGCTGCACCGCCGCGGCGGCGATGCGCTCGCGATCCTCGGCAGCTACCTGCGCGAGGGCACCGACAGCTTGCAGCGGCTGCACGTCCATGCCGCGGATCGTCGCACAAATACGCGGGTCGCCGCGCGGGTCAGCCGGCGGCCCAGGTCTTGGCCGATTCGAGCTCGTCCAGCCCGAAGACCTTGACCTCGCCCGGCGTCGCCCAGCTGAACATCCTGGCGGCCCGGGCGATCCAGTCGACATCGGTGACGAGCGCAAACCGCTTCCACGCCGAGTGATGGCCGATGCCGATCTGCGCACCAGTCTTCGCGTCCTCCAGCATCGCACCACCGGTTACGCCGAACGCACCGTCGATGACGTACACCAGTCGCACGTCTCCCGCCTCGGCCTGATCGCGCAAGGCCGGCTCCAGGATGTCGCGATAGTCGTCCCGCGTGAGCTCGCCGGTGGTGCGAAACCCGATCGTCCCCCGTGGCATGTCGTCGATCCTCTCGAGCATCTCCCCTCCCGTGGTCGGTCAACCCGAAGAGTACGCTGCGCGTCGAGTTCATGACCGGCGTTCCTAGCACACCCGTTCTGTCTGCGCTGCGCGTCCCCATCGTCCTTGCGCCGATGGCCGGCGGGCCGTCGACCCCGGCGCTCGCTGCGGCAGTCGCGCGCGGCGGTGGGCTCGGGTTTCTGGCCGGCGGATACCTGACGGCCGAGAAGCTCGGCGCAGACATCGCCGAACTCGAGAGCCTCGGCCCGGCGCCGTTTGGCGTGAACGTGTTCGTCAGCGGTGGCACGCCGGCCGACGCGGCGGCGGTCAACGTGTACGCGCTGCGGCTCGAGATCAGAGCGGCTCAGGCGGGTGTCGAGCTCGGCCCGCCGCGGTTCGACGACGACCACTTCGACGATAAGGTCGCGCTGCTGCTCGAAAGGCCTGTGGGTGTGGTGTCGTTCACCTTCGGGCTGCCGCCCCGCGAGACCGTGGCCGCGCTGCAGGCCGCCGGATCGGAGGTCTGGATCACGGTGACCTCGCCGGCCGAAGCCGTTGCAGCGGCCGAGCTGGGTGCCGACGCGCTGGTGGTGCAGGGCGTCGAGGCGGGTGGCCATCGCGGGGTGTTCGTGGACGACGACGAGCAGTCCGATACCACGCTTCTGGCCTCGCTTCAGCTGATCCGCCGCGTCGTCGATCTGCCGTTGGTCGCCACAGGAGCGATCATGACCGGAGCAGCACTGGCCGCCGTCCTCGCGGCCGGGCCGCCGCCGGCCAGGTTGGCACCGCCTACCTGCGCAGCGCCGAGGCGGGTACCTCAACGGCGCACCGCGATGCGGTCGGCGGCGATCGGCCGACCGTGCTGACCCGCGCGTTTTCGGGCCGTCTGGCCCGCGGTATCCGCAACCGCTGGCACGACGAGGACGGCGCCGCGGCGCCGCGCGCCTATCCCGAGATCCACCACCTCACCTCGCCGCTGCGCGCCCACGGCCGGACCGCCGGCGACCCCGACCTGATCAACCTCTGGGCCGGCGAGGCCCACGCGCTGGCCGAGGAACGCTCGGCCGAGCAGATCACCGCCGCGCTCGGCCGCGACGCGCAAGCCGCACTCGCCGCAGCTTCCGCGCGGTTCGACCGCACGTAGAGCGCGAGCGGCGGGTTTCGGCGACACTTTGCAGGTGGCCACGTTTCGCAGCAATCGCCGGAGCATGCGCACGCAGGCGTGGGCCAACGAGGCGGTGCGCCGCATCGAGGCCGACTCCAACCGTTCGAGCGATACCCACCTGCACGCGTTTCCGCTGCCCGAGGAGTGGGGCATCGACGTCTATCTCAAGGACGAGTCGGTGCATCCCACCGGCTCGCTCAAGCACCGCCTGGCCCGCTCACTGTTCCTCTACGCGCTCTGCAACGGCTGGATCACCGAGGGCACGACCTGCGTGGAGGCGTCGAGCGGCTCCACCGCGGTGTCGGAGGCCTACTTCGCCCGGTTTCTGGGGCTGCCGTTCGTCGCGGTGATGCCGGCCTCCACCAGCCCCGAGAAGATCGCGCTGATCGAGGCCCAGGGCGGGTCGTGCCACCTGGTGGCCGATCCCACCACCGTGTACGCCGAGGCCCGCCGCGTGGCGGCCGAGACCGACGGGCACTTTCTCGACCAGTTCACGTACGCCGAGCGGGCCACCGACTGGCGCGGCAACAACAACATCGCCGAGTCGATCTTCAGCCAGA
Organism: uncultured Actinomycetes bacterium; assembly: GCA_963796875.1. Lineage (GTDB taxonomy): Bacteria > Actinomycetota > Thermoleophilia > Gaiellales > JAICJC01 > CAVPTL01. The sequence goes on from CAWCNL010000003.1 coordinate 32,137, forward strand.
TGAAGCTGGAGCGCCATCCGGTGCCAACGTGGATCGTGGTCGGCGCGGGCACCGGCGGGACGAGCGCCACCATCGGCCGGTACGCGCGACTGGGCCGCTTTGCGACGCGCATGTGCGTGGTCGACCCCGAGGACTCGATCTTCTATTCGGCGTGGGCATCCGATCCGTCGTCCTACACGGGGCGGCCGTCGCGGATCGAGGGTATCGGCCGCCAGCGGGTCGAGCCGTCGTTCATCGCCGACGTGGTCGACCGCATGGTGCAGGTGCCCGACGCCGCGTCGATCGCGACGATGCGGATGATCCACGAACGTACCGGCCGGCATGTGGGCGGGTCCACCGGCACCAACGTCTGGGGATCGCTCGCGCTCGCCTCGGAGATGATCGAGCACACCGAGCACGGCAGCGTCGTCACGCTGATCTGCGATCGGGGCGACCGCTACAACGGCACCTACTACGACGACGGCTGGGTCGCCGGCCAGGGCCTGGATCTGGCGCCGTATACCGCCGCGCTCGAGGAGTTCTTCGCGTCCGGGACGCTGAAGGTCCCGGCGGACTAAACGTCCGTGATGACGCCCTGGATGGTGCGCACCACCTCGGGCGGTACCTCGTCCATGCCGTGCGCCTCGCGGGCGTGCTCGGTGATCGACTCGAACAACTCGCTCTCATCGTCGCTCTGCGCCACCCAGTTGCAGCCGAGCACCACGTCACCACAGTTGAACTGTTTCATCAGCCCCTCCCGATTCAGTGACTCGCATGCTACTCGCCACGGCGCAGTACGATCAGCGCGTGTGCCGGATCCTCGCGTACCTCGGCGAACCACTGCCGTTGCAGCACCTGTTGTTCGACCCCGACAACAGCCTGGTGCGGCAGTCCTACAGCCCGCGCATGATGAACACGTTCCTGAATCTGGCCGGGTTCGGGATGAAGGCGTGGGATCCCCGATCGCTGCGGCCGCACGAGCCGCTCAGCTACCGCGCCACCACGCTGCCGACGTTCGATCGCAACCTGCGGTCCATCTCGTCCAAGCTCGCTCCTACCTCGGTGGTGGCCCACGTGCGCGGGGTGACCTACTCCGATGCGGCGGTGGTGGCCGACACCAACCTGCACCCGTTCCAGTTTCCCGGCACCCAGGTGGTGCTCGCCCATAACGGCCACCTGCGCCAGTTTGCGGCGATGCGCTACGCGCTGGTCGACCATGTGCAGCCGGATATCGCCCGCTGTATCGAGGGCACGACTGATTCGGAGTGGATCTACGCGCTGATCCTCTCGCAGCTCGACGACCCGGCGGGGGCGCCGTCTGCACGCGAGTTGGCCGATGCGACGGCCGCGGCGCTGCGGATCTTGCGCCGGGTGCGCAAGGACGCGGGAATCGACACGTCCTCGCCGGTCAACCTGTGCGTGAGCACGAGCCACAGCGTGGTCGCGACGCGGTTCTCGTTCGACTACGGCTGGTACCCGCCCGAGGACGAGATGCTCGAGACCGACCTGCCGTTCGTGAGCCTCTGGTATGAGACCGGCGGCGAGTTCGTGCAGCACGATGACGGGTGGGACATGACCGCGGCCGATCCGACGCGGTCGGTGCTGATCGCGTCTGAGCCGCTGACGGTCGACCATTCGGCGTGGCTCGAGGTGCCCGAGTACTCGATGCTGACGGCCGACCGCACGCCGGCCGGCGTCGAGTTCCAGACCCGGGATCTCGATGCCTGACCAGACGACGCTCGACTTCCTGGCCACGGTGCCGGTGCTCGCCGACTGGGACGAGCAGGATCTGGCGGGCCTCTCTCGACTGCTCTGGCGGCGCACGGTGCAGGCCGGCGAGGTGCTGTGGCAGCAGGGCCGCACGGGCCGCGAGATGGCGTTCATCGTCGATGGGTCGCTGCGCGCGTCGCTGCAGGTGCCCGGTGGACAGACGATGACGATCGCAGACCTGGGGCCGGGCGACACGGTCGGCGAGATCGCGGCACTGGACGGGGGCACGCACACGATGAGCGTGCAGGTGGTCGAGCGGGCCACACTGCTGGTGCTCTCGAAGGCCGATTTTGCGGCGCTGCTCGCACCTCAGGATCCGCTCGCGTTTCGGCTGCGGCGCAGGCTCGGGCTGCTGCTCACCGAGCGCCATCGCGTGCAGCTGCACCATCTGGCCGTATCGCTCGGTACCGAGCCGGCCGACACCGCGGACGGTGAGGCCGAGCGGCCACCGGCCGAGCTCGAGTTCTGTGCAGCGCCCGACAGCGCCTACGTGCGTCGGCTCGCGAACTTCCACGAGTTCGATTCGATGGCGCTGTGGAGCTTCGTCACCTCGGGCCGGTATGCCACGTGCCCGCCGGGACAGACGCTGCTCAGCGAAGGCCTCGCGTCCAACGCGTGCTATCTGACGATCAACGGCGCAGTCGAGAAGGTGCTGGTGCGGGGCGCCGGGAGGATTCGCGTCGGGCTCGCAGGGCCGGGCAAGCCGTTCGGGTACGAGAGCCTGATCGACGGCGGGCCGTCACCCGTGACCGCCATCACCCGCGAGCGCGCGCTGCTGTTGGTGCTGGAGCCGGCGGCGTTCGAGCAACTGTACCGCCGTGAGGACGCGGTGTCGCGCGTGTTCCTCGACGTGATCCTGGGCGATCTGGTGGCGACGCTGCGCCAGACGATGCGACCGCAGGCGCGGCTCGCCGTGAGCCTCTGACCTGCATACACTCAGGGTATGACGACGATCGAGGATCTGGCCGGGCTCGCGGTGCTGTTCGGGATCGCGGGGGTCGTCCTCGGGTACCTCTGCGCGGTGGGCGTGGGCCGCTGGATCTCGGATTCGAGCCGGGCTGCCTGGATCAGCTGCGCGATATTGATCGCGGTGCTCCTGGTGCTGACGGCCGTCGCGATCTGGCTCACACCGACGGAGCCGTCCAGCAGCGCCGACGCTCGTCAGCACGATTACTCGCTGGCCGGGCTGTGGATCGCCGCCGTGGTCTGGGTCGGGTTGATCAACTCGGGTGGAGCGGCGCTCGGGACGGCCCTGGCGCGGCTGCGCACGACCCGCAAGCTCCACGATCAGGAGATGCTGCGCCGCGCCCGCGCATAAAAGGGGACAGTCCCCCTTTTATGCACCCCGGTCGACTCACCATGTCGAAACATCAACGCCAGCGTAAGCTCTTCCTCGCCGAGCGGATCGGGCGCCTCTGCCCACCACTCGCGCCCACCACGCGAGCAGGTATCGCGAAAGCGGGATCGTGCATAAAAGGGGACAGTCCCCTTTTATGCACCGCTGGGTTGTAACCAGGGCCACTGATGCACAAAAGGTGGCTGACCCCGTCTATGCATTTCTGACATCATGGGCGGGATGCGCCGCCACGTCGCTCTCTTCGCTGGTCTCCTCGCGCTCGTTGTGCTCGCGAATGCGGCGACCGTTCTGGGCGCCTCGGCACCGCGGCCCGTCTCGCACGGAGCGCTGAGCGTCACCGGCACCCTGCGCGACGGCGGCACCGTTCAGGCGACCGGGCTCACCTGGACGCATTCCCGGCTCGCTCCCGGCCAGCGCCTGCTCAGCTTCGGCGTCACCTACACCTGGCTGCGCTGCACGACGCGCACCGGGCCGTGCGTGGCCGCGGCCGCCATGACCCGCACGCCCTTTGCCGCCTCGCACTACATCGTGGGACACGGTGACGTGGGTCGCTACCTGCGCCTGACCGAGACCGCGATCCAGGTGATCGAGACCGACCCGGCGACCTTTGGGTTTCGGGTGAACCGTGCGGTGAAGAGCTTCACCACGGCGCGCAAGGTCACCGGCTACCAGGCCGGCAAGGCGCCCACCAGCGCCTTCATCAACGGGCTGCCCGAGGCGCGCACCGGCTCGCATGCCGAGAACTTTGCGCTCGCCCCGCCTCACTTCGCCGCCGCCGACGGCGCCCCCACGGTCGACTACCGGCTCGACGGCGGCACCTGGACGCGCGTCCCCGCCTCCCAGGTGATCGCCACGACCAACCTCTCGAATGCGGCCCATACGCTCGCCGTGCGCACGCAGAACACCGCCGGCAGCACATCGATCACGTTCCACTGGACGGTGCACCCGCTGGCCGCCGCCGTCGCCTGCACAAAGCCGGGTGGATGCTGGTTGCCTCCACATCTCGACTCGACCGGCCACCCGCTGCGCTGGGACTGGCAGATCGGCCGCGTCACCCCGCTGCAGCGCACCGGCGCTCGTGCGGTGGACATGTACGACATCGACGGATTCCTGACCACCGCCGCCCAGGTGAGCCGCATCCACACGAGCTGGCAGGCCTCCACGCTGCCGCACCCGAAGGTCGCTTGCTACCTCGACCTGGCGTGGGAGAACTACCGCCCCGACGGCAGCCCCACACCCTGGGGGACGGCGTTCCCGGCGCGCACGCTCGGCCGCATCTATTACGGCTACGCCAACGAGCGGTGGGTCGACTTCCGCCAGCTGCACGCCCTCGAGCCGATGATCGACGCGCGCATCGCGATGTGCCAGAAGAAGGGCTTTGACGCGGTCGAGCTCGACGACATCGAAAGCTACGACTCGCCGACCGGCTTCCACCTCACGCCCGGCGATGCCCAGAACTTCCTGGCCTACGTCGACAACGACGTGCACCGCCACGGCATGTCCGTGTTGTGGAAGAACACCGGTCTGCTCAGCTGGTGGGGCCGGCACTACACCGACGGCGCGGTCGTCGAGGAGTGTTACACCTTCAGCGAGTGCTTCACCCGCAAACAGATTGGCCGCTCGGAGTTCGGCATCACCTGCACCAACCTGGCCGGACCCCGGCCTTGCGGGTGGGACGACTTCACCACCGACACCACCCCGGCGCAGCCAAACGGCAAGTGGGTGGGCGAGATCGAGTATGGCGACGACGGCTTCGTGTGCAACCCGGGCGCAGCGTGTACCGGCGAGCGGTCGTTCGCCACTTACTGCAAAGCGATCTACGCGCCGAGCTACGGATTCTCGGCCGCGAAGCTGGACGTCGATCTCGACGGCAAGATCTTCTTCCCCTGTCCCAGCGGGCGCTGACCTACCAGTCCTCGTGTCCCGGTCGTGGCTCGCAGGTGAGCAGCGAATCGCGTTCGAACTGCAGGGTCGATCCGGGCGGCACGCGCACCATCACGTCGCCTTTCTCCCAGGGTGTGAGATCCACCCGAGCGCCACGGCGCACTCCCAGCCGGCCCGGCCAGCGTTCCCATCCCAGTCGCTCGTAGAAGCGGTTGGCGCCCGTCGCAAGTCCACCGAGCTCGTAGCGCTCGTCGATCACCGCGTTGATCGCCTCGAGCCCGATCGTGCCGAGCCCCTGGCGCCAGCGCTCGGGAAGCGTCGCCATCGCCTCGACGTAGCCGGTGCTGTACGGCCGGCCGTCGATCTCGAGCACCCGGTCGACCGCCGACACGTGCACGACCATCCGCCCATGGGCGCGCCCCAGCACGTGTGTTCCGCCGAGTGCGAGCTTCCACGACTCGTCGCGAAATCGCCGCCCTTTCGCTCCCCATGCGGCGTCACACAGCGCGCGGGCATCGGCCAGGTCGGTCGCCGAGAGTTCAGCGGTCGTGCGAATCGTCAGTTCCACGACACCGGAGCCTATGGCACGGCTGCGCGCAACAAACGTGCCTGGCACTTCTGTTGCGTTCGTTACACCAGTAACGCGACGCCGCCCCCCCATACCGGATGTCACTCCAGTGACTAGCAACAGTTGTAACGAAGAGACAATCTCCGGCGAACTGGGCATCAACTCCGCCCTGACTGGCGCCGATGGCCATGCGATGGACGAGACCAACGATTCACTGTTCGATTTCGACCGCGCCCAGGGCGCACGGTATGTGTGTGGCGTGGACGAGGCCGGGAACGGCGGCTGGGCAGGTCCGCTGGTTGCCGCGGCCGTCCGCCTGGATTACGACCGGGTCGATGCCGAGACAATCGCCCGGCTCGCAGACCTGAACGACAGCAAGCAGGTAACCGGCCGACGCCGAGCAGCGCTCCTGCCGGTCGTGTTGGACGTGGCAGACGTGAGCGCAGTGGTGTCCGTCTCGCCCGCCGACATCGACCGCGACGGTCCAGGCCCATCGCACCGGCGCGCGCTCGCCAGGGCACTCGAGGCGGTGGCTGTGGCCGGTTCGGTGAACCTCGTTGACTGGTTGGAGCTGAGTATCGCGGTGCCGCACCAGGCAGTCGCCGGCGGTGATCGGACATCCGCGGCGATCGCCGCGGCGTCGATCGTCGCCAAGGTGACGCGCGATCAGGTGATGGTCGAACTGGACAGGCAGCACCCCGAGTACGGGTTCGCGGTGCACAAGGGTTACGGCACGGCGGCGCACGCTCAGGCAATCAGCGACCTCGGCCGTCTCTCACCTGTGCACCGGCGGACCATCAAGTGCAAGGCGTACGCCGCACTCGATGCTCAGGCGGCGTAGGCCGGCGGCGGGTTCATCCTTTCTGCCAGTGTCGGTTGACGGGTTCGATTGCCGCCTCACGGCTGAGTCCCGCGATCTGTGCGGATGTCATGTGGAGGTCTCCGACCAATATGCGGACGATCCATGCATCGTGCTCGACGGGTGCCGCATCGACGATGACCGGGCGGTCAACCGGAGTACCCGAGCGGATGCAGTCCCAGAACCCTGCTCGGGACACCTCGAGCTGCGACCTCAGGATCTGCCCAAAGAGGCCGGCCGAGAGCGACTTGTCGGAGTGCGAAACGTGGGTCTCCAACGTTCGGCCGTCGGGCAGCACCTTCTCGTAGAAGATGTGCTCCGCTCGCCGACCGCCCCACGCGTTACTCGGCAGCTCTCGCCATCCGTCCGCCGCAAGAAAGTCCTTGATGTCGTCCCAGGTAGGCGAGTTGGGCGTCACGCAGCGACCGGAGGCCGATGCGGCCCCTGATCCTCTTCGAACAGCGCCCTGCGGGCGTCCTCGCTGGTGAACGCTATCCGTGCGACCCAGGGGAAGCGAGCAAGCTGTTCTGACTCGGCGTAATAGCGCAGCCGGTCGAGATACTGCTCGGCGAACTCGGACGCGACATCGAGCAGATCGTCGATCGCCTCGTCCAGCGTCTCTCCGGCGCCGATCACGTTGAGCTCGGGAAGCCTGACGACGAACTCGCCTGGAGCAACCGACACCTGGGGGTTGAACCGGAAGTTCTCGACCAGGGCAGCCATGACGGCCCCGGGCACGAGAAACATCTCCTCCTTGCGACGATGAACTGCCTTGAGCTGGTAGTCATGCACGACCGACGTCATCAGCTCGGACAGATGCGATTTTGCAGTGCTGAATCCCAGAGTCTCGATCAGCGTGTCCATTGACCTCATGGTAGGCCGATTGACCTATTTGGTCAAGTAGGTCCGATCTTGTAGTTCGAGATACTCGTGGTGGCAACCGAAATTGACCTGGGCACGGTGGGCCGAGCCCGCCAACTCAAAGTGATCGTGAACGGCCGGCGATTGCACCAATCGATGATCTTCGATACATTGATGATCGTCGATAGAAAGGACGGCTGGATGACTCAGATCGCGGAACCGGTTGCATCGTGTGCGCCGTTGGCAGCGCCCCTGCTCTCAGACGAGCAGGCCAAGGCCACAGCCAAGGTCTTCAAGGCGCTGGCCGACCCGGCGCGCGTGCGGATCCTGAACATGCTGGCGACCAGCGGCGGCGCTCCGGTCTGCGTGTGTCATCTGATCGAGCCGCTGGGCCTGTCCCAGCCGACCGTGTCACACCACCTCAAGAAGCTCACCGATGCCGGCCTGCTCGAACGGGAGCAGCGCGGCAAGTGGGCCTACTACTCGATGAAATCGGAGGCCGCCGAGACGCTGGCCGCCGTCGTTGATCTCAAGGGAGTGTGCTGCTGATGAGCACCAAGGATGACCTGCGTGAGCAGGTGCGGGAGAAGTACGCCGCGTCGGCCCGGGCCGTCAACGGCCAGGGCGAGGGCTGCGGCTGTGGCAGCGGTAGCTGCTGCGCCGACAACACCGAGGGCGGCAAGTTCGGCGAGGCGCTCTATGCCGCCGAGGAGCGCGGCGAGTTGCCGAACACCGCCGTGCTTGCCTCGCTCGGGTGCGGCAACCCAACGGCGGTCGCCGACCTGCACGAAGGCGAGACGGTGCTCGACCTCGGCTCAGGCGGCGGAATCGACGTGATCCTCTCCGCCAAGCGAGTCGGTGACACCGGGACGGCCTACGGCCTGGACATGACCGACGAGATGCTCGCTCTCGCCCGCCGCAACGCATCGGAGGCCGGCGTTCGAAACGTGCACTTCCTCAAGGGGCTGATCGAGCAGATCCCGCTGCCCGCTGACTCGGTCGACGTCGTCATCTCCAACTGCGTGATCAACCTCTCCACCGACAAGGCTGCCGTGCTCGCCGAGATCTCGCGGGTGCTCCGTCCGGGAGGCCGAGTGGGCGTGAGCGACATCGTCGCTGAGGACACGCTCACGGCCGAGCAGCGGGCCGAGAGGGGCAGCTATGTCGGCTGCATCGCCGGTGCGTTGTCGAAGGCCGAGTACGAGGCCGGACTCCAGGCGGCCGGGTTCGAGCAGATCACCGTCGAGTTCACTCACGAGGTCGCGGACGGCATGCACGGCGCCGTCGTGAAGGCGGTCAAGACGACCCGGCCGGCCGAAAAGGGCTTGCCCGTGATCCAGCCGGCTGCCAGGGCCGGCTGCTGCTGATGAACCTGCCACTGGCACGGTCGCTGGTCGCGGAGGCGATCGGCACCTTCACGCTGGTCTTCGCCGGCTGCGGGGCGATCATGGTCGACGCCAAGACCGGCGCGCTTGGCCACGTCGGCGTCGCCATCACGTTCGGCCTCGTGATCATGGCGATGATCTATGCCATAGGGCACATCTCGGGCGCGCACTTCAATCCATCGGTGACCCTGGCCTTTGCACTCACCCGCCACTTCCCCTGGCCGCGCGTCGCGCTCTACTGGGCCGCCCAGCTGGCAGGCGCACTCATCGCCGCACTGCTACTTCGGGAATCGCTGGGCGACATCGCCCACGTCGGCGCCACCCTCCCTTCGGGGAGCGATGCCCAGGCGTTCCTGTGGGAGAGCGTCCTGACGTTCTTCCTCATGTTCGTGATCATGGCCGTGGCCACCGACACCCGCGCAGTCGGCGAGGCCGCGGCGATCGCGATCGGCGGCACCGTCGGGCTCGACGCCATGTTCGGCGGCCCCATCACCGGCGCCTCCATGAACCCGGCCCGGTCGCTCGGCCCAGCCATCGCCGCCTCCGACTACACCGCGATCTGGGTCTACCTCACAGCTCCGCTGCTTGGCGCCGCGCTGGCGGCGATCACCTACCAGGTCATCCGAGCCGACGAGCGCACCCGGGACGGATCGCAACAGGATGCTCCGGAGGCAGCATGAGCAACGTCCTCTTTGTCTGTATCCAGAACGCCGGCCGCTCCCAGATCGCCCAGGCCCTGTTCGACCGCGCCGCGGGAGGGCGCCACCAGGCCCGGAGCGCCGGCAGCCGGCCGGCTGCCCACGTGCACCCGGAGGTGGTCGAGGTACTGGCGGAAGTCGGTATCGACGTGTCCGGCAACGCGCCGCACCGCCTCGATCGCGACGACATGCAATGGGCGGACATCGTGGTGACGATGGGCTGCGGTGATGAGTGTCCCTACATTCCCGGGAAGCGCTACATCGACTGGGCGCTCGACGACCCGGCCGGCCAGTCGATCGACAAGGTACGCGACGTCAGAGACGAGATCGCGAGGCGCGTCGATGATCTCGTTGCAGATTTGGCTTCACCCGAAGCGAGGCCTTGAGCCGAGGTTCGGCATGGGCGCGTCACCGAGCCTACGGCCCTCGATGCTCGAAGCAGCCGATGTCGGGGCGCGGCCCGCGGCGAGTACCGTCAATGTCGGTGGCCGGCGCCAGGCGAGCGTTGGCGCGGCCCAGCAGCAGCGTCGATGCCAGGGTCGGCTGGAAGGAGGCGCTCAGGCGAGGCGGGCCGGACGCGTCGGACGCCGAGCAGCCGTGGCCGACCTCGATGACATTTCGGATCGAGACGCCGGCCACCAGACAGCCCTGCTCTGGTGCCTGCTGGCGAGCCATGACGTTGTTTGCAAGCCGCGGGCGGTCGGCCCGGCGCAGGTTGCCGTACCGCCAGCTGAGCAGCACCGACTGCGCGGCATGCCCGTGCACGGCTCTCCCCGAAAGGATGGTGTTGTTGATGATGTCCACGTGCAGCGGCTCGATCAGCGATCTGCGCGAGCCGACGATGATGCCTGCCGGTGACATTACGCCCGGTGCGCGGCGATCCGACCGGAGCAGCAGATTGTTGGTGATCCGCGCGTAGTCGACGGTGCCGGTCAGTGAGATCTGTCCCGCGCCCAGCTGGGTGACACCAAACCTGTTGGCGGTGATCCAGAGGCCGTCGGCGGCGAAGAGTTCGATGTCGTCCGAGTGGAAGCACTTCTCGGCACCCGTCCGGCACGCGAGCGCCCGGGCGAAGGTGTTGTGGGCGATCACCAGATGCGGCCCGGCGCGGCCGTGGATGAAGTCGCAACCGTGGCAATCGTGGAACCAGTCGTGTGCGACGGTCACATGATCGGCAAAGAGCGGCCTTAGACACAGCGACCACTCCGGCGAATCATCGCCGCAGTGCGCGAACGAGCTGCGCGTGATCGAGACGCGGGACGAATGGTCGAGGATGACCTCCATGTTGTGGCGCGTGCCGAGCGCCGTGAACGTCATGTGGCTCAGCCTGATCCCGCGCGAGCGGCTCGCGAGAAGTCCCCCGTCGGCCCGCATTGGCGTGACCAACAGATGCTCGATCGTGACCGACTGCGCATGCTCGAGCTCGAAGTACCGCACGCGCGCTCCCGGAAGGCCGGTGATCGTCAACCGCCGAGCCGAGCGCGTACCCACCTCGAGCGTCGCTGTATACCGGTGGTGCAGCAGCACGATCCGCCCGCCCGAAACGCGTAGGGCGGCAACCGCCCTTTCGAACCCAGCTGCGTTTCGCACCCAGATGGTCGACGCCAGCGCCTGCGTGGGGAGCACCAGGATCAGAGCCACCGAGAGTACAACGACCCACATAGATCTTCGAATCGGCATGCGCTGAGTATAGGTGAGCCAGACGTCAACACACATCCGCGTAATTTAGTGAGACCGTCTACGGATAATTACGCGTGTGCATCGACTACGCCCCCACTTTTGTTACCGCACCCCCCAATGGCCGCCAATCTAACCAGCCCCACACGCCCAGGTCCCCGTGGATACAGTGATCCTCGACCTACGGGAAACTACTGACTCTTCCGATACCCAAGCCGGGCGGCATGACGGACCGCGCTTACGCTCCAAGCACTCGGCCGTTGGCTTTACGACAGTTCGGTGTGGCGAGGGCCGACCGTCAGCCCGTGGATCACCAGCAGGCTCACGGCGACACCCAGGACAGCCGCCCAGGGCGCTGCGAAGATCATGAAGAACCAGAGGATCGCCGCCACCGTCGCGAGCGCAACGCCGAGGACGTGCCCACCTGCGCTTCGGCGCAGCACCAGCACGCCGGCGAGCACCTCCGCCGCCCCCCAGATGAGGAACGCCCAGCCCCAGAACGTGAGGTTGCTGTACACGATGTGGCCGGTGAAGTAGCTGGAATGCTCCAGCGCGGTGAACCCGTTGATCATGTTGAACGCGCCTGCCATGATCAGCACGACCGCTGCGAAAGCGGTCCACCCGGCGAGTTTTGCGTCCACTCGCTGGGCCGCGGTCGTGGGTCGGACGGTTGCGGTTGCCATCATCTGCTCCTTGTTCTGGCGGGTTAGTTGGCCGAAGCTCCGTTGCCGGGAACCGGGTGTACATCCGGCCATGCCCCTTCCGAAGGGCGAATAGGAAAGCCTGCCCGGAGGGTCGCAGTACGCACCGACATCAGCCTCGGTAGAGGCGCGGAAGGTGGCTTCGGATTAACACCTAGAGCGTGTTGGGCGGATTCCGCGGGGGCACGCATGCGCGTCGGGATGGGACGCGCGACGCTGCTTGCAAAACTCTCTGAGGGGGCAAAGATGAGCGTTGAGACAACGACGGCTGTTGGTGTCCACTCCGAGGTGGGGCGTCTGCGGACGGTGATGGTGCATCGACCAGACCTGGCGCATGAGCGGCTCTCACCGAGCAACTGCCACGACCTGCTGTTCGACGACGTGATCTGGGTTCGCCGCGCGCGCCAGGAGTTCGACGCATTCGTCGATGTGCTGGAGAGCCGTGGCGTCGAGGTGCTGATCCTCCACGACCTGCTCACCGAGGCCCTCGACGATCCCGAGGCGCGCGAGTGGCTGCTCGCCCACCGGGTCAGGCCGCAGGACGTGACGGTGATGTTCGCCGAGCCGCTGCACGACTGGCTGGCTTCCATGTCGAGCAGCGATCTCGCCACGCACATGACCGGCGGTGTCACCGTGCAGGAGCTGCCCGATGAGATTCGCCACGAGATCGGCCACGCCATGCGCGCGGCGGATTTCATTTTGCAGCCGCTACCCAACCAGCTGTTCACCCGCGACACCTCCGCATGGATCTACGGCGGTGTCACCCTCAACCCGATGTTCTGGCCGGCTCGACAGCTCGAGACGCTCAACTGCGAGACGATCTACCGCTTTCATCCGCGGTTCAAGGCAGCGCAGTTTCCGGTGTGGTTCGGCGGTGCCGATCACGACTGGGGCCTGGCCCGGATGGAGGGCGGCGACATCATGCCGGTCGGAGACGGCGTGGTCCTGGTGGGCATGGGCGAGCGCTCGAATACCCGTGCGGTCAGCATACTCGCGAAGAATCTGTTCGAGGCCGGCGCGGCGCGGCTGGTGATCGGCGCACTGATGCCCCGCGAGCGATCCGCAATGCACCTGGATACGGTGTTCACCTTCTGCGATCGCCATGTCGCGACGACGTTCGGCCCGGTTGTCTCGCAGATCCTGCCGATCCTGTTCGAGCCGGGCGGGCCTTCCGGCGTGCATGCTCGCGAATCCGACCGCTCGTTCCTGGATGAGGTCAAAGACGCGCTTGGTCTCGAACGGCTGCAGGTGGTGACCACCGGCGGCGACGAGTTCGAAGCCGAGCGCAACCAGTGGGACGACGGCAACAACGTCGTCGCGCTCGAGCCGGGTGTGGTCGTCGCCTACGACCGCAACGAGGCCACCAACTTCAAGCTCGAGAAGGCCGGGATCGAGGTGCACACCATCGCCGGCTCCGAGCTGGGACGTGGACGCGGCGGCGGCCACTGCATGACCTGCCCAATCCTCCGAGACGCATAAGGGAGCCGAGATGGAACACCGTCATCGACCTGCACGGCAGGCATTTCCTCACGTTCGCCGACTACTCGGGCGACGAGCTCGAGTATCTGCTCGACCTGGCAGCCGAACTGAAGGCTGCAAAGCGGGAGGGCCGCGAGCACCAGCGGCTGCAGGGCAAGGAGGTCGCGCTGATCTTCGAGAAGGATTCGACCCGCACCCGCTGCGCGTTCGAGGTCGCCGCGTACGACCAGGGTGCGCACGTCACGTTCATCGGCCCGTCCGGTTCGCACATGGGGCACAAGGAGACCGTGAAGGACACCGCCCGCGTGCTGGGCCGCATGTACGACGCCATCGAGTACCGCGGGTTCGCCGAGTCAGTCGCCGATGACCTGGCTGCCCATGCGGGAGTGCCGGTGTACAACGGCCTGACCGACGAGTGGCACCCAACGCAGATCCTGGCCGACTTCCTGACCATGCGTGAGCACTCGGCAAAGCCGCTCTCCGAGATCGTGTTCTGTTACCTGGGCGATGCCCGGTTCAACATGGCCGACACCTACCTGGTCGGCGCCGCCAAGTTCGGGATGGACGTCCGGATCGCCAGCCCTCGCAGCCTGTGGCCCACCGAGGAGATCATCGAGTCGGCCCGTGAAACCGCCCAGAGCACCGGCGCGACGATCACGATCACCGAGGACGTCGCCGAAGCGGTGCAGGGCTGCGACTTCCTCGCGACCGATGTGTGGGTCTCCATGGGCGAGCCCGACGACGTGTGGCGCGAGCGGATCGCACTGCTGAAGCCCTACCAGGTGAACGCAGAGGTCATGCGCATGACCGGTAACCCCGACGCGAAGTTCATGCACTGCCTGCCGGCCTTCCACAATGCCGATACCGCGGTCGGGAAGGAGATCTACGAGAAGTACGGCCTCGACGCGCTGGAGGTCACCGAGGAGGTCTTCGAGTCCGAGGCGTCGATCGTCTGGGACGAGGCCGAGAACCGCATGCACACCATCAAGGCCGTGATGGTCGCAACGATCGGGAGTGCGACATGAGGGTCGTCGTCGCCCTGGGTGGCAACGCGTTGCTGCGCCGCGGCCAGCCGATGACTGCCGAGAACCAGCGCGAGAACGTGCGCGTGGCCTCGGTGGCGCTTGCCCCGATCGCCCGCGCGCACGAGCTGGTGATCTCTCACGGAAACGGGCCTCAGGTCGGCCTTCTGGCGTTACAGGGGTCGGCGTTCACCGAGGTCGACGTCTATCCGCTGGACGTGCTGGACGCGCAGACCGAGGGCCAGATCGGCTACATGATCGAGCAGGAACTGGGCAACGAGCTGCCCGCCGACCGGCCGCTGGCCACGCTCCTGACGATGATCGAGGTCGATCCCGCCGATCCGGCGTTCAGCGATCCGACCAAGCCGATCGGCCCGGTCAGTACTCGCAGGCCGAGGCCGAATCGCTCGCGGCCGAGAAGGGTTGGGTGTTCAAGCGCGACGGCGAGAGCTATCGGCGGGTGGTGCCCTCGCCCGAGCCGAAGCGCATCTTCGAGCTGCGGCCCGTGCGCTCGCTGCTCGAGCAGGGGTGTGTGGTGCTGTGCGCCGGCGGCGGTGGGATCCCCGTGATGCACACCAGCGATCCGGCGCCCGCCGGGCGACGTCTGGTCGGGGTCGAGGCGGTGATCGACAAGGACGCCGCGAGCGCGCTTCTGGCCGACGAGCTGGACGCCGATGCGCTCTTGATCGCAACCGACGTGGACGCGGTCTACCAGGACTGGGGAGCGCCGGGCCAGCGGGCGATCAGGCGCGCGAATCCCGCGGCGATCATGGGGTCGGCGTTCGCGGCGGGATCGATGGGGCCCAAGGTGCGGGCGGCATGCCGATTCGCGAGTCGTCCCGGCAGGTTTGCTGCGATCGGCACGCTGAGCGACGTCGAGGCGATGCTCGACCAGGCGGCGGGCACCGTGGTCATTTCCGACGCGGACGGCATCGAGTACGGCCCCGCTGCGGAGCTCCAGCAGCTGCGCGGTTCACGGTGAATACACGGAGCTACCCACGCGTACGGCCGTAGAAGAAGAACTGAGCACCTGCATCGCCGTTGCTGGTTGGATTCTTCACTACTTCGATGAGCTGCCAGTCCCGGGCGTTCGATTCGATCCAGGGAATGGTGCGGCGGGGCCGGTTGTGGGGCGACACCCTGTGCGCAGGGTCGGCTTCTCTGTTGTAGATCCCAACGAATCTCGTAGCGGCCGAGAACACGTGCCCCAGGTGCAAGTCGAAAAGTTCGTCCTCGACGAGGTGCAGAACCACATCCAACGAGATCACCAGTTCGGCCACCAAGGCCCCGTGGTTGACAAAGAAGTGCGGCTCGTAGAGGAAGAAGCTCTTCGACGGATCACGGCGAAAGCGATTCGCACAAAGCGAGATTGCCGTGGGTGCCACGTCCAAGCCGGTGTAGCGCGGATAGAGGGCGCGTGCCAGTTGCTGTCCATCGCCACAGCCGAACTCCAGCACCGAGGACACCGACTGGTCAGCCACGAAGCGATTCAGCGTCTCAGCCTTAAAGGCTGCTGCCTCACCAGTAGATCCAGCTCCTGAGTTGCCGCCTCGGGCGTAGCGACGCTCCCAGTATCGGACTGATCCCGGAAACCGGCGACGTTCCAGACCGCGGCGCAGAGTTGCCCGCACTCCGCTTCGTCCCTGCTCATCGCCGCCGATTGGCTGGGATGCCGGCGGCTCACTCATGCGCGGAGAGCGGCTTGGGGGCTGCCGTTGCGCCGGACGGACGGTTTCGGCGCACGAGTTCCCTTATGGTCGCGAGCGGGACGGTCATGCCGCATCATAGCTCCTATGTGCATTCTCATACGAAATCAGTTGCACGCGAAGAACCGCGCGGCCGGCTTCCGCGGCCTAGGATCTGCTGGATGACGACCGATCCTCGAAAAGCGCTCGTCCAGCAGGGTTACGACGCCGTTGCCGATCGCTATGCGAGCTGGATTCAGAAGATCGCAGACGACCCTCGTGATTGGTTCGTCTCGATGTTCGCCGATCAGCTCCCGTCGGGAGCCAGCGTCCTTGATCTCGGTTGTGGCGGCGGAGTTCCATCAACTCGCTGGCTTGCCGAGCGGTTCACGGTGACTGGCGCGGACATCTCTTCCGAGCAGGTCGCTCGGGCTCAGGAGAACGTCCCGAAGGCGCGGTTCATCCAGTCTGATCTGACCGCGCTGCGCTTCGCACCAATGAGCTTCGACGGCGTGGTTTCGCTATATGCCCTCAGCCACGTTCCCGTCGAGGAGCACGCTGAACTCTTTGAGCGCGTAGCCTCATGGCTTCGGCCTGGCGGGCAGCTGCTGGTCACCCTTGGCTCGGAGTCCAGCCCGAGTTGGGAGGGTGAGTGGCTTGACGTGCCGATGTTCTTTTCCAGCAATGACGCTGCCACGAACCGCGAGCTGATCACGGGGCCTGGTCTTCGAATCACCCACGATGAGCTGGTCACCATGCACGAACCCGAAGGCGAAGCGACGTTTCACTGGATCCTGGCGACGGCAAGCCGATCTGCTGTCGGACGGATCGAGTGAATCCGACACGGCCAGCAGTCCGCACCGGATCGCCAGCAATGACGGCCTATGCTCTTTGAAGATGGCACCACGAGTCCCCGATCCTCCGCTCTCCGCCGACGGCATCGCGCTGCGTGTGCCGGCCGAGAGCGATACCGACTGGATCGCCCAGTCGTGTAACGACGCCGACATCGCCCGATTCATTGTCGGAATGCCGTCCCCGTACACCGACACCGACGCGCGACAGTTCCTGGCGCGAGCAGCGGAGTGGTGGGAAGCCGGCACGAAAGCCGTGTTTGTGATTCAGAAATGCCCTGGCGGAGATCAACTCGGACTCGTTGAGTTGCGCCCGGAGCCAAACGACCTGGCCCTCGGCGTCATCGGCTACTGGCTAAGCCCCGAAGCTCGCGGACGAGGCGCCGCGACTATCGCGGTGCAACTCGTTTTACGCTGGGCATTCCACGAGCTGGGCATCCAACGCGTCGAGCTCACGACAGATCCCGAGAATGTCGCATCCCAGCGCGTCGCCGGACGCGCCGGCTTCACCCGCGAGGGCCTGCTTCGCCGCTCGATACCGACAAGCCGAGGACGCCGCGACAGCGTCATGTTCTCGCTGCTGCCCGAGGATCTGGACTGAGCATCCCCTCACCTCGCCGCGTGCCCGCAGGATCAGCCGCGCGCTGCTGCCAGACACCCCATGCAGAGATCCAGGCCCCGGCAACCGTACTCTCGGCTTCCTGAGCGTTTTGGGTGCTCAGGCCTGGCTGGGCGTCGAGATGAAGGCTCCTGACGCCAGCCGGGCCCGAACTTTGCAGGGCGAGCACTCCGTTTCCTACCGCTGCGACACGGCGATGGCATCAACACCGACGCGCGGCCGGCCGGCGGTGCCAACGACTGAGATCTTCAGCGTGTGCTTGCCGGCGTGGACGAACGACTTCAGATACGCGGTCTGGCGGACACCCTTGGCGCCACCGAGGAATCAACAGTGGTCTTGAAGCGCGCCATCCACATAGACCTTGGCCTGGCCATAGGCCGGCCCCTCGGACGTGATCCACCACACCCGCTTACCGGTAAACGTCAGCGAGACGCTGGCGCCGGTCTGGGTTGAGGTCTTCAGTCCGCCCTTCCAGGCGTCCGCCGCCTTGGCGGCAACCCACGAACCCGTGTAGTGAAGCGCCGAGCTGGTCTCGTCATAGACGGTCGCCGGCTCGAGTACAGCGGCGCCCAGGATCTGGAGCGCCTGGTTGAGACGCCAGCCACCTACTTCGCCGGTGGTCACCGTGTTTTGGTCGACGTTGATCATCTTGCCGTCGCTGTACAGCCATGTGTCTTCGACGCCGGACGCGTCGAGAGCGCGGCCGAGAACGTCGCCGTTATTCGTGATGCCGTCGGCTTCGCTCAATACCGCCCCTGGGAGCGACGCTTCCGAGGTCGGTGATCGTTGACCCGTTCCACATCATCGCTTGGCCATTCAAGAAGCCGGCACGAAGCCAATAGCCGACGACCACGCCGTGATCGTTGATCGCCGTGCCTACGGTGCCCCATGCTCCGCCGGTGCTGAATTGCGTCGCATGGCCTCCTGAATACACGTATGTCCGATACGGGTCATCAGAGTTGATCACAATTTGATTGGCTGAGTTTACGGCTACTGCCCTGCCGTTCTCGTTGCCATAGCTCCCCAGGTCGACCATCTTCCCGCCGGGCTTCCACATGAACGGATCCGTAAAACCGTCTTGCATCACCGACTCGCCAACGACGGTGTCAGAGTCGTTTATCGCGTTTCCCTGTGCCCGATTGCTCCCAGGAAGCCAACCCCAGGTCGGTGTACGAGCCAGCCCCGATTGATAAATGTCTCGCATTCCGCTGAGCGTGTTCGCCTCACCTGTGGTGTCACCGGCTGCGTTGATCGCACTGAATACCGTGTCTCTCGTCCCGGCAAAATCGGCGCATTCCCAGGAGTAGTGACGACGGAATTCGACCCGCCTCGCCAGATGTACGGAAAGGTAGTCTGACTGGTACTCGCTGTCCCCGCCACCCAACCGCTGGCGTTAATACCGTCGAGGCCGAGTTCAGCCGGACACCCGCTCGGCACCGTGCATGTCGGGTCTCCTTTCAGCCCAGCCAAGGGAAACGCCGCCCACGTATGCGTCGCCGCCGCCGTGGCAACGCCCGTACCGACGGTCGCCATTGCGAACACGACTGTCACTGCCGAAATGGCGATCTTCAAACGGTACAACACCATCAATCCGCCCCCTGTAATCGCTTGCCTCGCACGTCCACCACCCTACCCTGATGCTCGTCGGAGGCCTCGGGGCTCCGACGACTCTCATATAAGCTAAACTATGTAGCCAAGATGAGCCGTCCAGGGTTGCTGCGGAACTGGCCGCCCCGACCCGCGGCTGTGGCGACGGTGCGTCCAGTCTCAAACGACTCCGCGGGGCCGTTCCCTACTGCAAACGACCTCGTACAGCCAGCCCACCTAGCCTGGCCAGCATTCGACCTGGCGACCAGCTCGAACCCCGGTTGGTGTGCTCGTATTGCACGCCCTCGGCCGGCGCGGTTAACGACAGCAGAACACTCCGAGGAATCAACATGGGTACCCCCACTCCTAAGTTCTCACCCGCTGGGTACCGATCGTCGCGGCTACGGCGACGAAGTACATCGGCAACCACCCTGATCCCTGTATCGGTAGTTTCCCGCACACCCGATGGTGGGCAACGGCATCGCTGCCTGGTCATGAGTTGCTAGTCCAGCAGCTGGTTGAGCGCTGTCATCGTTTCTCCGAGTGGTGCGCGGATGAGGATGTCGTGAAGTCCGGGATCGTCGTAACCGGTCTCTCCGCGATTGACGATCGCCACCTGCGCGCCCGCCTGGCGAGCGTAACGCGGTAGGTCTGCGACTGGGCGTACCATCAGGCTCGTCCCCAGGCACAGCACGAGCAGCGTCTCTCCCCCTGTGACGAGACGACTTGCTTGCTTCCACTCCCAGTAGGGGAGCACCTCGTCAAATAAGACGATCGCAGGGCGAAGCGCAGCCCTGCAGGTACAGACCGGATACCCGTCCGGGCTCGACTCGAGGAGCGCGAGTGCATCATCCATCGGCAGCCGCAGGTCGCAGCTCATGCACGAAGCCTCGCGCAGCGTGCCGTGAAGCTCGACCACCATTCGGGAGCCGGCGGCCTGGTGTAGACCATCGATGTTCTGCGTCGCGACCATCGAGACCAACCCTCGCTGTTCCCAATGTGCAAGCACTCGGTGCGAGTCGTTCGGCTCAACACCGCCCAGCTCGGATACCAGCTCAGCGGTGAACTCCCACAACCGTTCGGGATGCTTCTGAGCGACCTCCGCCGTCGCTGTCTGCTGCCAATCAGCGATCGTCCAGCGGCCGCCTGGGCTTCGGAAGTCCGGCAGCCCTGACTCCGTCGACACACCGGCCCCCGTGAGCACCACCATACGACCACGCGCCGACTGGATCATCTCGGCCAGCCGAGCGATGTCGCCATCAGTACCCATCCCGCCGATCCTACGATGCAACCCGGACAAGTCGCGGAATGATGATTGCGAAGCCGGGCGTCCTCACCAGCACACCGCGGGTCGATCTTGTGACCGGGGACCGGCAAATCCTGGCTTGACCATTTCTCCAGCATCGGCGGATCTACAACCGAGCATGAACTCGGCCTTACGAGGCCTACATGCTGAGATCGTGCGCACCCCGCACGCGAGTACCGTCGGTTGGTGAAACTCACCTCCGAACAACTCATGCGAAGTGTTGCGCTCGAAGACCCTGATGCGGAAGTTCGCCCGTCCGGGCCTAAGCGGCGATCGGCAGCACCGACGCCGCCCACCAGGGCGGTGTCAAACCGATCACGAACTCCTTCACCATCGATCGGATCCGATCAGTACTGTGAGACCGCAAACCCATCAATCGTCACTGCCGGATGGCCGGCAGTGCCGACGACCACGATCTTGACTGTGTGCCTGCCGACCGCTGAGAAGGCGTGATCGTAGGCCGTCGCGCGCTGTCACACCGTAGAGCGTAGAGAGATCGACGGTCTGGACGAGCTTGCCGTCCAGATAGACCTTCGCCTGACCAGCCGTCGCATTCGGCGTGGCGATCCACCACAGCCGCCTTCCGTTGAACGTCAGTGAGGCCGAGGCGCCGGCCTTGGTCGCTGTCTTCACCTGGCCACCCCAGGCACCGGCCGAGGCTGAGCGTGTCCAGGTGCCGGTGTATTTGATCGCCGAGTTGTTCTCGTCGTAAGGGCGCCTACCGGCTCCATCACGGCGACCGGCTCCTCTCCGCCGACGATCTGCAAGTTGGCGTTCATCCGCAGATCCGAGCATCCGAGGTCATCGTGTTCCGGTTCAGGTTGATCATTGCGCCGTTCAGGTACACCCAGCCGAACTGCGATCCATCGGCCCGTGTCGGCGTCACCGAGGACCGCGCCGGTGTTGGTGATGTGGTTTGCCTCGCTAGAAACGTGCGCCGCTCGAGTTTGGCGCCAAGATCGGTAATCGTCATGCCCGTCCACATCGCCGCGTCCTGCCGGCCGGACACCGTGTCGGCCCAACCGACGACGACGCCGGAGTTGTTCAGCCCATTTCCGACGCTCTCTGAGCCGCCGAGCGTCCCGAGGTCGGTAGAGCTTTCCGGCCGAGTAGCGGAAGGCATGGCGCGCCCCCGACGCGACATCGGCATACCCGGCCGCCTGGTTCGTAGCATTTCAAGCCGAGTACCTCGCTGTCTGAGCCGCCGAGCGTACCGAAGTCGGTCATCGTCCTGTTCGACTTCCAGATGAACGCGTGGGTCGCGCCGCTCGGCAGTCGAGGAACGTCCGGCGACGGTATCGGTGTCGTTGATCGCATTTCCGCCCGTCGTTGCTCCGTTCACGCCGTCCAGCGGCTGGATCTCAGTGTACGTCCCGTTCTTTAAAGAAATGCCCGGAACTGACCGGAGTCCGTTTCCTTCGCCGAAATCGTTCGTCCAGCCGGTCGTGTCACCGGCGGTGTTGATGCCGGTGAACTCGGTCGTCTTCGAAGCCCGGGAATGGCTCATGGCCCGGCGAGGTCGGCATATGCGTAGCCGTCGCCTTCCACACGTACGGCCAGTGGTAGTCAGGAAAAGCGCTCCCAGCGACCCAGCCCTTGGAGTTGATGTCCACGCCGACGATGTCGTTGTCACAGTCGGAGACCGGGAGGGCAACCTGGGATGTTGCCGCTCATCGTGAGATCCCACGACGCCCAGGTGTGGGTGGTCGTTGCGGCGGAGGCAGATCCGAGCCCCGACTCCGCTGCGATACCCATGCAAAGCGCTATGGCGACCAGTACGACAACCCAGCGAGACATCAGCGACCCCCAGCATTCGGTGGAGCGGATTCTGGCGATCCCACCGGAAGATAGATCGTCTGTATAGAGGCATTTCGCATGCTGTTCGGATCGTCTCGGTCGGCCACGCTGTTACGGCCCGCTCAGCAGGAGCGGCTGGCCGTTTCGTCGGGCGCCGACGATCCACAGCTTGGTGGTTCCGAGCACCCGAGCGATACCTCGTGGCGCGCCAGTTGGCAAACTACGTACCCAGTGCCAGCCGGTGGTGTAGTGGTAGATGACACCCTGGGTCTTCCCGGTCATTGGCACGCGGCTCGTACCGACTGTCCAGACATCGTGCGGACGCGAGGTGATCCCGACGAAACTCAGGATCGGCGCACCGGGGGCTGTCCAACTCGTCGGGGCAGTGTTCACCCAAACGTCGGTACCAGGTGACCGACGGACGGCGCTCCGATCGCCGACTGCCCACAGCGTGGTCGCACCGACGCCGGGGTTGGCCGACATCGCATGCAGCCGACCGACCGCCACCGGCTGATTCAGATCCGGCGACCAGGTGCCGCCGACCCAACTTGCCATGCCTCTCCACGTGCTTGCGGTGGCGGATGCCACTGACGGCGAGACGCAACTCTCCGGCACTCCCACGCTGTCTTGGAACGGGAGGATCTTCCACCGTTTGCCGTCCCAGCGCTCGAACAGCGGGCCGTCGTCGGGTTCTGAGTAGCCGAGTACGTCGCGGCCTACAGCCCACACCCCGATGGGATGGTGCGCCGGCGTACCGTACTGGCACAGGCCCTGCAAGACCCCCGACTCGGCATCGCGATCCGGGGCGGGCGGAACGAGCGACCAACGCACCCCGTTCCAGTGCTCGATCAGCGCATGACCAATGTCCACACCGTTGTGATCCGGCGTTGAGGTAGCGCCGACGGCCCACACGTTGCGGTCAGCCACCGCCAAAACGGCAAGAAGCTTGTTGGTCGTCTTGCGAGGATCTCCAGGGTTAGGAATCCTGTCGATGCGCCAGCCGCGCTGATCGCGGCGCAAAATCACAGCCCGTGAGATCCCGTAGCGGTTGCGATACGACCCAACAGCCCAGACATGAAACGGGGAGCTGCTAGACACCCCGTTCAGCGCTCCAGGGCCCGGCAACCGCACCGACGAGGCAACCCAGGCCGCTTGGGCCGAGCCGGGCAGCGCGAATGACCCGATGCCCGCCCAACCGATCACCAGTCCAAGCTGACGCCACGCGCCAATCGGCCGGGTGACCAACGATTGTTCCAGATCTTATGCACCAGTCTCACTCTCCCTTCGCACTGCCGACCGGCGCCAACTTCGACGCGCTCGGCTTCCTCACGGGTTCGGTGTTCGGGCCTGGCCGGGGGTCTAGGATGAAGGCTCCTGATGCCAGCCTGGCCCGAACTTTTTGCAGGGCGAACACTCCGTCACTACCGCTGGGACACCGCGATGGCATCCACTCCGACGCGCGGCCGGCCGGCAGTGCCAACCACTGAGATCTTCAGCGTGTGCTTGCCGGCGTGGACGAACGACTTCAGATACGCCGTCTGGCGGACTCCCTTGGCCCCGCCGAGATCAACCGTGGTCTGAAGCGCGCCATCCACATAGACCTTGGCCTGACCGTAGGCCGGCCCTTCGGACGTGATCCACCACACCCGCTTACCGGTGAACGTCAGCGATACGCTCGCCCCGGCCTGAGTTGAGGTCTTCAGTCCGCCCTTCCAGGCGTCTGCTGCCTTGGCCGCCACCCACGAACCGGTGTAGTGAAGCGAAGAGTTCGCCTCGTTGTAGACCGTGGCTGGCTCCAACACGGTCGCGTAGCTGCTGCCATTGTCCAGCGCGCTGGAAGCAATCTGCAGGTTGTCGTTCACCGTCCCCGCCGCCTGATCGCCATTGGTCACTGTCCAGTTGGCAAGATTTATGAGCTGCGTCCCGGTGTAGAGCCACCGGTACGGCTGGCCACCCCCGGTCGCTGTCCAGGCCAGACCGACGATATCGCCGTTGTTATTGATCGAGAGCGCCTGGCTCTGAGCGCCGGGGCCAAACAGCTGGTTCAGGTCGATCACCTTCGACCCTTTCCACTCAACCGCGCTCCCAGCACATGAGCCGACAGCGGTACCGCTCCGGTTGATCGATTCGCCCTCGCAGTAGCCGCTTCCAAGCGAGCCGAGCATCCGCGTCGAGCCGTCCGAGTAGATGTACACACGTTGAACCCCCGACGACGGCACGGCATTGATCAACACCTGATTGGCGGCGTTCACATCTAGGCCGTAGCTCCTCGACGATCCTGGCGGGTTGATGTCGATCATGTGATGCCCTGGACGCCACATGAAAGCGTGCAGGTCACCGTTTGACGCAGTGGCCCTGCCAACCGCCGTGTCGCTGTTGTTGAGTTCAAAGACCTGTGCGGAACTGGCCGGCTTCGTCAACGAACCAAGGTTGGTGTACACCCCATTTCGGTACAGGATCGGCTGTTCCCCCAGGACCGGCGGTGTACCAAACGGCCCGTGTGTCCAGCCGGCAGCATCGCCGCGATCGTTAATCGCGGTGAAGATGGCGTTCGGCGCCCCAGGGAGCGTTACGCCGCCGTTCGGGGTGCGGACGATGTGATTGGTGCCACCCCGCCAAACGAAGGGGAACCAATGAACGACACCGTTGACGGCGCGCGTGGCGTAACCGGCAACCCAACCGCTGGCGTTCATGTCATGCGATGCGACGGGTACGGTCGGACAGCCAGCCGGCGGCAAACAGGTAGGGCTGCCTCTAAGCCCTTGCAGGTTGAACGCGGCCCAGGTCGGCGTGGCCGCCTGGGCTGACACAGTCGCTGTGGTCGCCGCAAACAACACCCCGAGCGTGACTGACATGGCGATCTTCGATCGAAGTAGCACGGCTACAGCCCCCTGTGGTGCGCAGTTCGGTTTGTGGCGAGCGTGCCGGATATTCCCGGCTTTCCGATGCCCGCCTTCTTGGACTCTGGAACTAGGCGTCGCCTCGCCGAAGCCGATCCACTAACCACTGATCAGCTTCGGCGAGGAGGCAAACCCCCCCACACTGCCCCTCCCCCTCGGCATCCACGCTAACCAGCGTGGGGTTCCGGCCCATCGGGGACGCCCCCGATCTGCGGTCTGCGGAAAACTACGTAGATCAATGGCACAAGATACATCTCTCCACAGATCACCAATTTTGCCGCCATTCTAAGGTGCCCGCGGGAGGCTCTCCGCTGATCGGCACCACCTGCAGTTGGATAGACGCCCTGCACTCGGGCCATCTCAACGTTCTTGTTAGTGGGTAAACGTGAACGCCGCTCCGTTGTCCAGATCCGTGCCGATGTTGTAGTACGGGGCACCGCCGATGATCGTGGAACCAGCCTGGGTGATCGGCCCGGACAGTGCGACCGAAACTCCGAGCTCGTCGTTGTGGCTGAGGCCGGAGGGGTGAAGCTCCTGTGAGAATGTCCAGTGGCCGGCCGAGTCGCGGTGGAAGACCTCGAGGGCCCCGGAATGGCCGAGGCGTCCGGTTGCACCGAGCACGGCGGTGGTGCCATTGATTGCGCACGATGCGCCAACCACGAACGACCGGATTCAGCCAGACCCGTTCCGACCGTCCACACCACCCCGGCCAGCCAAGCGCATCTGCGCGGATGTTCCAGAGAGTTCTCCTTTGCACAGATCCGTGTGAGCCCCGATTCAGTGCGCAATGGCGGCCGACATACTCGGGCATGGCGTTGACCGCCGCTTCCAGGAGATTTCAGCGTGAGCCGAATTTCGGTAAGCGGTCTGGTGGTTTTCAGTTGTTGGTCAGGGCTCTTGACAGAGTTCGGAGTGCGATCGTGCGAGCAGCCGTTCCCCCCGTGGCCCGTCGCAATCCGCCATTTACACTGATGGCGGATCCGTGTCTCCACGCTCCTACTCCAGCCGTAACCGGTTGGTCGCTTGCACGAACCGATCGTGTACACGGAATTCAGGGCAGTTTCACCCGTGCTCCCGCGTACACGATGGCGTCAAGGACCGTCTTCGTCAGGCGAGCCGGGTAGGATGTCCGATCTCCCGTCCAGCCACACTGACCGTTCCGGCGTTGATTGGGCCATGGTGGCTGTCGCGGCTTGTGCCGCCCTCGGGTCAGTAGCTGTCAATGGGCCCCCAGTCACCCGCCTGTCGCTTTGGGGGGATGAGATCGCTTCGGCCCGGGTCATCTTTGCGGGCAGTCTCACCGGCGCGCTCGATCAGGTTCGCCGTACCGAGGCAACGCCGCCACTTTGGTACGTACTGGCGTGGATGACACACCACTTAGGGGCGGCGATCGGTGGCAACCGATCAGCGCTTGCGAGTGTGGCCGTTTTGCGCGGATGGTCGGTGTTCTTCGCTGCGCTGACGTGCGCGCTGTCGGTGGTATACGCACGACGGTTTCTGACCCTCACGGGCGCCACGGCAGTGGCTGCGCTGACTGCGTTCGGTGACGAGTTCCTCAATCACGGTTCGGAGCTTCGCGCGTACTCACTCTTGACGCTGCTGTCGATCGCTTTCGCGCTGGCGTTGGAGGCCGCGTGTATTCGCCCGAACCGAAGGCACTTGGTGCCGCTCGCAGCAATCGCAGCGGCGGGTGTGTTGACGCACTACTTCTTCCTGCTCCTAGCCCTGTCAGCGCTGGCATGGCTTCTGGCCTGGGGTCCTCGCGGCTCCCGAGCGCGGATCGCAGTCGCCGTCCTGGCCGGCATGACGTCCTTGCTGGCATGGGCACCGTCGTTCGCACATCAGGTGGCAACCAAGCCACACCACTCGCTTGGAGCGTTCAGACTCGCAGTCTCGATCAGCGTGTACTCCAAGCTGTTCGTCGGGTCCCAGGTGTGGGATCGCATCGGGTCACTGGGGTTGCCGATTCACTCCACCGGGCCGGGTCGAGCGCTCATCGCGATCACCGTCGTGGCCGGCGCCGGGCTGCTCATGCGTGAGCGAAGGTCACGTCTCTGTGGCGTTCTGATCGTCTTTCCAGTGGTGGGTGCCAGCGTCATCTGGGCGGTCGGACCGCGGATTTTCGCCCCCCGCAACCTCCTCGTGGTCGCCCCGTTCGGCGCGATCGGGATGGTGCGCAGCGTCGAGGCACTCCGCCCCCGCGCCGTCGCTCGCGTTGCGAGCGTCGGCCTGGTGGCAGCGATGCTCATTTGTGCGGCGGTACACTCGCAGCTGGGACGAACGCCGTACGACCGCATCGGCGACCAACTGCTCGCGTTAGGCTGGACGCCTAACGCGCCGGTGCTGCTCTTCGGTCACTACTGGCAAAAGGTTCCGCTCGGCTGGTACCTGCCCGACCATCCCGTTCTCCAGAACAGCGCTCTCAGAGTGGGAACATCGTGGTTGCGAATCGGGGAGTGTCGCTCACCGGAGCCCGAAAATCGACGATTCCCGAGATCTGGGTCAGCATGATCGGGACAGACGAATCGCCCGTGGGCCCCGTATCGTCCACAACTGTCCAGCGTCTGCCGGCCGCGGAGGGCGTCGGGGGAAACGGGGCGAAGGCGGTGCGGTCAGCTCGAAACGCGGAGATCGCACCGATAGCCGGATGCTCGCGGTTAAGGCCGTTGTACAGCACGCCATTCGGTCGCCGCGGATCGATCCACCCGCATCCAGGCACGATCTCCGTGAGATGCACGTGCCGGAAACGCGGCAGAACCCGGCCAATCAACTGCCCAGGGCTCACCCACGAGCCCGATCGCAGAAGCGGTGTCACGTGCCAGTACTGGTAACGACCAGCCAGCGTGAAGTGCTCCGGCCCCGTCCCGATCGACGTGAACCCGTTCAACACCCCAGCAGTCACGGCATACACCCGAGCCCTGTCAGGAGCCTGAATATCAACACCGATGTGCGGCAGCCCGAGCGCGTGCACATCGTCACGGACGTCGTTCATCCCACCGCGGATCGGATGCGGACGATTGACCGGTGCCACCGGCCACACCCCGGACGCCGACGGATAGAGCCAACACGGCGGATCGATCGTTGAGAGCGTCAACGGCCCCACACGCACCGCCGCCCCCGCCACCGCACCAGCACCTAACAGGACACCCGCAATGACCAACATACCGACTACACCGGCACACGCCCGCACCGCCCGCCCGCTGAATCGACAACCACTTCTCACATAAGCCATCGATAACACGGCAAAAGCCGTTCGACCGAATCGCCGAATCGCACTGTGCCCTGCAAACTCAACCATGATGCTCCCCGAATAAGGCTGCGGCTAGTCGTAACCCGCAGTCGGCCCGCCCGCGTCCGAGCATGTGCCGATTCAAACTTCGGGTTTCTACTACCGTCGAACTTCTTGATCAGATCAGCCATGACGTAACGTGGGCGCTTGAACGTCGCGAACGCCGCTAGATTATCTTGATATTCAAGATTTTCTATAAGCTCTGTGCTAGCACGTGTTGCGAGGGAGGTCGCGACGGAGCTCGAGTGTCCTCTCGATCGGCGCGTAGGTCCATTTCGGAGTCGGCCTCGAGCACCCGGAGGCGGAGCACTTCCAGCTCGCGTGAGCGATTATCGTGGGCAGCATGTCGCAGCGCGTCTTCGAGATTCCACCTGGGGTTCGCGGCAAGGCCGAAGCTCGTGGGCGCGCTGGCCGCGACTGGGCGCGTGAGCTGGGCGGGTTGGTCGAGGATCTCGAGCGCGAGTGGGGTCTGGATGTGGGTGTCGTGCTTTCCGGTGGGACGGAAGCACTCGTGGCGGAGGCGGTGACGAGCGCCGGGCAGCTGGCTGTTCTCAAGATCGCCTTACCCGGATGTGACACCTCCGGCGAGATCGAGTGCCTCAGGCGTGCAGACGGCCATGGATATGCGCGGCTGCTAAGGGCGGACGAGGCTCGCCATGTGTTGCTGGTGGAGCGGCTGGGGCCATCCCTCGATCAGCTCGGCTTTCCGCCTGAGGCCCAGATCGAGGCGATCTGCGCCACGCTGCTTGACACGTGGAGCATCACGCCCGATCCTGCGTTTCTGTCCGGCGCCGAGAAGGCGCGATCGTTGGCGCTTCATATCCGGTCGTGGTGGGAGTCGCTCGAGCGGCCCTGTTCGCGGCGCGTGATCGACGAGGCGGTCTCGTACTGCTCGACCCGTGAGCGGGCATTTGATGCCGGGCGGGCTGTGTTCGTCCATGGTGACGCGCACGCTTCGAACACGCTCCAGGCGGCCCAGGGGTTCAAGTTCGTGGACCCCGACGGACTGTTTGCCGAGCCGGCGTGTGATCTGGTTGTCCCGATGCGCGAATGGAGCCGGGAACTCCTCGATGCCCGCGATCCGCGCCGCGCGGCTCAACTGCGGTGCACCGAACTCGGCAGGTTGACCGGGGTGGAGAGTCAGGCGATCTGGGAGTGGGGATTCATGGAGCGGGTCTCGACTGGGCTGCTTGCACGCAGCGTCGGGATGGAGCAGGCAGCGAGCGACATGCTGGATGCCGCTGAGGCGCTCGCCGCCCGGTGACTGCGTCCGGATCGCCGGGTCGAACCAGTCGACGGACATCCGTCCTCGGGCTGCGCGACAATCGCCTCGAACCGCGATTTTCGAGCCATACTCGACCCGCTACCCCGCACCGTTGCGTGGGTCGAACCTGGGATAGCGGAGGAGGGACTCGAACCCCCGACACGCGGATTATGATTCCGCTGCTCTAACCAGCTGAGCTACTCCGCCAGCGACCGACATTCTACGCGCCCGCGGCGCGGATCAGCTCAGCCAGCGGTGCAGCACGGTCACGCAGTTGGAGATGCCATCCAGGTGGGCGATCTCGAACCCGTGCGTGTTCTCGGTGGGGAACGCCAGGCAGGCGGTCCGGGCGATGTTTCCGGCGCGCAGCGTCGCCGAGGCGTCCGACCCGAAGTTCGACACCACCGCGTGGCGCATCTCCAGGCCCGCGCCCACTGCGGCTGCAGCCAGCTCGCGGCCGAGCTCGTCGTGCAGCGGCCCGTAGGAGTCGGCGGCGATCAGCACCGGGTCGGCAGTCAGCGCGATCCCGTACTCCTTGGCCACCGGCGTCACCTCGAGCGCCACCACCGACGAGGCCTCGGTGCGCCGCGCGTAGTAGGAAGCACCCACGCAGCCGATCTCCTCGCGCGACGTAAACACCAGCTCCACGTCGCAGCGCGGCGGTTCGGTCAGCCGCGCGGCCAGGTCGAGCAGCCCCGCCACCGCCCCTTGTCGTCGACGGCGTACGACGCCACGTACTCGCCGTCGGGACCGATCCGCACCGCCCGCTTGCGATACGACGTCGGCACCACCCGCGAGCCCGCCCGCACACCCGCCGCCGCCAGCGCCTCGGACTCGTGCATCGTCTCGACCCACGCGTCCTTCCACTGCACCGTCTTCTCGTTCTGCTTCTGATGCGGCGACTCGTCCGACACGTGCCGCGCGCCGAAGCTGAGCACGCCCGTGATGCGGCCGTGGTCGCCGAGCACCTCGACCGGCCCCTCGCCCCACACCCAGGGAAACGACCCGCCGACCTTGCTCACAGCAAGCCGACCATTTTCGTCAACCCGCTTGACCATCGCGCCGATCTCGTCCTTGTGCGCGGCGATCGCCACCAGCTCGGTGGGGTCGCGGCCCTCGAAGCGCAGGATGATGTTGCCCGCCTCGTCGACCCGTGGCTCGCCGATCGCGGTCAGCCGGCCCAGCAGGTACTCGTCCACCTCGTCCTCGACGCCGCTTGGCGAGTGCAACGCCACGAGCTGGGCGACGGTCTCGAAGAGCTGCTCGCGATTCACCGCACCACCCTAGACGAAGCGCCGCCCAGTGGAGGTGCAGAACGCAATGGTGTGCGACGCGCAGAGAACGTGCCAGGCACTTGGTATGCGCTCTGATTCACCCCGCTGATACTGTCTGCGCGATGTTTGACAGTTCCGCCCGCGCCGAAGTCCTGACCGAGGAACAGCTCGATCTGATCCACGATCGAGCCATGACGATCCTCGAGGAGATCGGCACCGAAGTACGCCACGACCACGCGCTCGACCTGCTCGCAAGCGCCGGCCAGAAGGTCGACGGCACCCGCGTGCGCTGGGATCGCGAGTTCGTGCAGGAGATGGTCGAAAAGGCGCCCGAGACCTTCACCGTGCGCACCCGCAGCCGCTCGATCACCCTCGGCGGAGGGTCGCTGCGTGCTGACGCCCGTGGGCGGCTCGCCGTTTTGCTCCGACCTCGAGCGCGGCCGCCGCGAGGGCAGCATGTCCGACTACCTCGAGCTGGTCAAGATGACGCAGGCCGCCGACCTTCTGACCTGCCAGCAGAGCGGCGTGGTCGAGGCCTCCGACCTGGACGACCGCAGCCGCCACATGGAGATGGACTACGCGGTGATCCGCTACTCGGACAAGCCCTTCATCTGCTACGGCACGTCCGGCCCCAAGGCCCGCGACGCCGTCAACCTGGCGGCGATCGCCAACGGCGGCCGTGAGGCGATCGAGCAGACCCCGGGCATGATGGGCGTCGTGAACCCCAACAGCCCGCTCGTGTGGGACTGGCTGATGGCAGACGCCCTGATCGAGTGGGCCCAGGCGCTCCAGCCCGTGGTGATCACGCCGTTCCTGCTGGCCGGGGCCACCGCTCCGGTGTCGATCGCCGGCGGGCTTGCCCAGCAGACCGCCGAGGCGCTCTCGGGCGTCGCGCTGGCCCAGACCGTGCGGCCCGGCGCTCCGTGCGTGTTCGGCTCGTTCTTCAGCGCGGTAGACATGCGCACCGGCGGCCCCTCGTTCGGCACGCCCGAATCGGTGCTCGGCTGCATCGCGGGCGGCCAGCTGGCGCGCCGCTACAAGATCCCGTTTCGCGGCGGCGGGGGCCTCTGCACCGGTAACACGCTCGACGCGCAGGCAGCGTCCGAATCGCTCAACAGCCTGTGGGCGACCTTCATGGCGGGCAGCGACCTGGCCATGCACGCCGCCGGCTGGCTGGAAGGCGGACTGACCGCAAGCTACGAGAAGTTTGCGCTCGACCTGGAGGTGCTGCGGATGTTCGTCGGGCTGCGCGAGGGGATCGGCCTGAGCGAGGAGGAGTTCGCGCTCGACGCGATCCGCGAGGAGGGCCCCGGCGGCATGTTCCTCGGCTCGATGCACACCCTCGAGCACTTCCGCGACTGGGTGTTCATGAGCCCGCTCTTCAAGTCGCAGGCCTACGTCACGTGGGAGAAGCAGGGCTCGCAGACCGCCTATCAGTCGGCCACCGCCGAGTGGAAGCGGCTCCTGGAGAGCTACGAGGATCCGGGCCTCGACGACGCCGTCGACGAGGAGCTGCGCGAGTACATCACCCGCCGCACCGCCGAGATCGAGGCCGCCGCATGAGCCGCCTGGAGCGCCACGACATCCTGTTCGAGCCCGTCAAGATCGGCCCAAAGACCCTGCGCAACCGCTTCTACCAGGTGCCGCACTGCACCGGATTTGGCGTCGAGAAGCCCTGGACGCAGGCCGCGTTTCGCGGCATGAAGGCCGAGGGCGGCTGGGCTGCGGTGTGCACCGAGTACTGCTCGATCAGCCCCGAGTCCGACGAGACGCCCTACGTGTCGGCGCGGCTCTGGGACGACGAGGACATGCGCGCGCTGCAGCTGATGACCGCAAAGGCCCATGAGCACGGGTCACTGGCCGGCGTCGAGCTATGGCACGGCGGCGTGTACGCCGAGGGCCGCGAGTCGCGGCTGGCCCAGCTGGCCCCGTCGCAGATCCAGTCCGATCTCGACTCGGTGGTCGTCCCCAAGGAGATGAGCCACGACGACATCAAGCGGGTGCAGGCGCAGTGGGTCGAGGCGGCCCTGCGCGCGCGCACCGCCGGCTTCGACATCGTCTACGTGTACGGCTCGCACACCTACCTGCCGTCGCAGTTTCTCTCGCCCATGTACAACCACCGCACCGACGAGTACGGCGGGTCGCTCGAGAACCGCGCGCGGTTCTGGCTCGAGGCGATCGAGCTGGTCAAGGACGCGATCGGCGACGACGTGGCGATCGCGGTGCGGATCGCGGCCGACACGCTCGAACTCTCGGGCGTGCCGATCGAGGAAGGGCTCGAGTTCATCCGCATGGCCGACCCGATGGTCGACCTGTGGGACGTGGTGATCGGTGCGATGTGGGGCCCCGGCCGGCTCGACTCCGGGCCGTCGCGGTTCTTCGACCAGGGCTACCAGATGGAGTGGTCGGGGCGCGCCCGCGAGGCCACCCAGAAGCCGATCGTGGTGGTGGGCCGGTTCACCGATCCCGACACGATGGCCGACATCGTACGCGGCGGAAGCGTCGATCTGATCGGGGCGGCCCGGCCGTCGATCTCGGATCCGTTCCTGCCGGTGAAGATCGAGGAGGGCCGCTACGACGAGATCCGCGAGTGCATCGGCTGCAACGCCTGCTACTCGCGGTCGATCTGGGGCAGCCACCTGGGCTGCACGCAGAACGCGACCGCCGGCGAGGAGCATCGCCGCGGCTGGCACCCCGAGAAGTTCACCACCGCGCAGAACGCCGACCGGGCGGTGCTCGTGGTCGGCGCGGGGCCGGCCGGCATGGAGTGCGCCACGGTGCTCGGAAAGCGCGGCATGGAGCTGGTGCACCTGGTCGACCAAAACGATGACATCGGCGGTTCGATGAGCTGGGTCAGCCGCCTGCCGGGCCTGGGTGCCTGGGGCCACGTGATCGACTACCGGCGGGTGCAGCTCGACCGGCTGGACAACGTCGAGCTGGGGCTGAACCGCTCGCTGAGCGCGGAGGACATCCTCGACTACGGCGCCCAGATCGTGATCGTCGCCTCGGGTTCGCACTGGGTCGGCAACGGCCTGAGCGGCGTCACCCGCCGGCCGATCGCCGGGGCCGACAGCTCGCTGCCCCACGTGCTCACGCCCGAGCAGGTGATGCTCGAGGGCAAGCGTCCGTCTGGCAAGCGCGTCGCGGTGGTCGACTACGAGGGCTACTTCTGCGGCGCAACGCTGGCCGAACTGTTCCGCGGCGAGGGCTACGAGGTCGACTTCGTGACCAGCCACGATGCGGTGTCCCCCTACTGCGACCAGACGCTCGAGGGGCTACCTGCGCGGCGCCGGCTGCACGAGATCGGTGTGCGCGCCCACCGGAGCTGCACGGTGCTCGAGATCCAGGACGGCGGAATCGAGCTGGAAGGCGAGTTCGGAGCGCGGTCGCGGCTGGACGTGGACGGCGTGGTGCTGGTCACCCAGCGGATCTCCGATGACGCGCTCTACCGCGAACTCGCGGCCGATCGGGCCGCGCTCG
This sequence comes from uncultured Actinomycetes bacterium, assembly GCA_963796875.1. GTDB lineage: Bacteria > Actinomycetota > Thermoleophilia > Gaiellales > JAICJC01 > CAVPTL01. The sequence goes on from CAWCNL010000003.1 coordinate 66,429, forward strand.
AGGAAGCCGGCATCGAGTCGCTCTATCGCATCGGCGACTGTGTGGCGCCGCGGCTGATCGCCGACGCCATCTTCGACGGGCACCGCCTGGGTCGCGAGATCGACGCCGATGATCCGCGGCACGCGCTGCCCTATCTGCGTGAGCGCCCGCTGGTCGGCTGAGCCGTGGCGCGGCTGATCTACGCGGCGATCTGCTCGCTGGACGGCTACACGAACGACGCCGCCGGGCGGTTCGACTGGTCGGCGCCCGACGAGCAGGTGCACGCGTTCGTGAACGACCTCGAGCGGGCGGCGGGCACCTATCTGTACGGGCGGCGGATGTATGAGGTCATGCGCGTATGGCAGACCATGGACACCTCGGACGAGCCCGCGGTGATGAAGGACTACGCCGCGATCTGGCAGGCGGCCGAGAAGATCGTTTTCTCGACGACGCTCGACGAGGTGACCACTCCGCGCACGCGTCTGGAGCGAAGCTTCGAGCCGAGGCCGGTACGTGAGCTGAAGCAGGCCGCGGAGCGCGACCTCACGATCGGCGGCGCAACGCTCGCGGCCGAGGCGCTGACGGCGGGCCTGGTGGACGAGGTGCAGCTGCTGCTCTCGCCGGTGATCGTGGGCGGCGGCACGCCGGCGCTCCCCACCGGACTGCGGGTTGCGCTCGAGCTGCTGGACGAGCGGCGGTTCGGGAACGGCGTCGTGTATGTGCGGTACCGCGTAGCCCGGTGAAACGCATACCCCGTGCCTGGCACGGGGTATGCGTTTCGGCGACGGCAGCCTCGGTTGAGGGATGCGCCGGACGCGCCAGAAAGCCGATGAATTAGTGCTCCTCACCCCCACGGCTGGAAGGCGATACACGCAATGACGAACGAAACCGTTGCCGCCACCCCGGTGTCGATCCTGTGCGGCTCACACGTTGCCGAGCTGCGGATCACCACCGAGCAGAGTTTCAACCCGGTGGACGTGATGCGCGGCGGCCTCGCGACCACCGAGACCGGCGAGGTCCTCGGCTGGGTGGCAAGTGCGTGCGCGGCAACCGCGCTCGAGTTCACCGATCACGGCAGGGCGGGCGCGACCGAGCTGCGGCGCGCATTCGCCGGGCCGGCGATCATCGAGGTGGTCTATCGCGGAGTCGACCTGCGCCGTGGCGCGGCGGCGGTCAACTCACATCTGATCGACCGCTGCGGCCTGGGCGCAACGCGCGTCGAGAGCGAAGCCGCCGAACTCGCCCGGCGCGCCGTCGCCGGCTACCCCGAACGACCGAAGCTACGCCTGGCCGGCTAGGAGGAGTTCCTCAGGGGCGATCTGCCACCGCGCAGCCGTCTCGCGCAGCTCGTCAGAGAGCGGCCAGGCATCGGCCCGCTCCTCACCCTCGAACACGGGCGATCCGCCCTTCAGCGCCATACACCCGGTGTTGTCGCCAATCTCACGGATCCGGGCAAGCTCAGACTCGTTCAGCGGCGACAGCGCCGGCGTCGCGGCGAGATCGGCGCGCTGCTCCTCGATCGGCTTGCCCGTCGCCCCGATCTCCTGGATCAGCGTGGGCGCCACGCAGCGCACCGCCGGCTGGGCCAGCGTCCAGCTGCACGCCAGCTGCAGCATCGTCAACCCGTGCGCGTCGGCGATCGGGCGCAGCCGGTCGAGCTTGGTGCGCGCCTGGGCAACCCACCCGGCGGGGCGGAACGCGCGGTGATCCTTCTCGCCCAGCTCGTCCTCCGAGCCGAGGTCGTCATGGAACATGCCGCCGTAGTCCACCACCCGCGCGAGCACCCGCACACCGTTCTGCTCGCAGGCGGGGAGCGCGAGCATGCCCGGCCACGGCTCGAGCGGATTGAGAATCAGCATCGCCCAGTCGATCGTCTCGCCGAACCGCTCCACGCAGGCAATCACATCGAGCGTGAACCCGTTGGCCGGCCCCGGCGCGACCCCCAGCGCCCGCGCCATGCCCTGATCGCGCAGCCCGGCGAGCGCCGTCCACACAACCTCGGACGTGTACCCCGTGTGATCGGGGTTGTGGAGCATCAGCACGTCGAAATGGTCGACGCCGCAGCGCTCCAGACTGCGCTCGGCGGCTGCTCGCAGATAGTCGGCGTAGCCCTCGGGTGAGCGCAGCGCGCGGTCGGTGAACCGCGGAAACCCCTTGGCGCCGGCCCGCTCGCCGTCGTAGAAATCGTGCCCGACCATGCCCACGAGCTGGTAGCTCTCGCGGTCGAGCCCCCGCAGCGCCCGGCCCACCAGCCGATCGGCCTCGCCCTGGCCGTAGACGTCGGCGGTGACCACGGTCGAGATCTGCTCGTCGGGCCGCAGCAGCGCCTCGAGCCGCTCCTCGGCGATCGGCTCGCCGAAATGCATGAACCGCCCCCCACTCCAGGAGCCGAGTGCCGTGTGACCGAGATCGACCGTCATGGCCGAAGGTTAGCGGCGTGAATAAGAGGGGTCAGTCGCCATTTATTCACCCAAGCCTTGTCGATGTGACCGTGCAACCCTCGTGAATAAATGGCGACTGACCCCTCTTATTCACCTAGGAGTTGAGTTCGCGGACGATCGCAGCGCAGCCGGCGAACGTGTGGGCGTCCAGCTCGTCGTCAAGCGCCGTCGGGTAGGTCGAGAGCTTGACGATCACCGTCTCGCCGGGGATGTCGATGTAGATCTTCTGGCCGTTGATGCCCAGCGCCCCGAACAGCGGCCGCTCGGGATCGAACACCCACCACTTGTTGCGATAGAACGCGCGCGGCAGGTGCGGGAAGTCGCCCGACGGCTCGAACGCCTCGCGGCTATCGGGGCCGCCGGTGAGAGTATCGGCCACCCACTCCTCGGGCACGATCCGCCGCTCGCCGATCTTGCCCTGGCCCATCCACAGCTGGCCGAACCGGGCCAGATCGCGCAGCGTGGCGCACAGCCCGCCGTCGGCCATCGCCGTGCCGTGCGCGTCCACCGTCAGGTCGGCGTCGAACTCGGCGCCGATCGGCTGCCACACCTCGCGCTCGATCAGCGGGCCAAGGCGATCGCCGCCGGCCCGCTCGACCACCCAGCCGAGCATGCTCGTGAGGATCGACCGGTAATCGAACGGCCCACCGTGCTCGCGGTCGTTCTCGAGGCCCATCATGTAGGTGCACGCATCCTCGGGCAGCGGCGTCGTCGGTGCGCGGCCGCCACAGATAGACCTGCTCGAACACCCGCACCTCGGCGTGGAGGTCGGTGTAGTCCTCGCTGAACTTGGTGCCGGCGCGCATGTCGAGCAGATGCCGCACCGTGGCGCCCTCCCAGCTCGTGCCCTCGAGCTCGGGGATGATGTCGGTCAGATCGGCGTCGAGATCGAGCTCGCCGCGGCCGGCAAGGATCCCCGCGACGGTCGCCACCACCGACTTGGTCACCGACATGATCAGATGCGGCCGGTCGGGCTCCAGGCCGTTCCAGTAGCGCTCGGTCACGATCTTGCCCTTGTGCAGCACCAGAAATGCGTCGCTGAAGGTGGCGGCGAGCATGTCGTCGACCGTGGAGGTGCCGTCGCGAAACGCGAACTCGAGGCCGGCGAGGTCTCGATGGTCGCGCAGCAGCTCGCGCGGCTCCTCCGACCGGCTCACCCGCACGCTGGGAATCAGCTCGCGCACGTGCTGGAAACGCCCACCGGTTGAACGGCGGATCCTGCCAGTTGGCCAGCGTCACCAGCCGCTCGCCCTGCGGCGGCTGGCCGTTCATCAGCCCAAGTTCACGCGCGGTAGGGGCCGGGTCGGTCGTGCTCATGCGGCGGAAAATCTACCCTCGCAGCCGCATCAGCGCGGCAGCCGACTCCAACCGCCGGCCGGGAACCGTGATCCACGAGAGCGAGGCTCGCGAAGATCACGATCAGCAGCACGAACGCCACCGAGTCGCCGGCGGCCTGCGCCACCGTACCGAACACCAGCGGCCCGGCCAGCATCGCCAGCGCCCACACCACGTTGATCAGCGCCGCCACTCCGGCCACGCTCACACCGGCGCGGCGCGCCCCGATCGCACCGAGCGGAAACGACGCCGAGAACAGGTATGCGTTGATCGGCGCACGCAGCATCAGGAACACGACAAACGCGACCGACGCCTGGCTGGAAGCCGGAATCACGAGCACGACCATCGCCGCGACCATCGTCCACGCGATCGGGCGAATGCGGATCGCGCGATCGCCGATCCGCGCGACCAGCGCGCTGGTCGCGATGAACACGCACGCCGAGATGCCGAATACGGCACCGATCATCGACGTCGAGAATCCGTTGGCGTGCAGCTGCAGCGGCACCAGCAGGTTTGCGCAGGCACCCATCAGCCCGGCCGTGCCCGCCACCACCGCGCTGACCCACACGAACCGCTCGCCCCGGCTCTGCGCGATCATCCCGCGCAGCGTCTGCTGGTGCTCGGGAGTCGCGTGGCCCGACTGGGCCGGCTCGAACCACAGCGCCACGGCCAGCGCCAGGTTCGCGACCGCCGTGACCAGGAACACGGCGGTCATGCCGTAGTGCGCCACCGCCACGGCACCGAGCGCGGGGCCCACCACCGAGCTCAACCCTGCCGTGGTCACGGTCAGCGCAAGCGCCTGGGCCTCGCGCGCGCCCGCGAGTTCCGAAAGCCAGCGCAGGCCGCTCACCCAGATGATGCCGAATCCCACGCCGAACAGCACCCTGGCGCCCACCAGCGACCCAAAGCTCGCGGCGTAGGCCTGCCAGACGCTGGACACCGCGATGACGCCGGTCGAGGCGGCCGTGAGCCGCCGCGGGCCGATCCGTTCGCACACCGCGGCGGCGGGCGCGGATACCACCAGGATCGCCGCGCTGGACGCGGCCAGCAGTACACCGGCCTGCACCTTGGAGAGGTCGTATTGGTCTGCCAGGCCCGGCACCAGGGGCACGAAGCCGTTCCACAAAAGCTCGCCCGCGAAGATAGCGGCGTAGATAAGCAAAGCGGCCAAACGCCTCATCGTTCGCAGCATGCCAGCGGTTCCCGCTCGAGGCGCCGATCACAAGGGTTTGGAACGCGTGCCGCGAACGCTAGACTCGCATTGCATGAAACGCCGATGGCTGGTGATAGCAGGATCGCTGGTCGCTCTGGCCACGATCGCCGTTGCCGGGGGCGCCTGGACGTATCAAAAGGTCACTCACAAGACCGTGATCATCTGGGTCCACCCCAAACCGCAGTATGCGCTTGCAAGCCACCATAAGAGCCCCAAGCCGACGCCGGACCACCCATTCGGCCACCCGCGCCAGCTGGTCTACCCGGTGCTTCAGTCCGGGATCGCAGAGCGCCGCGGTGCTGCGGCTACAGCAGCTGCTGGCCCACCACGGCTACCTGCCGGTGGTCTTCAAGGCCAAGGGCAAGCAGCCGCTGTCGCCGCTCGCGCCCCGCGTCGGCTCGTTCCACTGGGCGTTCTCACCCCCGCCCGGACTCGCCGCGCAGTGGCAGCCCGGGTACTATGGCACCGCAACGCGCGGCGCGGTGATGTCGTTTGAGTCCGACAACGGCATGACCCCCGACGGGGTGGCCGGCCCGCGGGTGTGGCACAAGCTGCTGAGCAAAAGCCGCTGCCCGCCCCCCGCCCGTATACCTACGTGTACGTCAGCGAGTCGCTGCCCGAGTCGATCACGATCTACCAGAAGTCGGGCGTCGTCTTCCACACCGCGGCCAACACAGGTATCCCCGAAGCGCCCACCGCGCTTGGCACCTTCCCGGTGTACCTGCGCTACACGTCGACCACCATGCAGGGCACCAACCCCGACGGCAGCCACTACAACGACGCCGGCGTGCCGTGGGTGAGCTACTTCAACGGCGGCGACGCGGTGCATGGGTTCCTCCGTCCCTCGTACGGATCGCCGCAGAGCCTCGGCTGTGTGGAGCTGACCTACGACGACGCGTCGCAGGCGTACCAGCTGATGACCTACGGCACGCTCGTCACGGTCGCGGCGTAGATGAGCCACCCGCTCGACCCGCTCTCGGCCGCCGAGATGGCGGCGGTGACCACATGCCTGCGCCGCGATCGCGGCGTCGATGACGGCTGGCGCTACGGCACCATCACGCTGCGCGAGCCGGCCAAGGCGACGCTGCTCGCGTGGGCCGGCGACGTCGCCACTGCCCCGCGAGGCCGACGTGACCTGCTGGAACCGCGCCGACGGCGAGGCGTACGAGGCGGTGGTCGATATCGGCGCCGACCGGGTGGTGAGCTTCGATCACCGACCCGGCGTGCAGCCCAACTTCACCACCGACGAGTACCACGAGGTCGACGAGATGCTGCGGGCCCACCCCGACGTGATCGCCGCGCTCGCCGCCCGCGGCATCACCGATACGAGCCTGGTGCTGTTCGACACCTGGGCCTACGGCGACGCGCTCGTGCCCGATCCCTACAAGGGCCGGCGGGTCGGCTGGACCGACGCGTGGGTGCGCAAGGAGCCCGGCGCCAACCCCTACGCCAGCTTCGTGACCGGATTCCATTGCGTGGTCGACACCAACTCGATGGAACTGCTCGAGATCGACGACTCCGGTGCGCTGCCACAGCCGCCGGTGATGGGCGAGTACACGCCGCGGCACGTGCCCGGGCAGCGCCAGCGTACCGACCGCAAGCCGCTCGAGATCACCCAGCCCGAGGGCGTCTCGTTCACGGTTGACGGCAACCACCTGGAGTGGCAGCGCTGGTCGCTGCGGATCGGCTTCACTCCCCGCGAAGGGCTGGTGCTGCATCAGGTCGGCTATCGCGACGGCGACCGGCTGCGGCCCGTGGCGCACCGCATGTCGTTCGCCGAGATGGTGGTGCCCTACCGCGACCCCACCCCCGACCACAACCGCCGCACGGCGTTTGACATCGGCGAATGGGGCATGGGGTTCATGACCACGTCGCTGGCCCTCGGCTGCGACTGTCTTGGCGAGATCACCTATCTCGACGCGCTCGTGCACGACTCGCACGGCACCCCGATCGAGATCCCCCAGGCGATCTGCATCCACGAGGAGGACAACGCCGTGCTGTGGAAGCACGTCGATCCCGACGTGGGCAGCGAGGTGCGGCGCATGCGGCGGCTGGTGGTCTCGTTCCACGTGACCGTGGCCAACTACGAGTACCTGGTCTACTGGCGGTTCCACGAGGACGGCAACATCGAGTGCGAGGTGCGCGCCACGGGCCTGATGGTCACGACCGGATTCGAGGGCGCCGCGCCGCCTTTCGGCACCGTCGTCGACAACCAGACCTACGCGCCGTTTCACCAGCACTTCATCGTCGCGCGCCTCGACCTGGACGTCGACGGCGCCGAGAACACGGTCTATGAGGTCGACTCGGTCGCACCGCCGATGGGGCCGGACAACCCCCACGGGCTGGCCGTGGTCACCCAGGCGACGCCCATCGAGTCGGAGTCGGCCGGCGCCCGCGACTACGACTGGGCGGCCCAGCGCGTCTGGAAGATCGCGAACCCCGCGCGGCACAACAGCCACGGCAGCGAAGTCGGCTACAAGCTCGTCCCCACCGCCAGCGTGCCGCCGATGCTCGGCCCCGACACGCCGGTGCGACAGCGCGCCGAGGTGATCGGCCACCAGCTGTGGGTGACCGCGCACGCCGACGAGGAGCGCTACCCGTGCGGCGACTTCCCCACCCAGAGCCCTGATCGACTCCGGGTTGCCGGTGTGGATGTCCGCCGACCGGCCGCTGCAGAACACCGATGTGGTGCTCTGGTACGTGTTTGGCATCCACCACATCACCCGCGTCGAGGACTGGCCGGTAATGCCCGTGGACACCGTCTCGTTCTGGCTCAAGCCGTTCGGGTTCTTCGACCGGAACCCGGCGCTCGACGTGGCGCCCTCGCCTCACTGTCATTCCTGATCAGCGCGTATCGGTAGGCGAGCTGCTGCGGGATCGCACGGTCTCGAAGCTGCTCAGCATCGAGCTTCTGACGATGCTCTGCTACAGCGCTACCTCGACCGCGCTCTTCTGGGAGGCGTACTCGCGCGAGCACCGCCCGATCGTGTCTGGGCTACCTGGGCCTGGCCGAGTTCATCCCCGCCGCGCTGCTGGCGATTCCGGCCGGTCACACCGCCGACCGCCGCGACCGGCGGTGGGTGGGAGCCGTGGGGATCGTCGTGATGATCACCGCCCAGATCGGCATCGCCATCGACGTACTGGCCGGCGATGCCAACGTCTGGCCGCTGTACGTGGCGGGCTTCGTGTTCGGCGTCGGTACCGCGTATTTCGGCCCCGCGGTCGGGCCGCTGATGGCAGCGGCGGTCGACCAGCGCACGCTGGCCCGGGCGATGGCGATGAACGCCTCGGCGATGCAGGCGGCCATCATCACCGGCCCCGCGCTGGCCGGCTTGCTGCAGCTGGTCGACCCGGCCCTGCCCTACGTGTTCTCGGCGGTCTGCCTGACGCTCTCGCTGGGGGCTATCGCGATGATCCCGGCGGCCGTCGGCCGGGCGCACGTGACCGGCGAGGAGGCAAGCTTCGCCGACGCGATCGCCGGGCTGCGATTCATCCGCGCGAGCCCCGCGCTCTTCGGTGCGATCTCGCTCGACCTGGTGGCAGTGCTCTTCGGCGGGGCGATCGCGCTCCTCCCGGTGTTCTCGCAGACCGTGCTGCACGTGGGCGCGTTTGGAAACGGCGTGCTCAGAGCCGCCCCGGGCATCGGTGCGATCATCGTGGGAGGCGTCATGTCGGCACGGCCCGTCGACCGGCGGGTGGGCGCCACGCTGTTCTTCGTGGTCGCCCTGTTCGGGGTGTTCACGATCGTGTTCGGTTTCTCGACCAACTTCCTGCTCTCGATGGCGGCGCTGGCCGCGCTCTCGGGAGCCGACATGGTGTCGATGTCGATCCGCTCGACGCTCCAGCCGCTGCTCACGCCACCGGCACTGCGCGGCCGGGTGGGCGCGGTCGAGAGCGTGTTCATCGGCGCGTCAAACGAGCTCGGCGCGTTCGAGTCGGGGGTGGCCGCCGCGCTGCTCGGAGCGGTGCCGGCAGTGGTGCTGGGCGGAGTGGTCTCGATCGTCGTGGCGGGAATCTGGGCGTGGAAGTTTCCCTCGCTGCGCCGCATCGACCGGTTCGAGGATGTCCAGCCCGGCCCCGTACCGCCCCGCGAGGGCGTTCAGCTGGCCCCGCCGGTGGGCGACTGAGCCCGCCGCTCGTCGCGCTCCGCATCGATCTCGGCACCCAGCAGCAGCACCAGCGCCGAGAGCCGCAGCCACACCATCACCACGATCACCGCGGCCAGCGACCCCCACGTCTTGTTGTATGAGCCAAACCGGCTCGTGAAGTACGCAAACGCGTCCGAGAGGATCAGCCACGCGATCACCGCGCTGACCCCGCCGATCGTGAAGATCGAGAACTTCGCCCGCGGCAGATTGGGCCCCAGGCGCATGGTCATCGCAAACAGGAACAGCAGCGCGAACGCCACCACCGGCCACTGCGCCACCGCCCAGATGTGCTCGGCCAGGTCGTGATGGCCCGACCTGGTGGCCGCCCAGTCCGATGCGCGCGGCCCCAGCACGAACAGCAGGAACACGATGCCGGCCGCGGCGAGCGTGAATCCCACCATCACGAGCGCCGTGATGCGGCGCCGCGCGAAGCTGCGCGTCTCGTGCCGCCGATACGCGGTGTTGAGCCCCCACATCAGCGTCTGCATCGAGCCGGTCAGCGACCACAGGGCGAGCACCAGGCCGACCAGCAGGATCGCGACGCTGCCCGACCGCGTCGAGCTCGATCTGCGTGAGGCTCTGCGGACACCAGCCGCACCACGTCGGGAGGCAGGAAGTCGGACTGTTCGAGCATCGAGGTGATGTCGTCCTGCGAGGCCACGATGCCGACCGCGCCGACGGCCACGAGCAGCACCGACGGGATCGCCAGGAAGCTGTTGTAGCCGATCGCCTGGGCGACCTGGTTGACGTTGTCGTCGAGCGCCCGCTGCCCCGCCTGGGCGATCAGATTGGAGGTCAGCCGATGTGGGAGCCGGGGCACCAGTCGAGGGTACCGGCAAGCGCCGGACGGATCAGGGCTCAACCGGCGTGTCGAGTGCCATCGAGCGCCGAGCGCAGGAGCCGCGAGACGTGCATCTGCGAGATCCCCAGCCGCTCGGCCGATCTCGGCCTGCGAGAGATCGGCCCCGAAGCGCAGGGCGATCACCGCCCGCGACCGGCGGTCGAGCCTGGCCATGCGCACCCCGAGTTCGAGCCTGTCGGCCGCCGCCTCCAGCGCCGAGTCGAGCTCGGGCTGTTCGAGCGCCTCGTCGTCGACCACCGGTGCGGCCAGCGCCGCACGCGCCCGCAGTCCGTCGATCACCTGCTCGGTGTCGAGTTCGGCTTCGTCGGCCAGCTCGTCGACCGTGGCGGGACGACCCTGGGCGGCGCTCACCGCCGCTCCGGCCTGCTCCACTCTGCGCGCCAGCTCGCGCGCGCCCCGCGACACGTGCGTCGGCGCCGCGGCCCGAGCAGTGGCCAGCATCTCGCCCGTGATGAACGACACCGCATACCCCGTGAACGGCACCCCCCGGCCGGGATCGAATGTGCGCGCGGCCTCGAGCGCTCCGACCATGCCCGACTGCTCCAGGTCTTCGATCGGCACGGTGCCCGCGAACCGCCGGGCGAGCCCCGCCACCAGTGGGCGGGCCTGGGCGACGATCTCGTGGGGATCGAGTTGCCCGGTCGATTCGCCCTCACCCGCCAACCCGCAACTCCACCTCGCTCTCCCCCACCTGTACCGAGGTGACCAGCGCGTCCAGGGCGGCCCGGTTGGCCGCGAGCCGGGCCACATCCACCGGTTGCAGCCGGACGTGCAGGTCGGCCCCGTCGCGGCCTGCCTCGAGCGTCCGGGCCGCGTCGTTTGGCATCGACCGCGAGACCACGTCGACCGCCGCGACCAGTTCGTCAAGCCGGGCCACGTCGAGCCCGCTGCGAGCACCGATCGAGGTAACCAGCGGCTCGGCCACCGCGGCCAGCGAGAGATCGCCGAAGACGCTCACCACGACCGAGTCCGGGGACGCTGCCATGCGAGCAGCCTAGACCACCGAAGCCCAACCGCAAATCGAGGTTAGTTACGCCGGGTGGTCTGGGTACTATCTGCCAAATGCCCATCACCCAGAGCGGCTTTGAACTGCGTACCGCGGCCGTGGCAGACAGCGTGCCGCTGGTGCGCCACGCTCTGAGGGTGTTCCTCGAGGGGCTCGGGATGAGCGAGGAGCGGGTGGCGGAGGTGGCGCTGGCGGTGACCGAGGCGTGCAGCAACGTGGTCGTCCACGCCTATCGCGACGGCCCGGGATCGCTGGAGGTGATCGTCGAATCCGATCGCGAAGGCGGTGCCACCGTGCTGGTGCGTGACCACGGGGTCGGGTTTCAGCCGCATCTGGACTCGCCTGGGCTCGGCGTCGGTATCCCGGTGATCCGGGCGATCGCAGACTCGGTCGAGATCGCGAAGAACGACGCACGGGGGACTGATCTGCGCATGAGATTTCGGCAAAGCTCTGAGCTTCGGTAGTCTGAGGTTGATGGCCTCCACGATTGACATTCAGCGCAACGAATCCGGTCCGGCGGTGATCGCGGTGATCGGCGAGCACGACCTCTCGACTGCGCCGGCCCTCAGCAAGGTGATCGACGACGCCGGGACGGCCGGGGTCGTGCTCGACCTCGACCAGACCGAGTTCATCGACTCGGCAGTGCTGCGCGTGCTGATCGTCGGACAGCAGCAGGCGGCCGCCGCAGGGCGGCCGTTCGTGATCAGCATGGGCGAGGGATCGGGGCACGCCGTGCGGCGGCTGTTCGAACTGACCGGACTGGACGCCGGCTGGTGATCGCGCCCGATCTGCCCACCGCCGTCGCAATGGCGTCGCACGAGTCTGATGCAAATCTGCCGCCCGCGTGAGATCATGCAGCCGGCGGGAGTTTGAGAGTTGGCGACGGTGGGCATGCTCACTGTGCGTCGCGCGCCGCGGTGACGTGGCGGATCGGTTCGTTCCGGCATTCGAATCGATCCGCCACGTGACTGCGGAGCGCCTCAAGAAGGCCGGTTGCGGTGCGATTACAGGACTGTCGCGAGGTTCACGGAAGTTCGAGCCTCACGATCCTGCCACGACGGGCGACCGGCATCATCGCCCATCGTGTCGCACGTTCGCGTGCGCCGGGCGCACCGCTCAGATCCGGGAGACTGGGCGGTGCGCCCCAATGCACTGAGGGGGTCAGCCACCTTTTGTGCATGGGCAACCGCGCAGGGTTGCAACCAACGTCACTGATGCACAAAAGGTGGCTGACCCCCTTTGGCGTAGGATTGCCACGGCATGAGCGCTGATCGCGAAAAACAGGTTGCGGCCGAGGCGGCCGCGCTCGTCGTGGAGGACGGCATGGTCGTGGGGCTGGGCACCGGCTCGACGGTGGCCTACCTGCTGCCGGCCATCGCCCGCCGCGGCCTGCGGATCACCTGCGTCGCCACCTCACCGGCCACCGAGCGGATCGCCACCGAGCTCGGCATCAGCGTTCTGCCGTTCACCGGCCCGCAGGCCCCCAGACGGTTCGACATCGCCATCGACGGCGCCGACCAGGTCGACCCGGCCGGCTGGCTGATCAAGGGCGGCGGCGGTGCCCATACGCGTGAAAAGGCAGTGGCGGCGGCGGCCGACCGGTTCGTGGTGATCGTCTCGTCCGAGAAGATGGTCGCGAAGCTCACCCCGCCGGTGCCGCTCGAGTTGCTCGCCTACGGCCTGGTCGCAACGCTCGAGCGGTTGCAGCCGGTCACACTGCGCGATGCCCCACTGAGCCCCGACGGCGGGGTGATCGCCGACTACCACGGCCAGTTCGATGACCCGGCTGCGCTCGCCGCGTCGCTCGCGCAGGAGGTCGGAGTGATCGACCACGGCCTGTTCCCCGCCTCGATGGTCTCCGAGGTCTACGTGGGCCGCGGCGAGACCGCCGAGCGCGTTGTCATCCGCCGGTAGCGGCGGCGTCGCACACGATCGTCTGGCTCGGCGCGCTGACCCGGCCGGCCGGCACGCCGGTATCGCCCGCCCGCAGCCGCGCGAGCGCGTCGACCTTGTCGTCGCCCGTGACCAGCCACATGATCTGCGCCGCCCGGTCGAGCACCGGATAGGTGAGCGTCATGCGCCGCCGGTTCTGATACGGCTGGGTCAGCGCCACGTCGGCGGCGGTCACCTGCAGCACGGGATCGCCCGGAACCAGCGACGCCGTGTGCCCGTCGGGGCCGAGGCCCAGGTGGATCAGGTCAAACCGCTCGGGCAGCGACGCTGCGTACTGCGCCGCGGCAGCCTCCAGGTCGTCGGCCTCGACCGGCATCGGCCGCACCTCGGCCCCGGCATCCGGGGGCAGGCTCTGCTGCAGATGCGTGAGGTTGCGATCGGGATCTCCGGCCGGCGCCACCCGCTCATCCACCTGATAGATGACGCAATTCTCCCAGGGCATGTCCTCGTCCTTGAGCTCGGCGAACATGGCCCACGGCGTGCGGCCGCCGCTCACGGCAAACGTGAACGTGCCGTGGTCGGCAATCGCCGCCCGCGCCGCCGCTGCCACGAACTGGGCGCCCCGCCGCGCCACCGCGGCGGGGTCTGCCAGTTCTTCCACCGCTACCGTCACGAGGGCTTCTCGTCGTGGCCGCCGAACTCCTTGCGCATCGCACTGAGCGCCCGATTGGCGAAGTCGTCCTCACCGCGCGAGCTGAACCGCGAGTAGAGGGCCGCGGTCAGCACCGGCGCGGGCACGCCCTCCTCGATCGCGGCGATCGACGTCCAGCGTCCCTCGCCGGAGTCGGAGACGCGCCCGGCGAACTCCTCGAGACCCGGCGAGGCATGCAGCGCCGAGGCGGTCAGATCCAGGAGCCACGAGCCCACCACGCTGCCGCGCCGCCACACCTCGGCGACCTCGGAGGTGTCGATGTCGTACTGGTAGTACTCGGGGTGCTCGAGCGGCGAGGTCTCGGCGTCGGCCTCGCGCGTGCGCTTGCCCGCATTGCCGTTCTTGATGATGTTGAGACCCTCGGCGTAGGCCGCCATGAGCCCGTACTCGATGCCGTTGTGCACCATCTTCACGAAATGCCCGGCGCCGTTGGGTCCGCAGTGCAGGTACCCCTGCTCCGACGGCGAGGGGTCACCGCTGCGGCCCGGCGTGCGCTCGACCGTCCCGAGCCCCGGCGCGATCGATGCAAACAGCGGCGAGAGCCTGTCGACCACGTCAGTTTCGCCGCCGATCATCAGGCAGTAGCCGCGCTCGAGCCCCCACACCCCGCCGCTGGTGCCGCAGTCGATGTGGTGGATACCCTTCTCACGCAGGTTCTGGGCGTGGCGGATGTCGTCGTGGTAGTGGGTGTTTCCGCCGTCGATGATGGTGTCGCCGGGCTCCAGATGCTCGGCCACGGCGGCGATGGTCTTGTCGGTGATGTCGCCGGCGGGCACCATCACCCACACCGCGCGGGGCTTCTCGAGCTTTGCAACGAACTCCTCGAGGCTGGTCGCGCCGTCCGCGCCGTCGGCCTCGAGCGCCTTGACCGCATCGGCGCTGACGTCGTAGCCGACGCAGCGATGGCCGTCCTTCATCAGCCGCCGGACGATGTTTGCACCCATCCGGCCCAGCCCCACCATCCCGAGTTGCATCGGAGTCTCACTGGCCATGGCTCGCTTCCCCTTTTGACGGATTCGTGACGCGCTGCCTGGGAAGCTAGCCGAGGTCGGCCGCAAGCGGCTATAAGACGTGCGTGCCACGCACCGACGCCTCCCATCACACCGCGCCGGCAGACGTGCTGGTGATCTTTGGCATCAGCGGCGATCTGGCCAGGAAGATGACGCTGCACGCGCTCTACTGCCTGGAGCGGCGCGGCCTTCTGGACTGCCCGATCGTCGGCGTCGCGGCCAACGACTGGACGGTCGACGATCTGCGCAGCCGGGCGCGGGAGGCGGTCGCCGCCCACGAGGCCGTCGACGACACCGTGTTCGCGCGGCTCTCGGCGCGGCTCAGCTACGTGGCGGGTGACTTTGCGGACGCCGCCACCTACGCCGCGGTCGCGGCCGAGGTCGGCGCTGCCCACGCGCCGGTGTTCTATCTCGAGATCCCGCCGTCGCTCTTCCAGATGGTGGTGCAGGGACTGCACGACGCGGGGCTCACCGAGCATGCGCGAGTGGTGGTCGAAAAGCCGTTCGGCCACGACACGGCCTCGGCGGTCAAGCTCAATGCCCAGCTGCATGCGCTGATCGACGAGTCACAGCTCTACCGCATCGATCACTTCCTGGGCAAGATGGCGGTCGAGGACATCCTCTTTCTGCGCTTTGCCAACACGCTGATCGAGCCTCTCTGGAACCGGCAGTACGTCTCGTCGGTGCAGATCACGATGGCCGAGGCGTTCGACGTGGCCGACCGCGGCAGCTTCTACGACCCGGTCGGCGCGCTGCGCGACGTGGTCCAGAACCACCTCATGCAGGTGCTCGCAATGGTCACGATGGAGCCGCCGACGATCACCGGCCACGACGTGATCAACGATCGCAAGCGCGACGTGTTCGAGGCGATGCGGCCCGCCGATCCGGCGCACTACGTCCGGGGGCAGTACGAGGGCTATCAGGACGTCGCCGGCGTCAAACCGGGCTCCGACACCGAGACGTTCTGCGCGCTGCGGCTCGAGATCGACAACTGGCGCTGGTCGGGCGTGCCCATCTACATCCGCGCGGGCAAGGATCTGCCGGTCACGGTGACCGAGGTGCGGGTGGTGTTCAAGCAGCCGCCGCGGCTGGGATTCACCGCGCCGCACATGCACCACCCCGAGCCCAACACGATCGTCCTGCGGATCGACCCCAGAGCCGGGCGCGCGGATGCGGCTGCAGGCCAAGGACGCGCTCAACGACCGCCTGCGCCCGATCCATCTGGACATGGAGTTCGCAAGCGAAGGCGGCGAGGGCCCGACTGCCTACGAGGATCTGCTCAGCGCCGCGATGCGTGGCGACAGCAGTCACTTCGCCCGTCAGGACGCCGTCGAGGAGACGTGGCGCGTGATGCAGCCGCTGCTGGACGCGGCGCCGAAGTCGATCCCTTACGCGCCGGGCAGCTGGGGCCCCGCCGCGGCCGAGAAGCTGCTCGGCCACCACGGCCCCTGGCACGCGCCATGGTGTGACTAACGTGCCTGGCGCGCGGTATGCGGGCGCAGCACGCATACCCCGTGCCTGGCACGGGGTATGCGGTTGGGGTTAGCGGAGCGAGCGGTATTTGCGGATCAGCGTGTTGGTCGAGCTGTCGTGCTGCAGGTCGGGCTCGGTCTCTGACTCCAGCTCGGGGATGATGCGCTTGGCCAGCACCTTGCCGAGTTCGACGCCCCACTGATCGAACGAGTTGATGCTCCAGATGGTGCCCTGCGTGAACACGCTGTGCTCGTACAGCGCAACCAGCGTGCCAAGCGTGTGCGGCGTGAGCTTCTGGGCCAGGATCACGTTGGTCGGCCGGTTTCCCTCGAACACGCGGTGCGGTACCACCGCCTCGGCCGTG
The DNA here is from genome assembly GCA_963796875.1 of uncultured Actinomycetes bacterium. Taxonomy (GTDB): domain Bacteria; phylum Actinomycetota; class Thermoleophilia; order Gaiellales; family JAICJC01; genus CAVPTL01. The sequence continues at coordinate 82,865 of CAWCNL010000003.1, forward strand.
CCCTCGGCGCGCACCTCGGCCTCGGTCTTGCCGAACGCCAGCGCCTCGGCCTGCGCGAACACGTTGGACATGAGGATGTCGTGGTGGTCGCGGATGGGGTTGAGCGTCTGCCCAAAGCCGATCAGGTCGACCGGGATCAGCTTCGTACCCTGATGGATCAGCTGGTAGAAACTGTGCTGCCCGTTGGTGCCCGGCTCGCCCCAGAACACCGCCCCGGTCTGGTAGTCGACGGCCGTCCCGTCGACCGTCACGTGCTTGCCGTTGGATTCCATCGTCAACTGCTGCAGGTAGGCGGGGAAGCGCTTGAGGTACTGCTCATACGGCATCACGCCCACGGTCTGGGCGTCGAAGAAGTCGCCGTACCACACCGCCAGGAGGCCCATCAGCACCGGCAGGTTGCGGTCCCACGGGCGCCGTGCGGAAGTGCTCATCCATGGCATGAAACCCGGCCAGCAGCTGCTCGAAACCGTCGGGGCCGATCGCGAGCATGGTCGAGAGGCCGATGGCCGAGTCCATCGAGTAGCGGCCGCCGACCCAGTCCCAGAACCCGAACATGTTGGCGGTGTCGATGCCGAACTCGGCCACACCCTCGGCGTTGGTCGACACGGCCACGAAGTGCCTGGCGATGGCCGCCTCGTCGCCCAGCGCGGCCAGCGCCCAGGCACGCGCGGTGTGCGCGTTGGTCATGGTCTCGAGCGTGGTGAACGTCTTGGAGCTGATGATGAAGAGCGTCTCGTCGGCGGCCAGGTCGCGGGTCGCCTCGGCAAAGTCGGTGGAGTCGACGTTCGAGACGAACCGGAAGGTGAGGTCGCGCTGTGAGTAGTGGCGCAGCGCCTCGTAGGCCATCACCGGGCCCAGATCCGACCCGCCGATGCCGATGTTGACGATGTTGCGGATGCGCTTGCCGGTGTGGCCGGTCCACTCGCCCGACCGCACCCGCTGCGAGAACGCCGCCATGCGGTCGAGCACCTCGTGCACCTGAGCAACCACATCCACGCCGTCGACCACCAGCGAGCTGCCCCGGGGCATGCGCAGCGCCACATGCAGCACCGAGCGATTCTCCGACGTGTTGATGCGATCGCCGCGAAACATCGCCTCGGTGCGCTCGGCCAGCCCCGACTCGCGCGCCAGCTGCTGCAGCAGCTGCAGCGTCTCGGCGGTAACCCGGTTCTTGGAATAGTCCAGATAGAGCCCCGCGCCCTCGGCCACAAGCCGCTCGCCGCGGCCGGGATCGGCGTCGAACAGGTCGCGCAGGTGCGTATCGGCGACGGCCGCGTGATGAGCGGTCAGAGCGGCCCAGGCGGGGCTGCTGCGTAGCGGTGCGGTCTCTGTGTGGCTCATCCGGACTCCTTGATCAGGCGCTCAGCGCCGCGCTCTGCTTGTCGATGTGATCCATCAGGTCGTTCCAGGCGGCGACGAAGCTCGTGGCTCCATCGTCCTGCAGCCTGGCGGCAAGGGCATCGACGTCAACGCCGGCCGCGCGGTGTGCGTCGAGCACCTGCGCGCTCTCGCCGCCGTCGGCGGGCATCAGATCGCCGGGGTGGCCGTGGTCGAAGAACGCCCGCAGCGTGCCTTCGGGGATGGTGTTGACGGTAAACGGCGCCCCCAGCAGGTTCACGTAGAGCGTGTCGGGCGCCGCCGGATCCTTGGTGCTGGTGCTGGCCCACAGCAGCCGCTGCATGCGCGCGCCGGCATTGGCGAGCTTCTGCCAGCGGTCGCTGTTCATCAGCTCGCGGTAGGCGCGGTAGGTCTGCCGGCCGATCGCCACCGCCAGGGTGTCGTGCATCTCGGCGGGCACCTGGTCGAGCACCGCCGCATCCCAGCGCGACATGAAGACCGACGCCACCGACCCCACCACCGGGTTCAGACCCGCCGCCACGCGCCGCTCCAGGCCGCGCACGTAGGCCTCGGCGGCGGCCACGTACTGCTCGGGCGAGAACAGGAGCGTCACGTTCACCGGCACCCCGGCGGCGATGGCCGCCTCGATCGCCGGAAGGCCCTCGGCCGTGCCCGGAATCTTGATGAAGAGGTTGTTGCGGGCCGCCTGGGCGTGCAGCTCGGTGGCGGCCGAGACGGTGCTCTGGGTGTCGTGGGCCAGAAGCGGCGACACCTCGAGCGACACCCACCCGTCCACCCCGTCGGTGCGCAGATGGGTGGGCAGGAACAGGTCTGCGGCGCGGCGCAGGTCCTCGATCGCGAGCTCGAAGAACAGGTCGTCGCGCGCGATGCCGGCCTCTGCCTTCTGCTTGATCGCGGCGTCGTAGCCGCCCGACGAGATCGCCTTGGCAAAGATCGCAGGATTCGAGGTCAGACCGGTCACCGAGTAGCTGTCGATGTAGGTCTGCAGCTGACCCGAATCGAGCATCTCGCGGGTGATGTTGTCGAGCCAGAGGCTCTGACCGTTCTGGTGCAGCTGGGCGGTTGGGTTCACCGGGGGCTCCTTGCAGATCGACCGTGCCGCGACGTTAGCGGAACTCACCCCCACCCGCGCGCCGCAGCGCCCAGCCGAGCGCGATCAGGCCGAGGGCCGCGACCAGCAGCACGATCAGTTCCTGCCTGACAAATCCGCTATGCCCGGTGATCAGGTAGGGCACGGGGGCCAGCGCGAGCGCCAGGCCGAACCCGGCGGTGCCCGCGGCGGCCCGCGCCCGGCGGTCGCTCAGCGCAAGCGCGACGCCGAACAGCCCGTAGCTGACCAGCACGTATCCCAGCGGCACGATCGCTGCCTGGTCACCGAGCCGCCCGACGATGATCAGGATCGCTCCCACCAGGCCCGCCGCCGCCGTGCCCACCGACGCTCCCCACTCGCGGGCACTCGTGATCAGCAGCCACAGAAGCAGCGGCGCCGCCAGCACCGCGATCACCACGCGCCCGCCGGTCAGATACCCCGAGTTCGCGTCGTCGGCCAGCACGGCGGGAGCCTCGAGGCCGACACCCACCGCCACCGCGACCCCCGCGGCGCTCCAGACGAGGACTGGAGGCGCCGGCAGCGTCCCGCACCGCGCAACCACCCACGCGGCGCCGCGGCGGCCGTGCCCGACCGCCTGATGAGCGGCATCGGTGACCGCGTCGCGACCGCCGGACTCGCGTCACCCACAGGCTCGCGAACAGCAGGATGGCCGGGGGTATCCCCCACGCGCCCGCCCCGGCCAGGAGCGAGGCGAAGGTGTTCTGCGCGCCGTGCAGCGCGATGCCGGTGCGCGTGTTGCCGGTGGTGCGCCGCACCCAGCAGAATGACATGCCGAGCGCGACGAACGGCAGCAGCACGCCCGAGACGCCGTGCAGCGCCGACCAGACGAGCGCCGAGGCGGCCGCCGCCGGCCAGAACCCGAACCGCCGCCACAACCCCTCGAGCAGGAACCCGCGCATCGCGGTCTCCTCCATCCACGGGGCGATCAGGATCGCAAGCCAGCTGATCAGAAACACGTATCCGGCGCTGCGGTGGTGCAGGCCCGGGGTGGTCGTGCCGCTGGCCCCCAGCAGGCGGCCGAGCCCTGCCAGCAGCGGCACCCCTACGAACAGCACCACCAGGTGCCCGGCGACCGCCACCTTCACACGGTGGCTGCGGCCGATGCCCACCAGCCGCTGCACCCCGCCGCCGGCCCGGGCCGCAAAGCGCGCCGCCAGCGCGATCGTGCAGAACGAGAGCACCGTGAGCAACAGCACGGCCACCGTTGCTCCGGCGACACTCGCATTGCGCCCCGCATGGGCCGCGCGCACGTTGTGGCCGACAATGGAGATCTCGGCTGCGCCCAGCGACCCGGCCAGATACAGCACGGTGCACACCGCCGCAGCCGCCACCAGCCACCACCAGCGGCGGTCAGCCGGCGCGATCATTGGGGCAACACGGGCGCCAGCATAGTCCGCCGAGGCGGTGGCTGTGGCTTTTGGCTACGCGGCGAGCTGTCCGCGCAGATCGTCGAGGGCGCCGCGCAAGAGCCGCGACACGTGCATCTGGCTGATGTCCATGCGCTCGGCGATCTCGGACTGGGTCAGATCGTCGAAGTAGCGCAGTGCGACGATCTTGCGCTCACGGGCGGGCAGCGACTTCATCAGCTCGACCAGCGTCGTTCGATCGGTGACGCCGTCCAGCGAGTCATCCGCAGTGGCGAGCGCCCGCACGCGGGTGCCGTCGCCGCCGTGCTCGTCGCCCAGCCTGGCGTCGAGCGAGTCTGCCGTATATGCGCGCTGGGCCGCGATGGCCTCCTCGACCCGCTGCGGCTCGACCTCGAGCAGCTGGGCGAGCTCGTCGATGCTCGGGGCGCGGCCCAGCTTGTGCGACAGCCGCTCGCGCGCCGTCGACACCCGCCGGCCCAGCTCCTGCAGCGAGCGGGGTACGCGCACCGCCCAGCCACGATCGCGAAACTCATGCATGATCTCGCCCTCGATCGTGCGTGCGGCAAATGCGCTCAGCGGCACACCGCGGCTCACATCGAAGCGGTTCACGGCCTGTACCAGGCCCAGGTAACCGCTCTGGACGATGTCGTCCATGGCCAACCCCCGGCCCGCGTAGCGGCGGGCAATGGCCTTGACCAGCGGCATGTGCTTCACGATCAGCTGCTCGCGCATCGCCTCGTCGCCGTCTCGCGCGCCGCGGATCAACTCGAACTCGGTGTAGGCAGTGCTTCCTGACATCTCCGCCCCCTTCAGGAGTCGTCTTGGGTTCACTCCGAAGGTGTGCGCTCTGCTCAGTGTTCAAACATGAACTGCCGGACGCGCCCACGCATACCAGGTGCCAGGCACGTTTTATGCGTGCTGCGCCCGCATACACGTCCGGATGGCGTCAGGACGAACCACATGGTGCCAGGCACTTTTATGCGTGCTGCGCCCGCATAAAAGGAGCCAGGCACCCCTCCCGCCGCGCTCGCCTGCTGATTCTGTTTATGCGTCCCGCCTTTCGGCGGGACGCATAAACGCGGTCACTCAGGCGGCGTCGCGCAGGCCGCCGATATCCGGCATGGCGGAGAGCTGCGTGAGCGCCTCCGCCTCGAGCTGGCGCACCCGCTCGCGCGTGAGCCCCACTTCACGACCGACAGCCTCGAGCATCATCGGCTCGCCACCGGCGAGCCCGAACCGCAGCTCGACGATGCGCCGCTTGCGCGGTGAGAGCTGATCGAGCGCCCGCACCAGAGCCTCGGTGCGCATGGTGGTCGCAACCACCTCGGTCACCTCTTCGCTGGCCGTGTCGGCGATCATGTCGCCCAGCTCGGTGTCGCCCTCCGACGATGCCGGCCGGTGCAGCGACGTTGCCTGCGCCCGGAACGACTCGGTGTCGCGCACTTCCTCGATCGACATCTTGGAGTGCTTGGCCACCTCTTCGTCGGTCGCGTCGCGGCCCAGCTTGGCCTCCAGCTCTCGCCGGGCGCGGTCGATCTTGCGCATGCGATCGTGCACATGCACGGGCACGCGGATCGTCCGGCTGTGGTTGGCCACGGCGCGCTGCACCGCCTGGCGAATCCACCAGGTGGCGTACGTCGAGAACTTCAGGTCGCGCCGCCAGTCGAACTTCTCGACCGCCCGCACCAGGCCCAGCGTGCCCTCCTGGATCAGATCCAGGAACGCCACACCATGGCCGCGGTACTTCTTGGCGATCGACACGACCAGCCGCAGGTTGGCCTCGACCATGCGCTGCTTGGCGGCCTCGTCACCGAGCTCCACCAGCCGCGCCAGGCGCTGCTCCTCGTCCTTGGTCAGAAGCGGCGTGCGACCGATCTGCGCCAGGTACAGGTCGAGCGAATCGACCGTCGCGGCGGTATGGAACGCCGGCGTCTCAGCGGCCCCTTCGCGGCCGGAGGCGTCAACCTCACGCACCGACACCACATCGACACCCAGCTCCTCGAGCTCGGCGCGCAGCTTCGTCTCGTCATCTGCCGAGAGATCCAGCTCGGTAATCAGGTCGGTCAGCTCGCTTGCGTCGAGCTCCCCCTCGGCCTGCGCCCGATCGATCACTTCTCGGATTGGTTCCTGCATCAGCATGCTTCCTCGTCTCTCTCGTCTTCGCAGCGCGCCCTCCAGACACTCGCGCGCGTGCAACTCCGGTCCTTCGACCCCTGCTCAGTACTTATGAAAACGCAGCACACGCCTCTTCTATTCCCAGGCATGCGGCGCCGTACTCCAGAGGGTCGGCGACAACTCTTGGATTCAGGTTGGCGGCGTGATGTCGCCGCCCGCGGAGATGGCCGCCGCATGGCGCCCAAAGTCCGCTTTGGAGAGCTCGGAGATGGTGTTCACCGCCGAACCTCCCGGTACCGGCTGGCCCTGTCCGACCATCGTCACCGGGGTGATCCGCCCCGCCACGAACTTGCCCGCGCCGGTCAGCTTCACTCGCAGGATAGCGGTCTCACCCAGCACCCCGTCAATCCCGTAATTTGAGTACCCGGCGAAATTGCCCAGGCTGTAGGCGATCAGATGCCCGTGATAGAACTCCATCCCGCGCAGCACATGGGGGCCGCTCGCGATCACCAGGCTGGCTCCGGCGTTGATCGCGGCCTGGGCAAACGCCTCGGGATTGCCCCGATCCTCGCCGAAATAGATCTCCTCCTGCCCGTGACGTGCTGGTAGGCGGTGCCCTCGGCGCCCGCGTGCATGTAGACGACCACCACGTCGGCCATCGTCCTGGCCTTCTCGACGAGTGTCCTTGGCCGCGGGGATGTCGAGCAGACTCGCCGTGTCCGAGTAGGGCGCAAAGCCCGAGGAATGCGACCTTCACGCCGTTGGCGCTGACCACCGTGATCTCGCCCGGCAGGCCGGTCTGCGCGACCCCGGCTCGATGCAGCGAGCGCACCGTCTGCTGCCTGTCCCGCCGGGCCGAAGTCATACGAGTGGTTGTTGGCGTTGTTCATGATGGTGAACCCCGCTGTCGTGCAGCGCCGCCGCGTAGGACGGCGGCACGCGGAACTGGTAGCAGTTGGTCGGTATCGGAGCCGCACTTGCCCGCCGTCTGGGTGGTCAGCGTGCCCTCGAGGTTTCCGAACACGATCTGCGCGTCGGAGGTGAGCGGGGTCTTGACCGAGTCGAAATAGGTCGACGGGCTGGGCGCGACGTCGGGAGTGTTCCCAGCATCGTGTCGCCCACCGCGGTCATCGTGAACGTCTTGTCCGCGGCCCCATCGTCGGTGCTCGAGGGCGGCTGCTGGGTGGTGCTGGAGGTGCTGCCGGTGCTGTTCGACGGTCTTCCCGGATTTGGGTGCACTGCTCGACGTGGTGTGCGGATCGGAGTGGGTGGTGGTGCGCTGCGCTCGAGCCTCCCCCTCCCACTCCGGCCAGCGCGTAGCCGGCGACGGCGAGCACGGCCACCAGCGCAGCCCCGGCAGTGATCCGGCGGCGGCGAATCTGTTGGCGGCGCGCGGCGCGCTGCGCACGCCGCGCGTCGTACATCGGGTCTAACGGCACCGCGCCATCGTATTGGAACCGGCTGCCGGTGCGGCTCCGGGTTAGATATGCGGTACCAATGGTCGAGTCACTCGCCCACCCGCACGGCAGCGGTCCCATCCGCTGGATCCACTCACCGCAGCAGAGCTCGAAGCTGCGGTCGTCGCGCATGCGGGCCCATCCTGCGGCGTTCCGACCGGGTGCGGTTCGTGTTCGTGACGCTCGAGGAGCCCGCCAAGGACGACGTCGCCGCCTACCGGCCCGGCGATCCGTCGAGCGCGCGCCGCCGAACTCGTGCTGCTCGAACCCGGAACGGGAGCGACCGTCGAGGCGCGCGTGGATCTGGGCTCCGGGCAGGTCACCAGGTACGACGTGGTGCCCGGCGTGCAGCCCGCGATCACCGTCGCCGAGTACTACGAGTGCGAGGCAGCTCGTGCGCGCCGACGAGCGCGTGCGCACGGCGCTCGCGGCGCGCGGCGTGGGCGATCCCGACCTGGTCACGGTCGAGGCCTGGGGAATCGGCGGGTTCGGCGATCCCCAGGACGAGGGCCGCCGCACCGTGTGGACGCTGATGTTCAGCTCGCGAGCACCCCGAGGACAACCCCTACGCGCACCCGATCGAGGGGCTCTACGCGATCGTCGACCTGAATCAGATGGAGATCGTGCGGATCGAGGATCACGGCGTCACAGCGATGCCCACCGCGACCGGCGACTACCGGCCCGAGGTGGTCGGCCCGCCGCGCGACGATCTGAAGCCGCTCGAGATCACCCAGCCGCAGGGGCCGAGCTTCACCGTGGACGGCTGGCAGGTGCGCTGGCAGCGCTGGCAGCTGCGCGTGGGGTTCACGCCGCGCGAGGGGCTGGTGCTGCACACCATCGGGTTCGAGGACGGCGACCGGGTACGGCCGATCATCCATCGGGCGTCGTTCGCCGAGCTCGTGATCCCCTACGGCGACGCCACACCCGGCGGGTACCGCAAGAACGCCTTCGACCTGGGTGAGTACGGCGCCGGGCCGCTGACCAACGCGCTCGAGCTGGGCTGCGACTGCCTGGGTGAGATCCACTACTTCGACGCGCCGCTGTGCACGTCCACCGGCGAGGTGCAGATGCTCGAAAACGCCATCTGCATGCACGAGGAGGACGTCGGGATCCTGTGGAAGCACACCGACCCGACCACCGGCCGGGTGGACATGCGCCGCTCGCGCAGGCTGGTGATCTCGTCGCTGATCACCGTCGGCAACTACGAGTACGCCTTCTACTGGCACCTGTACCAGGACGGGACGATCGAGGTCGAGGTGAAGCTCACGGGCATCCTGCTGACCTCGGCGGCCGCCCCGGGCGAGCAGCCGGTGTACGGCAGGCTCGTGTCGCCCGGCGTGGTGGCGTCAAACCATCAGCACTTCTTCAACGTGCGCCTGGACATGTGCGTGGACGGCCAGCAGAACACCGTGGTCGAGGCCCACACCGAGCCGGCGCCCGACGGCCAGAATCCACACGGCAACGCGTTCGTCGCACGGACGCAGCCGCTCGACGACCGAGTCGCAGGCCAGGCAGCTGGTCGATCCGTTCAGCGCGCGCAGCTGGAAGATCACCAACCCCAACTCGACCAATGCGATGGGCGAGCCGGTGGCCTACCGGCTGGTGCCGGGTGAGAACACGCTGCCGTTCGCACGCGAGGGCTCGGTGCTGCTGAACCGCGCCGGGTTCCTCAACCACCACCTGCACGTGACGCCGTTTGCGGCCGGCGAGCGCTACCCGGCGGGCGACTATCCCAACCAGTCCACCGATGACACGGGACTGCCCACCTGGATGGCGGCCGACCGGCCCATCGAGAACACCGACGTGGTGGTCTGGTACACGTTCTGCAGCCACCACGTCGCCCGGCTCGAGGACTGGCCGATCATGCCGGTGTCGAAGATCGGCTTCATGCTGCGGCCCGACGGATTCTTCGATCGCAATCCCACGCTCGACGCGCCGCTGCCGCCGTCCGATCACTGTGGCTGACGAAGCCGTCGACGACCCTGACCTTCCTGCCCATAGCGTCGCCGTTACCGCAGCCGGCGCGGCTTGCGGGGGCACGCGCGTGGCCCGACCGGATCACCCGCGAGTGGGCGTTGGGCGGTGCGCGCGGCGCGGGCGTGACGGTGTGCGTGGTCGACAGCGGCATCGAGGCGGGACATCCGCTGGTGGGCGACGTGTCGCGGTCGGTCAGCGTCGAGGTCGACGGCGACCAGGTGCAGGTGCGCGACGACGATCGCGGCGACGTGTGCGGCCACGGCAGCGCATGTGCAGGGATCATCCGCTCGATCGCCCCTGACTGCGAGTTGGTCAGCGTGCGGATCCTGGGCGAAGGGTTCGTCGGCTCCGGTCCGGTGCTGGTGGCGGGCCTCCGATGGGCGGTCGACCAGGGCTACGACATCATCAACATGAGCCTCTCGACGACCAAGCGGCGATTCGTGCCGGAGCTGCACGATCTGGCCGACGCGGCATATTTTCGGCGTTCGATCATCGTCGCCTCGGCGCACAACATGCCCGTGCAGAGCTATCCGTGGCGGTTCTCGTCGGTGATCTCGGTGGCCTCGCACGACGGCGTCGACCCGATGGTCTGGTACCGCAATCCCACGCCGCCGGTGGAGTTCTTCGCCCGCGGCGATGGACGTGGATGTGGCGTGGATGGACGGCGCCACCCTGCGCTCCAGCGGCAACAGCTTCGCGACGCCGCATGTGGCGGGCATCTGCGCACTGATCCGCAGCAAGCACCCCGACCTGACCCCGGCCGAGATCAAGACGCTGCTCGGCCTCACCGCCGATAACGCACAGGAGGTGGAGTGACCGAACGCCGAAATCTCGAAGCCGCGGTGGCGGCGGGCGCGCTGGCCGGTGAGGAGGCCCACCACGCGCTGCTCACCTCGATCGTGCAGGTCGCCTGTGCGATCTTCCACGCCCGTGCGGCAAGCATCCTGCTGCTGGACGACGACACCGACGAACTCGTCTTCGAGGCCGTCACCGGCGAGGGCGAGCAGACGCTGATCGGCACACGGTTCCCGTCCGGGGTGGGCATCGCCGGGTGGGTGGCGGGAACCCGCCAGCCGTTGGTACTGGAAGACGTGACGCGCGACCAGCGGTTCGCCGCCGGTTTTGCCGACTCCACCGGGTACGTGCCGCGCGGGATCATGGCGGTGCCGCTGCTCTACGGCGAGCGCTGCCTGGGCGTGCTGGAGGTGCTCGACCGCCCTGACGACACGCGGTTCACGGTCGAGGAGTCACAGCTGCTGGGCCTGTTCGCACACCAGGCCGCGATCGCCGTCGACCTGCTGCGCCGGGCCCGGGCGGCGGCGGCGGCGCTGAACGAGGCCGACGGCCGCACGCGCACCATCGCGGGCATCGCCGAGGCGGCAGCCGCGGCCGGAGACGACCCGGTGGTGGGTGAGTTCCTCGAATCGCTCGCAGCGGTGCTGCAACGCCTGCGCGAGTCAGGCGGCGATGACGACGACGAACTCGAGCGGATGATCTAGTGAATAAGAGGGGTCAGTCGCCATTTATTCACGCGAACCGCGACGAGGCTACCGAGAACGCCCTCCGTGAATAAATGGCGACTGACCCCTCTTATTCACCTCTATGCACCGCGCAGCATGACGGCCGGGTCGAACTTGTCGACCTCGACGATCTGATCGAGCGGCACGTCCGCCTTCTGGGCGGCGGCACGGATCTCGTCCGGCGACGGCGCCTCGTACAGGCAGTATGAGCGGTGCCGGTCGGCACTGAGGAATGAGAACAGCCAGCGCACTCCCTCGTCCTCGTTCACGTCCTCGATCAGCCTCACGTCATCGGCGGTCAGGTCGAGCTGCTCGGCAAAGCTTCGTTCGATCAGGTACAACGGCATGGGCGAAATGTTACAACCGCGACGGCTCTTCCGCGAGCCCGCGGCGATGAGCGTACGCCGTTGCCTCGGTACGGTTGGCGCTCCCGGTCTTGCGCAGGATGCTGCGCACGTGGTTTGCGACCGTGTGCTGGCTGATGGAGAGCTGGACACCGATCTCGCGATTGGAGCGGCCCCGCGCCACCTCGCGCAGGATCTGCACCTCGCGCGGTGAGAGATCGTCCGGGCCGGCAAACACCGCCGGCGCCGCCAGAGCGTTGATCCGGGCGCGCAGCGCCGGCATGCCGATCTCGGCGCTGAGCGTCGCTGCCTCACGCAGCAGCGCCTGCGAGCGGTCGCGGTCGGTTCGCGCCAGCAGGCGACCGTACGCGTAGGCCGTATGCGCCACCCAGGTGCGGGCGCGCATCTGCCGGTTGACCTGGAGCGCGAGTTCGAAGTGATGGGCGGCGCGCTCGGTGTCGCCGAGCGTCGCCGTGAGCATGCCCAGATAGCGGTCGACCGACCCGTAGCACGCAACCCCGTGGCCGATCGCGACCACCTCGCCGCTGTGGCGTTCGAGCTCGGGCAGCACCAGCCGCGCCATCGCCTGGTCTTCCAGCAGGTAGGCCGCGTCGGCCAGATAGGTGAGCGAGGCCATCCAGAGCGAGAAGCGCAGGCTCGTCGAGACCGTCCCGGTGCAAATCTTCGAGCATCGCTCTGGCCTCGGCGGTCATGCCGAGCTCGGCCATGATCACCGCCAGCCCCGGCGCCCAGGCACTCGCCTCGTCCTCGCCGCTGCGGGCCAGGATCCGCACCACCGGCGCGAGCTCGGCCAGCCGGCCCTGCTCGCGGCGGATCGAGAACATCTGCACGCCGTAGGGGCCGGTGGGGTCGCGGCCGGTGAGCAGGCTGCCCCACTCGAACGACCGCTCCGCGGCCGCCTCCGCCTCGGCCAGCCTCCCGTCACAGAGCGCGATCGTGGCCTTGTAGTGCTCGGCCACATGCAGCACGAACGGCTGGCGCGTGCGCGCCGCCGCCTCGGCCACCGCCGAGTTCTCGTGGCGCGCGGACTCGAGGTCGCCCTTCGCGATCAGCGCTGCCACCCGCCACTCGCGCGCCTCGGCCTCGATCTCGATGTCGCCGAGCTCGGCCGCCAGCCGCAGCGACTCGTCGAGCATCTCGAGGATCTCGTCGATGCTCGAGGTGCCCGCGCCCAGTAGGCCTGCATGGAGACTCGGGCCAGCGCGGTGCGGTCTCCCAGCCGCCGCGCCATGGCCAGCGAATCGGTGCGCCGCTCGAGGCTCAGCTGCGTGGTCGCCGCGAAAGGCGTACGCGCGGGCCAGGCCGCTGAGCACCACGACCCGCAGCGACGAATCCCTCGGATCGAGCCGGCGTTCGGCTTCCAGCAGCATGCGCTCCGCCTCTGAATCGGGCGACCCCATGCGCCAGCAGGCACTCTCGAACCCGACCGCGGCGGCGGCGGCGAGCTCGCCGTCGTCGATCTCGAGCGCCGTCTCGAACACCGCCTCGTAGGCATCGAGGGCGTGCTCGGAGGCGCCGGCGCGGAAGCTCGCCTCGCCCAGCTGCAGCTGTACCCGCGCGCGCTCGCGGACGTCGGCAACGCCCAGGTCGAGCACCGTGCGGTACGCCGCCGCCGCCTGGTCAAAGGCCAGCGCCGCGGTGGCGGCATCGGCGGCCGCCAGGTTGTAGGCGATCGCCCGCTGCGTTCCGCCCAGCGGCACCCCCATGGTGAAGTGCCGGGCCAGCTCGGCCGGCGAGCCGCGGCCCGATTCCTCCAGCGCCTCGCCGACGCGCAGATGCAGATCGGCGCGGCGCATGGCCGGCAGCCGGTCATAGAGGGCGCGGCGCACCAGCTCGTGGGCGAACCGGTAGCGCGGCGGCGTACCGCCGGTGGGCGAGACCATGCCGCTCAGGTCGGCCTGGTCGAGCGAGGCCTGCAGCACGCGGTGGCCCGCGCCCGATGCCGCCGCCAGAAGCGTGAGCTCGAACTCCGGCCCGATCACCGCCGCGAACTCGAGCAGCGCATTGGTATCGGCGTCGAGCCGGCCGAGCCGCTGGCTGACCACCTCGCGCACCGCCTCGGGGCTGGCCACCGCCGAGACGGGCAGCCGCAGCCGCGCGCCCGCGTCACCCAGCTCGATCGCACCGCATTCCAGCAGCTCGCGCCACAGCTCGATGACGAGAAACGGCAGACCTTCGGTGAGCTCGTGGATCTCGGCGGCAAGCGCGCCCAGCTGATCGCCCAGCCCCTCGCCGCCGGCAAGCGTGATCAGCTGCTCGATATCGGCGGCGGTGAGCCCGCCCAGCCGTACGGGCACCACGCCTTCGGAGCGGCGCAAGTCGACCAGCGCCGAGGAGAGCGCCGCGGGCACATCGGCGGCCAGGTCGCGGAACGTGGCGATCACCAGCAGCCGCGCTCCGGCCGCGGCACGCGAGAGGTGCCGCAGGAGCGCCAGCGTGGGCGCATCGGCCCAGTGGGCGTCCTCCAGGATCAGCACCGTGGGCGCCCGCTCGCCGAGGTTTACCAGCAGATCGGCGACCGCCTGGTGCAGGCGCAGCCGCTCGGTGTCCTGGTCGGCGGCCACGGGCATCCGGAGGCCGTCCACCACGTCGGCCAGCCGCGGTACGAGCCGGGTCAGCTCGCCCCCCGCCGCCCCGAGGTCTCGGCGCAGGTCGGCCGGGTCGCTGGACTGGACAAACTGGTCGATCGCGTCGGCCACCGGGCGGTACGCGACGGTCAGGTCGGGCTCGCAGGCGCCGTACAGCACCAGCGCGCCGGCATCGGCCGCCGACTCGGCGAACTCCCGCACCAGCCGGCTCTTGCCCGAGCCTGCCTCGCCGCCCACCAGCGCGATCCGGCGCCCCTCGCCCGGCGCTTGCGGCAGCAGCGACTGGAGCGCGGCCATCTCGCGCGGCCGGCCCACGAACGGAAACGACGGCGTCAGCCGCAGCTGTCCTGGGAGCGTTTCGGTACCCATGATCAGATCTGATCATATGACGATCCGCACGACTATTCGCATGTGGATCAATCCGAGTCAGGCGAAACTCGCCGCGCGTTCCTAGCCTTGGGGCTCGACCACTCGAAGAACGCGAGAAGGAGTTGCAATGGCAGTAGCAGCCTCATTGAAGGAGCTCGTCGGATCCGGGATCGCCGGATTCTCTGGCGAGCTGATCGCACCCGGCGATTCCGGGTACGACGAAGCCCGGGCCGTGTACAACGCGATGATCGATCGCCGGCCGGGCCTGATTGCGCGGTGCCACACCAGCGACGACGCGGCGGCGGTCGTGAACTTCGCCCGCGAGCACGGCGTCGCTGCTGGCGGTGCGCGGCGGCGGCCACAACGGCGCCGGCCTCGGCACGGTCGAGGGCGGCATCGTGATCGACCTCAGCCCCATGAAGGCGATCACCGTGGACGCCGGCGCGCAGACGGTCAGCGCCGAGGGCGGGTGCCTCTGGTCAGAGGTCGACGCCGCAACGCACGAGGCCGGCCTCGCCACGCCCTGCGGCATCATCGGCTCGACCGGCATCGGCGGGCTCACGCTCGGCGGCGGAATCGGTCATCTGGCCCGCTCGTACGGCCTGACGATCGACAACCTGCTGGCAGCCGAGATGGTGCTGGCCGACGGTTCACAGGTGCACGTCAGCGCGGACGAGAACCCGGATCTGTTCTGGGCGATTCGCGGCGGCGGCGGCAATTTCGGCGTCGTCACGTCGTTCACGTACAAGCTGCACCCCGTCGCGATGGTGGCCGCAGGCCCGACGTTCTGGCCGCTGGAGCAGACGCCCGAGGTCATGCGGGCCTACCGCGAGTTCCTGCCCGCGGCCGACCGCGACCTGAACGGGTTCTTCGCGTTCCTGACCGTGCCTCCGGTGCCGCTCTTCCCCGAGGAGCTGCACGGGCGCAAGGTCGCGGCGATCGTCTGGCACTACAACGGTTCAGCCGAGGACGCGGCCGAGGCCGTCGCGCCGATGCTCGAGGTGGGCACCCCGCTGATGCACGGCGTGGGCCTGCTGCCGCATCCGGCCGTACAGACACTTTTTGACCCGCTCTACCCCAAGGGTCACCAGTGGTACTGGAGGGCCGACTTCGTGCGCGAGCTGAGCGACGCGGCGATCGCGACCCACGCCGAGTGGGGCGCAAAGCTGCCGACCGGACAGTCCACCATGCACCTCTATCCGATCGACGGAGCGGTGCACGATGTCGGTTCGAGCGACACGCCGTTTGCCTACCGCGACGTGACGTGGGCCGAGGTGATCGTGGGCGTCGATCCCGACCCGGCCAACGCCGAGGCGATCCGCGACTGGACGATCGGCTACTGGGAGGCGACCCACCCGTACTCGGCCGGCGGCGCCTACGTCAACTTCATGATGGATGAAGGCCAGGAGCGCGTGCGCGCGACCTACCTGCACAACTACGACCGGCTGGCGCAGATCAAGGCCGACCGCGACCCGGGCAACCTGTTTCGGGTCAACCAGAACATCCGGCCCGCGTAAACGGGGTCAGCCACCTTTTGTGCATCAGTGACGTTGGTTGCAACCATGCACGGTTGCCCATGCACAAAAGGTGGCTGACCCCTTGCCCCGAGGGTCTCGACCCGCTGCATGCGGTCGAGGCCCTCGGAGCGGTGGGTGATGAGCAGTACCGTCTTGCCTTCGGCGTTGGCCAGCACGTCGGCCATCAGCTCGCGCGCGGTGGCGCCGTCCAGGTGGGCGGTGGGTTCGTCGAGCACCAGGATCGGGGCGTCGCGCAGCAGGGCGCGGGCGATCAGCAGCCTCTGCCGCTGGCCGCCCGAGAGCCCGGTGCCGCTGTCGCCCACCAGCGTGTCGATGCCTTCCGGGAGGCCGGCCACGAACTCGTCGGCGCGCGCGCGCCGCAGCGCGGCCCACAGCGCGTCGTCGTCGGCCAGCGGCGCGGCCACGCGCAGGTTTTCGCGCACCGACGAGGCGAACAGGTGCGAATCCTGGCCCGCCACCGCGAGCATCCCCCGCACATCCTGCTGGCGCAGATCGCGCAGGTCGTGCCCGTCCAGCAGCACCCGCCCCTCGCGCGGATCGAGGAACCGCAGCAGCAGGTTGACCACCGTCGTCTTGCCCGATCCGCTGGGTCCCACCAGACCCACCCACGCTCCGGGTTCCAGATCCAGATCGAACCCCTCGAGTACCGCCGGCTCGTCGCCGTAGCCGGCCGTGACCCGCTCCAGCCGCAGCGCCGGGTGCGCCGCCGCGAGCTCGACTGGATCGGCAGGGTCAGTCACGACGGGCCGGCGATCGACCAGCTCGAGCACCCGCTCGCCCGCAGCCACGGTGGCGGAGAGTTCGCGCCCCGCCTGAGGTAGAGCGGCCACCGCCTCGAACGATGCGAGCGCGAGCAGCGCGAGTGCGGCCACCCACACGGCGCCGACATCTCCGGCCGCGTGCGCCCGGGCAGACTCGGCCACCACCGCGGCCACGGTGACGCCGGTGATGGCCACGCCAAGCCCCTCGGTGAGTCCGGCAATCCACCCCTCGCTACGCGAAAGCTGCGACACCCGCGCATCGGCCGCGGCAAGCTCCTGCAGCCGCGCGTCCTGCAGGCCGTACACCACCAGCTCGGGAGCCGCTTCGAATGTCTGCACCAGCTGCGCGCTGAGCTCTCCTCGGGCCTCGGCCGACGCCTGCGCCCGGCGCCCCCAGCGCACGCCCACGAGCGGCACCAGGAGCGCATACAGCAGCAGCCCGAGTGCTAGCACCAGCCCCGCGCTGGGCAGCACGATGGCGGCCGCCAGCACCGCCCCGCCGCCGGCAACGAGCGCCACTGCCGGGGGAGTCAGCCCCCGCAGGAACAGGTTTTGCAGCGTGTCGACGTCGCCCAGCATGCGGCCCAGCAGATCGCCCGACCGGTAGGCGTCGAGCTCGGCCGGGGCGAGCGGCTCGATGCTGCGGTAGAACCGGGCGCGAATTCCCGCCAGCGACCGAAACGCCAGATCATGACCCGTCAACCGCTCCAGGTAGCGCGCCACCGGGCGGGTCAAACCGAACGCCCGCACCAGCACGATCGCGACCGTCAGCTCGAGCACTTCCGGCCGCTGCGACGCCCGTGCGATCAGCCACCCCGCGGTGGCCATCAGGCCGATGCCGCAGGCAACCGCCAGGGCGCCGAGCAGGATGGTCAGCACCACCCGCCGGTATGCCGGGGGCGAGATCGCGACCAGCCGCCGCACCGACCCGATCATGAACCCACCCCCGCGGCTTGCGACACAATTCGACCGCTCTCCAGGTGCACGATCCGGTCGGCCCGCTCGACCGCCTCGGGATCGTGCGAGATGACGAGCACCGAGCGCTCACCCGCCAGCCGTTCGACGGCGGCTGCCACCGCGGCTGCCGCCTCGGGATCGAGGTTGGCGGTGGGCTCATCCAGGATCACCAGCCGCGCGTCGCGGGCCAGCGCCCGCGCGATGGCCAGCCGCTGGCGCTGCCCGGCCGAGAGCGTGCGACCGCCCTCGCCCACGCGCGTGTCGTACCCGTCGGGCAGGGCTTCGATGAACTCCGCGGCGCCGGCAGCCAAGGCCGCGGCGCCGCACGTCGGCGTCTGCCGCCGCGGGTGCGCCCAGGCGAATGTTCTGCGCAACGCTGCCCGGGATCAGCAGCGGGCGCTGCGGCACCCACGCGAGCTGTGCCCGCCATGACTCCAGGTCGCAGGCCGCGAGGTCGACGCCGTCGACGGTGACCCGGCCGGCGTCCAGGTCGAGCAACCCCATCAGCGCCGCTGCCAGCGTGCTCTTGCCGCTGCCGCTGGGCCCCACCACCGCCACCAGCTCGCCCGGCGCGATCTGCAGATCCACCCCGTCCAGCGCCGGTTCGGCCCGCCCCGGATAGGTCACCGACACCCGCTCGACCCGCACGGCACCCGGCGGTCGGCGCCGCCGGCAGTGCGACCGGCGGGGCGGGTACGGGCTCGGACTCGGGCAGCAGCGTCTCGGCCACGGCCAGCCCATCGGCACTGGTGTGGTAGAGCGTGCCGACGGTGCGCAGCGGCACGTACAGCTCGGGAGCCAGGATCAGCACCGTCAGCGCCGGCCGCAGGCCCAGGTCGCCGCCGTCGAGCCGCACACCAACGGTCACCGCCACCAGCGCAACACCCACGGTCGCGGCCAGCTCGAGCACCGCCCCTGACAGGAACGCCACCCTCAGCGTGGCCATCGTCGCGCTGCGGTACCGCTCGCCGGCGAGTTCGATCGACTCGGCCTGAGCGCCGCCGCGGTTCAGCGCCCGCAGGGTGGGCAGACCCCGCACGACATCCAGGAAATGGCCGCCCAGATGCTCCAGCGCGGCCCGCCGCTCGTCGGTGCGGCGGCGCGTATAGGTGCCGATCAGGATCATGAAGACGGGCACCAGCGGCAGCGTCAGCAGCATGATGCCGGCCGATGCCGGGTCGATCACCGCCACCCACACGATCACCACCACCGGCACGATGCACGCGAGCACCATCTGCGGCAGCAGCTTTCCGAAGTACGCCTCGAGCGGCACGGCGCCGTACACCGCGGCGGTCGCGAGTTCGCCGCTGCGGCGGCTGCCCAGCCACCCTGGACGGTACGAGCAGGCGGCGCTGCACCACGCCCAGGCGCAGCTTCGAGAGCACGGTCGTCGCCGCTCGCCGTCCGGCCACCTCGAACGACCACCCCACCAGGCCGCGGGCGGCAAAGCACAGCACCAGCACGCCGAGGGGCAGCCATAGAGCACCTGCCCCGGCACCGTCGAAACCGCGGGTGATGACGTCGGCAAGGACGGTTGCCTGCACCAGCACGAGCATCGCCACCACCACGCCGAGCGCGACGTCGGCCGCAAGCAGCGTGCGCACCTCGCGGGCACGGTCGAGCAGGCGCTGATCGAAGGGCCCCGTGTTAGAACGCATGAAAAGTGCCTGGCACGTTCTATGCGTCGGGGGGTGGGGCGGTGGCCGGCTGCTCCAGCCGGCGGCGGAACACATGGTATGTCCAGCCCTGGTAGAGGAGCACGATCGGGGCGACGGTCAATGCCACCACGCTCATCACCGCCAGCGCATAGTGCGACGAAGCCGCGCCCTGCACGGTCAGGCTGTGGCTGAAATCGGGGTTCGACACCAGCACCCGAGGATAGAGCGACACGAAGATGGTCGCCACGGTCAGCGCCACACCGGCAGCGAGCGCCAGGAATGCGCGTCCGCCGCCCCTCCGCAGGCCCAGCGCCGCGCCCACCGCCAGGCACAGCACGGCGGCGACGGCCACGAGCACGGCTGGGAACGCCGACTTGTGGTTATTGGACGTCGCGACCTGCACCGTCCAGGCAAGCGCCGCGGCGACCACCACGACCGCCGGAATCGCGAGCCTGCGAGTGGCGGCAGCTGATCGAGCGGCCATCTCACCTGCGAGTTTGAGCTGCAGGAACACCGACCCGTGCAGCGCGAACAGCAGCACCACGGCGATCCCCGCGGCCACGGTGAACGGCGAGAACAGATCGACGAACGATCCGGTGAAGTTGCCCTGCCCGTCCAGCGGCACGCCCTGCACCAGGTTGGCCAGTGCGATGCCCCACACCAGCGGTGCGACGACGCTGCAGACCGTGTTGGCCCAGAGCCAGAACGAGCGCCACCCGGGCGACTCGCGCCGCTCGCGCCACTCGAACGACACCACCCGCACCATCAGCACGATCAGGATCAGGAGGAGCGCCTGGTAGAAGCCCGAGAACATGCTCGCATACCAGTCGGGAAACGCCGCGAACGTGGCCCCGCCGGCGATCACCAGCCACACCTCGTTGCCGTCCCACACCGGGCCGATCGTGCCCAGCGCGGCACTGCGCTCGTCAGTGTCGCGGCCCACCACCGGCAGCAGCATCCCCACACCGAAGTCGAAGCCCTCGAGCACGAAGTAGCCGGCCCAGAACGCCGCGATCAGGCAGAACCAGAGCGTCTCGAGGCTCATCAGTAGCTCACCAGCGGCAGCGGTTGGGCGGTCGAGTCACTCGGCTGCGGGTCGGGCGGGTCGACGCGCGCATAGCGCCGCATCAACACGAAGTCGAGCACGCCGAACGCGACGTACAGCGTGACGAACGTGAGCAGGCTCAGCCACAGCATCGGCACCGACACGTTGGGTGACGACGCATCCGCGGTCTTCAGGAGGCCCTGCACGATCCACGGCTGACGGCCCAGCTCGGTCAGCACCCACCCGAACAGCGCGGCGATGAACGGGATCGGGATGGTCCACACGGCCACGCCCAGGAACCACCTGGTCTGCTGGAGCCGGCGGCGCCGGTACAGGAACGCCCCCACCACGGCCATCAGCGCAACGAACGAGCCACCGTAGGCCATCGCGCGCATGCTCCAGTAGATCACCTCGACATCCGGCATGTAGTTGCCCGGGCCGTACTGCTTCTGCTCCTGGGCCTGCAGCTGGTTCAGCCCCTGCACCTTGCCGTGGAACGAGCCGGTGGAGAGGAACGAGAGCAGTCCCGGGAATCTCGATGCTGAACGACGGCGTGGGATCGCTGGCCGTGAACCCGCCGATCTGGAAGAGCGAGAACGAGGCAGGGCTGCTCGGTGTTCCACAGCGCCTCGGACGCGGCGATCTTCATCGGCTGGTCGGACGTGGTGATGATGCCGAAGTTGCTGCCAAACCACAGGTTGAAGATCGACACCGGTACGAGCACCACCAGCGCGAGGGCCGCCGACTGGTGAAACAGCTCGGTGTGCTGCGCCCGCCGCAGGTGCCACGCGCTGACCCCGAACACGAGCGTCGCGGCGATCGTGAGGCCGGCGAGGATCGTGTGCCCAAACGCCCACAGCGCGAACTGGTTGGTCAGAAGCGACTGCACGCTGCTCAACTCTGCCTTGCCGTCGGTCATCCTGTACCCGACGGGGTGCTGCATGAACGAGTTGGCCACCAGGATGAAGTAGGCCGAGAGCCACGTACCCGCCGCCGCGAGCCAGATCGAGGCGAGGTGCAACCCCCTGGGCAGCCTGTCCCACCCGAAGATCCAGACGCCCAGGAACGTCGATTCGAGGGCGAACGCCGCGAGCCCTTCGATCGCCAGCGGCGCGCCGAACACGTCGCCCACGAACCGCGAATACGCCGACCAGTTCATGCCGAACTCGAACTCCTGCACGAGTCCGGTGGCAACACCGATGGCGAAGTTGATCAGAAGCAGCGCGCCGAAGAAGTGCGTCAGCCGCAGCCAGGCGACGTCGCCCGACCTGTACCACTTCGTCTGCATGATCGCCACGAGCGGGGCGAGCCCCAGCGTGAGCGGCACGAAGACGAAGTGGTACAGCGATGTCGTAGCGAACTGGATCCGGGCAAGGTCGACCGCCGTGACCATGACCGGATCCACGGCCTACCCCTTGGCCAACACGTTGGATTTCTCGGCCGCGAACTCCTCGTCGGTGAGCACTCCGCGGTCGTGCAGCTCGGCAAGCCGCTGCCAGGTCGGCATAGCGATCGGGCGGTACCGCTCCGGCTGCCGCCGGAACCGCCTCCTCGCGGTGCGTGGTCGAGTGCCAGCTGGCCGTGGCCCACGTTCCCAGCCGACCGCCGAGCGTGCGCTCGGTATTGTCGGGGAACTCGCGGATCATCATGCGCCGCAGGATCTCGAGCCCGATCGCTCCGAGCACGATCAGCACCAACGCGGTGACAAACGTCTGCGCCGCGGGCACCGGCGCCCAGATCAGCAGCAAGCACGATGATCACGGCGTACACGCCGTAGGTGATCATCGGATCGCGCATGTACGGTGAGAGTTCGCGCCGCGAGGTGGTGGCTCGCCGGCCCGGGCCGGCGAACCAGGCGCCGATCAGGCCAAGGAAGCCGATCACGATGGTCGTCAGGTTGGCGGCGCCCAGCTGCTCAGAGGCGATCCACCACACGGCCTGTCCGGCTGCGCGCACGTCGGGCAGCGTGGTCAGCGAGTTGACCACGTAATCGCCGGCCACGCGCCGCACCAGCACCAGCAGCAGGCCGACGACGATCACGCCGATCGCGGTCGACGCGAAACGTGCGGCGGCGATCGTGCGAGATCACGATGGCAATGGCGAGCACCGCCAGTGCGGCAAGGAACATCGGGATTGCCAGCAGCTTCATCAGCTTGACCAGCGTCTGGGCGGTGCTGAGCTGGTCGGACTGGAGGATCGTCACCGTGCCGGCGTTGGCAGGCAGGGTGACTGCGCCGTTGGTGCGCGAGCTGAGCGTCGAGCCCAGCGGGCCGACGATCGGCTGCAGGTTCAGCGTCACGGAGCCGTTCGCGGTGCCGTACGAGCTACCGCCGCCGTTGAGGATGTTCATCAGCTGCTGGTGGGCGTGCATGTTCGCGAGCCGCCAGAGCTCCACCACGCGGGGTCTCGCGAGCCCTGCGTACGACCGCTTGATCGAGGTACGGCTGGCCAGCACTCGCGATCGGGCCGGCGAGCGGCTTCAGCCGGGGCGGCAGCGCCTGCTGCAGCACCGCGGGCACATCGACGTTCTCATACAGCGAGTTGACCGCGTTATTGGCCACCGCCGTGCGCACCTGCGGGTTCTGCAGGGCCTTGGTGCTGATGCTGGTCCAGTTGCCCGAATCGAGCGCCACCCGGTCGACCCAGGTGGCGAAGATCGCGATCAACAACATCAAACACCCGACAACTATGAGCGCGCCGACGCCCAGCTTGCGTTTACGGCTGTTGCCGCTCGCTTTGGGCTCGGCCGGCGCGGATTCCGGCGTTTCCGCCGCAGGCTTTTGGACACTGCTCATCAATCAGAACCTTTCCGTGGGGCTGGGTGGCGAATCATTGCACCGTTCGGCGCGAAACCCGTCACCCCTGCGGCCATCTGGAGGTGGGAGCAGAGATTGTCAGAGCTCTGAAACGCGCTCTGCGACGATGATCCGCGCGGCCGCTTCGATCAGGGCCAGATGCGAAAACGCCTGCGGGAAGTTGCCCAGATGGCGGCCGGTGGCAGCGTCGAACTCCTCGGCATAGAGGCCGAGCGGCGACGAGATGCGCAGCAGCTTCTCCATCAGATCCTGGGCGCGCTGCATCTCGCCCACGATCGCGTAGGCCGACACGAGCCAGAACGAGCAGATCAGGAACGTGCCCTCCTTGCCCGAGAGCCCGTCGTCGGTCTCGCCCGTGCGGTAGCGCAGCGCAAAACCGCTCTCGGTCAACTCGTCACCGATCGCCACCACCGTGTTGCGCATGCGCTCGTCGCTGCCGGGCAGGAAGCCGAACAGCGCCGCCAGAAGCGTCGAGGCATCCAGCGAGTCGGTGTCGTAGTGCTGGCGCAGCACACCGCGGTCACTGACGCCGTGGGCGAGGATGTCGGCGCGGATCTCGTCTGCGATCCCCGCCCACCGGGTGCGGTGCTCGGCCGATCCGCGGATGTCGGCGAGCTTCGCGGCGCGATCCATCGCCACCCAGCACATCAGCTTGGACGAGACGTAGTGCTGCGGCTCACCGCGCGCCTCCCAGATGCCCTGGTCGGGCTGCTGCCACACCGCCGCAGCGCACTCGGCCTGGCTTTCGACGATCGGCCACATGCGCCGCGGCAGCCGCTGGCTGCGGCGGGTGTGCTGCCAGATCGAGTCGAGCACCGCGCCGTAGACGTCGTTCTGGCGCTGGTTGAACGCCCCGTTTCCGATCCGCACCGGACGCGCGCCGCCATAGCCGCTGAGGTCGTCGCGAGATGGACTCGGTCAGGTCGCGGCGGCCGTCGACGCCGTACATGATCTGCAGGCTGCCGTCGGGATTCGACTCGAGATCGGCCACGAACTGCATGAACTCGTCGGCCTCCCAGTCGAGGTTGAGGAAGTGCAGCGCCTGGAGCGTGAACGTCGAGTCGCGCATCCACGAGTAGCGATAGTCCCAGTTGCGCTCGCCGCCGGGAGTCTCGGGCAGCGAGGTGGTCGGCGCGGCCACCGTGGCGCCGGTGGGCATGAAGGTGAGGCCCTTGATGGTCAGCGCCGAGCGCTGGATGGCCTCGCGGAAGCGGTGATCGGGCACGCGCCCACGGTCGAGCCAGCGCCGCCAGTAGCGCGCGGTGGTGTCGAGCCGGTGGTTGGCGTCGTCCACGTCGCTGGGCGACTCCAGATCCTCGGCCCACGAGAGCGAGCAGAACACCTGGTCACCCGGACTCAGCACATGCCGCGCGCGCACCCGCGGGCCCTCGATGCCCAGCACCAGGTCGGTGGCCAGCCGCATGGTGAATCCCGCGCCGGTGGCGTCGGCCATGTGCGCGTCGCCGTCGGGCACCAGCTCCCAGGTGGCCGCCTCGCGACCGTAGTCGAACCCCGGCTCGCACACCAGTTCCACCTCGACGGTGCCCTCCAGGCACTCGGCGGTGCGCACGAGCATATGGTCGGCGTCATCGTCGGTGGGAGGCCGGGTGTGCGGCGTCACCCGGTCATCGTGCGTGCGCGGGCCGATGGTCAGGGCCTCGCGCACCTTGACCCAGCCGGTGGGTGTCTTCCACACCGTCTCCATCACGTTTGTGCCCGACTCGTAGAACCGCGAGGTCGGGACGTTGATGCCGTACGGCCCCAGCCGAAATGTGCCCGCGCCCCGGTCGAGCAGACTCGCGAACGAGCTGGGCGAATCGAACTGGGGTGCGCACAGCCAGTCGATCGCACCGTCGGGTGCGATCAGCGCCGCCGTGTGGCAATCCGACAGAAACGCATAGTCGGCGATCGGCGGAAACGGCGAGGGCGCCGCTGCGCTCTGCGGCATCTGGTCGCTCATCTAGTGGTGGAAGCTCGACTCGGCCTCGGTGTGGGTGGGCTCGGCCTGCGCCTGCAGCCGCGGCAGGATCACGCTTCAGGTCGGCCAGCAGCATGTCGGCCAGATCGTGCGTGAACCCGCGCCGTACCACCACCCGCAGCGCCGCGAGGTCGGTGCGGTTCTTGGGGAACGTGTAGGCCGGCACCTGCCAGCCCCGCTCGTGGATCGCACCCGAGACGTCAAAGGCGGTGAAGTTGTCGATCTCGTCCTTCACCTTGAAGGCGAACACCGGCAGCTCGTCGCCGCGGGTGATGAGCTCGAACGGGCCCAGCTTCTCGATCTCGCTGGAGAGCCGCGTGGCCACGTCGCGGCAGTACTGCTGCACCGCCGCGGTAGCCCTCGAACCCGAGCCGCAGGAAGTTGTAGTACTGCGCCACCACCTGCGCGCCCGGCCGCGAGAAGTTGAGCGCGAACGTGGGCATGTTGTCGCCCAGGTAGTTGACCCAGAAGATCAGATCCTCGGGCAGCGCCTTGGAGTCGCGCCACACGATCCAGCCGACGCCCGGATACACCAGGCCGTACTTGTGGCCCGAGACGTTGATCGAGGCCACCCGCGGCAGCCGGAAGTCCCACTCCAGGTCGCGGTCGATGAACGGTGCGACGAACCCGCCCGAGGCGCCGTCGACGTGCACCGGGATATTCAGGCCGGTGCGCTTCTGCAGGTCGTCGAGCGCGTCGCAGATCTCCTTGACCGGCTCGTACGCGCCGTCGAAGGTCGAACCGAGGATCGCGACCACGCCGATCGTGTTCTCGTCGACCAGCTTCACCGCCTCCTCGGCCGAGAGCGTGAACCGGTTGCCCTCCATCGGCACCAGCCGCATCTCGACATCCCAGTAGTTGGCGAACTTCTCCCAGCAGATCTGCACGTTGATGCCCATCACGATGTTGGGCTTCTCGGCCGACTTGCCCTCCGCCTTGCGACGTTCCTGCCACAGCCGCTTGAGCGCGAGCCCGCCCAGCATGGCCGCCTCGCTCGAGCCGGTGGTCGAGCAGCCCGTCGCCTCGGCCGCGTCGGGCGCGTTCCACAGGTTGGCGAGGATGCTCACACAGCGCATCTCGAACTCGGCCGTCTGCGGGTACTCGTCCTTGTCGATCATGTTCTTGTCGAGGCACTCGGCCATCAGCTGCTGCGCCTGGGGCTCCATCCACGTGGTCACGAAGGTGGCGAGGTTCAGCCGCGCGTTGCCGTCGAGCATCAGCTCGTCGTGGATCAGCTGGTAGGCGACGTCGGGCGCCAGCTCAGTCTCGGGCAGGTGATGGCGGGGAACGCTCCCCTCGAGCCTGAACAGCGGGGCAGGATTCAGATCCTTGTCGGGCACGGTCGAGACCCTTGGGGTGCTTCAGCGGCACGTTAACCTCCGGCTTTGGTTGGAACGGGCGTTGGGTGGAACACTACGCGGCAGACTGGCCTGTTGGGTGGTCCAGATGGATAAGTTCGGCGGGCGGGTGGTCAACAGCGATCTGCGAGGACACCTGTAGATCGGCGTCGACGTGCAGCAGTTCGCCGACGTCGAGCAGCCGCCAGCCGGGGTGGTCGTCGAGCGGCTCGGACGCCACCACGACGGCCGGGCGGTCGGCCAGCTGGGCCACGTGCACATGCAGCGTGTCGCTCGAGTGGGTTAACGGGCGACCGCCGTGGGGACCGCCGGCCTCGCGTTCGAGGACGTACAGACGGTGCGTCTCGGGATAGCGAAACGCCCACAGGTCGGTGGGCGTGGCCAGCACGAAGTTGATCGAGTAGACCGGCACGTGGTCGGCGATC
Source organism: uncultured Actinomycetes bacterium (assembly GCA_963796875.1). Classification (GTDB taxonomy): domain Bacteria; phylum Actinomycetota; class Thermoleophilia; order Gaiellales; family JAICJC01; genus CAVPTL01. The sequence goes on from CAWCNL010000003.1 coordinate 109,629, forward strand.
CAGTTGACGGCCGTGGTGATGCCCTGGGCCACGTCGCCGCAATCGCGGATGCAACGCGTGATCAGCGCGAAGTAGCGTTCCGAGTCGGTCTGCCCCAGCACCAGTGACAGGTCGTCGCCGAGTTCGGCCTCGAGGGCGGGCAGCCCGCCGATCACGCCGTTGTGGGCAAACACCCGGCCGTCGAGGGTGAACGGGTGGGTGTTCAGCGGGGTGCGCTCGCCGGTGGTGGCAAACCGGATGTGTGACACGAACGCGGTCGAACTCAGATGTCGTGCCTCGCGCGCATACGACTTGTCATCGAATGCGGCCACCGGCTCCTTGTCGAGCACCGGGCCCCCGGCCGGATCGAAGTATCCGAGGCCGGTGCCATCGGGATTGCGATGGCTCTGGGTGACCAGGCTGTCGGGGGCGTCGAGCAACCAGAAACGCGCATGCACCCGGTGAGGGGATGCACTCAAACCGAACAATCTGCACATTGTGACTCGTTCTCCACGGGTCTGAAGGGGGATTTGAAGCGCCCGGAGCGTAGTACAGTTCGGCCCAAGAGTTCATGCCGGACGCCACAACCCAGGGAGGGAATACATGGCGGAGTTGATCGCCATCGGCTACGACGCGGAGCAAACCGCTGTCGATGCGATGGCTGAGGTCGAGCGCCTCGCCCAAGATCTGATCATCGAAACCGACGCGGTGGCCGCGATTCAGCGCCATCCCGACGGCAAGTACAAGGTGATCACCAACCACGGTCCCTCGACCGGTGGCGGCGCCACCTGGGGCATGTTCTGGGGGCTCCTGTTCGGCCTCCTGTTCTTCATCCCCGTGTTCGGGATGGCGGTGGGTGCCGGCCTCGGCGCGCTGTTCGGCCATCTCGAGAAGTCGACGATCGACAAGCAGTTCCAGGCCGAAGTACGCGACATGGTCAAGCCGGGCACCTCGGCGCTGTTCCTGGTGGTCGAGAAGGTCACCCCGGACAAGGCGATCGCAGCGATGCAGCAGTTCGGCGGCACGGTGCTCAAGACCTCGCTGTCGGAGAAGGACACCAAGGCGCTGCAAGAGGCGCTGCACGGCGAGTCTTGAGAGTAACGTCCACCCATTCGCGCGGATTTGCCGCGCCCGAGCAAGGAGTCCAACCATGATGCGACGACGACGCCCGCTGATGCGCGCGGCAATGGTCGGCGGCGCGGGGTACTACGCCGGCAAGAAGGTGTCCGAGGGACGGGCCGAGACGGCCGACCGCGAGGGCGACCAGGAAGCTCGCCTCGAGGCGCTCGAGGCGCAGCAGGCACCCGCCGCCGCCGCCCCGGCAGCCCCTGCCGAGGACGACACCATCGAGCAGCTCAAGAAGTACAAGGAACTTCACGACGCCGGTGTGCTCACCGACGAGGAGTTCGCGGCCGCCAAGCAGAAGGTGCTGGGCGTCTAGCCCCTCACCCCCACGAGGAGAGAGAATGGAACTAGGTCCTGTGCAGATGATGGTGGTGGGCTTCGAGAACGCCACCTTCACCGGCGAGATCCTGCCGGAACTCGAGCGGCTCGCCGAGGCGGACGTGGTGCGCGTGCTCGACCTGATGTTCGTCGACAAGGATGCCGACGGCAACATCACGACCATGCAGCTGAGCGACCTCAACCGCGACGAGGCGATGGAGTTCGGCGCTTACGTCGGTGCCCTGGTCGGATTCGGGGTGGGCGGCGAAGAGGCCGCTGAAGAGGGCGCGCTGGCAGGCGCCGAGGCCGGAGAAGACGGCCACATCTTCGACGAGTCCGAGGTGTGGTACCTGGCCGATGCGATCCCGCCCAACACCTCCGCCGCGATCGCGCTGGTGGAGCACCGCTGGGCGATCCCGCTGCGCAGCAAGATTGCCGCCGCCGGCGGTATCTCGCTGGCCGACGAGTGGGTGCATCCCGAGGATCTGCTCGCAGTCGGCCTGAAGGCCGGCGCCGAGCTGGAGGGGTAACTCCGACGGCGGACGGTCGGCCCTGCGGGGATCGCTCCCCGGGGCCGACCGCTTCCCCCCGTAGGCTTCGGGCGTGAGTACGTCCGACGGCGACAGCTTGATCCAGCGCATGGAGGAGAGCCCTGGGCCGCGGTTCGCGCTGGTCTGTCTGCTGATCATCGTGCTGATCTGCCTGCTGATGACGCTGCCCGAGACACCGGGCGGGCGCGCCGCGACCACCTCCGTGGCGGGGCTCGTGATGCTGACGTCGGTGTGGGCCGCGCGGGTACGCTCGCGGGTGATGCATGTGGCCGTCGCGGTCGTGATCTTCGCGGTGCTGGTGTCGATCGCGGCGCTGGTGTTCGAGGGCGACGGGGCAACCACCCAGGACGAGATCGTGATGACCATCTTCACGCTGGCCATGCCGGTGGCGATCGTGCGCGGCCTGCGTGACGAGCGCAGCGTGAACATCCAGACGGTGTTCGGGGCGATCTCGCTCTACTTCATGCTGGGGCTGTTCTTCGCCTTCCTGATCTCGCTCGTCGTCGCGGCACACCACCGGCGACTACTTCGCCCAGCACACCAACGGCGACTACTCGCAGAAGATCTACTTCAGCTTCGTCACGCTGGCCACGCTGGGCTACGGCGACCTCACCCCGGCTACGGCGATCGGGCGGCTGCTGGCGGTGTTCGAGACCGTGATCGGCAGCCTTTACCTTGTCACCGCGGTCAGCCTCACCGTGGGCCGCTTGGGCACGTCACGCGACGGCGAGTCGCTGCGCGACCACCTGCGGAGCTAGCTGCACTTGACGCTCTGGAACGCCTTGGAGTAGGCGTCTGAGAGCTGCTGCGTGGCCTTGCCGAACTGCGAGGCGATGTCGCTGACCGAGGAACTCGCGCTGAGCGAGCTGACGATCTGGGTGACGCTCGACTGGAACTGCTGGTTCGCGGCCTGGAACTGCGACTTCAGCTGGGGCTGCATGTCCGGATACGCGTTCTGGATGGTCGTCAGGTCGGTCTGGATCGACTTGATGCTGTCCTGCGCCTTCGACACGCTGTCGAGCGAGGGGCTGAGACCCTTGAGCGTATTGACCTGGGTCTCGATGTCGGACTTGGCGCTGCAGGCCTGGCTCTTGGCCTTGTCGGCCTTCGACTGGCTTGAGCCGCCGCAGCCGGTCACGACCCCCATGGTAAGGAGGCAAACCAGCACCGCAAGTGTGCTCCGGCAAAGCATCCGGCAATGGTAGCGGACGCATAAAAGGGGTCAGCCACCTTTTATGCATGGGCGGGCTGCCAGGGTTGTAACCAACGTTACTGATGCATAAAAGGTGGCTGACCCCATTTATGCGTTCTGTTCGGCGCGGGCCTGTTCGCGGTCTGCCAGCAGCAGCAGCACGCAGGTGATGGCCGTCAGGAACACGAGCGACTGCTCGGCGGTCATCGCGATGCCGCCCAGGTTCTGGTCCTCGACGGCGAGATGCCGCGCAGCCGAGGCGTTTCCGGTAGTAGTCGTAGAACGCGTGTGGCACAAAGGTGAAGGCGAGCCCCAGGGACGATGCCGCGACGAATGCCACCAGCAGGTACGGCACCAGTACCGCCGGCGAGCGCTCCCGCCAGCGCGCCCGCACGACCGGCGCCCAGAACACGAATCCGGCCAGCATCAGCGCCAGATGCTCGACGTTCAGCCACTGAGGATGCCGCAGCGCGTACTCATACACCGGCGCCAGATGCACGAAGTACCACGCGCCCAGCCACAGGAAGAGCGCCAGGCCGAGGTTCTCGAACACCTTCAAGAACCCCGGCGCGCGCCGGTCGAAGGCCTCCCACATTGCGCCGTTCAGGCCGATCATGACCAGCGGCGGTGCCAGGTCGGCCAGGAGTGCGTTCTGCACCAGGTGGGCCAGCAGCAGGTAGTGCACCGCGAGCGTTTCGATCGGCGAGTTGACCGAGACGGCGATGAATGCCACCCCCACGCCGAAACTCACGATGCGCCACCACGCGGGCCGATAGCGCCGCGCCGCGGGCACGTACAGCGCCACCATCGCAAGGGCGATCAGCAGGAACAGCGGCTCGAAGGTGAAGGATCCGGGCGGGGGTGTCGAGAAGGTCACCCCACCATCCTGCCAAACCGGATCCAATCATTCTTCACTACTAATTCGAGCGGCACCTGCCGATCAGGGAGTTCATGAGCACCACCCGACAGCAACGTCGCGCCGCAGAGCGCGATAAAGCCAAGCGCCTGCAGAGCTCGCAGGGCCGAGGCTCGAACGCCATGGTCTGGGCGATCAGCGCGACCCTGCTGGTGTTGCTGGCGGTGGCCGTGCTGGTCACGATCAAGGCCACACAGGGCAGCAGCTCTCGACTCCCGGCCAGAGCAGCATCGGATCGACCGCTGCGACCCCGGCAGCGTCGTCTAATCGGTCATCGACCGCGATGCCCGCGGCTCGGCGTTCGACAATGTCGGCTACCAGCTTGCGCCGCTGCCCAAGCCGGTCAGCGGCGCGCCGCTCACGTCGCGGGCAAGCCTGCGTGATCTACGTCGGCGCGGAGTACTGCCCGTACTGCGCCGCGCAGCGCTGGGCGATGGTCGCCGCGCTGAGCCGGTTCGGCACCTTCAGCAACCTCGGCGTCGACGCACTCGCGAGCGCCGACGTCGTACCCCAACACGCCGACCTTCAGCTTCCACGGCTCGTCGTACACGAGCCCCTACATCGCGTTCATCGCCGGCGGAGCTCGACACCAACATGCCGTCAGGGCAACGACTACACGCCGCTCGACAAGCCCACCGCCGCCCAGACAGGCCGCCTGGACAGAAGTACGACCCCGCCGGCAGCTCGATCCCGTTCATCGACTTCGCGTAACCAGTATGTACCAGTCGGGACCACGTTTCAACCCGGACATCCTCGGGCGGCATGACCCATGGCCAGATCGCCGCAGCCGTGCGCGACCCGGGCGTGACATCGGCAAGAAGGCGCTCTCCACCGCCAACGGGTTCACCGCGGCGATCTGCAAGACTCACCGGCGGCAAGCCGGCCAACGTGTGCTCGTCGGCGGGCGTGCAGGCCGCCGCCGCGCAGATGGGCAAGTGAGCACGAGGCCGTGCCGCGGTACGCCGCGGCGGTTACCTGCGGGCTGAGCGTGATCGGCCTGGCGATCTCGGGCTACCTCACGCTCGTGCACTACACGACCACGGTGAAGCTGGCCTGCAGCGCGACCGGCACCATCAACTGCGAGAAGGTCACCACCAGCCCCCAATCGATGGTCGGCGGCATTCCGGTGGCGCTGATGGGCGTCGTCTTCTTCGTCGTGGCGCTGCTCCTGTGCCTGCCCGCGGCCTGGCGGGCAGGCGAACGTTGGGTGCAGATCGCGCGGCTCGTGTGGGTGTTCCTTGGCATCGCGTGGGTGTTTCGACTGCTCTACGCCGAGCTCTTCCAGATCGACGCGATCTGCCTGTGGTGCACAGCCGTGCACGTGGTCACGTTCGCGCTGATGGTGGCGGTGCTGATGTTCGAAGCGATGGCGGCTGGCATGGCGGACGCCCCGGCGCGATAATTCGCGCCGATGCTCGATCTTCGGAGGTCATCTCTGACTGAACGCCTGTTGCGGCTGGTTCGCGCCGGCGCCCTGCGCCTCACGACGGCGGCGAGTCAGAGATGAACTCCTGGCAGCTCGAACTCGAACCCGAGTGGATTCTCGCGCTCGTCGTGTTCGGCCTGGACTACGCGCTCGTCACCTGGACGCTGCAGCGCCGCGGCGAGGTCGTGCCGCGCTGGCGGCGGGCGTCGTTCAGCGCCGGGCTCGCGCTGATCGCCGTGGCGCTGCTCTCGCCGATCGAGCACCTCGCGCTGACCTCGATGCTGAGCTTCCACCTGCTGCAGAACGTGCTGATCGCCGACTGGGCTCCGCCGCTGATCCTGCTCGGCCTGACCCCGGTGATGGTCGCTGCGATCGCCCGCCGGCCGGGCGTTACGACCTGCGTGCGGCCCACGGTTGCCTTCCTCATCTGGGCGGCCACGTGGTACGTGATCCACATTCCGGTGGTCTACGACTACGCGCTCAACCATCGGGCGGTGCTGGGCCTCGAGCACATCGCCTTCATCCTCTCGGGACTGATCTTCTGGTGGCCCGATCTGATTGGCACCTCGCTCTCACCGCGCGGCCGGGTGATCTACCTGTTCGCCGCGATGGTGGTGATGATGCCGCTCGACTTCTTCATCGCGCTGCACGACACGCCGCTCTACAGCTTCTACCTGCACACCCCGAAGATCGGCAATATCAGCGCCCTGGCCGACCAGCGGATCGCCGGTGCCACGGCGGCGGTGATGGAAACCGTCGTGCTGTCGGTGGCGATGTTCGTCGCCGCGGCCAGGGTTGTGCAGGACGAGCGGCGCGTGCCGCCGGCGCTCAGGCCGGCGGGATCGACTGTCGAAACCGGAACACCTGCTCGGGGTCGTAACGCTTCTTGACCTGCTGCAGACGGGGCAGGTTGGTGGCGTAGTACGCCTGCTGCCAATCGGTCAGGGTGGGATCGATGTAGTTCTGGTAGGCCTGGCCCGAGACGGCCGGTCGCATACCCGCCCGGAGTGAGTCGAGCCAGCTGTCGGCGGTGGTCTTGTCCGACGGCGTCCAGTAGGCGAGCTCCTGGCACGAGAACAGCTGGTCGCGGTGCACGAACGCGGTCGCGTCGCCCGCCACGCGGTTGATCGCTCCGCCGTAGGGATCCATGATCACCGCGCCGGATCCCGACTGTCCCTGGCGCGCCTCGATGTTCTTCGCCATCCCCGCGATCGTCGCTGCCGGGAGGGGCTTTGCCACGTAGTCGGACTTCGCGGTGAACGCCGACACGGGCAGCTTGCGGCAGGCCGCGGCGCTCTCGCCGCTGCACCCGGCCCAGATCAGCTGGAGATCCAGATAGCTGCCCGACCCGGTCTGGATCTGCGCCCCCGAGACCCTGGTGATCGCCGCCACGGCCGAGCGAAACTGCGCCTCCGACCCGCCCAGGAGCTGGCCGAACACGCGGGCCTGCGGCGTGCCCGACCCGGTCTGAAGCGCGCAGATCAGGTACAGGTCGTCGGGCGCGTGCGGGGCAAACGACTGCCACGCCTGCACCATCGGCACCGCCTGCGACCAGGGGAAGTCGATGAACCCGTAGGCCGAGTTGCCCACCGGGTGGGTCGCGAACGTGAACTGCGTGACGATGCCGAAGTTGCCTCCGCCGCCGCCGCGGCAGGCCCAGTAGAGATCGGGGTTGGTCGACTCTGAACAGTTCTGGACGCTGCCGTCGGCGGTGACGATGCGAAAGCTCTGGATGTTGTCGCAGGTTGGCCCGAACGCCCGGGCGGCAAAGCCCAGCCCGCCGCCCTGCGAGAGCCCGGCGATCCCGACGGTGGGGCACGACCCGGTGGGTACCGCCAGCCCGCGCGCGGCAAGTGCGGTGATCAGGTCGATCGCCTTCACGCCCGAGCCGATGGTGACCGTCTTGCCGTCCGCGGCGATGGCGATCTGGTGCAGGCTGTCGACGTTGCAGACCAGGCCGGTGGTGGTGGAATACCCGGCGTAGCTGTGGCCGCCGGCGCGGGCCGTGAAGGGGATGTGGGTGCGCGCCGCGTAGCGCACGCACTGCTGCACGTCGGCCTCGCTGGCGACCATCGCGATCGCCCGGGGCCGCACATTGGCGTAGGCCGCGTTGGCAATGGTCTCGGCGCTCGCGTAGGCCGGTTGGCCGGGCAGCAGCAGCGGCCCGCGCAGCTGCCCGGCGAGCCCCTTCAGCGTGGTCGGGCCGCTGGGCGGCGCCGTGGTCGTGGTGCCCGACGTGGCCGTGGTGGTCGAGTTGGAACCGCCGCCCCCACAGCCCGCCGCGGCAAGCCCCGCCGCCGCCACGCCCGAGAGAAACACCCGCCTGTTCATGGCCGCATGATGCCGCACGACTCAGACGGGGTGAATAGAAGGTGTCAGGCAGTTTCTATTCACGAGATAGCCCACGAGTGCCTGAAGCCAACGGCGTGAATAGAAACTGCCTGACACCTTCTATTCACATGGCCGCATCATCGCCGAGCCCGCAGACAGCGCTACCGTCCAGCGCATGCCGGACGATCTGACCGCGGAGGCCGGGGGCCTGCTGCAGCAGCTGCTGCGCGTCGACACCTCCAATCCTCCCGGCAACGAGACGGCCGCCGCCCAGGTGATCGCGGCGTATCTGGCCCAGCACGGCGTGACGGCCGAACTGGTCGCGCGCGAACCGTCGCGCGCCAACCTGATCGCGCGGATTGCCGGGAGCGGAGAGGGCCCCTCGCTCGCACTGGTCGCCCATACCGACGTCGTGCCGGCCGACGATGCCGCGGGGTGGAAGCACCCGCCCTTTGCCGGCCACCTGGATGCCGAGGGGTACATCTGGGGTCGCGGCGCCGCCGATATGAAGAACGAACTGGCCTCGCGGGTGGTGGCCTTCGCCCACCTGGCCCGCAGCGGCCACCGGCCGGCCGGCGACCTGCTGCTGATCTGCGAGGCCGACGAGGAGGACGGCAGCGCCGCGGTCGGCATGAGCTGGCTGGTGGGCGAGCGTCCCGACCTGCGCTGCGACTACGCCCTCAACGAGGGGGCGGCCGAGCGGCTGGAGCTGGCCGACGGCCGCACGATCGTCACCATCAACACCGGCGAAAAGGGCGCGCTGACCGCGACCGTCGTCGCGATCGGCGAGGCCGGCGCAGCATCGCTGCCCTGGGCCGGCCGAAATGCCGTGCCGCAGCTGGCCGAGCTGATCCGCCGGCTCGACGCCCACCGCGGACAGCGACGGATGCTGCCCCAGACCGAGGCGCTGCTGACCGAGCTGGCCGGCCCCGAGGGCGACCTCGACACCCGGCTCGAGCGGGCGTGCGCACTTCACCCGATGCTGCCCGATCTGGTGCTGCCGCTGGTGCAGATGACCGTCGCTCCCACCCGGCTGCACGGCTCGGCGGCACTGAACGTGATGCCGGCCGAGGCGTCGGTGGACTGCGACTGCCGCACCGTGCCGGGCATGACGCTCGCCGAGGTGCGCACCGAACTCGAGGCGGCGCTGGGATCCGACATCCCCTACCGGATCGAGTTCTCGGGCGAGCCCGAGGGCGGCTCGATCTCGCCTCTGGACACCCCGCTCTACGCCGTGTGCCGCGACTGGGTCGCGGCCAATGATCCCGAGGCTGTGCTCGTGCCCACCATCTGCAACGGGTTCACCGACTCGCATTACCTGCGCGAGGCGTTCGGCACCGTCGCGTACGGATACTGGCCGCTGCGCACCACGCCCACCGAGGTGCTGCACGCCGGAGTACACGCCCGCGATGAGCGCGTGCACCGAAACGACGTCGGCGCTGCGACGCGCTTCCACATCGACGCGTGCATCGAGTTCGACCGCCGCACACGGGCCTGACCGCATACAGCGTTTCCCCCATAGCGGTCGGCGCGGGCAGCTGCCAGAGTTGAGTCATGCACACCGGATTTGACGGGGTGCCATCCATGGGCCGGAACCGCCCCACGCTCCCGGGCACCGAGCGGGATACTCATTGCCCCGGCGTGGGGCGGCCCCCCATGTGACCGCACATGGCACTCGTGACGCGAATCGGCGAAACTTCAGCGCAGACAGATATGACTGCTGTGCGCCTTCCCAATCCGGCGAGCACCATCCGACGGCTGCCGATCTTCTGGCGGGTGTTTGCGCTGGATGCCGCGCTGCTGGTGACTGCGACGCTGCTGCTGGCGTTCTCGCCGATCACCATCTCGGCGCCGATCGAGCGCAATCAGGCGATCGTCCTGGTGCTCGGCCTGCTGGTGTTCCTGGCCGCCAACTGGTTTCTGCTGCGCGTATCGCTGCGGCCGCTGCGCAACCTCGCCGAGCTGATGCGCGATGTCGACCTGCGCGAACCCGGCAAGCGGCTCAGCATCGAGAGCGCCGGCGAGGTGTCCGCCGTGATCGGCACGTTCAACGCCACGCTGAGCCGCCTCGAACAGGAGCGCCGCGAGTCGTCCACCATCGCCTTTCGCGCCCAGGAGGAGGAGCGCCGCCGGATCGCCCGCGACCTGCACGACGAGATCGGCCAGAACCTGACCGGCGTCCTGCTGTTCCTGGGCCGGGCCGAGGAGACGTCCGGCCCCGAACACGCCGAGGCCATCGAGGCGGCCCAGGAAACCGCCCGGCTGGCACTGGACGAACTGCGCCGGGTCGACCGCCTGCTGCGCCCCTCGGTGCTGCAGGATCTGGGCCTGGCCGCCGCGCTGCACGCTCTGTGCGACCTCTTCTGCGCTCGCACCGGGCGCGCGGTCGACGCGTCGGTCGACGAATCGATCGAGCTTGATCCGAGCACCGCGCTCGCGGTCTATCGCATCGCGCAGGAGGCTCTGACCAACGTCTCACGCCACACCGACGCCGAGCACGTCAGCCTCGACCTGAGTCGCTCCGAAGACGCCCAGCGGCTGGTGTTGCGGGTCGCCGACGACGGGGACGGGATCGCCGGATCCGACGGCGGCGGGATGCGCGGCATGCGCGAGCGGGCGATGATCGTGAGCGGCCAGCTGCGCGTCGACTCACAGCCGGGGCGCGGCACCTCAATCACGCTCGAAGCGCCCCTGCCTGCGTTGGGGGAGGCATGAGCGTCAGCATCCTGATCGCCGATGACCACCCGGTGGTGCGCCGCGGCCTGGGCATGATTCTGCGCGCCGACCCCAAGCTCAAGGTCACCGCCGAAGCGGCGGACGGTGCCGAGGCGTTGTCACTGGGGCTCGATCCCCGCATCGATCTGGCCATCCTCGACCTGGCCATGCCCCGGCTGACTGGACTCGAGGTGGCTCACCAGCTGGCGACCAGGCGCCCGCAGCTCCGCGCTGCTGATGCTGTCGATGTACGACGATCCGCGGTACGTGAAGCGGGCGCGTAAGGCGGGCGCGCACGGCTACGTGCTGAAGAGCACCGTCGACCGCGAGCTGGTCAACGCGTGCCGGCAGGTGCTGGCCGGGGGCGAGTTCGTCGAGCCGATCGGCGCCGACGCGCCGCCGATCGCTCCGCCGCCGCAGGTGGACGGCAGCGTGCTGACCGACCGCGAGACACAGGTGGTGGCGCTGATCGCGCAGGGTAAGACCAGCCGCGAGATCGCCGAGGACCTGACCATCAGCGTGAAGACCGTGGAGCGCCATCGCGACAACGTCATGGCAAAGCTCGACGTGCACAACCGCGCCGAGCTGACCCGCTACGCGATCCGCAACGGCATCACCCCCGCCTAACGCTCAGAGCGCATACCCCGTGCCAGGCACGTGGTATGCGTTTGGTGATCAGCGCCCGATCGGGGTCATGTCGGCGTAGCGGTCGCCGGCCACGGCGGTCGGTGCCGCGATTCGCTCGAGCCGGTCGAGGTCGTCCGGTGACAGCTGCACCGCATCGGCCGCGGCGTTCTGCTCGACGTAGGCGACGCGCTTGGTGCCGGGGATCGGGACGATGTCGTCGCCCTGCGCCAGCACCCACGCGAGCGCCAGCTGACCCGGCGTGCAGCCCTTCTCGTGTGCCAGCTCGCCCACGCTGTCGACCAGATCGAGATTGCGCGCGAAGTTCTCGCCCTGGAACCGCGGAATGCCGGCGCGGAAGTCGCCGGGGCCGAAGTCGTCGGGCGTACGGATGGCGCCGGTCAGAAATCCGCGGCCCAGCGGTGAGTAGGCGACGAACCCGATGCCGAGTTCGCGGCACGCCGCCAGAACGCCCTGCTCGGGATCGCGCGTCCACAGCGAATACTCCGACTGGAGAGCGGTGATGGGATGCACGGCGTGGGCGCGGCGCAGCGTCTGCTCCGAGGTCTCGGACAGGCCGAGGTGGCGCACCTTGCCGGCCTTGACCGCCTCGGCCATGGCAGCGACCGTGTCCTCGATCGGCGTCTGCGCATCGACGCGGTGCAGGTACCACAGGTCGACGTGGTCGACGCCCAGCCGCACGAGCGAGGCGTCGATCGCCGCGCGGGCGTGCTCGGGCGACCCCGAGATGCCCAGCCGGGCGCCGTCCTCGCCGCGCAGGATCCCGAACTTGGTGGCCAGCGCCACCTGATCGCGGCGGCCGGCGATCGCCCGCCCGACCAGCTTCTCGTTCACAAACGGGCCGTACATGTCGGCGGTGTCCAGCAGCGTGATGCCCAGCTCGAGCGCACGGTGGATGGTGGCGATCGATTCGGCGTCGTCGCGCTCACCGTAAAACTCGGACATCCCCATGCAGCCGAGTCCCTGAGCCGACACCTCCAGATCTGCAAGCTTGCGTGTGCGCATTCGTGGCTCCCCCTGTCGAAAACCTGCAGTGTAGAGTGCGAAACCAGTTTGGACGCTTCCCGCACCGCTCTCGTCGAAGATCTGATCGCGCGCTATCCGCACATCCCGCCCGAGGCGGTTGTGAAGGAAGATCTGCTGCGCGGCGGTATCGCGTTTGACGAGTCGGCGCTGACCGACAACCTGGACGGCGAGGTCAAGCCCAAGTCGTACTTCATCTTCTCGTTCGATCAGAAGCCGCTGACCCAGCTGGGCGAGGCCGCCAGGCGCCGTCCTCCCGAGGAGCTGGCGCTGACCGGCGGGCCGTTCAACCTGCGCCGCACGATCGTGTCGGTGCGCGTCAACCCCGACTCGCCCTACCGCGTGGCGCGCGACGAGGACGGCGGCCTGCGCATGTCGCTCGACGGCCGGCTGCTGGCCGACGTGGGCCTGCCGCCGATGCCCGAGTACTACCGCCACGAACTCTCCAACGGCAAGACCGTCATGGAGACCGCGCCGACCATCCAGTGGGGCTACCTGATCTACCTCACCGTGCTGCGGCTGTGCCAGTACTTCGGCGCGCACGAGGAGTGCAAGTTCTGCGACATCAACCACAACTGGCGCCAGCACAAGAAGGAGGGCCGCCCCTACACCGGCGTGAAGCCGGTCGAGGACGTGCTCGAGGCACTTGCCATCATCGATCGCTACGACACTCTGGGTGCCAGCAAGGCCTACACGCTGACCGGCGGGTCGGTCACCAGCAAGGTCGACGGGCTGGCCGAGGCCGACTTCTACGGCCGCTATGCCCAGGCGATCGAGGAGCGGTTCCCCAACCGCTGGATCGGCAAGGTGGTCGCCCAGGCTCTGCCCCGCGCCGAGGTGCAGCGCTACAAGGATTACGGGATCACGATCTACCACCCCAACTACGAGGTGTGGGACAAGCGCCTGTTCGAAATCATCAGCCCCGGCAAGGAGCGCTACGTCGGCCGCGAGGAGTGGCACCGCCGCATCCTGGACGCCGCGGAGGTGTTCGGCCCGCGCTACGTGATCCCCAACTTCGTGGCGGGCGTCGAGATGGCCGAGCCGTACGGGTTCGCCACCATCGACGAGGCGATCGCGAGCACCACCGAGGGTCTCGACTACTTCATGAGCCGCGGAGTCACGCCACGGTTCACCACATGGTGCCCCGAGCCCTCCACGCCGCTGGGCAAGGCCAATCCCGAGGGCGCGCCGCTGGAGTACCACATCCGGCTGCTCGAGGCCTACCGCGCAACGCTCGAGAAGTACAGCCTGAAGCCCCCTCCCGGCTACGGCGTCGCCGGTGCCGGGAACGCGGTGTTCTCGGTCAGTTCGTTCATGGACACGCTCCATCCGGACGAGGTCACCGAAGAGGAAGCCGTTCCGTCCAGCGCATAGAAGGGGACAGTCCCCTTTTATGCATCCGGCCGTCGCTGAGGGCTCTGAGCAGACGTCACCGATGCATAAAAGGGGGACTGACCCCTTTATGAACTCCGGTTACGGCGAGGGGACGATCCGGATGTACGGCTTGGGCTCTTTCCAGCCGTCCGGGTAGCGCTCCTTGGCCTGATCGTTGGTCACCGAACCGGCGATGATGACGTCCTCGCCCGGCTGCCAGTTGACCGGCGTGGCCACCTGGTGGTTGACCGTGAGCTGCAGCGAGTCGATCACCCGCAGCACCTCATCGAAGTTGCGGCCGGTGGTCATCGGGTAGACGAGCACCAGCTTGATCTTCTTGTCGGGACCGATCACGAACACGTTGCGCACCGTGGCGTTGTCTGCGGGGGTGCGCGACGTGGGATCGCCGTCGACGTCGGCCGGAAGCATCTCGTAGAGCTTTGCGACCTTGAAGTCCGAGTCGGCGATCAGCGGGTAGTTGGGCGCCGTACCCTGAGTCTCTTCAATGTCCTTCGCCCACGCGGCATGGTTTTCGATCGGGTCGATCGAAATGCCCATGATCTTGACGCCACGCTTGTCGAACTCGGGCTTGATCTTGGCCATGTAGCCGAGTTCGGTCGTGCAGATCGGCGTGAAGTTACGCGGGTGCGAAAACAGCACCGCCCACGAGTCGTCGAGCCAATCGTAGAAGTGGATCGTGCCTTCCGTGGAGTCCGCCGTAAAGTCCGGCGCGGTGTCGTTGATGGTAAGAGCCATCTCTCCTCCGTCTTCTCTGGGGGGCCGCCAGTCGGGCCCATTCTCGTTCCTCAGTGACCGCTCTGTCCACCGCCCCCCTGAGCGGTGGTGGACACCAACGTGAACACTATGGATCCAAACGTAGCACGAACAGCAGGTATTCCGGCGACACTCGGTCGCCGCGCGTCAGGCGCCGTAGCGGGCGCGCAGCACACTGTCCTTGCTGTGCGCGGGGTTGCCGTCGTCGCGCTGCAGGCTGATATCCACCGCCTGATAGCGGCTCAAGCAGCTGCTGTGACAGCGAATACGCGCCGCTGCCCTTGGGCCCCAGCACGCCCACCGCGAGCATCTTTCCGGTGTGTGGATCGAACAGCCACACCTCGTAGAACGTGTTGGGCTGCAGGCGGGGCAGGTCGGTGGTCGAGACCAGCATGTTGGTCGTGCCCGAGCGCGTGCGCATGGTCACGTTGCCGGAGCCGCTGTTCGCGCCCACCTTGATCAGCGGCGCGTGTGCCTCGGTCGCCCCTCCCCCATCGCCCAGCTGCGTGCCGGCGAATACCGCCACGGCAATCACGATCGCGGCGGCAGCCATGGCCGCCGTCGCGGCGATCCAGCGCCTGCGCGGCCGTGCCGCGGGGCGGGCGACCGCCTCGGGAGGCGCCGGCGCCGGCTCGGCAACCGGCGCATCCCACAGCTCCGCAAACAGCTCCGGCGCATGCCGAGCTGCTGAGCGGAGCGAGGCGGCTCCGGCCACGCTGGTGACAAGGTGCCGGCGGCACTCGTCGCAGGCTGCAAGATGCGCCGTAACCGCGCGCGTCTCGTCCTGCGAGAGGTCTCCGGCAACCAGCGCAGCCAGATCGTCGATCACGTGGTCGGTCACGTGGTCACTCATTCAAAGCCTCCCGTGCCCATGATCTCGGCCAACCGGGCCATGCCCCTGGCCATGCGCGTCTTGACCGTCCCCAGAGGTGCGCCGACCCGGCTTGCGACCTCGGTCTGCGAGAGGCCGCCGAAGTACGCCAGCACGAGCGCCTCGCGCTGTACCTCGGGCAATTCTGCGAGCGCTGCGCGCACCTGGTGTGCCCATGCGAACCGCTCGGCGCTCTCGCGGCCGTCGTCACCCGAGAGGTCGCGCAGGGTGTCGAGGCCGACCACGGTCGTGCGGCGGCTGCGCAGCAGGTCGATCGAACGCCGCCGGGCGATCGCCAGCAGCCACGCCTCCAGCGGGCGCTCGGGGTCGTAGCGGCCCCGCGCTCTCCAGGCTTCGATCATCACTCGCTGCACCACGTCCTCCGCATCGTCCGGCCCGACGTAGCGCCGCACGTACGCGAGCAGGAGTGGGCCAAACCGGGCGTCGCACTCTTCCAACGCGCGTTCGTCACCGGCCGCAAACCGCACCCGCATGGCCTCGTCTCCCGTGGGCGCCACACCTGGTATTCGGTCGCCGGGGGTCAACGGATTCATGGTCGGGATACCGGGCGGCACCGGCGGAGCGCGCGGGGCCGCCCGGAGGCCTACCTAGAGCCGTTCTTTGATGGCGTCGACCACCTTGTCGACGCCTTCCTTGACCTTCTCGCCGGCCTGCTCGGCCTGGCCCTGTCGCTTCAGCGACTTGTCGTCGGTGGCCTCGCCGATCTTCTCCTTGGCCTTGCCCTCAGACGTCTTTGGCGCTCTCCGGCATGCTGCCTCCTCGATTGCTGAACTCCGTGAATACCGCCTGCCGAGAGCCGCGAAACACCTTGAATGCGGGCGGCGGTTGAGGTATGAAGCGCCAATGCCCCAGGACTGGCGCGAGGAACTTCGCAATGAACGGCTGGCCAAGAACGAGAAGGCCTTTCGCGACCACAACGAGCGGCGAGCCGAACTCGAACTGGCCGCCGGGGTACCCCCAGCCGACGAGGCGGTGCCGTTCGTCTGCGAGTGCGGCGCCGCCGACTGTACCGCCCCGATCGAGATCACCATTGCCGACTGGGAGCGGGTACACGGCAACCCGAAGCACTTCGTCGTGCAGCAGGGCCACCAGATCCCCGCGATCGAACGCGTGATCGACGAACACGGCGCCTATCTGGTGGTCGAGAAGTTCGAGGTGCCCTGAGGCTCAGCCGCTGGGCAGGTCTGCGGCCGCCGCCCGGCCGCGGTCGGTCAGCTCGAGTTCGCGATCCTTGCCCGGCTCGTCAGGGAGGTATGCGGCAAGACCGATCTGCACCAGGTGCTCGGCCTCGTCGGCAACCTGTTTGCGCAGGCTCTCGACATCGCCGGAGTCGCCCGCGAACTGCTCGGCGAGCCCGCCAAGCGGGGCGCGGCCGCGGTCGTTCAGCAGGCGCACCATCGGCTCCTGCCAGGGGAACTGGTTGATACTGCTCATGCGCACCTCATTGCCCCGGGCGCGCCTGCTCCAAACCGAGAAGCTCGCCGGGCTGGCGGCGGATGCATAAAAGGGGACAGTCCCCTTCTATGCAGGGTCTATCGTTACCGCCGTGAGGGTCGCAGCGCTCTACGACATCCACGGCAATCTGCCGGCCCTCGCGGCGGTGCTGGCCGAGCTCGACCGGATCGAGCCCGATGTGGTCGTGATCGGTGGCGACGTCGTCAGCGGGCCGCAGCCGGTGGAGGTGCTCGAGGCTGTAGCTGACCATGCGGCATACGACGGAGTTCGTACGCGGCAACGGCGACCGCGCGCCCGACGATTTCGAAACTGCGCTCCTCAGCCCCGAGCAGCTCGCCGCCATGGGCGCGTGGCCGCTCTCGGTGCAGCTCGACGTCGACGGCCTGGGGCCGACGCTCTTCTGCCACGCCACTCCCACGTCGGACACCGAGGTGATGACCGCGCTCACACCCGACGCCGTGGTCGCCGAACTCCTCGCCGGCGCCGCGCCGACGGTGGTGTGCGGGCATACCCACTCACAGTACGACCGCCGGGTCGCTGGGCATCACGTGGTCAACGCGGGATCGGTCGGGAATGCCCTACGAAGGGGTACCGGGCGTCGCGTTCTGGACGCTGCTCGGCCCCGGCGTGGAGTTCCGCCGCACCGAGTACGACCGGCACGACCTCGAGGGGGTATTCGACCGCACCGGCTACCCCGATCGCGACCACTTTGCTCCGCACTCCGCGGACGGAGGCCGCGCAGGCGTTCGAGCAGCGCGCGGGCCGCGGGACGAGCTGACCGCTCAGCTGTCGAGCGTCGGAATATTCGCGTCGGCCGCAAGGCACGAGGCCAGATAGCACGCCACTCCCACATCGCCGGTCCACAGCGTGTAGCGGCCCCGCCCGTACGCGCGACGCGCTCTGCAGCACCTGTTCTGAGGCGTGCATCGCAAACGCGCGGGCGCGCTGCAACCACGAGCTCGTCGGCGGTGCGCTGGTAAAGCTTCAAGAACGCGTACCCGTTGCCCGCCGTACCGTGGCAGATGCCCGGCCCCTTGAGCAACGGGCCTGCGCGCCACACCAGCTCGCCTCCGGCCGCGAGCAGATCGGTCAGCGATGCGTCATGCGGCGCGACGTGGGCGAACGAGGTGATCATGCCCGGCGCGCCGTGACACCACTGCGTCCGGATCTGGCTCATGCTCTGCGGCCGTTCGGCGGTGGGCCACCACTGCGCAAGATCGGCGTCACGCTCAGCCAGGTCGAGAAGGGTCTGGATCGCCCGCTGCTCCAGGCGTGCTTGCACGTCGGCGCCTAGCCACTCGCCGGCCGTCAGCGCAAGCACGTTTCCGGCGAACCCATGCCCGGCGCCCACCAGTGCGCGGTGCTGGCCGTAGAGGTCTTGCGTCCACAGGGTGTCGCGCCAATCGTCGATCAGCCAGGCGGCCGATTGCCGCCAGGCGTCGATCAGGCGCCGGTCGCCGGTGCGCTCGTACATCAGCCGCGCGGCGATCATCGTGCCGGGCGAGCCCCACAGGAACTCGCGGACGGGGTTGCGGCGGTTGGCGCGCACGCACTCCACCAGCCGATCGACCTGCCAGGCGGCCGGCGAATAGCGATGCGCGGCCAGCAGCACGCCCGATTCACCGACCAGCAGGGACGGCACCGGCCGGCCGTCGGTCAACTCGGCGAGGTCGGGCGAGGCGGCGTAGCGCTCGGGAAGCGCGGCGGCCACGGGTGCCCAGTCGCGCGCCGGCGTGGCCAACTTCGCCCGGGCCAGCGCGTCGAATGCCCAGAGCACGCCGCTCGCGCCGAGGTAGAGACCCGCCGTCTCGCCGAGCGGGGCGTCGCCCTCGTCGTCCAGAGGATGCGCCGGCCACAGCGAGCGCGGGTCAAACGCCGCCTCGGCGTCGGCCACGATGGCGGCGATCGCCGTCTGCGCACGCTCCGCGCTCCACGGTGCGGTGGTCAGCGGCTCATGGGCCGCGGGATCGTAGAGCGCGCTGGTCACGCGCCCACTCTAGGCCTACGCGGCCGGGGCGGCCCCCGAGCCGATCGCCTTCAGCACCGAAGGCGGCAACTCGAACACCTGGGATGCCGGCGGTGCGCTGACATGTACCGGCACGCCGAACTCCGAGAACCTGATGCGCAGGTCCATGGAGGTGGCCGGCGTCTTCAGCACCAGGTGTTCGGCCCGCAGCTGCCCGGAGTGGTCGAGCCACAGGTCGACCGGAATCGGCCGGCTGGGAAACAGCTTGGCCGCGCTCTTCATCAGCGCGCGCAGTTTGGGCGAGAGGTGCCTGATCATCCTCTGGTAGTCGATCGAGGCCCGGTAGTGGGTGGTCGGAGTCCCGTCGATGGTGTCGGGGCCGACGGTCTTGACGGTGCCGGTAATGCCCTGCAGGTACGCCGTCGCCTGCTGCGGCGACATCGCGCCGCCACCCAACCCCGGGAAGTTGCTGCCGAGCACCTTGCTCAGGTCGAGTTTGACCCACTTGTGCGCGAACTGCGGGTTGGCATCAAACGCCGTCGAGCGTACATAGGCGGTCGGGCCCAGCAGCCGCTCGTCCATGGTGAGGTTGCCGACGGGCAGCGCCTCGACCAGGTGCGTGCTCATCACGGTGGGGTTGTTGTAGGCCACGTGGGCGTCCATCGTCATGTGCACATTCACGCCCTGCGTCTCGACCACGCTATCCATCTGCATACGCGCACTCCCCGCCTGAATCATCTTCTCGGCTGCGGCGCGGAACAGTGCTGCGGACGCGGGCGCGGCGGTGGAGGTCGAGGTGCTCGGGATCGTGGTGATCGGGGTCGTGGTCGAGGTGGTGCCGGACTGGCCGCAGGCCGTGAAGACGAACGCGGCGGCAGCGAGGGTGAGGGCGCAGAGCGAACGAGAAGTCATGCTCTGGTTATCGGTGGGTGCACCGCGCCGCGTGAGCCCCGACGCAACAAACGTGCCTGGGCACGTTTTGTTGCGTCTGGCCGCCGTCGGCAGTGTCGGCGAGAGCCGTTCCGGGTAGAGAGTCGGTCGATGACTCCCGCTAAAGCCCATGAATGCGTGCTCCTCGACGTCGACGGCACGCTGGTCGACTCGAACTATGCCCACGTCGAGGCGTGGCAGCAGGCGTTTACCGAGGTCGACTGCGTGGTGCCGGCATGGCGCATCCACCGTTCGATCGGCATGGACGGCGACCAGCTGGTGGAGTCGCTGCTGGGCCAGGAGCAGGCGGCGCGGCTTGGCGAGAAGGCAACCGCCCGCCACGACGAGCTGTTCGGTGCGCAACTCGACGCAGTGCGACCGCTTGCGGGAGCGCACCGGCTGCTGGCCGTGCTGCGAGAGCGCGAGCTGGCGGTGGTGCTCGCGAGTTCGGGCAAGCCAAGCGAGATCGAGCACTACATCCAGCTCCTGGACGCCGACGAGCTGGTGGACGCCTGGACGACCGCCGACGACGTGGACCAGAGCAAGCCGCAGCCCGACCTGCTGGAGGTGGCGACGGCCCGGGTCGGCGTGCCGCCCAAGGCAATGATCGGCGACTCGGTGTGGGACTGCCGGGCCGCTGCGCGCCTGGGTATCCCCTCGATCGGCCTTCTCAGCGGCGGCGTGTCTGCGGGCGAGCTCGAAGGGGCCGGCGCCGCCGAGATTCGCAGCAGTCCGGAGGACCTCGCCGAGAGCCTGCCGCGAGTCTTCGGCTGACAGAGAGCCGACGGGTAGGTGGTGCATGGCGCCCTGCTTCAGGCCATGCGAACATGCTGGACGGTCAGTTGTCCGTGCCGCCGGACGAGTCGCCGGGCGAGTCGGTGGAGTCTGCCGAGCCGTCGCCACCGGCTCTGGTCACGGCGACCGCCAGGACCGGGGTGCCCGAGGATCGCTGCTGCCCACTGCCGCTCTCGCCGGCATCATCGCGCGAGCTGTCGCGCTCTTTCTCGGTCCGGCCATCGGTGTTCGCCGCTTCCGAGCCGTCTCCACCAGACTCGACCTGGTCTCCCGGCTCGCTCGCAGCCTCAACGTCTACCGGGGCCGCCTCCCGGTGCTCGGCTGCCACCGCCGGCCGACCGGCCTGCGGATGGCCCGCTACGGCGGCACGCCCGCCGCCAACCACCCCCTGACCCGACCACACCACCACCGTTCCGGCACCGGCGCTGAGCGTCGCTGCGGCGAGCAGCGCGCCGATCGACGCCTTGGCGCCGCCGAACCCCGCCATGACGCCGCCGCCGGCAGCCGCCGCAAGCGAGTGCGGCAGAGCCACCGCCGGGATGATGATCGCGATCGCCGCGTGCTGGGAGGTGATCGCCTGCCGGAACTCGCGACAGCCGGTGCAGTGCAGCGCATGCAGCCGGGCGCTGGCTCGATCGACGCGCCCGACCTCACGATCGGCTGCCGCCGAGAGCGCGACGCGCACAGCGCCGCATTCGAGCTCGGCGGCATCGGTGACCTCGTGCAGCGACGCCCGCGCGCGGAAGATCAGCACCTTCACGTTTCCCTCGGTCGTGTCGAGCACCCGGCCGATCTCCTCGTACGGCAGCCCGGCGATCTCGCGCAGCAGGAGCGCACTGCGACGCTTCTCGGGCATCTCGGCCAGCGCCGATCTGATCAGCTCGAGCTGCTCGCCCATCACCGCAGCAGCATGGGGCTCCTCGGGGTTGGTGTCGGCGACCGAATCGGCCACCGCCTCGATCGCGACCGTGTGGCGCCGGCGGCGCAGCAGGTCGATCGAGGCGTTGCGCGTCACGCGAAACAGCCAGGGCCTCGAGTTCTCCACGGAATCGCTGCGCACGGCGGCGACGAAGGCATCGTGCACCGCGTCCTCGGCGTCTGACCGGCTGCCCACGATGCCCTGCGAGAACCGCACCAGCGACGGGTAGAGCTCGCGGTAGAGGCCGTCGAGGCCGTCGTTGTCGGGCCGTCGCCTCACGCAGCCTCGCTCGTGATAGCGCCGGTCGGGCAGCTATCGCAGATTCGCCGGGCCCGCTCGGCGTCGATGCGCTCCACCAGCAGCCGTGCGCAGCCGTCCTGGCCAAGTTCGACTGCCGCGGGATCCTCGGCCACGCATTCGCCGTACCCCACGCACGTGTCCACGTCGATCGTCATCCTGACTTCCATGCTGGCCCCCTCACATGAACGCGCGCTCACGGGCAACGAGTTCACGAGCCTCCCGCATGCGCGCCGGTTGATTGATGAGCACGACGCAGGCGACCCTTCCCTCTGTATCGGCGCCGATCGTCATCTGGTCAAGGTCCATCCACTCGGCCACCCCACCGTGATGGCCCACCACCTGCACTCTGAGGCCGGCGATGTCCGAGAACCAGTACGGGTCGCGCACGTACGGTGCGTCGCAGCCGAGGATCGCGTCGGCCACGTGCCGGCCCGAGGCCACGGCATTGTCCCAGTGCGGTACGGCCAGACTGCCGAACCGCGGGTGGTTGTACACAGCGGCGTCGCCGCACACCCAGGTGTGGGTTTCGCCGGCCACGCGCAGCTGGGGATCGGCCGCGATGCCGAGCCCCTGCGCACGGCCGGCGTCCTCGGGCAGCGCGCGGCACACGCCCGTTGCGGCGATCACGACGTCGGCCGGCACCGCTCCGCCGGCGGTGAGGACGCGGAGCGCCTTGGCGTCGCGTTCGATTGCCTCGATCACGGAGCTGCACCGGACGTCGACGTGCGCACGTGCAAGCGCGTCCGTGGCGGCCGCGATCACGGCCGGGGGCATCCGGCCGAGCAGGTTCGGTGCGCGCTCGATCAGGGTCACCTGGTGCCGGGCGGCGAGGGTCGCGGCGGTCTCGCAGCCGATCAGCCCACCGCCGAGCACCACCACGCGCCGCGGCTCCCCGCCCAGCCGCCGGCTGACTCGCTGGAACCCGTCAGGTGTGGCGTTGCAGTCGGCGAGCTCCACACCCGGCACATCGGGGCGGCCGATGCCGACCCCGGTGGCCCACACCAGATGCCCCTCGCATGGGAGGGGGGACGGTTCTCCCCGCGCGCTGACCAGCCGCAGCACGCGCGCGGCCCTGTCGAAGCCCACCGCCACGGCGTCGAGATGTTCGATCGCGAGGCTGCGCAGCCGGTCGGCGTCGGCCAGCAGCGGCAGCCGGCCTGCGATCAGCGCCCGTTTGGTCAACGGCGGTCGGTCGCACGGCAGTCCCGGACCGATCAGCACGACCTCGACTCCCCTCTCGGCGAGCCTCCGGGCGCAGGCAAATCCCGCGACACCGTTGCCCACGATCGTCACCCGCTCGCTCATGACGCCGCCTCCGCCACCGGCGCGCGATCGAGCCACCGCCACCAGGCGGCGGCCGCGACCAGGGCCCCGGCGCCCGCGTACGCGGCGATCGCCGGCGTGGAACGGCTGTCGGTACCCGCGGCGATCCCGTGGAGCAGCGCCAGCACCCACACGGCGTAGCCGAAGTAGTGGAACCCCCTCCACGTACGGTGGCCAATGATGCGAGCACGCTTGAGCCGAAACGAGATGGGCAGCGCGATCACGAGCCACAGCGCGACCACTCCGAGGTCGACTCCCCGGCGCACCCCGATACCGACAAGTCCGGTCACCGGGATATGTGCGTAGTGGTCCATCAGCACGGCGGTGACGTGAACAACCACCGCCACCAGCCCGAGACTCGAGAGGAACCGGTGGAAGCTGAGCTGCGGTGCGGCGGGCTTCCATGCCCGGCCCGCCAGAACCACACCCCACACCACCACAAGGGTGTAACAGCCAAACGCCACGAACGCGCTGGCCCGCGCTGCTTCCCAGAGGATCACGCCACCACCCGCCTGTCCCAGCCGGGGGTGGTGACGCATGTACCCCCGCTCGTCCGGATGGCCGCGGCCGGCGTCGGCAGCACCTCCGGCGCCAGCGCCAACACCTTCGCCTGCACGTCGGCGGTGACGACATCGCAGGCAATCACCGTCGCATGCGCCTCGGCTCCCGGCCGTCCGGCGAACGGATCGATCAGATGGTGGGCCACCGATCCGTCGTGGTTAACCCAGCGGCGGCGGCCCGAACCCGACGTTGCAATGCCCTCACCGGCCGCCAGTTCCACCCAGCAGCCGGTGGCGCCGGGCGCAGTTCCTGGCACGTTCTGCGGGTGGAGCCCCGCGGCCTCGACCGCCACCAGATGGCTGCCCCGCACCGCGGTCAGATCGCCGCCGGCATCGACCAGCAGCGAACCGTCGTCGCTCAACTCGGCGACGGTGGCCGCCGCCCGCCGCGCCATCCAGCTCTTGGCGATCCCGCCCAGGTCAAGCCTGGTGCCGGCCGGAATCCGTACAGACTGCGCGTCGGTGTCGATCTCGAGGTCGCCCTCCACCGGTACTCCGGCAGGGCTGCGGGCCGCTCCGGGCACGTGTTCGTGGATGCTCCTCGCATAGCCCCAGGCCTCGAGTGCGGCGCCGACGAGGGGCTGAAAGAGGCCCTGAGTGTGCTGTGTCCACCGCCTGCACGCGATCAGCAGCTCGAGGGTCTCGGGATCGACCTGCACTGGGATGCCGGCGTTTCGGTTGATCCGCGCGACCGTGCTCTGCGGCCGAAACCGTGACCACCGCGCTTCGTCGAACTCGACCCCGGCGGCGACGGCCTGCGCCGCCTCGGCACTCACACCTCCGCTGTGGTGGATGTGCCAGGTGGTGCCCGTCGCCATCCACTGCCAGGCCGGCGTAGTTACGGTCTGCGCGCCCATTAGCTCGTACGTGTCGTGGGAGGCGACGACACCGGAGCAGGCGCGGAGGCGACCGGAGCGGTGGCCGTCGACGGCGCGCTCGGTGCGTAGACGGTGCCGCCCGGCACGGTGTTGTAGACGGTTGACTGCGGCTGCGCCGCCGCGCTCGCCGCCCGGGCCTGCTTCAGGGCGCGCAGGAGCCTGGCCTGCGAGGCGGTGGTGCGGTGCGCCAGATGGTTGTAGCGCACGACCAGCAGGTGGTTGACCTTCGTGGTGGCCTTGTCGTGGGCAAGCGTGGCTGCGGCCAGCCGATGCCAGTCCCGGGCGTTGGTCGCTGCGGCCTGGGCCGCGTGCTGCTGGTCGATGCTCCACGCCAGTGCCGCGCCGCAGATCAGCGCGACGACCACGGTATAGACCTTGAGGGCGAGGCTAGTCATCGTGTCCGGCTCCTTCGGTCGGCTCGTGCGGCCTGGTCGGCGCGGACTTCACAGGCGCGGAGACAGGTGCATGCTGCTGGGTGGTGGTTTGCGGTGGTGCGGAGACGACCGTCGGTGGGGCCGTCACCGTCATGACGCGCGGCGGCGGCGGCGCGACGTGGCGGATTGCGGGGATGCGCGGCTCATGCCAGGCAGCCAACTGCTTCACCATGGCGCGACTAGAGGTGTTCGATGCGTGCAGCGTATGCAGGGTGAACGTCGTGGCACCGGCCGGCGGAGCCGCCAGTGCGGGTGCCGCGCCGCGGATTGCGAAAGCGACGGCGGCGATCAGCACCGCCGACCCGACCGCCACGCCCAGGGCGGTGAGAGCGCGCATGAATGTTTGTGGGTTCTGCAAGGAGATGCCCCCTGGAATGTCGACCCGCCCGAACGACAAGCGCGTCGGGCTTCTCCTCTAACCACGCACCAGCGGCCCGAGAGTTACACCCGGCCGCTCGGCTTATCGTGCAGTGCCGGCCGGCGGCAGCCACTGCGGCCGGGTGGCCGGCGGGTGCAGCGGCAGGAAGTACGGGGCTCGGGGCCGTTGGCTGAAGTTGAAGTCAGATTCCAGGTTTCCGAGCACCGGCGCGTTCTCGCGCACGTCGGGCCGGGAGTCAGGGCGTCCATCGGTGAGCGGATTGATCCGGGCCCCGCCGAGAAAGTCGTCCTCGATGAACTTGAGGTAGGCGTCAAAGCTGAGAGTCTGGTGGTCGACGACTCCGGAGCGCGCGTAGGGGCTGATCACCATCGCCGGCACGCGCATGCCGTAGCCGGCGGTGTCCACCACCGGGGGTGGGACGTGGTCGTAGAAGCCGCCCCAGTCGTCCCAAGCCAGGAAGATGGCGGTCGACTTCCAGTCGGGGCCGTGCATGACCGCATCGATCAGCCGCGCCGTCCACCTCTGACCGGCTGCGATCGAGGCCGGCGGATGCTCGCTGTCGCGGTAGCTCGGCACCACCCAACTAACGCGCGGGAGCGTGCCGTGGGCAGCGGCCGCGAAGAACCGCCGCGAATCTTGCACCCGGGCGAGTTCGTGATCGGCCCGCACGTCGCCGAAGCGCGGCAGCGGGTTCCAGATCGACGGGGTCTTCGCCGATTGGGCGACGTAGGGGCAGTTCATGCGGTCGTTGGCGCAGTCGGGCGAGTAGCCCTTCTCGACGTAGTAGCCCCAGCTGACGTGATGGGTGTAGAGCAGGTAGGTGAGATCCGTCCACGGATAGCGGCGCTGCCGGCCGGCGGTGCGATCCTGGCGGTCGGTGATCCAGGGCACGCAGCTCATCGGATTGGTGGCCCGGCTGCAGTCCGCCGCCCAGCCCGACACCAGGAACATGTGGGCCGGCTCGCTCCACCCCAGCGTCGAGGCGAACATGTGGTCGTTGAGCACGTAGTGGTGGGCCAGATTCCAGTAGTTGGGGATCTGCCGCCAATCGTGATAGCCCATCACGTCGGGGTGGTGGACGCTCACCGCGCAGGATGGATCGAGTACGTTCCGCAGGCATCCGACGGTCTTCACCGCCAGGGCACGCCGGACGAATCCGTTCATCAGGCCCTGGTTGATGTCCTTGCGCGAGTCGGTGAAATCGTGGGGGCCGCCGACGTTGCGCAGGGAGGGGTCGTAGTAAGGCCGCACGCAGTGCCCCGCCCGCGGATCGGGTACGCACGCCACGGGCCGGCCGTTCTTCATCGGGATGCCGTCGGCGCCCGGGTAGGTGCCGAAGTAGGAGTCGAACGAGCGGTTCTCCTGCATGATCACGATCACGTGGCGGATCTTGTGGATGCCGCCCGGAGTGGTCTTGGAGATGGTCGCCGGCGGAACGGTTTGGGAGATGGTCGTCGGCGGATCTCGATGCCCCGTCGGAAGCACGGCGATCCCGACTGCCACGCACGCCACGGCCAGGGCGACCGGCCAAACCGGCACCTTCGATCCCAGCTTCCTGAACCTCGTTGTGCCCAACAGCGCGAATCTAGTTTGCCTTTGTGGGAGGTTCGTGAGAGCGGGTCGATCGCCCAAAGACCCGATAGTCGCCGACGAGCGACAGTCCCGTTCCACCAGCGGACGACCAGCTACGAACGGCGGACGCCTGAATTGGGTGTGCCGCTGTCATCGTTCCAGTACCGGCGATTACGCCAGCGAACGGTCAGACACGGCCGTTGCCTGATCTTGAAGAGTTCGGGCAACCTTTGCAGTCGATGCTTCCAAGCCAGAAGCTGCTTGGGTCGCCATGCGACGCCCGTGGCTCGGGTGTCGTGGCCTGAGATCGACCTCGAGCTCAAAGTCACTGACTTCCCACGGCCCGGGCCGTAAGGCTATGACAAAGCACAGTCCGGCAGCGGTGACGAGGCCGATGACAAACACGAAACCCATTGCGCTAGTCTAATCAGTTCTTCGGGGTTCCCATTGTAAGGATTTCGGGCGCGGAGAGTGGCGAAAACCCCGATGGACTGCCTGCGGGCGGTGCGGCCTAGTGGTAGGTGAGGTCGACGGCGTCGGGGATGGCGCGCTCGTACCCAGGCGCGATCGTGTGGCATGTGCCGGCCGACGCGGAGCACTGACCGTTCGTTGGGCTGGGCAGGTAGAGCTCGGTCGAGTGGCGGTTGTCGAACTGAAGGGCGGTACGCGCGCCCAGCGCCTGCAGTACCCGGCCGAACTGCACGCCGGTGAGGCTCTGGCCGTGGGCGCCGTTGACCGACCCGATGGTGATCATCCAGCCCTGCGTGGCCGTCGAGGCGATCGCCGGCCGAAGCTGCTCGGGATACCACTGGTCGTCGGTGACATAGCTCGGCTTCTGAGTCAGTGCCTGGCCGTTCTTGACCACCAGCGGCTTTCCTGAGATCACATCGGTCACCTTCGCCCACGTGGTCGACGTCGTGAGCAGGGTGGCACTCTGTGACGATCGGGCGAGAGCGGCGCGGAAGCCCGTGGCGGCCATCCCCGAGGACTTCATGATCAGCACCGACGAGCCTGCGGGGACGCGGACGCTGGTCGTCGAAACCGCGGTCAGCTTGACCGTCTGGCTTACCGGACGCCCGCCGAACTGTTCGAGGCCGAACGCCGCCACCGGCTCGCTGCGGTCGAGGCCCTGAGGGTTGGTGTATCGGGCTTGCCCGACAAACGCCGTCGACAGGGACGTCCGGGCGATCACGGCGGTGTACCCGCTGGTCACACCAACGGTGGATCCGGCCTTGTTATATACGCCAACCTGATCGGACTGCGTGGGGGCCGAGTCGTACCCCGAGACCGTTGCGGCCGATCCGCCTGGGAGCAGGAACTTCACCGGGAAGGGCACGGGCCGTCCGAACACCATCCGACCCGCAGGTTCAAAGCCGACCGACGGAGCGCCGCCGTTGCCACCCCAGCCTGCCTGGATCAACTGCCGCCCGCGCACCAGCATTCCGGAGGGCGTCGCGGCCACCCAACCGCTGGCCGAGAAGAAGTCGCCGTTCATCGCCGCCTTCAGGCCGCGTGGATGAGCGAGCGCTGCCCAGCGCGAGATCGGGCGGGCGGCGATTCCGCCGCCAGTCTGCAGAGCTCCCATCATCGCCGCATGCACGCCGACATGCGAATCGCCCAGCGGCCACGACACCCGGTAGACGTCCTGCACGTCTCCGACGCCGCTCACGGTCGCGTGCCAGTGTGTGAGGTAGACGCCGGGCGCGAGCCGTCTGCGCGAGACGAGCGAGAGCTTCTTCAGCACGCCCAGCCCTGCGGCACCAGGCGTGGCCACGAGCCCCACCAGGGGTATCGCAAGAAGCACCACCGCCAAGTGTCTGCGCCGCACATCTACAAGATCGGCAACGTCATGCCCCAGCCATTCCCCCAACAGGGGCACGGACCCACCGAGCGCCGGATGGTTCAACCCGCCAGTCGTTCCAGACTGTCGCTGTCAGGAATCGCGATCCAACCCTCATTCTGTGCGGCAACGCGTTCGCTCGCTGGGATCGGCTGGACCGCGCCAATCGCTACGGCCCTGGCGACGACCGCGGCGATAAGAGCATCGAAGGCATCGTCAGAGGCCTGGCAAAGGTGTGTAGCCTCGTCTGAGATTTCGAGCCAAGGGGTCAGCGCGAGAAACGCACCGACAAGCTCGGATCGTTCGGTCTTCCGTTCCCTTCCCTTGTATCCCTGAGATGGCAACGCCCAACGGCGAAGCGCCAGCGCTGGGTAGACCTCGACAACGAGTCCGCCGCCATCGCGAGGAGGTCGTGGCGACATGCTGCCGAGCAGCGCAGCCGCACGCATGGCAGGAATCGCAATCCGATCACTCGACACGGAGAGCGGCCGCGCCCCAAGCGCGATGACCGCGAGATCAGTCCGGCGGTAGCGGAACCTCGCTGAATCGGCGTGTACATAGTCCGCCGCCCACGGCTTGCCACTCGCGTGGAGACCTACCGCCACCGCGAAAGCCTCGGGCCATCCCAACGGGATGTCGATTCCCACCTTGTCGGCCGTCCGCATGAGCGAGAGCGCGCGCTCATCATCAACCCCACGGATCACCTTCGACACCAAAGCGGCACCTGAGCGCCACTCGATCGCGCAGGCCGCCGTTTTCGCGGGTTGTGACGAGAGGTCGATTCCGACAGTCCGCATCTACGGAGCCTAGGCCGTTGGGGCACGGCCTTGCGGCCGCACCCCCAGGGCGATGGGGAGCTAAGCGGATTCGAACCGCTGACCTCCCGTCTCTTCTCTCTCCGGGCGCACGGCCTTGCGGCCGCACCCCCAGGGCGATGGAGCTAAGCGGATTCGAACCGCTGACCTCCTGGGTTTTGAGGCCAATCGTAGAGCCAAATCAGGACTTCCAGCCCCCACCGAAAGGCTGGAGACATCGAACAGAAGCGCAGGGCATAGCCGTGGGCGAGTTCAGCACCAAGTCCAGCGCATTCAGCATCACCGAGGTTCCGGCTAGGGACGGCAAGCTCCGTCTTGGCCTGACCTCTTACTAGGGAGGCCATATGGCCCAACGACTGGGCATCGACGTGTCCAACAACAACGGGCATGTGGATGTCGCTGCGCTCAAGCGAGCGCATCCGAATCTCGCTGTCCTGGGAGTCAAGGCCACCGAAGGCACCGGCTTCATGGACGGCAACCGTGGCGACAACTTCAGCCAGGCAACCAAGCTCGGGCTGGTGGTCAACTTCTACCACTTCGCCCGCCCCTCGGAGCATCCGGGAGCGACTGGCGGAGTCCTAGAGGCCAACTACTTCTGGGAGGCCGTCAAGGCGTACAAGGGTGGCGCTCTGTTCGGGCGTCTGGTTCTGGACTATGAGGAACAGGCTGACCCGGCGTTCGCCAAGGCGTTCTGTGACCGCATCCGCGTTCTCTCAGGCGTGGCCCCGATGGTCTACGTGAGCGGCAGCCGCACAGGCGAGGTTCCCCACCAGGACTACCCGCTCTGGATTGCCGCTTATGGCCCGAGCGTCAAGCAGTACGTCCCGCAAGGGGCACAGCTGTTCATGTGGCAGTACACCGATGCCCTGGACGGACACTTTGACGCCTCACACGTCTACGCCTCAAACGAGCAGCTGCTGGGCCAGGAGCGCAAGCGCCTGACTCTGGTGATTGTCGGCAAGGCCGGACGGGTGTTCAAGCGCATCCCGTTTGGTGGGCACAGGGTCAAGCGATTCCTGCGCTCAGCTGAGGCCAAGAAGGACAAGGGCAAGGGGTGGCGGTTCCGCCGCAAGCGCATCTGAGGTACTACTGGCGTTGATGCCGCTCGGCAAGGAGTGGTATCGCCGAAATTGCTAAAGCAAGAACTGAGAAGGCACCGTAAATGAACCACTGTGAGTGGACGCTGTTTCGCGCCGATGCGGAATAGCCGAACGCGCAGCGGTGGAAGGCACAGTAGGTAGACCCGTACTCGTGCTGATGGAAATGGAGCGCCACAGCCCCCAGTCCAAGTGCCACCGCAGTAGCCAGGATGAGCAGTACCCGCCAGTTCATCGGCCAACCATACCGTGCCAACCAATGTTCGTTCTGGGGAGAGTGGGCCAAGTGCCTGCTCTCCCCCATTTGTCGTCTCTAGAGCCGTATGCTCCCCCGATGACCGAGACAGAATCCGATGCCCGCGCAATCCTGCTCTTGGCGGTCAATCAGGTGCTGGCTGAAGTGGATGACAACACCACCTATGGGCAAGCCGCTGGAGGCCATGAGTTCCGTCCAGCCGACGTTGCGGCTGACCTCGAAATCACCGTTGACCGCGTGCTGAAATCGGTTCAGTGGTTAGGCGCTCGGAACGCCGTCCACTTGATGCAGACGATGGGTGGGCTGGTCGCCTTCTGGGTGACTGAGGATGGGCGGCACTTGGTCGAGCAATGGAACGATGAGCAGCGTCAGGAACACGCAGCCGACTTCCGGAATGCGCTGGAGACTGCCGAGAGAACCGCGTGGTGGCAGTCACCGCCCTGGTATCAGCGGTTTTGGACGTTCCTGAACCAGCCCCTCACGGTCGCAATCATCGCCGCCGTCCTGGGTGTGGCAGGCATCTACATTGCACACTCCCAGGGCTGGGTCAAGTAGGGCCGCACCGAAGTTGAGTGAGGCTCTGAGAGCCGTTCTCCCGGCCTATTTCAGAGGGCAAGGGTAAGACCTGGGGTAGCTGAAAACGGCCTATTTTGGGGTGTCTGAGGGCGGGAAATCAGCGCTCAGGAGGTCTGACGGCCGAAAGGCCGAGTTTCCGCATTTCTCCGGGACATTCTGAGTGGATGCATCTGAGGGTTCTAAACCACTGGGCCTCAAATGGCTCAACCATGCGGGCCGAAGGCCCTGCCTGAGTGGATACGAACCACTAGACGGCTCCACTCGGGGGTCCTATGATGGGTGAGTACCCTCAACCGGCTGGAAGCGATTTGGCTCAACCAGGCGATTTGACCTCATGTGCGATGGAGCTAAGCGGATTCGAACCGCTGACCTCCTGGGTGCGATCCAGGCGCTCTCCCAACTGAGCTATAGCCCCGCGGAGGCAAAAGTATATCGCCACGGGGTTCGCAGACTGCCGGTCTCGAGCGGCCGCAGCTAGCATGGCGACCATGGCCGCCGCCCGGTTCGAGACGCTCACCCCGCACGTCGACTGGTTCACGCCCGACGAGCGCACTGACCGTCCCGCGCTCGGTGCAGTCCACGGCACCGAGGGCACCCTGCCGGTCGAGGGCGGCGCGTCCGTTGCCCATCTGAGCGAGTTCCTGGCAGAGCTCGAACGGCTCAACCGGCCGCCGATCGTCGCCATCGCTTTGACCCACTGGCACTGGGATCACAGCTTCGGATCGGCCGCCGTCGCGGTACCCGTGATCGCACAGCGCGAGACCGCCCGCGAGCTCGAACTACAGGCCGGTTACGACTTCTCGGACGAGGCTCTCGACCAGCGCGTCGAGGACGGCCTCGAGCTCGACTTCTGCCGCGACATGATGAAGCTCGAGATCCCCGACCGCAACGAGCTCGAGATCGTCTTACCGACCGTCGTGATCGACCAGACTCACACCGTTGACCTCGGCGGGGTCACAGCAGTGATCGACCACGTCGGCGGCGACCACGCCCCCGACTCGTGCGTGATCTACGTGCCCGAGGACGGCGTGCGCAACCTGACTGCCCGGCTCGATGCCTACGACGTCGAGGTCGCGATCGAGGGCCATGGCGAGGAAGCGACCGACGCCGAGGGATTCGCCGCGCGGCTCGACGAGCTGCGCGCGGCCGCCGATCTGGTCGAGGCCTACGGCACTGATGCCGCCGAACACGCCGGCGGCGACGCCGAGCTCGTCGAACTCGCCGAGCTGGTGATCGCCGGTCAGCGTCTCCAGACCGAGAGGTAGAACGAGCCCGCCTGCTGCGGGGCCGCTGTCACGATCACGAAGCAGCTGTCCGGATTCGTCAGGGCCAGCTTGATCGGCGTCTTTGCGCCCACGCCATGGCTGGTAAACGACCCCGAGATGCTCTTGAGCGCGGGCCCGCGCGTACAGTTCTCGGTCCACGAGACCTTGAACGTCTCGCGCACCATGGTCTTCGCGCTGATCGCAATCCCCTTGGGGTGGGCGATATTCTGAGCATCGACGGTCGCACCGTTCGTGACGCCCGTGGTGTGCACCCGCTTGACGAGCGTCCAGTGATACGTGGCGGCCTCGCTCACACCGGCGACGCAAAGCACGCCGAGCGCTGCTACCAAGCTGATCTTGAGAGGGAGTTTTCGCATCTACTCAGCTTGAGATAGAACGCCTCGCATGTCAAGGGCTGCGCTTGGTATCGGGTTGGGACGTCCCGGTTTACCAGCGGTCGCGGTGCACGACCTCGGCCAGCGGCCGGCGACGGGCCGGCTTGAAGCTCGTGCCCTGCGTGTAGGCAACCGGGATCAAGGCGACCTGGGTGACGCTGTCGTACGGGATCCCGAGCACCTCGGCCGCCTCGCGCTCGTAGTCGAGGTGATACGTCGTCCACACCGATCCGAGCCCACGCTCACGGGCGGCGAGCTGAAAGCTCCACGCGGCCTGGATGATCGACCCATAGAGCGCCGCCAGATCGCTCGGCGACTTGCCCTCCGGCCGGCCCTCGATGCACGGCACCAGGAACACCGGAATCTCGTGCATCGTGCGCGTGAACCACCGCTCTCCCGACTCGTCGGGGATCGGATCGACCGGCGACTGCCCCTCGTTGTAGTCCGACCAGGCCCGCCGGTAGACGTCGGCCACCGCTCGCCGCTGCTCTGCATCGGTCACGACCACGAAGTGCCAGTCCTGCTGGTTCACCGACGTGGGCGCCTGCACGGCGATGCGCAGGCACTCGTCGATGACCTCGGGCTCGACTGG
The DNA here is from genome assembly GCA_963796875.1 of uncultured Actinomycetes bacterium. Taxonomy (GTDB): domain Bacteria; phylum Actinomycetota; class Thermoleophilia; order Gaiellales; family JAICJC01; genus CAVPTL01. The sequence continues at coordinate 143,237 of CAWCNL010000003.1, forward strand.
TCGATCGTGATCCAGGCGGCGGCGCACCGACCTCGTGGTGGTGAGCACATCGTCTGCGCTGAGACCCAGATTTGCCACGCCGAGGATGCTAGATGATCGAGTCCCCGCCTGCCGTTTAGGCATTCGGGGATTGGTGTATTCCAGTGCGCATGTTCAAGGCGCTGGCGACGGTGGTGGTCAAGCTGCGCTGGGTGATCGTCGCGGCGTGGATCGCAGCGGCTGTCGCGGCGGCAACGCATCTGCCTGCCCTCGAGAAGAACGGCGGGCAGATCGTCGATCTCGTGCCCAGGGGCGGCGCCGCCTACCGGGCCACCATCGAGTCGGTGAAGCTGTTCGGCGCCCCGGCCGGCTCCGAATACGCGGCGGTGCAGCGCAGTCCCCAGGGCCTCTCGCCGTCCCAGCAGCGGGCGATCGTCCAGCGGGCAATCGCCCTGGATCGCGCGCACGGGATGCACGGCATCCGCTTCGCCCTGCCCCTGGTGAACACGGGCAAGCTCGTCCCGGCCTCGCGTGAGGCGGGCACCACCGCCGTCACCTTCCTCTACCCCAATCCCGGCCCTCGACCCGGTCGACGCGCTCGCCAGCGCCCGCGCGTACGCGGCCGGCCTCGACCCCCACGCCGAGGTCACCGGCACCATCCCCGGCCAGCTCGCGCAGGGCGACCTGATCGACCAGAAGCTGACCACCATCGAGCTCGCGACGGTCGCGCTGATCCTGCTCATCACGCTGATCGCCTACCGCTCAGTGGGGGCGCCGCTGGTGGTACTCGCGACCATCGCGATCGCCCTGCCGATCACCGCGTGGAGCCTCGGCACCCTCGCCCAGCGGTCGGGCCGGAGCCTGCCGCAGGAGATCGATCCGGTCGTGATCGCGCTGATGCTCGGCATCATCACCGACTATGCCATCTTCTACCTCTCGGGTGTACGCGGCCGCCTGGCCGCCGGCGCCGAGCGCCGCGCCGCAACCCGGGCGACCTACGCCGAGTACTCGCCGCTGATCCTCACCAGCGCCGTGATCCTGGCCTGTTCGCTGCTCGCCCTGCTGGTCTCGTCGCTGGGATTCTTCCGCGACCTGGGCCCAGCGCTCGCACTGACTGTGGGCATCGGCATGGTCGTCGCCGTCACGTTCATTCCCGCGCTCCTGGCGATGCTTGGATCGGCCGTGTTCTGGCCGGCGCGTCCCCAGCCGAAACCCGACGAGGAGCCCGCGATTGAGGCCCAGCCGAGGTTCACGGGTCGCATGCTGTCGCGCCGGTGGGCGGCGTTCCTGTGCGCCGCGGTGTGCCTCGCCGCGCTCGGCGTGGCCGGCTTCCAGCTTCAGTCGCTACGCCTCGGATTCGGGCAGATCACCGACCTGAGCGACACGAGTCCGCCCCACCGCGCGGCCATCGACGCGGGCCACGGGTTTCGCGCCGGCATCCTGCAACCCACCTCGGTGGTGGTGCAGCAACCCGGCGTCGGCACCACGGGCGTTGCGTCGCTCGTCAGGATGCAGACGCTGATCGCGCAGGTGCCCGGGGTCGCCGGAACCGTCGGCCCCGCGGACGATCCCCTGCCCACCCGCTACGGCGTGCTCTACAGCCCCGACGGGAACGCCGCGCGGATCGTGGTGGTGTTCGACCACGACGCGCTCGGCGCGTCGGGCATCGACGATCTCAACCGGCTGCGCAACGCGATGCCCGGCATCGTCCACCGCTCGGGGCTCGAGGGTGCCCGGATCTCGTACGCCGGCGATACCGCGCTCGCCCGTGACGCGGTCGACGACATCTACACCCAGATGGTGCGCGTGCTGGCGGTCGTGCTGCTGGTGAATCTGCTCCTGCTGATGCTCTTCCTGCGCAGCATCGCTGCACCGCTCTACCTGCTCGCCTCGAGCGCACTCGCTGTGGCCGCCTCGCTGGGGCTCACTGCCTGGGTGTTCCAGACGCTGCTCGGTTACGGGCAGCTGACCTACTACGTGCCGTTCGTGGTCGCGGTGCTGCTGATTGCGCTGGGCTCTGACTACAACGTGTTCGTGGTGGGCCGCATCTGGCACGAGGCGCGCCGCCGGCCATTGCCCGAGGCGGTCGCCGTGGCCGCCCCCGACGCTGCCCGCACCATCCGCTCGGCCGGCGTGATCCTGGCGGCGAGCTTCGCCGTGATCGCGGTGATCCCGCTGCGGTCGTTTCGCGAGATCGCGTTTGCGATGGCGGTCGGCGTGCTGATCGAGACCTTCGTCGTACGGTCGGTGATCGTGCCGTCGCTGATCACGATCTTCGGCACTCTGAGCGGCTGGCCGGGGCGCCGGCTGCGGCACCAATCCAACTCACCAACGGAGGTCTCTTGACCGAGAAACGCCCACCCAACTCACCCCCCGCCCATCCACCCGAGCCCGAGGCAGAGCCCGACGTCGAGGCGCCCGCCGAGCAGCCGATTCCGCCCGGCGGCGAGCCGGTACCCGAAGAGGCCGACAGCGACTTCTGACACGAACGCACCAGAAGTGCCTGGCACTTCTGGTGCGTCGGGCGTCAGGCGGTCGGCTGCGGTGGGTCGGGATGCGGCGGATCGGGCGGGTTGGGCTCGTCCGGTACGGGTGGCGGTGGCTTGGGATCGTTCATGCGTCACGGATACCCCCAGACGTGCGAATCTGAACTCATGACTGAATACCTCACCCCCACGGGTGTACCGCGTTCGCTGTGGCTCCAGCAGGCGCTGGGCGACGCGCCGGACACCCCCGCCCTCTCCGGCCCGGCAACGGCTGACGTCTGCATCGTCGGCGGCGGATTCGTGGGCCTGTGGACCGCGTACTGGATCAAGCAGTCCGCGCCCGACTGCGACGTGATGGTGCTGGAGCGCGACATCTGCGGCGGCGGGGCGAGCGGCCGCAACGGCGGATTCGTGCTGTCGTGGTGGGGCAAGTTTCCGTCGCTCAAGAAGCTCGTCTCAGACGAGGTCGCGCTCGAGATCTGCCGCGAATCGCAGCAGGCTGCCGACCAGATGCAGACACTCGCCGAATCGGTGGGCATCGACGCCCAGATCGTGCGCGGCGGCTGGCTCTGGACGGCTCGCACCGATGCCACCCGCGGCGCCTGGGACGGCACGGTGGCGGCCGCGCCGGGCCAGTTCGTCGAGCTCTCGCCAGACGAGGTCGCACGACGCGCGGGCTCGCCGGCGCATCTGGAGGGCGTGCTCGATCCAAGCGGCGCCACCGTGCAGCCCGCGCTGCTTGCCCGAGCGCTGCGCAAGGCCTGCCTGGACGCCGGCGTCCGCATCCACGAACACACCCGCGTGACCCGGTTCACGCGTACCTCCCCGGTGGTCGTGCGCACCGAGCACGGCAGCGTGACCGCCGCCACCGCGGTGATCGCAACCAACGCCTGGTCGGCCGGACTTCCCGAGCTGCGCCGCCACCTGATCGCCGTCTCGAGCGACATCGTCGCCACTCAGCCCCTGCCCGCCGAGCTCGAGCGGAACGGCTGGACGGGCGGCGAGGCGATCACCGACTCCCAGCAGATGGTCGACTACTACCGCACCACCCACGACGGCCGCATCGTGTTTGGCAAGGGCGGCTGGGGCATCGCCCGCGGGGGGCGGATCCCCGCGAGCTTTGACCGCAACGAGAGCCGTGCAGCCACGGTGGAAGGCGACCTGCGCCACGCCTACCCGAACCTCCCCACCGCACGGGTCGATCAGCACTGGTCGGGGCCGATCGACCGGTCGACCGACGGCCTGCCGATGCTGGGCGATCTGGGCGACAGCGAGAGCATTATCCACGGGGTGGGCTGGAGCGGCAACGGCGTGGGCCCCGCAGTCGCCGGCGGCCGCTGCCTGGCCGACCGGGCGCTCGGCCTCACGCCCAGTACCGCCGTCTCGGCCCTCTGGAACCGGAAGGTGGCAAAGTTTCCCCCCGATCCGCTGCGCTACGCCGGGGCGCATCTCGTGCGCGAGGCTGTGCGCCGCAAGGAGCTCGACGAGGAGCGCGGCAAGAGGCCCAACTGGATCGCGGTCAAGCTCTCGCAGCAGGTGCCCGCCGGCCTCGAGGATCACTGACCGATGCCCGGGCGCGAGCTGCGTGCGGACTGCTCGCGGTGCGTCGCGCTGTGCTGTGTTGCCCCGGCGTTCCAGAAATCGGCCGAGTTTGCGATCACCAAGCCGGCCGGCGTGGCCTGCCCCCACCTCGCCGACGGCGACCGCTGCCAGATCCACGCCGACCTGCGCGGGCGGGGCTTTGCCGGATGTGCCGCCTACGACTGCTTCGGCGCGGGCCAGCGCGTCAGTGCCGGCGTGCAGCGCAGCCCGCAGCTGTTCGCCGTGTTCGGCATCGTGCGCCAGCTGCACGAGCTGCTCTGGTACCTGGAGGAGGCGCGCGACCTCGCTGCAGGGACGCCATTGGGTGCACAGCTCGAAGGCGCCTGGAGCCGCGTCGACGCCCTGGCCGGTGGCGATCAGCAGGCGGTCCTCGAGATCGATCCGGACGCCGAGCGCGACCGTGTCCGGCCCTTCCTGCTGCAGGCGGTTGATCTCGCAGGTGTCAGGGGAGCCGACTACCGCGGCGCGGATCTGATCGGGGCCGACCTGCGCGGCGCCGATCTGCGCGGCGCGATCATGATCGGGGCCGACCTGCGCGGCGCGCAGCTGGCCGGGGCCGATCTGAGCACCGCCGTCTACCTCACTCAGAACCAGGTCGGCGCCGCGCAGGGCGACGCGGCCACGCGTATCCCGGCGCGCCTCGCCCGCCCGACGCACTGGAATGAATAAGAGGGGTCAGTCGCCATTTATTCACGCGTAGCCGCCAAGCTCGCCGGAAACGTGCGGGTGAATAAATGGCGACTGACCCCTCTTATTCACGCAGTAAACTTGCGCCCATGGCGATCAAGATCTACACCTGCACGCTCGACTGGCTCAAGTTTGATGCCCACCACTGCCAGCGCGTCGAGAAGGCGCTGAAGGCCGAGGGCATCGACTACGAGCCGGTGCGGCTGCCGGTCAGCCGCCGCAAGCGCGACCGCATCCAGCAGATCAGCGGCCAGAGCCGCTATCCGGTGATCCAGTTCGAGGACGGCTCGATCTACCGCGACGACTCCAAGGCGATGGCGGCGACCATCCACGCCGGCGAGCTCGACTCGAAGCGCGGCCTCAGCCCAGCAGCCGACGCACCCGCACCGTAACCACGTTCGGCGGCAGCCAGGCGCCCGGCTCGTCCAGCCCATAGCTCAGCCTGAGCACGCCGTTGCAATCGACGACGAACACACCACCGCTGCCCTCGCCCAGCACCTCGAACGCCTCGGGGCAGGCCGGCGTACCGGCGGCTCCGTCGCGCGTCACCAGCACCACGGCGATCCCCGCCTCGCGCAGCTCGGCGCAAAACCGCGCATCCAGCGGATCGGAACCCGCTGCCGCCAGCACCAGGGCGAGCGGTGCAGCCTTCGCCAGATCGGCTACGAACACCCGCTGACCGGACGACGCAACCAGCTCCAGCGGCGGTAGCTCGGCGTCGAGCCCGACCGTGGCCCGCGGCGGGCGTGGCCGCGGCTCGCGCTCGCGCAGCGGCTCGGAGATGATCGACAGCACCGGCTCTGCGGGACGCTCGGCCACCGGCCACTCGGCGTCGGACTGCTCGGCGTCGGACTGCTCGGCCGGCCTGCGCCGACCGCGACCAAACCACCGGCGGCGCTCAGATTTGTGGCGAGACTTCGGCATCGCACGCCGGTGATCGGCACGCGCACGCACGGCTGTAGCTCAGGCGGTCGAGCCCAGCACCGGCTGGGAGGTTGAACCCGCGCCCGACTCGTGCTCGAGCGAGACCCAGCAGCGCGTCCACGGCATGTTGGCGGGGATCGCCGAGCGCACCGTGACCGTGCCGTCGGCGTTGGTGTCGAACGCCATGATGCCGACGTCCTCGTTGCCGCTTGCCATCCACATCTCGTAGTACGAACCCGGCGGCGCCGGCGGGAGGTCCTTCACCTGTAGGACGGCGTTGCGCATCGCGTCGCTGCTGGAGTTCGCCAGCTGCAGCGTGCCGCTTGCAGCGGCGAACGAGGCCTTGCCCTGGAGCGCAATCGTGGTGCCGTGCCCGCCACCGCCACCGCCACCGCCGCCGGTACCCACGGCGACCAGCGCGATCACCGTAACCGCAACCACGGCCAGCGCACCGACCAGCGCCGTCTGCGGACGGCGCCACCACGCGCGCCGCGCAGCCTGCCCGCCGGCGTTAGAGGAGCCGCCGCCCAGCGCAGCATCGGCCGCAAGCTCGCGGTAGCGCGTCGGCGGCTCGGCCGGCGGTTGTGCGCGCCGCAGCAGATCCTCGACGCGGCTCATGTCCACCTCTTCGCTCAAAACGTCACCCGCTCCCGCTCCAACCGCTCGGCCAGCCGCGCGAGGCCCGCGCGCGTGCGCGTCTTGACGGTGCCCAGCGGCAGCTCCAGCCGCTGCGCCACCTGGCTCTGCGACAGCCCGTCGAAGTAGGCGAGCTCGATCACCTCGCGTTCCCGGTCGGGCAGCGAGTCGACCGCAGCATGCACCGTGAACGCCTCGAGGCTGTCGACGGTCTGCTGCTCGGGCGTCGGCCCCTGGTCAGGCGTCTCGGGCACGTCGCCCCCGACCACCGGCTTGCGTGCCCGCACCGCGTCGACCGCGGCATTGCGCGCGACCGTGAACAGCCACGTGGTTGCGCTGCCGCGCTCGGGCCGGTACGAGCCGGCCTTGCGCCACACCGCGGTGAATGTCTCCTGCACGACGTCCTCGCCCAGTGCGGCGTCGCGCACCGTGCGCAGCACCAGCGAATAGACGGCGCGGCTGTAGCGCCGGTAGAGCTCGTCGAAGGCATCGCGGTCGCGCCGCGAGGCGACACGGTCGAGCAGCTCCTCATCGGTGCGAACGGCAGGATCCACCTCGCCAACAGTAGTCCACTGGGGTTGGCCGGCCCGCTCGGGGCGGCTCAGAACGGCATGTAGTGCAATGTCCATGCACTAGCTGGTACGCACGGTGGCGCCGGGTGGTTTGGTGGGATCCGGGGTGGCTCGCCGTCAGGTGGGGCCCACACCCTGACTCCGAGTCGAAGCTCGCACCGTCGTCCCAAACGGTGGCTGCCACCTCGCCCGGAGGGCTTGCCACCACCCCGGATCCCACACGCTCCGTCGGGTGCCGCGCTGTCTGCACTCGAGGCAGGGGGAAGCGGGGTAGCCGGGGAGGTTGATCTCAGAGTGGTGCGCGACAGCCGCCGCTGCGTCCCCCACCCGGGGAATCAGCGAAAGCAGCCTCTCAGGGAAAGTCAGACCCGAGGTGTGCATCATCGGTCTCGATATGCAGACCGACCTGCATCAGATCGCGGATCGAGACAACGCCGACGAGGTGCCCCTCGTCGACCACCGGGATGTGCCGGAAGCGCCCCTCGCTCATGATCCGGGCGGCTTCGCTGGGCAGATGATCGGGCGGCAGCGTGATGGGGTTGGGCGTCATGTAGGACTGCACCTGCCCCACGTCGGGATGCCGGCTGTCGGCGATCGCCCGCAGCAGGTCGCGCTCGGTGAAGATGCCGGTGACCGCGTTCGACTCGTCGACCACAACGGCCGCCCCCACGTTGCGCTGTCGCATCTTTCGGGCCGCCTGGCCGAGCGTGGCTTCGGGCTCGATCGTGAGCACGTCCTCGCTCGACATGAAGTCGCGCAGGGTTACAGCCATTACCGGTCTCCTTCGGAATCTTGCGGCCGCAGCCGCATCTCGAGATAGAGCTCTGCGTCGAGTGCGTCGGCGATCCGCATCAGCGTGTCCAACTTGGGAGGACGTCCACCGCGCTCCAACCGCGCGATCGCCGACTGTGTCGTCCCGCACAGTACGGCAAGTTCCTGCTGCGACATTCCTCGCTCCAGACGGTTATCGGCCACCATGCGGCCGACTTGCGCAAAACGCTGCTCGTGGTCGCGCCCGAGAGCCTCGGCGCGCTTGCGAATACCTTCTCTCATGCGCTCGAGTGTCTGGGCGGTGAGCCGTTGTCGGTGGGCGTGCGAGTCGCTCGACACCTCAAGAAGTGTACCACTGGCCATCGCACCGCCGCTATCTCCGAACGCAGCTGCCTATCATCGCGCCATGGCGCGCAAGACGATTGTCGTGAAAGTGGGCTCCAGCACGCTGGTCGACGGCCGCGGCCGCCCGCGCCATCGCGTGTTCGGATCGCTGGCCGCACAGGTGGCCGAACTGCGCGGCGGCGGGCACGCCGGTGGTGGTGGTCAGCTCGGGCGCGATCGCGCTCGGCATCGGGACGCTCGAGCGCAGCGCCCGGCCGCGCCGCCTGCACGAACTCCAGGCCGCCTCGGCGGTGGGTCAGGCGGTGCTGCAGCGCCGCTGGGAGACGGCCCTCGAGCGTCACGGCGCGGCCGCCGCCCAGGTGCTTCTGACCTCCGGCGACGTGCACCGCCGCGACGGCTACGTGAACGCCCGCGGCACGCTCGAGACGCTGCTGCGCTGGGGGCTCGTGCCGGTGGTCAACGAGAACGACTCCACGGCCACCGACGAGATCACCTTCGGCGACAACGACGCGCTCGCGGCCCAGGTCGCGGTGCTGCTCAAGGCGCGGCTGCTTGCTGCTGCTGACCGACACCGACGGCCTCTACGACCGCGATCCCCGCGAGCCGGGCGCGACGCTGCTCAGCCGAAGTGCGCGACCACGCCATGCTCGAGACGCTCGACGTGCGCCGCAGCGGCGGAAGCTGGGGATCGGGCGGCATGGCTTCGAAGGTGGTGGCGGCCGAGATGGCGCGCTCCGGCGGGGTCGCCGTGGCGATCGCCGGCGGCAGAGCGCCCGGCGTGATCAGCGCCGCAGCGGCCGGGCGCGGCGGTGGGCACACGGTTCGTGGCAACGCCCAGCCCGCTCTCGGCCTACAAGCTCTGGGTGCGCTACGGAAAGCCGGTGCGCGGGACGGTGCACGTCGACGCCGGTGCCGCCCGGGCGGTGCGCGAGCAGGGCACCAGCCTGCTTCCGGTGGGCGTCACCGCCGTGGACGGATCGTTCGCCCCCGGCGACGCGATCGACATCGTCGATCCCCGCGGCGAGCGCGATCGCGGTGGGCATCGCCGAGATCGCGGCGGGCGATGCGCGCGGCGTGCTGGGCGTGAGGGGGGCGGGCGAAATCGTGCACCGCGATAATCTGGTAGTGACATGAGTGCCACGGTTCCCGATCTGCGTACCTCCGCCCGCGCGGCGGCCGCGCGTCCTGGCCGCGACGCCGACCCAGGCGCGCAACGCCGCGCTCGAGGCGATCGCCCAGGCGGTCGAGGCAAACGCCGACGCGATTGCGGCCGCCAACGCCGTGGACGTCGAGGCGGCCCGCGCGAAGGGCGAGAACACGGCCATCGTCGACCGGCTGACGCTCACGCCCGACGCGCATCGCGGGGCTCGCCGACGGTGTACGGGCGGTGATCGCCCTGCCCGATCCGATCGGCGCGGTGCTCGACCGGGTGCAGCGCGAGGACGGCCTCGAGATCACCAAGGTGCGCGTACCGCTCGGCGTGGTCGCGATCATCTACGAGGCCCGCCCCAACGTCACCACCGACGCTGCAGCACTCGCGCTCAAGTCGGGAAATGCCTGCATATTGCGGGGTTCGCGGATGGCCGAGCACACCAACCGGGCGCTGATCGACCTGGTCCGCCAGGCGATCGCGGCCGCCGGGCTGCCGGCCGAGGCCGTGCAGGAGCTGGTGGCCGACCACAGCCAGCTCGGCGAGTTCGTGGCCGACGCCGAGAACGCCGACGTGGTGATCCCGCGCGGGGGCGAGCAGCCTCAAGCACTTCCTGCTCGAGAACTCGCGGATTCCGGTGCTGGCCGCCGCCGGCGGCAACAACCACGTGTTCGTCGACAAGAGCGCCGACGCGGCGATGGCCGAGGCGATCGTGGTCAACGCCAAGATCGACCGGCCCAGCGCCTGCAACGCCGCCGAGACGCTGCTGGTGCACCGCGACCGGCCCGAACTGCGCGACTCGCTCGTGCAGGCGCTCGAGGCAAACGGCGTCGAGGTGGTCGACGACGAGGCCGGCCTGGGACACCGAGTTCCTGGACATGAAGATCGCCGTGCGCACGGTCGACTCGCTGGACGACGCCCTCGAGCACATCGCGCGCCACGGCACGTCCCACTCCGAGGCGATCGTGACCGAAGATCCGGCCGCCGCCGAGCGGTTCACCACCGAGGTGGACGCCGCCGCCGTCTACGTCAACGCCTCCACGCGGTTCACCGACGGCGGCGAGTTCGGCATGGGCGCCGAGATGGGCATCTCGACCTCGCGGCTGCACGCCCGCGGGCCCGTGGCGCTGAACGAACTGACCACCAGCAAGTACGTCGTCCGCGGCCGCGGCCACGTGCGCTGAGCCCTCCTGTCGCAACCCTCCACACGAGTTATCCGTCATTGAACACGATGCGTCGCGCAGTGATCACCGGACTGGGGGCGGTGACCCCCGTCGGCAACGATGTCTCGACCACCTGGGACAGCCTGGTCTCGGGCCGCAGCGGCATCACGCACATCACCCGCTTCGACACCGACGACTACCCGGTCAACATCGCCGGCGAGGTCAAGGATTTCGACCCCGCAGCCGCCATGGCGCCGAAGGAGGTGCGGCGCACCGGGCCGCGACGTGCACCTCGGCATGGGCGCCGCGATGGAGGCGATCGCCGACGCCGGTATCGAGGTTGACGTACCCAGCCGCACGGGCGTGATCTTCGGTAGCTGCGTGGGCGGCATGGAGTACACGCTGAGCCAGCAGAAGATCCTCGATGAGCGCGGCCCCGACCGCGTCTCGCCGCACTGGATCGCCAACATGCTGCCCGACACCACCTCCAGCTTCATCGCCACCGCGATCGGCGCGCGCGGACTCAACTACGCGCTGGTGGGTGCATGTGCGACCGGCACCGATGCGGTCGGCGACGCGATGGAGGTGATCAAGCGCGACCAGGCCGACGTGATCATCGCCGGCGGCACCGAGGCGGTGCTGATGCCCGTGGTACTCGCCGGGTTCTGCAAGATGGGCGCGCTGATCGACGGCCGCGACAACCCGCCCGGCGCATCCCGCCCGTTCGATGCCACCCGCCAGGGGTTCGTGCTGGCCGAGGGCGCGGCGGCGATCGTCGTCGAGGAGCTGGAGCACGCGCTCGCCCGCGGTGCTGACATCTATGCCGAGGTCGTCGGCTACGGCGTCTCGAACGATGCCTACCACGTGGCCACGCCCCACCCCGAGTCGATCGGCGTGATCGAGATGATGCGCTCGGCGCTGGATCGATCGGGCATCGCGCCCGACGAGATCGACTACATCAACGCCCACGGCACCGGGACGCCCTACAACGACCCGGCCGAGACCCAGGCAATCAAGGCCGTGTTCGGCGACCACGCCTACGAGCTGGCGGTGTCGTCCACCAAGTCGATGACCGGGCACAGCTTCGGTGCGGCCGGGGCGATCGAGGCGGTGGCCGCGACGCTCACGGTGAAGCACGGCGTGATCCCCCCGACCATCAACCTGAACACGCCCGACCCGGCCTGCGACCTGGACTACGTGCCGCACACCGCCCGCAAGGCATCGGTGCGCACGGCGCTCTCCAACTCGATGGGCCTCGGCGGCCACAACGGCTGCATCATCCTGCGCGCCTACGAGGACTGAGCGGACGCAGCACCGCGGCGCGCGGCGCGGGCCAGGTCGGTCAGCCGCCAGAGTTCACGGTCGGCCTCTTCGCCATCGCGGTCGCGCAACGTGGCGCGCACGGACCGCCCGGCCGTATCAAGGTGGACGCTCGCCAGGTTCAGCCTGCGCTGCACCGGCCCCTCGACCCGGCGCACGCTCTGCACCTTCTCGAGCGGCACCCAGCAGGTGGTGCGGCGCAGCCGCCCGCTGGTGGTGACAACGCAGTGATCGTTACCGCCCCAGCCGAGCATGCGGTAGCGGATGGGGCTCTTGTAGCGCGCCCGCGGCGGTGGTGGCGACAGGTCGGTGGGGCGGTCGGGCAGGATGCGGTCGAGCACGAGTTCGACCAGCTCGCGGTTTCCCACCGGCAGCACCGTGCGCAGCGACCGCCGCTGCGCCTGGCCCTCCCCCTCGTTCTTCTGCTTGCCGGCGACGTCCACCTGCAGCCGGCACCAGCCGAACGGCCGCCACAGGAACGGCTCGACCATGCGCACCGCCTGCACGCGGCCGGGCCGGATCGTCTCATGCGTGAGGGCGATCAACCCGCCGTCCACATGCAGCCCCTCGGCCGACTCGGCCACGGTCAGGTTGTACTCGGTGTTGAACCGCCGCCAGGTCACGCCGACCACACCCACAAGCCAGAAGATGCCGCCGCCGGTGATCACGGCCGCTGCAACCTGCGGTTCGAGTAACAGCGCGACGATGCCCGCCACCAGCACCGCCTCGACGTAGAAACCGACATCGCTCAGCGCGATCGACGCGATCAGCCGGCCGGTGGGCACGCGCGACACAACGTGCTGGGCAGCCGGCTTGGGCGGCTCGGCGGGCGCCGACTCGCCAACTGCCGCGGTTCCGCCGTGAGCCAGCGCCAGCAGCTGCGAGCGCAGACCCTCGACCTCGCGCTCGGGGATGTAGGCCAGGCGCGCCGATCCGCTGCTCGAGCCGCCCATCCGCAGCCGCAGCTCGGCCAGGTTGAACGCACGGGCGAGGCCCGGACGCACGATGTCGATGGCCTGCACCTGCGACAGCGGAAACCGCAGCGACTGGCGCCGCAGCACGCCGCTTTCGATGCGCAGGTCGTCGTCATCGATCCGCCAGCGCGTGACCAGCCACGAGATGAACCCGAGGATGACGAACACCGCGATGAACGCGAACGGCACGAAGTCTCCCGCGTTCGCACTGCCCCGGGCGACGGTCAGAAAGAGAATGAACAGTGCGGCGATCGAACTGCGGCCGCCGCGCACGATCGGCGAGAGCGGATGCAGCCGCCGCCAGCCCTCCTGCTCCAGCTCGGTCAAATGCCGGCCGCTTTCGCCTCGCCAAGTTCGGCCAACTGGTCGCGCAGCCGATCGGCCTCGGCGCGTTCCAGGCCGGGGATGCGCGCGTCACTCGCAGCGGCGGCGGTGTGCATCTTGACGGTGGCAAGGCCCAGCGAACGCTCGAGCGGCCCGGCGGTCACGTCGACGAACTGCATGCGCCCGTAAGGCACCACCGAGAATCGCGCGAACATCACACCCCGCCGCACCAGCAGGTCGTCCTCGCGCTCGGCGTAGCCCCACGACGCGTAGCGCCGGCCCTGGATCGCAAACAGGATCGCGCCGCCGAGCAGCACCAGCACGACCGCCCCCGCGCCCAGATCGACGCCCCAGTGTCCGCCCACCACAAGTGCGACCACGATGGCGGCGATCGCGGTGGCTCCGATGACCTCGAGCCGGCGCAGCTTGAGAAGCTGCCGAGACGGCGTGCGCCACTCGAGTTCCCCGGCTCCGCCAGTGTCCAGTGCGGGTGTGCCCATGCTCGACACTTTATGCCTCGGTACTGATGCTTCCAAACGGTAAGCTGCTGCTTCATGGCAAGCGACGACACCGGCACAGCCCTCGAGAACTGGGCTTCGGCTCACGGATTCGAGCACACCGAGGCGGCGCTCAAGGGGCGCACGCCGCTGCTGCGAGCGGGCCTCGCCGACGAGATGGAGGATGCGCAGGCCGGCGAGCTCGGCGGCCATCCGGCGGTCATCGGCGAACTCGTGATCGTGTCGTCAGGGGTGTTCGAGAGCCTCTCGGTGGTGGGCCTCGAGGACACCGACGCGCACTCGTTCACCACGCTGGTCAGCGACGTGGATGCCATCGGCTGGGGCCGGCTCACCATCCACCCCGTGAACGTGCCCGAGGAAGACTTCTTTACCCGCATCTTCGATCACCAGGATCACCGTGTCCGGCATATCGACGAGGAGTTCGACCGGCGGTTCCGGGTGCGGGTGGCGCGAGCGGTGCCCGACGAGCAGGTGCGCGAGCTGTTCGACGCCGAGTTCGTGGGCTGGTGCCTGGATCAGGACGACCTGCTGGTCGAGGCCGAGCAGAGCGAGGAGTTCGGCGGGGCGCTTCTGGTCGCGCGCACCGACACCGATCTAACGGCCGACGAGCTGGACGACCTGGCCGCCCGCTCGAGCATACCTGATCGACCGCCTCGGTCTCTAACTGCAACAAACGTGCCAGGCACGTTTGTTGCATGCGTGCGTCTCGGCACGAACGCATACCACGTGCCAGGCACGTTTTATGCGTGAGGATGGCGTCAGGCCACACCGCATGGTGCCAGGCACGTTTTATGCGTGCTGCGCCCGCATAAAAGGAGCCAGGCACCTTTCCCGCTGCGGCCGCTCGCTGATTCTGTTTATGCGTCCGGCCTTGAGGCCGGCCGCATAAACGCGGTTTGCGCAACCGTTGAGTTGCAGATACACTCGCAACTCGTTGGTTGCACATCTGCCAGGAGGTTCTCGTGTCACCCCTCGTTCCCATGGTCGTCGAGCAGACCTCCCGCGGTGAGCGCTCGTTCGACATCTACTCGCGGCTGCTGAACGATCGCATCGTCTTTCTGGGCACGCCCGTGACGTCCGAGATCGCAAACCTGATCGTCGCCCAGCTGATCCATCTGGAGTCCGACGATCCCGAGAAGGACATCTCGATCTACATCAACTCACCCGGCGGCGACGTCTACGCCGGGCTCGCGATCTACGACACCATGCGGTTCATTCGCCCGCAGATCCAGACCATCTGCTTTGGCATGGCCATGTCGATGGGGGCGATCCTGCTGGCCGGCGGCACCAAGGGCAAGCGGCTGGCGCTGAGCAACTCCAAGATCATGATCCACCAGGGCCACACCACCGGGTTCGAGGGCCAGGCAACCGACATCGAGATCCGCGCCCGCGAGATCCTCAACCTGCAGACGCGCATGGAGGAGATCCTGGCCGCCGACACCGGGCGCGGCGTCGAGCAGATCCACAACGACACGCAGCGCGACTACTTCATGACCGCCGACCAGGCCCGCGACTATGGCCTGATCGACCAGGTCGTCTCGGCGCGTACGGTGGTCAACGGAAAGAAGACCGGCCTGGACGTAGTACATTGCAACCTGCTGGTTGCGAATCTGACGAAAGCGAGGCCGCGATGAGTGACGACCGGAGAGTGGAACGAAGCGTCGACCTGCCGCTGGAGCCCGACGAGGCCTGGGAGGCGGTCACCGACCCCGACGAACTCGAGCGCTGGCTCGCCCCCGATGTCGAACTCGACCTGCGCGAGGGCGGCGATGTGCTGATCCGCGACGAGGACGGCCGCGAGCGGCACGGCACTGTCGTCACGGTCGACCCTCCCGAGCGATTCGTCTACACGTGGGACACCGAAGGTGTCGAGACCACGGTCGAGATCGCGCTCGACCCGCTCCCCGACGGCACACGGGTGCGCATCTCCGAGACGCCGGTGGAAGCCCGCACGCTCGCGCTCGCGGCGTGACCTTCGAGGTCGGCCCCACGTTTGCGGCACTCTCTGACCCGACCCGGCGGGAGGTCGTGGCGCGCCTGGCCGAACGCGACAGCGTGACCGCGACCGAGCTTGCCCGGGAGCTGCCGATCAGCCGCCAGGCGGTGGCCAAGCACCTCGCGGTGCTGCAGGAGGCCGGCCTCGCCCTGCCCGAGCGGGCGGGCCGCGAGACGCGCTACCGGTTCACCCCCGCCCCACTCAACGACGCGGCCTCGTGGATGGCAAGTGTCGGCGCCGAGTGGGACGCGCGGCTCGACCGGCTCGCCGAGCGCGCGGCTGACCGTCGACGGTAGCCTGCCTTGCGGGTATTCTGAGATTCAGTGTCGACCGTTCGACAGGCCGAGCCACTCCTTTCTGCCGACGAGACCCGCGATCTGGGGCTCGATCGCGCCGCACTTGTCGGGATGTACCGGCACATGCTGGCGACCCGGTTGATCGAGGAGCGCGGCAACCTGCTGTTCAAGGCCGGCAAGCTGCCCGGCAGCTACTACACCGGCCGCGGCAACGAGGCAGCGTCGGTGGGCATGGCGAGTGCGATGGGCGAGCTGGACGTGGCCTCGCCGCTACACCGAAATCTGGGCGTGCACGTGGTGCGCGGCGTGCAGCCGGCGGCGATCTTCTGCCAGTTCATGGGCCGCGAGGGCGGCGCCACCGGCGGTCGCGACTCGAACCTGCGCTCCAACGACTTCAGCCCCGGTACCGGGCTTCTGGCCGGGGTCAGCCACCTGCCCGCCATGATCAGCGTGATCACCGGCATCGCGATGGCCTTCCAGCTGCGCAGCGAGGATCGGGTGGCGCTGGGCTGGTGCGGCGACGGTGCCTCGGCGCGCGGCGACATGCACGAGGCCATGAACCTGGCCGGAGTGCGGCGGCTGCCGATCGTGTTCGTGATCGATAACAACCAGTACGCCTACTCCACGCCCAACCGGCTCGAGTTCGCCTGCGAGCACCTTGCCGACCGCGGCCCCGCGTACGGATTCGAGGGCATCGTGGTAGACGGCACCGACGTGCTGACGGTGTACCGGGAGGGCCGCGCGGCGATCGAGAAGGCCCGGTCGGGCGGCGGGCCCACGCTGCTCGAGCTGGTGACGCTGCGGATGGAGGGCCACGCCGTGCACGACGATGCGTCCTACGTGCCGCGCGAGCTGCTGGCCGAGTACGAGGACAAGGATCCGCTGCTGCGCTTCCGCGCCTGGCTCGAGCTGAATCAGGACTTCACCGCCTCCGAGCACGACGCGCTCGAGGCGGAGGTGCGCGAGATGATCGAGGCGGGCGTCGCCGAGGCGGAGGCGAGCCCTCAGCCGAACGGGGCCACGATCCTCGACGGCGTCTACGCCGAGTGAATAAAACGTGTCAGCCAGTTTCTATTCACCTGCAGAGCCTTGCGACAACTGCGCTGATCTGGGGTGAATAGAAACTGCCTGACACCTTTTATTCACCCGCTATCCTGGTCCGTATGAGCGATGACTTTGGATTCAATATGTTCGGCGACCCCGAGGAGCTCCAGCGACAGATGGCCTCGTTCATGGAACAGGCCCAGCAGGGGCAGCGGGTCGCATTCGCAGACCAGGCGATCAACCTGGCGGTCGGCATCACCGTCGCGGCGATCGGCCGGATGGAACTCACCGGAACTGCCGAGGAGCAGGCATCCGCAGTGCGCAACGCGGTGCGGATGATCTTTCCCGAGGCTGTCACGCTGGTGCGTGAAGCCCGCGAAGGTCTCACCTAGAGCTACTCCACCACGCGCCAGTCGGTGCGCACCTCGGCCGTCGTGGACGCCGAGATGAAGCAGTCGCGCTCGGCCTTGGACTGCAGGCCGCGGGCGGCCTCGGCGTGCCCGCCGGCCACCTTCACGTGCACCGTCACGTCGACCGCCGTGAACGCGTAGCGGCGGTCGCTCTCGCGCCGCTCCAGCGCGCCGGTGGCACGCGACTCGTAGCTCACGATCTCGACGCCGTTATGGGAGCAGTGGGCGATGAACGACAGCATCGTGCACGACTGCAGCGACGCCAGGAACAGGTGCTCGGGACTCCACTCTGCGTGACCGCCGCCGGGAAAATCGTTGGGCGGCGTAATGACGAGCTCGGGCCGGTCGCCGGCGGTGACCGTGGACGACCGCGAGCCGGTCCAGCGCAGCTCGGTTTCGTAGCTGAAGGGCCGGGTTTCCATACCGGAACCCTAGACGAGGTTCTGGGCGGCACCCAGAACGGCCTTGACCTCCATCGGCGTCACGTCGGCCCACGGACCCGCGTGCCAGGCGGGATCCAGATAGCGCTCGGCCATCAACGCGTCGGCCGCGGAGGCGACCGCACCGTCCACGGCGCCCGCGATGACCGGTGCGGCGTCGCCGAACGCGGCGAGAATCGCCGCCTGCGCGTCCTGCACCGTCCCCCCCACGTTCGCCACGCGATCGGGCCGGCTCGGCGACGGCTGCGGCGTGCCACCGAGCTCGCCGCCACGCGGCCCGGCGATGCACGCGATCAGCGCCTCGAGGTCGGCGTCGACCAGCAGCGTTCCGTGCACGAGGGTCGCGCCGCGATTGCGGTGTGCCGCGATGCCCGTCACCTTGCGGCCCCCCACCCGCACGGTGCGCTCGTCGTGCTCGGCGGCGACGCCCAGCCGTGCGAGCGCCGCCACCATCCCTTCCAGAAACGGCCGGTACATGTCGGGCACGCCCAGCTGCGCCGCCGGATGCGAGCCGGGCACCACCAGCGCCGCACACACCACGCCCGGATCGAGGTACACCGTCCCGCCGCCGGTGAACCGCCGCCACACCCGCACGCCGCGGCGCAGGCACTGGTCGGGGTCGATCTCCCAGTCCGGCCGCTGAAAACGACCGATGATGACGGCGGGCGACGACCGCCAGACGGCGATCAGCGGACGGCCAGGTTGCGAACGAGCCAGCGCCTCGTCCAGGGCGAGTCCCCGCGGTGGCGGGACGATGCCGGCGGTCACAAGCCTGCGCCGGTGATGCCGACGCCGGCCCGGCGCAGGCGCTGCTCGAACGACGGCGGCACATCGGCGGGGATCGCGATCTCGCGGGGTAGGCGGGCGTCGAGCTCGGTCAGCTCTCGCTCCAGCTCGGCGGCCGGCCCGATGGTGCGCAGCCGCGCGCGCGCCTCGCCCAGCCGCTGATCGGCCAATGCTCCCTGGTCGCGGGCCAGCTGGGCGGCCTCGGCGGTCACGTCGATCAGGCCCAGCGCGTCGCGTCGCAGGGCCTCGGGCCGGTCGTCCTCGTGCAGGTCGGGCGGCGGGTCGAGCTCGACGGGCAGCTCGCCGAGCACCCCCACCACGCCGCTGCGCTCGCGCTCGAGCACCCGCTTCTGGCGGCTGGACGCGACGCGGGCGTGCTCCACCCGCTCGACGCGCCCGTGCCACCTCGTCGCGGTAGGGCTGCGGATCGACGTCGGTGGTCTCGGCCAGCTGCAGCTGCTCGGCCGCCCGCGACCAGAGCGACACCAGCGGTCCCTGCGCCACCCACTGGCGCTCCAGCTCACGGGCGCTGGCCTCCAGCTCCAGAGCGTGGCGATCGAGCGCTGCCACGAGATCGGGTACCGCGGCTGCCACCTGCTCGTCGCGCGCCACTTCGGCCTCCAGCGTGCGCCTCAGTTCGAGGTCTCGCGCCACCCGCTCGCGCCGCTCGGCGAGCTCGAGAACACTCTCGACCTCAGATCGATTCATCCAGGACCGGCCTCGGTGATGTGCGCCAGCGCCAGAATCCGCGCGGGAACCGCGCGACGGCAACCAGCAGCAGCGGCGCGAACGCCAGTCCGGCCGCATCGAGGAAGCAATACCCACCCGCCATGCCGCTGGGCGGATTGCCCTGCGGGACGATGCCCATCGGGCCGTGATGCGCCCACGCCCATGCGCCCAGGTTCGTGCCGACGATCTCCAGATAGCTGGTCACCACAAACGCGCCGGCGTACACCAGCGGCTGGCGGCCGCGAAACAGAAACCGCAGCAGAAACAGGAACATGATCGCGCCCAGCACGTCACGCCGCGGCGCAAATACGAGGCCCCACACCGCCCAGGTGCCGCCGACCACGATCACGGCGGTGATGAACGCGCGGCGGTGCGCGTACGGCCAGCGCCGAGCGGCCGATGCAGAGCGCTGCCAGATAGACCAGACCGTGCCCGGGTGGCACGTACATCGGCACGTTGTGCAGGCGATACGTGTAGATGTGGAGCCCCGGCGACGCGGTGTATTCGAGCAGCGTCGCGGCCAGGATCACCACCGCCGACCTGGGCCCGCGGCATCGCCTTCTCGCCCCACAGCAACGCGATCAGGAAGATCCAGGTGACGACGCCGATCGAGCGCTGTGTCCAGATGGTCGAGCCATGGTCGATGCTGGCCGCCACCGCGATCCACACGAACACGGTGACCGGCACCCAGAGATCTCGCGGTGGCCTGCGCATCTGCCGGATGGTAATTCAAACCCAGGCTAATCTCCGCGCATGGACGACCGGGTGATCGAAGTGAACGCGATGTCGGTGCGCAGATCGCTGGCCAACTCGTTCGTGGCCTCCGAGCCCGGCGACCACGTGTGGCGCGGCTCGATCGGTGTGCAGGGGCCGCCGGTGACGGTGGACGTGCGCTCGTTCGGCGAGCAGCCCTACGTGCACGCCCAGGCGCCGGTGATGGAGCTTCCCGAGCTGACTCCGACCGCCGCGCGCACGCTCCTGATCGAAAACGGCGAGCTGGTGCTGGGCCGGTTCGTGCACGCCGACGGCGTGGTCAAGATCGAGCACGCGATCATGGCCGGCACCACCATGGCGCGGGTCGAGGTGCAGGCCACCGTGTGGTGTGTCGGCTGGGGAGCAGCCGCCTTCGCGCCCCGCCTGCAGGCACTGCTGGCCCAGGATGCGCCACCACCGCCGCCGCACACACCCGCGGGCCTGCGGCGCGACACGGCCTACCACATGGAGACCACCAACCGCCGGGTGCAGCGGTTCCTGGAGGAGCACTACGGCGGATTCGATCACCATCCCGACTGGGGCTTCCACGGCCCGTTTGGCAGCGCCAGGGTGTTTGTCGACGTGCTGCCCGTGCTGGACGACTCGACCGCGGTGCGCGCGTCGTCGCCGGTGCTGAGCGATATCGACCTGAGCGACGGTCTGGCATTGCGGCTGCTGGCCCTGTCGCCGTCGCCGTTCGGATGGTTCGTCTACGTGCCGGCGCGGCGCGAGGTGTGGTTCCAGCACGTGGTGCTAGGCGACGATCTGGACATGACCGAGTTCACCGCGGCGATCGACGTGGTGGCGTCCACCGCCGACGATTATGACGACGAGCTGCAGCGCGAGTTCGGCGGCAAGCGGTACGCCGACCTTGGCCAGTAACCGGACTGCTATCCTTGGCGCCGCATGAACGCTGATCGCGCGGCAATGTGGATCATCGCGGGGGGAATCCTCGCCGGACTCGTCGTCGTCATTGCCGTGGACGGGGTCAGCGGTCTGCCATTCGAGTGGTGGGGCGTAGCGGCCGGGCTGCTGCTGTCGGGCGTGGCATTCACGCTCGGCTACAGCGACTGAACAACGGGTGAATAAGAGGGGTCAGTCGCCTCATGCCTGGCGCCCAGCAGGGGTGCGCGTGAATAAGAGGGGTCAGTCGCCTTTTATTCACGCGGCCTCGATGTGCGTGCCAGCACGTCGAGGCTGGTGAATAAAAGGCGACTGACCCCTCTTATCCACCTCGACTGACCCCTCTTATTCATGGCCGATCGATCGGGCCACCAGCTCGACCGGGTGCACGATCGGGATGTCGGCGCCGCCCAGCTCGCGCAGCGCGGCCGAGATCTGCAGCGCACATCCGGGGTTTGCGGTGGCGACCAGGTCGGGCGCGGCGTCGAGGATGTTGCGCGCCTTGCGCAGGCCCAGCTCGCGAGCCGCCTCGGGCTGCGTCAGGTTGTAGGTGCCGGCCGACCCGCAGCACATGCCGGCGCGGTCGATCTCGATCAGCTCCACCCCGGGAATCTGCTCGAGCAGCTGCCGCGGCTGAGCGGCCACGCCCTGGCCGTGCAGCAGGTGGCACGCGTCCTGATACACCACGCGCTCGTTGCCGCCAGCGGCTGCCGCGGCGCCTGCGGGCCCAGCTCGGCCAGCACCTCGGTCACGTCGCGCACCGCAGCCGAGAACCGGTGTGCCTCGGGCGTGCCCAGCAGTTCGCCGTAGCCCTTCATGGCCGACCCGCAGCCGGCCGCGGTGACGACGATCCGGTCGAATCCCGCGAACGTCTCGACCGTACGCTGGGCGCGCTCGCGCGCCTCGTCCTCACGTCCGGAATGCAGCGCCAGCGCGCCGCAGCAGCACTGGCCGTCGGGAATGGTCACCTCGCAGCCGTCTGCCGCCAGCACCTGTACCGCCGCGGCGTTCACGCGGCCGAAGAACACCTGCTGCACGCACCCCTCGAGCAGCGCCGCCGACATGCGCAGCTCGCCGCGCGGCGGGGTGTAGCGGGGCGGGCGGGCGCGCAGGTCGTCGAGGCTCACCCTGGGCGCAAGGCGGCTGGGCCGCACCACCGTCAGGGGGAGGGCTGCGAGCCGCATCACCCCGGGCCGCACCAGCACGTTTGTGGCCAGCGCGTCGACCGCCCGCGCGCGGGGCGACTGCGGCGCCTCCTCGATCCGCTCGGCGCGGGCCCGCTCGATCAGCAGGTCGTACCGCACCCCGCTGGGACACGCGGGCACGCAGGCCAGGCAGCCCAGGCAACGGTCGATGTGGGTGGCCACCGTGTCGTCCATCTCCAGCTCGCCCCTGTCCACCAGATCCATCAGCAGGATGCGGCCGCGGGGCGAGTCCATCTCCTGGCCCCACAGCTCGTAGGTGGGGCACGCGGGCAGGCAGAACCCGCAGTGCACGCAGGCGTCGAGCAGCTCGCGGGTGGAGTTGCTCAGCCGGCATACGCCTCGATCACCCGCTGTTCGAGCTCGCTGGGATCGGCCGCCGCCGGCGCGGGCGCGTCGCTGAACAGATGGCCCCTGGCGAACCGCCCCACCACGCGCGTTGCACCACTGGCGTGCAGCCGCTCGACCTCCGCGGCCGCCTCGGAGGGCAGCACCCACCGGCCGTGCAGGCCGGCGGCCGCCTCGCGCTGGGCCGCCCACAGATCGTCGTCGTCCTCGATCAGCTCGCCCCCGCAGAGCGCCTGCGCCCGCGTGGCCAGCGCCTGCGCGACCGGGCTCTCGAACCGCACCAGAAGCTCGCCGGGCGGATCGTTCAGCTCGACGCAGGCGGGCGCGAGCGGCTCGAGCAGCGTCACGTCGACCACCGGGCAACGCAGCGTGCACGTGGCGGCGGGCAGCGGATGCAGGCGCACGGTCACCTCGCGGATGCTGCCCAGCCGGCCCTCGGCGCCGGTGAAGAGTTTGCCCAGGTCATAGCCCGGCGACATTCTTCACCACCTGCCCGCCGGCGCGGCTCACGGTGCCGTCGCGCAGCTGCACCTCGATCCCCACGATCAGGTCGCGCGGGTCGCCGTAGCGGTGGCTGCGTGGCCCGAGAG
This sequence comes from uncultured Actinomycetes bacterium, assembly GCA_963796875.1. GTDB lineage: Bacteria > Actinomycetota > Thermoleophilia > Gaiellales > JAICJC01 > CAVPTL01. The sequence goes on from CAWCNL010000003.1 coordinate 166,185, forward strand.
CGCCCCGTCGAACACCTCGCCGATGGTCAGCCGGTCGGCTCCGGGAGGGTCGAGCGCCAGCATCTGCCCGGCCTGGGCCAGCTGGGCGTTGAGGTCGGCGAGCCCCACGTCGGCCGACACGGTGCAGATCAGATCACCGGGGCGGTGGTCGATCACAGCCGCTCCACTCCCTCGCGCTCGGCGGGATGCGCGCGATGCGGGCCGGGCACCTCGCCGCACAGCCTGGGCGTGGGGAACGCCTTGCCCGGGTTGCACAGCCCGGCCGGGTCGAGCGCCGCACGCAGCCGCAGCATCACCTCCATGTCGGTCTGCGAGAACATCCGCGGCATCTGGCAGGCCTTGTCCACCCCCACCCCATGCTCGCCGGTGAGCGATCCACCCGCGTCGATGCACGCCACCAGGATCTCGTTGGCGAGCTGCTCGGCAAGGTCGGCCTGGCCGTCGATGGTGCCGTCGTAGAGCACCAGCGGGTGCAGGTTGCCGTCGCCGGCGTGAAACACGTTTGCGACCTGCAGGCCGCGCTCGGCGGAGAGTTCGCCGATGCGGTGCAGCGTCTGGGGCAGCGCGGTGCGCGGCACCACGCCGTCCTGCACGTAGTAGTCGGGGCTGACCCTGCCCATGGCCGCAAACGCCGCCTTGCGGCCGTACCAGAGCGCCGCGCGTTCGGCGGGATCGGCGGCGATGCGCACCTCGGTGGCGGCATGCTCGGCGCAGATCGCCCGCACCGTCTGGGAGAGCAGCTCGACCTCCTCGCGCGGCCCGTCCAGCTCGACCAGCAGCACCGCGCCGGCGCCCACCGGAAGCCCCGCATGGACGGCCTCCTCGACCGCCTCGATGGCCACCCGGTCCATCATCTCGATCGCGGCCGGCACCACGCCCCCCGCGATGATCTGCGACACCACCTCGCCGGCCGCGTCGGTCGACTCGAACGCCGCGAGCATCGTCTGGATCTGTTCGGGGATCGGCAAGAGCCGCACGGTCGCCTCGGTGCAGATGCCCAGACGTCCCCTCGGATCCCACGAACCCCGCCACCAGGTCGAGTGCGCCGTGCCGGTCGAGCCGCTCGATGCGGCCGTCCGCCAGCACCACCTCGAGCTCGATAATGTGGTTGGTCGTGAACCCGTGCTTGAGGCAGTGCGCGCCGCCGGAGTTCTCGGCCACGTTGCCGCCGATCGTGCACACCTGCTGGCTGGACGGATCGGGCGCGTAGAAGAGCCCGTGCTGGGCCACCGCGCGGCTCACCTCGAGGTTCGGCGACGCCCGGCTGCACCCGCGCGCGGCGGTTGGCCACGTCCACCTCGACGATGCGGTTCATCCGCGCCAGGCCGATCACGATGCCCTCGGCCACCGGCATGGCCCCGCCCGAGAGGCCGGTGCCCGCGCCGCGCGCGACGAACGGCGCCCCGTGCCGGCCGCAGATCTCGACGGCCGCCGACACCTCGGCCGCGGTGCGCGGCAGCACCACCGCGAGCGGCACCGCCCGCCATCCCGTCAGCCCGTCGCACTCGTAGGTGCGCAGCTCGGCCGGGTCGGTGAGCACGGCGTCGCCGGGCAGGCACTCGCGCAGCTCGCCGACCAGGCTCATGCGGTCAGAAGCTGCGCCATCACCATCTGCAGGAGCCCGCCGGCGCGATAGACCTTGACGTCGGCGGGCGAGTCGAGCCGCGCGAGCGCCTGGAACGAGCGGGCGCCGCCGTCGAGCTCGACGGTCACCAGCGACCCGACCTCCAGCTCGGCGAGCCCGCGGATGGTGAACCGCTCGCGCCCGGTCAGCCCCAGGCTCTCGTGCGAGTCGCCCTCCAGCAGCTGGATCGGGATCACGCCCAGTGCGACCAGGTTGGATCGGTGGATGCGCTCGAAGCTCTCGGCGATCACCGCCCGCACGCCCAGCAGGAAGCTGCCCTTGGCCGCCCAGTCGCGCGAGCTGCCCGACCCGTACTCACGGCCGGCCAGCACCACCAGCGGCACTCCCTCGGCGCGGTACCGGTTGGCCGCGTCGTAGATCGACATCTGCTCGCCGTCGGGCTGGTGCGCCGTGAACCCGCCCTCGACGCCGTCCAGCAGCTTGTTCCGCAGGCGGATGTTGGCGAACGTGCCGCGCACCATCACCTCGTGGTTGCCGCGCCGCGAGCCGTAGCTGTTGAACTCGCGCGGCTCGACGCCGTGCTCCAGCAGATAGCGCCCGGCCGGGGTGGCAGAGGCGAACGCTCCGGCCGGCGAGATGTGGTCGGTGGTGACCGAGTCGCCCAGATACGCGAGCACGCGCGCATCGACGATGTCCGAGAGGTCGGCGTCGTGCTCGAAGAACGTGGCCTCGCGCACGTAGGTCGAGCCGGCATCCCAGGCGAACCGCTCGCCCTCGGGCACCGGAAGCTCGCGCCATCGCTCGTCGCCCTCGAAGATGCGGCCGTACTCCTGCGTGTACAGGCCGGCGTCGATCGATTCGAGCAGCACCCGCTCCACGTCCTCGGAGCTCGGCCAGATGTCGCGCAGGTACACCGGGCCGTTGGTGCCCTCGCCGAGCGGCTCGGAACCCAGATCCCTGGCCACCGTCCCCGCCAGCGCATAGGCCACCACCAGCGGCGGCGAGGCCAGGTAGTTGGCCTTCACCTGCGGATGGATGCGCGCCTCGAAGTTGCGGTTGCCCGAGAGCACCGCGGCCACCGCCAGGCCGTCGCGGTCGATCTCGGCGGCCACGTCTGCGGGCAGCGGGCCGGAGTTGCCGATGCAGGTGGTGCAGCCAAATCCCACCAGGTTGAAGCCGAGCTGGTCGAGCGGCCCCATCAGGTCGGCGCGCTCCAGGTAGTCGATCACTACGCGCGAACCCGGCGCGAGGCTGGTCTTGACCCACGGCCGCCGCTCGAGCCCCGCGGCCACGGCGTTTCGGGCCAGCAGGCCCGCGGCCACCATCAGCGCGGGGTTGGACGTGTTGGTGCACGACGTAATGGCCGCGATCGCGACCGAGCCGTTGCCCAGGTGCGACCCGTTGCGGCTCTCGCCGAACGCCGTCTCGAAGCTCTCGCGCACGCCTTTCAGCGGCACCCTGTCCTGCGGTCGGCGCGGGCCGGCGACGCTGGGTTCGACCGATGCGAGGTCGAAGCTGATCACGTCGGAGTAGACCGGGTCGGGCTCCTCGCCGGTGCGATAGAGGCCCTGGGCGCGGGTGTACGCCTCGACCAGCGCGACGTGGTCGGCGGTCCGGCCGGTATCGCGCAGGTACCGCAGCGTCTCGGCGTCGACCGGGAAGGTGGCGGCGGTCGCACCGAACTCCGGCGACATGTTGGAGAGCGTGGCGCGGTCGGCCAGCGTGAGGCCGCCGACGCCGGTACCGAAGAACTCGACGAACGACCCCACCACGCCGCGGTTGCGGAAGAGCTCGGTCAGCGTCAGCACCAGGTCGGTGGCGGTCACACCTGGGCCGAGCGCCCCCTCGAGCTTCACGCCGAGCACCACCGGGGTGGTCAGGTCGAGCGGCTGGTTCAGCATCACGGCCTCGGCCTCGATGCCGCCGACGCCCCAGCCGAGCACGCCCAGGGCGTTCACCATGGTGGTGTGCGAGTCGGTGCCGACCAGCGTGTCGGGCAGCGCCACGCCGTCGCGCACCTGCACGACGCGGGCCAGATATTCGAGGTTCACCTGGTGGACGATGCCCATACCCGGCGGCACCACCTGGAAGTTGCCAAACGCGCCCTGCGCCCAGCGCAGCAGTGCGTAGCGCTCGCTGTTTCGCTCGTACTCGCGCTCGATGTTCTGCTCGTAGGCGGCGTCGCTGCCGAACGCGTCCACCTGCACCGAGTGGTCGATCACGAGGTCGACCGGCACCAGCGGATCGACGCGCGACGGGGTCGCCGCCCCGGCGAGCCACGGCGTCGCGCAGCGCCGCCATGTCGACGACGGCCGGCACACCCGTCAGATCCTGCATAATCACACGCGAAGGAAGAAACGCGATTCGCGTGCCAGATGGCTCGGCGGGCCAGTTGGCCAGCGCGCGCACATCGTCTTGCGAGACATGCTCGCTGCCGGCGCGGCGCAGCAGGTTCTCCAGCAGCACGCAGATCGTATAGGGCAGGGTGAGCGGCTGGCAGACGCGGTCGAGGCGGTACAGCTGCTCGCCGGTCTCGAGGGTGTCCAGCGCGTCGAACGGGTCGTGAACGGTCATGTTCGAAACCTACCAGCGATCCCGTTAGGCTTGAGGTATGGAACCATCGGGATCTCGCGTGGATCTACCGCCGCAGGTGGTCGCGCCGTTCGAGGTGTACGTCAACGGCGTGCTGCAAGAGCGCAACCGTGACTACGCCGTGCTCGGCCGCAGCCTCGTGTTCAACCGCGACCTGATTCAGCCGCGCAAGGACACCGCCAAGAGCCTCTTTCGCACGCTGTTCTACGGCCGGTACAAGGCCGAGCACACGGTCGACGTGGCGTTTCAGGCAGGGGGCGAGCGCCGCATGGTCAGCGGCCTCCCGATTACGCCGGCTCAGACGAGCGAGTAGCCGGAGTACGCGGTGTAGAGAATCGCCGCCATCCCGATGATGAAGACCGCCAGGATGTTTCCGCCTCGGCTGCGCGGATTGAGGAAGTAGCCGATCACCGCTACCACCAGGGCGACCGCGGCGGTGAAGGCGGGCTCTGTCCAGAAGCCCATCACGGCGATGGCAACAGCCGAGCCGCTGATGACTGCGACGCAATCGTCGCGAAAAGATTCGGTTTCGTGGGTCTCGACCACCAGGCTACTCCTCGTTCGTCCCGCGGATCTTAGTACCTCTCACCGGCCAGCGCGTGCAGCTTCTCCAGCGAGTGGGTGGCCTGCAGGGTGCGCACGGTGCCCGAGCGCGAGCGCATCACCAGCGACTGGGTGCGCGCGCCGCCGGCGCGGTATCGCACGCCGCGCAGCAGATCGCCGTCGGTGACTCCGGTGGCGGCGAAGAACACGTTGTCGCCCCGCACCAGATCGTCGGTGGTGTAGACCTGGGCCAGGTCGTAGCCGGCCGCCTCGGCCGCGGCGCGCTCCTCGTCGTCGCGCGGCCACAGCCGCCCCTGCAGCTGGCCTCCGAGGCACTTGAACGCCGCCGCCGCGAGCACGCCCTCGGGCGTACCGCCGATGCCCCACAGCAGGTCGATGCCGGTGTCGGGGCTTGCGGCCATCATCGCGCCGGCCACGTCGCCGTGGGCGATGAACCGGATGCGCGCACCGGCCGCGCGGATGCGCGCCACCATGTCGTCGTGCCGCGGGCGGTCGAGGATCACCACCATCAGATCGCGCACGCGCGAGCGTTTGGCCGAGGCGACCTGCTGCAGCGTCTCCTCGATCGGCGCGCGCAGGTCGAGTTCGTCGTCGATATCCGCCCCGCAGGCGAGCTTCTCCATGTAGAAGACCGGGCCGGGGTCGAACATGCTGCCCCGCTCGGCGGCGGCGACCACGGCCAGCGCATTGGGCTGTCCGAGGGCAACCAGCGCCGTTCCTTCCAGCGGATCGACCGCCACGTCCAGCTCGGCGCCCTGGCCCGAGCCGATGTGCTCGCCGTTGAACAGCATGGGCGCCTCGTCCTTCTCGCCCTCGCCGATCACCACCACACCGTTCATATCGACGGTCGCGAGCATGTAGCGCATGGCGTCGACCGCGGCCTGGTCGGCGGCGTTCTTGTCGCCAAACCCGACCCATCGGGCGGAAGCCAGCGCCGCCGCCTCGGTCACGCGGACGAGTTCGAGGGCAAGGTTTCGGTCGGGCTCTGCGGTCACGCTGCAAACACTAGTCGACCGGTGCGCTGGCGATCTGCTCGACCACGTCGAAGGTGGTATCCACGCCAACCGACTCGACGTACGGCGCGATCGACTCGCGCATGCGGTCGCGCCCCGCGCGCACGGCCTCGCGGAAGGTCTCGGGCTCGGCCGTGGCCACCAGCGCGAACTGCACCACATGATCGGGATCGGCCTCGCCGGCGAACGCCATCACCCGGGTCATGCCGGCCGGCAGCTTCCCCTCCCGCCGCGACCCGGCGGCGAGGGCCTCCACGAACTCGGCGCTGGTGCCCGGCCGCAGGTGGCGCTCGGTGAACGGCACCAGCAGGTGCTCGCCGGTCGGCTCGCCGTTCAGCTCGAAGATCAGGTTGAAGTAGCCGGCCAGCAGGGTCTCGGCCACGTGCGGTTCGAGCCGCTGGCCCCGCTTCAGAGCATGCTTGCCCAACTCGTCGCGCATCTCGCTGAGCGCAACCTCGTCGCCGCGCAGCAGCACGAGCGTGGTGATCAGGTCGGGATCGCGCCTCGGTGCTGAGCGCGAGGATCTGCGCCACCCGATCGTCGAACGCAGTCGGCCGCCACGCTTCAAGAAATGCCTGAGCATGGTTGGGATGCAGACGCCGGACAGTGATTACAGCCTTCATCAGAAGTCCCAGCGGGAGCCAACCGTGTGCGCAAACCCTATGCCCGCAGGAGCCGGGTGGCAAGGCCGGTGATCTCGGCCCTCGCGAAGAGCGGTTCCAGCCACCGCTCGGGGATCGCCGAAACCCCAAACCGCGCTCCGGCCAGTGCTCCTGCCGCTGCCGCCGCGGCATCGGCGTCGCCACCCAGGTTCGCCGCAAAGACGACTGCCCGCTCGAACGTGTCGTGGCCGAGGGCGGCGGCAAAGGCGATCCGCAGGGTGGTCAACACCTCGCCTCCGGCGCTCTGCGCCTCACCTGCCAGCGCCTCGGGACGGGCGATCGCGTCGGCCGTCGCAAGCCCCACCCGCGATGCCGACGACGGCGGTCGGCGACCGCGCACGAGTTCGGCGATCGTCAGGTTGAACCACACGCACGCCTCGGCGGCCAGCGGATCAGCATGTGAAAGGCCGGCATCGACCCGCGAGAACCGTTCGATCGCTCCGGGATCGCGACTGTAGTGCACGCCGATCGGCGCACACCGGGTGAGCGCTCCGGCCGTCACCGCAGCTCCCACGGCGGCCGTGGCGGTGGCCGCCGCGCGGGCCTCGGCGACGTTGCGCGCGCGGCCGATGGTGAAGGCCACCTGCTCGTCGATCGCCGGTGGCCTTGCCCGGGCATACAGCGCGTAGCGGGCAAACACGTCGTCCTCGTCGTAGCCTTCGCACTCCACGATGCTGCGGGCAAGCTCCAGGGCGAGCGCGGTCTCCTCGGTCCACTGCCCGCGACTCCAGCCCGGCGAGACCACCAGGTCGCGCAGATCGCCGCCGTAGCGGGCGTGAATCTGCTCCGGGTGCAGCCACTCGAGGGGCGCGGCCAGGGCGTCGCCGACCGCCAGGCCGAGCACCGTGCCGCGGGCCCGATCGATCTCGCCCTCCGAGTACCGGGGCTTCATACCGTCCGCGCCTGACAGCCGGGACACCAGTACAGCCGCCGCCGGTGCTCGCCCACCACGCGCGAGGCGATCGGGGTGCGGCAGCGGGGGCACGGCCGGCCGGTGGTGCGGTAGATGGCGCGGGGCAGATCGCCCTCCACCCCGGCGCGCAGCTGGCGGCGGGCGACGACGGCGAGCCGCAGCAGCGTGCGGTCGCTCAGCCCGGCACTCGGCGCGAAGGGGTCGACGGCCTCGGGCAAAGAGCGTCTCGCAGCGCACGATGTTGCCGATGCCGGCCAGCACGCGCTGGTCGAGCAGCACCTCGCCGATCGGCCGGTCGACCAGCCGCGCCCGGCGCAGGTATTCGCGCGCGTCGAACCGGCCGTGCAACAGATCGGGGCCCAGCCGGGGGCCGCGTCCGGCCGTGGTCAGCCGCAGCCGGCCGACCAGCACGGCATCGCCTGCACTCGTGCGCATCACGGCCCGATGCGGCCCGGGGGCGGTCGATGCGCTGCCGCTGGGCATCAGCCGCGCGCCGGCCGTGCATGCCCAGGTGCAGGTCGGCGCTGCGACCGTCGTCGGCGTGGATCAGCAGGTGCTTTCCGCGCGCCTCCACCGCCGCGACGGTCGACCCCGAAAGCGGCCCGGCGAGCACCTCGGCCCCGACCAGCGGCCGCAGGCGGCGGGCGGCGCGTTCGAGCGAGTGTCCCTCGGGCATCCGGTCAGTTTATGCGGCAGATGGATTCATCTAGCATCGGGTCATCGTATGAGTCCACAGCACCGCATCGATCCGCTGGCGATGGCGTTTGCCGGCGCCGCCGAACGCTACGAGCTGGGCCGCCCCGAATATCCCGATGAGCCGGTCGAATGGGTCTATGCGCAGCTCGGTCTGGACGCCTCGTCGCAGGTGGTCGACCTGGCTGCGGGGACGGGCAAGCTCTCGCGCGTCCTCGCGCGACGGCCGGGGCGGCTGGTGGCGATCGAGCCGCTGGCCCAGATGCGTGCGGTGCTGGTGCGCCAGGTGCCGGGCATCGACGCGCGCGACGGCACGGCCGAACACCTCCCGCTGGAGGCCTCGAGCGCCGACGCCGTGTTCGTGGGCGAGGCGTTCCACTGGTTCGATCAGGCCCGGGCGCTGCCCGAGATCCACCGCGTGCTGCGCCCGGGCGGAGCGCTGGTGCTGGTGTACGGCAGCAGCGACTGGGATCACCTGCCCTGGAACGAGGCGGTCGAGCAGCGGCTGAAGCAGGTCGATCGCCCGCACGTGACCCCGCAGAACCGGCCGTGGACGGGACTCTGGCGCGAGCCCCTGCAGGCCTCGCCGCTCTTTGGCGAGATCGAGACCCAGGTATTCGCGAACCCGCGCGAGTACACGGTGGAGAGCCTGCTGCGGCTGATGTCGACATGGAGCTTCGTGGCGGCGATGGACGAGCCCGAGCAGGCCGCACTGCTGGCTGATCTGGAGACGCTGATGCGCCCCGAGGGCCCCGACCGGTTCGAGCTGCCCGGCACTGTCACCCTGTACGTTGCTAAAGCCGCGAACGCATAGAACGTGCCTGGCACGGGGTATGCGTTGGCGCGGAGTTAGGCGCGCAGGACGAGGCGGCGGTGGGTCTGCAGGAACCCGTGGGCCAGCAGGACGGCCTCGGCGGGGTCGCCGCTGATCGGACGGCCGTCGATGCGCTCGGGTGTGATCCGGCGGATGCGCCCCGCCGCCACCGCCGCCGCGAGCCCGCCGATGCCCGCATCGAACCGCTCCGGGTCGAACGAGACCAGGCCGCGGCCGCCGCGCTCCACGTACACCGCCGGCTCGCCGCCCACCAGCGCCACCCACGCACCCGCCGCGCGCACCGGACGCCGCGCCGACTCCGGCCATGGCGCCGTGACGCCGTAGGGATTGGCCGGGTCGGTCGCCGCCAGCACCACCACCTCGGGACGATCGGGCGCCTCACGCAGATCACGCAGCCGTTCCACCGCCGCGGGCAGCGCGAACTGTGCGCCGCCGAGACCCTCGACGAAGTAGCCGCGCTGGCACAGCCCTGCCTCCTCCATTCCCCGCAGCTCGCCGTACACCGCCGAGAAGCCTCCAGGGATGCCCTCGCCCAGCACCGCCGCCCGGGTCACCACTCCGTGGCGCTCCAGCAGCACCTCGGCCAGCGCCCGGGCACGCTCACGCGGGGCGGCCTCGGGCCGCATCAGCGGCGCCACCGGCGACCACCGGCCACGCGCGGCCGGCAGTGCCGAAGCCGGGCGCGCCCGGCGCCCGCGCCGCTGCGCCGCGGGCGGCACCGGCCGCAGCGTGGTGCCCGCGCGCAGCGGCTCCCACGAGTCGTTGGTGATGAGGCCCGCCCACACCAGCTCCCAGAGGTCGGTCAGAAGCGCCCGGCCGTCGCCCTCGATCTCGGCCGTCAGGTCGGCGAAGAAGCTCGCGCCGCGCCGGTCCAGCACGTCGAGGATCGGATGCTCGACGGGGTCGGCCAGGTCGTGCAGAAGTGGCACGTTCTCGCGCAGGTAGAGCCGCACCCGGCCCGGCCCGGCACCGATCCACACCAGCTCGCCGCCCGCACAGGCGAGGTCGAGCCAGTCGGGCCGAAAGCCCGGCACACGGGCCGGCAGCAGGTCGGTCTCGACCCCGGCGGCCGGCAGCGCCAGACCCCTCGAGCTGGGCGACCACCTCGCGCAGCCGCGTCTGGCCCCGGCCAAGATCGCGGCCGATGCCGTGCCAGGCGGGCAGGAACCGCCCCAGCACCGACGTCTCGACCGGCTCGACCTGGCGGCGCAGCCGCGCCAGCGTGCGCCGCCGGATGCGGCGCAGCACATCGGGCGCGACGTACTCGCGGCCGCTTCGTCCCGGCAGGAATCCCCCTTCGAGCAGCTCACCCACGGCCACCAGGCGCTCGAGCACCGGTGCCACCTCCACCCCCAGGCGCTCGCCCACGGCGGCGGCGGTGAACGGCCCGTGCGTGCGGGCATACCGCGCCACCAGCCGCTCGAGCGCGTCGTCCACCGGTTCCAGGAACGGCGCCGCAAGTCCGGGCGGCGGCACGGCGCCCACACCGTCGCGGTAGAGACCGGCATCCTCCACGGCGATCACCCGCTGCTCGCCCGCCACGCCCACCTCCACCGCCCGCCGCTCGCGCACCAGCCGGTCGACCGCAGAGCGGCTCGCGCCGCGCTCGTCCAGCTCGGAGCGCGAGAGCGCCCCCAGCCTTCGCAGCAGGTCGTGGGCGGTGTCGGCCGTCAGCTCGGCGCCGATGCCCTGCAGCTCGGCCTCGACCTCGGCGATCGCGTCGGCATCCAGCAGCTCGCGCAGATCGTCGGCGGCCAGCAGCTCGGCCAGAAGCGCGCGATCCAGCGTGAGCGTCTGCATGTGCCGCTCGGCCGCGGGCGCGTCGCCCTCGTACATGTAGCTCGCGATGTAGTCGAACAGGAGCGAACTGGCAAACGGCGAGGGATGCGCCGACTCCACCTCCACCAGCCGCACCGCTCCGGTCGCGATCGAGTCGAGCAGCTGCTTCAGGCGCGGTACCTCGAACACGTCGGAGAGCACCTCGCGGTAGGTCTCGAGCATGATCGGAAACGACCCGTAGCGGCGGGCCACCTGCTGCAGATCGTGCGCCTTCAGCCGCTGCTGCCAGAGCGGCGTGCGGGCGTTGGGCCGGCGCCGCGGCAGGAGCAGCGCGCGGGCCGCGTTCTCGCGAAACCGCGCGGCAAACATCGGGCTTGCCGCCACCCGCTCGAGCAGCAGGTCGTCCAGGTCGTCGGCGGCGATCGCGATCGCGTCGGTGGGCGGCACGGTGTCGGAGTCGGGCAGCCGGATCGCGATGCCGTCGTCTGACCACATGGCCTCGACATCGATGCCCAGCTGCTCGCTCATGCGGGCCTCGACCGCCAGCGCCCACGGCGCGTGCACCCGCGCGCCGAACGGCGAGAGCACGCAGATGCGCCAGTCGCCCAGCTCGTCGCGGAAGCGCTCGATCACGATCGTGCGGTCGGACGGCACCACGCCGGTGGCGGCCTCCTGGTCGTCCAGATACGCGCTCAGGTTGGCCGCGGCGAACGTGTCGAGCGGCCCGAACGACCGCGTGCGGGCGGCCTCGCCCACGGCCTGGCCAAGCTCGAACGGCCGGCCCACGCTGTCGCCCTTCCAGAACGGCAGCTTGCCGGGCACGCCGGGCGCGGGCGAGACCAGCACCCGGTCGCGCGTGATGTTCTCGATCCGCCACGAGCTCGCGCCCAGCTGGAACACCTCGCCCTGGCGCGCCTCGTAGACCATCTCCTCGTCGAGCTCGCCCACCCGCATGCCCGAGTCGGCCATGAACACGCCGTAGAGGCCGCGGTCGGGGATCGTGCCGCCGCTGATCACCGCCAGCCGCCGCGCGCTATCGCGTCCGCGCACCACATCGGCGGTGCGATCCCACACGATCCGCGGACGCAGCTCGGCAAACTCGTCGGACGGGTAGCGGCCGGCCAGCATGTCGAGCACGCCCTCGAGCTGCACGCGCGAGAGGTCGCGGTAGGGGTACGCGCGGGTCACCGCCGTATGCAGCGCGTCCACCTCCCACTCGTCCATCGCGGTCATGGCCACGATCTGCTGGGCGAGCACGTCGAGCGGCCGGCGCGGCACGCGCGTGTGCTCGATCTCGCCCTCCTGCATACGCCGCGTGACCACCGCGGTCTCGAGCAGGTCGCCGCGGAACTTGGGGAAGAACCGCCCCGCCGACGGCTCGCCGACGCTGTGTCCGGCACGGCCTACCCGCTGAAGCCCGGCGGCCACCGACTTGGGCGACTCGATCTGCACCACCAGGTCGACCGCGCCCATGTCGATGCCCAGCTCGAGCGACGAGGTCGCCACCAGCGCCGGCAGGGCGCCGCTCTTCAGCATGTCCTCGATGGCCAGCCGCTGCTCGCGGGCGATCGAGCCGTGGTGGGCGCGGGCGATGTCGTCCTCGGCCATCTCGTTGAGCCGGTTTGCCACCCGCTCGGCGGCGCGGCGGCTGTTCACGAAGACGATCGTCGAGCGGTGTGCCCGTACCAGCTCGAGCAGCCTGGGATAGATCGCCGGCCAGATGGAGATGCGCGGTTCGCCCTCCACCTCGGGGGCACCGCCCAGCTCGCGCATGTCCTCGACCGGCACCAGCACCTGCAGGTCGAGCGTCTTGCCGCCGCCGGCATCGACGATCTGCACGTCGCGGCCGCCGCCGCCCAGGAACGCCGCGACCTCCTCCAGCGGCCGCTGGGTGGCCGAGAGGCCGATGCGCTGCACGTCGCGGCCGACCAGGTGGTCGAGCCGCTCGAGCGAGAGCGCCAGATGCGTGCCGCGCTTGGTGGCGGCCACGGCGTGGATCTCGTCGACGATCACCGTCTCGACGCCCGCCAGCGTCTCGCGCGCGGCCGAGGTCAGCATCAGGTAGAGCGATTCGGGGGTGGTGATCAGGATGTCGGGCGGGTGCCGGCGGATCGCCGCGCGCTCGCGCTGCGAGGTATCGCCGGTGCGCACGGCCACGGTCACGTCGGCTCCCGCCCACGATCCCGGCCAGCGGCGCGCGCAGGTTCTTCTCGATGTCGTGGTTGAGCGCCTTGAGCGGCGAGACGTACAGCACCCTGGTGCCCTGTCCGGGCGCCTTCACCAGCCGGTCGATGGCCCACAGAAACGCCGTCAGCGTCTTGCCCGAGCCGGTCGGCGCGAAGATCAGCGTGTGGCGGCCCTCGGCGATCGGCGGCCAGCCCATCGCCTGTGCGCGGGTGGGCTCGCGGAACGACCGCTCAAACCAGTCTCTGACCGGCGCCGAGAAGGTGTTCAGAACCGTGTGTGCCCGCGTCACTCACGAACCCCAAATGCTAGCCGCGCGACGCGCCGGTAGGCTGCCCGGATGCTCATCGACTTCCTCGGTACCGGCGCAGCCTGGCCAATTCCCCGGCTGGGGTGCGACTGTGCGCAGTGCACCTCGTCTGACCCGCGCGACGAACGGCTGCGCTCGTCGCTGCTGGTGGACCGGCGGGTGCTGGTGGATGCCGGCCCCGATGCCTACCGGCAGCTGCGCCGCGCTGGGCGTGGTGCCCGAGGCGGTGGTGGTCACGCACAGCCACCACGATCACACCCTGGGCCTGCACGAGCTGGCCAAGCTGCGGCTGCCGCTCTATCTGACCAAGGCGACGGAGCGCGAGATCCGCAAGCTCTTCCCGCGGCTCGACTACCGCATCACGCACATCGCCCCCGGTATCCCGGTCGATCTGGGCGAGGGCCTCGAGCTGCGCGCGTTCGACGTCGAGCACGGCTCCACCCCCACGCTCGGCCTGCGGCTGCAGCGCGACGGCCGGTCGGTGGCCTACATGCCCGACCTGGGCGCGCCGCCCGCGTCGAAGCTCGCCCGCAACGCCGACCTGGCCGTGGTGGACGGCTCCAGCCGCTCGCGGCCGGTGGGCGGCCACCTGCCGATGGAGCAGATGATCGCCGTGGCGGCCAAGCTGCGCCCCGGCCGCACGCTCTTCACGCACATCGGGCATCGCACCGGCACGCAGGTGGAGCTCGAGGAGTGGCTGCCCGAGGGGTTCGGGGTGGCCTACGACGGATTGCAGGTCGACGTGTGAGCACGCCTCCGGTACGGCTCGAGACCGACCGGCTGGTGATCCGCCGCTGGGAGCCCCGCGACGTTCCGGCGCTGAAGGCTGCCATCGACCGCAACATCCCCCATCTGCTGCCCTGGATGCCGTGGGTGGCCAACGAGCCCGAGTCGGTGGCCGAGAAGACCGCCCGGCTGATCGAGTTCCGGCGGATGTTCGACGCCGGCGAGGACGCGATCTACGGCATCTGGGACAGCGACGAGCACGAGGTGCTGGGCGGCACCGGCCTGCATCCCCGCTCGGGCGCCGAGAGCCGCGAGATCGGTTACTGGATCGATGCTGCGCACGAGGGCAGGGGTCTGATCACCGAGGCCACTGCGGTGCTCACGCGGGTCGGGTTCGAGCACCTGGCGCTCGACCGCATCGAGATCCACTGCGACCCGCGCAACACGCGCAGCGCCGCGGTGCCGCAGCGGCTGGGATACGAGCACGAGGCAACATTGCGGCGGCGCCTGACCGATCACGAGGGGGCGCTGCATGACGAGATGATCTGGACGCTCTTTCGTGACCGCTACCCCAACTCACCCGCCACCGCGTTCGGCTACTCAGCCACACCCTGATAAAGCAGGGTTTTTTGGCTTGACTACGTATAATTGTTCCGTTGAAGCCCCCTGAACACAACTATGACGACGCGCTGGGTGTGATCAGCGCGCGGCGGCGCAAGCGCCGCGCCATGCGCCGCCGCCGCCAGAACCGGTCGCTGATCGCCTCCGGGTTCGTCGCGCTGGTGATCCTGGGAGTCGCACTGGTGGTGACCGCGGGAGCCGGCGCCGGCCTGGCCGCCTACAGCGTGGTCGACGGTCTCGATCTGAAGAACATGAAGCGCCACGAGCCGGGCGTCAACACCACGATCTATGCCGCCAACGGCGTCAAGCTCTACACGGTGCCGTCGGTCGAAAACCGCGTGCCGGTGTCGCGCACCAACATCTCGCCGTGGCTGAAGAAGGCCACCGTCGACATCGAGGACCGGCGGTTCTACCAGCACGGCGGCGTCGACTTCGAGGGCATCTTCCGTGCCGCGCTCGACGACATCAATGCCGGCCACGTGGTGCAGGGCGCCTCGACGATCGAGCAGCAGGTGGTGCGAAACCTGTACCTGAACAACGACGTGTCGGCCACCCGCAAGCTCAAGGAAGCCTGGCTTGCGATGCAGATGAGCGATCGCTGGTCGAAGGACAAGATCCTCAGCACCTACCTGAACGTGGTGCCCTACGGCGGCGTGACGTACGGCTGCGAGTCGGCCGCCGAGGTGTACTTCTCGGTGCACTGCAAGCAGCTTGGGATCACGCAGGCGGCGATGCTGGCCGGCATCCCCCAGTCGCCCACCCAGTACAACCCCAACATCAACCGCCACGCCACGCTGGTGCGCCGAAACCAGGTGCTGACGGCGATGTTCAACAACGGCGATCTGACCTACACGCAGTACACGCGGGCCGTCCATACGGGGCTCAAGCTGCATCCCTACACGGGCGGGGCCGATCCCAAGCAGCCGTTCTTCGTGCAGTTCGTCGAGTCGATCCTGAAGGATCGCTACGGCAAGAAGATGCTGCACCAGGGCGGCCTCCAGGTGCAGACCACGATCGACCCGCGGCTGCAGCGCGCCGCCCATGACGCCGAGATGTCGATCCCGCACGGCGGCAAGTACCCCGATACGGCGCTCGTCTCGATCGACCCGCGCACCGGCGCGATCGTCGCGTTCAACTCGAGCGCGGACTGGCACAAGTCCAAGTTCGACCTGCCCGGCTCGGCATCACGCCAGGCGGGTTCCAGCTTCAAGCCGTTCACGCTGATGGCGGCGATGATGTACAAGCACATCGACCCCGAGACGACGCAGTACTCGGCCCAGTCGCCGTTCTACTACCCGACCGGCTGCACCTCGGGCGTGGGCAACTGCTGGGAGGTCAACAACGCCGACATCGCCGAGAGCGGAAACTTCGATCTGCATACGGCCATGGACGGGTCGATCAACGCCGTGTTCGGGCGGCTCTCGGCCGACATCGGTGCCGCGGACAGCGTCAGGATGGCCCACCGGCTGGGGATCCCCGAGTCGACCAAGTTGCCCGAGGTGCTCTCGATCGTGCTCGGCACCGGCGGAGTCTCGCCGCTGAGCATGGCCAGCGCGTACTCGAGCTTTGCCGGGGGCGGCATCCATCACGACCCGATCGCCATCACCGGCGTCAAGTCCTACAACAAGAAGATCGACGACTCGACGCCGGCCGCCAAGAACCCGGGCACGCGCGTGATCCCGGCCTGGGCCGCCGACGAGATGAACAGCATCCTGGTCGACAACATCACGTGCGCCAGGGGCCTTTGTACTGGCGGCGCGGGTGCCCTGCCGGACGGACGGCCCGCCGCGGGCAAGACCGGCACCGTGGAGGAGCATCAGGACGCGTGGTTCTGCGGCTATACGCCGGTGCTCGTGACGTGCGTGTGGATGGGCTTCCCCCAGGGCGACTCGGATGCCTACTCGATGAAGAACGTGTTGGGCACCCAGGAGACGTTCGGCGGCGGGTATCCGACCGAGGTCTGGCAGAGGTTCATGTCGAGCGCGTTCGCCCTCGAGCCCGGCCACTACCCGGCGGTCGACTTCGGCGACGCGCAGCCGCCCTCCACCTGGTATCAGCCGTTCACCTCGCAGTTCCCGCTCTCAGCACCGCCGGTAGCCCCGACCAAGCCCAAGGACAACGGCAAGAAGAACGGCGGCGGGAACGGCACCGGCACGGGTACCGGCACCGGAAAGACTGCCGGGAACGGCGGCGGCAATGGCGGCGGGGGCGGAGGCACTACGTCGCCCCCCACCACCTAGTGAATAGAAGGTGTCAGGCAGTTTCTATTCACGAGGAGGCTTCTACGAGTACCCGGCGCGGTTGACGTGAATAAAAACTGCCTGACACCTTCTATTCACCGAACGCGCTGCGCTCCAGGCCCAGCAGCCAGCGCTTGGTGTCGAGACCTCCGGCGTAGCCGCCCAGCTGCCCGCCGGTACGCAGCACGCGGTGGCAGGGCACGATGATCGGGATCGGATTTCGCGCCATCGCATTGCCCGCCGCGCGCGACGCCTGAGGGTTGCCCGCCTCGCCGGCCAGCTGCGTGTAGGTGCGCACCTCGCCGTACGGGATCGCGTAACACGCCTCGCGGGCGCGCAGCGGAAACCCGCGCGACAGCCGCCAGTCGACCGGCGATTCGAACACCCGCCGGTCACCGGCGAAGTACTCGTCCAGCTCGCGGCGCACCGCATCGACCCGCGAGGGGGCCTCGATCACCCGCGGCGAGACCTCGTCGGCCAGTCGCTGCAGCACGGCGTCGAGATCCTCGTCCTCGAACACCACCCGCACCACACCGGCCGGCGTCGCCGCCACCTGCAGCTGGCCGAACGGCGCGTCTACCGGCCCGTAGACCACGTCCAGCAGACCCTCCTCGGCCGCCCGCGCGGCCAGCGTCTCGGTTCGCGTGCTCATACCCACTCCTTCCGGACTGCGGCGATCCCGGCCCGCACGTTCTGCCGGGCGGCGTCCTCGCTGCAGTCGATCAGCGCCGCGATGGCGCGATAGTCAAGGTCGCCGGCGAACCGCAACGTGACCGCCGCGCGCTGTTTCTGCGGCAGCTTGCGCACTGCCGTCCAGAGCGCCGGGTCGACCTGCACAGGGTCGACCGCGCCGCCGGGCAGTGCCTCGCTGGGCACCGGCCGGCGGGGGATCCCGCGGTGTGTGTCGAGCGCCTTGCGGTGGGCAATCGTGAAGAGCCACCCGCGCAGGTGCTCGGTGGAGCGCAGCTCGGGATAGGCCCGCAGCGCCGCCAGCATCGTCTCCTGCCACGCGTCCTCGGCCTCCTGTGCTCCCACCGCCGCGCGCAGGTATCGCAAGAGCGCGTCGCCGTGGTCGTCGATCAGGGTCTGGAACGGTGGCAGTCTCATGTCAGAAGAACGTCCAGGCCCACCGGAACGTGAGATGAATAAGAGGGGTCAGTCGCCATTTATTCACGGACGCGACAAACGTGCCTGGCACGTTTGTTGCGATTGCGCTGCTTTTAGGCACTCACTGGAAGGTGCTCGCGCTCCCACTGCTCGGCGTCGGGGCTGAAGTAGACCAGCCTCGTCTTCTTCCACTCCTTGGTCGAGTAGAGCACCACCCGGTCTTCGAGGCCCGTCTCGGCGGCGATCGCGTCGAGCACGTCCTCGCATTCCTGCTTGGTGCGGCCGTGGGTCATCGAGAACAGGTTGTACGGCCAGTCGGGGTAGGTGGGCCGCTGGTAGCAGTGCGAGACGCCGCGGAACGAGGCCATCAGCGAACCCAGCTCGTCCATCCGATCGTCCGGCGCCTTCCACACACCCATCCCGTTGTAGACGAACCCCGCCGAGCGGTGGTAGAGCACCGCCGCGAACCGCCGCATCTGCCCGGTGCCAAGGAACCGGTGGCCCACCTCGAGCAGCTCGGGCACCGTGAACCCGAAGCGCTCGGCGGGCGCCAGGAACGGCTCGGACACCGCCCGCAGATCGCCCTGCAGGGCGCGAATCGCATCGATGTCGCGCTGCGGGATGCTGTCGGGCGGCGGCGTCGGCGCAGTCGGCTTGGGCCGCACCTTCTTGGCGCTCGGATCGCGCCCGCCGGCCATGTCCAGATCGACCCCGATCTTGAAGAACCGCAGCGCGGGCAGCGGGCGGATCGACTCGACCTGGGCCAGCTCGCCGAGCAGCTCGACCGACCGGTCGAGGCCCGAGCTGCGTGTTGGGCGGCACGCCGAGCGTGAACCAGATGTTGAACTCGTGGTCGCGGCGGTAGTTGTGCGTCACACCGGGGTGCGAGTTGATCACCTCGGCCGCCTCGTCGGCGCGCTCCGGCGACGTGCGCGCGGCCACCAGCATCGAGCGATAGCCCAGCTTGCGCGTGTCGAAGATGGCCGAAACCTGCCGGATGATGCGCTCGGAGCGCAGCCGCGAAACCCGCTCGAGCACCTCGTCCTCGCTCATCTGCAGACGCTCACCGAGCGCGGCATAGGGCCGCTCGACCAGCGGCAGCTCGTTCTGGATCAGGTCACAGAGCTGGGTGTCTTGCGCGTCCATCCGGGTCTGAAGGATACGCTCGATGCGTGCGCGCCGCCCCCATCACCGTCGTGTTGGCGGTCACACTCCTGGTGACCGGCTGCGGCACGAGCCGAATGCACCAGAACCAGGTGCTGTTCCAGCAGCGCTGCGGCTCGTGTCACGCACTCGGCCAAAACCAGCTCTCACCGGTGGCGGCCGCCCCTAACCTCTCCGAGCTGAAACCAACCCGCGCACAGCTCGAAACGGCCATCGAAAAGGGCGCGCCGGGCATGCCCGACCGTCTCGTCAAGGGCGCAGACATCCAACACATCATCGATTACATCCTCGAGGAGACCTCGAAATGAGCACGTCCACGATCCTGCCCGAGTGGCTCGACACCGCACGAGTGCGCGCGATCGCCATGGACATGGATCGCACGATCCTGCCCGACAGCCTCGAGCTCACACCGGCGCTGCGGGCCGCGGTCGGCGCCGCCCAGGGGGCCGGCATCACGCCGATCCTCGCCACCGGCCGCATGTTCGCCTCGGCCCGTCCCTACGCGCAACCAGCTCGGCATCACCGCCCCGGTGATCTGCTATCAGGGCGCGCTCGTGGCCGATCCGGTGTCGGGTGAGTGGCTGCGGCACGAGCCGATCGACGTGCCGGTGGCCCGCGCCGTGATCGCGGCGGTGGAGGCAGAGGGCTTCCACATGAACGTGTACCGCGACGACCAGCTGTACGTGTCAAGCGCTGAACGAGGAGGCCCTCACGTATGCCGCCCACGCCCGGCTCGAGGCGCACGTGGTGGGCGACCTGATGGCGTGGCTGACCCAGCCCACCACCAAGATCGTGGTCGTGGGAGAGTCGCACGCGCTCGACGCGCTCCAGGCGGATCTGCGCCACCGGTTCGATCATCAGCTGTTCATCGCCAAGTCGCTGCCGTACTTTCTCGAGATCGCGCGGCCCGGCGTGTCGAAGGGCGCGGCGCTCGACTACGTGTGCGGACTGCTGGGGATCGCCACGGCCGACGTGATCGCGTTCGGCGACGGCGCCAACGACATCGAGCTACTGCAGGAGGCAGGCGTGGGAGTGGCGGTGGCCGATGCCGACCCGGTGCTGGTCGAGCACGCCGACTGGCGGGTGCCGCCGGTCGACGAGGACGGCGTCGCCAACTTCGTGCAGGCGTTAGTAGACTCGCGAGCATGATCGACCAGCGTCTGATCCGAGACGACCCCGACGGCGTGCGCGAGCTGCTCGCCCGCCGCGGCGCGGGCGACGACGTCGACCGGTTCCTGGAGCTGGACGGCCGGCGGCGCGAGCTGCTGGGCCAGGTCGAGGCCGTGCGGGCCGAGCGCAACACCGCCGCCCGGGCGATCGCCGAGGCGCGCGGCCGCGGCGAGGATGCTGCCGCAGAGATCGCCGCCCAGTCCGAGCTGAAGACGCGCCAGGCCGACGGCGAGGCCCGCCTGGCCGAGCTCGAGGCGCAGGTGCACGACCTGATGCTGCGCATCCCCAACATCCCCCACCCCTCCGCGCCGCTGGGCGCCAGCGACGAGCGACGCCGAGCTGGTGCGCACCGTGGGCAAGAAGCCCGAGTTCGGCTTCGACCCGCGCGACCATCTGGACATCGCCGGCCCCGAGGGTCTCGGGCTGATCGACCAGGAGGCTGCCGCGCGGGTGTCGGGCAGCAGGTTCCACTACCTGCTCGGCGACCTGGTGCGGCTCGACTTCGCGCTGGTCGGCTGGGGACTGCAGAAGCTCACCGGCCGCGGGTTCACGCCGGTCGTCCCGCCGGTGCTGGTGAAGGAAGAGGCGATGGTGGGCACCGGGTTCTTCCCCGAGGCGCGCAGCCAGGTGTACGGCCTCGAGACCGACCCGCTGTTTCTGGTCGGCACCGCCGAGGTGCCGCTGGCCTCGCTACATCGGCGACCGGATCCTGGACGCCGCCGAGCTGCCGCTGCACTACGTGGGCTACTCGAGCTGTTTCCGGCGCGAGGCGGGCGCGGCGGGCAAGGACACCCGCGGCATCTTCCGCGTGCACCAGTTCCAGAAGCTCGAGATGTTCAGCTACTGCCTGCCGGAAACCTCGTGGGACGAGCAGGAGCTGATCGTGTCGATCGAGGAGGAGGTCGCCCAGGAGCTGGGGTTCCACTACCGCGTGGTCAACATCGCGGCCGGCGATCTGGGTGCATCGGCGGCGCGCAAGTTCGACATCGAGGTGTGGCTGCCCGGCCAGGGCCGCTACCGCGAGCTGACGTCGTGTTCCAACTGCACCGACTACCAGGCGCGGCGGCTGGGCACGCGGTATCGCGACGAGCGCGGAAAGACGCAGTTCGTGCACATGCTGAACGGCACGGCGATGACCTCGAGCCGCACGCTGCTCGCGCTGATCGAGTACGGCCAGCAGGAGGACGGCTCGATCCGCACCCCCGAGGTGCTGCACCAGTTCGGCGCCCCGCCGGTCATCGCCCGCGCATAAAAGGGGTCAGCCAGCTTTTATGCATCAGTAGCGTGGTTGCAACCCGGATGCCCGGTTGCCCATGCATAAAAGGTGGCTGACCCCTTTTATGCGTTTTCGGCCGACGGCATAGACTGGCCGGGTGGGGCGGCTCCTTCCACTCGTCCGCCTGTCCGCCAACCCCTCCCTGAGGCGCGTCGGGATCGGTTTCGCGCTCTTCAACGCGGGCGAGATCGGCGAGTGGGTGGCGGTACTGGTGTACGCCTACGGCCAGGGCGGCGCACGGGCCAGCGGGCTGCTGGTGTTCGCGATGCTCCTGCCCTGCGCTGTGCTGGCGCCGATCATCGCGACGTTCAGCGACCGCTACCAGCCGGGGAAGGTGCTGGCGGTGGGGTTCCTGGCCCAGGCGATCGGCATGGCGGCGCTCGCGGCGGTGCTGATTGCCGACGCCCCGCCGCTCGCGGTCTACGCCGTCGCGGTGCTGATTGCGCCCACCTTCAACACCACCCGCCCGACGACCAACGTGGTGCTGCCGCTGGCCGTGCACACGCCCGACGAGCTGACCGCCGCAAACGCCGCGCTGGGTTGGATCGAAAACATCGGCGGCATCGCAGGGCCCCTGCTCACGTCCCTGCTGTTCCTGTTCGCCGGGCCCGGCCTGGTGGTGGCCGTGCTTGCCGGAATGATGTTCGGCGCCGCGATCCTCGCGCTCCCACTCACACGCAGCCTGCCTCCGGCACCCCAGGTGGAGGCAGGGTCGCCGCTGGGCGATGCCTGGGAGGGCGTTCGCGTGCTGGCCGGCGAGCCGTCCACAGCGGCGATGATCGGCCTGATCACGACCGCCTCGATCTTCTGGGGCGCGCTCGATGTGATCGCGGTGCTGCTCTCGATCAGCTGTTCTGGGCATCGGCGACTCGGGCGTCGGCATCCTCAACGCGGCCTGGGCTGCCGGCGGCATCGTCGCAGTGGTGTTCACGCTGGGGCTCGTCGGCCGGCGGAGGTTGGCACCGGCCCTGATCGTGGCGGCGCTCGTGATGGGCGCCTCGATCGCGCTGATCGTCGTCCTGCCCGACCTCCTGCCCACCCTCGTGCTTCTGGCCGTGGCAAACATCGGCCGCAGCATGTTCGACGTGACCGGTCGCACTCTGCTGCAGCGCACCGGGTCGCCCCACGTGCTGGGCCGCGTGTTCGGCGTGCTGGAGGGCATGGAGATGCTCGCGCTCTCCCTCGGCTCGCTGCTGGTGTCGATCCTCAGCACCCTGGGCGGCGCCGATGCCGCGGTGCTGGGCATGGCCGCGATCATGCCGGTGGCGGTGCTGCTGTTCCTGCCGGTGATCCTGCACGCCGATGCGCGGGCCACGGTGCCGATCGTCCAGATCGGCCTGCTGCGGTCGATGCCGCTCTTCCGGCCGCTACCGCCCCCGCGCATGGAAGCCGTCGCCCGGGCGATGGAGCCTGCGTATGCACCCGCGGGTGAAGAGGTGATCACCGAGGGCGATCCGGGCGATCTGTACTACATGGTCGCGACCGGCGACGTCGAGATCTCGACGGTCAAGGCGGGAGTGGTCGCGACCCGCGGTGCAGGCGCCGGGTTCGGTGAGATCGCACTTCTGCACGCCACACCGCGCACCGCGACGGTCACCGCGCTGACCGATCTGAGCATGTACACGCTGACCAGCGAGGACTTCCTGCGCGCAGTCACCGGGGTTGAGGCGGTGCACGCCGAAGCGCATCGCATCGCTGCGGCGCATATCGCCGATACGACAGCGGCCGAGGGCTAGCGATCCGCAGGCTACGCTGGCGGCATGGAAGCCCGAGCCGAACCAGCCGCCTACGACACCTCGGGTCGGCTGGACGCGGTGCCCGCGCCGGTGTTGCTGTTCGGTGCGATCGTGTCGTTTCAGATCGGTGCGGCCTGCGCCACCCATCTATTCCCGCATACGGGTGTCGAAGGTGCAGTGTTTCTGCGCAGCGCTCTGGGCGCGGTGCTGCTGGTGGCAATCGCCCGGCCGGCGCTGCGCGGCCGCAGCCGCCACGACCTGTTGCTCGTGGTCGCTCTCGGCGCACTGCTTGCGACCATGAACAGCGCGTTCTACCAGGCCATCGACCGGCTGCCGCTCGGCGTGGCCGTGACCGTCGAGTTCGTCGGGCCGCTGGGCGTGGCCGTAGCAATGTCGCGCCGCCGCAGTGACGTCCTGTGGGTAGCCCTAGCCGCGGGAGGAGTGGCGCTCTTCGCCGGCGCCCCCTCGGGCCACGTGACGGCGGCGGGGCTCGGTTTTGCACTCGTGGCGGCGGCGGCGTGGGCCGGCTACATCCTGGTCGCCAAGCGCGTGGGCACCCACTGGGCGGGTGCGGATGGGCTCGCGATCGGCCTCATGGTCTCGGCTCTACTGCTGGCCCCGTCCGGCGCGATCGATGGCATCTCGGGGCTCGACAGCCTCAGCGTGGTGGCGTTCGCGCTGGCCGTGTCGGTGTTCTCGACCGCGTTTCCCTACACCCTCGAACTGGCCGCCCTGCGGCGGATGCCGGCGCGGGTATACGGCGTACTGACCTGCTCCGAGCCACTGGTGGCCGCGGCGGTCGGCGTGATCCTGCTCAGCCAGTCGCTGACCTGGTGGGAAGGGCTCGCCGCGTGCCTGGTGGTAATTGCGTCGGTGGGCGCAACCCGCGGGTCGACCGAGCAGCCGGAGATCGCTCCAAACTAGCCGTCAGGCGCGGTCGATACTGCCGAAGCTCCCCACGCTGCGCTCGGGCGCGCCCGCAGCACCGGACGGAAACTCGCCCTCGTCCAGGAACCGCTGGTGGCAGCGCGCCACGGCGACAGGATCGAGCGTGACTCCAAGCCCCGGCCCGTCGGGCAGCGCCACCACTCCCCCGCGCGGGCAGAACGGCCCCTCGGCGACCACGTCATCGGTGTACCAGTGAAAGAGCGCCTGGTGCGGCTCGGTGATGCTCGAGACCGCCGCGGTGATGTGCATGTAGGCGGCGCTCGCAACCGCGGTCTCGCCGCTGTGGAACCAGAATCCGAACCCGAGCATCGCCGCCGCCCGCGCAAATTCGACGGTGCGGCGGATGCCGCCGAGCTCGACGATGTTGGGCACGAAGAAGTCGGGCACCCCCATCCGCACGGCCCGCGGCAGGTCGGGATTGTGGGTCGAGAAGGTCATCGGCGCGTGCGGCCGCAGCCGGGCCATCTCGTCGTAGGTGTCGACGGGGTCCTCGAAGTTGCGGATGTCGAAGTCGGCCAGCTTGCGGATCGCCTCCATCGCGGTGGCGAGCGTCCAGCCGCCGTTGGCGTCGAGCCGCAGCATGCGGTCGGGGCCGATCGCGGCGCGCACCTCGCGCACCATGCGAATCTCGGAGCGCAGGTCGATGGTGGCCATCTTGCCTTCGAACGTGGGCGCGTCGTACTCCTCGACCATGCGCGCGCAGTACCGGGCGATGTCGGTGGGAGTCGACTCGCCCGCGTCGACCGCACCGGGCAGACGAAACGCGAAGTACTCGGTGAACGGAATCTGGGTGCGCACCGCGCCGCCCAAAAGCTGGGCCACCGACCGGCCCTCGGCCCGGCCGCGCAGATCCCAGAGCGCCATCTCGACCGCGCCGAATGCCCGCCGCAGCTGGGCGAGGTGCTCCCACAGGTTGAAGCTGAAGTCGGGGATCACGCGGCGCTCGCACGCGTTCAGGTCGCGCGGGTCAAGGCCGATCAGCCGCGGGGCGATGCGCTCGATCGCGGCACTGCCGTTGCCGGCGGCGTACTCACCGACGCCCGAGATGCCCTCGTCGGTGTCGACCTGCACGAGCGTCTTGGTAACCGACGCGGTCGACCCGAGGGCGAAACGGTAGGGCGCGCGAAACGGGATGTTGACCGGGGTCGCGGTGATGGCCGTGATCTTCACGCGCCCACCCTATCGCGAGCCGGGTGGATCGGATCGCTGATGGGTGTGAGACGATCGGCCGATGACGACCGATCCCCCGCCCGACGAGCGCAAGCTGCATCCCGCGCTCGGGTTTCTGGGCGGACGCGAGGGCCAGGTGGGCAGCACCATCTACGGCACGCTCGTCGTGCTGACCGCGACCACCGCGGGCTACGCCGCCGAGCGTCACCGCCCCGGTCACCTGATCCAGCTGGTGGTGGCTGCCGTGCTCGGGTTCTGGGTCGCCTACGTCTACGCGCATGCGCTCTCGGGCAGCATCGAGCAGCGCCGCCGGCTCAGCCGGGCGATGATCGTCGAGGTAGCGCACGACGAGAACGGGATCCTGCTGGCAGCCATACCACCGGTGTTCGCGCTGCTTCTGGGAGCGCTCGGGGTGATCGACGAGAGCGTCAGCATCTGGCTTGCGATCGCGCTTGGGATCGTCGTTCTGATCATCGAGGGCTACCGTTACTCGCGTATCGAACGTCTGTCACTCACCCTCACGATCGGGATCGTCGCGATGAACGTCGCCATCGGGTTCGGTGTGGTGCTGCTGAAACTCTCGCTGGTGCACTGACTCAATGAAGATCCTCATCCTCGGCGGCACGCGGTTCATGGGCAGCTTCCTCGCCGAGCAGCTGCTCGAGCGCGGCGATGACCTCACCTTGGTGCACCGCGGCCAGACCCAGGTGCACTCATTCGACGGTGCCCGCCACGTGCTGCTCGATCGCGCGGACGGACACGCCGCGATTCCTCGGGAGCCATGGGACGTGGTCGTCGACGTGAGCGGCTATGTCCCCGGCCAGGTCTACGACGCGGTCCGGCACCTCGGCCCTTCGGCGGCCCGGTACGTGTTCGTCTCGAGCATCTCGGCCTACGGCGACGTGGAGAAGCCGGGCACCACCGAGTCCGCCCCGCTCGCCCAGCTCTCGGCACAGGCGGCAGACGAGGCGCTCGCCGATGTGCGCAGCCCCCGCAGCATGCAGACCTACGGCGAGGACAAGGCACTCAGCGAGCGGGTGGTGCTCGACACGGTCGGCGCCGAGCATGCGACCATCGTGCGGCCGGGGATGATCGTCGGCCCGCGCGACCCCACGGGCCGGTTCAGCTACTGGGTACGGCGCAGCGGCGAGGGCGGCGAGATCCTCGCGCCGGCTCCCGCCGACCAGCCGGTGCAGGCGATCGACGCGCGCGACCTGGCCGCGTTCATCGTGAAGTTGATCGACGCCGAGCGCAGCGGCGTTTTCAATGCCACGTGGCCGGCGCAGCCGCGGACGTTCGCCGATCTGATCGGTGCCGAGGCGACGTGGATCGACCCGCAGTGGCTGATCGATCGCGGCGTCGAGCCGTGGAGCTCACTGCCGTTCTGGCTCGGCGCGGATCCAGCGGCCGTGGGGATGCTCGAGGTGGATATCAGCAAGGCACTCGGCGCCGGGCTGGAGGGCCGCGACCTCGAGCAGACGATCGCCGACACACGAGCGTGGCTGGCCGAGTCGGGAGCGCCCGACGCCGACAGCACGCTCACCCGTGCGCGTGAGCGCGAACTGCTGGCCGAGTGGCATTCTCAGCGTTCGCAGTGAGCCGGGAACCGCCGCCCGGCTGGAGGCGTCCAAACTGCGACAACGACCTAGGAGTTCATCGGTGTTGCGGACACTCAGCTATCTCACCGGCACAGTTGCCGGCCTTGCGCTGCTCGTCGGGGCGGCCGGATGCGGCGGAGGCTCATCCGATCCGACCCCCACACACTCCAGGCACAGTTCGGCGCCGTTCGCAGCTCCGATCGACTTCGACGGCGGGCCCAGCAGCGGCCTCTGGGGCGATCGTGGATCCGGTCGGGCAGGTGATGAACTCGGCTGTATCCCCGGCCGCCGCTACGCCGACGCCGTGACGGTGCACAACCGCTCCTCGTCGACCGTGACGATCACCGGTGTGGACGGCGCCGATCCTGCGCCCGCAATCATCCGCCGAGTCGCCACCCAGGTGCGGCTCGCGCCGCCTCCGCCGGGTGGAGACGCGATCCCCGTCAACCTGCGTGCATGGAGTGCGGCGTCGCTGGTGCCGCTGGCACTGCCGGCGGGAAAGGCCGCAATCGTGCAGTCCGACTTCCTGATGGGGCACTGCGCCACGTTGGGGCACACGGGATCGGTCACAGTCAACAACACCCTGGCGATCACCTACCGCGCCGACGGTCGGGCCGGACACCAGACGCTCGCCCAGCGCGCCGCGCGGATCGTGCTGACCCGCGGGCCGGCCTCCCAGCCGTGCGCTGCGCCGACAGGCGCGACGCGGCTGATCGCCTCGGACGTCACCTGCGCGGTAGCCGTGCCCACCGCGGTCAAGTGCCGCCGGCTGGCCCACGGCACCTACGGCAATTGCACGGCGGCGTCACACCTTTGGAGCTGCACGTATGAGAGCACCGCCCGGGTCACCGAGCGGTGCTGGCTTGCGACCAAGCGGCAGTCGATCACCGTCCGCTGGAGCTGACGAACGGTCGGGTGGAGAGCGCGGCTGTCCGGGTCAGATAACCTCGCGCGGTGCCCGCGACCCACCCGACCATCATTGCGACCAGCATCGGCTTTGCGGGCGATGAGTACCTGTGGCGACCCAGCCTTGTGCACCGCGAGACCCTGCGCCTGGCATGCCCCGCGCCAACCGCGCGGATCTGCATCCTTGCCACGGCGATGGGCGACCATCCGGCAACGCTCACGCGGGCCTACGCGGCGTTCGGCCAACTCGACGCCGTCGTGTCGCATGTGGCCCTGTTTCCCCAGCCCAACGTGCCGGACGTTCGGGCGCACCTGCTCGCCCAGGACGTCATCTGGGTGGGCGGCGGCGCCGTCGCAAGCCTGCTCGCGGTGTGGCGCCTGCACGGGCTTGACCAGACCCTGCGCGAGTGCTGGGACGCCGGAGTCGTGCTCTCGGGCGTCTCGGCCGGCTCGATCTGCTGGCACGTGGGCGGCACCACCGACTCGTTCGGGCCCGACCTGCGGCCGGTCACCGATGGACTCGGATTCCTGCCCTACTCCAACAGCCCACACCACGACGGCGAGGAGCAGCGCCGGCCGCTGATCCATCGGCTGATCGCCGAGGGCGTGCTGCCCGACGGCTACGCGACCGACGACGGTGCGGGACTCGTGTACCGCGGCACACAACTCCACGAGGCGATCGCCGAACGACCGGGCATCTACGGCCACCGGATCACGCGCAACTCCGAGGGCGGCGTGAACGAGACACGGCTGCCCACCCGAGTGCTCGGTTGAGCGAGCTCCAGATCCTCCGCCCTACGCCTGTCAGTGTGAATCACCGGTGCCTGGCACCGGTGATTCACACTGGTGATTCAGACGCCGATCAGCTGGGAGAGTTCCCCGCGCACCCGGTCGGCCTCGCGCACGTGGGCGTCGACCTCGTCCCGCGGTGCGCCGCGGCGCTCGAGCAACTCGCCCACGAGCACCAGCCCGCGCAGTTGCAACAGCATGTCGTCGATTCTTCGGTCGAGCACGGTGTTCTTGATCATCAGGCTGCCTCCTCGAAGTGTGGCGTGGACGGAGCCGTGACGGTCTCGGCCTCGACCGCAGCGGGTCGCGGCCGCAGCATCACGGCGGAGATGAGTGCACCGGCGATCGCAAAGCCGGTCAGGACGATGAATCCAACCTGGAATCCGTCGGTCAGCCCGGCGGTGCCGGAGCTCGCGGTGTCGTAGGACGTCGCGATGGTGGTGACCGCGGCGAGCCCCACCGCGCCGCCGACCTGGCGGGTGGTGTTGATCAGGCCCGATGCGATGCCGGCGTCGCTGCGTTGGACTCCGGCGAGCCCGGCAATCGTCACAGGCACGAACGAGAACGCGAGCCCCACACCGCTGATCACCAGGGCCGGGAACAGGTTCCAGAAGTAGTGCCCGTGCACCGGCAGCTGGGTGAAGAGCGCCAGCGCTACGGCATCGAGCGTGAGCCCGGTGGTGAGCACGGTGCGCACACCCAGGCGGGTGACGAGCGTCTGGGCCACGTTCGAGAACACGATGATGGTGAACGTGACGGCGATAAACGCCGTGCCGGTCTCGATCGCGGAGTAGCCGAGCACCTGCTGCATGTAGAGCGTGAGCAGGAAGAACTCCGAGAATGCGATCGCGCCGATCATGGCCGCGGTCGCGTTGGCGGCCGAGAGCATGCGGTTGCGGAAGATCCGCAGCGGCAGAAGCGGCGCCGGCGAGCGCATCTCGATCACGATGAACGCGATCAGAAGCGCGGCCGAGGCGGCCAGGAGCGACACCGTCTCGGTGCTGCCCCACCCGATGTCGGTGGCGCGGGTCATCGCGTAGACCAGCAGCATCACGCCGGCGGTGACCGATGTGGCCCCGGCGATGTCGAAGTGCCGATGCTCGAGCCCACGGCTCTCGGAGAGCACGAACGGAGCAGCCACGATCACGGCGATCCCGACGGGCACGTTGATGAAGAAGACCCACGTCCAGTCGAGGTAGGAGGTCAGGAATCCGCCGAGCAGCACGCCGGCCGCTCCGCCCGAGCCCGAGGCCGCGCCCCAGATACCCAGCGCGCGGTTTCGCTCACGGCCTTCCGCAAACGTGGTCATGAGGATCGAGAGCCCCGCGGGTGCAAACAGCGCGCCGCCGAGTCCCTGCATCGCGCGAAACGCGATCAGCGAGCCCTCAGACCACGAGAGGCCGCACAGCAGCGAGCTGATCGAGAAGACCGCAAGGCCGGCCATGAAGATGCGCCGCCGGCCGAAGACGTCGGCCAGCCGGCCGCCCAACAGGAGCACCCCGCCGAAGAGGATGGCGTAGGCGCTGATGACCCACTGCAGGTCTGCCTGGGCGAAGTGCAGGTCGCCCTTGATGGCGGGCAGCGCCACGTTCACGATCGCGATGTCGAGCACCACCATGAACTGCGCCACCACCACGGCCGCCAGGGCGAACCCCTTGCGGCTGCTGGGCTGGCGCTCTGTGATCGATGACAGCAACATTCATTTTCTCCCAAAATCGTTGACGTCGTCCACGATATCACACGCCGATCATTATTTTCGCTACACTTTGGTGAAGATGGATGCCACAACCACCCAGATTCCTGTCCCCGAGCCACTTATCGGCCCTCCGAGGGAGATGCTCTCGAGCAACGTCTTTCTGCTCAAGCGCCTCGGGTTCGACGCGAAGAGCCGCTCACACGCCGCATTCGAGGGTTCTGGACTAACCGCGTTCCACTACGCGGTGTTGGCGCTGCTCGACGAGGAGCCGCGCGAGACGCAGGCCCAGATCGCCGACTCGCTGGGTTATGACCGCAGCCAGATCGTGCGGCTGTTGGACGAACTGGAGGATCGCGAGCTGGTGCTGCGCAAGCGCGATCCCGACGATCGCCGCCGGCACGTGGTCAAGATGACGCCGGCCGGCCGCGAGAAGCTGGCGGAGCTACGGGCGATCATCGAGGGCATCGAGCAGGAGTACATGGCACCGCTGAGCGCGGCCGAGCGCGACACGCTGCACGAGCTGCTGACCAAGCTCGCGAGCCACCACGACCCGCGCTGCATCCTGCGCGGGCCCGCTCCCCACCAGCCGTAGGATCTCGGCTTCCGCGCATTCGCTCGTGGCGGCGCGGCGTCTTCAGTTTTCCCCCAAAACTAATACGAAATCTTGCTTCTAAGATATTATCGCGCTACATTTGGGGGATAGTGGATACGCAACGAGCATCGACGGATGCGGGTAGCGCCGCACGGGCGCTCGCACGATCAGGGCTGACGACAGTTCGTGTTCCCGACGACCTCGAGCGACTGGCCGAGTTCGGCCTGCCCGACGGCAATCGCGGCGTCAAGAGCCTCGTGCGCCTCGGCTACCTCCGCCCCGTCGCTCGAGGGCTCTACGAGGTGCGCAGCCCAACCGGTGTCTCCCAAAGCAGCTTCGAATCGCTGCTCGCCGCGCGCGTCACCGACCAGCCGCATCTGGCCACTGGCTGGTGGGCGCTTGCCCGCGCCGGGCTTACCAATCAGGACGTCCGCGAAGTCGTGGTGTTGGCCACGCGCAACCGCCGGGATCTGAACGCTGCGGGCCTTCATGCGCACATGGTCACAGTCGATCAGACACAGCTTTGGGGCGGGGAGCGACAGCCGAGTGGACTCGTGGTCGCAACACCCGAACGAGCACTCTGCGACTGCGCTGCGCGACCTTCCACACGGATCTCCGCGACTCGTCTTGCCGAGAGCGTCGACGGCTTTCTGAGTACCGGGCCGAGGGCGGTAAAGAGGCTGGAGGCTGCGGTCAGGCGGTTCGGTTCTGCCGCCGCGGCGCGCAGGCTGGGATTTCTGGTCGAGCTTGCCGCCGGGGAAGATGCCGCCGGTCCGTTCCGCCCGCTCCTGGGGCGGTCGAAGAAGGCCGACCAACTGGATCGAGGCGACGAGGATGCGCCGATCGTCACGCGCTGGCAGATCCGCACTCGACTCGGTGCCGAGGAACTCCTCGAACACCGCCGCGTGTCATGACCGTCCGCCGCCTCGTACGAAGCGACTACGAGCTTCAGGACGCCGCCGACGGACTTGGGATCAGCCGAGAAGACGCTGCCCGAGACCTCGCGCTGCTCTCGGTCATGGCTTCGCTTGCTGATCGGTTCGAAGAGCGGATTGTGTTCAAAGGCGGCGCGGCACTTCGCTTTGCGCATGGCGCCTCGCGCACCAGCCGAGACGCCGATGCCACCGTTGTCAATCCGGCGCAGTCTCCCGTACCTGCGAACGAGGTGATCACGGCGATCAACGACGCGAGGATGGGACAGTTCCTTCGGATTACCGCTCCCAAAACACCGCGGACCGACAACAGCTACTCACTGGATGTCGATGGCGTCGAGTTCTCGTGCGCTCACGCAGACGGCACGCTCGATGTCGAGTTGAGCTACCGGGAGAACGTGTACCTCACACCTCTCGTTTCGATGGTCGGCGAGCCGTACTTCGAGCCCTTTCACGCACGCACCATGCGCCCGGTCGAAATGGCCGCCGAGAAACTCCGCGCGCTCTTCCAACGCCAACGCAGCACCGATCTCGCCGACTGTGTACTCATCGAACAGCTCTCGGAGCGCGAACTCGACGTACTCCCAGAGGTGCGGGCTGAGAAGTTCAAGCTCGTCCGAAACGGTGTTGGGCCGACAGAGCTTCGCGAGCGGATTGCCGCGCATTCGGCCCGCTACGAGACGGATGTCCGGGCTGTCGATCCTCTTGCCCCCGACTACGCGAGTTCGCGGGATGCGGCCCTTCGCCTCGTCGGCTCAGCCTGGCGCTGACGTATCGATTCCGGTGTCATGCGTGGTCGCAGAACTCTCCGCGAGCGCGATCAGGCCGAGATTGCCCGGCGCAAGCCGGCGAGCGCGTCGTCGCCGATGCGCTTGAAGGCGAGGGCCAGTAGCGGAGCTGCCAGCTTCATCCACCGCTTCGGAGTGAGCTGCGCGTCGTAGGTGACCCGCGTGCCGCCGTCGACCGGCGTGAAGGTCATGCGGTCGAGCGAGACGATGGTCGAGTTCTCGGCCCGGAAGGTCACGGCGTGCGGACGCTCGTACTCGACCGTCTTGTAGGTGAGCACCGGGTGCCGGCCCATGAACGTGCTGACCAGCCGGTACTCGGCTCCCAGGCCCACCGGGCCCTTCAGGCACTCGACGCTCACCGTAGCGGGATCCCACTCGGCGTTTGTCGTGAAGTCGGCGAGGTAGTCGAATAGCTCCTCGACGGGCTTTGGTGCGGTCAGCGTTGCGGTGTAGCGGGCCATCTGATTCCCATTCGTCGGAGGTGAGCGAGTGGTTGCATTGTTCACGGTCCACTCACAGCCGTCTCTCAGCGGCGTGCAATGTATGCCTGGCAGGCTTCGCGGGATGACTCCTACCACACCGAACCGCCCTTCTCGCGGCCAGCTGCAGCAGCGGGTGCGACTCGCCAAACGGGCCGTCGTCGTGATCGCCGCCGCCTCGTTCGGCGGCCTGGTGATGCTCGCCGCCGGGAAGAGCACCGCACACGGCAGCAGCGTTACGCAGACACGGCAGCAGGCGCACGACGACGGATGGAACTTCTTCGGGAACCAGAACTCAGACGACAACGACAACGGCTCTTCGGACAATGGGTCGCTGGGCGACGGGTCGGGACAGACGCCGATGGCCGGGTCGGGAGCCTCGTGACTGCCGAGGCGCGGTTCCGCGCGATGGACTCGGAGATCCTGGTGATCCTCCCGCCGGCCCACGCCGCCCATGCCGAGCAGGTGCGCGAGCTGTTCGCCGAGTGGGAGGCGCGGCTGAGCCGGTTTCGGACCGACAGCGACCTGAGCCGCCTGAACGCCTCGGCCGGCCGGCCGATCGAAACGCGCGACCCGCTCACGCACGTGCTGCGCCGCGCACTGCGCGCGGCGGCCGCCACCGGCGGCGTGTTCGACCCGACACTCGGCCGCGACCTGCGCGACGCCGGATACGCGGGATCGTTCCAGCACCTGGGCGCCGCCCCAGAGGCCCGCGAGCCCGGCAAACGGATGTCGAGCTGGCGCGACGTCCGCATCGGAGCGCTCGGAGTGGTGAGTGTGCCGTTCGATCTGAGCATCGACCTGGGCGGCATCGCCAAGGGTATGGCGGTCGACGCGGCACTCGACACCCTGCAGGCCGAGGGCGTCGACTACGCGCTCGTCTCGGCGGGCGGCGATCTGGCCGTGCGCGGCACGTTGCCAGGCGGCCGGCCGTGGCCGATCAGCGTCTCGCTGGCCCAGCGCGACGTGACGGTCACGCTCGCCGGCGGGGCGCTCGCGACCTCCAGCACCCAGAAGCGCAGCTGGCAGACCGAAGCCGGCCGGATGCACCATCTGATCGACCCGCGCACCCGGCGGCCGGCGGCGAGCGGACTTGTGCGCGCCACCGTTCACGCCCCGACCTGCGAGGCCGCCGAGGTGGCCGCAAAGACGACACTGATCCTGGGCCTCGAGGAGGGCCAGCGGTTTCTGGACCGCCACGGCCTGACCGGCGTGCTCTCCACGCCAGATGTGTCGCATACGGTGGGCGCCTGGCCGGCCCAGAGGGCGCAGGCCGCATGAACACCACAAGCGTCGCCTGGTACACGGTGCGGGCCAGCGGATACACCGCGCTGGTGCTCCTCACCCTCTCGATGCTCCTGGGGCTCGTGATGAGCCTGCGGATGCGCTCGCCGCAGTGGCCGCGGTTTCTGACCAACGATCTGCACGCGTTCGTGACGCTGGTGACACTGGTCTTCATCGGCATCCACGTCGCCACGACGATCGTCGATCCCTACATCCACTTTGGCCTCAAGGGCGCACTCGTGCCGTTCGAGACCGGGTATCGCAGCATCGGGATGGCGCTCGGCATCGTCGGGACATACCTGATGCTGGCCGTCTGGATCTCGTCCCAGCTTCAGAAGTGGATCGGCTGGCGGACGTGGCGGGCGCTGCACTACGCGGTGTTTGCGGTCTACGTGATGTCGGTGCTGCACACGGTGCTGGCCGGGGAGGATGGCGGCACCGCGTGGGGCCGCTGGATCACCATCGCAAGCGTGGCGTTGGTGTGCAGCCTGCTGGCGCTACGGCTGACCGAGCGCGGGCCGGCAAAGGTGGCGGTGGCCGAGCGGCCGACGGGCTGATCACGTACCTCTCCGCCGCCGCTCCGTAGTTTCCCGAGGTGCGAGCACCGCAGTTTGCGCGCCTGCCCCGAAGCGGCCACGCCCGGTTGCAGCGAAGCTGCCTTCAGGCCGCCGGAGTCGCCGGTGCCCGACCTCCGCGGGTCGCATGCGCGAAAGACAGGGGGAAGAGACATGGCAATTGGACCAGTACAGCTGTTGGTGCTCGGGTTCGAGCATCCGACCTTCGAGGGCGAAGTGATCGCCGAACTCGAACGGCTGCGAGAGAGCGACACCGTGCGGGTGATCGACGCGCTGGCCGTGTACAAGGACAGCGAGGGCGATATCGAGATCGCACACCTCTCCAACCTCTCCCGCGACGAGGCGGTCGAGTTGGGTAGCAAGGTCGGCGCACTGGTAGGTCTGGGCATCGACGGTGAAGAGGGGGCGGAGATCGGTGCGGAAGCTGGCGCCGAAGCCGCCGAAGACGGCATCGATGTATTCGACGAGGACAAGGCCTGGGACGTGGTCGGCGAGATCCCCAACGACTCGGCTGCCGCGCTGATCCTGATCGAGCACCACTGGGCCGTCGGCCTGCGCGACGCGATCGCGCGCGCCGGAGGCTTCCGGGTCTCGGACGGGTTCATCAGCCCGCTTGACCTGGTCGCGATCGGCCTCGTCAGCCGCGAGGAGGCCGAGCAGCTGCACGCCATCGAGAACAGCGGCGCCAAGGCCGCGAGCTGAAAGGAGAGACGCACATGATGGGTTCACGCCGAGTAGCACGCCGTACAGCCCGCCGGGTCTCCCGGCGTCGCTGAGGCAAAAACCAGGCGGGGGCCGGGTCGGCTTGACCGCGTAGTTCGCTGCTACTCTCGCCGTACCGGCGGGGTGGCGGAGCGGTTGAACGCACCGGTCTTGAAAACCGGCAATGGCCGTCAAGGTCATTCGTGGGTTCGAATCCCACCCCCGCCGCTCAAGTCACCTTGATGCCGCATGGTTGAGCGGACGGTGTTCCCACTCCCGGTCTGTTGGGCATGAACTCGCTACGCATCGTGCCGGTGCGGCTCTACACCTGGGGTTGACCGGCTGGAACGAGGAGAGGGGTAGACACGTGTCGACCGAAGAGCAGAGCACGTACCTGAATGACCACCTGGCCGGAGCAGCGGCCGCGCTCGACCTGCTGGACGCGCTTGCAGACGACCAGCGCGATACCCCGTTCCAGGAGCTCGTGACGCGGCTGAAGACCGACATCGGCTCCGACCGCGACCAGCTCGTCGCCGCGATGGAGCGATTGGACATCAAGCCCGCAGCGCTGAAACAACTCGGCGCGCAGGTCGCCGAAACGACGCTTCGCGTCAAGTCGAGCGAGGCGGTGACCGGGAGCTCGGCGCTCACGGGGCTGCAGCGCACCGAGGCGCTGATCGTCGGCATCAGCGGCAAGATCGCCGCATGGACGTCGCTCAAGACAAGCCGCGACCCGCGCCTCGAGAGCTTCGACTTCGACGCGCTGATCGTCAGCGCCCAAAATCAGCAGGCGCACCTCGAGCACTATCGAGTCAAGGCCGCCGCGATCATCTTCGAGTAGTCCGCGATCGCGT
Source organism: uncultured Actinomycetes bacterium (assembly GCA_963796875.1). Taxonomy (GTDB): domain Bacteria; phylum Actinomycetota; class Thermoleophilia; order Gaiellales; family JAICJC01; genus CAVPTL01. Next base: position 202,668 of record CAWCNL010000003.1, read on the forward strand.
GCGATCGAAGAAGCAGGGTGTCGCCGAGAACGTCGCGAAGCTCCGCGTCTGGGAATCGCTCCCGTTAATCGTGGAAGGTACTGCGGATCGCTTCGTACGCTTCGCCACTCGTCGGGCCGTCCATCGCAAGTCGGCGATGCCTAGGTGCGGGAAGATCGAGAAGTCGCCCAGGCCGAGGGTGTGATCGTTCCCGCTGGGCGGAGTCCAGCTCACGGAATTCGTCCCCGAAGCCTCGAGCCGGGCGACGGATCCTCCCGCCGCCCGGCGTTGGCTTCGCATCTGCTTAGGAGGCGACCCCGTGGGCGACGGCGTGGATCGAGGCATGCTCGTGGAGCGACTTTTCCTCGTCGTGTGTGCCCGCTGGCTTGAGGTCGAAGACGACCTGCTTGAGGGTGCCGGTGAAGGCGTACGGTGCCCGGTCCTCGTAGTCGAGGTCGACGACGAGGCCGTTGTCGCGGCCGATGTCCATGCCCGCGTAGGAGGTCGGTGAAATCGGGATCGTCTTATCGAGCCGTCCCTGTCCGATTTGCTCGTCGTTGGCCCACAGCGTGACTCTTCCGCCGCTCCCGGGCTTGGACTCGTCGGTCTCGAATAGCATCTTCACCGTGACGTCGCCCGTCGGGACAGGTTTGGTGGAGGTCTGCTTGTACGTCTCGACGCCGAGCAGTGAGTAGGTGTGGTTGAGATGACCCTTCTCGTCGATCCAGAGTCCCCAGCCGCCGATGAAGTCGGCGTTGGCGACGAGCACGCCTTCAGCTCCGCCCTCCGGGACGGTGATCTCGGCCTCGATCGCGTATGAGTGCCCGTAGACTCGCGGCACGAGGCCGCGGTTGATGTTCTGGACGTCACCGGCGTAGATGTGGCGGGTCTGGGTAGGGATCGGCGGCAGGTCGCCCATGAAGACGACTACGCAGCCGAACAAGGGCAGCACCCGGTTTCGTTCCGCCTCGACCCAGAAGAGTTCCTTCAGCTCCTCCACTTTGTCCGGATTCTTCGCTGCAAGGTCGTTTGCCTGTGAGAAGTCGTCCGGCAGGTAGTAGAGCTCCCATCGATCCTGGTCGGGCTCCCAACCCGATCCGGGGCCCCACTTCGCCAGGGGATCACGGCGCTCCCTAGCGGAAACGGGGAAATGACGGTCATTGATGTGGATTTCTACGGACACGCTCACGCAAGCAACCGTGTGCGTAGCCTGAAGCCGGCCCAGTCGCAGACACCGACGCCGTGAAACTCAAGGAGCAGGGCGCAGGTCTGGGCGCAGACAGCGGGCACGCCCGGCCCGGGCATGGTCGCTACGGGCCGTGCTTGATCGCGGCCGGGTTGGCCTTCCCGGCTGAGGTGACCGGGACAAAATCGAAGCCATCCGGCGTGTTCAGGTAGCCGTGCGCGGTGCCGGCGACGCCGCGTGTGACCGTACTGCCAGACGATCCTCTTGGTGCGCGGGTCGATGATCACGACGCGATGGTTGTAGTCATCATTGACCGCGATCATGCCGTTAGGCAGCATCGCCGCCAGGCTGGGGTGGTCGAGCCGGCCGGGGCCGGAGCTGACCCGGTACTGCCAGCGCAGCCGGCCGGTTCTCCGATCGAGAATAACCAGGCCGCCTGGGCTGGTGTAGTCGGCCAGGAGGATGTTGCCGTGGAGCGTCAGCTGGGGGTCTGACGGGTAGGTGACCGGCGCGCGGTAGACCCGCACCAGCTTGCCGGCCAGCGTGAACTCGTCCAGGTAGGAGCCGTTGATCTCGCTCACCAGGATGTGGCCGTTTGGCAGCGGCGTGTCGCCGTTGACGGCACCCAGATAGCGCGGAGGGTCATGCACGCAGTGGCCGGCCTGGCCGATCGAGCGGACGATGCGTTGGCCGCGGATCTCGAGCACGCGGCAGTTGTAGGCGTCGGCCACGATCACCATGCCGTTTCTGAGCTTGTAGGCGTCGTCGGGCGTGTTCAGGTAACCGGGAGCGGAGCCCTTCACTCCGGGATGGCCATAGCTCCAGATCAGCCTGCCGCCGGGATAGCTGATCATCACGATCTGGTGGTTTTCTTCCTGGTTGGAGATGATCGCCCGGCCGCCCGGAGCAAAGAAGGTGTCATCGTCGAAGAACAGGTGGTGCTGGCCCGGGCGGCTCGGGGAAATGCCAGAACACCCGTTCCTGGGGTTCACGAGCAGGATCCGGTTGTTGCCGCGGTCGGCAATCAGCAGGTCGCCTGGCAGTGGGCCGGCGAACAGGCCCAGGGTGGTCGTCGTGGCTGGCGGTGTGCGGCTTGGCGGTGACGCGGCTTGGCGGTGTGCGAGCATGGCGGCAAGACGCGGCGCATCTGATCTGCAGCACCGCACTGGTGGGGGCGGCGCCGGCGGCGCCACCGATCACCACGATCCGGCCGGGCAAACTGGCCACGCCGGCATCCGACAGCGGTGTCGGGAGCGTGGCGGCGTGCGCACGTGACCATCGGCCGTCACCGCGAGCACCGAGTGACCGCCCCACCGCTTCGATCGATACCGCCGACCACGTACATGACACCGCCGAGCGTCCCTGCCCCGGCGTGCATCAGTGCCTGCGGAAGCCTGCCGATCTGGGTGACCTTGCGGTGGCCGGGGAAACCGGTAGATCGCGCGGCTGGGCCCTGATTCGGTGCGACCGCCGGCGATGATCAGGTTGAACCGGACAGCGCCGAGACAGCGGCGTAGCGGAGGCCCTGCGGAAGCCGGCCGGCAGACGTGCCCGTGGCGGCCACCTGAGGGCATAGATGTGGTCGGACCATTGCGCGCCCGTATAGCCGCCCACCACATATGTGGTGCGGCCGAGATAGTGGCCACCGCCAGGTCCGAGAGCGGCGTGGGCAGCGCACCAATCAGGCTGCGTGCGGCCGTTGGCCGGATTGAAGTTGCCGATGCCCGAGACGCTTGCGACCTGTCCTCCGCCCATCACATAGATCGGCCGGCCGGCGACGGTGGCGGCCGCTGCGTCGTGGATCGCCACAGGAAGGCGGCCGGCGGTGCGAATCGAGGAGCCCTGCAGCACCAATATGGTGGCGGTCGACGCCCCGGCCGCGTCCAGTCCGCCAAACGCGTAGGCACGGCTGCCGACGCTGGTCACAGCGGGGTCCTGGACGGGAGCGGCCAGGCGCGTGAGGTGAGTGACGCGCAGCGCGAGCCTCGTAGGCGGGGGAGATCCCGTGGTGGTGCCGGCGGACGCCACATCATCGGTATGAGCGACGGTGCCGGCCACCGTGTCGGCGTCGCTTGCCTGGAACGAGTGCAACGCCAGCAACCCTGCGCACAGCAATACAAGAACCACGCCAGCGAGCCGAATCCTCCCCCGCCGCCGGCGCGCACGCCGGTCGCCGGCCTCACGGCTGCGCGATCGCTGATCCATCCGGGCGGAGGGTAGCCCAGCAGCCGGGGAGGGGCGCCACTGGCAACGGCCCCCTCCGCCGCTCGCTCAGCGCCAGACCCGACCCAAGGAACCCGCCGAATAGCGGACGGAGATCGGCCCTGGCGCGGTTAGAGGTGGAACGCGCCCGTCACGCTGTAGCGGGCCGTGCACGCCTGGTTGAGGCAGCCGAGTCCCAGCATGCTCTCCCAGGCTTTGAGCAGTGCGTAGTCGCTGAACGCGGCGGTCACGCTGCGGTGTCCTGTGCTTGGTGCGACGACGATCAGCGGAACCGATGTGGTGGCGGTGTCGGTCGATGCGGGCGAGTCGAACCAGATGAAGACGGCGGTGTTGTGCAAGGTGTAGGGCCTGGACACCAGGAGACCATTCGCGCCGGTGAGGAACGCCTTGAGCCAGGCACCGGCGTCGGCCTGGGAGTCCTGGGTCATGTCATGGCTCAGATCCGGCGTGATCCACGTGAATCGCCTCGTTATCGTGGGCGTGGCGGCCGGGAGCGGGGTGTCGTTCTTCGCGCAACTCGTGATCTGCGGGTAGTAGGCGGCGGGGTTGTGGCGCACGGCGTATGCGCCGGCGTCGGCGGTGGCGCAGGGGGTCGGCATCGATTGGCTCCAGACCTGCCAGCCGGTGCCGCCGAGCTGGTTGAAGATGCTTGCGGTGGGGATCTCGCAGGTGTTCGACGGGAGGCAGTCGCCGGTGATGGTGCCGGTGTTCGCGCCGGTTGCGGCCAGGTAATTAGGCAGGCTGTGCGGAAACGAGGCGGCACGATAGTTCGTCGCCGTCGAACACTGCGCTGCGAGCGTCTTGAAGTAGCTCGCTGGAGCGGTCGGGCCGAGCACCGACTGATACGAGTGGTTTTCGAAGGCGATCACCACGATGTGCCGGTAGGTGGGTACCTTGGAGGAGGTCGAACACGGGGACGCCGTCGCGGCCGCGGCGCCCCCCGCACCGCTCAGCGCGTGACCGGCAGCGGCCGCGACCAGCCCCGCGATCAACACCCCAATGAGAGCTGCACGCACCCCGTCCCCCTCGGCGAAAGCCCGTCCAGGATACGCGCGTCGGGCTGGTGATCAAGTGGGAACATCGCGCGCAACGCGTGGCATCGCGCCACTGCAGGTAGGAAGCGGGCGTTCCTGGGATTGGCCCTATCGGCTGGCGACGAGCCACGTGATCACGATCCACCACGCCCCACGGCTGGGGCCAGGCCAATTCGTTCGCGATCATGCTCAACGGCGTGCGCAACACGGCCGGAAATGTGCTCATCCGCACCCAGGTGACGCAGTTTCAGACCCGCAGTTGATGTGAGGCGAAAGACGTCCCTGGTTAGGGGTAGGTTGCGTGCATGTTCGGACTCTCCAGATTGCAGCTTGTCGCGCTTGCGGTGACCGCCGCGCTGACCGCGGTCGCCGGCGTGCTCGCCGAGACCGGCGCGAACGGCACCGCCACGTTCGTTGCCAGCGCCGTTGCGCTGGGCGGGCTCGCCTGGATTGTTTCGCTCGCGACCGAGGCCGTCGGCGAGCACTTCGGGCCCGGGCTGACCGGCGTGCTTCAGTCGACGCTGGGGAATCTGCCCGAGCTGTTCGTGGTCGTGTTCGCGCTCCGCGCGGGCCAGACCACCGTCGCTGAGACGTCGATCCTCGGGTCGCTGTTTGCAAATGCGATGCTCGTGCTGGGCGGAGTCCTGGTCGTAGGTGCGCTGCGCTCCAAGGACGGCGTCATGCGTTTCTCACCGCGGCTGCCCAACGACACCACCACGCTCCTGCTGCTGGCCGTGTTTGTGATCTCGCTGCTGGGCGTGGCCACCGCGGCGCATGACCCCGCGGCCGACCATGCCCTCGCCATCTCGATCGCCGGCGCGATCGTGCTGCTGATCACCTACGCCACCTGGATCTTCCAGTACCTGCGCGGCGATGCCGCCCAGGCCCGCTCCGACGCCGTCGCCCGCGCGCCCGCCGAAGCGTCCCCGGCGGCCGGCCCTTCAATGCCGATCGCGGTCGGTTTGCTGGCTGTCGCCGGCGTGGGTGCCGCGTTTGTGTCCGACTGGTTCGTCACCTCGATCGATCCGGCAGTGCAGAGCCTGGGCATCTCCAAGGCGTTCGCGGGTCTTGTGATCGTCGCGATCGCCGGCAACGCGGTCGAAAACGTGGCCGGCGTGGTGCTCGCCCACAAGGGACAATCGGATACAGCGATCTCGGTGGTCAAGAACTCGGTCCGCAGATCGCCGCGTTCCTCTACCCCGTGCTGGTGCTGATCTCGCTCTTCTTCGTCCATCGGCTGACGTTCCAGATCGCCCCCGTCTACATCGCCGCGCTCGTCCTCATGGCGCTCGCGGTGTGGCAGATCTCAGGCGACGGCGAAGCTCGAGCGTATGAAGGCGTCTCGCTGATCGGCCTCTACGCGATCCTGGCCATCCTCACCTTCTACGAGTAACGGAGGGGCGGGATGCGTGCATCCCGCCCCCGTTTGCTGTCACCCAGGCGTGATCCGCACGACCGACCCGGTCGGTGCGCCACCGGCGGGGTTGGAGGTCGCGATGCTCCAGTTCGACACGTACAGCGAGCCGTCGTTGGCTGCGGCAAAGCCACCAGGGAACGAGAGTCCGCCGATGACCGGTACCGGCTTCGTGCTGTGCGCGGGCACTCGCACCACCCATCCGGTGCCCGGTGCGGCGTTGTCGAGGCCGTTTGCCGAGAACTCCACGGCGTAGAACCGGCCGTTGCGATCAAATCCACAGCCCGTCACCGCGGTCAGTCCGGTGGCCCACTTCGTCAGCGAGTTTGTCTGCGGCACGTAGCGCCACACCGATGAGGCACCCGGCGCGTTACCGCCCCCGGTCAGCTCTCCGATGTAGATCGCACCGTCGGGCCCCCTGTCCAGACACGTCGGTACCGAATCTGATGCCGGGGGGTTGGGGATGAACCGCAGCACGTGCACGACGTTTTGCGGACTGATCCGATCAAGCGTGTTTGAGCCGGCATCGACCGCGAGGATCGAGCTGCCCGTGGCCATCACGCCGTAGGGGTTCGCGTCCGGAAACTGTCCAGGCACGAACTTCTTGTGATTGCTGCTCCACACATAGTCCCGATCACCCATGTTGGCGGTGGCCTTCCAGCCGCCCCAGGTGTGGCCCACGATCAGCCGGCCGATCTGCTTCTTGACCTTGCTGATCACCGCCGCGGGCACGGGCAGACCCGGCGGGATCGAGAGGCTCGAGCCTGTCTCGATGCCATAGAGAGTGCTGCCGCGGCTGGACAGGCCGTCCACCCCGGTGGCAGCTGAGCCGTCCGGGCCGGCGATCGAGAACAGCCCCGAGAGCACCCGGTGCTTCTTGTGCCCCGCGATATCGATCCGGGTCACGGCGCTGGTGAACCCAACGCACTGCGACCCCTCGCCGGGCACGGTGAAACACGTCGATCCACCGTTACCCGCCTCGGCGACGTAGAGCTTGCCGCTGGCCCAGGTGAGGTCGCGCGGGTTGTCGAGGCCGCTGACCACCGTCGTCATCTTCGCGGCCGTAGCGTGGCTCGTCGCGGCAGAAGAAGCTCCAACTCCCGCCACGATCACCAGCCCGGCGCACGCCAGTATCACGGTTGCAGGACGCACCGTGTCCCCCTTTCTTCGATCGCGCGATCATCCCGCACCGCGCGTTACCGAAACGTTACGGGTCCCTCGCAGCGGAGCGGAGATCAGCGGGGGGCGAACGCGAACACGCGGTTACCGCCGGCGCCGGTCACGAACACCCGCCCATTCACGATCGTCGCCGGGCCGTACGTGTCGACCTTGTGGCGCCATAGAGGCTGACATGGCGTGCTGCACCTGAGCGGATACGCATCGAGTTCGTCGGATCCCGCGACGTACACCACCCCGCCTGCAAGCGATACGCCCGCCGGATAGCCGGCCGTGGCGGGCGCCTGCCAGATCACCCTGCCGGTATCGAGCGCGAGTGCCTGCACGAGCGGGGCGGGATTGATCTGGTTGGGCCCTGTCCAGGTGGCAGCGATCACCCGGTCGGAGGCCAGGGCGAGCGTCGTGACCTCGTTGAAGACCGTCTGGCGCGACCACTGAAGTCCGCACGGAGCACCGTCACAGCCTGCCCGAAATGCCCAGATTCCACCCTCTCCACCGTAGAAGAGACGCGAACTGTTGACCGCGAAGCGCTGGCCCGGCTGAACGCCGTACCGTGGGCCGTCGTTTCCGTGGGCGGCTGTCCAGGTAGCGATATCCCAGCCGTTGCGATCGGAGTCGTAGCCGAGGCCGTACACGAGGCCGGCCGAAACGAGCGGTTTGGAGCCGCTCCCACCGAGACCGCGGCGCCAGACACGAAGATGGGTGCGCACGTTGTAGGCGTCGACCCAGTTGGTAGTCGTGGCCGTAGTGGTGTTGACCTCACCGAAGTACACGATGCCGCTGGAGACGGTCGGCGAGCCCTGATAGGCGTGGTAGAAGACCGAACTCTGCCCCAGCGCGCTGTGCGCACTCCAAAGCACGCGCCCAGTCGCCGCACTTCGTGCATAGAGCACCCCCCGAGTTGGCCCGTTGACCCCGTTTGGACCGGCGCGACCGACCTCGTAAAGCACACCATTCGCGAGCGCTAGACCGGGCGTCACAGCTGTCCTGGATGCCCTCTTCCACACGACTGCGCCGTTGCGAGGGTTGAGCGCGTAGATCGTCTTCCCCGGTACGAACAGCGTGGTCTTCGAAGCGATCGGCGGCCCGAGCGCTGCGGTCGCAGGAGCCGAGAGCCGCCAGATCGGCTGCAGCCGACGGGCCGCAGTGGGCGTGATCGCGGTCTCAAACGGGTTGTTGCCGGTGCCCGCGTTCGTGCGCTCGAGTTGCGGCCACGCGACCGCCGCCGCACGCGCCGCGGACGCCGACACGGCGAACACGCTCAGCGCCACTACCAAGAGACACGCCGACGATTTCACCCGCCAAACGTACCCCCCTACCAAGCCGCGTCAAGCAGCCACGCACCAGACGCAAACTCCTGCGTACGACGCGGATTTCGACTGTCCGGCTGTGCGAGTTCTCAGGAAGCGTCCACCACGTCGATCTCGAAGCGCCCGCGCGAGGTCAACGGCGTCTGCCGGATCACCTCGGGCAGGTACTCGTCGAGGAACACGCGGGCGATCAGCTCCTGCCGCGAGTCGACGCCGACCTTCTCGTAGAGGCTCTTGACGTGGTCGGCGACGGTGTGCGGCGAGAGCACGAGCTCGGCGGCGATCTCCGCCCGGGACAAGCCGCGGGCAAGCAGCGTCGCAACCTCGCGCTCGCGCGCGGTCGCCCCGAACGCCTCGAGCCGCACGCCGGCCGAGCGCGCGGCACCGGCCCGTTCCAGCACGATCGCGACGGTGTGGTCGCTGGGCGCACCGGGGCGGGAGGCGTGGAGCGTGATCCAGCCGTCGCGGCCGGGCACGGTGACGACATTCGACTCGTCGCCGCCCGCTTCGCGGGCGCTGCGCACGAATGAGGCCAGGGCGAGCACCGACGAGGGCATCACCTCGCGGGCGGCGTGCGTCGGCTCGGCGCGCAGCGAGTCGAGTAGCTCGTGGGCGGGCGGCGTGATCAGCTCTACCTCATCCCCCACGCCGAGCACGACCAGGCCGGGTGCCTCTACGCCCGTCGCGCGCCGCGCCGCGTCGAAGCGCAGCGACGCGCGGATCCCCCGCGCGATCGAACCGGCGACCCCGGCCAGCGCTATGACGTCACGCTGCTCGAACGGTCCGCTGTCCGCCCGCCGAGCGACGTGCACGGCACCCCACACCCGGCCGCGGAGCACGAACGCGGCCCGCAGCTCGTGCGGAATCCCGGCCGGAGCCAGCACGTCGCGGTAGCGGGCGCTGCTCTGCGCATCGCCGTGCGTGGCCTGGTCGAGCGTTCCCACCGGCACGCGCCGCCCGGCCAATCCCGCGAACGTATTGACGTCATCGACCAGGTACTCGCTGCGTACGATCACCTCGCCGGCTGCAGCCGCCTCGTCGGGCGTGTACACACCCATGCCGATCAGCTCGGCCGGTGAATCGCTGGTCAGGAGCCGTGTCTGCGGATCGAGCGTGTGCCAGCACGTCGCGTCATTGGGGATCACCTTACGCAGCCGCGGAGCCAGCTCGGCGAAGAAGTCCTCCCGCGGCAGCCCCCGCGAGCCGAGGACGTCGATCTCGCTGCTGAGACGCTCGTGCGACCAGGCCATGCCAAGAGTGTGCCACAGGGCGCACGAAAGATCCCCACGCGCAGGGGATGGTGCGCGCGCCCTCGCCAAACGACGCTTCACGTATCGCATCGACCCACGACGAAAGGCAGCTCATGAGTGACTCGCAGACAACCCTCCTCCCCGTCGCACACGGACCCGGCGAGGGTGAGCATCTGTGGTTCTTCGGCGCCCTGACCACCCTCAAGGCCACGAGCGCCGAGACGGGCGGCCAGGCGGTCGTGATCGAGCAGCTCGCGCCCCGCGGCAGCGGCTCGCCGCTGCACGTGCATCACAACGAGGACGAATGGTTCTACGTACTCGAGGGCGAGATCACCGTCTGGGCCGGTGGGCAAACCGTCATCGCCGGCCCCGGCTCGCTCGTGTTCGGGCCGCGCGAGGTGCCGCACACGTTCATCGTCAGCTCCGAGACGGCCCGCTACCTGCTGGTCGCCCAGCCGGCGGGGTTCGAGGACTTCGTCCGGGCACTCGCCCAACCGGCCGACGCACTCGAGATCCCGCCCGCACCCACCGCGCCGCCCGACATGGCCCCTATCCTCGCGGCCGCTTCAGCCGCGGGCATCGAGATCCTCGGCCCTCCCGGCATCCCCGCCTGAGCGGGCGCCGGGGGTTAGAATCGCGCCATGACGCGGGTCTGGCCGCAGCCGATGATCGCGGTACGTGACGTGCCGGCATCGAGCCGTTTCTACACGCAGGTGCTTGGTGCAGACAGCGGGCACGGTGGCACCGAGTACGAGCAGATCGTGATCGATGGCGAGATCGTGCTCCAACTCCACAAGGACGACGCCGCAGACCATCACGGCCTGCTCGCGAACCCCAACGAGGCCATCGGAAACGGGCTCGTGCTGTGGTTCGAGGTCGCCGACTTCGACGCCGCCGTAGAAGCTGTGCGGGCGACCGGCGCCCAGATCGTGACCGACGTGCATATCAACCCCAACGCGCAGCAGCAGGAGATCTGGGTGCGCGATCCCAACGGGTTCCTGCTGGTGCTCGCCGGTGAATCTCCGTACCGACCGCGCAGCTGAGGATCTACTCGGTGCGTAGGCCGTCGGGGCCGATGCTGCGGCCGACCATCGGCAACGTCGCCACCACCACGAACCCGGTGGCGGCGGCCGCGGCGAGAGCAAGCAGGGCGATGTCGCGCCACGGGACGGCGATCGGCGTGGTCCCCGATGTGTCGTAGAAGTGGATGAACGTCGCGCCCGTGCCGATGCCGATGGCGACACCGAGGACGAGCGCCGCGACCATCGGGGCGGCGATCTCGAGCACCGTCGCCGACCGCAACGTCCCCGCCGGGACGCCGGTCGCCGACATGTGGGCGAGCGTGCGGCGCCGCTCGAGCACGCCCTCGATGGCGCCGATCGCGAGGCTCGCGGCCGCGATCCCCATCACGAGCAGCGCGATCGCGGTCAGCAACACCTCGAGCCTCTGCAGGTCAGTGTTTTCGGCCGGCGCAGGCACGTAGGTGTAGACCGGCAGATAGGCCGGGATCGCCCGGGCCAGCGCCCCGATCACACGATCCTGCACCAGCTGCGACTTACCGGTATCGACGGCCAGCTGACGGTTTGACTGGTCGACGCCCTTGGGCTCGAGCGCCTTGGGGACGATCACCTGCACGCTGTCGCCAGCGCCGGCCAGGCGGACGCCGGCGGGCAGTCGCGCCCCGATGTGGGTCGTGAGCTTGGGCGTACCTTTCGTACCCGCGAACTGGATCGTGATCGGCGCACCGACCGCCCCGGCGGCCTGGGGCGCCAGCACGCCCTCGGCACAGTCCAGGGGTCGGCCCGCGAGCCGGGCGAGCTCGCCGCAGTCGGCGATGATCGCCGTCGGCGTGCCGAACGAGATCGTGACCGGCGCGACCGCGCGGACGCCCCGTTGCGCCAGCACGATCGCGCGAACCTGTCGGTCCATCCGGGCGTTGCCGCTGGTGGGTACGCCCAGGTCATCGATCGTCGAGGCTTGCGCGGGCGCGTCCGGCGCGAGATTCGCGTTCGCGACTGCCGACTGAGAGGCTCCCACAACGAGCACCGCGCAGGTGACGGTCAGCGCGACAGCGAGACCGCTGATGGCCCGGAAGCCGCCGGTCGAGTCGGCCTCCAGACGGCGGCCCGCAATCGTCGCGGCCGCCGGGGGAAGTGCGCGCAGCAGACGCGCGCCGTAGCGCACGAGGTAGCCGCCCGTGAGCACGACGCCGAGCAGGATTAGCGACCCGAACACGGCGAGCGCGAGGGCACGCTGGGTCAGCTGCAGCGCCGTTGGATGTGTCAGGACGAGCGCCATACCCGCCCAGCCGATGGCGGGCAGTGCAATCCGCCAGGCGCGCGGGACGCTGGCAGCCGAGCGCCGGCGCGTCGCAAGCGGCCGTGAGATCGAGCGCGTCAGCGCCACCCACGCGACCATCGCGGTAAAGAGCGGCAGGCCGACGAGGACGACCACCAGCTGCCAGAACGCTGGTACGGCGTCGGCCGTGAAGATCACATAGTGACCCAGGCCGACGCTCGTGCGCATCCGCAGCAGCTCGATCACCGCGACTCCGCCGACCGCGCCGATCAGGGCCGCGACGGCGGTCTCGGCCGAGGCGAGGAACGCCAGCTGGCGGGCGCTCGCGCCGAGCAGGCGCAGTGCGGCCGCGCGCTCATCGCGGCGGCGCTGGCCGATGCGCGCGGCGCTCGCCACGAAGATCGCGATCGGTGTGAGGCCGAGGGCGAGCGCCATCGCAAACGGGATCACCTGATCGGGCTGAAGGCCTGGAGTACGAGCGGCGTCCGACAGCGCCTGCCAGCTCGCCACGCGCCGCGCACCGATGTCGGTCGGGGCGAGCTGGTCGTGGCGGTAACCGGCGATCACCACCCGCTCGTCGGGATCGTGCAGGCCCGCGCGGCTGATCGTGCCGACGACCTTCCAGGGCACCAGCGCCCGCCACTCCGCGCCATGAGGGTGCGAGCGCATGAGTGCCGCAACGGCCGGCGAGACGTACGCGGTGCCAGGAGCCGGCATCGCCGGCGTGCCGAGCGGCGCCGGTTGGCGGCCGCTGCCGGGAGCGGTGCGATAGAGCGTGTAGGCGGTGTTGCCCTGAATGTCGGACACCGGCCGCGACGCCCACAGGATGCCCGGACCGTGCGGACTCCCAGGCGTGAGGGGATCACGCGTGGCGACACGGTGATTCATGGTGTCGCGGGCGTTCATGTATCCCAGCGAGCCCAGGAGAAAGAGCGTGCCGACGCCAACACCGACGGCGACCAGCATCAGCCGCAGGCGCGCCGCGCGGCTGCTGACCGCGAGCCTCAGACCCAGCTCGATCATGCCGCGACCGCGACGTCAGCGGTCGCTCCGTCGCGCACGAAGACCTCGCGGTCAGCGTAGGCGGCGATGCGGGCCTCGTGGGTGACGACGACGAGCGACACGCCGCGGTCGCGGGCGGTCGACGTGAGGAGTTCCATCACCATCTCGCCGGCAAGCGAATCGAGCGCGCCGGTGGGTTCGTCGGCGAAGACGACCCGCGGCCGGTGGATCAGCGCGCGGGCGACGGCGACGCGCTGCGCCTCGCCACCCGAGAGCTCGCCGGGCAGGCGGTCGCCCAGCCCGGGAAGCCCGATCCGCTCGAGCCACGCGTCACCCTCTGCCCGGGCGGCGCGGCGGCCGGTGCCGCCGAGCACGAGTGGCAGCGTCACGTTTTCGCGCGCCGACAGCTCGGGCACCAGCTGGCCGAACTGGAACACGAAGCCGAACTGCTCGCGGCGCAGCCGGGCGCGCTCGCCTGAGCGCAGCCGGTCGATGCGGCGGCCGTCGAACACGACCTCGCCCGAGTCGGGCTGAAGCACCGCCGCGAGGCAATGCAAGAGCGTCGATTTGCCGGAACCGCTCGGCCCCATGATCGCGACGATCTCGCCTGCCGCAACCCCCAGCGAGGCGCCGCGCAGGGCCTCGGATGCGCCGAAGCGCTTGGTCAGCCGCTCACCATTGATCAGAACATCGCCGTTCATGTGACGGCTCCCTTCAGCTGCTCGAGGCGGGCCTGGGACAGGTCGATCCAGCGCAGGTCGGCTTCGAGATGGAACAGGGCGTGGTCGGCGAGCAGCCGGTCCACCTGGCTGCCCGTCTGCTTCATCGCGGTCAGCTCGCGCATCCGCTCGAGGTGCCGGCGGCGCTGAGCGTCGAGGATCGCGGCCGCGTCACGGCCGCTCTGGAGTGCCAGCACCATCTTGATGAAGAGCGTGGGCTGCAGGAACGGCTCGGGCAGCTCGGGCTCACCGATCCACTGCTCGAGGTCGGTGACACCGTCTTCGGTGATCACGAACCGCTTGCGATCGGGCCCGCCCTGGCCAGGCTCCTCGCCGTCGGGCGCAACCAGCCCGTCGCGCTCGAGCCGGCCCAGGGTCGCGTACAGCTGGCCGAACTTGAGGGGTCGGGCATGGGCGAACACGGCGTCGTACTCGCGCTTCAGCTCATACCCGTGGCGCGGCTCGCGCTCCAGCAGGCCGAGCAGGGAATAGGGCACGCTCACGGGCAGTACTCACTCGGTGAATAGGTCATGCAGGCCACTATACACCCAGTGAGTACTCTGCGCCAGACGCGCGAGAACGACTGGTCATCATGACCAGTTGATCGTCAGCCGATGCGCCGCTCCGTAACGCGCAACCATTCAGAGAGGAGCCCTACGGGCACAGCCGCGCAGACTCACTCCCGGCCGCGGCGGGCGGCGCGAGCACCACCAGCTGGAACCTGTGACCGCCGGTGGCGCAGAACGTGTCGCGGTTGGGACGCTGGACGATCGTGGTGGGACGCGGCGCCAGCGAGGCGGGCGGGATCCCCGGTGAAAGCGGTTTCAGCACGAGGGGGGTCGGATCGAAGTGCGGGTCGCGGATGCGGACCGGGCCATGCTCGGAGTACACGACCAGACTGATCGGGATGTCCCGGCGCACCAGACAATGGGAGTCGGTGCGGCGGGAGATGGTGAACGACGCGATCACGTGCGTGCGTGACGGACCGAGTCCCAGCTTCGCGACAAGGTCGAGATCCTGGCCGGTGCACGTCGGCGGTCCCTGAACGACGGTCGGATTGGGGCCGGGCGAGGCCGGCAGCACCGCGGTGTGCGCCTGCGGCCGATGCGCGAGGACCAGCACAGCGCCCACCAGCACGACGAGCATCCCCGCGACGATGTAGGCGGTCGACCTCATGCCGGCCACCGTAGCGCGAGTCCCTTCGGGTCACGTGCTGCCCAGGAGGACAGCGCGCCTAACCCGGCGGCGGGGTCGCGATGTCGCGCCGCGGATGACCGCCCGGCGCGTCTAGCGGTCCCTGGGCAGCTGGAAGACCAGCTCCAGCCCGTCGATCTCGTCGATCTGGCTGCCGACCTGCTCGAACCCGAACTTGGCGGCAAGTCCGAGGGAGGGGTCGTTGTGCGGCCCGATCGACGCGCGGATGCCGTTCACCCCAGGCTGCTCGTACGCCCATGCGATCAGGCCCCGAAGCGCCTCCTCGGCGTAGCCCTGCCGGCGCCGCTCCGTGAACACCCTGTATCCGACCTCGACGTATCCCTCGTCGTCGGGCGACTCGTGGAACCCGATCTGGCCCACCATCGTGGCCGGTACAGAGCGCGTCACCATCGCGCGCAGCAGCCACCGCTCCTCCCTGGGATCGACGCGGATCTGATCGCGCCGCCAGGCAAACAGCTGCGCCTCGTCTTGCACCCACCACGCCGGAGGCTCCACACCCAGGAGCGCCGTGGCCGAGGACGCGTCGCCCAGGAGCAGGTCTTCGAGCACCTCGGCCGGCAGCAGCACCAGCGAGAGGCGCTCGGTGGTCACGACATCCGTCACCGGTTCAGCCCCAGCCATCGCCAAACCGTATGCCATGGGGACGACGCCGCCGCCTGAAACGCATTTCAGCCGTCGCAGGGCCGACCAGACCTGGCTTACCCGCGGCTCGATGGCGCCAGATGGCGGCTCTCACTTATGATCGTGGCGGCAGATGGGGACGGACACGGATGCAGGAGTGGCCGCCGCGAAGGGTGCGCTTGACCATGCGACGGTCATGGCGCTCGTCGCGATGGCGGTTGCGGTGCTGGTGGTAGCCAATGACTTCACGGCGCTGACGGTTGCCCTGCCGCAGATCGAGAAGGACTACCGCGTCGACGTCACCACCGGGCAGTGGGTGATCAACGGCTATGCGCTGGTGTTCGGCGTGTTGATCGTGTCCGGCGGCCGGCTGGCCGACATGTTCGGACGGCGTCGCATGTTCTTCGTCGGCGCGGCGATCTTCGCCGCATTCTCACTGGTCGGCGGTGTCGCTCCCGACATCGAACTGCTGCTGTTTGCCCGAGCGGTGATGGGGGTCGGCGGAGCGCTGATGTGGCCGGCCATCCTGGGCATGACGTATGCGATCCTGCCCCGCAGCAGGGCCGGCCTTGCCGGCGGCATCATCCTGGGCTCCGCCGGGATCGGCAATGCCATCGGGCCATTGGTCGGCGGGTTGCTGACCGACGCGCTTGACTGGCGCTGGATCTTCTTCCTGAACCTGCCGGTGGCAGCCTTCGCCTGTTACGTCACCTGGCGCAATGTGCATCTGTACGAGACCCGCTCGGCCGATCACCGGTTCGACTACTTCGGTGTGCTCACCATCTCGGTGGGGCTCGTGGCGCTGCTCCTGGCCCTCGACCAGGGCTCCGACTCGGGCTGGACCGACCCGGTGATCCTCGGCCTCTTCGCGGTCGCAGCCGGGCTGCTCGTTGCATTCGTAGTGGTCGAGCGTTCGGCCGGCGAGAAGGCCCTCATCCCCGGCGATGTGTTGCACAACCGCGGGTTCGTGGCGGCCTGTGTCGCAGTGCTCCTGATCTCGGCAATCTTCTTCTCGTCGCTCCTCTACCTGCCACAGCTGATGACGGTGGGATTCCACTACTCGGCCCTCGAGTCGGGTGCCGGCCTCCTCCCCATGATGGCCACCTTCGCCGTCACGTCGTTCGCGGCCGGAAGGGTGTACGAGCGGCTCGGACCCAAGGTCGTGGTCTCGGCCGGCGCTGCGCTCCTCGGACTCGGCATGCTGCTGCTGTCGTTTGTCGAACACTCGTGGACGTACCCCGACCTCGTTCCCGGAATGGTCGTCCTGGGCACCGGCTGCGGCCTCTTTTACTCGTCGATCACCACGGCAGCGGTGACCGCGCTTGACCCGACGCGTTCCAGCCTGGCCGGAGGCATCGTGTACATGTGCCAGATCGCCGGCGGGTCGGTGGGCCTCGGCCTGAACACGGCCATCGTGGTCTCCGGATCGCTGCTCTCCGGCGTCCACGCGGCGTTCCTGCTCGACGCGGGACTGGCGCTCGTCGGGGTCGTGGTCGCCGTCGCCTACGTCGGCGGAGGCACGCCGGGCACCCACCGGCTCGCCGAGCTCGGCCTGCACCACCATCGCGCCCGGGTCTGAGGTTGTGGTGTTAGACGCCTAATCAGCGAGGCGGCGCGTCTCAACCACCCCACGCCGCGCTTGCCACGCGGACGAGGTTCTTACCCATGATGCCGACCACCGCGTCGTCGGGGTAGCCCCGCGCGGCGAGTGCCGCTGCAATTTCCGGGAGCTGAGACGGACGCCCGTTTGGCACGTCGTAGCGATCGTAGCGGTGGCCAGGTGGCCAGTACTCGTCGAGGCTCTCCGGTGTCGGCACGTTGCCGAGATACTCGTCATCGCCGTCAAACGGCGCGTCGAGGCCAATGCCGACGTGCTCGGGGCCCACGAGGTTCACCAGATAGTCCAGGTGCCGCACCATCGTCTCGGTGTCGGCGTCGTCCTCGCTGAGGAAGATGCCGATTCCCGTCACACAGACCACGCCGCCGGTTGCTGCGCAGGCGCGGATCTGGTCGTCGTCGATGTTCCGCCCGTGCGGCCAGACGCTGGCGGGATTTGAGTGCGAGAACACCACCGGCCGGTCTGAGAGCTCCATCGCCTCGAGCGTTGCCCGGCGGCCGGTATGCGAACAGTCGATCAACATCCCCACGCGGTTCATCTCGGCAACCGCCTGCCTGCCAAGGTCGGTGAGCCCCGTGTCCTCGTCGTGGCAGCCGCTGGCAAACGCGTTGTTGCGGTTGTAGGCAAACAACATCTGACGCACGCCCAGCCGGTGGTAGAGCTCGATCATCGAGATCTGTCCGTTAAGCGCGACCATGCCCTCGAGGTCAAACCCGAGCGCGAGCCGACCCGACTCCTGCGCCGCAACGATCTCGGCAACCGAGCCGGCGAGCACGTACTGATCGCCTCGGGCAGCGATCCACGCCCGATAATCGGCGATCACCCTGATCACCTGATCCGGCGGCATGATGTCGTACCCGACGTTCAGCGACGCATAGGTGACTCCCGCCGCCCGATACCGCTCCAGCTCAACAAGAGGAGCCCCCACCCGAGGGTCACCGCCAACGTGCGCGTCCCAAATCAGCACTCGACGACAGTAGCTGACGCGGCCACGGTGCGGGCGGAGTGGTTTGCCTCGCGGCGTCGGCCGACGGCTCGCTCAGGTCCGTCGGCCGATAAGCCGATTCAGTCGCTATGCGAACGCCTGGGTCGAGCGCGCGACCGGCTGTATCGCTGGCCCAAACCTCCTGCGTGAAACCAATCCGCGCCGGTCACCCGAAAGGGGGACAGCCGGCCACACGGCCGGTTTCATCGATGGGGGAGGATCAGATGAAGGCAGGAGCGATTCGCACGATGCTCATCGCCGTGGTGGCGTGCATCGGCCTCATGGCTGTGACCGTGGCCCAGGCCGGCGAGAGCACGTTGCACTTCAACGGCGGTGCCACGCGGCTCGTCGTCAACCCGGCCGTGGTGCCGGTGCTGGCCCAGAACGGCATCTCGCTGGCGCCGGTCGCGCCGGCCACCGCCAAGGCCGTCACCTGGCACGGACAGCCGACCGTGGCAGCGTCGTTTCCGATCAGCGGCGGACGGGTCAACGCCACGACGCTGGTGGGCATCATCAACCACACCGGCGGTCTCACGTTCAGCAAGGGTTCGAACTCGCTGAGCGTCGGGCTGTTCCAGGTCAGCATCCATCGCCGCGCGTACCTGACGGCAGCAGTCGGATTTGATCGCACCATGCGCGTGGCGCTGGCACGGCTCGATCTGAGCCATGCCAAGGTCTATGCGTGCCGGCACTGGGTCGTCGTCACCGGCGTCAGCGCCTACCTCACGAAGGCAGCCGCAGACGCGCTCAACGCAACGCTTCACACCACGGTCTTCGCGCCTGGCCTGAAGCTCGGCGTCGCCTCGGTGCACGCACACCGCGGATAGCGGATCGGATTACCGGGCCGGGCGGACCCACAGGTCAGGGTCCGTCCGGCCCGCCGCAGGCTCGGGTAATCTTGAACGATCAACCTGGCGCCGGGCGAGACCGTGTGCCCGAAGACGGAGGAACGTTCGTGGTCGCACCTGTCGAGTTTGCCGAGTACTTCACGCCTCGGCCCATCCCGTTTTGGTTCTCGCTGCAGCAGGTGGGCGTGACCAAGGTCATCTCCGAACTCGACCGGTCGCCCGACGGCATCCACGACGACACCGGCGACCGGCCATGGGATCTCACACCGCTGGCGCGCGTGCAGCAGCTCTACGCCGACGCCGGCCTCGAGTTGATGGGCATGGAGGACTACCCGCCGTGCGATCGGGCGCGAACGGGGCAGCCCGGTGCCGAGGAGGAGATCGACAACTTCTGCACGCTCATCCGCAATCTGGGCACGCTCGGAATTCCGATGCTCTGTTACAACTGGATGCCGGGCGCCAACTGGGTCCGCACCAGCACCATCGCGCGAGGCCGCGGCGGCGCACTGGTGACCGCCTTCAGCGCGCGTGCGCTGCCCACCGACCAGCCCATGAAGGTGGGCTCGCCCACCTCCGAGCAACTCTGGAGGGCCTACGCGCGGTTCGTCGAGCGAGTCGTACCCGTGGCCGAGAAGGCGGGAGTACGGCTGGCGCTCCACCCCGACGACCCGCCGATCTCGGAATACCGCGGCGCAGCCCGCATCATGAACTCGGTGGAGAACTTCGATCGGGCGCTGGCGCTGGCCGACTCGGAGGCGCACGCGCTGTGTTTCTGCCAGGGGAACATGACCCTCATCACTGAGGACGTCCCCGCCGCGATCCGCCACTTCGGCGATCAGGGGCGGATCGCGTTCGGACACTTCCGCGACGTGCGTGGCACGCTGGACGACTACGTCGAGACGTTCCACGACGAGGGCCAGACGGACATGCGCGCGTGTATGGATGCATGGCACGAGATCGGGTTTACGGGTGTGCTGCGCCCCGACCACGTGCCGACGATGCACGGCGAAGACATGGACTCACCGTCGTATGCTCTGCAAGCCCGGCTGCACGCGATCGGCTACATGCAGGGACTGCGCGAGGCCAGCGTCTACAACGTGTCGAAGGGGTCCGAGCAAGCCTGAGTTACCGAGAATTTCGGGACATGTGACTAGACTGCGGCGCGTGTCGTCGAGACCGTCTCAGAGAGACCTCGACCTGCGGTCGATGCTGGACTTCGAGCAGCGCTCTCTGCGTGATGCCGACGACCGCCTGGCGGCTCTGCGAATCCAACGCCGCGAGGGATTCGCGGGCGCCCTCGTGCTCCCGATGCTTGCCGCGGTGGCGTACTTCTACCTCCCGTTCGAGGTGCCGGTGGGGTTCATGGCCGGCACTCTGGCAGCCGTCGGCCTGATCGCGCTCGCGACCGACCGACGTCGCCAGCTGATGGCCGAGTTGATTCAACGCCACGATGCGTACTGCCTGGAGCCGGTGGCCAGGGCGGGCACGCGGTTTGCCTCACCGGCGCGACGTGAGCGGCTGGCGGCGTGGCTGCGCGACATCGTCCGAACCGCCGATCAGTGCGAGGTTTCGTCGTCCTACACAACCCTTGCGATCGAGGATCGGGTGCTCTGCCGCCGCGGGCAGCTCCTCGATCTGGCCGCAGCACTCGAGGCTCCCGATCAGGCCTTGCATCCGGCGGGAGTGGCGATCACGCATCGGATGCTGACCCGTCCGGGCATCTCCCCGCTCTACAACCCCGGACTTCCCGAGCGCACGCTCGACGACACGCTGTGGCGCATCGAACGCTGCCTCGAGGCCCACCCGCGCTGAACCTGCGGGCGTTCGCGTCGACGGGTCAGATCACGCCGTAGGTACGAAACGCGTCCCACACTGGCATGCCTTCCTCGAGCTTGGAACGCACGAGGTTCTCGCCGGAGACCTTCTCTTCGGCCAGAGTGAGCACCTCGTCGGCGACACCCTGCGGTATCACCACGACGCCGTCGTAGTCGGCCAGGATCAGGTCGCCCTGCTCCACGTGCACGCCGCCGCACTCGATTCCGACGCCCACCGCATCCACGTCGATGCGGCCCAGCGAGTCACAGCAGTTGATGCCCGCCGCGAACGTGGGGAACTGCATGTCGATCAACTGCAGCGTGTCACGCGTCCACGAATCGAGCACGATCCCCCGGCCACCGCGATACCGCGACGCGGTGGCCAGAAGCTCGCCCCAGTACGACCCACGCGCCTGCGACACCACCATGATGTCGCCGTCTTTCAGCGCATCGACCGCCTGCAGTTCGCCCTTGTAGTAGTCGTCGCGATTGGCCGGCGGCTCGTTCACCTCAACCACATGCACCGTCGAAGCAAACCCCGCCATCTGCGCCTCGGGATAGATCGGCCGGATACGGGTGTCCATCACGTTGTCGCGCACACCCACCTTGTCCAGACAATCGGCCACCACGGCCGGATACAACGACTCGAGCCGCGACAGCAATGCGCGGCGATCCGCTTGGCTCACTTCTTTATCGTTCAACATGGCGGGCAGTGTAACCGGCGGCGAGGCCCGGGTCAACATTCGAGTCGGCGCCCTTGACAAGCGTCTGGAGAGTCGGAGAGACTACGCCCGTTGAACGATCAACAAGGAGAGGGAGGAGGGCGTATGGCTACGGAACCAGCAGCAGCGTCGCAAAGTCATTTTGCGCGGCGCGCGACAGGGTTCGTGAGAGACGTCAAGGTCAGCGACGCGGTTATCTTCAATGTGCTCCCCGCCTGCCCGGGGCTCGTCATGGCAGTGTCAGTGTTCTGGGTGTTGACGGCATTTTCCGGTGTGAACGTCTACGCCTGCATCCTCATCACCGCAATCTGTTCGTTCCTGATCTCCGGTGCCTTCGGCCTGCTCTCGCAGATCATGCCGCGGTCGGGCGCCGACTACATTCTGATCTCGCGGTCGCTACACCCGGCGCTCGCCGTCGGCTCGAGCGTGCTGATCGGCATCTCCTCGATGCTCGCCATGGGCTACTGGGGAGTGTTCACCGCAAAGATCTGCATCGGCCCAATGCTCACGATGATCGGCGTCGCGGCGGATTCCTCGACGCTGCAGAGCTGGGGGACTACGGTCGCCGAAAAGCCGTGGAATATGCTTATCGGGTTCGGCGAGATCGTGGTGCTCTCGTTGATCATGGCCTACGGCATGCGGCTGATGATGCGCTTTCAGCTGTGGCTGTTCGTGGCCGGCATGGCGGGCTTCATCGTCTCCGGGCTGACACTGCTGTTCACTTCGCGCTCGAGCTTCATCAGCTCGTATAACAGCTACGCCCAGCCGTACACGCACAAGGCCGATACGTACCACTACTTCATCGCCCAGGCGGCGAAGTCCGGTACCGACCTGAGCACGACCACCGACTGGCACAACACCATCGTGGCCTCTGGAGCGTTCATCGCGTTCGGGGTGTGGGTGTGGTTCTCGACCAACCTGGCCGGTGAGATCCGCCAGGCAGGTTCGCGTAAGAACTGGTATTCCATGCTCGGCGGCCTGGCCGTGACGTTCGGGTCGATCGCGATCATGATCGGACTGCTCTACCACACCATCGGCCAGACGTTCTTGACCGCAGTGACGGCAGTCAGCGGCGATTCCACGGTCTACACACTGCCCTCGCCGCCCTGGTGGATCACGCTGGTGGCCTCGATCCACACGAATACGCTGTTCGTCGCGTTCCTCGGCATTACGTTCGTGTGCTGGGCCCCACTGATCGTGTACATCCAGATCGTGCAGCCGGTGCGGGCGATCTTCGCCTGGTCGTTCGACCAGGTGATCCCCGAGCGGCTCGCGACCATCAACGAGCGCACGCACACACCGGTGCTGCTGCTGGTGATCATCAGCCTGGCATCGCTGTTCACCCTGTACGCGGCGGCTTACACGACAAGCTTCTTCAAGTACATCGCACTCTCGACGGTCGTCGGATTCCCGACGTTCATCCTGGTCGGGATCGGGGCGATCATGTTCCCGTTCAAGAAGCGAGCCGCGTACGAAGCGTCGGTGTCCAATATCACCGTTCTGGGAATGCCCGCGCTGTGCTGGTTCGGCGTTGGGTCGATCGCGGCCGGCCTCTTCGGAGCATGGCTGTGGCTCGAGTATCCCCAGCTTGGGCTGCCGGGAGCCGGCACTCCGCTCTACAAGCAGCTCTTCACAGCCCCGGGTAGCGGCGGTCTCTCGCTGTGTGCCTGTGGCCTGATCGTGGGCGCGGTCATCTACTACGTCGGTAAGGCGTGGCGCGCCGGACAGGGCATCGACCTGTCGCTCAACTACCTCGAGATCCCGCCCGAGTAGATCGCGTGGGAATCTTTCGACGCAAGGTGGCGGAGGGCGGCGACGCCCTCCGCCTCTACTACGCATCCGACATCCACGGCACCGAGGTGCTGTGGAAGAAGTTCCTGAACGCGCCGCAGTACTACAAGGCCAAGGTGCTGGTGATGGGCGGCGACATCACCGGAAAGGTTGTGATCCCCGTCGTCGACGAGGGCGACGGGCGTTGGACGGCGCAGCTGTTCAACGGCCGCCAGACGGCCACCACCGAGGCCGAGCTTGACGCACTTGACCGGCGCATCCGCGGCAACGGGATGTACCCGTACCGCACCACCCACGACGAGGTCAACCGCATCTCTGACCTGAGTGAGGAGGAGCGCGAGAAGTGGTTCGAGCAGGTGATGCTGCACACCTTCGACGGGTGGATCGAGCTCGCCGACGAGCGACTCGAAGGCACCGGTATCCGCTGCTACGTGATGCCCGGAAATGACGACCCGCCGGGCATCGAGGATTGCATCAAGCGGGGTCGAAACGTGGAGAGCTGCGACGACGCGGTGGTCGAGTTCGATCAGTACTCGATGCTCTCGCTGGGCTACTCGAACCGCACGCCGTGGGACTCTCCGCGCGAGCTCGACGAGGACCAGCTCTACGCGCGCATCGAGGCGATGTGCGAGCAGACTCCCGATATGACTCGCTCGATCTGGAACCTGCACGTGCCGCCCTACGACTCGACGCTGGATACAGCGGCGGAGCTCGACGAGAACTTCAAGATGGTGCTGATCGGCAAGGAGCCGCACATGATCCCGGTGGGGTCGACTGCAGTGCGCGAACTGATCGAGAAGTACCAGCCGTTGGTCACCCTGCACGGGCACATCCACGAGTCGCCGGCCGCCAAGCGGATCGGCCGGACGCTCGCCATCAACCCCGGCAGCGACTATCACACCGGCCGCATCGCGGGTTGCCTCGTCACCCTCAGCGGTGACCAGGTGGTGCACCAGTTCGTGACCGGCTGACGCTAGTCGAGCACCACCGGCACGCCGAGTTGCTCACACAGGCCGACCAGCACGTCCGCGTGGTCACCGCGGACGGCGGCGAAGTGCTGCGACTGAACGTGGTCGAGGATCGCCCGCACGCTGCCGTCGGGCACGAACCGCAGGCTCGGCAGCGCTCCGGGCACGCTCAGCTCCTCCCACTCGGGCGGCGCGAACCCTTCGCCGGTACACAGGTGCAGGCGATAGCCGGCCGCCGTGTCGGCCTCGGACAGGCACGCGAGCGTGAGCCGGCCGGGCAGCATCCGCGAGCAGTGGGCCACCCCGACAGACTCACCTGTTGCGACGTTCTTGACAGGCTTGACCCGCGGTCTGCCGTCGATCCATTCGTCGGGGACGAACCCGTCGACGCCCATCAGGATCCATTCGGGGTGGTGCTCGTAGTGCTCGACGAACGACGGCTGCTCGCCCGTGAGCAGCGCGAACATCACCTGGACGGTGAGATTGAGCATGTCGTTCTCGTCGATGTACGGCACACCGCCCGACGCGGTGAGTGAGGACGCCAGGTTGTGCGTGGTGCCCAGCAGCGCCGAGACGCCCTCGACACTCTTGTACGAGAACGCGTCGAACTTGCGCTCGCGGCACAGGTCGAGCGTGCCGAGCCCCAGCCGTACGGCTCTGTTCAACGCGCCCGCGTCAACCGGGCCCAGCGGCTCATCCAGCCCGCTTTCAGCCGGGCACACTCAGCCTTCAGCCGGGCGTCGTCGACCGCCGCGGCGTGCCGCTCGAGCACGAGCAGGTCGACCGACTCGATCTCGGGCCCGATCCTGCCCCGCAGGCGGGTGGTGTCGAACGGCGTGGTCATGAGCCCCATGTCGTGTGCCCCGGTCATCCCCAGCCGTGTGTGGCGCAGACGGCGGGCGGCGCGCGCGACGTCGGCCGCGTGCAGCACCCCGGCGACGTCCATCGGTGCGTCCGGCGCGTTGTAGAGGTAGGTGAACCGGACGCCGAACCGCTCCAGCGGATACCGCAGCCCTGTCGAACCGGCGCCCGCGGCCGGGGATACCAGAAGCCCGTGCTCGGTACGACCGCCATAGCTGTAGAGCAGTACGGAGCGCTCTCGGAACTCGAGCGCGACCTCCACCGCCGAGCGCACGTCGATCCAGTTGATCACGTTCAGCATGAGCAGATCCCAGTCGCCCGCCTCGAGTGCCGCCACTGCCGCCGGCACGTCGGCGAGCGACGTGACGAGTCCCGCCGCGGTCAGCTCGGTCCCGGCCACGCGCAGTTCGTCCTCGGCGCGGCGGGTGATCTGCTCGAGCGGCTCACGCTCGTACATGTGCGAGCCAAGCGCCACGTGTCCGATGCGGCGTTGGACGCTCACCAGTCGGCCACTGACCCGTCGGGATGGAAGTAGCGCATCAGCGGCTCCTGCTGAAACGGGTGCTTGGCGGCCTCGGCCTCGTCGACCTCGACCCCCAGACCCGGTGCGGTGGGCAGCTGGGCCGTCGAGCCCTCAAACGGCAGCGTCTGGGAGAGCACGTCGAACCGCCACGGCACGTCGGCCCGCCACGTCTCCTGGATCAGGAAGTTGGGCGTGGCGAAGGCAACGTGCATGGACGCCGCGTGACCAATCGGCCCGGTGGATGAGTGAGGGGCGAGCGCCGCGTGGTAGGCCTCGCCCAGGGCGGCGATACGACGCAGCTCGGCGATGCCACCGCAGTGCACCGCGTCAGGCTGAAGCACCGAGCAGGCGCCCAGCTCGAGCAGCTCTCGGAACGGGTGCCGGGTGCACAGCCGCTCCCCCGTCGCCAGAGGCACCGTGGTACGGCGGGCCAGCTCGGCCATCGCCTGGGGGTGTTCAGGCGGGCACGCCTCCTCGAAGAACCATGGCCGGTAGGGCTCGAGCACCTGCATGTACTGCACGGCCATCATCGGCGAGCAGCGGCCGTGCATGTCGACCATCAACTCGACCTCGTCGCCGACCTCGTCGCGCACCGCCGCCATCACCTCGTCGGCGTGGCGCAGCGCGCCGATCCCGTCCAGCCGTCCCGTGCGTGGAATCACGACCTCGAGCTTGATCGCGTCGAACCCGAGCTCGAGCGATTCGCGGGCGCGCACCCGGGCCTCCTCGGGCGAGAGCGCGTGATACACCGAGTGCATCTCGCCGCCACCGAGATGGTCGTAGAGCCGCACGGTGTCGCGCACCGCGCCGCCCAGAAGCTTGTACACCGGCACGCCCAGAGCCTTGCCGGAGATATCCCAGCACGCGTGCTCGATGCCGCTCATGGCCGACGTCTCGACCATGCCTGGGCGAAAGAAGTGCTGCCGGTACATCATCTGCCAGAGGTGTTCGACGCGGGTCGGATCCTCGCCCACCAGCAGCGTGCGGTAGTCCTCGATGCAGCCCACCACTGCCCGCGTCTTCCACTCGACCGTGGCCTCGCCCCAGCCCACGATGCCCTCGTCGGTGCTGACCTTGACGAACACCCAGTTGCGCATCTCGGCGTTGACGACAACCGTGTCGATAGCGGTGATCTTCACTGCGGCCCCCCGGAAAAGAGTTGAACGATCAAGTAGACCATATAGAATCGGTCCCATGGACACCAACGCTGCCTCATCGTCGCCCCGAGACCGGCATCGCACGATGCTTGCGAATGCCGGCCTCACCCCCGCGCCGCATGACTGGCCCGCCTCACCCGAGCGGTTTGCGGATGGAGAGCGCCGCCACTACGAGATCGCCAGTGTCGAAGGCCCGGTGGTGCTGCGCGCGGTGCTCGAAGAGGGCGTCCGGCTGGGAGTTCCCATCCATCGCGTCTCGCAGGGCTCGGGCGTGATGCTGCTCTCCGACGACGAGATCTCCGAGATGGTGCAACTGGGCCGCGAACACACGTGCGAGGTATGCCTCTTTCTCGGGCCGCGGGGTCTGTGGGACATCGGCGGCCAGGCGAGGGCGACCGATGCCGCCGCAGGCGTGGCGCGCGGCGCGGAAGGCCTCGAGGCCTCCGTCGCCGAGGCCGACCGCGCCTGCCGGCTGGGTATCCGCAGCCTGCTGGTGGGCGACGTCGGGGTGCTCGACGCGCTGGCCCGCATGCGCACGGCCGGCGATCTGCCGGCGGACCTGATCTTCAAGACGTCGGCCACGATGTGCGCGGCCAATCCGGCCACGGCGATGCTCTACGACCGGCTGGGAGCCGACACGATCAACGTGGCCACCGACCTGACCGTGGCGATGCTCGCGGCGATGCGGGCGGTCACGCGAAAGCCCATCGATGTGTACGTCGAGGTGCCGGAGGACATGGGCGGGTTCGTGCGCATGTACGAGGTGCCCGACATCGTGACCGTGGCGGCGCCGGTACACCTCAAGTTCGGCCTGCTCAACTTCACGCCCGTCTACCCCTCCGGCGGCCACCTGGAGCCGGTCGCCGTGAGCCAGGCGCGCGAGAAGGTGCGCCGCGCCGCGCTCTGTGAGCGCCTGCTGCGCGACCTCGGCGACTGACGCTCAGGTCGCGGGCACCCCGGCGCTCAGCCCCCCGTCGACGATGAACGGCACGGCCGTGCAGAAGCTGGATTCGTCCGAGGCCAGGAACAGCGCGACGTTGGCCACCTCCTCCGGGCGGCCGATGCGGCCCAGCGCGTGCATGCGGCCGGCGACCACGCGAGCGGCGTCAGGATCGTCCTGGATCTCGAAGTAGCGCTGCGCCATACCGGTATCGATGTAGCCGGGGCAGATGCAGTTGCAGCGGATGCCGTCCTTGCCGTTCTCGAGTGCGAGCGCCCGGGTGAGATTGATGACCCCGCCCTTGGCCGCGCAGTAGGCACCCAATGCGGGTTCGACCCAGAAGCCGTTGACCGACGCCATGTTCACGATCGACCCGCCGCCCAGCGCCCGCATGCGGGGAATCGCGGCCCGCGCGCACAGATAGACGCCCTTCAGATTCACGCCCAGCACCATGTCCCAGTCCTCGGGCGGGGTGTCCTCGAGCGTGTGCTCGTACTGGACGGCGGCGTTCGAGACGATCGCGTGCGGCCCCCCATGGCTTTCGGCCCGGGCCATCAGCGACTCCACCTCGTCGGGGCTCGAAACGTCACAGCCGACTGCCTCGGCACGTCCGCCGGCCGCGACGATCGCCGCGGCGGTCTCGTCGGCCGACGCCGTGTCGATATCGGCGCAGAGGGTGTACGCGCCCTCGGCGGCCAGTCGCTCGGCGACCGCCCGCCCGATTCCGGTCCCTGCTCCGGTGACGACGCAGACCCTGTCGTGCATGCGCATGTGCTTACTCCTTTGGCTGAGGGGGCGCTATCCTCGCCGACTTTCACGATCAAGTAAAGTGGGCACGTGTCCAGGAGCGCCCCTCGCCGGCCAACCATGCGCGATGTCGCAGAGCAAGCGGGTGTGTCGATTCAGACGGTCTCCAACCTCGTCAACAGCCGCCACCGGCAGATGTCCGAAGTGACCCGCCAGCGGATTGAAGACGCGATGGCAGACCTGGGCTACCACCCCAATCTGACGGCGCGCGGTCTGCGCTCGGCCCGCAGCACGACCGTCGGTGTGCTGCTTCTGGACGAGGGCGCCCGCTACCTCGCCGACCCGATGACCGACGAGGTGATCGCCGGCGTCGGCGACATCGCCCGTGACCGCGGATACAGCGTGCTGATCCACGCGGCGCGCCCCGGGGTCAGCTCGAACGAGCTGCTCCGGCCCGTGTTGGAGGCCCGGGTCGACGGCGTGCTGCTGTTTCTCTCGGGACCGCGCGAGGAGCGTGAGGCGCATGTCGATCGTGCCGTGGCGCTCAACACTCCGACGGTAGTGCTCGAGGCCGACGGCCGCGATCACCCCAACCACATGTCCGTGACCGCGGACAACCGCATCGGCGCCCGCCAGCTGGCCGGACACCTGATCTCTCGCGGGCATACCCGCATCGGGTTCATCGCCGCCCGCCAGCCGTGGCCGATGGTCGAGCAGCGGCTGCTGGGCTTTCATGACGCGCTCAATGCGGCGGGGGTCGAGCCCGATCCGGCAACCGAGCTATTCGAAGGCGTCTGGGATGCCGAGGAGGCGGGCTCGATGGTCGAGCGGCTGCTGGGCCTCGAACGGCCACCGACGGCGGTCATGTGCGGCAACGACCTGCTTGCAATCGGTGCGATCCGCGCGGCCCGCGAGCGCGGGCTGCGGGTGCCCGAGGATCTGGCCGTCACGGGGTTCAACGACTTCGCGTTTTCCGGCCTGGTCGAACCGGCGATCACCACGGTGCACGTACCCGGCTACGAGATCGGACGCACCGCCGCCGAGCTTCTGATCGACTTTCTGAACGGCGCGGAGATCGCCGCACCACACGTGGTGCTGCCCGTCGAGGTGCGGCTGCGGGCTTCGGCATGACCAACGGAAGAAGGGATATGTGATGGGGGACGCAAACGGCGGCCGGCTGGCCGGGCGAACGGCGGTGGTCACGGGAGTCGGGTCCGGCCTCGGTCAGGCTGTAGCGGGCGAACTCGCGGCCGAGGGCGCACGGGTGCTGGGCTGCGACGTGAACGACGCCGCAGGACAGCAGACCATGCGTGGAATCGGGTCGTATCTGCACGCTGATGTGTCCAGGGAGGCCGACGTACAGGCGCTCATAGCCGCGGCGGTAACCGCCGGCGGGCGGCTCGACATCATGGTCAACAACGCCGCAATCCAGATCGAGCAGGAGCTCGCCGAGACCACGGAGGAGCAGCTCGACCGCATCCTCTCGGTCAACCTCAAAGGGGTGTTCTTCGGCTGCAAGCACGCCGTGCGCGAGATGCGGCCGGCGGGCGGCGGGGTGATCGTCAATGTGGCCTCGATCCTCGGCCTCGTTGGCGACGGGATCCTCGCTGCCTACTGCGCCGCCAAGGGCGGGGTGCTGGGCATCACCCGCGCCACCGCGGTGCAATACGGCCGCGACAACATCCGCTGCAATGCCGTCTGCCCCGGCGACATCGACACACCGCTCGTGCAGGCCTACTTCGACACCGCGGATGACCCCGCCGAACTCCGCCGCCAGATCAGCTCAGAATATCCACTCGAACGCATCGCCCAGCCCCGCGAGATCGCCCGCGCGGTCGTGTTCCTGGCCGGCGACGACTCGTCGTTCATGAGCGGCCAACCGCTCATCGTCGACGGCGGCCTCCTGGCGAGCTGCTACTGATGGGCGCGCGCATCGACGACCGGTGGGCCTACAACGGCCTGCAGACGATCCGGCTGGAGAACTCGCGGGTCGCGGTGGATGTGATGCCCGAGCTGGGCGGCAAGGTGTTGCGGATCATCGACAAGCCCGGCGATCGCGACGTGCTGTGGCACTCGCCTCGCGTCGAGCCGCACGCCGCCGCGCTGCACGCCAACTTCGACGACCACTGGCCCGGCGGCTGGGACGAGGCATTCCCCGGCGGCGCGCCGTCCCTCAACCGCTACGGCGACGAACTGCCGTACATGGGTGAGCTGTGGACCACGGCAGCCTCCCACCGGATCCTGCGAAACGACCCCGCCGGTGTGACGCTCGAGCTCGATCTGGTGACGCCGATTACCCCGGCGCGGTGGACACGCACCCTGAGCCTGGAGGGCGACGAGCCGGTGCTGCGGGTGTCCTACCGGCTCGAAAACGTCGGCCAGATGCCGTTTGACTACAACTGGGGCCTGCACCCCGTCGCGGCGATCTCTGCCCGGCACCGCTTCGACGTCCCGGCCACCCACGCGGAGGTCGACGAGAACGGCGGCGGCAGGCTCGGTGTCAAGGGCGACACGTACGCCTGGCCCGACTTCAACGGCATGGATGTCCGCAACGCCATGGGTCCCGACGCCGGCTGCTTCGCACTCCACTACCTGACCGGCCTGCGCGAGGGCTGGGTCGCGACCACCGACACCGCCGCGCGGCGCGGGTTCGGTCTGGTGTTCGATCACGAGCTCTTCCCGGTGGTATGGCTGTGGATGGTCTACGGCGGGTGGCGCGGCTACTACCACGCAATCTGCGAGCCGTGGACGGGGTATCCGAGCCCGCTGGCCGACGCCGTTGAGGCCGGACGTGCGCGCGTACTCGGCCCCGCCGAGGTGCTCGAAACCGACGTATCGGTGGTGCTCTACGACGGCCTCGATCGCGTCTCGCGGCTCACCGCCGACGGCACCGCGAGCGCGTAGCGGGCCGCGTTGACGCTCTCGCCCAGGTGCGATAACGTTAGCTCCTTGAACGATCAAGATACAGCTCCGAGGCTCGGCTCTGGCTGGCGCAGGCTGGCGGGCGGGCTCGACCATCCCGAGGCCGTGTGCTGGTCGCCAGCCGAGCAGAAGGTGTACGCGGGCGGCGAGGCCGGGCAGCTCTACCGGTTCGGTCTGGAACCCGGCGACGCCGACCTGGTCGCGACCATCGAGGGCGGGTTCATGCTGGGCCTCGCGCTCGACGGCGAGGGCGACGTGTATGCGTGTGACGCCGGTGCTGGGCACGTGCAGCGGATCGCGCCCGATAGGTCGTCCGAGCCGTACGGCGGACGCATGGCATGGCCCAACTACCCCGCGTTCGACACCGACGGCAACCTGTGGGTGAGCGATTCGGGAGCGTGGGACGCGCAGAACGGTGGGCTCGTGCGGATCGCTCCGGGAGGCGATACCGAATACGTCGACCGGTCGCTGCCGTTCCCCAACGGGCTCGCGGTCGCCGGCGATCACGTATACGTGGTCGAATCGCAGCTTCCCGGCGTCGTTCGGTATCCGCTCGCGGGCGGCGCGCCCGAGGAGGTCGTGCGACTGCCCCGCACGGTTCCCGACGGACTCGCCTTCGACAGCGATGGAGGCCTCTGGATCAGTCTCTACCAGCCATCACGGGTCTACCGGCTCGACCCGTCCGGCCGGCTGGACACCATCGTCGACGACTGGACCGGCGAGTATCTGATGACGCCCACCAACGTCTGTTTTGCCGGTCCGGGCCTGGACGTGCTCGTGCTCGCGTCGCTGTGCGGGTGGGCGGTGCACGCGATCGACCCTGGCTTCACCGGCGAGGCCCTCCACCGACCCAGCCTGGCCAATGGCTGACGCGGTCGTCGCCGGCGGAGGTATTCTGGGCGCCACTGCAGCGTTGCACCTGGCACAAGCCGGCGTGGGCGACGTGGTGCTGATCGAGCGCGAACCGACCCTCGGCACCCAGACGACCGCCGCCGGGGCCGGATTCGTGGGCATCTGGGCCGGCGAACTCGAGGCCGAGTTGGCCCGGTACGGAATCGCTTTCTACCTGCAGCTCCAGGAGCGCTGCGGCCAGGATCTGGGCGTGCGCAACTCCGGCCTGCTGTTTCCCGCGGTCAGCCCGGAGGGTGTCGAGATGCTGCGCCAGGAGCACGCCCGCGAGCTCGCGTTTGCCCCCGCAGTGCAGATGCTGTCGGCCGAGGAGACAGTCGCACGGGCGCCGATTCTGGCTGCTGACGCCGTGTTTGGCGGACTACTTCAGCCCGACGCGGTGCAGGTCGACACGGTGCGGGTGATCGGCGCCCTCGGCGCGGAGCTGGCCGCGGCAGGCGTCGAGGTGCGGACAGGCGTCGAGGTACGTCAGGCGGTGGTCAGGTCGGGTGCCGTGGTCGCGGTGGAAACGTCTGACGGGTCGATCGACACTCGCGTGCTGGTAAACGCCGCCGGCGCGGGTGCCCGCGCCCTGGGCGCGCGCAACGACGTCGATATCGCAGCGGTGCCGCTGCTGGAGTCGCGCTTCACCACCGCGCCGCTGGAGGGAGTCAGCAAAGACCTGCCGATGATGCTCTTCTTCGAGCGCGACCTGTTGTACCTGCGCGAGCATGCCGGAGGGCTCTTGATTGGCGCAATCGAGCGGACGATCGAGGATCATTCCCGAGTGGATCTGCAGGCTCCTCCGCCCACCCGCGACCTCCCCGGCAACGCGGTGGACGACCACGAGAGGCTCGCCCGCAGCATGGCCGACATCATTCCCGCGCTGGCGACGGCCGGTGTGACTGATCGCCGCAGCGGCCTGCCCACCTGGACGCCGGACGGCCGCCACATCGTCGGCGTGGTGGCCGGTCTGGACGGCTACATCGTGCTGGCAGGTTGTAACGAGTCAGGGGTGACCGACGGACCAGGCCTGGCCCGGATCGTCGCGGAGCTCGTTTCCACCGGCGGCTCGGCGGCCGACATCTCGCCCTACCGCGTCGATCGGTTCGGCGAGCTGGGATCCACCGCCGCTCAGGCGGGCGCCGAGGCGCAGTATCTGCTGCGCCACCCGCCGGCTCCGGGAGTTGCAGCCACGCCGTTTGGGATCGAGCTGGACCCGTGACCGAGCTCCGCAGCGCCGGCTGGTTCGGCACCAGAGACGTCGCGGGGCTTGATCCACCGCTCGTACCTGCGCTCCGAGGGCATCTCGCAGGAGGCGCTCGAGGGCCGGCCGGTGATCGGTATCTGCAACTCGTGGAGCGAGCTGGTCAACTGCAACCTGCACTTCCGCGGGCTCGCCGACGGCCGTCAAGCGCGGCGTGTTGCAGGCGGGCGGCCTGCCGCTCGAATTCCCCACCATCTCGCTCGGCGAGGCGTTCATGAAGCCGACCACGATGATGTTTCGAAACCTGATGGCGATGGACGTCGAGGAGTCGATCCGCGCCAATCCTCTCGACGCGATCGTACTGATCGGCGGGTGTGACAAGACCGTGCCGGCGCAGCTGATGGGGGCTGCGAGCGCGGACGTGCCCGCGATCATGATCACCGGCGGCCCGGCCCAGCCGGCGGTGTTCCACGGGCAGCGGATCTCGAATGGCACCGATCTGTGGAAGTACACAGCCGACCTGCGCGCCGGGCGCGTGAGCGCCGAGGAGTACGACGCCCTCGAGGCCGCGATGGTGCCGTCGGTCGGGCATTGCCAGGAGATGGGCACGGCCTCGACGATGACCTCGATCGCCGAGGCGCTGGGCATGTGCCTTCCCGGCACCGCATCGATTCCCGCCGTCGACGCGCGCCGCGCCGCGGCGGCAGAGGCCACGGGCCGGCGAGCGGTGCAGCTCGCCCGAGACGGTGGCCCGCGACCCTCGCAGATCCTCACCGCCGCCGCCTTCGACAACGCGATCACGCTCCTGATGGCCCTCGCCGGCAGTACCAACGCCGTGCTTCACCTGCTGGCTCTCGCCGGCCGGGTGGGGGTCGACCTCCAGCTCGACCGGTTCGACGAGATCTCGGAGCGCACGCCGCAACTGGTCAACGTCAGGCCCAGCGGCGAGCACCTGATCGAGGATCTGTTCCACTCCGGCGGTGTGCCGGCGGTGTTGCGCGAACTCGAGCCGCTGCTCGACCCGGACGTGCTCACGGTCGCCGGCTCGACTCTCGGCGAGACGTTGCGCGGCGGCCACGACGAAGCCGATCGAAAGGTGGTTGCAGCGTACGACCACCCGCTCTCAGGAGCGGGCGGCATCGCCGTGCTGCGCGGGTCTCTCGCACCCAGCGGAGCGATCATCAAGCGCAGCGCTGCCACCCCGGAGTTGCTCTCCCACCGCGGCCCCGCCGTGGTGTTCGAGGATATCTATGACGTCATCGAGCGGATCGATTCGGCCGACCTCGACGTCACCAAGGACTCGGTGTTGGTGCTGCGAAACAGCGGTCCCAGGGGGGCGCCGGGAATGCCCGAGTGGGGCCAGATACCGATTCCGGCCAAGCTGCTGCGTGAAGGCGTCACCGACATGGTGCGTATCTCGGATGCGCGCATGAGCGGCACCTCGTTCGGCACGGTCGTGTTGCACGTGGCTCCCGAATCGGCCGCCAACGGCCCGCTGGGGGCGGTCAGAGACGGCGACATGATCAGGCTTGACGTGGACAACAGGCGCATCGATCTGGAGGTCGAGCCGGCCGAGATCGAGCGGCGGCTGGCCACGACGCCACCGCGGCCCGCGCACTACCGCCGCGGCTTCGGCAAGCTGTTCCTCGACCACGTGATGCAGGCCGACAAGGGATGTGACTTCGACTTCCTGCGCAGCCGTGACGGCGAGGCTGCGGTATCCGACCCGCTGGGATTGATCGGCGGACCCGTCGGCGGTTGGTAGCCGGCGAGCGGGTGGTGAGTTGTTTCTCGCGCGCCGCTCACCAACCCACAGTCTCGCCGTTCTCCCAGAACTGCCCGCTGGGCCCTCCGTCGGGAAGCGTGGCCAGCTGGAGCACATACTCGGCCGCCTCGGCAGGCAAAACCGGCGCCTCGGCACCACCCATTCCGGTACGCAGCCACCCGGGGTGCATCGCGTTCACCAGGATGCCGCGGTCGGCGAGGGCAGCAGCGAGGTTCAGCGTGAACATGTTCACCGCCGCCTTGGACATGCGATAGGGAAATGCTTGGCCGTTCTTGGGCACCGAGAACCGGCCTGAGTCCGAACTTACCACCACGATCCTGCCCTGTGGGCCGGCAGCGCGCAAAGGCTCGAGCAGCGCCTGCGTGAGGAAGAGCGGCGCAGCCGCGTTTACCGCCAGCACCCGCTCGAACTGCTCGCGTGAGTGTTCCTCGAGCCCTCCCGGGCTGCCTATGCCGGCGTTGTGCACGAGCACGTGCATCACAGGGGCGAGCCCCACCGCCTGCTCGGCCACCGCCTCCACCCCAGCCTGCGTGCCGAGATCACCCCACACAGGCTCGCCGCCGACCTCGGCTGCCACGCGCTCAGCGTCGGCTCGCGTCCTCGCGTGCGCCAGCAGGCGGGCACCTTCCGCCGCAAACCGGCGCGCGATCTCGGTGCCGAGCCCCCGGCCCGTACCGGTCACAAGCGCCGTTCTGCCCTCGAGCATCACGGCCTCGACCATACAGCATCCCTCGCGTTCTGCCCCGCACGAGCGAAGTCAGGAGTTACGACCCGCCCAGCACCGCGTTCAGCAGGCGCCGAGTTGGGCCAGCGCCGCGAGATCGTCGGGTTCGATCGGTGCGCGTGGCGAGCTGGCCATCTGCGTGAGAAGGCGGTCGGCGGCATCGGGCGTCGCGCCGGGGCCGTCCAGGCGATAGCGGGGCGGAAGCATCGGCCCAAAGAGCAGCGCATCGCGGAGCTCCGCATGCGCGCCGAGGTCGGGCGCCACGCCGGAGGCCTCCGAGAACGCGAGCGCGAGCGCGTCGTGTGAGTCGAGCGGCGGTGGATCGCCGAGGCCGTTGCGCATGTCGGGTTCGGTAGGCGGATCGATCGCGCCGGCCCAGGCGTTCACGATCCAGCGCGCCTGCAGTTCAAGCAGCGGGAAATAGGGCCCCGAGGTCGCGTACTGGCCGACGAAGCCGAGATACGGAAGATCGGGGTGAAACGTGCGCAGATGAAGTTGCAGGTTGGGACCGACGCACGCCCAGATCTGACCGTCCAGATAGGGGATGTCGAGCTGATAGCCGGTCGCGCAGACGATCGCGTCGACCGTGGCGGATGATCCGTCGCTGAACGTCACGGTGCGCTGAGATACCGACGAAATCGCCGGGCGGCAGGTGATGCTGCCGTCACGCACCTGGCGGAGATAGTCCTGCGAGAGCGAGTGGCCGGCGCGCAGGATGTCGGGGTCGGGTGCCGGCGCACCGAAATCGGCGGGGTTTCCCGCGATCCGCACCACCCGCTCGCGGAGGATGCGCCCGAACTCCTCGCGCGGAAGCGCACGCCGGCGCAGAGCACCCAGGTGCGTGTACCACTGCCAGTCAGACGGTACGCCTCGGTGCACCTTCTGCAGCACGTAGCGCGGCTTGCGGTAGGCAGAGACGACGCCGTTGACCTCAGCGATGTCCGACGCGATCTCGTGTCCGCTCACGCCGTTGCCGTAGACCAGCGGCCGTCCCTCGCCAAACGCCGCCGCACCGGGATAGTCGTAGGCGTGCAGCAGCTCGCCCGCATACCCGGCGAGGCCGGACGGAATCTGCGGTGCATGGAATCGCCCCGAGGCCACCACCACCGCATCGAACCGCTCGCCGTCCACGAACCAGCCCGGCCGCACGGACCGCACCCGGCGGCCAAACTCGATGCAGCCGGTCACCCCGAACGCCTGCGCATACGCGCGCAGGTACGCGTGCACCTGCTCGGCGAACGGATAGAGCTCGTGGTCCGATGGCACCGGAAAGTCGGAGAAGGCGGTCATCCACCGGCTGGTATTCGTCCGCATCCCCGGCCACACACCACTCAGCGGCGACGCCGAGTACCACTGCCCACCAAGATCGTCCTGGGCTTCGAACACCGTCACCGCAAACCCGGCCTCGAGCGCATGCTTTGCCACCACCAGACCCGCCGGTCCGGCCCCCACCACCGCGATCCGCGCACCGTCTGCCAAACACGTCATCAGCACGGACTCTACGCACACGGGCAAACGGCGCACAGTGCGTGGGTCAAGCCGGCCCTTGGCTAACGTCAGTGGTAT
This sequence comes from uncultured Actinomycetes bacterium, assembly GCA_963796875.1. GTDB lineage: Bacteria > Actinomycetota > Thermoleophilia > Gaiellales > JAICJC01 > CAVPTL01. Next base: position 240,162 of record CAWCNL010000003.1, read on the forward strand.
GAACGCCGCCGCACCCACGCCTCGTCGCGTCCGTGACGAGATGGTCACATGCCCCGTGATCCACGGTCCGTCAACGACGGTCGGAGAGCTGCGGGAATTCTTCGCCGATGACCATGTACACATCGCGCTCCTGGTGGACGGCGGCAGGTTGGTCGGCACGGTCGAGCGTCCCGACCTTGAACCGGGGGCGGGTGACTCGGCACCCGCCCAGACCGTCGCAAGCCTCACCGAGCGGACGATCCAGCCGGACGCTCTGGCCGCCGAGGCACTCGCAGCGATGCAGCGCACAGGCCACCGGCGGCTCGCGGTAGTTGGCGAGGACGCGAAGCTCATCGGGCTGCTCTGCCTGAAGAGAAGCGGGCAGGGATTCTGCTCGGACGCGGACGTCGCTAACCGCGCGTTGGGCGTGCGACGCACACCCCTAGAAGGGGGGCACTAGCCGTTCGGCCGGGCGGGTGTCGTGCCCAAGTAGGCTCTGCGCGTGAGCTACGCGATCTACGTGGGCAAGGCGCGCTCGGCCGACGGCTGCGCCTACCTGGCGGGCTACGGCGACGAGCCGTCCAGCCACTGGCTCGAGGTCGCGCCGCGCGCTCAGCATGCTGCGGGGAGCACGATCGAGGTTGGCGTCACGCCTGAGGCGCTGATGCCCGGTGTGCGCTCGTCGATCGCCCAGGTCGCAGAGACTGCCCGCAACCTGCGCGTCAGCTACTCGCACTACCTCGGCGTGCCGGCGCCGCTCACCAACGGCGGCCTGAACGAGCACGGTGTGGCGGTGCGCGACGTGTGGTCGCCCAGCAGCGCACGGCTGATCGCGCTGACCCGTCCGATCAGACCGGCCCGAACTACAGCGACCTCGCGCGCATCGTGCTCGAGCGGGCCCGCTCGGCGCGCGAGGGCGTGGAGACGATCGGCGCCCTGATCGCAGCCCACGGCGAGTCGACCTACGGCGGAAACTCGCACCTGATCGCCGACGCCGACGAGGCCTGGGTGGTGATCGAGTTTGCGGGAGGCGCGGGGCTGTGGGTCGCAGAGCGACTGGGCCCCGAAGACATCCGCGTGAGCCGCCCCGGCTACATCGGCGAGGTGCCGCTCGACTTCGCAGATCACCCCGACTATCTGGGCGCCCCGCACCTGATCGAGTTCGCGGTCGAGCAAGGCTGGTACCAGCCCGGCTCTGGCGAGGCGTTCGACGTGAACGCCGTCTACGGCGACGGCGAAGGCCGGTGGGCCGGTGTCGCCTGGATGGAGGCCGAACTCGACCGAAGCTCACCGCTCGGTCTTGGCGACATCGCTCGGGCCATGCGCACACCGCGGTTTACGGGCGACGAATCCGGCTACGGCCAGATCGTGCCCCTGCGAGCCGGCAGCGCGCCGCAAACGCGCGTGCTCTGGCACGCGCCGACGGGCTCGATCGCCGCGCCGTTCACGCCGTTCTTCATTGGCGTTGCGTCGATCCCGCCCGAATTCCAGGCGCACCGCTACCTCACCTCCGGCGAGGACTCCCGGTTCATGGATGCCGGCGACGACCCGTCGACCCTCTCCACCATCCCCCAGCGGATCGAGGCGACGCGCTCGGCGTTCCACACGTTCAAGCGCCTGCTCTACGTGCTGGCCGAGCACCACGAGCTGTTCCTGCCCGAGGTGACACCCGTCTGGGAGGCGTTCGAGGCCGAGCAGGGCCTGCTGGTGGCCGAGGTGCTCGAGACCGCCGACACGCTCATCACCGCGGGCCGGGCCGACCTCGCGGAGCGCCTGCTCACGCGCCACGCCGCTACCGAGGCGCTGCGATCACTCGATCTGGGCGAGGCGATGCTCAACAGCATGGAAGCCCGCAGCCGGGTGCTCTTCGGCGTCCGCGCCGAGCCGGGATGGCGCGGCCCCGAACAGCTCTGGTAGCCGGGCCACGGGTGCCGGGGCGTGTGAGGGAACTCTCACGGCCTCTCCCTAGCGTTCATCCCCGGATGAAGGCCGGTAACAACTGATCAGCTGCATTTCGTCGCTGCGCCGGGTCGCCGGCGCCGCCGGCCTTCTGACCGTCCTGATCGTCGCGGCAGGCTGCGGTGGATCGTCCTCATCCACCACCGGCGCAGCCACGCCGCCCGGGTCGTCATCGGCCCCCTCGACGACCACTGCAAGCGGACGGGCGCCCATCGTGGTGGTCTTCATGGAGAACACCAACAGCTCGACGATCATGACGTCCGGCTGTTGCCCCTATGAGGCCAAACTCGCTCATCAGGGCCTCGCGCTGACCAACTACTACGGCGTCGCCTATCCGTCCCTCCCCAACTACCTGGCCTTCGGCGGCGGGGGGACGTTCGGTCGTGTGGGTACCGACGATCCGATGCCGCTGGTCACCGCCGAGAGCGTGTTTCACCAGATGTCGGCCGCAGGCATCTCATGGCAGGCGTGGGCGGAGGCCTATCCCGGCGGGTCGGGCGGCTGCAGCCTCGTCACAGCGACCCCGACCTATGCCCTGCGACACGTCGCCCCGCTGCTCTTTACGGATGTGTCGCACACCGATCTATGCGCCAACGTGTCGGCCACCGAGCCGTCGCAGCTCCCGGCATTTCTCTGGGTCACTCCCAACATGTGCAACGACGACCACGATTGCCCGCCCCAGTCGGGCGATAGCTGGTTGGCCGCCCACGTGCCGAACTGGATCGCCGCGGGGGCCACGGTGTTCATTACCTATGACACCGGAAATCCCGACAAGAGCCATGGTGGCGGCCACGTGTACGCCGTCGTCGCCGGACAGGATGTGAAGCCGGGCACCGACGGACGCTTCATGAACCACTACAGCGCGCTGGCGGGCGTGGAACGGGCCTTCGGCCTGCCGCCGCTTGGCGCTGCCGCCTCGGCGACCCCAGTGCCGCTCTGATGCGGGCCACCACTCGCCGCCGCATCGTGGCCGCGGCCGTCGTCCTCGCGCTGATCGTCGGCGGTGTGGCGATGGCCCGGTCGCTCGGGAGCGGTTCGGCATCCGTCGCCTCGACGCAGCAGTCCTCCGAAACCCTACCGTCCTCGAGCACCTCCCCGGCGTCCGGGAACCCGCCGCTGCACCTCACCGTGCACCGCTTCGGCCGGCTTCCAGCACCCGTTCAGGATGCGGCGCTGGCCGTGGCCGGAGGCACCGTGTACGCCATCGGCGGCCTGGACGCCAGCTCCAACTCGACCGCCCAGGTGACCGCGATCTCGCCCGGCGGGGTGCACGCGGCCGGCACGCTGCCCCTGCCTATCCACGACGCCGCGGCGGCGAGCGCCGGAGGGCGGATCTATGTGATGGGCGGCGGCCAGGTTACGAGCGAGCCGGGGATCGCGACGTTCTCGCCGGCCGACGGGCGCGTGCGGCTGGTGGGGCAGTTCCCCACGCCGCTTTCCGATCTGGCGGCCGTCTCGCTGGGGTCGTCCGTGTACGTGGTGGGAGGCTTCACAGGCAGCGCCTGGTCAAACCGGATCTATGCGGTGCATGACGGCCGGCCGCAGGTGGCGGCGACACTTCCGGTTGGGCTGCGCTACGCGGCGGTTGCGGCGGTCGACGGCTCGCTGCTGATCGCCGGCGGCCGCACCGAGCAGGGCCCGTCGCGCGGCATCTACCGGTACACGCCCGGCACGCACCGGGCGGTGCGCGTCGGCACGCTTCCGGTGGCGCTGATGCACGCGTCCGCCGCGACCATCGGCAGCGTCATGTACGTGATCGGCGGGATCACGTCTGGGGGCCGGCCGACGGGCGCGATCCTCGCCATCGACAACCATGGCCACGTGCACCGGGCGGCGTCCCTGCCCGGTCCGCTCTCCGACGCCGGGGTCGCGAGCAGTGGCGGCAGACTGCTGGTGGTGGGCGGGAACACCGGTGCAGCACCGACCTCCGCGATCCTCGAGCTGAGCATGCAGCGGCGGCCCGCGAAGCAGAAACGCCCGCACAAGACGTCCGCGGTCTCAGGGCTGCCGCGCATGTACCGCGGGCCGCTGCCGGGCGACCTGCTGATCGCTGATCGCGGCAACAACCGGCTGCTGGTCATCAACCCGGCCGGCCGGATCCTGTGGCGCTACCCCAGCCGCCCCGGCCAGCCGCGGCTTCGACTTCGACGACGACGCGTTCTTCACCCCCGGCGGGCACGGGATCATCTCCAACGAGGAAGACAACAACGACATCGTGCGCATCAGCTACCCCGCTGGGCACCTGGTGTGGCGGTACGGGCACCCGGGTGTGCCGGGGTCGGGCGCCGGGTATCTTGAACACGCCCGACGATGCCTACATGCTGCGCAGCGGCATGGTGATCACCTCCGACGATCGCAACTGCCGGATCGTCGAGCTGCAAAACCGGCACGTGGTGCGATCGATCGGCACGCCCGGCTCGTGCGTGCACGACCCGCCGCGCAGCCTGGCGCTGCCCAACGGCGACACCCCCATCCCGAACGGGCACCTGCTGATCTCCGAGATCAACGGGTCGTGGATCGACGAGGTCACGCTGACCGGCCACGCTTGATCAGCAGCTGGCAGGCGCCGGTCACCTATCCGTCGGATCCGCAGCTGACCCAGCACGGCAACGTGATCGTGTCCGACTACTCGCACCCCGGTGCGGTGGTGATCCTCGCGCGCCACACCGGTCGTCTGCTGTGGCGCTACGGGCCGTCATCCGGACCGGGAGAACTCGATCACCCGAGCCTCGCCACCATGTTGCCCAACGGCGACATCATCATCGGCGACGACTACAACCACCGCATCGTGATCGTCGACCCGCACACGCGACGGATCGTGTGGCAGTACGGCCACCTCGGTACGAGCGGCACGCGCCGCGGGTATCTGCACACTCCCGACGGGTTCGACTTCATCCCGGTCACGCCGGCGGGTGCGCCCGACCCGGGTGCGATCCGCCACGGGCCGTAGCGGCCTCAGTGGCCTACGGGGCGGCGGGGATGCGAGCGGTCGTCGAGGGCCGCGCCGATGATCGCCCCGACCGCGACGCCGAACGCCAACCCGAACAGCGCGTAGACATCCCCCATCGCCACTCCGGCAAGCAACCCGAGCGTTGCTCCGACGAGTATTCCGGCACCGATCACGCCCATCGTCGTCCCTCCTTCACAGTCACTGGACATCCACCGTAGTGATCCGCCATGAGAAGGCTCTTATGCACCGCAACAAACGTGCCAGGAAGCGAACTCGTAAGTCGGAATGCATCGGGGCACTTCTGAGTTCACTTCCTGGCGCTTCTGTTGCAGTCAGCGGCGCAGCCAGATCGAGACGCTGCGCGGCTGCACCGTCTCCTGCACGGTGGTAATCAGTGCCTCTGAGAGAGTGTCGAGATCGATCTGCTCGCGCAGATGGCTGCTGAATCCGCGGGCGGTCAGTTCGGCGTCGTACGTCCGGCGGTAGAACCGGTGCTCTACCGCCCGCTGGACGCGCGATCGAAGCGGCTGGAACGCAAGCGCCACAACCAGCGTCGAAATGGTGACGGCAAGGGCGCTCGACTGGCCGGTGACCTGGCGCGTCGCCGCGCCCAGCAGCACGATCCCGCCGAGGTAAAGCCCCGCGAGCAACGCGATCAGGACCGCGAAGGTGAGCGTCCGGCGAACGATCACGTCGATGTCGTACAGCCGGTAGCGCAGCACACCGAACCCGATCGCCACAGGTACGAGCATGAAGCTCAAGAGCGAGACGTCCTGCAGCGCCGACAGCCAGGCCGGCGTTGTGTCCGAGAACAGTGTCATCACAACACCGAGGATCATCACCGTGCCCCACGCGAGCGCAACCGCCCCGGCCGCGCTGGCGAGCCACTTGATCTGCTGTCGCTCGATCCCGACCGACCGTCGGTAGCGCAGAATCACGCTCACCGCCGAAACCAGGATCAGGATCGGTAGCAGGATAAGTGCGACCTGAACGAGACGAAGAACCGGGGCCAACGGCTCGATTCCCAATGGATTGCGATGTCCGCCGTAGCCGACGTTGCCCATGTCGCCGGGCGAGAAGATCGCTGCTGCCGTGATGACGGTGATCGCCACACCGCTGGCCCACGCGACCCAGCGCCACCTCGGCGTGAGCAGGTGACCGGTTGGGAACAGCAGGAACAGGAACGTGCCCATGAGACCGATCGACGGGATCCAGAACGCCGACGTGACGGCCGCGACCTCCGCAGCAGCCGGCACCGACCCGGGTTCGCTGAGCAGGCCGTAATCGGAGTAGGTGGTGCCAAACCCGATCCCCCAGCACACCGAGATCGCGAGCAGCAGCCACCCGATCGGGCTCTCGCGCACCTTGATCGCAAGAATCAGGCCGACGACGGGGAACGAGAGCAGCGTGAGCCCCAGCATCAGGCCCACGACGAAGTTGGTGTTCCATGAGGCGTTCGCGTTCCCCCCATGCCGGCCCATGAACCCGAACACCAGGTCGACGGCGAACAGCGCAATCGCGACGGCGAACACCGTCCAGGCCAGGAAGCGCGCTGTCCGAGGGGTCATCTGATCATCACCTGCACCGTCCCCACCCTAGTCTGGCGCCCGTTCCGGAATCGTTCCGAGCTCCGCGGCCTGGAGGTGAACTCGCGAGCCGGAACGCATCGGAATTGAATGACAGGGGTCTGACCCCTGTTATTCAGCCGGCGCCGACGAACCAGAGCTCGGCGGCGAACGCGAGCCCAACCGCAGCCACCAGCACCCGCAGTACACCGGCCGGCATCCACCGGGCGACTCTCGGGCCCACGAGGCTGCCGATGAACATGCCGGCGGCCAGCGGAATCGCTGCACCCCACTCGACGGCGCCGAAGGCGATCAGCGAGACGGCCGAGATCAGACACGCCGCGCCCACCATCATGTTCTTGAGGGCGTTGGCCGTCGGCAGGTGGTCGGCCACGGTGACCAGGAGGAGCGCGAGCAGCATCACGCCCGAACCCGCCCCGAAGTAGCCGCTGTACACCGACACGGCGAACAGCACCGCTCCCAGCCCGATCGCCTGGCCGCGGCCGGCCTGCGACCAGCGGTGTGTACTCAGCCGCGGCTGCAGGAGTAGCGCGACCGAGCCCGCTGCGATCAGGAACGGCACGATGCGCACAAATGCGCCGGGCGGCGTCACCAGCAGGAGGCCCGCGCCGACGGCGCCACCGGCTGCGGCCAGCGGAATCCGGCTGCGCAGCCAGCGGCCGTTGCCCGACAGCTCGGGCTGTGAGGCGATGGCCGCGCCGGGCCAGCAGCTTGCCCCGGCGACGATGTTGACCGCTCCGGCCGAGAGCGGCGGGATCCCCACCATGACGAGCGCCGGATACGACACCAGCGAGGTGATCGCACCGGCAGTGCCGACCAGGCCGGCAAGCACGCCCGCAGCGAAGAGGATGACGATAGGGATGGTGGAAGCCGTCGGGTGCCCCCGGGTCGATTCGACCTCAGCCTACCCGGCTGACCGTAGTTCTCCGCGTCCGGGTCAGCAGATCCGCCGATGCCCAACACGTTCGGCGCGGCGAATCTGACTGTATGAATCTCACCGCGACGTCGCATTCGATCCCGGGGACACTGCGCCAGGATGTGGTGATCGACGGCCGCTATCTGCTGGCGACCGATGAGCCCGAGACTCTTGGCGGCGAGGGCAGCGCCCCCGCCCCTCATGAACTGTTGCCCGCGGCCCTCGCCTCGTGCGTCTCGACCACGCTTCTGATGTACGCGCGCACCAAGGGCTGGGACCTCGGCGACCTCACGGTTCGGGTCGATTACGACCCCCGCGCCACTCCGCGCACGTGCTCGGTGCAGGTGGAGGTCGGCGGCGACGTATCCACCGAGCAGCTGCAGCGGCTCGAGAAGGTCGCCCGCACCTGTCCGGTGCGGCGCGCGCTCGAAGGCGGCGTGGAGTTCACCGAGACGCTCAGCCGACGCACGGCCCCCGCGACGCTGACGGTAGCGGGCAGCCTCGACGACTAATCCATCTCGCTTGACTCGCGTGCAACATGTTTCACATGAGGACTGCGCCGTAGCCGCCGATGCGGGTACCTGTCATGCAACACGCATCCTCCGACTCCTCGCCTGCGCCGAACGACAGTCAGCGCGGTCAGACACTGCCCCTGATCGCAACCATGATGCTGTTGCTCCTGGTGTTCGCCGGGCTGGTGGTCGACGTCGGCAACGCCTACCGGGTGAAGGACGCGCTGCAGGCGTCGGCTGACGCGGCGGCCGCGGCCGGCGCCGGAACGCTCACGGCGACGTATCCGGCCAACAGCCCGAATGCGATAGCCGCCGCCAAGACCTTCACCTCGGCAACCGGCGGTAAGAACACCATCACCGGAGTTCCTCCCGGCAATGTGAGCCAGACGGTTACGGCGACGTGCGTGCAGTCGAACTCAACCGTCCCGTGCACGACCGCAAACACCGTGACCGTGTCGGAGTCGGCCAGCGTTCCGACCTACTTCCTGAGCCTGCTGGGGATCAACAGCATCAAGATCACGTCCCAGGCGTCCGCGTGTTCGCCGTGCAACGAGCTGCCTCTCGATATCGAGCTGGTCATCGACCGCACCGGCTCGATGGCCGACGACAACAAGATGGACAACCTGCAGAGCACGCTGATCAACGGGTTCCTGCCCGGCCTCGACGCCACCAATGACAGCGTGGGACTGACGGTGTTCCCGCCCGATGTGAACGGCACAAGCGACGTGTGCCGCGCATCGTCGGGAAATGCCAATAGCAGTGCCTATGACGCGAACAACCCCACCTACTCCGTGGTGCCGCTCTCAAACGACTACCAGACCTCGCCCGGCACGCTGAACAAGTCATCGACCCTGGTCAGGGACATCAACTGTCTGCAGCCGGGTGGCGCAACCGCCTACGCCGACGCGCTCGAGGCCGGCTACGCGCAGCTGCAGACGAACGGCCGGGCGGGCGTGCAGAAGGTGATCGTGCTGCTCTCAGACGGCGCGGCCAACACCGGCCCGAACTGCCAGGACGTCACGACCACGACGACCACGGGCTCAGGTAGGAACAAGAAGACGGTGACCACCACCACCAAGGATCAGGATCCCAAGTGCCTCACGCCGTGCCACGCCGCCATCAACGACGCGACCGGCTACAAGAATTCCAAGGTGCTGATCTACACGATCCTCTACGGCGACCAGAGCGACGCGCCGTACTGCCTCGACTACAGCAACAAGGATCGCGAAGTGCCCAACATCACGCCGCAGGGCACCATGCAGCAGATCGCGGGCACCAACGCGGTCACCGGCCAGCTCGACTACTGGGCCGACCCCGATCCCACCGACCTCAACGGCGTGTTCCAGGAGATCTCGGCCGACATGGCCGCCGGCACCAGCCGCATCACCAGCTGAAGAGGCGCCACCCGGGCGATGCTCAGTTCAGAGCCTGTTCGAACCTCGGGTCGTCGCGCACTGCGTCGAAGTCGCTGTCGGTGCGCGCGTCGTCGCGAAACCGCGGACGCAGTTCGACCGCCCGCTCGAGGTGCGCGAATGTCTCGTCGCCCGTGTCGCCCGCGAGGGTCGCAAAGCACGCGTAGTTGTAGTTGAGGCCCGCGTGGTCGGGCATCTGTTCGAGAGCACCGCGGACCGCCGCGAGCGCGTCGGCATAGCGCTGCTCTCGATATGCCGTCAGCGACTGGCTGTGCAGCGGCCACGCCTCACCCCAGTCGATCCCCTCGTACGCCTGACCGGGAGTGGCGCCGATCGCAAGCACGATGCCGTCCCCTCTGGCCGTCCGCCGCGGTTGCGGCCCGACGAACACGAGCGTGCCCGGCTTCGCCTCGACCGTCTCGCCGTCGATCTCGAAGGTCACGTTCCCCTCGACCACAAGGTACAGCTCCTCCTGACCGGTGCCCTCTTCATCGTGGTCATTGATGAGAACGCCGTCTTCCCGAGGCGTGAAGCCATTGACCCCAAACGCGCGGATGCCAAGCGCCTCCCGCACCGGGATGTCTCGTCCGCGCCGCTCGATATCGCCGATGTGTGCGACGCGCCAGTTGGGCTTGTCGTTCATCCGATCACCTCCGTCGACGGAAACTGTGCCCACGGTACCTACCCCAAGTGCGACGGATTGATCCAGGTGGTTGCCCGATTGCCAACTCGTGTTGCGCGACGTCTCCGATGGGTGTTACGCTGGCGTCCGTTCGGCCACCACGAAGATTGACGACGCCGCAGTGTTTCTGAACAACATGCCCCGCTACGAGCCGCTGTCGGAAGAGGCGCTCGCGACGATCGACGGCGGATGGCAGCGACTCGCCGCCGAGGTGGGAGTGAAGTTCGACCACGATCGTGCGATCGAGCTGTTCCGGGACGCGGGCCAGACGATCGACGGGTCGGTGGTGCGGTTCGACCCCGGGTTCCTGGCCGCGCAGGCGGCGCTGGCCCCGGCCGAGTTCATGCTGCACGCGCGCAACCCCGAGCGCAGCTTCACCGTCGGCGGCAACCACATGATCTTCGGGCCGGCCAACGGGCCGCCGTTCGTGCGGATGGGCACCGAGCGCCGCGACGGCACCATGGCTGACCTCGAGACGCTGCTCAAGCTGACGCACCTGACCGACGCGCTGGATACCCCGGGCCGCAACATCCTCGAGCCCAACGACGTGGCGCTCGACGTGCGCCACCTGCTGCGCGCCCTGGCCGCCGCGCGCCTCACCGACCGGGTGTGGTCGGGCGAGCCATCCTCCGAGGCAGCCGCACTCGACTGCATCCGCATGGGCGAGATCATCCACGGCGGGCGTGAGCAGATCGAGGCGCGGCCGGTGATGTTCGGAAACGTCAACGTGAACTCGCCCCTGCACTTCGACGTGCGGATGCTCGAGGGCCTCTTTGCCTATGCCGACGCCGGCCAGGCGATCATCGTCACGCCGTTCCTGCTGATGGGGGCGATGGCGCCCGTCTCGACCCCCGCGGCGCTCGTGCAGCAGACCGCCGAGGCGCTGGCGGGCATCGCGCTGGTGCAGCTGGCCCGGCCCGGCACGCCGTGCGTGATGGGATCGTTCCTCTCGGCGACCGACATGCAGTCCGGATCGCCCGGGTTCGGCGGGCCCGAGTCGGCGCTCGGCCTGTACGCATCGGGGCAGATCGCGCGGCGCCTGAACCTGCCCTGGCGCTCGGGCGGTGGCACGCTCACGTCCAGCCAGACGCCCGACTTCCAGGCCGGCTACGAGGCGTTCAACACCCTCAGCGCAGCGTTCCTGGCCGGCGCGAACGTGTGCTGGCAGTCGGCCGGCTGGCTCGAGGGCGGACTCGTCACCTCGTTCGAGAAGTTCGTCGCAGACTGCGAGCTGCTCGACCTGCTGATCCATCAGTTCACGCCGGTCGAGGTCGACGAGGGCAGCCTCGCCTTCGACGCCCACGTCGAGATCGGTCAGAGCGGACACTTCTTCGGCGCGGCCCACACCCTCGACCGGTTCCGCGACTGTTTCTGGCGGCCGACCATCGCCTCGACCGAGAACATCGACCGCTGGACGCGCAACGGCTCGCGAGACTACGCCGCCCGCGCGGCCACGCGCTGGGAGCAGATGCTCGAGACCTACGAGGCTCCACCCCTGGACGCCGCGATCGAGCTGGAGCTGGTCGAGTTCGTCGAGCGGCGGGCCGCCGAGCTTGGCGATCCCGTCGACGTCAGAACTCCGCAACGCTCCGGGTGACAGGCGCGGTGCCCTCTGCGCCCGTCCGCCCGCTGGCGGTGTACCTCGACGTTGCCGATCCCGGCAGCCATCCGGGCCCGGCACTGCTGCAGGCCGCCGGGTTCGAGGTGCGCACCTGCATGGCCTACACCGACGCCGAGGTGGTGGCCGCGGGCGCCGGCGCGACCGTCCTGCTGACGGGCGACGCACCCGTATCGGCGGCGGCGCTGGCCGCGCTCGATTCGGTCAGGATCGTGGCCACATGCACCGTGGGTGTCGATCATGTGGACATCGAGGCCGCCCGCGACCGCGGCGTGTGGGTGTGCAACTCGCCCGCCGCGGCCACCGAAGAGGTGGCGGTGCACGCGCTCGCGATGCTGCTCTCGCTGGTGCGGCACATCCCCGGCTTCGACCGCCACGTGCGCAGCGGCGGGTGGGACTATCTCGCCACCGGGGTACCTCGACGCCCGTCCACCTTGACGCTCGGGATCATCGGCATGGGCCGGGTTGGCACGCACCTGAGCGCTCTGGCACAGCCGCTGTTCGGGCGCATCACCGGCCACGACCCGCTGGCCGATGCCGCGCTCTGGCCGCCACACGTACAGCCGCTGGGCCTCGACGAACTGCTGGCGGACGCCGATCTGGTGTCACTGCACCTTCCGCTGACGGCCCAGACCGAGCGGCTGATCGACCGCCGCCGGATCGCGTTGATGAAGCGCGGCGCGATCATCGTGAACGTGGCCCGCGGCCGGCTGATCGACTCAGACGCGCTGCTCGAAGCGCTCGATACGGGCCAGATCGCCGCGGCCGGTCTCGACGTGCTGGAGGACGAACCGCCTCCGCCCGGCCACCCATTGCTGACCCACCCGAACGTGCTCCTGACTCCGCACGTGGCCTTCTTCTCGGCCGAGGCGGAGCACGCCCACTATCAATTCCAGGCGGAAAACGTCCTACGTTGGTATTCGACGGGCCGCCCCGTAACGCCGGTATTCGAACTTCCCGCGGCCTGAAGCCGCCGGTTGCGCCCCAAACAAGGGGTGTGATAGAAGTGACCAACTGGAGTTGGGCATTCGGCAAACCTTTTGGCAGGGGACGAGGAGTATCAAGGAATGAACGAGTTCAACCGGTCACTCTCCGTGCCGATGACGCGACGCCAGATCTTGCGGCGAGGCGCGGCGTTCGGCGCAGGAGTCGCCTCGGTGGGTCTGCTCAGCGCGTGTGGATCGAGCAGCTCGAGCGGCTCCACCGGATCGTCGGGAACCACCGGCCCGCTTTCGGGCACGGTCACCTTCGCGAACTATCCGGAGTGGATTGGCGCCCATGAGGTCGCCAACTTCCAGAAGGCCCATCCGGGCGTCAAGATCCACCAGGTCAGCGAGCTGACCTCCGGCGGCGACGCCGCGCAGATCACGCAGATCCACCAGAACCAGGGCGCCTACGACATGGCACTGGCGGGCAGCGTGGTGTCCCAGCAGCTGCAGGACGCCAATCTGATCCAACCGATCAACCCGGCCAACATTCCCAACCTGAAGAACGTGCCGGCGTACTTCCGCAAGAGCTTCACCTGGGGCGTCCCGACCGACTACGGCAAGGTCGGGCTCGGCTATCGCAAGGATCTGATGAGCGATACGCCGACCAGCTGGAAGGACCTCTGGGATCTGGCTCCCAAGTACTCGGGCAAGATCGTGTTCACCGACTTCGACGTGGACGTGATCAGCGTCGCGCTCTTGAAGCTGGGCTACGACATCAACACCACGAGCGCAGACGAGCTGAACCAGGCCAAGGAAGCGCTGCTCGAGATCAAGCCGCACGTGCAGGCGTTCCTGCCCACCAACGTCACCAAGCCGCTCCTGGACGGCTCGGCGGTGATGGCCGTGGACTACGACTACGACCTGGGCCCCGCCAGCGAGCACAACAAGAACGTGGTCTGGGTGGCGCCGACCGACGGCATGCCCGCCTACCTCGAGGGATGGATCGCGATCGCCGGGACCAAGCAGCTACCCGAGGTGGAAGCGTTCATGAACTTCCATCTGGATCCCAAGAACTACGCCGACTTCGTCATGAATACCGGCGCGGCCTACGAGGAGACGGCCGCCAACAAGTACCTGCCCTACGTCGACCATCAACAACCCGGCGCAGCGCTACGACCCCGAAATCCTCGAGCGCGTGCACTGGGAGCGTTACCTGAATGCCGACGCCCAGCAGCTGCGAAACCAGATCTGGGAAGAGGTTCAGAGCGCCTGACGGTCGAGCGCGCTCCACAGCAGCGCGTGGTCGGCCTCGGTACCGACGGTGATGCGAACGACGCCGGGTGATTGCGCGTCGAATCCCGGTGTCGTTCGCACTGCCACTCCACCGTCCAGCAGCCTCTCGGCCAGCTGGTCGGCCTCGGGGTGGGCGAAGGCGGCGAAGTTGGCCTGGGACGACATCACGTCGTAGCCCCGCGCGCTCAGCTGGGCGGCCAGCTCGGTGCGGGCCTGCGCCGTCAGCTCGCGGCGCCGGTCGATCTCGGCGGGGTCGTCCAGCGCCGCCAGGGCGGCGAGCTGGCCGAGCGAGGTGACGTCGTAGTAGTGGCGCACGCGGCCGGCGGCGGTAACGATCGGTGCGGCGGCGATCAGGTACCCCACCCTCAGCCCGGCGAGGCCGTAGATCTTGGAAAACGTGCGCAGCAGTGCCACATTCTGGCGCGCGGGCACGTGCTCCCCAACAGTCCGGGGAAAGTCCGGCCGCGGTGACGAACTCGGCGTACGCCTCGTCCAGCACGATCAGCACGCTCTCGGGCACGGTGTCGAACAGCCACCGCAGCTCGTCGGCGGTGACGATGCCACCGGTGGGGTTGTTCGGGTTGCAGACGAACAACATGCGCGTGGCGGGAGTGACGGCGGCGGCCAGCGCGGCCACGTCGAAGGCGCTGCCGTTGAGCGGCACGCTCACCGGTACGGCCCCCATCTTCAGCGTGTCGAGCACGTAGGTGGCAAACGAGGGCGCTCCCATCACGACCTCGGCCCCGGGCTCCAGATATGCGGTGCAGAGCTGGCCGATCAGCGCATCGGCGCCGTTCCCGACCAGCACCTGGGCGGCGGAGACCCCGTTGAGCGCGGCGATCCGCGCGATCAGCTCGCTCTCGTGATCGGGATAGCGGTGCAGGTCGCCCGCGGCCCGCGAGACGGCCTCGATCGATGCCGGCGGCGGGCCCGAACTGGCTCTCGTTGGTAGCCAGGTTTGCGATCCGCTCGAGACCGCTGTCGCGGGCCATCTGGGCGAGCGACGGCGCAGGCTCGTAGGCGTAGAGCGCGGAGAGCTCCGGCCGCGGCTGCGGGGTCATGCCGGCTCCCATCCGGCCGGTGCGCCGCGCCGCGCGATCTGATCGAGCAGCCCGGCAAGCAGCGCGCCGCGGGTGGCGATGCTCGCCACCTCCACCTGTTCGCGGCGGCTGCAGGGATCGTGGGTGATGGGGCCGAGTCCGTCCAGCGACGGCACCCCAAGCGCACCTGCAAAACTCACGTCGGATCCTCCCTGCTCGTGTACTTCAAAGACGGTCGTGCCCAGCCCTGCGGCAAGGTCGGCGGCGGCGGCGTAGAGGCTGCGCGATGCGCCGGTGGCGGCGAACGCCGGGCGGGTGAACCCCCCGGAGAGCTGCACGTCGGGCCCGGCCGCGGCCACCACGGCCTCGACGTCGTGCAGCAGCGTGTCGGCAGTCTGGGCGGACGGAGCCCGCAGGTCGACCAGCATGTGCGCGCGGTCGGGCACCACCTGGCGGGCGCCGCCGCCGGCGAACACGCCGACCGTGACGATGATGCCGTTCTCGCGGTCGCTCAGTCCCTCGAGCTGCGCCACGAGCGGCGCGAGCAGGGCGACGGCGCTGCGGCCCTCGGCCGCGGTCGTGTGGGCCGACACCCCGGTGGCCGTGATCGTGAGCGCGCCGACGGCACCGCGCGAGGTCACCACCCCACCCCCGGGACGGCTCGGCTCGAGGCCCAGGCACACGTCGGCGATGCGCGGCCTCGGCCTCGATCCAGGCGCGGCTGGCAGGGCTTCCGAGCTCCTCGTCGGGCACCACGAGCAGGGTGATCTCGCCGAGGCCGGCCGCGCCGGACTGCTCACCAAACGCGCCGATCGCGGCGCCGGCCATGACCAGATTGGCCTTCATGTCGCCGACACCCGGCCCGGTGATGCGATCGTCGTGCCGGGCGAACGGCCACTCGGCCGCCGTGCCAACCGGCCAGGTGGTGTCGCTGTGGCCGAGCATCAGCACTCTGGCGCCGGCGCCGAACCGGCGGCGCGCCGTGAGCCGGTCGCCGCAGTCCTCCACGCTCTCGACCTGGACCTCCATCTGCACCTGCGCCAGCGCCTCGGCCAGAAGCGCCGCTGTGTGTGAGACCCCGTCTGCATGGTCGGAGGGGCTGTCGACCGCCACCAGGTCGGCGGTCAGCGCCAGCAGGTGATCGGTCTGGCCGGCGATGCGGCGCTCGAACTCGTGTACGCGATCAGCAGCGGTCATCGCGCGGTATCTCCGACACGTACGCGCGCTCGAACACGCGCTCCTCGCCCTCGTAGACCTCGAGCGTTGCCGAGAGCAGGAAGTGCTCGGCCGTGGCCGTCATCTGGGTGACCACCTCGATCCGGGTGCGCCACTCGTCGCGGCCGATCTCGATCGACCGGCGCGCCTCGGCGCGGGCCGAGAGCGGATCGTCGTCGGTGATCGAAAACAACACCGGGTCGGCGTCGCGGTACTCGAGCCCGCTCGGCAGCCGCCGCGAGCCCCACAGCGACCGGCTCATGCGGTACTCGACCCGGCCCGAGGCGACGTCGCGGGTGATGCGCACGTGGGGATCGCGATCGTGCAGCACCTCGGTCTGCAGCGGCGGCGCGGTCTCGGCGGGGCCGAACGGCTCGGCTCCGTCGCCGGGCTGCGGCGTGCGCACCGGCACGGTGACGGTGTTCACCGCGCCCGTGTCGAGCGTGATCTGGACAGGCCGCGGCGACGGCCACACCCACGGCCAGTAGCTGGTCGAGATCGCGAGCTCGAGGCGGTGACCGGCGGGCACGGTGTAGGCGTTGGGCTTGAGCGGCACGGTGAACGTGGCGGCCTCGCCCGGTGTGAGCGGCACGGGGTGCTCGTGGCTCTCGCGGTGGGCCAGGTTGAGGATGCCCCGCGCGACCAGCGCCACCGATCCGTCGGGGCGCACGTCGCACAGCCGTACGGCCACGAATCCCTGCGGCTCGCTGCTGGAGAGCGTGAGCACGGCCTGCGCCGGCCCCAGCAGCTGCAGCGGCTCGGCGAGCGGCTCGGAGGTGAACGTGAGCGACCGGCTGTTGTCCTGGCGCTGATCGCCGGGGAGGTCGGCCGGATTGGCGTAGGGCAGCCACGACCCGGCGTCCAGGCCCGACCGTCTGAGGCGAGCTGTGGGTGAGTCGTGACCGGTGCTGACTCGGCGGCGGTGCTGAGTCCGGCGGCGGTCAGGTGAAAGGTCGTCTGCGACACGTTTGGCGTGGGCCAGTCGGCCTCGGCCACCCAGTGCCCGCGGCGGGTCGTCGTAGGCGGGCCGAGGCGGCTCGGAGTCCTGCACGTAGGCCCGCACCAGCGGCTCGTCCATGATCCCGGTGTCGCGGCCCTTGAGCCAGTGATCCCACCACCGCACCGCCTCCTGCAGGAACCCGATCTGGGGCCCGGGCACGCCCTCCTCGGGCCACACGTGCTCCCAGGGGCCGATCACGGCCCGGCGCGGCGACTGGAGCCCGTCGAGCATGCGAAAGATCGCGCTCGTGTACCCATCCGACCAGCCGCCGACCAGGTACACCGGAATCTGGATCGCCGCGAAGTCCTCGCACACCGAGCCCTGCTTCCAGTACTCGTCGCGGCGCTGGTGGGTGAGCCACCGCTCGGCCAGAAAGCTGTTTGCCTCGAGCCGCTGGTGCCACATCTCGCGCCAGCGCTCGCCGACCACCTGCGGATCCGGCGGACGGCTGTTGAAGGCCAGCATCACCGAGGCCCACGGCAGCATGTAGTAGCCCAGCACCGTGCCGCCGACGTAGTGCACGTCGTCGGCATACCGGTCGTCGGTCGAGCACGCGGTGATGATCGCCTTCAGCTGGGGCGGGCGGTGGGCGGCGATCTGCAGGCTGTTGAATCCGCCCCACGAGATGCCCATCATCCCGATCGAGCCGTCGCACCACTCCTGATCGGCGATCCACTCCAGCAGCTCCAGCGCATCGCGCCGCTCCTGCGGCTGGTACTCGTCCTCCAGCACCCCCTCCGAATCGCCGCTGCCGCGGATGTCGACCCGCACGCGCGGCGTAGCCGTGGCGGGCGAAGTAGGGATGCCGCACCGAGTCGTCGATGGCGGTGAGTCGGATTTGCGGTACGGCAGGTACTCGAGGATCGCGGGCACCGGCCCACCGTCGGCCGGCCGCCACACGCGCCCCGAGAGGCGGGTGCCGTCGGCCAGCGGCACCTCGATCTCCTCGACGCAGCACGTCGCTCACTACGGGCACCTCGTCGGGGGCCAGCGCGCGGTCGACGAACTCGTCGACCCGGCGCGCGGTAGGACTCCCACAGCCGCCGCAGCGCACCAACCGGATCGTCGGCCTCGTCCACCCGCAGATCGACCAGCGCAAACGGCTGGTCGGCCACCACCAGCACGGCGGCCGACCGCACCGGGCTCTGCTCGCCGCCGGCCGCGAGACCGGCTTCGAGCGCCGTCACCAGCCGCTCGGCCAGGTCGTCGCTGCGGGCTGCTGCTCGAACCGCTCGCGCATCGCCGCACCGACTCCCTCGTCGGCCAGCAGGTTTCCGAGGATCAGGCACTCGCGGCCGTGCAGCTCGGCATACGGATCGGCGACGGTCTGGCCCGAGAACGCCGCCGTACCTCCGGCGGCGTCGATCGCCCCGACCTGGCGCCAGTGGCTGTCGGCGGTCGATTCGCGCACGCGCCGCGATCGCGGTCGAGGCGTCGCAGCCCAGGCTCATCAGCGCCAGCGCGCGGGGGCCGAGCCGGGGATCGGTGCGATGTTGCGTGAGCACCGCGCCGACGCCCGCCTGCGCGTGCGGCACGCGCGCGCCCACGGCCAGATCGGCGGTGGCCACGGCTGCGCCCAGCCGGCCGGTGCGCGCACAGCGCGCCCACGAGCGAGAACGTCACGAGGCCGGCACCAGCCAGGCCGAGCGGGCGGCGAACCGAAACTGCTGGGCCGACCCGTTGGGCAGAAGCTCGCTCTCGTCGGCCGGCACCAGCATGGCCGCCGTACCGAGATCGCCGGCATCGACCGTGTACTGCGTCTGGGGGCCCAGGAACGCCACGTCGGTGACCGTACCCGGCACGCTCGCGTCGCCGAACCCCTCGGCGGTGCGCAGCGCCTCGGGCCGCACCACGATCACGCCCTCGGTCGCCGGGCTCGAGACCCTCCACGCCGGCCACCTCGAGCGTGCCCAGCGCGCCCAGATCGGCGCGGTAGGCGCCGGCGCCCACCACCTCCACGACCCTGGCCGGGAACCGGTTGGACGCACCCACGAAGTCGGCCACGAACAGCGTGCGAGGGCGGCGGTAGGCCTCGGTGGGAACGTCGAGCTGCTCGATCCGGCCGTTGTGCATGATCGCCACCCGGTCAGACATCGAGAACGCCTCCTCCTGGTCGTGGGTGACGTACACGAACGTGATCCCCACCTCGCGCTGGATCTCCTTGAGCAGAAGCTGCATCTGCTTGCGCAGCTTCAGGTCGAGCGCCCCCAGGGGCTCGTCGAGCAGCAGCACCGCCGGCTCGAGCACCAGTGAGCGCGCGAGCGCCACCCGCTGCTGCTGGCCGCCCGAGAGCTGCTTGGGCTTTGACCGTTCGCGGCCGCTGAGGCCCACCAGCTCGAGGATCTGCGCGACCCGCGTCTTCACCTCGCCGCGGTCGACCCGGCGCTCCTTCAGCCCGAACGCGACGTTCTCGAACACGTTCAGGTGCGGGAACAGCGCGTAGTGCTGGAACACGGTGTTGACCGGGCGCTTGTGCGCCGGCACGTTGGTCACGTCCTGGCCGCGCACGGCCACCGAGCCGACTGCTCGGCACCTCGAGGCCCTGCGACGATCCGCAGCGTCGTGGTCTTGCCGCAGCCGCTGGGCCCGATCAGCGAGAAGAACTCGCCGTCGGCGATCTCCAGATCGATTCCGTCGACCGCAATCAGGTCGCCGTAGTGACGCTCGAGCGCCTCGAGCTTGATCGCCGGCGCAGAGGTCTGAGTCGCAGTCATTCACCCTCCTTGACGGGCGAGTCGGGGCGGACACCGGCGATGCCGCGGACGGTGATGACCCCCGCCGCGACCGCAAAGGTGATCAGGGTGATCAGCATGACGCCAACCGCGATGGCGTTCACCTCGGGCGTCACCTCGATGCGGATCAATCCCAGCAGCAGCACCGGCAGGGTCTCGGCGTTGGTCCCGCCCAGGAAGAGCGAGGTGACCACATCGTCGAAGCTGAACGAGACGGCCAGCAGAAACGCGACCAGGATGGCCGGCGCCAGCAGCGGCAGCGTGACGCGCTGGAACACGCGCCGGGGCGAGGCGCCCAGGTCGGTGGCCGCCTCCTCGTAGGTGGCCGGAAGCGTCGCGAGCCGGGCCTGGATGACGACGGTCGCATAGGCCGAGTTGAACACCACGTGGCCGATCACGATCGCAATCAGGCCAAGTTCGATGTGCAGCCGCCGGATGAAGATGAAGAGCGCGGTGGCCAGCACCACCTCGGGCAGCACGATGCGCATGTAGGTGGTCGAGTCCATCGCCCGC
Organism: uncultured Actinomycetes bacterium; assembly: GCA_963796875.1. Taxonomy (GTDB): domain Bacteria; phylum Actinomycetota; class Thermoleophilia; order Gaiellales; family JAICJC01; genus CAVPTL01. The sequence goes on from CAWCNL010000003.1 coordinate 260,498, forward strand.
TTCGACCACGGATGCGCCGTGCGCGCCCAGAGGCTCGCACACACCGCGATGATCACGGCGATCAGGCTCGAGAGCAGCGCCACCTCGGCGCTGGTGATGAAGTCGGTGCGCACCCGGCTGTCGTTCAGCGCCTGCGAGTACCACTTGGTGGTGAACCCGCCCCAGCTGACCAGGAACTTGTCGGAGTTGACCGAGTTGAGGATCACCACCACGATCGGCAGGTACAGGAACACGAACACCAGTCCCGAGAACACCGACACGGCCGAGAGCCGGCGGCGCATCAGGTGACGTCCTCCACGCGCCCGAGGCCCGATGCGGGCCACCACCAGGAACAGCGTCACGAGCGCCATCATCGACATCGCCAGGGCCGCGCCGAACGGGTAGTTGCCGATCTCGAAGAACTGGTCGGCCACGACGTTGCCGTACATCAGCGTCTTGCCGCCGCCCAGGATGCTGGGGATCACGTACTCGCCGGTGGCCGGCACACCCACCAGGATGCAGCCGGCGATCACGCCGGGCATCGAGAGCGGGAACGTGACCCGCCTGAACACGCGCCAGCCCGACGCGCCCAGGTCGGCCGCCGCGTGGCTGAGGCCCGGGTCGATGCGCTCGAGCGCCACGAACAGCGGCAGGATCATCAGCGGCAGATACGAGTACAGGATCCCGATCGTGACCGCGGTGGGCGAGTAGAGCACGTTCAGGCTGCCGCTGTGCAGCCCCGTGGCGTTCAGCACCTGCTCCACCGGCCCGTTGTTCTTGAGCAGGTTCACCCACGCGTAGGTGCGCACGACGAAACTCGTCCAGAACGGGATCATCACGGCCACCAGCAAGCAGCGTCTGGCGGCGGCCCTGCTGGCGGCTCAGCGCCAGCGCCACCGGGTAGCCGATCAGCAGGCACCCGAGCGTCGCGCCCAGCGACAGCAGCACCGAGCGGATCACCGTGTGGATGTAGAGGTCGTTGTTGAGCTGGCGGTAGTTGTCGAGCGTCCACCCGAAGCCCACCTCGAACGTGACCGTGTTCATCGTGCCAAACGAGTAGACGGCCAGGATCACGAGCGGCGCGATGAAGAACACCGCGGTCCAGCCGAACGCCGGAATCGCCAGCACGTGGCGGGATCCGTTGCGGCGGCGGGCCGGCTTGGGAGTGCTTGAAGGGGCGCTCGCCGGTGGCGAATCCTGCGTCACGTGCCCGGCGCGAGCTGTTGTGAGATCCCCAACACGGGTTGGTTGATACCACAGGGCGAGAGGGCGTTCAAGGAGGATGCCGGGTTTACAGCGATGCCGCGCGTGTGGTAACACTGCAACTGTGGTTGGCGAACTCGCAACACCTTCGACCCGCTCAGAGCCGCTCACGTGCGGCCAGGCGCTGATCGATCTGCTGGCTCAACACGGCGTCCAGACCGTGTTCGGCATCCCCGGCGTGCACACGCTCGAGGCCTACCGCGGCCTCGCGGACTCGTCCGTGCGCCACGTCTTGTGCCGGCACGAGCAGGGCGCCGGATTCGCCGCCGATGGGTGGGGCCGCACCAGTGCCGCGCCGGGCGTGTGCCTGGTCATCTCGGGCCCCGGGGTGACCAACGTGCTCACGCCGATGGGCCAGGCCTACCACGACTCCAAGCCGCTGCTGGTGATCTCGGGTGCCGTCTCGGCCGAGTCCCACGGCCACGGCCCGATCCACGATCTGCCCGACCAGATGGCGCTGACCGCAGAGCTGACCGCCTTCAGCCACCGCATCGAGGATCCCGCCGAGCTGCCCGAGGTGCTGGCCCGCGCCTACGAGGTGTTCGAGAGCGGCCGGCCGCGGCCCGTGCATATCGCCGTGCCGGTGGATGTGATGTCGCAGCCGTCGGCCCGACTCGAGAAGCTCGACCGGCCGGCCCACCCGCCGGTGCCCGAACCTGCTGCGGTGACCGCGGCGGCGCGGCTGCTCGCCGAGGCGGACTCGGTGGTGATGATCCTGGGCGGCGGCGCCGTCGATGCCGGGGCCGAGGCGCTGCGCGTCGCCGAGCGCTGCGATGCCGCGATCGGCGTCAGCATCAATGCCAAGGGTGCGGTGCCCAGCTCGCACCCGCGCTGCCTGGGGGCGACGATGTCGTTTGCGCCCGTGTACGAGCTGATTCGCGACGCCGATGTGGTGCTGGCCGTGGGCACCGAGTTCTCCGAGCTCGACTGGTGGGGCCTGAGCGGCCCGCGCGAGCTGCGCGGCCGGCTGATCCGCATCGACATCGACTCCGGCCAGCTCTCGAGCTCGCACGAGCCCGCCGTGGCGATCCAGGCCGACGCCGGCGCCGCCCTCGCGGCGCTGGCCGACCAGCTGCCGCCGGCGTCGCGCAACGCCGCTGAAGCACGGGTGGCCGGGGCGCTCGCCGCGCTCGAGCTGCCCACCGAGCTGACCGACTACCAGGCGCTGCTCGACGTGCTCGATCAGGCTCTCCCGGCCGGCCGGATCGTCGCCGCCGACTCGACCCAGCCCGCCTACGCGGCGAATCACCTGATGCCGGTCGAGACTCCCCGCTCGTGGATGATGCCGGTGGGCTTTGGCACGCTCGGCTGCGCCCTGCCGCTGGCGATCGGCTCCAAGGTCGCCGCACCCGACCGGGCGGTCGCCTGCCTGGCCGGAGACGGCGGCGTGCTCTTCACGCTGCAGGAGCTTGCCACCGCGCGCGACCAGGGCCTGGGCCTGCCGATCGTGATCTGGAACAACGACGGCTACGGCGAGATCGCCGACTCGATGCAGCACGCGGGCATCCCCCCGATCGCGGTGGATGCGAGCCCCCACGACCTGCCGGCCATTGCCCGCGGGTTCGGCTGCCAGGCGCTCAGCACGCGCTCGCTGGACGAGGCAGGCACCGAGATCGCCGCCGCGCTCGGCCGCAGCGTGCCCACGCTGATCGAGGTGCGGCCGTGACCACATCCCAGCGCGGTGCGGTGGCCGCCGGACACCCGGTGGAGGTGGCGGCGGGGCTCGCGATGCTGGAGCAGGGCGGTAACGCAATCGATGCGGTGGCGGCCGCGGCGTTCGCCGGATTCGTGGTCGAGCCGGTCAGCTGCGGCATCGGCGGCTACGGACATCTGGCCATGTTCCTGGCAGACGGCAGAGGGTTCGTCACAGTCGACCACGGCCCCCGCGCGCCCGCCGCCTCGCGCCCCGACATGTTCGAACTGGCCGCCGCCTATGACGGCGGCGACTACGACTGGCCACAGGTGGTCGGCCGCCGCAACGAGATCGGCGCGCTCGCGCCCGCGGTTCCCGGCGCCGTCGCCGGTCTGGCCGAGACCCACGCACTCGGCGGCCGGCTGCCGCTCGCCCAGGTGCTCGAGCCGGCCATCGCCGCGGCCGATGCGGGCGTCGAGACCATCTGGAACATCGTGCTCGCGATCGTCTCGCGGCTGGACGAGATTCGCGAGATCCCCTCGGCCGCGCGGATGCTGCTGCGCGACGGCGACCCGCCGACCCACGATCCGTACTGGCGCGCGGGAGGCCGGCTCGACACCTCGGCGCTGGCGGCAACCCTCCGCGAGGTCGCCCGCGTGGGCCCCTCGGCGGTGCACGGCGGCGCCGCGGCCAGAGCCATCGAGGCCGAGGTCAAGCGCGGCGGGGGCATCCTCACCGCCGCCGACCTCGAGAACTACCGGCCCAAGATCATCCACGAGACCCCGGCCACCTACCGCGACGTGCGCTACGTGACCGCCAACGACCAGGTCGGCTACGAGGTGCTGAACATCCTCGACCAGTTCGAAGCTGCGCCGCAGGGCAGTGCCGAGCACTACCACCTGATGGCCGAGGCGTTTGGCCACGCGTTCGTCGACAACGTGGTCTGGTACGGCGACCCCGACCATGTGGAGAGTCCGCTGGACGGGCTGGCAAGCCGTCCGTTCGCCGCCCAGCGCGCCGCGGGCATCGCCACCGACCGCGCCGCCGACCGGCCCATCGCAGCGGCCGATCCGCGCCCGTTTGACGGCGCCCCACCGCACCCCGGTACCACGCAGATGGCCGCCGCCGACGGCGAGGGCAACGTGGTGTCGCTGATCACCACCGTGGGCCACGACTTCGGGTCGCTCGTGTACGTGGAGGAGGTCGGCTGCTTCCTGAACAGCTCGATGGTCAACTACGACCCCCGGCCGGGCCGCGGCAACTCGATCGCGCCGGGCAAGATGCCGTACTTCGCGGTGCCGAGCATCGTGGCCGAACGCGACGGGCGGGCGGTGTTCGCCGCCTGTGGATCGGGCGGCTACCGCATTCTCAGCGGCGTGGTGCACGCGTTTGTGAACGCCATCGACTATCAGCTACCGGTCGCCCAGGCGGTGGCCGCACCGCGGGTCTACTGCCAGGGCGGCGATACGTACATCGACAGTCAAGTCACAGAAGAGGTGGCGGCACGTCTCCAGGCGATGGGCCATACGCTGGAGGTGGAACGGTCGATGCCCGGCGCAGAACCGTTCGCCCGTGTCAGCGCCGTGTCGGTGGCCGCCGATGGGGCATGCGCAGCAGCCTCCGATCAACCGTGGAACACCGCGGCGGGAGTCGCGTGAGCAAGCAGGACCGCAGCTCTCTGCTAGGTTTTCCAACCGTGGTTGGGAATGACGCAACCGAGTCCTCGCCGCCCCGCAAGTCCGAGGCGCGCAGCGAGCGTGAGACCAGCATCCGCCGTGGTGTCGAGACGCTACTCAGTCTCACCAGCGATCAGGCGATCGCGGAGGGTGGCCTCGGCGTCACGCGCATCGCCGAGATGCTCGGCCGCGAGAAGAGCCAGGTCTCGCGGGCGCTCTCGACGCTGGCCGAGTACGGGCTGATCGACCGCGATCCCGACACCCTGGCCTACCGGCTGGGCTGGCGGATCTTCGCGATGGCAAATCTCGCCGGCGAGCGGCGCCTGCTGGATCAGGCCAAACCGCGGCTGGCCGACCTGGTGACCACGTTCGGCGAACGCGCCTACCTCTCGGTGCTGGGCGGCGCCGACACGATCACGATCCTCTCGCATCAGTCGCCGCGGGCGGTGCAGGCGGTGGGCTGGGTGGGCCGCACCACTCCGGCGTACTGCACCTCGGTGGGTAAGGCGCTCCTGTTCGATCACAGCCGCACCGAGCTCGAGATGGTGTTCGCCGATGTCACGTTCGCGCCGCTGGCACCCAATACCGCTCGCGATCTCGACCAGCTGCACGCGATGATCACCGCTGCCCGGGTGAAGGGTTTTGCCACCGCCGATGAGGAGCTCGAGACCGGCCTGGTCTCGGCTGCCGCGCCGATCCGCGACCCGCTGGGGCGGATCGTGGCCGCACTCAACGTGTCGGGGCCCAAGTACCGGCTGAAGTCGGATCTCAACAAGGTCGGCGCGGCGCTGGTCGCCGCCGCCGCCGGCGTGGGTGCCGAGCTGCGCGGCGCCCAAGAGGGCTGATGGCGCGCGCCACCGAGCCTCTGGCGCACGCCTGTCCCGACCCGGCCGAGCGGCTGTGGGAGTTCGTCTCGGGCCTGCGCTGGGCGGACGTCCCGGTCCCCGTGCGGCGACACCTCGCGTGGCTCACCGCCGACGTCGCCGCTGTCTCGGTCGCCGCCCGCGACCTGCCCTCGGTTTCGATCGCCGCCGACTACGCCTCGGCGGTGCACGCGGGCACCGAGTCCACCTCGCTTCTGGACGGCCGCCGTCTGGCCGCGCCGGGTGCGGCGTTCGCCAATGCCGCGCTTGCCAACTCGCTCGACCTCGACGACGGCCACCGCATCACCAAGGGCCATCCGGGTGCCATGGTCGTGCCCGCCGCGCTGGCGGTCGCCGAGGCCCGCAATTGCAGCTGCGAGGAGCTCTTGCTGGCGATCCTGATCGGCTACGAGGTGGCCATCCGGGCCGGCGTCGAGCTGCACACGCGCGAGCGCTCCTACCATGCGTCCGGTGCCTGGGGATCGCTCGGTGTGGCGGCCGCCTGCGGCCGGCTGATGGGCCTCGACCGGGCCCGCCTGGCGCACGCGATCAACATCACCGAGTACCACGCACCGATCGCATCGATGACGCGCGCGGTGACCGACCCCGCGATGACCAAGGACGCCGTCGGGTGGGGAGCGTTTCTGGGCGTATCCTCGGCACTTCTGGCCGAGGCCGGCTACACCGGCCTCTCGAGCGAGGGGCTGCCGCACATCGACGTGGCCTCTTTGGGCACCGACTGGGCAGTCGAGAGCATCTATGTGAAGCGCTACCCGTGCTGCCGGTGGTCACAGCCGGCGATCGACGCGGCGCTGGCGCTGCGCCCGCAATTCGATCCCGAGCAGGTCGCGGACATCGAGGTGCGTGCGTTCGCTGCCGCAACGACCCTCTCCGACCGCCGGCCGCAGACCAGCGAGGAGATGCAGTACAGCCTCACCTGGCCGCTTGCGGTCGCGCTCGATCTTGGCCGGTTCGGTGCCGCCGAGGCCATCTCCACCGACGTCAGCGAGCGCACGGTGCGACTCGCCGGGCTGGTGCGGGTGGCCGGCGACGAGCAGCTCGACCGGGAGTTTCCGGCACGGCGCCTGTCGCGCGTGATCGTGACCCTGCGCGACGGCTCGCGATTTGACTCGGGCGTGACCGAGACCGACGGCGAACCGGGTGACGCCGAGTGGGAGCCGATCGTGGCCGCCCACGTGCGCGAGCACCTCGGCATCCAGAATCCGGCGGTGTCGCAGCTGCGCCCGCCGGTGGGCAATCTGGGCGAGCGCGAGCTCGGCCAGCTGATCGACGTTCTGACATGGGGATTGCACATATGAGTGTCACCGAAAGAAGCCTGGACGCACGCGTTCAGCAGATCGAACAACTCACGCCCGTCTTTCGCTCGCGCGCCCGCGCGTCGGATGAGGCCGCGGCGTTCCCGGCCGAGAACTTCGCCGATCTGCGCGAAGCCGGCCTTCTGGCCATGACCGCGCCGGGCCAGTACGGCGGCGACGATCTGTGGTGGGAGAATCGCTACGAGCCCTACTACCGCGCGATCGAACGGCTCGCCTGGGTCGACTCGTCCACCGCGCAGCTCTTGCAGGTGCACTCCCACGCGCTGGGCTACGTGTCGCGGCATGCGACGCCCGAACAGTGCGACCGGCTGCTGCCCGACATCGTCGGCAACGGCCTTCTGCTGGCCTCGGTGGGAAGCGAGACCAACCCGCAGGCCACCAGGTCTGGCGAGTACACCTCCGAGATGACTCCCGACGGCGACGGCTGGCGGCTGACGTGTCACAAGTTCTTCGCGTCGCTCGGCCCGGCGGCCGACCATCTGCTGATCTGGGTGGCGGTGCCCGGCGAGGAGCCGTATCCCGATCGCACGGTCACGGTGCTGGTGCCCCGCCACGCTCCCGAGGTCGAGCTGATCGACCAGTGGGACGTGATGGGCATGCGGCCGACCGTGAGCTGGGGCGTCAAGGTGACCGACATGTACATCCCGCCCGAACTGGTGATCGGGCAGCCCGGCGACTGGGCGCTGCGCGACCCGCGCACGTTCACGCTGGGGTTCACGGCCAACCACGTGGGCGCCGCCGCGGCCGCGTTCGACGTGGCCTGCGCGTTTCTGCGCGACCGCGCCTATCTGCGCGACAGCGAGTTCGTGCAGATCGGGATCGGCGACATGGCATCGAACATCTACGGGGTGCGTGCCGCGCTGTATGAGGCCGCGCGGGCGTGGGAGCGCGAGGATCCGGCCGTGGCCGAGTCGCACTCGCTGAAGGCATTGCACCTGGCCAAGCACGTGCTGCTGGACACGACCACCCGGGTGTTCGACCTGTGCGGCGCGCGCACGGTGTTTCGCGACTATCCGCTGGAGCAGATGTATCGCGACGCGCGCACGTTCACCCTGCACACGCGCGACGAGATCAACACGCGCGAGCTGGGTAAGGCCGTGCTCAACGAGCGGTTGGCCATCAAGGGCGGTGTCGACACATCGGTGCTGGCGTCGCGGAACGCGTGAGCGCGGCCGGGCTGGAGGCCTGAGCTGAAAGCGATCGTGTTTCGCGAGCCGGGTCGGCCGCCTGCACTCGAGGATGTCGACCTGGCCCCTCCCCGCGCGGGCGAGGTGCTGGTGCAGATCCGTGCGGCCGGTGTGTGCCACAGCGACCTGCACGTCGCGCTCGGCGACTGGGAGACCGCACGGCCGGCCGTGATGGGGCACGAGGGCGCCGGGGTGGTCATCGAGGTCGGTGCCGGGGTGACCTCCGTGGTGCCCGGCGACCATGTGGCTCTCAGCTGGTGGCCGGCCTGCGGCGAGTGCCGCCGCTGCCGCGCGGGCCATCCCAGTCAGTGCGTGGCCGCCGCCGATCTGGCAGCTCGCGGCGTGCTTTACGACGGCACCACCCGGCTGCGCTGCGGGGACGAAACGGTGCACCACTACCTGGCGGTCTCGTCGTTTGCCGAGTACGCGGTGGTGCCGGCCGCCGGTGCGATCGCCGTACGCCGCGACATCCCGTTCGCGGCGGCCGCCCTGATCGGCTGCTGCATCGCCACCGGCGTCGGCGCGGTGCGGCGCACCGCCGCGGTGCCGCCCGGTGCGACGGTGGCGGTGATCGGATGCGGAGCGGTGGGCTTGCAGCCGTGCAGGGTGCGCTCCTTGCAGGTGCCGCGCGGATCGTTGCGATCGACCTGTTGCCGGCCAAGCTCTCGGTCGCGGCGGCGCTCGGCGCGACCGATGTGGTCGACGGCACCACCGACGATCCGGTGGCCGCCGTGCACGACCTGCTCGGCGTCGGCGTCGACTTCGCCTTTGACTGTGTGGGAGCGGCGGCCACCACCGAGCTTGCCATCGCGCTGCTCGACTCGGGCGGCGCCGCGGTGCTGGTCGGGCTGCCGCCGGCCGGGACGCGAGTGTCGCTCGATCCGCTGCAGCTGAACAACGTCGAGCGCCGCATCCTGACCTCGAACTACGGAAGCGTCGTGCCTGCCGAGGACTTCCCCGTCTTCGCCGACCTCTACGCCGGCGGCGATCTACTGATCGACGAGCTGATCACCGCCCACCGGCCGCTGGCCGAACTACCGGCGGCGCTGGACGACCTGGCGGCCGGCTCCACCATCCGCACGATCCTCACCCCCAATGAATAGAAGGTGTCAGGCAGTTTCTATTCACCCCACTTCCACGATGAGGCGATGAGCCTTCTGGTGAATAGAAACTGCCTGACACCTTCTATTCACGAGTTATGCATCCACCAGCACGACGAACTCGTCCTCGACGGCGACCTCCACGGTCTCGGCCGTGTACGGGCCGGGCAAGCAGGCCCGGCCGCGGGAGGCTCGGCGTCGAGCTGGTCGCCGGGCACCAGGGCCACGTCGTAGGCACGCACCCGGCGGCGCTTGGGGTCAAACCACGAGCGCCCCGTGCGCAGGTCGAACTCCCAGGCGTGCCACGGGCAGCGAATGATCTCGCCCGGCCGTTCGTGCAGGTATTCACCCGGCCCGTCGGAGGTCAACGCGCCCACCTGCACGCCCTCGCACAGCGGGCCGCCCTGGTGCGGGCAGCGGTTGCGGATCGCGAAGAACTCGCCGCCGACGTTGAACACGCCGATCGACCGGCCCTCCACCTCGACGATCCGGCGCGTCACCGGGCGGCAGATCGGCGGCCCGGCAGACCACGTGGCTAGCCACCGGTCGCGGTCACCTGGGCGGACACCGGCAGGTTGTAGAGCGCCGCGGCGTTCTGGTACATGAAGTCGCGCTGCTGCTGGGGCGTGAGCCGCGCCGGGAACGCCTGGTTGGGCGCGTCGAAGTCCCAGTGCGGGTAGTCGGTCGAGAACAACACCCGGTCGTTCATGTCGAGCTGCTCGAGCAGCTCCTGAAACTGCCCCGGCCGCTCGGGCTCCTCCATCGGCTGGGTGCTGAACCAGAACCGCTCGCGGATCAGCTCGGACGGCGGCCGGTCGACGGCGGGCACCTCGGCGCGCAGCTTCGTCCACGCCCGGTCGAGCCTCCACATCAGCGCCGGAAGCCAGGCAAATCCGCCCTCGATCAGCACGATCCGCAACCCGGGGAACCGCTGCAGCACGCCCTCGAACAGCACGCTTCCCACCTGGGCCTGGAACGCGCCGGCCATCGCGGCGGCATCCTCGAGGTAGAACGACGGGAAACCGGCCGGCGTGATCGGATGTCCACCCCACCCGCCGTTGTGGATGCCGAGCGGCAGCCCGTTTCGTTCGCACGCCTCGTAGATGGGCCAGTAGCGGCGCCGGCCCATCGGCTCGATCATGCGCGAGAGGATCAGCACCTGCACGAACCGCGGGTCGGCCGCGACCCGATCGATCTCGGCGGCCGACGCCTCGGCGTCCTCGTAGGGGATGACGATCGACGCCCGCAGCCGCGGATCGCGGTCGAGCCACTGGTCGGCGAGCCAGTCGTTGGCGGCGCGGGCCATCACCGCGGCAAGCTCGAGGTTCAGCATCTCGCCGATCCCCAGCAGCGGATTCAGGACCGCGTAGGCGACGTTGTACGGATCGAGCAGCTGGCTCTGCGTGAACGACAGATCGGAAGCCGGCGCGGCGCCGTCCGGCGGCCACGCATCGACCCGGGCGGCGCGCGGCGTGGGCCGCGGGTACTCCGCGCCGATGTAGGAGCGATCGCCCAGGTTCTCGCGGACGTTGCGAAACGCGGTCGGCAGGTAGGTCAGCGAGTCGCGCCGCGACCGCCACTCGACCGGCATGTACGGATGCAGTGCGCCGTCGTCGGGCAGGGCGTTGTGCACGTCGCAGTCGATCAGCGGAGTGCCTTGCACGCGCCATCTTCGTCACCTCCCAGGCCGGTAGAGCCGGCGGGCATTCCCCGCCAGGATAGCGTCCCTGTGCCGGGCCGGCCTCGAGCGGCGGGAGCGCGTCGGCCGGGTCGTCGAACTGCCAGTGCGGGTAGTCGCTGGCAAAGCACAGCATCTGGTCGCTGCCGATGTGGTCGAGCACCCGCGCCGAACTCGGCCCGCGGAGCATCGAACGGCTGGGTGGTCAGCCGCACGTGCCGGCGCACGTAGGCGGACGGAGGCTCCTCCACCCAGGGGATCTCGCGCCGCAGCCCGTGCCACAGGCGGTCGAAGCGCCACAGGAAACTCGGCATCCATGCAAAGCCGCTCTCGCTGCAGAGCACCCGCAGATCGGGATGCCGCGAGAACGCGCCCTCGGAGACCAGGCTCATGATCTGCGTCTGAAACGCGGTCGGCATGTCGACGTACTCCTCCAGGTACGTGCTGGGCCAGCCGACCGAGGTCGGCGGGTCGCCGGTGGCGCCGCCGAAGTGCAGGTTGAGCACGAGCCCCGCGCGATCGATGGCCTCGAGCAGCGGCCGCCCAGACGCGATTGCCGTACGGCGCGAACGAGCGCACCGAGAGCAGCACCTGCACGAACGCGGGGTTCCCGGCCCAGTGGTCGACCTCGTCGGCGGCGAGCTGGGGGTAGAGCCCCGGAACGACGATCGATCCGCGCAGCCGCGGGTCGGTCAACCACCGATCGGCCGTCCAGGAGTTGACCGCCCGCGCGAGCGCGGAGGCTGCATCGGGGTTCTTGACGGCCTCGGTGCGAGTAGGTCGGCGAGAGGATTGCAAGCTCGACGTCCCACGGGCCAAGCGCGTGTGCGCGCAGGTCGTCGAGCGTCTCGGCGACGCCCTCGGCGGCGGCGAGATCGGGCCGCTGCGAGGTCGCGGCGCTGGGCGGATACGGCGTGTCGGTCGGCCCTCGAAACTGCGTCGTGCGGGCGACCTCTCGCCAGTGCGGATCAAGCCACTCGCCGAGCGTCTCGATCGACGCGATCTGCGCATGCACGTCGCAATCGATGACGCGCGTGCCGGCTTGCGCTCACGCAGGGTCCAGACCGAGTGCGACCCGGTCGGGCACGGTCACGTGCAGGAGGTTGCCCTCGGGGTCGTAGAAGCTGCGGTAGCGGTACCAGTCGGACTCGACCACGTCGGCCGCCCAGTCGACACCGGCGCGATCCAGCTCGGCGATGGCCGCGTCGAGGTCGTCGACCTGAAACGCGAACGACTCGAACCCGGCAGGGCCGGCGCCGGGCACCCGCCGCGGCGCGGACTCGCCGCCGATCTCGATGATGAAGATGCTCACATCACCGGCCTGGAAGCCCGCCCAGCCCTGGGCGCGGTCGTAGGGCAGCACGTGCGGAAGTCCGATCACTTCGCGGTAGAACTGCTCCATGACCGTCGAGGTCGGAGCAGAGCACATCGATGTTATCGAGCCGTTTCACAGCCAAAGCCTGAGTTGGTTATTCTGCACGGGCCGTTGGCGACATTACCACACCGGAGGTGAGATAGACCGTGGCAGTTTCTCCCCGAGAGCACGTCATCGACCCGTCGATCACCCACCACCGCTGGCTCAGATCGCTCCCGCCGGCGCTCGAGATCGAGTCGGGTGATGTGGTGCACTACGACCTTGCGATGGCAGCGGCCGGCGAGGTGTCGCGCACCTCCACCGGCGCCGACGTGAAGTTCGACTGGGAGACGATGTACATCCTGAGCGGACCGGTGTACGTGAAGGGCGCAGAGCCGGGCGACACGCTGCAGATCGACATCCTCAAGCTCGAGCCCGGCGCCTGGGGCTGGACCGCGATCCTGCCCGACCTGGGCCTCTTGCCCGACGATTTTCCCGACCCGCACCTGCGGATCTTCGACCTCACCGACGGCCGGTTCGCACACGTCGCCCCAAGCGTGCGGGTGCCGTTCGCGCCGTTTCTGGGGACGATGGGCGTGCATCCCGACGAGCCCGACGACGTGCTGCCGTTCCCTCCCCACCGCGGCGGCGGCAACCTGGACACGCGCCACCTGGGCGTGGGCGCCACCCTCTGGCTGCCGGTGTGGTGTGACGGCGCGCGGTTCTCGTGCGGCGACCCCCATGCGATGCAGGGCGACGGCGAGGTGTGCGTGTCGGCCCTCGAGTGTCCGATGAAGGGGACCCTGCGGCTGACGCTGCACAAGCGCTCGATCCCCGGGCTGCAGTTCTCGCTGCCGCCAAACGCGCTGCCCAGCGACCCCCGCGGGCACCATGCGACCATGGGCCTCGGCGAGGATCTGATGGACTGCGCCCGCTCGGCGGCGCGCGGCATGATCGCGTGGCTGGTGGCCGAGCACGGCCTCAGCCGCGAAGACGCCTACATTCTGTGCAGCCTGGCGGGCGACCTCAAGATCCACGAGCTGGTCGATGCCGGAACGTGGAACGTGGGGATGACGATGCCGCTCAGCGTCTTCGTCGACTGACGCTCCGTCAGGCCGAACCGGGCCGGTTCATCCAGCCCACAACCTGAAGCCATTCCGGCTCGGCCAGGGCATTTACGGCCACCCGCATGCCGAGCTTGCGCATGACGGCGATCGAGGCGAGGTTCGCGTGCTCGGTGGTGGCGACGATGCGGCCCAGGCAAAGTCGGTCGAATCCGTAGGTGATAAGCGACTGGGCGGCCTCAGCGGCGTAGCCCATGCCTCTCTCAGACGGCGCGGTGTGCCAGAAGAGCCCAACCTCGGCGCGATGGCCGCGCGGGACTGCCGTCGTCCAGGCCGGGAATCTGGTGGAACGGCGCGAGACACGGCGTGTAGCCCACCAGGCCCACGAGCTTTGCGTCGGCGAGGCGCTCGACGGCCCGCTCGCCGTACGGCGGCTGGTGCAGCTCGGCGAGCCGGTCGTAGCCTGCGATCGTCCAGTCAAGCCAGGCGTCGCGGCGCTCGCCGAGCACGTCGGCCAGCGGCTCACGATCGGCCTCGCGCAGCCGGCGCACGCACAGCCTCGCGGTCCCGAGGTCAGGAGGGTCGAGCGACATCGGCCCACGATACGTCAGGCGCGATGAGTTTCACTGCCCGCCGCGGTCTGTGTTGGTGACAATCGGAGATCACGGAGACGCAGATGACTGAGACTGTCGAGCTAGGCGAAGTGGAGTTGGGGGTCGAGCACTTCGGCGAGATTGGCCGCGCCGCTCATACTGTTGGTGGGCAGTCCGACGATGCTCTCGTGGCCCGATGCCCTGTGCGCCGCGCTCGCCCAGAGGGGAAACCACGTGGTGCGCTACGACCTGCGCGATTCCGGTGCATCGACCACGGTCGACCCCGAGGCTCCGGCGTACACGTTGCGCGACCTCGGCTCCGATGCCGTGGCGCTCGCTCGCCAGCTCGACGACCGGCCGGCGCACCTGGCGGGCATCGGCGTCGGTGGGATGGTCGCCCAGGTCGCCGCGCTCGACCATCCGGACGCATTCTCGGCACTCACGCTGGCCGGAACACGGCCGGTCGCGCCAGGCCCGGTCGACGCCGACCTGCCCGACCATGACGCGGCCACGATGCAACAGCTGTTCTCGCGCTCGATGCCCGACTGGTCAGACCGCGACGCGGTGGGCGAGTGGGCCGCCGCAGGTGCGGCGATCCTCGGGGATGACCCCGCCGCGGCCCGGCCGACGGCCGGGCGCATCTGGGATCGCACGCCCGGTACCGCCGCCGCCGTCCACCTGGCCAACCAGGTCGGCATGGTGTTCTCGAAGCTCGACTGCAAGCCGCGCTGGCGCGAACGCCTGCCCCAGCTCCGATCCCGGCGCTGGTGGTGCACGGGCGCCGCGACCCATTCTTCCCCGTCGGAAACGCCGAGGCGCTGGCGCGCGAGATTCCCGGGGCGACGTTACTCGTGCTGGAACAAGCCTCGCGGGCCATCCCCGACGCGGCCGCGGACGAGGTCGCGTCGGGGATGCTTTCGCTCTAGCCGGGAAGGCCACAGACAGCACGGCAGACGGTCGCCTACGCTGCCGAAGTGGACAGCGTCGTCGAGGCCCGCGCGGTGGTCAAACGCTTTGGTGCGGGCCGCGGCGCCCGCACCGTTCTCGATCGCGTCGGGTTCGACCTGCACCGTGGAGAACTCGTGGCGATCGTCGGCCGGTCCAGGATCGGGCAAGTCGACGCTCCTGCAGCTGGTAGGCGGACTGGACCGGGCTGACTCGGGCACCATCACGGTGGCGGGCGAGAGGCTCGACCGGCTATCCGAGGCGGGCCTGGCGCGGCTGCGCGCCCAGAAGATCGGTTTCGTATTCCAGCTCTTTCACCTGCTGCCCGAACTGACCGGTGAGGAGAACGTGATGCTGGCGGCGCGCCTGGCCGGGAACAGGCGCGGCGCCGCCCAGCGCGGTGCGACGCTGATCGAACGGCTGGGAGTGAGCGATGTCAGCGGCCAGCTGCCGACGGTGATGTCCGGCGGAGAGCAGCAGCGGTTCGGTATCGCCCGCGCGCTCGTCAACGATCCGCTGCTGCTGCTGGCCGACGAACCCACCGGCAACCTGGACAGCGAGTCTGGTGACGCAGTACTGACCGTGCTCCGCGAGCTGGCAGACGACGGTCGCGGAGTTCTGGTGGTGACGCATGATCCGGCTGTCACGGCCGTGGCAGACCGCGTGCTCGAGCTGACCGACGGACGGTTCCCGGCGCCGGTGTGATTGCCGCCCTCCCACTGGTGCGGGCCCGGCTTCGCCGGCATCGAACGCGGCTTGTGATCGTGTGGGCGGGCATCGCCGCGGTCGGCATCCTGGTCGGGGCCGCAGCGACGGTGGCGTACAACCTGGAGACCGGTTTTGACCGCGCGGCGGGGCGGGCGCATCTGCCTGACGTGATCGCATCGTTCGACCCGGTCTCCGCCGGCCAGCTCTCGACGCGCATCCAGAGCCTGCCCAACGTGGCGGCGGCCACCACCGAGTTCTCGCAGGCCGGAGTCGACATGGTGACGCCTGCCGGGCGGCCACTACCGCCCTCACGGCCCGCGCCGTTCCCGGTACAACGAGCACGCCGTGGTGCAGGGCATCCGCTCGGGGCCGCGAGGCTACGCGCTCGTGGCGGGCCACGCCCTCACCGCCGCCGGCGGCGAGGTCGTGGTCGAGCGCGGCCTGGCGGACTCATGGAATATCCACCTCGGCGACATCATCGGCATCTCGCCGCCGGGCCGCTACCGCGACGAGACCCGGCTCTACCGGGTGGTCGGGGTGGCCGTGGCGCCCGACAACGTGGCCTTTCCCCTCGCGGCCGGCCCCCGCATGTACGTGTCGTACACCGACGCGGTGCGCCTGTCCGACGTCCCGTTGCCACGCCGGCCGGTGAACCAGGTTCTGCTGTGGGCGCGTGATCGGCAGAACCTACCGCTGATGCTGGAACAGGCGCGAGTGGCGACCTTCGGCGTCGAGGGATTCCGGTTTGCCACCCGGGACAGCATCCGCGTGCTGGTGGACGGCGCCGCGGGGATCGTGATCGCACTTCTCGCGGCCTTCTCGGTCGTCGCCCTGGCGACCGCCGGAATCGTGCTTGCGGCCAGCGCCTATGCCGAGACGCAGAAGCGCCTGCCCGGGTTTGGCACCATGCGCGCCCTGGGCGGGTCGCGCCGCCAGATCACCTCGGCGGTCGCGCTCGAGGCGGCGGTGGTGGCGGTCCCTGCGACGGTGGCCGGGGTCGTGGTCGGATGGCTCGTGGCGCGCGGACCGACGGTCTCGGTGCTCGTGGCGCTGAACGAGTTCCCGGCGGGATGGCAGATGCTGGGAGTGCTAGCGGTCTGTGCGCTCCTGCAGATCGGGATCGTCGTCGCGGCCGCGGCGTGGCCCGCCTGGTCTGCGGCCGGGCGGCACCCCGCGACGCTTCTGCGTGGCGGCGATATCGGCTCGACGCCCCGCGGGCGCTTTCTGCCGGCCGGTCTGTTCGGCCTGGGCATGCGCATGACCGTCTCGCGCCCGTTGCGGGCGGCGGCCATGGTCGGGGTCGTCGCCGCTGCCGCCTCGGTGATCCTTCTGATGCTCTCGCTCGCCACACTGCTCGACCACCTCGAGCACGACCCCGCCACGGTGGGTAAGCGGTACGCCCTGACCGTGCCCGCACCGCCGCCGCTGACGCCGCAGATCGCGGCGCTGCCCGGCGTCAGCGCCGCCGCGCCGCGCTACCAGGCCGATGCCGTGGACTCATTCAACCTCGGCGAGTCGTTTCAGATGATCGGATTCGGCGGCGGTGGCAACGACGTTCGAGAATCCGCCGCTGGTGAGCGGCCGGCGCGAACGAACGCCCGGCGAGACCGCCGTCGGCGCAGGCCTGGCCGACGCTCTCAACCTGCATGTGGGATCGACGCTCGCCGCCGAACTTCCAACGGGCACCGAGGTGCGGTTTCGCGTCACCGGGATCGTCTCGGCGCTCGAGAACGAGGGACTGGTGGCGTATACAAGGCCGCGGAGGCTGCTGGCGGCCGACCCGCAGATCGCATCCACGATCGCCGTGCGGCTGGCACCCGGAGCGTCTGCCGGCGCGGTGCGCGCCGAGGTGGCGGCGCTCGGCTACCCGGCGTCGACCGTGGGCGGCGTGACGTCGCACAACGCCGCGTTTCTGGCGGTACTCGCCGACCTGGTGCGCACGGTTGCCGTCGTCGATGCACTCGTGTGCCTGTTTGCCGTGGTGCAGATGCTCGGACTCACCGCGGCCGAACGCAGCCAGGCGGTCGCGGTGCTTCGGGCGGCCGGTGCGGGCCCGCGCCAGGTCACCCAGGTGTTCCTGGGCTCGGCCATGATCGTGGTGGTTGTGGCGGCACCGCTTGCCGTACTGCTCGAGCGGCTGCTGCTCGGCCCGCGCGCCGCGGGCCTCGCAGCCAGTTATGCCAGCCTCTCGCTGACCGCCGGCCCGGCCGTGATCGCCGTCGTCGCGCTGGGTCTGGCGATCGTGGCCGCCGTCGCTGCGCTGGTGGTCAGCCGCGGCGCGGTTCGACAGCCGCCGTCGATCGCACTGCGCGGAGACTGAGCCGGGCCGCCGAACGCCTACCCGCTCACGAAGAGCGACGCGTTTCGGTCGATCCGGCGCCCCGCCAGATGGCGCGGACGACCACCCTGAGCGTCCAGATAGGCCAGCTCGCGCGAGGTGTCGGCAAGGCCGGAGCGCGGGTCGCCGTTCAGCATCCAGGTCTCGAGCACCGCACCGCCCGTCGCGGTCTCTCGCAGGCGGAAGGCGCGGGCCTGCTGCGGATAGTCGGCCAGCGACGAGGTGGTGATCAGCCAGTAACCGCCGGACTTCGTGTGCCGCGGGACGATCGAGTTGCGGTGCACATCGCCGCCGATCGAGGCAACGACGCGACGGTCGCCGTCCAGCACCGCGAGGGCCGCCCCGCCACCTGCCACGTCGTGCAGCGGGGCTCCCGAGACGACGATCACAAAGCGGCTCCCGGCACCGGCCAGGGCGGCCTTCAGCCACGCCAGCTGACCCGGGTGGATCAGTCCCACATCGCCGCCGCTGCGATCGGTGGTGTCGAGCATGATCGCCTCGGACTTCGAGCCGAGCGGTACCACCTCGTCCATCAGCGCACCTCGACCACCATGCCCGCTGGCCTTTCGGAGCTCCGCGACGGCCTGCCGCGCGGGCACCTCGCGGCGCGCCGGGTCGGCGGGGACGACGATCGAGCGGCCGGGCAACCCTCGGCGCAGCAGCGCTGCGACAACGCCGGGTCTCAGCTCACGCCTGCCGGCGAACTGCAGCGCGCGGCGATCGAGCGTCAGCAGTTTGCGGTCGCCGGTCGCGACCCTCTGGGTCTGCGGCGTTTCGGGCAGGTTGCCCTGGACAAGGAGGTCGTGGTTTCCGGGAAGCGGGTACCACGCCGCGTTCAGACCCGCCGCAGCAAAAGGGCGCTGCGCCGCCGTGAGCAGGCCGGGGTGCGGCGGCGCGTCCAGATCGGGACGGTAGATCAGCGGATCGGGATTGCCCGAAGACTGGACGCCCGCATAGCCGGGGCCGCCGCTGTTGGGATCGACACGCCCCCCGTTCAGCACCGCGAACGCCTGGTCGAACTCGTTCTGCTGGTCGTTGTCGATCAGGTCGCCGGTTTCGAACACCGCCTGCGGACGGACCGCGTTGACCGACGACACGATCGCCGCAAGCACCTGGGTCGTGAGCGACTCCTGCGGCCGAAACGCCGATGAGAACGTGCCGCCGTAGCGGTCGAGCATCTCGAGCCGCGCAGGCGACTCCTCGTCGGTGATGTGCTCATCGGTGATCTGGGCGAACGTCGCCAGAGTCGCCCCCACCTGCGCAGCCGGCGCCAGCGCCGTGCGCGGCATCAACTGCTCGCCGGGGCCGGGCACGAGCTGCCCGGTGCCCTGCGGATCGCCCCACGTCGAGAGGAGCGTCGAACCCGAGGCGTTCGCGGTATGCCCGCCGCCGCTCCCGGCGCAGCCGGCCAGGCCGAGCACCAGCGCAACGATCAGCCAGGCGCGTGAGTTCGTCAACACTGCAGACAGTCTGGTTGAACCGCCACACGAACGGTGTCACCCTGGTCACGGCAGCGGGTCGGCGCCGCACGGCGGTCGGCATGACCCGTGCGTAGTTCCCCACATCCGCGTGGGCACGACCCCCGATGCCCCGCCGATGGGTGCGCGCGAAGCTGAGTGCGATGAGCTTGCACGCCACAGCCCAATCGTTCACCTTGCAGACGGCCGCGGGGGAGGCAGCGTGAGTCGCGTACAGATCGTGATCCTGGGCGGTGGCACCGGCGGAACCATGACCGCCAACCGGCTGCGCAGGCGACTCGAGCCCGACGAGGCCGAGATTCACGTCGTCGACCGCGACAACCGGCACCTCTACCAGCCGGGACTCCTGTTCGTGCCCTTCGGGATTGCCGATGCCGACGAGATCGTGCGCCCCCGAGAGCGCCAGCTGCACCGCCACGTCGTGTTTCACGAGACGGAGGTCGAGAGCGTCTCACTCGACCGCGACGAGGTCGTCCTTGCGGATCACACCCACCTGCCGTACGACGTGCTGATCGTCGCCACCGGGTCGAGGCTGCAGCCGGAGGAGACCGAAGGGTTGACCGACGCCGGGTGGAACGAACGCGCTTTTACCTTCTACACGCCGGAAGGTGCAACCGCCCTGGCCGACGCGCTGGAGCGGTTCGAAGGTGGACGGCTGGTCGTGAATCTGGTGGACATGCCGATCAAGTGCCCCGTCGCGCCCCTCGAGTTCGCCTTCCTGGCCGACTGGTACCTGTCCGAGCGCGGCATTCGCGGCGACACCGAACTCGTCTACGCCACACCACTGGACGCCGCGTTCACCAAGCCGGTCGCGTCGCAACACCTCGGTTCGATGTTGGAGCAGAAGCACATCGGCCTGGTGACCGAGTTCAACACCGGCGAGGTGGACGCCGCCAAGGGCGTGCTCACGTCGTACGACGGGCGGTCCCTCGACTTCGACCTGCTGGTCACCGTTCCGCTGCACGGCGGCGCGGCGTTCCTGGACCGGTCGCCCGGCCTCGGCGACGCGCTGGGGTTCGTCCCCACCGGCAAACAGACATTGCAAGCGACGGCCAAACCAAACGTGTTCGCGCTGGGCGATGCGACTGATCTTCCAACCTCCAAGGCGGGCTCGGTCACGCACTTCGAAGCCGAGGTGCTCGCCGAGAACGTCGTCCGCTTCCTGAACGACCGCGAGCTCGAAACCGGCTACGACGGTCATGCCAACTGCTTCATCGAAACCGGGTTCCACCGGGCGCTGCTGATCGACTTCAACTACGAGACCGAGCCACTGCCCGGGCACTTTCCCACCGCCTTTGGCCTGCCGCTGCTGCACGAGTCACGGCTCAACCACCTCGGCAAGCTCGGGTTCCAGTGGCTCTACTGGCACGCCCTGCTGCCGGGCCGCGAACTGCCCGGTATCGGCCCCACCATGCCGGCCCGAGGCAAGCGTGCCGCCTCGCCGGCCACACCCGCCTAACAAGGAGACCCAGGATGCCAGCAGCCGTGATCGCCGATACCAACGTGGAGCTTGACGCAGAGGGCTTTCTGACCGACCCGAGCCAGTGGAACGAGCGGGTCGCCGTCGCGATTGCCCACGACCAGGGGATCGCCGAGCTCACCGACCGCCACTGGACTGTCATCCACTTCATGCGCAACCGGTACCTCGAAACCGGAACCGCTCCGTCGATCCGGTCGCTGGGCAAGGAGTCCGGCGTGCCGGTCAAGGAGCTGTACCAGCTGTTTCCCAAAGGCCCGGCCAAGCTTGCCGCGCGGATCGGCGGCATCCCCAAGCCCAAGGGCTGCATCTAGGAGAATCGACATGACCGATCTGCTCGAACATGCTCAGAGCGCCACCGCCCCACCGGCGACGATCGAGAAGGTGTCGATCGTGGTCTCCAAGGGATCGCTGGAAGGCATCTATCCCGCCCTCATCATGGCCAACGGCGCCCGCATGGACGGCATCGAAGCCGACCTCTTCTTCACGTTCTTCGGACTCGACGCAATCCGCAAGGACCGGTACTCCAGGATCAAGGTTGCGACGGTCGGCAACCCTGGGATGCACCTCCCCACCCTCGTGGGTGCGATCCCGGGCTTCTCGGCCCTTGCCACGAAGATGATGTCGCGGCAGATGGAGAAGATCGACATCCCTCCCATCCCGGAGTTCATCGAACTCGTGTCCGACTCCGGGGCCGGGCTCTATGCCTGCAAGGCGACCGTGGACATGTACGGCCTGAACATGGCCGACTTCGTCCCCCAGGTCGAAGCCATCATCAGCGTCGGGGAGTTCTACGAGAAGGCCGCCGGAGGCCAGATCATCTTCACCTAGATCTGCGGTGTTCGCGGTCGCGAACGTTTCGCAAACCGTAATCCCGCGGCTCCAGAACACCCACCGGAGTCTGGTACAACGACGGGTATGGACGGAGTCACCCTGGTCACCGGTGGACGCGGCTTCATCGGATCGCATGTCGTCGATCTGCTTGCAGACGCAGGGAAGCAGGTACGAGTGCTCGACTGGCTGCATCCGCAGGCGCACGCAGTCGACCCCGGCAATCGCGTCGACGGCGTCGAGTACGTGCACGGCGACGTGCGCCGCTCCGACGTGGTCGACGACCTGCTCGGGGACGTCGTCGCGGTCTACCACGCCGCTGCGATGGTGGGTCTGGGCATGGGCTTCGCCGACGTGGCCGACTACGTGGGCCACAACGACCTGGGGACGGCGGTGCTGCTGCGCGGACTCGACCGGGCCCGGTTCACCGGGCGGCTGGTGCTTGCCTCGAGCGTGGTGGTCTACGGCGAATCGCCGGGCCGCTGCCCCGAGCACGGGGTTCAGCCGCCCCGGCCGCGACCGCAGGCCGCACTCGAGCTGGGCCGCTTCGACCACGCCTGCGCGACATGCGGTCGCACGCTCGAGCCGGTGGCCGTCGACGAGCGTTCACCAATCGATCCGCGCAGCGTCTATGCCGCCACCAAGCTCCACCAGGAGCACCTGTGCACCTGCTTCGGCCGCGAGACCGGTGCACGCGTCGCCATGCTGCGCTACCACAACGTGTACGGCCCGCGGATGCCGCGCGATACGCCGTACGCCGGCGTTGCGGCCATCTTTCGCAGCTCGCTCGAAGCGGGCCGGCCGCCCGTGGTGTTCGAGGACGGCCGCCAGCTGCGCGATTTCGTGCACGTACACGACGTCGCCCAGGCCACCGTGCTCGCGCTCGACCCGGCCGCCCCCGACGGGGCGTTCAACGTCGCGAGCGGTGCACCGGCGACGATCGGCGAGATGGCCGCCGAGCTGTGCCAGGCGTTCGGCGGCGCGCTCGAGCCGGTAATCGAGCCGCGCTACCGGCTCGGCGACGTGCGGCACGTGGTTGCCTCGCCGCAGCGCGCCATGGACGAGCTCGGCTACCGGCCGGCGTGGACGTTCAGCGCCGGCATGCACGACTTCGCGACCGCGTCACTTCGCCCGGCGGGCGATGCCGTAGCCCAGCGCGCCTAGCCAGATCGCCGCGAGCGCGATGATCAGGCTCTGCGTGTAGTCGTGCGGCAGCTGGCTGGGATTGAGCGGCGTCTTGCCCGGCCCGAACAGCGCCGGCACCAGGAACAGCACCACCACGGCGGTGGCGATCAACCCGGCCTGCAGCGGCGCCAGCAACCTGCCCGGCGCGACCCTGCGCAGCGCCCAGCCGGCCGCGAAGGCCAGCGGCGCGATGATCGCATCGTGCACGACCAGCCCGCCGAGGAACCAGATCCCGAAATCGCGCGTGACGACGTGGCGGTGCAGCAGCGCGTAGATGCCGAACCCGACGAAGCCCCAGCCGACCACCAGCGTGACTGCCATCAGGCCCACGTTGCGCGGGTGCGGATCGGTCACAGCACGATCACCCGCTGCACCCACTTGGTCTGCTCGACCCCTGGGCGGTTGGGGGCGATCAGCCGCACCGGGTAGCCGTGATCGAGGTTGAGACGCTCGCCGTTCAGCTCCAGCGCGAGCAGCGTGAGCTCGCTGCGGGCGTGGTCGGAGTTGAGCACCGACGAGCGGTAGAGCCCGCCCGGCTGCATCGACTCGACCCGCACCTGGGCGTCGGCGGGGGCGCCCACGCGATCGAGCAGATCGATCATCCTCACACCCGCCCAGTGCGCACTGGTGCTCCAGCCCTCCACGCAGCTGATCGGAAGCACCGCCGCCGAGCGCGGCAGCGCCTCGAGCTGGGCCAGGGTCAGCTGGAGCGGGCGGCGCACGTTGCCGGTGATCTCGAGCCTGTAGCCCGGGTCGGTGGCGAGGCGGCGCAGCTTGGGACCCGCCACGCGGTTCACCGGCAGTCCCTGCGGGCCGTCGCCCGCCACCCGCGGCGCGAGGATTGCCAGCCGGCTGAACAGCGTGGTCGTCGACCCCACGGTGGCCACCACGATGCCACCGGCCGTGAGCCCCACGGTGGTCAGGAAGGCGCCTCGTGAGAGGCCGCCACGACGCGGCGGCGGTGACGGCGGCGGCGCGGCCAGCGCCCGCCGGGCGACCCGCCACTTGGCCCCCACGTGCATGATCAGCCCGCCGATCGCGATCCACGCTCCGGCGTAGTGCGCGGCGGGAAAGAAGAACGGGAACGCGTACCAGTAGAACACGTTCAGCACGCCGGTGACCAGCTGGAAGATCGCGCCGCCCACGAGCGCCACCAGGCCCAGCCGCTCGAGGCCGTGCAGAGGATCGCGCACCGGCGGCCACTCGTAGAGCTTGGGATACGCCACCCACAGCTTGGCGAGCAGCAGCGGAATGGCGGCAAAGCCGGTCAGGATGTGGGTGCCCTGGGTGACGCGGTAAAGCGACACCGGATGCGCCGGCCACGCCTCGCGTGTCCACTCCGGGCCGCGCTGGATGAAGTGGCTCAGAAGCCCGGTTGCAAAGCAGACCGTAAACGCGATTCCCAGCGCGATGCCGAGTTGGGCGGCGATCCGCTCCTGGTGCAGGTCACTGGTGAAGGCGCCCTTGCGAAACGGCCCGCGGCGGGCAGGCTCGAGCGGCCGGTAGAGGTCAGCGAACGAGCGCACCGTTCACCCTCAGGCCGAACGGGGTGTCGGGGCAGAGCTGTGCCACCGCCAGCGCGTCGGCGTAGGTGTCGACGTCGCGCAGCGTCGGCAGGAGCACGGTCTCGTAGCCCAGCCGGCGCAGCCGTTCGCGCTGGTGCACGCACGTGTCGGCCCGGCTCATCGGGACGCCGGCGAACACCCGGTCATCCGGTCGCTGCAGGCCGATCGCCCACCAGCCGCCGTCCTCCGCCGGCCCGAGCACCGCGTCCACACCCGGATTGCACAGCTCGGCCAGCGCGGCATCCAGCATCTCGGCACCGGCCTGCGGCGAGTCCATGCCGATCAGAAGCGCCGGCCCGCCGGTGTCGGCGAACGCCCCGGCGATCCGCCCGGCATGGCCGGCCTGGCGTTGGGGAATCACCTCGGCGCCGTCCGGCACCCAGTCGCCGGGGGCGCCGTCGAGGGCCACCACCAGCCGGTCGGCCGAGGTGGCCGCCGCTGCGTCGAGTGTGGTGCGCAACGCCGCCTCGGCCACCTCGGCGGCTTCCTGCGGGGAGAGCGGCGGGCAGAGCCGGGTCTTCGAGTGACCCGGGCGCGGCTCCTTGGCCAGCACGATCAGCGTGGTCACATCGGCACCTGCGACATGTCTCGCACCGTTCTCAGCGAACCGCGCAGGCTGCCGGTCACCTTGGACGAGCCACCCCGCCGCGGGTGATAGGGCACCGCGACCTCCCCCACTTTCCAGCCGGCGTCTGCCGCGCGTACGACCATCTCCAGCGGCCACCCGAACCGCCGGTCGACCAGGCCCAGCCCGATCAATGCCTCGCGCCCGGCCGCCCGGGCCGGGCCCAGATCGGTGAGCGCGAGCCCGAGCCTGCGGCGCAGCCGCCAGGCGAGCATCCTGTTGGCCATGCGCGCATGCAGCGGCCATGCTCCGGCGGTCGGCCGGCGGGCGCCGAGCGCCAGATCGAAGGTGCCTGCTTCCACGAGTTCGGCCACCAGCGGCAGATCCTGGGGATCGATCGATCCGTCGCAATCGGCAAAGCACACGACCTCGGAGGTCGCCGCGCTCAGTCCCGCAAAGCACGCCGATCCGAACCCCGGGCGCGGCTCCACCACCACCCGCGCGCCGAGCTGCGCGGCCAGCGCCGCGGAACCGTCCGTCGACCCGTTGTCCACGACGATCGGGCGGTATCCGGCGAGGCATGCGCTGCAGCACCCAGGGGATCGCCTCGGCCTCGTTCAGCACGGGCAGGATCACCTCGATCACACCGCCACATCCTCGGCAACCGCCGCGCGCAGCAGATCGGCCGCGATCAGCTCGGGCGCCTCGAGGCCTACGGCCAGCCGCACGAGCCCCGGCTCGACCCCTTCGAGCCAGTCGCTGTCGGCGTGCGGGTCGCCATGAGGCTGGTACGCGAGAGTCTCGGTGCCTCCGAACGTCGGCGCCTCGCGGATGTGGCGGCAGCGCGACAGATCCCACGGAGCACTCGGGCGCAGCGCGACCAGTCCGGGCGTCTGGCTGAGCAGGCGGTGCGAGGCGGTGCGGGCCCACTCGACCTGACCGCTCGCGCTCAACTGTGCGGCCAGCTCGCGGGCGGTCTGGCTCTGTCGCTGCGTGCGCACCTCGAGCGTCTTCATGCCCCGCTCCAGAAGCGCCGCGGCGGCGGGATCGACCGCCGCGCCCAGCGCGGTCTGCGCCTCGCGGACGCCGTCGATCGCCGCCTGGCTGCCGCACACCACGCCGGCGATCACGTCGGAGTGCCCGTTCAGATACTTGCTGGCCGAATGCACCACGAGCTCGGCGCCGAGCTCCAGCGCGCGCTGGCCCAGTGGGGTCGCGACGGTCGCGTCGACCACCAGCCGGGCGCCGCGGCGGCGGGCGACGGCGGCAATCTGGTCGACATCGGCGACCGCGAGTGTTGGATTGGCGACCGACTCGCAGTAGGCGGTCAGCGCACCCGGGTGAGCGAGGGCCACGTCCCAGCCGTCGAGGTCTGCCACCGGCACGAAGCGCACCGGACGGCCCAGCTCGGGCAGAAGCCTGGTCAGCACCCTGTGGGCGTCGGAGCACACCTCCGACGCGGCCACCACCGTACAGCCCGGCGGTGTCGTGCTCAGGAGCGCGCACACGATCGCCGCGGTGCCCGACGACACCAGCACGCCCGCCGCGGCACCTTCGAGCTCGGCCACCTGACCGGCGACGGCGTCAACCGTCGGATTTGTAATCCGGCCGTACGTCCAGCTGCCGCCCTGGCGCAGCGCCGTGGAGCGAATCAGCGGGCTCGAGAGAGTGTCCTGCAACCACATGCGCTCACTCTAGGCAGGCCGATCGGGGTCAAACCTTACAAACGGCGAAACACCTGAGGCGCTGCCGAGACTGTGCGTTACGTTGAGTTCGCCATGAGTGACGTCGCCGTGCCCACTTCCACCCGGTCCTGGCCGAGAGCCGCCGTGCTCCTGCCTGGGCTGGCGCTGCTCGGCTTCGTACTTGCGGTTGGCTGGTACGGCCGCGCGCACGGGAATCTGGGCATGCCGTGGGCGCCGTTCTTCCTCTACCCGCACACGCGGATCAGCTGGTGGGCGGTGCCCGGATTGCTGGCCGTTGTTGGATCGGTGGCCGCCGCGCCCCGCGTCTTCTCGGTGCGCTCGGTGCGCGGGTTCATGGCCGCGAGCTTCGCACTGGCGCTGGTCGCGCGGCTGGGCGTGAACGTGATCCGCAGCGGCCCGCACGGCTTCATCGCCCCCTTTGTCGGCTTCGAGGGCGGGCAGGAGTACCTCACGACCGTCAAACGCGTGACCCACGACCCGCTCGTATTCCTCCGGCACTTCGCTCACCTGGTGCCGAACCTCCCGACTCACTCGGCCGGACATCCCCCCGGCCCGTCGCTGATCGCGATCCTGCTGAACGATGCCGGTCTGGGCGGCCCGTGGCCTCTGGCGGTGCTGGTGATTGCGGTCGGCACTCTGGCGGTGCCGCTCACCTACCTGCTGGGCGGTGCGCTCGGCCTCGAGGACGGAGCCGCACGGCTGGCGGCGCTGATGGCCGCGCTCGCCCCCGCCGCGGTGATCGAAAGCGTGACGTCGATGGATGCCGTCTTCGCGACACTCGCCGTCGGCACGCTGGTGGTGATCCTGCGCGGCCGCTACTGGCTGGGCGGCGCCCTGGTGTGGCTGTGCTCGTTCATGTCCTACGCGCTGGCGGCAGTCCCCATGTGGGCGGTGCTCGTGATCTGGCGGCAGCGTTCGCTGCGCGAGGCCGTGCGCATGACAGTCCGCGTCGCCGCCGTTACGATCGCGCTCACGCTGGTGGCCCGCTACGCGTTCGGGTACAACCTGATCGGCGCGTTTCAGGCCACCAACCACCGCTATCTGTACGGACCGGGGAGCGATGCGATGCACCGGCCGGAGAGCTTCTGGCTGTTCGGCGATATCGCAGCGTTTCTGTTCGGCCTCGGTGTGCCCGTGGTGCTCGGCCTGGGAGTCGCGCTTGTCCGCCGCAGTCCCGAAGCCTGGGCGCTTGCGGCAGTGGTGCTGCTCGCGGCCGCCGGCGGGTACACCAAGGGCGAGGTGGAACGCATCTGGCTCTTTCTGATCCCGCTGGCGGCACTGGCCGCCGCACCCTGCCTGCCGCGCTTCCGGGCAGCGATCGCCGTCGGCGCCGGGATACTCTTGGTGCAGGCCGTGATGATCGCAACCTTCGCATCGACCACATGGTGACGCCGACCCCCCGCATCCTGGTTGTCGACGACGAGCCCGTGGTGCGCGACGTGCTCTCGCGCTACCTGGAGCGGGAGGGGTTCGAGGTGTCGGTCGCCGCCGACGGGCCCGAGGCACTCGAATGTGTGCGCCGCACCGAGCCACAGGTTGTGGTGCTCGACCTGATGCTGCCTCACGTGCCGGGGCTGGCGGTGCTGGCCGCCATCCGCGCCGGCGGAGACTCGCGGGTGATCATCCTCTCGGCCCGCACGTCCGAGGAGGACCGCATCGACGGCATCGAGCTGGGTGCCGACGACTACGTCACCAAGCCCTACTCGCCGCGCGAGGTCGTGGCGCGGGTGCATGCGCAGCTGCGTCGCCTGCCCGCTGAGCCCAGCGGTCCGCTCGAGTTCGGCCGGCTGTGCATCGACCCCTGGCGGCGGGAGGTGAGCGTCGCCGGCTGCCGCGGTCGCGCTGACCGCCAAGGAGTACGAGCTTCTGCTGGCGCTGGCCCAGGCTCCGGGGCGGGCGTTCAGCCGCGCCGAGCTGCTGTCGTCGGTGTGGGGCTACGTGTGGACGGAGGCCGGCGAGACGGTCACGGTGCACATGCGCCGGCTGCGCGAGAAGATCGAGGACGATCCTTCCAACCCACGGCACCTGATGACCGTGCGCGGCGTGGGATACCGGCTGGACCCATGAGCGGAGCTGCGCACACCATCACACTGCTGGGCCCGATCACCGCGGCGATGATCCTGTGCGCGATGGCCGCCCGGGCGATGGTGCGCCACACGCGGCTCAGCCTGGTGCTGGTGGCGATTGCCGCCGCGGCCTCACTGACCACGGCGATCGACCTGCTGGTCCTCAATCACTTCATGCTGGTCGGGCCGGGTGACTGGGGCACGATCGCGCTCATCTCGCTGTATGCACTGGGCACCGGCGTGATCGCCGCGATGATCGTGGCCCGCACCACCACCAACGCCATCGGCAGGCTGGTGGCGACCGCCCACATGCTCGGTGAGAACAACCTCGACGCCCGCGCCGGCGACGTGCACGCAAGTCCCGAGCTGCAGCTGCTGGCCGAGACGCTCGACCTGGCCTCGGCGCGGCTCGCCGAGGCACTCGAGGCGGAGCGGCGCGCCGAGCGGCAGCGACGTGATCTGGTGACCTCGATCTCGCATGACCTGCGCACACCGCTGGCCAATCTGCGCGCCATGGTCGAGGCGATCACCGACGGGGTGGTCGACGATCCGCAGACGGTGCGCAGCTACAGCGGCGAGATGCTCGCCTCGATCGAACGGTTGGTCGAGATGGTCGAGGATCTGTTTGAACTCTCGCGGATGGATGTCGAGCGATTCGCCCGCGACAGCAGTCAGATTCCCCTCCGCGAGGCGGTGTGCCACGCCGTCGATCTGACCGAGGCAGCAGCCGCGCGCGGGCAGGTGGCGGTGTCGTCCGACCTGGGCGACGCCGGCCGACCAGCCGTGTTCGCCGCGGCTCTCGCGGGTGATCTATGCGCTGGTCGATAACGCGGTCGCCTACACGCCGCCCGGCGGAACGGTCGAGATCGGCGCCGGGGTGTCGTCCGGCATGCTGCGCGTTTCGGTCAGCGACACCGGTATGGGTATCGCACCCGCTGATCTGAACCGGGTGTTCGAGCCGCTGTGGCGGGCAGACCCGGCCAGGTCGTCGAGCGCCGGGGCGGGGCTGGGTCTGGCGCTGGCCAGGCGCATCGTCGAGGCGCTGGGTGGCACGATCACCGCGTCCAGCACCGTCGGGGTGGGTTCGCGGTTCGATGTGTCGCTGCCTAGCGTGGGCGGTAACGCGACCTACGCGCCCAACGCCGTGCGAGCTTCACGCACGCCGTAGTAGACGATCACGAGACCGGCCAGCGGATCGGCCCACCACCAGCCGAACACGGTGTTGAACACGAGTCCGGCCAGCACCGCAAACGCCAGCGCAGCGTCGATCAGTGTGACCCGCGCCTCGGTCGTCAGCACCGGGTTGTGCAACTCGCGGCCGGTGCGGTCCTTGCCCGCCGCCAGCAGCAGCATCGCGACCACCGTCGCCGCCGTCCAGGCGATGCCGACGGACGAAGGGTGCGGACGAGCTCCGGCGATCAGCACGTAGGCCGACTGGGCGGCGATGTACACCGCGAGCAGCAGGAACGCGACTCCGATGATCCGCATGGCGGTGCGCTCGCGGTCGCGACCCACACCGCGCAGCTGCCAGATCACCACGACCGAGGCCAGGATCTCGATCAGCGAGTCCAGCCCAAATCCGGCCAGAGCAACCGAGCGGGCGGTGTAGGCCGCTGCAAGCACGACCACGCAGCCGACCACGTTCCAGGCGAGCGTCGCGTACTCCAGCCGCAGCCCTCTGCGGATGAGCAATGTCCGGCGGGCTGGGGCACCAGACGTTTCCACGATCGCAACGCTAGCGTGCCCGGGATAAACTCTTTTGATGGCCTACGACGAACGGCTAGCCGAGCGGGTGCGCGAAGAGCTGCAGGCTGATCCGGGCTTCAGCGAGCGCAAGATGTTCGGCGGTCTGTGCTTCATGCTGCACGGCCACATGTGCTGCGGGGTCGTCGGCGAGCGGCTCATGCTGCGCCTGGGTGAAGAGGGCGCCGAAGCGGCGTTGCACGAGCCGCATGTTGCCGAGATGGACTTCACCGGCCGGTCGATGAAGAGCATGGTCTACGTCGACCGCGACGGCCTTGACGGCAACGCGCTCGCCCAATGGGTCGACCGCGCAGCCACATTCGCGCGCAGTCTTCCCCCGAAGGGCTGACCGGCGCAGCTACTCACCCGCCAGCGGGTGGATGGCGATGAAACCCCCGAATCGGGCAGCCGGGATGCGGGCGGCCAGCTCCGCCGCGCGGTCGGCGTCGTCGGTGGCGAGCAGGTAGAACCCGGTGATCCGCAAGCCGGTCGGAGCCACAGGCTCGAGGTGCGGCTGCTGAGGGTCTCCCGAGACGGTCAGGGTCTGGCCGGAGCCGGGCTGCAGGCGGTGGCCGGACATATCCGGGACGTCGGTCAGCGCCTCGTATTCCCGGTACACGGCCTGACGGCCCTCATCCGTGAGCGCAGCCAGCGCGTCGGGGTGGTCGTAGACGAAGAGGACGTGGGGCATATCGATCTCCTTGTACTGGTGGGGGCTGTTAGAGGACGTCGGGCGCGGGCTCGAGGACTGTCGGCTGGGGGGTTTCGCCGCGGGAGTTGACCGTGGCGAGAGCGATCAGTCCGGCCGCGACGAGGGCCAGGCTCGCGGCGCGGAGCGCCACGGTGTAGCCGCCCAGCAGCGCGTGCGCCGGTGCGGCGTGGCCGGCCAGGAGGTGGTCGGTGCGGGTGGTCGCAATGGCCGAGAAGACCGCGAGCCCCGCGGCGACTCCGAGCTGGAGTGAGGTGTTGAGCAGGCCGGCTGCGAGTCCGGCCTGACTGGATGGCACTCCGGCGTTTGCAGCAATAGTGGCGCCGACGAAGATCGCCCCCAGGCCCAGGGACATGATGACCAGTCCGGGAAGGACGTCCGCCACGTACGTGCCATGCGGCGGGATGCCCGAGAGGGTGTAGATGCCGGCGGCGGCCAGCATGGCCCCGCCGACGAGGACGGGGCGGGTGCCCACCCGCGCGAACAGCCGCGGCGAGATCGAGGCGCTGATCCCCAGGCCGAGGGTGACGGGAAGGTAGGCGGCGCCGGCCTCGATCGGAGTCCAGCCGAGGACGTTCTGCATGTAGAGGGTGAGAAAGAAGAAGGTCGCGTAGAAGCCGGCGAAGGCGACGAGCTGGGTGACATCGGCCGCAACCAGCCCGGGCACGCGGAAGATCGAGAGCGGCATCAGCGGGTTTCGGGCGCGGCGCTCGTTGAGCACGAACGCAGCCAGAAGCAGCGCCGACGCTGCCAGGGGAGCGAGCGATGGGGTGCTCGTCCAGCCGTGCTCGGGTGCCTGGATCAGCCCGTAGACCACCAGCAGCATGCATCCGGTCGCGAGCGCCGCGCCGGCGAAGTCGAACGATTCCCGATCGCGGCGGGGCCGATCGCCGTCCAGCAGCCGGAATGCCGCGACGAGGATCACGGCGCAGACCGGCAGGTTGACGAAGAACACCCAGCGCCAGCCCGGCCCCTGCGAGAGCAGGCCCCCGAAGAACACCCCGGTGGCCGCCCCCAGCCCGCTGACCGCGCCCCAGATGCCCAGCGCCTTGTGCCGGTCGACGCCTTCCTTGAACGACGTGGTCACCAGCGAGAGCGCTGCCGGAGCCATGAGGGCCGCGCCGACGCCCTGGGCGAGCCGCGCGACGATCAGCGTCGATTCGGTACGTGCGAGGCCCGCGACCAGTGAGCAGGCTGCGAACAGCAGCACTCCCGCCACGAGCATCCGGCGCCGCCCCAGCAGATCGGCAGCTCGCCCGCCCAGCAGCAGAAACCCACCGTACGTGAGCACGTATCCGCTGGCGACCCACTGCAGGTTCTGCTGGGAGAACCGCAGACTGTGCTCGATCGACGGCAGAGCGACGTTGACGATCGAGCCGTCGACCACGTCGAGGAACTGCACGCCGCAGAGCAGGAGCAGCGTCAGCACACCGGCGCGGCTCGAGAGGAACGACACCTCGGCAGATCCCGCCGAGGGTTGTCGAGTAGGTGATGATCGCGTGGTCTCCATTCATCTCCTCTGAGATTAAGTTAGTTGACTCACTAATTATCACGGCGTGGATCCACGCGCAAGTGGTAAAGTGAGTCAGATGACTCGCTCAGACACCCGGGCAACCGACAAGCGCCGCCGATTGGTGGACGGCGCACGCGACCTCGTCTACCAGCAGGGGCTCGAGCGCACGACCCTCGCAGGCGTGGCTGAGGCGGCCGACGTTCCACCCGGGAACGTCTACTACTACTTCAAGACCAAGGACGATCTGGTCGAGGCCGCAATCGAGGCCCATACCCGTGAGATCGAGGCGATGCTGGCGTCACTGGAGCGCCACCGAACGCCGAAGGCCCGCCTCAAGGCGCTGGTGCGCACGTTCATCGAGCAGCGTGACCTCGTCGCCGAGCGCGGCTGCCCGCACGGCAGCCTCTGCCAGGAACTCGACAAGCGCGACGACGACCTCCAGGAGGCCGCCCGCCGCCTGATCGAAATCCCGCTCGGCTGGGCAAGTGACCAGTTCCGCCTGATGGGCCGCCGCGATGCCGACGATCTCGCGGTCGCACTCATCGCCTCATACCAGGGCGTCTCGCTCATCGCCAACACCCTGCGAGATCCCGACGTGGTGCTCCGGGAGGGCCGCCGCCTCGAGCGCTGGATCGACGCGCTCTGAGCCCGGCAGCGGCGCTATCCCACGTTGAGCAGCAGCACATCCGCCCGCGGCGTCGCCTTCGACGGGCACAGCAGTTGCAGTCCGCTCGCGGGTTTCAACACCTCGCTGCGGTGCATCAGTCCGCGGACGGTGGAATATTGCACCCCGATCCCCCTGAGCACCGACACGGACGGCCCCGGCCGGCCCGCGGAGCACGAACCAAGCGCCATGCGCACGGCGACCGTCGCCTGATCGCCCACGCCCAGGTGCGAGTCGCTCACGCTGACGCCGCGCACCCGCAGGATGTGGCCGGTGACGTGGGCGGTCAGACCGGCTGATCCGATCGGATACGCCGTCGTCTGGAAGCTCACCGGAGGTCAGCGCGGCGGGACGGCGATGGACGGAGAGAACAGAAAAGGGAGCCCGAGGCGATGTTCTGAGGAACGGTCGATAGCGGAATTATCCGGCGTCGACGAGAGCTGAGTCGATGTCGCTGGACGCGACTTGCAGTCCGGCGACGACGACGAGCGCCAGCGACGCGGCGACCCGTCAGCAGCAGCAACTTCTGCGAGGACCAGTCCGTGTGCAGCGCGACCTTCATCTCATTCGTCATCCTGCAGCGCAGCGTGAGCACCGGCGGCGACGACGACGCCGGAGCGGAGAACCACTGCCATCCAGCGCCCACGCGCCCGGCAGGATCAGCGAGGAGACGACGCACGCCCACAGCGACACGTCGGCGTCGGCGATCGTGCCGAACACCTGTCGTCTCACCGCGGCATCCACTAGCCAGAGAGCGAAGAACAGCAGGATCACGAACACGCCCCAGAAGGTGGAAGTCGGCCACGCCCCGATGAATGTGAACGACCCGGAGCTCGACTCCGGCTGCGGTGAGATGACCACACGAAGCACCAGCCCCAGAGCGACGGCCACCAGCGGCCCGATCGTGACCGCGGCCATGCCCGCGACGAATCGACCGGCCCCACGACGGTTTCCTCTCTACCGTGGGCGCGCCGACTGCGGGTGAGGGGACTGCCTCCATACTCCACCAGAATACGCGGTGCCGCAGGCCCCCACAACGTCTGTGCATAAAAGGGGACTGTCCCCTTTTATGCACGTCCCGCCTACTTCATCAGCGGGGCAGTCCAGGCGTGGGCACCGAGGTGCTGGAAGATCTCGGCGGCCTCCGCACGGTCGGCGACCGCAGTCGGCTCGTCGCCGCACGCCGCGGCGTAGTCGGCGTGCTCGACGAGTGCGATACCCAGCGGCATCGGCATCGAGATCCCGCGCAGCACCTCGACGGCTGCGGTGGCGTGGGCGAGCGCCTCGGATGTGTCCGCCGCCACGATTGCCCGCAGCCGGTAGGTGTGAGCGTCCAGCAGGCGGCGGTGTTCGACCGGGTCAAGCGATTCCACCCAGCCGATCAGAGCGTTGAGAGTCGAGGTGTCGTGCAGATCGCGGGCGGCCTCGCCGGCACTCGCCAGCGCGTGGGCGGCGTAATGCATCTGCCCCTGTACATGCGACATCTCCATCGCCTCGCGGGCGGCCGTGAGAGCGGAGGCCGGCTCGCCGTCTGCCAGGTACACCAGCGCCGCGGCGATGCGATACGCCGCGACGTCCTGAAGGTCGGTCGACTGCTCGACGGAGGCGAACGTCTGCAACAGGCGGCGGGCCTCGGCGGTCTCGCCACGGGCGGTTGCCATGCGGATGGCGGCGAGCATCGACCCCGACGCGCCGCTCGCGCTGGGGTCCGGCTCGACCATCACGTCAGCGGCCGCGTCCCATTCGCCGAGCCACGAGCACCTCGGCCGGCTGGCCCAGGTTCGCCATCTCCACGGAGCGCCGCCCGCGGCGCGCGAGCGGCAGCGCCTCGTCGAGTAGCTGCGCGCCTCGGCGAGGCGGTCGTGCTCGATCGCAAGCCCGGAAAGGTTGAACAGCGCGCGCAGTGTGGCGGCCGGTAGGTCGTTCCCGCGCGCGATCCGCATCGACTCCCGCAGCGAGCGCTGATCTCGTGTCACGCCGGTGCACAGGAAGCCCTTCGTGTTGAGCGCCTCGGCGAGCACCTCGGCGAGGCGGAGCGACTCCGCCATCTCGAGCGCGAGTTCGACCGCCTCGGCGAGCGTTCGAGGTCGCCGATGAAATACGCCATCCGCCCGAGCTGCGCGGCCACAGCGCGACTCGGGGTCAGGCTCGTCCGCCGGCGAGCGCGTCGTATGCCGTACTGCATGAGCCCCGTGAGCGCCTCGTCGACGCGGGTCGCCGGCGCGAAGCACCTCTGCGCGGGCGCGTCTGCGACTCGCGCCGCCGCGTGCCTGCTCGCCTTGCTCGCTCGAAGCAGGTCGATCTGCCTGGCTCGAGGAAAGCCGTGCGCCGCGTCGAGTGCGTCTGTCCTTGGGCCGCTTCCCGTCCCCCGCGCGCTCGAGCAGGCGCGCGCGCGCTCGTAGCGGATCGTCGGTCAGGTCGGCGGCCTGCGCGAAGTAACGCGCGCTCCCCCTCCGGCGGTATGCGAGCGAGCTCGCACGCTCGCCGGCGCGCACGAGAGCCCCGCGCGCGCGTCCAGCGAAGCCGGCCGGCGTCCGGGTCGCTGGGTCCCGCGCGGTACGCGTCGAGGTAGTGCGCGGCGTAGCACGGGCCGTCGATCTCGTCGTCGCCCTCGCGTCCGCCCCGCGAGGTGCGCCGCCGCCGCGAGATGCCGGGGTCTTGCGCTCACGGATCGACAGCGTGTCGTAGGCGACGCGGTCGCAGGAGGCCTGGAGGGAACGAGAGCGGTTCCTCGTTCCGGCGAGAGCGGATCGAGCTGGATCGCGAGGGATCTCCTTGCGCAGCAGCGACTGCACGTGCGGCTCGATCTTCCTCGTCTGTCGAGGCCGGAAAGCGCGGCGAGCCCCTGGCGGGTGAAGGTCTTGCCGAGGACGGCGGCGTCCTGGCAGCAGCCGCCGTTCCGTCGGCTCGAGCGAGTCGAGCCGTGCGGCGGCGAGTGACTGGAGCGTCTCCGGAATGGCGAGCGTCTCGATCGGACCGACCGGGCGGTACTCGTCGCCGGACCGCTTCAACAGCCCGCGATCGAGCAGCATCCGTACCGTCTCGACGGCGTAGAGCGGCACGCCGTCGGCCTGCTCTACGATGCGGCTGCTCTCAGCTCCTCGGGCAGGCCGGGCGCGAGGCCGCCGAGCAGCGCGTCCACCTCGGCGGCGTCGAGAAGCGGCTCGAGGGAGCAGCGGGACGTCGAGTCCCGCCCGCCCCCCCGCACCGCCGCTCGGCGAGCTGGGCCCCCGAGCGTCAGGACGTAGATGGATGGTCGCGCGCCCAGTCGAGGAGGTACTCGATGAAATCGAGCAGGCCCGGCGTCGGCCGACTGCATGTCCTCGAACACGAGCACGACCGGCCCCATCGCACCGCCATGCGCTCGAAGAACAGCCGCCACGCAGAAGAGATCCTCTTGTCGGGGAGCGCCGCGCTCCGCGAGCCCGAGAAGAATGCGCGAGTCGCGGCTCGAGGAACGCACGCTCCTCCGCGACGTCGGGAACGATGCTCGCGAGACTCGCGCTAAGATTTCCGAGCGTCGGCCTCTCTAAGACGGACGCCCCTCGTGATGCGCGCCCGGCATGCGCACCATCTCCGCCAGAGCCTCAGTACGCGACGCCGTCGCCGTACGCGAGACACCGGCCGCGATGCCACCCCGACCTCGTCGACGAACCGTCGATGTACTTCTCGACTCTACGACAGGCGCGACTTGCCGATGCCCGCGATGCCGCTGATCGAACGAGCCGCGCTCGCCGTCTCCCCGTTCGCACGCGTGGAAGATACCTTCATCAGGCCGTGAAACTCGCGCTTCGCGACCCATGAACGGCGGCTCGAGGCCGTGCGGCGCGGCCCTCGCGCCGCGGGCGGCGATGATGCGGCGCGCGCGATGGAGGCGGTACGGCTCGCGCCTCTTCCCTTCACTGCGTGGAAGCCTACATCCTCATACGCGATCGCGGCCTCGGTCGCCCGCACGGCGCGTCGCGTTCGCCGACGAGCAGCGTTCCCGGCTCCGCGGCGGACTGGATCCGCGACGCGTGTCCACGAGGTCGCCGGCGACCATGCCTTCCGACTCGGCCCCGAGCGGTGACGGCCGCCTCGCCGGTGAGCACGCCGCGCGCGCAGGCGAAGGTCGTCGAGGCCGAGCTCGTCCGCAAGCCCGCGCGACGGCGGCGACGAGGTCGAGTGCCGTCCGACCGCGCGCTCGGCGTCGTCCTCGTTCGCGGTCGGCGCCCCCCAGACCGCCATGACGGCGTCGCCGATGAACTTCTCCACCGCCCCGCCGTAGCCGCTCGACGAGCCGCGTGCACGTCTCGAAGTAGCGCGAGAGGACTCCCTGACCTCTTCCGCTCGTCTCGGCTCCGAGAGCGTCGTGAACCCGACGAGGTCGGCGAAGAGATCGACACGAGCCGCCGCTCGGCGACGGGTGCGGGCGCGCCCCTGCAGCCGGATGCAGCGCCGTGCCGCACTCGCCGCAGAACCGGGCAGCGGCCTCGTTGGCCGCGCCGCAGCTGGGACACGCATCCGTCAACGCCACGCCGCACTCCAGACAGAACTTCCGGAGCGCACCATTCTCGGCACCGCAGTTACGACAGGTCACGCCGAAATCGTACCCACCGCGACGCGCATGAAGGGGTCAGCCACCTTTTGTGCATGGGCGGGCTGCCAGAGTTGCGACAAACGTTACTGATGCACAAAAGGTGGCTGACCCCTTTATGCGTTTCGGCAGTAGCACGAGCTTTCGATCGGAACGGTCGCGAAGGTCAACGCGTTGTCGAGCGCCGGTCTGAGCTCGGCCGCCTCGTCCAGCTTGCCGTTGCGCACCAGACACTCGTGCAATCCGTGCAGGCTCCAGACCGTGTTCGGGTGGCGGCTGGGACGCGGCACCGAGTCGTCCATTCCCAGATCGGCGCGATACACCGCCTCGGCCTCCTCGGTGCGACCCTGCTCGAGCAACAGCGCCCCCAGCGCATGACGGGTGGGCTGCATCCACCCCCACGGCTCGTCGTACGGCAGCGTGTCGTCCAGCTCCACCGACCGCCGTAGATGGGTGAACGCCCGCTCGAAGTCGCCGGCCCGATAGGCCACCTCGCCGGCCAGCATCTGGGCCGCGATCTCGAGCACATCCAGGCCGGTGTTGTTGAAGATCGCGCGCGACTCCGGCACCCGCTCGCGCGCCTCGCCGAACAGCACGCAGTGGCGCTCGGCCGCCGCCAGGTCACCGAGCGTCGCATAGGCGATGCCCTTCGCATAGTGCAGCAGCGCCGTGGTGGTGCAGTAGAGCTCGGGGTCGGCGGGCAGCGGCTCGGCGATGATCGTCTGCCACTGACCGAACCGCACCAGCACGTGCAGCCGCATGGGGATGAACCCCTCGGCCGAGTCGGCCATCGGTATGGTCTCGACCCGCAGCAGGTCATCCGACACGATCGACGTGATCTCGTCGGCGGCCTCGAGTGCCGCCTCGAACTGGCCGAGGAACATCGCCCCGTACACCTTGAAGTGCAGATCGTGGCAGCAGTACAGCGCGTAGAAGTTGAGCGACCCTTCACGTTCCAGATACTTGCGGTCGACCTCGATCGCCTTCTCGTTACCGAGCACCACGCTGAGGTAGTTGCCCATCAGCAGATCGATGTGCGTCGGCATGTGGGAGATGACCCGCGTCGGGCACCAACGAGCGAAGCTGATCGGCGGCGGCCAGCGCGCGCTCCGGATTGGGCGACATCTCGATGGTGTGGATGTACATGTGCAGCAACCCAGGATGCGGTGCCGCTGCGGCCGCGTCGATCGCCCCGATGGCCCGCTCGAGCACGGCCGCCGCCTCGAGCGTGTCGGCCCCCTCGGCAGGCTCGCCGGTGGCGAGATCCCAGAGCAGCCACGGCGTGCGGTTGATGAGCGCCTCGGCAAAGAGACAGGCGACATCGGGATCGTCGCCGAAGCGGGCGTAGACCGGCCGCAGCGCCTCGGCGTAGCGGCGCTCCCAGACTGCGCAGTCCTCCGCAGGCTCGGGCGACGGGTAGCGCACCGCCATCGCCTGGACGAGCGCCCACTCCAGAGGCCGCTCGGGTCGGCCAGGCGCACAGCCTCGGTCGCGGCCAGGTACCCGCGCGAGACCGCCCGGGCCCGCTCGTCCTCGCCGTAGGACGCCCAGTCCTTGTTGAAGTGCGGGCCCACCGCGTAGGCGATGCCCCAGTGCGCCAGGGCACAGCCGGGATCCGCCGCGACCGCGTGCTGGAAGCACCGCTCGGCCTCCTCGTGGTTGAACGCGTAGCACCAGATCAATCCGCGATCGAACCAGGTCTGCGCGTCCGCCGACGACGTGCCGACCGAAAACGAGTGCGCGCCCAGGTCGAGTAGTCGTCCAGCATGTACTCCGACTCGACGCTCGAGGTGGAGCCCAGCGAGATCGTCGTATCAGTAGGACGCTGGGACGGTGCAACGGTGACCATGCAGAGCTTCGACGCCGGTAGGGGGAAGGTGGTCGTGAACCGTGCGATGTCACTCGACGGATTCATCGCCGCGGCCGGGCACCGGATGGACTGGGGCGGCGGCCGCCCGCTCGCGGACTTTGCAGCCCCCGAGGATTTTGCCGAGATCGCGGCGGCCACCGGCGCCATGCTGATCGGCCGGCGCACGTGGGACGT
Organism: uncultured Actinomycetes bacterium; assembly: GCA_963796875.1. Lineage (GTDB taxonomy): Bacteria > Actinomycetota > Thermoleophilia > Gaiellales > JAICJC01 > CAVPTL01. The sequence goes on from CAWCNL010000003.1 coordinate 300,338, forward strand.
CGGAAGCGAGATGCAGGCCGAGCAGCCCGAGAGCTACGACTATCCGTTCCCCGGCCGTTCTTCCTGCTCACCCACCGCCCGCCGCAGCCCCCGCCGCCCGGCGTCACCATCCTCAGCGGCGACATCGATCAGGCGGTCGCGACGGCGCTGAAGCCGCCAACGGCAAGAACCTCGAGATCCTCGGCGAGACGTGGCCGCCCAGTGCCTGGAGCGCGGTCTGGTCGACGAGGTCCTGGTGTACATGTTGCCGGTGCTGCTGGCGAGGGGATCCCGTTCTCGGCGCCGGGGCTGAGTCGTGTCGACCTCGAACCACTCAGCAGCAAGCGGTCGGGCGACGCAACCATCTTGCGCTTCGGCGTAAGGCGCTGAACCGTGCCCGCGACGGTGCTGATCCTGGCCGACACGCACATTCCCGGCTTTCGCCGCGAGCTGCCGACAGAGCTCGATCCCTTCCTCGAGCGGTGCGACGTCGTGCTGCACGGCGGCGATGTGACCAACCCGGCGGTGCTCGACCGGCTGGCGACGTTCGCGCCGGTGCACGCGGTGACCGGCAACATGGACGGCTGGACATCGCCGAGTGGGGCGCACCGCAGCGGCTCGAGATCGAGGTGGGCGGCGTGGCGGTGGCGATGGTGCACGACGGCGGTGCGGCGCAGGGTCGGCCGGCGCGGCTGCGGCGCTGGTTTCCCTCTGCGGAGCTGGTGATCTACGGCCACTCGCACGACCGAGATCGTGCGCGCCGACGGCGTGACGATCGTGAACCCCGGAAGCCCCACGTGGAAGCGGCGCCAGCCGTTTGCCACGTTCGCCGTGGCGCAGCTGGGGCCGGGTCGTATCGATGTCGAGCTGATCGAGATCACCTAGACGTCGCAGACTGGCCGTAGACTGTCGCGCATGGGCGATGAGCACACGGACCCGGGTCACGAGGCCGCCGACGCGTCGAGGGAGTACTGGCTTCGCTGGGTGCCCGAGGAGGCGCGCGGATTTCTGCCCGGCGATGCGCCCGCAGCCGATCCCGAGAGCGACGATTGGCGGCGGTTCGTTCCGGAGCAGTGGCGACACCTGCTGGAGTCCTCGCCGGCGCCTCGTCCTCAATCGCGCACGCTGCGGTTCGTGGGCGTGGATGAGGACCAGCCCGGCAGAGCGCTGGCGCGCGCTCTTTGCCGAAACCTGGCCCGCGTATCGCTCGTGGTGGGTCGGGCCGAGCCGACCGAACGCCTCCTCAAGGGCAGGTGGCTGAAGCGGCGCTTCGCGAGCCACATGCCCGAACTCGTCCCCGTTCATGCCCGCGGCTCGTCGAGTTGGCGGGCGACGACGACACCGCGGCGGCGATGCTGGGGCTCTGGAACCCGCCGCCGTTCATCGTGGCCTGTTCGCAGCTGGTCGTGCCCGACTTTGCACACCGGCGAGCCGGTGCTGTTTCGAACTACGACTACGACCCACGCCTGTTTGAGGCAACGATCTATCGCAGCTCGGTGGTCGCAGGCGGCGGGGTGATGGGTACCGGCGACTGCCTGTGGGGGCTGGTTGATGGCGTCAACGACGCGGTGGCCTTGCGGTGTCACTGACGTTTGGCGGGCGACGCGAAGATCGGCGAGGGGTTCGGTGTGCCGCTGGTCGTGCGCTACCTGCTGGAGGTGTGCCGACACCGTCGGCGAAGCGACCGAGGTGCTACGCCGCCTGCCGCATCAGATCTCGTACAACATCACGCTGTGCGATCGCTCGGGGGCCGTCGCGACGGTCTACATCGCTCCCGACCGGCCCGCCCGGGTCACCGAGGGAGCGCTCAGACGACCAACCACCCCGGTGTGGTCGAGTGGCCGCAAGCACTCCACCTGGGTGCGCAGCGTGGAGCGGCTCGAAGCTGCTCCGAACAGCTGCAATCGACGCGGGTCGAGTCGACCGAGATGGCCGCGCGGATGGTCGAGGCCGCCGCTGCTCGCGCGCCAGTGGGACGCGGGCTTCGCCACCCTCTTCACCGCCGCCTACCGGCCGGTCGCCGGCACCCTCACCTACCACTGGCCCAATCAGACCGCGGCGATGTCGCTCGCCGATCCGGTACCCACACACCTCGAAGTAGCGCTCTGAATAACAGGGGTCAGACCCCTGTTATTCATGCGAGGATCTCGGCGACCCGGTCGCGGGGCAGAGCCGGCACGCGGCGGCCGTGCAGGCCGACCATGTCCTCGTTGGCCACGAGGGCGTTCAGCACTGCCTCCTCGACCGCGTAAACGACGGCCGCGAAGAACGCGTCCATGAACCCCCAGGGCACGAACCGCAGCTCATCGAACGTGCCGTCGCCATGGCCGAACATCGTCGTACGGCCGGGCGTGAACGCGCCGGGATTGCCCGTCGAGAACGCCAGGAACAGGTCGCCCGAGAAGTGGGAGCCGGTCGTGCCGGTGCGCCCAGTCCGATGGCACCCGCCGCGCCAGAGCGCTTGACACTGACGCGGTAGGAGCGGCGCGTCGGTTGCGACGACGCGATCACCGACCCGCACCGGAACGCCTTCCGTCGAGGTCGCTCAGCGGGTCATCGTCGGCAAGCGCCTCGCCGAGTGGCGTCCCGGCGATCACGAGCTGGACCGGGTGCCGAAGTTGCCTGCAGCAGCACACCGACCGAGTAGAGGCGCCGCCGAGGCCACCACCCGCGAGGCGGTGCCGGATGCCTCCCTTGAAGCCGTAGCAGCACATGCCCGTGCCGCCGCCGACCGAGCCCTCCTCGAGCGACCGTCCGTGGCGGCATCGAGCGCGCGTGCACGTCGTCCTCCACTGACGTGACCGGCCGTTGATGTCGTTCAGGTAGCCATCCCACGTCTCGGCGGCCACCGGCAGGAGCCACCCTCGGCGAGTTCGGGATGGCGACCGGCCGTCCAGCGCACGTGCCCGCGTGCGCAGGCCCGACGGCGTGGGTGTTGGTGATCGCACCGGCCGGACGTGCGTGCCGGACTCCTCGATCCAGGAGATGCCCGTCATCTCGCCGTTGCCGTTCAGCGAGTGGCATCCTGCGGCGTAGGCGTCGCCGATCCTCGCGGCCGCGCGGGTGAATCGCGGTCACGCCGGTGCGCACGTCGGTCGCCGGCGATCAGGGTGGTCAGTACCCACCTCCAACCCCGGGGACGTCGGTGATGGCGTTCAGCCGGCCGGGAGTGCCGGGAAGCGGGATGCCCAGGCTGCGAGCGCGGGGCTTGCCCGACGGTGTTGCGAGGTGCGGATCGGTGCTCATGTGGGACCGCAGGATACGATATGCGGGTGCACGCACCAACTCCAAGGGTCCTGGTTTTGGAGGGCGACGGCCTGACCCGCGGACAGGCCTATGGCGAGAGCGCCCGCGATCTGATCATCGAGAGCGCCGAGCGCCTGGTCGCGACCCTCAGCTACGCATTGCCGATCGATGTCGGCGAGTACCTGGCGCTCCTCACCGAGAGCACGGGGTTTCGCGAGACGGCGCGGCGGCTCGTGCCCGACGTGATGGATGAGGTCGACGGCATCGCGGCCGGCAGCGGCGTCGATGCCCGCACCGTCTTCGCGCTGAACCTGCTCGACGAGGAGTGGTGGTTCAGAAGCCAGTTCGTCACCGGTACCACGCCGACCGGCGCGTGCAGCTCGTTCGGCATGCGCCCCCCCGCGGCGACCGAGACGATCATCGGCCAGAACATGGACCTGCCAAATCTGCAGGGCGTACAGGTGCTGCTCGACATCCGCCCGCACGACGGCCCGCGGGTGCTCGCGCCGTCGTATGCCGGGATGATCAACACCAACGCGATGAACGAGTACGGCCTGGGGATCTGTGTGAACACCCTGCCGCAGCTCGCCAGCTCGCCCACCGGTCTGCCGGTCGCGTTCGTGGTGCGCGCGGTTGCGGGTGCCGCGAGCATCGAGGAAGCCATAGAGCTTCTGACGAATCTCCCCCACGCCTCGGGCCAGAACTACATCCTGGGATCCGAATCGGGCATCGCCTGCTTCGAGTGCGGCGCCCATGGCGCGTCGGAATACGGAGACCGCGCGCGCATCGGGCACACCAACCATCCGCTGGTGCAGCCGCTCGAAGTCGCCGCGCACGGCGAGCAGCCCGCCGAGGTGTGGGGCAACAGCGAGGAGCGGTTTGCATGCCTGCAGGGGCAGATCGCCGAGTGCGAGATGTTCGACGTCGAGACGGCGCGGCGGATGCTCTCGACGATGCCGATCCTGCGCGGCGGCCCGCAGGATCCCCTGGGAGCGACGTTCTACGGCGTCATCATGCTGCCGGCCCGACGCATGCTCCTGCTCAGCGACGGATCGCCCACCGAGGCGGCGTTCCGTGAGTATCGCTTCCAGACAGCGTCGCTAGCTGCGGCCGTGAGCCGGTAGCAGCCCCCCGGCGGCGATCAGCGCGATGATCGGCTCGATGCTGGGCAGATCGTCGTACTGGCCCGCGAACGGCGCGACGCTGCGGATACGGCTATGAGCGGCCGAGGTGCCGGTGCCCAGAAGACCGCCGCGCAGATCGCAAGCCTGGGCCGAGAAGAGCAGCGAGACGGCGGCGATCCGCCGTCCGATCGCCACCATCTCGGCCAGCCGGCGCGCGCCCAGCGGCAGTAGCGTCATGCGGTCTTCGATGCCCTCGGCGCCGGTGGTCGAGACAAGTTCGAACGACACCGGCTGGGCCAGCAGGCGCGCCTCGGCGGTCAGCGACTGCAGGCCGAAGGCGTGCTCGCTGAGACCGCACTGCACGCTGTCAACGGCTGCGCCGAGGCCCTCGGGGAGTCCCGTGTGCGACGCCTGCAGCAGCTTCATCGAGCGCTCGCAGGCGATCGTCAGCACCGGCGCCAGAGCGATCCGCGCCAGATCGATGGCGGTCGAGAGCACCTGCAGCTCCCAGTTACCCACCGAGAACACTCGGCCGCCGGCGGCATCCACGTACGGATTCGCATGGTGGGCGTTCAGCTCGATCGCGAGCTGCTGCAGGGCAAAGCCGAGTGCGTCGCGGGCAGCCGCGTGCACCAGCGGCGCACCGCGGAACGTGGCCGGATCCTGCAGCGCAACCGGCCCGGGCTCGCCGCCGTCCAGCAGCGCGCGCAACCGCGGCAAGGTGGTCGCGACTCCCCGATACGGCCGGGCGGCTTCGACGAGTTCGTCCAGTACCGAGCGGTTTGCAGGCAGCGCCTCGAAGTCCATCGCCAGCGCCACGTCGAAGGTGTCGAGCAGTGCGATGGTGTCATGGAGTGCAAGCGCCGACAGGCTCACCGACACCGCAGCCTGGTTGATCAGGCCGATCGTCTCGCCCTGCGCGAGCGGCGTATCGCCGAGCACGCCAATCGCGAGTTCGGCGAGCGGCGACAGGTCGCCGATCCCGATCACTCCGCCGACCGACAGCGGCGGCAGCGTGTCAGCGTTCAGGGCGGCGACGTAGCGCTCGGCGACCTCCAGGCGTACCGGCGAGCGGCCGGCGGCGACCGCGTTGACCAGCCGCAGGGCGGCGCCGCGCACGGCGTCGCTGGATGCCACTGGAGGATGCGGGGTGACGTGCTGACGGAGCACGACCGCGTCGTGGTCGGCGGCCTCGAACAGCTTGCGCACGCCCACGCCGGTGGTCACGCCGTACACCGTGCGGCCCTCGCTGATCGCGCTGTCGATGACTGCCCGCGAGGCTGCCATCTGGCTGCTCGCGGCGGCGCCGAGCCTGACCTGTTCGCCCTGGCGGGCGACGCGCATCAGCTGTTCCAGCGTCAGATCGTGACCGGTGATGGTGACCAAAGTGGTCGGCACCCTACCAGCAGTCCGCCGGGCTACCGGTCGTCGGGCTCCCAGAGTTCGACGGGGTTGCCCTCCGGATCGTGGATGCGCGCAAAGCGGCCCACGCCGGGCATGTCCCAGTCAGGGTTGGTCGTGACCTCGATGCCGGACGCTTCGAGCTCCGCGAGCAGCGCGTCGAGACCCTCCACGCGCAGGTTCAGCATCCACTGATGGTCGGCGCCGAAGTACTCGCTGTCGCGGGGGAACGGCATGAACACGCTCGGGCCGGCGGAGGTCTGCCACACGCCGTGCTCGCCCGCTCCCACTCCCAGGTGCTGGGCATACCAGGCCCGCAGCCGGTCGGGATCGTCCGCGCGAATGAAGAACCCACCGATCCCGAGGACGCCCATGGCGGGGAACATACCCGACGCAACAAACGTGCCTGGCACGTTTGTTGCGTTTGTGAGGAGTGGTGCGAGCGACTCGAGTTCAGCCAGGCGGCGCAGCTCGGGCAGCAGCGCCCCGGCCGCGGCGGGGCCGACCAGGCGGGTGAACTTGCGCTCGAGCCGGGCGACGTCCAGCTCCGGCCCGATCGTCACATCGCGGCGAAGTTCGCGCCCGCCGGCGGTGATCACCACGCGTGTCTGCCAGTCGGTCAGCGTCACATCCGGCGTCACCGTCACCGGTGTCGTCACCGGCCACGCCTGCGCGAACGTCGCAGGATCACCGGTGTCGGCGCCCTTGATCGCCATGTCGACCGTCGCCGGCAGCGAGAACTTGGCCTCGAGTCCGGTCCGCGGCGTATCGAACGGGCACACGAGCAGCGTGATGGGCGCCGTGAGCACCTCGACGTGCTCTACATCGGCCGGCTCCAGGCCGTGCTCGGCCATCAGCCCGCGCACACCGTCGATCGCGCCGTGGGTCGAGTGGCACGCGGCGTGGTACTTGAAGATGGTGTCCTCGATCGCGCCGGGCCGCGGCGTCACCTCGCTCGACCGGCCTGCGAAGAGCGCGGCGAATCCCTGCGGATCGCCGATCACATCGGCAGCCGCCGTGAGCCCCGCCTCGGCCCACACCGCGCTCATCAGCCCGTCCCGCGCCGCGCGCCCCACCTGCACGTGTTTTGCCATCGTGCCAAACGAGGCCTTCACGCCCCCGGCCTGGGCACCGGCGAGGCCGATCGCGGCGCTGCGCCGCGCGGCATCGAGGCCCAGCAGGTGCGCACACCCGGCCGCCGCGCCGAACACGCCGACGGTCGACGCCGAGTGCCAGCCCGCGTCGTAATGGCTCGGGTTCACGGCCCTTCCCAGCGCGCAGGCAAACTCGACGCCCGCGATGAACGCCTCCAGCAGCTCGGCACCGCTCGAGTCGCGCGCCTCGGCCAGCGCGAGCACCGCCGGCAGCACCGCCGCCGTCACATGGCTCGCGATATCCGGATGCGTATCGTCCAGGTCGAGTGCATGGCCGGCCGCGCCGTTGACCAGCGCCGCGGTGGCCGGATCGGCCCGGACGGAGTGTCCGAGGATCGTGCACGGCCCGGCGGCGGAGGTGTGCGCTGTACCCAGCACGATGCCGGCCGAGGGCTCTCTCGAGCCGGCCAGCGTCACCCCGATCCAGTCCATCACGCAGGCGGTGGCGACGTTCATCGGCCTACGGCGCCTGCGCCAGCAGCGCGGCCACGGCCGCCCGCGTCGCGCCCCTGCCGGTGGCCTCGAGCCATGTCACCCGCCGGCCGGCCGAGACCACGGCGAGCAGCTGCGGCACCTCGGTCGCGCACCCGCACGCTGCGGCGGTGAGCACGAACCCGCGGCGCCCCGCCGACCGGATGGGTGCGGCTATCGACACACCGCCCTCATACGCCGGCGCGTGCGATCCCACCAGCGCGACGAACCCGCGCGCACCCGCCGCGCTCGCGAACTGCAGCGTGCGCGACGTGACCACCGAGAACCGCCGCCCGGCACCTCGGAAGTCGGCCTCGGTGCCGCCCTCGAACCCGAAGCGGTCGAGCTTCGCCGCGAGCCCCGAAACCGGGGCGTCCTTGACCAGATCGGCAGCGGTGACCGCGTGCCGCGACCCGCTCAGACCCGCCGGCGCCGAGAGCACCGGCAGCGGCCGCGGAGTGGTGGCCGCCGTCCCCGAGCCACACCCTGCGAGCACCACCGCCAGGAGCGCCAGCGCAACCCTCACGCCGCCACCTGGCGGCGCTCATACCACGACCGGCCGGCCTCCGAGAGCACCACCAGCACCAGAGAGAGCGCGATCACCACCGATGCCACCGCGAGCAGCTCAGGCCGCTGTTGGGGCACCTTCGACCCCTCGTAGACGTAGATCGGAAACGTGTGCTCGCCGGGCGGGATCAGGAACGAGGCGATCGCGTACTCGTCGAACGAGATGGTGAAGCCCACGATCAGCGACGAGACGATCGCCGGGGTCAGAAGCGGCCGCGTGATCAGCCAGAACGACGTGATGTGGCCGGCGCCCAGGTCGCGGGCGGCCTCGGTCAGCGACGCCTCGAGCGTGCGCAGCCGCGGCAGCAGGATCAGCACCGTATACGGCACCGTGATCACCACGTGACCGGCCACCAGCGCGAACGCCGAGGGCCCAAACCCGGCCTCGTTGAGCAGGATCAGCAGGCCCACCCCCAGCACGATCGCCGGCACCACCAGCGGCAGCACCAAGAGCACCGTCACGAGCGGGCGCAGGAACACCTTTCGCGCCGCCAGGCCGAGCGATGCCAGCACGCCCAGCGTGGTCGCCGCCACGGCGTTTGCCAGCGCGATCTGGGCCGAGAGTCGGATCGCGTCCTGCAGCGAGGGGTCGTTCCAGGCGTTGTGGTACCAGCGCGTGGTGAACCCCGAGAGCGGGAACGCCGGGATCGTCGAGTTGTTGAACGAGAACACCACGATCACCACCAGCGGCGTATAGAGGAACACCACCAGCAGGCAGTAGTAGGTGCCCAGCGAGAGCCGGCCGGCCCGCCCCAGCGGCTCGCCCGCAGACGCACTCATTGCCGCACGTCCATCGTCAGCGCGCGGGCCGAGAGCGCCATCAGCACGCCCACCACCACCATCAGCCAGAGCGCGAGTACGGCGCCGTAGTTCCAGTCGCTGGCCGTGCCGACGAAGAGGTCCTGGATCGCCTGGCCGAACATGTACGTGCCCGAACCGCCCACCAGCTGGGGCGTTACGAACTCGCCGGTGGTCGGGATGAGCACGAACACGAACCCCGCCACCACCCCCGGCAGCGACATGGGAAGCGTCACCTTGAGAAACGTCACGAGCCGGCTGGCGCCCAGGTCACCGGCAGCCTCCAGCAGCCGCCGGTCGATGTTCTCCATGCCCACGAAGATCGGCAGCGCCACGAACGGCACCCACGCGTAGGCCAGCACCAGGCCCACCGAGAACCAGCTGTTGATCAGCCAGCTGACCGCATCGCCGTGGGGCCGCAGGCGCAGCTCCCACAACAGCGAGTTGATCACGCCGTTGTTGTTCAGCATCGCCTGCCAGGCCAGCACGCGCAGCAGGAAGCTGGTGAAGAACGGCGCCAGCAGCACCAGCAGGAGCACGTACTTGCGCTGCCGCGCACCGAACGCCAGGAAGTAGGCGACCGGATATGCGAGCAGGGTCGTGACGGTCGCAATCACCACCGTCACGCCCATCGACCGCACGAACGTATTCCAGAACGGCGACGTCGTTCGCCACGGCAGGGTGTCCCACTTCTGCGGGAAGAACTCGTGCCAGTTCTGGAACGAGAACGTGGCGATCACCCCGGTCAGGTTGGTCAGCAGGAACACGCTGTACATCCCGATCAGCACGATCGGAAAGATCAGCAGCGCAAACAGGAAGACGACCGGCGGCACCACCAGCCATCCCTGTCCCAGACGGCGCCTGCCCCTGAGCCGCGGCGTCGTCAGCTTGCCTTGACCTCGGCCCACACCTGCTGATAGGCGGTGCGGTTGGCGATGTGTCGCTCGACGTGCACCGGCGGCTTGAACGTGTCGGGATTGCCGATCCCAAGCTCGGTGGCCAGGCGCTTGTCCTTGACCTCGGTGGCGGTGACCGCCGCACTCGACGATCCGTACGCGAACAGGTTCACGAGGTTCGCGGAGGCCGGCCGGTTGATATAGGACTCGACGTAGGCGTGGGCGTGCAGCGGGCTCTTGGTGCCCTTACCCATCATGAACCCGCACACCCAGGCGAGCTTTCCCTGGCTCGGATTCATGTAGCCGACCTTGTCGTAGCCCAGCGCGTCGCCCATCGCCTTGTAGTCGGCCGGCCACGCATAGGTGATCCAGATGTCACCCGACTTGAACGCCGGCTGCATGTCGCCGTACTCGCTCGTCCAGTAGAACTTGTTCAGCGGCTTTTGCTCGATCAGCTTCTGCTTGGAGGCGTCCAGCTCGGCCGGCGTCTGGGCGAAGATGTCCCTGGCGGGAGGATCGGTCAAGAGGCCCGCGACCATCACGGGCGTCGAGCCGCCGTCCCACATCGAGATCTTGCCGGCGTACTTCTGGTTCCACATCAGCTCCCAGCCCTTGGCGTCGGCCGGGTCGACCTTGTCCTTGCGGTACATGACCGAGCCGAAGCCCCAGTCCCACGGGATCCAGTACTGCTGGCCGTTTACCTTGCCGCGCTCGTGTAAACGCCGGATAGAGCTGCGCGAAGCTCGGCAGAAGCGACGTGTCGAACGGCTCCACCAACCCGGCATCGACGTAGTCCTGCACGTAGTCCACACACGGGTGCAGCAGATCGAACTGCTCGCCCGCGCGCATCTTGTTGAGGTTCTTGTCGTCGTTGCCGTAATCGGCGTAGGTGAGGGTCTTCGCGCCGTACTTCTTCGTGTAGTCGATGCCCGCCGTGAGCCCGTAGGTCTGGGCCTTGGTGCCGCCGGCCTCATAGCCGGGCCACTCGCTGATCAGCAGGTGGTTGGGCTCGGCCGAGATCGCACCGGTGTACTTGACCGGCGGCTGCGTCGAAGCCGCGGTGGTGGAGGCGGCCTTGAGGCCCGAGCTGGAGCCGCAACCGGCAAGGAGGAATCCGCTGCCGAGTGCGGCAGAGCCAAGCAGGAACTCGCGGCGATCGAGTCGCTTCATCGAAGAGCCTTTCGTTTACCGGTTGGGGGCGTGCACCTGGGAGATGCGCTCGTAATTGCGCGCCTTGTAGCTCTCGATCCGCGGCCAGTACTCCTCGTAGCCGGCGTCCTGGATCTTCTGCATCGCGGGCGTCCAGTTGAGGTAGGAGCCGATGGCACCCTGCTCCTTGGAGGCGATGTCGTAGATCGACATGTACCGGGGCTGGCCGTCAAGGCAGCGGTAGCGCGTCGCGCGCACCCAGCCCGGTTGCTGCACCACATCGATGATGTGCTGCTCGTACCACTGGTTGAAGCCTTCCTCGACGGCCGCATCGATGTCGGTCGTCACGACGCAGATCAGATCGCTGTCCACACGCTCCTCCTCATTTCCAATAATGTCATATTGTGGAACGTGTGGTAGTGTGGCATGTCGTGGAGAGCGAGTCAAGCACGCCGGATGTGACGGCCGCCCGCACGTGGCAGCGCGGGCGGTGGTTTGAAGACTTCGCCGAGGGCGACACCTACCGCCACCACTGGGGCCGCACGATCACCGAGGGCGACGCCGTGGCGTTCGCGACCCAGACGCTTCAGTACAACCCCATCTACCTCAACGCTGCGCGGGCACAGCAGCTGGGCCATCCCAACCTGGTGGTCTCGCCCTACCTGGTGCTGGCGCTGGTGGTGGGCCTGAGCGTCGAGGATCTGAGTGAGCACAGCGAGGCGTTCCTGGGCCTGACCGGGGTGGAGTTCGGCGAGCCGGTCTACCCCGCCGACACCATCACCGCCTCGAGCACCGTGATCGCCACCCGCACGTCGCGGTCCAATCCCCAGAACGGCATCGTCACGTGGCAGACCGAGGGCCGCAACCAGCACGACCGGTTGGTGGTCAGCTTCCAGCGCTCGAACCTCTTCAAGATCGGGGCCCGCGATGCTGCTGACTGACGCCCAACGCGCTTGGCAGGCGCAGGCCCGCGCGTTCGCACTCGACGAGGTGCTGCCGGTGGCCAACGAGCTCGATCCCCAGCACGCCGAGATTCCGCACGCGCTGCTGGAGCGGTTGGCGCAGCTCGGCTACTTCGGACTCACCATCCCGCAGGAGCTCGGCGGCATGGGCCTGGGCGTGACCGAGTACTGCCTGGTGTCCGAGGAGCTGGCCCGCGCATGGATGAGCGTCGGCAGCGTGATCGGCTACACCAACGGCTCCACGACAGCGATCGCCGGCCATCCGCGCGAGCGCGAGCTGGTCGCCCGCATGGCCACGGGCGAGTTCCTGGCGGCCTTCGCGCTGACCGAGCCGGACGCCGGAAGCGACGCCGCCAACGTGGTCTGCGCCGCGCAGCGCGACGGCGAGGAGTGGGTCATCACCGGCCGCAAGCGCTGGTGCGGGTATGCCCGAAACGCCGATGCCATCCTGCTCTACGCGCGCACGTCACCGGCGCCCGAGCGAGGCCGCAGCCGCGGGATCTCGGCGTTTCTGATCGAGAAGGAGCGCGGGGCGTTTCCCGCCGGGCTGACCGGCAGTGTGATCCCCAAGATCGGCTACTTCGGCATCACCAGCTACCAGCTCGACTTCGACGGGCTGCGACTGCCGGCCGGCGCGCTCGTCGGTGAGGAGGGCGGCCGCGTTCGGCGGCGGCATGGACGAGCTGAACAAGGCGCGGGTGCAGACGGCGGCGCGCTCGATCGGCTGTGCCCGCGGCGCACTCGAGGACGCCACCGCCTACGCCCGCGACCGGCGCCAGTTCGGCAAGGCGCTGGACGAGTTCCAGGCGGTGCGGTTCCGGCTGGCCGAGATGGCCACCCGGATCGAGGCCGCCCGGCAGCCTCACCTACACCGCCGCCGAGCTTCTGGACAGCGGTTCGGCGGCGATCACCGAGGCGTCGATGGCAAAGCTCTTTGCCGCCGAGATGGCCGAGTGGGTGACCAGCGAGGCGCTGCAGATCCTGGGCGGCAACGGTTACACGACCGAGCACGCCGTCGAGCGCTACTGGCGCGACGCGCGGCTGACGCGCATTATCGAGGGCACCTCCGAGATCCAGAAGCACATCATCGCGCGGCGCATCCTGGACGGAAGCGGCGCATGAGCCTGACCGGGCCGGGCACGTTCTACGAGGACTACGTGGTGGGCGCGCGGTTTCGCCACAGCCGCGGCAAGACCGTCTACCCGTTCGACGGCGCGGGCCTTGCGCTGATGGTGATGAATACGTCCGACGGGCACTTCAACGATCACGTCATGCGCGACACCGAGGTCGGCGAGGCGGTCGTGTTCGGCGGGCTGACGCTGGCCATCGTGGTGGGCCTCGCGATGCAGGACACCGGCGAGAATGCGCTCGAGGAGCTGGGTGCCGACGACGTGCGTTTCTCCGCGCCGGTGGTGCACGGCGACACGCTCTACGCCTCGTCGCAGGTTGTCGCCAAGGCCGACGGCGTGGTCACGTTCGACCACTGGGGCTTCAACCAGCGAGATCAGATCGTGGTGTCGCTGCGCCGTCGCGTGCGCATCGCGAGCGCCGATGGCTGACGGGCCGCTCGACGGCCTGCGAGTGGTCGACCTGACCTGGATGCTCGCGGGTCCGTACGCAACCATGCTTCTGGCCGACCTGGGCGCCGACGTGATCAAGGTGGAGCCGCCCGGCGGCGATCCGATGCGGGCAGTCGGCCCGTTTCGCGAGGACGACCAGCTGCACGCCTACGGCGGCTACTTCCAGAGCATCAACCGCAACAAGCGCAGCGTGGTGATCGACCTCAAGAGCGCCGCCGGGCGCGAGCAGCTGCTGGGCCTGGTGGAGTCGGCCGACGTGCTGGTCGAGAACTTCCGCGCCGGCGTGCTGGAGCGGCTGGGCGTGGGCTACGAGGTGCTCGCCGAGCGAAATCCCCGGCTGGTGTACGCCGCCATCCGCGGGTTCGGCGATCCGCGCACCGGCGAGACCCCCCTCACCTTCCGCCCGGCGGTGGACGTGACCATCCAGGCGATGGCGGGAGTGATGGGCATCACCGGCGAGCGCCCGGGAGCGCCGTTGAAGGCCGGGCCGGGTGTGGGTGACCTGTTCCCGGCGGCGCTCTGTGCGGTGGGGATCCTGGCCGCATGCCGCGAGGCGGCGGCGTCCGGCAAGGGCCAGTTCCTGGACGTCGCGATGTACGACGGCGTGCTCTCGCTGTGTGAGCGCATCGTCTACCAGCACTCGTATACGGGCGAGGTGCCCGGCCCGCAGGGCAACTCGCACCCCATCTTCTTTCCGTTCGACATCTTCGCGTGCAGCGACGGCCATATCGCCGTCTGCGCCTCCGACGACCACCAGTGGGCGTTCCTGTGCGAGGCGATGGGCCGGCCCGAGCTGATCGGCGCCGAGCCGAGAAGTCGCGCGGTGAGGTCGAGCGGTGGTTCGCCGGGCACACCGCCGCCGAGATCACCGAGCTTCTGGGCGCGGTGATCCCCGTCGGCGCCGTGCAGTCGGTCGATGAGATCTACGCCGACCCGCACGCGGCCGCCCGCCAGATGCTGGTCGAGGTCGACCAGCCTGGCAGCGCCACGCCGGTGACCGTCGCCGGCCAGCCGATCAAGCTCACCCGCACGCCGGGAGGGGTGCGCCACCGCGCGCCGCTCCTGGGCGAGCACTCCCACGAACTGCTGCCCGAAGGGACACCATGACCACCCAGCGCCTGCGCCGCTCCGAGCTCTCCACCCCCGGCTGGAGCGAGAAGATGATCACCAAGGCGGCCGCGAGCGCCGCCGACCTCGTGTTCCTCGACCTCGAGGATTCGGTGGCCGAGCCGATGAAGCCCGCCGCGCGCAGCACCATCGTCGCGGCACTTGGCGAACTCGACTGGGGGCAGAAGACGCGGGCGGTGCGCATCAACGCGCCGGGCTCGGACTGGGCCGCCGACGACCTCGCCGAGGTCGTGGCGGGCGCGGGCGACGCGCTCGATGTGATCATCGTGCCCAAGGTCAAGACCGCAGCCGACGTGCGGTGGGTGGACGACCGGCTCGCCGAACTCGAGCGCGGCCTGGGCCGCACCGCACCGATCGGCCTCGAGCTGCTGATCGAGGAGGTGGAAGCGCTGATGGCGGTCGACGAGATCGCGCACAGCTCGCCTCGCCTGGAGGCGCTCATCTTCGGCTCGGGCGACATGGCCGCATCGCAGGGCGTGCGCACGGGCTGGCTCGACGACTATCCCGGCGATCCCTGGATCTACCACCGCTCGCGGATCGTGGTGGCGGCACGATCTGCGGGGCTCGCCGCCGTCGAGGGCCGTACTGGGGCGCGCTCGCCGACGTGGACGGCTACGCGGCCGAGTGCCGGCTCGTCTCAACGATCGGCTACTGCGGCAAGTGGGCCATCCATCCCGCGCAGATCGAGCCGGCCAACCAGGTGTTTGCGCCGACGCCGGCCGAGGTCGCCCACGCTCAGCGGGTGATCGACTGCCTGCGCCGAGGCGGCGCAGGAGGGCCGCGGGGCGATCGCGCTGGACGGCGTGATGGTGGACGCGGTCGACGTGCGGCTGGCCGCGGGAGTCATCAGCATGCACGAGTCGATCGGTTAGCCTCCGGCAGATGGCGTTGACCGACGACCAGGCGATCGACCGCCGTGCGCTGATCCTCGACGCCGCCGTGGTGGTGATCAGCCGCCGAGGCGTGGATCGTGCGCGGCTTGCCGACGTGGCCGAGGAGGCAGGCGTCAGCCTGGGCCTGGTGCAGCACTACTTCCGCACGCGCGAACGGCTGTTGGTCGAGACGTTCCGGCGCGAGCAGGAGCGCATCTCGGCCATCTGGGGCACCGCGCTGCCGCCCGGCAGCGACCCGCTGCTGCGGCTCACCGAGTATGCCCGGCTCTCGTCGCCGGAGGGCGGCGACGCATCCGCGACGGCGTTCGTGCCCGGCTGGTCGTTCTGGCTCGAGTTCTGGTCGAAGGCCAACCGCGACGACGAGATCCGCGCCGAGGTGACCGACATCTACAACGACTTCGCAGAGCTCTTCCGGGCAGCCATCCGCGACGGTGTGAAGAGCGGCGCGTTTCGGATCAGCGGCAAGGTCGAGGACGTCGCCGACCGGCTCATCTCGCTCGGGGACGGGCTCGCGATCCGCACGCTCCTGGGCGGCCTGGAAGAGGGCCGCATGTTGAAGCTCCTGATCGACGCGCTGTGCGTCGAACTCAGCCTCGACGCAAACCAGCGCCGCCGCGCCCAACGCCACGTACGCTGATGTGAATAAGAGGGGTCAGTCGCCATTTATTCACCCGGCTCGCGCCGAGCACACATAGACCTCACGTGAATAAATGGCGACTGACCCCTCTTATTCATGCGGTGAGAGCAGGCCGAGCACCGTCCCGAATACGGCGTGGCCGACGACCTCCTGCGCGAACACGCGGCGGTTTCGCAGGAGCTTTGGCCAGGCGCCGCTGTGCACGTCGGGGTGCACGCGGTGACCACCGCCATCCCCGGCCAGAGCACCGCATTTTCGACCTGGGCGGCCAGGACCGCCTGACGCACACCGCGGCCGCCCAGCCTGTCGAAGGCGATTCCGAACATCGCCCCGTTGACCAGGTGCACGCCCAGGCCGACCGGCCGCCACCGACTCGGGCGCCAGCAGCCGCCCGACCAGCCGCAGCTCGGCGGCGAGCCGCCCACCAACCTGCGCGTGGCCGGGCGGCCGCCGCCCACACCAGAGCGGCCGCAACTCCGGCGCCGG
>CAWCNL010000004.1:0-376558 GCA_963796875.1 uncultured Actinomycetes bacterium
ACCCCGGCCAGGGCGATGCTCGGTCAGCACCTGGCCTCATCCCAGCCCCATCCGGGCGCCGCACCAGATGCGCACGCATCGGATCGCCACGCAGTTCTCAGCGGAAATCGCGGAAAACGCCATCCGCGTCAACCGCGTCGGCGAACTCGAAGAAGGACATGTTCCCGATTGAAAGGTTGTTCTCGATTGCCTGAACCGCGGCAGGAACAGCGCGAAACGCTCGGCCCGGCTCATCAATGAGATCTACGACCAGAACGCGGTGCTCGTCGGAACCATCGCGTGATTGTCGGCAAGTATCAGGAAGCCGTGGTCGTAGTCGCTGCCGATCTCAGCCCGTATATCGCTTGCGCCGCAGCCATCGAACGCACGGTTGTCCACCACGTCCACATAGGCTTTGAAACCGTCGGGAGACTCGGCAAGCACCTGCTCACCGATGGTCGCCCACGCCTCTTGAGCGCTGAAGTCCGTCCGAATCAGGACAGGATCCTTCGTACGTCCGACTGACGGCACGCTGCGACGATAGCAGCCACTTTCACCTCTCCCTTTTGGGGAGCGCAATTCGGCCGATCCCGACGTATGCTTTGACAGCTGTGGAGCCGGCCGCCGCCCATGCCGCTCCGGGCATTCGTGTCATACTCCAGAGTCGAACGCCGACCGTCGAGGTGGGCTCCAATGTCGGACGACCAGACCATGATCCTGTGCACCACGTGCCGGAAGATCACTCCGCACTCCGTCGGCATGGTCATGGACGGCGATCCCCTGCGGCTGGTACTTACGTGCGAGGTGTGCGGGCGGCGCCACGAGAGCGCAGCCCCCAAGCCAAAACGCGATTCCCGCGTCGAGAAGTGACGCTATGCTCCCCGCGTGGAGCGAACGTCTGTTCGACGCATCGGACTTCCCCGGCCCCTCTCGGTGACCGCAACTGGCGACGGCATGCCCATCGCTGTGGACAACCGCCCCGTCGCACATACCCGTGACGAGTGGCGGGTGGACGAAGGCTGGTGGAGCGGCCATCGCATCCGCCGCCACTACTTCGACCTCGTCCTCGGTGACGGTCGCAACGTCATCGTCTTCTGGGATGCCCAGCGTCGCCGCTGGTACACGCAGCGTGGATAAAGATTCGTGGCCGGCGCCCAAAAGGACACCGGCCACGGGGAGGATCCGGCAGGGACAACCTGGGGTCACGCTCCTGCTGGGGAGAGGGGATCGTCTCACCGGACAACTGCATCCTAGGCTTAAATCACCTCGAACACCAGTTTAAAACTGTCAATAAAGTGTGTCAAAATGCTATCGAATCTCGGAACAGGTGCTCAGAGCAAAAAACGGCCCTCCATGGTTGACCGGTTATGGAAGGGTCTGACATACTCGCAGTGTTCGAACCGGCAGGGTATCGGCGTCGGAGGGGGAGTCAGATGAGCGAGCCGGCTGCGTCCGCGCAGACCGAGCCAACCAGGGCCGAAACGGTCACTGGCGACGATGTCGTGGAGGCGCCTCGCGCGTACCTCTACCAGGTGCATGTGCGCCCCCACCGCGGCGTGTGGAAACGCTGGCAGGGGCGAGTGGTCACCTGCGATCTCGAAGGCACCCGCCGGTTCTGGCCCTGGCGGCTCGACCGTGATCGCGACCGCCTCGTGCGGCTGCTCTGGGAGGACGCCACGCGCGACATCAAGTGGCGTAACAACGAGAACCCCGTCGAAATCGTCGAAATCTCGTAGCCGTTTATGCGGCCGGCGAAGCCGGACGCATAAACAGAAGCAGCGAGCTGCACGGTGGCAGGAGTGCCCGGCTCGTTTCATGCGGGCGCAGCACGCATGAAACGTGCCTGGCACGGGGTATGCGTGTAAGCTGTCAGACCGAACATATGTTCGGTCACGACGATGCCTCACCCGGAACTCCACGCGCATTCCTGTTACTCGTTCCTGGACGGTGCTTCCCAGCCGCAGGAGCTTGCCCAGCGTGCCGCCGAACTCGGCTACGAGACTCTTGCGCTGACCGACCACGACAGCCTCTCGGGCTCGCTCGAGTTCGCCCACGCCGCCCGCGAATCGGGGCTCCATCCGGTGACCGGCTGCGAGCTGACCCTGACCGACGGCCACCACCTCACCCTGCTGGTCGAAACCGAGCAGGGCTATCGCAACCTGTGCCGGCTGCTCACCCTCGCCCACGCCGACGACCGCCGCGCTCCACGCACGTCGCTCGCCGCTCTGGCCCGGCACAGCGACGGATTGCACTGCCTCTCCGGCTGTGCCCGGCACGGCGCGGTGGCAGGCCGCATCGGAAGCGGCGACCTGGCAGGCGCCGAGCAGATGGCGCGATGGCTGCGAGGGGTCTTCGGCCGCGAGCGGTTCTCGATCGAGCTCAACCGCCCCTATCTGCGCGGCGACGCCCGCCGCAACCGGCTCCTGGCCGAACTGGCCGACCGGCTGCGTGTGCAGGTGGTCGGCACCGGCGACGTGCACGCCCACACGCCCCAGCGCACGTTTCTCCAGGACGCGCTGGTGGCGATCCGCTGCAACACCGCGCTCGATGCCTGTGAGGCCGAACGGCGCGGCAACCACGAGTCCTACCTCAGGGAGCCCGCTGCAGCCGCTGCCCTCCACCCCCCGGCCGCAGCTGCCGGAGCGGCTGCGGTGGCCGCCCGCTGCCACTTCGATCTGACCCGCGACCTGGGCTACCGCTACCCGGACTTCTCCGACACCGGCGAACCCGCCCAGGCAGTACTGGAGCGGCTCTGCCGGGACGAACTCGACCGCCGCTATGCCGGCACGGGGATGGTGGCCGAGGCCCGCACCCGGCTCGAGCAGGAACTCGGGCTGATCGCCCACCACCGCCTGGCCGGATTCTTCCTGCTGCACGGCGACATCCTCGAGATGGCACGGGCGGTGGCGGTGCGGGTGCGCGGGCAAAGCGCGGGCCGGCGGCTGCTGCCCCCCGGGCGCGGCCGCGGATCGAGCGTCGGTTCGATCGTGTGCTATCTGATCGGCCTCTCGCACGTCGATCCGGTCGCCACCCGGCTCTTCCTCGGCAGATTCCTCTCGAAGGAGCTGGCGAGCGTCCCCGATATCGACCTCGACTTCCCGCGCGACGTGCGCGAGGGGCTGATGCTGGACGTGGTCGAGCGCTACGGCTCCGATCATGCCGCCCTGGTGGCGGCGTTTCCCACCTACAAGGCGCGCGGCGCGATTCGCGACCTGGGCAAGGCCCTGGCGCTGCCGCAGGGCGAAGTCGAGCGCATGGCCAGGTTGGCCGACTCGTGGGGGCACATCGAACCCGAGCAGGTGCAGGAGCTGCGAGGCCGGCTGGACGCTCCACGCTGGAAGGCGTTCGCCTATCTGATGGAGGAGATCAGCGGCCTGCCCCGGCACCTGTCCCAGCACTCGGGCGGCATGGTGATCTCGACGACGCCCCTGGTCGAGCTCGTGCCGGTGGTGCCGGCGGCGATGGAGGGCCGTCAGATCTGCCAGTGGGACAAGGATTCGTGCGCCGATGCAGGGTTTCTGAAGATCGACCTGCTCGGGCTGGGGATGCTCTCCGCCGTGGAGGAGTGTGTGGATCTGATCGCGCAGTCGCGGGGAGCGCCGATCGACCTGAGCCGGGTGGGGTTCGACGACCCCGACGTGTATGAAGAGATCCGCGCGGCCGACACCGTGGGTGTCTTCCAGATCGAGAGCCGGGCGCAGATGCAGTCGCTGGTGCAGACCAAACCGGAGAACCTCGAGGATCTGACCGTGCAGGTCGCCCTCGTGCGCCCCGGACCGATCGTGGGCGATGCGGTGAACCCCTACATCAAGCATCGCCGGGCCCGCCGCGCCGATCCGTTCTTCAAGATCCCCTACGACCATCCCCTGCTCGAACCGGTACTCGAGCAGACGCTGGGCGTGGTCGTGTTCCAGGATCAGGTGCTGGAGGTGGCGATCGCGCTGGCCGGGTTCACCACCGGCGAGGCCGAGAGCCTGCGCAGGGCGATGAGCCGCAAGCGCAGCCGCGAGGCGCTCGAGAGCCACTGGGTGCGGTTCTGCGCCGGCGCCGCCCAAAACGGCGTCTCGGAACAGACCGCCCGGACGGTGTTCGACAAGGTCGTGGCGTTCTCCGAGTTCGGTTTTCCCAAGAGCCACTCGGCCGCCTTCGCGATCCTCGCCTACCAGTCGGCATGGCTGCATCGCGCCTATCCAGCCGAGTTCCTGTGCTCGCTTTTGAACTCCCAGCCGATGGGTTTCTACCCACCCGCGACGCTGCTGCGCGACGGCGAGCGGCGCGGTGTGGAGATGCGCCCGCCGGATATCAACCTCAGCGCCGCCACCTGCTCGGTCGAAGATGCCGGAGCGGCGGTGCGCATCGGCCTGGGGTATGTGAAGGGCGTCGGTACCCGCGCCGAGCGGCTGGTGGCGGAACGCGACCGCCACGGCGGCTTCACGGATCTGGGCGATCTGGTGCGGCGCTCACCGCTCTCCACCGACCTGCTCGAGGCGATGGTCAAGGCGGGCGCCTGCGAACGGTTCGGAGACCGCCGCGCCCTGCTCTGGGAGCTGGGCCTGCACCGCGCTCCGGCAGGGCCGGCCGAGGCCACCCAGCTGGCCCTCGCGCTCGATGCCTCCCCCACCCCCGCACTGCGGCCGATGGGCGAATGGGAGCGCATGGTCGCCGACCACGAGACCATGAACCTGACCACCGGGCCGCACCCCATGGCCCTCCTGCGGCCCAATCTGGCAAGCGAGATCCGCAGCGCCGAATCGCTGCGCAGGGGAGCCGGCGGTACCGTCACGATTGCCGGCGTGATGGTCGCCCGGCAGCGGCCGTCCACCGCCAAGGGGATCGTCTTCCTGCTGGTCGAAGACGAGAGCGGCATGGTGAACGTGGTGGTGCCGGCAAAGGTGTATGAGCGCGACCGGGTGGCGATCCGCTCCGAACCGCTGGTGCAGGTCTGGGGGCGGCTGGAGCGGCGCAACGACACGCTGAACGTGATCGCCGACCGGGTGGCGGCACTCTCACACGTGGGCCGCGCCGAGATCCACCTGCAGGCGGCCGAGCAAGCAGCCGCCAGGGCGGTGGGCAGCGGTGTCGGCCAGGGAGGCCGGGTGGCCGACCTGCGGGCGCTGCGCTCGGCGGCTCCGCGCAGCAACAGCTGGGGCCGCGGCCGGCGCTGACAGCGCCTTCTAGAACCCGACGGCCAACCGCAGGGCCGGGATCTTGCAGGCCGTGCCGCCGTCCGAAACCTTCAACGGTCGCCAGCGCTGCACCTTGACCAGCACGCACCGAGTGGTGGGCACCGCGCGGGCACACGCCCAGCGCACCGTGCCGTGCCCGGCCCGCGCGCAGGTGAACCCCGGGCCGCCGCCCAGTGTGCGGGTCACATCCACTGCAACCGCCTTGGCTGCGATCAATCGAGGCAAGAGGTGCAAGAGCTGTGGCGTCGAACAGTGGTGCTGGCTGGGCCCGCCGGGATCGATCTTCCCCGTCAGCGACACCGCCACGGCCACGCATACCGCCTCGGCGCGGTAGACCACCGCACAGCCCCACAACGACCCATTCGTTTTGACTGGCACGCAACCCACCACCGAGCCGGGATGGCTCAACCCCACCGTGTGTTCCACCTCGGCGGCGCTCGCACGGGGCCGAAACTTGCCGTACCAGAGCGCGCCTGCAAGCAGGACGATCAGGGCGGTGACGAGCAGCGGCCAGCGCCAGGCGTTGGGGGAGCCGGAACCCACGACCGCCCGAGCATACCGGCGGGCCGCCGCAGAGGTCATCTCAGACGAAGTAGCCCACCACGAGGGCGAGGATGAAGACGCCGCCAAACCATGCGAGGGCTGCAGCCACGAACGCGATCGCAACATGGGTCTGCGCCCAGGCGACGAGTCCGCCGCCTGTCTCGACCGATTCGTACTCCCAGGCATCGGTGCTCGAGACCCCCACGCGCAGGAGCAGCGCCTCGCGCACTCCCCGGTCGGGCGCGTCGACCCCGTCGTCGAGCGGATCGAGCTGGTCGAACTCGCTCACACGATCTGCCCCAGAACGAGCGTCAGCACGTACATCAGGGCGCTCCACACGAGCGCGGCGGCCACAGTCACCGCCACGACCTGCGGCCAGTGCCAGCGATGTACGCCTCCCGTTTCGGCGTATTCCCACGCCTCGCGGGTCTTTCCCCGATCCGACATCTGACCCTTTCGGCCGTAGTGCCTCCAATGCATCGGCGCGACCGGGTGGGTGCCTCGACACCCGGCCGGGTGATCCCCGCGTTCGTGGCCAAACGAAATCCTTACAGTGCGTTCACCGCGTGCTCGACAATCCGGTGGCAGGCTGTGCCATCCGCAAGTTGCTTCGTACAGTTGTCCTTTCGATGCTCGTCGCCGGCGCTCTGCTCGCCACCGTGGCACCCGCCTCGGCCTCCGAGCTGATCACCTGGGGGATTCACGATCCGGCACTGATCGTGAACAAGTACGGCGTTGCCCGCGTCTCGTACACCGACCGCAACGGCGTGCGCCATCACACGCTCGCCTGGGGTGCGGTGAACGCCCGCACGCCCTCGCAGGAGCAGGGCCAGATCAAGTTCAAGCTCGACTACTCGGGCGGGTCGGGAGGCTTCACCTCCGGCTACTGGCGCAGGATGCGCAATGCGTGCAAGCCCTACACCGGCCCGGCGCTGGCCGACCGGGTAATCGCCTGCACCGCGCCCGACGGGTCGTACTGGGCGTTGCAGTCGTGGCGCCGCGAGCTGCGCGACGGCGGGTGGAAGGGCACCCTGCGCCAGCAGTCGGCCGAACTGCACCTGTCCCACTGGACGGGAAAGCTGCCGCAGCTCTTCGCCGACACCGCGTGGCTTCAAAACGGCAAGATCGACCGCGTCTTCGGCTACCTGCACTATGCCTCGAAGGGTGTGTACGGGTTCGGCTCGACCGGCGTGGGCGCGCCGCTCGACGGCTACGGCCGAAACATCTACATCGACACCTTGAACCCCGACGTGGGGCAAGGGCTGGTACCGCTTCAACTCCGGGCTGACCCACCGCAGCGCCGGCAACTTCTGCCTGGGCATGTACAAGATGTACAAGCGCACGCACTACGCCAACGGCTCGGAGTACCGGCTGACCGTGATGGGCCCCGGCGTAACGCCGATCGTCTCGTGGCACCACAAGGCGCCGGGCAAGTACTCGGCAACGGTTCAGCAGCAGAAGATGCAGGAGCTGAAGTCGTTCACGCCGGCCAACGACTCGTGCCGCTCCTCGTCCTAGCGACTGAAGCACCCGTGCCAGGCACGGGGTAGGCTCAGGCGGTGATCAGCGCGATGCCGTGCTCGACCTTCTCGACGCGCGGCACCAGGTCGAGCACGCTTTCGGCCGCGCAGTAGGCGATGTCGGCTTCGAGGTCGGCGGCCACCAGGTTGCGCGCGCTCTGCGAGGCGGCGAGGCCCGCCACCGACGAGTCGAACCCGTCGGCCAGGCGCAGCGCTGCGGTCGATCCGTCGGTCAGCTCCCACTCGGGCAGATGCGCGTGCAGCTCGGCCACGTAGCGGCCGGCGGTGAACGCATCGTCAATCGTGAACGCGCCCCGCACGCCGGCGCACTGGATCAGCACCGCCGTTCGGCCCTCACGGGCGATCGACGCCGCCCGGTGGGCGCACGCTCGCAGGTTCATCAGACAGCCGATCAGGATCGCGTCGCTGTGGGCGTCGGCGGCGACGATCGCGCGCGTGCCGTTGGTGGTGGTGAGCACGAGCGACTCGCCCAGCGGCGGCGTGGCCAGATCGCGGGGCGAGTTGCCCAGGTCGAACCCCTCGGGCCGCACGCACTTGCGCTCGCCGGCCAGAATGCTGCCCTCGCCCAGCCGGCCGGCAAGCTCGCGGGCCTGATCCAGCTCGCCGCACGCCAGCACCCGCTGGTAGCCGGTGTGCAGCGCACACGTGATGGTGGTGGTCGCGCGCAGCACGTCGATCACGATCGCCACGCCGGTGGGCTCGGCCGGCGCGGGCACGAATGCGGTCTCGATCCTCACCGTGCGGCTGCCACCGCCGCCTGGGCCGCGGCCAGCCGCGCCGTCGGCACGCGATTGGGTGAGCACGACACGTAGTCGAGGCCGGCGGCGTGGAAGAAGCGGATGGAGTCGGGATCGCCGCCGTGCTCGCCGCAGACGCCGAGCTTGATATGCGGGTCGGTCTCACGCGCCGCGGCTCATTGCCAGCTCGATCAGCCTCCCGACACCCGAGGTGTCGAGCGTCTCGAACGGCGAGCGGTCGAGCAGCCGCGAATCCAGGTAGAACGGCAGGAACCCGTTCTCGGCGTCGTCGCGCGAGAAGGCCAGCGTCATCTGGGTGAGGTCGTTGGTGCCGAACGAGAAGAAGTCGGCCACCGCCGCGATCTGGCCGGCGGTCAACGCGGCCCGCGGCACCTCGATCATCGTGCCGATGATGATGCCGAGCTCCTCGCCGTGCTCCTCGGCGATGACCCGCTCGGTCAGCTCGCGCAGCCGCCGCAGCTCCTCGTCGAAGCCGACCAGCGGGTGCATGATCTCGACACCCACCGCGCCCGTCTTGAGCGCCGCGCGCACGATCGCGCGCACCTGCATCTCGTAGATCTCGGGGTGCACCAGGCCCACCCGGCAGCCGCGCGTGCCGAGCATGGGATTGACCTCGTGCAGCTCGGTCGAGTCGGGCACGAACTCGTGCAGCGGCGGATCCAGCAGCCGGATCGTCACCGGCAGGCCGCGCATCGCCTCGAAGATGCCCTCGAAGTCGGCCTGGTGGGGCGGCAGAAGGCGGCTGAGCGCGTCCTCACGGGCCTCCATCGTCCGGGCCAGGATCACCTCGCGCATCACCGGCAGCCACTCCTCCGAGAAGAACATGTGCTCGGTGCGGCACAGACCGATGCCCTCGGCGCCCAGCTCGCGGGCCGCGGCCGCGTCGGCCGGCGTGTCGGCGTTGGCGCGCACGCCCAGCCGGCGCAGCTCGTCGGCCCAGCCGGTGACGGTGCGCAGCCCCTCGAGCGTCTCCCGCGGCGGCGGCACCAGCTCGGCCTCGCCGAGGATCACGCGTCCCTCCTCCTCGTCCACCGACACCGTGACCACGTCGCCCTCCCCCACCGCATACCCGCCGACGCTGAACCGGCGGTTGCTCGATGTCGAGCTGGATCGCCTCAGCGCCCACCACGCAGGGCGTGCCCCAGCCGCGGACGACCACCGCCGCGTGCGACGTCATGCCGCCGCGGGTGGTGATCACGCCGGCCGAGCGCGCCATGCCGGGCACGTCATCGGCCGAGGTCTCGCCGCGCACCAGGCACGACGCTCTCGCCGGCGTCCGCCCACTCGACGGCGGTGGCTGCGTCGAACACCACCTTGCCGACGGCCGCGCCGGCGCAGGCCGGAAGGCCCGTGGCGATCACAGGGTGCTCATCGCGGGCGCTGACAGTGGGCCGCAGCACGTGTTCGAGCAGGTGCGCGTCGACCCGCGTGACGGCAACCTCGCGGTCGATCACGCCCTCGGCGACCATCTCGACCGCGATCCGCAGCGCGGCACGCGGGTCGCGCTTGCCCGACCGGGTCTGCAGCATGTAGAGCTGCCCGCGGTCGACCGTGAACTCCATGTCCTGCATGTCGCCGTAGTGGCGCTCGAGCATCGCCATCACCTCGAGCAGCCGCCGGTGGATGTCGGGGTGGATGCGCTCCAGCTCGGTCAGCGGCAGGCCGGTGCGGACTCCCGAGACGACGTCCTCGCCCTGGGCGTTTTCCAGGAACTCGCCGTAGGGCACGTGCTCGCCGGTGGACGGGTTACGCGAGAACGCGACGCCGGTGCCCGACCGTTCGCCCGTGTTTCCGAACACCATCTGCTGCACGTTCACCGCGGTGCCCAGGTCGTCGCTGAGGTGCTCCTTGCGGCGATACGCGATCGCCCGCGGGGTGTTCCACGAGCCGAATACGGCCTCGACGGCGCGGTCGAGCTGATCGGCCGGGCTCTGCGGGAACGGCTGGCCGGTCTGGCTCTGGTAGATCTCGAGGAACCGCTCGACCAGCGTCTGCAGGTCGGCCGGCGTGGAGCTCGACATCGGTGCGCACGCCACGGCGCAGCTTGGCGCGGCCCAGCTCGTCCTCGAACAGGCTCGCGTCGCACGCCCATGACCACGTTTCCGAACATCTGGATCAGCCGCCGGTAGGAGTCGCGGGCAAACCGCTCGTCGCCCGTGGCGCCGCGCCAGCGCCTCGGTCGACCGGTCGTTCAGGCCCAGGTTCAGGATCGTGTCCATCATGCCGGGCATCGACACGGGTGCACCCGAGCGCACCGACACCAGCAGAGGATCCTCGTCGCCGCCCAGCCGCTGGCCCACGCGCTGCTCGAGCGCGGCGACAGCAGCTGCGACCTGCTCGTGCAGCCCCTCCGGCCAGGTGTTGCCCGAGCCGAGATATGCCAGGCACGCCTCGGTGGTGATGGTGAAGCCGTCGGGTACCGGAAGGCCGATCGCGGTCATCTCGGCGAGGTTTGCCCCCTTGCCGCCCAGCAGATCGCGCATCGATCGATCGCCGTCGGCGAACGCGCGCACGTAGTCGGTCATCGCCGGGTCGCCCGCTAGCTCCGGGCGCCTTCGAGGGCGGCCCGGCGGCGCTCGTCGACGAGCTCGGCCACCCGCGCCGCGGCCTCTTCGATGGCGAGCCCCGACACGTCGATCACCGGGCAGCCCAGCCGCCGGTGCAGCGTCGCGGCCAGCTCGAGCTCGTCGTAGATCTCGCTCAGATCGGCATAGCGCGCGTTCGAACCGGCGGCCAGCGCACGCACCCGCCGCGCCCGGATCTCCGAGAGCCGGGCCGCGTCGATGGTCAGGCCGACGACCTTCCAGGGGTCGACCGAGAACAGCGCCGGCGGCGGATCGATGCCGCGCACGATCGGCACGTTTGCGGCCATGTAGCCGAGATAGCCGAGGTGCATCGAGGTCGGCGTCTTGGAGGTGCGCGAGACGCCCACCAGCACGATCTCGGCGTGGTTCAGATCGTCGGAGCCGCGGCCGTCGTCATGCTTGACGGCAAACTCGATGGCGGCGATGCGCCGGAAGTACTGGGCGTCCAGCGGCGCGGTGCGGCCGGGCAGCATGGTCGCCACGGTGCCCGACGCGGTGGTGATCGCCTGAAGCGCGGGGCTGAGCACGTCCAGCGTGACCAGCCGGTGCTGGCGGGCGAGGTCGACGATCGCCTCGCGCAGACCGGAATCCACCAGGGTGTAGAACACGGCTGAAGGCTTTCCGACGGCGTCCTCGAGGGCCCGTGCCAGCTGCTCCTGCGACTGCACCCGGGCGTGCCGCACGATGTCGATCTCGATCGCATCGAACTGATGGGTGGCCGCCCGCGCCACCCGCGCGGCGGTATCGCCGGTGGAGTCGGAGACGATGTGAATCTCGAGCTTCTCGGGCATCCGCGAGGAGTCTATCCGGGCAGCTCGTCGAAGTCGGCCAAACCGCCGAGCGTGGCGGCGACGAGCGCCACCAGTCCCAGCCGGTTGCGGCGCACCTCAGCGTTCTCGTCCATCACCAGCACCCGGTCGAAGAACTGCGCGACGGGATCGACCAGGTCACCCGCGGCGGCCAGCGCCCCCGGCACGTCGGTACCCGCCGCGGCGATGCCGTCACGCACCTTGTCGACCGCCTCGTGGAGCGCAGCCTCGGCCGCATCGGCACCCGGATCGGGGTCGTACTGCGGCGCGGCATCAGCGGCGATGCGGTGCGTGCGGCCGTACACGTCGCGCAGGGCATCGCGAGCAGGCCCGCGGGCCCCATGCAGAGCCAGCGCGCGGTCGGCCACCGCCAACGGCTCGGTCTGCCCCGAACCGCGCGCCGCGCGCACCTCCTCGCGGCTGATGCCCTGATCCACCTGTACCGCCTCGACGCGGTCGAGCAGGAACTCCACCCCCGCCGGGCTGAGCAGCTCGGAGACGCCGACCGTCCAGCGCCGCCCGACGAGGATCGCCACGGCCCCGGCGGCGGCCCTCCGCAAACCGTACGGATCGCGGCTCCCGGTGGGCTCCAGGCCCAGGCCGAAGGCCACGATCAGCGTGTCGAGCTTGTCGGCCAGCGACACCAGTGCTCCCGCGTCGGTCTGCGGCTGTGGCCCGGTGGCACCGTAGGGCAGGTGATGCTCCTCGATCGCCGTTGCGGCCCCGTCGTCGATCCCGGCGTGGCGCGCGTACACGCCCCCGGCGAAGCCCTCGAGGGACGAGAACTCGCCCACCAGGTTCGATACGAGATCGGCCTTGGCCAGCCGCGCCGCGGTGGCGGCGGCCTCGAGCACACCGGCATCGAGCCCCAGCCGCGACCCGAGCTGAGCGGTCAGGTCGGTGACGCGCGCGGTCTTGTCGGCAATCGACCCCGAACCCTCCAGAAAGCTGACGCGATCGAGCTCGCCGGCCATGGCCTCGATCCCGCGCTCCAGGTCGGTGCGGAAGGCGAACTCGGCGTCGTTCAGCCGCCCCACCAGCACCTCCTCGTTGCCGCGGATCACCGTGGTGGGGTCGCCGCCGTTGGCGACGAACAGAAACCGCGCCGCCAGCTGCTCGCCGGCGCGCACGGGGAAATAGCGCTGGTGTGACTGCATCGCGGTGATCACAACGCGGTCGGGCAGCTCCAGAAACCGCTCGTCGATGTGGCCCTCGAGCACCGCGGGCCATTCGGACAGGTACACCACCTCGTTGAGCTTTCCGATTGGGTCGATCCACGCGCCGGCGGCGTTCAGGCCAGCCTCGATCAGCCCGCGCCGCTCGGCGGTATCGACCATCACGTGGACGTTTCGCAGGTCATCCACGTAGCTGCCGGGCGTCCCGATCTGAGCGGGACCGCCCAGAAAACGGTGGCCCCGGGTGGTGCCGGTGGCGGTCAGGCCGAACAGCTCCACCGGTACCGCAGCACCGTCGACCATGGCCACCAGCCAGCGCACCGGCCGCGAGAACCGACCGCCGTCCCAGCGCATCGACTTGCTGAAGTTGATGCCGTCGGCGAGCGCGGTTGCGATCTGCGGAACGAGGGCCGCCAGCGGTTCGTCGGCGCCCTCCGAGACGGCCCACACAAGGCCGTCGCGTTCCTCGAGCGCGGCCACATCCAGGCCATGCTTGCGGGCAAATCCGGCCCGCGCCTGCTCGGGAGCGTCGGCGCGCGGCCCCCGCACCTCCTTGCGCACCGCCGCCCGCGCGGCGGGCAGCCCACGCACGATCGTGGCGATCCGCCGCGGGCTGACGTGGGTCTCGACCTCGGCTTCGGGCAGGCCTAGCCGCTCCACCGCAGCCGCGACGAGCCCCGCCGCCTGCCGCTCGGCCTCGCGGCAGGCAACCGCCGGAAGGTCTTCACAGCCGATCTCGATCAGGACGTCAGGCACCCTGCTCCTCCACTTCCAGATAGAGCGCGGCCACCGCCTGGGCCAGCCGCCGCATCCGCAGCACGTAGGCGGCCCGGTCGGTCACGGCCACCGCGCGGCGCGCATCCAGCAGGTTGAAGGCGTGCGAGCACTTCAGCACGTAGTCGTAGGCGGTCAGCGGCAGCCGCGCCTCGATGCAGCGCCGCGCCTCGGCCTCGAACTCGTCGAAGTGCCGGGCGTGCATGGCGGTGTCGGCGACCTCGTAGTTGTAGGTCGACATCTGCCGTTCGTTCTGGAAGTACACATCGGCCCACGAGACGGTGTCCGACCAGCGCACGTCCTGCACGCGGTCGACGCCCTGCAGGTACATGGCGAGCCGCTCGAGCCCGTAGGCGAGCTCGCACGAGATCGGGTCGAGCTCGATCCCGCCGGCCTGCTGGAAGTAGGTGAACTGGGTGATCTCCATCCCGTCCAGCCACACCTCCCAGCCGAGCCCCGCCGCTCCCAGACTGGGGTTCTCCCAGTTGTCCTCCACAAACCGGATGTCGTGCTGGGCAAGGTCGATCCCGATCGCTCGCAGCGATTCGAGGTAGATGTCCTGCATGTCGCTGGGCGCGGGCTTGAGGATCACCTGGTACTGGTAGAACTGCTGGAACCGAAAGGGGTTCTCGCCGTAGCGGCCGTCGTCGGGGCGGATGGACGGCTCGACGTAGCCGGTGCGCCAGGGCCGCGGCCCCAGGACGCGCAGAAACGTGGCGGGATTCGAGGTGCCCGCGCCGACCTCGGTGTGGTACGGCTGCATGATCGTGCAGCCCTGGCCCTCCCAGTACTGCTGGAGGGCGCTGATCATCGCCTGGAACGTGAGGCCGGCCATGGGGCGAGAAGCTAGCAGCCTGCGAGGCTCACGCGTGGAGGGTGCGCAGCCGGAAGCCGCCGTGGTACTCGTAGGTGCGCTCCAAGACGCGCAGCGCGTCGCGGCTCGAACGCGGCTCGAGCGCGGGCGCGCCGAGCGGTTGGGCGAGCAGCGCCTCGACGGCCGCGAGGCTCTCGGGGCCGAGCGCAAAGGTGCCTTCGCCCGTCAGGCAGTCGCGGCACACCGCCCCGCCGGCGGCCGGCGAGTACCCGGCCAGCGGGCCGTCCGCGCCGCAGCCGGCACAGGCCGTGAGGTGCGGCAGATAGCCGCTCAGCATCAGGAGCTTCAGCTGGAACCCCAGCCCTACGGGGTCGAGCGCGGGGTCGGGTGCCGTGCCCGCCGCGGGGCGCCACTCCTCGAGGATCGTCAGGAAGCCGGTTCAGCCCGGCGAACATCGGCCGCTGCGGCTCGGGTTCGACCTGCAGCTTCAGCACCGCCTCGGCACCGATCTGGCCGACCGCAAGCGCGTAGGGATCCTCACGCACGCGGGCGTGCGACTGCACGATGTCGGCACCCGAAACCGTGTGCAGCTCTCCCCTGCCCTCGTGCAGCAGCAGCGAGACGTGCGTCAACGGTTCGAGCCGCCCGCCGAACCGCGAGGCAGTCTTGCGCACGCCCTTGGCGATCGCGTTTACCCGGCCCCGTTCGGAGGTGAACAGGTGCAGGATCCTGTCGGCCTCGGCAAACCGCATCGAGCGCAGCACCACGGCCTCGGTCTTGTACGTTCGGCCCACGCGGGAAGCGTACCGACGCCGGTAGACGCAACAAACGTGCCAGGAAGTGAACTCGTGTGTCGGGATGCATCGGAAGTGCATAAAAGGGGTCAGCCCCCTTTTATGCACCAGCACTTCTGAGCTCACTTCCAGGCACGTTTGTTGCGTTCATGGTCGCCTAGCCGAGGCGCGGCGCCCGGGTGCAGAACCCGCAGAAGTGCGTGCCGCGCTGGGCCACCCAGATCTTGCGGATCAGATGCCCGCAGCGCGGACACGGCTCGTCCTGCCGGCCGTAGACGTTGAACCGCTCCTGCATCGACCCACTCGCACCGTCGACGCCGCGGTAGTCGCGGATGCTCGCACCCTGCGCGGTGATGCCGCGTTCAAGCACCTCGATCACCGCCGTGTGCAGCCGCTTGACCTCGGCGGTGCGCAGGCCGCCGGCCTCGCGCAACGGGTGGATCCGTGCCTCCCAGAGCGCCTCGTCGGCATAGATGTTTCCGACCCCGGCGACGATCAGCTGATTGAGCAGCGCCGCCTTGATCGCGATCCGCCGGCCGCGCAGCCGCGCGCGCAGATCCTGCCACGTCCAGCCACCGGAGAGCGGCTCGGGGCCGACGCGATGTGCAAGGTAGGTGTCCAGACCGCCGGGCTCGATCAACCGCATGGTGCCGAACCGGCGCTGATCGGAATAGAGCACCTCGCTGCCGTCGTCGAGCTCGAAGCGCGCGCGTAGGTGCGTCACGCCCGGATCGGCGGCGCCTGCGGCCCGGTGATGGAACCAGCCGGTCATGCGCAGGTGCACCACCAGCGTGCGGCCGCTCGCCATGTGCAGCAGCAGGTACTTGCCGCGCCGGCCGGTCGAGGTGAACGTCTCACCGTCCAACTCGAACCCCACTGCCATCGGGTCATCCGGTGCAGTCAGCCGCCCGTCGAGGATCTGGGCTCGCTCGATCGTGTGCCCTACCAGGCGGGGATCCAGACCCCGGCGCACGGTCTCGACCTCGGGAAGCTCCGGCATCAGAGCACCCGGCGGCCGGGCAGTCCGGCACCGTCCACGCCCAGCACGGCGCCCACCGTCGCACCGACGTCGGCAAACGTTCCGCCCTCGTGCATTCCGCCGAGCATCGGCGCCCCCGGCACGTGGGCCATCAGCAGGCCGTACTCGCGCGAGTGGTCGGTGGAGGCGGTGGTCGGGTCACAGCCGTGATCGGAGGTGAGGATCAGCAGGTCGCCGTGGCGCAGCGCGGCCATCAGCTCGGGAAGCGCGGCATCGATCTCCTCGAGCGCGTCGGCAAACCCGCGCGGATCGTTGCGATGTCCCCACAGCATGTCGGTCTCGACCAGGTTGGTGAACACAAAGCAGCCGTCTGCCAGTTCGCGCAGGTGCCGGGTGGTGACCGCGAGGCCGTGCGCGTTTGACCGCGTTGGCACCGAGCTGTCGATGCCGCACCCCGCAAAGATGTCGCCGATCTTGCCCACGCCGTGCACCGGCCGGCCCGCTGCCTGCAGCCGCTCGAGCCAGTTGGGCCGCGGCGGTTCGAGCGAGAAGTCGTGCCGGCCTTCAGTGCGGCGGTACGCACCGGGCTCGCCCTCGAACGGCCGCGCGATCACCCGGGCGACAGCCAGATCGCCGGTCAGCAGCCGCCGGGCGGCGCGACAGGCCTCGTACAGCTCCTCGACGGGCACGATCTGCTCGTGTGCCGCGATCTGAAACACCGAGTCGGCCGACGTGTAGACGATCCAGTCGCCGGTGCGCTCGTGTTCGGGCCCCAGGCGCTCGATGATCTCGGTGCCGGACGCCGCGACATTGCCGACCACACCGCGTCCGGTCTCGGCGCTGAACCGCTCGAGCAGCTCGGCCGGAAAGCCGTCGGGAAACGTCGGGAACGGCTGCTCGGTGACGATGCCCATCATCTCCCAGTGGCCCGTGGTCGTGTCCATACCCTTGCTCTGTTCGAGCAGCCGTGCGCAGACAGCGGGCGCGGCGCGGTGCGGTGGACAGCCGCGGATCGGCAGGATGTTCCCCATCCCCAGCCCTCGCAGGGCCGGCACGTCGAGTCCGCCGACGGCTTCGGCAACGTGCTGGAGCGTGCTCGAGCCGGCGGTGCCGAACTGCTCGGCATCCGGCAGATCGCCGGCGCCGACAGCGTCGAGGACGAGTACACACGCGCGAGCCATCCCCGCAACCTAACGCATAAAAGGGGTCAGCCACCTTTTATGCATGGGCGAGCGTCACACGGTTGCAGCCAACGTTACGGATGCATAAAAGGTGGCTGACCCCTTTTATGCATCTCCCACTGGGCATGGCGGTCGGGGGTCGCGCCTACCGACTGCAGAAACGCGGTCGCCTCGGCCCATTCTTCAGGCATCAGCGCGGGGATGCCGATGCGCGCAGTGGGCAGCGCCCGCATCAGCGCCGTGCCGCGCCCCTGCCTGCGCGCCTCGGGGGCGACCGCCAGGGCATAGAGCCACAGCCGCCGGCCGCGCAGCTTCGCCACGGCCACCGTGTCGTCGCCCAGCGCATAGGCGGGCAGGTGGGCGAGCGTCTCGGGTCGCAGCTGCCACGGCGCATCGGGCCAGCCCCAGGCACGAAGCCTCCGGCCGGCCTCCACCGGTGTCAGCGGACTCGCCTGGTCGGCCCTCCGCGCGGCCGGGCGGCGCAGGCTCCAGCCGAGCAGCCTGCGGCACACCTCGAATCCCTCGCGGCGGTAGAGCGCCACCGCAGCATCGTTCTCCTCCAACACCTCCAGCACCACCCGCCCGGCGCCCGCCTCGGCCAGCGACCGCAGCGTGCGTTCGAGCACCGCCGCGCCAATCCCCTCGCGGCGCCGGCCCACCACGGTGCCCTCGCCGCGGATGCTGCCCAGGTCGCCCCGCACTGCGCCCAGGCAGAACCCGATCAGTTCATCGCGGTCATACGCCCCCCACGACGAACGCAGCGCAACGTCGGTCTCACGCAGGTAGACGCCCAGGCCCACCTCGTCCAGAGCCGCCGGCAGCGGATAGTCGGAGAACGCCTCGCGCTGGCAGGCGGCGATGCGGGACAGGCGCTCGCGCTCGAGCGGGCGCAGCTCGAACGCCACCCGAGTCCCTACGCCCGAGGATGCGCCTTGAAGTACGCCTTGCGCACGTGTTCGGCCGAGACGTGCGTGTACACCTGCGTCGTCTCGATGCTGGCGTGCCCAAGCATCTCCTGCACCGAACGAAGGTCGCAGCCGCCTTCGATCAGATGTGTCGCAAACGAGTGCCGCAGCGTGTGCGGCGTGACCTCTGTGGCGATCCCCGCGGCCCGCGCATGATCGCGCACCAGCTGGAACACCGCCTGGCGGGTGATGCCCTGGCCACGGTGGTTCAGAAAGAGGATGTCGCCACGCTGCATCCGGCCGAGGTACGGCCTGCCGCGCTGCAGGTAAACCCGCGCCGCCTCGGTGGCGTTCTTGCCCATCGGCACGACGCGTTGCTTGGCGCCCTTGCCCATGCACCGCACCATGCCCTCGCCCAGATCGACATCGGAAACTCTCAATGACACGAGCTCCGAGACGCGCAGTCCGGCGCCGTAGAGCAGCTCGAGCATCGCCCGGTCGCGCAGTCCGCGCGGACTGCCGTCCGGGTGGGTGACGATCGCCTCGGCTTCGGCCTTGGTGAGCGGCTCGGGGAGCCGCCGGCCGAGTCGCGGCAGCGGCACGGTGCGCCCGGCGTCAGCCCGCGCACCCTCTCGGGCGCGATGCTTCAGAAACGCGCGTACGGCGGCCAGTCGGCGGCGCACGGTGGCGGGCGAAAGACCGCGGTCGGCGAGCGCGACGGCGTAGTCATCGAGCACCGAGACCGGCAGCGTATCGGGGTCGGCGTGCTCGGTGAAGTCGCCCAGGTCGATCAGGTCGCGGCGGTACGCCTCGACCGTGTGCGGCGAGGCGCCGCGCTCGAGCTGGAGGTGGGTCAGGAAATCTTGGAGCTTGGCGTCATACGAATTCATCATCAGGGAGGTTCGGCGCCCCATGCCGATTCCCTTGAGGTCATTTCGAATTGTCGCCGCTCTGGCGCTGTCGGCTGTCGCGGCGGCGTTATGGCGGTGCCAACGCCTAGCACGTGCCTGCGCACGTTCGATGCTTCTTGCAGCTCGTTCAAAAGCGGCGCGTCAGGCTGCGCTGAGAACGCTCTCCAGCCGTGCGTAGGGCAATCCGACCGCCTCGGCCACGGGCTGGTAGGTGACCTGGCCCGCGGCCACGTTCACGCCCTTGGCGAGTGCCGGATCGTCCGCCAGCGCGCGGCTGAGGCCCTTGTTCGCGATCGCCTCGATGTACGGAAGCGTCACATTGGTCAGCCCCCACGTCGAGGTGATCGGCACGGCGCCGGGCATGTTCGCAACGCAGTAGTGCACCACCCCGTCGACCGTGTAGATGGGATCGCTGTGCGTGGTCGGCTTCGACGTCTCGAAGCACCCACCCTGGTCGATCGCCACGTCCACCAGCACCGAACCCGGCTTCATCGTCCCCAGCATGTCGCGGCTGATCAGATGCGGCGCCTTGGCGCCGTGGATCAGCACGCCGCCGATCACCAGGTCGGCCTGGGGCAGCGCCTGCTCGAGACCCTCGCGGTTTGACATCTGCAAGAGCACGGTGCGACCGAGGCTCACATCCAGGTCGCGCATCCGGTCGACCGAGCGCTCGAACACCGTTACGTCGGCCTGCATGCCCTGCGCGATCAGCGCGGCGTTATATCCGACGATCCCACCGCCCAGCACCAGAACCTTGGCCGGCAGCACACCGGGCACCCCGCCCATCAACCGGCCGCGGCCGCCGAAGGGCTTCATCAGGTAGTACGCCCCCACCTGCGCGGAGAGCCGGCCCGCGACCTCGCTCATCGGCGCCAGCAGCGGCAGGCGGCGATCCGGCGTCTCGACCGTTTCGTAGGCGATGCACGTGGCGCCGGTATCCACGAGCCCCTGGGTCAGGGTCGGCGCGGCGGCCAGGTGCAGGTAGGTGAAGAGGATCTGGTCGGCGGACAGCCGCTGATACTCCCCGTCCAGCGGCTCCTTGACCTTGAGGATCATCTCGGAGTCGTTCCATACCGAGTCCAGCGAGACGATCGTCGCGCCCGCAGCGCGATAGTCGTCGTCGCTCATCGAGCTGCCCTCACCGGCACCCTGCTGCACCAGCACCTCGTGGCCGTGCGCGCGCAACTCGACCACTCCGGCGGTGGTCAGCGCCACCCGGTACTCGTCCGGCTTGATTTCCTTGACAACCCCGATTTTCATCCCGTGCGCTCCTCGTGTGGGTCGAACGACGTGATTCTATGAACCCGTGGCGTGCTGCACCAACTGCAACGTGACCGCGGTCATCGCTTCCAGGTCGGCGACCGCGATGTGCTCGGAGGCCGTGTGGATCTGGGCCATGCCGTTGCACAGGTTGACGCACGGCATGCCGGCGGCGTTGAAGACGTTGGCGTCGGCTCCACCGCCCGATTCCATCAGCACCGGCGTGTGGCCGCAGGCCTCCAGCGCTGCCATGGCCAGCTGCACGGCGGGATGGGTGCGGCTGAAGCTGTAGCCCTCGTACTCGGATGAGATGGTCGACTCGAGCTCGCAATCGGTCAGATTGGCGGCGTGCGTGGCCGCATCCAGCATCTCGCGGGCCAGTGCCGCCACGGTCGCCGCATCGCGCGAACGCGCCTCGGCCATCACGGTGCACTCGGGCGGCACGATGTTTCCGGCAATCCCACCGCGGATCAGGCCCACGTTGGCCGTGGTGCGGGCATCGATCCGGCCCAGCCGCATGTCGGCGATCGCCGCGCGCCGCGGCGGCGATCGCACTGCGGCCCTCCTCCGGGGCGATGCCCGAATGCGCAGCGCGGCCGAGGAACTTGAGCTTCAGCGTCCTCTGGGTGGGCGCCGCGGCGACGATGTTGCCGATCGGCGCGGCGTGGTCGTAGCAATAGCCGAACTGCGCGTGCAGCCGCGAGACGTCGAACTCCTTGGCGCCGCGCAGGCCGACCTCCTCCATGGGCGTGAACACCAGCTCGATGCCGGCGTGGTCGATGCCTTCGGCCACCACCTGCTCGACGGCGGCCAGCATCGCGGCCACGGCCGCCTTGTTGTCGGCCCCCAGGATCGTCTGCTCGGCGTTCACCACGATGCCGTTGCGCACCTCGGGGCACGACCGCGGCGGTGGGCGGCACCGTGTCGAGGTGGGCGTTGAGGAAGATCGGCGTGCCCTCGACCGTGGCCGGTAGGCGGGCGTAGATGTTGCCGATGGTCGAGCCGATGGCCGCCCCCGCCCCATCCTCGTCGGGCTCCAGCCCGATCGCGCGCAGCCGCTCCAGTACCCGGTCGGCCACCGCCCGCTCCTCACCGGGCGGGCTGAGGATGGCGGCAAGCTCCAGGAACAGGTCGAGGACGGCGCTCATGCGCCGTTCAGCCCGTAGATCTGGCCGAACTTGCTGCGCAGGTAGCGCATCAACGGACGGTGGTCCAGCCGCGAGCCGGTCACCCGCTCGATCAGATCCTCGCCCTCATACAGCGATCCAGGCCGGTGCACCTCGCGCCGCAGCCACTCGAGGATCGGCCCAAACTCGGCCGCCCGGATCAGCGCCCGCGCATCGGGAATCTGCCCCTCCAGCGTGTCCCACAGCATCGAGGCGTAGATCGAACCCAACGTGTATGTGGGGAAGTAGCCGAAGCTCCCTCCCGACCAGTGGGTGTCCTGCAGCACGCCCTCGGCGGCGTTGGGCGGCACGATTCCGAGTGTTTGCTCGTACGCCGCATTCCACGCCTCGGGCAGGTCGGCCACCTCCAGGTCGCCGCGGATCAGTGCCAGCTCGAGCCGGAACCGGATCACCACGTGCAGGTTGTAGGTGACCTCGTCGGCCTCGACGCGGATGAAGCTCGGCTCGACCCGGTTCACCCAGCGGTAGACATTGTCGACCGTCGCATCTCGCATCGGAGCGCCCACGACCTCGGCCATCACCGGCGTGTAGTGCTCCCAGTACTCGCGGCTGCGGCCGATCACGTTCTCCCACAGCCGCGACTGCGACTCGTGCAGGCCGAGCGACGGCGCCGAGGCTACCGGCAGGTCTTCGTACGCGGGATCCATGCCCTGCTCGTACATGGCATGGCCGGCTTCGTGGATGGTGGCCAGCACCGTCCCGAACGGATCGTCGAGGTAGGTGCGGGTGGTGATGCGCGCGTCGCGCTGGGCCAGCCCGATCGAGAAGGGGTGCACCGAGAGGTCGAGCCGGCCGCCCTCCATGTTGTACCCGAGGTCGGGCAGAATCCGCCGGCTGAACGCCATCTGAGCCTCCGCCGAAAGCGGCTCGCGGGCAGGGCTCGGTACGGGCTTGGCGACCGCGCCGATCTCGGCCACGAAGCTCGAGAGTTCGGTTTCCAGCGCGCCGAACAGCGGCTCGATGACCGCCGCCGTCATCCCCGGCTCGTACATATCAAGCAGCGCGTCGTAGAGCTCCGGGCCGTCGGACAGGAGCGCCGCCTGCTCACGCTTGAGCGCCACGATCTCGGTCAGGTGCGGCTCGAACTGGGCGAAGTCCTGGTCGCGCCGGGCCACCTCCCAGGCCGAGTTGCCACGCGCGGTCGCGATCCCGATCCGCCCCACCAGGTCGGGGGGCAGCTTCACCGCACGGTCGCGCGCCCGCCTGGCCAGCCGCACCGACGCAGCCTGATGCGGATCCAGATCCTCGCCCGCCGCCTCCTCGATCGCGTTACCGAGCTCGGCCGAGGTCAGCAGCCGATGCCGCAGCACGGCGATCGCCGACTCGGTGCGGGCCCGTGCATCGACGCCGCCGGGCGGCATCATCACCTGCCGGTCCCACGAGAGCAGGCCCATCGCCCGCCCCACCTGGCTCAGCTCACGCAGCCGCCGATCGACCTCTGTCCACATTTCGCCGGCCACCTACGAAGCGGTGGTCGAGCTCTCGGTGGACTGCGGCGCCACCCGCTCGGCCGTCTCGTCCTCGTCCGCATGCCGGGCTGCGGCCGCTCCCACGAAGTCGCGGAACAGCGGCTGCGGCCGGTTGGGCCGCGACTTGAACTCGGGGTGGTACTGGCTGGCCACAAACCACGGATGCTCGGGCAGCTCGATGATCTCCACCAGGCGCTCGTCCGGCGACGTGCCGGCAATCACCAGGCCGCGGTTGACCAGCTTCTGGCGCAGCGTGTTGTTGACCTCGTAGCGGTGGCGGTGGCGCTCGTACACGACCGGCTCGCCGTACGCCGTGTGCGCCCGGGTGCCCGACACGACCTTGACCGGGTCGGAGCCCAGCCGCATCGTGCCACCCATGTCCTCGATCTCCTTCTGTTCGGGCAGCAGGTCGATCACCGGATACGGTGTGTCGGGATCGAACTCGCTCGAGTTGGCGTCTTCCAGCCCCACCACATGCCGGGCGAACTCGACCACGGCCACCTGCATCCCCAGGCATACGCCCAGGAACGGGACGTCGTTCTCACGCGCAAACCGCGCCGCCGCGATCTTGCCCTCGATGCCGCGAATGCCGAATCCGCCGGGGATCAGCACACCGTCGGCCTGAGCCAGCCGCCGCTCCGCCTCGTCCCACGAGAGCGTCTCGGCGTCGACCCAGATGATCTCGAGCTTGCACCCGTGATGGATGGCCGAATGGTTGAGCGCCTCGACCACCGAGAGGTAGGCGTCCTGCAGCTGCACGTACTTGCCCACGATCGCGATCCGCACCAGCCCGTCAGCCGAGCGCACGCGGTCGGTCATGGCCTCCCACTCGCGCATGTCGGGAGGCCCGGTGACCAGGCCCAGCCGGTCACACACCAGCCGGTCGAGCCCCTCGTCCTGCATCATCGAGGGGATGTAGTAGATGTTGTCGGCGTCCGGCGCCGAGATCACGGCATCGACGGACACGTCGGCAAAGAGCGCGATCTTCTCGCGAATACCGGAGTCCAGCGGGTGCTTGGAGCGGCACACGATCACGTCGGGAGCGATACCGATGCGGCGCAGCTCCTGCACCGAGTGCTGGGTCGGCTTGGTCTTCAGCTCGCCGGCGACGTCGATATACGGCACCAGCGTGCAGTGCACGTACATCACGTTGTCGCGGCCGATCTGGTTTCGGAACTGGCGGATGGCCTCGAGGAACGGCAGGCTCTCGATGTCGCCCACGGTTCCGCCGATCTCGGTGATCACCACGTCGATCTCGCCGGAACTCGCAACCCGCTGCACGCGCGCCTTGATCTCGTCGGTCACGTGCGGGATCACCTGCACCGTGGAACCGAGGTACTCGCCCTTGCGTTCCTTGCGGATGATGGTGTTGTAGATGGAGCCGGTGGTGTGGTTGGAGTTGCGCGACAGGAACTCGTCGACGAACCGCTCGTAGTGGCCCAGGTCGAGATCGGTCTCGGCACCGTCCTCGGTGACGAACACCTCGCCGTGCTGGAACGGGCTCATCGTGCCCGGATCGACATTGATGTAGGGATCGAGCTTCTGCAGCGCGACCTTGAGACCACGCGCCTTGAGCAGTCGTCCCAGCGAGGCCGCGGTGATTCCCTTGCCCAGCGACGAGACCACGCCCCCGGTCACAAACACGTACTTAACTTGCCGTTCCAAAACCCCGCCTTTCGTGGTGACCGGTTACGGGATATGCATCATACGCGAGCGCACCGACGACGCCCGCCGGCTCTTTACGCACGTTGCGGGGTTTTCTGCAACGCCCTGGCCGCCTTGCGCACCGTCTTGTCGTCTTCCTCGCCGCCGAGCATGCGGGTCAGCTCGCCGGTGACCGCCTCGCCGGTGAGCCGCTCGACCGTGGTGCGAGCAGGATCGCCGGGTGCCTTCTCGACCCGGAAGTGGGCGTCGGCCAGGCTCGCGATCTGCGGCAGATGGGTGATCGAGATGACCTGGGCGTGCTCGGCCAGCTGGCGCAGCTTCTCGCCCACCGCGCGGGCAGTGAGCCCCCCCACGCCCGCGTCCACCTCGTCGAGCAGCAGCGTGTCGGGAGCGCCTCCGGCGCGGGCCACCACCCGCACTGCCAGGGCGATCCGCGACAGCTCGCCGCCCGAGGCCGCCGCCTGGAGCGGCGCCGGCTGGAGGCCGCGGTTCGCCGCGATCAGGATCTGGCACTGGTCGAATCCGCGCGATCCCAGCTCGGTAGCGGCCAACTGCACCTCGAGCCGCGCATCGTCCATCCCCAGGTCGGCGAGTTCGGCCTGTACCGCCCGCGCGAACTCCGGCGCGGCGGCCGTGCGGGCCTCGCGCAGCGCCTGGGCAGCCGCCTCGGCCGTGCGTTCGGCTACCGCGACCTGCTCCTCGAGCCGCAGGATGTGCTCACCCGAGCCGTCGATCGCCTCGAGCGCCCGGACGGCCGCCGCGGCCCGCTCGGCAAGCTGTTCCAACGGCGCACCGAACCGCCGTTCCAGGTCGGCGAAGAGCTGCAGCCGCGCCTCGACCTGCTCGAGACGGCCCGGCTGGGCCTCCATTCCGGCAAGCGCCGAGCGCAGGTCGGCGCCGGCCTCCTGCAGCCGCACCGCGACCTCTCGCACCTCTGTCGGCAACGGGATCCAGCTGCGGATCGAACCCGCCGGCGGCGGCGACCTGGTCGGCGGCCCGCGCGGCCAGAAGCTGCGCCCCCTCCCCCTCGTCGGGAGCGATCAACTCGATTCGCTGTGGTCAGCGCCGACACGAGCTCGTCCAGGTGCTGCAGCCGGCCCCGCTCGGCCATCAGCCGGTCGCGCTCGCCCGGCTCGATCGCCGCCTCATCCATCCGCTCCACCAGCGCCTCCAGCTGGTCGCGCTCGCGCAGCGCCGCCTCGGCCTCGGCCCGGGCGGCGGCCAGCTCGCCGCGGCGCTTTCCGCAGGCCGTCCCAGGCTGCGAACATGGCCCGCAGCCGGCCGCCGTTGGCTGCGTGGCCGTCGAGCAGTGCGAGCTGCCCGGCCGGGCGGCCGAGCCGCTGCGCCTCGTGCTGGGAGGAGAGCTCCAGCAGCCGCTCGCCCAGCGCCTCGAGGTCGGTGCGGGCACAGCTTCGGCCCCACACCAGAGCGCGCGTGCGGCCCGACGCGAACAGCCGCCGGGCCACCACGAGCGTGGTACTCGTCTTCGGGCCGCAGGTCGGCGACCGCGGCGAGCGCCGGATCGTCCAGGAGGCCGGGGCGGCAGTTCGAATTCGGCCTCGACGTACGCCTCCTGGCCGAACGGCCCCACCGGGGTCGAGCCCGGCTGGCCACCGGCCAGGAGCCCGATCGCCTGGGCGAGCATCGTCTTGCCCGCGCCGGTCTCGCCGGTGAACACCGAGAGGCCGGCCGCCGGTTCCAGCTCGGCGGCCTCGATCAGCCCCAGGTTCTCGATGTGCAGGCGCAGCAGCATCAGCCCGAGAACGTCTGCCGGTAGCGGGTGAAGAACGAGGTGTCGGTGAGCCGGGCGAGATAGGCGAACGACTCGCCCAGGCGCACGCGATACTGGCCACCGGGGTCGACCATCCCGGCGATGTGGCCGTCGACGATCACCTGCACCGGCACGTCGACCGACAGGTTGAGCAACTCGACGCAGTGGGGCCGGCCCAGCACCATCGGCCGGGCGTGCAGCGAGTGCGGCGAGACAAACGACACCACGAATCCGTCGAGCCCCCACGCCAGCACCGGCCCGCCGGCCGAGAGGTTGTACGCCGTCGAGCCGGTCGACGTGGCAAGGATCGCCCCGTCGCAGCCCAGGTCGCCGAGCACATTGCCGTCGACGCTCCACTCGAGCATCGCCATGCGGCCGATCAGCGCGCTGGAAAGCACGATGTCGTTGATGCCGGTGCTCACGCCCGTGCCGTCGTCGCCGTCGATGGTGGGCAGCCGCAGCTCCTCGTAGTCGCCCGACCAGGCCCGCTCGAGCCCCGCCTCGAGCGCCGCCGAATCGATCGACGTGAGAAAGCCCACCCGGCCGAAGTTCACACCCAGGCACGGCGTGCGCGTGGGAAGGCCCTCGTGCAGCGCCCGCAGCATGGTGCCGTCGCCGCCGAGCACCACGATCAGATCCGCAGAGCCATCCTCCACGACCTCGACGCCCATCCGGTCGGCCAGCCGCCGCACGCGGTCGGGTGCGTCGCCGATGCGCT
The DNA here is from genome assembly GCA_963796875.1 of uncultured Actinomycetes bacterium. Lineage (GTDB taxonomy): Bacteria > Actinomycetota > Thermoleophilia > Gaiellales > JAICJC01 > CAVPTL01. The sequence continues at coordinate 27,005 of CAWCNL010000004.1, forward strand.
CAGGCCGGCCGTGGGTGAACAGGCTGATCCGCCTGATCGGCCGGCCCGGTACCGCCGTCGACGGCGGCTGCGATGTGATGTTCGACATCGGTCATCTGCTCCTGGTCTGGCCCGGTCGCAAGCGCGAGGAGAAACTCGCGATTACCGGCCGGCCCCCGCACACAAGAATCGCATATCCCAAGGACGGCGGCTCCCAGCCCTGTGACGCAATCGCATACATCCAGCAACACCTGGCGGTGCACCTGCGGATCGCGCACCACCCCCTTGACCACCTGCCGGCGGCCCGCCTCGAACTGCGGCTTGACCAGCACCATGCCCCGAGCGGGCGTGGCGAGCACCTCGAATACCGCCGGAAGCACCAGCCGCAGCGAGATGAACGACACGTCGACGGTCACAAACGTGGGCCGGTACGGCAGCTGCGCGGCCTCCAGGCGACGCGCGTTGACGCCATCGAGCACGGTCACCCGCGGATCGGCCGCCAGCCGTTCGTGCAGCTGGTTTCGGCCCACATCCACGGCCACCACGTGGGCCGCGCCGTGCGCCAGCAGGCAGTCGGTGAACCCCCCCGTCGACGCACCCACGTCCAGGCACGATTCGGCGTCGGCCCTCCAGCCCATGTAGCGCACCCCGTTCTCGAGCTTCTCACCGGCGCGCGACACGTACCGCGGCCCCTCGACCAGGGCGATGGCCGCCGCGGCGGTGACCGCGAACCCCGCCTTGGTGACCACCTCACCGTCGACCGTCACCTGTCCCGCCATGATCATGCCCCGCGCGCGGCTGCGCGACTCCACGAGCGCGCGCGAAACCAACGCCTCGTCGAGCCTGGTGCGCTCGCGCGGCATCGGCCTACGAGGAACGGTTGAGGACGAGATCGGCCAGCTCGAGCAACTCGCCGGTGTCGCCGCCGGCCTGCGCCAGATGGCTGCGCGCGCGAGCGTCCGCCTCGACCGCCAGCTCGCGGGTGCGCTCGGCGCCGACCAGCGCGACGTAGCTGGGCTCGCCGTCGCCGCCGCCGTCGTCCAGCAGGTCATCGACGATCTGGAAGGTGAGCCCCAGCTCCTGGGCAAACGCCCGGTACGGCTCTTGCGCGGCCGGATCGAGGCCCGCCACGTGCAGCCCGCAAGTGACTGCGGCGGTGATCAGCGCGCCGGTCTTCAGCCGGTGCAGCCGGCCGAGTTCGTCGAGATCGATCGGGTCGGTGGTGATATCCAGGTACTGGCCGTCGATCATGCCGGCCACTCCCTGAGCCAGCTCGGTGATCACGGCCAGCCGCTGCCCGGCGGGAATGTCGAGCCGGGCGGCCTCCAGGTAGGCGGCGTTCAGCAGGCCGTCGCCGATCAGCACCGCAACTCCCTCGCCGTAGGCCACGTGGGCGGTGGGCCGGCCGCGCCGCTCGGCGTCGTCGTCCAGCGCCGGCAGATCGTCGTGGACCAGCGAGAAGGCGTGAATCAATTCGAGCGCTGCCGCTGCGGGCAGCGCCGCCGCGGAGTCGCCGCCGGCGGCTCGAGCGGCGGCCAGGCACAGCCGCCCGCGCACCCGTTTCCCGCCCTGCAGCGCATAGTGCATGGCGCTGTCGAGCTCGGGCGTCGGCCGAGAGCTGCAACCCGGCCAGATAGCTCTCAATCATCGAGCGTCTCGGCCCGCCGCTCGATCGCCGCCGCGGCCTCCTGCGCGACCGCGGTGATGCTGCTCGAGAAGCTCGGTGGCGCCGGCCGCGTCCAGCCCCCCGGCCTCCAGCTTCTGATTCAACTCCTGGAGTTCGGCCGAGATGCGGCGCAGATCGTCACTGCCAGACTCACTCACCGTCCCACCCCCTGCTCGCGGGCGATGCGCCCCAGAACGCCGTTGACAAGCACCCCCGCCTCGGGCGACGCATACCGCTTTGCCAGCTCGACCGCCTCGTCGATCACGACCGCCGCGGGGACATCGCCGCTCTGCAGCTCCCAGACGGCGAGCCGCAGCACGTTTCGCTCGAGCACCGCCATCCGTTCGGTCGTCCAGCCGTCGGCCGCCGCGTCGATGGTCATGTCGAGCGCTTCGCGCGCCGCCCACGCACCCTCGACGCACGACCGGATGTACTCGGTCACGTCGGTGTCGTTGTCGTGTTCATACGACGAGTAGAGGTCGCCGAAATCGCCCCCGGTGAGGTCGCGCTGGTACAGCAGAAACGCGGCTGCACGCCGCTGCTGCCGGCGGCTGGCCGTCATCCCACGCCCGCCGCGTCGCGGTCGATGCCGACCACGGTCACATCGACCGCGTCGACCTGCAGACCGGTCATCGTGCGTACCGCGCCGGCCACCGATCGCCGCACCTCGGCGCCCACCTCGGGCAGCACGCTGCCGTGCGTCGCGGCCAGCTCGAGCGAGATGGTTGCAACATCGCCGGACACGCGCCACTCGACCGGCCCCCGGCGGCCGGGAAGCACGCGCGAGACGCGGCCCACGCGGCTCGTATCGAGCCGGGCGCCGGCGACGCCCTCCACCGCGTGGCGCACGATCGAGTCGATCGCCCCGTCCTCCACCTGAGCCGCCCCAAGCCGCATCAAGCTGCCTCCTGGGCAAGCGCGGGAAGCGCCGCACGTACATCCTCGAGGTAGGACGTCGTGTAGGCGCCCGACCGAAACCGCGGTTCGGCGACGATGTCCAGGAACAGCTCACGGGTGGTGCGCACGCCCTCCACCGTCAGCTCGCCGAGTGCCCGCCGAGCACGGCCCAGAGCCTCGTCGCGGTCGGTGCCCCACACGATCAACTTGGCCAGGAGCGAGTCGTAGAACGGCGGCACCCGGTAGCCCTCGTAGACGTGCGTGTCCAGCCGCACGCCCGGCCCCAGCGGCGGGCGAAATCGCGCTGACGGTGCCGGCCGCGGGCCGAAAGCCCATGGCCGGATCCTCGCTGTTGATGCGAAACTCGATCGCGTGGCCGCGCAGCTCGGCCAGGCCCGTGGCCGGCACCTTGCCGCCGGCGGCGATGCCGCAGCTGCTCGACCGCCAGATCGACGCCGGTGAGCAGCTCGGAGACCGGGTGTTCGACCTGCAGGCGGGTGTTCATCTCGATGAACGAGAAGCTGCCGTCGGCATCGAGCAGAAACTCGACCGTGCCGGCGTTGCGGTAGCCACAGCCCACGCAGGCCAGCCGCGCGGCCTCGGCCATCGCGTCGCGGGTCACCGCGTCGAGCGCCGGGGATGGCCCCTCCTCGATCAGCTTCTGATGGCGGCGCTGGATCGAGCAGTCGCGTTCTCCGAGCACCAGCACGTCGCCCGCATCGTCGGCCAGCACCTGCATCTCGACGTGGCGCGGATCGACGATCGCCTTCTCCAGGTACATGTCACCGTCGCCGAACGCCGACTTCGCCTCGGCCGACGCCAGTCGAAACGCCTCCTCCAGCTCGGACGGCGCTCTCCACCACCCGCATGCCGCGCCCGCCGCCACCGGCCACCGCCTTGAGCAGCACCGGATAGCCGATGTCGGCGGCCACCTTGAGCGCCTCGTCCGGCCCCGCCAACCGGTCGATCGAACCGGGCACCAACGGCACCCCGGCCGCGCGCATCGCCGCCTTGGCGGCACTTTTGTCGCCCATCACGTCGATCGCCTCGGCCGACGGGCCGATGAAGATCAGATCGTTGTCCTGGCAGGCGCGCACGAACGCCGCGTTCTCGGCCAGAAACCCCCAGCCGGGGTGCACGCTGTCGCAGCCGGTGGTCTCGGCCGCGGCGATCAGGTTGCTGACGTTCAGATACGAGTCGGACGGCAGGTGCGAGCCGATGCACACCGCGCGGTCGGCGAGCTCGACCCACAGCCCGTCGCGATCGGCGGTCGAGTACACGGCGACCGCCTCGATGCCCTCGTCGTGGCAGGCGCGCACCAGACGCACCGCGGCATCGCCCCGGTTGGCGATCAGCACCCGCTCGAGCATCAGACCGGCTCGAGTTCGAACAGCGGCTGGCCGAACTCCACGGGCTCGGCGTTTGCCACAAGCACGCGCCGCACCACACCGGCGTGTTCGGACTTGAACTCGTTGAACAGCTTCATCGCCTCGAGGATACAGAGGGTCTGGCCCACCGAGACCGTGTCGCCCTCCGAGACGAATGCGGCCTGATCGGGCGTCGGCGAGCTGTAGAACGTGCCGACCATGGGCGACTCGATCTTGAGCGTCTCGCTGACCGCCGGCTCGGGCACCGCAGCGGCTGCGGCGGCGGGCGCCGCCGCGACCGGCACCGGCAGATACTCCTCCTGGCTGCGCACCGTGATCCGCACCGAGCCATCCTCGATGGTCAACTCGCCGACGTCGGACTCCTCGACCATCCGGATCAGCTCTCGGATGCGCTCCGACTGGCGCGGCTCGAGGCCACCGTCGGATTCCTCTTCGCGATCACCCCTGCCGCGCAGGTTGGCGAGCAGCCGCTCGGCGTCCTCGCCGAACAGGGCGAGCAGCAGCAGGTCCTCTTCGCTGGCCGCGCCTGCGGTGGCGCGCAGCTCGTCCATGTCCACTTCGGGCGCGGCGTTCCGCGATCCTGCGTGAGCGGCGGCCTCGGCCGACACCGGCAACGGGGGTTGGCCGTAGTCACCGGAGAGATAGGTGCGCATCTCATCCGAGACCTCCTTCCAGCGCCGCGCCGAGAGCACGTGGCGCAGCGCCTGACCGGCGAGGATGCCGCCGATCGGCTGTGCCAACGGCGGCCTGCCGCAGTCCTCGCGGACCAGCTTCAGCTCGTCCAGCACCTCGTCCAGGCGATCGCTCGCACCCGACTTGCGCAGCCGCGAGTCGAGGTCGGCCACAAGCCCCACCGGCAGCCGGTTGCGCGCGCCGCGCAGCGCCACGCGCGGGGGAATCGGCACCGCCGGCATGCGCGCATTGACGTGCTGGTCGATGAACTGCGACGCGCTCCACAGCCGTTCCAGATCCAGGCCGTGTTCGATGGCCAGGCCGTCCAGCGCCTCGCAGAGCACCTCACCGGGCACGCGGTTGAGCGAGTTGGCCACGGGATAGGCCGCCACCGCCACGGGTGTGGCACCGTCGCGGGCTGCCTCGATGGCCATCGCCAGGGCGCTTTCTCCCTGGCAGTAGAGGCCCACGGGCACCTTTGCCTCCTCGGCCAGCCGAGCGACCACCCTGCCACAGGTTCCGGGGTCGAGCGCGCCGGCGGGATCGTGCAGCAGCACGTGGTCAGCGCCCATCTCGGCGAGGCGCCGCGCCTTGTCGAGCACGCGGTCGAGATTCGCCATCTGCCCCGAGAACGCGAGCCCGGCATACAGCCTTCCGCCCGCCTCGCGGACGGCGGCGGCCGCGGCCTCCAGGTTCTCCACGTCGTTGAGCGGATCGTGCAGCCGGAAGATGTCGATACCGCTCTCGGCCGCACACAGGATGAACCGCCGGGTGAGGTCGTCGGAAACGGGCCGCGAACCGACCAGGAACCGGCCCCGCAGCGCCATCTGCAGCGGCGTCTGCACACACCGCGCCTTGAGTGCCCGCACGCGCTCCCAGGGACTCTCGGAGCGAGACTTGACGGCGGCGTCGAAACAGCCGCCGCCGGTTACCTCGAGCGCCTCGAACCCGGCGGTGTCCAGAATCGCAGCCACGTCGAGCACCGCCGCGGTCGAGATGGTTCCGGCCAGGGGCTGCTGCGACATGAGCCGCACGGTGGTGTCGACCAGTCGCGTCACGCGCGGGAGATGTAGCGGGCCTCGCGGGTATCGACCTTGATCCGCTCGCCCTCCTCGACGAACAGCGGCACCTGCACCACCGCACCGGTTTCGAGCGTCGCGGGTTTGGTCACATTCGAGACGGTGTCGCCCTTCACGCCGGGCTCGGTGGCGGTGACTTCGAGTTCGACGGACGCGGGCAGCTGGATCGAGGTCGGCTTACCGTCGACCAGCAGAAGCTGCAGGGTGTCGTTCTCGCGCATGAACCGCAGTTCGTCGGCCAGCGACTCCACCGGCAGCGGGATCTGCTCGAACGACTCGGTGTCCATCAGCACCACATCTGTCCCGTCATTGTAGAGATAGCTGACGTTGGTAGTCTCGGTGCGCACGCGCTGCATCTTCTCGCCGGCGCGGAAGGTCTTGTCGACGACACCCCCGGTAGTCAGAGCCTTGAGCTTGGTGCGCACGAACGCGCCGCCCTTTCCGGGTTTCACATGCTGGAACTCGACGATGCGGTAGACCACGCCGTCGAGCGATATGTGCATGCCGTTTTTGAACTCGTTGGTCGAAATCATGGACTTCAGTCTAATGCTCGGTGGAGCCGCTAGGTGACGTGCTGGAGCTCCTTGGTGTACGGGGTCAAGCGCTCGCCGCCCGACTCGGTCACGATCACCAGGTCCTCGATGCGCACGCCGCCGCGGCCGGGAATGTAGATGCCGGGCTCGACCGTGACCACCATACCGGGAGCGAGGGTGTCCTCGGAGAGCTTCGAGAGCCGCGGCCCCTCATGCACCGCAAGCCCCACACCGTGGCCCAGGCCGTGGCCGAACTGCTCGCCGTGCCCCGCAGCCGAGATGATGTCGCGGGCGACGGCGTCCACATCGCGGCCACTGGCCCCCGGCTTCACGGCGCGCATCGCCGCGAGCTGGGCCTCGAGGCACACGGCGTAGATCTCGCGCAGGTCGGCATCGGGCTCGCCCACGGCGAAGGTGCGGGTGCAGTCGGATGCGTAGCCGTCCAGCACACAGCCGAGGTCGATGGTCACGAGTGTTCCCTCTGAGATCACATCGGGCCCTGGGGTAGCGTGGGGCATCGCACCACGCTCATGCGAGGCCACGATGGTGTCAAACGCCAGATCGTCGGCGCCTCCGGCCTGGAACAGCTCGCGCACTCTCCAGCCCACGTCCCGTTCGCTGCGGCCGCTCAAACCCTCGGCGGCAAGCGTCTCATAGACCGGCTCGATCAGAGCGGCCGAGCGGCGGATCATCTCGAGCTCGGCGTCGTCCTTGATCATCCGCAGCTCTCGACCATATCGGTGGTGGGCACCGACTCGCGCGACCCCAGCGCCTCGTCGTACTTCTCCCGGGCCTGCACCGAGACGTGCGCGGCCTCGAACCCAACGCGCGGGCCACCCCCACCTCATCCAGATGCTGGGCGACGAACGCGGCAGTTTCGCCGGCGAGCATCTTGACGCCCATGAACTCGGCGATCGGTTCGGCTGCCGTGAGGTAGCGGAAGTCGGTCATGAACGTGGCCTCGTCCGGCGTCACCACCACCAGCCCGTTCGATCCGGCATACCCGCAGAGGTAGCGCACGTTCACCAGCTCGGTGACGAGCATCGCGTCGATCCCGTGGCCGTCGAGCTGCGCACGCACCCCGGCCAGGCGACCGGAATAGTCGGGTGCACTCATACTGCGACCCCGGACAGATAGTCGAGCGCCTCGCGATATCCGTCGGCGCCGTGGCCGGTGATGCGATGGGAGACGACGTCGTCCATGACCGAATGGCGACGCCAGGCCTCGCGGGGCTCGATTGCGGACAGGTGCACCTCCACAATCGAGCCGGAGAAGATCTCGAGCGCATCGCGCATCGCGTAGCTGTAGTGCGTCCATGCACCGGGGTTCACGATCAACCCGTCGGCGTCGTCGCAGGCGTTGTGAATCAAGCCGATGTACTCACCTTCGAGGTTCGACTGCACACAGCGCGCCGTGACGCCCAGCTCGGTGGCCCAGGCGTAGATCTGGGTCTCGAGCTCGGCCAGCGTGGTCGGCCGTACTGCGCGGGGTCGCGCCGGCCGAGCATGTTGAGGTTCACCCCGTTGAGTACGTGTACCCGCATCCCGGCAGCCTAACGTTCCCACCGGGCTGCGGTTCAGCGACGGCGGCGGCGCAACGCGAACACCGCGATGCCCGCTGCGGCCACTGCCACGCCGGCCACGGCCACACCCAGCACGGGCTTGCGGCGCAAAATGCCCCCGGCCGACGACTCGGACGGGCCTGCTGACACCACCTCGGGCGCCCCCTCGGCGGCCGGCTCGGCGGCAACAGCCTCCTGCGGCTCAACGTCGGCGGCGTCGGGAGCCTCGGCGGAGACATCCTCTGCCGCAGGCTCGGCGATGTTGGACTCCTCGCTCACTTCGACCACCTCCTGGTCGGCCGTGATCACTGGGATCGGGTACACCGAGCCTGCCGCAGGCCGTACACACCCATCGCGCCTCGGCACCTGAGTCGAGGATCTGAGCGCTCCCAGCGGTGTCCAGTGCGGCTGCCTGAAACCGGCTGAGCAGGCGCGGTCGGGAGCGGGGCAATGCGACGGAACTCACGGCGGGTATCTACGCCTTCGCACAGCCGGTTACCACCAGCCGAGGGGGCCACCGTTCGCGTTGTCCTCATCGCAAGCACTCCATAGTGTGCTATCAGTATCGACTCGTATTCTTTTCCATCATTACCACACTCGAGGAGAGCCATGACTGACCACCGCCGAAACACTCATGGAAACCGCCGCAGATGTGGCGACGACCCTCCTGGTGGCGATACTGGTGATGACGATCGGAGCAGCTCTCGGCCACGCTGCTCCCTCTGCCCCGCACCTGCCCTTCCGGTGGGCGGCGAGTGTCGGCCGGTTTCGGCCGGGGCCGGCAATCGGGGTGGGCGCCGTCGCAGCGCTGATGGTGATGCTCGCGCTGCTCGGCGTGTTGGCGCTCGCGCGGAGATCACGGCGCCGCGGTGCGCCTGCGCACCCCGCGTTGGCCGACGAGCTGGGCCTGGAACTGGACACCTGACCGAACTCGGACACCTGACCGAACTCGGACACCTGACCGAACTCGGACAAATGACCGAAGTCGTTCACCGACGGGGCCCGGCGCTCGCGGCCAGCTGCCCACCTCGTCACCGCCGTTCACCCAGCCGCGCCAGGCCGTGGACTTCCCAACGTCCGCCATGGCGCGGGCAGCACATGATCAGAGCGCGAACCGCGGGAAGGGCGCTCGGCGACGATCGCCAACCTGGCGGTACCGTTCTTCTATACCGGCCGCCAGTGGTGCTGGTCGACCTGGCCGTGCGCCAGCCCGCGGTACATGGGCTCTTCGGCATCCACCAGACGCGTGTGTGCGAGCTGGTCAACGGCCAGACCACCCTCGCCCAGCGCTGCGCAGCGTGTCGCTCGGCGCAGATATCCCAGTTCTGAGCGCGGTTGACTCACCCACCGCTGACCCTGCCCGCCAACCTCTACGTCCAGCCGGGCGGCCAGCTCGGTGCCGAGCCGCCCGGCCGCGTGCTCAACTCACAACGCCTCGAGGAGCTGCTCTCGTTTCTCGGACAGCTACTTCGACCTGCTGCTGCTCGAGGGCCCGGCAGTCGGGTCGGCGGCGGCTGCCGGCGGCAGCACCAGCGTTGTGGGCGGCGTGCTGGTACTGGTTGGCGGCAAGCTCGAGCCGGGAGCGCGCAGATCCCGGCTGAAGCACGCGCTGGAGACCATTCCCGCGCTGAAACTCGGCATGATCATGGCGGCCGCCGCGGGCTGAGCTCAGGCGTCGCGCGCGATACGCTCGACCCGTCGAGAGCACGGCGACGTCTCGACGAGGGAAAAGCTCACCCGGGAAGCGGCCCCGGTGGCCAACGCGGGCAGGAAGCTCGACCGAGTGCCGCGAGACGGTCTGAGGCCAGAAGCGGCGGAGCGACCACCTCACCGCTGGGTTCGAGCACGCGCAGCCGCTGGGCTTCGTGGTCGGCGATTACCGCGGCGGCCTGACCCACCATCGTGGTGCGCCGGCCCCTGACCGGCGCGAGGCGCGAGACTCGAGAGTGGCGACGCAGCCCGACGGGAACCGCAGCGTGACCACCAGGCGGCTCGTCCGGCTCGTCCCCCATGCGCGTGGTCGCAGCCGATGCTACCGGAGTCTCGCCGAACCAGTCGATCAGCATCGCAATCTCCTGCGCAGCGAGTTCGACCCGGTGCCGGCTCCGGCGCCGGTTGGCCATGACGGGGGGGGGCAACAAGCCGAGAGGTGTTCGAGGGCGCGCTGCAAGGCTTCCACCGTGCTGTCGTCGACAGAAGCGGTGCTTGGCGAGAAAGAGGAGAAGAGGCGCACGGAATTCTCGGCGAGCTGTGCCGCCCCCTGCCGCGGCTGCTGTACTCGGCGTAGTCAGTTCTAGCTTCCACGTCGGCCAGCAGCAGACATGGGAGCCGTGGTCGTCTCGTCGGTTGCCGGGCGGCGGGGTTCGCCGCCACGAGAAGGGTGCGGTAGGTGCCGGTGGTGCTGGGCGCCCGGCTGAAACTTCCGGCGCTCGTCAGGAGGAACGTTGAGGGCCCGGGCGATCGCCTGCTCGATCAGGTCGTCGCCCGGGATCGATGCCCCAGACCGGTTTGCCGATCGCCTCCAGCAGGACAAAGCGAGGCCGCCCGCCGCGAGCCTTCTTGTCCCGCTGCGTGGCCCGAGCACGTACTCCAGGCGCACCTGCGAGAGGAGGTTGGGAGCTCATGGAGCTCAGCAGCTCGCGGACGTCGGCCTCCACCCCGGGTCGAGCCCGCATGATCTGCGACGAAAGCCAGAGCGCGGGAAGCAGGCCGACGGCAACCGCCTCGCCGTGGCGAGCCCCTTGTAGCCGGCAGCGGCTTCGAAGGCGTGGCCGATCGTGTGGCCGAGGTTGAGGACGGCTCGAAGCCCCTGCTCGCGCGGATCGTCGGCGACCACGTGTGCCTTGTAGGCGGCGCAGCGGCGGATCAGCTCGAGCCGCTGCTCGGCGGTGCCTCGGCCCGGCTCCCAGGCCTGACCAGGTCCCACAGGCGACCGCCGGCCAGCAGACCGGTCTTGATCACCTCCGCGAACCGCACGCCCACTCCCGTACCGGCAGGGTGTCCAGCACGGCGGGGTCGCTGACCACCCACTCCGGCGGGTGGAAGGCGCCGACGTAGTTCTTGGCTGACGGCAGGTCGATCCCGGTCTTGCCGCCGATGGCCGCGTCCACCATCCCGACCAGCGATGTCGGCGCCGAGATCCAGGGCACGCCGCGCTGGTAGGTGGCTGCCACGAACCCGGCGGATCGGTGGCCGCGCCGCCCCCGAATCCGACCACGACGTCGCCGCGCTCCAGGCCGAGGTCGGCCAGGCGCGTCCAGGCCTGGCGGGCAACCGCGAGCGTCTTGGCCGCCTCGCCCGCGCGGCAGGCGGACGGTGACGAAGGGCTCGAACGGGGGGCCGACCACCCGCAGCACCTCGCGGTCGGCGATCAGCGCCGGCCGCCGCGCGCCCATCAGCCGCGGCAGCTCGGCCAGCGCCGCCTGGCCGGGCCAGCGGCACCAGCAGCGGCTCGTCGCCCACCTCGGCATCGGCGTCGCACGAGCGCATCGGCGGTGGCGTGGTAGAGCTCGCGGCGCTGCTCGTAGAGCCGGAGAACGCCCGCGCCTCGGGGGCCAGCGGACGATCACCCGCCTCCTCCTCGACCGCCGCCAGGCGGCCTGCGGCGTGACGTCCAGGAGCACGGTGAAGCTCCCGTCGCGGAGCCGCTCGCGCGTGAGCGGCCGACATCACGCGCCGCCGCCGAGGGCGATCACCGTGTTGGTGCGCGCCCAGCAGGTGCGGCGATCACCCGCTCCTCGAGCGCCCGAAACGTCGCCTCGCCTTCGTCGGCGAACATGGCCGCGATCGGTTGTCGCCTGCGACCCGCTCGATCTCGGCGTCGGCGTCGACGAAGTCCCAGCCCAGGCGCTCGGCCAGCCGTACCCCGGGCTGCGTCTTGCCGGCGCCCATGAAGCCGATCAGCGACCAGGTTGCGGTGGGCGCCCGGGATCATGCCCGGCCGATGCGCTCCAGGTAGGCGGCGTGGGCGGCCGCGAAATCCTCGATCGCATCGCCGCCGAACTTCTCCAGCGCGGCCCTGGCGAGCTCGAAGGCGACGCCTGCCTCGGCGACCACTGCGGCGGCCGGGAGGACGGTCACGTCACTTCGCTCGACGTGTGCCTCGCGCGGGTCGTGGGAGCCCAGCTCGACGCTGCGCAGCGGCCGCATCAGCGTCGGCAGCGGCTTCCAGATCGTGCGCACGATCAGCTCGTCGCCGTTGGTGATGCCGCCCTCGAGCCCTCCGGCGCGGTCGGTCTCGCGGAGGTAGCCACGGTCGTCGTCGTACAGGATCTCGTCGTGGACGCTCGATCCGCGGCGACCCGCCGAGGCGATCGCGTCGCCGATCTCGACGCCCTTGGCCGACTGGATCGAGAGCATCGCTGCCGCCAGCCGGCCGTCGAGCCGTGCGGTCGGCCGAGACGTGCGACCCCAGCCCGGGCGGAACGCCGAACGCCCGCACCTCGGTGATCCCGCCGAGCGTGTCGCGCTCGCTCTTGGCGGCTTCGATCTCGTCGATCATGGCCGCCTCGGCGTCGGGTCGAGGCAGCGCACCTCGGTGCGCTCGGCGCGCTCGAAATCCTGCGAGCGACAGCCAGGCCGGCGGCGTCGCGCGCACGCGTGCCGACCTGCAGCACGTGCGAGCGCACCTCGATCCCGATGGTGCGGATCAGCGCCTTGGCGACGGCGCCGGCGGCCACCCGCGCAGCGGTCTCGCGGGCGCTGGCGCGCTCGAGCACGTTGCGCACGTCCTCGTGTCCGTACTTGAGCGTGCCCGGGAGGTCGGCGTGGCCCGGCCGCGGCAGCCGGATCGGCTTGCCGCGCCAGCCGTACTCCTCCAGTGCGGCCTCGTCCACCGGCCACGGGTTCATCGGCGCGGTCCAGTTGTCGTGGTCGCGGTTCTGGATGAAGAAGGCCAGCGGGCTGCCCAGCGTGCGGCCGTGCCGGAGGCCGCCGCGCGGGTCGACGTCGTCGGTCTCGAGCTTCTGGCGGGGGCTGCGGCCGTATCCTGCCTGGCGCCGGCCGAGATCGGCGCGGATCAGCTCGTGGTCGAGTTCGAGGCCCGCCGGCAGGCCGGAGATCACCACGGTCAGTCCGGGGCCGTGCGACTCGCCTGCCGTGACGTAGGTCAGTTCCATGGTGGCGAGAGCCTAGATGATTGATCATCTAGGGTCGCAACGCACATGCCAGCCCCGATCCTCGTCACCGGCAGCAACCGTTCGGGCACCACCTGGCTCGGCCGGCTGCTGGCCGAGGCGCACGGCACGGTGTTCGTCAACGAGATCTTCAACCTCGACCATCCGCAGCCAGGACTCTTCGCGGCGCGGTTCCCGCACTGGTTCATGTACCTGGACGACGACCTCGGCCGACCCTACGTCGAGCCGCTGCGGCGCACGCTCGCGTTTCGACTACGACTGGGCCGACGCAGCCAGATGCCTGCCGTCGCCGCGCAACGCACTGCGAGCCGTCCGCGCCTATCCACGCACGCGGGTCGAAGCCGGCGCGCGGCCGCTGCTGAAGGATCCGATCGCGGTGCTCTCGGCGCCCTGGCTGGAGCGCACGTTCGGCATGCAGGTGGTGTTCAGCGTGCGCCACCCGGCCGCGTTCGCCGCGAGCCTGAAGACGGCTCGACTGGACGTTCGACTTTCGCAACTTCACCTCGCAGCCCCACCTCATGGACGTGCTGCCGCAGTCCGACCGCGAACTGATCTCGGCCTACGCGGCCAAACCGCCCCCGATCCTCGACCAGGCCGCGCTCTTGTGGCGCGGTCATCTACGGCCGTCCCGTGGGCGACGTGGGTTGTCGGTACGCCAGGAGGATGTTGCGGCCGACCCCGAGCCGCGCATGCAGAGCGCTGTACGAGCAGCTCGGCCTGACCTGGACGGCCACCGTCGGCGAGCACGTACGGCTCGTCACCGCGGCCGAGAACCCCGCCGACGCCCCCGAGGGAAGGCCCACACCGGACGCGCGCAACAGCGTCGCGGCGGCGAGTGCCTGGCGGCGCAGGCTCGAGCCGCACGAGGTGGACACGGTGCGGCGGTTGACCGCAGAGGTCGCGGCGCGCTTCTACACCGACGCGGACTGGTAGCGGCTCAGCCGCCGCCCAGCCACACTGACCAGATCTGCGGCCCCCAGAGCAGCGCGATCATCGCTCCGGCAGCGAGAAACGGCCCGAACGGGAATGTGGTCTTGCGGCCCTTCCAGCCGCCGCGCACGAGCGCCCAGAACGACGGGGCCAGCGACAGCAGGAAGCCGAAGAAGAGAGCTATCAGCACGTACTGGCCCGTGCAGAACCCGATCATCAGCGTCATCTTGACGTCGCCCATGCCCATGCCGCCCCGCGTCAGGAGCGACGGGATGAACAGGAAGAGCGCGCCCAGCAGGCCGCCCAAAAGCAGCTCGAGCCAGCGTCCGGGCTGTGCCGCGACCGCCACCACGTAGACCGCAACGGCACCGGGCAGGTTGATCGCGTCGGGGATGATCCGGCAGTTCAGATCGATCGCCGAGGCGGGGATCATGAGTGCGGTCAGAAGCAGTGCCGGAGCCAGTTCGGGCTCGAAACCGAGCTGCAGCACGAGCAGCGCAAAGCACGCGCACGTGACGGCGCAGACGATCCAGCGGCGCCGCGCCGAAGGGGCAGTTCCACCGGGCTTGGGGAACCGCTGGATCAGCATCTCCAGCGGCCAGCCCATCGCAAATCCCACCGTGGCGACGGGGAGCAGAGTTTCCATGCCTCCTGCTATCGGCGCGCCGGGCCGCCGCCTGAAGTGCCTTACCCGCGCACGGCGGCCGCCATGGCCGTCGACCGGCGCGGGAACGCCCGTGAACAGCTCGAAGGCGAGGATGCCCTGGCCGACCAGCACGTCGAGCCCGTCCACCACTCTCGCCCCTGCCGCCGCGGCCGCCGTGCAGAGGGCGGTCGGGACTGCCGTCGCCGAGGTAGGCGAGATCGACCACGGTCACGGTCGGGCTCAGGAGCGCAGGGTCGAGCGGCAGCGCCGCGCGGTCTCCGGCCTGGCCGATGGGCGTGGCGTTGACCACCAGGTCGCCGCACCTCGGCAGCCGGCCAGCGGCTCACCCCCAGCCCGATGCTCTGCGCTGCTTCGGCGTCGGCGCGCGGCAACCTGCACGTCCCATCCGGCGGCGGCCAGCGCCACCGCCGCCGCTCGCGCCGCACCGCCCGCACCCAGCACCACGGCCCGGCCCGGCGCAACATCGCCGAGCGCCCACAGAAGGCCCGCGCCCATCAGTGCTCTCGCCGCGGATTCCGTGCGGCTCGACCAGCAGGGTGTTCACCGACCCCGCCGCCGCCGCCTCATCCGAGAGCTCGTCGCACAGAGCGATCACCGCTTCCTTGTGCGGAATGGTGACGTTGCACTCCGCGAAATCCGCGCCAGCCAGCGCCCCCACGAACTCCGCGAGAGCCTCCGGGGCCACATCGATCGCCTCGTAGCGCCAACCGTCGAGGCCCAGAGCGGCGTAGCCGGCCGCGTGCATCCGCGGCGAGCGCGAGTGCGAGACGGGGTGGCCGATCACCCCGGCCCGGCATCTAGCCGCCATGGTGCAGGAAGTCCTCGTAGCTCGCGGTGAAGTACTGCTCCGCCTGACCGGGCACGGCCACGTAGTACAGGTAGTCGTACGGCCCGGGGTGCGCGGCGGCCTGCATCGCCGCGAGGCCGGGGTTGCAGATCGGCGTCGGCGGAAGACCCTTGTGCACGCGGTTGTTGTACGGCTCGGGATTTGCCAGATCGGCGGACGAGATCGGGGCCGTCCACGAGCCCTTGTAGTAGAGGATCGTGGCGTCGATGCCCAGCGCCATGTTCTTGTGCAGCCGGTTGTAGATGACGGCCGAAACCTTGGCCCGGTCGCCCGCAGCGCGCGCCTCGCGCTCGATCATCGACGCGATCTTGAGCACGTCGTAGTTGCTCAGGTTCTTCGACTTGGCATAGCTCATGCCGACCTTCGACCAGGCGTTGCTGAACGCGGCCAGCTGGTCGGCGACACAGCTCCGACTCGGTTTCGCCCTGGCCGGATCGTGTACGTGGCCGGGAACATGAAGCCCTCCATGTTCACGTGGTGCCCGAATCCCGGCGGCGGCGAGGCCCGCCGCACCGCCTTGGCGTAGCGGTGCGGGTTCATACCCACCGCGGGCAGCAGGGCCTCGATCTGGGTCAGCCGGTATCCCTCGGGGATCGTCAGGTACTTGACGTTGGGGCCGTGGTCGAGCTGCTTGATGATCTGGTCGTAGGCGGTGCCCGCCTGGAACGTGTAGGTGCCGGCCTTGAACTTGGTGCCCTCGCCCTGGGACGACGCGTAGCCCTTGAACCGTCCGCTGTCCTCGACCACGCCGCGCTCCTGCAGGATGTCGGCGATCTGATCGGCGCTCGCGCCGCTGGGCACCACGACGGTGATCGCCGCGCCGTGTGGGTTGGCCGGAGGGGCTCCTGTCGCCGCGGTCGACGTGGACAGCACTGCGCGGCCGGCGAACACCACCGCCAGCACCGCCACCACCAGAGCTATGAGCACGACTAGCCGGCGAATCTGAGCAAATATCCTTCGAGGAGGTGGGCCGCGGCCACGGCGTCGGAATCCTTGCCCGAAAGCCGCTGGGCCATGGTCGTGGTGAATCGCTCGTCGTAGGTTTCCACGGGCACCGGACAGTCACGCTCGAGCTCGTGCACGAACGCGAGCGTCTCGCCTGCCTGGCGCCCGCGCTGTCCGGCGAGCGTGAGCGGCAACCCGACCACCACGCGCTCGGGCTCGTGTTCGGCGATCACCCGCAGCAGCCGTTTGCGCCCGGCGGCTGACCGCACCCGCTCGACCACGCCGACGGGCCGCGCGAGCGTGCCGCTGGGATCGCTCACGGCTACTCCGGTGCGGCTCTTTCCGTAGTCCAGCGCCATCACCTTCACGCCGTTCCCAGAGTGTCGAGCATCAGCGTACGGGCCGCCTCGATGGCGTGATCGAGCGACTCGGGATCGCTGCCGCCCGCGCGCGCCATGGTGGGCCGGCCGCCGCCGCCGCCGCCCACGATCGGCGCGACCTCGCGGATCACGTCGACGGCCGAGAGCCCGCGCTCCACCGCAACCGGATCGAAGTTTGCAACCAGGTGCACGCGCCCATCTCGGGTCGAGCCGAGCACGATCACAGCCGGCGCGAGCCGCGACTTGAGCCGGTCCGAGGCCTGCAGAAGGCCATCGGGGTCGGCGTCTTTGAGGGCCGCCGCCACCACGTGCAGGCCACCGCGGTCGACCGCCGCGTCGGCGAGCTGGGCATCCACGTCGCCGTTTTGCGCTGCGGGCTGCTTCGCACCGCCCTTGCCCTTCCCCTTGCTCTTGAGCTTGCGGTCGCGGTCGGCGATCGTGGCCTGCAGCTCGTCGACCTGGCGCGATCGCTCGCGCAGCTGGTCGATCGCCGCCGCGGCAGTGATCGCCTCGACCCGCCGTACACCCTGCGACGAGCTGGTCTCGCGGGTCAGGACGAAGGCGCCGATCTCGGCCGTGGAGCGCACGTGGGTACCGCCGCACAGCTCGCTCGAGACATCGTCGATCTCGACCACCCGCACGAACTCGCCGTACTTCTCACCGAACAGCATCGTGGCGCCCAGCTCGCGGGCATGCTCGCGGCCGGTGGTGAAGATATGCAGCGGATGGTTCTGCACGATCCACTGGTTGACGTCGTTCTCGACGGTGGCCAGCTGCTCGGTCGACAGCGGCTCGCCGTGGCGGAAATCGAAGCGCAGCTTGTCGGGGCCGACGTAGGAGCCCGCCTGCGTGACGTGCTCGCCCAGCAGGTCGCGCAGCGCGCGGTGCAGCAGATGCGTGGCCGTGTGGTTGGCGGTGGTCGGCCGCCGCCGGTCGACATCGACATGGGCCCGCACGCGGTCGCCGCGCAGCAGCTCGCCGCGTTCGAGCTCGACCACCAGCACCTGGTCGTCGTCGAGCCGGATCACGTCGGTGACCGCGGCGCGGCCCGTCTCGGATTCGATCCAGCCGGCATCGGCCACCTGCCCGCCGCCGCGCGCGTAGAACGGGCTCTCGCGCAGCTTCAGGAGCATGCTGGAATCGCCCCCGGCGCTCAGCGCGCCGATGGTGGTGAGCACGTCCAGACGCTCGTAGCCGACGAACTCGGTGGCGAACCCGGCCTCACGGGAGAACGCCCCGGCAGCCTCGGTGCCGCGGTCGGCGATCGCGGCGCGGGCGCGCGCGCGCTGGTCGTCCATCAGCGTCGCGAACCCCGCCTCGTCCACCGATCGGCCGTGCTCGGCGGCGATCTCGGCGGTCATCTCAAAGGGGAATCCATACGTGTCGTGCAGCTTGAACGCGTCCTCGGCGGACACGTTTCCGCCCCGCGAAAGCAGGTCGTCGAGCAGCCGCTGGCCGGTCTCGAGCGTGCGGCCGAACCGCTGCTCCTCGGCCCGCAGCAGCGCCGAGACAGTCGCCTCGCCGGCGGCGAGCTCGGGATACACGTCGCCGAGCAGCTCCACGACCCGGGCGTGCAGCCGCGGCAGCAGCTCGCCCTCGATCCCCACCCGGCCGGCCTGCAGCATCGCCCGGCGGATCACGCGCCGCAGCACGTAGCCGCGGCCCTCGTTGCCCGGCTCGATGCCGTCGGTGGCCAGAAACGTCATCGCGCGGCCGTGGTCGGCGAGCACCCGCAGCGCCTTGGTCTCCTGCGGCGTGCGGCCGTAGCGCGCAGTGCCCCAGCTCTCGACGGCGTCGATCACGTCGCGAAACGCATCGGTGTCATACACGCTGTCGACGCCCTCCGAGAGCATCGTCGTTCGCTCGACGCCGCAGCCGGTGTCGATGCTGGGCCGCGGCAGCGGCTCCAGGTCGCCGCCGTCGAGCATGTTGTACTGCATGAACACCAGGTTCCAGAACTCCAGGAACCGGTCGCAGTCGCAACCCGGCGCGCAGTCGGCGCGGCCGCAGCCATGCTCGGGGCCGCGGTCGAAGTAGAGCTCCGAACACGGGCCGCACGGGCCCACCGGCCCCGCCTGCCAGAAGTTATCGCCGCCCAGCCGCACGATCCGCTCGGCGGGGATGCCCTTGGCCTGCCACAGCTCGATGGCCTCGTCGTCGACGGGTACGCGCTCGTCGCCGCGGTAGACGGTCGCCCAGATCTTGTCGCGATCGAACGCGAACCCGTCTTCCGAGGTGACGAGCTCCCAGGCAAAATCGACCGCCTGCTGCTTGAAGTAGTCGCCGAGCGAGAAGTTGCCCATCATCTCGAAGAACGTCAGATGCCGGGCGGTGCGGCCGACCTCGTCGATGTCGACGGTGCGAAAGCACTTCTGCACGCTCGTCAGGCGCGGCGACGGCGGCGTGTCCTGGCCCAGGAAGTACTGCTTCAGCGGCTGCATGCCCGCGGTCGTGATCAGCACGCTCTTATCCCACGCCGGCGGCACCAGCGACCCCGAGGGGATCCTCAGGTGATCCCGGCTCGTGAAGTGGTTTTGGAAGATGCGGCGGATCTCGTGCGAGCGCATCGGGGCATTCTACCGACGGGGCCGTCGGGCTAGGCTGTGTGCATGGAGCCTGACGACATGCTTTCGCGCTTCGAGGGTTCGGAGCGCTCCGCCCGCGGCATCGAGCCGCTGGACGACTACGTGCTGGTCGAGCCGGTGGACGAGGAGACCGAGACCACCCACGGCCTGATCATCCCGGCGAGTTCCGATGCGGCCTGTCGCGCCGGAGTGGTGGTGGCGGTGGGCGAGGACGCCCACGGGATCGCCCCCGGCGACAAGGTGCTCTATCCGCGCGGCATCGGGTTCGAGCTGCGGCTGGCCGGCGAGCCCAAGAGGCTCATCCAGCGCCACGAACTGATCGCCCGCGTGCTCGACTGATCAGGCAGACGCAACAAACGTGCCTGGCACGTCTGTTGCGCTGTCGGTTAGCGCGCATCTTAGCCCGTGTCGGGCGCAGGACGCCTTGCGTCGAGGTCGGCGAATCTCGCGGTCGGACGGCGAGCTTGCCCTCCTTGCCGGCCATGCGCAGGTCGTCGGGCAGACTCTTCACGTCTTCGGCGATGCGGCCGGGCAGCGACGACAGCACCTCGCCCAGCGGTTTGTCCTCCTCGCGGGCGATGTCCATCGCGCGCTTGCCCAGGTAGGCGCCCGCCCCGATCAGGATCAACGCCGGCCCGAGCCGCATCAGACCACGCCGCCGCGCTGATCGCGGCGTGTCTTGAACGACTGCAACCCGTGCTTGAGGCCCGCGCTCGCGCCTGCGGCAGCCTTGGCGGGTTTGGAGATGGCTTCAGATACCGCCCGCACCGAATGATCGACCTTCTGCGTGGCGTCGACCGCCGAGTCGGTCACGGTGCCGACCTTCTCGAGCTCGTCGTTGACGTGATCGACCGAGGTCGAGACCTTGCCGAGCAGCGGCACGATCTCGGGCGTCACGCCGTCCAGCAGCACGTTCACGCGGTCGAGCGTGCCCGATGCGCGCAGCAGCAGGATCAGCAGGCCCACTGCGGTCAGGATGAGGAACAGCGCAAGTGCCCACTGCCAGGCGTCAGAAGCGTCCATGCCGCCATCATACCGGGCAGCCGTCAGCTGATGGTGCCGGCCCCGACCACCACGTCGTCCTGGTAGAGCACGGCCGTCTGGCCCGCGGCGATCCCGCCGACCGGCGTCTCGAGTTCGAGTTCGAACCCGTCCTCGCACGTGCTCGCGGTGGCCCACACAGGGTCCGATCGGTAGCGCAGCTTGGCCTGCACCCGGCCGCCGGGCACGTGCATCCGGCCGGGGCTGACCCGCACCGTGCGCCGCTCGCCGGCCGCCCGCGGCCCCACCACCACACGGCCGCTGCTCGGCTCGGTGCGGATCACGTACAGCGGCTCGTTGGCAGCCACGCCGACCCCGCGGCGCTGGCCGGGAGTGAAGCGGTGGATTCCGGCGTGCCGGCCCAGCACCGCGCCATCCTGCGCGACGATCTCGCCCGCCGGCCCAGCACCTCCGAAGCGCTCCAGAAACGCGCGATGGTCGCCGCCGCCGACGAAGCACACCTCCTGGCTCTCGGCCCGTCCGGCCGCCTCGAGGCCCGCGGCGCGTGCCTGCGCGCGCGTTTCGGCCTTCGTCTGCTCGCCCAGCGGAAACCAGCAGCGCGTCGAGGATCTCTGCAGGCACGCCGGCCAGCATGTAGGACTGATCCTTGGCCGGATCGATGCCGCGGGCCAGGAACGCCCGGTCGCCGCGGTGGGTGACCCGCGCATAGTGTCCGGTCGCGATCCGCTCTGCGCCGGCCCGGTCGGCGAAGTCGGCGAGTGCATCGAACCGAAAGGCCGAGTTGCAGCGCACGCACGGGTTGGGTGTCGCGCCACTCGCGTATGCGGCGACGAAGCCATCGACCACCGCCGCGCGAAACTCCTCGCGCAAGTCGAGCCCGAAGTGCGCTGCACCCAGCCGGTGGCAGGCGGCCCGCGCCGCCCGTACCGAGTCGGGTGAGCAGCAGGCGCGCTCCGATCGCGGCGCCGCCGGATCGATCCACAGCCGCAGCGTGACCCCAACCGGCTCGAATCCCGCCTCCCGCACCTTGAGGAGCGCCGTCGCGCTGTCCACCCCACCCGACATCGCCACGGCGACACGGCTGGTATCAACCGCTGCCGGCGAGCGATCCAGCGCGGTCGCGAGCGCCGCAGCCAGTGCGTCGACGGCGACGTCGAGACAGCCGCGACGGCGCAGTTCGAGTCCCAGCTCGGCCTCGAGCTGAGGCAGCCCCAGCGCGGCGGCTTCCAGCACGGTGCCGCCCTCGGCCCACCGGCACAGGAGCGCCGCCGCGGCGGTCGCGTGCGGACAGCCGAAGGTCGTGTGCCGGGCGGCCTTGATCCGCCCGTCCTCGAGCTGCAGCTCGATGCGCACGGTGTCGCCACAGGTGGGGTTTCCGGCCTCGCCGCACGCCGCGCCGGGGCCGGCCGACCCTGCCCGCTCGACGTTCAGTGAGTGACGGATGACGGCGTCTGAGTACACGCGTCGATGGTACCGGGTGCCAGCTGGTCGAGGATCTGGCCGAGCGCGGCGACGAACCCGTCGATGCCCGGGGCCGTGCAGTCGTGACCCAGCGAAACCCGGATCACGGCGCGGCTCTGTTGCGGCGTCAGGCCCAGCGCGAGCAGCACGTGGCTCGGCTCGTCGTCGCCCGCAGCACAGGCCGAGCCGGCCGAGACCTGGTAGCCCGCCTCGTCGAGTGCGAGCACCATCAGCTCTGCGCGCACGCCGGGCAGCTGCAGCAGCGAGGTGCCCGGCAGCCGCGGCGCCGCGGCACACAGCGGTACGACTCCCGCAGGGAGGCGGGTTTCGAGGCGATCGCGCAGCTCGGCGCGGCTCGTCCGGCCGGTCGAGCGAGTCGTCGAACGCCGCCGCGAATCCGACCACGCCGGCCACGTTCTCGGTGCCCGAGCGCCGCCCGCCCTCCTGTCCACCGCCGAGGATCAGCGGTGGCAGGGCATGCGCAGCACGCGCCACCAGCGCGCCGGTGCCCTTCGGCCCGCCCAGCTTGTGGGCCGAGAGCGCGAGCGTGTCTGCACCCAGGCCGGCGAAGTCCAGCGGCACACCGGCGGCGGCCTGCACCGCGTCCACGTGCATGGGCACGCCGATCTCGCGGCACGCCGCCGCCGCGCGGTGCACCGGCTGCAGCACTCCGGTCACGTTGTTGGCCCATATCAGCGCCGCAAGGACGGTCTGGGATGTGAGCGCGGCCGTGAACTCGTCCGCGTCGACGCCGCCGTCGGCCGCCGGGGGCCACCCACACGACCTCGAACCCGCGCCGCTCGAGCTCGAGCACGGGCTCGCGCACGGCTGCGTGCTCGATGGCGGAGCAGACGATGCGCCCGGGGACGCGCCCGGCCAGGCCGAAGACAGCCTGGTTGGACGCCTCGGTGCCGCTGCCCGTGAAGATCACCTGACCCGGCTGGGCGCCGACACAGCGGGCGATCGTCGCCCGTGCGTCCTCGAGTGCCAGCCGCGCGTCGCGGCCCAGCGGCGTGCGGCTCGGACGGGTTGCCGAACCGCTCGCTCCAGAACGGCTCCATCGCCGCCCGGGCGGCGTCGCTCAGGGGCGTCGTGGCGGCATTGTCGAGATAGAGGCCCATGGGCGGGAGGATACGCGGTGCATAAAAGGGGACAGTCCCCTTTTATGCATGGGCGAACCGTCCAAGGATTCAGCCAACGTCACTGATGCATAAAAAGGGGACTGTCCCCTTTTATGCACATGCCGACGCCTGAGGCTGGGCGATCAACCACTCTACGGATGTTTCGGTTGATCTGACCACCGCCTCGGCGCGGTGATTGTCGCACGACGTTTAAAGAAGTGCGCTTGTCAAAATGGCGCCGGCAACCACACGCTAGCGCAGGCCGTCAGGTTTCGCCACGACCCGAATGCTGTACTGGTCGAGCTCGGCCTGGGTGGCCTCGGTGGGCGCGCCGGTGAGAAAATCGACGCCTCCCTGGCCCTTCGGAAATGCAGTCACGTCGCGGATCGAATCGGTCGCCCGCCAGGAGCATCGCAAGCCGATCGAGACCGAAGGCAATACCGCCGTGGGGCGGCGCTCCCATCGACAGCGCCCGCAGCAGGAACGAGAACTTCAGCTCGGCCTCCTCGGCCGAGATACCGAGCAGCTCGAACACCCGCTGCTGCTTGTCCATCTGGTGGTTACGGCGCGATCCGCCGCCGACCTCGTTGCCGTTCAGCACCAGGTCGTACTGTCGCGAGCGCGCGGCGGCGGGATCCTGGTCGAACGTCTCCTCCCACCCCAGCGCCGGCGCCGAGAACGGGTTGTGCGACGCCTTCCAGCGGCCCTCGTCGGGCAGCCACTCGAACATCGGGAAGTCGGTCACCCAGACGAAGTTCCAGCCCTCCTGGATCAGTCCCAGGCGCTCACCGAGGTGCAGCCGCAGCGGCCCCAGCACGCGCACCGCCGCGTCGAC
The DNA here is from genome assembly GCA_963796875.1 of uncultured Actinomycetes bacterium. Lineage (GTDB taxonomy): Bacteria > Actinomycetota > Thermoleophilia > Gaiellales > JAICJC01 > CAVPTL01. The sequence continues at coordinate 50,688 of CAWCNL010000004.1, forward strand.
CTGGTCGGCCACCAGGAAGATCGTGTCGCCCGGCCCCGCGCCGGCGGCCGCGACGATCGACGCGATTTCGCCGGCCGAGAAGAACTTGGCCGTGGGAGAGGTGACCTCGCCGTTCTCCTGCACCTGTAGCCACAGCAGTCCCTTACCGCCCCACGAAGCGCAGAAGTCGACCAGATCCTTGAAGTCCTTGCGCGAGAAGTCCTGCGCGCCCGGGCACCGCAAACCCTCGCACCACCCCACCGGAGGCGATCACCGCGCCGAACGATTTGAACTCGGTGTCGCGCAGCACCTCGGTAACGTCGGCGATCTCGCAGCCAAAGCGCGTGTCGGGCTTGTCCGACGCATACCGCAGCGTCGCCTCGTCCCAGGTGAGGTGGTGAAACGGCGTGGGCAGGTCGACCCCGGCAAGCTCCTTCCAGAGCACCGTGAACAGCCCCTCGAGCAGCTCGAACAGGTCCTCGGGCTCGATGAACGCGAGTTCCATGTCGAGCTGCGTGAACTCGGCGGTGCGGTCGGCGCGGGTGGCCTCGTCGCGGAAGCAGCGGGCGATCTGGTAGTAGCGCTCGTACCCGGCGATCACATAGAGCTGCTTGTAGGTCTGCGGCGACTGCGGCAGCGCGTAGAACTTGCCGGGATGCGTCGATGTCGGCACCAGGAACTCCTTGGCGCCCTCGGGCGTCGACTTGTACAGAATCGGCGTCTCGAGCTCCCAGAACCCGTGATCCTCCAGGTAGCGGCGGATCAGCTGGGTAAGCCGGAAACGCACGCGGATGTTCTCGCGCATCGCGTCGCGGCGCAGATCGAGATAGCGATGCCGCAGCCGCAGCGTCTCGTCGACGCCCTCGTCGTCGAGCTGGAACGGCAGCACGGCCGCCCTCGAGAGGATTTCCATCTCGGTCACGCCGACCTCGACCTGGCCGGTGGCCAGCCGCGGATTGACGTTCTGGGCATCGCGGGCGCGCACCTCGCCGGACACCTTGATCACGAACTCGTTGCGCAGCGCATGCGCATCGGGCAGCCGCTCGGGGTTGAGCACCAGCTGCACCACCCCACCCGCGTCGCGCAGGTCGACGAACACCAGGCCGCCGTGGTCGCGGCGCCGCGCCACCCAGCCCGACAGCGTGACGGTGCGGCCGACATCGTCTGCCCGCAGATCGCCGCCCAGGTCGGTTCTGAAACTCACGAAAGCTCCCTCACAAGGTCGTCCAGCGCCACGGTGCGGCGCTCGCCCGAGACCTTATCGTGCACCGTCGCGACGCCCTCCGCCCACTCGTCCTCGCCGACGATCACGGTGGTCTGGGCGCCCCCCTTGGACGGCGGCCTCGAGCTGCCGGCGCAACGGCCGGTTGCCGAACACCGTGTCGGCCGTCACGCCCCGCAGCCGCAGGTCGTCCATCAGCGCATAGAGCCGCGGCCGGGCGGGTTCATGCGTGACGACGAAAGCACACCCACGGCCGGTCGGCGACGGTTTCGGTGGCGAGCTCGAACAACCGCTCGAGGCCCGACCCGAACCCGACGCCGGGCGTTGCCGGGCCGCCCAGCTGCTCGGCCAGCCCGTCGTAGCGGCCGCCGCCGCCGATGGTGCCCTGAGCGCCCAGCTGGGTGGTGACGAACTCCCACGCCGTGCGCGTGTAGTAGTCGAGCCCGCGCACCAGCCCGGGCGAGACGGTGAAGGCCACGCCGCGCGCGTCGAGGAACGCCCGCACGGCGTCGAAGTGCTGCTGGCACTCGGCGCACAGGTGGTCGGTGATCTTGGGCGCCGAGGCGAGCACCGCCTGGCAGTCCTGGTTCTTGCAGTCGAACACCCGCAGCGGGTTGGTGTCGCGCCGCTCCAGGCACTCCTCGCACAGCTCGGACGCGTGGTCGTCGAGGAACGCCACCAGCAGCTGCGATGTAGGCGGGCCGGCAGTTGTGGTCGCCGATCGAGTTCAGCTCGAGCTCGTAGGCGGTTACGCCCACCGAGCGATACCACGCGTGCTGGAGGGCGATCACCTCGGCGTCGACCGCCGGATCGGCCGAGCCGATCACCTCGACGCCGAACTGGTAGTGCTCGCGGTAGCGGCCGCGCTGCACCCTGTTGTACCGGAACATGGGTGCCACGTAGTAGCTCTTGATCGGCTGCGGCAGCCGGCTCATCCCGTTCTCCAGGTAGGCCCGCACCACGCCCGCCGTGCCCTCGGGGCGCAGCGTCAGCGACCGGTCGGAGCGGTCGCGGAAGGTGTACATCTCCTTGCGCACCACGTCGGATCCCTCGCCAGACGTGCGCTGGTAGATGGCCGTGTCCTCGAAGGTCGGCGTGATCACCTCGCGGTATTCGGCCGCCTCGAAGATGCTGCGGGCGGCATCGACCAGGCCGCGTCGCCGCACCGCGTCGGCGCCGTACCAGTCGCGGGTGCCGCGGGGCGCCTGGAACTCGCTCACGCGCGCAGCTCCGCCAGAAACGGGTTGGTCTGCGCCTCTTCTTCGAGCGTGGTGATGGGGCCGTGCCCGGGGCACACGACCGTTTCGGGTGGCAGCTCGCGCATCAGGGTGGCGATGCTCTGCAGGAGCACCGGCATGCTGCCTCCGGTCAGGTCGGTGCGGCCGACCGACCCCGAGAACAGCACATCGCCCGAGAACAGGAATCCGTGCGCCGCAAACGCGATCGATGCCGGCGAGTGGCCCGGCACGGCGAACGTGCGAAAGTCGATGCCCGCCACCGACACGGGTTCGGTGCCGTCGAGCAGGTGCTCGGGCTCGATACGGCGCGTGGGTCAGGCCGCGCAGCTCGTCGGCCTCGCCGGCGGGCATCCACACCTCGGCTCCGGTGGCCGCGGCGATGTCCTTGACGGCTCCGATGTGGTCGAAGTGGGCGTGGGTGATCAGGATGGCGGCCACCGTCCAGCCCTGCTCGGCGAGCACTCCCATCACCCGCTCGGACTCGTCGCCGGGGTCGATGATCACGGCATCGGTGCGATCCTCGAGACAGCGCCAGATAGCAATTGGTCTGATAGGCGCCCAGCGCGAGCTGAGCCACCCGCAACTGCGGCGGGCTCACGGCTGGGCGTGCTCTTGTTGCTGCTTGAGGTGCCGGCGCCAGACGAACCGCTCGGTGAGGACCCCCACGAGCGTGAAGCCGACGAACATCACGACCGACGGCGATGACCTGCTCGGGGACGGTGTTCTTGCCGCCCAGGCTGGTGAAGTGCTGGGCCAGGAAGAACAGCACCGCGAAGATGCCCGCCCGGCCGGCGGCCCGGCGCAGGTTGGGCTCGCGGATCTCGCGGACGCGGCGGCCCGGAGCTGCCTCGGGCCGGCTTGCGCTCGCTGCGCTCCTCGGGCGGCAGCGTGCCGTCGACGCCGCGGCTGTGCGCCTTGGCCCGGTTGTACTTGCGCTTCTGCTGCTTGCGGTTCGCCACGCGCGCATTCTACCGGGCGGGTCTCGCCCGGCCGCGCCTACATCGCCTGCAGCCGGTCGATCAGGCGCACGGCCTCGGCCGCCTGTCCGTCGCTCTCGAGCCGGGCGACGTCGTCCACCAGCTGCCGGGCCTCCGCCGCCCGCGGCGAGAAGGCCAGCCGGCGGCTGTAGATCTGCTGGGCCTGGGCGGTCAGCGGCGGTGTGGAGACGTGCGGCGCCGGCGCCGCCGGTGCCGCGGTCGGCGGCGACCGGCGCCGGCGCTCGGTCGAAGGCTCGGCGGCCGTCGTCGCGGCCGGGACGGTTCGACCGGCGCGGGCCTCGGGCTCAGGGACCTCGAGCGGCACGGGCTCGGCCTGGGCCAGCACGACCGCCGCCACGGCGAACGCAGCGCCGAATCCCGCCGCGGCCAACGCCTGCCGCAGCCAGTCGCCCAGCGCCGAGCTGCCCGTGACCACCACACCGTCGAACCGCGGATGGCAGGCGCGACGATGGTGGCCGCCAGCAGGATCGCGACGCACAGCCCAAACCCGCCCGCGGCGATCCCGGCGCCCAGCCGCGAGCCCGCCTCATCCCAGCCGCCCAGCCGCGCTCCGGCCACGAGCCCGGCGGCGAGCAGCCCGAGTCCGGCAGCGAGCGCCAGGAGCCGGATCATGTCGACATGCGCGAGCCCCACCACGATGCGGTCGATGCCGTCGAGCCGTGCCGGGACCGCGGCGTCGGCCAGCGCGCCGGCGGCGATCGCGAGGCCCGCCACCACAAGGCCACCGGCCCCCACCGCGGCGGCATCTGCGCGAGTAAACCGGCCGCCGGGGCCGATCACACGATCCGTCCGGCCTTGATCACCCACCGCAGATCCCGGCCGGCCAGGTGATAGGCCACAAATCGCCAGTCCGGGGCGTCCATCACCAGCAGGTCGGCATCGAATCCCGGGGCGATCCGGCCCAGCCGCTCGCCGCGGCCCAGCACCCACGCGGCGTTCACCGTGCAGGCCGCGAGCGCCTCGGCCGGCGTCATCCCCATCACCGTGCAGGCAAGCGTCATCACCACCGGCAGCGAGTCGCAAAATGCACTGCCCGGGTTGAAGTCGGTGGCCAGCGCGACGATCGCGCCCTCGTCGATCAGCGCCCGCGCCGGCGGCATGGTGCGGCGCAGGTAGAGCGCGGCGACCGGCAGAAGCACCGCCGCCACGTCGCTTGCGGCGATCTGCGCGACTCCTGCCGGCCCGGTGGCTTCGAGGTGGTCGACCGAGCGGGCGCCCAGCTCGACGGCCAGGGGGATCGCGCCGGACTCGCTGAACTGGTCGCCGTGCAGCCGCGGCGCAAGCCCATGCGCGGCGGCGGCCCGCAGAAACCGCTCTGCCTGGGCGTAGTCGAACGAGCCGCGCTCCAGAAACACATCGGCTGCCTCGGCGATCTGCGCCGCCTCGGGCAGCACGTCGGCCAGGACGAAGTCCAGATAGTCGTCGCCGTTGGCAAACTCGGGCGGCACCGTGTGCGCCCCCAGGTAGGTGGGTACCGTCTCGATCGGATGTTCGGCGGCGATCGCCCGCAGGCTCGCCAGCTCGGTGTCGTGGTCGAGGCCGTAGCCCGACTTGCCCTCGGCGGTGGTGGTGCCGTTCTGGCGCATGGCCGCGAAATGGTGGTCGACCGCGGCGCCGAGCCCCGCAGCGTCGAGCGCGCGGGTGGCGGCCACCGTGGCCGCGATCCCACCGCCGCCTGCGTGGATCCGCTCGTAGTCGGCCCCCTGCGCGCGCAGGTCGAACTCGTTGGCCCGCTCGCCGCCCCAGGCCGGATGCGTGTGACAGTCGATCAGTCCGGGCACCGCCACCGCTCCACCGGCGTCGAGCCGGTCGAGGTGGGCGTGCGTGTTCTCCAGCTCCTGCGGGTGCCCCACCGCGGTGATCCGGCCGTCCTCGATCGCCACCGCGGCCGGCGCGGTCACCTCGACTCGGCCCAGCTCGCCGCCGCGCAGCGGGGCGCCGCGGCCCGCCGGCGAGGCCACGGCGGTCAGGTTGGTGAGCAGGTAGCTCGGCGCGTCGCCGGGCTGGCTCAGGCTCGGCCATAGGCGGGGATCGAGCCGCCGGAGAGCGGCGAGGAAGCGTCGGAGCAGAGCCATTCGATCGACTCGGCGAGCTGCTCGCCGGTCGTCCAGCGGCTGAAGTCGGCGTTGGGGTTCTCGGCCCGGTTGCGGGGCGTGTCGACGATCTTCACCACCAGCTCGTTGGCGCGGATGCCGCCGGTGCGGTTCTCGACGTCGACCACCCGCATCAGCCCGCGCAGCGCCATCTTCGAGAGCGCATAGGCCGAACCACCGGCAAACGGGCTCGTGGCGGCAGTGGTGCCGATGTAGACGATCGAGCCGCCGCCCTGGCTCTTCATCACCGGCAGAACCGCCCGCGTCATGTTCAGGGCGGTCTCGAAGTTCACCGCGTACTGGGCCTTGAACAGGTCGATCGGCGTCTCTTCGATCGATCCCGCCATCGCGAACCCGCCGGCGACATTGGCCAGCGCGTCGACCCGGCCGAACCGGTCGACCGCGGCGTGCACCACACCGGCCGCCGAATCGGGATCGGTCAGGTCGGCCTCGAGGCCCAGCACACCGCGCCGGGAGGTTCTCCGCATCGCCGCGGTGGGCGATCGCGACGTTCCAGCCGCGCTCGCAAAACAGATCGAGCACCGCCCGGCCCCAGCCGCCGCTGACGCCGGTCAGCACCGCGGTGCGCGTCAGCCACCCGTGTCCACCATCGGCAGGTGCAGATGATGCTCAGCGGCGGTCGCGATCGCCTCGTCGTAGCCGGCGTCGGCGTGCCGGGCCACACCCAGGCCAGGATCGTTGGTCAGCGTGCGCTCGAGCCGCAGCGCCATCTCGTCGGTGCCGTCGGCCACGATCACCAGTCCCGCGTGGATCGAGTTGCCGATGCCGACGCCGCCGCCGTGATGCACCGACACCCACGACGCGCCCGACGAGGTCGAGAGCAGGGCGTTCAGGATCGGCCAGTCGGCGATCGCGTCGGAGCCGTCCTTCATCGCCTCGGTCTCGCGGAACGGCGATGCCACCGAGCCGGTGTCCAGATGGTCGCGGCCGATCACGATCGGCGCCGAGACCTCGCCCGAGCGCACCAGATCGTTGAAGATCAGCCCCGCCTTGGCGCGGTCGCCCTGGCCGAGCCAGCAGATGCGCGCCGGGAGCCCCTGGAACTCGATGCGGTCGGGCGCCAGCTCGAGCCAGCGCTGGAGCAGCGCATCGTCGGGGAATGCCTCGCGCAGAGCCTGGTCGATGCGGTGGATGTCGGCCGGGTCGCCCGAGAGGGCCGCCCAGCGAAACGGCCCGGCGCCGCGGCAGAACAGCGGCCGCACGTAGGCGGGCACGAACCCGGGGAAGTCAAAGGCGTTCTCGAGGCCGCCGTCCAGCGCCTCGGTGCGCAGGTTGTTGCCGTAGTCGAACGTGTGGCTGCCGGCCTTCTGCAGGTCGAGCATGGCCTGCACGTGCACGACCGCCGTGCGGCGCGCTTCGGTCACATAGCGCTCGGGATCGCGTTCGCGCAGCTCGAGCGCCTCGGCCAGCGTCATGCCGTTGGGGACGTAGCCGTTCAGCATGTCGTGCGCCGAGGTCTGGTCGGTGACCAGGTCGAAATGGTCGCCGCGCTCGGCGATCGCCGCAAACACGTCGGCGGCGTTGCCCTCGATCGCCACCGAGACCCCACGGCCGGCGGCGGCGTGCTCACGTACCCGCCGCACCGCATCGTCCAGATCGGTGGCTATCTCGTCCAGGTAGCGGGTCTCCAGGCGGCGCTGGATGCGATGCGGATCGACCTCGACGTTGAGGCTCGCCGCCCCGGCCAGCGACGCGGCCAGCGGCTGGGCGCCGCCCATGCCGCCGAGGCCCGCGGTGAGCACCGTCTTGCCCGTCAGGTCGGTCGCGCCCCAGTGCTTCTCGGCGGCGGCCATGAACGTCTGGAACGTGCCCTGCAAGATTCCCTGGCTGCCGATATAGATCCACGAGCCGGCGGTCATCTGGCCGTACATCGTGAGGCCCTGCGCCTCGAGCAGCCGAAACTCGTCCCAGGTCGCAAACCGGGGCACCAGCATCGAGTTTGCCAGCAGCACGCGCGGTGCATGCGCATGGGTGCGGAACACCGCGACGGGCTTTCCGGACTGCACCAGCAGCGTCTCGTCGTTCTCGAGCTCGATCAGCGCCTCGACGATCGCCTGGAGCGCCTCGGGACTGCGCGCCGCCCGGCCCGAACCGCCGTACACGATCAGGCGCGTGGGATCCTCGGCAACCTCGGGATCGAGGTTGTTCAGGAGCATCCGCAGCGCGGCCTCCTGCGCCCAGCCTTTGCAGCGCATCTGTGTGCCTCGGGGGGCGCGAATCGCACTCAGGTCGGCGACCAGAGCGCGAGCTTCCTGGGCCGGCGATGTCGTTGCCACGGCCGCACGGTACCACTGATCACGCAGTGCTAGGGTGAGACGCATCGTGAGACGAATCGCGCTCGTACTCACCGTGGGGTTGCTTGGCGGCGTGCGGGGCCGGCACGACCGCTTCGGCCGCGGTGCACCTGCACCGGATCATGTCCGGCCTCTCGGAGCCCGTGTTCCTGACCGCCGCGCCCGGCGACAGCCGCCTGTTCGTGGTCACCAGGGTGGGCAACATCCGCGTGTACCGCGCCGGCCGCCTGCTCTCGCGGCCGTTCCTGAATCTGACCGGCAAGGTGTCGCGCGGCAACGAGCAGGGCCTGCTCTCGCTCGCGTTCGATCCGCACTACGGCCGCAACGGGTTCTTCTACGTCAGCTACACCAACGTGCAGAGCGATAGCCGCATCGTGCGCTACCGCGTGCAGCCCAACCATCCGAATATCGCGAACCCCGCATCCGGCCGTGTGCTCTTGCAGCTACACCAGCCGTTCGAAAACCACAACGGCGGCCAGATCGCCTTCGGCCGCGACGGCCTGCTGTACATCGGGTTTGGCGACGGCGGCAGCGAGGGCGACCCCAACCATGTCGGCCAGCGGCCCACCGGCCTGCTCTCCAAGATCCTGCGCATGAACGTCTACGCCAGGAAGCCCCAGGCGCGGGTCTACCAGTACGGATTCCGCAACCCATGGCGGTTCTCATTCGACCGCGCCAACGGCGACCTGTGGATCGGCGATGTGGGCCAGGACATGTGGGAGGAGATCGACAAGGTGCCGGCCGGGGCAGCCGCCGGAGGTAACTACGGCTGGAGCTACTACGAGGGCACGCACGTCTACAACAACGGCAACGGCAATCCCGTGCCGGCCCATGCGGTGATGCCCGTGATCCAGTACGCGCACTCGCCCGGCGGCAACTGCGCGGTGATCGGCGGATACGTGTACCGCGGCGAGATCGCGACGCTGCGCGGGTTCTACATCTACGGCGACTATTGCTCGGGCCGCATCTGGCGGCGCAGAGCGAGTGGTGGGCGCCCCGCCGAGATGGCGATCTCACGCCGGGCCGGAACGCTCACCTCGTTCGGTCAGGGGTCGGCCGGAGGCCTCTACGTGCTGTCGGCGGGCGGCTCGGTGTACCGCGTGGACAACTAGAGGACTAGGCAAGCGGTGCGGCGCCGGTCTCGACCGACGCCACCAGCGAGCCGTCGCGCACCGCGCCGGCCAGGTCGCCGATCTCGCCGCTCAGCGAGCGATCCCGGTCGAGATGCGGCGAGCGCTCACGCACCGCCGCCTGCAACGCCGCCACGAGCGGCCCCGGCCGCAGCGGTGCGAGGTAGTCGAGCGCCTGCGCGCCGCACAGCAGCTCCACCGCGAGCACCCGCTCGACGTTGGCACACACCTGCCACAGGTGCACGGCCGCCGTCGCGCCCATCGAGACGTGATCCTCCTGCCCCGCCGAGGTGGGGATGGAGTCGACGCTGGCCGGGTGGGCCAGCACCTTGTTCTCGCTGACCAGGCTGGCCGCCACGTACTGGGCGATCATGAACCCCGAGTTGAGCCCGCCCTCGCGGGTCAGGAATGCCGGCTGGCCCTCGGACATGGTCGGGTTGAGCAGCCGTTCGGTGCGCCGCTCCGAGATCGACGCGAGTTCGGCCAGCGCCATCTTCAGCGTGTCGAGCGCGAACGCCACGGGCTCGCCGTGAAAGTTGCCGTTGGACATCACGTCGCCGTGGTCGACGAGCACCAGCGGGTTGTCGGTGGCCGAGTTCAGCTCGATCTCGATCACCGCGGTGGCGTAGGCGAGCGCGTCGCGCACTGCGCCGTGTACCTGTGGCGAGCAGCGCAGCGAGTAGGCGTCCTGCACGCGCCCGCACCAGCGGTGCGAGGCGACGATCTGCGAGTCGTCGAGCAGACGGTAGAGATTCGCGGCCGACTGGGCCTGCCCGGGATGCGGGCGCAGCGCCTGAAGCTCGGGGGCAAACGGCGTGCGCGAGCCGCGCACACCCTCGATGGTCTGGGCCGCGGCAAGGTCGGCCAGCTTCACCAGCCGCCGCGCACGGCACACCGCCAGGGCGCCGATGGCCGCCATGAACTGCGTGCCGTTGATCAGCGAGAGACCCTCCTTGGCCCCCAGCTCCAGCGGCCGGAGGCCGGCCGCGGCCAGCGCCTCGGCGCCGCCCATGTGCGAGCCCTGGTGCTCGGCCTCGCCCTCGCCCACCAGCACCAGCGCGAGGTGCGCGAGCGGCGCCAGATCGCCGCTTGCACCCAGCGAGCCGCGCGACGGCACGATGGGATGCACCCCGGCGTTGAGCATGTCGACCAGGAGCTGCACCGTCTCGAGCCGCACGCCCGAGGCGCCGAGCGCCAGCGCATTGGCGCGCAACAGCGTCGCGGCGCGCACCACCTCGGTCGGGAACGGGTCGCCCACCCCGCAGGCGTGGCTGCGCAGCAGGTTCAGCTGCAGCTGCACCACCTGCTCGGGCTCGATGTGCACGTCGACGAACCGGCCGAAACCGGTATTGACGCCATAGGTGGGAATTCGCTCGGCGACCACCCGCTCGATCAGCGCCCGCGCGGCGCCGATCTGCTCGATCGCGGCGGGTGCGAGTGATGCCTGAGCACCGCCGATCGCCACCGCCTCGACCTGCTCGGCGGTGAGGTCGCGGCCGGTGATCGCAACATCGCTCATCCGACCACCTTATCGCGCCTGCGCGCCGCCGAACTCCCCAACCACCGCCACCTCCACCATCCGATTGGGCCGCGGGTCGGCGACCATCAGACCGTGGGCGGCAGCCTGCCAGGCAACCCGCGCGGGCATCAGCCCGACCAGCTCCGAGCCGGCGACCTCCACCCCGCGCTCAGCGGCCAGCCGGCGCACCTCGGCCACCACCTGCCAGAGCGGCGTCGCGTCGATATCGATCAGGTTCGTGGAGACCTGCGCGCGGCCGGTCGACCCCAGCACCAGGCCGATCGCCTGCACTCCCGGCAGACCGCCCGAACTCGCCCGCACCGCACGGGCAATGTCGGTGGCCACCGCCCCGTCGGAGGTCTGCAGGTCGACGTTGAACGCCACCAGTGGCGCCCGCACCCCGAGCAGCACCGCGCCCGCGGTGGCGTGCAGCTGCTGCGGGCCGTGCAGCGTTCTAACCTCGCCGGCCGCCAGCCGTTCACCCAGCCGCTGTGGGCCGCCGGCGCGGTAGTGGGCGGGCCGCAGCCCCGCGCCGAGTTCGCCGTAGCCGAACACCGGCACCCCCAGCTCGGCGATCCGTGGAGCGAGCGCCTCGGCCGCCGCCCGCGGCCGCTCGTCACCCTGGGCGAACCGCACGAGCGGGATCACGTCGGCGGCACCCACCCGAGGGTGCACGCCCACATGCGTGTTCAGATCGACCCGTTCGACCGCCACCGCGACGGCCGCGGCGAGCCCGTCCACCAGGCCGTCCGGCTTGCCGACGCAGGTGAATACCGAGCGGTTGTGATCCGCATCGGTGTGGATGTCGAGCACCCGGGCGCCCGTGGCGAGCGCCGCGGCGATCGCGTCGACGGCGCCCGGTTCGGCCACCGAGAAGTTGGGAACGGCTTCGAGCAACTCTTCCACCGCGCGCAAGGTACCCCCAATTTGGTGACACGAAAGGCACCTTTTGGGCGACGTGCGGCGGTGAATTTCTGTCGATGTTCTGGATAACGGATCGAAAGGGCAATCTCGCCGCGAGGCGGGTGCGCAAAGCAAGAGGTCTCGGGAAACCGAGACGGCTCGGCTGCCGAAACCGGGACTGCTCAACAAGCACGTCCGCCTGCGAAAGGCACAGAACAGGCGAACCTGCGAGCAGCCACCCATCGCCGGCGCGGAGAGGACTAGGCACCTCAATGCGCGGCTCGATCCGAATCGATACGAGTGCGGACGACGGGTGCTGCGGGGGGCAGTTGTCCTGGTGACAAGTGAGACTCGTCGTCCGCACCGTCATCGCCTCCCCCGCCGAACGCGGGGGCCGGGTAGATTGAGCGCCATGCTCGATCACCTCTTCTCGCCGCTCGACCTCGGCCCGGTCACGCTCGAAAACCGGATCGTCTCGACCTCGCACCAGACCACGCTGGTGCACGACCATCTGCCCACCGACGACATGGTCGCCTACCACGAGGCGCGCGCCCGCGGTGGTGCCGGGATGATCGTGATCGAGGCAACGGCAACCCATCCCACGGGGCTGCTCACAGCGCACACGATCGGCGGCTACCTGCCCGAGATCGTGCCGGTGTACGAGAAGCTCGCTGCAGCGGTCAAGCCGCACGGCACCCGCCTTCTGTGCCAGCTCTTTCACGGCGGCCGCGAACAGATCACGTCGGGCCCCAGGGCTCCCGCCGTGGCTCCCTCTGCGGTGCCCTCGCCGCGGTTCAAGGTGGAGCCGCGTTCGCTCACGGTGCGCGAGATCGACGAGATGCTGGACGGCTACCGCCAGGCCGCCGCCTATGCCGCAGCGGGCGGCCTCGACGGCGTCGAGGTGTGCGCGGGATTTGGCTACCTGCCCACCCAGTTCCTCTCGCCCTTCGCCAACACCCGCACCGATCGCTACGGCGGCAGCTTCGAGAACCGGCTGCGGTTCCTGCGCGACCTGCTGGGTGCGATGCGCGAGGGGTTCGGCCCCGGTGGCGCGATCGGATGCCGGCTGACCAGCGAAGCCCTGTCCCCCGACGGTAACCCCGACGACGACGTGGTGCGAGCCGCCCAGGAGCTGTCGGCCGACGGCAGCTGCGACTACCTGTCGGTCACCATCGGCAGCTCGTCGTCGTACCGCGGATCGGTGTTCATCGTGCCGCCCGCGCCGACCGCCCGAAACGTGGTCGAGAGGTTCGCGGGCCGCGTGCGCGAGGTGGCGACGGTGCCGGTGATCGCCACGGGGCGCATCCTCGATCCGGTCGACGCCGATCGCCTGATCGCCGCCGGCGTCTGCGATGCCGTGGGCATGACGCGGGCCATGATCACCGATCCCCAGCTGGCCCAGAAGGCCCGCGAGGGCGTCCAGCCCACCATCTGCATCGGGTGTAACCAGGGCTGTATCGGCCACTACCACGCGGGTGTGCCGATCGCCTGCACGATCAATCCGTGGACGGGCTTCGAGCGCACCCTGCCGCGACCGCGCAAGGGCGCGTCGGGCGATCTGGTCGTGGTGATCGGCGCCGGACCGGCCGGATGTGCCGCGGCTGCCTCGGCCGTCGCCCAGGGCGACCGCGTGATCGTGCTGGAACGCGGCGAAGCGCCCGGCGGACAGATGCGGCTTGGGCTCGGAGCGCCCGGCAAGCGCGAGATCGCGCAGGGCCTGATCGACACGCTCGAGGCGTGGCTGGCAGCGTGCGACGTGCGCTACGCAACCGAGGCCACCGAGCAGCTGATCGCCGAGATCGACCCCGACCGCGTGATCGTGGCCGGCGGCGCGCCCGCCCACCGGCCGGTGTATCCCGGCACCGGCGTCAGCGTCGCTTACGCATGGGACGTGCTGGACGGTGCTCCCGTCAGCGGCAACGTGCTGGTCAGCGACTGGGGCGGCGACTGGACAGGGCTCGACGTGGCCGAAGCGCTGGCCGCGCGGGGCCGCCCGGTGCGGATCGCCGGTGCCGGCGCCGCGTTCGGCGAGGCCATCCACCAGTACCAGCGCAACACCTACCTCGATCGATTGGATCAGGCCGGAGTCGAGCTGTTGCACCACCTGGAGCCCGTTTCACTGGCCGATCGCCAGGTGGTGTGCGAGAACGTGTTCTCGCGCCGCCAGATCACGGTGGGCGACGTCGACACTCTCGTGGTGAGTGCTGGCCGCGGCGACAGCCAGCAGCTGTTCGTCGCGCTCCAGGACTCGGGCCGCGACGTGGTCAGAGTCGGCGATGCGCTGGGGCCGAGGTCGTTCGAGGAAGCGATCGCCGAAGGCACGCGCGCGGGCCTCGCCGTCGCGCTCTAAAGCCCCGCGGGGAGCTTCAGTTGCGAGAGCCGCAACGGACGCGCACCGGCCGGAGCGACCACGTGGACGGGCGCGTTCCAGTGCGAGAAGGTCACGTCGATCGTGACGTTCGCACCGGTGATGCCCTGCGTCCGCCTGACCTCGCCGGCCGGTACCACGAGCTTTGCCGTCAGATGGGCCGACGTCGGCAGATGGGTGGCGCGATCGACGGTCAACGAGCCGGAGGCGGATCGAACCACGTGGGTGGGTACGCCGGCGGGCAGAAGCCGGGCGAGCAGCGCGGCGAACCGCGCAGGTCGCAGGCTGGTCGCGAACGTCTGAGCGTCACCCGAAGTGGTCTCGGTGAGCGTAGACAACGTCCCGGCGGCCGCTGGGTGAACGCCGCCGGGACGCTGATCGCTGGGACTCAGGCGGTGTGCATGGGCGGCCAACGCGCCGGCAGGGACGCGAGACGAATGCCACCCCCGGCCAAGCAGCGCCGAGCGCACGTACACAGTCGATCCGCCCGGCCAGCGCACGTCCGCGCTGACGGGCAGAAAGCCGTTCTTCAAGGTGATCGTCGCGTCCGCCGTTGTTCCCGACGGCGTCCGTGCGATCTCACCCTCGACGTCCATGAGTGGACGCCGCGCCTGCGAGCGCCGCTGCCGGCGACGATGCATTCGCCGAGCCGGTGCTCACTCCCAGGTTGATCGTCGCGTGAAACGCGACGGAGCGGACGTGCGCGAGCGCGTGTCCCGTAGGCGCCAACTGTGCCGGTCGGGCCTGAAGGGGACTCGCGCTCGCGCTGGCGCAACCGGCGGCGACCGCCATCGCCGCCAGCACCATCAACGTCGCTGCTCGATTCAACCTCATGCCAAAGCAGCCTACGAGGGCGCGGGCCGCGCCGAAACGGCCGCGAGGCTGATCTTTCGCAACCCGCAATCAGACCAAAGTCGTAGCTCGGCAATGCGGAGTTCGCGTGAATAAGAGGGGTCAGTCGCCATTTATTCACCCGAGGTCGATGGGTCTCCGAGAGACGCCACGACGTCGGGTGAATAAATGGCGACTGACCCCTCTTATTCACCGGCTGACGTTATTCACCGCGGCGTTGGGTGCACCAGGCCGATGTCGTAGGCAAAGACGACCAGCTGCACGCGGTCGCGCATGCCGAGCTTGGCCAGGATCCGCCCGACGTGGGTCTTCACCGTCGCCTCGGTCAGGTAGAGGGCGCTCGCGATCTCGGAGTTCGAGAGGCCCCGGGCCACCTCCAGCAGCACCTCGCGCTCGCGCGGGGTGAGTTCCTGCAGGTACGGCTCGGGATCGAGCGCAGCGTCGGGCATGAGCCGGTGCGCGTAGGCGTCCAGCAGCCGCCGGGTCACGCTGGGAGCGACCACCGCATCGCCGCTGGCCACCGCACGGATGCCCGACAGGAGGTCGGCCGGAAGCGCGTCCTTGAGCAGAAAGCCGCTCGCGCCGGCCCGCAGCGCCGCGTGCGCGTACTCGTCCAGGTCGAACGTGGTGAGGATCAGGACGCGGGTGGGCAGGCCGCGGTCGACGATCTCGCGCGTGGCCTCGATGCCGTCCATCTCGGGCATCCGCACGTCCATCAGCACGACGTCGGGCACGAGGCGCACGGCCAGGTCGACCGCCTCGCGCCCGTCGGCGGCCTCGCCCACCACGTCCATGTCGTCCTGCGAATCGAGCACCATCCGAAAGCCCATGCGCAGCAGCGGCTGATCATCGGCCAGAAGGACGGTGCTCACGACGCCACTCCGGGCGCGTCGCGCAGCAGATGCGCATGCACGTGCCAGCCTCCGCCGGTCGCCGGCCCGGCGTCCACGGTTCCGCCGAACACCGCGGCGCGCTGGCGCATGCCCGCCAGCCCGCGGCCCGTGCCGCGCGGATCGGGCGCGGCGGCGGTTCCGCTGTCGCTCACGTCGATGTCCACGCTGCCGTTGACACAGCGGATGGCGACCCGCGCCGACACCTCCGTACCCGCATGCTTGAGCGTGTTGGTGAGCGCCTCCTGCACGATGCGGTAGGCGGCCAGCTGCACGCCGGCCGGAAGTGCGGTCGGGTCTCCTTCGATCTCGAGCTGCACGGGCACCCCCGTCGTTCCCGACCTGCTCCACCAGCTGCGAGATCTGGGCCACGCCCGGCTGCGGCCGGCGGATGCCGCTGTCCTCGTCACTCAGAACGCCGAGCAGGCGCCGCATCTCCGAGAGCGCCTCGCGGCCCGTGCGCGAGCACCTTCTCCATCGCCTCGGTGGCGCGTTCGGGATGCTCGCGGGCGGTGTAGACCGCGCCGTCGGCCAGTGCGATCACGACCGTCAGATTGTGTGCCACGATGTCGTGCATCTCGCGGGCGATGCGGCTGCGCTCCGCCGCCGCCGCCAGCCGCCCCTGCTGGTCTCGCTCGAGCTCGAGCCGTGCGGCGCGCTCCTGGAGCGACTCGAGCAGCACCCGGCGGTTCTGCACCGAGATTCCCAGAAGCGCCGCGGCCAGTACCATCGCCGAGAGCCCGATGAAGAACGGCAGCGGCGGATCAGCCCAGCGCGCCGTGGCCAGCACCGCCCCGAGCTCGCCCACACCGACGGCTTTGAGCGTCGTGCGGCGCGACTCGACCGCCGCGACCGTGAACAGCGCGACCAGCAGGGCCAGATCCGAACCCAGCTGCACATTGGCCAGCCACTGCACGAACGCCACGGCTGCAATCACGCAGAACACCGCCCGCGGGTACTGCCGCCGTACGACGAGTGGTGCACACAGCGCAACCGTGAACGCGAGTGCCTGGACGCGGTCGGAATGGATGCTCGCAGCCAGGCCGAGCAGGCCGACGCCTACAGCCACGGCCACATCCATCAGCCGCGGCCGCCGCTCGCCAAGTCGCAGGATCCTGTCTAGCGCGCTTTCTTCCACGATTCCATGGTACGTCCGCGACGTGAGAATCCCCCTCATCGTCGACGGATCCAGGCTACGCACACCCGAGATCGGCAGCGAAACGGCCGGAAGGCCGATCTTTTGGGCCGCTGTGTCAGACCAAAGACTGACTTCGTGAGCCTTCGCGTGCGTTGTTGCAACCACGTGTGACAGACACGCGCCAGGAGGCGGCCATAGCGTGACCGGCCATGATCAAGCACCTCCTTCCCCCTCTCGCGCTCTTACTGCTGCTGTTTCCGGCCACCGCGTTCGCATCCGACGCGCAGTACCTGACCCTCGCCGCCCGGGAGGCTCCGCGCATGGCCATCGAGCGCGGTACCGACACCGAACTCCCGGTCGATTTCCGTCGTTGCCGGGCAGTCGCGTGCTCCGAGCACGCCGCCCACCCCATGCTGTTCGTGCATGCGGTGCGCGCGAACGGATTCCTCTACCTGGAGTTCTGGGAGTACCTCGGCGAATTCGCAGTTTGCGCACACGGGCATCGGGTTGATCGACGGCTACCACCGCGACGACTGGGAGGGCGTCATCGTCAAGCTGCGACTCGATGGCACGCCGGTCGGCGCCCGGGCCACCGCGCACCTCGGCTTCAACGGCCGCCACCCATGGTGGGACCTGGCGGCGGCTGACTGGGCGCCGTACCCGGCGGTGGTCTATCGGGCGGCGGGCAGCCACGCCGGCGGGTTCGAGGCCCACGGCATCGATCTGGCCGGCGACGCGTGGAATGGCACGGCTCGCATCGTTCGGCCCGGCGTGGTCGCGGCCGATACCGCGGCTCGAGCCTCCGCGGTATTCGACTCGGGTGCGGTGGCGCCATGGCAGAAGCTCGCCTGGACACACCCCGAGGCGGCGATCACCGGTCGCCCCGGGGACCGGGCGAGGTACGCCTTCTACGCGCGGCTCTGGGCGACCATCTGCCGGTGCTAACAATCACAAACGCAACAGAAGTGCCAGGCACTTTTGGTGCGTTTGTTGCGTTTAGTGCACGACCAGAAGCGCGTCGACGTCGATCGCCGGGTGGCCCTTCGTGTCCGCGCACACGATCTTGATGGTGTGCGAGCCGGTCGTGTCGAACGCCCGCGTGAACACCACCCGGCGGTGGACGGTGGCCGCCTGGTACAGATTGACCGTACCCGCCGAGGCTCCGTCGATGTACACCCTGGCAACGCCGCGGCTCGATTGGATCGGGACGCGACCCACGCCACCTCGCGGCCGTTGAAGGTGAGCGTTGCCGAAGCGTTGGCGGCGCTGGTGGAACGATGCGAGCCGCCAAACGTTCCCGCCACCCTGTGCGTCGCCCAGCCCCCGCGAAGTGGATCGCCGAGCTGGTGTTCTGGTAGGCGGTCAGCACCTGCGGATCCGAGGTGCTGGTGGCCGACTTGTTGCCCGCGCAGTCAGTCGCCGCGATCTGGAACCGGTAGGCCTTGGAGCTCGGCGCCAGATTCTGGTTGACCGAGGTCGCATCGGGCGTGGCCAGTTCGACCGGGACGTACGGCTCGGACGCAAAGCTCCTGGTCACCGTGTACCCGCACACGCCACTTGGATCGGTCGCTGCCCAGCCGATGTGCGTGGGAATCGTCGTCGTGCCGAGCGTGACGCCCTTGGAGACCGCCATCTTCGGCGTCTGGGTGACGCGCGGAGGGCTGGTGTCGCCGGCCAGCGACGGGAATCGCGCGAACCCCTGCTGATTGGTCGCGCCGGTGCGGGTGAAGTCGCCGCCTGCCAGCAGCCAGCTCCCCCGTCGGCCAGCGAGTAGATGCCAAGGTCACTGTTTGCGCCGGGATTCCACGGCTGCAGGTTGCCGGTGTCGGCATCGAGCGCCAGCAGCTTCTGGCGGGTGCTCCCGCCCGGGCACGTGTCACTCCCCGCGACATGCCCGCAGTAAGCCGAGAAATGCCCGCCGACATAGACGATGTCGTCGATCACGGCGATTGCCTGGATGTTGCCGTTGGTGCCGCCGATCCAGTCGGACGCCCCGGTGGCTCCGTCGAACCGGGCGAAGTTTCCCCCGCCGCCGGCCCCGGCCACATACACGTCGCCGCCGGCGACATCCATATCGATCACCTGGTAGGCCGGATGCGAGGCCCACGCGAGCGATGCGCCGGTCGTGGCCGAGACTGCTCCCAGATGGGCGGCAGCCGCACCGTTCAGCTGGCCGAAGTCGCCACCCACATACACCCGCGTGCCGTCGGCCGACACCGCCAGTGCCTTCACCTCGAGGTTTGCGGTGGGCGTCCAGCGCGTGTCCAGCACCCCGGTCTGCTCATCGAATGCCGCGAGGTAGGGCCGGCTCGCGCCGTTGGCGGTGGTGAAGTAGCCGCCGGCGTAGACCAGGCCGTTGGCCACGTCGATCGCCATCACCTGCCCGTTCAGGGTGGCCTTCCAGACCAGAGCCCCGGTGGCGGGATCGACGGCCGCCAGGCGCTGGGCCGTTTGTCCGCCCAGCGTGGTGAAGTTGCCGCCCAGGAACACCAGGCCGGCGCCGCTTGCGATGGTCTGCACGGTGCTGTTGGCGTTGGGGTTCCAACTCTGCACCTCGCCGGTGGAGAGGTCGATCTGCGCGACGCGGTTACGGGTCGCTCCGCCAGAGCTCGCTCCGGCGCCGCGCACAGTGGTGAACTGGCCACCCACGTACACCTTGGCGCCGCTCACGTAGAGCGCGTTGACCCGACCGTCGGTCTGTGCCGAGGGCGCCGGCTTGGCGCTCACAAGGGCCGCCCCGGCCGCTCCCACACACACCACCGTTGACACAGCGCACGCAGCCGCGAGCGCCCACACCTTCCGCCCCATCGTCCCCCCTGATCACCAACCCAGCAGATGCCTAAGGTACATGCCTCGGTGGAACCTGTAAACCTGCACCCGACGGGTTCTCAGCAAATCCTCAGGAACCTCGGCCTGGGATCAGCCGGTGTGCGAACTCACGTGGAATCCGCTCAGATCGATCGGCTCGATCGGCAGCCACACGGTGCGCTCGCCGCAGTCGATGCAGAACTCCGGTTCGACGGGGTGATGGTGGGGCTGGGTGACAGCGGCCCGGATCAGCCGTGATTCAACGTCGAAGGCGGCCTCGCCGGTGCGGTCGGAGATGCGTCTGCGCCTGGCCGTGCAGCACCTCGGCGTCATACCCCACGGTGATCCGCGACCCGCAGTAGCCACACAGAGCCATCCGCGAGATCAGTGGAGCAGTCGTGTGCCTGGTCTCGTCCTGGGCGCGCCACGCCCGCCACAGCACGTAGATCAGTGCGATCAGTGGCACCTTCAGCACGAGCCCCAGGAATACGAGCGCCCAGACATCTCCGCTTCCCATGCGCTGAAGCCTACCCGCTGGCGGGCTCGCGGACACGAGGGTTTCAAGATCTGCGCCAATTCTGTCGAAACCCTCTTCGGATGGAGGATTCGCAACCCGACATGATGCTCGTGTTGGCACGCGGGGTGCTACCGGAACTCCCGTGCACCCTGGACGCACTTTCCGAAGACGGAGGGTCGTTCGAGCTTGCTCTGGACCGTGAGCACGAGGGCTCGTCTGCTGGGCGTCGCGCCGCGCGACCGGATGCGCAAGGATCTGCTGCTGCTGGCCCGCCTGACCGACGATTCGCGCGGCCGCTACGACATCGAGATGCAGGTCGTCGACACGTTCTGGCACTCGCAGATCACGAGCGAAGTCCAGCTCAAGGTGACCAACGTCGAGCACAAGAAGATGCGCCGCATCGCGCCGCGCGTGGTGGTCGGTGCCGAGGCAACCGTGCGCATCGTCTCGTCGGGGACCCAGGCGATGGACGCGGAGTTCGAGGTGAAGCTCGCCGACATCTCGGCGACCGGCGCGGCCTTCCAGGCCACCACCGCGTTCGACCCCGGCGACATCATCGAGCTGCGCACCGCGCTGGACGGGCACGTCATGTCGCTGCAGGCCAAGGTCGTGCGCTGCGCCGCGGGGCCGTGGAACCGCTATCACGTCGGCTGCCAGCTGACCCAGGTCGAGCCGGAGGATCGCGACCTGATCGCGACCAAGGCCGAGAGCGCGCCGACGGCGCGCGACGGAGCCCGCGAGCCCGTCACCCGCCGCCACCTGTTCGGCTGATCCCCCGTCAGCGGCACACACCGCATTCCCCGTTTCGGGGATGGAGGTCACCCCGGTTTTGTTCGATATCTCCTACAGGGCGCTGCAACAGAGGCGCGGGGTTTGCGAGTACGTGGAGGGTAGTCGGATGTCGTTCCGAATTCTCACCGACGCTCGGGGGAGCGTCGCTTCGGAGCTTGGCTTCGGGATGATGGTCGTCGGGATCCTGGTGATCGGCGGATTGTTCGCCATGGCCCAGGTCGAAGGCGTCTCATTCCAGGTGCTCCTGAGCCAGATTCACAACGGTCACAACACCCGCTGAACACGTCGCATAGCGGGTGCGGATAAGCCGGTCACGGCGGCCTCGCTAGGCTGCTGCGCGTGACGTTTCGCCGCCTTCTTGGATTCCTGCGCCCCTACCGGACGCAGGTGATCGCCTCGACGGTGCTGGCGGTGATCGCCCAGATGGTCGGGCTGACGATCCCGTACCTGACCGGCGAGGTGATCAACGCGCTGCCACCGGAGGGCTCGAGCCGCACCGAGCTCTACGGCCTCGCGGGGCTGATCGTGCTGGCGGGTGCGATCAAGGGCGTGATCACCTACTACCGCCGGCAGCTGGCCGGACGGCTGTCGCTGGACGTCGAGTACGACCTGCGAAACGCCACCTACGGCCATCTCCAGCGGCTGTCGTACTCCTACTTCGACCGGCACCAGACCGGCCAGCTGATGTCGCGGGCCACGGTCGACCTGCAGCTGGTGCGGATCTTCCTGGGCTACGGCCTGATCTTCTTCACGCAGAATCTGACCACCGTGATCGTCGTGGTGATCGCGCTGGGCCTGATCGACTGGCAGCTGGCCCTGGTGGGGCTCGCCATCTCTCCTGCCCTGGCCTACGCCGCGTACCGCTACTCGCGCGCGGCCCATCCGGTGGTCAAGGACGTGCAGCAGCGCGTCGCGGATGTGACGACCCTGGCCGAGGAGAACATCGTCGGCGTGCGCGTGGTCAAGTCGTTCGCCCAGGAGGACGCCCAGCAAGCGCAGTTCGCCGGCGCCACCGAGCGGGTGTTCCAGCGTTCGATGGACGCCGCCCGGCTGGCGGCCACCTACGTGCCGTTCATGGCGGCGCTCCCGAGCCTCGCGATCGCCGCGGTGGTGCTGATCGGCGGCGAGAAGGTGATCCACGGCCAGATGAGCCTGGGCGCGTTCTTTGCCGCCAACGGGTACGTGCTGCTTCTGATCGCGCCGCTGCGGTCGGTGGGCATGTGGGTGGGCCAGTACCAGCGGGCGATCGCCGCCGGCGAGCGCATCTTCGAACTGCTCGACGCCGAGCGCGACATCGTGGAGGCGCCCGACGCCGGCGAGCTGCCCGACGGGCCGGGGCACATCGTGTTCGAGGGCGTCGAGTTCGGCTACGACGACACCCGGCCCGTGCTGAAGAGCGTCGACCTCGACGTCGAGGCGGGCTCGACCGTCGCGCTGATCGGCCCCACCGGCTGCGGCAAGACGACCCTCACCACGCTGATCCCCCGCTTCTACGACGTGGCCGCCGGGCGCGTGCTGCTGGACGGCGCGGACGTGCGCGAGGTGACGCTCGACTCGCTGCGCCGGCAGGTCGGCATCGTCAGCCAGGACACCTTTCTGTTCTCCACCACCGTGGCCGAGAACATCGCCTACGGCGCGGCCTGGGCGACTCCCGAGCAGATCGTGCAGGCGGCCCGCCAGGCCCAGGCGCACGAGTTCATCTGCGACCTGCCCGACGGGTACGAGACGCGGGTCGGCGAGCGCGGCCTGACGCTGTCGGGCGGTCAGCGCCAGCGCATCGCGATCGCCCGGGCGCTCCTGATGAACCCGCGCGTGCTGATCCTGGACGACGCCACCGCGTCGGTCGACGCCTCGACCGAGGCCCGCATCAAGCTGGCCCTGCGCGAGGTGATGAAGGGCCGCACCACGCTGATCATCGCCCACCGCCTCTCGACCATCGCCATGGCCGACCGCGTGGTCGTGCTCGAGGCCGGCCGCATCGTCAACGACGGCGTGCACGACGAGCTGATCAAGGACAGCGAGGTGTACCGCCAGATCCACGAGTACGGTCTGGTCGACCGCACGTTCGTGGCCCTCGATCCCGATGGGGCGCCGATCGAGCGGGACGATCCCGCGCCTTTCCGCCGGGCCGGCGGGAGGCTTCCGTGAAGCTGGGCCAGAACACGCGCCGCATGCGTCGTCTGGCGCGGCTACGCGCGGCCGTACAAGGGACGGGCGAGCGTGGCGATCGTCGCGCTGCTCTTCACCACCGCGGCGGCCATCGCCGGGCCGGTGATCGCCAAGTACGCGATCGACAACGGCATCGCCAAGGACGACCAGACGGTGCTCGTTCGTGCTGGTCGGGCTCTACGTGGTGGTGGCGGTGATCGGATGGTTGTTCGGCGTCGTCCAGAACTACCTGACGAGCTGGGTGGGCGAGCGCATGCTGGCCGACCTGCGCCGCAACCTGTTCGCCCACGTCCAGAAGCTCGAGCTCGGCTACTTCGAGCGCAACCGCACCGGGTGGGTGATCTCGCGGATCACCAACGACGTGGAGGCGCTCAACTCGCTGGTCACCGACGGGCCCACGACGCTGATCCAAAACGTGGTCACCGTGATCGGCTCGGCGGTCGTGCTCGTGTTCATCGACTGGCGCCTGGCGCTCGCCACCCTGATGGTCTTCCCGGTGATGGCGGTGGGGACGGTGATCTTCCGGCGCTACTCGTTTCGCGCCTACCGGCGCACGCGCGAGCGCCTGGCCGAGGTCACCGCGACCCTGCAGGAAGACCTCTCCGGCGTACGCGTGGTGCAGGCGTTTCGGCGTGAAGACGCCAACTTCGAGCACTTCGCCGAGGTCAACGGCGCGTACCGCAAGGCCAACGTCGACACCGTCAACTACGCCTCGATCTACTTCCCATTCGTCGAGCTGCTTGCGGCCGCGGCCACGGCGGTGGTGCTCGGCTACGGCGGCACGCTGGTGTTCGACGACAGCCTCACGACCGGCGACCTGTTCGCGTTCATCGGCCTTCTGGCCAACTTCTTCGACCCGGTGCAGCAGCTTTCGCAGTTCTACCAGACGTATCTGAGCGCGAATGCGGCGCTCGACAAGATCTTCGACGTGCTCGAGACCGAGCCGCGGATGGTCGACGCGCCCGACGCGCGCGATCTGCCCGAGATCGCCGGCGAGGTGGCGTTCGAGCACGTCAGCTTCCGCTACGGCGACGAGAACTCCGCGCTCGTGCTGGACGACATCGATCTGCGCGTGGCGGCGGGCCAGACGGTCGCGCTGGTCGGCCACACGGGCGCCGGCAAGTCGACGCTCGTGAAGCTGCTGGCCCGGTTCTACGACCCCACGGAGGGCCGGATCATGGTCGACGGGCACGACCTGCGCGACGTCACCACCCGGTCGGTGCGGCGCCAGCTCGGCATCGTGCCGCAGGAGGGGTTCCTGTTCTCGGGCACGGTGCGCGACAACATCGCGTTCGGCCGTCCGGACGCGACCTTGGCCGAGGTGCAGGCCGCGGCCACGGCGGTCGGTGCCGACGGGTTCATCCAGGCGCTCGAAGACGGCTACGAGACCCAGATCCAGGAGCGCGGCAGCCGGCTCTCGGTCGGCCAGCGGCAGCTGGTCGCGTTTGCCCGGGCGTTCCTGGCCGATCCGCGGATCCTGATTCTGGACGAGGCCACGTCGAGCGTGGACATCCCCACCGAGGCGCGGATCGAGCACGCGCTCGCGACGCTCCTGGCCGACCGCACGTCGTTCGTGGTCGCCCACCGCCTCTCGACCATCCGCAGCGCCGATCTGATCGTGGTGCTCGAGCATGGCACCGTGGTCGAGATGGGCACCCATCAGCAGCTGATCACCCGCCGCGGCCGCTACTTCTCGCTGTACGACGACTGGGTCGAAGCCGTCGCCTAGTGAATAAGAGGGGTCAGTCGCCATTTATTCACGCCATCGACCGGTGCTCTGGCCGAGTGCATCGTCGATGGCGTGAATAAACGGCGACTGACCCCTCTTATTCACGCCTGGTGGCGTTAGGTCACTCAAGGGATGAGGCTCGCCGTCCGATACCGGATGGAGTGATCAGGGGTCGGCTCCTTCATCTGACGCTCGCGGCGGCGGCGTGCGCCCTCATCTGGGTGGCACCGGCGCAGGCGGCGACCACAACGACGTTTGCGGACGTCTCGGCCAAGTCATGGGCGCGCACCCAGATCGGCTGGGCCGCCGCCAACGGCTGGGTGCAGCCGCGCACCGCCACCACCTTCGGCCCGCAGCGGGCGGCCACGCGGATGGCCGCGGCGCGGATGCTGGCCCAACTGGCAAAGCTCGAGCACGGCACGGCGATCGCCGCGAACCCGTACACCCAGGCCGTCGCCGCCGGGTGGATCGGCGCCGGCACGGGTGCCGACCAGCAGATCCAGCAATGGGAACTCGACCAGGGCGTGCTGCGGGTGCTGGGCGTGATGCCGCAGGCCAAGGCGATCGGCCACCTGGTGACCGCCGACGGCTGGCGGCCGCCGCTGCCGTTCGCGTTCGGTATCGAACAGGCGATCCGCGCGATCGGCGCGCGCACCAACGCACCGGACGGGTTCGACGCGTGGGAGACGTTCCCCAAGACGCCCCTGCGGCGGCTCAACCTGGCCGTCGAGGCCTATGCGGTCGCGCACCTCAGCTCCTACTGGCAGTACTCGCTCGCCAACGAGACCAAGGTCGCCACGGCCCTTCCCGCCTACACGCCGCTGAAGCGCGCGGTGCTGGGCATGGCGCTGAAGTGGGCCGGATCGCCCTACGTGTGGGCGGGCGAGTGGCCCACCCCCGCGTCGCCCTACGGCGCGCAGGCATCGGGCGGGTTCGACTGCTCGGGGTTCGTGTGGTGGATCATGAAGGAGCACACCTACACCCTGCCCGGCGGGTTCAGTTGGAGCGGGAACGCGGCGATCCAGGGCCGCAGCACCTATGAGATGGCCCAGGCTCTGCCGGTCAAGAAGCGCATCCCCTACGCCAAACTGCACGCCGGCGACATCCTGTTCTGGTCGACCGCGCCCGACGGGCGTGAACACCAACTGGCAGACCGTCTATCACGCTGGGATCTACCTGGGTCAGGGCTGGGCGATCGACAGCATCGGCTCGGGCGACGGGGTCACGCTCAACTTCATGGGCGCCGGGGCGGGTTGGTTTCACGACGCGTTTGCCTTCGGCTGGCGCGTGATGCCCGCCGGACGCTAGAACGCGTGCGATAGCCTGCGGCGCGTGACCGACGACGCCGACGAACCGCTCCCCGACCGCGAGGAGATCCCCCAGGGCGCCGATCCGGAGCCGGGTACGCCCGTCAGCCCGCGTGCCGAACGCGGCGCGCGGATGACGCCCAGCGAGGCGATCCGCGACATGCGCATCACCCTGCCGGCGCGCGGCAACCGCACGCTGCGCGACGTGGTCGAGCGGGTCAACGGCGACGATTCGCATCAAGGCGCTGTGGCACGCCGCCAACGTCAACGCCGTGACCCGCATGCAGATCAACGATCACTCGTGGGTGCACATCCAGATCGTCACCAACATCGGTCTGAAGCTCCTGCGCGAGCTGAAGCGGGCCGGCGTCGAGCCGGGGATGGTGGCCGACTACAGCATGCGCCAGGAGGATGCCGAGGTCGTGGTGGTGCTCGGCTGTCTGACCCACTGCCTGGGCATGGCGGTGCACCGAAACGGGCATGAGGAGATGAGCCTCTTTCTGGCCGCCGACCGGCTCCCGCGGCTGCTGGAAGGCATCTACGACGAGCCCGAGCGCACCATCGTGCAGGCCGAGGTGCTGCAGACGATCATCTCGCACCGCTCCGACGGCCAGCCGCTGTCGGTCGAGGCGGGCGTCGTACGCGTGGCCGACGCGCTCGACATGGCCAAGGGCCGCTCGCGGATCCCGTTCGAGGCTGGGCGGGTGTCGATCCACTCGCTGTCGGCTGCGGCGATCGAGGCCGTGCATCTCACCACGACACCGGTCACGTGCTGATCGACGTCGAGATGAACAACTCGGCCGGGCTCTACCAGGTCGACAACCTGCTGCGCAGCAAGCTGCGCGGATCGGGCCTCGAGGAGCACATCAACGTGCGGGCCACCATCGAGGGCGAGTCCGAGAAGCGCCTGCTGCCCTCGTTCGAGCTCTGATTCACGCGCGCCGGGCCGACGGCGGCACCGCGACGTGCAGCACCACGTCCACCACCCCTGCCGGGCCGCCGAGCTTTGCGACTCGCACGTCCCATGCACCCGCCGGCAACGGGCACCATTCGATCGAAACCGTGCACACCGTCCGCCGGCGGAGCGTGCTGCATGACTCCGCATCGGCCGGGCGCACGGTCCCGGCGAAGAGCCGGACGCTCACCCTGGGAAGCTCGACGCTCGCGCGCACCCGCGAACCCAAGGGTGCGCTGACGCGGTAGAGCAGCACGGCCCCCGGCGGCCGCGCGACCCGCACCGCGGCGTGCTGGCGGCCGTGTCCGAACCGCACCGAGACGACCGTGCCGTGCACGGTCAACCTCGGGGGCGGTGCGACCGCGGTGGTGCCACATCCAGCCATGATCACGGCAGCGAGTGCCACCACCGGCGTATATCGGACACGGCTCATCTCCCGAGATACGCACACGCCCGGCGCGTACGTCCCGGCTAGCGCAGCTGCTCGGGCGCAAAGCCCGCGGCGCGCTTGTACCGGGCGGCGATTTCCTCGAGCTCTGCGGCGGAAATCACGTCCTGCACGTCGGCGAACCCGGCGGGTGCCCGTTCCTCGGCCAGCTGCATGACCTGCTCGGGGCCGTTCTGGCGGTTGAGCAGCACGATCTGCGACGTGGCGGGGCGGCGCTCGGCCTCGTAGGCCGCGAAATCGGGGCTCGCAGCGAGCGCGGCCGCATCGAGGATCGCCTGGGAAGCGCCATTTGAGCCGATCGGATACATCGGGTGGGCCGCGTCACCGAGCAGCGTCACGCGGTCGGTGCCCCACCGCTCGAGTGGGTCGCGGTCGGCCAGCGGATACTCGTACACCGTCTCGGCCCCATCGATCAGCGCCGGTATGTCGAGCCAGTCGAACCGCCACTCCGCAAACGCGTCCCGAAAGAGGTCGGGCGACACGATCCGCGACCAGTCCTGCGGTGGCGGACCGTCGCCGGCGACCGGCAGCTCGGCGATCCAGTTGATCGTCTGGCGCCCATCGCCGTCGGGCGGCGTGATCGGATAGCACACGAACTTGCGGTCCTGGTAGCCGGCCATGATCATGGTGCGGCCGGTCAGAAACGGGGTCGGCGCGGGTGACCGACCGCCACAGCATCCGGCCCGAGTACCGGGTCCCCGATTCGGTCGGATGGAGCAGTGCACGCACCGCCGAGTGGATGCCGTCGGCGCCCACCAGCAGCCGCCCGCGGGCTGACTCGACCGGTCGCCCGTCCCGGCCGTCTCGCAGATCGATCTCGACACCCTCGGGCAGCTCGCGCACGCCGCACACTGCGCGGGCGGTGGCGACGGACTCCGTGCCCAGCCGCTCGCGCACGGCATCCAGCAGCACCTGCTGAAGCACACCGCGATGCAGCGAGAGCTGCGGATAGCGGTAGCCCGCCGCGACTCCCCGCGGCTCTGACCAGATCAGCTGGCCGTGGCGGTTGTAGTAGGCGAGTTCGGCGGTTGCAACGGCGGTCTGGGCGAGCCGATCCTCCAGGTCGAGCTCGCGCAGCACCCGCACCGCGTGAGGCAGCAGATTGATGCCAACGCCCAGGGGACGGATCTCGCGGGACGCCTCGAATACCCGGCACCCGACACCGTGGGCGTGCAGGCAGAGCGCGAGCGTGAGGCCGCCGATGCCGCCACCGGCGATCAGCACATCGTCGTCGTTACCGGTGGGCACCGCCGAAGCCTAACGGCGCCCCAGGGTGAGGCGAGGCTCACCGGTGGGTATTGGGCCACCAAACGGGAGGTGCTTCATGCACGAACGAACCGACAGCTGGCGGCAGATGCACTGGGAGGATGGGGTTGTGTATGCCGCCACGCTCGTCGGCATCTACCTGCTCTTTGGCGTGCTCTTCTTCTACAGCGCCAAGTCAAAGTTGATCGACGGTCACGGGGCGCCACCGGGGATCGTCAAGCAGTTCCAGGGTACATTCGTCTCGACGTTCCCAGGCATCGACGCGATCTGGTGGTTTCTCGGTATCCTCGCGGATCGGATCTTCGTGCTGCTTCTGGTGAGCCTCGTGCGGCTCGAATTCCTGCCCGAGCGGCGCAAGCAGTTCCTGCTCTCGGGGCTGGGCGTGGCGCTGTTCACGTTCGCCGTGCTCGCCACCGGCCAGAACATCACAGGTCAGACAACGGGCGTCGCCGAACTCTTCCTCTATGTCGGAGCCACGGCGGTGTTGATGCTGATCGTGCTGCGTCTGCCGCCCTACGGAGGACTGCGCTGGATCAGCGGCCGGCGTCCCGGACGGTCCGGGGCGGACGCGCCGGAATCCGCGTAGCGGTGGGTGCGCCGGCCGGATGGTCGCCGCGGCGGCCACCGGTGGGCGGCCGCGACTGCCATCGCCACGCGCCTCCGTCGCCGCGCGGCAGGTTGCCATCGGATCGAATAAGATCGCGAATGATCAGCCAGGCGACCGAGCCCGCCACCACATGCAGGGCGATCACGGCGCCGATGAGCCACGTCGTCTCCACCAGTCGCAGTGTACGGTCTGAATCCCCCGAGTGAGATTTCCGAGGAGCAGACCAATGTTGATGTACGACCTGGAAGAGTCGGGCAACTGCTACAAGGTGCGGCTGCTCGCGGCACAGCTCGTGCTACCACTGCAACTCGAGCCGCTGGACGAGGATCGGCGCGAGGAGACGCTCGGGTCGCTGAATCCGGTGCTCGAGGTGCCCACACTCGTGCTTGACGACGGCAGCGCCCTCGCCCAGTCGGGCGCCATCCTGCTGTACCTGGCCGAGGGAACGCCATATCTGCCCGGCGATCCGTACCTGCGCGCGCAGGTGGCCCAGTGGTTGCTGTTCGAACAGACCGCGCACGCGCCGATCGCCGAGACGCGCTACTGGCTCCTGTGGAGCGATCCGGCGGAGTACACCGGACGCCTGGCCGACGAACAGGCGGCGGGGTACGACGCACTCGGGATACTCGAGGCGCACCTCACCGGTCGGCAGTTCCTGGTCGGAGAGGCGTACTCGGTGGCCGACATCGCTCTCTACGCCTACACCCACATCGCCGACCAGGGCGGGTACGACCTTGCTCCGTACCCTGCGGTACGCGCGTGGCTCGCGCGGGTGGCCGATCAGCCAGGTTACGTGCCATGATGATGGCCTGAGTCCGGGATCGACTGTTCGGCCTTCACGGGCTCGGCCGGCCGTCTAGCCGATGCCGGCGTGGAATCGGACGGCTCGGTCGGTGGCGCTGGCGAGCCTGACCGTGGCCAGCAGGTGCGCGATCGTCTGACGCTGTGAATCAGTGGGCGTGCCCGCGGAAGGAGCCTTTGTGAGCAGCCATTGAGCGAGAGCTGCTCGCGCCTCGGTGCGCAGGTCGGAGTCCGTGTCGTCATTCAGTGTGAGTGCCGCGATCAGCCCGTTCCAGGAGGCGCGGCGCGAGCTGACCCGCAGAGCCGCGCGTCGACTCCACAGCTGCGGCGAACTCACCGCTCCGACGAACTGCTCGTGGCTCAGTTGGAGGCCGGCGCGGATCAAGCCGGTAGCAGCTTCGCGCACGACGCCGGGTTGGTCGTCCTGCAGTAGAGGCGGCAGACGCTCGGCCAGAACCTCGCGCGGAGCGATCCGCGCGAGCGATCGAGTCGCAGCACGGCGATTCTCAGGGGTCTCGACGAACGGCAGTAGGCGCGAGACATCCGTTTCGTCTCCCACTTCGCCGAGCCCAGCGACGGCCGCTCGAGCGGGTAGGTTGGCCCGATAGACGTCGATCGCGACGACCCCGGCAGCGGCAGCGCGATCCTGTGCCCGACTCCGGACAAGCGCACTGCGGTCAAGCAACACGCGCTCGATGAAGGGCTGGATTGCCTCCTCGCTGAGTTGAGTAACGACTGCGGCGCGGGCGTGGGCACCGCCGCGGTTCAGGAGCGTGGTCGCTACTTCCGGGCCAGTCGCTAACGCTCGAAGGGTGGCCAGATGCCGACAGCGTGTATCGGGATCTCCCAATGCGATGACGATCAGCTCATCGACATCGAACTCGGCATGATCGATGGCGAATGCTCGGACGGTCGCCTGGTTAGCGTGAATCAGCTGATGGATCACGTCTGATGTCAGCCGAGCGGTGTAGTCGACCATGAAGACGTCCGCCTGCCAGCGCCGCCGACCGGTGATCAGTATCGGCAGGATGGCCGCTGCCGAGGTCGCATCGACCCGCTCGAGCACCACAGATCGGGCCTGCGTTCTCACCTCATCCACGTGGTCGAAGACGCGTACCGCTGTGGCGATGATCGCCAAGGGGTCGTCCCGCCGGGTGAGGAGCCGCAGAACGTGTTCACGAAGGAACCCGTCTGGATGCGTGGAGGCAAGCGCGAGCAGCATTGACGTTGCACCGCGCGCATCTACCGCAGCCCGCCAGCGTTGCTGCGAACTCGCACCAACACCGGAGGCTATGCGTCGATTAAGCAGACGCATGAGTCGATTTTGGCGCCTCTTCGACAGGTCGGAGCGCGGGACAGCGAGCTCGTTCCATTTACGATCCAAGCGTGCCGAGTCGAGCCGCAGCCACCGGGCCGCCGGCCAACGTATCAGCGCCTCGGCGACGGCCTCGTAATCATCTGAGTGCGGGGTTTCGGCGATCGCGACGAGCGCCTGGATCCGACCTGGTGGATCCAGGAGTGCGGCGTGGACGTCCTCAGATGGCATCAGGCGACTGATTCCAAGCGTCGGCTCCGCCGTCCGCTACCCGGTCGGTCAACTGCCGAGCGGCTGGAGCCTGACCGTATTCGAGGTCGGTTACGTGGTCGCCCCATTCGACGACGGCGCCATGCCCGTCGGCCTGCTGGATTGCGACGTGGCTCATGAACCGCTGCGGATGGGCGCCGTGCCAGTGATCCTCGCCGGGTTCGAAGAACACCCGGTCGCCGGGACGGATCAGCTCGACTGCCCCTCCCCGCCGCTGGCAGACGCCCACTCCGTCGGTCACCCAGATCGTCTGGCCATGCGGGTGCGTGTGCCAGGCGGTGCGGGCGCCCGGCGCGAAGTGCACATGGGCCGATCCAACGTCCGAGCCGTTCCCCGGGGCGGCGATCGTGTCGAGATGCACCGTGCCCGTGAACCACTCCCCCGGCCCCCGCACACTCTCTTGGTGGTTTCGCGTGATCTGCATCGGGTCGCCTCTCAGCCTACCGATAGCATGCACCCCATGGATCACGACACGCGATTCGACCGTATGTACACCGCGTTCAACGCCCGCGACGCCGACGCGGTGCTCGGGTTCATGGCCGACGACGTCGAGTGGCCAAAGGCGTTCGAGGGCGGCTACGTGCAGGGCAAGGATGCCGTGCGCGACTACTGGCACCGGCAGTGGACGGAGATCTCGCCGACCGTCATCCCGGTGTCGCAGACCCAGCGGCCCGACGGCACCGTCGATGTCGAGGTCGATCAGGTCGTGCGCAGCATCGACGGCGCGTTGCTCGACCACCGCACAGTGCATCACATCTACACGTTCGAGGGCGAGAGCATCGTGCGGATGGACGTGGTCGCGCTTTAGGACGACGCGGCCGGATCGGGTCGCGAATCGGCCGTGGCCATGCGCACTGGCGCGGGCTGTCCGTCGATTCGCAGCGCGGGTTTGGGGAGTTGGCCCTCGGCCCACAACACGGCGAGCGCGCAGCGGGGAAGCGCCAGGTGCTGCTGGTAGATGAGGTAGCGCGGTCGCCATTCGGGAGCGAACTTGGCGTTGAACCGGTACAGCCGCTCGATCTGGAACCATCGGTCGGCAAGCCTCAGCGCAGCGCCGAGCGCGCGGTCGAGACGGTTCGCGGGTGCACGAACTGCCGGCCGAACGCCGCGAAGTTGAGCGAGATCTCATCCACCCCGCGGGCACCCAGATCCTCGATCGAGCGCACGATCAGGTACTCCATGAGCCCATTGACCGCGTCTGGGCGGCGTCTCATCATGGCAAGCGACATGCCGGAGTTCCCCGCGTGGGGGACGAACTGGATGAACCCCGCCACTTCGTGGCGTTCATCTCGCGCAATCATGACGAGCGTGTCCTGCTGCGCCGGGCCGCCGAGTTCATCCAGGGCCATCGAGAAGCCGCGCTCCTCGGCGCCGCCGCGCCATTCCGCGGACACCGTCTCGAGTTCGGCCAGCACTCTCGCGGTGACGAGGCGCATCTCGACGAGTTCGGCGTGGTAGCCGGCGCGTGCCAGACGGGCGACCGACTGGCGCACCTTGCGTATCGAACGGCCTTCCAGCGAGAAACTCGCCGGCCTGACGACTGCTTCATCCCCGATGTACAGGGCGCGGAGGCCCTCGTCGACGCACCAGTCGCGCAACGACAGGCTCGCACCGATCACGGCAAAGCGCAGGTCGTGTTTGTCGGCCCACGTCACCGCCTCGACCATCAACGCGCGCACTTCGTGGGCCTCTCCGACGGGGTTCCCCGACACGAGGAGCACGCCGTTTTCGACTCGGTAACCGATAAACGCCGTCCTCCCGCGATTCCACAGATACTGCTTGTCGGTGCGCAGCTTGAAGTAGCTCAGGGCATCGTCGCCGTGGCGTGCCACAACCTGCCGGGCGCGGTCGCGCTCGATCTCGCCGGGGAACTCGCTGACAGGAGCGACCGGGCGGAAGAGCGCCCACGCCACCACGAGCATCGTGATCAGCGAAAGTGCGCCGATCGCCTGCGGCACGAACCGGTACTCGTCTCCGAATGCGAGGGGTGGCGGCTCCCAGATCAGCATGTTCCAGCTGGTCTGGAGAACGCGATCAACGCTGGGCCGACCCGATGCCGCGGACCATGCGGCGACGGTGCTCAGCGCCAGAGTGGACAAGCCCAGTGCGGCGGCCACGCCCGCGGACACCCTCAGACGAAGGGGGCCTGGCGGCACCGAAAACCCGGCGCGCCCCCACCAGAGCAGCGCGGCTGCAGCCCATGCGACCAGAGCCTCCTCCACATCGAGCCCCTTGAGGACGTTCAGGACACCCAGGATGAGAAGCAGGCCGAGGGCGATTTGCCAGGCGCGCTGTCGACGCCGCCACAGGTAGTACGACGCGATCAGCAACGCCCACCCCACCGGTATGACCGCGGCGTGGAATACCGCGGCGGTATGGACGGGGGCGTAGTCAAGCAGCAGGTGCCCCCGCCAGGAGATGTTCGGGGTCAGAGCCGACACGATGGAGGCGACCGCCACCCCGGCCACCAGAACCGCTGAGAGTGGCGGTAGCCAGTCCGCTTTGGTGGTGGGTCGCAGGAGCTTCGGAGGCCGATGGAGGCCGAGCGTCCACGACGCGGTGTCGCGCCGATGCGGGGTGATGTCACGCCAGTCCTTGGCGATCGCCCAGAGCCCGACCAGCGCGATGGCGTAGGCAGCAAGGCCCCCAGTGAGGACATCGGTCAGGTCAAGTACGCCCAGCACGAGCAGGATTCCCACCCCGAGGTGCCACTCGTGGATGCGTCTTCCGAAGATGAATACTCGGGGCCCTAAGGCGTGTTGTTCAATCCGCACCATGGTGTTTTCCCAGATCTCCAGCTGAGGGCGCGTAACAGTTCACTCCCGCGGCATTTGAGCCGGCAGCGCACCAACTACAATCGTACCCACGTTGAGCGAGCCACCAACGAGCGCAAATCCTCGCCCCCCGAAAGTGGCGACCGAGCCACCCGCGCCGCGAGTGGTGGGTCCGCTCTTTGCGCTCCTGGCAGGCGGGCTCCTGCTGTGGACGGGCTACCTTGCGATCTCGTTGCCGAGCCGTCACGTCGCCCAGAACTGGAACGTCGCGTGGGCCGGCTTTGACCTCGCGCTCGCCATCGTGCTCGCTCTTGTCGCATACGGCGCACTGCGCTGCCGGACATGGGTGCAGAGTGCCGCCGGAGCGGCCGCAGCACTCCTCGCCATGGACGCCTGGTTCGACATGACGACCGCAGATCAGGGCTGGGACAAGCTCGAGGCCATCGTGCTCGCGTGCACGTCGGAGATCCCCCTGGCTCTCGTGTGCCTGTGGATTGCCGCGAACGCGGCCCGGGTCTCCGCAACAGCGAGGCGCTACGCGCTGATCGTCTCGCGACGGCGGGCCGCGGACGTCTGATCGGTCACCCTCACAGGGCTGACCGGGCGGCATGCCACCAACGGACACATGAAACTGGCAGCGCCGCACACCGGCAGGTGCTCGCTGCAGCTCTACGGCGCGACGAACAAACAGAAGATGACGCGGCGGGGGCCTGGGTGTATGCGCCGCGCCAGTACCAGCGGCTGTGCGTGATGATCGACGAGCGAGACGCACGTGGTACGTTCGTGCAGCAGACGGCGAGCTGCATCCGGGTGCAGCAGGCCCGCGAGTGGGAGCACATCCACGCCCAGGTGGGAGAACCGCGTGACCGGCCATACGTTCACCGTCGCCGTGCAGGCCCGCGGGCCCCGCGCCGGGGACTGGTTCGATGTCGACGACGTGACGCTCACCGTCGGGCTTCTGCCCAACCCCGTCGTCCCGCCGACGCTGATCGGTGGCGCCCATGGTCGGACACACCCTGACCGTCGATACCGGCACCTGGCAGAACGGTCCGCTGACGTTTACCTACGGGTGGCTGGCCTGCCTCATCGTGTGCAGAGCGCTTGAGCGCGGGACGACGCCTACATCGACCTATGTGGTGCAGCCGGAGGATGTCGGCTGGACGATCGGGGCCGGCGGAGAGGCTCGCAACTCGGTGAGCTACACGTCTGGGGCACGGCCCCGACGGCACCGATCACGCCCTAGTCGTCATGTACTGGCGGAACGGCCGGCTGGTCAGACGGGTGGTAGCGGAGCCGTTGCGTCGGCTCCGTAGTCCGCCGCGAGCTCGCTCGACAACTGGCCAGAGCCCGTTTCAGGTTCGGTGTCTGCCGGGGGATGCCCCGACGCGACGATCTTCGTACCACGCCTGGTCAACGCGTCCATCACTCGATCCAAGAACCCCATCCTTACTGATCCTCCGATCCACAGATCTCTGATGTGCGAGACGGACTGCGGGGCAGGGACTCGAACCCCGACTACCTGATCCAGAGTCAGGCGTCCTACCATTAGACGACCCCGCATAGGGCGGGCGGAAGGATACCAGAGGGCCGCTCTCTGCCGGTAGAGTCGGGGCATGCTCGAGTGGCGCAAACTGGCCGATCTGCCGGCCTTCACCCGCTCTGCCGCACTCGTGGGCTCGACGCTCTATGCGATCGGCCCCAACAAGCGCGACACCGTCGCGGTCGACCTCGAATCCGGGGCGGTCGAACGGCTGCCCGCGCCCAAGCACCACAACATGGGCGCCACGCTTGCGGCGCTCGGCGATCAGTGCCTGCTGATCGGCAGCAAGGGCAACGTGATGGTCTACGACCCCGCGCAGCACTCATGGCAGAGCGCCGGAAAGCTGCGTGAGCAGATGGTGCGCACGAGCACGGCAGCCTCGGGCGGTGCGCTCTACCTGTTTGGCGGACGGCAGCACCCCGGGCTTGCGGCTCGCGCGCTGAGGTCGATCGAGCGCTTCGACCTCGACACCGGCACCGCCGTCGCCGCCGGCACCCTCCCTCGGCCCCTCAGCGACTGCCTGGTCGCTGCGCGCAACGACGGCACCATCGACGTGCTCGGCGGCGACTACGTCGATTCCGGCGTGCGAGTTGGACCCGCACCCGAGACGGTGATGGCCGACTGGTTCACGTTCGACCCCTCGAGCGGCGTCACCGCAGAACATGGCACGGCCCCGCGCCCCCTCACCCGCGGCGGCGCGGTGTGGGCGTGCGGCATTCTCTACCTGCTGGGTGGCGATGACGAGCGAGTCGCCAGCTATGACCCGGCAACGGGCCGCTGGCAGGAAGAGCGCCCCTTGCCCGCCCCTGGGGCGTACGCCGACGCGTTCGTGCGCGGCACCACCATCGTGGCCGTCCAGGGCAACGCGGTCAGCGTCGCCGAGCTATCACCCGGCCCGGCAACGACCACGGTTGCTCCGGCGCCGGCCACCGAAGGTGCCGAAGCTTTCGTGGTCCGGGTGCAAGGCGATGCCGGCCCCTATCCCACCCGTGAAGAAGCTGAGCGCATGGCCCTTGAGTTTCTGCGTGCCGGTCTCACCGCCGAGATCCGCCGCAGCGAGTCCTGATCAGGCGTCCTGCGTGGCCGTGCGCCAGGCGCCCACGGCCAGGAAGACGGCCACCCAGGCGATCAGCACCACGACTGCGACGCCCACGCCCATTCCTGTCAGGTGCGAGCCTCCTCCTGCGGTCGGCCGCAGAGCGTCGACCGCTGCAGCAGGAATGACATCGCGCAGCGATCCGAGCGTGTTGATGGACGCGAGGATCGGCCCAATCGCCAACTCCGCCGCCAAGAGCACGCCGATCGCGATGCCGCGAGAGCCCAGCAGCGCTCCGAACCCCAGCGCGACGCAGAGGTCGAACACGCCCGATATCAGAAGCCACACACCAAAATGCAGCGCCAGGCCGGCACTCGCCGTCTGCTGATCGCCGGCAAGCAGATAGCTCACGGCCAGCGCGATCAGAAAGCTCACCACGAGCAGCGGGACAAACAGCAGCAGGGCGCCGGGCAACCGCACGAAGAACAGCCCCACCCGCGAATGTCCCGTCGAAACCAGATCGCGGAACACTCCCGCGCTCACGTCGCCCGAGCCTGCCGTGGTGCCAATCAGCACGGCCACGAGCACCGCGAACGCACCGACTCCCGAGAGCACGCCGCCGAGGTTATCGATGCCGCCGGCAGGCCCATGGTTGGCGCTGTCGGCAAGGTGCACGATCTCGACGATCGCCTCGATCACGATCACCGAGCCGATCAGGAGCACAACCGACCACCAGAAGAGCCCGACGCGCTTGCGCAGCTTGAGGTACTCGGCGCCGATCATCTGGCGGGTCTGGATCATTCGCTCTCTCCAAGCCGCGAGGTGATCTCGAGGAACCGCTCTTCGAGCGACACGCGCGCGGGATCGATTCGGTGCACCGCAAACCCTGCCTCGACGAGCTGGCGGTTGAGCGCGGCCGCAGCCGCCTCGGTTGCGTCCCCGTCGCTCAGGCGGATACGCAACTCCCCGTGGACGTCGCCCTCCCCCACATCGGCCACGAGCGCGTTTTCGCGCAGCAGCCGACCGGCCTCGTCTGCACGATCACAGCCGACGATCACGACGTGTTCGTGGCCCGCGGCGATCTCGTCGATCGCCCCCTGCACAACCACC
This sequence comes from uncultured Actinomycetes bacterium, assembly GCA_963796875.1. Taxonomy (GTDB): domain Bacteria; phylum Actinomycetota; class Thermoleophilia; order Gaiellales; family JAICJC01; genus CAVPTL01. The sequence goes on from CAWCNL010000004.1 coordinate 88,777, forward strand.
TTCCCGTGATCGATGATGGCCACCTGGTCGCACGTGCGCTCGACCTCGTCCAGCAGATGCGAGCTGAGAAACACCGTGCGGCCCTCGTTGACGAAATCCCGGATCAACCCGCGCATCTCGAGGATTCCCGCGGGATCGAGCCCATTCATCGGCTCGTCGAGAATCAGGAGCGCGGGATCGGACAGCAGGCACCGGGCGATGCCGAGCCTCTGGCGCATGCCCAGCGAATACCCCTTCACCTTGTCGTTGGCGCGCCCGGTGAGACCAACTCGCTCGAGCGACGGCTCGATGCGCGCAGAGCATTCGGGGCCGCGCACTGCCGCCGCACAGCGCAGGTTCTCGAGCCCCGTGAGATGGCCGTGGAACCGCGGCTCCTCGACAATCGCCCCTACTCGCCGTAGCGCCACCGAACGCTGTGCCGGCACCTCCATGCCCAGCAGCTGCATCTGACCGTCACTGGCGTGCAGGAGGCCGAGCAGCATGCGGATCAGCGTGGTCTTGCCCGCGCCGTTGGGCCCGAGAAATCCGAAGGCACAGCCCGCCGGAACGGTCAGATCGACCCGGTCGACCGCAACCCGCGTCCCGAACCGCTTGGTCAATCCTGCAGTTTCGACAACTGCACCAGATTGTGATTGAGGAGTTGCCACGATCTCGGATGCTACCAAGACAGCGCGGACGTCACGGTCAGCGGCGCAGAGTGCCGGCCAACCGCAGCGGGTTGAGGAGGAGATCGAGCGCGTCGCCGATCGACCCCGACACGACATCCGCAGCGGTCAGCGCAGCGACCGCGGCTCCCTCCGCCCCGATCACGCAGATGCCAAGCGCCGCGGCTGCCAGCATGAGAGCGTCGTTGCGGCCGTTGCCCACGGCTGCCACCGAGCCGGCGCCCAGCCGCAACACGAACGCGCGCTTCGCCTGGTCCTGCGGCTGACCGGTACCGAGTTGGGTGAACGCGCACCCGAGCGTCGCAGCGATCTGGCCCGCGGTGCCATGGGTATCCGCCGAGATCACGTGGCACTCCAGGGACTGGGCCAGCAGCGCGATCCGCTCCTGCACGCCCGGCAGCAGTACGCCGTCGGTGCTGAGCGTGCCGTTCACGTCGAGCACCAGGTGGCGCAGCTCGAGTGCTGCGCCACCGGGAATCGCGACCTGTAAGCCGGCGCCCATCGCCCCACCCTACCCCGCACCGCTCAGGGCGAAGGGCAACGTGCTGGCACGTTTGTTGCGTAGGAGATCGTGATCGAGCGGGTCTGGGACGTGCCCAGCGGCTGGTTGGTGACCGAGTCGGTCGCCGACCAGGCCACCGTCTCGGACGCCGTACCCGCGGCGAAGACCACCGAGCCGGTGTGCTTGGCGACCGCCGACCACTTGGTAGAGGTGGTCACGCCGCACGGAACCGTGGCGGTGAACGTGCCGGTCGCACCGGTCGCCGCCTGGGTCACCGAACCGCTGATGGTGATGCTGCTCGCACCCGTGCAGGTGTACGTGCCCTTGACGGTCACATTGCCACTCGAACCGACCGTGGCCGTTCCGGAGGCGGCGAACGTGATCTGAGCGCTGCCGGTGCCACTCGACTGGATCACGACCGTGTCGGTGATCCAGTTGCTGGTATTGCCGGCGGCGTCATAGGCCTGGAACCGCACGAGCGTGGTGCCCACGGTCGACACGGTCGCGCTGGCCACGTTGTGGCTGACGCTCCAGGTGGTGCCGTTGTCCGTCGAGGTCTGGTACCGGTAGCCCACGAATCCAGGGCCCGAATCCGTCGAACCCGACGCGTTCACCGTCACGCTGCCGGCCGTCGTCGGCTGGCCACCGGCGGTATCGGAAACCGTGGGATCGGTGATCGTGGTGAACTCCGCAAAGCCCTGCTGATTGACCGAACCGGCCTTCGTGAAGTCGCCGCCGATGGCCAGGTTGCCGCCCGACCCGGCCACCGCGAACACGCCCAGGTCGCCGTTGGCCGACGGATGCCACGCGTCGAGCGCACCGGACTGCTCGGTGAGCGCCAGCAGGTGGTTTCGCACCGTCGGTGTGCGGCACACATTCGAGCCGGGCACCGCGCCGCAGTAGTTGGCGAAGTGTCCGCCGACATAGACCAGGCCGTTGAGGATGGCGACCGCCTGGACGTTTCCGTCCATGCCGCCGATCCAGTTCTGCGCGCCGGTGCTGGGGTTGAAGGCCAGCACCTGGCCGCCGTTGCCGCCGTTGCTGCCGGTGGACGCCACGTAGACGCCAGTCGAGTCCACGGCCATATCGACCACTGCGGCCGTCGGATGGGCGGCCCAGGCAAGCGGCGCTCCGGTGCTCGGGTCGAGTGCGGCCAGGTAGCGCTGCAGGCTCGTGCCGATGTGCTGGAACGTGCCACCGACAAATACGTGGGTGCCGTCCGCGGAGACAGCGACGCTGTTCACCGTGTTGTCGGCGCTGGGCGCCCAGGCGGTGAGGTTGCCCGCGGTCAGGTCGAATGCCGCCAGATGGTTTCGGGCAGTGCCGCCCTTGGCGGTCGTGAACTGGCCACCGGCATAGAGCACGCCGTTACCCAGCGCGAGGCTCATCACCTGGCCGTTGGCCGACCCCTTCCAGGCCGAGACCACGGCGCCGGTGGTCGCATCGACAGCCGCAAGGTGGCTCGAGTTCTTGCCGCCGATCGTGGTGAAGAGCCCACCCAGATAGACCGTCGAACCGTTTACGACGGCCGTCTGCACGGTGTTGTTCGCGTTCGGGTTCCACGGCAGGAGCGCGCCGGTCGAAAGGCTCACCGCCGCGGCGTTGTTGCGAGCCACCTCGCCGGTGCCAAGCGCAGCGCCGGCCGGACGCACCGACGTGAACTTGCCGACCAGATAGGCGGTATCGCCCGAGATCACGATCTGCTCGACGCGACCGTTGGTCTGATAGGTGCCCACGGCGATCGAGTTGACCGCACCCTGCGACACCGACGCCACGCACAACGCAACCGCAACCACACTCATAGCCGCGCACAACCGCCCGAAACGGACCTTCACCTGGACCTCCGTGAAATCTGGCATCCCTGCAGGCGGCATCTGCACCCATGTCACTGCCGACGCGCCGCCCACCTCGAAAACTTCATAACCAGTCTACCCGCCGGTCCGGCGGGCGTCGAGATGCCGTACGTCGATTCTCAGAAACCCTAAATCCGCCGTCGGCCCAACCGGTCATACTCGGCCGATGCAATGGCTCAAGCGCCACATCACCGTGCTGGAGGGAGTCAATCCCTACGACCGCAGCTTCCTCGGCACCGATCTGCTCGCGGGGGTCACCCTGGCGGCCCTCGCGATCCCCGAGGTGATGGGCTACGCCAGGATCGCCGGCACGCCGGTGATCACCGGGCTCTACACGATCCTCCTGCCCACGCTCGCGTTCGCGCTACTGGGCTCGTCGCGCCATCTGGTGGTGGGCGGCGATTCGGCGACGGCGGCCATCCTGGCGGCGGGACTCGCCGGACTCTCGACCGCGGGAGTGGTGCCGGGCTCACCGCAGTGGCTGGGCCTCGCAGGTGGTGCAGCGCTGATCACGGGCGTCTTGCTGCTGCTGGCACGGCTGGCACGGCTCGGGTTTCTGGCGAACTTCATCTCGCGCACGGTGCTGGTCGGATTCCTCACCGGAGTCGGCATTCAGGTCGCGGCGGGCCAGGTGGCGGGGATGCTCGGGGTCCCGTCGCCCCAGCTGGGATCGACGGTGGGCAGCGGCACCGTCCAGAAGCTGTGGGACACGCTCAAGGAGATCGGCTCGGCGCACGGCACGACGGTGCTGGTGACGGTTGCGGTACTGGCCACCGTGGTGATCTTCGATCGGTTTGGGCGGCGCGTACCCGGCGGCCTGGTGGCCGTGGTGGGGACGATCGCCGTCAGCTGGATCGGGAATCTGGCCGCGCACGGCGTGGCGATCCTCGGACCGGTTCCCAGCGGCCTGCCCCACCTCGGACTGCCGTACGACTTCGGCGTGGCGCAGATCCCCGAACTGCTGGGGATGTCGGCGTCGATGTTCCTCGTGATCCTCGCCCAGAGCGCGGCCACCTCGCGTGCCTACGCCGTGACCCGGCAGGAGCAGTTCGATGAGAACACCGATCTGGTCGGCCTCAGCGTCGCCAACATCGCCGCGGGTCTGAGCGGCACGTTCATGGTCAACGGCAGCCCCACCAAGACCGAGATCGTGGCCGACGCGGGCGGGCGCACACAGGTGGCCCAGATGGGCATGGTGGGCGTCGTGGCGATCGTGCTGGTGTTTCTCACCGGGCCGCTGCAGTACCTGCCCGAAGCGACGCTCTCGGCGGTGGTGTTCGTGATCGGCCTGAAGCTGGTCGACGTTGCGCACATGCGCGAGATCTGGCGACTGCGGCGCGACGAGTTCTGGGTTGCCGCCGCCACGGCGCTGGTGGTGATCGCCGTGGGCGTCGAGCAGGGCATCATCCTCGCCATCGTCTTCTCGCTGCTCCTGCACGTACGCCGCCACTACAACCCGCACGACTCGGTGGTCACCATCGATGCTTCCGGCCAGGTGCGGCTACGGCCAGTCACGGCCGGGATGCAGACCGCGCCGGGATTCGTGGCCTTTCGCCCAGGCGTCGGGATCTTCTACGCGAACGCCGCCCACGTGGCCACCGACATCCTGAAGTCGGCCGACGTGCCGGAACCGCCGCGCTGGATCGTGCTGATCGCCGACGCAGTCGACGACATCGACTACACCGGCGGAAAGACGCTGCTCGAGGTGGCCGCGCAGCTGCACAAGCGCAACATCGTCTTTGCCATCGCCCAGGCCGACCCCGAGGTATGCGCCGAGCTCGAGCGATTCGGCATCATCGCCGCCATCGGCAAGGAGCACGTTTTCGACACGGCGCTCGACGCACGGCGGGCGTTCGAGGCGGGCTGAGCCGAGCCGGCGGTCAGCGCGTCGCTGCGAGCACCGCGCCCATGATCAGCGCTGCGGCCAACGCTGCAAGCCCCAGCCCCGAGCCGAGCGATCCGGCGGTCAGTTCCCACACGGCTGCGGCCGCCGCGACCAGGCTTCCGGCCAGCAGCGCCAGCGCCGAGCCGTGCAGAAGGGCGCGTAACGGGACGTATTCGTCGTGGTCGTCCACGCCCCGACCCTATGCCCAGCGACCACCCGAGGCAGTGGGCCAAACGCCCCAAACGCATACCCCGTGCCTGGCACGTTTTATGCGTGCTACGCCCAGCCACAGCAAACCGAAGCGCATACCCCGTGCCAGGCACGTTTTATGCGTGCTGCGCCCAGCCACACGGAAGCCGAAACGCATACCCCGTGCCAGGCACGTTTTATGCGTGCTTCGCCCGCATAAAAAGAGCCAGGCACATTTTCCGCCGCGCCGCTCGCTGCTTCTGTCTATGCGTCCGGCCTGCGGCCGGCCGCATAGACCTCAGCCGTTGCGCAGGCTCGAGGTGTCGACCACCTCGAAGTCGTTCCCCGAGATCTGGTTCAGCTGGTGCAGGGCATCGTCGTTCCAGCCGGCATTCGAGACCCCCGAGATGTACCAGGGCGAGCCGTTGTCGGCCAGGATCATGCCGTAGCGCTTGAGCGCGGTCGCGATCGGCCGCGCCTGCGGCGGCAGCTGCGACACGTCGAACGACGCCTTGAGCCGCACCCGCAGCCCCATCGGCGGGTAGTCCGCACAGCTCAGCGAGCTCGGCCGCGTGCCGGGCCGGATAGATGTAGCCGTTGCACGTGTCGGGCGCGGTGAACCGCAGCGCGTGGTTGATCACGCCGTTGGCGTCCTCCTGGTAGCGCACGAGTCCCGGCAGGATCGGCAGCCCCGCGGCGTCGGCGCTCGTCCAGCCCGCGCGGCGCAGGTTGTTGGAGCGCAGGTTCCAGGTCGCCCCCGAACCGGCCTGCCAGCCCTTCGACGTGTGATGCGCAGACCAGAGCTCGTACAGCTGGCAGTGGGTCTTGTCCACGATCAGCAGGTGGTGATCGGAACCCGCCTCGATGTGCGGATGGGCCGGAATCGGATAGCCGCCGCGGTAGCTCTCGCTCGCGTACTGGATCTTGACGGCGACCTTCTTCTGGCTCCCGCCGACGACGTTGTAGGGAATCCCGTAGCCCAGATACGAACCGAAGTCGGGATGCACGCCGGTCTGGGCGCCGATCGCATTGATCATCGTGGCCGAGTTGGCCGCCACCGGCAGCGTGTCGACCCGCTTGTTCCACACGTTGGTGGTGGGAAACACGGGGCACGCCGGCGCCGACGGTAGCGGCAGCGGCCGCCGCAACGCCGGTGATCACCACGGTTACGGCTGCGGCCACAAGAGCGCAGCCCAGCGCGATCAGCTGTTTCGACCCCATGCCTCTAGCTATCGGCATCCGCGCGGGCCGAGCCCTCCCCCAGCCGGGTCAGAGCGTGCCGACACCCGGCGGGCGGCGCACCGCAGCCGAGAGCTCGCCGGCCAGCGATGCGCGGGCCCGGTCGTCCAGCTCGACGCCGTAGCCCTCGAGCGCCATCAGCGCTGCACCGAACACCGGCGGTGGCTCGAGCCGCACCAGCCGTGCACCGGGCGCGACGGCGTGCAGCGGTGCAGCCAACGCCCCCTCCAGCCGCCGGGAGTCGCCGCGGAAGAGTCCGCCGGAGAGCACAACATCGAAGCTCTCGGCCGACATGTTCAGGCGGCGGGCGATCAGGGCGGCGGTCTCGCCGAGGTTCGACCCGGCCCAGTCCACGATGCCGATGGCGACCTCGTCGCCGGCCTCGGCGGCGCGCAGCACCGTCGGCGCGGCAGTGCGCGGCGGCTCGATGCCGCGGCTGTACTGCTCGAGCAGCTCGGCCGCCGACCGGCATCCCGCCAGGCTGCACAGGAGTTCTGTCAGCGCGGTCTGCGGGCCGCGGCCCAGGTAGGCGTTGGAAACGGCGGTCACGGCGGCATCGGACACGTCCGTGGCGCTGCCCACGTCGCCCAGGGTCATGCCCTGGCCGAGCGTGCGAAACGTCTCGCCGGCCCGGTTGATCCCGGCCGCCACGGCGCCGGTGCCGGCCACCAGCACGATGCCGTGACGGTCGCGGGTGCCGGCGCGCAGAGCGACGATCGAGTCATTCACCAGCACGTGGTCGCACCCCAGGCCAGCTGGTCGATCACTCCCTCGACCCGCGGCTCATCCGACGGCCAGTCGACGCCCGCCAGCCCGAATGCGGCCGATTTCAGGTCGCGCAGCGTCTTCCTGACCGGCCCCAGGCGCCTTTTCGGCGGCATCGCGAAGCGAGTCGGCGGCGCCGCGCAGCCCCACGGTCTCCCAGTTGGACGGCCCGCCGGTGGCAAAGCCGAGCAGCGCGCCGTCGTCGTCGACCACCGCCGCGTGGGTCTTGGAGCCCCCGCCGTCGACGCCCAGCACGATGCTCATCCGCGGCCACCCGCGTCGGCGATAGGCCGCGTCGACCACCTGCATCACCACGCGGCCGTCCTCGCCCGACGGCAGCGGCTGGCGGCCCTCGGTGATGGCGTCCACGAACTCGGCGACCTGGGCGGAGTACATCGATTGCGGGCAGTGGTCGTAGTCGTCGCTGGGCGGTTCGGTGTAAGGCAAACACGCGCGCGTATCCCCCGGTTGCATAGATCTCGGTGTCGGCTTCGAGCCCCGCGGCGTGCGGCTGCTGCCAGCCGCACTCGACCAGCGAGTTGGTGCCGTTGTCCCAGCGGATCAGCAGAATGCCGTCGTCGTCCACGCGCTCCTCGGTGTAGCGGGTGCCCACCACCGCGTCCACCCGTTCGGGGAGCGGTCCGCCCAGCAGGAACCGGGCGGTATCGATGGCGTGTACTCCCATATCGGCAAGCGCGCCCCCGCCCGCAAGCTCGGGCTGAACGAACCAGCCCTGCGGCATCCAGTGCGCGTGCACGCCGTAGCCCCGCGTCTTCACCACGGTGCCGAGCTCACCCGCGGCGATCCGGTCGCGCAGGGCCAGCACGTCGGGATGGAAACGCCAGCAGTGCGCCACCATCAGGCTCGCGCCCGAGGCGCGCGAGGCCGCAATCATCGCGTCGCACTCGGCGGCGTTCATGGCCATCGGCTTCTCGACCAGCACGTGCTTTCCGGCATCCAGGAATGCGATCGCCTGCTCGGCGTGCAGCACGTTGGGCGTGGCGATGATCACCGCGTCGAGCCCCTCGTCGGCCACCAGCTCATGCCAGTCGGTGGTCACCCGCGGCACGGAATGCCGCTCGGCGAACGCGTTCAGCGAGTCGGATCGCCAGTTGGCGGCCGCAACGAAGCGACGCCCCCGGATGCGCGAGCACTCCGCGGGCGTGGTAATCGGCGATGAATCCCGCGCCCAACAGCGCGACGCCCAGCGGTCACCTGCCATACGGCGCGAGAGCCTACCCCTTCACGCCGGACAGCGTCACACCCTCGATGAACACCCGCTGCGCAAAGAAGAAGATCACCACGACAGGCAGCATGAACAGGAGCGCCGCCGCCATGGTCAGGTTCCAGTTGACGTGGTGGATCCCGCGAAACGACGAGAGCGCGATCGAGAGCGTCTGGGCCTGCTGGTTGGAGGTCAGGTACACCAGCGGCCCGTAGAAGTCGTTCCAGGCGTAGATGAAGTTGAAGAGCGCCACCGCGGCGATCGCGGGCTTTGGCCAGCGGCACGACCACCCGCAGCAGGATCTGCCACTCGCCGGCGCCGTCCACCCGCATCGCGTCGGTCATCTCCTTGGGGATCGTCAGGAAGAACTGCCGCAACAGGAAGATCGAGAACGCGTCGCCGAAGAAGCTCGGAATGATCAGCGGCTTGAGCGTGCCGATGAACTGGATGCCGGTCCAGTCGTGGAACTGCTTGGCCCACAGGATGTAGAGCGGCACCGACGTGACCTGGGTGGGCAGCATCAGCGTGGCGAGCACAAGCAGGAACACCACGTTTCGGCCCCTCCACTGCAGCCGCGCGAAGGCGTAGGCCACCGGCACGCATGAGACGACCACGCCCACGGTGGAGAGCGAGGCGTAGAGGAACGTGTTCCAGGTGTAGCGCACCACGTCCAGCTGGTGGAACACGGTGACGAAGTTGTGCCACACGAACGGGTGCGGAATCAGATCCGCGCCGAGAGCGCCTGCTGATCGGTCATCACCGCGGTCAGGAGCATGAAGATCACCGGGATCGCAAAGGCCAGCGCCACGGCGATCAGCAGCGCATGGTTGGCGATCTGCCACAGGATCCTGCGGCGGCGCACGTGAGCCGGCGCGCGGCGCGGTTCGGCGGTGGTGCTCACGAGAGGCCTCCGCCGTAGTGCACCCACTTGCGCGACGACCACAGGAGGATCGCGGTGCAGATCATCGTGACCACGAACAGCACCCAGGCGAGCGCCGAGGCATAGCCCATGTGGAAGTACACGAACGCCTGCTGGTAGAGCCACACGCCGTAGAACATCAGCGAGCCCTGCGGATCGCCCACCGATGGCCGCTGGCCGGGTGGACGCGATATACGCCTCGTCGAAGTACTGGAAGCTGTTGATCATCCCGATCACCAGCGTGAACAGGACCACCGGCGTGATCATCGGCAGCGTGACGTGGCGGAATCGCTGCCAGGCGTTGGCGCCCTCAACCGTGATCGCCTCGTACAGCTCGCGGGGCACGTTCAGGAGCCCTGCCAGGTAGAGCACGATGGCGTCGCCCGCGCCCCAGAGGCCCGAGGATCACCAGCGCCGGCTTCGACCAGCTGCGGGTCGAGGAACCACAGCGGCGCGGTGATGCCGGGGATCTGCTCGAGGAAGTTGTTGATCGGGCCGGTGGCGGGGTTGAACAGGTAGACGAAAACGAGCGTCGCGCCCACCGCGGGCGCCATCGAGGGCATGTAGAAGAGCGTGCGGTAGGCGTTCACCCCACGCCGGGGGCGGGTCAGGAGCATCGCCGTGGCCAGCGCGAACAGGGTGCGCACGCTGAGGCCCGACGACGGTCATCCAGATGGTGTTGCTGGATCGCCTGCCCGATCACCGGGTCGCCCTGGTCGGGGCGGCCGTCGATCGTCGCCTTACCGAACATGAACTTGTAGTTGTCGAGGCCGATCCACGTGCGGCGAGCTGGCCAGGTCGTAATGCGTGAACGAGTAGTACAGGCTGATGATCATCGGGCCGGCGGTGAAGGCGATGAACCCGACGATCCACGGCGAGAGCATCGCCGCCACCAGGCCGTAGCGGCGCAGGGTGGCCCGCCGCCGCGCACGCCGGCGTTCGACCGGCGTGCGCGTCGGGACGGGCGCGACTACAGGTTCGGCTACGGCGCCGATCCCGTCGACCCCTGAGCGAGCTGGTTGTCGATGTCGTTGTCGAGCTGTCACCAGCGCGTCATGCAGGCCGGAGATCGGGATCTTGCCCGCCTGCCAGTTCGACTCGAAGCTGTTGACCAGGTTCGCGTACCCGCCGCCCTGCGGCTTCAGCGGCGGCGAGAACGACGAGGTCGGGTTGGCCCACACCTTCAGGAACGTGTTGAACTGCGGCGGCAGCTTGAGCAGCGGCGAGGTGGCCGATGCCTTGGTGGTCGGCACGTTGCCGAACGCCGTCGCGGCACGTCGCCAGGTACGTCGGGTCGGTGGCCAGGTACTTGACCAGCAGCCACGCCTCGGCGGGGTGCTTCGAGCCCTTGGGGATGCCGATCACGGTGCCACCCACGCGGCCCGAGCCGTACCGTTCCGCCGTCCGCGGCCGGGAACGGCACGGTGTCGTAGCGGCAGGTCCTTGGCCGTGCGGCGGATGAACGCCGTGCGCCACTCGCCGTCGAACGCCATCGCCAGCTTGCCGGTCTGGAACGCCTGTCCGGCGTTGAACTCCGTGGTTGGCGTAGGTCGGCGTCGAACTTGAGCGATGTTGTTGTAGCCGTACCAGTCGATCAGCTGCTTCTGCCACATCAGAGCCTTCGTCCAGGCCGGGTCGGTGGCCAGCTGCGCCTTGCCGTTGGAGTCAAACCACTCTCCGCCCCAGGCGCGGGCCAGATCGGCCAGGCCCAGCTCGTTGAACTCGTTCATGGGCGAGAAACCGGCGACCTTGATCGATCCGTCGGAGTTTCGCACCGTGAGCTTCTTGGCGTCGGCCATCAGCTCATCCATGGTCTTGGGCGGGCTGGTGATGCCGGCCTGCTGCAACATCGCGTTGTTGTAGTAGAGCCCGTAGGCGTCGGTCAGCGACGGCAGCAGGCACTGATTGCCGCCGTAGTTGGTGTAGGTCAACGCCGCCTTCGAGAACTGGTCGAGATCGAGATGTGGTCCTGCTTCATGTACGGGGTCGAGATTCTCCATCAGCCCGCTCGAGCAGTACTGGCCCGCATAGTCGGGGCCGAACGGCATCGCCACGTCGGGCGCGTTGCCACCGTTGATCGCGTTGATCAGGTTGGGATCGAAGGTGTCGTCGTCGGTGTTCGGCTGCACCTCCGGCTTGATCGTGATCCACGGATACTTCTGGTGGAACCGGGCCAGCGCAGCGTTGAACGGCGCCGCCTCTTCGCCCGCGAACATGTGCCACAGGGTGAGAGTGACCGGCGTCTTGTCGACCGTCGAAGGCAACGGATTGGAGGAGTCGCCCGAGCTGGAGCTGGAGCTCGACCCGCAGCCGGTCGCGGCCAGCACGGCCACCGCCCCCACAACCGCCCCCAGCACCTGCCACCGAGCCCACCGGGGCTCTCCTGGCGTTGTCATACGACGATCTCCCTTCCGTCCGGATGAGGACTGCGATTGAACACCTGCTCTTGCGCCGCCTGCAAGGCGGTTGCCAACGCGCCGTGCACCACGGCGTCGTCCCCCAGGTTGGAGCCCACCAGGCGAGGCCGAAACGGCGAGAGCCGACCCAGCTCGCGGGCTGCAGCGTCGGCCAGCAGGTCGGCGCCGCCGGCGGCGATTCCGCCGCCCAAGATCACGAGTTCGGGGTCGAGGATCGGGGCCACCGCCGCGATCGCCAGCGCGATGCGGCCGGCCTCCAGTTCGACCACCCGGTTCGCCGTCGGGATCGCCGGCGCGGGCCGCGGCGAAGATCGACTTGACCGAGAGCGGCGCGGCCATGCCCAGCTCGCGGGCCAGCTTGATGATCGCGCTGGCCCCGGCCGCCTCCTCGAGCGCACCGCGGCGGCGATTGTGGGGATCGTACGGGATCGTCGCCCCCAACCGGGATGTAGGCGATCTCGCCGGCCGCCCCGTAGGCGCCGCGGTAGAGCGCGCCGTCGATCACGATGCCCAGGCCCGACGCCGGTACCGACCCACAGAAACACGAAGTTGGCCACGCCCTGGCCCGCCCCGCGCCAGCTCTCGCCGAGCGCCGCCAGGTTCACATCGTTCTCGAAGCTCGTCTCGATTCCGAGCCGGTCGCGGATGGCATCGGCAAACCCCGTGCGGCGCGATCCGGGCAGGTTCGGTGCCAGGTCGAGTGCTCCGCGGGCCGGGTCGAACACGCCCGAGATGCCCACCGTCGCATGCGTCATCTGCGAGCGCTCGATACCGGCGTCTGCCGCCAGCCCGGCCGCCAGCGCGCCGATCTGAAACGCGATTCGGCGCGAGTTCGCGGCGCGCTCCTGGCGGCGGGCGATCACGGCGCCGGTGATGTCGGCAAGCGCCGCCCGCACCCAGTTTCGGCCCACGTCGATCCCCACCACGAACCCGGCCCGCGGATTGAGCGCATAGAGCGTGGCTCCAGGCCCCTTGCGGCCCGAAGAGCGGCCGCGCTCCAGCACCAGACCGGCCTCACCCAGGCCCACCAGAGCCTGCGAGACGGTCGGTTTGGAGAGCCCGCTGCGGCTCGCCATCTGCGAGCGCGAGAGCGTGCCCGCATCGCGGATCAGCTCCAGGATGGTGCGCTCGTTGATCGCGCGCAAGAGCCTGAGGAGTGCCGGTGGCGAAGCTGCGGGTGGGTGGGGCGCCGATTCGGGAAGCGGACGACATATAGTTAGGAAACTTTCCTGAAAGTACCGGTGAGGATAGGCTGTGCGCCGGACTGAAGTCAAGCGACCCGGGGAGAATCCAACGATGACTGTGCTTGCGATCACCGGCGGCGCTCCGGTACGAACGGAGCCCTACCCCCGCTGGCCTCACCTGGACGAGGCCGATGTCGAGGCGGTCACCGCCACCCTGCACACCGGGTTGGTGGGCGGATGGCCCGAGCCGGGCGCGAATGCGGCGGCGTTTGCCGAGCGGTTCGCCGCCTACCAGGGCGCCTCCCACGGCGTCGTCGATGGCCAACGGCACCGTCACCATGGAGGTCGCACTCAAGGCGCTCGGCATCGGTTGGGGCGACGAGGTGATCGTGCCTGCGCTGACGTTCGCCGCCACCGCCTACGCGGCCATGGCGGCCGGCGCGCTGCCGGTGATCGTCGATGTCGACCCCGGGCACCTGACGCTCGATCCCGCCGCGGTCGAGGCGGCGATCACGCCGCGCACCCGCGCGATCATGCCCGTGCACCTGGCCCAGCAGATGGCCGACATGGACCGGTTGATGGCAGATCGCCGCCCGCCACGGCCTGCGCGTCGTCGAGGACTGCGCCCACGCCCACGGACAGCAGTGGAGCGGCCGGGGCGCGGGCTGCATCGGCGACTTCGGCTCGTTCTCGCACCAGTCGAGCAAGATCCTCACCTCGGGCGAGGGTGGAACACTGCTGACCAGCGACGATCGGCTGGCGCGCCTCGCCCACTCGCTGATCGACTGCGGGCGGCCCAAGGACGCCGCCGAGAGCGAATACACCTTCGGCGCCAACTACCGGCTGGGCGAACTGCAGGCGGCGCTGCTCCTGCCCGCACTCGAGCGGTTCGAGGCCCAGCGGGCGCAACGCGAGGCGGCCGCCGCCGAGTTCGAACGGCTTGCGGTGGGCATCCCCGGGGTGAGTCTCTACAGTCGTGACCCACGCATCACCCGGTCGAGCTTCTACCGCTTCATCTTCCGCATCGACCCCGAGGCGTTCGGCGGCGCGGGCAACGAGCGGGTGGTGGAAGCACTCGAAGCCGAGGGCATCCCCGCCGAGATCCAGTATCCGCCGATGAGCCACTACGACCTGTTCCAGCCGTCGCTCTCGCGGATGCCGGTGGCGGTGCAGTACGCCGACCGGTTGGATCCCGCCAAGATGAGCTTCCCGGTGGCCGAACGCGCCGCGCTCCAGGAGACCGTCTATCTGGACGAGGCGATCTTTCGCGCCGGTACCCGCGGCGTGACCGACGCCGTCGAGGCGCTCGCCAAGGTCCAGAGCAACGCCGCGGAGCTCGCCGTTCACGTGTAGCCGGCGCATAAAAGGGGACTGTCCCCTTTTATGCATGCGCGACGGTTCTAGATCTCATCACGGACTCGGATGCACAAAAGGTGGCTGACCCCTTTATGCGGTCTCGGGCTCTGGAGCCGGCTGCTCCATGAGCCAGCATGCGGCGAGGTGGCCCGGATCGTCTCGGACCGCCTCGAGAGCCTGCGGATCGTCCGTCCTGCAGCGGTCAAACGCGACCGGGCAGCGCGGGTGAAAGCGGCATCCCGGCGGCACCTGCGAGGCATCCGGGAGTTCGCCCGCAAGCACGGTGCGGCGGTCGTCGGTCCCGCGCGGCACCGGATTGGGCACCACCGAGAGCAGCGCCTTGGTGTACGGGTGCTGCGGATTTGCCAGCACCTGGTCGGTCGTGCCCTGCTCGATCACCCGGCCCAGGTACATGACCGCCACCCGGTCGCACAGCGCCCAGGCGAGGCCCACGTCGTGGGTGATGAAGATCAGCCCCAGGTGCCGCTCACGCTTGAGTTCCACCAGCAGCTGGATCACCTGGGCGCGAATCGACACATCGAGCGCCGACACCGGCTCGTCGCACACCAGCGCCTCGGGTTCGAGCGCAAGCGCGGCAGCAATCACGACGCGCTGCCGCTGGCCACCGGAGAGCTCGTGCGGATAGCGCTCCCAGAACCGCGTTGCGGGCCGCAGGCCGGCGCCCTCGAGCGCCGCCACCGCCAGGGCCGTGCGCTCGTCGCCGCGCTTGCCGATGCGGTGGATCGTGAGCCCCTCCTGCACCAGTTCACCGACCGTCATGCGCGGATTCAGCGACTGGTAGGGGTCCTGGAACACCATCTGCACGCGCTTTCGCAGCTGCCGCATGCCGCCGTCGCCCAGCCTCTTTCCCAGAAACTCGATGCTGCCCCCGGTCGGCTCCTGCAGACCCATCAGCGCCCGCCCGAGCGTCGACTTGCCGCAGCCCGACTCACCGACGATGCCCAGCACCTCGCCGCGGTTCCACTCCAGGTCGACGCCGTCCAGCGCCTTCACGACCCGCTTGGTGCCGCGGATCGGAAAGTGCACCTCAAGATCCGAGACCTGGAACAGCTTCTCGCCGGCCTGGACACTCACTCCGGGGCCCCGCTTTCCCAGGGCGCGTAGAGGCACCGCGCGAACCGGCCGTCGCCCACGTCGCGCATGTCCACGGCGTCCACCTGGCTGCACTCGTCGGTCGCGACATGGCAGCGCGGCGCAAACCGGCAGCCCGGTGGGATCGCGGCCGGGTCGGGCGGCACGCCGGGGATGGCCGGCGCGAGATCCCGGCTTCCGCCCACCACGGGAAACGCGCCCAGCAGCCGCCGCGTGTAGGGGTGCTGCGGGCGCGCATACACATCGGCGAGCCTTCCGGTCTCGGCGATCTGGCCGCCGTACATGATCGCGACGTTGTCGCAGGTCTCGGCGAGCACCGACAGGTCGTGGGTGATCAGGATCATCGAGAGCCCGAAATCGCGCCGCAGCTGCTCGAGCAGGTCGAGGATCTGCGCCTGCATCATCACGTCGAGCGCCGTCGTGGGCTCATCGCCGATGATCAGCTCGGGGTTACAGGCCAGCGCCAGGGCGATCATCACGCGCTGCCGCATGCCGCCCGAGAACTCGTGCGGGTACTGCTTGATGCGCCCCGGGCTGATGCCCACGTAGCTGAAGAGCTCGCGGATGCGGCTGTCGACGTCGGCCTGGCTCACACCCGGCTCGTGCAGGCGGATGGCCGTGCCGATCTGGTCGTTCACCCGTTGCACGGGATCAAGCGCGTTCATCGCGCCCTGGAACACGATCGAGACGGTGTTCCAGCGCAGATCGCGCAGGCCGCGCTCGGTGCGGCGATGCACGTGCATCATCCCGCGGGTCGAGTTGATGTCGATCGTGCCCTCGGCGCGGTACAGGTTCTTCGGAAGAAGCCCGAGGATCGAGAGCGCCGTGGTGGTCTTGCCGCAGCCCGACTCGCCCGCCAGGCCCAGCGCCTCGCCGCGGCGCAGCTGGAAGGTGACGCCGTCGATCAGCCGCACCTCCTGGCCCGCCTTGTCCTTGTAGGCGACCGCCAGATCCTTCACGTCCAGCAGCACCTCGCCCATGCGCTCCTGGGGCTCGGGCTCGAGAGGGCCGACCGGCTCGGTGGCGGCCACCTAGCTGCGCTCCCTCAGCTGCGGGTTGACGATCTCCTCGATGGCATAGCCCACGAGAGTGAAACCCATCACCAGCAGGCAGATGCAGATGCCCGGCGGGATGAAGTACCACCAGTCGCCCGAGCTGACCGCCCCCGCCTGGTTGGCCGAGTCGAGCAGCGTGCCCCACGACGGGTTGGTCAGGTCGCCCAGGCCGAGGAACGACAGGGTGGACTCCGAGAGGATCGCCAGGGCCACGATCAGCACGGTGTTGGCAAAGATCAGCGGCAGCACGTTGGGCAGGATCTGTTTGCGCAGGATCCACCACTCCGAGGCCCCGAGCGCCTTGGAGCGCTCCACGAACTGGCGCTCCTTGACCGACAGCACCTGGCTTCTGATGATCCGCGAGGTGCCCGCCCAGCCGGTCACGCCGATCACCAGGATGATGATCGAGGTCTTGTTGCCGTCGTTCTTCGAGAGGATGGCCACCAGCACGATCGCCAGCGGCAGGAACGGGATCACCAGGAACCAGTCGTCGATCGCCGTCAGGATGTTGTCGAGCCAGCCGCCCCAGTAGCCGGCGGCGATGCCGCAGGCGCCGCCGATGATGACCGAGACCACCGCGGCGGCCACGCCCACGATCAGCGACTCGCGGGTGCCCAGGATCAGCAGCGACAGCATGTCGCGGCCGTTCTCGTCGGTGCCCAGCCAGTGCGCCGAACTCGGCGCGGCCAGGATCGCGGACGAGTACGAGCTGGTCAGCGACGGATTCTCCGGGGCGATCCACGGGCCGAAGATCGCGACCAGCGTGAAGAACACGAGAATGATCATGCCGATCAGACCCGCATGGCTGTGGCGCAGCAGCTTGAACCAGTACTTGGTGCCGCGCCAGAACCGGCCGGCCGTGCCCGGGGTCGACGGAAGCGCGCCTGGTTCGATCGGCTGGGGAGCGGTCTCGACGGCCATCAGGTGTTCCGCACCCGCGGGTCGAGGTAGGTGTAGGCAAGGTCGGCGAAGAGGTTGGCCAGGATCACGCCGAACGAGGCCACCAGGAACACCGCCTGCATCACCGGATAGTCGTTGTTGGCGATCGCCTGGTAGCTCAGAAGGCCCATGCCCGGCCACGAGAACAGCGCCTCGATCACGATCGCGCCCGAGATGATGAATCCAAAGCTGATGGCCGAGAGCGCCACCACCGGCAGGATTGCGTTGCGGGTGGCGCGGCGCAGCACCTTGTGGCGCGGAAGGCCGATGGCGGTGGCGGTGGTGACGAAGTCCTCGGTCAACGTGTCGGCCAGCGACGAGCGCATGATCACCACGTACTGGGCCAGGATGCCGATCGTCAGCGCGATGATCGGCAGCGCCGCGTGCTGCCCGACGTTCCAGACGTATCCGGCGGTCGAGAAGCTGGCCCCCGGCTCGGATTTCTGGCCGGTCGGGAACAGCCCGATCACCACCGCGAAGAACCAGATCAGGATCATGCCGGCCCAGAAGTCGGGCATGGCGTAGAAGAACAGCGAACTCTGCACCACGGAGGTGTCGGTCTTGCTGCCGCGTTTGTCGGCGGCTCTCACTCCCAGCCACGAGCCGATCAGGGTGGCAAGCACTGTAGAGATGCCCACCAGGATCAGCGTGTTTGGCAGCGCATCCCAGATCATGTGGGACACCGGCTGGTTGGTCTGGAAGCTGGTGCCGAAGTCGCCGTGCACGGTCTCGTCGATGTACACCCGAAACTGGCCCAGATAGCCCTTGTCCAGGCCGCGCTCGTGGATCAGCCGCTGGCGGCCGGCCTCGCTCAGCCGCTGGTTGCCGCGAATCAGGTCGTCCTTCGGGTTGCTGGCAACCCGAAACAGGAAGAAGTTGAAGATCAGCACGAAGATCAGCGTGCCGACCGCAAAGGCGATCTTCTTCAGGACGTAGCTCATGTGGCCGGGTGCGCCTCGCTTCCGCTGGGGGGCAGCTCGAACGGCTGGCGCTCTTCACGCCGGCGGCGGTAGTAGCCGATCGCCCACACCACCGCCGCCACGCCGATGAAGAAGATGATCACCCAGGTCGCGCCGGCGTAGTTGGAACTCGCCTTCTTGCCCGGCTGGATCAGCTGCAGCTGCATCCAGCTGTAGCCGAACGGCTGGCCGCCCACGGTCGGCGAGGGCTGCCAGTTTGTCCACGTGTCCGTGCGCGTCGTCTCGAGATAGGGGCTGTAGTCGGTGATCACGTAGGGCAGCTCGCGCAGCTCGATCTCCTCGGCCTGGTGCAGCAGCGCCACCCGCTTCTTGAAGTCCTTGGTCCGCAGCGCCTGCTGCGAGAGCTTGGTGAACTGATGGTTGCACCACATCGAGTCGGCCGAGGAGTTGCCGCACTGCAGTACCTCGAACACGTAGTCGGGGGTCGCCGTATCTCCGCCCCAGTCCCACATGAACGCGTCGTAGCTGGGCTCGTACTTGTCGGCATCGGCCGGATTCTTGGACGAGGTCGACTTGTAGATCTGCGCGTTCAGCGCATCGTCGGTCTCGATCTTGGTGTCGATCTTGATGCCGACCGCCTTGGCCCACGCCTGGATGCGCAGCCCCACCCGCTCCTGGGCGGGGTCGTCGGAGCGCAGCACCATCGTGAACTCGGCCTTCTGGCCGTTCTTGGTGCAGACGCCGTTGGCGTCCACCGGCGGGCACTTCCAGCCGCCCTGCTCCAGCACCTGGTGAGCCTTCTGGGGGTCGTAGGTGTAGTTGATCCCCGGTGTGTTGGCGTACGACTTGTAGTAGCCGCGGGCCTCATACCACGGCGAGATCAGACCGTTTCCGGGCGGCGCCTGGCCGGCGTACACGACCGTGTCGATGATCTGGCGGTTGATCGCCCAGCTGATGGCGGTGCGGATGGCCTTGTCCTGCACGACCGCCACGTGCACGCCGGGCGCGGGCCCGGTGCATCCGGGCGAGCCCTGCGGCGGGCACATGTTGAAGGCGAGCTCGTCGAATCCAGGCCCCGGCGATGACCAGAGCTTGACGTCCTGCTCCTTGCGAAACTCGGTTGCCCACGTGGTCTGGCCGTCGTTCAGCGCATCCAGCTGCCCGAGTTCGAGGTCACGCTTCATGGCGTCCTCGTCGTCGTACTTGATCAAAAGGATGCGCTTGACGTGGCCCTTGGGCCCGTAGAAATACGGGTTGGGTTCCATCACCGACGTGCCGTTCGTGTTGATCGACTTCACGTAGAACGGCCCCGAGCCGACCATCGGACAGCAGGGATTGAAGTGCGTCAGCGTGCCGGGGTTCTTGGCGTGTGGAGCCCAGATATGCTCGGGCACGATCGGCACGTAGGCGGTCAGGATGCGCGCGTCGTAGCGCCGCATCTTGATCACGACCTTGTTCAGCCCCTCGCGGGTGATGGACTTCATGTTGGCCGTGTAGTCGCTGTTCACGTTGGACATCGAGGCGTGCCGGTACGACCACACCACGTCCTTGGCGTTCATGGGCTTGCCGTCCGACCAGCGCAGGCCCTTGCGCAGCCAGTAGGTGATGGTGAGGCCGTCCTTGGACACTGTGCGCTTGTAAGCGGGCGAGTGCGCGAAGTCCGCAGAGCCGTCGGAGATCTTCGAGTTGACCAGCAGGTCGTAGACCTCGGCGAAGATGAAGTACGGGGTCGAGTTGTAGGAGGCGAAGATGTTGCCCTGAAAATCGATGCTGTCGATGTACCCCATGCGCAGATCGGTGGAGAGACCGCTCGAATCGGCCTTGCTCGATGAACTCGCCGGCGAGTCGGCAATCGCCGATCCGGCGGTGGCGAGCGCGCCGAGTCCGAGCACGAGAAGTGCCAGCACCAGCCAGGTTCGTCTACTCGAGCCGCGTTCCAATCTTCTGCCTCCTGATTCACGAATCAAAGATTGGACTGCCCGATGAGACCACGTAGACGGGCGGTCCGTCAAGGTTTGAGCCGACTTTGTGTCGTCGGCATCACGGCGGCCACGGTACGGTGACGCGATTGGAGCGCCGTTTCAACGTTGGAGGCGCGTAGGATCCGACTCATGCCAACCGCGGTCGTCACCGGTACTTCGTCGGGATTTGGCCGGCTCACCTGCGAGCGGCTGCTCGAGCCTGGGCTGGCGGGTGATCGGCACCGTCCGCGACCCCGACCGCAAGGGGCCGCCCAGCGGCTGCGAGACACTCGTGCTCGATCTGGCCGACCCCGCGTCGATCGAGGCTGCCGGTGTCGCGCTGGCCGAGCGTTGCGATGCGGTGGACGCGCTGATCTCCAACGCGGGGATAGCGGTGCTCGGCCCCATCGAACAGCTGTCAGCCGCACAGCTGCGCCGCCAGATCGAGGTGAACCTGGTGGGCACCGTGTCGTTCATCCAGCGTGTGCCTACCGCTGGTGCGCGCCGCGCAGGGCGTGTTGGTGCAGGTGTCGAGCGTATCGGGGCGCACGTCGGACTCCGGGTTCGGGGCGTACTCCGCCTCGAAGTTCGGGCTCGGCGCCGTCGGCGATGCGCTGGCCCTCGAACTGGCCCCGCACGGCGTGCGGGTGGTGACGGTCGAGCCGGCCGCCTACCGCACCGAGATCGGCGCGAACGTCGACCTCGCCGCGAACCGCGACGATGCGGCCTACCCCGAGGTGTGGACCAGAGATCGACGAGTTCGCCGAGTACGTGCGGCACGATTCGCCCGATCCGGCGCCGGCGGTCGACGCGATCGTGGCCGCAGCCACGGTGCCGGGAGCGCCAACCCGCCTGCCCGTGGCCCCCGACCTCGACAAGCGGCGGGCCGACGAACTCGAGACCGTGGCCCGCACGTTCGACGCGGCCGCGGCATTCCTCTCCCAGCACCGCGCATGAAAGCGCAACACGTGCCTGGCACGGTTGATGCGTTGGCTATCCCTTGACTGCAGAATCTGGCCCGCCTAGCCTACGGCTGCAGCCATGGACGGGCAGCCGACGTACACACTCGAGCAGTTCCGCGCGGACTTTCCCGATGCCGACGCGTGCCTGGAGTTCCTGTGGCGCGAGCAGCATGCGGCGGCCGACGGCGAACACGCCGAATGCCCCGGCTGCGGCTCGGTGCAGCGGTTCAAGCGCTACGCGACCGCGCAGAAGCGGCAGTCCTGGACGTGTACCGCCTGCGGACATCACATCCAGCCCACCGCGCACACCATCTTCCACAAGTCCTCCACGCCACTGGACGTGTGGTTCACGGCGATCTATCTGATCCACGCGAGCGGCGGCGAGATCTCGGCCAAACAGCTCGAGCGTGATCTGGGCGTCACCTACAAGACCGCGTGGCGGATGCAGAAGCTGATCCGCGAGCGCACGGCCGAGCCGGAGGCGCCGTCAGTCGCGCCCGCTGCCGTCCTCGACGCTGTCGCGGTCGCGCCGCACAGCCCGCCGCAGCGCAGCGAAGAACCCGTCGCGGTCGGGCACGCCGATCGTGGCACCGGAGGGCGTTTGCTGAGCCGGCGGCTGCGCCGGCAGGTCGCTCGATTCGCTCATGACGAGAGAGTAGCGCGCCATCACGCGAGCGCGCTCTGCAATCAGGGGATAACCGCCGTCCGCCACGAAATGCCTGCAAAAGTGCAGAAAATGGTCAGCCGGGGCGAACGGCCGACTGGAAGTTCTCCACATACCACGAATCGTCCAACCGACTGAGATGCACCACATCGCCGGTGTGCGGCGCCTCGATCACCACGCCGTCGCCGACGTACATAACGACGTGCTGGATCGGTGATTCGAAGAAGATCAGGTCGCCCGGCTGAAGCTGACTGATCGAGACCGGCGTGCCCTCGGTCGCCTGGGTTGCGGCGAAATGCACCAGTGAGACGCCCGCCTGGCCCCACGCCCACGAGGTCAGCCCCGAACAGTCAAACGCCTTGCCCGGTGTCGCACCGCCCCACACATAGGGCACTCCGAGCTGGGTCAGCGCCGCTCGCACTGCGACGACTCCCGGCCCATTGCCGGCGATCACCGCCGGCACCTTCTGTTTGCCGTCGCCGGATTTCTTCGGCTTGGCGGTGAGTTCCGCCAGAATGGCGCTGGCCTGCTGCGATTGCGCCGCAGCCTGGGCGGCGATGACCGACTGCACCCACTGTTTCATGCCGATCCAGCGGGCCCGCCTGGCCGCCACCTTGGCGATCAACCGTTTTCGCACCACGCCCCAGTGGCGCATCTTCCAGCCCGTGTGGTCGGCGCGTTGATGGAAGTACGCGAGCCTCGATGGGCCGGCGTCCTGGCGCATGTGGTGAAGACGGCGCTGGATCTGGTAGTGCTTGACGTAGAACCGGTGCAGGCCCACGACGTGGTAGTGCCTGGCCCGCGCCCGGCGCAGATGTTTGGCGGCCTTCACCAGCTGGGCGTTGTCGTAGTGCACGCGCTGCATGCCCCACTCGACCACGTCGGCATGCGCCGTGGAGACGTGCAGCAGCCCGCCGACGGTCAATCGCAACCGCGACGCACGCAACGCTGAGCGAACCCCTAACCCGTCCCCCGAGAGCCATGGGCGTAGATTATGCCCGAGAGCCCAGCCTCAGTCGTCCAATCGGCCCCGCCGGCGCGGCGCCCGAGGGCCCAGAACCGGTCAAGCCCAGTGAATAAAAGGTGTCAGGCAGTTTCTATTCACACCAGTGGTCATGACTACCCCGATGCGCTTCTCGTGAATAGAAACTGCCTGACACCTTCTATTCAGAGCCGGTCAAGCCTCGCTAGCTGTTTTGGGCCGCACGCAGGTCATATTCGAGCACGAACTGGTCGAGTGCGGCACCGCCCTCACCCCCGCGCTGCTCCCTCGCGAGCGTCCGCACCCGGTGGATGATCACGTCAGGTGAGAGCAGCGGGCGCAGATCTTCGGGATCGAGCCGGTATCCACCGCCCAGCCCGCCGTCGGCATCGCGAGCCCGACTCATGTGAGCCACGAGGATCGCGATCAGCGCGTCGTCGTCGGTGCTCGCCTCGACCACCCAGGCCACGCACTCCGTGCGATCCCAGCGCTGCCAGCACGAGAGCACCAGCGCGAGCCCGGGAAGGCGGATCAGCCGCCCCGCAGCCACGGCGGAGCGGATCGCTCGCAGGCCGGCCTGCTCGAGTTCCACCAGATGGTCGAGCGTGACCATGCGCTCGTCCTCGGCCATGTCCCGGCTTCCGCCGGCATGGCCGTGCTCCAGGCCGAGTTCGGACACGATCCACACCCCGGTGGCGGTGGCCAGGGCGGTGGGAATGGTCTCGCTGAGCAGCGCGACCCGCTCCGTCTCGGAGAGCCGGCCGAGCAGACCCCACAGCAGGTCGCGGGTGGCGCGGTCGCCGACCATCCCCAGCTCGTCGCCGGCGTCCAGAATGCCCTGCACCATGGGCGCTGCGCGATCGCGGGGAATCTCGTGGGCCACGTCGCGCAACCGCTCGACCACGCTGCGCAGCCGGCTGGTGCCGGGGCCGTCGCTTTCGTCGTCCAGCCGCCGCAGCAGCGCCGCGAACCGGTCGGGATCGGTGGCGTCGGCCATGTACGCGTCCATGTCGGCGTTCGAGACCACCCCGCCGGGCACGACCAGCTGGAAGTAGATCGAGAACAGCTCCGGCGTGGCGATGCGCAGCTCGGCGCGCACGTTCTCGCCCGGCGGGTCGCGCACGATGATCAGCGACGGCTGGTCGGGCATGGCCGGGAACAGCCGCAGCATCAGCGTGATCACGTCCACCCGCAGGTGCTCGTCCACCTCCAGGATCCAGTTCTCGTGGAACTGCTGCAGCTCGGCATCGGCGGTCAGCGCGGTGCGGGCGCGGTTGGCCCCGGTGAACTTCTCGGGCGTGACGCGAATCAGGGCATAGAGCGACGGCAGGAACACGCGCAGGGCCTCGATGGCGATGAAATCGGCCGCGTTGACCTCGCTCGCAACCGGCGGAAACGAGAGCCGCAGCACGTTGATGAAACGGGTCACGTCGCGCGGTGTCTGCAGCAGCGCCTCTATCCCCGGACTGTAGATCTGACGCCAATGGTGCTCGGTAACCACGGGTGCCGGCGGCGAGCTCTCGAGCAGCTGCGTGACGGCGTCGAGGAACATCTGCCCCAACGCCCCGGGCTCGGGGAGCGGGAGGTCGAACGGCACCTGCACGAGCCGGGCCACATCGTCGACCGATCGGCCCGAGCGGTCAAACACCAGGAGCTGCACCACGTCCGGGGTGGTCGCGAGTCCCATCACGGTGCGGGTCAGCTCCTGCCACCCGGCCGCATCCAGCCTGTCGGCGTCGTCGATCACCACCAGCGTGCACCGGCCGTTGGCCGCACCGTTGGTGTGTGACCGCAGCTGCTCGTGCAGCTCCTTGCTCGACTGGAGCCACGGGTTGACCTGGACCACGCTCATCGCGCCGCCCCGTTCCAGCTCGGCCTTGACGAACTGCGCCACCGTCGACTTGCCGGTGCCCGGGCCGCCGTGCACCCCGAACACCATGCCCTCGGGGGGCGCCAGGCCGACAGCGGCGGCGATGTGGCTGGCAAACCGGGCGCGGCCGATACGGTCGAGCGCCGGGTCGGTCAGCGGCCGGTCGGCGGAGAGCTGCGCAGGGCGGGATGCTGAAGCCATGGCTGCGATGATACCCACCGCACCGGAGGGCTAGGAGTCCGCGAAGAACCGCGGAAGCAACGTGCGGTTTTGCGTGAGGATCTCGTCGACCACGGTGCCGGCCAGCCGGTAGTTCGCCACCAGCGGGTTGGCCATCAGCGCCTTCACCGCCGTGTCGCGGTCACCCGTGGTCGCCGCTTCAACGGTCAGCCGTTCGTACGCCTTGACCTGCTGCACAAGGCCCAGCATCTCGGGTGGCAGCGGTCGCTGCGGTTGGGGTACGGCGCCCTCTGCCGAGATGCGGCAGGGAACCTCCACCACATCAGTTTCGTCGAGGTTGGGGATCGCTCCGCCGTTCTTGACATTTACCACCTGTACATCACCATTGTCCAGAAGCAGCGATTCGGCCAGCATCGCTGCGGCTTCCGAATAGAACGCACCGCCGCGCTGTTCGAGCAACTTCGGTTTGACGTCAAGCGCCGGATCGGCGTACATCTTCAGCAGGTCGGCCTCGATCTCCATCACTTCCTGCGCACGCGGCTTGTCGGTCTGCTGATGATCCAGCACGTCCTGGGTGAGATAGAAGTACCGCAAGTAGTAGCTCGGGAGTGCGCCGAGCAGCTTGATCAGACCTCCGGGGAGATCGATCTCCTCGCCGAGCTGATCCGCGTAGACCTCGATCAGGTGGGGAAGCTTGTTCTCGCCGTCTACCGACACTCCCCGCTCCCACGAGAGATGGTTCAGTCCCACGTGCTCGAGCTGCACGTTGGCCGGATCGACACCCAGCTGGCGCGCGAACATCCGCTGGAACCCGATCGGAATGTTGCAAAGCCCGATGGCCCGAGCATCGTGATCGGAAAGCGCCTGCGTGACGAGGCCGGCGGGGTTGGTGAAGTTCAGCACCCAGGCGCCCGGCGCTCCCAGCCGCGCGGTGTCGGCGGCGATGTCCAGCACCACCGGCACCGTGCGCAGCGCCTTGGCAAAGCCCCCGGCCCCGGTGGTCTCCTGGCCGACCAGACCGTGCGCCGCGGGAATCGTCTCGTCACGCAGCCGCGCGCGCAGGCCGCCCACGCGGATCTGGATCAGCACGAACGACGCACCGGTGATCGCCTCGGCTCGATCTAGCGTCTGCGATCAGCCGCCCTTCGAACTTCATCTTGCGCAGGATCCGTTCGGCCAGGCCGCCGACGATCTCCAACCGCTCGGCGTCGATGTCATGCAGTGCGATCTCGTCGATCTCGAGACGCTGGGCGCGCAAGCCGAGGCCCTCCACGAGCTCCGGTGTATACGTGCTCCCAGCGCCGATGACTGCGAACTTCACTCCCACGGCGAAGCAGTGTAACGTATGCGAGATGCAATCGTTAGGAAACTTTCCTGATAGATTCCTGGCCGAGATCGCGGGTCAGCCCGACGCACTCGATCGAGCCGCCCAGGCAGCCGTCGCACAGGCGGCGATCAGCTCCGGCAGGTGGCACAGATCGCGGGCTCGTGCAGGGAGATCGTGTTTACCGGAATGGGCTCGTCGCACTTCGCCTGCTACGCGCCTGTGACCACCCTCGCGCAGGCGGGTGTGTCGTCCTCGATGATCGACTCGGCCGAACTGCTGCACTTCCGGATGCACTCTCTGACCGCCGACACGCTTCTGATCTGCGTCAGCCAGTCGGGCGAGAGCGCCGAACCGGTGCGCGTGCTCGAGACGCTCGCCGCGCGCGCCGACCGTCCTCACGTGGTCACGATCACCAACGGCACCGAGAACTCGCTGGCCCGCATGGCCGACACCCCTCTGGACACCGCCGCAGGCGAGGAGCTGGGGCCGTCGACCATGACGTTTGCCGGATCGCTCGTGCTGCTGCGGGCACTCGCGGCTGCGCTGGGCGGGGGCGACGACGATCCTGCCGGCGCCGAACGTGGCCGCCCAGTCGGTGGCGCGGCTGACAGAGGCCGCCGAGACGTCGGCTGCCGAGATCGGCCGCTGGCTGGGCGACCGGCCGTCACTGGTGATCGTGTCGCGCGGCCATGGCCGCCCCGCGGCCGAGATGGGGGCGCTCACACTCAAGGAGGCCGCGCGGTTCGGCGCCGAATCGCTGCAGACCGCGCAGTTTCGGCACGGCCCCCTCGAACTGGCATCGGCGGCGCTCGCCGCGATGGTGATCGCCGTGGAGCCGGCCACGCTTGCCTACGACCTGGAGCTCGCATCCGAGCTGGTGGCGGCGGGTGCGGCGGTGATGGTGGTCTCGGCAGCCGGGGAGGGTCCAGATGGGGCGCTGACGGTCGCCACCGGTACCCTCTCCCCCGGCCTGATCTCGGCCGCGGCGATCGTCCCGGCGCAGCTCCTGGCCTGGAGGATGGCCGTCGACCGCGGCTATGACCCCGGCACCTATGCGGTGGCCAACAAGGTGACGACGCGTGAGTGACCGCCGGCTGCGCGTCGCGCTCACCATCGACGTCGAGCACGGCGACCGCCCGCACAGCGCCGGAGGCGCCGCACGGCTCCTGGGAGTGCTCGAACGCCGCGGTGCCACGGCCACGTTCTTCCTGCAGGGCCGCTGGGTGACGGCCGAGCCGAGCGTGGCGCAGCGGATCGCCGCCGGCGGCCACACGATCGGCAACCATTCGCACAGCCACGTGCGCATGCCCCAGCTGAGCGACGAGGGACTCGCCGCGGAGGTCACCGAGGCGAGCGAGGCGATCACCGCGGCCACCGGCGTCGATCCTGCTCCGTGGTTTCGCTGCCCCTACGGCGACGGCCACGATGATCCGCGCGTGCTCGCCGGCCTGCAGCGGCTCGGCTACCGCGATGCGTACTGGCACGTGGATCCCCGTGACTGGGAGCCGGGCCGCACCGCCGCCGATGTGGTTGCCGACGTGGTCGCGGGCGTCGCTGCCCACGGCGATGGGTGCGTGGTGGTGCTGCACTCATGGCCCGACGTTACTGTGGCGAGCCTGCCGGGAGTGCTCGACGGCCTCGAACTGCTGGGCGCGGAGTTCACGGGACTCGAGGAGGTCTGCGCCGCATGAGCAAGCCCGCCGCAGTCCTCGCCGTCGACGGCGGCGGGACGAAGACCGATATCGCGCTGGTGGCGCGCAGCGGCAGGGTGCTGGCCGCCACCCGCGTGCTGGCCGCGCCGTTTGGCCCGGACTGGCATGAGGAGTCGATGCAGGTGCTGCGCGGCGGAATCACCGCGACCGCGGCCGCGGCAGCGGATCGACCCGTCCGGCCCGGTGGCCGAGTGTGGCGTGTTCTGCCTGGCCGGCGCCGATCTGCCGGTGGACGACCGGCGGATCCTTCCCGCGCTGCGCCGCGAGCACTTTGCCGCCGACACGGTTCTGCGCAACGACACGTTCGCGGTGCTGCGGGCGGGCACCGACCGCGGCTGGGGCATCGGCGTGGTGTGCGGCACGGGATTGAACTGCGCCGGGATGACGCCCGAGGGGCGCAGCGTGCGGTTTCCCGCGCTGGGTGCGATCTCGGGCGACATGCTGGGCGGCGGCGGCGATCTGGCGGTGAACGCTATCGGCGCCACCATCCGCGCCCGCGACGGCCGCGGCCCGCGCACCGAACTCGAGCAGCTGATCCCCGCGCACTTCGGGTTGCGCACTCCTTCCCAGGTGCTGGAGCACGTGCACACGCGCCGGATCGCGCCCTGGCGGGTGATCGAACTCGCGCCCATCGTGCTGCGCGCCGCCGACGACGGCGACGCCGCTGCCGGCGCCCTCGTGGTGCAGCTTGCCGACGAGCTGGTGAGCATGGTCAGCGCGGCGGTGCGGCGGCTGCGATTGGCCCGCCGCGAGTTCGACCTGGTGCTGGGCGGCGGCATCGTGCGGGCGAACTCGACGGTGTTCAGCCGCCGGGTCAGCGATCAGGCCCTGGAGTCGGCTCCACTGGCGCGGATCTGCACCGTCCAGGATCCGCCCGGTGATCGGCGCGGCCCTGCTGGGCCTCGACAGGCTCGACGGCCGTTCACCCGCGAACGCGCGGGCGGCCGCGACCCGGCTGCGATCGACATTGACCATCACGGGTTCTACCTGAGAGGCTTGCACGTGAGGAGGACGCAGTGGCGCGAATTGTGCTCCAACAGGTGAGGAAGGAGTTCCCCGACGGCACCGTCGCGGTGAACGACGTCTCGATGGAGATCGGCGACGGCGAGTTCATGGTGCTGGTCGGCCCCTCGGGCTGCGGCAAGTCGACGCTTCTGCGGATCGTCGCCGGCCTGGAGGAGCTGACCACCGGCGAGGTCGTGATCGGTGAGCGGATCGTGACCGACGTGGCGCCGAAGGGCCGCGATATCGCCATGGTGTTCCAGAGCTACGCGCTCTATCCGCACATGACCGTGCGCAAGAATCTCGGCATCGGCCTCAAGCTGCGGCGCACGCCCAAGGCCGAGATCGAGCGCAAGGTGAACGACGTCGCCCAGATCCTCGGACTCGATCGGCTGATGGAGCGAAAGCCCAACGAGCTTTCGGGTGGCCAGCGCCAGCGGGTGGCGATCGGCCGGGCCATGGTGCGCGAGCCACAGGCGTTCCTGATGGACGAGCCGCTCTCAAACCTCGACGCCAAGCTGCGCGTGCAGATGCGCGGCGAACTCGCGCGGCTGCGCGACCGGCTGCACACCACCACCATCTACGTGACGCACGATCAGGTAGAGGCGATGACGCTCGGCGACCGGGTGGCGGTGATGCGCGACGGCGTGGTGCAGCAGCTCGATACGCCCGCGGCGCTGTTCGAGGCACCGGCCAACGTGTTCGTGGCGGCGTTCATCGGGTCGCCGTCGATGAACCTGTTCGAGGGCACGGTCGACGGAGCCGAGATCGTGTGCGGGTCGCAGCGACTGCCGATCGATCCCGGCCACGATCTGCGCGAGCACCAGGGTAAGACGCTCGTGGTGGGCATCCGGCCGTCGGATCTGGAGGACGCGGCGGTATGGCACGACGAGTCGCGGCCGACGATCGAGGTCGCGGTCGACCTGGTCGAGGAGCTGGGCTCTGAGGTGAACCTGATCTTCACCCTCGACGCGCATCCGGCCGAGACGGCGGCCGAGGTGCTGGCTGACGACGACAGCGGTGACGGTGGCCTCGATCCGCTGGCGCCCACCGCCGGCACGGTGTGCACCGCAAGCGTCGATCCCCGTACGGCGGCACGGCCGGGATCAACCGCGCGGCTGATGGTGGATCCGGCGCGCATGCACTACTTCGACCGCGAGACCGGGCTCGCCGTGGGGCGGCCTCAGGCGGTGGCGACCGGATCGAACCGGTAACCGACGCCGTGGTGCGTCTGGATGTAGGTGTAGCGCGCGGCGGGGCTTTCGAGCTTCAGCCGGAGCTTGCGGACGCACACGTCCACCGACCGGTCGCGCGCGCGGTGGGGCACGCCCCACACGCGCTGCTGCAGCTGGTCGCGGGTCAGCGCCCGACCCTGGTCTGAGGCCAGCACGTACAGCAGCCGGAACTCGAGCGGCGTGAGCTTGATGTCTTCGCCTTCGAGTTCTGCGCGGTGCAGGTCGGGGTCGATCACCAGACCGGCCACGTCGATCCGCTCGCCGGCATCGGCGAGCGCGTGGCTCAACCTCGAGCGGCGCAGAGCGGCCTTGACCCGGGCCACCAGCTCGGCCATGCCGAACGGCTTGGCCAGATAGTCGTCGGCCCCGAGTCCCAGCGCGTGCACCTTGTCCTGTTCCGAACCGCGGGCCGAGACGATGATCACCGGCATCTGCGAGCCCTCGGCGCGCAGCTCCTGGGTGATGTGCCAACCGTCCATGCCGGGCAGCATCAGGTCGATCACGGCCGCGTCGGGCCGCTCGAATCGCAGCTTGCGCATGGCCTTGTCGCCGGTGGCGGCCACCTCGACGGTGAAACCCGCGTGGCGCAGGTGAGTCGACATGACCGACGCGATGACCGCGTCGTCTTCGGCAATCAGTATGCGTGAAATGCTCGTCGTTGCACTCCTGCTCAGTTACAGGAAGTGTGGACGCGAACGGCTGCTTGATGGGTAGCGTGTTGGTGAGTGAGTCGTAAAGAAATGGATATCGATTTCACGCTGCAAACGCCGAGGTTGCAGCTGCGCAGATGGCGCAACTCCGATCTGCCCGCGTTCGCCCGGATGAATGCCGATCCAGCCGTGATGGAGTTCTTTCCCGGCCTGCTCAGCTCCGCCCAGAGCGACAGTCTGGCGGCCGGAATCCGCGAGCATCTGGATGCGCACGGCTGGGGCCTCTGGGCGGTGCAGGTGCACGGCGGGCCGCAGTTCATCGGATTCGTGGGCCTCAGTGTGCCGCGCTTCGAGGCCGCCTTCACTCCCGCCGTGGAGGTCGGCTGGCGGCTGGCCCGGTCTGCGTGGGGCCGCGGCTATGCCACCGAAGCGGCGCGGGCGGCGCTGCGCGACGGGTTCGACCGCGTGGGCCTGGATGCGGTGGTGTCGTTCACGACCGTGGCGAACACCCGCTCTCGGGCGGTGATGACGCGGCTCGGTATGACGCACGACCCGGCTGACGACTTCGACCACCCCGCGCTGGCGCCCGGCGATCCGTTGCGGCGACACGTGCTCTACCGGCTGCGGCGCGAGCAGTTTGGCTACACTCCGCCGCCATGAGCGCTCCCACCGAACGCGACGTCGACGCCCTCTGGGGGCCCGCCACGCCGCAGTTCGCCTACCAGATCGCGACCCGGATGCAGGAACTCGTGGCCGACCTGCCGGCCGACGACCCGGTGCGGGCCTACGCGTACGCCAAGCTGCGCGAGCTCGACCACCTGGGCCACGCCTCCGGCAAGGGCGAAGAAGACCCGCATGAATAAGAGGGGTCAGTCGCCTTTTATTCATCAGTAGCGTTGATGCAACCCTGACGGTCGCGCATGAATAAAAGGCGACTGACCCCTCTTATTCACCGACTGACCCCTCTTATTCACACCGGGAGAAAGCGGCGCAGCGTGTCGCGCGCCACGTAGCCGGCGATGCTCGGGTTCTCCTTCAGGCGCCGCACGGCATAGCTGTGCCAGGCCCGCCCGTAGGGCACGTAGATCCGCACCCGGCGGCCGCCGGTGACCAGATCGCTGCCCAATTGCTCGGCCACCCCGAGCAGCAGCTGAAACTCATAGCTCTGCGGTTCCAGGCCGTGCCGCTCCACCACCCGCAGCGCCTCGTCGACCAGCACCGGGTCGTGGGTGGCCACGGCCACGTAGCAGCCCGCGCCCACCAGTTCCTCGTGCAGCTCGACGAAGTTGCGCTGGATGGTGCCCGGATCCTGGAACGCCACAGCCCGCGGCTCGACGTAGATGCCCTTCACCAGCCTCACGTTTGGCCGCAGGGGCGCCAGGCTGCGGACATCGGCCAGCGAACGGCGCAGATACGCCTGCAGCACCACGCCACAGGAGTCGAATCCCTCGCCGCGCAGCCGCCGGTAGACGTCCAACGTGGCGTCGGTGAGGCTCGAATCCTCCATGTCGATGCGCACGAACATGGTCGTGCTCGGCGGCCGCCTCGATCAGCCGCACGAGATTGCGGTAGGCCTCCTCGGCGTCGATCTCGAGCCCCAGCGCCGAGAGCTTGACCGAGATGTTCGAATCGAGGTTCGCCTCGGCGATCGCAGCCGATCACCCGCAGGTACTCATCGACCGTCTCGGCCGCCTCGTCCATCGAGCTCACCGACTCTCCGAGCACGTCGATGGTGGCCATCTTCCCCGCGACATTAGCGCGGGTCACGACGCGAGCGCCAGATCGAGCGTCTCGCCCGCGATGTAGCGGGTGGAGAGCCGCCGCACGACCGGCCGCGGGATTGCCGGAATCGTCTCGGCCACAACCCGATCGAAGATCCGCACCAGATGATCCTAGCGCTCAGGTAAGCGCGACTCGATGGTGCTCGAGCACCTCGTCGACCAGCGCTTCGAGCGACCCGCCCGCGGCCGACATCGCCTGCCCGAAGCCGGCTGGATCGCCGCAGCGCGACGCGACGGCCAGCGCCTGCCACGCAGCCGACGCGGCGTCTGCCAGCGCCGGTTCTGCCCCGGCCGCCTGGGCCAGTCGCTGCGCCTCGGCTTCGAACTGGTCGAGCGCCACCGCGAGCGGCTCGGCCGCCGCTGCCAGCCTGTCGAGATACGCAGGGCTGGCCGCCCGCGGCCCCGCCGCCACCTGACCCAACCCGACGGCGGCCTGCGCCACCTGCCGGGCGCCTGCGGCGGCCTGCGCGTCGAGGCCGTCCAGGGTCTCGGCCAGGTCGGTGAAGAGCTGCTCCAGCTGTTCGGCCGCCGTGGCCGCCGACACCTCCTCGGCCAGCTCGGCCAAGCCGATCACCGTGACCACATCGCCCACCACCCTGCGGTCGCGCACGATCTCGCCCGAGTCGTCGAGCACGGCGTAGCTGTGCCCCGCCGCGCTCTCGAACGCGACGAGGTAGAACGTCCCCGCACCAGTCGGTGCGGCCGTCATAACCGCGGCCACGCGCTCGCCCTCGCCGGCCAGCCCGGCCGCGGTCATGAGCAGTGCGCTCCAGGCTCTGTCCGACCGTCACGCCGCTGGACTCTGGGCCGGCGCCACCGCAAGCCGCAGTTCGAGCGCCACGATCAGCGCCGCAGCCAGCACCGACCACGCCAGCATGGGTTCGAGCAGCACCGCGGCGGCCAGTGCGGCGGCGATGCCGCAGAAGATGATCACCAGCTCGTAGCGAGTGACCGACTCGAAGCTCTGCGGCCGGCAGCGCAGGTGCGCGAAGAGCCCCAGCGTGTAGCCCACCACGAGCGGCAGGAGCCGGGCGTTCTGGGCACAGGCGCCCAGCGCCCGCGACGAGGCCCACCAGGCACCACGCGATCGCATACCAGCGGCCCGAATCGAGGCCCAGAAGGACGATCGTGGTGCGCTTCTGCGGCGTCGCGGCCCGGTCGGCCGCGTAGTCGAGGTAGTGGTGCACCATCAGCATCGACACGGTATAGGCCGCCACCGATGCGGCCGTCCACCAGGTGGCGGCATCCAGGCTCGTGCTCTGCAAGAGCGCGGCGCCCACCACGCACGCGGCCATACAGACGAACGCGATGGCCTCGCCGACGAACGGGCGGTAGGCGGCTCTCACCGGCGGCACCGTGTAGAGCACCGCCCCGGCGACGCCGATCAGGCCGAACGGCAGCATGATCCAGCCTCGTGCCGCGACGAGCGTCAGACCGAGCAGCACCGTCAGCCCGAGGGCAGTGACGAACACCACCCGCAGGGCGGCCGGCGAGAGCAGGCCGTTCTTGATCACCTTGCTGCCGCCCGAGAGCATCCGCGGCGACGGATCGCGGTCGGTGCCCGATCGCCAGTCCTCGATCTCGTTGATCGTGTGGGCGATCAATCCCTGGATCAGCACGCCCAGCACGAGCGCACCGACGTAGTACCACCCGTTCAGCCCGCCGCCCGCGTCCGCGCCCAGCGCGGTGCCGACGGTGAGTGCCGAGAAGCTCCAGAGAAGCACCGGTATCACCCGCACCTCCAACCAGAGCCCCCGCAGGGTGCGGTTCATGCGCCGAGCGTAGCAGCATGGCCGCCGCTGGACCGTGGCGGGCCCCGGTTCCGTCCGGCGGTGTTCGTACCATCCTGCGATGGCATCACCCGAAGTTCTCGAAGCTCCCCGCGACGACGCCGCCGACGTCGAAGCTTGGCGATTGCACGTGCTGTTGAAGGCCGGGTATCCCGTCCGCGTGGCCGAGCGGCTGGCCAAGAGCCCGGCCGATCTGCACCGCGCCGTCGAGATCCTCGACCGTGGCTGCACCCCGCACACCGCCGCCCGGATCCTGGTCTGACCGCAGATAGGATTCGGCCGTGAGCGCGAGTCCCACCCCGACCGCCTACGGTGACCGCCAGGTCTACTCCATCTCGGATTTCAACCTGGGCGTGCACGGGTGGATTCGCAAGCTGCCCGCCGTCTGGGTGGAGGGTGAGCTGCACGAGCTGAAGCGAAACCCCAACTGGGGCCACGTATACCTGACGCTGAAGGATCCGCATGGACGGGGCGATGCTGCACGCCACCATGCCGCGGCGGCGTTTCGATGAGCTGCCCGCAGCGCCCCAGGCGGGCGATTCGGTGCAGGCGCTGGGCCGCGCCGATTTCGTGCAGAAGAAGGGCGAGCTGCGGCTCACGCTGATCAAGCTGGAACCCGCCGGCCTGGGCCTTCTGATGCGCCAGATCGAGGAGCTGCGCGCCAGGCTCGCAGCGGAGGGCCTGTTTGCTGCCGAGCGCAAGCGACCGCTGCCGCGCGTGCCGCGCACGATCGGGCTGGTGTGTGGCTCGGACGCCGCGGCCAAGCGCGACGTGATCAATACCGCCGAGGCGCGCTACCCGCACGCCCGCTTTCGCATCTGCGAGACCGTCGTGCAGGGCGCGGGCGCACCGCTGCGCATCGCCACGGCGATCGCCGAGCTCGACAGCGACCCGATGCGTCGAGGTGATCGTGCTGGCGCGCGGCGGTGGGTCGGCCGAGGATCTGTTGCCGTTCTCGAGTGAGATCGTGTGCCGGGCGGTGGCCGAAACGCGCACGCCGGTGGTCTCGGCCATCGGCCACGAGCAGGACGAGCCGCTGGTCGACCGGGTGGCCGATGCCCGCGCCGGTACGCCGAGCCTCGCCGCGGCGATGATCGTGCCCGACTATGCCGCCGAGATCACCCATCTGGACGCACTGCTGGTGCGTGCCACACGCGCGCTCGAGGCGGGCTGCGGCCGCAGCCGCGAGCGGCTGGTCGTGCTCGCGGCAGCCCCGGCATTTGCCGATCCGCGCACGTGGATCGCCACCCGGCACGCGCTGGTGGAACAGCAGGCCGAGCTTCTGCGCCGCAACGCGCTCGACCGGCTCGAGCGCGACGGCACCCGACTCGGACATGCCCACGACCGCCTGCGGCTGCTGGGCCCGGCGGCCACGCTCGAGCGCGGCTATGCGGTGGTGCAGACCGCCGACGGCGCGGTGCTGAGTGACGCGGCAGACGCGCAGATCGACGCCCAGGTCGCCATCCGCCTGTCCCGGGGCCATCTGGAAGCGGTCGTGACCGAGGTGAAGCCGTGAGCGAGGAGCCCACGTTCGAGGAGGCGCGCGAGGAACTCGAGCAGATCGTGCGCAAGCTCGAGGACGGCCGCACGTCGCTGGACGACGCGCTGCGGCTGTGGGAGCGCGGCGAGCAGCTGCACGGCATCTGCCGGGCCAAGCTCGATCAGGCCGAGCAGCGCGTCAGCGAACTCGTCGCCCGCCTGGAGACCAAGACCCCACCCGACGCATAAAAGGGGACTGTCCCCTTTTATGCGCGTGCCGGGGTTGCACGTGCGCGACTGAGGACGAACCCACGCAGCGATTGAAGAAGCCTGAGGTGCCCTCCCCCGGCTCGAGGGACTAAAAAAGCGCTACCCATTCCGGGCCAGGGGTTGTCTGCGGGCCTCTTCGCCGCAGAAGGTACAGACCGGCTCGGACGGCACGGCAGGATCGCAGCCTGCGGCGGCGAAGAACGGCCGTCCGTGTGCCTGGACCGCCTCACCGTGTCCATTCGACCCCGCCTGCTGTTGCCCGTGGTGGCGCTGGCGCTTGCCGTCGGCGCCTCGCCCGCGATCAGCCGCGACCTACGTGGTGCGAGCGGCGACACGCTCACACAGATCGCCCGTAGCCACCACATCGGCCTGCAGCGCCTGGCCCGCATCAACCACATCAACGCCTACGGGATCATTCGCGTCGGCCAGCGATTGCGCGTTCCGGGTGCCACCCACCGCCATGTGCGACGCCACCGTCACCCGCACCGGCACACGCACCGGCGCGTCCGCTCCGGCGTCCACACCGTGCGCTCGGGCGAGTCGCTCTCGTCGATCGCGCACCGCTACCACTCAAGCGTACGGATCCTGACGCGGTTCAACCACCGTGGAGTCCACCAGGTGCTGCTGGTCGGTGCCCGGCTGCGCATTCCCCTCCCCCACCGCGTCCGTCACCACGCGCGCCGCCATCATCGTCGCACCCACCACCACGCCCGTCGGCACATCGACCGCACGGACGCCTGGCCGGTGCGCATGCACCGCTCGGTCGTGAACATCATCGACTACTGGGCCGCCCGCTACTCGATCGACCGCCACCTCGTGCGCGCGATCGGTTGGCAGGAGTCCGGCTACAACCCCCGCGCCGTCTCGGTGGTCGGTGCACGCGGAGTGCTGCAGGTGATGCCGGCCACATGGCAGCTGACCCAGTGGAACCTGATCGGCCACGCCGTGCCCCATACGACCTCTGGCGGAATCCACGTGGGCGTCGCCTACCTGCGATCGCTGCTGCGGATCTTCCACGGAAACGTGCGCCTGCTCGGTCGGCGCCTACTATCAGGGGCCCGGCGCCGTGCAGACCTACGGCATCTACTCCAGCAGCGAGTTCTACGTCAGGAACGTGCTGTGGCTACGCCGCCACCTGTAGCCTCGGCGCGCGCCAGGTTCGTGCGCCGCACCGACTCCCAGGCCGCCTCGCAGAGCTCGAACACGCCGGGGTCGGAGACCATGTGGTAGCAGTGCAGACCGTCCTTGCGGCGCTGCAGCAGCCCTGCGTCGGCGAGCATCGAGAGGTGTTTGGAGACGTTGGCCTGGGTACATCCCAGCTCCTGGGCCAGGTCGCTGACGCACCGCTCCCGATCGGCCAGCAGCCATAGCAGTCGCAGCCGGGTCGGTTCGGCCAGAAGCCGGAACCGGTCGGCCAGCACTTCCATGCCTTGCTGGGGCGGAGACTCCACTTGCACCAGTCTAGCGCATGTGCAAGTATATAACTACACAGTTGAACAAGACCCTCAAGGAGAACAATGTCCGCCGCAATTGAAATCACCGAAGCCAACTACCAGGCCGAGGTCGCCGATTCGACCTCGCCCGTGCTGATCGACCTGTGGGCCGCATGGTGCGGTCCGTGCCGCCTGGTTGCCCCGATAGTCGACGAGATCGCCGACGACTACGCCGGTCGCATCAAGGTCGGCAAGGTCGACGTCGATGCCGAGCCGGGACTGGCCGCGAAGTTCAACGCGCTCAGCATCCCGACCATCGTCCTGGTGAAGGACGGCGAGGTTGTGTCAAGCGCCGTCGGCGCCCGCCCCAAGGCGGCGCTTGGTTGCTGCGCTCGAACTCGACCAGCACGCTCCGGCCGTCGCCTAGAGCCACTCCACCACCTCAAAGTGGGGAGTGAAGATCCTCCGGCCCGATGAGGTCACTCGAGACTTCACGGGCCGATTATCTGTGCAGCGGGCCGGGAACCAGCCGCCGGTGACCGGCCCGCCAACTCCCCCACAGGTCGCCTCGCAAGATGAGCGGTCAGGCGGGCACCGCTTCGAGGCAGGCATCGACCGCCTCGATATCGGGCTCGATCTCGACCGTGGAAAGCTCGCCGGCGATCGCGTCGATCGTCTTCAGCCCGTCGCCGGTGATGTAGGCAACCACCGTTTCGCCTGGGGCGATGACGCCCCGCTCGGCAAGCTTCTTCAACACGGCCACCGTGACGCCGCCGGCCGTCTCGGTGAAGATCCCGGTGGTCGAGGCCAGAAGCTTGATGCCCGCCACGATCTCGTCGTCGGCGGCAGCCTCGATCGACCCGCCCGTGCGCCGCGCGACCTCGAGGGCGAAGACCCCGTCGGCCGGATTGCCGATGGCAAGCGACTTGGCGATACCCGACGGTCGCACCGGCAGCACGTTCTCGCTGCCGTCGGCAAACGCCGTGGCGACGGGGCTGCAGCCAGCGCCCTGGGCGCCGTGCATGACAGGCGCCTCGCCCGGGGCGATCAGCCCCGCGGCGCGGCCCTGCTCGAACCCGGCGAGGATCTTGGTGTACAGCGACCCCGAGGCGATCGGCGCGACCACCCGGTGCGGCGCGCGCCAGCCCAGCTGCTCGGCGGTCTCCAGCGCGATCGTCTTCGATCCCTCGGCGTAGTAGGCGCGCATGTTCACGTTCACGAACGCCCACGGACGCTCGTAGGCCAGCTCTGAACACAGCCGGTTGACGTCGTCGTAGTTGCCGTCGACCGCGAACACGGTCGCGCCGTAGGCCGCCGCAGCGATGATCTTCTCGCGCTCGAGGTCGTTGGGCACGAAGATGTAGGACGGCAGGCCCAGCGCGGCGGCGGCGGCCGCCGTGGCCCCGGCGAGGTTGCCGGTGGACGCGCAGGCCAGCGCCTCGAAGCCCAGATCGACCGCCTTGGCGGCGGCGATCGCGACCACTCGATCCTTGAACGAGTGGGTCGGGTTCGACGTCTCGGTCTTGATGTAGAGCTCGCAGTCCAGCCCCAGCTCACGGGCCAGGTTATCGGCCCGGATCAGCGGCGAGAGCCCCACCGGCAGGCCCACCGCGGGGGCCGCCACAGGCAGAAAATCGGAGTAGCGCCACAGTGTCCGTGGGCCGGCCGCGATGTCCTGCGCGTTGACCGGTGCGTCGATGTCGCTCGTAGCCCACCTCGAGCGGGCCGAAGCAGCGCGAACAGGCAAACAGCGCTTCCAGTGGATAGGTGGCGCTACAGCCCTTGCAGACGAGGTGTGCGGCTCTCATGGTGCGGATTCCCCTGTCGTTGGGCCTCCGCATCTGCGGTGGCCGGTTCACATCGTTCGGGATCCGAGGATCCCGCCGGATTTGGCACCTCTCTCGCCAGCCGACGAGATGGTTGCCGAGGCTTCACAGGGCCGTTCCCTCCGCCTCTCTTGATGCGTACTTGCCGGGAATCCACCCGGCCGCGTCGCACGTACTTGAACCCATCATAGTCTCGTGCGCCGCGGCCGGTCAAAGAGCAACCACGCGGTATGTCGATGCAATTGCCGCCTCAGGCGGCTTCGGTGGCGCGCTCGCGAGCCACCGGCACGCCGGCGAGGCCGGCGAACCGGGCGTCGGTCTGCTGGGCCGCCCACTGTGAGAACGTGCCGTCCACCGGCCGCTCGTCGGCGTAGGCGCGCACGATCCGCTCGACCGCGTAGCGCATCTCATCGGCCGGCATCGCCTTGGACGACACGCGCCGGGCGAATGCCGAGTCCTCACCCAGATGACCGCCGATGTGCAGGATGAAACCCTGCACGCGCGAGCCGTCCTCCAGGCGGGCGATCCCGCCCTGCAGGCCGATGTCGGCCACCTGATACTGGGCGCAGGCATTGGGGCAGCCGTTCAGGTTGATCCGCAGCGAGCCGGCAACGTCTCCGACCCGCTTCTCGAGGTGTTCGATCAGCTCGGCGGCGCGATCCTTGGTCTCGACGATGGCGAGCTTGCAGAACTGCATGCCGGTGCACGAGATGATCCCGCGCCGGAAGGTGCTGGCCTCGGTGGGCAGTCCGACGTCGGCGAGGGACGCGGCCGCCTCGTCGACCTGCGCATCGGGGACGTCCAGCACGATCAGGTTCTGGCGGTTGGTGCAGCGGATGCGGCCCGACCCGAACCGGTCGGCGATATCGGCCACCGCGATCATCTGGTCGGCAGTGAACCGTCCGCGCAGCGTGGTCGCCCCGATGTAGTACAGGCCGGCTTCGTGCTGCGGGTGGATGCCCAGGTGGTCGCGATGAGGATCGACCGGCCGGGCCGGCTCCACCGAGGTGGCCAGTGCACGACCCAGCTTCTCCTCGACCGCGGCGCGCAGCTTCTCGACGCCCCACTCGTCCACGAGGAACTTGATCCGCGCCCGCGTGCGCTTGGTGCGGTTGCCCTCGTCGCGGAAGATCTCGGTGATGGCCGCGCAGACGTCGCCGGCCTCCTCGGTCAGCACGAACACGTCCAGCCGCCGGCCCATCCGCGCCGAAGCGCCGAGGCCGCCGCCGACCCACACGTCGTAGCCGATCACACCGTCCTTCTCGACCGCGACCAGGCCGATGTCGTTGATCTCATGCTGGGCGCAGCCGTGCACGCAGCCCGAGACCGACACCTTGAACTTGCGCGGCAGGTTGGAGAACCGGCGATCACCGACGAAGCGCTCCTCGAGCTCGTCGATCAACGGCTGCGAATCGATCAGCTCGTGGCCGTCGACGCCCGCCAGCGGGCAGCCCACCACGTTGCGCCACACGTCACCGCAGGCCTGGGTGAATGAGAGTCCCGTGGCGTTCAGCTCGTCGAGCACGACCGGCATGTCCTCGATGGCGAGCCAGTGCAGCTGGATGTTCTGCCGGGTCGTGATGTCGCCCATGCTGCGCCCGTAGCGCTCGGACAGGCGGCCGATGGTGCGCATCTGGTCGGACGTCACGTTGCCACCGGGAAACTTGACGCGCAGCATGAAGTAGCCGTCGGTCTCCTCGGACGGGCCGGGCACGCCGGACGCCGCTGACTCGGCGGCGCGCTGGGTGTACACCCCGTACCAGCGAAACAGGGCAAGGTCGTCGGGTTCGATCGCGTCGAATCCGAGTTCGGCATAGCGATAGATGTCGGCCAGCACGTCGAGACCGTTCTTGCGGCTCTTGATGTGCTCGATTGGCGGAAGTTTCGCGGGGCTCTGCGTGGACATGGACCCTCCAGGGGTTCTCAACAACTTGCGCGGAACCCTACCGACTTTGGATCCAAACGGCAAACATCAGGATACAAGTGACGCTCGTCACACGGATGCGAGGCTGATAGCATCGAGGCATGTCTTCACCGGCCCCCGCCTCCCTCAGCCGCGCCGACGATCTGGCCCACCTTCTGCAGGTCGAGATCCTGACCGGCGCAATCCCGCTGGGCACGCGGCTGCGACAGGAGGATCTGGCGGCGCGCTTTGGCGTGAGCCGCACACCCATCCGCGAGGCGCTGCGCCAGCTGCAGGCGATCGGGCTCGTGGAGCAGCTCGGTCACCGAGGGGCGCTGGTGCGAGCGTTCTCGCCCTCGGAGTGCCGCAACATCTTCCTGGTGCGCGCCGAGCTGGAAGGGCCTGGCGGCCGAGCGCGCGGCCGGGCGACTGACCGGCTATGACAACGCCGACCTGGCGACGGCCCAGTCGCTGCTGCGCACCGGCGTCGAACGCTACAACGCACTGGATGCCGACGACGAGCGCCGCGCCATCATCCGCGAGCAGTGGTCACAGGCAAACGAGCTGTTCCACAACGTGATCCTGGCGGCGGCGAACTGCCCGCCGCTGCGCGACACGGTGCAGTCGCTGGCCAACCGGGTGCCCCGCTCGCTGGCGTGGCACACGTTCGGCGACGACCCGGGGATCATCGCCCGGTCGATCGAGGATCACGACCGCATCACCGAGCTGCTCAACGCCCCCGACCCGCGCCAGGCCCGCAAGCGGCTGCAGGCGCACGTGGTCGACACCGGCGAGACGCTGGCCCGCTGGCTGGAACGCCACTCGCGCTAGACCCGGAGTCTGTCGTCCGCGACCTCTCCCGCGCGGACAGCGGCGATCGACTGAATAAGAGGGGTCAGTCGCCTTTTATTCACTGCCGTGCATAAAAGGCGACTGACCCCCTCTGTGCACGCGCGACGGTCTAAGGAACGCGAAGTGCATGGCACTGCTGTTGCGCGCACGCACGAAACGCCTTGGGGCGAGCCTCGTGGTGCAGAATCGTCGTGTGAGCAGGACGCAGGGAGCGTGCGTGCCGGTGTTGCACGTGCGCGACCGAGGACGAACTCACGCGGCGACTCGGTCCCGCTAGGGGACGCGAGCGGCGGCGATGGGGCCCATGTAGCTCATGTTCTCGAATGAGACGACCGCACCCGTGTGCGGCGCATGGATCACCGTGTTGCCACCGACGTAGATGCCGACGTGGCCGAAGCCGTAGAAGAACACGAGGTCGCCGGGCTGCAGGTCGCTCAGGGAGACGTGCGGCAGCGACGCATACTGCGCGGCGGCGTTGTGCGGCAGCGAGACGCCCAGCTGCGCGTAGACGTACATGACGAGTCCGGAGCAGTCGAAGCCCGACGGGCTCGCGCCGCCCCAGACGTACGGCACACCCAGGTACTGCTCGGCGATCTGCACCGCCTTGCCCCCGAGCGAACTGGCCGGCGGAGCCGGGCCACCGTAGCTGCCGGTGCCGCCGCCGCTGCCACCCGTCGAGGTGGTGGTCGTGGTCGGCGCCTGCTGGGCGGCCTGCGCTGCTGCCGCGGCTGCCGCAGCGGCACGCTCCCGTGCGCGCTGCTCACGGGCGATCT
This sequence comes from uncultured Actinomycetes bacterium, assembly GCA_963796875.1. Lineage (GTDB taxonomy): Bacteria > Actinomycetota > Thermoleophilia > Gaiellales > JAICJC01 > CAVPTL01. The sequence continues at coordinate 131,655 of CAWCNL010000004.1, forward strand.
CGTCGCGCACCTGCGCGTCGAGGTTCGCCTTGTACGCCTGCGCGGCATGAAGACTCGAGATCGCACTGTCGCGCGCCTGGCGGGTCTGCGCGTCCTGCTGCTGGAGCTGGATGGTCTGCTTGCGCTGCGTCGCCTCTTCACGCTTGATGGCGCCGCTCCACTTGCGCACCTGCTTGACCAGGTCGGCGTTGCTCGAGTTGGCGCGGCTGTAGAACTGCATCTCGTCGACGAGGTCGCCCACCGACTTCGCCGCCAGCATGTACTGCACGGGATCGACGTTGCCGCGCTTGTACGACCGGGTCAGGCTCGAGGCGAGCTGGCTCCTGGCCGTGGCCAGATTCAGCTTGGCGACGTGCACCTGCTCCTTGGTCTGCTTGTACCGCGCCAGCGTGTTCAGATACTTGCTGTGGACGGCGTCGTAGGCCTGCACCTCGCGCTCGGACTGCGCATACAGCTGGTTGACGTGCTGCGAGGCCGCCGCGGCCTGCGCCTTCAGCGAGTCGCCACATTGGCGGCCCCAGCGGTGGTCGCGGTGACGAGTGACAGGGAGAGCGCCGTGGCACCCACGACTCCCCAGATAGCTCGGGTCTTCTGCGCGGCGACACGGTCGTCGCAGCTGGCCTCGGGCGAACATGGGCGGTGAGGCTACCAAACCCCGGGGACTGCGTGCACCACTGAACCACTCCGCAAACGGAATGTTTACAAGCGGTGGACGGTTCCGCGGCGCGATCTACGCCGCGGCGGCTGCGAGTGACTCCTCCAGGATTCCGAGTCCCGCGTCCAAATCCTCCTCGGAGGCATTGACCGGCACCAGCACCCGCAGAACGTTGTCGTAGATGCCCGTCTTGAGCAGGATCAGACCGCGCTCCAGGGCGCCCGCCACCGTGGCGGCGGCGATGCCCGCGGCGGGAGCCTTGCCCTCGCGGTCCTCGACCAGCTCGATGGCCGCCATCGGCCCGAGGCCACGCACCTCGCCGATGCAATCGAACCGCTCGGCCATCTGGTTGAGCCGCCGCTGGATGGTCACGCCGTGATCGGCCGCCGCCTGGAGAAAGGCCGGATCCGAGATCGCCTTGATGCTCTCGACCGCGGCCGCGCAGGCCACCGGGTTTCCGCCGTAGGTCGAACCCAGGCCGCCCTGATGCACCGCGTCGATGATGTCGGCGCGCCCGACCACGCCGGCCAGCGGCATGCCCGAGGCCAGCGACTTGCCGACCGTGATCAGGTCGGGGACGACGCCGGTGTGCTCGATGCCCCACAGCTTGCCTGTGCGGCCCATGCCGGCCTGCACCTCGTCGTCGATATAGAGGATCCCGTGCTCCTCGCAGCGGGCCTTGAGGCCGCGCACGAACTCGGGCGGCATGACGGTGAACCCGCCCTCGCCCTGCACCGGCTCGAGGATCATGCACGCCACCGACTGCGGGTCGACGGTCGCCTTGAACATCCAGTCCAGCTGCTCCAGCGCATCCTCGGTGGTGATGCCGCGGTACGGATACGGCGCAGGCGCCCGGTACACCTCGGGGGCGTACGGCCCCATGCCCCGCTTGTACACGAGCTTGGAGGTGAGCGTCATCGTCAGGAGCGTGCGCCCGTGGAATCCCCGGTCAAACGTGATCACCGCGGGCCGGCCGGTGGTGTAGCGGGCGATCTTGACCGCGTTTTCGACCGCCTCGGCGCCCGAGTTGACCAGGAGCGCCTTCTTCGGGTGCGTGCCGGGCGAAAGCTCGCACAGCAGCTGGCACACGTCGATGTAGGGCGCGTAGCCGGCCACCGGGAAGCACGAATGCAGGAGCGCTTCGGCCTGTTCCTTGATCGCCGCCACCACGGCGTCGGGAGTGTGCCCCAGGTTCAGCACGCCGATCCCGCCCGCGAAGTCGATGTACTCCTTGCCGTCCACGTCCACGAGCCGCGTGCCATGCGCCCGCTCGGCGAAGATCGGCTGGATCGAGACTCCCTTGGCGACGTACTTGTCGCGCTGATCACGGAGAGCCTCCGTGCGCGCTCCTGAAGTTGAGACTGCCATGTGTGATCTCCCGTGTCGCGAGTGGTTCGGCGTACGCCGTCGAGTATAAGCCGGGGGCGCCCAGAGCGGGTGCCGGCACTGCTAGGATTGGCCAGTCTGTCCAACGATCGTCGCGCTTGCGCGCCCGAAAGGAAGCTCGTATGGCCTCTGACAACGCACAGCTGCAGGAGCTGGCCAAACGGCATCTGATGATGCATTTCACGCGCCACAGCGCCTTCGAGACCGAGGACATTCCGGTGATCACGCACGGCGAGGGGTGTTGGCTCTACGACTCGCACGGCAAGAAGTACTTCGACGGGCTCTCCGGCCTCTTCTGCACCCAGATCGGCTACAGCTTCGGCGCCGAACTGGGCGAGGCGGCGGCAAAGCAGATGGCCGAGCTGCCGTTCTACATCAACTGGAACTACGCCCACCCGCCGGCCATCGAGCTTGCCTCGAAGATCGCCGAGCTCGCTCCCGGCGACCTGAACCGCGTGTTCTTCGTCAGCGGCGGTTCGGAGGCGAACGAGAGCATCATCAAGCTGGTCAAGCAGTACCACCAGCTGCACGGTGCGCGTAACCGCTACAAGATGATCGCCCGCCGCACCGCCTATCACGGCACCACGTTCGGCGCCCTGTCGCTGACCGGCATTGCCAGCATCAAGGCGCCGTTCGAGCCGCTCATGCCGGGCGTGCGGCACGTCAACAACACCAACTCCTACCGCCGCCCCGAGGGCGAGACCGAGAGCGAGTTCACGGCGTTTCTGCTCGACGAGCTGCGCGACGTGATCGAGCAGGAAGGCCCCGAGTCCGTGGCCGCCGTCTTCATGGAGCCCGTCCAGAACTCCGGCGGCACCTACACACCGCCCGAGGGCTACTTCCAGGGCGTGCGGGAGATCTGCACCGAATACGGCATCCTGCTGGTCGCCGACGAGGTGATCACCGGATTCGGCCGGCTCGGCTACTGGTTCGGATCGGAGAAGCTACGACATCCGCCCCGACATCATCACCTTCGCCAAGGGTGTCGGCTCGGCCCACGTGCCGCTGGGCGGTGTGCTCATGACCGACGCGGTGGCCGCACCGTTCCTGGAAGGTCCCACGATCATCAACCACGGCATCACCTACGGCGGCCACCCGGTGGCGACCGCGGTCGCGCTGAAGAACCTCGAGGTGATGGAGCGCGAGGGTGTGCTCGAGAACGTGCGCAACAACGAGAGCTACTTCCAGTCGCTCCTGCAGAACCTCGCCGAGAAGCCGATCGTGGGCGACGCCCGCGGCGCCGGCTACTTCCACTCGATCGAGCTGGTCAAGGACAAGGACTCCAAGCAGACCTTCACCGACGACGAGGCCGAGCACCTGCTGCGCGGGTTCCTCTCGGTGCGGCTCTACGACGCCGGCCTGATCTGCCGTGCCGACGACCGCGGCGACCCCGTGATTCAGCTGTCACCGCCGCTGATTGCGACGCGCGACGACCTGGACTACATCCACGACATCCTCGACACGGTGCTGGATCAGGCGTGGGTCGAGATGACCGGCGGCCGCTCGCGCGACCGTATCGCGACCTAGCGCCGGTCGGTTGCCCACAGTCGCCGACATTGTCGGGCTGGAAGAGCTGGAACTGAACCTGGTCGCCGGGGTGGAGCACGTCTCCACCCCGGTGCGCTGGGTGCATATCTCCGAGCTGGACGACCCCACCCCGTGGTTGCGCGGCGGCGAGCTTCTGCTGACCACCGGCCGGCCGCTGGAGGGCGATTCAGCCGCGTTCGTGACGCGCCTCGCCGATCGCGGACTGGCGGGCCTCGGCCTGGGCCTCGGGTTCGGGTTCGACCAACTGCCCGAGCCCGCCCGCGAGGCGGCCGATCGCGCCGGTTTCCCGGTGTTCACCATCCCCTACCGCGTGCCGTTCATCGCCATCACCGAGGCGGTGTTCACGGGCCTCTCGAATCAGCGTGTGGCCGAGACCGAACGGCGCCTGGCGGGCGACCTGGTCGAGGCCATCGTGGCCGGCGACGTGAACGCCCGCGAGCTGCGCCGCCGCACGCGCGCCTTCGGCCTGCGCGGATCGCTGCCGCTGACGTTCGTGATCCTGCAACCGAACACCGACACCACTGCGGCGTTGACCGCTGTGGCCGACGCCGCCTCCGGCGCCGGGCCCACGAGCGTGCGCGACGGCGTGGTGGCCGTCCTCATCGAGGCCCCCGACGACGCGGCCGCCGAGGCGCGCGCCGCCGAGCTGGTGGCGGTGACCGGCGCCGCCGGTGCCGGCGTTGGAAGGGTGCGGGTACAGCCTGATGACCTGCCCCGCAGCTACGACGAGGCGCTCTTCGCGCTCGATGCCCGCACTCCGCGTACCGGGCCGGTCGCGACGTCCCGCGAGCTCGGATCGATGCAGCTCTTGCTCTCGGTGCAGGACGAGCGGGCCATCGAGCTCTACTGCGACGCCGTGCTCGGCGCGCTGGTGGAGCACGACCGCGTGCACGGCTCGGCGCTGGTCGAGACGCTGCGCGCGTATATCGAGACCAACGGCCGGTGGGCTGACGCGGCGGCCCTGGTACACGTGCACCGGCACACGCTGCGCTACCGCATCCGCAAGATCGAGCAGCTCACCGGCCGCGACCTGGCCGACGCGCGCGACCGGCTCGAGCTGTGGCTCGCGCTGCGCGCGGGCGAACTGAACCGCACCGACCGGCGATTGGAGCATGTTTCGTGAGCATTGTGTCTGTTGTTGGAGCGGCCGGCATCATCGGCCCGGCAATCGTGGCCACGTTGGCCGAGCAGCCGGCGGTGAGCGAGATCCGCTGCCTGGACGTCGACGCGGCCGGCGCACAACGGGTCGCAGCCGAGTACGGCGGCGGCAAGGCATCGGCCGGATCGCTCGATATCCGCGACCCGGCGGCGGCAGCCGAGGCGATCGCAGGCTCAACGCTCCTCCTGAACACCGCCGCCTATCGCATCAATCTCGCCGCGATGCGCGCCGCGCTTGCCGCAGGCGCCCACTACCTCGACCTGGGTGGACTGTTCCACGTCACCCTGGAACAGCTCGAACTGGACGCCGAGTTTCGCGAGGCCGGGCTGCTCGCGGTGCTCGGCATGGGATCCACCCCGGGCAAGACCAATGTGATGGCCGCGCGGGCGGTCGAGCTTCTGGGCGGCGAGGTCGAGACGATCGTCGTGGGTGCCGCCGGCCGCGACCCCAACCCCCCGCCGGGGCCGCTGGTCGCGCCCTATGCGGTCGAGACCATCCTCGACGAGCTCTCGATGCCCACACCCGTCGTGCGCGACGGCGAGACGACGTTCATCGAGCCGCTCACGCCTTCGGGCGTGGTCGAGTTCGGCGATCCGATCGGCCCCACCGAGACGATCTACACGATCCACTCCGAGATGGCCACGTTTCCCCGGTCGCTGGGTGCCCGCAACGTGAGCTTCCAGCTGTCGCTGAACCCGGCATTCCTGGAGCGCATCCGGCTGCTGACCGATCTCGGCCTGGCCGGCACCGAGCCCATCGCGGTGGGCACCACCGAGGTGGTACCGCGCGCCGTGCTCATGGCGCTCTTGCGCAGGCTGCCGCGCACCACTCCGAGCCTCGAGGCCTTCGGCATCCACCGGATCGAGGCGACCGGCCCCGCCGGCCGCGCGGTGGTCGAGTGCATCACCCGTCCGGTCGAGCGGTTCGCGTTCGGCGGCGGGGTGCTTTCGACCGCGTGTCCTCCGGGGGTCGTGGCAGGCATGATCGTGGCCGGCGAACTCGAGAAGACCGGCGTCTTGCCGAGCGAATCCGCGGTGCCGTTTGCGCCGCTCTTCGAGCGCCTCGAAAACTACGGCGTCTCGGTCACCGAGTTTATGCGGACGGCGCAGCCGGACGCATAAACAAAATCAGCGAGCCGTCGCGCAGCGGGAGAGGTGCCTGGCTCCTTTTATGCGGGCGCAGCACGCATAAAAGTGCCTGGCACCATGCGATTATGCCGTGACGCCATCCGCACGCAGATAGAACGTGCCTGGCACATGCGGTTATGCCGTAGATGCCATCGGCACGCATAAAGTGCGGGCACAGCACGCGATGAGACGTGACTGGCACGGGTACGCATAAAACCGCCGGCGCGGAGCAGCCTCAGCCGAGCTTGAAAGGCGAAGGGGTCAAGCGGCGGCCGGTCGGCTTCCGTGTCGATCGGCTTGCCGGCGTAGTGCCGCTCGATGCCGTTGACCCACGTGTGGCAGCGGTCGGTGAGGCGGTGATCATCGGTCTGCATCCGCCCGCGCGTGACCAGCACACCCAGATCGGCGCCCTTGTAGCGATAGTCGCCCGGGGCCGCCACGCGCAGGTAGAACGCCTCGGACTCGTCGATGATCGAGTGCCAGTCGTGCGCCCAGCGGCGAAACCTCAGCTGGCCCTTCTCGTCCATCCGCCAGATGCCCGTGCGCGGCGCGCGCGTAAGCAACTCGACCTGATCGTCGGTCTCCTTGAGGATCAGCTGGCTCCACTCGTCATCAGCGGCCAGCCGTGACCAGCGGTCGTTGATCTCGTCGACATCGATGTAGTAGTCGACGTCCAGATACTCGAGCAGGTGGAACAGGAACAGCGGCATGTCGGCGTAGGCGGCGAGCGTCACGTGAGTGATCGGCGAGAGACCCGACACCCGCGGGTTGAGCTCGCCGAGGTAGAGCTCGCCGGTGTCGACGTCCATCAGGTAGTCGACCTCGAAGAACCCGCGGTAGCCCTCCTTCGCCAGTTCCGCGCCCAGCCTCTGTGTCATCTTGGAGGCCTTGCGGCGCTGCTTCTCGTTCAGCACCGAGGGGTAGATGTCATTGCCGCACCAGCCGCCGGTGTAGGGAGTCAGCTCGGGATAGCCCACGAGGGAGGCCACGTACGGCCCCACCAGCGTTCCGTGCCGGGTGATGACCGCCTCGACGCACACCTCCAGCGGCCGGATGCGCTTCATGATCTTGAGCTGCTCGTTCTGCATCGCCTCGGCGTGCTTGTCCCAGTCGTCCCGAGAGTTCACGAAATAGGTGGTGCGACCCGAGTCACCGTAGGGCGTTTGCACCACCAGCTGCTTACCGAGCCCCGCCTTCTCGGCGTGGGCCTTGAGTTCGTCGTACGTTTTGGCTCGAGCCAGCACATTCGGCACGCTGGGTACACGGGCGCGGTTACCGATCTCGGTCGTGACGATCTTCGAATCGAGCCGGGCGCGCAGCTTTGCGGAGGGATGGATGACCTCCAGACCGATCTCGCCGGCCAGCTGCTCGGTGCGTTCGTCGAACATCACGAAACACGCCTTGCCGTGATCGCCGTGACTCTTTAACGAAATCGATCACCTGCTTATGGGCCAGCAGGTAGTTGCAGATCTCCTCCATCGAGTTGAACTCACGCGAATCGCGTTCGGACGGCACGAACACCCGCGGATGTCCGCCCTCGAACGAGTCGAAGTACGTCACGTAGTAGAGGTTCTGCACCCACCGGTCGAGACCCATCAGGTTGAACGCGGTCGGCGAGATGAAGTACACCGGAGTCTGGTTGGTGCGCAGATACGCACGAATCTCAGAGATGCCGTTGAGATACGGACGCGCACCGGAGCTCTTCAGCTTTCGTTGCTTCCTGGACTTATGAGCCCGTTTCTTTGCAGACTTGTCGGCGGCTTTGCTCACCTCCCCTCCCCCCTTCCGCTCCGGCCCTAGCCCAGCAGCTTCTTGACGCCGTCGAGCCGCGAGCGCAGCTCCTTGACCTCGGCATCCTGCTCGCGCAGCGCTGCCGTCAATGCTTCCATGTTTGCGACCAGCTGGGCGGCGATCTGCTCGATGTTGCCGGAGGGCGCCGCAGCTCGGCGGGGTGCGCGGCTGGCAGCTCGGCCTCTCGAGGCGGTCGCCCGGGCCGGCTTGGGCTTTCGCACCGAGCCGCCGGCGCGCTTGCGGGCCACGCGGTAATAGTTGGCCGCGACGGTGCCGGCCTGACGACCGGACTCCTTGGAGATCTCGGCGAACGCCTGCGTGCGGTTCATACCTCCCGCCACAAGCTTCTCGACCTGATCATAAATTTGCTCTCCGATGACACCAGAGCGGGGCATCTCTCACCTCGTTGTTAGGTACACGATTGCGATTCGCATTTATACACGAAACGCCTGCACTCCGCGGGAACCCGGGCTCGGTTCGGCGGGTGCCGGTTGACGGCCGTGCGAACCTCGCCTATTGTGTGTGGCGTCATGACCGCGCACGCCCGCATCCAGGAGATCACTGCCCGCTCGCCGCTGAGCGGGCGTCCTGTCGGATGCCACCTCGCGTCGCCGTCCTTCTCGCTTCTCGGCCTTCTCCTCGCCCGGTAGGGCGAGCAACTGCACCCACGCGCCGCACGCCGGCGCACACGCACAGAGAAGCCGTCGGGAGAGGTGCGCCCGCATCTCGCCCACTTCGAGGAGGATGTATTCCATGACCCCCACTTCAAATGCCGGATCTGACACGGTCCGGATCTTCGACACCACGCTGCGCGACGGCGAGCAATCGCCCGGCATCGCGCTGAACGCAAACGAGAAAATCGAGATCGCCCGCCAGCTCGAGCGGCTGGGCGTGGACATCATCGAGGCCGGGTTCGCCATCTCTTCACCGGGCGAGGTGGAAGGTATCCGCGCGGTGAGCGATGCCGTGAGCTGCATGGTGGCCTCGCTGGCGCGCACCAACCTTGAGGATGTCGAGGCGTGTATCACGGCGCTCGACACCGCCAAACATCCACGCATTCATATCTTCATCGCGACCTCCGATATTCACATGGAACACAAGCTGCGGATGACACGCGACCAGGTGATCAGCGGCACCCAGGCAGCGATCGAGATGGCCAAAGGGTTCTGCAGCGATGTCGAGTTCTCGTGTGAAGACGCCACTCGCAGCGACCCCGAGTTCATGGCCGAGGTGGTGCGCACGGCGATCGGCGCGGGAGCAACCACCATCAATATCCCCGACACGGTTGGCTACACGGTGCCGGAGGAATACATCCAGATCCTGTCTGATCTGCGTGCGCGTGTGCCCGAACTGGACGATGTGGTGCTGTCGGTGCACTGTCACGACGACCTGGGCCTGGCGGTCGCAAACTCACTGGCCGGAATCCAGGCCGGCGCGCGGCAGGTCGAGTGCACGATCAACGGCATCGGCGAGCGGGCGGGTAACGCCTCGATGGAAGAAATCGTGATGTTGCTGGCCACCCGCAAGCCGCGGTTCGGACTGAGCACCAACATCAACACCCCCGAGATCATGCGCACCTCGCGGCTGGTCTCGCGGTTGACCGGATACCCGGTGCAGCCGAACAAGGCGATCGTCGGCCGTAACGCCTTCGCGCACGAGGCGGGCATCCATCAGCACGGCGTGCTGGCCAACCGCCGCACCTACGAGATCATGGACGCGGAGTCCGTCGGCCTGGCCGGGTCAGACATCGTGCTGGGCAAGCACTCGGGGCGGCATGCGCTCAAGCGGGCGTTCGCCGACCTGGGTTTCACCATCGAGGGCGATGACCTGAACCAGGCATTCGTGCACTTCAAGGCGATCGCCGACCGCAAGGGCAAGGTCAGCTCACTCGACCTGGAGGCCATCGCGTCGGACTCGCTGCGCGAACGCGAGCAGGTGTACCGGCTCGCGGCACTGGCCATCACCACCCGCACCGGCGAGGCAGCCGTGGCCGAGGTGACGATTGCCGATGCGGAGGCCAGCCACACCGCCAGCGGCACCGGCGACGGTCCCGTGGACGCGGCGTTTGCAGCCATCAACCAGTTGATGGATATCCCCGTGACACTGGTCGAGTACGGCATCAGCGCCGTGACCGGAGGAGCCGACGCCCTGGGAGAGGTGCGCATCGTGGTCGAATCACGCGGCCGGACATATACCAGTCAGGCCGTTTCCACCGACGTGACCGAAGCTTCGGCTGAGGCATACTTGCGAGCCTGCGCGCATGCCAAGGCGGCAACCGAGCCCGAGCAGGCGCCGATAGGAGTGTGACGTGACCAACCCCCGCCCAACCCCCATAATTGCGTGCCTGGCCGGCGACGGCGTGGGCCCCGAGGTGATGGCCGAGGCCGGCCGCGTGATCGACGCAGTCGAGCAGGTCTTCGGGTTTCGCGTGCGCCAGGTTCAGCTGCCCTTCGGCGGGGAGGCCATCGACCGTCACGGCGAGCCGTTCCCCGCCCACGTGCGGGCTGCGGTGCGGGCATCCGACGCCGTCCTTCTGGGCGCCGTCGGCGGGCCGCGCTGGGTGGGTTCGTCCGGAGCCCGGCCCGAGCAGGGCCTGCTCGACCTGCGCAGGGAACTCGATACGTTCGCCAACCTGCGCCCGGTGCGGTTCCAGAACATCGACCTGATGGTCGTGCGCGAACTCACCGGCGGGCTCTATTTCGGCAAGAAGTCGCTGGGCGAGGACGAGGCATCGGATCTGTGCACCTACTCCCGTGAGCAGATCGAACGGGTGGCGCGCTGGGCATTTCGGCTGGCGCGGCGCCGCGACGGCCGCGTGGTCAGCGTCGACAAGCAAAACGTGCTGGCCACCTCCAAGCTCTGGCGGTCGGTGGTCACCGAGCTGCACGAGGCTGAGGCTCCCGAGCTGACCCTCACCCACGAGCTGGTGGATTCGTTTGCGATGAACCTCGCCACCCAGCCCGAGCGCTACGACGTGATCCTCACCGAGAACCTGTTCGGTGACATCCTCTCCGACCTGGCCGCGGCAGTCGGCGGCGGCCTGGGCCTTGCGCCCTCCGCCTCGCTGGGCGAGCGACCGCCCGGCATCTTCGAGCCGGTGCACGGCTCGGCGCCGGACATCGCCGGCCAGGGTGCGGTAAACCCGGTAGCGATGATCCTCTCGCTGGCGATGCTCTACTCACTCGGGCTCGAGCGGCGCGATATCGGCCGGGCGATCACCGCGGCGGTGGATGCGGTCTCGGCGCGGGGCATCTCGACCGCCGACCAGATCCACGGCGGGCGGGCCTACGCCACCTGGGAAGTGGGCCAGGCGGTATGTGCCGAGCTCCCCAATCATGTTGTGACCGACGACCAACCTGCGAACGATCGAGAGGCGGTGGCTCATGGATAAGAAACATATGACCGGTGCCGAGGCGGTCATTCGCTGCCTCGAGGCCGAGGGCGTGACCGATGTGTTCGGCCTGCCCGGCGGGGCGATCCTGCCGCTGTACGACGCCTGGGCCAACCACGAGCACACCATCCGCCACTACCTGGTGCGCCACGAGCAGGGCGCCGGCCACATGGCGCAGGGCTACGCCCGCGCCACCGGCAAGGTGGGCGTAGCGATCGCCACGTCGGGCCCCGGGGCCACCAACCTGGTCACGCCGATCGCCGACGCCTACCTGGACTCCACTCCCCTCGTGTGCATCACCGGCCAGGTGCAGACCTACCTGATCGGCACCGACGCATTCCAGGAGGCCGACATCACCGGCATCACGATGCCGATCGTCAAGCACTCGTGGCTGGTCCAGTCGATCGACGAGATCCCGCGCGTGTTCAAGGAGGCGTTCCATATCGCCCGCTCGGGCCGCCCCGGCCCCGTGCTGATCGACATCCCCAAGGACATCCAGCTCGCGAGCTTCGATTTCGCCTACCCAAAGCAGGTCGACATCCCCGGCTACAAGCCGTCGCGGCACGGCCATCCCAAGCAGATCATCTCGGCTGCCGAGGCGATCCTCGAGGCCGACCGGCCGGTGCTCTACGTGGGCGGCGGGGCGATCAACGCCGACGTCGACCCGGCCGAGCTGATCCGGGTGGCCGAAGCGGCCCAGATCCCGGTGGTGACCACCCTGATGGCCAAGGGGGTCTTCCCCGACTCGCACCCGCTGTGCATCGGCCTTCCGGGCATGCACGGCTCAAAGGCGGCCAACTGGGCGATGAACCGCTGCGACCTTTTGATCGCCTGCGGGGCGCGGTTCGACGACCGGGTGACCGGCAAGCTCGACCTGTTCGCGCCGGGCGCGAAGGTCATCCACATGGACGTCGATCCTGCCGAGATCTCGAAGAACCGCGAGGCGCAGATCCCGATCGTGGGCAGCCTCGAGCTGATCGTGCCCAAGCTGGCCGAGGCGCTCGAGTCGCGCCAGAACGGCGGCCCGCCCGAAGGCGACCGAGTGGCTCGAGACGGTACGCGGCTGGAAGCGCGACCATCCGTTCAAGTACCGCCACACCGAGCCGCTCAAGCCCGAGTTCGTGATCGAGCGGCTGCGTGAGCTGACCCGCGGTGAGGACGTGGTGTGGACGACCGGCGTCGGTCAGCACCAGATGTGGGCGGCGCAGTACCTGGAGATCGACCGGCCACGCAACTGGCTCACGTCGGGAGGGCTCGGCACGATGGGCTTCGGCGTTCCGGCGGCCATCGGCGCAAAGGTCGGCCGGCCCGACGCCATCGGTCATCAACATCGACGGCGACGGCTGTTTCCAGATGACGATGCAGGAACTCGCCACCGCCAAGATGTACGGCATCGGCGCCATCCACGTGGTGCTGAACAACGGGTGGCTGGGCATGGTGCGCCAGTGGCAGGAGCTGTTCCACGGCGAGCGGTTCTCCGAGACCAACCTGACGGTCGACCTGCCCGACTACTGCAAGCTGGCCGAGAGCTTCGGTATCCCGGCGTTTCGCTGCGAGACCGCCGATGAGGTGGATGCCGCCATCCAGGCGGCGCTCGCCGCAGGCGGCCCGGCGGTGATCGAGGCCCGCGTCGACCACGAGGAGAAGGTCTATCCGATGGTGCCGGCGGGCGCGGCCAGCGCCGACATGATCGATGTCGAGTGGGCCGACGATGACAACGCGTGGGTCGAGGAGGGCGTGTGAGCAACTACCACACACTGTCGGTGCTGGTGCACAACCGGCCGGGTATCTTGACGCGCTGCGCCGGGCTCTTCGCCCGCCGCGGCTTCAACATCGACTCGCTGGCCGTCGGCCCCACCGAGGATCCCACCCGCAGCCGCATCACCATCCGGGTCGACTGCGAGCAGCACTCGGTCGACCAGGTGACCAAGCAGCTGTACAAGCTGGTGGATGTGCTCAAGGTGTACGAGCTGGGAGAGTCGGCGGTCGAGCTGGAGCTGACCATGATCAAGGTGGAGGCCGCTCCCGAGCGCCGTCCCGAGATCATCAGCCTGGCCGAGATCTTCGACGCCCGCGTCGTCGATGTGGGCCCCAATGCGATCACCTTCGCCTGTGTGGGCGCGCCCGATCGCCTGCAAGCTCTGGAAGAGCTGCTCTCGCCGTACGGCATCCGCGAGCTGGTGCGTACCGGCCGCATCGCCCTCGACCGAGACGGCGAGTTGCAAACACGTAAACGAATGAGGGTGGTGGCATGAGCGCCAAGATCTACTACGAGACCGACTGCGACCCGTCCGCGCTTCAGGGCAAGACGATCGCGGTCATCGGCTACGGCAGCCAGGGCCACGCCCATGCGCTGAACAACCACGATTCGGGCAACCGCGTGGTGGTCGGCGCGCGGCCCGACTCGCGGGCCTGGAACGTGGCTTCGGCCGACGGCCTGGAGGTCGCCTCGGTGGCCGACGCCACCGCGCAGGCGGACGTCGTCATGATCGTCGTCCCCGACCATGTGCAGGCCGGCGTCTACCGCGACCACGTCGAGCCCAACCTCAAGCCGGGCGCCCTGCTGATGTTCGCGCACGGGTTCAACATCCGCTTTGGCGGAATCAAGCCGCGCGAGGATGTGGACGTGGCGATGATCGCCCCCAAGGGCCCAGGGCACCTGGTGCGCCGCCAGTACGTGGACGGCATCGGCGTGCCCGGACTCGTCGCGATCGAGCAGGACGCGACGGGTAACGCGCTGCAGCTCGCACTGGCCTACGGGCACGCGATCGGGTGTGCCCGCGGCGGGTTGATCCAGACCACCTTCACCGAGGAGACCGAGACCGACCTCTTCGGCGAGCAGGCCGTGCTGTGCGGAGGTGCCAGCCACCTGGTGCAGATGGGTTTCGATACCCTGGTGGCCGCCGGCTACCAGCCCGAGATCGCCTATTTCGAGTGTCTGCACGAGCTGAAGCTGATCGTGGATCTGATGTACGAGGGCGGCCTGGCCGGCATGCGCTACTCGATCTCGGATACGGCGGAGTACGGCGACCTGACGCGCGGCCCCGTCGTGATCGACGAGCACGTGCGCGAGAGCATGCAGAAGATCCTGGGGCAGATTCAGGCGGGCGAGTTCGCCGCCGAGATGATGGCCGAGGAGGCCAACGGCCGGCCCAACTTCAAGCGCATGCGCGAAGCGGCCGCCAACAGCCAGCTCGAGCAGGTGGGTCGCAACTGCGGGCAATGATGCCGTGGATCGGCGAGAGCGCCGCGGAGACTGCTGACGCCTAGATGGTTGATTCCACCGCTCGCGCCTGATGCCCACGCGGATCCTGAGGCTCCAGCGGCCCGCTCCCGAGCGGGTCGACCCGAGCTTCGAGCGCATCCGCGCACAATTCGATATTCGCACCGCGTTTCCGCCGCCGGTGGTCGACGCCGCCCGGCAGGCCGCAGCTCGCCCGCTTGACACGTCGGGGCGCACCGACCTGCGCGCGCTCGAGTTCTTCACGGTCGATCCGCCCGAGAGCCTCGATCTGGATCAGGCGATGCTGCTCGAACGCCGCACCGGCGGCTTCCGCGTGCACTACGCGATCGCCGACGTGGCGGTGTTCGTCGAGCGCGGCGGGGTGATCGAAGCCGAGGCCTGGCTGCGCGGCCAGACGGCCTACTGCCCCGACGAGCGCCTGCCGCTCTACCCCACCGAGATCAGCGAGGGCGCCGCGAGCCTGCTGCCCGACTGCGACCGGCCCGCGATCGTCTTCACCATCGATCTCGACGCTTCGGGTGCGACCACCGCGATGCACGTCGAGCGGGCCGTGGTGCGCAGCCGCGCCAAGCTCGATTACGCGACGGTCGAGGGGCTGCGGGCCGAGCTTCTGCGAGAGATCGGCGAACTGCGCCACGAGCTGGAACTGGCCCGCGGCGGTGTGCAGCTGCAGACGCCCGAGCAGACCGTGGTGGCGAGCGGCAACACGTTCGAGTTACAGCTGGCCGAGCGATTGCCCTCGGAGGACTGGAATGCGCAGATCTCGCTGCTCACGGGCATGGCCGCTGCCGAACTCATGCTGCGCCGAAACGTCGGCCTGCTGCGCACCATGGACGGCATCGACAGCTACCGGCTGGGCAAGCTGCGGCGAAGCGCCGCGGCGCTGGGGGTCGCGTGGCCGCGGACGATGCCCTACCCCGATTTCATCCGGTCGCTGGATCCCGCCGACCCCCACGGCGCGGCGCTTCTGACCGAGGCTCGCGGGGTGATGGGCCACGCCGGGTACGCAGCGTTCGACGGGGCTCCCCCACCCCAGCCGTTTCATGCGGCCATCGCGGCCCGCTACGCGCACACCACCGCACCCATGCGGCGGCTCGCCGACCGCTACGTGCTCGACCTGCTGACCGAACTCGACGCCGGCCGCCGGCCGTCCCCAGCCGAGGTCGAAACGCTCGAGAAGCTCCCCGAGGTCATGGCCGACACCGGTGCGCGGATCGGACAGCTCGAGGGCGCGATCATCGACGATGTCGAGGTGCGGATGCTCGCCCATCGCGTGGGCGACGAGTTTGCGGCGGTGGTGACCGACCTCGACAACCGCGGCGCGCACATCTGGATCACCGACCCACCCGTCAAAGCACGGTTGCACGCCGACCCGCTGCCGCCCGCGGGAGAGCGGGTCACCGTGCGGCTGGAGCGTGCCGACGAGCTCTCGCGCTCGCTGCAATTCGCAGCGGTCTAGACCGGGGCCTGTACTTGCGGCAGATTTTTTCGTAGGATCGCGCGCACTGCCCGTCCCGCTTAGGGCAGACGTCTTCCTTCCTGAGGAGGTTTCATGGCAACGCCAGGGCAGGGGTCGCCGCACCTTTCCGACGACGAGAGACTTCTCGCCGAACTCGGATACAAACAGGAGCTCGAACGTTCCTGGGGCGGCTTCACAAACTTCGCGATCTCGTTCTCGATCATCTCGATCCTCGCGGGGTGTTTCACCAACTTCTTCGCCGCGTGGAACAACGGCGGCCCGTTCATGGTGTCGATCGGCTGGCCGGTCGTCTCGGCGATGATCCTGATCGTCGCGCTGTGCATGGCCGAGATCGTCTCGGCATATCCCACCGCGGGCGGGATCTACTACTGGGCCAGCAAGCTGGGCGGACCCGGGTGGGGCTGGTTCACCGGGTGGTTCAACCTGGTCGGCCTGGTCGGCGTGGTGGCATCGGTCGACTACGCGTGCGCGTCGTTTGCGTCGTACACGATCGGGCTGTTCGACTCGAGCTACAACGCGTTCAACCTGAACTACATCTTCATCATCTTCCTGGTGATCCTGGCCTGCCACGTGATTCCTGAACCTGTTCCCGAGCCACATCCTGGCCTTCTGGAACAACACGTCGGCCTACTGGCACGTGCTCGGCCCGGCCATCATCGTGCTGATCCTGATCTTCGCGCCGGACACGCATCAGAGCCCCGGCTATGTATTCGGACACTTCGTCAATAACTCCGGGTTCTTCGGCGGCCATACCTCGGGGCTCGGCTTCTACCTGTACGTGCTGCCGCTGGGCGTGATCCTGACCCAGTACACGATCACCGGCTTCGACGCCTCCGCACATCTCTCCGAGGAGACCACCGGGGCCGCCAAGGCCGCCGCGCAGGGTATGTGGCGGTCGGTGTTCTACTCGGGTCTGGGCGGCTGGATCCTGCTGCTGTGCTTCGTGTTCGCGGTCAAGACCACTGAATCCGTGGGTTCGGGCAACCCGTACGGCTACGGCTCAGTCGATCGGCATCTTCGCCGCCGCACTCGGCCTGACGGCGTTCAAGGCGATCATGATCATCTCGACCATCGGCCAGTTCTTCTGCGGTGGCTCGGGGCTCACCAGTGCCTCGCGCATGCTGTACGCGTTCAGCCGCGACCGGGCGGTGCCCGGCCATCAGCTGTGGTCGAAGGTGTGCGGCGAACAAGGCGCCTCGAAACGCCGCGCTGGGTATGGCCGGTGTATGCGTCATCGTCACCCTCCCTGCCCTCTACGGCAACGCCGCCGCAGGTACCGGTGGCCTTCTACGCCCTCGCCTCGGTAACCGTCGTGGGCCTCTACCTGGCCTACGTGATCCCCGTGTTCCTGCGCTGGCGCATGGGCGACAAGTTCCAGGTCGGCCCATGGAACCTGCGCAACCACTACAAGTGGATGTGCCCGTTCGCGGTCGTCGAGGTGCTCGTGGTGTGCCTGATCGCGTTTCTGCCCACGCGCCCGCTGGGGATTCCCGGCAACGCCGGGTTCGCGTGGAACAACGGGGCGATCAATTACTGCCCGGTGATCGTGCTCGGGGTGCTGGCGTTCGCCGGCATCTGGTGGTTGGTTTCGGCCAAGAACTGGTTCAAGGGTCCGATCCGCCAGATCGACGCGGCCGACATCACGCCTGCCTCGGGCGACTGAATCGGCAAATACGGCCCGCTCCGTCGAACCGTTCGGCGGAGCGGGCCGAAGTACGTATGTGGATATCTCCGGCGAAAGCGTGCCCGTGAGCCGCGCAGTGCGCGAGCCCGGCCTGGCAGTGATACCGGCCCGCGGCACTCCGCGCGGCGTGGTGGTGCTCGCCCACGGGGGCCGGTCACACGACACCCGGCGCGACTCTCACCTGCGCCCGCCGGCGCTGCGCATGTGGCCGTTCGCGCTCGACCTCGCACGGCACGGCCGCAGGCCTGGGGCTGGTCACCTGCCAGCTGCGCTACCGGGCGGTGGGATTCAACGACGGCGATCCGGTGGCCGATCTGCACTGGGCGCTCGACCAGGCTGCCGATCGTTCTGCCGCGCCGGTCAGCATCGTCGGCCACTCGATGGGCGCCCGCGCGGCGCTGCTTGGCCGCGGGCCATCCGGCGGTCGTTTCGGTAGCGGCGCTCGCGACCTGGATCACGCCTGATGACCGCGTCTCAAACGTCGAGGGCAAGGCGATCCTGCTGGCCCACGGGCTGCGCGACCGCGTCACCGACCCGGCCCGCTCGTTCGCGCTCGCCGAGCAGCTTCGCCGCACCGGGGCGCGGGCGGTCGCGGCCGAGGTGGCGGGGTCGGGCCACACCATGCTCGACCGCCGCGGCGTCTGGCACTCGCTGACCCGCGAGTTCGTGCTGGGTACGCTGGGCCTCGCGGCGCTGCCGTCCGCTCTGGAACGGGCGCTCGAGTCCGAAACCGGACACGCTGCCAGGGTGGTCGTATGAGCCGCGGGCGGGTCGCCGTGGTCGGTTCGGGCATCGCAGGATTGACCGCGGCCTATCTGATCTCGCGGCGGCATGACGTGACGGTGTTCGAGGCCGACGCCCGCCCCGGCGGCCACGCCCACACCGTCTCGTTGGCAACACCCCCGACGGCCGCGAGCTGGGCCTCGACACCGGGTTCATCGTGATGAACCACCGCACCTACCCCAACCTGCTGCGGCTGTTCTCCGAGCTCGACGTGCACCTGCAGGACTCCGACATGTCGTTCGGGGTGCATTGCGAGGGCTGCGGCCTGGAGTACGCCGGCTCGCGCGGCCTCGCCGGCGTGGCACCGAGCCTGGGCACGCTGGCCCGGCCGCAGTATCTGCGCATGCTGGCCGAGATCAAGCTCTTCCACCGCCACGCCCGGCAGGTGCTGGCCACCGACCACAGCGACCGCCTCACCATCGGCCGGTTCATCGTCGAGGGCCGCTACAGCGGCTATTTCCGCGACCATTTCCTGCTGCCGCTGACCGGGGCCATCTGGTCGTCGGCGAACACCGACATGCTGCGGTTCCCGGCCCGCTACCTGATCCGCTTCTTCGCCAACCACGGCATGCTCACCGTGAAGGGGTCGCCGCAGTGGAAGACCGTCAGCGGCGGCAGCCGCGTGTATGTGCGGCGGCTGGTGGAGGCGATCCCCGGCGAAGTCCGGCTCGGTGAACCGGTCACGAGCCTGCGCCGCGACAGCCGATGGCGCCTACGTCAACGGCGAGCGGTTCGACCAGGTGGTGGTCGGCGCGCACCCCGACCAGGCGCTCGCGCTGCTGGACGACCCGACGCGGACGAGCGGCGGCTGCTCGGCGCATTTGGGTATAGCGCCAACGAGACCGTGCTGCACACCGATCGCTCACTGCTCCCCCAGGCCTCCGGTGCGCGCGCGTCGTGGAACTATCTGCTGAGCGGCTGTCGTGATCAGGGTCCGGTATCGGTCACCTACCATCTCAACCGCCTGCAGGCGCTGCGAGAGCCGGAGGACTACTGCGTGACCCTCAACCAGACCGAGCGGATCGATCCCGCCGCGCGCATCCGCACGATGATGTACCACCACCCCGTGTACACGCCGCAGGCGCTCGCGGCCCAGCGCCGGTTCGACCGGCTGCAGGGCGTCAACCGCACCTGGTACTGCGGGGCCTACCACGGCTGGGGATTTCACGAGGACGGCTGCCGTTCGGGAGCGGCAGTGGCCACCGCGATGGGCAGCGGCTGGTGAAGCGCTCCTGCATCTATCGCGGGCCAGCTGATGCACCATCGCCTGGGCCAGCCCGAGCGGCTCTTTCGCCACGCGCTCTATCAGTGCCTGGTCGATCTGGACGAGCTCGACGCGGTGAATCGCGAGCTGCGCCTGTTGGGCGCGTCGATTCGCAGCGCGCGATCACCTGGGCAATCCGCGCCGCAGCATCGGCCAGAACGTGACCGACTATCTGGCCCTGCACGGTATTTCGCTGGACGGCGGGCGGGTGCTGCTCTTGACCACGCCGCGCGTGCTGGGCTACGTCTTCAATCCGCTGTCGGTCTACTACTGCCACAGAGCGGACGGCGGGCTCGAATGTATCGTTGCCGAGGTGCACAACACCTACGGTCAGCGGCACTGCTACCTGCTCCACCCGTCCGCTACGGGACGGTGTGAGACGGACAAGGAGTTCTACGTCTCGCCGTTCCTCACGGTGGACGGCCGCTACCGGATGAACTTTGCGCCACTCGGCGATCGGCTGGGCATCACGATGGAGCTCGTGCAGGACGGGGCGACGGTGTTTCGCTCGTCGCTGACGGGCCGGCGCATGCCGATGACGACCGCAAATCTGAGCCGCACCATGCTGCGCCTGCCGCTGATGCCTGCCCGCGTCACGGCGCTGATCCACCTGCACGGCGTGGGACTCTGGCTGCGCGGCCTGCGGCCGGTGCGGCGACCGGCCCACCCTCCGCAGGAGGGCGTCGGATGACCGTCGAGACCCGTCTGCCGGCCACCCGCGCGCCGATGGTGCCACCGGTTCGGCCCGGCGCCCGCCCGGGCCGCCGTGGCCCGCGCGTTGTTCCAGCGCGCCGTGCGCCGGCTGCCGCTGCGGGTGGTCGACGCCGGCGGCGGGGTGATCAGCGAGGGCGTGCCCGGAGCGCCGGTGCTCACGATCCATCGCGACGCGTTCTGGGACAGGCTGGGCCGCTCGGGCAAGATCGGGTTTGGCGAGGGATACATGGCCGGCGACTGGACGGCGTCTGACCTCGAGAGCGTGCTGCGCGCGTTCGCGACGTCGCTCGACTCGCTGATACCGGCCCAGGCGCAGCGGTTGCGGGGCGTCTACGAGCCCCGGCTGGGTGCCCACCGGCAGAACTCGGTGCAGCGCGCGGCGGCCAACATCGCCCACCACTACGACCTCTCAAACGAGTTCTTCGCACTGTTCCTGGACGAGACCATGACGTACTCGTGCGCGCTGTGGGAGCCCGGCGACACGCTCGCCGAGGCCCAGGTGCGCAAGTACGAGAAGCTGGCCGGCATGCTCGAACTCTCGGCCGACGACCATCTGCTGGAGATCGGCACCGGTTGGGGCGGCATGGCGATTCATGCCGCGGCCACCCGCGGCTGCCGGGTGACGAGTGTGACGGTGTCGCGCGAGCAGCGCGAACTCGCCGCTCGAACGCATCGCCGAGGCGGGGCTGAGCGACCGGGTCGAGGTGCTGCTGTGCGACTACCGGCGGGTGGAAGGCAGGTTCTCGAAGATCGTCTCGATCGAGATGTTCGAGGCCGTCGGCGAGGACTACTGGCCCACCTACTTTTCGACCTGCGACCGGCTGCTGGCTACGGGCGGCCGGATGGCGCTGCAGACCATCACCATGCCTCACGAGCGGTTCCTGGCGACCCGCAGCTCGTTCGGCTGGATCCACAAGTACATCTTTCCGGGCGGCCTGATCCCGTCGCATCAGGCCATCGAGCGGGCGGCGACGGCCGGCTCGGCCCTGCGCGTGGTGCGCACCGACCAGATCGGTTGGCACTACGTACGGACGCTGGCGGAGTGGCGGCACCGCGCACTGGCGGCGGATTCCGAGGTGGAGGCACTCGGGTTCACCGCCGAGTTTCGGCGCATGTGGGAGTACTACCTGGCCTACTGCGAGGCGGGATTCGCGAGCGGGGCGCTGGGCGACGAGCAGCTGCTCCTGACCCGGTGGCGCGGATGAACATCTGGATCACCGGAGCGTCCGAGGGCATCGGTGCGGCACTCGGCGCGGATCTACGTCGAGCGCGGTCACACCGTCGCGCTGAGCGCGCGATCGGCCGAAAAGCTCCAGGCGCTTGCGTCCGATCTCGGCCCCCAGGCGACCGCGGTGCCGGTCGACGTCACAGACCGGACGGCGATGCAGGCCGCAGCCGCGCAGATCGAGGAGGCGGGCGGCCCGATCGAGATGGTCATCCTGGGCGCGGCGTTCTGGCGCCAGGTGCAGCCGCTCGAGTTCGACGCCGAGCTGATCAAGGGGCACTTCGACGTGAACGTGATGGGCATCGTGCACGGGATCGAGGCGGTGCTGCCGAGCATGCGCCGGCGCCGCTCGGGGACGATCGTCGGCCTCGCGAGCGTGGCCGGCTACCGCGGTCTGCCCAAGTCGGAGGGCTACAGCGCGACCAAGGCGGCGCTGATCAACATGCTGGAGTCACTGCGCATCGACCTGCGCCCCTGCGGGATCAGCGTGATCACGGTCTGCCCCGGGTTCGTGCGTACGCGCGCTGACGTCGAAAAACACGTTCCCGATGCCGTTCATGCTCGAGCCCGACGATGCCGCCCGGCGGATCGTCCGGGGGATCGACAAGGGCAAGGCCGAGGTCGTGTTCCCCCTGCCGATCGCGCTGGGGATGAAGGCGGTGCGGCTGATCCCGCCCGGGCCGTACGCGTGGGCGCTGTCCACGTTCGTCCGCCGATAGGCGTCCGCCTTTCCACGGATCGCCCCCAGAGGTGAGACATGCGCGCGAGGTCGTCCTAGAATCTGCGCATGGCACAACCACTCACGATGTTCGAGAAGGTCTGGGAGGCGCACGCGATCGGCGACGATCTGCTCTACGTCGACCTGCACCTGCTACATGAGGTCACAAGCCCGCAGGCATTCGAAGGGCTGCGCATGGCGGGACGCAAACTGCGCCGCCCCGACCGCACGCTTGCCACGGCCGACCACAACGTCGCCACCGGGCCGGGCGAGCCGGATGAGCTGAGCCGGCTCCAGCTCGAGGCGCTGGATCGAAACTGCGAGGAGTTCGGCGTCGTGCTCTACGCGCTGGGCCACCGCCGCCAGGGCATCGTGCACGTGATCGGCCCCGAGCTGGGCGTGACCCAGCCGGGCATGACCATCGTCTGTGGCGACTCGCACACGTCCACCCACGGCGCGTTCGGCGCGCTGGCATTCGGCATCGGGACGAGCGAGGTCGAACACGTGATGGCCACCCAGACCCTGCCGCAGCGCCGCCCACGCACCATGCTGATCGACTACCAGGGCACGCTCGGCGCGGGCTGCACGGCGAAGGATCTGATCCTGGGCACCATCGGCCAGATCGGCACCGGCGGCGGCAACGGACACGTGATCGAGTATTCCGGCGAGGCGATCCGCGCGCTCTCGATGGAGGGTCGCATGACGATGGCCAACATGTCGATCGAGGGCGGCGCTCGGGCGGGGATGATCGCCCCCGACGACACCACGTTCGCCTACCTGGAGGGTCGTCCAGGTGCGCCCAAGGATTTCGCGGCTGCAGTCGAGCACTGGCGCACGCTGAGCAGCGACGACGGTGCGTATTTCAACGAGACGGTGGTCGTCGATGTGGCGGCGATCGCGCCGCAGGTGTCATGGGGCACCAACCCCGGCCAGGTGGCGGCGATCACCTCCACCGTCCCCGAGCCCGAGGGCGAGGTCGACGAGAGGGCGCTGGCGTACATGGATCTGAAACCTGGCACGGCGATGCAGGAGATCCGCATCGACCGGGTGTTCCTGGGGTCGTGCACCAACTCGCGAATCGAGGATCTGCGCGCGGCGGCCGGCATCGTCCGCGGCCGCAAGGTGGCCTCGGGCGTGCGGGCGATGGTCGTCCCCGGATCGGCCGACTGTAAGGTTCAAGCTGAACGTGAAGGTTTGGATGAGATCTTCCGCGCCGCGGGCTTCGAATGGCGCGGCGCCGGGCTGCTCGATGTGTCTGGGTATGAACCCTGACATCCTGGCTCCGGGAGAGCGCTGCGCGTCGACGTCCAACCGCAACTTCGAAGGCCGCCAGGGGCGTGGCGGGCGCACCCATCTGATGAGTCCCGAGATGGCGGCGGCCGCCGCCGTCACCGGCCGGCTGACCGACGTACGGGAGCTTGCATGAAGCCGATCTCACGCATCACGGGCCCCGTCGCGGCGCTCGACATGGCGTCGGTGGACACCGACCAGATCATTCCCAAGCAGTTCCTCAAGCGCATCGAGCGCACTGGTTTTGGGCAGTTCCTGTTCGACGACTGGATGAAGGATCCCGAGTTTGCGCTGCGCCGGCCGGAGTTTGCCGGGGCGCCGATCCTGGCCACCGGCCCGAACTTCGGCTGCGGCTCGTCGCGTGAGCACGCTCCGTGGGCGCTGCAGGACTACGGGTTCGAGGCGATCGTGGCCGAGAGCTTCGCCGACATCTTCCGCAACAACTGCGCGAAGGTGGGGCTGCTGACGGTCGAGTTGAGTGCGGAGGACATGCAGCGAGCTGCTCGCCGAGGCGCCGGCCGAGATCACGATCGATCTGACCGAGCAGTTCGTGATCATGCCGACCCAGCGCGAGGTGCCGTTTGCGATCGACCCCGAGGTGCACAAGCGGCTGCTGAACGGCTGGGACGACATCTCGATGACCGAGCTGCGGGTGGCCGAGATCGACGCCTACGAGGCCACGCGCGAGCGCGTCGGGCCCGACATTCTCGCGCTCTAGGAGCTCCTTTCCGAAGGGGCGCCGTCGTGAGGCGCAGGGCGCGGTGGTGGTGGCAAGGATCGAGCCGTGAGCGGAGCGCAGGTTGTGAATAGAAGGTGTCAGGCAGTTTCTATTCACCAGAAGGTGCATCGTCTCACCACGGTAAGTTGGGGTGAATAGAAACTGCCTGACACCTTCTATTCACCGCACGCGGCGTGGGACGCCGCCACCGCCGCCGCGAACCAGCCGCAACAGGCGCGCATTCAGAAAGGAGCTCTAAGGAACTATTGCCGTGCTTGGCTCGTCCAAGTATCGATGAGTAGACGTGCTCTGTTGTGTGCCGCTGCTGCCGTGCTGGTCGTGTGCGCGGGAGTCGTGGCGGCGTTCGCGACCCGCAGCGACGGCTCGACGCCGGTCACTCCCCTCCCTGCGCCCGCGAAGGCGGTGCTCGTGTACTCCAGACCGTCGACGCCTCCCCCAGGCAGCCGCAGCCCCGAGATCATCTACCGCTCGCGACCCGATGGCTCAGCACGCGTGCGGCTCACTACCGGGAACTACCCGCTCGTGTCGCCCGACGGACGCTGGATCGCGTTCTGGCGGCAGATCGGCGACAGCGGGAAGCTCTTTGTGATGCGGACTGCGGGCGGCTCGCCGCGCGCAATCGACGTGGACGACAACGACGTGCCGGTTGCGTGGTCTTGGGACTCGCAGATGCTCGCCGTGGAAAGCGAGGCGCAGGTGTCGATCGTCACGCTCCACACCGGTCACGTTCGTACGCTCCATGTGCCGGACGGAAGCGGTGGCTACAGCTTCTCGCCGGACGGCACCGAGCTCGTGTTCGCGCACTCCACCGGCAGAGGCATCAACCTCATGCGACTCGACCTGCCCGACGGTGATGTACAGCCCCTGACGACCGACGGCCGTAGCTCCGAGCCGCTGTGGGGGCCGCGTGGCATCGCGTTCGAGCGGTATGCGGGGGCCGTTGGACTGGGTGGAGACGTGTGGTTGATGAACGGCGACGGCAGCCACGCGCGGCAGCTGACCCACACCCGCGCGAGCATCGCTCCGGCGGTGTGGTCGGCAGACGGCAGCCGAATGTTGGCGGCCTATCCGCCGACGCACAACGGCAAGCTCTACGCCGTGAACGTCGAGACAGGCGCGGCCCGCGACCTGACCGGCTGGGTAGGGGATCTCAACGCTGAAGGCCTGTCGCGTGACGGAAAGACCGTGCTGGCCTCGATCGGGTGCGGTGGAGGGGCGACGCTCTACGGCGTCGTCGAGACGATCCCGTTCGGCGGCGGACGGCCGACCGTGATCGTCAGCGGACCCTGCGCTGCCACCTGGACGAAGTAGCGGGTCGGGTCAGCCTTCGAACAGCTTCCACTGCCCCTCGGAGATGACGTCGACCGCGCCGTCGACCACGCGGATCGCGGTGTCGTCGTCGATTGCGTATGCCCGGGCACCCAGCTTGGCCGCCCACTCCTCGGCGTCAGCCATGGTGTTCTCGGGGAGGGACGGATGATCGAGGTGCGGGAAGATCGAGAAGTCGACCATCCCCAGCACCTCGTCACCGCCACCGTCGGACGGCCGCCAACCGACGAAATCCTCGCCGATCCGCGGTGTCATCACCATGCTGCCCGCGCTGATGCCCACCCAGACGGTGTCGGTCAGCGAGGGAAACACGCCGGCCAGTCCCGACTCGCGGATCCAGTGGCACAGATACAACGGATCGCCACCGCCCACCAGCAACGCGTCAGCGGCGCGCACCCGCTCCACCCACAGCTCCTCGCCAATGCTCGGCAGCGCGGTCAGCTCGAGCAGGCCGATTGACTTCCACCCCAGCTCGCACGCCGGCGTCGATTCGATCCCCGCCACGAACTTCCAGGCCTGCACCGGCCCGGCCATCGGATGCGCGTACGCGGCGGTCGGAATACAGAGCGCGGTCGACTCCGCGATCGGCTTTCCGAGCATCTCGACCAGCGCCTCGCTGATGCTCGCGTTCCTGACGCCTCCGGAGGTCAGCAGCAGGCGCACGCCGCCTACCGAAACCCTGCGACCGCCGGATCGGGCGGCGGCAGCGGCGAACGGGGCAACCCCGCCTGCACGCCCTCGTTGTACACCGACGGCGCGGTGTCGTTCGGCCCATCGGGATGAAACAGCGAGGCCAGGTGCTGGATCTGGCCGCGGCCCGGCCCCAGCTCGAACTGGCCGCCGCCGTACATCGCAATCCCCCGCTCACGGCAGTAGTCGTAGGCCGCCAGCAGCTCGCGTACCGACCCGAACCGCGACGGCTTGAAGTTCAGCACCTCCGGCGCGAACGGCAGTCCGCGAATGTCATCCACCGAGTGGATCGGCGCGTCCCACGTGAGCCGCGCCCGATGGGGCGCCAGCACCTCGTCGGTGCCCGGCTCCAGCCGCGCATCCTCGATCAGCGCGGCGGGCAATCCCTCGGCCACCCGCCGGTAGAGCTCGGGATCGGCGCCGAAGTCCTGCCACGTGTCGGCGTAATGACCCTTCAGATCGACGACATCCACCGCGTCGGTGGCTGCCAGATCGGCCACCAGCTCGTCGGTCCACCCCTCCGTCGCGTCGAGCTTGAACCGCAGCTGCGGATCGACCTCCAGCCAGCGCCGCACCGGCTCCACGCTGGGCGGCTCCCCCAATCCCATCGAGACGCAGAAGCGCACCGGCCGCGGCTCGACCTCAAGCGCCGCGGCCAGCGAGATGTCGGCCTGGCGCAGCGCCAGGTCGAGCGCCGCGGCCTCGAACGCCCAGCGCCGGTAGTTGGCCGACACCGACCACCCCGGCCCGGCGGCGCCGAACAGATCCACCGAGTCGAGCAGCCGCGAGAACGTCTCGACGGTATGCGCCCCCACCAGCGGCAGAATCGGCCCGGCCGCCTGCTGTGCCTCCTGCTCCTCGGCCACGTAGGTGACGTCCTCGCCGACGCCCTCATGACCACCGCCCTGCAGCCGCACCACGGTCGTCTTTCTGACGAACTGCCCGCTCTCGAGCGCCAGACCTTCGAGGGTGTAGGTGTCGATCCGCACCGGAAGGTCGGCGACACGTGCATACAGCTCCGTCACGTCGCGTAACATACCGGCCGTGTTCAGCACCGAGCAGCACGAAGCGTTCCAGCGCGACGGGTTTCTGATCGTCGAGCGCGACTTCATCTCGCAGGAGCAGGTCGCCGTGCTGCGCGAGCGCTTCGACGCCATCTTCCGCGAGGAGTACGAGACCGGCATCCGCCCCGACGAGGTCAACTGGATCGCCGGCCGCGACCCCGAGAACCGCACCCGCCAGATCTGCAACGGCTGGAAGGCCGACACCGTGCTCGCCCGCCAGGTGCTGAGCGAACGCACCGGCGGCGCCTGCGCCGAGCTGATGGGCTACGACGGCGTGCGGATCCTGCAGGACAACTGCATCTGGAAGCCGCCCGGCACGCTCTCGCTGGGGATGCATCAGGACGGCGCGTACCTGGACTATCTCGTGCCCGGCGAGATGATCACCTGCTGGATCGCACTCGAACCGACATCGGCCGAGGCGGGCACCATGACGTTCGTGAACGGCTCGCACAAGTGGCCGCGCAGCGCCAAGAACCGCTCCGAGTTCCACGCTCCGCCCGACTGGCTCGAACCCGCCCGCCGCGCCAACCCGGCCGGGCCCGACGCTGAGCTCGAACTGACACCTGTGGTGGTCGAGGCCGGCGGCGCGTCGTTTCACCACCACCTCACCTTCCACGGCTCGGGCCCCAACACCGCAACCTCCGCGCACCGCCGCGCGTTGATCTCGCACCTCTTGCCAGCGTCAACCCGCTTTGATCCGCGCCACACCGATCTGGTGTACTCGCGCTACCAGCGCCGCGACACCGACGAGATGGACGAATCGTTCTTCCCCATCGTGTGGAGCGCGACCGGCGGCCGGTCGGCGTGGCTCTCCGAAACCGAACCAAGTTGAGTCTGACCCCGCGCCCGCTGTAGCATCGTGCGGCATGCGCGTCGGAGTGCCACTCGAGGTTGCTGGCAACGAGCGTCGGGTGGCTCTGACCCCTGACGCCGTGTCGCGCCTGACCGCGACCGGACTCGAGATCGCAGTCGAGGCGGGCGCCGGCTCGGGCGCGTCGCTGCCCGACGACTCGTATCGCGAGGCCGGCGCGCACATCGTGGATTCCGCCCAGCTGTTCGCCGAGAGCGACATCGTGGTGCGCGTCGGAAGGATCGATGCGTCCGAAGCCGCACGGCTGCATCCGGTCAGGTTCTGGTGGGATGGGTCTGGCCGCTGATCGACCGTCCGCTGGTGGACGCATTGGCCGAGGCCGGCGTGACCGCTTTCGGCATGGAGTCGGTGCCGCGGGTGACCCGGGCGCAGCGCATGGACGCCCTGTCGTCCCAGGCCACGGTGTCGGGCTACAAGGCCGTGCTCGTGGCCGCCAACCTACTGCCCCGCTTCTTTCCGCTCCTGATGACCGCGGCCGGCACGGTGGCTCCGGCCAAGGTGCTGGTGCTGGGTGCGGGCGTGGCCGGCCTGCAGGCCATCGCCACGGCGCGGCGGCTGGGAGCGGTCGTCTCGTCGTTTGACACTCGCCCGGTGGTCAAGGAGCAGGTGGAGAGCCTCGGCGCGAAGTTCGTCGAGATCGACGTGGGCGGCGGCCAGGACGAGCGCGGGTACGCGCTGCCGCTGACGCCCGAGCAGCAGGCGCTGCAGCAGGAGCTTCTGGCAAACCACATCGCCGACTCCGACGTGGTCATCACCACGGCGCTCGTCCCCGGCCGGCCGGCGCCGAAGCTGATTCCCGCCGCCGCGGTCGAGCGGATGCGCGCCGGGTCGGTGATCGTCGACCTGGCCGCCGAGACCGGCGGCAACTGCGAGCTCACGAGCCCCGGCGAGACGGTGACCGTGCACGACGTGCAGATCGTCGGCACGCTCAACCTGCCGTCCACCGTGGCTCTTCACGCAAGCCAGATGTATGCCCGCAACATCCAGGCGGTGCTCGACCACCTGGTGTCCGACGGCGAGCTGGTGATCGACTTCGACGACGAGATCACGGCCGACGCCGTGATCACCCACGCAGGCCGGGTCACCACCCGTCTTTTGGAGGGAGCGACCGCGTGAACGAGAGCCTGCTGATCGAACTGACGGTGTTCGTGCTGGCCGCGTTCGTCGGCATCGAGGTGATCGGCAAGGTCCCCACCACGCTGCACACGCCGCTCATGTCGGGCACCAACGCGATCCACGGCATCGTGATCGTCGGCGCGATTCTGGTGGCGGGCGCCGACTACTCGACGCTGACCAACATCCTCGGTGCGATCGGCGTCGCGTTCGGCGCCTCGAACGTGGTCGGCGGATTCCTGGTCACCGACCGCATGCTCGAGATGTTCAAGAAGCGGCCGGAGCCGGAGAAGAAGGATGAGTAGGGCCGACTGGATCGGCGCGGCCTATCTGGTCTGCGCGATCCTCTTCATCATCGGCCTGAAGCGGCTCTCCTCGCCGGCCACGGCCCGGTCGGGCAACCGCATCGCGGCCGTCGGCATGGCCTTTGCGATCGTGGCGACGCTCTTCGACCCGATCGTCACGTCCTACACCTGGATCATCATCGGCGCGCTGGTCGGCGGCGTCGCCGGAGCCGTGGGCGCGCGCAAGGTGAAGATGACCGCGATGCCCCAGATGGTCGCGCTCTTCAACGGGTTCGGCGGCGGCGCGGCGGCGCTGGTCGCGTTCGCCGATTTCCACGACTCGATCGGGTCGGGCGGCGACATCCCCGCCAAGATCATCGTGTCGATCCTCTTCTCGGCCACCGTCGGCGCACTCAGCTTCTCGGGGTCGATGATCGCCTTCGGGAAGCTGCAGGAGATGATCGGCGGCAGTCCACGCACGCTGCCCGGGCAGAGGTTCATCACCGCAGGGCTCTTCGCGGCGATCCTGATCCTGTGCATCTACATCGGTACCGGCCACCACAGCCAGCCGGCCATGGTGGCCGCGATGGTGCTCTCGCTGGTGCTGGGCGTGCAGATGGTGATGGCCATCGGCGGTGCCGACATGCCGGTCGTGATCTCGCTGCTGAACGCGTTCACCGGGCTTGCCACCGCAGCCACCGGCTTTGCGCTCTCCAACAACGTACTGATCATCGCCGGCACCCTGGTGGGCGCGTCGGGCACGCTGCTCACGCAGATGATGGGAAAGGCCATGAACCGCACCATCGCAAACGTGATCTTCGGTGCCTTTGGCACGGGCGGTGGAGCGGCGGCGGCGACCGCCGACGGCGCCCAGATGCATGTGCGCTCGACCACGCCCGACGACGTCGCGGTGATGCTCGCCTACGCCCGCCGCGTGGTGATCGTGCCCGGCTACGGGCTCGCGGTGGCCCAGGCGCAGCACTCGGTGCGCGAACTGGCCGACCTGCTCGAGTCGCGCGGGGTCGACGTGCGCTATGCCATCCATCCGGTCGCAGGGCGCATGCCCGGGCACATGAACGTGCTCCTGGCCGAGGCCGACGTGCCGTATACCCAGCTCTACGAGATGGACGACATCAACGGCGAGTTCCAGCGCACTGACGTCAGTCTCGTGATCGGCGCAAACGATGTCGTCAATCCCGCGGCCAAGAACACGCCGGGCAGCCCGATCTACGGGATGCCGGTGCTGAACGTGGAGGATTCGACCGCCGTGGTGGTGCTCAAACGTAGCTTGAACACCGGGTTTGCGGGCATCGAGAACGAACTCTTCGGCGACCCCAAGACCACCATGCTGTTCGGCGACGCCAAGGAGTCGCTGATCAATCTGGCGACCGCCGTCAAGAGCGCCTGACCGTTAGTTCTGTTAGGGAACTGTACGGATTGCGACGCAGCGATTGACGTTGCTTTTGAGGTTCGCTATTCGGAGAGTAGAGAGTGATTGGGGTCGTTGCAGACGGGGGGTCGGCACGACCGGATTGGACAGGGGGGTCCACATGATCTCGGTCGAGTCAGTAGTGAATCGCAGCAATCTCGACACCGCAGAGACGGCTAAACATGCCGAACGAGCGCTTCGCACAATCGCCGCTTCGGGTCTATCGAACGACGCAGCAAGGCACGAGGGACGTCGCTTCGAGTACGTGCTTGCCCGCCGCCTGATCGCGGCCTAGCGAAGACAGCTCGACCTGCCAACGACCGCCCGGCGTCCTGAGGGGGAAGCGCCGGGCGGTCGACGCAGTTAAGGCATTAAAGGGGTCAGCCACCTTTTGTGCATGAGCGGGAGCACAAGGTTGCAGCGAACGTTACGGATGCACAAAAGGTGGCTGACCCCTTTATGCACTAGAGGCGTTCGAGAAGGGCACGCAGAAGCCCGATGCGCTCGTCCATCGACTCGAGCGACACCCGCTCGTCCAGCGCGTGGGCGCCGACGCCGTCGGGCCCGAGTCCGTCCAGCACGGGGATTCCCACCGCGGCGGCAAAGTTGCCGTCCGATCCGCCCGCCGACGTGTTCTGGCTCAGGCGCAGCCCGATGCCCGCGGCGATCTCGATGGCCCGCTCGGCCAGCCTCTCGGCCACGGCCGACGGCTTCATCGGCGGCCGGGTGATGCCGCCCTCGATCCGGAGCGAGATGCCTCTCGCGTGGGGCCGCAGGTGCCGGATTGCCACTTCGAGCCGCTCCTGGGCGGGCGTCGACCAGGCCCGCGCGTCGATGCGCGCCCACGCATCGGCGGCCACGACGTTGTCGCCGCTGCCGCCGCCGATCTGACCCACGTTGACCCGCGCGCCTTCGATCTGGTCCTCGAGTGCGTGCAGCGCCACCACCTGCCGCGCAAGCTCGTCGATCGCCGAGACTCCGCCGCGGTGCCCGTTGCCGGCATGCGCCGCGCGACCTTGCACGTACATCTGATAGCGGGCGAGCCCCGACCGGGCGGTGGTGATGGTGGCTTGCTTGACCGGCGGTTCCACCACGAGCGCCGCCGCCGACGAGCGCGCCAGTTCCTCGACCACCGCGCGCCCCTGCGGGCTTCCGATCTCCTCGTCGGCGGTGACCAGGAGCGTCACCGGTCGCGCCGGCGGGGCCGCCGCCCGTAGCGCCTCGACGGCAATCACGATGCCCGCCTTCATGTCGAGCGACCCCGGCCCCCAGAACCACCCGTCCTCGATCCTCACGGGCATCCGCTCGAGCGTCCCCACCGGCCACACCGTGTCCATGTGGGCGATCACCAGCAACGGATCGGCATCGCCCTCGCCGAGCTGGGCGATCAGCGTGCCCGGGGGCCGCCTCTCGACCTGTGCACCCAGCGGCACCAGTTCGCCCTCGAGCACGTCGCCCACGCGCGCCATCGCCGCGGCATCGCCGGTCGGACTCTCGATCTCGACCAGCTGCCGCAGCAGCTCGGCCGCGCGGCTCATGTGACTCCCCGCAGCCGCACCAGATCGCTCAGATCGTCGTCAGACAGTTCCGAGATGACCGCCTCGGCGCCGCGGTCGACGATGCGCTCGGCGAGGTCGCGCTTGGACGAGATCAGCTGGTCGATGCGCTCCTCGATGGTGCCCGCGCAGACCAGCCTGTGCACCTGCACGACACGGGTCTGCCCGATGCGGTGGGCGCGGTCGGACGCCTGGTCCTCGACCGCGGGATTCCACCACCGGTCGTAGTGGAACACGTGGCTTGCGGCGGTCAGGTTGAGCCCCGTGCCGCCTGCCCGCAGCGACGCCACCAGCACGCGCGGCTCGGTGCCCATCTGGAAGCGGTCCACCACCCGCTCTCGCGCATCGCGGGTCAACGACCCGTCCAGATACAGCCGCTCGATCTGGAGTTCGCGTTCCAGGTGCTCGGCCAGCAGCCGGCCCATCACCGCGTACTGGGTGAAGACGAGCGCATTCTCGCCCTCCTCGATCACCTCGGTGAGCATCTCGGTGAGGCGGTCGAGCTTGCCCGAGCGGTCGCCCAACGGCCCCGGCTTGCCCATCGCATGCACCGGGTGGTTACACACCTGCTTGAGCCGCGTGATCAGCGCCAGCACCCGGCCGCGGCGCACGATGCCGGTCGACCCGCGCACGTCGCCCATGATGGTGTCGATGGTGGCCTGGTAGAGCCCCGCCTGCTCCAGCGTGAGCGTGCAGAACTCGGTCGAATCCTGCCGGGGCGGCAGGTCGGGCAGCACCTCGGGGTCGCTCTTGCGGCGGCGCAGGAGGAACGGCCCGGTCATGCGCCGCAGCCGCGCCTCGGCATCGGTGTCGCCGTGGCGCTCGATCGGGTGCGGCCAGCTGGCGGCGGAATCCTGCCCGGGTGCCCAGCAGGCCGGGGTTGAGGATGTGCATGATCGACCACAGCTCGTCCAGCCGGTTCTCGACGGGCGTGCCGGTCAGCGCGACCCGGTGCCGGGCGGTGATCGCGCGAGCGGTCTGGGCGGCGCGGGTGAGGGGATTCTTGACCGCCTGGGCCTCGTCCAGCACGAGCGCGCGCCAGGTGGGTTCGGCCAGCAGCCGCCGGTCGCGGGCCAGAAGCGCGTAGGAGGTCAGCACGATGTCGTGCCCGACCAGATCGGCCGCGCGGCCGGTGCGGTCCGGGCCGTGGTGGATCAGCACGTTCAGGTCGGGAGCAAACCGCTTCACCTCGCGCTCCCAGTTTCCCAGCACCGAGGTTGGTGCGACGATCAGCGCGGCGCCTCCTCCGCCGTCGCGGCGATCCACCAGGTAGGCGATCAGCTGCACGGTCTTGCCGAGGCCCATGTCGTCGGCCAGAAGCGCTCCCAGGCCCAGCTCGCGCATTCGCAGGAGCCAGCCCAATCCGACCTTCTGGTAGGGCCGTAGCGTCCCCTCGAAGCCCTCTTCGGCCTCGACCGGCGTGCGCAACTCGGGCGCGGTCAGCTCGGCCGCGAACCGGTCGAGCTCCGATCCGGGTGCGGCCGACACCGCGACGCCCAGACCGCGCAGATCCGAGCGCCCCGCAAGCGTGGCGCCAAGTGCGGTCAGCGCGGGCAGCGTCGAGCCGTGCAGCGCCACCGCCGCCACCGACCGCGCCTTCAAGAGCGACTTGCCCGAGAGCGCCCGCCACTCGCCGCCCAGCCGCACGAGCGGCTGCGACGAGCGGGCCAGCTCGCGGAACTCGTCCTTGCTGATCTGGTGACCGCCGAGCGACGCGCTCAGGTCGAAGTGGACGGTTCCACCCATCACGAGCCCGCCGCTGCCGAGCGTGATCTCGGCATCCTCGAGCGTCAGGTCGACCGGGTCGGCGATCTCGGCCGGCAGCTGCAGCTTGACGCCGGAGAACTCGAGCGCCGAGGCCGCCACGCGCAGCTCCGACACCTCGTCCAGATCGAGCATCACCGTGCCCGACGCGGCCTGCCCGAGCGGCGCAAAGATGTGGGCGGCCCGCTGCAGCTTGTCGCGGTCAGGAGGGTTCACGTGCAGCGGCCAGTCGTCGGAACCGGCTGCGGGAAGCTCCAGCGTGAGCGTCAGGTCGAGCGTGTCGCGCAACTGCACGACCGGCGCAACAGCGCCGAGTTCGGGGGCCACCGCGCGCAGCGACGGCTGCAGCCGCGACAGGTCGAGTTCGACCGGATGGGCGTCGGGTGCGGTCAGCAGCTTGGGCTCGCGCACCGCGGCGGCCAGCGCGCGCATGGTCGCCTCGACGAACAGCGTGACCGCGGCCAGCGAGTCCATGGTGACCAGCGCTTCCTCTTCGGCGTCCTCCGGCGGCGGCAGCCCCACGGAGTGCGCGGCCGGCGGGAACGCGGCCGCAAAGCGGCTCAGGTCGGGGACGTCGCCCCCGGCCGCGATGGCCTGCTCCACCACCCGCGCGGCCAGTCGCCAGGCTCTGACCGACGCGCTCGACGTGCCGCTCTCCTCCTGCAGCAGGTACGCGAACCCGGCGAGCATCGGCAGACACCGAAAATCGGTACGGCGGGCCCGCGCGCCGAGCACGGTCGGCTCGTTCAGGCGGCGCAGCCGATGCGGCAGCCCGGCTTCGTCCAGAAGCTCGGTCCAGCCGCCGGGTGAGAGCGGTGAGATGGAGTAGAAGCCCATCACCGGCTCCTCGACGGAGCGTGGAATCAGAGCAAGCTCGAGGGGCGCGCGGTGCGCCGTGGCTGTGGTCGGCAGAGACAAAGTTGCTAGCGTACTCGGAGATGCGGGTTGGCTTCACCATCAACGGGCGAAAGCAGGAGTTCGAGGTCGCCGCGCATCGCACCCTGGGCCAGCTGCTGCGCGAGGATGCGGCGCTCACCGGGCTCAAGCTGGCGTGTGCCGAGGGCACCTGCGGCGCGTGCACCGTGCTGCTCGACGACCGGCCCGTGCTCTCGTGCCTGACTCTCGCGGCGGCCTGCGACGGCGCGGTGGTGCGCACGATCGAGGGCGGCGGCGACCTGCTGGCCCGGCTGCAGCAGGCGTTCACCGAGCACGACGCGTTCCAGTGCGGGTTCTGCACGCCCGGCCAGCTGCTCTCGGCAGTTGCCCTCCTGGGGCACGATCCCTCCCCCACCCGCGAGGCCGTGCGCGACCATATGAGTGGCAACCTGTGCCGCTGCGGCGCCTACCCGAACATCGAGGCGGCCGTGCTGGCCGCGGCGGGTGAAGACTGATGCCCAAGCTGGTCAAGACCGAGGCGGTGATCGAGGGTCGCGTCGAGGAGCGCTGGGTGCTGGTCGAGGACGACGACACCCCCGAATGGGCCGTCGAGGAGCGTCCACCGGTGATCGGCCGGCCCGCACAGCGGCTCACAGCCCAGGCGCGGGTCACCGGCACTGCGCGGTACACCTCCGACGTCTCGCTGCCCGGCATGCTCGAGGCGCGCGTGCTGCGCAGCCCTCACGCCAACGCACGGGTAGAGGCGCTCGACCTGGATGCCGCCCGGGCGGTACCCGGCGTGATCTGTGCGCTGGGCCCGGCCGACATCGCGGTCGGCGCGCCGGGGTCGCTGCTGACCGCCGAGCCGGACTTTGCCGGCGCCCCCGTGGCAGTGGTGGCGGCCGAGTCGACCGACGCCGCCGACCGCGCACTCGAGGCACTTGCGCCGCAGTATGCGGTGCTCGACTTCGTCACCGACCTGAGCGTTGCCTACGAGCAGCAGAACTTTCTCGGTGAGCCGTCCGACGACGAGCGCGGCGACGCCGAGGAGGGGCTGCGGCAGGCCGACGTGGTGGTGCGGGCCGACTATCGCGCCCCGGCGCAGCTGCACAACCCGCTCGAGCCGCACTGCGCCGTGGCCGATTGGCGACCTGACGGACTGACCGTGTGGTGCTCGACGCAGGGCATCTACGGAGCGCGCAGCGAGATCGCCGCGGCGTTCGACCTCGAGGTCGAACAGGTGCGGGTGCTCTGCGAGTACATGGGTGGAGGGTTCGGCGCCAAGCTGGGCGCCGGGACGGAGGGCATGATGGCCACCGAGCTCTCGCGCCGTACCGGCCGGCCCGTGCGGCTGGTGCTCTCGCGCCGCGAGGAGAATCTGGCCAAGGGCTTTCGCACGCCGATCGAGGTGTCCCTCGCGCTGGGCGCCACGCGCGACGGCGAGCTGACCGCCATCGAAGGCTCGGCGGTGATGGGGCTGGGCAGTGGAGGCTGGGCGTTTCCGGTGCTCGAGCCGGCCAAATCGGTGTATCGCTGCGCGAACGTGCGGGCGATGGTGGTGCCG
Source organism: uncultured Actinomycetes bacterium (assembly GCA_963796875.1). Classification (GTDB taxonomy): domain Bacteria; phylum Actinomycetota; class Thermoleophilia; order Gaiellales; family JAICJC01; genus CAVPTL01. Next base: position 168,393 of record CAWCNL010000004.1, read on the forward strand.
CTGCGCCAGAACCTGGGCCCGGCCGCCGCGTTTCGCGCGCCCGGCGTGATGGAGGGCACGTGGGCGCTCGAACTCGCCATGGACGAGCTCGCCGACGAACTCGGCATGGATCCGCTCGAGCTGCGCCGCCGAAACCATGCCGATCGCGACCAGGGCACCGACCGGGCCTACTCGTCCAAGCGGCTTCTGGCCTGCTATGACCGCGCCGCCGAGCTGTGCGGCTGGAGCGATCGCGACCGGCTGCGGTCGACCGGCCGCGTGCGCCGCGGCATGGGCATCGCCACGCAGTACTGGTGGGGCGGCGGCGCCCCGCCGGCCTATGCCGAGGTGCGGGTTGGCCGCACCGCCCGGCCGGTGCTCTCGGTGGGGCTGCAGGATCTGGGTACCGGCACCATCACCGCCTGTGCAGTCGTGGTCGCCGAGCGGCTGGGAACTCCCGTCGAGTCGGTGCGCGTGCAGGCCGGCGACACGTCGCTGGCGGCGCACGGGCCGTTCTCGGGCGGCTCGATGACGCTCTCGTCGATTGCGCCGGCCGTGCGCTCCGCCGGCCATCACGCCCGCGAGCAGCTGCTCGACCTGGCCGCTGACCTGTTCGAGATCTCGGCCGCCGACCTCACCCTCGAGGGCGGCGAGGTGCGCTCGGTCGACGGCACGCTGCGCCGCCCGATCACCGACATCACCGAGAAGCTCGGCAACGCCTGGGTGACGGGCCGTGGCTCGCGCGGGCCGAATCCCGCAGACCTGGCCGTGAACACGTTCGGCTGCCAGGTGGCCGAGGTCAGCGTCGATACGGCCACCGGCCGGGTGACCGTCGACCGCATCGTGGCCGTGCACGACGTCGGCCGCATCATCAACCCGATGGGTGCCCGCAGCCAGGCTCTGGGCGGGATCATGCAGGGCATCGGCTTTGCGCTCTCCGAGGAGCGGGTGGTCGACCCCACCACCGGCACGCTGCTGAATCCCGGCCTCGAGGACTACAAGATCCCGACCATGGCCGATACGCCGCAGATCGACGTCGAGTTCGTGGACGATCCCGACCCGGCGCTGCCGCTGGGCGTGAAGGGTCTCGGAGAGCCGCCGATCATCCCCACCCCCGGAGCGATCGGTAACGCGATCGCCCATGCCACCGGAGTGCGCATGCGCGAGGCGCCGTACACCCCGCGGCGCGTGCTGGAGGCGCTCGAGCAATGACGCAGGAGTTTGGCTACACGAAGCCCGCATCGATGGACGAGGCCGAGCGGCTGCTCGAGGACGGCGGCCACGCCATCGGCGGCGGCACCGACCTGCTCACTCAGGTACACCGCGGGCTGCGCCAGACCGAGCTTCTGGTCGACCTGCGAGGGCTGGAGCTCGCCGGCATCGAAGCGGTGCGGCGACGGCCTGCGCATCGGCGCCACCACGCCCGTGGCCGACCTCGCCCGCCACCCGGCTGGTGCGGCGAGCGTTTCGCGGTGCTCGGCCAGGCGGCAGGCTCGGTCGCGGCGGCGCAGCTGCGCGAGATGGGAACCGTGGGCGGAAACCTGTGCCAGGACGTGCGCTGCTGGTACTACCGGCACCCCGACCTGACCTGCTGGCTGGGCGGCGGCGACACCTGCTATGCCCAGATCGGCGACCACCGCAAGCACAGCCTGGAGGCGGGCGACTGCATCTCGGTCGCGCCCAGCGATCTCGCCGCAGCGCTCCTCGCGCTGGATGCCCAGGTGGTCACCAACCGGCGCACGCTGGGCCTCGCCGACCTCTACCGCCGGCCGACCGAGGACAACCGCTCGCGGCTGACGCTGGAACCCGGCGAGATCGTGACCGCGGTCGAGGTGGCGCGCACACCGGCCGGCAGCGCGTACTGCCGGGTTGGTGAGCGGGCGGCCTGGAGTTTTGCGCTCACGGCCGTGGCCGCCGCGCGGTTTGACGACGGCCTGCGGGTCGCGGCCATCGGCGTCTCGAACCTGCCGCGGCTGATCGATCCCGCCGACCCGCTGGCGGGGCTCGATGGACTCGAGCAGACGCGCTGGAAGCGCCGCCTGCTGCAGACGCTGGTGGACGACGCGGTCAGCTCGGCCAGCGCGGCCGGGTGACGGCCCCCTCGCTCGCGCTCGCCACCTGCGCGGCGTACTTGGCGAGCACACCGGTGGTGTAGTTGGGCGGGCGCGGCACCCAGTGCCGCTCGCGCGTGGCGATCTCGTCGGCGGACACCTCGAACCGCAGCTCGCGGGCCTCCACGTCGATCACCACCATGTCGCCGTCCTGCAACAGGGCGATCGGCCCTCCGTGCGCCGCCTCGGGCGTGACGTGACCCACCATCAGCCCGTGGGTGGCGCCCGAGAACCGTCCGTCGGTGATCAACGCGCAGTCCTCGCCCAGGCCCGCACCGACGAGCGCCGCGGTGACATGCAGCATCTCGCGCATGCCCGGCCCGCCGGCCGGCCCCTCGTAGCGGATCACGACCACGTCGCCCGCGTGCGATCTTGTCGGCCTTCACGGCGGCGAAGGCGTCCTCCTCGCGGTCGAACACGCGGGCCGGGCCGCGGTGTAGAACGCGCTCGTGCCCGGCGAGCTTCACCACGCAGCCGTCGGGCGAGAGGTTGCCGCGCAGAATCGCCAGGCCGCCGGTGGCCTTGAGCGGCTTTTCGATCGGCACCACCACGGGCTGCCCCGGCGTCTCGACCACCTCGTCGGCGATCTGGCCGAGCGTGCGGCCGTCGACCGTACGCGCGCCCGAGTTGATCAGGTTGGCCTTCTTCAGCTCGCGCGCCACGAGTGCCACGCCGCCGGCGTCGAACATGTCGGTGGCCACGAAGTCGCCGCCCGGCTTCATGCTCGCGACGATGGGCGTGCGCCCTGCGATCGAGTCGAACTCGTCGATCGAGAACGGGATGCCCAGCTCCGAGGCGATGGCGAGCAGGTGCAGCACACCGTTGGTCGACCCGCCGGTGGCGGCCACCGAGGCGACCGCGTTTTCGATCGACTCGCGGGTGATGATGTGCGACGGGCGGATGTCGTCGCGCACCAGCTGCATCACCATCCGGCCGCACTCCTCGGCGGCGTCGCCCTTGCCCCGGTTGAGCGCGGGGATGCCGTTCAGGCCGGCGGGGCTGATGCCCAGGAACTCGAGCGCGGTCGACATGGTGTTGGCCGTGAACTGGCCGCCGCACGCTCCGGCCGCCGGGATCGCCTTGGACTCGACCTCGTGCAGCTCGGCGGCCTCCATCTTGTGGGCGTTGTAGGCACCGATCGCCTCGAACACCTCGAGGATGGTGACGTCGTGACCGCGGATGGTGCCCGGCGCCACCGATCCGCTGTAGAGCGCGAGCCCGGGCAGGTCGAGGCGGCACAGCGCCATGACCGACGCGGGGATCGTCTTGTCGCAGCCACAGATGCAGACAAGACCATCCAGCAGGTGGCCGCGGGCCACCAACTCGATCGAGTCGGCGATCACCTCGCGGCTGACCAGCGAGGCCTTCATGCCCTCGGTGCCCATCGACACGCCGTCGGACACGGCGATCGTGTTGAACTCGACGGGCATGCCCCCGGCGGCGCGGATGCCGTCCTTGACGCGCTGGGCCAGCTCACGCTGGTTGAAGTTGCACGGCATGGTCTCGATCCACTGGTGCGCGACGCCGATCAGCGGACGGTTGAGGTCGTCGTCGGTGAACCCGATGGCCTTGAACATGGCCCGCGCGGGAGCACGGTCGCGGACCGTCGGTCAGCGCGGCTGAGTGGCGCTTGGCGGGATCGGAGGGGACGGCGTAGGGATTGTCAGTCATGCGGGCTCGCTCGTTTCGGTGTTAGGAGGTGGTTTCGGCGGTTTCGACGACCTTGATGCCCCAGGCCTTACCGGACGCGAAAAGCTCGTCGGGATCGACATCGTCGAGGGGGCCGATCGGGTGCTGCTCGGGATTGTCGGGAGTCGATGCCCACACCGTCCGGCGCATCTCCACCGGAGCGTCGCGGCGCAGGTGGTCACCGCGCTCGCGTGCCGCCTCTGCCTCCTCGGCAGCAGGCCCCTCGGCGTATCCCTTCCCCATCTTGCAAGCCTACCAAGCACGCTCCAGCAGCTGCAGCAGCTGGTCAGCGGTGGGAACCGGGTCGAGCCGGCTCAGCTCGGAGCGCTGAGCGGCGGCCGCCGAGACATCGCCGAGCTGTTCAGCGGCCACGCCCAGGTCGCGCAACCGCCGCGGCAGCCCGCCGAGCGCCGCGAGACGATGCTCCAGGCCGGCGGGTTCGACGCCGAGAGCGGCGGCCAGCTCGGCCATCGGCTCGGGTGAGCTCTCGGCGATGAAGGCGGCGGTGTGCGGCAGCATCACGGCGTTGGTGGCGGCATGGCCGGTGCCGCAGATGCGCACGACGGTCTGGCAGACCACATGGTGGAGCGAAAGCTCGGTGGCACCCAGCGCGTAACCAGCCGAGCAGCGAGCCCAGCGCGAGCTCGTCGCGCAGGCCGCGGTCGATCCCGTCGGCGATCAGCGCGGCGGCCTGCAGACCGGCGAGCGTTGCCACCGGGTTTCGGCTGGGAACGTGCAGCGCCTCGGTGGCGTGGCCGAGCGCGTTCATGGCCGAGTCGCGCAGCTCCTGCTGGGGTGCGGATGCCATCAGCTGCGGGGCGGCGAGCACCAGCTGCGGCCGGCAGCGGGGCTTCTGCTCCTCGCCGGGCAGCGTGCGATGCCCGCGGCTCATCTCGGCCCCCGAGAGCGTGGTGGGTACGGCGCACACCGCGCCGCCGCGCGCCGAGGCGATCGCCTTGGCGGTGTCGATCACCCGTCCCCCGCCCCAGGCGGTCAGGCGGTCGGCCGAGACGTGCTGCACGAGCGCGGCTGCGGCGTCGGGCACCTGCCCGGCGGGGACGTGGTGGACGTTCGAGAACCGCGCCAGCAGCGTCGGGCGAAATGCCGGCCTGCGCCCGGGCGGTGGTGAGCAGCTCCGAGCCATCCCAGGCGTGCTCGGGAGCCCGCTTCGAGAAGCGGATCGTGCGCTCGCCGTCCACCCACACGAACTCGTCCATACCGGAAGCATCATCGCACTTGCGAGGAATCTGCGAAGCTCCCGGCCGTGATCAAGCGCATCGAGATCCGCTGGCGCGACCTGGACGGGTTCGCGCACGTGAACAACTCCGTGTATTTCACCTACGGTGAGGAGGTGCGCGACGAGTTCTTCACCGGGATCCTCGGGCACGACGTGGTCAACTTCATGGTGGTGCGGCACTGCGCGTTGGACTACCGCTCGGGTCTCACGCAGGCCGACGATTACGCGGACGTCTCGACCGAGATCACCGCGATCGGCACGAGCAGCGTGACCACCGCCGAGCGGATCGTGTCGGTCGCCGACGGCCGTGTGGCCGCCGAATCCACGACCGTGACGGTGCACACGAACGCCGACCGGTCGGCGGGCGAGCCGTGGGATGCGGCGAGCCGCGCCGCGCTCGAAGCGGCGCTGGCGCAGGGGCGCTAGACAACCCTGATCGGGCCGTCCCTGGCGAGATGGCGTTGCTCGGCGCGCCAGCGGTAGACGGTGCGCAGGCTGGGTGCCTCGCACACGCCGAGGGGAGCGCGTCCGATCTTCTCGTGGACGGACTGGGTGCCGGCGCCGGCGGCGTACATCCGCTCGGCCGCCACGCGGAGCCGCGGCCAGGCGTACGAACCTGGGCGGCCGCGGTTGCGTGGCCCGAGTGCGGCGAGGTGCGCGCGGAGGGCCTTGTGCCGCGACGCGGTCAGGCAGCCGTTCGCCTCCCAGACGCCTGACATCGTGCGGACGAAGTCACGACCGCTGCGCTTGGTCAGAAACTGCACGCTCGCGTGGTCGCGGCAGAGCCAGATCGCGACGCCGTAGCCGAGGGCCACACGCTCGGTCTTGCCTCGCGTACGGTCGATGCAGATCGCGCACGCCGGCGATTTCGTGGCCATCCCTCTGGCCTTATAAAGGCTGTATGCCATGCGGCGGATCCTGCCACTGGGGCTTGTTACCGATCAGCACCGAGGCTGCCCCAGATCGGCGCAGATTCTGAGTTCGGATTGGTCACGAAGCGGCGGCCGGGGGGCTGACAGCACGTTTGAATTATGTATTTGAGTAAAGGCATCCTGGCCCGCGGGGTTTGTCACAAGGCGCGATCGACATCCACACGGACTGCCAAGTGGCAATGTCGACGGCGATTCCTGAATGTCGCTCGGGATTCATCGCGATTGCCAAGTGGCACTTCCCGAAGAAACGAGCCATTCGCGACCGGTTCCGCCCCTTTTCCGCTTCGCTTCGACTTCTCCCTCGCGGACGCGGAACTAAACGCGGCCTCACGCCGTATAACTGAGTATGAAGCTCGTCATCCCAATCTTCGTCATCGTGGTGCTCGGTGCCACTCCTGGCTGCGGGATGTCGTCCTCGAAACCTCACCACGACACCAGACTCATGGTCACGGCCCACGGCATCAACCGAGGGAAACCGTGGCACAGGAGCTGGTCCCTGCGGTGCTCGCCTCCCGGCGGCACTCATATGGATGCCAAAGCGGCGTGTGCGGCACTCGCGGATTTCGTGAACAGCGACACGGTTCCGCCGCGCCACTGCACGTACGAGGGCGGCGCCCCGTGGATCTCGGTTCGCGGCACGTATGCCGGAGACCCGCTTTCCCTCACGTACGCGGAAGCGTGCGCCTCAGGCGTGCACGCATCACGCCGGGCGATGGCGCTCGGTGTGACCTACGTGCACGGCTAGCCCGTGAATCAGCGGTGCCAGGCACTCCCGATTCACGTTCATCTACTGAGAGCTCCAGGGGAAAGCTCGGGCTTCGCCACCCGCTCTCAGAGATACCCAGTAACTCGCATTAGACTCAAACGATGAGGATGAGCCTGCGGAGCAGCGGCGACGTGCTCGTGCTTCTCACTGAGGACGAAGCCAAGGGAGTCGCTGACGCTCTCAGCAGTCGTCTGGAAGACCGCGTCGGCTTCCAAGGCCCCGGCTACCACTTGCATCTCGAAACCGCCGATGGCGTGGAACTGACACTAGGGGTGCTGGACTCACCCGACGAGGATTCGACTAGAGAGTAAGCCGCGCGTTCGACTGTGGACGGCCGCCCCCCGAACCAGCCGCAACACCAGGCAGGCTTCTACCAAACCTTCCGCTGCCCACCGAACCTTCGTCTCGAGTCGCTCGCTGAGGCTGAGCGGAATCGCGGCAACGCCCAGAGCAGAATCGTCGCGACAAACGCGACGATAAACCCGGCGAAGGCCGCCGAGCCACCCCCGAAGAACACAAGCCACGAGATTCAGAACGCCTTGAGGCTGTATCATCGACTGCCGATACAATCGGAATGTTGAAGAGAGCGCTCGCACTTGGGCTCATCACGCTCGGAATCCTCGCGAGCGGCTGCGGCCTGACGTCCACGACAGTCCACACGTCGGTCACGTTTCTCGCGCCGCACAGCCAGTACTTCAAGATCGGCAAGCGGATGTGTGCTCGCGCTCTCGCCCACACGACGATCCAAAACCTTGGCGGCGGAGCGGGCGCGTTCACGGCGAGCGCGGCTCTCGACCTGAGGCAGTTTCCCAAGGCCGATCGTGCCGCAGCTGCGGCCGGATGCCGGGCCGCGTGGAAGCAGAAGAGCGGGCAGCAGACGGGATAGAGGCCGGCCCTCGTCGCGTGCGGGCAAGCTTTTGTTCTTGCCCCGAAATTGATTCCGAAACGGGCTCTCCACCCCTCTAGCCGTCGAAGCGGGGACAGCCCGTGAATCACCGGTGCCTGGCACTTCTGATTCACCCCGTCATCAGCTCGCCCATGCATAAAAGGGGACTGTCCCCTTTTATGCGGTCCCGGCTCTAGTAGAGGGCGGCGGCGAGCTTGCGGCGATACGCGGCCGACAGCGGGTGATCCTGGCCGAGGTCGGAGAAGACGCCCACCATCACCGTGCGGATGCGGTCACGATCCTCCGGCTCGGCTGTGCGCAGCGCCTCGAGCAGGAGCTCCAGGCCGCGCTCCGTGTCGCCCTCGTCGAGCGCCTCGAGCCCCGGGCCGATCAACGGATCCGAGGCGTTTTCGAGCCGCGCGAGCGCTCCCGCCGCAGCCGCGTTGTCTGGCTCCAGCTCCAGCGCCTGGCGCAGCGACTCGGCGTCGCCCTTCGCGATCAGCTCGTCGGCCGGCGAGGGCAGCAACCCGCGCAGGAACGACTCGACCATCGGCCGCGGCACCGCGCCGGTGAACTCGTCCACCATGCGCCCGTCGCGAAATGCCTTCACCGCCGGGATGCCCTGCACCCGGTAGGCGGCCGCCGTGCGCGGGTTGGCATCCACATCCACCTTGACCAGCTCGACGAGCGCCGTCGGTCGCCTCGACCGCCGCTTCGAGCACCGGCCCCAGCTGGCGGCACGGGCCGCACCACTCCGCCCAGAAATCGACCACCACCGGAACCTCGCTCGAACGGTCGAGCACCGCCTGCTGGAAGGTGTCGTCGCCCACGTCGGTCATGACGGCGGCCCCGAAGGCGGCCGGTCGCCGCCCTCCCCGTCGTCCTCGTCCTGCTCACGCAGGAACCGCTCGAAGTCGGCCGCAAGCTCGTCGCCGGTGGGCGCATCCTCCGTGTCGGCCTGCTCCTCGAGCTGCTCCACATAGCCCGCGATCTCGGGATCCTCGGTGATCGCCGAGGCAACCCGCAGCGCATATTCGCTGGCGGCCGCCTGCAGCTCGCGGGTGGGCCGAGGTGTGCCCGTCAGATCGGAGAGCCGCTCCAGCAGCGCCACCGCCGCCTGCGGATTGGGCGACGCCGAGATGTAATGCGGCGTCGCCGCCCACAGGCTCGCCGACTGGATACCCGCGGTGTCGCAGGCGTCGTGCAGTACGCCCACGATGCCCGTCGGCCCCTCGTAGGTGGAGGGCGTCAGCCCATAGCGGTCCATCAGATCGGGATCCGACGCGCTGGCCGAGACCGGCACCGGTCGCGTGTGCGGCGTGTCGGCCAGGAGCGCACCGATCGTCACCACCAGCCGCGTGTGAAACTGCTCGGCCACGTCCACCACCGACCCGGCGAACTGCCGCCAGCGCAGGTTCGGCTCGGTGCCGATGACGACCAGCAGATCGTGATCGGCGCTCGCGTGGATCTCGGTCACCGGCCAGTCGATCCGGCGCTGCTCGCCGCTGACCAGCTGCACCGTGGGACGCGTCTGCTGATAGTCCACGAACGGGTCGGAGTCGATCACCGCGCACCGATCAGCATCGGTCACCGACCGCAGAAACCCTGCCGCAAGGCTGGCCGACCCGCCGGCGTCGTTCCACCCCCGAAACGCGGCGACCATCGTCGGCTGCCGCAGTTTGGGCACATTCTCGAAGCGCACGAAGTCCATCCCTGCAGTCTGGCACACACCAACCGCCGCCGTGGACGGTATAACTGGGTAGGTGAATCTCCTGGACCTGATCGCGATCGCTGGATCGCGTTCTCCTGCTTCCAGGGCGCCCGCCGCGGCCTGGTCGCAAACACGCTCAGCCTCGTGGGATTTGCGGTCGGGGCGATCGTCGGTTCGCGCCTGGCGCCGCACCTGCTGGCCTCGGGCGCGTCGTCGCCGTGGCTGCCGGTGGCCACGATGGTGATCGCCCTGGTGCTGGGCCTCAGCCTGCAGGCGCTGGCCGGCACCGCGGCCGGCCAGATCCGCCACCACCTGCTGCGCGGGCCGCTGGAGACCGTCGACACGGCCGGAGGGCTGGCGGTGGGCGCCGTCTTTGGCGTGGCCCTGGTGTGGCTGGCGGCGGTGATCGCGGTGCAGCAGCCGCTGCTGGGCCTGCGCAGCGACGTGGAACGCTCCGAGATCCTGCCGGCGCTGCTGCGGGCGATGCCCGCCTCCACCGTGCTCGACGCGATCGCGCGGTTCGATCCGCTGCCGGTGATCCCCTCACTCGCCGACCGGGCGCTGCCCGAGCCCACGCCGGGCGCGGTCAGCGGCGAGGCGGCGAAGCCAAGCGTGGTCAAGATCCAGGGCGAGGCCTGCGGCCTGGTGATCCAGGGCTCCGGCTGGGTGGTCGCGCCGGGGCTGATCGCAACCAATGCGCCACGTGGTGGCCGGCGAGCCCGGCCAGACGGTCAGCTGGGGTGGCGAGAAGGACCGGCGATCGGCCGGGTCGTGGCGGTGTCGGCAGCCAACGACGTCGCGCTGATTCGCGTGCCGGGTCTGAACCTGCCGGTGCTGAGGATGGCCGCCCAGGATCCGTCCGGCCAGAACGTGGCGATGGTCGGCTACCCAACGACCTGAGTCTGCACGTCGTCAGCGGCAGAGCGGGCTCGCCGGTGACGGTGCTGGCGCCCGATGCCTACGGCAGCGACGTGCATCCCCGCACTGTCGTGCCGCTGCGGGGCGTACTGCGCCACGGCGACTCGGGAGGGCCGGTGGTCGACGCCGCCGGTCAGGTGGTGGCGATGATGTTTGCCGCCGACAGCGCCGGCGACGGCGGGTTCGGCGTGCCGATCGGTGCGATCAGCGAACTGGTGCACGGCGACACCCACCACCCGGTCAGCGCCGGGCCCTGCGTCAGTTAGCCGGCGCGAGCACGCGGGCGAGCGAGGTGATCGCGGCCATGTCGTGCCCCTCCAGGAACACGTCGGTGTGCCTCAGCGCCGTGCGCATGCCGCCGGCCAGCGGCTCGAAACCCGCATGGCCCTTCAGCGGATTGACCCAGATCACCTGGTGCGCGGCGCGATGGATGCGGGCCATCTCGCGGTCGAGCGCGTCGAGCTCGCCGCGTTCCCAGCCGTCGCTCATGATCACCACCACCGCGCCGCGGGTCAGCCCGCGGCGGCCGTACTCGCGGTTGTAGGCGCGCCAGCGACCGGCCGATCCGGGTGCCTCCACCCCAGTCGGGCATGGCCTGGCCCGCCACTGCCAGCGCGGCGGCGGGGTCGCGGCCCTGCAGGTGGGGTGTGAGCCGGGTCAGGCGGGTGCCAAACGCGAATGCCTCGACCCTGCGGCCTGCCTGGGTCATGGCCTGTTCGAAGAGCACCATCGCCCGCGCGTAGGCCTCCATCGAACCCGACACATCGCACAGGAACACCAGCTTGCGCGGCACGAGCTTGGGCCGCCGCCAGGCGCGTTCCATGGGCAGCCCCTGGGTGCGCATGGCCGCCCGCAACGTGCCGCGGTGATCGAGCACCCGGCCCACCGGGTCGGATCGCAGCCGCCGCGAACGCCGCAGCGGCTGGTGGCGGGCCAGGTCGGTCATCAGCCGCCGGCAGGCCAACAGCTCATCAGTGGTCATGTCGGCAAAGTCGCGCTCGTTCAGCAACTCGGTGGCCGAGTACGCCGCGACGCCCGCCTCGCGCTCCTCGTCCATGTCGTCGTTGGCCAGATCGGCGGCCACTCCGGCCGGAGTCGCCTCGACCGCCTGTGGCGAGTCGGCGTCCGGCTCACCGTCGCCGGGCAGAGCCTCGAAGAACGCCGCAAACGCCGCGTCAAACGGCGCCAGATCGTCGTGGTGGGACACCATCGTGCAGCGCAGCGCGTGGTACACCTCGGCCCGGTTTGCCAGGTCGACGTGGTCGAGACCGCGCAGCGCGTCCTGCACCCGTCCAGGGCCCACCTCCACCCCATCCTCCCGCAGCAGCCGGCCAAACCGCACCAGCCGCTCCACCACCGCGTCGGCGGCGGCGGTGCTCACCTACGGCTCTCGGCCACCAGCACCGCCAGGTCGAGCGAGCGCACCCGCTCCAGATCCTCGTGCTCCTTGACCACCGATCCGAGCGTGTCGGCCACGACCTCGGCATCCAGCTCGTCACGGCCCAGAGCAAGCAGCGCCCGCGTCCAGTCGATGGTCTCGGCCACGCCCGGCGCCTTGGCCAGATCGGCCTCGCGCAGCTGCGCCACGAACGCGGCGGCCTGTGCTGCCAGCCGCTCGGGCACTTCCGGCACGCGGGCACGCACGATCGCCGTCTCGCGGGCGACATCGGGATGCCCGATCCAGTGATAGAGGCAGCGCCGCCGCAGCGCGTCGTGCAGCTCGCGGGTGCGGTTGGAGGTGAGGATCACCCGCGGCCGCTGGGTGGCTTTGAGCGTGCCGATCTCGGGAATCGTGACCTGGAAATCGGAGAGCAGCTCGAGCAGGAACGCCTCGAACTCGTCGTCGGCGCGGTCGATCTCGTCGATCAGGAGCACCGGTGCGACCTCATCAGTGCTCTCGATCGCCTCCAGCAGCGGCCGCCGCTCCAGAAACTCCGGGCCAAACAGCTCGCGCAGCGTGGCCGGGGATGCGGCGTCCTGCCCCGAGAGCTCGAGCGTGCGGATGTAGAGCAGCTGCCGCGCATAGCTCCAGTCGTAGAGCGCGTGGGCCACGTCGATGCCCTCGTAGCACTGCAGGCGGATCAGCTTCGCACCCTCGATCTGGGCCAGCACCTTGGCAAGTTCGGTCTTGCCCACCCCCGCCTCGCCCTCCAGCAGCAGCGGCTTCTCGAGCGCCAGCGAGAGCGAGAGCACCGTCGCCAGCCCGCGATCGGCGAGATAGGCGTGCTCACTCAGCGCCTGGGTGATCTCGGCGACGGTCGGGGCGGTGGCCATCGCCTCAGGTTACCGAAGCGCAGTCCTATCGACACCTTCGAGCGACGCTGAATCCCCCTTCCTGGGGAGTTTCAGCCTGGAGCGGCGCTCGGACACTCGCAGAGACGCCCGCCGCGCCCCCGTTGCGGTCAGGGCACCAGATCTCTCGGAGGAACCGATGCAGCCTCGCCTGTCGCGCATTTCAAATGAACGTGGTCAAACCCTGCCACTGGTCGTCGCCTTCATGTTCGTGATCATGATCGTGTGCGGCATGGTGCTCGACGTGGGCAATGCCTACCGCGTGAAGACCGCGCTGCAGGCGTCGGCCGACGCGGCCGCCGCGGCGGGCGCCGACAACTTGCCCAACACGGCCAGCGCCGACGCGGCCGCCCACCAGTACAGCTCGGCTGCCGGCGGCATCAACCCGGTTCGCGGCGCCTCCAACGTGCAGCTCACGAGCGTCGAGAACTGTGTCACGAGCGCCAAGTTCTGCAACCCGGCCAACACCGTGCAGGTGACCGAGAGTGCCGACGTCCCCACCTTCTTCCTGAAGGTGGTCGGCATCGACTCCATCTCCGAGACGGTGCACTCGCAGGCCTGTTCGCCGTGCGGCGGCAAGCCGCTGGACATCATGATCGTGCTCGACCGCACCGGGTCGATGGGCGACCCCTCCAATGCCGGTGGCACCAAGCTCGATTCGGCAGTGGCGGGCGTGAAGGCCTTCCTCGGGACGATGGATACCGGCCTCGACAACATCGGCCTGGCCGTCCTGCCGCCCGCCTCGAGCCCCTCCACGGCCTGTAACCGGGTCAACGCGAACAACCCGTACTCTGACCCGACGCCCGCCTACACCGTGGTGCCGCTGTCCAACACCTACGGCACCATGAACGGCCAGAACATCACGCTCAACCAGAACTCGCCGCTGCTGCAGACGATCAACTGCGTGCAGCCGGGCGGCTCGACCGCCTACGCGCTGGCGCTCGAGGCGGCCAACGCCGAGCTCACCAAGGACGGCCGCCCCGGCGTGCAGAAGGTGATTATCTTCCTCTCCGATGGCGCCGCGAACGATGGGCCGAGCTACATGTCCGCCAGCTCGCCTTACAACACTCAGCCGTGCACCACGGCGATCAACGACGCCACCGGCTTCAAGAACAACAAGGTGCTGATGTACTCGATCGGCTACGACATCGGCGGCGACAACAACACCTACTGCCTCAACGCCAACGGCCGCAACGAATCTCCGCTCACGCTCGCGTCGTCGGCCATGAGCCAGATCGCGAGCCCCGGCAACTACTACGCCCAGCCCACCCCTGACTCGCTGACCAACATCTTCCTGGCGATCAGCGCCGATCTCTCGGCAGGCACCAGCCGCATCAACGGCTAAGCGATTCCCGGCGCCACCACGGTCAGCCGCGGCCTCCACCGAGGTCGCGGCTGATCGCGCGCGCGGCGTCGCGCACATGGGCCACCAGGTCGGCCCGCGGGCCCTGCTCGTCGAAGATCCGCTCGACCGGCCCCACCACCCCGATCGCCCCGGACGCGTGGCCCCGGCGGCCCACGATCGGCGCGGCGATCGAGGCCTCGCCGATCACCGCCTCCTCCTGCTCGGGAGCCCAGCCGCGGTGTCGCACCTCGTCCAGCTCGGTGTCGAGCTCGACCAGGGTCGTGACCGTCTCGCGGGTCAGGTGCGACAGGGGTTCGGGCGGCGGTTCGGCCCCCTCGAACGCCAGGAGCACCTTGCCGAGCGCGGTGGCATGCAGAGGCAGGTGCGAACCCACCTCCAGGATCTGGAGGGTGTTGTCGGGCCGAAACACGTGGTGGATGACCAGCACGCCGCCGTCATGGGCGGTACCCACCCGCACCGCTTCGCCCGACCGGATGGCCAGATTCTCGGCCCACGCCAGCGACCGGCCGCGCAGCTCGTTGACATCCAGATAGATGTTGCCGAGCTGGAGCAGCGACCCACCCAGCTGGTACTTACCGGTGTCGTGATCCTGCTCGACGAACCCCTCCTGCTGGAGCGCGCGCAGCAGGCCGTGCACCGTGCCCTTGGCAAGGCCCAGCTGGTCGGAGAGTTCGGACACCCCCAGGCGGCGCGACCCACCCGCCAGTGCGCGAAGGATCGCCGCGGCGCGTTCGATGGACTGGATTGCCACCTAGCCTTCGTCCTTGTCGAACCGTGTTCGGCATTGTAGAATCGCACCATGTCGGAGTCGGTATCCCCGGGCATCGTGCTCGTCTCGCATTCGGCCGCCATCGCGGAGGGCCTCGCAGCCCTTGCCGGAGAGGTGGCCGGCGACAGCGTGACCGTGGTACCGGCGGGCGGTGGCCCCGAGGGCACGCTCGGCACCGACGGTAGCCTGGTCGAACGCGCCATCCACCAGGCCGACAGCGGCGCGGGAGTCGCCGTGCTGGCCGACCTGGGCAGCGCGATCCTGAGCGTGAAGGCCGTCATGGCCGACGGCGGCGTGGACGGCATCGACGTACGACTGGTGGACGCGCCGCTGGTCGAGGGCGCGGTCGCAGCTGCCGTCACGGCGTCGATCGGTGCTGATCTGGACGCGGTGGTGGCCGCCGCAGAGGAGGCCTGGAGTGTCCGCAAACTCTGAAGATGTCTTCATCCGTGTGGTGACGCTACCGGACGGCGTGGATCTGCACGCGCGTCCCGCCGGCCAGGTGGTGCGTGCGGCGGGCACGCAGGCCGCCACAGTCACGCTGCGCGCAGGCGCCAAGGAGGCCGACGCCAAGAGCATCCTGCAGGTGCTGGCCCTGGGCGCGACGGGCGGCACGACGGTCGAAGTGCAGACCAGTGGTGAGGGTGCGTCAGCGGCTCTCGACGTGATCTCCGATCTGATCGAGAACCTCACCTGAGGGCGGGTCGAGTGCGGCCAGCGCCGCAGCGGCCACCTCGTCTGCTGTCTCGGCTGCGACCGCCTGCGCGGCTGCCTGGCGCGCCCGGGCCGCGCTGAGCCGGCGGATCATGCGCCGCGTCGGCG
The DNA here is from genome assembly GCA_963796875.1 of uncultured Actinomycetes bacterium. Lineage (GTDB taxonomy): Bacteria > Actinomycetota > Thermoleophilia > Gaiellales > JAICJC01 > CAVPTL01. Next base: position 183,871 of record CAWCNL010000004.1, read on the forward strand.
CGATCCTGGCCGGCGAGATGCTGATCTCGTCCACCCCCAGGCCGATCAGCAGCGGCAGCATCTCGGCGTCGCCGGCGGCCTCGCCGCACACGTCCACGGGGATCCCCGACGAGTGCGCGGCGACGACCACGCGCGCCACCAGCCTCACGACCGCCGGGTGGTGGGCAACGGCGCGGTCGGCCACATCGGGGTTCTGCCGGTCGGCTGCCAGCGTGTACTGCACCAGATCGTTGGTGCCTACCGAGAGGAAATCGCAGCGCCGCGCGATCGAGTGCACGTTGAGCGCTGCGGCGGGGATCTCGATCATCGCTCCCACCAGCGGATCGGGCGCCCCGGGGGCGAGGTCGTCGCGGGCGGCGTGCACCACCTCGCGCACGCGTTCGATCTCGGCCGCCTCGGTCACCATCGGCACCAGGATCCGCAGGATCGTCCCGCTGGAACAGCGCATCAGCGCCCGTACCTGAGGCTCGAGCGCCTCGCTGATGGCCTTCAGACCCAGCCGAATTCCCCGCGGCCCGAGCATGCTCTCAGCACCGGTGTGAGCCAGGAACGGCGGGGTCTTGTCGCCGCCGAAATCGAGCGTGCGCACCGTTGCCAGGCGATCCTCGAGGGCGGCCAGCATCGGCTCGAGCACCGCCAGATGCTCGGCCTCGGTGGGCCAGCCGCGGGCGTCCAGGAACGTCAGCTCGGTGCGCAGCAGGCCCACGCCCTCGGCGCCCGCCTCCAGAGCCGCTTCGATCTCGGCCAGCGTGCCGGCGTTGGCCAGCAGCCGCACCGACCGGCCGTCGGTGGTCACGGCTGGCTCCGAGCGTTCGCGCAGGGCGTCTTCGGCCTCGATGCGCACCTGGGCGACGCGCGCCTCGAGCCGCTGCCGGGTCTCGGCCGAGGGGTCGCGGATCACCAGGCCGCGGTCGGCGTCGACGCCGATCTGCTCGCCCACCGGGATCTCGAGCACGTGCTCCCCCACGCCGGTGACCAGCGGGATCGCGAGCGACCGCGCCACGATCGCCGCATGGGCGGTGCTGGCGCTGCCGGCCAGAACGACGGCCGAGACGCGTTTGGCCCAGGCGGCCACATCGCCCGGCCCCAGATCCTCGGCCACCACGATCGACCCGGCCACCGGCTCGTCGCCGCCGCCGCCGGCCAGCTCACCCGCGCGCCGCGCGATGGCCCGCAGGTCGGCGGCCCGCGCCGCCAGCGTCGGATCGTCGAGCCCGGCCAGAGCGATCACATGCGGCTCTGCGGCAGCAGCGATCGCGGCGGCCGCGGCCATGCCGTCCAGCGCGTTTGCGTGGGCAGCGCTGACCAGCGCCGCATCGGAGGCCATCATGCGGTTGGTCTCGACGATCTCGGCGTCGGCCGAGTGGCCTTCGGCATGCAGCCGCTGGGCCAGGTCGGCAAGCTCGGTCTGGGCGGCGGTCAGGCCCCGGTCGACCTTTGCCGCCTCCTCCTCAGGCGAGCCCTGCTCGACCGCCTGGCGTTGGGATTGCCGCCACACGGCTCCCACCGCAGCTCCCGCCGAGGCGGGGTGACCGCGTATGAGCCGCTCGGTCACGGCGCCTGGCTGACGGCCCGCTTGAGTGCGGCGATGATGATCGAGGCGGAGGTGGCACCCGGGTCCTGGTGCCCGATCGACCGCTCGCCCAGATACGACGCGCGGCCCTTGCGGGCGAGCATGGGCGTCGTTGCCCGCATGCCCTCGTCGGCCGCCTCGGATGCCGCCTCGAGCGCGGCATCGATGTCGCCGCCCCCATCCAGCGAGGCGCGCAGCGCGTCCACCGCGGGGGTGAGCGCATCGACCATGGTCTTGTCGCCGGGCTCCGCGGCACCCAGCTCGACCACCCCGTCCACGGCGGCCTGCAGCGCGTCGACCAGTGCCGCCGGCTCGATGGTCTCGGCGTCGCCCAGCGACCGTCCGGCGCGGCGCAGGGCCGTGCCCCACAGCGGGCCGCTGGCACCGCCCACCGTCGATACGAGCGTACTGCCGGCCGTGGTCAGCAGGCGGCCCGGAGGGGTATCGCCGTCCAGTTCGGCCAGCTTTGCCTGGACGGCGGTGAACCCCCGGTTCATGTTGGCCCCGTGATCGGCGTCGCCGATGGCGGCGTCGAGCTGGGTGAGATAGTCGCGCTGTTCGGCGATGGCCGCAGCGGCCTCGCTCATCCAGACATTCACGGTCTCCGAGTTCACGTGCGCTCCTTCAGACGCCCCACCGCAGGCCTGCGGTCTTGACGGGAGCATCCCACAACCCGGTCAGCTCGTCATCGAGGACGAGCAGGGTGACCGAGGCGCCGGCCATCTCGAGGCTCGTGATGTAGTTGCCCACCAGGCTGCGCGTGATGTTCAGCCCCTCGGCCGCGAGCCGCTGGGCGACCTCGTTGTAGAGCACGTAGAGCTCGATCTGCGGTGTACCGCCGAGCCCGTTCACGAACGCGAGTACGTTCGACCCCTTGGCGGGCTTGAGGTCTTCCAGGATCGGGTCGAGAAACATGCCGGTGATCTCGTGGGCATTGGTGTGCTTGGCGCGATGGCGGCCCGGCTCGCCGTGAATACCAACGCCGACCTCGATCTCGTCGGGGCCGAGATCGAAGATCGGCGTTCCGCTGGCGGGAGTCGCGCACGAGGTCAGCGCGATACCGAACGAGCGAGCGTGCTCGTTGGTGCGCTTGGCGATGTCGGCGACCTCGGAGAGGCTGCCGCCCGCCTCGGCTCGTGCTCCCGCAAGCTTCTCGGCCAGCACCGTGGCGCCGACGCCGCGGCGGCCGGCCGTGTAGAGCGAGTCCTGTACGGCGCAGTCGTCGTCCATGACCACGCTCTCGACGCGAATGCCGTCGTCCTCGGCGAGCTCGGCGGCCATGCGGAAGTTGAGTACGTCGCCCGTGTAGTTCTTGACGATGTGAAGCACCCCCGCCCCGCCGTCGACGGCCTTGGAGGCAGCGCTCATCTGATCGGGTACCGGCGAGGTGAACACTGCCCCCGCGCACGCGGCATCGAGCATGCCCTGGCCCACGAACCCGCCGTGCATCGGCTCGTGACCCGAGCCACCGCCGCTGATGATGCCGACCTTGCCCTGCACGGGTGCGTCGCTGCGGATGATCAGATTGTTTTCGAAATCGACCCGGACCAGATCCGCATGCGCAGCCGCAACACCGGCAAGGGCCTCGGGGACAACGTTGTCGGGATCGTTGATGAACTTCTTGACCATGTGTGCGCCATCGCTCACTGCTCGCTCCTCCCGCTATGGATTCGACATTGTCGAACGGTGTTCGCGAGTTTATACCTGCGCGCGGAGCGCTGTCAAACCCCCCATTGCATGCACCGTGCCTGGCACGGGTTATGCGGGCGAAGCACGCATGAAACGTGCCTGGCACGGGGTATGCGGGCGAAGCACGCATGAAACGTGCCTGGCACGGGGTATGCGTTACGCCGAAGCCACTTCGTAGGCACCATCAATGACGATGGTGGTGCCGCTGATATACGCGGCCTTCGGCGAGGCAAGGAATGCGACCAGGTCGGCCACCTCTTCGGGCGTGCCGAGCCGTTTCATCGGGACGCGCGAGGCGACCTCGTCCAGGTCGTAGCCGTACTGATCCATGCCGCTCGAGTCGATCTGGCCGGGGGCGACGCACACCAACCCGATGTTGTGCTTACCCCACTCCAGGGCGAGCGTGTTGGTGAGCGCGCTCATGCCGGCGCGGGCCGCCGACGAGTGCGCCATTCCCTCGATCCCGCGGGTCGGACACAGCACGATCGAGATCACCCGGCCGGTGCGGTTGGGAATCATGTAGCGCTTCGCCACCCGCTGGATCAGGAAGAACGGGCCGTCCAGGTTGAGCCGCCGCACGGCGCGCCACCCGTTGGGTGTGATGTCCTCGGCGGGAGCCACGAACTGGCCACCCGCGTTGTTGACGAGCACATCGATGCGTCCGAACCGCTCCATGCACGCCTCGACGAGCGCCTCCTGCACGTCGTCCTCGCGGATGTCGCCCTGGTGCACCAGGCAGTCGGCGCCGATCATCGCGGCAGTCTCTTCCAGCGGCTCCAGACGGCGTCCGGCAATCGCGACGCGAAAGCCGTCGCGGTGCAGCGCCAGCGCGATCGCCCGACCGATGCCGGTGCCTCCGCCGGTGACGATGGCGGCGGGAGTCGTGTGTTCAGAACTCATGCGCACACGAAGGTACCAGAGCCGCGCCCGGCGCCACTCCAAACCCGGTGGACGGCGACGATTACCCCCGGCATGTACCTGCACCACTCCGCCCTTCTGAACGCTCTCGGCCACGCCGTCGGCCGCGCCTCGGATGTGACCGTGGAGGCGTGCCCGAACCTCACCGCCGCCCGCGAGCTGCGCCTGAACGACCCGGCGCTGCCAGGCTGGGCGCGCGACCTGCTGACCGAGCGCGGCTGGCGATCGGCATTCGCCGTGCCGCTGGACGATCACGGTCATGCGCTGCTGGCGTCAGACTTCCAGTCGATGCGGCGCTGGTCGCGGTCGGACCGCGCACTGTGCGAGCTGATCGCCCGGGCGATCCCCCGGCCCGCGTTCACCGAACAGCTGCGAGCGGCACTGGCCGACGGCCCGCGCGGCGGACACTCGCCGGCACTGCTGCTGGTGGATTCGGACGCCCCCGCTATCGACCTGGCCGCCGAGGTCAGCACGCACGTCGACCGCAGCGCGATCGTCGGCCCGCTCGACGACGGGCGATGCGCGGTATGTGTGGTGGACGGCGATCTGGATGCAACGGTCGAACGGATCGAGCGGGGACTCGCGCTCTGCGGCGTCGGCCCCGTCTGGTTCGGCTACGCCGAGGCATCGGCCGGCGAACACGACCCGGACGCAATGCTGGATCGCGCGCGGGGCTGCCTGGCAGGCGCCCGGCGGGCGCGAGTTGCGGCATACCACGGGCTTCTGCCCCGGTTGAGCTGACACCCGAGCAGCTGACGTCGACGGCAGCCGAGCTCGAGCAGCTCATCGCACAGTTCCACGTGGGCTGACCGCCACACCGCCCTCTGACGCTGCCTCTACACTTCCGGTGACTTCGGAGGTGCGCGATTCGCTGTCTGCTACTCGATGCCACGATGCGTCCGACCACACTGGTCGCCCGCGAGCGTGCGGTTACGCTCGTGGTGTGCGGGAACGCCCAGGTGATCGCCGACGACCCCGGCGTGGTGTACCGCTCCGAGCGCCTGCGCGTGAACCTGCCGGTGATCCTGCAGGTACCCGCCTACGTGGAGCTGCGGCCGGTGGTCAAGCGCAACGTGGTGCGCCGGGTGCTGTTCTGTCGTGACGGCTGGCGCTGCGCGTACTGCGGTCGCGAGGGCGGCACGGGCGATCTAACGGTCGATCACGTGAAGCCGCTGTCGCGCGGCGGCGAGCATGCCTGGGACAACGTGGTCGCCTCGTGCCGGCGCTGTAATCACCGCAAGGGCGACCGGCTGCCGTACGAAGCGGGCATGTATCCGCGCAACGTGCCCAAGGCGCCCGACATGGTCCAGGTGGCCTGGGCGGGGCGGCTCACCCACCCGCTGCAGCGCGAGTATGTGGCAGCCTGGCACCGAGTGCCCGAAACCGCGCTCTAGGCGACGGCGGCGGCGCGTACGGCCTGTTGCATGCGGGCGGCCACCGGACCGGGCCGGCCGTCGCCCACGGCCTGCCCGTCCATCCGCACCACCGGCATCACCTCGCGCACGCTCGAGGACGTGAAGATCTCGTCGGCGCTGTGCAGAAGCTCGACCGGGTAGGCGCCCTGCTCCACGTCCAGGCCCTGCGCGGCGGCCGCGGCGAGTAGCGTTTCGCGAGTCACTCCGGCCAGGATTCCCAGATCCAGCGACGGCGTGCGCACGAGTCCGTCGTGCACCATCCAGACGTTCGACACAGGCCCCTCGAGCACCGTGCCCTCGAGCGAGACGAACACCGCATCGTCGGCTCCACGGCGGCGGGCCTCCTCCTGCGCGGCGATGTTGACCGCATAGCTCGTCGACTTCACACCGGGAAGCAGCCACGGGCTGGCCTGCCGCGCTGCGGCGCCGATGGCGAGGCCCAGCGCCACCAGGCCGATGCCCCGCGCGCGCTCCTCCTCCAACCCCTCGGGGATCGCGGTGACGAGCGCGAAGCCCACGGGATTGCCGTCGTCGGGGCCGGGAGTCCAGACGATGCGCAGCGCGGCCTGGGCGGCGCCGGCGCCGTCCACCGCAACTGCGGCCAGCTCCTCCAGCGCCCCCACATCGGGCTCGGGCAGCTGCAGGATGCGACACGAGTTCTGCAGCCGGACCAGGTGATCGGCCAGCCGAAACGGCCGCAGGTCGTACACGCGCATGGTCTCGAACGCCGCCCGGCCGCGCAGTACGGCCCCGTCGTCGGCGTTCAGGACAGGGTGCGAAGGGTCGACGAGGCCGCGGCCGAGCACGGCGAGGGCGAGCGGAATGGAAGCCACGGGCATAGGATACGGCCATGGCCAGCTCTCCTGATTCGGCAGCGGCCCTCGAGCAGACCGTCGCGGCCTATAACGGCGCGTGGAACGCTCACGACCTGGACGCCATCATGGCGATGCACGCGCCCGACATGGTGTTCCACAACCACACCGCCGGCGAGTCGGCGCAAGGTGCCGAGGTGCGCGATCACATCGGCGCGATCTTCGAATCCTGGCCCGACATCAACTTCGCGGCACGGCGGATGTATTACCGCGATGCCCTGGTGGTGCAGGAGTGGACGGCCACCGCGACGCACGCCCGGGAGGCGCGGCGGGGCGACATCGTGATTCCGCCGACCGGGCGCACCATCGTGTGGGACGGGATGGATGTGATCCCGTTCGAGCACGGACTGGTCAAGCGCAAGGACGTCTACTCCGACTCGGTGTCGGTGCTGAAGCAGCTGGGACTGCTCTGATGGCTGTGCAGAGCGACCGAAAGCAGCACGCCCAGGGCCTGTTCACGGGGATCTCGACCGACTACGACCGCTGGGCGAGCCTGCTCAGTTTTGGCGAGTACACGCGCTGGCATGCCCGACTGGTCGATCGGCTGGCCCCCGCGCTCGACCGCGACGGTGCGCGGGTGGCAGACGTCGCGGCCGGTACGGGATCGGTCGCAATCGAGATCGCCCGGCGCTACGGCGTGCACGTGACCGGCTATGACCAGAATCCCGAGATGCTCGCCGCCGGCCGGTCACGCGTGGCCGCCGCCAGGCTCGAGGATCGCATCGAGCTGGTGCAGGCGCAGGCCGAGGCGCTGCCGTTGGAGGACGGTAGCGTGGACGCGCTCACGCACACCTACCTGCTGCGCTACGTCGATGACCCCGCGGCCACGCTCGCCGAGCTTGCCCGCGTGATCCGGCCCGGCGGGGTGATGGCATCGCTCGAGTTCGGGGTGCCCTCCGGCGCGGCGTATCCGGCGTGGTGGCTGTGGACGCGCGCAGGACTGCCCACCACCGGCCGGCTGGCCGGCCAGGCATGGGTCGACACCGGCCGGTTCCTGGGCCCGAGCATCGAGGAGTTCTGGCGCAGCTATCCGCTCGAGCGCCAGCTCGAGTTGTGGTCGCAGGCCGGAATCGAGCAGCTGAAGGTGCAGCGGCTCAGCCTGGGCGGCGGCGTGATCATCGCTGGCGTGCGTGCATAAAGGGGTCAGCCACCTTTTGTGCATGCCAGAGGCTCAGAGTTGCATCAAACGTCACGGATGCACAAAAGGTGGCTGACCCCTTTATGCACCGACACTTACGAGCACCTTGCCGAACTTGCCGGATCCGGCGAGGCGGTCGTAGGCCGCGCGGGCGTCGGCGATCTCGAAGGTGCTGTCGATCACCGGCTCGCAGCGGCCCGACTCGAGCTGCGGTACCACCTGCCGGCCGAACGCCAGCACGGCCGCGGCCTTCTGCTCGATCGGCCGCGCGCGCAGCAGCGTCCCCATCAACCGCGCCCGCTTGGACATCAGATGGCGCAGGTTCATCTCGAACTTGTGGCCGGCGCCGTTACCCACCACCACGATGCGTCCGAGCACCGCGATCGCCTCGAAGTTGGCCTCCATGTTCGGCGCGCCGACCAGCTCCAGCACCACGTCGATCTGGGTCGCCTCGTGGGGCGATTCGATGGCCGTCGCACCCATCTGTGCGAGCCGTTCGCGCGCCTCGGCCGAGCGCGCATACGCGAATACCTGGGCTCCCATCGCCACGCCGATCTGCACCGCCGCGATGCCGACTCCGCCGCTGGCCCCATTGACCAGCAGCCGCTCGCCCATGTGCAAACCCGCCTGGCTGACGATGGCATCGTGCGCGGTCACGAACGCTTCGGGCACCGCCGCCGCCTGCCGATCGTCGAGCCGGTCTGGCACTTTCACCACGTGCCGCTCGTGCACCACCACGCGCGACGCCAGACCACCGCCGCCGATGATCCCAAACACGCGGTCGCCCAGATCAAACGCGCTGACCAGCGGGCCGCGTCCCACCACCGTGCCGCTCACCTCGAGGCCGGGGATGTCGGCCGGCGACCCGAACGGCACCGGGTAGAAGCCCGCCCGCTGGGCGAGGTCGGCGGGATTCACTCCCGCAAACACCGGTGCAACCAGCAGCTCGCCGGTACCGGGTTCGGGATCGGGGCGTTCCTGGACGTCGACGACCTCGGGGCCGCCGGCGCCCGTGAACACCACCGCTCTCACAGGTTCATCGCCACGTACTTGGTGGAGAGGTACTCGTTGATGCCCTCAGGCCCGCCCTCGCGGCCGAAGCCCGACTGCTTGACGCCGCCAAACGGCGCCGCGGCGTTGGATACGAGCCCCTGGTTGAGGCCGACCATGCCGGTTTCGAGCCCTTCGATGACGCGAAACGCGCGCTTGATATCGCGGGTAAACACGTAGGCAACCAGGCCGTACTCGGTGGCGTTGGCCCACTGGACGGCGTCTTCCTCGCTGGTGAACGTGGTCACCGGCGCCACCGGGCCGAAGATCTCCTCGCCCAGGAGCTTCGAGTCGGCCGGCACGTTACCGAGCACGGTCGGCTGGTAGAAGTAGCCGGGCCCGTCGACCATGGTGCCACCGACCACCGTTTCGGCGCCCCGCGACCGCGCGTCCTCGACCAGCTCGGCCACCTTGCCGCGCTGTGTCGCATCGATCAGCGGTCCCACCTGCACACCCTCCTCGGTGCCGCGGCCCACGTTCATCGCACCGATCCGCTGGGCCAGCTTCTGCGTGAACTCTGCGGCCACCGACTCGTGCACCCGGAACCGGTTGGCCGACGTGCACGCCTCACCGCCGTTGCGCATCTTGGCGATCATCGCGCCGTCCACCGCAGCATCCACATCGGCATCGTCGAACACGAGGAACGGCGCATTGCCGCCCAACTCCATCGACACGCGCAAGAGCTGGTGGGCCGAGGCCTCCACAAGGCTCTTGCCAACCTCGGTCGAACCGGTGAACGACAGCTTGCGCAGCCGCGGATCGGCGATCAGCGGTGCCATCGTCTTGCTCGACGAGCGCGACGTGAACACGTTCACCACGCCCGCGGGCAGGCCCGCCTCCTCCAGGATCTGGGCCAGCGCCAGCATGCTCAACGGCGTCTGCTGCGCCGGCTTCACAACCGACGTACAGCCGGCCGCGATCGCCGGGCCGATCTTGCGCGTGCCCATCGCCATCGGGAAGTTCCAGGGCGTGATCATCAGACACGGCCCCACCGGCTGGCGCATCGTCAGAAGCCGCCCCTGGCCGTTGGGCGCCACGCCAAACCGGCCGTCGATGCGCACCGCCTCCTCGCTGTACCAGCGCAGGAACTCGGCCGCGTAGGCAACCTCGCCCTTCGACTCGGCCAGCGGCTTGCCCATCTCGAGCGTCATCACCAGCGCGAGCTCGTCGACGCGATCCATCAACATCTCAAACGCCCGGCGCAGGATCTCGCCGCGCTCCCGCGGCGCGGTCTGCGCCCAGCTCGCCTGGGCGGCAACCGCGGCATCCAGCGCCGCCATCGCGTCTTCGGGCGTGCCGTCGGCGATCTCGGCGATCGTCTCGCCCGTCGCCGGGTCCTCCACTGCCAGCGTGTCTCCACCGGTGGCATCACGCCACTCACCGCCGACAAACAACTGCTTGCGAACTGCTTCAACCACACGGGTTTCATTCGTCAGAGTGCTCATGCTCCGTAATCTAGATGCATCCGGGAATGTGTCGGTGAACACCTCGGTGTTAGCCCGGCGCTGGCCGTGGGAACACGATTCGGTAACAATGCGGATGGCAGCGAGACCAACTGGGCTATGAGCACGGCACTGATCATCTGTCCGGGTAGGCGCGATCGGCTGAATCTGGCCGACGAGCGGATCCTGGAGCAATACGCGCTTCTGCTGGCGGGGCAGGACAAGCTGGGGCCGGGGTTCGACCCTGCAGCGTTCGCCGACCAGGTGGTGGCCGCCGCGCCCGATCGTGGACGGTGTATTCGGCTCGAACGATGCGGCCGGCCATCTGGCCGCCGTGATCGGCGCCCGGCTGGGGCTTCCCGGGGCGACGCCCGAGGCGTTCCTCAACTGTCACGACAAGCTGCAGAGCCGGCAACTGCAGGCCGCTGCGGTACCCGAGTCGACGCCCCGTTTTGCCGCGATCGATCCGTTCGATCCCCCCGCCGAGGCTCCGCTGGCCTATCCGTTCTTCCTCAAGCCGGTGACCGCGCACCTCTCGCAGCTCGCCTACACGGTGCACAATCCGCGGCAGCTCGCCGAGGTGCTGGCCGAGGCCCGCGCGCACCTCGACGCGATCACCGCCTACGACGCGGCGCTGACCGGCCGCTCGTTCCGCCGGCTGATCGCCGAGGAGCTGCTCAGCGGCACACTCGTCACCTTCGAGGGCTTCATGCACCGCGGCCAGATGACGCCGATCGGCGTGACCGACGCCGTGATGCATCCCAACGGCATCAGTTTCGTGCGCTTCGACTATCCGTCGGCGCTGCCCACCGCGGCGCAGCAGCGGATGGCCGACGTGGCCGCGCGGCTGATGCCGGCGCTGGGGTTCGACGATTCGGTGTTCAATATCGAGTTCTTCGTGCGCCCCGACGGCGGCGTGTCGGTGGTCGAGGTGAACGGCCGCATAGCATCGCAGTTCGCCCCCCTGGTGAAGGCGGTGCACGGCGTCTCCACCTACGAGATCCAGCTGGCACTGGCCACCGGCAGCACCCCCGAGCTGCCGCCGGCTCGCGACGACATGGTGGCTTCGAGCTTTGTGATGCGTACCTACACCGACGCGATCGTGCGCGGCATTCCCGACCCGAGCGTGGTCACCGAGCGGTTCGGCCACGCCCACGTCGAGATCCTGGTGCGCGAGGGACAGCGACTCAGCGAAAACGACGACGACACGGCCAGCCACCGGCTGGCGGTGGTGGCGCTGGCGGGACACGATCGCGCGCGAGGTCGACCGGCGGTTCGCCGAGGCGGCCGAGATGCTGCCGTTCCGGCTCGAGCCGGTCACCGTGTCAGTCAGCTGAAACGCATAAAGGGGTCAGCCACCTTTTGTGCATGGGCAACCGCTGAGGGTTGCAACTAACGTCACTGATGCACAAAAGGTGGCTGACCCCTTTATGCACGGTGCTTGGCGGCGCGGGCGACGCGCGCTCACGTCCTCGTCGCCGTGGCCGGCGGAGATGAACGCATCCTCGGTGCGGGCCACCAGTGCAGCTGGTAGGCCAGATCGAGCCCGAGGTCGGCCGCGGCGTCCAGCGCGATGCCCAGATCCTTGCGGTGAAGGGCCAGCTTGAATCCCAGCGGATAGTCGTCGGCAATCATGTTGGCGGAGCGATTTTCGAGCACCCACGAGGCCGCCGCTCCGCCGCTCAGCGCCGCCACCAGCGCATCCAGCGGCAGTCCTGCCGCCTGGGCCAGCGCGATGCCCTCGCCGACACTGGCGTACGTGCCGGCGATCATCACCTGGTTGACCGCCTTGCCCAGCTGTCCCGACCCGGCCGGCCCGAGGTGCGTGATCTTGCCCGAGAACGGCTCGAGCACCTGCCTTGCCTTCTCGACATGCTCGGGAGCACCGCCGGCGAACACCGTCAGCGTGCCCCGCACTGCACCCTCCGACCCGCCGGATACCGGCGCGTCGACAAACCCCACCCCGCGTTCGGCAAGACGCAGCGCCAGCTCCGCGGTCGCGCCGGGAGCTACCGTCGAGCAGTCGACCACCACCGCCCCCGCCGAGATGCCCTCGGCCACGCCGCCGGCACCGAAGATGACCTGCTCCAGGTCGGGCGTATCCGACACGCACGTCAGCACCGCTTCGGCATCCGCGCGCCGCGTCGGCCGGCGATGCTGCGCGCTCGGCGCCGCGCCCGGCCAGTTCCAACTCGCGCTCACGCGTGCGGTTGTGCACCACCACCTGGTGGCCGGCATCCAGCAGATGACCCGCCATCGGCGCGCCCATCGTTCCCAGCCCGATCACCCCGATACGCATCGCCGGAGGATGCTACCGGCTAGCGCGAGAGGTCGCGGCGCTCCTGCTCGGTCACATGACGCAGAATCGCGGACTTGGTGACCCGGTCGAGCTCGTCGAACTCGAAGGTGCACGTGCGCACGCCCAGCGAATCGATCTCGACCTCGGTGGCGGTCACCTCGGTGTCGATCGAGAGCCCCAGCTCGCTGATGTCGACCGCCAGCCTGACCCGCTCGCCGTGCGTGACGTTGGCCCGGGTCACGATGCGCAGATCGTCGCCCGAGAGCGCGAGCGCCCGGCCGCCGGCCGGCTCGCCGTCGGCGGTGCTGAACGTGACCGGCTCCCACACCGTCATGCGCACGTGCCGGTGGCGCTCGACGTTCTTCTGCTCGTTGGCGAACACCGCCTGCACGAGCCGCTTCTCGTCCTCGGCGCGCAGGTCGAGAAAGGCGAGGCCGCACACGTACCGGCCGCCGTGCAGCGGCTCGATGCGGCGCACCAGCGCATCCAGTTTGAGCGTGGCCGGGGGATCGCCCACCTGCAGGCTCAGGCGCAGCTGCTGGTTGAGCAGGAGGCCCGTCTCGGCCACCACCGACATGCCGCTGGCAGAGAGGTCGACCGGGTGCACGCGCAAAAGCCGCGGCCGGCCACCGGGGTCGATGGTCAGGCACGAAACGCCGGGCCGAGCCCGGACACGGTAGAACGCTCTGCGATCGCTGCCATTCACGCTGTCCCGAGTATCGGCAGCGGGGCCTCGCGACTAAACCGGCAACCAATTTCTCCCAGCGCATACAAACGTGCCTGGCACGGGTATCCTGTTGCGTTAGGTCAAGGTGATACGAGCGCGGACGACCTTGCGGCCGAACGGGCCGGGCTCGACCGCCACCGCGCGCGCCCGGACGTGCAGCAGGATGCCGTGCTCGAGGTTCGCGGTGATGGTGAAAACATCGTCCAGCGCGACGTCGAAGTCGCAGCTGAACCGCACCCCGGTCTCGGACGTGTCCTCGACGGTGACCGTGTACTCGTTGCGCGGCAGCACGTGCTGGGCATCGATCACCCGCAGCTTGCCCGGGCGCGTGATGCTCGACGCGGTCTGCCCGCGACTGCGCCTCGCACCTCCTCGACCGCCCGCAGCTCGAGCTCGACCGCCGCGAGTTCGTCGCTGTGGTAGTCGGCCGAGGCGAAGTCGAACGCCGCCGTCCAGATACGGTTCGAATAGGGAAACCGCAGCGTCAGCGTTTCCATCGTGCCGACCTTCATCCGCGGTGCAAGCACCGTCACCGTGCTCGGCCCCACGTCCTGCACGGCCACCTTGTAGCCGTCGCCGTCCTGCGTCTCGGCCGAAACCTCGGCGCGGCCCCGCAGCGACTCCAGCGCCTCACGGGACTCGTCGAGGCTCACTCCTGCTCCATGAACGGGTAGCGGTAATCGGTCGGCGGCACAAAGGTCTCCTTGATCGTGCGCGGGCTGGTCCACCGGATCAGGTTCCACATCGATCCGGCCTTGTCGTTGGTGCCCGAGGCGCGCGCTCCGCCGAACGGCTGCTGGCCCACCACCGCGCCCGGTCGGCTTGTCGTTCACGTAGAAGTTGCCGGCGGCGTTGCGCAGCACCGCAGCGGCCCGCTCGACCGCCCGGCGATCGGTGGCGAAGATCGATCCCGTCAGCGCGTAGGCGGAGGTCGACTCGCACACCTCGAGGGTCTCGGCCACCTTGCCCTCGTCGTACACGTGCACGGTCACGACCGGCCCGAACAGCTCGCGCTGCATGGTGTCGTAGCGCGGGTCGGTGGCGGTGATCACGGTGGGCCGCACGAAGTAGCCGGTGGAGTCGTCGCACTCGCCGCCCACCAGCACGTCGGCGTCCGGCGACGCCCGCGCCGCCGCGATCGCGTCGACCTGGGTCTGATAGGACGAGCGGTCGATCACCGCGCCCATGAAGTTTCGAAAGTCGCGCACGTCACCCACTGCGATCTGGTCGACCTCGGCCTCGAGCCGCTCGCGGATGGCCGGCCACAGGTTGCTGGGCGCGTACACCCGCGAGCATGCCGAGCACTTCTGGCCCTGGTACTCGAACGCACCCCGGATGATGGCCGTGGCGACGGCCTCGGGATCGGCCGAGGGGTCGGCGAAGATGAAGTCCTTGCCGCCGGTCTCGCCCACGATCCGCGGGTAGCTGCGGTAGCGGCCGATGTTCTGGCCGATGGTCTGCCACATGCCCTGGAACACCGGCGTCGAGCCGGTGAAGTGCACTCCGGCGAGGTCAGGATGGGCCAGCACCGGGTTTCCGATCTCCGATCCGGATCCGAGCACCAGATTGATCACCCCGGGCGGCATGCCCGCCGCCTCCAGCAGCTTGATCAGGTAGTGGGCTGCGACCACGGCGGTGGAGGCCGGCTTGAGGATGACCGTGTTTCCCATCATCGCCGGTGCGGTGGGCAGGTTGCCCGCGATGGCGGTGAAGTTGAACGGGGCGACGGCGAACACGAAGCCTTCCAGCGGCCGGTAGTCGATGCGGTTCCACACACCGGGCGAGGAGATCGGCTGTTCGGCCATCAGCCGCTCGGCGTAGGCGACGTTGAAGCGCCAGAAATCGATCAGCTCGCAGGCCGAGTCGATCTCGGCCTGATAGACGGTCTTGGACTGGCCCAGCATGGTCGCGGCGTTCAGCGTCTGGCGCCACGGCCCGGCCAGCAGGTCGGCGGCGCGCAGGAAGACCGCCGCGCGAGCCTCGAACGGCATTGCCCCCCACTCGCGGCCTGCTTCGGCGGCGGCGTCGATCGCCTGGGCCACCTCGGCTGCGCCGCCGCGGTGATAGGTGGCGAGCACATGGCCGTGATCGTGCGGCATGACCGCCTCGGCAGTGTTGCCCGTGCGCACCTCGCGCCCGCCGATCACCAGGGGGATCTCGATCTGCTCGGAGGCCATCGTCGCGAGCCGCGCCTTGAGCTCGGCCCGCTCGGGCGATCCTGGGCTGTAGTTGCGCACCGGCTCGTTGAAGCCCGCCGGAACGCTCGCTGATGCTCCGCTCACCTCTCCACCCTAGCGCGGGGCCAGAACGCCGTCCTCACGGCGCAAGCACCTTCGCCCGGCCGTCCACCACGAGCGTGTCGCCCACGTACGCGCGGGTCGTGAGCGTGACCCGTCCGCGGTCGCCGATCTCCTGCACCTCGAGCTCCACCCGCACGCTGTCGCCGGGCCGCACCGGAGCGATGAACTTGAGTTCCTGGCCCAGGTAGATGCTGCCCGGGCCGGGCAGGTCGTTGGCGATCACGGCCGAGATGAACCCGCCGGTCAGCATGCCGTGCGCGATCCGGCCGCCGAACCGCGTGGTGGCGGCGTACTCGTCGTCGAAATGGATCGGATTTCGGTCGCTGCTGGCCACACCGAAGGCCTCCAGCACCTCGTCGGTGACCACGAACGTCCGCTCGGCGCGCTGTCCGACGGTCAGGCTCACAGCGCGATGCCGCCGTTCAGGTCGAGGCATGCGCCGGTCATGTAGTCGCCGTCCTGCACCACATACAGCACTGCTCTTGCCACCTCCTCGGCGGTTGCAAACCTCCTCAGCGGCACCCGTGCGCGCAGCTTCTCGAGCACGTCGTCGGGAACACCGGCCAGCATATCGGTCTCGACGAACCCCGGGCAGACGCAGTTCACCGTGACGCCGTTGCGTGCCACCTCGACCGCCAGCGCCTTGCTCCAGCCGATCACCCCGGCCTTGCTCGCGGCGTAGTTCGACTGGCCGAAGTTCCCGACCTCGCCGACGAAGCTCGAAACGTTCACGATGCGCCCGAACCCGGCGTCGCACATGTGTCCGATCACCGCCTTGGTCGCGCGGTGCGTGCCGGTCAGGTTGGTCTCGATGACCGCCACGAAGTCCTCGTCGGCCATCTTGCGCAGCGTCGAGTCGCGGTTGATGCCGGCGTTGTTGACCAGGATGTCGATGCGGCCGAACGCCTGCATCGCCCGCTCTGCAAGCGCCTCGGCGGTGGCCTGCTCGACCACCGATCCCAGCACCACCTCGGCCCGGCCGCCGGCATTGGTGACCTCGGCCGCCAGCGCCTCGGCGGCAGCCGCGAGCTGTTGGCGTTGATCACCAGGTCGCAGCCCGCGCCGGCCAGCTCGCGCACCACGGCTGCGCCGATGCCACGCGCGCCGCCGGTGACGATGGCGCTGCGACCCGCCAGATCACGCGGCAAGCTCAGGCTCCAGCCGGCGTCGCATTGGGCAGCAGCAGCAGGTCGCGGATCGACACGATGCCGACGAGCTTTCCGCCGTCGACGATCGGGACGTGCCGGAACCCGCCGTGGATCATCATCATGGCCGCCTCGCCGTGGGTGGCATCGGGACCGACGGTGATCGGATCGTGGGTCATCCACTCGCCCACGGTCCCGCTGATGTCGCCGGTGCCCACCGCCCGCAGCACGTCGCGCTCGGTCATGATGCCGATCAGCTCTCGCCCTCCAGCACCAGCACCGCACCCACCCTGCGGCTCGGCATGACGTTGGCGGCATGCACCAGCGTGTCGCTCGCGCCGGTGGTGTGCAGCGTGCGGCTCATGCAGTGCTCGACGGTCTCGTGACGGTGGCGCTGGAAGGGCAGATGCATTGTGCGCCGGAGCCTAACCGATCCGGGCTGGGTTACCATCAAGATATGCCCGCTGCCGCCTACCTGGGAAAGCCGTGCGTGTGCCAGCACCGCCTCGAGTTCTGCGACCAGCGGTGCGTGGCCGACATGCTCGAGACCACGTTCTACATCGCGTGTCTGAAGCTGACCGGCCGCCGCTGCCTGGTGGTCGGAGGCGGTCGGTCGGGCTCGAGAAGATCGAGGGGCTGCTCGCCTGCGACGCCGGCGTGCACGTGATCGCTCCCGAGGTGCATCCCGAGGTCGAGGCGCTGGCGGCCTCCGGCGATATCGAGATCACGCGCAAGCGATTCGCGCCGGACGATCTGGAGGGCCACTTCCTGGCGATCGCCGCCACCTCCGACACCGACGCCAACGTCGCCGTCTTCGACGCCGCCGAGGCGCGCGCGATGCTCTGCAACGTGGTCGACGTGCCGCCGCTGTGCAGCTTCATCCTGCCGGCCATCGTGCGCACCGGCCCGATCGCGATTGCGATCTCCACCGCGGGGGCGAGTCCGGCACTTGCCAAGCGCATGAAGCGCGAGATCGCCGAGCTCTACGGCGATGCCCACGCGCGAGCTGGCCGGGATCCTCAACGACAGCCGCGGCTGGGCCAAGGCCACGCTGCCGACCTACGACGACCGCAAGCAATTCTTCGAGCAGATCGTCAACGGCGACCCGGACCCCATCGCGCTTCTGCGCGACGGAGACCGAGCCGCCGTCGATGAACTCATCGCCCGCCGCCGCGACCAGGCCGTCGGCGGCGCTCGCATTACTTGAAGCGGTAGGTGATACGACCGCGCGTGAGGTCGTACGGAGACAGTTCGACCTTCACCCGATCGCCGGGCAGGATGCGGATGTAGTAGCGCCGCATCTTTCCGGAGATATGCCCGAGAACGGAATGCCCGTTGTCGAGCTGGACACGGAACATCGTGTTGGGGAGGGCCTCGGTAACCTCGCCCTCCACCTCGATGGTTTCCTCCTTAGCCACGCGCGCCTTTCGTGCTAGCCGAGCACGCTGACGTTGGTGGCTTCCATGCCCTTGCGACCCTCCTGGGCCTCGAACTCCACCTTCTGGCCCTCCTCCAGGTTCCGGAAGCCGTTGCCCGGAGATGTTGGAGAAGTGGATGAAGAGGTCGGCTCCGCCGTCGTCGGGCTGGATGAACCCGAAGCCCTTCGCTTGCGAAAACCATTTAACTGTGCCAGTGGCCATGAAGCTCTCCTGGTCGAGGTTTCGAACGACGCAGGACCGCACTCACGAACCCTTGCACGTTCAGAGCCCGAACAGCCGGACTCACGGCCGAAAGCATAGCGAGTTGGACGCTCGTTGCAAATTAACCGATGTCGGCAGTCGCGGTGGCGCCATCTGGCTCAGTGACCGCATCTGCCGCGTCTGCGCTGCCGTTTTCGGCCGCGACATCTTCGAGCGGCCGTTTGCGGCCCCGGCCGCGGCTGCGGCGGCGCCGATCGCGGCGGTCAGCCGAGACTCCCACGGGCTCGCCGCGGGCGAGCTTGCGCACCGCTCCCGGCCGCGAATCGCGCACCGTCTCGCCGTCGGGCGGAGTGACCTCGAACTCGACCCGCACACGGCCGCGTACGCCGGCCGCCTTGAGCTGGGCGAGCACCCGCCGGGCGGCGTCGTCGGCCAGCACCTCGGCCTCGTCGTTGGTCAGCGGCAGCCCCAGGCCGGCGCCGTGCACGTCGATGCGGGCCACCCGATCGCTGCGGTCGGGTTCGTTCAGAAGCTTGGTGATCGAGACCTGGAGCGGCTCGCGCTCGGCCGCCGCCGCGCGCACCTCGACGGCCGTCGGGTAGCGGTTCTCGTCGCCGGCCAGCCGCCAGATCACCTGGCCCTCGGTGCCCAGCCGCTCGGCCACGACCGTGTCGGCGTCGTCGCGCAGCCGCACCGCCACCGCGGGGGCAACCTCGATCTCGAGCCCGGTCTCGACCTTGGCCACCGGCACCGCCGGCGGGGTCGAACCGACCACCGCGCCGTTGAACGAGACGGTCTGCGGCCGCTCGCTCTCGGCCTTGCGCTTGGCCCGCTTGTTGGCCTTGACACGCGGGGTGGGCGCGGGGATGTTGGCGCCCAGCGCAGCCGCAAGCCGGATGGGGTCGCGCGACAACTCCTGGCGCGTGACCTCGACCAGCCGCTCGGCGCTCGAACCGCGCCGGGGAGACGCCACCGCAAGCAGCGCCGCGCCGGCCTCGAGCGGCGCCGCGCGAGCCACCTGCGCCAGCCGGATGGCCGCCTCGGCATGGGCCTGCTCTGACCCGGCACCGGCCAGCGCGCCCAGAAGCCCGCGGCCGCCCGGGATGTGCGCACCGGCATAGCGGTACTGATGGTCGCGGGCGGCCTTGGCAAGCTGCCACGTCCACGAGACGATGCGGTCCACGGGTGCCTCGATCTTCTCGTCGCCCATCGCCAGCAGGAGCACGCGCGCGCCCTGGCCGCGGTCCTGCTGCCAGGTGGGCGCGGCCTCCACCAGCCGGCAGGCCATCGCAAACGTCGTCTGGGACGGCCGCTGCGCGGCGAGGTCGCCCAGCGCGGTGAGCCGCAGGCGGCGATGCCGGTTCTCGGCCGCGCAGGTGTAGAGGAACAGCTCGCGCGCCTCGGGCTGCAGCGCCGCGATCCGCACCGCCAGCGTGGCGACGTCTGACTGCGTGACCGACCGCGCCGCGACCACCGCCCACGCGCGCTGCTCGTCGAGGGCGAGCTTGGAGGCATCGACCAGCTTCCACTGCTGGGCGATCACGTTGATGCGCCGCTCCGGATCGTCCGAGACGGGCACGATCCACGAGTCTTCCTTGATGATCGGCTTGGCGGGCTTGCGCCGCCGGCGACGGCGGCTGGGCGGGGGCGTGACCAGTCCACCGGGCCGGTAGGCATCCACGCCCAGCAGCGAGTGCAGCGTGACGGTGCGCTCGGTGTGCGGCGCGCCGGCCTCGGCGAAGTCCACGACGATGCCCGACTCCTTACGGCGGTGCAGGCGCATGATGCGGCCCACCCGCTGCTGATAGATGCGCCGGCTGGCGGTCGGCGCCAGGTGCATGCAGACGGTGGCCCGCGGAGCGTTCCAGCCCTCGGCCAGGATCTGGGCATTGACCAGCACGTCGATCTGACCACGGTCGTAGGCGGCCAGCGTCTCGGCCAGTTCGCGCGGCGGGGTGCGGCCCGAGACGGCCGCGGCGCGCATCCCGATGGCGCGCATGGCCGCGGCCACGCGCCCGGCGTGTTCCACGCCGGCCGCATAGACGATGCCGGGGGTATCGCCAAAACGGCTCTGGTAGAGGTCGGCGGCGGCCAGGTTGAGCGGGTCGAGGTCGAGCGCGGCGGCCAGCTGGCTCTGGTCGAAGTCGCCGCCGACGATGTCGACGTTGCGCACCGACGCGATCGGCTTGATGCGGATGCAGCGCAGCGGCGAGACCACGCCGCGGCGCACCGCCTCGCCCAGCGGGAAATCGGCCACCTCGGCCGGGAACACGTCGGCCACATGCTTTTGCAGCAGCTGGTCGGTGGCGGTCATGCCGATGTAGAGCGGCTCGTTGTATGCGCGGATGGCGGCGGCGGTCTTCTCGCCGAGCGCCGTGTGCGCCTCGTCGCAGACGACCACCGTGTAGACGTCGCGGCGCAGGTCGGCCGAGTGCTTGATGAACCACGAGTAGGTGTTGATGGTCAGCGGCGGCACATCGGGCACCGGATCGCCGCGCATGATCGGCGGTGACAGCCGGTCGCGGTATCCCTCGGTGCCCAGGTCGCGCGTGAACTGGTCGACGAGCAGGCGCCGATGGGTAAGGATCAGGATGCCGGTCGAACGCCCCGCCTCGACGAATCCCGCGGCGGCGATCGTCTTGCCCGAAGCGGTGGGATGCTTGAACCGGTAGCGG
This sequence comes from uncultured Actinomycetes bacterium, assembly GCA_963796875.1. Lineage (GTDB taxonomy): Bacteria > Actinomycetota > Thermoleophilia > Gaiellales > JAICJC01 > CAVPTL01. The sequence continues at coordinate 204,754 of CAWCNL010000004.1, forward strand.
CGGCTGGCGCCGGGGTCGGGCGGGGCGGCGTCGGCGGCTCGCCTCGTCATCGATCTCGTCGACGCCGAGCAGGCTGGGGTCGGCGCTGGCCACCGGATCTGGCGGGTCGTGCGACGGCGGATTCGGAGTCGTCGTCGTCCTCGTCGTACTCCTCGGTCTCGTCATCGTCGTCTTCTGGGTCGTACGCCGACTCCTCAGACTCGAGCACGATCTCGCCGAGTTCGGCGGTGTCGTCGTCGTCATCCTCGTCGCCGTTGGTGCTCTCGTCCGGCTCGACCACGCGCTGCAGGTCGCCGATCAGTGCCGCGAGCTGTCCGGCCAGCGCGTCGACCTGGTGGCGGCGCAGCGTGGTGCCCGAAGCGAGCTTGGGCTGAGACTCCGACAGCACCCGCTCGAGGCCGAGCACCAGCGAGAAGTCGCGCGACCATTCGAAGCTGGGGTACAGCGCCCCGCGGTCGATCTCGGCGAGCGCCGCGTCCAGCGCAGCGCGGCGCACGGTACCCGTCGCCAATGCATCGGCGGGGTCCTCGCCTTCGTGCAGAAACGGCTCGCCACACCAAGCAGCTGCTGAGTGCGCGGCCGCTTCAAGGTCAGCCTCGAAGCGTAAAGTCATGTGGTCTGGTGGCTGCGGGCTTTCAGGGCGCCAAAACGGCGACACCAGCAGTCGGCATGCAGTCTACTGTATTTCCCCGGACGGCGATTACATGAGCGCCGAGCGCACGAGCGCGCCCAGCGGCCGTGCGAGGCCGGGTGTCGAGGCGAACACGCCGCCGTCACCGGAATCGTCGATCGGGTCGAGCCGTTCGACCACCCCTCCGGCCTCTGTCACGAGTAATTCACCGGCAGCACGGTCCCAGATCTTGAGGGGGACTTCGTAGTAGGCGTCGATGCGGCCTGCCGCAACCCAGGCCAGATCGAGGGCGGCCGATCCGCCGCGGCGTACGTCGCGCACGCGCGCGAGGAGTTCAGCGGTGGCCCGGCCCTGACGCACGCGAGGCTCCGGCGCATAGGATATCCGGTGGCCAGGAGCGCCCACTCGGGACGATCCTCGGCGCCGTGACCGAGATCGGCTGCGCCGTTCAGAGTGGCGCCGGCGCCGCGGCCGGCGGCGAACAGCTCGTCGCGGGTGGGGTCGTACACCACGCCCACCATCCAGCCCTCGTCGTCCTGCACGGCGATCGACACCGCCCAGGCCGGATAGCCGTAGAGGTAGTTGGTGGTGCCGTCCAGCGGATCGATCACCCAGCGCAGACCCGAACCGCCGGCGGTGCCTCCCCCCTCCTCGCCCAGGATCGCATCGTTGGGCCGCTCGCGCGCAAGCGTGGCGCGCAGCAGCGCCTCGGCGTCGCGGTCGGCGTCGGACACCAGGTCGATCGCCGTCGATTTGGTGTCGACGCCGCGGGCCGGGCCGCCGAAGCGCTCGAGCAGCAGGGCGCCCGCATCGCGCGCCATTTCGACGGCGAGGGGCAGCAGGCTTTCCGGCACAGACACGCCCGGGAGTCTAGAGCCGCCGTCAGCGTGCCGGAGACCGATTGGAGACGATTTTGAAAATACCGCAGAAAAGCGCTGGTATTTGCGTGGTTCTTGGGGCAAACTTGAGCCGTGGGCAAGTTCATGAGGAAATTGCGGGAGCGGCGCACCGAGCGCCGGCTGTCGCGGGAGCTGGAGTTGCGCTTCCGCGAACAGCTGGACGCCCGGGCTGTCGCTGCCAATCGCCTGAGCGACGAGACACACGCGGGCTGAGATCGCTGACTGCAACAAACGTGCCTGGCACGTTTGTTGCAGTCCGGGGCTCATGCTGCCCCGATGGCTCGGCTGGTCTACGCGCGCATCTCGGAGACGCTCCTGGGCGGGCCCATGCCCTACACCGAGCGCCACGTGCGCAACCTGAGCGATGAGGGCGTGACCGCGGTGATCAACCTGTGCGAGGACAGCGAGTACTGGTCGGGCGAACGCGAGCTGGTCGGCGAGCAGTACCGCAGCGTAGGGATCGTCGAGCACCGCCTGGCCGTGCGCGACGGCGCGACCGTCCCGCCACACGTGCTCGATTCGGCCGTCGAGGTGGCCGCCGCGGGCGGAACGGTGTACGTGCACTGCCGCGGCGGACGCGAGCGCTCGGCCACTGTGTGCGCCGCGATCGTCTCGCACGCCGAGCGGCTCGACGCGGCCGCAGCCGTGCGCCGCGCACAGGCCGCCAATCCGGTATTCAAGCCGTTGCCGTGGCAGGTGCAGGCGCTCGAGCAGTGGGCGCTGACCCGCTCTTGAGCCACTGCGGTTTCCAGGAATTGGGGTAGAATCGGCGCCGCTCTGATCTGTCTCCCGCCGCGCGTCCGCGCGCGAGCCGGTACTGGACCCACCGGGGGAGACCGTTGTCCGGCGGCCCACCGGACAGCATGACGGGGCCGCCTCCCCGGAGACGGCCCCGTCTTCCACGCTTTGACGTATTTTTCGTGTTGGTGCTCAAGATCGCGTGGATCGTGGGCGATCCTGGGGAATGCCTCCTCGTATGACCCCTTTCGAGTTCAACCACACGCTCGCGCGGCTGCGCGAACACCTGCACACCGCGTTCACTGCAGCGGCGGCTCTGGGGCTGCTCGCCGTGGCCGCGCTGGTGGCGCACGGTTTCACGCGTGTGATCGCACCTCGCATGTCGAGCACCGTGGCGGTGCTCGCGGGTGCCGCCTGCGGCGTCGCGCTGCTGGTGGCCTGGTACGTGTCGATGCAGCGGCGAGATGTGTACGACGCCATCGTGCTGGCCCGCTTCCGCCATGTCGGCGGCGACGCGGTCAGGCGCCACGCCGCGAAGCTGGTCGATGAGCGCTGCCGCCGCCAGCTGGCAACCGCGATCAGCCGGGTGGTCGAGAACGCCGACGTGGGCCTGCCGTCCGCTGTTCCGATCGACCGCCTGGCCGTGCGCGGCTCGCGCCTGCAGCTCAGTGCGCTGGCTGCCGGCCTGCGCGACCCGAATCGCGAAGTGCAGGCGCACGGCATGGTGCTCGTGCGGCGTCTGATCACCAACGGCGCTCGCAGTCCCCTCTACTACCACGAGGGCGAGAGCGACGCACTGGAGCGCGAGCTCGACCGCATCAACCGCGAGCTATGGGCGATCGAGGCCGAGGCCGTCGCCGAGCACGAATACACGCTCGCCGCATAACGCACGAACGCAACAAACGTGCCAGGCACGTTTGTTGCGTTTGTAGGCGATGGAGCTAGGTGTCGAGCAGCTTCTCCACACCGCGCCGCTCGAGCCCGCGGGCGATCACCAGCCTCTGGATCTCGGAGGTGCCCTCCCAGATGCGATCGACGCGCAGTTCGCGCCACAGCCGCTCCACCGGGTTCTCGCGCATGTAGCCGCGGCCACCGAAGATCTGCAGCACCCGGTCGGACACGCGCCCGGCCGTCTCGGAGGCGATCAGCTTGGCCATCGACGCCTTGTGGTGCACCAGCTTGCGATCGGCGCCCGAGTCGTACAGCCAGCCGACGTAGTAGGTCAGAAGCCGCGCCGCCTGCACCTCGGCTGCACAGTCGGCCAGCGCGAATGACACCGCCTGGTGGTCGAAGATCCGGCTGCCGAACTGCTCACGCTCGAGCGCCCACTCCGTGCCCAGCTCGATCAGCCGGTTGCAGGCACCGATGCAGCGCGCCGCGATGTGCACGCGCTCCTCGATGAACCACTCGCCGGTGAGCGTGAACCCCTCCCCCACCTCGCCCAGGATGTTCGCGGCAGGCACCGGAGTGTTGGTGAACGTGAACTCGGGATGCCGGTAGGGAAAGTTGTGGGTGAAGTCGGGGTCGGCCGTCATCTCGACGCCCGGCGAATCCTTGTCGACCAGAAACAGCGTGGGCTGGCGATCGATGCCGTCCACCGCCCAGGCCAGCACGATGAAGTAGCTCGCCACGTCGCCGTCGGTCACAAACCACTTGGTGCCGGAGAGCTCGTAGTTGCCGTCCGCCGTCTTGACCGCCTCGGCCTTGATGGCGCGCGGATCGGAGCCCGCGTCGGACTCGGTGATCGCGAAGGCATGCCGGTGGTCGTTGCGCACGTCGGGCAGCAGGTAGCGCTCGATCTGCTCGGGCGTGCCGTGCACGAGCACGTTCGAGGGGCTCCACACCAGTACCCACAGGCAGTTGGTGAGGCGGCCCAGCTGCTCGTGAGTGACGATCTGCTCGGTCAGGTTGAACCCGCCGCCGCCGAACTCCTTGGGGATGTTGTTGGCGCCGAGGCCGGCGGCCTGGATCGCCGCCTTGGCCTTGGCGTGAGACTCGGCCGACAGCCGCCCGTGGCTCTGCTCTGCCTCCAGCTCGAGCGGCTGCAGATGTTCGTCCACCAGCGTTCGCACGCGGGCGCGCAGATCGCGAAGCTCGGGGCTGAGAGTGAAGTCCATAGAGCGATGCCTTTCGGGTGGTTAGGTGGCGATCGGACGCAGCGCGGCGGCCGATCCGCCGAATACGAGGGCCGCCGGTACGTGTTCGGGATCGACCCCCAGCAGATGTGGATGATCGAGGATAACCTCAACCTCAGGTAGAGGGTGAGTTAGCCCGAGTGCGCGGGCGCCGTTGGCCGACCCGATGTCGAGCAGATACTCGGTCGGCCCGGTGCCCCCCGGCGGCACGAGCACGTTGCGCCGCTGCGCGTCGCGGCGGGCGATCGCCTCGACCTCGCGCACCTCGACGATCGGATCGATGATGGTGTTGGAGTCCGACCCGATGCAGATCGGGATCCCCCGCTCGAACATGCGCAGGGCCGGCAGAAACCCGTCGCCCAGGTTCGCCTCGGTGGTGGGGCAGGCGCACACCGTCGCCCCGGCCTGAGCGATCAGATCGAGCTCGGCGTCGGTCACGTGGGTGACGTGGATCAAGGTGGTGCGGCTCGAGAGAATGCCCACCTCGGCCAGAAGCTCGATGGGCCGCACGCCGTACTCCTCGAGGCACTCCTCGATCTCGCGCAGCTGCTCGTTGGCGTGGATGTGGATCACCATCTCGCGCGCCTCCGCGTGCGCGGCGATCCGCTCGAGCCACGGCCGCGGCACCGCCCGCACGCTGTGCGGAGCAAGTCCGACCTGGGTCAGCTCGGACAGCTCGTCCACCCGCTCCAGGTACGCGTCGATCGACGGGTCGCAGAACCGCCGCTGTCCGGCGCTGGGCGGCTTTCCCTGCCCCCCGCGCTCGTAGGCGGTCTCCAGCAGCACCAGCTCGATGCCGGCGTCCTGGGCCGCGGCGATCACCGCCTTGGACATCGCGTTTCGGTCGGCGTAGGGCTCGCCGCCGGGCTGGTGGTGCGGGTAGTGGAACTCGCCCACCGCCACGTAGCCCGCTCCGACCATCTCCTGGTAGGCGGCGCGGCACACGGCGTGAATCGAGTCGGGGTCGAGCGCTCCGGCGGCGGCATACATCGCCTCGCGCCACGACCAGAAATCGTCGTGGGGATGGGCCGGATCGACCCGCTCGACCAGGCCGCGCATTCCGCGCTGGAATGCATGTGAATGTGCGTTGACGAACCCAGGAAGTCGCATGGCCGCGTATTGTCACACGAACGTGGCAGACATCGATCCACACAGGTTCTGGGGCTGGTTCGACCAGCTCGCCGAGATCGGCCGCACCGACACGGGCTGGAACCGCGTCGCGTGGACGCCGCTCGAGGCCGAGGCGCGCACGTGGTTCACCGCCGCGGCCGAGGAGATCGGCCTGGAGGTGCGGCGCGACGGCGCCGGCACGCTCTGGGCGGTCACCCCCGATGCCGACGAGGGCCCGTGGGTATGCGCCGGGTCGCACCTGGACACCCAGCCCAACGGCGGTGCCTACGACGGCGCGCTGGGCGTGGTCAGCGCACTCGAAGCCGCTGCGGCGCTGCTCGACTCCGGCGTGAAGCGGCGCCACCCGCTGGCGGTCGTGTCGTTCGTGGACGAGGAGGGTGCCCGCTTTCGGGTGGCCTGCTTTGCGAGCCTCGCGATCACCGGCGGGCTCGACATCGACCACGTACTCGAGGCGATGGGCGACGCACCCCAGATCTACGACGTGACCGCCGAGTCGCTGCGCGCCGCGCCCGCGCAGCTCGCCCGCGTGCGCTCGATGCTGGAGGTGCACGTCGAGCAGGGTGTGAGCCTGGTCGAGCGCGACCTGGCGGTGGGAATCGCCACGGTGCTCACCCCCCGGCAGCGGTGGAAGGTCGAGTTCTTCGGCGCCGCCAACCACGCCGGCACGACGATGATGCCGGGCCGCCGCGACGCCCTGGTGGCCGCCGCGCCGTTCGTGCTGGAGGTCGACCGGGTGGCCCGCGCCCACCCCGGTGCGGTCGGCACGGTCGGCAAGGTCGAGGTCGTGCCGGGCTCGACCAACTCGATTCCCGGCCATGTGACGGTCTCGCTCGACGTGCGCGCACCCGAGCTCGCCACCGTCGAGGAGATGGTGGACACGCTGCGCGACCGGTTCGGCGAGGCGCACGTTCTCGCTCGAGGCGCGCAACGACGGCGCGACGTTCGATCCCGTCCTGCGCGCGATGCTCTCCGAGGCGGCGCAGCGGCGCGGGATCGCCGCCGGCGACCTGCCCTCGTATGCGGGCCACGATTCGGGCATCCTCGCGCCGCATGTGCCTGCGGCGATGGTGTTCGTCCGCAACCCGACCGGCGCGAGCCACACGCCGGAGGAGTCCGCCGAGCGGGAGGACTGCGAGGCCGGCGTGCAGGTGCTGACCGACGCGCTCGAGGCCGCGCTGACAACCAGTTGACGGCCTGTGGGTAACCCTGTGGACATCCGCGTTTCGGCATGGTGAACGTCCCAATCGTCACCTGACAATCCCGCAGATTGCGCGAAATTCGCAACGCATTTCGCAGATGCGGGTTGACGCATACCTGTGGAAAAGCGCACGATCGTTCTCCACCCCCTACGCCCTGGCCGGACTCGGCCCATTTGCTCTCTGAGTCCGGCCCGGGTGGTGGTGGGTGAAGCACAGAGGGGGTCAGCCACCTTTTATGCATGGGCAGGCGTTTGGTTGCAAGACTCGGCATCCGCCCATGCACAAAAGGTGGCTGACCCCTTTATGCACTCTGATGCGTTGGCAACAGCTGTTACGACGTGTACGATCGTGGCGGTACCCAAGCTGGGAGGGGTTGGAAAATGGGTCACGCTTCGACACGGCGCGCTGTTCCTGCAGCGCAGCGCCGCCGCGGGCATTGCGCTCTCGAGCGCCGGACTGTTCTTCGAGACGCCCGCATACGCCGCGGCCACGAAGGTCTATGCATGGGGTGACAACGCCGACGGACAGCTCGGCGACGGCACCACCACCGCCCACCACTCGCCGGGCGGATCGATCCTGGCAAACGTGATCGACTGCGACGGCGGCCGCGAACACGCCATCGCCCTCGATGCGAGCGGCGCCGTGTGGTGCTGGGGCATCAATAACTACGGCCAGTGCGGCGACGGCACCACCACCAACCGCAAGACACCGGTCAAGGTGACGTTCCCCGGCGCCCGGCCGATCATCGCCGTGGCCACCGGCCACTACCACTCCATGGCCCTCGCGGCCGACGGCAGCGTCTGGGCCTGGGGTTGGAACTCGTTCGGCGTGCTGGGCGACGGCACCACGACCAACCGCAAGACGCCGGTCAAGGTCAGCGGCATCACCGACGCGATCGCCATCGCCGGTGGCCGCGACCACTCGCTGGCACTGCGCGCCGGACACACCGTGCTCGCCTGGGGCGACAACCAGTACGGCAACCTCGGCACCGGCAATACCACCAACCACAAGACCCCCGTGGCGGTCACCGGCCTCGCCAACGTCACCCAGATCACGGGCGGTCGCGACCACAGCCTCGCGATCGACTCGAGCGGTGCAGTCTGGGCCTGGGGCTGGAATCAGTACGGCATGATCGGCGACGGCACCACGGCCAACAAGACCAAGCCGGTCAAGGCCACGGGCATCACCGGAGCGAAGGCCATCACCGCCGGCGCCAACCACAGCGTCGCGCTGCTCAGCACCGGCAAGGTGTACTGCTGGGGCCAGAACTCCTACGGCCAGCTCGGCGACGGCACCGGGAAGGCACATACCAAGCCGACGGTCGTGCCCTCGCTCTCGAACGTGACCGCGGTCGGCACCGGACGGCTGCACACCCTCGCCTCGAGCGCCTCGACCGTATGGGCCTGGGGCGACAACGAGTTCGGTGAGCTTGGCGACGGCAGCACCACCAAGCGCACCGCACCGGTGGTCGTGCCCGGAATGAGCGGTGCAACATCGCTCGGCGGCGGGCGCGACTACTCGGTGATCCTCGCCAACTAGCGATACCCTTCTGCCTCGAGCAACTCAGGAGGCCGAGGATGGATTTACGAGGCGTGCAGGAACCGCTCAAGGCGGGATATCGCAGCGAGCCGGGAAGCTCGCAGATCACGCTCACGGCGCGGGGTCAGAGCGGCGACTCGCCGATCGCGTGCTCGGTCGATCTGGGCCGCGCGATTCACGAGGCCCAGGCCCACGCCGGGGTCGGTGGCGAGGGTACCGCGGCGTGCTCGGGCGACCTGCTGCTCGGCGCGCTCGCGGCGTGTGCCCAGCTCACCTGCCAGATGGTGGCCGAGGCGATGGGCCTCGCGGTCGAGCACATCGGTGTGACCGTGGAGGGCGACCTCGACCTGGCCGGGACGCTGGGCATCGACCGGGCCGCGCCGGTGGGATTCAGCGCCATCCGCACCACGTTCGATCTCGAGGCGCCAGACGTGAGCGCCGAGGACATGGAGGCGCTGCAGCGGAAGACCGAGCGCTACTGCGTCGTCTACCAGACGCTCACCTCGCCGCCCGCGGTCGAGACCACCTGGACGAGGAGCTGAGATGCCGACCAACTTCGAGCGCGCCTTCGAGGGCCATCCTGACGTCTACGCCGCGTGGCGGCAGCTGAACGGGTCGATCAAGGAGGGCATGGATGTGCGCCGCTACGAGCTGGCAACTCTCGCGGCCGCCCAGGCGCTGGGGTCGAGCTACTGCTCGCTGGCCCACGGCAAGATTCTCGCCACCGAGTTCGGAGAACCGGTCGAGGCGATCGTGCGCGACCGCCGCAATGCCGGACTGAGCGATGTGGACATCGCGGTGATGGATCTGGCCGAGAAGGTCGCCCGCGCACCGGGAGCGATCTCGGCAGCCGACCTTGACGAGCTCCGCAACCTCGGGCTCTCGGACAAGGACGTCATGGACGTCGTGTTGGCGGCCAGCGCGCGCTGCTTCTTCTCGACCGCGCTCGACGCTCTCCTGGTACAGCCCGACGCGGCCTTCGACGAACTCGATGCGGGCATGCTCGACGTGCTCGTGGTGGGGCGGCCGATCGCCGCGCGCGCCGCGGGTTGACGCGCCGGAGGCTCGCGTCCGACCCACGCGTTACCGTTTCTTAACGAGAGAACAATCGTCGCTCGGTACGGTTCCTGGCGGTAAGCGAAGCGAGTCTGCACTTCCGCCAGGCAGGACAAGCGGGAGGCAATATGCGGACTTTTCATGGTCCAAGGAGACAATTTCTGATGTCCTCTCGGTACTACGTCACCGCCGATCTGGGCGGCGGTGAGGAAATCATCGGGATCTATTTCGACCAGCGGCTGTTGGCCGAGCATGCTCGGCCCGGCTCCGTGATCCTGGCCGACGTGATCCTCCCCATGTCCTACGAGGTGGAGGAGTCCTCGATCAGCGATCTGACCTGGTATGAGGCCGTCCGTTTCGTCGACGCTGCCCGCGAAGACGCCGTCGAGCATTCGCGCGAACTTGGCCCCGGTATCGCCGTGGGCAAGGCCTTCTCGCTCACTCACGAGGAGGGCGACATCTGGTACGTCGTCACCGACCTCACCGACAGCGAGGCCGAGGTCGAGTGGCGAGGCTTCGGCGATACCCGCCGCACCGACCGGCGACTGGGTTGGGGCGGCGTGTTCGACCGCAAGATCATCCAGGGCCACATCGCCCGGCACGATGCGATCGCCGAACTGGGTGGCCTCGCGCTCGAGGCGCTGCTCGCCTAGAAGCTCGCAGCTAGTGCAGCGAGAACGGCGGGTACTCGTCGGTGATCAAGATCTCCATGTAGGCGGCCACGCGCAGCCCCCAGCGGTGCACGCCGACCACGTAGTCGAACAACCCGCGCGGGTAATGGCCGGTGAACAGGATCGCAAACCAGGCGGCGATCACGGCAAAGATTACTCCGATGCCGAGGAAGAACAGGCAGAAGTAATGCGGGATGGCGAGCAGCCACTTGACCAGCGGCATCCAGCGTGACAGCACGCTCGAGCGTCTGGCCGCTGGAGCTGCGAGGTGCACCGTCTGCTCCTCGTCGGTGGACGGGTACTGGTCGTTGAGCAGCGCCCCGTAGGCGGTCACGCGGGTGGTGAACCGCGTCAGCTCGAGGTTCCAGTCAAACCACCAGCCTGGATACTTGCGGCGAAAGAGCAGCATCAGGACGACGGGCATGACCAGGATGCCGCCGCCGGTGGCGACCGTGCGCACGGCTTCACCGTTCACCGTGACCGTGTACGACGAGTGCGAGACGAGCGCGATCAGGATCCCGATGGGGATCAGGTAGAACAGTCGCAGGAGCGTCGAGAGCCGGTCGAGCGACCGGTCGGGATAGTCGATCTCGAGCGTGGCGGGATATGGGGCGCGTGTGTGCATGCTTGGCCGTTCGCCCGCCTTCGCCGCGTTCCTGCCCGCCGAGCCGCACTATCCTGCGTGCATGTCTCTCTCCAAACGCGACCAAAAGCAGCGCCAGATGGTGCGGGGCGGCTACGCCGGGATCGGCGTGGGCGTCGTCCTGCTGCTGTTCGCACTCTCGGCCGGCTCGATCATCATCGGCATCCTCGGGATCGTCGTGCTGGCGATCGCGGGTTGGGTGACCAAGCAGGTGCGCTCGCTCTAGCCGCGCCTGGCCGTCGCGCGGCCGGCCGACCACCACAGCGCCATCACCACGACGGCAGGGAGCGCCCACCAGCCGGGCAGACCGGCGGCGGTGATCGCGGCCGCCGCGGCAACGCCGATGACGGCACCCAGCGCCGGGCGCCAGTCGTCGCCGGCGATGAACTCGGAGACGGCATGAAACGCGTTCACTCGCCCACCTCCAGGGCGGTCGGCCGGGGTCGCAGCGCGTCGACCATCAGCCACGCGGCCCCTGCATAGATCCCAAGCAGCGGCAGAATCATCACGTCGCCGCCCGGCCACCCGATCGATGCCCCCTCGCCGGCCCAGAACGTGCCGAACGTGGTCAGCAGGAGGCCCACGGCGAACTTGATCGCGTTCTCGGGTACGCGGGCCAGGGGCGCACGCACCGCCACGCCAACGGCGGTGACCACGAGCACGGCTGCGATCGCGGCGAGCGGCGGCGAGCCCGACCCGACCCTGGGTCGACCCGAACGTGATGACGATGAACGCCACCTCAAGGCCCTCGAGCAGCGTGACCTTGAACGTCATCGCAAAGCTGTAGCGGTCGAGCCCCGCCCTCGCGCCCGGCATTTCCTGCGCCACACGCAGGTCGCGCGCAAAGGCGGCATCCTCGTCGCGCTGGGCCAGGACGCCGGCCGCGCGCAGGATCGCCTTGCGCAGCCATTGCAGCCCGAAGATCAGGAGCAGCACGCCCACGATCAGCCGCAGCGCGTCGATCGGTATCGAGGTCAGCGCCGAGCCGAGGATCGCGACGATCACCGCCAGCACCGCAAGTCCCACGGCGACGCCGATCAGCGCCGAGCGATAGCCTCGGCTGAGGCCCATCGCGAGCACCACGGTAAGGGCCTCGACGGCCTCGACCGCGCTCGCTAGAAACGCGGTGACAAACAGCAGGACGGGAGTCACGCACCCGCACCGTACCCGCACAATCTGAGAATCGCCTGCCGGATGCGACCGCCACGTGACCGCAACGTCGGCAACCTGGTTCGCCAAAGCGGATCACGGGTAGAGGCACTGGAATGCCAACCGCGCTCTACGAGGTTCTTGCGCTCGCGCTGCTCGCCGCCACGCTGGGGTTTGCGGTGGCGCGGCCGCGAGGACTGCCCGAGGCGATCGTGGCGGTGCCTGCCGCACTGGCCCTGGTGGCCGTCGGCGCACTCAGCGGCGCCCAGGCCCGATCGGAGCTACGCGAGCTGGCCCCAACGGTGCTCTTCCTGGCCGCGGTGCTTGTGCTCGCCGATCTGAGCGAGCGGCACGGCGTGTTCGCGGCGGCGGGAAGCTGGATGGCTCGGGCCAGCGGCGGTCGGCCGGTGGCCCTGCTGGGGCTGGTGTTCGGGGTCGCCGCGGTCGTCACGGCCGCGTTGAGCCTCGACGCCACAATCGTGCTGCTCACCCCGGCCGTCTTCCAGACGGTGCTGCGGCTACGGGTGCGCGCCAAGCCGCATGTCTACGCGTGCACCCACCTCGCCAACTCGGGGTCGCTGCTGCTTCCCGTCTCGAACCTCACAAACCTGCTCGCCTACCGCGCCAGTGGACTCACGTTCTCGCATTTCGCAGCGCTGATGGCGCTCCCCTGGCTCGCCGCGATCGTCGTGGAGTGGTTCGTGTTTCGGCGGTTCTTCGATGCCGATCTGGGTGGCCGGGGAGTGGCGCTCGACGAGCCGGTAGCCGTGCCACTCTTCGCGGTGACGGTGCTCGGTCTGACGCTGCTCGGGTTCTTCGTCACCTCGGCGTTCGGCGTCAGCCCGGCGTGGGCGGCGCTCGCCGGAGCGATCGTGCTCGCCGCGCCGCTGCTGCGCCGCCGAGCACTCTCCGCCCACCTCGGTCGGCTCCGCGCTCGACCTGCCGTTCCTGGCCTTCGTGCTCGGCCTGGGCCTGATCGTGAAGGCCGTTTCGGTGCACGGCCTGGGCGATCTGGTGGCCGATGTCGTGCCCACCGGGCACTCGCTCGCCGCCCTGCTCGCAATCGCGGTGCTCGCGGCGATCCTCGCAAGCCTGGTCAATAACCTGCCGGCCGTCCTGCTGCTGCTTCCCGCAGTCGCCGGCGCCGGGCCGGTTCTGGCGGTGCTCGTCGGCGTGAACATCGGCCCCAACCTGACCTACACCGGGTCGCTCGCGACACTTCTGTGGCGGCGGATTCTGCAGCGCCACGATGCACCGCCCTCGATCAGCGAGTTCGTGCGGCTGGGTGCGATCACCGTCCCGCTGGGCGTGGTCGCCGCAACCGTGGCCCTCTGGGTGTCGCTGAGGGTGGCATGATGAAGGGCATGCGAGCCGCGATCTGGATCGTCGAAGGCACCTGGCAGGGCTGCGTTGACGCCGCTCGCGACCTGCTGCCCGCAGATGCCGAGGTGCTGCTGCTGCACGCCGCCTCGGAGGATGCGCAGCGGGCGCTGGAGGGAGCGGTCGGCGGCCTGCTCGGCCGAGGCCCGCACCACCATCCGTCCGGGCCCACGCTGAGCGCGCTCTCGGCGGCCGAGGCCGATGCGCTCCTGGCAGGCGCCGAGCAGCGCTTGGGCCGCGGGTCGCTGGGACGCATCCATGTGCAGTCCGGCGTGCGCGCAGAGCGGGCGATCGTCGATGCGCTGACCGCCGTCGACGTACTGGTGGTCGCCCGCGACGGCGAACGCTCGCGGCTGGGCCCCCACAGCTTCGGGCACATGACGCGGTTCGTGGTCGATCACGCGCCGTGCACGGTGATCGTGGCCTGGCCGGACGAGGCTCCGTCGCCTCAGACCATTCCCCCGCCCCCACCTCATCCACCGCATTGAGGCAGGTGGCCGTCACCGGAGCCGCCGGCGGGATTGGCTCGCTGATCGTCCCGCGGCTCGCCGGCCGATGGCAGATCCGCGCCACCGACCTGCGCCCCGCAGATGGTGTGGAGCAGCTCGACGTGACCTCGATTGACGACTGCCGGAAGGCGTTCGCTGGGGCCGACGCCGTGGTGCATCTGGCCGCCGATCCCTCCCCCGAGGCGGATTGGCAGGCGCTGCACGGCCCGAACGTGCAGGGGGCCTACGCAGTCTCGGCGGCGGCGCGGGATGCCGGGGTGCGGCGGCTGGTGCTGGCCTCGAGCCAGCAGGCGGTCTCGGGCTATGACCAGACCCGCCAGCGGCGGTCGGCTGATGCACCGCTTCCGGCAAACCTCTATGGAGCGACGAAGGCCTGGGTCGAGGCGCTCGGAGGGTGGGTCGCGACCACCTCCGAGACCTCGGTGGTGGCGTTGCGGATCGGGTACTTCGCTGCCCAGCCGCCGGCCGGTGAGGATGCGACGCCGCGCAATCTGGCCGCCTGGTTGAGCCACGACGACTGCGTGAAGCTGATCTGCGCAGCGGTCGAGACCGAACGCTCGGGGTTCATCGTTGTGAACGGCATCTCGGCCAACCGTCACCGGCACGCCGAGCTGGGCGACGCCGAGCGCGCGATCGGCTACCACCCCGCCGACGACGCCTGGCAGCACTCCTCGGATGAATGAAAGGGGTCTGACCCCTGTTATTCAGAGCACTTCTGGTTTCGCTATTGAGCCTCTCGGCTGAAATGCCGACAACGCTCGTGTGAAGTCGATTCGCATCCCTGCCGCAGTGGCTGCCGCCGCCGCAAGCGCACTGCTCGCCTCGGGCTGTGGCCTGATGAGCTCGAGCCCCGCCACCCTGCCCGGTTCGCAGGCCAGAGTCACGCCTTCCGAGTCCGTGCAGCAGATGGTGTTGCAGTCCGGCGACGTGAGCGCCTACGAGCTGCAGGATCAGGGCGGGGAGAAGCTCAGCGAGCAGTTTCCGCCGGTGGGCACGCCGCATCGCGCGGCGGCCATCGCCCTGCTGCGCAAGAACTGGCTTGCAAGCCGCCATTCGATGCTGCTCGACCAGTCGGACAACTACCGCGTGGTGAGCGACGTGAACCTGTTCAAGACCGCCGCCGCCGCACACAGGATCTGGAAGCTCGAGATCCAGAAGAAGGGTGTGACGAGGCTGCAGGTGCCCACCGGCGCGCCACCCAACTCCGTGCTCTTCGCGTGGGTCGACGGCGGAAATCTGCAGTACTGGCTCGGTTGGCAGCGCGATCGCGTGATCGCCTACGTCGCGCTCTCGTCCGATACGGGCACTACCGACGCGCCGAGCGCGACCGCGATTCAATCGCTAAACCTGGCCGCTCACGCACTCGACGCCAAGGTGCGCGGCGCCCTCTTGATCGCCTCACCGAACGCCTGAACCCGGCCAGCAGCTGACGAGGGGTGCCCGGACTCCGGGGACGATACAACGTAGTACGGTACAGTTCGGGGATCGAGGCCCCGCTTCCCACTTCGAACCACCCCGCCGCCAGACGCCTGATACTCGGCGTGGCCACCTGGTGTCGTACGTCACCCGCCGGGCTCCTGGCCCTCGGCGTCGTGATCGGCCTCACCGCCGGGGTGGGCGCCGTGCTCTTCCGCGAGCTCGTGGTGGGCGCCACGCAGATCTTCTCCGGGCACCGCGACTTCAGCGCCGCCGGCCGGGTGCCAAACGGTCACATCGCCGTGCTGGGAATCTGGTTCATCATCCTCGCGCCGGTGGTCGGAGGTCTGATCTACGGCCCCCTGATCGAGCGCTACGCAAGCGAGGCGAAGGGCCACGGCGTGCCTGAGGTGATGCTCGCGGTGTCGGAGAACGGCGGGCGCATCCGGCCCCGGGTGGCGGCGATCAAGTCTGCCGCCTCGGCGATCTGCATCGGCTGTGGCGGATCGGTTGGCCGCGAGGGCCCAATCGTCCAGATCGGGTCGGCGCTGGGGAGTTCGTGCGGGCAGGCGTTCGGGCTCTCCGAATCGCGGCTGCGGCTGCTGGTCGCGTGCGGTGCGGCCGGCGGAATCTCGGCGACCTTCAACGCGCCCATCGCGGGCGTCTTCTTCGCCCTCGAGCTGATCCTGCGCGACTTCGAGTTCGAATCCTTCGGGGTCGTCGTGCTCAGCTCGGTCGCGGCCGGCGCTGTCGGCCGCGCCGCGTTCGGCTCGGCCCCGTTCCTGACCATTCCTGCCTTCCAGCAGCGGTCGGTCTGGGAGTACGGGTTTTACATCGGTCTGGGTCTGGCTGCCGCGGTGATCGGCACGGCGTTTGTGCGGGTGCTCTACGGCATGGAAGATGCCGCCGACCGCATCTGGCGAGGGCCGGCGTGGATGAGGCCGGCCGTCGGAGGCGTGCTGCTGGGAGTGCTCCTGCTCGCCATGCCCCAGCTGTACGGGGTCGGGCTATCCGGTGCTCGAGCGGGCGGTGAACGGCAACTACGCGCTGTGGTTTCTGCTCTTGCTGCTGTGCGGCAAGATCGCCGCCACGAGCCTGACCATGTCGATCGGCGGGTCGGGCGGCGTGTTTGCCCCGTCGCTCTTCATGGGCGCGATGCTGGGCGCCGCGTTCGGCGATGCGGCCGCGCAGCTTGCACCCCACGCCACCGGCCCGACCGGCGCCTACGCACTCGTCGGCATGGGCGCTGTGTTCGCCGCCGCCTCGCGGGCGCCGATCACGGCCGTGATCATCATCTTCGAACTGACCGGCGACTACCACATCATCCTGCCGCTGATGGTCGCGGTGGTGATCGCGGTATCCCTCGCCGCGCTGCTTTCGGGCGAGTCGATCTACACCGCGAAGCTGCGCCGCCGCGGCGTCGACCTGCGCCGCCATCGGCAGTTCATCAGCCGCAAGTTGACCGCCGGCGAGGCCGCCAGGCCGCTACCACCAGCGGTGGCGGCCGACGAACCTCTGGCCGCGCTGCTGGAGCGCTTTGCGCGCAGCGGCGAGCCGGTGCTTCCGGTGTACGAGGATGACGGCCACCTCGTCGGCGCCGTGAACGCCCGCACGCTCGACGAGGCGGCGAGCGGCGGCCGGCTTGCCGCAACGGCCGCAGACCTGGCCGAGCCCGTCACGTCGGTGGCCGCCGGGCAACGCCTGGACGACGTGCTCGACCAGATGCTCGCGCTTCACGCAGACGCGTTGCCGGTCGCCGACGACGATGGCAAGATGATCGGCTGGATCACCCACCGCGATGTGCTGATCGCCTACCGCAACGAGCTTCCCCAGATACGGGGGGGAAACTCGTCACGACCGGCGCCCGGGCCGCTGCGGGGGGCAAAGAGTTTCGTGGATTTATACCGTAGTACGATCTATTATTCGGCGCATGGGAAGGTACATCGTGACGGCGGTTGCGGAACTGGAAGCCGGCGACGACCTCGGCGCGTGGCATGAGGCGCACAAGGGCACCCACCTCCTGCACTGGGAAGTTTCTACCGTGCGCCCGCTCGATCGTCCCGAGCAAACCATCGCGTTTCACACGGCCACCGACGAGCAGGTCGGCAAGGTCAGGCTCGGGCGGGCGATCGGGTTGAGCGCGACGATCCTCGCCGCAGTCGCGTTTCCGAGCCATCTGGCTCTGACCTCACTGTTCCCGGGGTGGTGAAAATGCTCGTCGGGCTCCCTTCACCGACCGGTTTGAACAGCGCCACCCGTAGCGCTCGCCGCCACCACACTGATCTCGGTCGGGGCGAACTTGTCCACGTACTGCTGCACCCTTGCCATGCGGGGCTTGAACTCGGGCGAGGATTTCCACGCCCGGACGGCGTCGAGATCGTCCCATCCGACGATGCTGACGAACCGTTCGGGGTCTCTCAGATCGCGGGCCAGGACGGCCTGCTGCGCGCCGGGCAACTGCGCCGACCAGTTGGCGAACTCCTCCCAGGCATCCAG
This sequence comes from uncultured Actinomycetes bacterium, assembly GCA_963796875.1. GTDB lineage: Bacteria > Actinomycetota > Thermoleophilia > Gaiellales > JAICJC01 > CAVPTL01. The sequence goes on from CAWCNL010000004.1 coordinate 222,346, forward strand.
GAACGCCTGCTCGCTGCCCGCAAACGGCCGCCACGACCCGGTGGTGTAGACCGGTGTGGCCGTCACGGGGCCAGCCGTCCAAGCGCACGCTCCAGGCGTGATCGGGCTTCAATCGCGAGCGGCTCGAGGTCGCCGTTCTGGGCCACATGCATCGCAGCGATCGGCTCCATCGCGGCCACTCGGACGGTGTCGCCGTCCTGCCTCACCACCACGTTGCACGGCAGCAGCACGCCCAGGTCGGGTTCGATACCCAGGCCCCGATGGGCCAGCGGCGGGTTGCACGCGCCCAGGATCACGTACGGCGGCTCCTCCACGCCGAGCTTGGCGGCAAGCGTCGCCTGCACGTCGATCTCGGTGAGCACCCCGAACCCCTCGGTCGGCGAGCTCCGCGCGGACGCGGGTGACAACATCGGCGAACTCGCCCTCGACGGTTGTCACCAGGGCGTAGTTCGTGTGGGTCAATGTCTCCATCTCATTCCTCTCCTTTACAAGTACACAGTTGTAGAGTAGTATACTTGTAGAAGATTCTCAAGGAGACCGCCAATGCCCCCCTCACATCCACTTCCCGAACCCGTTGTCGAGCTGATTGCAGAGCGCTTCCGCGTGATGGGCGAGCCGCTGCGCATCCGCATCCTCGACCGCCTGCGGCAGGCCGAGACCTCAGTCGGCGAGCTCACCGGCGAGCTCGGCGCGACGCAGCAGAACATCTCGCGCCATCTCGCCGTGCTGCACGCGGCGGGCATCGTGTCGCGCCAGAAGGAGGGCACGAAGGTCGATCTACGCCATCACCGACGATTCGGTGTTCGCCCTGTGCGAGGCGGTGTGTGGATCGCTGCAGCAGTCCGTGGCAGAGCTCGCGCAGATCCTGGGCGACACGACCCCCAGCTGCGCGATGAGCGAGCTGGGGCCGATCGGCCGGCTAGGCCGTTTCACCGCCGCACACGTACGCGGCGGTGGTGCTTACGTGGGTGGTCATCGCGGTCGCCTTCGGGGCGCTTGCACCCGCGCGTCGAAACCGCGCTCTCGGGCGCCGGCTGGCAGGCCAACGGCTCGCAGTCGGTGAAGGCGCGCGACATCATTCAGCAGAAGTTCGGCGGCCAGAGTTCGGAGGCGATCATGGTCGTACTGCACTCCCCCACCCTGACCGCGACCGACCCGGCGTTCGGTGCCACCGTTCAACGCGTCGAGCAGATTCTGCGCGCCGACCCGGCGATCTCGACGCGTCGTCGGGCCCCAGCCGGGCGTCACGATCTCGCGCGACGGCCACACGGCCGTGGTAATGGGCGGCGCGGCCCGCAACCCCACGCAGATGGTGGCGGCGGCCGATGCTCTGAAGGGCAAGCTGAGCGATGCCGGCACCACCGCCGTCACGGTGCACGCCACCGGCGCCTCGGCGATGTGGTCTGACTTCAACACCGCCAACCGCACCGCGATGATGCAGTCGGAACTCTTCAGCTGGCCGGTGACGCTGCTGATCCTGGTGTTCGCGTTCGGCTCGCTGGTCGCCGCGGGGCTGCCGCTGATGCTCACCATCACCGGCCTCGTGGCAAGCGCCGGCGTGCTCTATCTGGGTACGCAGGTCAGCGACATCTCGATCTGGGCGATGAACTTCGCGCTCATGTTCGCGCTCGCGCTGGGCATCGACTACGCGCTCTTCATCGTGGCCCGGTATCGCGCCGCCCTCTTTGGATCGGGCCTTCGCCCGGCCGAGGCGGTGGCCGTCACCATGGACACCGCCGGCAAGGCGGTGCTCTTCTCGGGCCTCACGGTACTCATCTCGCTCACGGCCGTGATGCTGGTGCCGAGTCCCGCGTTTCGCTCGATGGCGCTCGGCATCATGGTGTCGGTGATCTTCGTGCTCGGAGCGGCGCTGACGCTGCTGCCTGCGGTGCTCGCCTGGCTCGGCCCTCGCGTCGACCGCCTCTCGCTCTCGTGGGTGCACACCGGTGAGCACCGGTCTGCGCGGTTCGCTGCGTGGGCCGAGCGGCTGTGGCGCCGGCCGCTGCTGTTCGGTGCCGGAGCCCTGGTGATCCTGCTGGCGCTGGCCGCGCCGATCCTCGGACTGCGCACCGGCATGCCGTCGATCAAGGTCGTCCCCACCGGCGACAGCTCGCGCATCGGCTATGACCAGGTCGCCAAGGCATTCGGCAGCGGCGCGCCGGGCGCGCTCCAGATCGTGGTGCCGGCCGCGCAGAGCCGGGCGGCGGCGCACGTGCTCGGCACCGACCGCGGCATCGCGGCGGTCACGCCGGCCCAGCTCGACCGGGCCCATACCTTCGCCCTGATCCAGGCGGTGCCCAACGCCGATCCGTCGAGTCCCGCGGTGGGATCGACCGATCGATCGGCTGCGCAACACGCTGCCGCCCGGCACCCTGGTGGGCGGTGCCACGGCCGAGAACCACGACCTCGAGTCGGCCCTTGCAACCGCCACCCCGCGGGTGATCGGCGTAGTGCTCACGCTGGGATTCGTGCTCTTGCTGTTCGCCTTGCAGGCGCCGGTGATCGCGCTTGTCGGCGTGCTCGCCAACGTGCTTGCCACCGGTGCGGCGTTCGGCGTCGCCCGGCTCGTGTTCCAGAACGGCCACGGCGCATCGATCCTGGGATTCCAGTCGCAGGGGTTCCTGGACGCATGGGCGCCCGTGTTCTTCTTCGCGATGATCTTCGCGATCGCCATGGACTACACCGTGTTCCTGCTGGCATCGGCCAAGGAGCACTACGACCGGTCGGGCGATCCGCACGAGGCGATGGTCGGCGGCCTCGCCCATTCCGGCCGTGTGATCCTGGCCGCGGCGGCGGTGATGGTGGCGGTGTTCTTCACCTTCGCCCTCTCGGGGCCGCTGCCGCCCAAGGAGATGGGCACGATCCTCGGCATCGCGGTGCTGCTGGACGCGGTGCTCGTCCGCCTAGTGCTGATTCCGGTGGCGCTGCGCCTGCTCGGCGACTGGGCGTGGTGGCTCCCGAAGTGGGCCGGCAGGGTTCTTCCGACCGTCACGTTTGGGCATTCGGAAGCCGCCTGAATGGTCAGCGGCGCGCCGTAAGCCAGGCTTGCAGCCACCGTCCCTGGTCGTTCAACGCCGTGCCGGTGGCCAGGCCAAAATGCGGGCTGTCAGACATGTCCCACCGGGCGAAGCTGAGGTGGAGCGCCGTGAGGAGGCGTCGCATCTGCTGGTCGTATGAGCGCCATCCGGGGACGGTGTGCACGCCCCACTCCCCCACGATCATCGGGATCCCCCGCGCGCGGGTGCGCTGGTACGGGATCATGAGATTGGCACGCTGCGCCGCGTAAGTTCCGGTGTACGTCGACGAGCGCTGGTTGTGGGTGCGGCCCCACGACGGCAGCCAGTTGTCGGCCCGGGCGTCCATGCCGTCACCACAACACCCGTTGTAGAAACTGTGCCAATCGAGTACCGCGTTGCGCAGCTTGAACCCGGCGCAGCTGAAGCACACGTTGGTGCCGTAGTTTCCGCCGCGCACGTTGAAGAAGATCGCGCGGCCCGGCGCCTGGGCAGCGATCGCGTTACGCACAGGAGCCTGCCAGCGCAGGATCTGCTGGTCGAGCCTGGGCGTGCCGTGCGGCGTGCTCGGCAGGGACGGCTCGTTGACGATGCCAAAGCCGATCACGCGAGGGAAGTGCCGGTAGCGCCTCGTGATCACGTTCACGAAGGGCAGGTAGGCGGCGTGGCTGGCCGCAGCCCGGGAGGTGTAGAAGCCTGCGCGGTCGGCAAACCAGCTCGGCTGCGGGCGCACACGCAGGTCGAGCTCCATGTTGATGCGATGCGACTGCAGCATCTGCACCGCAGCGTCGAGCATCTTCAGCTGCGCGGTCGAGAATGTACCGCGCGATGGCTCGATCAGATTCCAGAACACCCGGATCCGCACGAAGCGCGCGCCCACGGAGGGAATCTGCTTGACCAGAAACGAGCGATAGTCGACGTTGACACCGCGCAGGACCACGCGATGGCCGGCCGCGTTCAGAAATGCGGCGCCGTGGACGTGAATCGCTGGGGCTTTGGCGGTGAGCGCCGCCGGGGGTGGCGCAAGCGCGAGGGCCATGTCTCGCATACTGCACCAACTCAGCCGGACTCCGAGCCGGTCACTCGCTGTGTCCGTGTGTGCCCGCCCCATCCGTCCAGGCGAGCCGCAAAGCGCGTAACATCTGTCGCGATGTCGAGACGGTGCAGTTGACATGGTCGCCGAGATCGAAGCCGCAGAGGCCCGCGCCTGGGCCGACCTGTACGCTGCAGCGCCAGAGGACTGGGCGGCGTCGGTGGGCCTGGACACCACGTGGATCGGCCAGACGCTGGTGCTGCGCTGGGCGGCAACCGGGCGCCGCTACTTCAACCGGGCGATCGGCCTCGGCGTGACGGCACCCGCGACCGAAGCGGCGCTCGACCAGGTGCTCGACCACTGGGGCTCGGCCGGCATCGGGATGTGCCTCGTCCAGTCAATGCCCGCGTGCGTTCCCGGCGGGTACACGAGCTGGCTCGAGGCGCGCGGGCTCACGCCGTTCGAAAGACAGGATCGGGTCGTACGCGACGCCGCACCGCTGGTGTCATCGCCCACGATCCTCGCCGACTGTGAGCTGGTCGTCGAGCAGGTCACCCAGAGCACCGCCGACGAATGGGCAGACTTCCTGCAGCGCGTCTACAGGCTGGACACCGGCACATGGCTGCAGCGCCTGGCCGGCCGCCCGCGCTGGCACATCTATCTGGCTCGCGAGGGCGGCGAGATCAAGGCCGCCCGCAGCATGTACGCAGGCGCCGACGGGTATGCCTGGTGGGGCATGGACTGCCCCGTGCCCGGGCTCATGACTCCCGACTACGTCCCCGACGCGGCGGTCTGCGAAGCGCTCGTCCACGTTGGCCTGCGGCACGGCGTGCGGTGGTTTCTGGCCGATATCGAAGCGCCGTCGGACACCATGGACACGCCGGCATACACATCGTTCTCGGAGCTGGGATTCACGCGGCCGTACGTCCGCACGCACTGGGCGGCGATCGACTGATGCACGCCTCGGTGTGGCGATTTGCCGGAGACCCCGATGACCTCGAGCAGCGGTATGAGGCGATGCTCGCCGATATCCCCGCCAAGGTGATGCGGCTGCACCTGTGCCTGCGCTGCCCCGACGGCATCCTGATCGTGGATACCTGCCCCAGCCGCGAGGTATTCGAGCAGTTCGCCGCGAGTCCGTTCCCGGCGCTGCGGGCTGCCCACGGGCTGCCTGATCCCGTCGCCGTCGAGGACCATCCGGTGCTTGCGGCGTTCGTCGACGGCCGCCGACGAGCACCGCGCGCGTGAGGCGTCGACGCCTGCCGGCGTCAAACCCACCCGAAATTCCTCTGCCGCGCCATGAGATGCTGACCCTATCGGGGTTGCGGATCAGACCACGCGACTCCCGCTCACATTGCCGCCCTCGCCGGTGCGGCGTCGAGGCTCTTGCCGCCGAGCAGACCGGCAAACCGCGATGCGAGCGCCATGACCGTGAGGGCAGGGTTGGCGCTCCCCTGTGTGGGCATCACGCTGCCGTCACAGACGAACAGGTTGGGAACCCCCCACACACGGTGTGATGAGTCGATCACGCTCTCTGCCGGATCGGTGCCCATGCGACAACCGCCGACGAGATGCGCGTACCGGTCGATGGTCAGCGTGTCCTGCGCCCGGCCGACTCCCAGATCTCGACGAGCTTCTGCTTGGCGTAGGCGATGTTGTTGCGATCGTTGTCGCACTGCGAGTAGTCGAAGCGCGCCAGCGGCATCCCGAACTCGTCGGTCTGGTCAGGCAGCGTGACGCGGTTCTCGGCGCGCGGCAGCAGTTCGCAGAGCGTGCCGAGCACCGTCCAGTGGTTGTAGTCGCGCATGTACTCCCGCAACGCCGCGCCGCGGTGTCCGTCGGCGAGCACGTATTCGGCCCAGCCGATCGGAAGCGGGCTGACCGTCTGGATCGAGAACCCGCGCGCGAAGCCGCGCGACTCGTCGGTCTCGTAGAACTGCTCGGAGGAGACCTCCGGCGGCAGCCCGGGACGAACATGCCGAGTCGCGAAACGCCCACGTTTGGCGATCCAGTAGCCACGAATCCGCCGCCTTCGGGCTCATCCTGACGACCTGAAACGACAGATGTCAAAGACGCGAACATGCGTCCCAGGCTTAAGCGTGTCGGTGCGAAGACTCCAACTCGCGTACCCACATCCGTTCGAGGGCCGCATCGTGTGCTCTGCCCGGCGAAGCGACGGCGTCCTCGACAACGACGACGCTCATCCCTTCGGCCAGCAGCCAGTCCGAGCACCTCCTTGCCGATCACCGGCGGATCCCCAGCAGCCTCCAGGAGTGCAGGATGAAGGCCACCCATCTCCTCGGGGGTCTCGGCCGAGGCAATCACAGGTAACCTGCAGAATCTCGCCCGGCCAGGATGAACGCGATGCGCTCGAGGAATCAGATGACTCGAGTCCATCGACCTTTTCTATGAACCTCTCCTGGACGTCAACCAGAACCAGGACGCAGTCTTCACACTCGACCGGTAGACCAATGGTGATCGATCCTCCTAGATCACGGCTGCGGCGAGCTCGGGTTGGGTCCTGGGGCGGTGTTGCCAATCTCGACGACGTCGGCCAACTGCCAGCCTGGCCGCGGCACTGCGGCGAGCAACCTCTGCGTGTACGAATGCTCGGGGTTGTCGAGCACGCCGTCGGTCAATCCCCGCTCGACCACCTCGCCCCTGCGCAGCACGATCACCTGCTCGGTCACCTGGCGTACCACCGCCAGCTAGGCTTTGGCCTTCTCGACTTCGTAGGCCGGTGGCACATCGGCTCGGATCCGCTCCTGAAGCAGGAGCAGGCCGTCGATGACCGCTTCGGGTCGCGGTGGGCAACCCGGCACGTGAACGTCGACCGGGATGATCTTGTCGACGCCCTGAAGCACTGCGTAATTCGCGAACATGCCGCCCGAACTGGCGCATGCCCCCATCGCCATCACCCACTTGGGCTGAAGCATCTGGTCGTAGATCTGCCTGATCGGCGGAGCCAACTTGTGGGCTGCACGCCGGACACGATCACCAGATCCGCCTGTCGCGGCGACGCTCGAAACACCTCCGACCCGAACCGGCCGATGTCGTAGCGCGGCGTCGGCAGAGCCATCATCTCGATGCCGCAGCACGCCAAGCCGAACTGCTCTGGCCAGATCGAGTTGGACTGTGCCCACCGACGCGCGCGCTCCATCGTCGTGCAGCGACGGATCGCTTTGGATATCGAGACAGGGTACGTAGCCATTGCCGAATGGGCTGCTCAGGCCTGGGGCACCTGACGCCGGCGGAACCCGACGAATGCCACGCACGACGTGAGGGCCGCCGCCAGCGCCAACCAGGCCAGTGCAGTGGTGTTGACGGCGTCGAGTGGCGGTGTTCCTACGTACGTCAGGGGAGACAGGTTCAGCACCCAGTCCGGAAGCTGGAGGCCCTTTCCGAGTAGTCCGATGAAGGCAACTCCGCCGAATACCGCCCACGCGAGACCGAACGCGCGCGGCACTAACCCGTAGAGGAGCGCTGCGATGGCCGCGATGACTAGCTCGGCTGGCAGGTAGGCCAGCCCCGACTTCAGCAAGGCACCGACGTAGCCGGAGTCCCCAGTGGACAGCGCAGTGGCGCAGCCGTAAACGACTGACGTGATTGCGACCACGCCGATCAGCCCGGTGGTCACGACGAGGACTTGTACGGCGAGCCACCGTACCCTGCCCAATGCTCCAGCGAGGATGGGTTCGAGGCGGCCAGCAGCCTCCTCGTGCCCTAGTAAGCCGAGGGACTGGACGACGTAGCCGCAGGCGATGATGGCGAGGTAGACCTGGGTCGAGGCGAGGAAGCCGTCGGCCGCGTTCGCCGCGGTGATCCCCATCGTCTTGCTCAGCGAGGGGTTGCCGAGGATGGCACTCGCGGCGTCTTGGGCGAGGGCGCCCATGACCGCAGCCAACGCGACAGATCCGACCATCCACCCGAGGAGCGAGCCGCGTTGCTCGTACAGCGCGAAGCCGAGAGGTCGAACTAGCCAGGCGGAGGCCGACGATTCCTTTGGACCTTGACGGTAGAGCGCCGCCCCCAGGTCTCTGCGTCCGGCGAGAACGATTGCCAGAACCGACAGTCCGGTTGCGACAACGGCGGGGATGAGCAGGACCCACCAGCGGGGATCATCGGCGAACGGCGCAGTCTTCTCGAGCCAGCCGAGCGGCGAAAGCCATACCCAGAATGTGTCGTTGACGTCGCCGATGCCACGCAGGATGTAGGAGAGCGCGATGGCGACGAACCCCAGGGCATAGACACCTCTGGTATGCAGGACGACCTGGGCGCAGACGGCAGCGAGCGCAGCGAAGACGACGGTCACCATCCCGAGGGCCAGGGCGTAGAGCACTGCCGGGCCGAGCTCGATACCGGCGGCGAGCAGGGAGAGCGCGAAGCCGACATCCATCGTCACCACGGCGGCGACCACGAGCACCAGCGCACTCACAACCGGGGCTCGGCGGTCAACCCGTCCCGCCAGCAGCATTTCGAGGCGACCGGACTCCTCCTCGCCCCGCGTCATTCCCGCGACCAGGGCGATCCCCATGAGTGGCATCAGGAAAGAGGCGATAAAACCAAACTCATCCTGGATGATGCCGCCAAGCGTGTCGATGCCCTCCACGTGGCCGTTGATCGCGATCAGGGCGTCACTGACCAGGGCGGTCCCGTATGACGCGATCTTCTCGGGTGTGTCGTACAGCTGAGCGACGGCGATCGCGGTGACAGCGAGGCTGCCGGCGACGGCGAGCACCCATACCATCAGGCGTCGGCGCTGGATGCGCCACAAGTTCGCCAGCATGATTCCGGGGCCGGTCAAGCTTCCACCGAGACGGCCTGGTCGTCGCTGTAGTTCCGCAGGAACAGCTCGTCCAGGCTCGGTGGCTCGACGGTGAGGCTCCGGATGCCGGCGGCGTGGATAACTCCGATCGCCTCGCCGAGCTCGTCAGCGCCGACCGTGAACCGCGTCTCGATGCCTCCGTCAACAGCACCGGTGGTGAGGTTCTCTAACCCGGCGACGCGTTCAAGCGATTCGGCCGCGGATGCGGTCAGCGCGTGGACGCTCGTCCGCGTATGTCGGCGCAGATCCGCGAGCGTTCCCGAGGTCACCGTCTTGCCGCGCCGGATAATGCTGACCCGGTCGGCCAGCGCCTCCACCTCTGAGAGGATATGGCTGGACAGCAGAACCGTCACGCCCTGCTCGCAACGCTCTCTGATCACGCCCTGGAACACCTGCTCCATCAGGGGATCGAGCCCTGAGGTCGGCTCGTCGAGGACGAGCAGTCCCACGTCACTCGCGAGCGCCGCCACCAGCGCCACCTTCTGACGGTTGCCCTTCGAGTAGTCGCGCGCCCGTTTGGTCGGATCAAGGTCGAAACGCTCGATCAGTTCGGCCCGCCGCTTGGGATCCATCCCACCGTGAACCCCGGCCAGGACGTCCATGCACTGCCCTCCGGTGAGCCCCGCCCACAGCGACACATCACCGGGCACATAGGCCAGGTCGCTCCGCAGACTGGTGCCATCGCTCCATGGGTCGCGGTCGTAGAGCGTGATCCTGCCACCGTCCCGGCGCATCAGTCCGAGCAGGATCCGGATGGTGGTGGACTTTCCTGCCCCGTTTGGCCCGACAAACCCGTGCACCTCGCCGCGGGCCACGACGAGGTCAAGGCCATCCAGCGCCCGGAAGCTGCCGAACCGCTTCACCAGCCCCTCGATCCGAACGATGACGCCGCTCATGTCCCTCGTCGGCCGATCCGAAGGTAGCTTGGTCATTTGCCCAAACCATATGCCCAAGATGGTGAGCCTGTCAAGGAGCGCAAAGCCATGAGAACTGGGGCTTGACGCTTGGAGGCCGTCCGACTACCGTTTGGGCAAATGACCAAGCCCGATAGACCGAGGCACGGGACCGCGACGGCGGCGGCGGCCGAAGGCTCGACGCGAGAGCGGATTCTGAAAGCGACGGTCGAACTGATGGCAGAGACCGGAATCGATCGGGTCCGCACGCGCGCCATCGCTGAGCGTGCGGGTGTCAACCCGGCGCTCGTGCACTACCACTTCGGATCGATTGCAGCGCTGGTCATGGAGGCCGCTGAATACGCCCTGCTCGAGGAACTGGGACCGTCGATCGACGTCTTCGTTTCGGCTGCCACGGTGCAGGAAGGAATCACAGCCATGCTCGAATGGATCGAGCAGAAGGCACAGCGAACCCCCGGCGCAACCATCCTCGCCGAGGCGATGGTGAAGTCAACACGAGATCAGGCATTCCGGCGCTGGACGAAGCAAGCATCCTGGCGGTTCCGGACAATCATCCTCACGCGACTCAAGACCGCACATGCTAACCACGAGCTCGACCCCGGTCTCGACATCGAAGCGACTGCTGTTCTGCTTGCCGCAGCGCTCGACGGACTCTTGTTCCACCGCCTGGTCGACCCCGGCCTCGACATCAGACAAACTGCCGAGCCCATCGCCCGGATGCTTGGAACTCCCGGACCTGCGGTCGCCGCCAATAACGACGCGACGAAACAACGGCGACGCGATGGTTCCTTCAAGCAGTGAGCCGATGACGCTGGCCAGGCCGCCGTCCAGTTGGTGCTCGACGAGGCGCTCACCGTCGTCGAAGGCCTCCAGCTCGACTAGGAGTCGGCGGCGCTTCGTGCAAGGCGCGCAGTGATCGCCTTGCGCGCCCGGTTGATGGGCTGCACGGTGCCGTAGAGCAGGAACGCCATGTTTGCCATCAAGAGGTGGCCGTTCAGCTCGAACACGAGTTGGTCGGGATCCTCGGCGATGAGCTGTCCGCTGTCCTGCGCTTCCCTGACCAGCTGCGTCAGGAGGTCTGTCCACCCGCGCTGGAACTCCGCGATCCGTTCTCGGACAGCGCCAGGATGCGTGTCGAATTCTGCGGCTGCCGAGGCGAAGAAGCAGCCGCCGGGGAACACACGTCGCTCGACGTGGGAGAGGAACTGCTCGCACAGCATCTTCAGCTTCTCAAGCGGGGTCTTCGCAGCGGCGGCGGGCGCGATCACCTCGGCGTCGAAGATCGCGCTGGCGGTGTCGATCGCGGCCAACTGGAGTTCCTCTTTCGACCCGAAGTGGGCGTAGAGGCCGCTCTTGCTCATTCCGATGTGGTCGGCAAGGCCAGCGATCGAGAGGCCCTCGAGACCCTCTACGGTGGCCAGTTTGGCCGCCGCGTCGAGGATCGTTTGCCGGCTTCGCTGACCGTCTGATCGAGGTTTCCGCTGTGGCTGCCGGGGTCTCGTCTGCATCTCATTTGCAAGTTAGCACGATCGGTCGTATCATGCCAAATCGAAAACGACCGATCGTACTATTTAGGAGTCGAGATGCGTACCACTGAAGAAGGTTCAACGACCCCCACGGCGCCGAGCGGGAGTACGGCCACGGGGCGCGGGAATTCGCTGCAGGAACGGCCGCTGCTTCGGACAGGACGCGGTGCGCTGACCCTGGCACTGCTCCTGCTGGTTCAGTTCCTGGATTTCCTCGATGTCTCCATCGTGAACGTGGCCCTGCCCTCGATCCGGCACGACCTCGGCTTCTCAGAGCAGAGCCTGCAGTGGGTCGTAAGCGGCTACGTGCTGACCTACGGAGGCCTGTTGCTGCTTGGTGGGCGTGCCGCTGATCTGGTTGGCCGGCGACGGATCCTTCTGATCGGACTGGCACTGTTCGCGCTCGCGTCGCTCGTCGGCGGCATTGCGCAGACCGAGCAGGTGCTCGTGGCCGCCAGGCTCGTGCAGGGGGCGGGCGCCGCGATGATGTCCCCGGCCGCTTTGTCGATATTGACAACGACCTTCACCGGCCGGCGCGATCGCAACCTCGCCGTGGGCGCCTGGGCCGCCGTGCCGGGCCTGGCCGGCGCGGCGGGAGTCGTCCTGAGCGGCATCCTCACCCAGGGCCCCGGCTGGCGGTGGATCTTCTACCTCAACGTGCCGGTGGCGATGCTCGCGGCCATCGGAGCGCTGGTACTGCTCGATGGCGGAGCGCATCGGCACAAAGGACGCCGGTTCGACGTTCCGGGGGCAGTGCTTGGCACGGCGGGCATGCTGCTGTTCATCTGCGGGGTCGTTCGCGCTCCAGACATCGGCTGGCGTGCCACCGAGACGATCGCCGCCCTCGTTCTTGCGGTGGCCCTGCTCGTCGCCTTCGTTGCCAACGAGAGTAAGGCACCGAACCCGCTCGTCCCATTTTCCCTCTTTCGCATCAAGGGACTGGCGACCGCGAACGTGACCCAGCTGATCACGTTCAGCGGCGTCTACTCCATGTTCTTCTTCCTCAGCGTCTACATGCAGAACGTGCTCGGCTACTCGCCACGGGACACTGGCCTGGCCTACCTGCCACTCACCTTCGGCTTCATGGTGGCAGCGGGCATTGCGACTCCGCTCCTGCCGCGGATCGGCGCCATGCCGGTCATGGCCTCCGGAGCGATCATCGCTGCAGGCGGCCTCTACGTCCTCTCATGGGCGCCGGTGGACGGTGCATTCCTGGTCGATTTGCTTCCGGGGATCACACTTGTCGCACTTGGTGCGGGTGCCGTCTTCACCGGCGCCACCGCCGCTGCCACCGAGGATGTCCCGCACGAGCATGCAGGTGTCGCTTCCGGGCTGCTGAACGCCTCCATGCAGTTCGGCGGTGCTCTCGGGCTCGCCATCTTGTCTGCAGTGGCGACGAGTAGGACGAATGCCGAGCTGGAATCCGGTGCCAGCCTGCCCTTCGCCCTGACCGCCGGCTTCCAGCGCGCCTTCTTCATCGGCGCGCTCTTCCTGGTTGGCGCTGCCCTTATCGCCCTTCTCGCCGGCAACGCCCGCCGGGCCGCCACTGATCCGGCCCCCCGGCCGGGTCCATCGATGTCCCAGCGGGTGCCCGCGCCGATCGAACTGCCGGTCGACCGATGATCGCCAACCCAGGGACTCGAAACTCGGGCTACGGAGCCGTCGCTGGCGTCCTTTTCGCCTGCTTATTCGCGGCGCAGGCAGCGGGGATCGCGCTGTCCCCGGTTCTCGCCCAGGTCGCACACGATGTGAACGTCTCCACCGCACTCGCCGGCCAACTCCGGACGGTTGCCGGACTCTCCGCCAGCCTGACTGCATTGGCGTTCGCTCGCTTCGGCGCGCCCCTGTCGCTCCGCGCCGCGTTGATCGCCGGGTCGCTCCTACTCGCTGCTGGTTCGCTGGCAAGCGCAGCCGCCCCGAACTTTGCGACGCTCGCAGCGGCACAAGTCCCGGTCGGGGCCGCAATCGCCACGCTCACAACCGGGGGCACCCTGGCAGCCGCCGAGTGGGTGTCCCCCGACCACCGTGGAACAACGCTGTCTTGGGCCCTGATCGGCCAGCCCGCAGCGTGGATTATCGGAATGCCACTATTCGGCGTCGTGGGAGAGCAAAGCTGGCGCTACACCTGGCTCGTCCTACCCTTCGTGATGGCGCTCGTCGCCGGCGCGGCCGTCGCCGTACGGGGGACCCGCGCGACCGTCGCGCCACCCCCACCATCCATGCACGCGGCATTGGCGTCGCCTGGCATAGCCCGCTGGCTCCTCGCCGAACTGCTGGCGAACGCAGCCTGGGCCGGAACGCTCGTCTATTCCGGATCGCTCTTCGTCGAGTCCTACGGGATCTCCAGCGCACTGACCGGGGCCCTACTCGCCGTCGGTGCCGCCGCCTACGTATCGGGCAATCTCACCTTCGCACGCATCTCGACCGGCGACCCGATGAACCTGCTCGTCCGGCTGTCGGCCGCGCTCGCAGTTTCGACCATGCTCTTCGGCGCAGTTCGTCCCGTTCTGGCCACCAGTCTGGTGCTCTTCTCGATCGCCGCGTGGGTCTCGGGCGGCCGCACCCTGATCTCCAGCATGTTTGGGCTGAGCATGACTCCGGAAGTTCGGCAGGCCGCAATGGCGTTGCGGGCTGCGTCGATGCAGTTCGGCTACTTCATCGGCACGTTCGCGGCCGGCGTCGCTCTGGGGGTGGGCGGCTACGCAGCGTTCGGAGCGACGATCGGCGCGCTCTTCCTGTCGTCTGCTCTCGTCCTGCGCTACTTCACTATCGACCACGGCGTTGCTGCGCCGCTCGCGTGACGATTCCGGCTCGCGCTTGGCAAGGGGCACGCCTGATATCAACGGCGGGGATGGGATTGCGCGCGACGCGATGGTGTGTTTCGAGGAAAGGACTGAAATGTCGATTCATTCGCAGCTCAACTCAGCCGTCTTCATGCTTGACATGAAGTGCCGCATGCCAGCGACCGCCGCGGTGGCGTTTGAGGCGTTCACGGATCCAAACCGGGTCGCGGAGTGGTTCGGGCCGAAGGACTACACCGTCTCAAGCGTCGAGTTCACCCCACGCGTCGGAAGCCGGTACCGCATTGAGATGCAGCCGCCCAAAGGCAAGCATTTCTTCATCACCGGCGAGGTGCGTGAAGCGGACGCGCCGAATCATCTCGCGTTCACCTTCGTCTACGAGGAGCCCCACGCCGACGATGTCGCGAATCACGTGAGCCTGTCGTTCCTCGATCTTGGCGAAGCGACCGAAACCCACCTGACTCACGGCCCGTTCAGGACGCCTGGCCGCTGTGCACTCCACCGCGACGGGTGGAGCGACTCGTTCGACACACTTGAGTGCTTGCTCTCTCTCGCCTCGCCGCCACCGAAAACCCGCCCATTTCCGAGCAGGCGATCGACATGAGTCTGGTGCATCTGGGCAGCCCATTGGTGAAGCCCGCGTGCCACACCAGATTCGGCGGGATCTGGAGCCTGCAAGAACCGCAAACTGTGGAGTGCCACTTGCGAATCGACGCCGGCTAATTAGCCGGGATCACCGATATTCCGATTCCAGCGCGTAAGCATTCGGCTTACATCCGAGTCGGTCCTGAGCTTCTTTCCGCTCAACCACGCCGTCCTCACGGGAGCCCAACGCCCCAACAGGGCCATCCCGATGCCGTTCTCGTGATGCTCCGGTGATGCACGACAAAGCTGCAGAAATAGGAAAGCCCTGTAAAACAGGGCTTTCCGTTAGCCGATCTGTAAGCGGGATTCTGTCGTGGACAGCCATCCATCTGGGCCGGCCGTTGCCGTCCGGCTCTTGCCGCCTACCTGGAGCTCGGCGGGCCGCGTCATCGCTCCTGTTTGACGTTGCACCGGGTGGGGCTTGCCTAGCCATCCACATCTCTGCGGATGCTGGTGGGCTCTTACTCCACCGTTTCACCCTTACCGCTCGCTGATGCGAGCGGCGGTTTGCTTTCTGTTGCGCTATCCATCGGGTTTCCCCGTCCGGGCGTTACCCGGCACCCTGCCCTTCGGTGTCCCGACTTTCCTCGACGGCCGAAGCCGCCGCGGCTGTCCGATCGGCGATCGCGAAGTCTAATTCACGATTTTGGCGCGGGGCGCACGTCGATGACGCCGACGGTCGTCGTGTAGGTGTGGCCGCGCAGATCAAACCGCACGCTGAGCGGCCAGGGGCCCGACGCGCCGGGGGCAGGCACGTTTCGCACGACGAATGCGCGGCGGCCCGCCGGCTTTGCCGGCCATGCCCCGTCTGCGGTGATCAGGTCGACGTCGGCGGCACCCTTCGGCATCGCGTAGAGATGCACGGTGACCGCCTGGTTGGCCTGCGGCTGGCCGGGGCTCGTGGCCACCACCGGCGCGGCGCCCGAGTACGCCTGCGACGGCTGCTGGCTGTGCAGAAACGCGATCAAGAGGATCGTGAAGAGCTTTGCGAGCGCAGCGATCATCGCGGCCTCACCTCGCGCCACACAGACCGCCCGGGCATCGGCGTCGGCCTCGCTCACATTCGAGAGCTGAAGTTTGGAGATGACCTCGGCCGGCGGGTAGATGGCCGGGTTCACGAGCATCGGTGAGGGCACGACGTAGTTGGCCTCGCCGACGACCGATGCGCGCTGCGACGCCACGGTGTCGTGGGCGGCAACGGTCGGCAGCAGCGTGTCGTTCAACCACGCGTGGGCGGTGACCGGATCCGGCGCGAATGTCGCGATGCAGTAGCTGCGCATGTTTGCCACTGCTCCTTCTTTCGGCACAACGAAGCGTGTTCCTGACTCCGGAGATCGGAAGTCCATTGACGAACCGAGTGCGGCGAGCCGCCGGCCGATGCGGTTGGGGTGTCGCGCCGTCGACCGCAGCACCAGCGAATGGCGCAGCGGCCGCAGAAACCGCCGCACCTCGTTGAGGTTCGAGGCCGAGGCGCTGCTCCACGAGTGCCCCAGGGCAAGCATCGCCGCACCGATGACATTTTCGGCATCGTTGGGCACCGACACCTCGCGGGGGAATCGGCGGGCAAGGTCGAAGAACCCCACCCACGTATCGGCAGGGTCGATGACCGTCGTGTTGGTCGCGTAGCCGACCGTGGTGTAGTCCTTGCCGATCGAGTGGTTGCTCCCCGAGTCGTACGGCGGATCGCCAAACGGCGAAGTGATGAGGCGCGTGTTGGGCACGAGCGTGTGATCGACCGGCTCGAGCAAGTTTTGGGCCATCAGCGAGAGCATCCCGTAGCGGCCGAGCAGCACCACGTCGTACTGGACGGACCTCGCCGCGACCTCGATCAACACCGCATCGACCGACGTCTGATGGTGAACGGTGACGTCAACCCCCCGCGCCTTGGCGAAGTCGGCGATCGTCGCGGGCGCGACCGCTCCGGGAGGGATCGAGAGGATCAGGTTCTTATCGAGCACCTGATCCTGGTCGGGCACCTGCTGGGCGGGAATGATCTGCGACCCCGAGTTATTCCCAGGGCCGACCGAGCAGCCTGCCGTCAGGGCTGCTGCGCCCGCCACCAGGAGCTCGCGTCGGGAGATCTTCATCGCGGCATTCTCGCAGTCGCCGTAACGCCTACCGCGGTGCTACCTCACTGCGAACAGCTTCAGGATGCGAGCGACAACGCCACTGGCTCGTCGTGCGCCTCGGTGAGTACCGAACCGCACTCGGTACATGTGAGCTCGATGATCCCCCGCTCCACCTCGCACGCCTCCGCCTGAGCACCGCACACTGCACAGGCGGGGCCGTGCTCACGAGACGCATCGCGGGCAGCCGCCAGTGCGCCGAGAATCACATCCTCGAGCCGCGGCTCAACGGGAAACAAGGGGACAAGCTGGCTCACAGCCGCCTCATGACCGCCTTGACCGAACCCAGGATCGACACCTGCTCCGGGTAGGTCGGCTCCATCGTGTCGTTCTCGGGCTGCAGCTTGACGCGGCCGCCCTCGCGGAAGAACCGCTTGACCGTCGCTCCCTCCTCGTCAACGAGCGCCACGACGATCTCACCGTTGCGCGCGTCCTGCTGCTTCTGCACGACCACCATGTCGCCCGGCAGGATGCCGGCGTTGATCATGCTCTCGCCGCGGACCGTGAGGATGAAATCTGCTGAGTCGGTGAGCTGATCGGGAATCGCGACATAGTCATCGATGCGATCCTCGGCGATCACCGGAGAACCTGCGGCGACCTCGCCGACCAGCGGAAGCCGGGTCGTGCGGTTGTAGACTGGCGCGGCGGCCACCGCGGCCGAACGACTCCGTCCCCCTTCGATCACCTCGAGGGCGCGCGGCTTAGTGGGATCGCGCCGGATCAGACCCGCGCTCTCGAGCTTTGCGAGATGCGCGTGTACCGTCGACGGGGACGTGAGCCCGACCGCCTGGCCAATCTCGCGCACCGTCGGTGGATAGCCATGCTTTTCCACATGGGCGTTTACGAACTCGATGATCTCGCGCTGTCGGTCGGTCAGATCCACTTGCCCGGCTCCTTGGTCGAACGTGTGTTCGGAGTGAAGGATGCCACGGGCGTCGGACGGACGCAAACTCGGCGGGAAAGGAGGTAGATGGAAAGGAGAAAGGGGGCTACAAGGGTAGTAACGTCTGGCGCAGGGCCTGGAAAACTGCGGGTTTGGGGGTAGCAGGTGTCGGGCGGTGGTTCCGGGCGGTGGCAGGTCGAAGCCGGGCGACTGCTTGGGACGTGATGAGTGCGCCGGGGCGTATGTCAACCGGCGCGAAGTCGAACACGCCCCCAGGGTCGGGCGATCCGGTGTGCTCCCCTCCCGAGCAGCCTACTACCGCGATGGAAGCCAACAAAACCGCCGATACCCAAATCCTCGGCATACCCCAGGGTACGTTCCTTAGCGGTCTCCCCGTCCCCAGGCACCGCACATTGCTGCACTCTGCCCGAAGTCGCTACTGGTTCGCGGCCGGTGGCAGGCCGTGGCTGAAGCTTGACCACCTGGTGCTGCGGCTGGTTCGGGGGCGGTGACGGGCGATGGCTCGACCGTGCTCAAGCGCGAGCTGGTTGATCCCGATCAGGTTTCGCGTGGCTGCCTCGATAGCGCAGCCGTAGCTTGCCCTTGACCGACATATCAAACTTGCTATAAATAGCATATGAGCTATATCTCATCCCGGTCGCAAGTTCGGATAACGCGATGACCGCCATCACCTATCTGGAGCTCGCCGGGTCGGCCATTGCGATCGGCTGGCTCGCGTGGCGGGCTCGAATCAACTCCGCCAAGTTGCCTGCCGATACGGTCGTGATGAGGCCGCTGCGATGTCTGGTGGTTGGGATACTGGTCGTGGCTGCGGCTGGTTGTGGAAACACGCCGAGCAGTCCGTCCGCTGCGCAGTGCATGCAGGCATGGAACAAGGGGAACAGTTCGACCAATGGGCTGGTCGGCCGAGACGTCTGGGCTGTCGGGTATTCGAACACCAACGGCGCTGATGAGCCCAGCACGGTTGGCTGCTTCATGACGTTCGCTCTCGGGGGCGGACGGTACGTGATGTTCGAGCCCGACAGAGACGAAAGCTACGACGAGAAGTCTTCAGCAAAGCAGATCGCCGCGACCGGGCTCGACTTTCAACCCGACACCACCGTCAGCCCGGTCATCGTGCTGACCACTGCCCAACTCGCGGCAGTGAATCAGGGCGCGGCCCCCATCCAGCCCTACCCTGGCGGTACCCCCACCGGATGTCAGGACGACGACGGGACGGTGCACCCGAGCGGCGGTTGCTCACCGCATGACCCGAGCGTTACTTCCGACGGGATCCAGACACAAATCGCGGACACTTCCAGGGACACGATGATCGCCACGATCCACTGGGGGCCGATCTGGTGGCTAGGCCCCACCCTCGAGGGAGCGCCGGTCGTGGGCGGGGGTGGAGGGAAACTGGTGCAGGGAGACAACGGGCGACGGGTCTGGTACCAAGTTCAATCCGGTGGGCACTCATGGCAGATCGGCGTAATCACGCTCGATCGCGCCCACCCGACAATCCCAAAGTGCCCATTCTGGAACCCCATCTACTACGCACCAATCTGCCAGGGCACAACCCAGCTCGGCCAACTGATCACCACCGCCAATCCAGCCGGACGGCTGATCGCCGTCTTCGCCACCCCCGCAAACCCAGACGACAGCACACGCCTTCCACCCACACTCGTCGCTCAAATCCGCACATCCCTGACCCAGGCCACACCAACCGCCGTGATCGATATCGGACACGCCGACTGAGTCCAAGCACCCAGAGGTCGTAACGGAGCATTACCCCGGCGTTGCGACTGGTTCGGGGGCGGTGGCCGACAGAAGCCGAGCGTGGCCGTGGCGTTGCGGGCGTGAACTCAGCCAGCGGCCCGCCTCTCCATCTACCTCCTTTGCAAACTCGGCGGGGGAAGGCTGTTGGAGGGGGTTCCTGAGGTGCAAGTCGTAACGCGTCGACCAGCCGGTCAGTGGTGGCGGTTACGCCGAGGTCGCGTCTTGGGTGGTTCGAGGAGAGGCAGCGAGAAGCTGGTAGAGGGTCGCGCCGGTCTCAGCGGCGAACTCGCTGACGCCGTCGGCGTGTCGGTTGGCGTCGCTGGTACGGCCTTCTGCTGCCGCTTGGCGAGCGGCGAGCAGGTGGGCGTCGGCTGTTAGTGGGTGGCTGCCGACTTCTGCGTAGAGAGTGGCGGCTTCTGCGTATCGCATGTCTGCGGTTAGCAGGAGAGGCCGTCGCCAGCGAGAGGCCTCGGGGAGGAGGACTGCCGCGCCGCGGAGATCGTTGTGGCGGTCTAGCCAGGCGAGTGCCAGAGCGAGTTCGCAGAGGGTGATCGCAGTGTTGAACAGGCCGTGGCGGCGATGCCAGTTCGCGAGGTATCTGTCACATACTCGCCGGGCTGTTGCGAGATCGGGTTGGAAGGTGTGTATTCGTCCCTCGAGTGCAAGGCCCTGGAACAGCAGGTAGTCGTTCTCACTGGCTGTTGCGAACTCGGTGATCACCTTCGCGTCATCGAGAGCGTCTGTCGCGGCGCCGCGGGCGAGGCTGGTTCGCCCGCGCGTGAGGCGTATGTTGGCGTCGGTGTAGCCATTGGTTGTTTGGATCTGCGAGATGAGAGTAAGAGCTGTGGCCCAGTCGCCGGCGTGATACAGCTGGTAGGCGCGTTGGCAGGCGATGTCTTCCAGGAAGAACGTCTCGCCGTATCGAGAGGCCCAATCGGCAGCCGTGGCGAGCGCGTCATCAGCGGCGGCGAAGTCGCCGAGCGCCGTCATCGTTTCGGACAGGTTGCTGTACACCATGGTCGTGTAGCTATCAGAATGGGCCGCGAAGGTCTCCGCGGCGTGGCGCATGTCGGCGATGCCCGCATCGATCTCGCCGTGCTCCACTCGGGCCATGCCCCGGACTTCGAAGAGACGGGCTTGGCCGACCGCGAGCCCGGCCTGGCCCGAAGCAGCAACCATCTGCTCCGCGAGAATCGTGAGCGCCTCGTCGGTCGCTCCGGTCAGATAGAGGCGGAACGCGCGGTGGGCCGCGATCTTGCACGTGATCTCGCTGGTGGGGACATGGGCGGCGTACTCCGCCGCCTTGGCCTGGTGCGCGGCGGCATTGTCGGCGTCCCCCTCGTGGTCCTTGTACCAGTTCCCGAGCATGAGCTCGACGTGCGCGGCCGCCTCCCACGCGTAAACACCCAGCTGGGCGTCGATGACCTCGCGGAAGAACTCGACGTCAACGGTGTCGCTGCCGTTGTAGAGCGCGCGGGCCTCGCCGAAGAGCAGTGCGGGTCGCTGGGGATGGTCTGCTGGGGTGAGTTCGATCGCGGCGTGGTAGTGACGCGCTGCCGCTGACCATGCATAGACAGCTGACGCCTGCTCGGCTGCCTCCGCAAATGCGGCTCTGGCCCTGGCTGTGAGTGGGGTGGTGTCCTCGCCGAGCAGCCGGCGGAGTTGCAGCGCTTGGTGGTAGTGGTCGGCGAGTAGCTCGGCCTTGTCCTCTCGGTGCGCGGCGTGCTGTTCGATCCAGGCCGCGGCTGCTTCGTGTTTTTGGGCGCGTTGAGCGCGACGGATCTGTGAGTAGGCGACGTCTCTTGTGAGCGCGTGGCCGAACGTGAACTCGGTCTCGCCGTCGAGTGAGCTTCGCCGTTCGCGCACCACCAGCTGCTTTCGTTCCAGAGCGTGGAGGAGTTCCTCGGCGTCCCAGGTGCTCCGCTTGGTCAGCGCACATACAGCTCCGATCCACGCGGTTCGTCCGATCACTGCGGCGTCCTGTATGAGCGACTTCTGGTCGGGGGAGAGCGCGTCGAGGCGGGCTGCGATGATGCCCTGGATCGTCTCTGGTAGGTCGGTGATCTGGCCCGCGAGGTCCCATCCTGTGTGGTGGTGGACGAGAAGGTCGCGGTCTTGCAGCATCCGCACGTATTCCTGGGCGTACAGTGGATTGCCGTCGGCGTGTTGCACGAGCGCGTGCTGGATCTCGGCCGGGAGCAGTGTCTGCTGGAGCAGCCCTCCCACCAGCCGGGCGGTGTCCTGATCGGAGAGTGGTGTGAGCATCAAAGTGTGCGCGTTGGTCTTGCCGCCGGCCCAGCCTGGGCGTCGCTCCAAGAGCTCGGGCCGCGCCGTGCACACGATGAGTAGCGGCACCGCGCCCCCGCGGTCAGCCATGAGGTCGATGAAATCGAGCAGCGCGTCGTCGGCCCAGTGGATGTCCTCAAACGCAAGCACCGTCGGCCCGGCCTCCGCCAGAGCCTCCAAGAACCGGCGCCACGCTGCGAACGCCTCGCCCCGACCACCCTCCGACCCGGTGGTCACGGCCTCGAGGCCTACGAGCGGGCCAAGATGGCGCGCCACCCATTCCGTGTCGCGCTGCGCCAAGCAGATCGCATCGACCGCTTCGTGGAGCTTTGCTCTAGCCACATCGGCCGTGTCGGACTCCAGGATCCCAGCCTGCAGCTTGATCATCTCTCCCAGCGCCCAAAACGCGATCCCCTCTCCGTAGGCCAGCGACCGGCCCCGCCGCCAGGTGACCAGCTCGGGCACCTCGCCGACATACGCATACAGCTCGTCAACAAGTCGCGATTTACCGATCCCCGGCTCGCCGATCACCGAAACGAGCTGCGTCGACGATTCGTCGCGGGAGCGCTCCCACGTTTCGACCAGTAGTCCTCGCTCACGGCCACGGCCGACCAGCGGCAGCCGGTCGCGATACTGCTCGGGAACGATCGAACGTGGCGCTCGCGCAACCCATACCCGGACAGGTTCGGACTTCCCTTTCGCCGCGACCGGTTCAGCGTCGTCATACTGGATCGCACGGCTCGTCGAACGATACGTCGAAGCGTCCACCAGCACCCTGTCGGTGGGCGCGGCGGCCTCAAGCCGCGCCGCCGTGTTTACGACATCCCCGATCGCATCGGGGTGGCCGTCGGCCGGGAGCGTCACGACCACCTCTCCGGTCGTGATCCCGACGCGCACGTGTAGGTCACCTCTCAGATCTCCAACCCGGTTGCAGATCGCGAGGCCACAACGCACCGCTCGTTCGGGGTCGTCCTCGTGAGCCACGAAAGCCCCGAAAAGCGCCATCACCCCGTCGCCGGTGAACTTCGCGACCAACCCGCCGGTGCGCTCCACCTCCTCGCGCAGCACCGCGAAGTACGGATCGAGAAACCCCTCGACGTCCTCCACGTCCAGGCTCTCCGACCGCCGCGTGAACCCCGCCAGGTCGGCAAACAGCGTAGTGACAACGCGACGCTCGCGACGCTCCGTAACCTCACTGTCAAGACGCGTGCCGCACTCCGAACAGAACTTCGCCGCCGCTGGAACAGCGACCCCACACTGTGGACACGACGCCGGCGCCATCACGACCCCGAGCGTACCTTGCCACCTGCGATCTGAACAACCAATCGGGTCGTGCTTTGCTCTTTTGGGCGGTAGCCTGCATCGGCGTGTGGAAGCTGGGCAAGTGGATCCCCTGAGAGCCTCGGTACGTAGGTCAGAATCGCTGAGTGTGGCTGCGTTGCAGTGTCCGATCTATGGAGTGGCGGGTCCCGTGAGTTCGTCGAGTCGTTGGTCGATGATGCTGGCGACTGACGCGCGGGTGCCGACGTGCCCTGTGAGGGCGAGCAGGAATGGTTCGCGTTCGAGGGCGTAGAGGTCGGCGTCGGTGTGAGCGATGACTGTGGCTGTTCGCGGCATGTTGCGGATCAGAGCGATTTCGCCCACGCCTTCGGCGCGGCTTCGGGCTACGACGACAGCGTCGTTCTTCAAGACATCGAGCTGGCCGCGCGCGATCGCGTAGTAACGGTCGCCGGGATCGCCCTCGCGGATGACGACCGTTCCTGCCGGCACTTGCAGAGGCGTCAGTGATTTGGCGAGTGTCTCCAGCGCCGGTGCGGGGAGTGCCTCGAACAATGGGATCGATCGCAACAGGCGAAGCTCGACCACGGGCACCGTGGCCGCGGCGTCCAACGCACGGAGTCGGGGGGCGAGCACCGCAACTGTGAGGACCACGATCAACGCTGTCCCGACCATCGCGCCGTTGACACCCCAGAGGCCGACCAGGATTGGCACGATCGTCACGCCTATCGCGAGGCCAGCGCAGATTAGGCCTTCCAGCATCCCGAACACCTGCGCCAACACGCGGGGTGGTGCGGTGCGCTGCAGCAGTGTACGGCCGGTCACGTCGAACACGCCCCGGCTGAGGCCCGCCACGGTAAACAGGATCAGCGCACTTGCGACCGTCGTGTAGCCGGCCAGCAGCAGAAGTGCGACCGGCCCAGCCAGCCCCGCGGCGATGAGCATCGGTGCCTGGCGGCGCCCGCCCACCATCAGGCCGGTGATCGCGATTGCAAGCAATCCGCCCGCTCCGGCGGCGGCCGTCAGATAGCCCGCGCCGCCCTGCCCCATCCCCAACTCGCCGACTGCGAGCACAACGTAGATCAGATCCAGCGCGCCCACCAGCACGTACTGTGCGCCGAGCACTGCGACGAGGGTGAGCACTGCTGGGTTATCGGCCAGAAGCTGAAGACCGCCAACCGCGTCCCGCCCACCGGAATCGCTACCGGAAGACTCCACGTACGGGCGCGGCCCCGGGATCGTGGCGATCAGGAGCGACGCCACAAGGGCGAGGACAACCATTGCACTGACGGCTGCGGCTGGTCCGCTTGAGTTCAGCAGCACGGCGACGCCGATCGGTGTGACCAGTGTGGCCGCGCTCTCCAGCCAACCCTGCCCTGCGTTGGCTGCCGCGAGTTCTGCGGGTGATGTCACCACCGATGGCAACAACACGGCCTGCGCCGGGCGCGGTACACAGATCGCGAGGTTGACAATCGGAGCCAGTGCGAACACGAGGAACCGCGGCGCGCCCGTCGCCATCAACAGGGCCACACCGGCCATCGACAACCCCAGGGCCACATACCCCCACAGCAACACGCGGCCGGGTCGGTACCGGTCGGCCAGCGCACCGAGCCGAGTGGCGAGCAGAGCGCCGGGAACAAGCTGCACGAGCGCCATCACGCTCGCAGCCCTGGCACCCCCGCCGCTGCCATATGCATAGACGATCAGCACGACCCAGACACCCATGATCGCTCCGACGAATGCCGTGTAGGCGATTCCCACCCGCAGTAGCGTCCGGTTCCGGGCCGCCGAACCGAACACGCCGGCCGAGGCTCGCAGGCGATCCATCGGCCAAGCGTATACAGGGACGCGACTCTCCCGCCCGAGCAGCCGCTGAGTGCCCGCGTGCTGCCTGAGGGTGGGCCTAGAGATCGGCGAGGCGGGCGGGGTCGCTAGCTCCTATGATTGGCGATTCAGTGATCTGCCCGAACTGCTCAACGATTGCCGAGGGCGCGAAGTTCTGCCCTGAATGTGGAACCGCGATGGGCGTAACGCCTGTGTCGGAGCGCCGCGAACGGCGCGTCGTCTCGGTGCTGTTCGCCGATCTGGTCGGTTTCACCAGTCGGTCGGAGCGACTGGACGTCGAGGATGTCGAGGGCTTCCTGCAGCCGTACTTCCAACTGCTCGAAGCTGCAGTCCAGAGCACCGGGGGCGTGGTGGCGAAGTTCACTGGTGATGGCGTGATGGCGATGTTCGGTGCCGACGTTGCGCATGAGGACGATCCCGAACGGGCGGTGAGAGCCGGACTCGCGATATGCGAGGGAATCGCTGATCTGGATGACGGTGTTCTTAATGTGCGGGTCGGCGTCACGACTGGAGAGGTTCTGGTCACCCATGACGCACACGGACGCATGGATGCCGTCGGTGATGTTGCGAACACGGCCGCCAGGCTGGAATCGGCGGCACCGGTCGGCCGCATGCTGGTCGATACCCACACGTACCGCTCGACAGAACTGGCGATTCTTTACGACCAAAGCGACGGTGTCGTCGCTAAGGGCAAGTCCGGCAAGATCGAGGCTTGGATAGCCGTCCAGGCGCGATCAATCGTGCCGGAGCAGACGAGGGCGTCCGATCTGCCGCTGGTTGGGCGCGAGGCGGAGTGCGTCATGCTGCGCGGAGCACTTGACCGCAGCCTTCGAGATCCGGCTACGCAGCTGATCACCGTGGTCGGACCACCGGGTATCGGCAAAAGCAGACTCGTCGAAGACCTGGGCGATTATGTTGAGGACGTCCAGGAGCTGATCACCTGGCGCCGCGGCCGCTCACTCTCGTACGGCGAGGGGATCGCCTTCTGGGCGCTGGGAGAGATGATCAAGTTGCAGGCCGGGATTCTCGAGTCCGACGATGGCCAGGTTGCCGACGAAAAGTTGAGGGTGGCGGTGGTGAATCTGATCGTCGTCGACGAGGGTGATCGGGATTGGGTGATCCGCCACTTGAGACCGCTGGTAGGGTTGGATCGCACGGTCTCGGCCGAGGCGAATACTGCTGAGGCGTTCGCCGCCTGGCGGCGGTTCTTCGAGGCGATGGCCGAGGAAGGGCCGACGGTGCTCGTGTTCGAGGACATCCACTGGGCCGACGATGCGCTGCTCGATTTCATCGACCTGCTAGTCAGCCGTGCTGGTGCCGTGCCGCTGCTGATCGTGTGCACCGCCCGGCCAGAGCTCTTTGAACGTCGACCGGCCTGGGGAGGCGGCAAGCCCAACGCGAGCACGATTTCGTTGACGGCGCTGAGTGGCGAGGACACGGCACGACTGGTCGCCGAACTGCTTAATCAGGCGTTGCTTCCAGTGGATGTCCAGCAGGCGCTGCTTGATCGGGCGGGTGGAAACCCGTTGTACGCGCAGGAGTATGTTCGTATGCTGCAAGACCGGGCTCTCCTGCGACGGGGGGAAGCCGGCTGGAGCCTCGAGGGCGAGATCGACGGCCTGCCCGAGTCTGTTCACGGAATCATCGCCGCCCGCCTGGACACCCTGTCACACGACGAGAAACAACTGATCCACGACGCAGCCGTGATGGGCCGAACCGCGTGGCTCGGGGCCGTGTGTGCGCTCACGCCCCGCCCATCCGCCAGTGCAGATGATCTACTCCACGCGCTGGAACAAAAACAGCTCGTCCAGCGGGTACGCCGGCCGACGATCACTGGAGAGACCGAGTTTCGGTTCGCCCACGCGCTCACCGTCGAAGTCGCCTACGCACAGATCCGTCGAGCCGACCGCGCTCAAAAACACGAGGCCGCAGCGGCGTGGATCGAGCGACTGGCCGAAGGGCGGGAGGACAAAGCAGAGCTGCTCGCTCACCACTACGCAACTGCGCTCGAGCTGCGCCGCCAGATAGGTGAAACTCCCGACGACCTGCTCAGGCGTGCGGCAAGCGCCCTAGCAGAAGCCGGGCGCCAATCGGCTGCTCTGAACGCGTACACTCGCGCTGTCGGGTATTTCGACGCCGCACTCGACGCCCTCCCCGACGACGACCCAACACGGGCAGATCTGCTCTATGACCGTGCCGTGGCCCAGTCGCGTGGCGGCGCGGTCACTGACGCCGAACTCGACCAGGCGCTCGAGGCGCAGTTGGCCGCTCAGTGCTGGGAGGGAGCCGCCCGGGTGGAGGTATTGATCGCGCATCGCGCCACGCGAGAGGACGGTGACCTCAAACGTGGACTCGATCACCTTGATAATGCGAGTCGCTACGCGCAGCGCGTGCCCTACTCGCACACCGCCAGTGAGGTCGCCCACACACGGCTGCGCGCGCTCCTCAGTGAAGTGGGTAACGAGCACGACCTGGTCGGGTTAGCGCGAGAGGGGCTTCAACGTGCCGAGGCTGCAGGCGACGAGGTGGGTGCGGCGTTGCTGCTGTCCGACCTCGCCGACGCACGGTTCGAAGCCGGCGATCTCGACGGGATCGACGACGCTGAGAAGTCGGCCGACATGCTCGACCGGCTGTCCGACCGGGCCGCCGCAAACGCTTACAACTCGCTCGCGTGGAACTATTTCAACGTCGGTCGGCTGGATGATTCGCTGGCCGCGCTGGGCCGGGCGCGCGACTGGGCCGGACGCATGGGAGAGCCGTACTTGCTTGCGCAGGTTGAAGGAAGCGGCGCAGAAATCAATTATTACGCCGGTTCGTGGCAGTCCGCCAGGATTATCACGGAGCGCTATCTCGATGATCCAGCTCGATTTCATGCCATGGCGGCACGCAACATCCGCGGGCGACTCGCGCTCGCCGCCGGTGACATGGACACCGCGCGCGCAGACGCGAACGACAACATCGAGTTCGGTGAGTCGGCTGACAACCACGAGTTCCTCTGTCCCGGTCTGGCGCTGCTCGCCGCGACCGAGCGAGTCGCCGGTGATCGTGCGGCGTCAGAGCGCGCGATCACGCGCTACCTCGAAGCGTGGCATGCTGCCGGCGGGTCGACACCCCCGACCCTCGCCGAGGTGGCGCTCGTCCAAATCGGGGACGGTTCCAACGACGCTATTATTGGTGCGGCGCTGATCCTCGACGAACGGGTTCACTGGCGGGCGCCAATACTGGCACTCGCGCACGGCCACTACGAAGAAGCCGTGCGGATGTTCGAGGTAATCGGCTCGTCGCCGTTAACGGCCGAGGCCGATTTCCGCGCTGCTACGCGAGCCCGTGCCGTGGGTGATGATCACTCCGCCCGACACCACGCGCGTGCCGCGCGCACATTCGCGGAGCGTGTTGGGGCAGGTCGGATGCTGGTTGAACTCGACGCTCTCCAACGGTCGGAAACGGCATAGAGCGTTGACTGCACGACCGGTGAGCTAACGTGCGCGACCCCGGGGTGGACCGCTCCGGGGTGAGAATGGATGATCGCCAGACCCGTGGCACGTCGCGACGAGGGGTCGGATCAGCTTCGGGGTCTGACGACCTTCCAACTCTACGAGGCTGATCGTACACACACACACACAGAACACCCAAGAAAATGTTGCACTGCCACAAGGCCGCTATACCATCACGATCAACGGCGGCAGCGGCGGATGGCGGATCGTCGTGAAGGCTGGGGCGACGGTAACGAAGACACTCAACGTGGTCGTATTCCCGTTCGGGTAGGAAACGCCGCCACCCCCGAATCACCTGGAACGCCCGGTCAACGCTCGGCCATCGCCTGTCACCGCCCCCGAACCAGCCGGGACGCCAGGTCAACGCTCGGGCCATCGCCTGTCACCGCCCCCCGAACCAGCCGCAACACCCGGGCCACCCCAGCACCGCCACACCGATTCGATTCGGTGACTATCCCGCCGAGTTGAAGTGGCTCGTGCCGAATGAGACCGATGTCTTCGGTACGCCCCAGGGACAACGCGATGGGGTCACTGCCACCGTACCCGAGTCAGTGCCCGGTTCCGTCGCCTGAACGATCTTCCACACCAGGTGGTGAACGCCCTTGCCGCCGACCACCCACCGTTGACCCGGCTGAAGCGTCCTCTTCGACGGTGTGCCTCCGTTGATCGCGACCGACACAACCTCCGTCGCTGTGTTCGGATCGGCGAGGAACGCCGAGGCGAAACCCTTGGGCGGCACGCATTTGGTAGACACCGTCCCGAGGCTTCTCAACGAGACCAGCGGAATCCACGCACTGATCTTGATCACTGGCGCGGTTGACGTCACTGGAACCGCCGACGTGCTGCTGCCCGAAGACGAGCTCGGAACCGTGGTAGTCACGGTTGCGGTGGTGGCGCCTGCACAACCGGCGACAACGCACGAGATGAGGACGATCGGGATGAGTCTCATATGACCACTACGCGCTGAGCGGCCGTCTGCGTCTCGTCGCGCACTCGCCGCGTCGCCGTCTGCTGAGCTAATCGACATAGACTGAGAGTAGATCCGCAGAACGCCCCGGTTATTATTTTCGCCTCGGACGACGCGGCTGTCCGGCCCGAGCCGCAACCCTCGGGCAAGGCTCAGCCTTCGCCTGCCACTGCCTCAGAACCAGCCGTAACACCAGGCCAAGCTTCAGCCATCACCCGCCACCGCCCCCGAACCAGCCGCAACGCCAGGTCAACGCCCAGCCGTCGCCCCGCGACCCACACCGGACACCGTCGGTCGGCAACACCTGCCTCAAGGCTGGATCTCGGAATGTCGATGCCGATGCAGGCTGGACCGATCACCTACCGAAGGTATGGATCGTGGGTGGCTCACCGAGCCGGCAAGCGGAGGGACTGTGATCAGCGTGACGGGCGCGTCGGCCCAAATGGTCATCCGACCAGGGTCGAAGCCGATAGGCGTGGAAGGACGAGACACTTGAGCGAGTCTTTGAGTGACACGACGGTTTATGTTCGCCTGCTCAACGAAGATGTGGAGGTCTGGAGACCGGTCAGGGCAGAGCTGCTCGGTCGCGGGTGCTTCCGGATCAACCCGAGTGAGCCGTATGATCGAGACTTGGAGGAGTGGGAGTTCGCTCCCGGCCAAACGGTGTACGCTCGCCCAACGGCGCTCGCCGACGGTGAGGCACTCACGGCCGTCTCCCCGGCTGATCCGTTCGCCATCGAGCTGAACGAGCTCACTGACCTATGCGGAACGCTTCTGACTGACGATGATCGCTGGGCTGCGCACCGATTGATCGATCACGGTGAGGGAGGCGAGGTCCTAACCGTGCTGGCAGCCGCGATCGCTCGTGCCCACCCTCGTGTCGAGCCCAATACCAAAATCGCTCGCTCGGAAGGTTCTCCGACGTGGAACGGGACTGGTACCAGACGGCGACTGGCCAGTCGGCTTTGTCGCCATCGCAAGTGATTGACTGCTCAGGGCAACGCTCGGCCATCGGCTGCTACCGCCCCCCGAACTACCCGCGAGGCGACCCTGCTTGCTACCCCCGCCGTGCGGATCACCACGCCCGGCGCTGGACGCTACTACCCTCGTAGCGTCTGGCGCAGGGCCTCACGATCTACACGTCCAGGGTAGTTAGCCGCCAGCCGTCTGCCAGGTGAACGTTCGGCAAGTGACCGCCAACCGCTGGTCGCTCTCTTCCTCGTCCCAGTTGAGGAACTTGAACCGCCGCAGGGGCGGGACGTGCTCCTGCTCCGCCAGCGCGAAGAGCAGCATCCCTACTGGATCGTTGGATTCGATCGAGTCCACGCCCTCGAAACGACACCGGAAGTGATCCCCTGCCGCCCCCTCAACATCCACATCAAGCGACTCGCCTGCAACTCGCACTGCGGTGATCCGGCCATCGTGAAAGCTCCAGTGACCTGCGTATGACACAGTTCGTCCGCTCATCAGTCAGGCTTGTATCGACACCGCGCCGACCGCCTTGAATCAAACGTGTTTCCGACAGGCCACGCTGCCCGACCCTGGCTGAGGGTTGCCCGTCTGTTGCGGCTGGTTCGGGGGCGGTGGCAGGCGATGGCCGAACATTGAGCTGACGTTGTGGTCGGTTCGGGGGCGGTGGCAGGCGATGGTTCGACCGTGGCCTGACGTTGTCGGCTCAGTCAGAAGCTAGCGGCGACTTCGGCCAAGAGCTTCGAGATCACTTCGTCATCGAGCCCAGGCGGATCGAGCCGTACGTTCCAGGCGTACTGGAGAAGCGGGTCGTCTCCAGGTGTGTACTGCCAATCGATGATGATCTTGCCGCTTTGAGGCTGAGAATCCATCCACGCAGGGTATTCGGATTCGCGGACACCGTCGAGCGCTTCGAGATTTGACTGTGCATTGGGGCTGGTTCGAGGGGCGGTGGCAGGCGATCGGCCGAGCGTTGACCAGGCGTACCAGGCGGTGAGGGGCGGCGGCAGATGTCCATCGACGCCTGCCTCCCACAGCTTGAGATCCGCCGACTCGGTGCCCAACGAAGAATGTAACCGTTGCCCTAAGTTGCGGCTGGTTCGGGGGCGTGGCAGGCGAGGGCCGAACCTGAGCCTAGGGTTGACTACGAGGTACCCGGCAATACGATGAGGGAGATATGACTGCCGGTGTACGTGCATTCGGGCGACGCTTCGTGAGCGACCAAGCCTTCCGGATGGCCGTGATCGGCGCGGTTGGCCTGGTCGCGTTCCTGTTTCTCGTCGTGAGCAGCGTGATCCAGAGCCTTTGATGGCACCGCGTCGAACGTTGAGGTGGTGTTGCGGCTGGTTCGGGGGCGGTGGCAGACCAGAGCCGCGGTGACGACCCGGCCCTAGCTTCGCCTGAGCGAACGGGCGGCCAGCGTAAGAACAACCGCGACGATCGCGACCAAGACCAGCAGGATCAGGACGATCCACGCCTGGCTGGTCGAGATGGCGGTCAACATCAAAGGAAGCATACGCCGGGCCGACGGGGAGATCCAGCGTTGCCCTGGCGCGTTGCGGCTGTGTCGGGAGCGGCGGCGGATCGACACCGAGCGTTACGGTGGCGCGATGAAACAGGTCGGCGGCGGGTTCGGGGGCGGTGGCAGGCCGAAGCTGAACGTCTCGGGGAACCAGGGCTGGAGCGGTAACGTCTAAGAGAGCGTGATGACACGGATCATCATCGCGATCTGCTTCGCCTTACTGTGTACAGTGGCCACGGTTGGCTGCGGCGGTGGAGGATCGCCGTGCACCGACTGCACGGCCCCAAGCGGAGCGACAGTAACGGGCACGGTGTTGGTGAGAACCCCGGCTGGTGGCGCGAAGCTCGTTCCACACGCCCGACTTCGAATCCACGGCTTCGCCAGCGGCACTAACCGCGCGATCAAAGCGCACTTCCGCACCGGCGATCACGGAGGATTCAGCTTTGGACTGGGGCCCGGCCATTACACGCTGATCGCCATTACGGGGCGTCACGGTTCGCAAGCGAAAGAAACCTTCGCGGTCGCCGACTCTCTCGCGACTGTCCATCTCCGAATTGTGGGCACAGTTCCGCCTACCACTGAGCTCTGATCTAGAGCGTTGCGGCTGGTTCGGGGGCGGTGGCAGGCGATGGCCGAGCGTCGACCGGGTGTGTAGCTGGGTTCCCGTGCTACCAGGGACGCTGCCAGGAGCCGTCGCGCCGCAGGAACTGCAGGACAGGCACCGCCACGACCCCGATGGCGCAGACCTTGATCAGCAGCAGGATCGTGGTGCCGTGGCCGCCAGCGGTCACGTACCCCAGTACGTAGGCCAGTAGAAAGCCAACCAGTGACGCAGCGATCCGGAGTGCTCTGTCGATCTTCACAGCTCGATCTTACCGCCAGCTGTGCCCGATGGGAAGACGACATCCCGGAGAGTGTTTCGAGCCCGCGCTGACCTCATCATCTGCAGATGACGGTGCGGGGTTGCTCGTGGGCGGGTCGGACGACGACCACCATTCCGAGGTGGGTCGGTGACCAGCGTCGGGTGGCCCAGCCGCTTCCCTCGCCGCCTCCCGGAGCGCCGTACACCGCGTGATTGAGCGCCGAGCAGTTCTCCAGCTGCGGGCCGTCGAGGCCGGTCGGCTGCAGGAACCAGGAGCAAACGAACGGCGCGAACCCTGCGATGCCACAGCCGAGGGTCAGCCGACACGCCGCCGCGAGTCCGCGGCGATGCCAGACGACACCGATCGCAAGCATCATCGCGACAACGATCGCGGAGATAACCAGGGCATCAATGAGGGCACCGTGCGTGTCAGCTTCGATGAGCTTGCGGTTCGCGAGATAGGCGTTGGCCCGCCAGAAGTCGGCTCGGGCGATGTAGATGTGCCACAGCACTGTCACCCAGAAACCCCACCCGATCAGAAACGCGCCGATCACAAACACGAGCCATCTGCGGCTGGGTGCTGGTACGGCGAGCGTCGTGGCTGTCACGGTGTTCTGGTCTCCAGTCGGTCGGTCGGGCGATCGTCACCAGCGGGCATCGCCGGCTCCCTCGATTGCCTGCACAACCATGATCGGCAGTCACTCGTGAATGACTTACCCCTGGATGAGCGTTGACTCCGGGCGAGCGGGGTCGCACCGATCTGTGTCGTCGCGGTCCGGCGGCGGCAAGTGCGTTCCGACTACCGAGACCTCTGCCGCGGACTCGAGAGTGACCTACGCGCTGGCGGCGATCAGTTGCTCGGCTTCGCGCTGATAGGCAATAGCTCCGGTCCGGTCGGCAAAGCTGAGGACGGCTGCGACATGGTCGGCAGCGTCAGCTGGCCGGCCTTGCTCGGCGGCCTGGCGGGCGGCGAGGAGGTGGGCGTCTGCGGCGAGCGGATGGCTTCCGATTGTGGTGTAGCGTCTGCGGCTTCGGCGTAGCGCGCTTCGGCGGTGAGGAGGAGCGCCTCACGCCAGCGGACGATCTCGGGGAGCTGGAGCGCCGCATTGCGGATGTCATCGTGGCGGTTTGTCTCGGCGAGGATGGGAGCGATTTCGCACACGTGACATCACCGGGCACCTCCCGCGGTAGCGTTCTCGTTGAAGCGGGTGAGGAGGCGATCGCACGCGTCCACGCTGGCTTGATGATCGCCCAAGATGTGGGCGCAACGGGCTTGCAGCGCAAGGCCCATGTAGAGGAAGTCATCGTTCTCGGCGCCTTCGCTGTACAGAACGACGGCTGCGGCCGCCTCTGAAGCGCCGGTGGTGTCTCCCCGGCCAAGGTCGAGGTGCCGCACGACAAACCGCGATGTGGTGATAGTCGAAGGGGCTGGTGTCGGAGGAGGCAGCTAGTGCGAGGAGTTGGTCGGCGGTGTCCCAGTCGGCGAGGTGATACGCCTGGTAGGCGCGTTCGCTGGCGATCCAGGTCATGTATGACGGGAGGGCGAAGCTGCGTCGCCCACTCCGCGGCATTCGCAAAGGCAGCGTCTGCAGCGCTCAGATCGCCGAGGCCCTGCGACGTGTCTGCCAGGTTGCCATATGCGGCGGCGGTTCGTGGATGCGCGTGCTCGGCGAGCGTTTCTGCTGCTTCCTGCATGTCGGCCACACCGTCGTAGTCACCGAGGTCAACGCGGGCACAGCCGCGCCAGATCAGGAGCAGAGCTCGGCCGATCACCAAGCCGGCCTTCTCGGCCAGGGGGATCATGTGGTTGACCAGCGCGAGAGCCTCGGCTTGCTCGCCGTGGGAAACCATGCCGAACGCCTGGTCATACTGCGATCATGCACATCGTGTCGCTAGGGGGTACCCGAGCGGCGTACTCCGCCGCCGCTCGTCAGGTGCAGTAGACCGCTCTCTCCGTCAGCTCCTGACTCCTGGTACCACCGGCCCAGCATCCGCTCGATCTGGGCGGCCGCGTCCCAATCCTCCACGGTGAGTTGGGCTCGAATCGCAGCTTCCAGGAGTTCGGGCGTTGCGGTCTCGCCGTCGAAGAGCGCGTTCGCATGGCCCAGCAGCAGCGCCGCTCGTTGCCGATCGTCCTGCGGCGGGGCGAGGGCCAGCGCTGCCTCGAAGTACCGTGCCGCTGCGAGATGGGCATGCGTCGCTGCTGCCTGGTTGGCAGCCTCGGTGAACGCGGCAAGCGCGCGTGGCGCGATTTCGTCGATCGGCTCTCCCATCGCCTCACGCAGCGACAGCGCCTGACTGTAGTGGTCTGCAAGCAGCTCAGCCTTGTCGTCGCGGCCCGCGGCGAGCTGTTCGATCCACCGTGCTGCGGCTTCGTGTTTCTGGGCTCGGTCGGCGCGGCGGATCTGGCTGTAGGCGACCTCTCGGGTGAGTGCGTGGCCGAACTGGAACTCGGTCTCGCCCTCGATCGAGCTGCGCCTGACCCGCTGCACGAGCTGTTTTCGCTCCAGGCGCGTGCAGTAGCTCTTCGGCTTGCCACGTGCTGCGTTCGGTGAGCGCGCAGACGGCGCCGATCCACGCAGTCTTGCCGACCACCGCGGCGTCTTGCAGTAGCGCCTTCTCCTCGGCCGAGAGCGTGTCGAGCCGCGCTGCGATGATGCCCTTGAGCGACTCGGGCAGGCCGCCGACGTCGCCGGTCAGCGTCCATCCACCGGCGCGCGTGAACAAGCACCCCGCGGTCCTGCAGCATCCGCACGTACTCCTGCACGTACAGCGGATTACCCCCCGCCTGGGCGAGCAGCGGCTGTTGCACCTCTGCGGGAAGCAGACCCTGGTCGAGCAGGCCGCCGACCAGCCGCGCGGTGTCTTCGTCGGAGAGCGGCGTGAGCGAGATCGTCGTTGCGTTCGTCTTGCCGCCGGCCCAGCCTGGCCGCCGCTCGAGGAGCTCTGGCCGTGCTGTGCATGCGATCAACAACGGTACGGCACCGGCGCGATCGGCGACCAGGTCGATGAAATCCAGCAGCGCCGTCATCCGCCCAGTGGATATCCTCGAACACGAGCACCGTGGGGCCCTGCTCGGCCAACGCCTCGACGAACCTGCGCCACGCAGCGAACGCCTCTACCCGGCCGCCGTCGCCGCCGCTCGGCGCGGCATCCAGCCCGACCAGCGGACGCAGATGCCGCGCCAGCCAGACCCGATCGCGTTCGTCGAGCGTGACCGCCGCGACCGCCTCCGTGAGTTTCTGTTGCGCTACATCGGCAGAGTCGGACTCGAGGATTCCCGCCTGGGCTTTGACCATCTCACCCAGCGCCCAGAACGCGATCCCCTCTCCGTAGGAGAGCGACCGGCCCCGTCGCCATGTGATCAGTTCGGGGAGCTCGCTCCACATGGGCGTAGAGCTCTTCCACCAGCCGCGACTTGCCGATTCCCGGCTCGCCGATCACCGAGACCAGCTGCGTGGATCGCTCCCGCCGCGATCGATCCAACACCGCTCGCAACATGTCTGACTCGGCCTCGCGGCCTACCAACGGCAGCTGGTCGCGCTGCTGCTCGGGAACCACCGACACCGGATCCACCGCTACCCACACAGCCACCGGCGTGGCCTTGCCTTTCGCGTCGACCGGCTCGGCCTCCGCGTAGCGAATAGCCCGGCTGGTGGCACTGATACGTCCACTCGTCCACCAGCACCCGGTCGGTCGGTGCGGCAGCCTCCAGCCGCGCCGCGGTGTTCACCACATCGCCGATCGCAT
The DNA here is from genome assembly GCA_963796875.1 of uncultured Actinomycetes bacterium. GTDB lineage: Bacteria > Actinomycetota > Thermoleophilia > Gaiellales > JAICJC01 > CAVPTL01. Next base: position 258,862 of record CAWCNL010000004.1, read on the forward strand.
CGGGATGCCCATCGGCGGGGAGCGTCATCAAAGCCTCCCCCGTCGTGATCCCAACCCGCACATGCAACCCCGTGCCCAGCCCGACCGACGCGCTCGCAGATGCGAGGCCACAGCGGACGGCTCGCTCCGGGATCGTCCTCGCGCGTTGTCGATCGCACCAAACAACGCCATCACGCCGTCGCCGGTGAACTTCGCCACCAACCCACCCGTGCGCTCGACCTCCTCTCGCAGGACCGCGAAATACGGATCGAGGAACCCCTCCACATCCTCGACATCCAAGCGTCTCAGACCGCCGCGTAAACCCGGCCAGGTCGGCAAACAGCATTGTGACGATTCGCCGCTCACGGCGCTCTGCCGCCGCGAGAGTCTCAAGCGGCGCGCCACAGGCCCCACAGAACCGGAACCCCTCAGGATTCTCCGTCCCACACTGCGAACAGACCGGCATCACCCAAGTCTACGGAGAATCCGTCACAAGTGCACAGACGTTCGCCGATGAACACCCTCGAACTCTCATCCCTCCCGGGGATCCGCTCTACCCGGGTGCCCACCCCCGATGCGCCGGCGTCCTGCGAGGGTGGGCGTCGATGGGCTCGGTTCGGGGGGTGGCAGGCGATGGCCGAGCGTTGCCGCTCGTCGCGAAAGGGGACGTTTTACGCTGTGCGTGCGCGGCGTCGTCGGATGAGTGCCACGATGCCTGCGGCTACGGCGAGTGTGGCGATACCCGCAGCGCCGAGTGCCCAGGTCGCGCCCTCGTCGTTTGGTGCAGAAGGTGCCGGTGGGAGGGCGGTGATTGTGACCGGGCCGCCGCTCGATGCGATCCGGTTCCGAGCGAATAGCGTGAACCTGACCCTTCCTCGTCGGTTGACCTTGACCTGTACCGTGCCCCTGGAGGTTCGGGCTACTGCTGCGATGCGTTTGGCCGCTGGGATCACGCTGACGCCGTCGAAGTCGGAAGCCTTGACGATCACGTCCTTGAGTGGCAGCGGGTTGAGATTGTGGATCGTGTACGGCACGGTGACGGTGTCTCCCATGTGCACGCTGCCAAGATCGCGAGTGGACACGCGAAGGTCGAGTGGTTCGGGTACGAGCTTCGTCGCCAAGACGACGACCTTGGGTGCAGTGACGCTGGCAAGGCGGATATCGTCGATCTCCTGGACGCTCATCTTGAGGATGTTGACGCCTCGCCGAACGGCGCTCAGGGAGGGGAAGTTTGCGACCGGGACGGTGAACATCGTTGAGTGCTCGACGTGCTCGGTGTAGCCGCGCACGATGTCGAGGGTGTTCCAGTCAATCCTCTGCCCGGCCCGGTCGCGCTGGAATACCTCGATCTGTCCCCAGGTGTGGCCGTTTGACCCGATGCCGATCACTGCTTCACCCGGGCCAGAGTCTGGCGCGAGCCTGACCTGGATATCGGTCGCCATAATCCACCAGCCTGGGTGGGGTCGGTGGATCGTGTTGGAGAGCCGATAGGGCAGCCGGGCGAGACGGTAGTCACGCTCGCCAGCGCCGACGGTGATCGGCCCGGATGCTCCGACCGGCGTCGCAACGCCGTTGCCCAGCTCGTTCTGAAACGCCTTACTCACCTCGGGCGGTAAAGGCGTGTCGGAGTCCGACCCGAGCGCGGTTCCCCCACCACAGGCCAGCGCCATCGCCGTTGCGCCAACGGAGACAAACGTCCGTCGCCGCCTGACCCTGGTAGCTTCAGTCCGCACCGCGAGAACATAGCCTGGTGGTCGGTTGGCAGTCGGACGAAAACCCGGCCCGGCGTTGCGACTGCGGCAGAGACTCTGCCGTGGCGGTGTCAAGTACGTTCGAGTACGCGCCGATGAGTGATCGATGAGTCAACTACAACGAATCGTCGGGTAGCCTGATGGACTCTGTTAATCCTGAGAGTGGCGAGGGTTCTGCGGTGGGTGTCGCGTACCAGGCGTCCCTGCGGTGGAGCTACTTGTGGCTCGGCGTGTCTCTTGCCGTCGGGTGTTTGATTATGGGTGTAGCGGTTGTGTGGGTTAGCTTGCAGTACAGGGCCCACGGCACCAGTTGGGGGATTGCGGGTTTCGCGTTCCTCTCGACTGTGGTCGTCGGCGGGGCGACGGCGTTCGGCGCGAAGTCGGAGCTGCGAAGCGCAGTCATCGACGCGAATGGCATCCACGGTGTGAACCTGTACGGACGAGATCGCAGCTTCTCGTGGGATGACGCGATCGGTGCGGTGGTTGTCCAAAACCTGATCGGTGGCGGCCCATCACTTCTGCACGCCACGGCGAGGAAACGCCTGGGAGTCGCTCCGCGATGTTCGTTTTCGTGGCGTGCAAGCCACGGGGTTCCCAGTGCTGTAGCGCGCATCATCGAGGAATGCGATCGGCGTGACCTTCCGGTGAGGAACCGGGAACTGCTCGCACCCGACAAGCCAAAGCCGTCCGCCGTCCACAACGCGGAAACGTAGCGCTGCCGATTCCGTCGACGGCCGCCGAACCTGGCAGCGTTGCGGCTGGTTCGGGAGCGGTGGCAGGCGATGGCCGAGCGTTGGCCGCGGTGTGACGGGTTGGCGGCCCTTGGTGCTGGTCTAGGCGACGACCGAGACCCAGCGTTTCGCGGTGCGAGCGGTGCAGCGTACGGTGTTGGTAGCGTGATCGAGCTTTGTCGGGCCAAGGCAGGCATACCAGGTGTAACCGCCTGGAGTGCCACTCCCGCGATACCGCCCGCACCACCTGTACCAGCCAGTCCCCTCAGCTTGGTATCGAGCGGTGACGGCGATGAACGCGCTAGGCCGCTTGGGGCTGCGGATTACGACTGCGATCTCGGGCCACGAATGATCTACGTGAACCGGCAAGAAGGTGCACCGCGGTGCACCGGTTCCGGTCAGCGAGATCTTGGTCGGAACCGCGGGCGACGTTGTGGCGGCGAGTGCGGCCGTCGCGACACTCACGAGCACTACCGTCGCGATCGCAAGGCACTTCTTCATCCTTGGGAGTCTCCTCGGGTGGCCGCCCAACAGGTCGGACGGGAGTTCTTGGAAGCGCCGGGAGTGTTGCAGATCCCGAGATCCCGGCTACTCCTTGCGGATGTTGGTGAAGTAGGCCTTCGAGGTCGCCTGGAGCTCGGGGTTGAATCCCGTCCACCCGTGGAGATACGCGGCGAGCCACCGCTCGTTGACCAGGAAGATGTACGGCTTGTCGGTGTTGATGATCTCCTGCATGTGCCTGATGATCGCCGTGCGCTTCTGCTGGTCGACCGTGGTCCCTTGCTCGTCGAAGAGAGCGTCGTAGGTCGGGTTGGAGTAGCCGGTGTCGTTCCAGCCACCCCACTGCGACTTGGTCAGAATCGACAGGATGTAATTGGGGTCGATGTAGCCGGCGTAGTACCACAAGCCGATGTCATAGTTCTTGTAGGTACCGTTGGGGCCCTGGAAGTAGGCGTACGCCTGTGATGTATCCCCAGGCGAGGTCTCGGTCACGTGTACGCCGATCTTCTGCCAGTTGGCGGCGATCTGCTGGAACGCGACGTCACCGTTGTAGTCGAGGTCGGTGGGGACGGCGATCGAGTAGCTCATGGCGTGGGCCGCCTGCGGATACTTGCCTCCGGTGGCCGGCACGACGCGGATGCCGTTCGCCCCCTTCTTGTAGCCGAGACTGTCCAGGATCCTGTTTGCCTTGGCAAGATCGAACGGCAGCGGCTGGACTGCCTGATTGACGAACGAGCCGGAGAGAGACGTGACGATGTTTGCCCACGGAATCGCGTGGCCGTCCCAGACGACGGCCACGAGCGACTTGCGGTCGATGGCGTACTCCAGCGCCGTCTTCACCTTGGAGCTGAGGAGTTCACGGTTCTTGGGCTTGGCAGGGTTGGAGTTGAAGAGCAGCGTGGGGATGTTCGCGCTTGGCCCCTCCCAACCGACCAGGTCGGAGTGGGACTTCACGAACGAGGCCGCCTGGAACGGGATCTGATCGACCGCGTCGAGATTGCCGGCGCTGAGGTCTGCGAGCATCGACGTCGCGTTGGTGTAGTACGTGAGGGCGACCACCTTGACGTGAGACCGTGGACCGTAGAAGTACGGGTTGGCCCGGAACACCGTCGTGCCCTTCTCCGCGTACTTCGAGATGTAGTACGGCCCGCCGGCCACCACGGGCAGGTGTTGGTCTGGGAAGAACGACTTCAGCCCCGTGCCGTGTGCTCCCACGTAGTGTGACCAGATGTGTTTTGGCAGTACCCAGAAACCCACGAGCTCTGCCAACGCATCGCCCACCGGGTGGTGGTAGCTGACCACCAGGGTCGTCGGGTTCGGTGCCTGGAACGATTTGACGCCGGCCAGGAACCCTGCGAGAAGGGCCGTCGGACCGCGGCCGTAGCGCAGAATCAGCTGCCCCGTCCAGGCGGCGTCCGCAGCGGTGAGCGGAGTCCCGTCCGACCACTTGCTGCCGGCCCTGACGTGAAACGTCCATACCGTGCCGGCCTTGTTTGCCGACCAGGTCTTTGCCCAGTCGGCGACCACGTGGTCCTTGGCGTTGTACTGGATCAGCTGCGGGTAAAGCATGTTGTAGGCGTTGTAGGACTGCGTCTCGTATCCCACGAACGGGTTCAGCGAGTCGATGTAGTTGGTTGTGCCTAGGGTGAAGATCGCGGGGTTCGATCCGCTCCCTCCTGACGCACCGCCGCATCCGGCGAGCGCGAGCGTCAGCAGACAACCAACGAACGCTGCCAGGATTGCCGGCGTGCGACGCTGGGTTGTGATCGGCGTTCCTCTCATGTCATGCACCTGGCCTTCGAGATCAGTCGGATGTCCTCGCGCTGCTGGATGAGTTCATCGTACGCCCATGGGTACGCTGCGTGGATGCCAAACGGACACGCAAGGGATTCGGTTCGTGGCGATCTCGCGGCAGGAGACGCGGTGTTCTCGCCCGCCGCCGATCAGCAGTACCGGACAGCGACAGTCGATCTGAGTCCCTAAAGGCGCGGTTTGCGCCGACCGATAGGCAGGCTATGAAGAAGATGCTGGTCGTCGCGCTTGTGGTCGTCGTCGGACTCCTGGCCTACACGCGCCTTTCGGCCTCGGCATCGGAACACCGTCGGGCGATCGACACGGTGAAAACCGTGGCTGCCGGACCTGACCAGCTCGAAAACGTCAGCTGCACCGACTATGGGAAGCGCCAGATCGATGTGATCGGAACCGCTTCGCTTTGGTCGTGCTCCTGGGTTAACGGCACCACCGGCGAGTTCAACCGCGGTTGTGTCGTTCTGAGCGGGAAGATCCCCGGCGTTAACGGTACCGGAACGATTATCAAGTCGTGCGAGCACCCCACACTCAACACGTCCGGCTCCGGTTCATCGTCCTAACCACGGCCGACGGTACCTAGCCACTCAGGTAGATCGCCTCGGTCGAGGTGGCAGGCGATGACCGAGCTTGCCGAGGCATCGCATCGGGGCTATGGTGAGCATTGTGATATCCGCCTCGATTTCGTCGGCCGGTGCATTGTATGTCGCTGATGCAGGGTCGACGATTGATGTGATGGTGGTAGTCATGGCTGTGGTTGGCGTGGTTCTGGCCGTTCTCGCCGTGATCCCGTGGCAGCCGTTGGGCAGGCTAGAGGCTCTGGTGGCTGCGGTTCTCGTCCTTGTGGCAAGCACGTTTGGTGTGCTAATCCTGGGGTCTTCGGCGTCGATCTACGCCGACGGCTCGACACACTGGGACCACACGCCGCACGGCGCGGCGGTTCTCGGCGGAGTCTGTGCGGTCGTGGCCCTGGCGATCCTCCTGAGCGCACGCACCGCGCCTGTGCTGATGAGAGTCGGCCTGGCCGTCGGATCGTTAGGGACGATGCTGCTGACTGCGAGTCAGTTTGCCTACCACACCCCTGGCTGAGCGTTGCCCGGCATTCCAGGCGGTTCGGGGGCGGTGGCAGGCGATGGCCGAGCTTGAGGGAGGGTCGTGAGTGGGGCCGGAGCGTGGGGCTCCCGCCGGTGAACCGCCACAGATATCGATACCCGCGATACCCGGCGTCCACGTCAAGAGCGATGCGCGGTGTCGGGTTCGGGGGTGGTGTCAGGCCGCAGTTACGAGCGCGCCTTCAGGCGGTCGGCTCCGTGGATGGCGAATCCCACGAGCAGCAGGCCCAGCGCGACCCACGTCAGCGCGAGATCCTGGCTGATCCAGGCGAGCAGCGACACTGCCAGTGCCAGGATCGCCAGCCCAAGTTCGACCTGGCGGAGTCGATTTCCGCGCAGGTACTCGGCACGGCCCTCTATCCAGTGGTTGGAGTCCACATGCAGATGCTACCGCCTTGTCTAGGTACGCGTGAGATCCCCGTACTCCCCCAGGTTCGGTTTCCCGAGTGTTGCGGCCGCGTCGACGGCGGTTTGATCCCTCGGCGGGAACTACTTGGCCGATCTTTGTGTCCAACAGAGACTCACGAGGTTTCGGAGGTGGTGAAGCTGTCCGCACATAAATCGGTCGTCTACGTGGTCGGTGCGTGTTTTGTGCTTCTGTTCGCATCGGGATGCAACTCCTGGGACTCTTCGGCTCCACCGCCTCCCAAGGTCGGATCCTCCACAGAGGCAACTCAGAGCAGCCCGACAGCGCCGGTGCAGCCCAATGCTGGCAGCCGACGAGGCACTCGCGTCATGATTCACTATTCGGTCGGGGACTGGAAACGCACGGCCGACGCCGTTCAGACCCCGTGTCCCAGCCACGCTGCGTGTCGGCCGGTGCGGATTCCTGGAGCATCGCCGGTGGCGTGGAACCTCGGTGTCTGGCGGACGCTGTCGTGTAATCCGCCGCGAGGTGAATACGACGACCCTGGCAAAGCTTGCCGAGCGTTGCTCAACTTCAATCGGATCTTCCACCACCGAACTGCGAGGCCATGCTACTGCCCAGCAGCGTTTGGGATTCCCGCCAGGGCCATCGGGAAGATCCGCGGGCGAGCGGTGAGCCTTCCGATCGATGGATGCACCGCGTGTGGACTCGGCCAGCAGGCGGGGCGAGACTCCATCACGTTGACGCCCACCTAGGCTTCCAGCACCGCAGGTCGAGTGGTTCGATGGTCAACCCCGCCTCAGCGAGCACACGCGTTCGTGCGCGGGCGCGGCAAGGGCCTCGACGAGTACCGGCGAAAGCGGCTCGGGTTGGTTTGGAACCGCGAGAGATGCGGCCGTCGATGCGCAGAAGCGCAGCCGGGATCGCTGCGACCAGTGCCCGGCTGGTCGCCCTGTCGGAATCCGACGCCGAACCCCAAGAACTCGAAGAGCCGTTGGAGACTCGCACGAACGTTGGTACACGCCATGCAGGGCCGCGGCAACTCGCTCGCGGATGGGGTCCGGTTCGAGGGCTCTCCCGATGCGTCCGAGCAGGGACGGTCGGGCCGACGTCAGAGCGCCCCGCCGCACACGACCGTCACGCCGCGCCACCTCGTAGTATCGCCTGGTGGGGTATCTCGACACGCTCAGGAAGCTCGCCGCCAATCGCTCGCTGCGCCGCTGCGGGATCGGGTTTGCGTGCTATTCGGCCACCGAGTACGGCAGCTGGCTCGCGATCCTCGTCTACGCCTACGCGCAGGGCGGGGCGAGCACCAGCGGTCTGCTGGCATTCGCGATCCTGGTGCCGTGCATTCCGCTTGCGCCGGTGCTGGCCACGTTTGCCGACCGCTACCAGCCGGGCAAGGCGCTGGCGGCCGGATTCCTCGCCCAGGGCGTTGGACTGGGTGCTCTGGCAGCGGTGCTGGGTGCCGGCCTCGATCCGCTGGTCGTCTACATCGTTGCCGTGCTCAGCGGGCCGACGCTCAACCTGACCCGGCCCACGATCAACGTCGTACTCCCACTGGCGGTGCACACGCCCGACGAGCTGACCGCGGGCAACGCCGCCATGGGCTGGATCGAGAGCGTCGGCGTGGTCGCCGGGCCGCTTTTGGCATCGCTGGTGTTCGTCGTCGGCGGCCCGGGCCTCGTGATCGGTGTGCTGGCGGCGTTGATGCTGGTGGCGGCCGTGATCGCGTGGCCGCTCGCGCGCGAGCTGCCACCGGCCGGTGACGCCCCGCCCGGATCGGCTCTGGCCGACACCTGGGAGGCGTTTCGCACGCTCATCGACCAACCGCAGACGGCGGGGCTCGTGAGTGTGGTCGCCTCACCATGCCTGTTCTCGGGCGCACTCGACGTGCTGATGGTGCCGCTCGCGATCGGCGTGTTGGGGATCGGCGATTCGGGAGTGGGCCTGCTCAACGCCGCGTACGGAGCGGGTGGGCTGGTGGCGGTGGTCGTAACCCTGCGCCTGGTGGGCCGCAAGCGGTTTGCGCCGGCGTTGATCGCCGCGGCGCTCGGGATGGGCGCCGCGATTGCGCTGATCGTCCCCGTCGAGCGGCTGGCCACGGTGCTCCTGCTGCTGGCGGCCGCCAACGTCGCGGCGAACACCTTCGACGTCGCCGGGCGCACGCTGCTTCAGCGCACCGGATCACCGCGCGTGCTGGGCCGGATCTTCGGCGTGCTCGAGGGCCTGCAGATGTTTGGACTGGCGGTGGGGTCGCTGCTGTTCGCGGTGTTCAACAGCCTGGGCGGGATCGACGGTGCGATCCTGGGCACCGCGGCGGTGATGCCCGTGATGCTGCTCGTGGCCCTGCCGGTGATCCTCGGAGCCGACGGCCGGGCCACGGTGCCCATCGTCCAGATCGGCCTTCTGCGGGCGATGTCGCTGTTTCGGCCTCTGCCTCCACCCGAGATGGAGGGCCTCGCCCGGGTGATGGAGCCGGCCACCGCGGATGCGGGTGAGGTGATCATTGCCGAAGGCGAGCCCGGCGATCTGTTCTACATCGTGGCCGACGGTGAGATCGAGGTCGCAAGCAGCGGCGGGCTGCGACTGCGGCGAGGTACGGGGCAGGGGTTCGGCGAGATCGCACTGCTCCACGACACGCCGCGCACCGCCACCGTCACCGCCGCCACCGACGTGGCGCTCTACACCCTCACCCGCGAGGACTTCCTTCGTGCCGTGACCGGCGTCGAGGCGGTGCACCACGAGGCGCAACGGATGGCCTCCACGCGCATGGCCGAACTCGCCGAACATCGCGAGGAGAGCCCCGACCCCACGACCTAGCGTGGATCACTCCGCCGGGGTTGCTGCCCGGCCAAGTCCGGCCGCCCTCGAACCAGCCGCAACGCCCGTCACTGCCTGGCCGTGGTGCACGACGCCCGGCACTACGGCCGGACGGTCCAGTCGCCGATGGAGGATCAGTGAGCCCGAACGACCGATTCATCTACTTCGCTGACCCGCAGTCGGGCGACGCAGTCGTGCGCGTTGGCCCATCCGGTGGAGGTCTACGGTTGACGCTTTCGCTGAAAGACGATGGCGAAGTGGATGTGAGACTCGATGAGAGCAGCACCAACGCGCTGGTAGATGCGATCGACGAGGTCAGAGCGGAGGCAACCGCCGGAAGGCTCCATACCAGGGCGGAGGAACGGCATAGCGAGACATTCGTGATCACGCTGGCGTGCCGTCATCCCAGCGTGGCTTTCCTGTTGGACGATCACTTGACCGCGAACGAAGTAGTCCTCCCCCACCTCGTGATGGAGGACTATCGCCGTTGGGTTGAGTGGGCCATCAGCACGGGCTACGACGAGGAAGTCGTGCGGTTTCTCGCGACGGTCGCCGAAGGCTGGGAGTCAGGAGACAACGGCATCCAGAACGTCATCTCGGTGTCGTTTCTTGAAAGCATCGCCTACGGCGATCACGCCGCCAGGATCTGCGAACTCCTTCCGGCCCCGCTCCTGGCCGAGATCAATCACTACCGACGGTCGTAGACAGAACCGAACAGACACGGGCCTGCAATCCTCCCGAGCCCTGACGGTGATGCGGCGGCGGTTTGCCCCGAATGGCCCGATCTGGAAGGATTCGAAAAACCGATTTTCTCGAGCTGAGGAGCACCTTCTGACATGGGACAGGCTGAGAGTCGAGTCGCGTTGATCACCGGCGGGGGGCGCGGCATCGGCCGTGAACTCGCGATCGCGCTCGGTGCCCTTGGGACGACGGTGGTGGTGGCCGACCGCGGTGTGGATCTGGCGGGGCACCCGCACGGTGACCAGGTGGCCGAGCACGTCGTCAGCGAGATTCTGGAAGCCGGCGGGGCCGCGCGGGCGGCTGCGATCGACGTGTCCGACGAACACCAGGTCGACGAGCTCGTGGACGCGATCGTGCACGACTTCGGCCGGCTCGACATGGTTGTCAACGTGGCGGGCGTCATGCGCCGCGGCTCGCTGCTTCAGGCGACCACGGCCGATCTCGTCGAGACCATGGCGGTGCACGTCGCCGGCGCCTTGAATACCAGCCGCGCGGCGCTGCGACACTGGGAGGCAGTCCCCGGCTCTGGGCGCAGGATGGTGAACGTCGGCTCGGATGCGGGAATCCTGGGCGAGCCCGACTACGTCTGCTACGCAGCCGCCAAAGCGGCCGTCGCAGGTCTCACCGAAAGCAGCGTGCGAGACATGACCGCCGCCGGTGCCACCTGCAACCTCTTTATCCCGCAAGCGCTCACACGCATGACCGAGAGCATTCCCACCGACGAACTGCCCGACGGCGACCGCTGGGCAAGCGGGGAGTTCAGCCCCGCAAACGTGATGCCGGCACTCCTCTACCTGCTGAGCGAAGACGGCGGCTGGCTGAACGGATGCGTGATCGCCGGCTTCGGGTACGAGGTGCACCTGTATCGCAGGCAGCATCGGGTCAGCTCAATCTATTCGGCCACCCCCTGGGACTCGAACATCCTGGCGACCCGTATGCGGGCAGCGTTCGAGCCCCTCGTCGAAACCTGAACCCCTCTGACCATCGAGCGAGACTCGTCCGCCGGCTGAAGAGATTCTTTACCGATATTTCCTTAAGTCTTCTCACGGATCGTCGATGCTAGTGAGATGCGATCGTGGGTTTGTCGGATCAGTGCGGTGGTGCTGGCGAGTGTGGCTCTTTGGGTGACGGGCGTGCTGGTGGGCGATGTTGTGCCGGCCAGCGCGGCGAAGGTCGTGACCACGAACGCGCGGTGGGTCTCTTTGAGTGCGCGGGCGAATGGCGTGGCGATGGTCACGTACTACCAGCGTGGCCGTACGTACCACGTCCTCGCGTGGGGTGGGAAGAACGCGCGGTCGCCGAGCCGGACTCGGCGTCAGGTGCACTTTCATCTGAGCTATGCGGGTGGCTACGGGTCGTTCTTGGGGCGTGGTTATTGGAGGACGGTGCGTCGAAACGATGTGTGTGGCCCGTACCGGGGGCCGAGGCTTTGGCGGATGGTGACGGCGTGCACGATGCCTGACGGTTCGAGCTGGGCGTTGCAGCGCTGGCAGGCGGATCTTCCGGATAATGGTTGGAAGCCCCGGGGTCGCAGCGGCGCGTATGAGTTGTTTTTGTCGCACTGGTCGGGGCCGCTGCCGAAGCTGTGGTTCAAGGCTGGCTGGACGTATGCGGGTGCTCAGGGAGGGCCGTTTGACATGATCTACGGTCAGTTCACGTATCGCGGCAATCCGGTCTTCGGGTATCGGGCGACTGCGCGTGGTGCGCCGACCGATAGTTACAGCCGGCTGATCGCGTTGGATGCCCACCGGCCGCCGTGGAGCGGCGGTTTTCACCAGCCCGATGGGTACTGGCGTCAAAACAGTTTTCTGGTGCACCGCCCGTATGGCGACTTTTGCAGCGGCGTCTTTCGAAGGATCGCTGGGGTGCGGTCGCGCAGCGTTCCGGGCCGTGGGACTGCGTATCGAATCGTGGCCAATGGCCCTGGGGTGACACCGGTCGTTGAATGGAGCTCCGCGCCGCCGGGCTATTACCAGCCGGGCCTGTCGAATCTCGTGCCGATGCACAGAACGCGGGGCCCGTACTCGGCCACGTTGAACAAGGCTTTGCAGGCCGACCAGCGATTGCTCGACCCGGTGCCCAACTCGGCCTCGAGCTGCTTCTACACTCACTAGCCCGGCGCGGAGCCGGGCGGCCGCCGGTAGGAGTGATTGGCGATGGTAACGGGTGTGCAGCGGGTGTGGCTGGCCGCGTTGATCGTGAGCGCCTGGACGCAGTACAGGTATCTGCCATCCGGGTAGTGGAGGGTGTCGAATCCGCTCATCCCGCCGACATGCCACACGTAGTCGGCTCCCACGTCGAGTTTTGCCTGGGGGCCGGTTTCGAAGTAGCCCTTGCTCATCCGCCAGGTTCCAAAGGCCCACACCCGCCAGCGGGTCGTTCCCAGCCGCGCCGGCCGGAAGTACTGCGCACCCTGATAGATCAGCTTGATCGGGCTGACGTGCCAGCGAGGCCGTCCGAGAGGTGCCAGCCACACGCGTATCGCGGCGGGCTCCAGCGGCAACTGGCGCCGCGCGACCATTCGAACCACGGGCGAGTCGAACACCGCAGCGCGCAGGTCGACATGCCCGTAAAGCGCCGCCAGTTGCTCTGGCCTGGCAGGATCGACCAGACCGGACGGCCGCGTGTTTGTGGGGAAGCTTCGAAACGCGGCTCGGTCGGCGGCATATGCGTGCAGCGCGCCGATCGAAGCGGGTTCGGTGTTGGCCGAGACGTGCAGCGAGCCGCCCGGTCGCATCGGATTCACCCATCCACAACCACGCTCGGACTCCACCACATTGACGTGGTAGTAGCCAGCCGCCACGTGACCGATCAACTGGCCGCGACGAACGCGGGTGCCGTGATGCATGGTCGGCAGCGGAACGACATGCCAGTAGTAGAAGCCACTCCCGCCAGCCGCGCTCTGAATGATGTGTCTGAGTGCGATCTTGACGACGACGCCCGACGCCATCGCATACACCCGAGCACGGTCACGCACAGCCTCAACGTCCGTTCCCCAGTGCGAATTCTCTCCACGAGGCTCATTGAAACTGCCCCGAATCCCGTGAACCCGATCAGTCCGAGCAAGCGGCCACCCCGTCACCGCGGCAGTGGGAACCCGGAAACACCAATCGACACCACCCAACGTGAACGGCGGATTGTCACGCGCCACAAGAGGAACCACGGCCCCCACGGCAGGACTCCCAGCCCCGTAAGGAACTGTCCCGGCCACCCCGTAGAGAACCGTCCCGACCAAGCAGGCACCCATTACAAGACCGCTTAACCTCATGCGACTCACGCCCAACACTCCTCGCTAAACGCACGTTCAACCGATGCCCAGAGTGTGTTTGCCCTTGCTGGGCAGTGAGTCCGGGTCAGCACGGATCTCTGCAAAGGGAAACTACGGGGCAGCCGCTACGACACGATAATCCGCCGCGCAGCACGAGAGCGGGCCCGCGGTTTCGAGACGCACAGGCGCAAACGTCGGTTCTCACGGGTCAACCAGCCCATCTCACCCTGCCGCTTAACGGCCTACAAGCTAGGCGGGCCGGTCGCCGAGCGCCGCGAGGCCCCGCAGGTCGCCGGCGGTGAGCTTGCCGAACAGCAGCTCGCGCACGCATGCGTGGTGGGTCACCTGCGCCTCACGCAGCCGGCGGACGCCCTGCGGCGTGAGCGTGACGAGAAAGCTGCGCCGGTCGCTCTCAGCCTGATCCCGGCTGACCAGGCCGTCGGATTCGAGCCGTGCGATGGCACGGGTCATCCCGCTCGGGCTCGTGAGCACGCGGTCGGCGATGTCGGTCATCCGCATCTGCCGATCTGGAGCGGTGATCAGCGTGATCAGGACGCCGTAGTGAAGGAGCGTCAGATCGTGCTTACTGACTAGCCGCCGGTTCAGCTCGTCGGTGATGGCGCGGTGCGTTCGGAGAAATCCCCGCCAGACCTGGAACTCCTGGTCGGTGAACGGGTTCGGCTCCGGGGGCTCGGACTCGGTGTGCTGATCGCTTGACGAAGATATTTTCATGTGATAATAAGTAGTTGCTTTCAGCAGCAAACATCTTACCAGGAGGCGCCAGATGTCCGCAGTGACGCACAAGGTGCTCGGCCCCGACGACGGGCTCCGGCTCCAGTCCGGACCAGGTCGCGATCTGATCTTCAAGGTCACGGGTGATGACACCGGCGGCGCCTTCGACTACTTCATCGTCGAGGTCGCACCCCACGGCGGGCCGCCGCTCCATGTGCACCACGAGCAGGAGGAGACGATTCATGTGCTGTCCGGCCGCTTCAAGGTGCGGATCGGCGAGGATGAGTTCACGCTCGAGCCCGGTGGGTTTGCGTATCTGCCATCGCGTATCCCCCATGCGTTCCTCAACCTGACCGGCGAGCCCGCACGCATCATCGTGGTGTACACGCCCGGCGGAGGCCACCGGTTCTACGAGGAACTGGGCCCCCTCACACGCAACGGGCAGCCCGATCGCGCGACGGTCGCGGCACTGTTCGAGAAGTACGACATGTCGCTGCTGGGGCCACCGCTCACCGCCGACTAACGATTCAGCCAGGCGAGGTCGTCGCCCCGGGCGGGCGCCCCCTGGTCCTCGTCACGACCGTTCGCTACAACGGCGTCGTTCGCGACTTTATGCTTCTGAACGCCATGAGCAACGCGAACGCAACCCGCGCGGCCGTCGCGCCGGCAACCGCTGTCCTGCGGCAGGCTCTCCGAATCACATCACGCGCCGTCCCGACCGATGCCACGATGACGACCGCCTGCCAACCACTCATCCCTGACCGGCGCGGGGCGTGAGGGATGCACCTCGAGTCTCTCAACGTCGGCCTGCCTCGGACAGTGGAATGGCGGCGGCGACTGGTCTCGACGGGGATCTTCAAGGAGCCGGTCGCCGGTCGCCGCCACGTCATGGCCATCAACATCCAGGGTGACAGGCAAGCGGACCTGGACCTCCACGGGGGACGCGACAAGGCGGTCTACGCCTATCCGGCAGAGCACTACCCGCTCTGGGAGGCAGAGCTGGACCGCCGTCTGCCGTGGGGAATGTTTGGCGAGAACCTCACGATCGCTGGAGCGCCCCTGGAGGACGACCTTGCAATAGGCGACCGGCTGCGAGTGGGCTCGGCGCAGTTCGAAGTCACACAGCCACGGCTCCCGTGTTTCAAGCTGGGCATTCGCTTCGACGACCCAGGGATGGTGCGCCGGTTCCTCGAGGCGGAGCGCACCGGCTACTACCTTCGCGTCACCCGACCTGGAGAGGTCGAAGCCGGCGACGAGATCGAGATACTGGAACGCGATCCATCGGCGGTTGCGGTGGCCGAGATCACCCGAGTATTCACGCGGGACCGTCACGACGCCGCCGTCCTGCGCCGAGTGCTTACGCCGCCTGCTCTGGCGGACGACCTGCGCCACTACTTCGAGCAACTCCTCGAACAGTCCGCAGAGTCGACCGACCCAGATTGACAATCAGTTGTCCATTCGGCATCTGGCCTCGAGCTGGTGCCGGCGCTCTACGCCACGCCCGTCGTGTTCTGGACCGCCGCCTTCGACTGGCTCGACACCACCCTGGGGGAGAACTACGGTCGTTACACCCGCCGAAAAACCGTGACGACGCGGATTTCAGCGCGGGAGCATTCGGGCAGCGTTTAACCCGGCATGTCCCATCTCGACCGCACCTCCGCCGAGACTGGCTTTGACCCGTCTCCGATTCGCGTTCGGGCGGCATTCCGTCGCCCGTCGGTGCGGATGGCCGCGGCCATGATCGCGGTGGAGCTGATGGTCGGTATCCCGGCGATCTTCGGAGGTCTCGGGCTGATCCGAGACGGCATGGGCATGGACTCGGCGTGGATCGACCACACCCTGCTTCCGAGCTGGACTGTGCCCGGCATCCTGCTCGTCCTGCTGATCGGCGGCGGCATGATCACGGCGGCATTCGCGACCGTCTGGGACCGGCGGCTGGCAGCTCCCGCGGCGCTCGTGATGGGGGTGGTGCTGCTTCAGTGGATGGCGATCGAGACGCTGATGGTGGGCTGGCACGGCGGGCCGCAGTTGCCGCTCGACGCCGTGGTGGTTACGGCGGCGGTCGCGCTGCTTGCAATGGGCGGGTGGTGCACATCCGTACGGGCGCACGACACCGCCTCGAAGGCGCAGCGCGGACGCCCGGCGATGTGGGCCGTGCTGGCCGCGTTCTACGCGCTCACGCTTGCGATCTCCTGGGGATGGATGCTCCCGTTTGTCGTGGGGGGCGACGTCATTCACCGCGGCGACGGCTGGCCTACGCACCTGCCCGCGTTGATGGGCCCGATGATCGCTGCGGTGATCGTCACCGCCTGGACACTCGGCAAGGCCGGGCTGCGCGACCTGGGCAGCCGCATGATCCGATGGCGCGTCGGCGTGCGATGGTGGCTCTGGGGGCTCGGAAGCCCTCTGGCGTATTTCGCCGTGGCGCTCGCTGTCGTTCGCCTCTCCGATGGTCACTGGCCAGGCGTCTCGGGCCTCGACCGCTACTCGGGGGTTCCGTCCATCGGCGTTATCGGCGTGTGGGGCGTGGCGATCGTCGGGGCGCTTGGAGAGGAGACGGGCTGGCGCGGCTTTGCGCTCCCCCACCTCCAGCGCCGCTACAGCGCGTTGATCGCGTCACTGATAGTCGTCCCGCTCTGGGCCTTCTGGCACGCGCCGTACTTTGCGACGCTCTCGACCTACCGCGACTTTGGACCGATGCAGTACCCCGGCTTCTTGTTCGGGTTGGCGTGCGGCTCGGTCGTCCTCACCTGGCTCTACAACCGCTCCGGCGCGAGCATCCTGATCGTGGCCGTATGGCATGGCACCTTTCAACATGGTCGGCGGCGCCACCACCGCGACCCAGGGCACCATCGCAGCGGTGGTCAGCACCGCCATCATGATCCAGGCGCTCATCCTCGTCGCCCTGGAGATCCGCGCCCGGCGCACAGGCACTCGCACGGTCATCGGGCCCCGCGATACGCCGGCCTCGGCGCCCGAGAGAACGGATACCGGCACCAGCCACGAGTCTCGCCGGCCTACCAAGCCGTTCGTGCACACCCTGTAGTTGCCCGCGCCACGGTGCGCGACCCGCGCCGGGGTAGCCCACCCGGCGTGGGGTAAAACGTGTGTCCACCCCACGCTCGGGGTTCCTCAAGTCATCGAGCTCCGAAGGGCGTCCAGATCAGGCCACGTTTGCCCGGCGGCGGAGGCTCACCACCAGCGCCGCGATTGTGTCAATCTCTCGGATGAGGACTGCTCGCGGTCATCCTCCATCAGCACCGTGAGGAAGTAGCCGAGCGCGGCGAACATCACCACGGACTGCTCGACGTTCATGAGGATGCCCCCGATGCTCTGGTCGCGGATCGGCGTCAACCCCCACACCCGCTGGGACGTGACGTAGAAGCCGTAGAACGGCGAACCCGAGAGCGCCAACGCGAACCCCAGGGGCGCAACCGCGAACGCGCCGACGGCCACGCAGCAGATCCGGGCGGCGGCTGAAAGGTACTGGGGTGGATCGG
The DNA here is from genome assembly GCA_963796875.1 of uncultured Actinomycetes bacterium. Lineage (GTDB taxonomy): Bacteria > Actinomycetota > Thermoleophilia > Gaiellales > JAICJC01 > CAVPTL01. Next base: position 276,173 of record CAWCNL010000004.1, read on the forward strand.
CAATCAGCGGCCACCAGAACACCAATCCGGCGGTGATCAGCACGAGGTGCTCGAGGTTGAGCCAGCCGGGGTGGCGAAGCGCACCGTCGTACACCAGCGGGACATGGGTCGCATACCAGGCCACGAGCCAGATCGTGACCGCGCAGACCGGATGGGTGACGACCACAAACGGCCTGCCCAGACGCTGCGAGACGGCCGCGCGCATTCGTGGGGTCAGGCCCAGAATGAGCAGTGGCGGTGCGATGTCGGCGATCAGCGCGTTCTGTGCCAGGTGAGCCGTCAGCAGATAGTTGCGGGCGAGCGTCTCGAGCGGTGAGTTGAGCGCGATCACGATGAGCGCGAGGCCCGTCAGGTAACTCGCCGTCCTCCACGCTCTCGAGGGGCTCAGTCTGTACAGGGCGGCTGCCACCCCGGCGCCGACGAGAAACAGCGGCTCGAATGAGAACGACCACGGTGAAGGACTCACACCACCGCCCCCACCGTTGGTCGAGTCGCAGCGGTTCTCATGTGGTGGCGCACGAGTACGAGCGCGCAGATGCCCATGGTCAAGGTCTGCTCGATCATCATCACCAGTCCAGCCAGGCGCTGATCCAGCAGCGGGCCAATCCCGAGTACCCGCACCGGCTGGTCCGCGTAGCTCGGGTACAGCGAATGCCAGCTGAAGATGAGGGTGTCACACAGGATCTGTCCGGCCACGACGATCCCGAGGGCGAACCAGAGCCGCTGAGGGATGGTCATCCGGCGGTGGCCGAGCGGGTCGATCAACTGCACCCAGACAAGCACGCCGACGAGCGCGAACGTCGCATGCTCCAGGCCGTGGACATTCGGGTGCACGAGCGTGAAGTCGTAGACCGGCGGGATATGCCACGTCCAGACCACCGCCACCCAGATCACGAGGGTGACGCGGGGCTGCAGGATGACGTTCGTTACCTGCCGGAGCCGACTCGATCTTGCCACCGGCCGAAGCAGGAAGGGCGGAAGCAGAAACACGGCCAGCGGACCTCGCACGCTGAGCACCATCAGCGCCGGGCCGAGATCTCCGAGCAGCACGTGCTCGAGCATGTGCACGGACAGCAGGTAGCGGTCTCCGATCGGGTCGATCGGCGATACGAGCGGTAGCAGCGAAAGTGACAGGCCGAGCGCGAACAACACCGCCCGGCTCCACGAGGCATGATCGGTGCGACCGCGCCGGCGCAGGCGCACGAACCCCTGGCTGAACAACACCAGGGCGACCATACCGAGGGTCAGTGGCAGCGGTGCGATCTCCCAGCGGAACGTTCCGACGGCAGCGGAGTGCTCACCCATCAGCACGGATCGGCCTCCCCCGTCCTCGACGTGCCGAACCGGCCCGAGCGTCACTCCGCCGTCCCGTCGTCTGGATGCAGACGACGGCGATCATCAGCATCGTCCCCGCCCCAAACGACCACATCGCTGCCACGCGCCCAGCGGTCGCCGGCAGCGCCAGCAGCACGTCGCCATCGGTCAGCGTTGGCGCGAGTACGAGCCCCTGGTAGACACCGAGGGCGCCCAGCCCAAACGCCGCGGCCTGCCACACGTCCTCCGACCCTCGCAGCAGCAGGTACACCGCCCCGCAGACCGCGGCGATCACACACACAAGCCAGGCGATCTGCGATGCCGACACCGTGGGGTGGCCGTGCAGGCCGACCCCGACGCGGCCCGCCCCAACGGCCGCGGCGACCGACACCCCGAGAACGCGCGTGACGGCTCGCGTCAGGGGCTGGCTGCGAAGCCTCAAGAGCGCCGGCACGCAGGCGGCAAGCAGTAACTCCGGCCAAAACCACAGCCGCGACGGGGTTGGCACGTGGTTCAGGCTGCCCGTGATCGCCTGGGCGCGGCCGTCCACCGTCATCGGAATCATCCAGCTGGCGTGATCGAACCCGCTGCGGGCCAGCGCGTGCAGCCGGTCCTCGTGCCACACGTAGCTGTGGCCGGTGGTGAGCCGGGACCAGCGCGGCGGCAGTGTCCGCGCGAGTCCGGCCGGCGGAATACCGGGGATCGCCCGGTTCAGGTAGGCAGTCGGCGAGTTGAGGTTCTGATCGACGCCGCCGCGTGAGAAGCGCAGGAACGGCTCACCCAGCAGCCCCTTCACCACGACCGTCAACCGGGGATTCGCCGCCATCCAGATGCGCTGGTCGCCATCGACCACCGCCGCTGCGACCCCGGTCGGAACGGACCCGATCGTGGCCCGGTAGGCCGTCGCCACCGGGTCGGATCCCACCGCATGTGCCGACGCAGTCGGCGGTGTCGCGACCCAGACCGCCGTGATGACGAGTGTGACCGCGGCGAGCAGTGGCAATCGGGAGGGGCCACGGGCCGGTTTGACCAGTGACGTCACCCTTGCTCCAGACCGGTGACTGTACGGACCACGTCCGCCGTGGTGAACGGGTACGAGTACAGCGCCCGGATGTCGCCGCTGCCATCGACGATATAGATCAGCTCGTCGTGGAAGATCTCGTGCACGGTGGTGCCGGCCAGCCGGAGCTTCTTGATGGTCACCCCGACGTGGTAGTCGTCCCAGACTCTGGTCAGTGCGGCCCGAGAGCCGACGGCCCAGCGCCAGTCGGGGCCGACGTTCCAGTCATGGATATCGCGCACCAGGTTGCGCCGCTGGTCGCCCCACGGATCGACGCTGACAGCGACGATATGGGCGCGGCGTCCGGGGCCGAGCCGTCTCTGCGCCTGGGCCAGGATGCTCGCCTCGCGGGGGCAGAGCTTGCGGCAGACGGGGTCGAGGAAGGCGATGATCGTGGTGTGGCCGCGAGACGGGCGGATCGAGATCGGGTGGCCGTTGTGGTCGCGGAGCGAGAACTCCGGGGCGGGCTTCGCCCCCGCCGGCCAGGTGACGGCAGCACTATGCCGCGTCAGCGGCAGAGCGCCTGCCTCGGCCTGGAAGTGCCGCCGGGTAGCGCCGATCAGCAGCACGATCGCCACGATCCACACCGCGGTTCCGAAGAGCAGGAGCGCGCTGGGACGACGCCACCTGAGCCACCCCCTCAGCCTCCTGGCAACACCTGCGCGCAGCCCCAGCGGACGCCGGGAGAGGCTCCACGCCCATACGACGACCACCAGCGCTGCCCCGCCGAGCAGCATCATCAGGGCACTCGCGCCAAGCCCGTGCCCCGAAGCACCGGAGGCGGCCTTGACCAGCGGATGGGACACGACCGAAGACACAGGGTGACCGTTGGCGGCCGCAATCTTGATCACCGCCGATTCGGCAGCTCTGGTCATCTGCCGCGGATCTGTTCCGGGGGCCGCGCCAACCAGTGCCGAGACCTCGGCTGACACGTTTCGTCCACCGTGATAGACCCCGAACCCACTGGGCATCTCAACCAGCAGCACGCCGTGGAACCGTGCCGAGAGTTCGATGCCGAGAAAGCGGGCATAGATCACCGGCTTCTTCCACAGGGGCGTGATTGAGCCAAGATCGTAGGAGGAGCCGATAACTGCGACCTTGATCGGCTGCCCCGCCGAGTTGGCAGCAAGCACCACGTCGCGCAACTCCTGCGCAGCCGCCTTGGGAGTATTCACCGGCACATACGTTGGGCCGGTGTACAGGTAGTCACTCGCCGGATCGCCATCCGCTCGAGCGACCGCTGGGAGCAGGGCGATCCAGGCAGCCGCGACCAGCACGGCCAGCACCGTCATCAACCCTGCGGTGATCTGCCTCCGCCGGGGCGGGCAGGCCCACGGCTCAGCCACCGAGCTCCACCTCACTCAAGGGAAACACTCGCCGGCGCCGCGCAGGCATCACGAAATTCGCTCGCCGCTCGACGAAGATGAACTCGTTCACACCGTTGTTCACCGTCTCGGTGATGGCCGGATTGAGGTACGCAGCCCCCGATGCGTTCATCGCCCTGCGGGTGCGCACGAAATCGGCCACGGACCGCTGCAACGAGACGAAGTGCAGGCCGGCCTGACCGCCGTCGGTGGTGTTGAAGTCGCGGCGGAGGATCAGCGGCCGGCCGTTGCGGCGCACCCGCGCCATGGCCTGAGCATGTCCCACCACGCCCCGCTCACGCGCTGCTCTGTCAAAGCCCTCGGGATCGGACGGGGCGTCGGTCGTGAACGCCGCCGCCTGCGCGGGCGTGACCTGCGGTGCGTACATGCGCGCCACACGGTCACGCTCATCCAGGAGCCCGTACCAGCTGTCCAGCCGCAGCCGCATCGCGCTCACGTGCATCGTGGTGCCGCCCGCCAACGGCCCACTGGTGATGGTTACCGAGTCCTCGGTGGCCTGGTTTCGGCGCAGTCCCGACTTGAACCCCATATAGAGCGGAGCCGAGCGCGGAACGACGTCGCCGGACGGTATTCCGCCGACGGTCTGATGCCGCGCCGGCAGACCGGCGCCGTTGAAGCCGGTGCGCGTCTCGCGCCACTCGAACACGTCGCGCAGATCCATGTCCGCCGGGCCGCTCAGCGGCCGGCCGTGCACCAGCGCCGCCTCGACTGCCGCCAGCCGAGCCTCATCATCGCTCGCAAGGTGCAGGCACGCCTGGAAGTGGTCAAGCGTTGGAGCCTCGGTGGCCGAGAGCGGCTCCGGTGGGGGAACCGGCGACGCAACGCCCAGCGAGTGGAAATAGGCAGGCCCCCAGCTCAGGGTGAACAGCAGCCCGTGATGCGACCAGGCAAATGTCCGCTCGAGGCTCCGCAGTGCCGCCTCAACCGTGTGCGCAGTGTCGAGCGTGGGCGGTGAGCGCAGATCGAGCATCAGCAGGCGGTTGAAACGCGGCGCGATCGGATTGCCGAACTCGTCCCGGGCGAGCCCCTGCTGCCATTCGTGCTGGGATGGGGGCAAACCGCTCGGCTGCCGACCCAGGGGTCGGGGCTGCGCAGCATCAGCGCCGCCCCGACCGCGCGCGATCTCACCCGCCACACCGCCGATGATCACGGCCGCGGTCGCCGTGCTCAGCAGTCGCCGCCGGGTCAGTCGCATCCGGGTCACGTCGTTGGCTTCCAGTCGAACGTGAAGCTGACACGATGTGTGGTCAGCCACACGTGGGCGTACTCCAGATGCCGCGCAGATTGTGGCGGAGTGATTAGCAGATCGAGCGTGTACTTGCCGGCCCCGTGTAACGGCAGATTGTTGCCGTAGTGCACGCCCATCGAGCGGGAGATCATCGGCCACTGCCGCTCGTCATAGATGATCTTGCCGTGCTGTCGCACCGTGGCCCACACCGATGCGTACGGGATGGGCATGTGCGTCCGCGCGTCGGACAGCATCACCATCAGATGGGCGCTGTCCTTCTTTGCAGGCTTCACCAGACGTTCCTGCGTGCCCGTCACCACCACGAACGACGCCGGGGCCATCGTCCGCGCCTGGATCGCCATTCCCTGCCACTCGGCGGTACCGATCGTCCGAATCGGCATCGCCATCGGCATCCCGTCAGTCGATCCTCCTCCTGTCCCGGACATGCCAGACATTCCGGACATTCCGGACATGTCAGACATCGCTGTCGATCCGACAGCTCCGGTGCCGCTACCGCAACCAACGACCATCGGTACGAGGGCAAGCCCCAGCACAGCCAGGCCGTGGCGAGCTCTGCCTCGTCGCATAGCTCCACGTTCCTTTCTCAGCGCAATTCGCCGCGAGCGCCCGCTACCCGGTAGTGCCCAGAGGCCGAGACCGGATCGCGTGCGCGCTTGCGGGCTATCTCAGGTCAAGCGCAGAGCGGCGGAGCGCGGCCACGAATCAGGCCACTCAGAAGGACGCGGCGCAGCCGCAGCGTCTCGTGCAGGCGAGGCCGGGCCACCAGCGTGACCACCAGAACAAGGATCGCGGCCAGGATTGCCCGGACGAGTACCAGCGAGGCGCGCCAAACGAGCCGTTCGAGCACCCACACCATGCCGGCCGCGGCGACAGCCAGCACAAGATGAAGCGCCCAGCTCCCCGCCAGCCCGTTGTGAGCCGGCACGCCCATGCCGACAAGCGCCAGGTGAGCCGCGGTCTGCATGACGAGAGCCCCCCCGACCAACGCCGAGAACGGCGCCGTCTCGACCAGATCATGTATCCCGGCGGCAACCCCGGCTGCGACGTCGTCCGCACGGCGATGCAGGCACATCGCGAGGCCCAGCCCGGCGAGGATCGCCCCGCCGGCGATCATGCCGCTCAGTGCGGCGACCGTCAGCCACCACGCGTTCCCCAGCCCGGCCGGCCCAGCGTGCGCAACAACCGCACCGACGCCACAGAGCCCCGTGCTCGACCCAAACCGCACCAATCTCGTCAGCGACATCGTCACGCAGTATGGCACGCTCGTTTGACCCCGACCGCAGACAATGTCCGCCCCGTTACGGCTGATATCGTCTGCTGCAGTGGATCAGCGCCAGCCTCTCGTGCCTGCGGCGGACACAATCGTCGAAGCCGACAACCTGGACGTCCTTCCATCACTGCCGGACGGGTTCTTCCAGATGATCTACATCGACCCGCCGTTCAACACCGGCAACGAGCAGAAGCGGCGCACCCTCCAGACCACGCCCGACAGCAACGGCGACCGAACCGGATTCAACGGCCAGAGGTACCGCACGCGGCTGCTCGCGGAGTCCTCGTATCGAGACCAGTTCGATGACTATCTCGCGTTCCTCGAGCCCAGATTCGTGCAGGCTCACCGGCTGCTCGCCGACACCGGCACCCTGTACTTCCACATCGACTACCGCGAAGCGCACTATTGCAAGCTGTTGCTGGACGAGATCTTCGGCCGCGAGAGCTTTCTCAACGAGATCATCTGGGCCTACGACTACGGCGCGCGCTCCCGCAGTCGCTGGCCCGCGAAACACGACACGATCTTTGTGTACGTGAAGAACCCGGCCACGTACCATTTCGACTCCAGCGAGGTGGATCGAGAGCCCTACATGGCTCCGGGCCTGGTAACGCCGGAAAAGGCCGCCCGGGGAAAGCTCCCCACCGATGTCTGGTGGCACACGATCGTCTCGCCGACGGGCAAGGAAAAGACGGGCTATCCAACTCAGAAGCCGCTCGGAATCGTGCGCCGCATGATCCAGGCCTCAACGAGCCCAGGTGACTGGTGCCTGGATTTCTTCGCCGGTAGCGGCACGCTCGGGGTCGCGGCCAGAGAACTGGGACGTCAGTTCGTGCTGATCGACGCGAATCCTGAGGCCGTGGCGGTGATCAGGCGCAGACTCGGCGGCGAGCACTCAGCGGACTCCCGGGTCGGCGAAGCCCGGCTCTGATCCGGCGAGCCGTGCCACAGTCGGGATTGGTTGTGGGCGCTGTACGCCCGCTTCAGGAGCCGTGACCCCCGTAGGGAAACTGCCCATCGGGATCGTGCTGTGCGCGAACCGCGTCGAGCTGCGCGTTCTGCTCGGCGCTCCAGGAGTGGATGATCGCGTCGTCGGGGTTTGCGCGACCCACGAAGTTCACGAGGTTCTGCGGGGCGCGCCAGCGTTCAACCGCATCGAGTACCTCTCGAGCGGCGGCGAGCCGCGCCTGATCCGAGAGCGACGGCACCGGCGCTGCGTACACGTTCAGCAGATGCGCCGTCGAACGGCCTCCGACCGCGTCTGTCGTGGCGGGCGCACTCCGCGCGGCAGGCCCGAGAGTCCGAATCTCCACTGAAGACAGTGGACGATCACCGGTGATATCAGCAGCGCCGAGCAACGCCGAGACAGTCTCGCCGGCGAGTTCGGAAAGCGTGGTGCCGCCGTTTGCGACCGGCATCGGTGCGGTCGGGTCGCCGTGGATGGTGCCCAGGCGGGCGTACGGAAGCACGTCGATCGTGTCGAGCAGGGGTGCCGCGGCCGAGCGGATCCCCGCAAGCGCAGCCTCGGAGTGGTCCCGGCCCTGGATGCTCGCAAACCGCACGTGCGCCACGTGCTGTCCGCGGATCGGCGACGGCAGTGCACTCGAATCGGGCAAGCGAAGCAGTGCGACCGACGCAGTAGCCGACTCCGGCAGACCGGGCGCCCATTCGGCGTAGGCCTCGAGTACCCTCCGCGCGTCGACGGCGGCAAAGTAGAGGCCCCCGGCGTAGACCTCGGGGAGGTCGAGCAGGGCGATGGTCACCGCGGTCACCACGCCGAATCCACCCTTTCCGCCCCGCATCGCCATGAACAGATCGGGATGCGAATCGGCCGCGACGGTGATTGCACCGTCAGCTGGAGTCACCACCTCAAATGAGCGAACGTGGTCGCTGCTGAAGCCGTATGTGCTCTGCAGCGGGTCGAGGCCCCCGCCGAGGAGATACCCGACGACACCCACTCCCGGCGCCGAGCCGCACAGAGGTGCCAGGCCGTGAGGGGTCGCGGCCGCGAGCACCGGCTCCCAGGTGCAGCCTGCACCGATGCGAGCGGTGCGGTTCGCCACGTCCACCGCGACCTGGGTGAACGAGCGCAGCGAGATCGCAACGCCGCCCTCGACCCGCGCGAGACGCCCGTGTCCCGAGCCGAACACCGACAACCGGTCGCCCCGCTCGGCGGTCGCCGCCACGGTGCGCGCCACGTCGACTGGCGTCCGCGCGTGGACGACGACATCCGGAGCGCACTCGACGGCCAGATCGAACCCCGCGACGGCATCGGCGTATCCGTCGTCATGCGGTTCCAGAACATCTGACACGCCCGCGTCTCGTAGATCTGATGCTGCATTCACCACTGCTCCTCCTGGTGCTCGCGAAATCCCCTGGGAGTTCGCATCGACTACTCGCCGCCACGCCGTTCGGGAACCTCGATCAGGCACGGCGCGTCGCCCGCCAGGCCGGCGCGTACGGCGGCCGTGAGCTGGTCGAGGCTCTCCACCCTGGTCGCAGAAACACCGTATGCACGAGCGATTCCGCAGACGTCGATGCCCGGCAGTTCGAGGCCTGGCGTGCCCGGTGCGTGCATCGTGCGCGTGAACGACTTGAGCGCGCCGTACTCGGTGTTTTGCGGCACCACGAACACCACCGGCACGTCATACTGTGCCGCCGTCCAGAGTGCGCTCACGGTGTAATGGAGTGCGCCGTCGCCGATCATGGCCAGCACCCGCCGCGAGGGATCTCCGAGCTGCAGGCCGATCGCGGCCGGCAGCCCCCAGCCCAGACCGCCGGATGCCGGGAAGAAGAGGCTCGCCGGCTGTGAGATATCGAGGCGGTCCCAGGTCGTGTCCACCGACGTCCATTCGTGGGCAATCACGGTGCTCGAGTCCTTCGCTGCATCGAGCGCGTCGAGGATTGCGGCAGCGCTGAACGCCGGCCCCGAATCGTCGAGTTGGCTTTCCCACGTGTGCGGCTCGACCGGCGGCCGGGAGGCTTGAGACACGGCACCGGCAAGGCGCGACAACGCCTCCGACGGGTTACCGATCAGCATCTGCCCAACCGGTGAGCGAGCCGCCTCGTCAGGATCCGACGTGACACCCCAAAGCTCGGTGCCGGCTGGAAGGTAGTCGCCCTCCTCGAACTCGTGATAGCGGAAGACCGCCGACCCGAACACGACGACGAGGTCGTGTCCTTCGAACGCCGCGGCGACCGCGGGGATGCTCGACGGAAGCACACCCCGGTAGTGAGAGTCACGCGTGGGAAACGGGCAGCGAGACGGGCTCGGCGCCACCAGCACCGGAAGGCCAAGCAGCCCGGCGAGTCGCACGGCGCCGGCCCAGCCGGTCTCGTCGTCGACTCCCGGCCCCAACACCATGAGCGGGTTGGCGGCCTTGTCCAGCCGTGTTCGCAGCTCGTCCAAAGCCGCCTGTGAGACCACCGCCTGGTCATGCGCGGTTCGCACTCTGAGATGGGCCAACGACGCCTCGTCGGCGTCCTCGTCCCAGTCGTCAAGCGGGAGCGAGAGGTAGACCGGCCCCGCAGGAGCCGCGCCTGCCGTAAGGATCGCCCTGGACAGCGCCTGGGGCACATCCTGTGCGCGCAGCGGCTCACCGCTCCACTTGACCAGCGGCTGGGTCAGCGTCGTGGCGTCGACGTTGGTGAGCATGGCGTCGAGAGCGGTGTAGCGCCGCGCCTGCTGGCCGGCCGTGACGACCACCGGCACATGGCCCGACTGGGTGTTGGTGAGGTTGCCCATCGCGTTGCCGGTACCGGCCGCGGCGTGGATATTGACCAGCGACGGCCGGCCTGTGGCGAGCGCGTAGCCGTCTGCCATGCCGATCGCGCCGCCCTCGTGCAGCGACAGCACGTACCGGAAGTCGTCGGGAAAGTCGCGCAGCAGGGGCAGTTCGTTCGACCCAGGGTTCCCGAAGATGGTGGTGATCCCGTGGCTGCGCAGCACGTCGTAAAACGCATCGCGGACGTTCATGGGTCTCGGTCTCCCTTACGTAGGCACGCGCGCACTCGGCGGCTGTTTACTTGCCGGGCAGGTTTCAGCACAAGGACTCTAATCGCCCGTCCGCGGCGGTGACGGCCGGATTGATGCGCGCACACGACTGCGCGAGATGAGAACATCGGAGGCGAGACGATGACCGACTCGATCGAATCGCATCGGCCGGCGCACGCTTATGTCGATCAGCCGAATCGCTCGCCGTGGATCGCCCAACTCGAGCCGGACGGCCCACCGCGGCCGCTGGAGCACGACGTCGAGGCCGATGTGGTGGTGGTGGGAGCCGGAATCGCCGGCATCGGCACGGCGTTCTTCGTGCTGCGCGAGACGCCATACAGCGTCGTCTTGCTGGAGCGTGACCGGGTTGGCCGCGGGGCGAGCGGACGAAACGCGGGCCAGCTGACCACCTACTTCGAACGGCCGCTGTGTGCGATCGCCGAGGAGTTCGGAGGGGCGCTCGCGGCCGAGGCCCAGCGCGGCTTCGAGGATGCCCACGACCTGCTCGATCTGATGATCGCCGAGAGCGGCGCCACGGTGCGGGTGGAGCGGTTCACCGGTCACATGGGCATGTTCAACGCCCACCAGGTGGACACGCATCTGCGCTGTCTGCTGGTGCGTGAGCAGCACGGCCTGGCGCAGCAGACGTGCGTCGTTTCGGAGGACGCTGAGTTCCTGCCCGCGATCTCGGACGAGCTCGCCCCGCTTTACTCCGTCGTGTCGCAGGCACAGGTGCGCGACCTGCTGGAGATCGATGACGATCGCTACCGGGCGGTGCTCTCGGCTCGCGCCGGATGCGCGAACAGCGGCCAGCTCTGCCAGCAGACCCTGGCCCACCTCGAGCGTCGATTCGCTGCGCGGTTCACCTACGCCGACTGCACCAACGTCGAACGGGTCACCGTGACCGACGCCGGCGCCGCAGTCGAGGCGGGCACCGGCCGGCGGGTCACCGGGCGCCACATCGTGATGTGCACCAACGGGTTCGTCGACCACACCATCCAGGACGAGCGGGGACGTGAGATCCGGCTCGCCGACGACCAGGTGATCACGGGCGACGTCGCGCACATGATCGCGTTCGCGGAGGAGCAGCCGCGACCCGCGGGAGCGTTCAGCTACATCCGAAACATCACCATCGGCGACGATGCCGCGCCGTACGCCTACGTCACCCGGCGCACCTACGACCGCGCCGGCGACACCGTCACCCTGACCTGCATGGGCGGGCCGGAGTACCACGGCGCAGAAGGCGAGTACGAGCTCGACGCGCCGTTCCCCGGAAGCCTCCTGGAAACGATGGACACCCTGGTGCGGCCACTCGCACAGCCGCGCCGCGCCGCGGGCCAGCCCTATGACTTCCACTGGCACGGTCCGATGGGCTACAACGACAGCGGCGTCCGCGTGGTCGGCGCACACCCCCGGGCCGGGCGGCTTCTGTACAACCTGGGCTGCAACGGCGTCGGGTTTCTGCCGTCGATCCATGGAGGGAACCGCATCGCCCGGCTGCTCGGCGGCGGTTCCCTCTCCCCCAGCATCTTCGACCCGCGTTAGGAGGTGCCTTGTGCGGTGCGCGCCCCCTCGGTTCGGAACGTGGCCGGCCCGCCCGCGTCGACCTTCGACTCGGCCCGTCCGGGTGCCCGCACGGCCACGAACAGCGCACCGACCAATAGCACCGCTGCAGCGCCCAGCAGCGCCTGGTGCAGGCCCGAGAGGAACGCGGTCTGGGCATGCTGGATGAGCGTCTGTCCGGGCGCGCCCAGGTGGGCGCCGATCGCCTGCGCCGCCGCCAGTGACCCCGTTGCCTTATCGGCGATCGGTGCCGGCAGCGCCGCGACGCTCTCGCTCAGGCTCGAGCGATAGCCGCTGTTGAAGAGGCTGCCGATGACGGCGATGCCCAGCGCGCCGCCCAGCTCGCGCGACACGTCGTTGACCGCCGAGGCGACACCCTGCTTCTCGCGGGGCAGCGATGCCACGATCGCGGTGGTTGCCGGAGCTCCCGCAAGCGCCATGCCGGCGCCGAACGGCAGCAGCCCGGCCAGGAACAGCCAGTAGTCCGAATCGCTGCCCAGCGTGGACAGAATGATGAAGCCGACCGCCATCAGGCTCAGCCCTGTAGCACCGGCAACGCGGATGCCGACCCGGCCCGCGATCATCGGTGCAAACCGCGAAAGCGGGATCACGACCACCGCCATCGGCAGGAGCGCGGCGGAGGCGTGCAGCGGTGAATAGCCCTTGACCAGCTGCAGATAGGGCAGCGCGAGAAACAGGAATCCGAACGCCGCGAAGAACTGGACGGTGATCGAGAGCGACCCGGCCCCGAACCCGCGGCGCAGGAAGTTGCGAGGATCGAGCATCGGTTGATCGCGCCGCAGTTCCCACACCACGAACAGCGCGAGGCCGACCAGGCCGGCCACCACAGCGCCGGCATTGGCGGGGTCTGACCAGCCGCTCTCCGGCACCTCGTTGATGCCGTAGACCAGCAGCGCGAGCGCCGCCACCGAGATCGCCGTGCCGATCGGGTCGAGCCGCGGTGGTCGCGATTCTCGCGTGGCCGGCACCACCGCGATCGTCCCGATCAGCGCGAGTGTGGCCATGGCCACGTTGACCGCGAAGATCGACGGCCAGGAAAACCACTCGAGCAGGATTCCCGACGCCAGCAGTCCCAGCACTCCCCCACCCGCCGCGACACCCACCCACGTGCCGACCGCCTTCCCGCGTTCCTCGGGGGGAAACACGGTCGTGATCACCGAGAGCGTGACCGGCATGACGCAGGCCGCGCCCACACCCATGGCCACCCGCAGCCCGATCAGCTGGGCCGGTGCGTTCAGAAAGATCGCCAGCAGCGACGCGCTCCCGTAGACCGCGAGGCCGCCGATCAGAAGCGGCTTTCGGCCGATCCGGTCGCCGATCGCACCGGCCGGCAGAAGCAGTGCGGCAAACGCCAGCGCGTAGGCATCGACGATCCACTGCAGCTGGGTCTGGGTGGCGCCCGTGTCGCGGGCGATGCCGGGGAGCGCGACGTTCAGGCTCGCCACCGCGGCCACCACCATCATCAGGGCCAGGCACATCACACGCAGCACCGCGGTGCGCTGTCTGGCCTCACTCGTAAACCTGATTGGCGTGATCATTGTCTCCTCCAGAATTAATTCAACGCCTGTTGAAGTCAACGAGTATAGACTTCAGATATGACCTCGTCAAATGACCTCTCATCGCGCACCGGCAGACGCCCCGGTGCAAACCAGACCCGCACTCTGATCGTCACCGCCGCCCGCGCGCAGTTCGCGGAAGCCGGGTACGACCGCGCCACCTTCCGCAGCATCGCCACGGCCGCCGGCGTCGATCCGGCCCTGGTGGTGCACTTCTTCGGATCGAAGGCCAACCTCTTCCACGAGGTGATGCAGCTCCCCCCGGCGGTGGCAGACGCCCTGGTCACCGTGGCCGACGGCCCGCCCGAGCAGATGGGCAGGCGCCTGGCCCAGATGCTCGTCGGGGCGCTCGAGAATCCCGAGACACGACCGGTGGTGCTCGGCCGCATCCGCTGTGCCTCCTCCCACCCCGAGGCCGCAGAGCTGGTGCGCGAGACGGTCAGCCGCGACCTCGGCCGGCTGACCTCGGCGGTCTCCACCGACCGGCCCGATGCACGGGCCGTGATGATCGGCGTTCAGGTCGTGGGTATCGCCCTGGCCCGCTACGTCGTCAAGGTCGAGCCACTCGCCTCCGCCTCCCCGGCGGATGTCGTCGAGCTGCTGGCACCGTCGTTTCAGCGCTACCTGGTCGAGCCGCTCGAAACTTAACTGCCCCTATTGCAGTCGGGCGGGTCGGGACAAGATGGAACCGGCGGATCACCCGTGCAGTTCAGCGGTGCCCTGCTTGTCGAGCAATCCGACGGCGGCCTCGTTGATCAGGTGCGTAGCGCGCGGCTATTCCCGCACCTCCGCGGGAGTGGCGTTCTCGTCGGTGATCTGCCCTGAGCGTTTGACGGCGAAGACCACGAGGGCGATCGGGATGACCCAGTTGAAGATGGTGTTCGCGTGGCGGGTGTCGAGATAGCCGGCGATGATGTGGCTGGGCACGAAGAGCGCGAACACCGCCCCCCAGAGCAGCGAGATCTGCCGGTTCACATCCCTGAACCGGCTGGTCTGCCAGAACCGTTCCGGCACGGTCTCGCGCGCGTACTGCTCGGTGAACGGCATGCCGAGTGCGACCGAGCCGAAGGCGATGCCGGCGAGCAGTGCGGCGGCCACTGCCCGCCCGTAGCGCTCGAGCCAGTCGCCCGCCGCCGGGTCGACGACGACCGCGACGATCGAAAACGCCGCAAACGCCACGATCGCGCCGAGTTCGAGGATCTTTGGCCGGCCGCTGCGCAGGCCCGGTACGGCGATCGCGATCGACGCGACCAGCGCGACCAGGGTTGCGGTCTGGAGCGTGTCGCGGCGGCTGATCACGCTGAACAGCACCCACGGCACGAACGCGATGTAGATGTTGTTGTTTGAGCGAGGCTCGGTGTCGGTGGTCATTGCTCGAGTCTACGGACGGATCACATGACGCGTATGCAGACAGCTCCATCAGCCGAGCCTCGCCGCTACCCAAGCGCGAGCGATTCAGCATTTGTACTTAAGCGATGCGGGGCCACTCGCTCCTAGCCTGCTCCCCACCTGACCACGATAGGGAGGAGACGCAATGCCCACCCAGACGGAAACGACCTACTCCAAGCACGACCTCGACCAGGTGCGCGCAGCCAACGACTCGGGCAACACCCCGGTCGTGTTTGTGCACGGCCTGTGGCTTCTTCCCACCAGCTGGGAGCGATGGAGCGAGATGTTCGCGGCGGCCGGCTACACGCCCGTAACGCCCGGCTGGCCGGACGATCCCGAAAACGTTGAGGAGGCCCACGCCCATCCCGAAGCGTTCGCCGGCAAGGGCGTCGGTGACATCGCCGATCACCTCGACGGGCTGATCCAGCAGCTCGACCGCAAGCCCGCGGTCGTCGGCCACTCGTTCGGGGGCCTGCTCACCCAGATCCTCGCCGGCCGCGGGCTCTCACAGGTCTCGGTGGCAATCTCGCCGGCGCCGTTTCGCGGCGTCCTGCCACTTCCGGTGTCGGCGCTGCGCTCGTCGTCACCGGTGCTTCGCAACCCCGCCAACCGGCACCGGGCGATCCCGCTCACGTTCGAGCAGTTTCGCTACGCGTTCGCCAACGCCGTCGAGGAGGACGAGGCCAAGCGGCTCTACGACGCCTACTCGGTGGCAGGCTCGGGCGAGCCGGTCTTCCAGGCCGCGGCGGCCAACTTCAACCCGTGGTCGGAAGTGAAGGTCGACACCAGGAACCCCGATCGCGGGCCGCTCCTGATCATCTCGGCCGATCAGGATCACACCGTGCCGTGGGCAATTGCAAACGCCGAGTACAAGAAGCAGCACGGCAACCCCGAGGTGACCGAGATCGTGAAGATGACCGGCCGCGGCCATGCCCTCACCATCGATCACGGCTGGAGTGAGGTCGCCGAGACGGCACTCGCATTCGTGCAGCGGTTCGCGCCCGTAGAGCGGAGCGCGTGATGCAGCTCGACCTCGACGGCGCGGTGGTGGTGATCACCGGCGCCAGCAAGGGCATCGGCCTTGCGACCGCGCGGGCGTTCGCGGCCGAGGGCGCGCACGTGGTGGCCGGGGCGCGGTCAAGCTCCGCGGAGCTGGATCACCTGGTCAGCCAGGGCAACGCCGCGGCCGTCGAGGTCGATCTGGCATCACCGGCCGGACCGGGCCGGCTGATCGAGGCCGCAGGCGACCGGATCGACGTGCTGGTCAACAACGTGGGCATGGCGCCGGCGCGCCCCGAAGGGTTCCTGGCCGTCACCGACGAGATGTGGCAGGCGACGTGGAACCTGAACGTGATGGCGGCGGTGCGGGCGAGCCGGGCGGCGATCCCCGTGATGCTCGCCCGCGGCGGCGGGACGATCGTCAACATGGGATCGCTGAACGCGCGGCTGCCCGATCCGGCCGTGATCGACTACTCCTCGGCCAAGGCGGCCCTGGTCAACTTCGCAAAGTCGCTGTCCAAGGAGTTCGGTGGCCGTGGGATCCGGGTCAACACGATCGATGCCGGGCCGGTGGCCACCGACCTGTGGCTGGGCAGCGACGGAGTAGCCCAGACAGTCGGTGCCGCCACCGGACAGGCGCCGGCCGATGTGGCGGCGGCCGCCGCGGCCGGCATCCTCTCGGGCCGGTTCTCGCGACCCGAGGAGATCGCCGACCTGGTGCTGTTCCTGGCAAGCGGCCGCACCGGCAACGTGCACGGTGCGGATTTCGTGATCGACGGCGGCATGGTGTCCACCACCTAGCCGCGGTTGTGGTGACGCCCGCCTTCGGCGATCATCTGTGCCGTGCCAGCTGCCGCAAGCCCTCCTCTTGTCGGTCGAGACGCCGAGCTGCAACTGATCGCCGAGCGGCTCGACGCTCTCGGTGACCGCGGCGGCGCGCTGCACCTGGTGGGCGAGGCGGGAATCGGCAAGACCGCCGTCCTGGAGCGCGCCCTGTGGGAGGGACGTCGCCGTGGATTCACCGTGCTGACCGCTCGAGGAGTGGCGTCCGAGGCGCATCTGCGGTTCGCGACGCTCCACAGCCTGCTGCGGCCGTTGCTGGGCCGGGTGGGCACGCTGCCCGCAAATCACGAGCGGGCGCTGCTCTCGGCGTTCGGGGTGGTCGAGACGGAGTCGCCCCCGGAGCGACTCTTCGTGGCACTGGGCGCGCTCGAATTGGTCGGCGACGCTGCGGCCGAGTCACCGGTGCTGATGATCGTCGACGACCTGCCGTGGGTCGATGCCGCAAGCCGCGAGGCCATCGAGTTCGTGGCCCGCCGGATCGACGACGAGCCCACCCTCGCCCTGCTCGCGTCGCGCGAGGCCGGCGATCCGCTCGGGACAACCATCCAGCTCGGACGGCTCGATCCAAGAGCCTCGCTGCAGCTGGTCCGCTCCCGGGTCGGCACGCCGCTGGATAGCACGTCGGAGGCGGCCATCCTCGAGATGGCGAACGGCAATCCGCTGGCCCTCGCCGAACTCACACCCGAGGATGCGGGATCGTTTGACCGGCTCGAGCGAGCGTTCAGCGCCCGTCTGGCCGGGCTGCCGGTGGACAGCCGGCGGAGCCTGCTCGCGGTGGCCCTGCAGGACGGTGACCGCATCGCCGAAGCACAGGCGGCACTGCGGTTTGTGGATGCGGCCGCAAAGTTCGACCTGGACGCGGCGGTGACCCTCGGCATGGTGGCCGTGAACGATGGATCCTGCCGGTTTCGCCACCCGCTGATGCGCTCTGCCGTGGTGACCTCGGCGGCCGAGCCCGATCGTGCTGCCATCCATCGTGGCTTCGCAGATACGCTCGGGAACGATCCCGACCGGGCGGCCTGGCATCGCGCCCTGGCAGCAGACGCCCCCGACGAGGATCTCGCGGCCGACCTCGAGCGCGGCGCCGATCGGGCGCTGGGCCGCGGCGCGGCCGACACGGCCGAGGAGTGGTTCGTATGCGCCGCGCGCCTGTCGGGTGATGATGTGGCGAAGGGTCACCGTCTGATTCGCGCTGCCGAGACCGCGTTTGAGCTGGGTCGGCAGCACGCGGTTGAAGAGTTGATGATGCAGGCGCGGGCGTTGCCGCTCGACCCGACTGACTTCGGGCGTCTGGCGCGCCTGGAGGGCGCATTCGACGACGGCACCCCAGGCGATGAGGACGCCGTACGCAGGCTGGCGACCGCCGCCCGACGGGCAGCCGACGACCGAAACGACGAGCTGGCAGCGGCGCTGCTCCTGGGTGCGGCGATGCCGTGCTACTGGGGAGGATCGTCTGATGCGGTGCGAGAGCACGTGCGCGGGGCCGTCCGGGCACTCGACCTGCACGACTCCGATCCGCGGGTGATGGTGTTGCGCGCGCTGACCGACCCGTTCCGGGATGCACCCACCCTGATCGGGCAGCTGCAGACGTGGGCCGAGGCGGACACCAGCGAGCCCGCCCTGGCCGGCGCGCTGGCGCGCACCGCGTTCGTGGTCGGTGACTTCAACCGGGCGCTGGTGTTTGCAACCCGCTCATGCGAGGGGCTCCGCGGCCAGGGTCGCATCGCTCTTCTGACTCAGGCGCTGGTGTTGCAGACATTCTCGGCGCTCTACCTGGGCCGGTGGGACGTGATGAAGGTCGCCGCCGACGAGGCGTACCGGTTCGCGACCGAGACGCACCAGCCCGTGTGGCGCGCCTGCGCCCGGCTGGGCCAGGCGAACCTCGCCGGGCTGCAGGGTGACGATCAGACTGCGCTCGAGCTGGCCGACGAGGTGGCCGGACCGCCCTGGTCGACCAGAACCACTCGCTGTTGAACGGCGTGCAGCTGGCGCGGGGCATCGCCGCGCTGGGGTCGTCGCGGCCGGCGGAGGCGTTTGCCGCCCTCGCGCGGATGTTCGACCCCGCCGACGGTGTGTACCATCGCCCGCAGTCCTCCTGGGCGATCGACTATCTGGCCGACGCCGCGGCTCTGACCGGCCAGCGCGCGTGGGCACGCGAGGCACTGCAGGTGGTCGAGCTCGAGACCGACGGTTCGCCCGCTCCCGGCGTACGACGTGCGGTCGCGCTCGCGCGGCTGCTGCTGGCCGAAGACCGTGACGTGGAGAGCGCCGCGACGGCGGCCCGCGATCTGGCCAGAGCGGGCACCCCCTGGTACCGGGCGCGGGTGGATCTGGCGACGGGGGCATGGCTCAGGCGGGAGCGCCGGATCTCGGAATCGCGTGATCCGCTGGCGGCCGCACAGGCTGTCTTCCAGGCGATCGGAGCCCGAGCCTGGGCCAGCCGGGCCGGCGAAGAGCTCGCCGCCACAGGGCTGCGGCCACGAAACCGCGCCCCGGAGGCCTGGGCACAGCTCTCCGCCCAGGAGCTGCAGATCGCTCGACTGGCCGCCGCAGGCCTCACCAACCGCGAGATCGGCCAGCGCCTGTACCTGTCGCACCGCACGGTCGCATCCCACCTCTATCGCGCCTATCCAAAGCTGGGCGTGACATCGCGAACGCAGCTCATCCACGCGCTTGGGCGCGCGACCGGGTAAGGTCAAACGCAATGTCCGAGTATCTGCTGCTCCAGATGGCCACCGGCCGCGACAAACGGATCTCGGTCGCGCTGGAAAGCAGCGGCCAGCAGGAACTCGAGAAGCTGCGGTCGGGCTCCCCGCCCTACGAGGGCCGGTTTCTGCGCGCCGACGACAACGAGTTGATCAACATCGACCAGGTCGTCGCCGTGACCATCAAGACCGAGTCGAGACCCGGCGGCTAGGAGCCGGCGGGCGCCGGGCGCGGAGCCGTGCCCATCTGCTTGAGCCACCGCGTATGCGAGCCCAGGGCCGCCTTGATCGTGGGCTGGTGCGTATAGGTAATGCCGTGGCGCTGCGCTGCGGCCTCGACCAGCGGCGCGATGCGCGGATAGATCGTGTGCGGCAAGCGCGAGTACAGATGGTGCTCGATCTGGTGGTTGAGCCCGCCCGTGTAGAAACCCACCAGCCGATTGCCCTTGGCGAAGTCGACGGTGCTCTCCACCTGATGCACGTGCCAGGCGACCGCCGCGTCGCGAGGATCGGCCGGGTCGATGAACACCGTCTCCTCGACGCAGTGCGACAGCTGAAACACCAGCGAGAGCGCGAGCGAAGCCACGATCGAGACCAGCAGGAACATCGCTGCTACTTCGAGGAACGGGTGGAACATCAGCGGGATCACCACCGCCCAGATCAGAAACACGATCTTGCCGGCGGCCAGCGTCCAAAGCGCTCGGCCGTTGGGCGGTCGCAGCCGCATCTGCCCGGCGCGTCCTCGCACCAGGAACGAGAAGTCCGACATGAACTGCCAGCGCACGGTGACCATCGTGTACAGCAGCCAGATGTACACATGTTGATAGCGATGCCACGGGCGCGGCTGCTGCGCGGGGTCAAACCGTGCCAACGGAAGGCTGTTGATATCCGGATCGTGCTCGGTGCAGTTGGTGTAGGAATGGTGGGCGAGGTGCTTTGCCGACCAGACGTACGACGAACCGCCGACCAGGTCGAGCGAGAGGCCCATCACCTGGTTCACCCACGGCGTCTTGGAGAACGCGCGGTGGTTGGCATCGTGCATGATGGTGAATCCGATCCCCGCAGCGGCGAGTCCAAGACTGACCGCCGCGGCCAGCGCCACCGGCCACGAGCCCGCCACGAACACGAGCACGAGGTAGGACGCGAGCGCCCACGCGAGCACCACCGCCGCCTTGATCCACAGCTTGATGTACGCGCGGCGCAGCAGCGTGCCGTCCTCGAGCAGCAGTTGCACGGCGCTGTCCAGTTCGCGGTGAAACTCACCGCCGCTCTTGAACTTCACCGGTGCACGACGCATCGCCGGGGCATCACGCCTGCCGCCCATCGCCGTGGCGAGGGTTGATCCACATACGCTGGCACACGGTGCACTCCCAGTCTTGACGGCCCGCGTCGGGGCCCGATAACGATGCGTGCGGCGGAATTCCGACGGATCGGTGCACGGTGCCCCTCTGGCAGGTCTCGCAATACAGACGTTGCTCGGGTGTGCTCACCGGTAGCGGTACACGATCCGGCCGCGGTCAAGATCGTATGCCGAAAGCTCGATCTTGACCCGATCGCCGGGAAGTACGCGAATGCGGTAGCGGCGTAGCTTCCCGGCGACATAGCCGGTGGTCGGGTGTCCGTTGTCCAAGGCGATGCGAAACATGCCGTTTCGCAAGGCCTCGACAACCTCTCCCTCGAGCTCGATCTTGTCTTCCTTTGCGCTCATAGAGCGCCTCCGATCAGCCCTCGGTAAGAGTTACAGACACCGCCTGGGGACCTTTCTGGCCCTGCTCAGCCTCAAACGAGACCTTGCCGCCTTCGGGAAGGCTCTTGTAGCCGTCGCCGAGGATCGCCGAATGGTGGACGAACAGGTCCTTGCCACCATCGTCGGGCTGGATGAATCCAAAACCCTTCTGGTCGCTGAACCACTTCACTGTTCCGGTTGCCATCTAATCGCACCTCCTTCCACATCTCACGAACGGGGTCGGGAAGGGCGGATGCACAACCGTCAGACGTCCAAATACAGCAGATACCGTAGCACTCTCGGCGCGGCGGGGGGCCGATCGCTTCCAAGGTTCCAGGTCGCCCACCCGGCGTCGACCAGATCTACAGTCCGCCTGATGGCACCGGCGGCACTGGTCGTCCCCCTGGTGGGGTTGGAGCCCGTGGTGGGTGCCTGGCGGCGTGCCCACACCACCGACGGCGCGCGCGGAATGCCCGCCCACCTGACTCTGCTCTACCCCTTCGTCGATCAATCGGAGGTCGATCGCAGCAACGACGCACTGCAGCGAGTGTGCTCGGCGTTCGAGCCTTTCGACGTGAGCTTCTCGACACTCGCCCGATTCCTCGGGCCACCCCAGGTGCTCTACCTCGAACCCGACCGCGCGGATCTGTTCGCGGCGATCACGGCTGCAGTCATCGGCGAGTTCCCCACTCATCCGCCGTTCGGCGGGATGCATGACGAAGTGATTCCCCATCTCACCGTCGCCTACGGGAGCGCGCAAGTACTCGCGGAAGCTGAGCGAAATCTGACACCCCAGCTGCCGATTTCCACCCGGGCAACAGAGGTCGCGTTGATGGAACAAGACGCCACAGGCTGGTGGACAGCGCGGTGCCGATTCGGCCTCTGACGACCTCATCGGTCAAGGCGAGGGAACCGTGGCCGGTATCCAGGCGTCCAATGTGCAGACGACTTGTGAAACTGACGCCCGCAACTGGCATTGCCATGCTCGCCGCCCTCATCGCAGGGTCGCTCGCACTGACGGGCTGCACGCACTGGTGGGGAGGATCAACCACCTCGGGGCCTGACATGCACCGGTCGATGCTGGGGTTTGTCGCGGGCAAGGACTACACGCGGTCACAGCTGTTCACCGTCGGTACCAACGGCCGGGCGCTGCGACAACTGACGCACGGCCGGTTCGTGACCGACGCAACCTGGAATCCGGCCGGCAACGAGGTCGTCTACACCCGGGCGTTGATCAACCCCACAGCGGGCATCCGGGTTGTGGTCCGCGGCTACGAGGTGCTCGTGCTGCGCATCGGCGGAGAGCCGCGGGTGATCCGCCGCTGCTCGGCCAACTGCGACCCGGGCAGCTTCGCCTGGTCGCCCGACGGGCGGCGCATCGCGTTTGTCACGAACATCCCATCGACGCACACCGGAACCGCCGCCGAGATCGCGGTGATGAACACTGACGGACGCGGGTTCCAGGCGATCTGCAACGAGCAGACGTGTGGCCAGGGGCTTGCCGATCCACAATGGTCGCCGGATGGACGGCGCCTGCTCTTCTCCAACGCCGGCACCATCAACTTCATCGGAATCGGCGTCCTGCCGAGCCGCGTCTGGGCAACCTCCGAGGGTCTTGGCGCGCCCGTGCAGATCACCCAGCCGGGCTGTCACCCGGGCACCCCGAAGCTCAAAGGCTGCGCGTATGACGCGTGGGCGCGGTGGTCGCCGGACGGTCGGTGGATCGCATTCAGCCGCTACACCACCCACGTTCACCCGGGCCGGTTCAAGGCCCGCACCTGGATCGAGGTGATGCGGGCGGACGGCTCAGACCTCCAGGGCGTCGCGCAGTGTGCGGGAATCCTCTGCAACCAGGACATGACCCCGTCGTGGTCGCCCGATGGCACGCGGATCGCGTATGTCCCCCGCGCCGAGCGCTCTCCGTGGATCAACCTCGTCACCGTCGGTGCGCCGACGGCACCGTTCGTTCAGATCAAGACGTGCAACGGTCAGGTCTGCGTGACGCCCCAGGGCGGGCTCGAGTGGTCGCCAAACGGCTCCAGCATCGCGTTTCTGAGCGAGGGCCGGTCGCCGCGGCTCTACACGATCGGCGCGGGCCGTTCGAGCCTCCACCTCGTCGCCGACGACGGCCAGTGCTGCCTGGCGTGGCTCCGCTAGGAGTCAGCGCCGGTTCAGGGTCCTGAAGCCGTACGCGATGCACACCGCGACGATCACGAAGAACAGCACCAGAAGCAGAATCATACGAACGAGGATACGCCTTTCCCCGGGTACGCGCACCGCGGGCTCCAGTAGTATCGGCCGCGAGTGAGTACGACGGCCGACACCTTGCCGGGAGGTGACGCTGGCGCCGCCGGCGCCGCGGGCGGAGCGATTCTGCTCACGCTCTGCGCTGGGCAGTTTCTGATGGCGCTCGACAGCTCGGTGATGAACGTCTCGATCGCCACGGTGGCCAAGGATCTGAACACGACGGTGACCGGCATCCAGAGCGCGATCGTGCTCTACACGCTGATCATGGCGATGCTGATGGTCACCGGCGGCAAGCTCGGCTCGATCATCGGCCGCAAGCGGGCATTCGTGATCGGCCTGGCGATCTACTGCTCGGGGTCGCTGGTCACCGCCCTGTCACCCAACCTCACCGTGCTGCTGTTCGGGTGGTCATTCCTGGAGGGCGTCGGCGCGGCACTGATCATGCCGGCGATCGTCGCGCTGGTGGCCGGTAACTTCGCCGCATCCGGGCGGCCCCGCGCCTACGGCCTGGTGGGCGCCGCCGGCGCGATCGCGATCGCCGTCGGCCCGCTGATCGGCGGCCTCGCCACGAGCTACGCGTCATGGCGCTGGGTCTTCGCCGGCGAGGTGGTACTGGGCATCGGGATCTTCTTGTTCAGCCGCAGGATGGCCGACGCCCTGCCCGAGACCCGCCCGCGACTCGACATCCTGGGCTCGATCCTGTGGGCCGTCGCGATGGGCTTGTTCGTGTTGGGCGTGCTCAAGTCGGGCGAATGGGGCTGGTTTCTGCCCACCTCGGGAAGCCCCTCGGTGCTCGGCATGTCGCCCGTGCTCTGGCTGATGCTCGGCGGGCTCGTGTCGCTGCGGCTGTTCATGATGCACGCCCGGCGGCTGGAACGAGACGACCACGATCCGCTCGTCAAGCCGTCGATGTTCGGCAACGCTCAGATGACCGGCGGCCTGATCATGTTCTTCTTCCAGTTCGTGGTAATGATGGGCCTCTTCTTCGTCATCCCGCTGTACCTCTCGGTGGCGTTGGGGCTCTCGGCGATTGAGACGGGAGTGCGCATCCTGCCCCTGTCGGTAACGATGCTGATCGCCGCAGCCGGGATCCCCAGGTTCTTTCCCACGGTGTCGCCCCGGCGGGTGGTCGGCCTCGGGTTCATCGCGGTGCTCGCCGGAATCCTGGTGCTGATCGCCGCCCTGGACGTCGAGGCGAGCGCGAGCATCGTCACGGTGCCGCTGCTGCTGATCGGACTCGGCCTGGGCGGGCTTGCATCGCAGCTCGGGGCCGTCACGGTGTCGGCCGTGCCCGACGAGCAGAGCTCCGAGGTCGGCGGCCTCCAGAACACCGCGTCGCAGTTCGGCGCCTCGGTGGGCACCGCGCTCGCCGGGTCGGTGCTGATCGCCGCGCTGACCACGTCGTTTCTGACGGGCCTCTCGAACAATCCCGCAGTGCCGGCGTCGGTCGCCGACAAGGCCAACGTGCAGCTGGCAAACGGCGTGCCGTTCATCTCGGACGCCGACCTGACCAAGGCTCTCGAGGATGCGGGCGTCGACCAGAAGACCACCGAGGCGATTGTGAGCGTGAACGAAACGGCGCGCGTGGACGGACTGCTGGTGGCGTTGTCGCTGCTGGCGGTGCTCTCGATGATCGCGCTCTTCTTCACGCTCCGAATCCCCAAGCAGCAGCCCGGCTCGGTCGCCGCCAGCGGTACTCCACCTTAGGTGCATAAAAGGGGTCAGCCACCTTTTGTGCATGCGGCGGTAGCGCAACGATGCGGCTGCCGCCCGATGCACAAAAGGTGGCTGACCCCTTCTATGCATCGGCGCCGCGGCCGGCGGCGGCAAATCGGTCATACTCGCGTTTGTGCTGATCTGTGCGCAGTGTGGCCGGGAAAATCCGCAGACGAACAAGTTTTGCGGGGAATGTGCGGCGCCGCTGGGTGGGCCGGCGCCGCGGCTGATCGAGGAACGCAAGGTCGTGACGGTGCTGTTCGCCGACCTGGTCGGTTTCACGAGCCAGAGTGAGCGGATGGACGTCGAGGACGTGCGTGGCACACTCGTGCCGTATCACGCGCTGCTGCGTGACCGAGCTCGAGCACTTCGGCGGCACCGTCGAGAAGTTCATCGGCGATGCGGTGATGGCGCTGTTCGGCGCGCCGGTGGCGCACGAGGATGATCCGGAGCGGGCGGTGCGGGCGGCGATTGGCGATCCGCGCCGCGATCGATCGGCTGAACGACGAGAAGCCGGACCTCGATCTGCACGTGCGCGTCGGCGGATAACCACCGGCGAGGCGTTGGTGGTGCTCGGTGCACGCACCGCGCGCGGCGAGGGGATGGCGTCCGGCGATGTGGTCAACACCGCGGCGCGTTTGCAGTCGGCGGCACCCGTCGACGGGATCCTGGTCGGCGAGTCGACGTACCGCGCGACCGACCGCACCATCACCTATCGGGCCGCTGAGCCGGTGGTTGCGAAGGGTAAGTCGCTACCGGTGCAGGCCTGGCAGGCGCTGGAGGCGCGGTCACGGTTCGGCGTGGACGTGATCGCAGCGGCCCGCCACGCCGCTGGTCGGACGCACCGAGGAAGTCGGCCTGGTGCTCGATGCGCTGCGGCGCGTGCCGCTCGGAACGCGCGGTGCAGCTCGTCACGCTGGTCGGCGTGCCCGGGATCGGCAAGAGCCGGCTTGTGTGCGGAGTTGTTCCAGGCGGTCGAGCGTGACCGCTGATTTCATCATCTGGCGTCAGGGCCGGTCACTGCCCTACGGGGACGGCGTCACCTACTGGGCACTGGGCGAGATGGTGAAGGCTCAGGCGGGCATCCTCGAGACGGATTCGGCCGAACAGGCCGAGGCAAAACTGCGACTCGCACCGTGTCGTGACCTGATCGACGATCGAAGCTCAGGCGGCGTGGATCGAGGGGCACGTGCGGCGCTCTGGCCGGGCCTGGAGCCGGACACTGCAGCGGGGAAGTGATCGCCGCGAGTGAGGCAACCTCGGCATGGCGACGGTTCTTCGAAGCGCTGGCCGATCGCCATCCGCTCGTGCTCGTGTTCGAGGATCTGCACTGGGCCGACGACGCACCTGCTGGACTTCGTCGACCACTGGTGGAATGGGCCGGAGAGGTACCTCTGCTGGTGGTTTGCACTGCCCGGCCCGAGCTACTCGATCGCCGCCGCGACTGGGGCGGCGGCAAGCGCAACGCGCTGACGATCGCCCTCTCACCCCTCACCGATGGGGACATCGCGCGGCTGATCGGAACGCTGCTGCGATCGGGCGGTGCTGCCGGCCGAGACGCAGACCAGGCGCTACTCGGCCGCGCGGCGGGAAATCCGCTGTATGCCGAGGAGTACGTGCGGATGCTGATCGACCGGGGCGATCTGCGCCACGAAGGCGAAGGGTGGCGCCTGACTGCCGGGGTCGAGCTGCCCGTTCCCGAGTCGGTGCAGGGGCTCATCGCGGCACGGCTGGACGCCCTACCGGCAGAGGAGAAGTCGCTCCTGCAGGACGCCGCGGTGCTCGGCAAGGTCGTCTGGGTGGGAGCGCTCACGGCGATGAGCGGATCCAGCCAGTTCGTGGTCGAGGAGCGGCTCCACGCCCTCGAGCGGCGGGAGATGCTGAGGCGAGAGCGCCGCTCCTCGGTGGGCGGCGAGGTGGAATACGCGTTTCGGCACGTGCTCACGCGCGACGTTGCCTACAACCAGATCCCGCGCGCCGTGCGGGCCGAGAAACACCGCCGCGCAGCTGAGTGGATCGAGTCGCTGGCCGTGGATCGCGACAACGCTCCCGAGATGCTCGCCCACCACTACTCCCAGGCACTCGAATATGCGCGCGACGCCGGACAGCCCACCGCAGAACTCGAGCAGCGGACACGCGCCGCGCTGCGCGATGCCGCCGAGCGAGCGGCCGCCCTCAGCTCCGTACGACCAGGCCCAGCGGTACTACCGGGCAACGCTCGAACTCTGGCCCGAGGACGACCCGGAATGGCCGGCGCTGGTCGTTGCATCAGCCGACGTCTCCGGCGTCAGCCCTCCCGGTGGACACGTACCCGCGAGGTTGGAGACCGCCCGCGACCGGCTGGTGGCATCCGGCGACTTCGGCAAGGCTGCAGAGGCAGACATGCTGATTGCCTTCCGCTTCTGGAACGAGGGGGCGACCGAGCAGTCGACTGCGGCCCTCTCGCGATCGGGCGAACTGGTCGAGCGAGCCGAACCGTCGCCGACTGTCGCGCGCGTAATCAGCAGGCTTGCGATGCTCAGAATGGTGCGAGGGCAGTTCGACGAGGCGATCGAGCTCTGTGAGCGCGCCTTGCGCATCGTCGCCGACCTGCACCTCGACGATCACCGGCCGCACCTGCTCAACACGATGGGCGCCGCACGGGTCGGTCGCGGAGATATCGGGGGCATCGCAGACCTCGAAGAAAGTATCGAGATCGCCGAGCGGCTGAACTCGGCCGACGGCATCATCCGCGGCTGCAAGAACCTCGCAAGCGTGCTTGCAGCAGACCTCGGCGAACTCGATCGCGCCGAGGAACTCCAACACCGTGGGCTTGAAGCCGCACGGCGGTTCGGTGCTGAGTTCCAGATCATGTGGTTCGAGGCCGAGTTGGGCATCAACGCCTACTGGACCGGCGACTGGGACGCGGCAGACCGGGCGTTCGCACGCCTCGATGCGCGGGTCGCAGATGTTGGTCATCACTACATGGAGGCCGCAACCCACAGCTGCCGGGCAAAGCTCAGAACGGCGCGCGGGGACACCGTGGGCGCACGGGCCGACATCGAGAGTGCGCTCGCCTTCTCGCGCCGCTCAGCCGATCCGCAGATGCTTCTGCCCACGCTCGCCGAGGCCGCGCTGTGTGCCGCCACCGCCCCAGGCACGAACTCCCGCCAAGCGGTGGCAGAACTGTTCGCAGAACTCGCCGCCGCGACAGCCGGCGACCCCGCGTACGGCTACTGGACGATCCAGACAGCCCTCGCCCTGGCGCTCACCGACCAGCCTCTGGCATTCGCCGTGGATATCCCGCACGACCCCTCACTGTGGGCGGGCGTGCTGCGATCGATGAGCGAAGGACGGTTCGCTGAGGCCGCCGACGCACTGGGGGCTATCGGTGCGAAACCGGACGAAGCCCTCGCGCGGCTTCTGGTGGCTCGATCGCATGCACAACACGGCCGCCGGGCCGAAGCCGAGCTGGCGCTCCAACCGGCCCTCGCCTTCTGGAAGGACGTGGGCGCCGTTGCGTGTCTGGACATGGCAGCCGCGCTCCTGGCGAAGACGGCATAACGGCCGAGTCGCTCGGCGTGACTGAAGGAACTGTCCCGGCTGGGTGGAATCCGACAAGGTCATATTTCGGACAGCTTCTCAGCCGGAGGGAGTTGGTATCTGTGAGTGAGGAAGTGCAACAGGCGCAAGCGGGGTTCGCCGCGTGGTTTGACCGCGACGTGACCGGGCCCATGCGCGACTTTCAAAATCCCGACCAGGAGTGGCGGCGCCTGTTCTCGGAGTTCTACGGCACGTTTCTGCTGGTGCTGGTAGCGGCCGGCGGCGGCATGATGGGGCAGGCGTTCCCCAACACGATCAGCCGCACCGCGGCGGTGACCGCTCCGGCGCTGATGGTGTTGGGCGTGATCCTCTTCATGGGCAAGGTCTCGGGCGCGCACCTGAACCCCGCCGTCAGCATCGCGTTCTCGCTGCGCGGCGACTTTCCGTGGAAGCGCGTGCCCGGCTACATCGTCGTACAGCTGATCGGCGCATCGCTGGCGGCGCTCTTCCTGCATGAGGTGATCGACGTCTCGGCCAAGTTCGGCTCGAACTACGTCGCCTCCGGCTACTCGGGCGGGCAAGGCTACCTGATGGAAGCGGTCCTCACCATGGGGCTTGTGAGCGTCATCCTCGGCACCGCATCCGGCGCTCAGAACATCGGCATCTTCGGCGCTCTCGGCGTCGGCGGCTACATCGCCCTGGCGGGCCTCTGGGGCAGTCCGATCTCGGGTGCCTCGATGAACCCGGCGCGCACGTTCGGCCCCGACCTGATCGGTGGCGACTTCAGCAACTACTGGGTGTACGTGGCCGGCCCGCTGACCGGCGCGGTCCTGGCGGTCGGGCTCGCGTTTGTGCTGCGCGGTGCGGGTGGCGGAAAATCTGGCTCGGGCGCGGCTCAGGGCGCGCTGTACACCGAAGCCGCAAACCCGGATCAGGCGTGATCTGACCCGGGTGTTCACGCCGCATGGGTGAGGTACTCGGGCAGCTTCTGCCGACGGCGGTCGGCGTGGCACTCAGTCCGCTGCCGATCGTGGCGGTGGTGCTGATGCTGGTAACTGCGCGGGGCCGGATCAACGGCCCCGCGTTCATCCTCGGCTGGTGGGTGGGCCTCGCGGGTATCGGAGCGGTGGTGATCTCGGCGGCCGGCGGTGCCTCGGCGGCGGGAGATAGCGGTCCGGCAACCTGGGTGAACTGGGTCAAGTTGATCGTCGGAGCGCTGCTGGTGGCGATGGCGAGCCGGCAGTGGCGGGCCCGGCCGCACGACGGTGTCGAGCCGGCCACGCCAAAGTGGATGGGTGCCCTGGACAGCTTCACGCCGGCGAAGGCCCTCGGCGCCGGAATCGTGCTGACGGTGGCCAATCCCAAGAATCTGTTGCTCGCGATCGCGGCGGCGGTCGCGGTTGCCGGAGCGGGTCTCTCCACCGGCGACGAGACCGTGGTGTGGATCGTCTTCATCGTGATCGCCTCGGTAGGCGTGGCCGCGCCGGTCGTCATCTTCTTCGCGATGGGAGATCGCGCCGGGGCGGTGCTCGACTCGCTGCGAAATCGGCTGGCGCACAACAACGCGGTGATCATGGCGGTGCTGCTGACGGTGATCGGCGTGAAGCTGATCGGCGACGCGATCAGCGGATTCTCGGCCTAGGCAGCGCTGCTAGCATCGCCGCATGGGTACGGCGGCCTGGAGTACATCCGATGAGGGGTATCTGAAGGCCTACCAGTGGTCGGGATCGCTCGCTGCGGGGGCGACGCTGCCCCCGGCGGCGACGACGCTGCCGTTGGGGCCCGGCGAAACCGCGCATCTGCATCTGGCTCCGGTCAACGTGTTCGGGTTCTTCGGCGAGCAGAAGGAGTACCGGCGGTCATTTCTGCTGGTCGGCGGGCCTGTTGGACTCGCGCTCACCGGCGCTGCGAGCTACGCGCACAATCAGTCGCAGAAGGCTGCGGCGCAGCGGGCCGCGGTGCCCAGGTGGCACCCGCTGGGCTACGCCGACCTGGTGATGACCAACCAGCGCCTGGCGCTCACGCTGAAGGGCCAGATCGAATCGTTCTGGTATGCCGAGACGGGGCCGGTCAGCTCGTGCGTGGGCACGGCCGGGATCCCCGCCGTGCAGGTACAGCCGGCGGGCATGCCCAACCTGCGGCTCGAATCGGCGGATGCCCCCGTGCTCTACGTTTTCGTCCATCACCTGCTCGACGGCCGGACGCCTGGCGTCCCGCTGCCTCCCGGCCTGCTGGATCGGGCGCGAGCACAGGGAAGATTGAGGGCCTGAGCGTGTTCGATCACGTCGCCATCGCCGTCTCCGACAGGGCAGCAGTCCGAGAGCTTCTACCGCACCGTCCTCGGCCCACTGGGGATCGAACCCACCTACGCGGGCCCCGAGATGGTCGAGTGGGACGACTTCTGCATCGGCGGCCTCGATGCCGACCACCCCAACGTCAGCCGCGGGCTGCACGTGGCGTTCTGCGCCGCCGATCGAGCGCAGGTCGACGCGTTCTGGCAGGCGGGCGTCGATGCGGGTTACCGCGACGACGGTGCGCCGGGGCCGCGCGCGCAGTACAGCCCCAGCTACTACGGCGCGTTTCTGCTCGACCCCGACGGCCACAGCGTCGAGGCGGTGCACAATCCGCAGCCGGACGGCGCCGAGCGCGACGGCAACATCCACCACCTCAGGCTGCGAGTGCGCGATCCCCAGGCGACCCGCGACTTCTATCTGGCGATCGCCCCGTATGCCCAGCTCAACTGGTGCACGAGGCGGCCGAGAGCGTGATGCTGAGCGGGCCGGGATTCAGGCTCTCGATCGTGCGCGACGAGCGGCCGGTGACCGACACGTGCACATCGCATTTCCGGCGACGAGGACGCAACCGTGCGCGCGTTCCACGCAGCGGCACTCGAGGCGGGTTACACCGATAACGGCGCCCCGGGCGAGCGCGCGGTCTACCACCCCGGCTACTACGGCGCGTTCATCCTCGACCCCGACGGCAACAACATCGAGGTCGTTCACCACAACCGCCACTAACGCAACAAACGTGCCTGGCACGTTTGTTGCAGTTCAGGCGTTGGCGCGGGCGCGGGCGGCCTGGCGGATCAGATGATCGCGCTCGGGGACGGCACTCGAGAGCCGCGCGGCCTCGGCATACGCGTCGGCAGCGGCCGGCAGGTTGCCGCCCAGCTCGTACAGGTACCCGCGCACGGCATGCCACCGGTACTGATCGTCGAGCACCCCGCGCAGCCGATCGGTCTCCCCCAGTCCCGCCGCGGCGCCGTGCACGTGACCGAGCGCGACCGAGCGGCCCAGCACCGCCGCCGGGTCGTCTTCGATCGCGACCAGATCGTCGTACCAATCGAGGATCTGCACCCAATCGGTCTCGTCTGCGCCGGCGGCGTCGTCGTGCAGAGCGGCGATGGCCGCCTCGATCTGGTAGCGGCCGGGACGCTCCATCGCGAGCGCCGCCTGCAGCAGTCGCACGCCCTCGGCGATCTCGGCGGTATCCCACAGGCTGCGATCCTGCCGGTCGAGCGGCACGATCCTTCCCGCCGCATCGATCCGGGCGCGGTTGCGGGCGTGGTTCAGCAGCATCAGCGCCAGCAGACCGCGCGCCTCCGGCTCGTCGGTCACCAGCGTCATCTGGCGGGCGAGCCGAATCGCCTCGGCGGCCAGGTCGACCCGCCCCGCGTGACCCGCCGTGTAGATCAGATAGAGCACCCGCAGAACGACGGCGAGATCGCCGGGCCGGTCGAGCCGCCGGCCCTGCAGTGTGCGTTTGGCCCGGCTGATGCGCTGCGCCATCGTTGCCTCGGGCACGTAGAACGCGTCGGCGATCTCACGGGTCGTGAGCCCACCGACGGCGCGCAGCGTCAGCGCCACCTGCGACCCGGGCGAGACGTCGGGGCTGCAGCAGCAGAACAGGACGAACAGCGTGTCGTCGCCCACCTCGGTCGACGCCGGCGCCACGGGCTCGGCATCCGCCACCTCCTCGCGGCGCAACCGGGCCGACTCCGAGCGGCGGGCGTCCACCAGCCGCCGCGTCGCCACGGCGGTCAGCCACGCGCGCGGATCGTCCGGCGGGCGCTCGGGCCACACCCGCAGCGCCTCGAGGAGGGCCTCCTGCAGCGCGTCCTCGGCCGCGTCGAAGTCCTCACCCCGCCTCACCATGGTGGCAAGTACGCGCGGGACGAGGGTGCGCAGCGCACCCTCGTCCAGCTCGTGCAGCGAACCGCCGTCCACCGGCTCAGTTGGTCATCAGCTCGCGGACGTCGAGCCACTCGTACAGCGGCTCACCGCCCGGCCCCGGCTCGGACGAGACCCACGCGGCGATCTCGAGCACCCGCTCGTAGGACTCGACGTCGACCATGTAGTAGCCGGCGACCAGGTCGCTGGTCTCGGGCAGCAGGCCGTCGGTCGTCACCGGGGCGGCGTCGGGGCCGCCGTAGCGCACCCAGGTGCGGGTGGGCCGCAGCGCCTGCCCATCGACGTACTCGCCGGTCTCCTGCAGCACGTCGCGCACATTGTGCAGGAACGCCATGTGCGCCTCGACGTCCTCGGGCGCCCACTTATCCATCGGCGGGCACGGATGGTGAGGCTCGGGGCCGCCGCCGATAGTGCTTGAGGATCAGATACCTCGGCATGATGTTCTCCTGTGGTCAGGGCCTGCTCGATGCGGGCCGTCACGGTGTGAGCGGAGCCGATCAGCGATTCTCGACATCAAAGCACAGCACGCAATCTGTGACCGGCCGTATCATCCTGGAGTTCCCAACTCAGGGCGGATGTCGCGGTGAGCGAACTCGGCAAGGTCACAACCAGCAAATCGATGGGTGCCACGTGGTGTGCGCCGGCGGCGAGTTCGACATGTCGAACGCCGCGGAACTCCGGCAGGCGATCGCCGCCGTGCCTGCCAAGAACGCGGTGATCGTCGACTTGGGCCAGATGACATTTGCCGACTCGGCGGTACTGTCGCTGCTGGTCAAGGCCGAGCAGAAGCTGGAGCAGGACTATCTGCCGCTGATCCTCGTGGCCCCCACCTCGTCATTCTTCTACCGGCTCCTGCAGGTGAGCGGGTTCGAGGTCATGGTCACGCGGTACGACACCACCGCCGAGGCGATCGCTGCGGTAAAGAGCGTTGATCGCACGTGTGGTGTTTCGCGAGCCGGGTATCTCTGCGTTCATGAAGGCTTTTCACCACACCTATCCCGCCCGGCCGGAGTCCGCCCGCCTGGCCCGCCGCGATGCAGCCGCGTTTCTGGCGATCGAGGGCTCGGCGGACGTCGAGGCCATCCTGGTGGTCAGCGAACTGGTGGCCAATTCGATTCGCCACGCCTACCCGTCCGGGGATGGAGTTGTGCAGGTCACGATCCAGGCTGCCCAGCCGCCGCGCATCATCGTCACCGACTACGGCGTGGGCGGCGTTGACGAGCATCAGCAGTACGGCGTCGGCCTGCGCATCGTGGACACGCTGTGCGAACACCTCGAGATCAGCTCGGGAGCGCACGGCACCATGGTTACCGCCAGGCTCGCCCGCAGCGAAGCGCGAAACCTGCCGCACGCTCGAGCCTGAACTCCGTCGGGCCGATCTCCACCGCTCGCGATCTGGCAGTATGTATGGCATGCGGATGTGGCTGTGGATCGCGGCTCTGCTGACCTTGGTGCTCGGTCTCACGCTGATGCTTACGTCCACAGGCGGCAATGCGTGGCCGCTGGTGCTCGTGTGGTCGGGCGTGGCACTCGTCTGTGCTGCGGTCGAACTCGTTGCCCGTACCAAGCGCATACGCGTCTTCGTGCCTACGCTGATCGTGTTCCTCTCGCCGGTACTCGCGTTCGAGGGCGGGTTCTTCGTCCTTCCCGCCGCATTCCTGATGCTGGTCGCCGCCGCGCTGTCACCCGATCCCGAAATGGGCTCGCGGGCACGGCCCGCCGGTTGACGTCGCCCGGCCTCTGAGACCATCGATATGGTCCGCGGGTGAAGCGCAGAGACCATTTCCGCCAGCGCGGCGACGAGGAACAGCGGGCAACCTGGCTCGAGTTGTTCTTCGACCTCGTGTTCGTCTTCGCGGTCACCCAGCTCAGCCACCTGCTGCTTCACCACCTGACCGCGCACGGTGCGCTGCAGACGCTGTTCCTGCTGCTCGTGGTGTGGTGGGCATGGATCTACACGACCTGGATGACCAACTGGTTCGACCCCGATTCGGTGCTGGTGCGGCTCGTCCTGCTGGTGGTCATGGCCGCGAGCCTCCTGATGGCGGTGGCCATCCCGCAGGCATTCGGTGCGTTCGCGGCGCTGTTCTCGTGCTCGTACGTGGTGCTGCAGGTGACCCGCAACGGGTTCAACGTCTATGCGACACCCCGCGAGCACGACTTTCACGTGATGTTCGAGCGGTTGCTGTTCTGGAGCCTGGCCTCGGGGGTGCTGTGGCTGGCCGGGGGGTTCGCACCGTCCGAACGTGCGCATCTGGCTGTGGCTGGCAGCGCTCGCGGTCGACTACGTGGCCCCCTCGGTGGGCTACTGGACTCCGCGCCTGGGCCGTGCGGAACGACCGAATGGGAGATCGAGATCAGCGCATTTTGCCGAGCGCTTCCAGCTGTTCGTGATCATCGCGCTTGGTGAGTCGATCGTGGTCACCGGCGCCACCGCCTCGTCGCTGGCGTTCGACCTGCCGATCGGCACGGCACTGATGGTTGCCTTCGCCACGTCGGCGGCACTCTGGTGGCTGTACTTCGACGAGGTGGGCTGGCGCGCGCAGCGGTACCTTTCGCGCTCCGACGACCCGCGGGAAATTGGCCCGCGACGCCTACACGTACCTGCACCTGCCGATCATCGCCGGCATCATCGTGGTCGCCGTGGGTGACGAGCTGGTGATCGCCCATCCGGGCCGGACGCTGTCACACACCGAGCTCGTGGTACTGCTGGGCGGGCCTGCGCTCTACCTGATCGGCCACACACTCTTTCGGCTGCGCATGATCCACAACGTCAGCAAGAAACGGGTGGTCGCTACGCTCGCCATCATCGCCCTGGCGCCGCTGGCCAGCGTGCTCTCGGCGCTTGCGATCTCGGCCTGCGTGCTGGCGATCCTGGTGGTGCTGGCCGTGGCCGAGACGCGCAACCGGCTCGTGGCCGAGGCGGCCGCAGCCTGACAGCGGGCTACCGAGCCGAGCTGCCACACGGCTCAAGTGGCGCGAGCCCAAGACCGATAGCGCACGCATGAGCCAAACCCCGCTCGATGCCGCGCGCACGCGGACATGGACCGAGGCCGTCCCCCACTCGCCATCCGAGCCCCCATCTCGCCTCGACACGAGGCCGCACGCTGGTGCTCTGCATCACACTGGGCGTGATCGTGTTCGACCTTCTGGCGTTCACGTGGGGCCGCATGTTCTTCACCGATACCTGGCTGACGATGATCGGCGGCCGCTACATCGTCGAGCACGGCCTGCCGCACGTCGACACCCTCACCGTCGTCGCGCAGGGCCGGCCGTGGGTCGACCAGCAGTGGCTGGCGCACTCGTCTACTACGGGGCGTACGTCGCCGGCGGCTACCCGCTGGTCGGCATGCTGTCGGCGGCATCGATCGCGCGTCGCAATGGCATGCTGGCCTTGCTGATGATTCGCCGCGGGGCGGCTCCCATCACGGTGCTCGGCATGATGATCTTCCCGCTCTCGATCCTGCTCTTCTCCGCCGAGCCCCGCGCCCAGACACTGACGTATCCGCTGTGGATGGCGCGTATGTGGCTGTTACTGGAAGACACCGAGCGGCGGCGGTTCGACCGCAAGCTGTTCTGGTTGGTGCCGATGATGATGCTCTGGGCGAACCTGCACGGTTCGGTGCTGATGGCGGCCGGTCTGTGCGCTGATCTATCTTCGGTGCCCGAGCGGTGGTAACCGCGCGCCGCGGTCAGCCCGGCGCCGGCGGGTACGCAACCGTGGCCGCGCTGACCGGCCTGGCGGTGCTCGTGACGCCGTACGGAACGGACATCCTGGCCTATTACCCGCGCATCCTCAACGACCCGGCGCTGCACTCGATCCAGGAGTGGCAGCACTCGTGGCCCACGCTGATCAACATGCCGTTCTACGTCACGTTCCTGGTCATCGGCGGATTCGCATTCGTCGCCCGGCGCCGCGGCAAGGCGACCGGCCCGCTGGTGCTGTGGATCGTGGCGTTCGCGCTCACCGCCATGGCGTTCTACGCGGTGCGAAACCAGGTGTGGTTCGGGTTTGTCGCCGGCCTGGTGGGTGCGCAGTGTGTGACCGCGCTTTGGCCGAAGTTCGGACGCACCGGCCCGCCGGCCGACCGGCGCATGATCGGCGCGGTGATCGCGTTGGTCGCCGCCGCCACGCTGGCAGTCGTGGTGGTCGTGGCCACGACGCCGGCAGCAAAGGTCGATAGCTCGGTCTCGATGCCCACCATCAAGGCCACCGACGCCTACATGGCGGCGCATCCGGCGACCAGAGTGCTCGCCGACGACATCACCGGCACCGAGCTTCTGTGGCGCTATCCGCGGCTGGGCGGCCGGGTGGCCTTCGACGCCCGCACCGAGATCTACAAGCCGGCGTCGATCCATACCCTGGCCCGGTTTCTCTCGGGTCGCAAGGCCGGATGGAAGCAGGCCATGGTCGGCTACAACGTGATCGCAATCTCGTGCCAGTGGCACGCCGATGTGTGTCACTCGGTCAGCAGCTGCCCGGCTGGCGGCGGCTGCCGGGCACGGCGGGCGGGGTCGTGATGGTCAAGAACACGAACACCTGAGCCGCTTGCCCTCACCGGTATGAAGGCAGAGAATGTCCCATCCAACAAGGGGGGACATGGGTACCAGAGTGGTTGCCATGCTGGCAGTCGCCGGAGCCGCGCTCGTCGTTCTCGGCGGCATCGCCTACGCCGGGTCGTGGGGCGGCGGCGGCCTCAAGCATCCGACCGTGATCCACGTGATCGAGCGACCCATCACCGATCAGGTGATCGACATCGGTGCAACCGGCGACTCGCCGGGCGACCAGCTGCCGTTCGCCAACCCGATCTACAACTGCGAACAACACCAAGAAGGTCGGCTCCGATCAGGGCAACTGCGTGCGTGCAAGCGCCACGCAGGGCCGCTGGGAGTGCATGTGGACGACCTTCCTGGCCGGTGGCCAGATCACCGTCGAGGGGCCGTTCCTGGACGCGAAGGCGACCACCAGGCTCGCCATCACCGGCGGCACCGGCCACTTCTCCAACGCCCGCGGGCAGATGATCCTGCACACGCGCAGCGACGGCAACTTCGACTTCGTGTTCGAGCTGCAGCCGTAGCCCTCCGAGGCTCGGGGCGGCCCATCCGGGTTGCCCCGAGCCGCGGCAGTGGGCTGGATAAGATCACGCTCCGGTGCCACAGACGTTCGTCAATTGGGTCGGAAACCAGCGCTGCGAGGTCTCACGGTTGCTCTCGCCCGGCGACGAGGCCGGCGTGCTCGCGGCGGTCAACCAGGCGATCGCCGACCGCCAGAACATCCGCGTGGTGGGCGCGCGGCACTCGTTCTCGCCGGTGCACGTGACCTCCGGAACGGTGATCGACATCTCGAAGTTTGCCGGGATCACGAGCATCGACGCGGGCCAAAAGCGCGTGCGCGCGCGGCCCGGCACGCAGGTGGGAGCGTTCGGCGCGCCGCTCTGGGACGCGGGGCTGGGGCTCGCCAACCAGGGCGATGTCGACACCCAGTGCATCAGCGGTGCGATCGGTACCGCCACGCACGGATCGGGCGTTCACCAGCGCAGTTTCTCGGCCGCGGTGCGCAGCTGCCGTCTGGTCACCGCCACCGGCGAGGTGATCGTGATCGACGAGTCCACGCCCGATCTGCTTGGCGGCCGCGCAGGTGTCGATCGGCATGCTCGGCGTGATCACCGAGGTCGAACTCGCGGTGGTGCCGCGCTACCAGCTCGAGCAGCGCATCGAGACCTGGCCGTTCGAGCGGCTACTGGAGGAATGGGACGATCGGATCGCCCGGCATCGCCACTTCTCGTGCTTCTGGTGCCCGGTGCCCGAGTCGGCCGGCATGTACGGCCTCGAGCTGGATGCCGCCGCGCCACAGGGCGACGTGTGCTGGGTAAAGACGCTCGACGAGGTGGACGAGAGTGTCGCGCAGCAGAGCGGCCCCACCCACGCCGTCGACCGCAGCTACCGGCTCTACCCGATCCAGAGCCTCGAGCCGAACTTCCACGAGCTGGAGTACTTCGTGCAGCTCGACCAGGCCCGCGAGGCGATGCTCGCCATGCGCGAGCTGATGCTCAGTTCACAGCCCGACGCCGTCTTTCCGCTCGAGCTGCGCACGGTCGCCGCCGACACCGCGTACCTATCGCCGCAGTACGACACGGCCACGCTGGTGTTGAGCGTCTCGGGCAAGCCGGGCACCGATTACTGGGACTATCTGCGATCCGTCGACACCCTTCTGGGCGGGGAGTTCGGCGCCCGGGTGCACTGGGGAAAGCTGCACTTCCTGACCGCCGCGCAGCTGCACGAGCGCTACCCCGCCGCGCAGCAGTTCATCGACGTGCGCCGCCGCCTGGATCCCTCCGGGGTGTTTCTCAACGACCACCTGCGCCCCCTGTTCGCCTAGTGAGTTCTTTTCAGCATGATCGGCTGTTGCGGCTGGTTCGCGCCGGCGGTGGCGGCGTCCCACGCCGCGTGCGGTGCTCAACGTGCACTCCGTGCACGCCTGCGCTCCGCTCACAGCTCGATCCTTGCCACCACCACCGCGCCCTGCGCCTCACGACGCCGCCCATGCTGAAAGGAACTCAGTGCGCTTCGACCGGATGATCACCGCAGTCGATGTGCACGCCGGCGGCGAGCCCGGCCGGGTCATCACCGGCGGGCCTGCCCGCCATCCCCGGCCAGACGATGTTCGCCAAGATGGAGCACCTGCGCGATCACGAGGACTGGCTGCGCAAGGTGATGCTGCGCGAGCCGCGCGGCTATCCGGCGCTGTGCTGCAACGTCATCCTGCCGCCCACGGTTCCCGAGGCGCACGCCGGCTACGTGATCATGGAGCAGGTCGAGTACCCGCCCATGTCGGGCTCGAACACCATCTGCGTGGTGACCGTGCTGATCGAGACCGGCATGGTCCCGGTCACCGAACCCGTCACCGAGCTCATGCTCGAAACGCCGGCCGGGGTGATCGGGGTGCAGGCCGGCGTGCGCGGCGGCAAGTGCGAGAGCGTCACCTTCCGCAACGTGCCCGCCTATGCCGCCCA
The DNA here is from genome assembly GCA_963796875.1 of uncultured Actinomycetes bacterium. Lineage (GTDB taxonomy): Bacteria > Actinomycetota > Thermoleophilia > Gaiellales > JAICJC01 > CAVPTL01. The sequence goes on from CAWCNL010000004.1 coordinate 315,932, forward strand.
TCTCGACCAGACGATCGAGGTGCCCGAGCTGGGGTCGGTGAGCGTGGATGTGGCCTGGGGCGGCATGTTCTACGTGCTGGCCGACGCGACCCGGTTCGGGTTTGCGTTGACGCCCGACGAGGGCGCCGACATCACCCGGGTGACCGAGATGCTGAAGGCCGCGGCCGCCGAGCAGCTGCCCGTCACCCATCCCGAGAATCCCGCCATCAGCGGGGTCACGATCGGCCAGCTGTACGGCCCGGCGCACGAGCCCGGCTCGACTCGCCGAAACGCGGTGACGGTCTCGACCGGTGCGTTCGACTGGGATCGGCCCGCCACCTGGACCGGCGTGCTCGACCGCTCGCCGTGTGGCACCGGCACGTGTGCGGCGATGGCGGTGCTGCACGCCAAGGGACAGCTGGCGGTCGGCGCGGAATTCCGCCACGAGAGCATCATCGGAAGCGTCTTCACCGGCCGGATCATCGAGCGAAACCACGCTCGGCGGCCGGCCCGCGATCGTCCCCACCATCACCGGCAGCGGCTGGATCACGGGCATCGCGCAGTACGTCATCGATCCCACCGACCCGTTCCCCGAGGGGTTCACGGTCGGCGACCTCTGGGCCTGAGCGGTTGGCGGCACCGCTCACCCTCACCCGCGAGCAGATCCTGGCCTTCCGGCGTCGCTCGAGCGCGCTTGACCGGCGCCTGCCCCACGGGCACGAATCGCTGCGAGCTGGCGGCCTGGGCGGGACTGCAGGACAGCATGCCGCGGGCGGCGCTGCTCTCGATCCACGCCCGCGTGGAGGGAGCCGAGCCCACCAGCTGGGCGCACGAGTCGTTCGTGCAGGTGTGGGGGCCTCGCTACAGCACCTATGTGATCGCCGCGCAGGACATCGCGGTGTTCACGCTCAGCCGGCTGCCCGAGGAGGGAACCAGGGCCCGCGCCCGGGCCGAGCATATGGCGGCGCTGATCCGCGGTGAGCCCGGCGACCCGCCGGCGGACTCCTACGCGCTGCGCTACGCCACATCAACCGGAACGGTGCTGATCCACTGGGACGGCGCCCGCCGCCCCACGCTGCGGTCGGTGCCGCCACCCGATGTCGATCCGTTTGCCGCGCGGCTCGAGCTGGCGCGCCGCTACCTGCACGTGTTCGGCCCCGCGAGTGTGGCGTCGTTTGAGCAGTGGGCGGGCATCGGCAAGAAGCAGGCGGCAACGGCGTTCGCCTCGCTCGCCGACGAGCTGACCGCGGCGCGCACACCGATCGGCGAGGGGTACGTGCTGAGCGCCGACGAACCCGAGCTGCGCCGCGCCTCCGGCCCCGAATCGGCGGTGCGGTTTCTGCCCAGCGGCGATACCTACTTCCTGCTGCAGGGCGCCGACCGCGAGCTGCTGGTGCCCGCCGCCCGGCGACGCGACGAGCTCTGGACACCGCGCGTGTGGCCCGGGGCGCTGCTGGTCGACGGCGAGATCCGCGGAGTCTGGCGCCGTGCGCACCACGCGGTCACGATCGACGCCTGGGGGCGGCTCGGGGCGGAAACCCGCGCGGCGATCGAGGCGGAGGCGGCAACGCTGCCGCTGCCCGGGCCTCACCCGGGACATCACCGTGGAGTATGCATAAAGGGGTCAGCCACCTTTTGTGCATCAGTAACGTTTGCCGCAACTCTCGGCGCCCGCCCATGCACAAAAGGTGGCTGACCCCTTTATGCACCGGCGATGCCCAGACCCACCACCCAGTCGAAGGTTGACCGTACATGGGCCTGCATCGCGGCGCGGGCTGCGGCGGCGTCAGCGTCGCGCAGCGCGGCCAGGATCGGATCGTGCCCGCCGGCCGACAGGCGCCGGGCGCGCACCGACTCGGGCACCGCCGCGAGCACGTGCCCGAGCTCATTCTGGATCGCGATCTCGGCCGCCACCAGCCGCGCATTCTGGGCCGCCGCCGCGATGCTGACGTGAAACCGGCTGTCGGCGAGCCGATAGCTCTCGAAGCTCTCACCGCTCGCATCGACCTCCGCCGCCAACTGCTCCAGCTCGACCAGCCGCGGTGGTTCGATGCGCTCTGCGGCGAGCGCCGCGGCCTCACCGGACACCGCGCGGCGCCAATCGGTCAGCTCCTGCAGCGCCGCGCGGCCGGGCAGCCTTCCGCGCGCGCCGAGCGCGTCGACCACTCCCATCGAGACGAACGTGCCCCCGTGCTTACCGCGGCGCGTCTCGACCAGCCCCGCTTCGCGCAGGATCGCGATCGCCTGGCGCAGGGTCATCGGAGCGACCGCCAGCCTGCCCGCCAGCTCGACCTCGCTGGGCAACTGCTCGCCCGGCAAGCAGCACGCCGCTGCCGATCGCCTCGCCGATGCGGCGCACGATCAGTTCGCTCGCATTGGGCGCCTCGAGCGGTGCGAACGCCTGAGCGCGGGGTGACGCCGTCCAGATTTGCGTTGACGCCATAACCTCTATCCGTTAGAGTTTAGCGCATTACCTTCTCCGGGAGGCTACCACGATGCACGCGACGATCCCCTATTTCGACATCTCCGACCCCGCCTTTTCGGCGTCGTCGGCCGAGGTCACCGCCGCCCGGGAGCAGAGCTGGTATGCCCGCACCAACTTCGGGATCGCGGTGCTGCGCCACGAGGAGGTGAGCACACTTCTGAAGGATCGCCGGCTGCGCCAGGGAAGCTTCGCGTGGCCGGCCCAGAACGGCATCGCCGACGGGCTTCTGGCCGAATGGTGGTCGGAGATCATGCTGAGCAAGGAGGGCGACGACCACCGGCGCCTGCGAAAGCTGGGTAACCCCGCGTTCTCGCGAACGCTGATCGAGCGGATGGTGCCCGAGTTCCAGACACTCGCCGACGAGCTGATCGACGAGTTCGGCGCGGCCGGCCGGTGCGAGTTCGTCTCGGCGTTCGCCGAGCCCTACGCCGCGCGCGTGCTGTGCAAGCTGGTGGGCATGGACGAGGCCAACTGGCTCGACCTGGCGCGCTGGTCGACCGACCTCGGACTCGCCTTCGGCGTCACCATTCGCGACGACCTGGAGCGCATCGAGACCGCACTTCAGCATCTGTACGACGTCTCGGACGAGCTGATCGCCCAGCGCCGCCGCACGCCCGGCGACGACGTTGTCTCCAATCTCGTCCTGGCCCACGACGCCGCCGACGGCCGGCTGAGCGACATCGAGCTGCGCGCGATGGTGTCGCTGATCATCTTCGGCGGCATGGACACGACCAAGAACCAGCTGGGTCTGGCCATGCAGCTGTTCACCGAGCACCCCGAGCAGGCCGAGCTCCTGGCCCGCCGGCCCGAACTGGCCGCAAACGCCGTGGAGGAGGTGATCCGCTGGAACCCCACGGTGATGTGGGCCACCCGCCGCGCCGTCGCCGACATCGAGCTGAACGGCGTCGAGATTCCCACGGGCACCACGGTGCATCTGCTGTCCTATCCGGCGAACACCGATCCGCTGGCGATCGGCGCGGGCGAGTTCGACATCACCGCAGAGCGGCGCGCCCACTTCGGCTTTGGCGGCGGCGCTCACCACTGCATCGGCCACTGGCTGGCGCGCATCGACATGCGCGAGGCGCTACCGCTGGTCGCCCGCCGGCTCGCCCACCCGCGGTTCGCCCGCGATCCGGTGCTGCGGCCGGTATCGGGACTCACCGGGCTGGTTGAGCTGGACATCGAATTCGACCCGGAGGTGGCCGCATGAAGGTGATCGTGAATGCCCACACGTGCGAGCACCACGGTCAGTGCGAGATCGTCTGCCCCGAGGTGTTCACGCTGGTCTCGGCCGAGAAGCTCGAGTACGTGGCCGACCCGGATGAGTCGCTGCGCGAGGATATCGAGGCGGCCGTCGACGCCTGTCCGACGATCTCGATCTCGATCGAGGACTGACCAGCGCCGATTTGGGAATATCCTGGCGGAGCACCCACCGACAGGAGCACCTCAAATGAGCGGATTTCACGTTGCGACCCTGGAGCAGATCGACGAACTCGACGACGGCCGCGTCCCCATGCGGCCCGTGCGCATGCACCTGGGCATCACCGCCTTCGGCGCGAATGCCTTCACCGCGCCCAACAGCGGTGATCGCCTGATCAACGAGCACACCGAGGACGACGAGCGGCACGAGGAGTTGTACGTCGTTCTGAGCGGGCGCGCCCGGTTCGAGATCGACGGGCAAAGCGTGGACGCGCCCGCCGGCACCTACGTGTACGTCGAACCCGCCCCCAGCCGCACGGCCTTTGCCGAGGAGCCGAATACGACGATCCTCGCCGTGGGCGGCACGCAGGGCGAGGCGTACCGCGACAGCGGCTGGGAGACCTGGATGGCGCTGCGGCAGCTGTACGACGCAGGCAGGTTTGACGAGGTGGCCGACCGGGCCGAGCAGATGATGGCCGGTATGAGCCAGCCCGCCCCCGCGTTTCTCTACAACGTCGCGTGCGCCGAGAGCCTGGCCGGCCGCAAGGCCGACGCGATCGGCCACCTGCGCCAGGCGATCGAGCAGGAGCCGAAGGTGCGCAACTACATCGACGGCGACACCGACCTCGACCCGCTGCGCGACGAACCGGAGTTCAAAGCTCTGCTCAGTGCATAAAAGGGGACAGTCCCCTTTTATGCATGGACAACGCTCAGGGTTTCAACCAACGTAACGGATGCATAAAAGGGGACTGTCCCCTTTTATGCGCCGCCGCTGATCGCAGCGATGATGTCGACCCGCGAGCCGGCCGAGAGCGGAGCGTCCAGATCGGCGCGCTCCTGGTCGACGTAGACGTTGATGTGCTTGCGCAGCGCCGGGCCCGGCTCGCACAGCCGGTCGCCCAACCCGGGCCAGCGCGTGTCCAGCTCCCTGATCGCTGCGGCCACCGTCCCGGCCTCGACGGTCACCGTGCGCGGCAGGTCGGCAAATACCTTCGGCAGTGTGGGTGGCAGGTGAACCTGAGCCATCGCTACCCCACGGTCGCCACGTGCACCGACGACGCAGCCGGCAGGTACCCGGCGATCTGGGCCCACTGCTCGCCCTCGTCGGCGCTCGCAAACACCTGGCCGGTGCTCGTCGCGAAATAGAGGCCGGGCGTGTCGAGACTGTCGATCGCCATCCCTTCGCGCAGCACACCGATATGCGCGTCGCGGCTGGGTAATCCCTGGTCAAAGCGCCGCCAGGTGGCGCCCGCATCGGACGTGCGCCACACCGCCGCACGGCCGTCCGGCATGCAGCGGTTGTGGCCGGGATCGAGCGGGATCACATAGAAGCTGTCGCGGTCGTGCGGATGGGCCGCGGCGGCGAACCCAAAGTCGCACGGCAGTCCATCGGTGATCTCGATCCAGGCCCGGCCGCCGTCGTCGCTGCGATACATGCCGCAGTGGTTCTGCTGGTACATGCGGTCGGCATCGACGGGCGAGCGCACCAGCTTGTGCACGCAGTAGCCGACCTCGCCCTCGTTACCGGGGATGGGAGACCGCAGGCCGCGGTTGCGTGGCGTCCACGTGCCGCCGCCGTCCTCGGTCTCGAACGCGCCGAACCCCTGCACGATCACCCAGTAGTGCTCGGGCCCCGAGGGGTGGGCCATGATCGCCGACATCCCCAGGTGGCCCGGCGGCTGGTTTCCCGGGACGTTCCAATCGTCCCGGCCGGGCTGGTCGTCCAGCGTGCTGATCAGCGACCATGTGGCACCGGCATCCCGGCTCTCGAACACACCGGCCGCCTCGGCGCCCACCCGCACGCGGCCCTGCGCCGCACTCAGCCCGCTCAGCCTGGAAAGCTTCAGATCGCCGCCGTCGCCATAGCCGAGTCCTTCGCTGGAGAGCGTCCAGGTCTCGCCCAGGTCGGCGCTGCGCCACACCCCGGCGCCGTGCCACTCGCTGGAAGCCGACGCATAGATCGTCTGCGTCTCGGTATCGAACACTGCATTGAACACGCCCCAGCCGTCGCAGAACGGACCGCGGATGCGCCAGTCTCGGCGGCTCTCGTCTCCGTCGAGGATGAAGAGCCCCTTGCGCGTACCGACCAAAAGCACCAGCCGAGCACCCATCAACATGCACCTCCCAGATGCCATTGGAGGGGCCAGCCTAGACCTGCCCGCCGGCCGCATCGAGACGGTATGGACGTTTCGGTGCACACCACCACGGCGGTTCGACCAGACTCGCCTATGCATGCCTCCACACCCACGAACAACTCAGCGCGAAAGACGTGTGGAATCACCTATGCAGCGCACACTCACGGCCGTGCCCGGCGCTATGTAAAAACGTCCTTACAGGGAATTTCGCACGGCTCTACGCTTGCGTTCTCAACCGCTTGGAAAGGAACTGCCGGTGGCATCGTTGGTCAGTCTCACCGTGAACGGGGCCGAGCGCAGTGCCGAGGTCGAACCTCGCACACTGCTGGTCCATCTGCTGCGCGAACAGCTCAACCTCACAGGCACGCATGTCGGCTGCGATACCTCCAACTGCGGAGCCTGCACCGTGTGGCTCGACGGCGCGGCCGTCAAGTCGTGCACCGTGCTGGCAGTCCAGGCCGAGGGCGCCGAGGTGACCACCATCGAGGGCATCGGAAAGACCGGCGCTCCACATCCGATGCAGACCGCATTCCACGAACAGCACGGCCTGCAGTGCGGCTACTGCACGCCGGGCATGGTGATGTCGGCGATCAAGCTGCTCGAGGAGAATCCCGACCCGACCGACGACGAGATCCGCGTGGGGCTCGAGGGCAACCTGTGCCGCTGCACCGGATACCAGAACATCGTGGCCGCCGTCCGCGCCGCGGCAGCCCAGGGGGTGACGGCATGAGCGCCACCGAATTCAAGGGCATCGGCGAGGCCGTGCTGCGCAAGGAGGACGCCGAGTTCCTCACCGGCCAGGGCCGCTACGTCGACGACATCAAGCTGCCCGGCATGCTGCACATGGCGCTGGTGCGCAGCGAGTTTGCCCACGCCGACATCACCTCGATCGACACGTCGGCCGCGCTGGCTGTCGACGGAGTCGTGGCGGTGCTCACGGCGGACGATCTGGAGTTTGCAGCAGGAGTGCCGTGTGCCTCGAATCCCACCGGCGAGGTCCGCCAGCCCAAGCGCCCGCACCTGGCCGAGGGCCGCGTGCGCCACGTGGGCGAGCCGGTCGCTGCGGTGGTGGCGCGAGACCGCTATGCCGCCCGTGACGGGGCAGCCGCGGTGGTGGTCGAGTACAGCCCGCTGCCGGCCGTGATCGGCGTCGATACGGCGCTGGCGCCCGGAGCGCAACGCGTGCACGAGGAGTTCGACGACAACACCTGCATCATCCTTGCCCACAAGACCGATGGTGTGGATGACGCATTCGCAAATGCGCCCGTGGTCGTCAAGCAGGTGATCCACAACCAGCGCCTGATCCCCACGGCGATCGAGCCGCGCGGCGTGGTCGCCCACTGGCTGCCGTCCAACGACGAGATCACGCTCTATACGTCGACCCAGGTGCCCCACTTCGTGCGCACGTTCATCGCGATCTGCTGCGGCGTGTCGGAGGCCAAGGTGCGCGTGGTGGCACCCGACGTCGGCGGCGGATTCGGGTCGAAGCTGAACTGCTATGCGGAGGAGTTCATCGCCGCGGCGGTGTCCCAGAAGGTCGAAGCGCCGGTGAAGTGGATCGAGGAGCGCTCCGAGGCGATGACCGCCACCATCCACGGCCGCGCGCAGGATGCGCACATCGAGCTGGCCGCCGACCGCGACGGCAAGGTCCTGGGCCTGCGCGTCAACTACGTGCAGGACTGCGGGTCATACCTGCAGCTCTTGACGCCGTCGATCGCCCACCTGACGCTCTTTATGGCACCCGGCTGTTACGACATCCAGGCGGTCGACATCACGGTCACCGAGGTGTTCACCAACACCACGCCCACCGATGCCTATCGCGGCGCCGGCCGCCCCGAGGCGACCCATGCGATCGAGCGAATGATGGACATCCTGGCAGCCGAGGTCGGCATCGGTCGCGAGGAGGTGCGGCGGCGCAACTTCATCCAGGAGTTCCCGTACACGAGTGCCACAGGCCTGGCGTACGACTCGGGCGACTACGAGAAGTCACTGGCCCGGCTCGAGGAGCTGCGCGGCTCTGATGAGGAATGGGCCGAGCGCAAGCGCGAAGCGGCCACGCGGGGCAAGCTGCTGGGTCGCGGCATCTCGACCTACGTCGAGATCTGCGGTCTGGCCCCATCGGCGGTCACCCACGCGATCGGCATCACCGCCGGCGGGTGGGAGAGCTCGACGGTACGCGTGCACCCCACCGGCAAGGTGACCGTGATCACCGGCACCTCGCCGCACGGCCAGGGTCACGCCACCTCGTGGTCACAGATCGTCGAGAGCCAGCTGGGGATCCCGTTCGACGATGTCGAGGTGATCCACGGCGACACCGCCTTTGCACCGTATGGGCTGGGGACGTACGGCAGCCGTAGCCTCGCCGTGGGCGGCACGGCGGTGTTCCGCGCCGCGGGACAGGTGCGCGAGAAGGCCAAGCTGATCGCCGCGCACATGCTGGAGGCGGCCCCCGACGACCTCGAGTTCGACGCGGGCACCTTCAGTGTGGCGGGCAGCCCCGACCGCACGATCGGCATGGGCGAGGTCGCATTCCGGGCGTGGCAGGGCTTCGACCTGCCCGAGGAGACCGCGCCGGGCCTCGACGAGACGGTGTTCCACGACCCGCCCAACTTCACGTTCCCGTTCGGCGCACACGGCTGTGACGTCGAAGTCGACCGTGAGACCGGCAAGGTCGAGATCCTGCGCTACATCGCCGTCGACGACTGCGGCAACGTGGTCAATCCGATGATCGTCGACGGGCAGGTGCACGGCGGGGTGGCCCAGTCGATCGGCCAGGCGCTCTACGAGGGCGCGGTGTACAGCGACGAGGGTCAGCTCTTGACCGCGACCATGGTCGACTACACGATTCCCACGGCCGTCGAGGTGCCCCACATCGAGACGCACCGCACCGTCACCCCCACTCCCGTCAACCCCCTCGGATCCAAGGGCATCGGCGAGGCCGGCACGATCGCGGCTTCGGCGGTGGTGGTCAGCGCGGTGTGCGACGCGGTGGGCGCGCGCGATCTGGACATGCCGATGACGCCCGAGACGGTGTGGCGATCGTTGAGCGAAGGAGGTGCCGCATGATTCCCCAGGCATTCGACTACGAGCGGCCCGAGACGGTCGAAGCCGCGGTGGCGGCGTTGCAGCGCCACGGCGACGGGGCGCGGGTGCTGGCGGGCGGCCATTCGCTCGTGCCGATGATGAAGCTGCGCCTCGCAGCACCGTCGGCGCTGGTCGATCTGGGGGGCATCTCGAGCCTGCGCGGCATCCGCGACGACGGTGACTCGATAACCATCGGGGCGTTGACCTCGCACGCGGCGGTGGCCGGTTCGGATGTGGTGCGCAGCGGTTGCCTGGTGCTGGCCGAGGCCGCCGAGAGCATCGGCGACCGCCAGGTCAGAGCCCGCGGCACGATCGGTGGCTCGCTGGCGCAGGCCGACTCGCACGGCGACCTGCCGGCGGTGCTGCTGGCCCTGGAGGGGTCGGTGACGGTGCAGGGGCCGGGCGGCTCGCGGTCGATCGCAGCGACCGACCTGTTCACCGGGTTTCTGTCGACGAGTCTCTCGGCCGACGAGATCATCACCGAGGTCCGCGTGCCCAAGGCCGCGCACGGCGCCTACATCAAGTTCAACCGCCGGTCGCAGGACTGGGCCATCGTGGCGGTGTGCGCGGTGGTCGACGGATCGAGCGCCCGGATCGCGCTCACCGGTGTGGGTCTGACGCCGGTCAGGGCGAGTGCCGCCGAGGCGGCGTACACCGGTGCGAACGCCGCCGAGGCGGCCGAGCGGGCGGCCGACGGGCTGCGGCCGTTGACCGACGTGGCCGCGACGGGCGAATACCGTCTGCACCTGGCGAAGGTCCTCACCCGCCGCGCCCTCGAGCAGGCCGCCACGTGAGACAAGCTGCAAACGCATACCCCGTGCCAGGCACGGGGTATGCGATTTGCGCGCTACATCAGGTAGGTGCCGACCGGGATCTGCTGCGTGATGCAGCCGATCCCGCCTCCCAGGCACGCCTGGATGTCGGTCGGGGCGCCCACGACCTTGCGGTCGGGGAACAACTCGCGCAGGATCGCGTGGCCGACCTCGTCCTCGGGCGTGTCGAGCACCGGCGCGATGATGCCGCCGTTGACCGGATAGAAGTTGGTGTACGGGGCGGCGTAGCGCACGCCGTCGATCTCGCGCGTGAACGGCAGCACCGGCATCTCGACGATCTCGAGCTTGCGGCCGTGCGCGTCGGTCTCGCGCTCGAGCACCGCGCGGTTGGCCGCGGCCATGTCCCAGTTGGGGCTCGAGCGGTCGGGTGCCTCCTGGAACAGCACCTGGCCGGGCTTGATGAACTGGATGATGTTGTCAGAGTGCCCGTCGGTGCCGTCGGGGCCCATGTCCTCGGCGAGTCCGTACGGCAGCCAGATGACCTTCTGGACGCCCAGGTAGTCGCATAGCACCTGGGTCAGCTCCTCGCGGCTCATGCCGGGGTTGCGGTTGGGGTTCATCACCACCGACTCGGTCGTGATTACCGTACCCTCACCATCGCAGGCGAGCCCGCCCCCCTCGGCGATGATCGGCGCCACGTAGCGGCGGATACCCAGATGATCGGCCAGCGCTGCTCCGGCGGCCGCATCCTTGTCCCACGGCGTGAACTTCTCGCCCCACGCGTTGAACCCGAAGTTGGTCATGGCCAACCCACCGTTACCGTCGGTCAGGAAGATCGGGCCGTTGTCGCGGATCCATGCATCGTCCAGCGCGATCTCGATCACGTCCACCTCGCCGCACAGCTCGAGCACCTCATCGCGTGTGCCCGGATTGGCGATCACCGAGACCGGCTCGAACTCGGCGATCAGCCGCGCCACGCGCGCCCATTCGCGCTTGGACTCGTCGAAGTGGCCCATCGACTCGCGGGCGGGCCACGAGATCAGCGTACGCTCATGCTCGACCCACCGAATCGGCATCGTAAGCCCGTCCTGGCGCGGTGTGGATGACATGTGACCCTCCGAGTTAGAACGTCGTTCAAACAACTTTGAACGCTATACTAACTCGATGAGCGAGCTGGAGTCAAACGCCGATCAGCGGCGCCATCAGGTACTCGAGGCGCGCACTCTCTGCGATCGCCGAGGTCGGAGCCGACCGGGTACGCATGACCGACATCGCGCGTCGGGCGGGGATGACCCCCGGCCACATCCTCTACTACTTCGAGCGCAAGGAACGCATCCTGGCCGAGACGCTGAGGCTGAGCGAGCAGGAACTGGCCACGCAGCGGCGCCGCACGCTCGACCGCACCCGCACCCCACGCCGGCGGCTGGAGTGGTTCATCGACCTCTACCTGCCGGCGGGCCGCGACGACACGCGCTGGAATCTGTGGACGCAGCTGCTGGTCAGGCCGGCCGGCGACGCTGAGACCGCTGAGCTGCTGGAGCAGCTCAACAGCCTGTGGCGCGACGACCTGACCGCGCTTCTGGACGGCGATCGCAACCGCGCGCTGCGGCTCTGCTACCTGATGGACGGCCTGGCCTGGGACATGCTCGTCGGACTTCTCACCAAGGCGCAGGCGCGCGCGTTGGCGCTGGCCCAGCTGGACGCCGAGCTGGTTGGCTAAGCTCGCTGCGATCTCGCAATGACCGACGTTCTGGGAGTGGTCGGCAGCTAGGCTAGGCCGTGATGCTGCAGAACCGCTCGGCACCTCCCGCAACCGTGACGCCGGTGCTGGTGTACCCCGACGTGCCCGCGGCGGTCGAGTTCTTGACCCGCGCGTTCGGCTTCGAGGCTCAGGTGCTGATCGGCGAGGATCACCGCGCCCAGATGCGGGTCGGCACCGATGGATCGATCGTGGTGGCCGATGACGGCGGCGAGCGCACCGCGCCGCAGCCGGGCGGGTACACGCACGAGATCAAGGTGCGGGTCGAGGACGTCGACGCCGCCTTCGCGCGAGCTCGCGACGCCGGAGCCGAGGTGATCTCTCAGCCTGTCACGTTCGAGTACGGAGAGCGCTCGGGCGTGGTGGCCGATCTCGCCGGGCACCGCTGGGAGCTGACCCAGTCGGTCGCCGACGTGGCCCCGGAGGACTGGGGCGGCGTGGCCGTCGCACCCTGGTAACACAAAGGGGGTCAGCCACCTTTTGTGCATGGGCGGACGCCCAGGGTTGCGACGAACGTTACTCATGCACAAAAGGTGGCTGACCCCTTTATGTGCGAACATACGTTCGATGGACGAGGCCGCCATCCTCCACGCCGACCTCGACGCGTTCTACGCGTCGGTCGAGCAGCGCGACGATCCGGCGCTGCGCGGCCGGCCGGTGATCGTGGGCGGCGGGGTCGTGCTCGCCGCCAGCTACGAGGCCAAGGCGCGGGGCATCCGCACCGCCATGGGCGGTCGTCAGGCACGTCAGCTCTGTCCCGAGGCGATCGTGGTCTCGCCCCGGTTCACCGCCTACTCCGAGGCCAGCAGGCAGGTGTACAGCGTGTTCGAGGACACCGCCCCCCTCGTTGAGGGACTCTCGATCGACGAGGCGTTCCTGGACGTGCGCGGCATGCGTCGCATCGCCGGCGAACCGGTGGAGATCGCCCGCCGGCTGCGCCGGATCGTGGCCGAGCAGGTGGGCCTGCCGATCACCGTCGGCATCGCCCGCACAAAGTTCCTGGCCAAGGTCGCAAGCGGCGTCGCCAAGCCCGACGGTCTGCTGCTGGTGCCGCCCGACCGTGAACTCGAGTTCCTGCACCCGCTGGAGATCGAACGGCTGTGGGGCGTCGGTGAGGTCACCTCGCAGAAGCTGCGCGCAGTCGGCGTGACCACCGTCGGCCAGGTGGCGCGGATGGACGTCGATACGCTGACCGAGATCGCCGGCCGGGCGATGGGCCACCAGCTGCACGCGCTCTCGCACAACCGTGACCCGCGACGGGTGCGGCCACGCGTGCGGCGGCGCACCATGGGAGCCCAGTCGGCGCTGGGCCGCACTCCGCGTACAAACGCCCAGATCGACGCGATCCTGCTGGCACTCGTCGATCGGGTCACCGGCCGCATGCGCGCCGCCCACCGGGTCGGCCGCACGGTCACCCTGCGGCTGCGGTTCGGCGACTTCAGCCGCGCCACGCGCTCGCGCACGCTGCCCTTTGCCACCAACGAATCGACGGTGATCGCGGCAGCCGCCCGGCTGATCTACGTCGCCGCGCTCCCGATGATCACCGAACGAGGTGTCACGTTGGTGGGCATCACGGTGTCGAACCTGGCCCACGACACCCCCTCGCAGCTCCTGCTGCCGCTGGACGACCGCGGCAATCGCGCGGCGCTCGAGGCGGCGGTCGACGGCGTCCGCGACCGGTTCGGCCGCGGAGCGATCACCCGCGCGGTGCACCTGGGCCGCGGCGCCGAGGAGTCGGTGCCGCTGCTGCCCGACTGAACTCTCAGCCGGCGCCAGGCCGAAGTACCCGGCCAAACAGCTCGAACAGCCGCTCCCAGTGCCGCTCGGCCGCCGTCGGTGAGTACACCGCCGCGTCGGTCTGCGTCCAGCCGTGCCCCGCCCCCACGTACAGCTCGGCGGTGTGCCGCACGTGCGCCTCGGCCAGCTCCTGGGTGAGCCGGCCCATCTGCTCGGGCGGCATCGAACCGTCGTTGTCGGCGTGGCCGATGTAGAGCTCGCCGTGGGCCTCGACCGCACGAAGGTGCGGGCTCGACTCGTCGTCGGTGGCCAGATTGCCGCCGTGAAAGCTCGCCGCGGCGCCGACATCGGTGGCGAACGTGCCGCTCATGCGCAGGCTGTAGCGCCCTCCCATGCAGTAGCCGACCGTGCCGATGGGGCCGCCTGCCACCTGATCGAGCCCGCGCAGGTAGGCCAGAAACGCGCCGGCATCGGCATCTGCACCTTCGGTGGTGAGCGCCGCCATCAGCGGCCTCAACTGCTCCCACAGCGCCGAGCGGTCGCTGTCCCGCATCAGCCGCTCGATGTCGGGGATCGGCGCGCGCAGGCTGCGATAGAACAGGTTTGGCGCAAGCACGGTGTAGCCGCCTGCCGCCAACCGCTGCACGTGGGCGTCGAGCGCCGGCCGCAGCCCAAAGGCGTCCATGAACAGGATCACCGCCGGATGCGGGTGGCCGTCGGCGGGATGGGCCAGCAGCGCATCGGCCATGCCGTCAGGCGTCGGCACATCGACAAGCTCAGACTGGATACCTGGCGGGTCGATCACACACCTCAGTATGGCAGGCGGCCGTGGCCGATCCGCGGCAACCGTTGACATTCGAGAAGCGCTGCGAAATGATCGCTCCGGTATAGGCCATTATTCCCTCTGGTCATAAGGAGCGGCGATGGATCCACAGGTGCAGTCAGACGTCAATGATCTGGCTGAGTTTGGCTACAAACAGGAACTGCACCGCACCCTGGGCAGCTTCTCGTCGTTTGCCGCCGGATTCAGCTACATCTCGATTCTCACCGGGATGTTCCAGACCTCGGGTCTGGGATTTGCGTTCGCCGGGCCCGCTTTCATCTGGGCATGGCTTTTTGTTCTCTTCGGACAGATGATGGTGGCGCTGCAGTTCTCCGAGCTGGCCGCCCACTATCCCCTGGCCGGTTCGGTGTACCAGTGGTCGAAGCAGGTCGCAGGTAAGGCCTGGGCGTGGCAAACGGGCTGGATGTACCTGTGCGCCCAGATTGTGACTGTGCCCGCGGTGGCGCTGGCCTGGCAGGTCATCCTGCCGCAGATCTCGCCCAAGTTCCAGTTCGTGGGTTCGTCCGCGAATTCGCTCAACTTCTACACAAAGGACTTCGCCGAAAACGCGATCATCCTCGGCATCGTGATGATCGTGCTCACCACGATCATCAACGCGGCCGGTGTCTCGGTGCTGTCCAAGATCAACAACGTCGGCGTGGCTTCCGAACTGATCGGCGCCGCCGGGCTTGTGATCCTGTTCCTGATCCACGCAAACCGCAGTCCCAGTGAGGTACTGACCAACACGGCCGGTACGGGTGCCGGGCACGCGTGGGGCTACTTCGGAGCACTTCTGATCGGGGCAATCATGCCCCTCTACGTGATGTACGGGTTCGATTCGGCCGGATCACTGGCCGAGGAGACGGATGATCCCCGCAAGAAGGCTCCGCGGGCGATCCTCCAGGCTCTCGCCACCGCTGGCACGATGGGCTTCCTGCTGATCCTGTTCGGCACCATGGCGGTCGGCGACACGCTGTACAAGGATCCGACAGCACTCAGCCTGACAGTGATCACCAAGGACGTGCTGGGCAACACCTGGGGCAACCTGTTCCTGATCGATTGCGCGTTTGCAATCTTCGTGTGCTGCCTGGCTATCCATGCGATGTCGGTACGCATCCTGTTCGCGATGGGCCGTGACAACAACCTGCCGGGCGCGGCTCGGCTGGCATCGGTCTCAGGCACCCGCCGCGTGCCGGTGTTCCCGGCTGTTCTCGTCGGTGTGATCGCGATTGCGATCCTCGCCTTCAACATCTACAACCAGTACGCGTTCGAGGTCATCATCGCCCTCGGTATCGTGTACATGTACATCGCCTATCTCGGCGTGAACATCCCTCTCCTGCGAAACCGCCTGAACGGCTGGCCCGGGAACGTCCGCACGGACAGCTCCCGGACGCTGTTCAGCCTCGGCCCGTTCGCGATCCTCACGAATGTGCTGGCGGTGCTCTACGGGGCGGCGATGAGTATCAACCTGATGTGGCCGCGGGAGGAGTTCTACGGCACGCTCTGGTACCAGAAATACGGCCCGCTCACAGGAGTCGTGGTGGCCATGGGCGCTGGGTTGATTCTCTACTTTGGCTACCAGAAGAACAAGATCGGAGTCCTCGCCGAACATCAGGCGGGCCCCAGCGGCGTGGACAACCTGGGTGCTCAGATGAATGAGCCCCCGCCGATCCACGGCGGTCCATAGCTCAACCCGAATCGGGTGGGGCGGCTCCCGGACCGCCCCACCCAATGTTCCAATGGCCGTAGGATTCCACCCAATGCAACAGGACGACCTGCGCAAGCTCGTCAAACGCGACGTCGCAATCGCGGCCGGCGGAAGCGTGATCGCAATCTGGCTCTACAGCCTGGTCGCCGGCGTGCAGATCGGGGCGATTTCAAAGATCACCGCCGGTCGCGTCGAGGTGGCGGTGGGGCTTCTCGTGTCGCTGTTGTGTGTGGCCTGGTGGGCCGCCGGCCCCACTGACATGCGGCGCGATCGGCTGTTCGTGCTGATCCCGCTGTTCCTGATCGCCGGGCCGATGCTGATCGGCGTCCACAATCTGGGGGGCGGACTGATTGTGGCCGGGATCTCGGCAGCAGTCGGATTCGGGGCGGCGATGGTACTCGGCGTGATGTGGGGCTCGCGCAAGTACGACCGCGCCTAGCGCGGTCCGCCGGCCGCCGTTGCCAGCCGCCCGCTGGAGGCGCAGATCGCGACCACCAGCGCCAACGGCACGAGCAGCGCGAGCCGCAACCCCACCGCACCGGCCAGCACGCCGATCAGCGCCGGGCCGCTGACCCCGCCCACGTAGCCGAGCGTGAACACCCTCGAGACCACTCCCTCGACCGAGCCCAGCCGTGCGCCGGAGGCGGCGCTGACAACCGTCGGCACGACGGGCCCCAGACCGAGCCCCAGAAGCGCGAAGCCCACGATACCCGCGACCGGCTGCGGTACCGCCAATGCGAGCGTCAGGCCGCAGATCGCGCCGAGCGTCAGAGGAACACCAGCCGCACCGGCCCGACGGCCGCCGCCAGCCGGTCGCCCGTGAGCCGCGAGCCGGCCATCCCCAGCGAGAACGCCGCAAAACCGACGGCTGCGAGCGCTGCCCCCGCCGCCACCCGGTCGTGTAGGTAGACCGCACCCCACGACCCCGCCACGCCTTCAGCGAAGAACGAGCAGAAGGTGATCAGGCCAAACACGATCACGGCCAGCGACCAGCCGCCTGCCGCGTGCGCGGCCAGGGCGTCGGCAGCGATCTCGCGCTCGGGCAGTTTCGTGAGTATCGGCGCGGTGGCTGCCACGGTGATCAGCGCGACCGTCACGAAGTTCATCTCGGGCCCCGCTCCGGCCGCGGCGAACGCCGCCCCCACCAGCGCGCCGATCATCAACCCCACGCTCCACATACCGTGAAACCCCGACATCAACGGCCGGCGGGCACCGCGCTCGACGATCACCGCCTCGGAGTTCATGGACACGTCCACCACCGCCGCCATCACTCCCATCGCGACCAGGCACACCGCAAGCGCGGCAAGGCTTCCCGCGAGCCCCGACGTGATGAGCGCGAGCGCGTAGAGCGGCAGGCCGACCCGCACGACTGCGCGTGCACCGAACCGCGCCGCGATCCGCCCACCCAGCCGTCCGCCCGCGAGCGTGCCCAGCGCCATGCCGAATAGCGCCGCGCCCAGCTGCGGATCGGTCAGCGCGAGGGTGTGCTTGATCGCCGGAATCCGGGCTCCCCAAGAGCCCGTCACCAGTGCGTGGCCCAGGAAGGTCGCACTGACACCCAGTTGGCCGGGATCGACCCTCCGCCGTAGAGACATCGTCGGAATGCTATCGATACCGGTATGGATCTCTACTACCGACCCGGCGCCGCATCGTTGTCCGCCCACATCATGCTGCTGGAACTGGGCCTGCCGCACCGGCTGATCGAGGTCACGGGCCGGGGATCTGCGGTGCAGCCGCCCGGCTACCTCGAGCTGAACCCGCACGCGCGGGTACCCACGCTGGTCGACGGCGACCTGGTCATCTACGAGGCCGCCGCAGTCTCGATGTACCTGGCCGAGACGCATCCCGAGGCGCACCTCTGTCCTGCGCCGGGCAGCCGCGAGAGAGCCGACTGGTACCGCTGGATGACCTATCTGACGAACACCGTGCAGGCCACACTGATGATCTGGATCTACCCCGAGCGGTTCACCGACGAGCAGTCGGGCATCGCCGGCGTGAAGCGCCAGGCCGCCACCGACCTCACCGGGATGCGCGACTTTCTGGAGGCATCGCTCGCGGGCCGCGAGCATCTGCTCTCGGCCTACAGCACCGTCGACATCTACACGATGATGGTCACGCGCTGGGCGCGGCGAATGGACGAGCCGTGGTGGGACATGCCCAACCTCGGTCGCCACTTCCGATCGGTGCGCGAGCGTCCGGCCGTCAGAGAGGCGTACCGTCGGGAGCAGCTCGACGACGGCCGCTGAGGCGCCGAGTGCCAGCAGTCCCGCGCGCAGACCCTCGAGCTGGTCCTCGCTGAGGGCCGCGGCAAGCTCGGCGTCGACCTCCTGCACCGCCTCGCGCACCACATCGGCCGCGGCATAGCCCCGCGGCGTCAGCTCGATCACGATCCGGCGGCGGTCATCGGGGTCGGCCCGGCGCTCCAGATACCCGCGCAATACGAGCGTGTCGATCAGCTGGCTCGCCGCCTGTTTGGAGACTCCCAGGTCGCGCGTCAGCCCCGCGATGGCACCGCCGTGGTTCGCGGCCCCGCCGAGCACGTAGGAGCCGTTTCGCGGCACGTCGTCGTAACCCGCCAGTGCAAGCTTTTCGCGGATCGCGTCGCCATAGGTCCCCCGCGCGGCACGCAGCAGCGCGGGGATGACCGGGCGGTCGTCGGTGTCTCCCTCCGGCATTAGGAGCCAGATTAGCCTGCCCAGTTTGACTTGTCAATCAGATTGACGGTCAAGTCAATTGTCAAAAGTTTCTTGGTGCCTGACCCGCCGTTGTCAGCAGACTCACTCGGCGGGCGCGGGAAGCTCCCGCAGCCGCATCAGGGGCGATGGCAAGAGCCACAACACGCTCAGCGAGCCGCCCACCGTGGCCACCCACAGCGTGGGCACGAGCCCGAAGTGCGAGCCCATCAACCCACCCACCAGCGCTCCCAGCGGACGCACGCCGTAGTTGGTCACCGTGTAGGCGCCCGCAACGCGCGCGCGCAGCCGCGCGGGCACCATGGCGGCGTTGATGGTGCCGGAGGCGATGTCCAGCATCATCACCCCCACGCTGGACAGGAACTCGGCGCCGAAGAGCAGCGCCAAAACCAGGCCGCGGCCGTGCCCATGGGCGAGCGGCACGAGCATCAGCGGCGCCGGGTAGAGCGCACTTCCCACCACGAACGCCGGCCCGATGCCGATCCGCCGCGACACCCGTGCGGTGACCGCAGAGCCGATCAGCCCGCCGGCTGCAGCCATGCCCAGCACCAGGCCGATCGTGCCGCTGCCAAGCCCCAGCTCGCGCGAGGCGTAGAGCAGGAAGATCGCGTAGAAGACGAACGTGAAGAAGTTCACGGTCGTGGTCGAGGCCAGCGCGAACGCGAGCACCGAGTGGGTGCGGATGAATCGCACACCCGCCATCAGCTGACCGGGCTGGCGCGGTTCGGCGGGCGGCTCGACCGGGTCGATGCTGCGCAGCAGCACCGCAGAGCCGAGGTAGGAGATCGCGTCGACCAGGAGCGCCGCAGGCGCACTGACCAGCTGCACCAGCACCCCGCCCAGCCAGGGGCCGGCCACGAACGAGAACGCCCTGCTGCCGTGGATCAGCGAGTTGGCGGCCAGGAACTTGCTGCGGTCGACGAGCGCCACGAACAGGCTGGAGTCCGAAACGTCGAACAGCAGGCTGAACGTGCCGGCGGCAAACGCCACCACGTACAGCTGGCCCATGCTCAGAAGGCCGAGCACCGATGCGACCGGGATGCTGACCAGCAGCACCATGCGGGCCAGATCGCAGCCGATCATCAGCCGCCGGCGGTGGCCGCTACGGTCGGCAAACGCACCGGTGTGAAGCGCGAAGAAGAGGTAGGGCAGCCACACGAGCGCGGTCAGCACACCCATCTGGGTGGGGCTCGCGTGCAGCGTGATCACGCCCACCAGCGGCAGCGCGATGCCGTTCACCTGATCGCCCAGCATCGAGATGCTCTGGGCTGTCCAGTACCGGCGAAACACCCGCTCGTGCAGCAGCGCGGGCACGCGCCGTCGGTTAACCCCATCCGCGCAACCCTACCGGAGCGCTGCCACGCGACCCGCGACCGTGAGACCGGCCCCGTATCCGGTGGCGGCGATCACCGCGTCGGGGCGCAGCGCGGTGCCGTCGGCCAGCAGCACCCGGTCGCCGTCCATCCCGTGCACGGCGGCCACGGCCCGGACATGGCGGCGGACATCCCCCACCTCCACGCCGGTGCGCACCTCGCAGCGGCAGGCGCCGGCATAGCGCGCGAGGTAGGCGGCAAACTCGTCGCGGCTCACCCAACGGCCCGCCGACCCGGCGCCGACGATCACGCAGTCCAGCCCCTGCCGCCCTAACGGTGCAGCCACGCGACGAGATCGTCCGGGGCCAACGCGCGCGCCCTCTGCATGTAGGAGTCGAACTCGGCGGACGTCAGCACCTCGGCGCCCGCCCCTGAACCACCGCGGCGAAAGAACTCCTGCGCGATTCTGACCACACCGTGGCGCTCGGGCATCAGTTCGGCCGCGCGGTCACGCATACTGCCGAACCGGGCCGCATCCACCAGCTGCGGCCAGACGGCCTCGTCCACGCCGATCCCCAGTCGACCGGCCAGCCGGCGCATCTGGCCGTCCAGGTCGCGCTCGAGGTCGGAGTAGTGCAGCAACACGATGTTGGGTTGGTCGCGGCGGCCCCACGCATCCCCCACGTGCCACATCACCCCGGGCAGCGAATCCATCTGCTCCATTGGTGCGACCGTGCTCCGCGTCCAGGCCGCCAGCCACTCATGCAGCTCGGGCCGTGCGGCGCTGCGATCCGCGATCGATGGATTTCCGGTCAGCTCGCGCAGCCGAGCCCGGTCGATGTTGGCCGAGTGGTGATAGAGCGACACGGCCATGTCCAGCGGATGCCTGGCGGTCATGCACATAGGTCGCGCGCGGGTCGATCGGCACGCCGTCAAACGGCGTGTGGGTCTTGATGAACCGGCGGTGCTGCTGGGCGGCCAGCTGCGCGAATACCTGGTCGCGCGGCACCACCGGCATGTCGAGCCACGGCGAGAGCTCGCCCAGCGGCGCCGGCAGGTCGGGCGTCTGGAAGATCAGAAGCGCGCAGATCATCTGCGTCCAGGTGGTACCCGAGCGCGACCGCGTCGAGATCACGATGTCGCCGTCGCGGAAGGGAAAGCCCTCCCAGCGGGCGCTGTCCTCGTCGTGGGCGCGGTACCGCCTCACCGTTCGGCGGGCGGCACGTCGCGCAGCCGCGCAACCAGTGCCGCGATGTCAGCGCGGCTGTAGCCCAGTGACCGGCGGCGGGTGCCGGGCGGGTCGTGCTCGAGGCCGGTACCCTCGCGCCAGGCGTTGGCCGGGCGGACGGGCCGTGGTACGAACCCCCCGCCACAATTCGGACAGACATTGTGCAGCACCGTCTCGGCGCATGTGGGGCAAAACGTGCACTCGTAGCTGCAGATGCGCGCGTCGTCACGCGGGCCCAGGTCGCGGTCGCAGTACTCGCAGTTGGGGCGCAGCTCGAGCATCGATACCCACCATATCGCGCCGCGTTCCTGCACTGGACCCAGCACAAGATCCCCCTTCCAGGTCAATAAAGTATTTGTTAGGAACGTCCGATACAGAACACGTGACCCCGGAATGCTCCCCCTCGGTGGCCACGCCTGCACGCTCCCAGGCTGGCCAAACGCTGCCCCTTGTGGCGACCATGATGCTGCTCCTGCTGCTGTTTGCAGGCGCCGTGATCGACATCGGTAACGCCTATCGGGTCAAGGACGCACTTCAGGCATCGGCCGACGCCGCCGCCGCAGCCGGCGCGGGCAACCTGACCGCGACGTATCCGTCGAACGCAGCCAACGCCGTGGCCGCCGCCAAGACGTTCACGTCGGCCACGGGCGGGCGGAACAGCATCAACGGTGTACCGGCCGCAAACGTCAGCCAGTCGGTCACCACGAGCTGTGTGCAGACCAACACGAACGTGCCCTGCACCACCGCCAACACGGTGACCGTTAGCGAGACGGCCAACGTGCCCACCTATTTCCTCAGCCTGATGGGCGTGAACACGCTCCAGATCACGTCGCAGGCCTCGGCGTGTTCGCCGTGCAATGAGCTGCCGCTCGACATCGAACTCGTCATCGACCGCACCGGATCGATGTCCAGCAACAACAAGATGACCAACTTGCAGAGCACTCTCACGCAGGGATTCCTGCCCGGCCTGGATGCCACCAACGACAGCGTCGGGCTGACCGTGTTCCCACCCGACACCAACGGCACGCGCGACGTCTGCAACTCGCAGAGCAGCAGCTCGTACGACGCGACGAACCCGACCTACTCGGTGGTGCCGCTCTCCAGCGACTACCAGTCCTCGTCGGGCGTCTTGAACAACAACTCGACGCTGGTCAGGGATATCAACTGCCTGCAGCCCGGCGGCGGCACCGCCTATGCGGATGCTCTGGAGGCGGCCTACGCGCAGCTCCAGACAAACGGCCGGGCGGGCGTGCAGAAGGTGATCGTGCTGCTCTCAGACGGCGCCGCCAACGAGGGCCCGAACTGTGCCGACGTGGTCACCACCACCGGTTCGGGCCGGCATCAGACGACCACCACCACCAAGGATCAGGATCCCAAGTGCCTGACCCCGTGCCACGCGGCCATCAGCGACGCGACGACCTACAAGAACTCCAAGGTGCTGGTGTACACGATCCTCTACGGCGACCAGAGCGACGCGCCGTACTGCCTGGACTACGACCAGGACAAAGAGGTGCCGAACATCACGCCGCAGAGCGCGATGCAGCAGATCGCGGGCACCAATGCAGTGACCGGCCAGCTCGACTACTGGGCCGACCCGGATCCGGCCGACCTGAACGGCGTGTTCCAGGAGATCTCCGCCGACATGGCCGCAGGCACCAGCCGCATCACCAGCTAGTCCCTCGCGGATCTGCCGAAAAGGGGGTCGCGGAGACTCTCGTGGCAACCGATACCAATGGTGACCCCCGTGGGCGGGGGTGGATGCCAACCATTGAGGGGGTACTGAGTGAGATCACGAACTCGTGTGGTCCTGGGAGCCACGCTCGCCGCGGCCGTTGCCGTGGCAGCGGGCCCGGGTGTGGCGGGCGCGGCGGTGCCGGGCGCGGGACTGACCTTCGCACCGTCGACGCACAGCTGGTTTGCGTACGGCACGGTGAATGTCGGAAGCTCGGCGTCCCAGGTGTTCACGCTGACGCAGAACGGTGTCGGTTCGTCGAACAAGCTCTCGATCGGCCTGCGGGGATCGCGGGCGTTTGCGATCACGGCTGACACCTGCACGGGAGCGACCCTGCAGCGCGGTCAGACGTGCCAGGTGACGGTGGGCTACACGCCGCGCACGACCGGTCGCGGTGACCGCGCATTGCTGACCGTGTCGACCCAGCGATGGTTCTGGTGGCACGGATGGCATGCGTGGAACAGCATGTCGCGGCCGTTGTTTCTGACCGGCCAGGGAGGCGGTCAAGTATCAGGCTCAGGTGGAGGTCTAGGTTCGTCCGGCCCCGCCGCCCTGACGCTCGCACCGGGGACGGCGACGAGCGCCGGAGTATGGAGCTACGACTTCGGCCAGAGCAGGACGGCCGGAACGGTGTTCACGGTAGCGAACACCGGCGGTACGGCCACCCTGCCGCTGACTCTCGCGGGATTCAGCGACGGCGGCGGGTTCACCATCTCGAACGATCTGTGCAGCGGTGTGGCGCTCGGCGCCGGACAGAGCTGCACGTTCACCGAGTCGTGGTCGGCGAACAGCGATCCGATCTGCGACGGAATCGGCACACCCGATTCGACCACCGCCACGGTGACCGACGCGAACCAGGCCTATATCGAGGCCGACCTGTCCGCGACCTGCGGATAGGAGGACATCCGAATGGGTCGCGCGCCTCACCGGCGCGCGGCCCGAACGGTCCCGAGCACCGAGCCCAGGAACGCCTTTGTGCGCTCCTCACGCGGTGAGCTGATCACCTCGCGCGGGGTTCCGTACTCCACCACCTGGCCTTCGTCCATGAACACCAGCGAGTCGCCCGCCTCGCGCGCAAAGCCCATCTCGTGGGTGACGACGATCATCGTCATGCCGTCGGCCGCGAGCGACCGCATCACGTCGAGCACCTCGCCCACCAACTCGGGGTCAAGCGCCGAGGTGGGCTCGTCGAACAGCATCAACTTGGGCCGCATGGCAAGCGCCCGGGCGATCGCCACCCGCTGCTGCTGGCCGCCCGAGAGCTGAGCCGGGTAGGCGGACTCCTTGTCGGAGAGGCCCACGCGCGCCAGAAGCTCGGCGGCACGCTGCCGCACCTCGGACTTCGGCTCCCTCTTGACCTGCACCGGCCCCTCCATCACGTTCTGGATGGCGGTCATGTGCGGGAACAGGTTGAACCGCTGGAACACCATGCCGATCTCGCGCCGCTTGCGGGCGATCACGTGCTCGTGCAGCTCCTGCAGCCGGTCGCCCTTCTGGCGGTAGCCGATCAGCTCGCCGTCGACCCACAGCCGGCCCGCACCGATGCTCTCCAGGTGGTTGATGCAGCGCAGAAATGTCGACTTGCCCGAGCCGGACGGGCCGATGATGCAGCACACCTCGCGCGGCGCGACCTCCAGGTCGATGCCCTGCAGCACGTGCAGCGGGCCAAACCACTTGTGCACGCCCTCCGATTTGACCATCGGCTCGTCGCTCATTGACCGTGTCTCAGCCGCTGGAAGATCGTCGGCGGCAGACTGCGGGACGATCCGCGCGCGTAGTGTCGCTCGATGTAGTACTGGAACACGTAGAGCACCGAGGTCATCACCAGGTACCAGATGCTCGCCACGATCAGCAGCGGGATGGTCTGATACGTGCGTGCGTAGATGTTCGACACGGCATAGGTCAACTCACCCAGTGCCACGACGTAGGCAAGAGACGTGTTCTTCAGCATCGAGATGGTCTCGTTGCCCGTCGGCGGGATGATCACCCGCATGGCCTGGGGCAGCACAACCCGTCGCATCACCTGCAGCCGGCTCATGCCCAGCGCCGATGCGGCCTCGTTCTGGCCCTCGTCCACCGACAGGATGCCCGCCCGCACGATCTCGGCCATGTACGCGCCCTCGTTCAGGCTCAGCGCGAGGAGCACTGCGGTCATCGTGGGCACGAGGGTGTTGGTGGACTCACTCCAAAGCGATGTGCCGCCGAACGGGATGCTGATCGACACGTCGGGGTAGAGCGCCGCGGCGAACCCCCAGAACAGGATCTGCACCAGGAGCGGCGTGCCGCGGAAGAACCAGATGTAGAACCATGAAACACTCGACATGACCGGGTTGCCGGACAGCCGCATCACGGCCACCACGATCCCCAGCAGCACGCCCACCAGCATGCTGATGATGGTCAGCTCGATGGTCACCCGCACGCCAGAGAGCACCGACGAGTCGAACAGGTACTGGCGCACCACCGACCATTGGAACCGCGAGTTATTGGCCGCGCTCCACAGGAAGTCGGCCGTCAGGAAGATGACGACGGCAGCGGCGATCCAGCGCCCGGGATGGCGCGCTGGAATCGCCTTGATCCGTTCCGGAGGAACTGCGCCTCCGGGCTCTGTCGGTGCCGCCGCCGTCGTTATCTCGTCCGATTAGCTGGTGGCCTGGTTGATGCCGGGGTTGCTGATCGCGCCCTCCGACAGATCCCACTTGGCCAGGATCTTGGCGTACGCCCCGTCGGCGATCAGCTTCTTGACCGCGGCGAGTACCGGCTTGCTCAGCCCCGAACCCTTCGGGACCGCGATGCCGTACGGCGCCGTGCCATAGGGCTGGCCGGCAACCTTGAACTGACCGTTTGACTGCTGGGCGATGTACGCGGCCACCGGCGAGTCGGCCATGCCCACGTCGGCCTTGCCCGACGACAGCGCCAGGTTGGCGGCGTTCTGCGTGGGATAGGTCTGCAGCGCCACGGCGGACTTGCCCGAGTTCGTGCACTTCTTGCTCTGCGCCTCGGCGTCGGTCTGCTCGGTGGTACCCGTCTCGACCGCCACCTTCTGGCCGCAGAGGTCAGCCAGGGACTGGATGTTCGGCCCGCCGGACGCCTTGGTATAGAACGAGGTGCCGGCGCTGTAATAGGTCACGAAATCGACGGTCTGCTGGCGCTCGAGCGTGTCGGTGAACGACGACATTCCAAGGCCGTACTTGTCTGCGGCGAGGCCCGGGATGATGGCGTCGAACGTGACATTCTTGAAATTCATGGGCACGCCCATGATCGTGCCGATGGCCTTGCCGAGGTCGACGTCGGCACCGATGACGGTCGAACCGTCAGTGTCGATGTACTCCATCGGCGCATAGCTCGCGTCAGACGCGACCTCGATGCCGCCCTGATACTTGGACGGCACCATCGCGGCGATGCTCGGATCCTTGGTGGCGCCGAACGTCGCGTCGCCGGTGCCACCCGCGCTGGACGGCGTGGTGCTGGACGAGCTGGTCGAACTGGAGCTGGAACCGCACCCGGCGAGCGCGACCGCGAGCACCGCTGCTGCCACGGTAAGCACCGCCAGGCGTAGGAAACGATCTGACACGAAGAATGCCTCCTCGAACTGTATGAAACGCGGAACTACGAAGAACGGCAGATGTTACACGACGGTGAATTACAGCCGCCGTGACGCAGCTCAGGAAGCCGGAGCGTCCGCCAGTCCGCCGGAACCGGCGGGCGCGTCTGACTCAGCATGGTCGCCGGGCGCCTCGATCGTCACCCGCGGCAGCACCTTGCCCAGCCAACCGGGCATGTACCACGACCGCTCCTTGAGCAGCGTGAGCAGCGCCGGCACGAACGTCATCCGCATCAGCAGCGCGTCGCAGAGGATCGCCACGCCCAGCAGCAGCCCGAATTCCTTCGACACGCGGTCGGGGCTGAGCAGGAAAGAGAAGAACACCGACGACATGATCAGCGCCGCGGCCACGATTACCCGGCCCACACCCGAGACACCATCGCGCACAGCCGTCACGGTGTCGGCTCCAGCCACGTGCTCCTCGCGGATGCGGCTCATCAAGAAGACCTCGTAGTCCATCGAGAGGCCGAACAGGATTGCGAAGGCGATCGGCGGGACGAAGCTCTCGATCGGCCCAGTCTTGTCGAGGCCGATGAAGCTCATGCCGTGCCCCATCTGCACGATCCAGGTGATGGCGCCGAACCCAACCAGCGCCGAAACGAGGGTCGTGAGCGCGGCCTTCAACGCGATCACCGCCGAGCGGAAGGCCATCGCCAGCACCAGGAACGTGATGCCGATGATGAGAGCAGGAACCACGGTGTGCGCGAGAAGATCTGGTTGCCGATGTCGGTGAACGCGGCGTTGGTACCCGAGACGTAGGCCTTCGCCGGCGTGCCCTCGAGGGTTGTGGGGATCACGTTGTGACGCAGGTCAGAGACGATGTTGTCGGTGCGCTGGTCCTGCGGCGCGTAGGCCGAATAGGTGTTGATGATGGCCACTGATGCCTGCGACGGATCCTGCGCGTGTAGACGGGCGGCACCACCGACACGATGCCCGGCGTCTTCTTCAGGGCCGCCTCGAGGTTGGTGGCAGCGTTGGGATCGCCGTTCAGCGCGATCACGATGGGGATCGGCTCGGTGAATCCCGGGCCGAAGCCCTGGCTGAGCAGGTCGTAGGCCTTGCGGGTGGTCTGATCCTTCGGCGCGGTGCCGGAATCGGCCAGACCCAACCGCGCGTTCAGCACCGGTGCGGCCAGGAGCAGCAGCACGATGCTCACGATCGGCAGCACGATCTTGGCGTTGCCGGTAACCATCCGCCCCCACGCGGCGACCAGCGTCTTGGACTGGCCTTCACGAGACTCGTCGACGGGCTTCATGCCCAGCCGGCCGCGATCGATCTTGTGGCCCAGCAGCGCGAGTACTGCGGGCAGCGCAACGGCCAGGAGCACCGCCGTCAGCACGCCGAGCGCGCTACCGATGCCGAGCTTGGTGATGAAGTCCAGGCCGATCAGCGCGAGGCCGGTGATCGAGATGGCCACGGTCACGCCAGCGAAGATCACCGCGCGCCCGGCGGTCGCGCCTGCGGCCGCGGCTGCATCGCGCGGGTCCAGTCCGTCGTGAAGGAACTGGCGAAGCGGGTGACGATGAACAGGGTGTAGTCGATGCCCACACCAAGGCCGATCATCGGCACCAGGATCTCGGTGATGGTGTTGAAGTGGGAATCGCGCGGCCAGGAACAACAGCAGGAACGCGCAGATGACCGCCACGATGGCGAAGATGAGCGGGATCACCGCCGGCACCAGCGCACGGAACAGGATCATCAGGATGATGAACCCGGCGATGATGCCGATGATGTCGCTGATGCCCTGCTGGGGCGGCGCGCTCTCGGCTCACCGGTGAACTCGACCTGCACCCCGGCGGGTGCTCCGGTCGCGCGAAACTGATCCTCGAGAGCGACGATCTGGGCAACTGGAGACTCCAACCCGGTCTGGTCGAACTGGACGTCGAAGAAGCCGATCTGCTCGTTCTTCGAGAGAAACTGACGGGCGCTCGGGTCGAGCGGGTTGGTGATCGGCCGCGCGTCACCGGCGTGGGTATCGATCGTCTTCTGACCCGCCGCCGACTGCTGGAGCATCTTCTCGATGGCCGCCTTGCGCTCCGGCGTATTCAGCGACTCGCCGTCGGGCGCCGCGACCACCACCCGCAGCGCGGCGCCGCGCTCACCACCGAACTTGGCGTTGATCAGATCGGTCGCTTTCTGCGTATCCGACCCGGGAATCTTGAAGTCGTTGACGAGCTTTCCGTGGAACGCAGTGTTCAGGCCGATGAGGACGACGACGATCCCGAGCCAGGCGAGGACCACGCGCCAGGGGTGATGGGCGCAATGCCCCGCCCATCGTGCGAGCGCACCCGTGTGGGCGATGTTCCTCTCGTTATCGAGCCTTTGTGCGTCTGGCTCCGCGTCCACGGCTGCCCTCCGATTCGACGTGAGGGGGTACCGTAGCGGCATCGTTAGCCGATCGCGAACGTGAACGACCGGTGACCGACGCTTCGCGTATCGTGGTGGTGTGGAAACAGCACAAGACCGCCGGACTGGTGCACTTCGGATCCGCCTTGGCGTGGGCCTGGTGATCCTCTCGTGGATGCCGTTTGCCCAGGTGGCGATCTGGGTGATGAACCTGTCCGGCTCGGCGGCCGACGAACTGCGGGCGGCAGTCTGGGGCGTGCAGTGGCTGGTCGGCATCGCCGGCATAGCGATCGCCGGCAAGGAGACGATCGCCGTCGCAAAACAGGTCGGCTGGCGCAAGGTGCCGCGCGCACTGTGGACGCTGTTCCTCCACCCCGACGCTGACCTGGCCGCCTAACTGCCGTGTATGCGGACGGCGCAGCCGGACGCATAAACGAAATCAGCAAGCGGCCAAGCAATCAGAGGTGCCTGGCTCCTTTTATGCGGGCGCAGCACGCATAAAAGTGCCTGGCACCATGCGGTTACGCCGTGACGCCATCCGCACGCATAAAACGTGCCTGGCACGGGGTATGCGCTCGCCCGGCGCCTACTGGGACTTGACGTACTCGATGTAGCCGCGCACGTCGGCCGCCGGTTCGCTGTAGGCAGCTCCCAGGGTCTGCTCCACGCGCGCCATGTAGTCGCGCGCCCACTCCGGTAGGTCGTAGTCGATGGCGTGCAGGAACTCGAGCGTGGCCGACAGGCGGATGTCGGCGATCGACGGTCCGTCACCCCCGATGAACGGCCGATCGGCCAGGAAGAACGTGCGGTACACGTCGAGCGGCTCGGCCAGCGCGGCGATGGCCGCCTGCTGGGCAGCCGACTTGGTATCCGCGTCCGCATCCGAGTGCCCGACCTCGCCCGGGTACTGCGGAAACGCCAGCACCGGATACGTCGCCCGCGCCACCAGCGGATAGAGCGTGCCGATCAGATAGAACATCGCGCTGTCGACCATCGCCCGCCGCGCCGGATCGGTCGGATAGAGCGCCTCGATCCCATGCTTGTTGCACAGGTACTGCATGATCGCGCAGCTCTCCCACAGCGTCGCCTGGGGCAGCCCCTGCTCTTCGAGCATCGGCGTCAGGTGCGCCGGGTTCTTCTCGAGGAACTCGGGCGTCTGCGTCTTACCCCACACATCCTCCTCCTCAAAGTCGAGCCCGGCTGCCCGCACGAACACCCGCGCGGTCAGGTTGTTGACGCTCGGCTTCAGCACATGCAGCGTGATCTCGGCCATGCTTCCTCCCGGCTCAGTAGGGGTTCTGGGGCGTACGGTCGTCGCTCAGCGTCGGACGGCTGCGCAGCACCAGCCGTTCGATCGCGTCGGCGAGATGGATCTGGTCGATGTTGGGGTCGCCGCGCTCCACGCGCAGCCGGTGGGCCTCCATCAGCACGTCGGCATGCGACCACCCGGCCGGAGGCTCGAACCGGTAGGACGCCAGCTCGATCAGAAGGCCCAGCGGATCCTCGAAGTAGATCGAGTCCATGAAACCGCGATCCTTCACCCCGCTGTGCCGGATGCCGCGCTCGTCCAGCCGCTCGACCGCCTGGTGAAACGTCGCCTGTGAGAGCGAGAACGCCAGATGGTGCACACAGCCGGGATCGGTGGGTGCGCGGGTCGGATCGGGCACGCGGTCCTCGTTGGTGAACACGGTGATCAGGCGGCCGTCACCGGGGTCGAAATAGAGGTGTGACTCCGGCCGCGTTGTCGAGGTTTGGCTGCTCGAACACGAACGGCATGCCCAGCACGCCCTCCCAGAACCCGATCGATGTCTGCCGGTTGGCACCCACGATGGTGATGTGGTGGACGCCCTGACTCTGGAGCTTTCGCATCGGTACTCCTGTCACGTGAGGAGGATTGCAATGTTCTGCGCATATCGGTGCGGCTATGTATAGTCGCCGGGATGGCGACGGCAGACGCCTCTATCCCAACCACGGAGCATGGTACCGCTCCCGGCGAGAAGGGCCTTCGCGGCGAATCGCTCGGGCTGCTCTCGAGCGTCGTCATGGGCATGGCGTCGACCGCGCCCTGCCTACAGCCTGGCCTCGGCGCTGGGGTTCGTGGTCGCCACCGTGGCGCTGCAATCGCCGGTCATCATGCTGCTCGCGTTCGTGCCCGATGTACATGATCGCGGTCGCCTACAAGGAGCTGAACCGAGGCCGAACCGGACTGCGGCACCACCTTCACCTGGGCGACCCGCGCGTTCGGCTCGTCGCTGGGGTTGGATGGGCGGCTGGGGCATCTTCGCGGCCGACGTGATCGTGATGGCGAACCTGGCCCAGATCGCCGGCTCGTACGGGTTCCTGCTGATCGGCGCCGACTAGCTACGCCGCATCGCACGTTCTGGGTGACCGTGTGCCGGCGTTGTTGTGGATCGTGGTGATGACCTATATCTCGTGGATCGGGATCGAGGTCTCAAACGATGCTGCAGTACCTGCTGCTGGGGATCGAGGTCGTGGATCCTCGGGCTACTGGCCGGCACCGCGCTGATCAAGGTCTACACAGGCAACGGCGTTGCCGAGGTCGAGGCCGGATCCAGCTCTCGTTGGTTCAACCCGCTCAACTATCTCCTCGCCGGGCGTCTTTGCCGCCGGCATCCTGGCCGCCGTCTTCATCTACTGGGGCTGGGACACCGCGGTGGCCTGGTTCGCGGAGACGGCCGACGCCAAGAACCACACGCCCGGGGCGGGCGGCCGTCATCTCGACCATCCTCCTGCTGCTGACCTACGTCATCGTCACCGTCGGCGCCCAGGCGTGGGCCGGTGCTGCGGCAGCCACGGCGTCGGTCTGACCAACCCGGCCAACGCGGACGACGTGCTGAGCGTGCTGGGCACCAGCATCTTCGCACCGGCATCGCCGGGAGCACGCTGACCAAGCTGCTGCTGTTCATGGTCATGACCAGCTCGATGGCGTCGACGCTGACGACCATCCTGCCCACCGCGCGGACGACGCTCTCGATGGCGGCGTTCAAGTGCCGCTCCCAAGATCTTCGCGAAGATCCACCCCAAGTACCTGACCCCGACCTGGTCGACCTGGGGGATGGGCATGCCGCGTCGGTCGTGTTCTACGTGGCGCTGACCAAGGCCAGCGGCAACGTGCTGAGCGACTCGATCGGCTCCCTGGGGCTGATGATCGCCTTCTATTACGGGCTGACGGGCTTTGCTGCTTCTGGTTCTACCGGGAGTGTGCCGCTGACGTTCGGCCAGTCGGTGTCGCTGCAGGATCGGTCCCGCTGATCGGCGGCATCCTGCTGCTGGTCCTGTTCGTGTACGCGTGCGAGCCAGTACATCAACCCCGACTACGGCTACACCTCGGTGTCCGTGCCCGGCTTCCCCTGGTACGGCGGGAAGGTGGGCGGCGTGTTTGCGCTGGGGATCGGCGTGCTTCTGCTGGGTGTCGTCCTCGATGCTGATCTGGCGGGCGATCTCACCGGCCTACTTCCGCGGCGAGACGCTGCCGCAGATGTCATACGGCGAGCTGATCCTGGTGCCGGCCTCCAGCTGCGGCTCGGTCGTGCCCACGGTCGGCCTGCCCGACTCGGGTCACCAGGCGGGACGGTGATCGCGCCCGACCTGTCCGAACCTTCCGCCCGGCTTCAGCGTCGGGGTGGACGTCGAGCCGGCGGGCGAGCTGGACGAGGAGCAGGAGCGCGAGCGGCGCGAGTCGGCCGACGACTCCTAGTTCGAGTTGGCGGCAGACCCCGCTCCGACATAGGCTGCGGTACGGCGTGCTGCCGGCGCGCCGCTCCATCCGAACTGAAGGAGATGCCAATGGCTATTGGCCCTGTTCAGCTGCTCGTGCTGGGCTTCAACCATCCCGAGTTCCACGGTGAGATCATCGAGGAGCTCGAGCGCCTGAAGGCGAGCGACACCGTGCGGGTGATCGACTCGCTGGCGGTGCACAAGGATGCCGACGGCAACATCGAGGTCGCCCACCTCTCCAACCTCTCACGCGACGAGGCGATCGAGCTGGGAAGCAAGGTCGGCGCGCTGATCGGCCTCGGAATCGAGGGTGAGGAAGGCGCGGAGATCGGCGCCGAGGCCGGCGCCGAGGCTGCCGAGGACGGCATCGAGGTGTTCAACGACGACCAGGCCTGGGATGTGATCGGCGAGATCCCCAACGACTCGGCCGCGGCGCTCGATGCTGATCGAGCACCACTGGGCGGTACCGCTGCGCGACGCAATTGCCCGCGCGGGCGGATTCCGCATCTCGGACGGCTTCATCAGCCCGCTCGACCTGGTCGCGATCGGCCTGGTCAGCGCCGAGGAGGCCCAGGAGCTGCACGAGCTCGAGACCCAGGCCGAGGCCAACCAGACCGCCTAGAACGTCGACGCGAAAGGGAGATACCCCATGATGGGAGCACGCAGGGTTGCCCGCCGCACGGCTCGCCGTACGGCCCGGCGCCGCTGAGCGAAATGAGCGCAGGGAACGTGCCCGGCACGTTCTCTGCGCTCACCACTCTTGTCAGCTGACCTCGCGCAGGTTGCCGGTGTGCACGTCGTACACGAACCCGCGCACCTTGTCGGTCCTGGGCACGAACGGGCTTGTCTTGATCCGCGCGATCGACTGCCGCACGTCGTCGTCGAGGTCGGTGAACGTCTCGACCGCCCACTCCGGCCGGATCCCCGTCTCGGATTCGATCTGGGCCTTGAACTGATCGTCGGTGAACGTCAGCATGCCGCAGTCGGTGTGATGGATCAGCACGATCTCCTCGGTGCCGAGCAGCCGCTGCGAGATGGCCAGCGAGCGAATCACGTCGGGCGTCACCGCTCCGCCGGCGTTGCGGATGATGTGCGCGTCGCCCTCGCTCAGGCCGAGCAGCGCGTAGGGATGCAGCCGGGCATCCATGCACGCCACCACGGCGACCTTGTGGCCCGGTGGCAGTGGCAGATCGCCCTTGTCGAAGCTCTTGGCGTACTCGCCGGCGTTGGTAACCAGCTGCTCAGTTGACGACATCACTACCCTCCTGATTGATCCTGGTCATACCGGGATCCCCATCAACTTACTTAGGATCCAAAGTGGATACTACCGAACTGTACCCAGGACTCTCGCGTGGATCGGCCTGTCATCCTGCAAGTGGCAGCCCAACGCCCAGCCCGGCACCTCTGCCGACTGGCCCGAGGCGGTTGGCTGCGTAGTGTACGAGACGCCCACCGCGGCAGTCTTCATCGATCCGCTGGTGCCGGCTGACAACGAGGCGTTCTGGCAGTTCGCCGACGCGCGCGTGGCGGCCTGCGGCGGCGCCCGGGTGCTGGTCACGATCCCGTGGCATCAGCGATCCAAGGTCGACACTTCCGCCCGTTACGGAGCCTCGGCCGACCCGCCGCCGCAGGTCGTACCGGTGCCGATCGCGGGGGCTGACGAGACGATGTACTGGCTGCCTGACGCGGCAGCACTCGTGCCCGGCGACCGGCTGATCGACCTCGGCGCCGGCCTGCAGGTATGCCCCGACTCGTGGCTCGAATACCTTGGCACGGGGCTCACCGAGGCAGGGCTGCGCGCGGCCCTCGCACCGCTGGCCGACCTGCCGGTGGAGCGCATCCTGCTCTCGCACGGCGACCCGGTGCTGAGCGGCGCCGGCGAGGCTCTGCGCCGGGCTCTGGCCGGTTAGACTGAATCACCTCTCCGACCTGGGGATACTCTATGGATAACGCCCGCGCACAGGAACTGCTCGCCGCCGAACGGCAGCGCATCACCGCCGAGATCGACGAACTGCGCAGCGATAACGACGGCCAGGACCTGCACGACGTGGAGATCGCCCAGGGCCGCATCGAGGATCTCGAGGCTGCGCTCGAGTCGGTCGCGCGGGCCGAGGAGCGGCTGGCCGCCGGTACCTACGGGCTGTCGGTGGAAAGCGGCGAGCCGATTCCCGACGACCGGCTGGAGGCCGTGCCCACGGCCGAGCGCACCGTTGACGAGGAACGCCGCTTCAAGCACGGGGCCTGAACTGCAACAAACGTGCTCCTGAATAGAAGGGGTCAGACCCCTTTTATTCATGTTTGCGCAGTTAGCGGCCGGCCAAGGTGGTCCTGCGAGAGCGGGAGATCGGGCAGCGCCTCGCCGCCGTGATGCACGTCCCACGCGCGTCCGAGGACGATGCAGGCGATCACGACGCCGGCGTAGGCAAAGAGCCACGTAACCAGGCCGAAGGCCACGCCGATCAGCCCGTAGCGGCTCGCGTTGTGGGTCATGATCACCGGCATGTAGAGCACCGACGCGATCGAGAAGAGCGTCACCCCCAGAGCCGTCAGAAGACCCGTCGGCACCAGGCGCCGCCACGGCAGCCGGGCGCCCATCAGCACGTAGGGCGTCCACGCCCAGAATCCCGAGACCAGCGCGATCGCGATCAACGGGTACAGGAATCGCAGGTGGTGGTGCGTGCCGAACGCCCGCAGCGGTGCGAGCACCGAGAGGAACGGCGACCAACCCGACGATCCACACCACCCGCCGGACCACCGCCTCCAGCCGCTGGGGCGGCAACCGCCACACGTCCAGGTACACCTTCTGCAGCCCACGCGTGAAGCTGAACACCGAATAGAGCAGGATTACGACGCCGATCGCGGTGATGCCGCCGCGCACCGCGCCCTTGGTGGCGAACAGCTGCAGCGTCGCGGCCTTGCCGGCGCCGGTCAGTTCGAGCCGGTTGACCAGGCTCTCGCCGAAGTTGTCGGCGCCCGGCACGAGCGCCGAGATCAGGATGCTCATCGGGATGACGGCGACAAACAGCTTGGATGCGAGCGCGAGCGCGCGGTCGATCGGCTCGATGCGCAGCATCTCGTCGGCCAGCTCGCGCGCGAGCGACCGTTCGTAGCGCGCCCGAAGCCCGGCAACATCCACCGGCCAATCCTACCCCGCCCGCTTTCTAAGATGACTGCGTGTACCCCCTTCCCCGCCTCCGGCTCGGCGCCGCCCTGATGGCGGCGTTCACCCTCGCGATCGCCGGCTGCGGATCGAGTCGGCCGGATCGCAAGAGGTCAGCGGAGTGACCGCCACAAACGGCGTGATCGCACCGCCGGGCGGGCCGTACAGCTACCGCGTGCCGGCGGGTTGGCATGCGCTGGCCCGGATCGAGGTCGGCGACCCCTCCAGAAGGCCCACGCCCGTTCGGCGGTGGCCCGCGGCCGCGGCCTGATCTCGGTGGTGGCTTCGCCGCGCCGCAGCGGCGATCCCCACCGGCTTGCCTCGGCCTACGTGGCCGGGCTCGCCCAGGAAGGCGTCCACTCCAGACTCGTCGGCCTCGGCACGACCGACCTGGGCCCCGCGTTCACCCTCGCGGTGTCGAACGTTCCGGTGCCGGGCGGCGGCCGCTCGGCAGGCGTACGCACCCTCCCTTTGCGCCCCGCGACCTGATCCTGACCTCCTGCCAGTGGGTCGATCGGCAAGATCGCCGCGAGGTGCTGCGTGCGTGCGCCGATGTGCAAAAGTCAATGAAATTGAACAATTCCTGAGGTACGCTGGCGGGGTGCCGCAGCCGCTCGAACAGACCCACATCGCGCGGCTCTGGAGCACCCGAACCTGTGCGTGGGCATCTTCGGCGCACAGTTCCACACCCACCAGGGCGCGCGCCTCTACGAGGAGGCGGGCATCAACGAGCAGCTGTTCGCCGCGCTGGCGGCGGCGGGCGAGTACGGCCTGCTGCACGTGCGGCCGACCCAGGACGAGACCGGCTCCATGGTGATGGTCTACTGGGAGTCCGACGAGGCGCTGGACCGATGGGCCCGCACCCAGCCGCACTCGCTGTGGTGGAAATGGCTGGTCGACCACGAGGGGCAGGGGCTGGGCTTCTATCACGAGATCTACACCGTCAGCGGGGCCGAGGCGGTGTACTCGGCGGGGCGGCGCCGGTCGGGCCCGCCGCGATCGCCGCGCTCGAACCCACCGCACCCGGCCGCGGCGAGAGCCGCGCCCGCTTGCAGCGATTCGCCGCGTCGCGCGACTAATCGACACCGTTCGCGTAAGGTGCTCGGGTAACCACTGCAGGGGGATGAAATGGCACTCAGCAAGGCACACGCCGACTGGCACGGCACACTGATCGACGGCGATGACGGTCCAGGTCGAAAGCGGCGCGTTCGGCGAGCAAGCACTCTCGTGGCCGGCCCGCACCGAACGGCCCGCGGCCAAGACCAGCCCCGAGAATTCATCGCCGCCGCCCACGCCGGTTGCTACGCGATGGCGTTCTCGCACACGCTGGCCGAGGCGGGAACACCGGCGGAGTCACTGCACGTCGACGCGACCTGTGAGTTTCGGCCCCAGCCCGAGGGCGGGTTCAAGGTGACCACGATGGAGCTGGTAGTGCACGGCAGCGTGCCGGGCATCGACCAGGCGCGGTTCGCCGAGCTCGCCGCCGAAGGCGAGGCAAGCCGCCCCGTATCGAACGCCCTGCGCGGCAACGTCGAGATCACCGTCACCGCAACGCTCGAGTGAATAAGAGGGACGAGTCGCCATTTATTCACACGCTTCCAGCGTGGCACGCCGAAGGTGCTGGTGAATAAATGGCGACTGACCCCTCTTATTCATGGCGCTTGACGACGCTGTGACCGACACCGCCGCCACCACGACCACCGCCGCGCCTCGGGTGACCGCCTGGGCGCGCACGGTGCCCACGCCGCTGCGCGACTTCCTGGCCACCGAGACGGGCAGCGCGGTGGTGCTCCTGGCGGCGACCATCGCCGCACTGGTGTGGGTCAACCTGGACAGTTCGTCCTACACGCGGTTGTGGAGCACGGAATCGCCGTCGAGGTGGGCGGCCACGGCATCACGCTGACGCTGCAGGAGTGGATCAACTCGGGCCTGATGACGCTCTTCTTCTTCGTCGTGGGGCTGGAGGCTCGGCGCGAGTTCGACATGGGCGAGCTGCGCGAACGGCGCCGTGCGGCCCTGCCCGCGCTGGCGGGCGCGGGCGGCATCGTCACGCCGATCGCGATCTATCTGCTGTTCAATGCCGGCCACGGCTCCGCCCACGGCTGGGGAGCGGCGATGAGCACCGATACCGCGTTCGCCCTGGGCCTGCTCGCGCTGGTGGGCCCAAGCTTCCCCGACCGCCTGCAGGCGTTCATGCTGACCGTGGTGATCGTCGACGACGTGATCGCCCTGATCGTGATCGCCGTGGTGTACGCCCAGACGATCGACGCGCAGATGCTGGCGGTGGCCGCCGTCTGCCTGGCGATCGCCCTGGCGGCGCGGCTGGCCGGCGTGCACTGGGGGGCGGTGTTCGTGGTGCTCGGAGTCGGCGCCTGGGTGGCCATGGAAAAGTCGGGCGTCGACCCGTGGTGGTGGGCCTGGTGATGGGCCTCGTGGTCAGCGCCTACCCGGCCGCACGCGTCGACCTGGAGCGGGCCACCAACCTGTTTCGCGAGTTTCGCGAGCAGCCCACCGCCGAGCTGGCGCAGACCGCGAGCGCCGGTTTGCGCTCGGCGATCTCGCCCAACCAGCGGCTGCAACAGGCGTTCCATCCGTGGACGAGCTATGTGATCGTGCCCGTGTTCGCGCTGGCCAACGCCGGCATCGTGCTCAGCGGGAGCTTCCTCTCGCACGCCTACACCTCGCCGATCACGCTGGGCATCCTGGTGGGTTACGTGCTCGGTAAGCCGGTCGGCGTGGTCGGCGTCGCCTGGCTCGTGACGACGCTCACCCGCGGCAAGCTGCGCCCGCCGGTGGGCTGGGCTGCGGTGGTCGGCGGCGGCACGATTGCCGGGATCGGGTTCACCGTCTCGATCCTGATCTCGAGCCTGGTCTTCACCGGCGCCGACCTGCAGCAGGCAAAGCTCGGCGTGCTCAGCGCGGCGCTGAGCGCGGCGGCCATCACCTGGCTGGTGTTTCGCATGACTGCGCTCCTGCCGGCCGGGCTGCGGATCAAGGCGCTGGTGGGATCGTCAGATGTGATCGTCGACCTGGCCGACCCGGTCGATGCGGAGCGCGACCACATCCGCGGCCCGGTCGACGCAAAGGTCGTCGTCGTGGAGTACGGCGACTTCGAATGCCCCTACTGCGGCCAGGCCGAGCCTGCCATCCGGGAGCTTTTGGCCGGGTTTCTGGAGGTCGGATATGTGTGGCGGCACCTACCGCTGAGCGACGTGCATCCCGATGCCCAACTCGCCGCGGAGGCATCGGAGGCGGCCGCCGACCAGGGCAAGTTCTGGGAGATGCACGACCTGCTGCTCGATCACCAGGGCGCCCTGGGACTCCGCGCGCTCCTGGGATATGCCGAGACGCTCGAACTCGACCTCGACCGGTTCCGCGACTACCTGCGCCGCCACGCCGGAGCCGCCCGGATCTCCGAGGACGTCGACTCCGCCGACCTCAGCGGCGTGTCCGGCACCCCCAGTTTCTTCATCAACGGCCTGCGCCAAACGGCGCGTATGACCTGGAGTCGCTGAGAGCCGCCGTCCACGCCGCCAAGGCGCGGGCACTGCTGGCCGCTAGACGGGGTCGAGCACGACCACCGGAATCTGGCGGTCGGTCTTGGTCTGGTAGTTGTCGTAGTCGGGCCACACGGCGGTCATGCGCTCCCACAACTCGTCGCGTTCGGCGCCCTCGGCCGTGCGGGCTCTGGCCCGAAAGACCCTGTCCTTGACCTGCACCTCGACGTTGGGATCGGCCTCGAGGTTGAGGTACCAGGCAGGGTGCTGCGGCGCGCCGCCCTTGGAAGCGACGATCGCGTAGGAATCACCGGACGGCTGGAAGATCAGCGCCGAATCACGATGCTTACCGGTCGAGCGGCCGGTGGTGGTGAGGATGAGGATCGGCGCGCCGTTGCCCCACTGGTATCCCACCTCGCCATCGGTCTCGCGGTAGCGGCGCACGTGCTCGGCGCCGAACAGAGGTTGTTGATTGTCAGTCATCACATCAATGTAGCGATCGACCGGTGCTCCTAAAGGAGTACCATCTGTTGTCCGCTTGTTCACGAGCAAATGCCGGAGGGCTCATGTCGATCGCCACCACAGGCTCGCACCATCCCCATGTCATCGACCACCTGACCGTCGAGGAGCGCGCCAAGCGCGGCCGCGACGCCCGCAAGCAGGTGTCGCGCAGCAGCCACGCCGACTACGTACCCGCCGCTGACCGCCCCGATCCCGTCACGCTGCTCGAGGAACAGGCCGCCACGCGCGTACCCGAGCTGGT
The DNA here is from genome assembly GCA_963796875.1 of uncultured Actinomycetes bacterium. GTDB lineage: Bacteria > Actinomycetota > Thermoleophilia > Gaiellales > JAICJC01 > CAVPTL01. Next base: position 355,905 of record CAWCNL010000004.1, read on the forward strand.
GCCGATCCGCTACGGGCGCATGCTGGCCTCGGCGTTTGCGTTCTACCGCGGCGGCGCGCGGCTGATGGCCTCCGACCTGGCGGGTTCGCCGGTCTCGGGTTTGAACGTGCAGCTGTGCGGCGACGCGCATCTCTCGAACTTCGGCATGTTCGCCTCGCCCGAGCGGCGGCTGGTGTTCGACATCAACGATTTCGACGAGACGCTGCCCGGCCCGTGGGAGTGGGACGTCAAGCGGCTTGCGGCGAGCCTGGTGGTGGCGGCCCGCGAGAACGGCTTCAGCGAGACCGACCAGACGCTCGCGGCACGCGCGACGGTGTCGGGCTACCGCGAGACCATGCTGCAGATGGCCGCCGAGACCAACCTGCAGGTGTGGTACTCGTCGATCGACGTGGACGGACTGGTCGGCCGGCTGCGCTCGCAGGTCGATGCCAAGCGCATCAAGCTGCTCGAGAAGAACCTGGCCAAGGCCCGCACGCGCGACAGCATGCAGGCGATGACCAAGCTGACCAAGGTCGTGGACGGCGAGCCGCGCATCATCAGCCAGCCGCCGCTGATCGTCTCGGCCCGCGACATGCAGGTCGCCGGGTTGGACGGCGACAAGTTCGTGGAGCTGTTCCGCGAGCTGCTGCGCCGCTACCGCGAGACGCTGCAGGCCGACCGCCGCGTGCTTCTGGAGCAGTTTCGGTTCGTCGATATCGCCCGCAAGGTGGTCGGCGTCGGTAGCGTCGGCACCCGCGCGTGGATCCTGCTGATGCTGGGCAAGGATGACCAGGATCCGCTGTTCCTGCAGTTCAAGGAGGCGCAGGCGTCGGTGCTCGAGGAGTACCTGCCGCCGAGCATCTACCCGTCGCACGGGCAGCGGGTGGTCACCGGCCAGCACCTGATGCAGGCCTCGAGCGACATCTTCCTCGGCTGGCTCGCGGCCGAGAACCCCGAGGACAACGTCTCGCGCGACTTCTACGGCCGCCAGTTCCGCGACTGGAAGGGCTCGATCGAGGTGGAGGCGCTGCTGCCCGCGGGCCTCGCGCTCTACGGCCGCGCGTGCGGATGGACGCTGGCGCGTGCGCATGCGCGGTCGGGCGACCGCATCGCGATCGCCTCCTACCTCGGGAACGGCGACTCGTTCGACAAGGCCATCAGCATGTGGGCGCACGCCTACGCCGACCAGAACGCGGAGGACTACGCCACGCTGCAGAACGCCGCGGCGAGCGGACGCATCACCGTCGAGACCGGCCTCTGAACCTCGGCGTAGCCGGGCGCAGGACAATCGTCGTCTGGGCAGGACGCAGGGAGCGTGCGTGCTGGGTTGCACGTGCGCGACCGAGGACGAACCCAGGCGGCGATTGAACCAGCCCGCGGGATAAAGTTGCTGCATGCAGCAACTGCTCCCCACCATGGCCGTGCTCGGATTGGCAGTGGCCTTCTCGAGCCCGGTCTCGGTGATCGCCGTGATCGCGCTGGTCGGCATGCCGCACGGGCTGCGCCGCGCGATCGCGTTTCTGATCGGGTGGTGCGGGGCGATCGCCGTGATCACCGGTGTGGTGGTGCTGATTCCCAGCGGCGGCGACTTCCGCTCGTCGCACACGATTCAGGCCGAGACGGCGTCTGCTCTGGAGATCCTGATCGGCCTGCTGCTGCTCGTGGCGGCCTACGCGATTCACCGGCGGCCCGAGAAGCCGCCGCCGCCCGACCGGGACTACACCGATCCCACTCCCGCGTGGCTGGTGCGGCTGGTGGGGCGGCACTGGGCCGTGGCCGCCGCCGCCGGGGGCGTCATGCTCACGTACTCGATCACGATCCTGGCCGCCACCGAGGTCGTCAAGGCGAACGCCGATACCTTCGACCGGGTGATCGCAATGACCCTGTTTGCGGCGGCATCGATCGTCACGATTGCCGCGCCCGTGCTGTACGCGGCATTTCGGCCCGAGCAGGTGCAGACCGGCCTCGAGCGCTGGAAGCGCTGGCTGGCCCGCAACTCGCGCACGGTCGCGGTGGCCCTGCTCGTGGCGGTCGGTGTGGGAATCATCATCAAGGCGCTCTACGATCTGCTCAGTTAGGTACGCACCCGAGGAGGCAGGGCCATGATCGAAATCGAGCACGTGGACTTCATCTCGATTCCCACCCGCGACCTGGAGCGCGCGAAGCGCTTCTACGGCAAGACGCTGGGGCTCGAGCTCGAGACGGGCAATGATCGGTACGCCGAGTTTCGCGCCGGCCAGGTCACCCTCAGCCTGTGGAACCCGGAGCAGAACGGCATGGAGTTTCGGCCCAACTCCGGGGGATTCGCCCTGCGCGTGGCCGACGTCGAGAAGGCCCGCGCAGAACTCGAGTCGGCGGGAGTCGAGTTCTCGGTGGACACGATCGACTCGGGCGTCTGCCACATGGCCCCATTCCGCGACCCCGACGGCAACGCCATGCTGCTGCACCGCCGCTACGCTCCCTGATCCAGTCGTAAACTACGCTCATTAGTTTTTATGCTACTGTGCGTAGCAATCGACGGAAGGGGACACCGTGGCACAGGTACACCAGGTCACCAAGTGGAAGTTCGTCAACTGCTATCTGGTGGTGGAGGACGACGGGCTCACGCTGGTCGACACGATGCTGCCGCGCAGCACACCAACGATCCTCGCCGCCGCGGAGCAACTCGGCGCACCGATCACGCGCATCGCGCTGACCCACGCCCACGGCGATCACATCGGTTCGCTCGACGCACTGCACGCGGCCCTGCCCGACGCCGAGGTGATCATCTCGACCCGCGACGCGCGGCTTCTGGGTAAGGACATGACGCTCGACCCCGGCGAACCGGCCACCAAGCTGCGGGGCGACTACCGCGGCGCCCAGACCCACCCCACCCGTACCGTGGAACCCGGCGAGCGGATCGGCTCGCTCGAGGTGGTGGCAAGCCCCGGCCACACGCCTGGCCACGTGAGTTACTTCGATACCCGCGACGCGACGCTCTACACCGGCGACGCGTATGCCACCTGGGGCGGCAAGACGAGCACCGCGGCCAGGGGTGCCTGGCGGTTCCCGTTCGTGTCCGGAGCGACGTGGAACAAGCCCACCGCTCTGGCCAGTGCGCGGAGACTGCGGGAGCTGAACCCCGCCCGGCTCGCTCCCGGCCACGGCGCGGTACGCGAGGACCCGATCGCCGCCATGGACGCCGCCATCCGCCGGGGAGCCTGAGGTGGCGCGCCGCGGTCTTGACCGTGACCAGGTGGTCGAAGCCGCCATCGAGCAGGCCGCCGACGGGCTGCAAACCGTCACCCTGGCGCGGCTCGCACAGCGGCTCAACGTCCGGCCGCCGTCGCTCTACAACCACATCGAGAATCGCGACGCGCTGCTGCGGCTGCTCAGCCTGCGCGGCATCGAGGGCCTGAATGCGGCCATGGCCGATGCGGCGGTGGGCCGGGCGGGCGAGGATGCGCTGCGCAGTGTGGCCCGCGCCTACCGCGCGTACGCCCACGCCCACCCCGGCCTCTACGAGGCGTCACTGGCCGCTCCGCCGTCGACGGACGCCGAGCTGAATGCCGCGGCAGCCCGCGCGATCGAGGTGATGACCGCCATCCTGCGCGAGTGGGAACTGGACGGCGACGAGCTGGTGGACACCATCCGCGCGATCCGCAGCGGCGTGCACGGGTTCGTCACACTCGAGCGGCAGGGTGGCTTCGCACTGCCACGCGACCTCGACCGCTCCTACGAGCGGATGCTCGACGCCCTCGTCAAGGGGCTTCGCCCGGGCCCCTAGCCCCCGGCAGCCGGTGCACCCTCGGCATCGAACATGTCCTGGATCTCCTCCAGGGTCCGCCCGCGCGTCTCGGGCACGATCCGCGTGATCCAGATGAACGACACCACGCAGATGGCCGCGAACAGGAAGAACGTCTCGGCCTCGCCGATCGCGTCCACGATGGTGAGGAAGAACTGGGTCACCAGGAACGCCGCACCCCAGTTGGCAGCGGTGGCCACCGACACGGCCCGGCCGCGCACGCGGCTCGGGTAGATCTCCGAGATCACCGTCCACACCACGGGTCCCAGCGAGAACGCAAACGAGGTGATGAACAGCACCAGGCCTGCGAGGGTGAGCGCGCCGCCGACGCTGAACCCGCCCGAGTTGTCGAACGACGCGAACGAGATGCCGACGATCGTGAGCGCGATGAACATGCCGATCAGCCCGTAGCGCAGGAGCGGCCGGCGGCCGAACCGGTCGACGTAGGCGATCGCGATGAACGTGGCCAGCACGTTCACCAGGCCGATGGCAAAGAGCGTGGCCCGCGACTGCGCCTGGTGGCTCTCGAAGCCGGCCTTGGCGAAGATGTCGTTGGCGTAGTAGATGATCGCGTTGATGCCCGTGACCTGCTGGATGACCGAGAGCCCGATGCCGATCACCAGCGGCTTTCGCAGACCAGGACTGAGCAGCTCCGACCAGCTGGCCTGGCCCTCCTCCTGCTCGGCGCGCAGGCTCTGTTCGATGTCGGCCAGCACCTGCGGCGCGTCGTCGTGGCCCTCGATCTCCTCCACCACCTCCTGCGCCGCGTCGCGCTGCCCGGTCTTGACCAGGTAGCGCACCGACTCGGGCACGATCAGGAATCCGATTACCAGAAGGACGCCGGGCACGACGGCCGCGGCGAACATGGCCCGCCACTGCCCCGAGTCCTGCAGCAGGTCGTTGACCAGGTAGGCCACGAAGATGCCGATCGTGATCGCGAGCTGGTAGCTCGAGACGATGCGCCCGCGCACCCGCGCGGGAGCCATCTCGGCGGCGTAGAGCGGCGCGACGGTGGACGCAAAACCGACTGCCACTCCCGTGACGACACGGCCGAACGTGAGTACCGGGGCGTTGGGCGCGATCGTCTCGACGGCGGCGCCGGCGGCGAACAGGATGCCCGCGATCACCGCCGTGTGGCGGCGGCCGATGCGATCGGCCAGATTGCCGGCCACCAGCGCACCTCCCAGCGCGCCGAGCGTGACCCAGCTGGTGATCACCTCGGTGGCCAGCGTGCTGAGGTGCAGATCGTCCTTGATCAGCGGAAGCGCGCCTGAGATGACGCCCTGGTCGTAGCCGAACAGGAGCCCGGCGAGCATGGTGACGATCGCCACCTTGACGATCAGTGACCGTCGTCTGGGCGTGTATGCGGCCGGAGTCGTGACCGTTGTCGCCATCTGCCGCGGCGAAACTATCATGGTTCGCGATGCGAGGAATTGACCACGTGGGTGTGAGTTGCGAGGACATCGACCGCGCACTCGGCTTCTACCGTGACGTTCTGGGGCTTCAGGTGCTGGACAGGGGCGTCGAGGACTCGCCCGGCATGGCGACGCTTCTGGGTCGTGACCGCGTGGTGTTCGAATACGCCGACCTCGATGCGGGCGACGGCCGGGTGGTCGAGCTGGTGCGCTACGCCTTGCCGGTGGCCGACGGGCTTCCGGGACTGCCGCAGCGGCCGGGCACCGCCCACATCGCGCTGCGCGTCGACGACGTGGCGGCAACGCTCGAGCGGCTGCGCGAGGCAGGCGCCGAGGTGATCTCCCACGCGCCGCTGCACATCACCGGTACGGGTGGATTCTGGGAGGGCGCCACGTGCCTTCTGGCCCGCGACCCCGACGGCGCGCTGGTCGAGCTGGTCGAGCGCAGCTGAGGGCCTAGTCGCCCGCCGCTGACAACGCGGGTTCGGGCGGTTTCTGGGCCAGGCTGGCGGCCAGCTTCTGCACGATCTGCAGGATCTCGGGGTGGTGCTCGGGCGCCCAGTCGGCCAGCAGCCCTTCGAGCCGCGAGCGGCGCGCCACGCCGAGCTTCTCGAGCGCGGCCCGCCCGTCTGCGGTGACGTCATGGCCGGCGTCGACGAGCCCGCGGGTGCGCAGCTCCGCCCAGGCGGCCTCCAGCTGGGGCGCTTCGGGCCGCACGCCTTCTCCCAGCCGAAACAGCAGCCACATCTGCGTCGGTTGCAGGTCGACTCCCGACTCGGCTGCGAGCCGTTCGTAGATCAGGTGCCGATGACCACGCTGGGCCAGCGTGGCGAGCTGTGCCTCCAGCTCGCCCATCGAGCTCGCCATGCGCGGCGGCGCGACCGCCTGCGGCACCCCCTCCCCCGCCACGGTCTTGCGCAGCGGCACGCCGGGGATGAACCAGGTCAGCACGAACGCCACGGCGGCCACCACCGCGCCGGTGATGAACACCGGGTGCAGGGCCTGCACGTAGGCGTCGGCAAACGCCGCGAACACCGCGGGCGGCAGCGATCCGATCGCGGCGGGTGTGATGCCCGTCTGCAGGCTCTCCACCCGGCCGCCGGCACCGGGGAAGGCCGCGTGCAGGTTCTGCGTCAGATTGTGCGTCAGGATGGCGCCGAAGATCGGCGTGCCGATCGACCCTCCCATCGACCGAAAGAGGCTCGCTCCCGACGTGGCCACGCCGAGCATCGAGTAGTCCACGGCGTTCTGTACGGCCAGCACCAGCACCTGCATCACCCCGCCCAGGCCCAGCCCCAGCACCAGCATGTAGAGGCCGGTCTGGGCCACCGACGTACTCACCTCCAGCTGCGCGAGCAGGAACATGCCGATCGTCATCAACGCCGTGCCGAGGATCGGGAAGATGCGGTAGCGGCCGGTGCGGGTGATCAGCTGGCCGCTGCCGATCGAGGCGATCAGCACGCCGGCCATCAGCGGCAGCATCTCGAGCCCCGACACCGTGGGGCTGGAGCGCTTGATCAGCTGCAGGAACAGCGGCAGGTAGGTGACCGACCCGAAGAGCGCGATGCCGACCACGAACCCCACCGAACTGCACACCGCAAACACGCGGTTCTTGAACAGCTGGAGCGGCAGCACGGGTTCGGCCGCGCGGTGCTCGGCAAACACGAATCCGACCAGGCAGACCACCCCCAGCACGCCGAGGCCCACGATCTCGGCCGACATCCACGCGTACTCGTTTCCGCCGAGCGTGGTCAGCAGCACGATCGACGAGAGCCCGGCGGCCAGGAGAGCGATGCCCAGGAAGTCGATCTGGTGCTTGGAGCGGTCGGTGCGGACGTTGAAGACGGCCGCGATCACGCCGAAGGCGACCACACCGATGGGGATGTTGATGTAGAAGATCCAGCGCCACGACAGGTTGTCGACGAAGAACCCGCCCAGCAGCGGCCCGATCACCGTCGAGATGCCGAAGACGCCGCCCATCAGCCCCGCGTACTTGCCGCGGTCGCGAGCCGGCACCACGTCGCCGATGGCCGCCTGGGTGGTGACCATCAGGCCGCCGCCGCCCAGCCCCTGCAGCGCACGGAACGCCACCAGCTCGAGCATGTTCTGCGAGAGCCCGCACAGCACCGAGCCGATCAGGAACGTGGCCAGCGCCACCTGCAGCACGATCTTGCGGCCGAACTGGTCGCCGAGCTTGCCCGAGAGCGGCGTGGTGATGGTCGATGCCAGCATGTAGGCCGTCACCACCCAGGCCAGCCGCGACGCGCCGCCCAGGTCGCCGGCAATCGTGGGGAGCGCCGTCGAGACGATCGTCTGGTCGAGCGAGGCGATCAGCAGCACCAGCATCAGGGCGCCGAAGATGGGCCCAATGCGCGGTGCAGCCGACTCGGTCACGAACGCACTTTAGAGGCTCAGCATGATGCATACTGCGTCAGATGTCAGTTCAGATCGAGTCAATTGCGCGACCCGCTGACGGCGACCCGGCCGGGGCGCTCGTGCTGTTTCACGGCCGCGGCGCCGACGAGCGCGATCTGGTGCCGCTGGCCGACGCGCTCGACCCGCAGCGGCGGCTGCTGGTGGTGTTCCCGCGCGGGCCGCTGGAGCTGCCCCCCGGAGGCGCACACTGGTACCAGGTGATGCGTATCGGCTATCCCGATCCCGGCACGTTCCTGCCGACGGCGGCCGCGGCGGCGGAGTGGCTCGACGGGGTGCTCGAACGCGAGGGCATCGACCATGACCGCACGGTGCTCGGCGGCTTCTCGCAGGGCGCGGTGATGTCGTGGACGCTGGGACTGGGCAGCGGCCGGCCGACTCCGGCCGGCATCCTGGCGCTCTCGGGGTTCATCCCGACGGTGGACGGCTACCCGCTCGACCTCGAGCGGCCCGGCCTCGAGGTCGCGATCGGCCACGGCACCATGGATCCGGTGATCGGCGTGGAATGGGGCCGCGACGCCCGCGACCGGATGACCGCCGCCGGCGCGCACGTGCTCTACCGCGAATCGCCGATGGCGCACAGCATCGACCCGCGGTTCCTGGCCGACCTGGTGCCCTGGGTCGCCGCCCGCCTCCACTGAATAAGAGGGCTCAGACGCAACAAACGTGAATAAGAGGGGTCAGTCGCCATTTATTCACACCACGGCATTGGCCTCAGCGAGAACGGCTCTTGTGAATAAATGGCGACTGACCCCTCTTATTCATCTCAGCTGCCCTTGGTTTCCTGCAGGATGTTGCCGCCGTCCACCGGCACCGACACCCCGGTCACGTACGAGGCGCCCTTCGGTGGCCAGAAACGCGATCAGCTCGGCCACCTCGCGCGGCGTGCCCGGCCGCCCCACCGGCGTGTGCCGCCCGGCGATGCGCTCCTCCTCGGTCGACGAGCCGGTGTCGATCCACCCGGGCGCGACCGAGTTGACGGTGATGCCGTTGCGGTCCGAGCTCGACCGCCAGTGACCGCGTGAGCCCGTCGACGGCCGCCTTGGCCGTGCTGTAGGCGCTCGATTCGGGGTTGGTCACCATCGGCCCGGTGACCGACGAGACGTTGACGATGCGCCCGTACCCCGCCCGCAGCATGTGCGGCAGCGCCGCGCGGGTCACGTTGACCGTGGTCGTGAGGTTCAGCGCGATCGACCGCTCCCACGACTGCGGTGAGGTCTCGACGAACGCCCGGGCATCATCGGGAAAGCCGATCTGCACCATGCCCGCGTTGTTCACGAGCGATGTCCAGCCGGCCGAACCGCTCCACGACCGCCTCCACGAGCTCCCTCGGCCTGATCGATGACGGTCAGGTCGGCCACGAACCCCGCGGCCTGCACGCCGTCGCGGGCGAGTTCGAGCGCGCGCGCCTGGATGCGGTCGGTGGTCGAGGTGACCGCCACCACCGCGCCGCGCTCAGCCAGCACCTGGGCAGCGGCAAAGCCGATGCCCGACTCGCTGCCGGCTCCGGTTACCAGTGCCACCCGTGCATCGAATCTGGTCACGGCCGCCATGCTAGTGGCTGGGAGTTTGCTGTGATCTCACAGGGAGTTCTCAGCATGCTCACAGGTAGTGCCGATACGGTGACCGGTATGGCACTTCCCGACTCCTCCCAAACGCCGGCCGAGGCCCGCGTCCTGGTCGTCGACGACGAGGACAGCATCACCCAGCTCATCTCCACCGTCCTGCGCTACGAGGGCTTCGAGGTGCGCACCGCCGACAACGGCCGCGACGCCGTCAAGGCGGCGCGCGAGTTCGCCCCCGACCTGATCGTGCTCGATGTGATGCTGCCCGACCTGGACGGGTTCGAGGTCTACCGCCGCGTGGCCGACCGCGCCGAGCGCGTGCCGGTGCTGTTTCTGACCGCCCGCGACAGCACCGAGGACCGCGTCCACGGACTCACCCTGGGTGCCGACGACTACATGGGCAAGCCCTTCAGCCTGGAGGAACTCGTGGCCCGCGTGCGGGCCGTGCTGCGCCGCACCCAGCGCTCGGCCGGCGATGGGCCGGTGCTGCGGTTCGCCGATCTGGAGCTGAACGAGGATGCGCGCGAGGTGCGCCGCGGCGAGCGCCGGATCGAGCTCACCCCCACCGAGTTCAACCTGCTGCACTACCTGCTGGCCAACGCCGGGCGGGTGGTCTCGAAGGCCCAGATTCTCGATCACGTGTGGCGCTACGACTTCGGCGGGGACGCGAGCGTCGTCGAGACCTACATCAGTTACCTGCGCAAGAAGGTCGACGCCGGTGAGGACACCGTGCCGCTGATCCAGACGGTGCGCGGGTTCGGCTACGCCATCCGCGACCCCAGGAGCTGACATGTCGCTGCGGCTGCGACTCACGGCAATCGCGGTGGTGCTGGTCGGGCGCTGGACTGATCGGCGCGGCCCTCGCCACCCACCACTACCTCGAGTCGTTCATGCTGGACCGGCTCGACCAGCAGCTGGACAATCCCGGCCCGCGACTGCGAGGCCTACCGGGCGGATCGTTCGCCATGTTCATTGGGGAGGACGGTCGGGTGCAGGTCAGCCCGCGCGTCTCACCGGCGCTGCGAGAGAACGCCAAAACGGCGCCGGAGGGATACTCGAGCGCCGAGGGATACCGGTTTCTCGTGCAGGAGGCCGGCCCCGGCAGGTTCGTCATTGCCGCTCCCCTGCGCGACGTGAACGCCACGGTCAGCGCCCTGACGCGCGACGAGATCATGATCGGGGTCGTCGCCCTCGCGCTCGTCGGCGGACTGGCCTACTGGGTGGTCGGATTGGGGTTGCGACCGCTCGGACGGATCGAGGAGACCGCCGGCGAGATCGCCGCGGGCGACCTCTCGCGGCGGGTGGAAGACACCGATCCCCGCACCGAGGTGGGCCGGCTGGGGATCGCCCTGAACGCGATGCTCGCCCAGATCGAGGCGGCGTTTGCCGAACGCCGCGCGTCCGAGCGCCGGCTGCGGCGGTTCGTGGCCGACGCGTCGCACGAGCTGCGCACGCCGCTCACGTCGGTGCGCGGATACGCCGAGCTCTTTCGCCGCGGCGCGGCCGACCGCCCGGACGACCTCGCCAATGCCATGAACCGCATCGAGGCAGAGTCGGCCCGCATGGGCCTGCTGGTCGACGACCTGCTGCTGCTGGCGCAGCTCGACCAGGGCCGGCCGCTCGAACGCGAGCCCGTCGACCTCAACCACCTGGTCGACGACCTCGTGGCCGACGCTCGGGCGATCGAGCCGCAGCGGCCGATCGAACTCGACCACCGCCGATCCCGTCGAGGTCTACGGCGACGACTCGCGGCTGCGCCAGGCGGTCGGAAACCTGCTGGCCAACGCCCGCGCCCACACCCCGGCCGACACGCCCGTGAGCGTGGCGGTGACGACCGCCGGCGACGAGGCCGTGGTGAGCGTCGCCGACCGCGGCCCCGGCATCGAGCCCGAGACTCTGGGCCGGGTGTTCGAGCGGTTCTATCGTTCCGACCCCTCACGCTCACGGGCCAGCGGCGGCACAGGACTGGGACTCTCGATCGTCAGCTCGATCGCCGAGGCACACGGCGGCCGGGCCGAGGCGTCGAGTACTCCCGGCGAGGGCAGCGAGTTTCGCATCGTCCTGCCTCTCGCGGCGACCGGCAGCGGCGATGCCGTAACATCGCCCGATGAATCTGTCACACAGTCTTGACCGGCTCGGCACCGAAACCGCGTTCGAGGTACTCGCCCGGGCGAAGGCCCTGGAGGTGCAGGGCCGCACGATCGTGCACCTGGGCATCGGCGCGCCCGACTTCGATACGCCCGAGCACATCAAGCAGGCCAACGCCCGAGCGCTGGCCGACGGCAGGACCGCCTACTGCGAGGCACAGGGCCTCCCGGAGCTGCGCGAGGCCTGCGCCGAGTACCTGTCGCGCACGCGCAACCTCGAGATCTCGCCCGCGCGGGTGGTCGTAACACCCGGCGCCAAGCCGTTCCTGGGCTATGCGGTGCTGGCCACGTGCGATCCCGGCGACGAGGTGATCTATCCCAATCCCGGGTTCCCCATCTACGAGTCGGTGATCCGCTACTTCGGCGCGGTGCCGGTACCGCTGCCGCTGCGCGAGGAGCGAGGCTTCACGTTCACCGCCGACGACCTGGCCGAGCGCATCACACCGCGCACCAGGCTCGTAATCCTCAACTCGCCGGCCAACCCCACGGGCGGCGTCACCACCCCCGAGCAGACCGCGGCGATCGCCCGGGTGCTCGCCGACAGCAACGCGTGGATCCTGTCTGACGAGGTGTACTCCGAGATGGTGTACGACGGCAGCCACGACTCGGTGGCCTGCCACGGTCTGCTCGACCGCACCATCCTGGTCGACGGGTTCTCGAAGACCTTCGCGATGACCGGCTGGCGGCTGGGCTACGCCGCCGTGCCCCAGCCCCTGGTCGAACCGCTCACCCGGCTGATCGTGAACACGGTGTCGTGCACCCCTCCGGCCATCCAGCTGGCCGGAGTCGCGGCGCTGACCGGGCCGTGGGACGAGCCGCGGGCGATGATCGAGCAGTTTCGGCTGCGCCGCGACGTGGTCGTGGACGGCCTGAACGCTCTGCCCGGCGTCACCTGTGTGAAGCCCGAAGGCGCGTTCTACGCCTTCCCCAACATCACCGGCACCGGAATCCCGTCCCGCGAACTCGCTTCGCGCTGCCTGGAAGAGGCCGGCGTCGCGGTGGTATCGGGAACCTCGTTCGGCGAGTACGGCGAGGGCTACCTGCGCGTGTCCTACGCAAACTCGATCGAGAATATCGAGCGCGGCCTCGATTCGATCGCGGGCATCCTGTGAGCGCGCACCGCACACGCCTGGCGGCGATCGTGGTGATTGCGCTGGGCATCGCCACCGGGTGCGGTGGGTCGGGCGGCTCCAACTCCAGTTCGAGTTCCAGCTCGGATGACGGCGTGGTGTCGGTAGCGGCCGGGAAGACCGTGTTTACCGACAACTGCACGTCGTGCCACACCCTGGCCGATGCCGGATCGTCGGGCTCGGTCGGCCCCAACCTGGACGACCTGAAGCCGGATGACGCCACGGTCGTGAACCAGGTCACCAACGGTGGCGGCGGCATGCCGGCGTTCGGCGGACAGCTGTCCGCCGCGCAGATCCAGTCGGTCGCCAAGTACGTCTCGAGCGTGGCCGGCCAGACCGGGTAGTCTCCGGCACATGGCGCATGTCACCCGCGGTTTCATGGGCCGGCGGCGTGACCACGAACCGGCCGGCCGAATACCTCCCGGGCAGTACCTGACCCGCGACTTCCCGGTGCTCGCGGCCGGGCCGACGCCGCAGGTGTCAACCGCCGCCTGGACGCTGGCCGTGTCGAGCGACGCAGATCGCACCCAGGAGTACTCGTGGGAGCAGCTGATGGCGCTCCCCCAGCGCGACATCACGGTCGACATCCACTGCGTGACCAAGTGGTCGAAGCTCGATACCCGCTGGCGCGGCGTCAGCGTCGACGACCTGCTGGCCGACGTGGTCACCGACGCCGAGTACGTGCTGGTGGGAAGCTACGGCGGCTACACCACCAACCTGCCGCTGGCCGACCTGCTGGACGGCCGCGCCTGGGTGGTGCACACCTACGACGATGCGCCGCTCGATCCCGAGCACGGCGGGCCGGCACGGCTGCTGGTGCCCCATCTGTACTTCTGGAAGAGCGCGAAATGGGTGCAGAGCCTGCAGCTCATGACCCACGACCGGCCGGGATTCTGGGAGACCTACGGCTACCACGCCTACGGAGACCCATGGCGCGAACAACGCTACGCCGGCGACTGAGCTGGATCGACGCGACGGTCACCTCGGTGACCGCCGAGACGCCCACGGTGCGCACCATCACGTTTGACTGTCCCGGCTGGGACGGCCACCGTCCGGGCCAGCACGTCGATATCCGGCTGACCGCCGAGGACGGCTACCAGGCGCAGCGCAGCTACTCGATCGCCGCGCCGCAGGACGGCGACCGGGTCGTGCTGACCGTGGAGCGGCTGGCCGGCGGCGAGGTGTCGGGGTTCCTGATCGACGAGCTGCAGACCGGCGATGTGATCGAGCTGCGCGGCCCGATCGGCGGCTACTTCGTGTGGGAGCCGGCGATGGGCGGGCCGGTCCTGCTGATCTCTGGCGGCAGCGGGATCGTGCCGCTGATGGCGATGCTGCGCGCCCGCGAGCAGGCGGGCGACCATACACCGGTACGGCTGCTGCATTCGTCGCGCAGCTGGGAGGACGTCATCTTCCGGGCAGAGCTCGAGGCTCTCAACCAGCTGCCGGGCGTCGAGATCGTGCACACGATCACCCGCCGGCCGCCCCCGCAGTGGCGCGGCTACGCGCGGCGGATCGACTCGGCCATGCTGGCCGAGGTCGCCTGGGATGCGGCATCCAGGCCCCTCACCTACGTGTGCGGCCCCACCGGCCTGGTCGAATCGGCGGCGCGCGGGCTGGTGCTCCTGGGCCACGACGCGACGTCCATCCGTACCGAGCGATTCGGCCCCACGGGGGTGGGCTGATGGATCGCCACGTCGACGCCAACGCCATCGGCGGGCTGCTGATCCAGATCACCGGCCGCGAGATCACCCTCGAGACCGGGACGTGCCTGGACTGCGGCGCGGTCAACCCGCTGGGTGCGCTGATCGTGTACAGCGACTGTCCCGGTCACGTGTGCCGCTGCCCCGGATGTGGAGCGGTGCAGCTTGTGATCGTCGAGCTGCGCGCTGGCTACTCGGTGACCCTCGAATCGATCGAAACCACCGCGTTTGACGCTACGAGCGAACCGCCGTGACGTCGATCTCGACCAGCCACTCGGGCCGTGCCAGCGCCTGCACCACGAGCCCGGTGAACACCGGATAGACACCCGGCATGCGCTCGCCAAGAGCGCGGTACACCGGCTCGCGGTAGCGGATGTCGGTCAGATAGACCGTGACCTTGCAGATCTGCGCAAGCCCCACGCCGGCCTCGGCCAGCAGCATTTCGACGTTGTCCATCGCCTTGTGAGCCTGGCCGGCGGGATCGCCGACGGCCACGTTCTCGCGCGTGTCGAGATCCTGGGCGATCTGGCCGCGCAGGTAGATGGTGTCGCCGGCGATCACGCCCTGGCAGAGGTCGTTGGAGAGGTTCTGCTCGGGATACGTGGCGGCGGTATTGAACGGGCGGATCCTGATGTGTCCACCGGCGGTGATCTGGTCGGTCATGAGACTCCCTGTGGATGGCAACTGTTTTACGTCGAGCGAGTCTACGCACAAAAGGGGTCAGCCACCTTTTGTGCATGGGCAACCGATCAAGGTTGCAACCAACGTCACTGATGCACAAAAGGTGGCTGACCCCTTTGTGCGTTCAGAAGACCGGCGTCTCGGTGTAGCGGCCGAACACGCTTTGCAGGGCGGCCACCAGCTCGCCCTCGGTGGCCCCCACGCGCGCCGCATCGATCAGCACCGGCATCAGATTCTGCGCACCCGCGGCCGCCTCGCGCACGCGCGCCAGGGCGGCCTCGCAAGCCGCCGCATCGCGGGCCGCGCGGTCGGCTCGCACCTGGTCGATCTGGCGCTGTTCGAGCTGCGGATCGACGCGATGCAGCTCCATCGGCTCCTCGTCGTCCTGGGCATAGATGTTCACGCCCACGATGGAGCGCTGCCCCGACTCGATCTCGGCCTGCAGGCGGTAGGCGGCCTCGGCGATCTCGCGCTGCGGGTAGTTGCGCTTGACCGTCTCCACCATCCCGCCCTGACGGTCGATCTCGGCAAAGTAGGCGTACGCCTCGGCCTCGAGCCGGTCGGTCAGCGCCTCGACGTAGTAGGAGCCGCCGAGCGGATCGACGGTCGCCGCAACCCCGGTTTCGTGCGCGATGATCTGCTGGGTGCGCAGTGCCAGCCGCGCGGCCTCCTCGGTGGGCAGTGCCAGCGCCTCGTCGTAGCTATTGGTGTGCAGCGACTGGGTTCCGCCCAGCACGCCGGCCAGCGCCTCGACGGTCGTGCGGATCACGTTCAGCAGCGGCTGCTGGGCGGTCAGCGATACGCCCGCGGTCTGGGTGTGGAAACGCATCAGAAGCGACCGCGGCTCGCGTGCGCCGTAGGTGTCGCGCAGCTCGCGCGCCCAGATGCGCCGCGCGGCGCGGTACTTGGCGATCTCCTCGAAGAAGTCGATATGGGCGTTGAAGAAGAACGAGAGCCGCGGCGCGAACTCGTCAACCGCCAGGCCGCGATCGATCGCCTGCTCCACGTAGGTGAACCCGTTCTTGAGCGTGAAGGCCAGCTCCTGGGCGGCGGTCGAGCCGGCCTCGCGGATGTGGTAGCCCGAGATCGAGATGGGATTCCAGCGCGGCATGTGGGCCGAACACCACTCGATCATGTCGGCCACCAGCCGCATGCCGGGATCGACCGGAAAACACCACTCCTTCTGGGCGATGTACTCCTTCAGGATGTCGGTCTGGATGGTGCCGCCGAGCTGTGTGGCGGCGACTCCCTGGCGTTCGGCCGCGACCACGTAGAAGGCCAGGATGATGGCGGCCGGCGCGTTGATGGTCATCGAGACCGTGACCTCGTCCAGCGGGATGCCGGCAAAGAGCCGGGACATGTCGGCGGCGGTGTCGACCGCCACCCCCTCGCGGCCCACCTCGCCGAGGCTGCGCGCGTGATCGGAGTCGTAGCCCATCAGGCTGGGCATGTCGAACGCCGTCGAGAGCCCCGTCTGGCCGTGCTCGAGCAGGTAGCGGAACCGCGCGTTGGTCTCGTGGGCCGTGCCGAACCCGGCAAACTGGCGCATCGTCCACAGCTTGCGGCGATACATCTCGGGATGGATCCCCCGCGTATACGGGTACTCGCCGGGCAGGCCGATGGTTTCGGCGGGCGGCAGATCGGCAGCGGTGTAGAGCGGCTTCACCGGCTGGCCGGAGAGGGTCGTGAACTCGTGCTGCGAACGTTCCACGAATGCGCAGCCTAGCTGTCGAGCCCTCGTCGCGCGGCTAGGGTATGCGGATGTCGTACACGCTGCTCCACGGCGACGATCCGTCGATCGAGAATCTCGGCGGGGTGTTCTTCAAGGTGCGCCGCGCGCTCGGTACCACCGCGTTTGGCGTGAACGAGGTGCGCGTGCCGCCGGGTGCGACCGGGCAGCTGCACGACGAGGCCGACACCGGCCACGAAGAGGTGTACTGCTGCATCGCGGGCCGCGGCACGTTCGAGGTCGACGGTGAGTCGATCGAGGTCGCTCAGGGCGACTACCTGCTGGTGTCGCCCGAGTGCGCCCGACAGGTCACGGGAGGCGCGGAGGGCATGACCTTCATCGCCATCGGCGCGAGGCCACAGCCCGTGTACGACGGCCGATCCAGCCTCTAGCCGTGCGCCGTCTGGTGCGGGCATCGGGATTGGTGCTCGTGGTCGTTTCGGGCACGTGGATTGCGCGGCTCACCCGCCGGTATCGCGAAACCGCGCCGCACGACCAGGCGACGGTGCCCGTGGTGCTGCCGCCGCGGCAGCCGACGCCGGAGCCAGAATCCGCATCACCTCCACCCGCCGAACCCGTGCCCGAACTCGAACCCCCGCCAACACCCGAGCCGGAACCCGAACCAGCCGCCGGTACACTCGCGCCGCCGCGTCCCCGGCGGCGACCCGCATCGCCGTGGATCGACCGGCCCGCCCCGGCTCACCCCTGGCGGATGCCGCTGATCGTCACCGGCGTTGTGCTCCTGGTGGCGCTGGCCCTCTGGTACGTCGAACTGCGCCCGCGGGCCTCGGCGACCGACGTCGAGCAGCACGTGGGACTCACGCACCCCGGATCCACCATCACCTGCCGGCCGCGGGGGCGCAACGCGGCGCGGTTCGACTGCGCGGTCATCTACGGGGCCGAATCGCAGTGTGTGACGGTGTCGGTGTCGCCGTTGGGGAACGTCTCGGCCGGCCGGCTCGTGCCCTCGCGGTGTACTGCTCCCCAGCTCAAAGCGCTCCTGCCCCTCCCCACGCCCCAACTGGTCAGCGCGGATGTGACCAGGATCGTGGGCGGTGGTCGCTTCTTCTGCGCCCACGCCGGCGCCGGAAACGGGCGGTTTGCCTGCGCGCGGGTCACCGCTGCGGGCGTCGACTGCCGCATCGCGCGCGTGGTCGCGTGGTCGCCGCTGCACCCGCGGCCGGGTGGCGGCGAATGCCGTCAGGTGCGCACGCTGCGCCAGACGGTGCTCGGCTGACCGGCTACCCTGCGGCTATGCCATGGGTGGAACCTGAAGAGGAGATGGCGGCCATCAACGACTGGTTCGGCCGCCGCGGCAAGGAACTCTGGATCAAGCCCCACGGACTGGGCTTTCACGCCGTGGTGATGGACGCCGGCAGCCAGAGCGGCCAGGCGCTGGTGTACTACGCCGACTCCGAGCTGGACGCCGCCCGCGCCGCCCGGCGGCAGTACGCGATGGGCCAGATGAAGGATGCGCTGCGGGCCGTCGGCAAGGTGGCCCAGACCCAGGCGGGGCAGGTGCTGATCGCCGAACTCGCGCTCTCGCGGATCAAGTTCATGCGCCGCCCCTACGTGCGCCAGGCCGCAGTGGGCGCGGCGATCTGGATGGTCGACGAGCGCAACCGCAAGGTACTCACCCGGATCGGGTCGGCCACCGCCGATCTCGCGGCGGTCTCCGCCCGCGAGCGGCGCGTGCAGGAACTCGCCGACTCGTCGCTGCGCGCAATCGAGCCGACCGTGCGCAAGCTGCTCAGCACCAGGAAGACCTGAGCCACACCGCACAAACGCAACAACCGTGCCTGGAAGTGAACTCTGAAGTGCTGGTGCATAAAAGGGGTCAGTCCCCTTTTATGCATCAGTGACCGTTGTTGCATCCGTCAGCCTTGGCTCATGCATGAAAGGGGACTGACCCCTTTTATGCACTTCCGACGCATTCCGACATACGAGTTCACTTCCAGGCGCGTTTGTTGCGTTGCTCTGGTTCCCGGTTGACTCGCACGCCTCCAACATGGCAGAGTAAGGCCGCCCTAAGTTAGGGCCACCTAAGTTACTTTCTCACTCCGCTGGGGGACTGGAATCTTGCTGCCAACTTTCGTAATCGGATTGCGCGAAGGTGTTGAGGCCTCGCTGATCGTGGGGATCATCGCCGCCTTCCTCGCAAAGGGCGGCTACCGCCGCGAGCTGCGCTACATGTGGGCCGGCGTCGGCCTCGCGCTCGCGCTCTGCCTGGGCCTCGCCGTCGGCCTGCAGGTGCTCGACCAGGCGCTCCCCCAGCGCCAGCAAGAGATGCTCGGAAACCGTCGTGGCGCTCGTCGCGGTGGTCGATGGTCACGTTCATGATCGTCTGGATGCGGCGCAACGCCGCCACCATCTCGGGCCGGCTGCGGGCCGACACCGCGAGCGCCGTTGCCACCGGCTCGGTGTGGGCGCTCGTGGCGATGGCGTTCATCGCCGTCGTACGCGAGGGTGTCGAGACCGCGGTCTTCATGCTCGCCGCCTTCCAGGCGTCGGGCGACTCGACCGCCGCCGGACTGGGCGCGCTTCTGGGGATCCTGATCGCCGCGGTGATCGGGTAGGGCATCTATCGCGGCGGCGTGCGGCTGAACCTCGACAGGTTCTTCCGGTTCACCGCCGCAGTGCTCGTGCTGGTCGCCGCAGGCCTGGTTGCGAGTGCCATCCACACCGCGCACGAGGCCGCCTGGTTCAACAGCCTGCAGGCCCAGGCGCTGGACCTGAGCTGGCTCGTGCGACCCGGATCGGTGTCGAGCTCGCTGCTCACCGGCGTCTTCGGCATCCAGCCCCAGCCGACGGTCGGCGAGGTGGCGGGATGCCTGCTCTACGCGGTCCCGATGCTGGTCTACGTCTTTGGCCGCGCTCGGCGCCCCGCCGCTCGCGGGTGCTCAACACGGCCACCGGGGCGGTCGCCTGCGTTGCGGTGCTGGCCCTCGCACTGGTCGCATCCGGCTGCGGAGGCTCGAGCACGGCACGGGCGATTCGACCGACAAGACCCAGCTCGACGTGACGCTGACCGACGCGGGCTGCTCGCCCAACGATCTCAAGGCGACCGCCGGCCCGGTGACGGTGAACGTCTCCAACGGCGGCACCGGCAAGGTCTCCGAACTCGAGCTGAAGAACGCGGACGGCATCATCCTGGGCGAGCGCGAGAACATCGTCTCGGGCATCTCGGGATCGTTCACGCTCAACCTGCAGCCCGGCACCTACGTACTCAACTGCCCGAACGGCGACAACGAGGACAACGGCAAGCTGGTGGTCACCGGCAAGCCGATCGCCGCCACCGCCGGGCCGGCGGCCGCAGGCTGGCCGCCGCCACCAAGGCTACCGCACTACGTGGTGTCCGAGAGCAACAAGCTGCTCGCCAGACACGCACGAGTTCACCGCCGCGCTCGAGGCGGGCGACCTGCAGAAGGCCAAGGAGCTGTTCGGCCCGACCCGGCTTGCACTACGAGTCGATCGAGCCGGTGGCCGAGAGCTTCGGCGACCTCGATCCCGAGATCGACGCGCGCGAGAACGACGTCCAGAGCCCGGCCGACTGGACAGGCTTCCACCGCATCGAGAAGATCCTCTGGACGCAGAACACGACCACGGGCACCGAGGCGTACGCCACCAAGCTGCTGAACGACGTGACGACGCTCGACAGCAAGGTGCAGAACCTCACCTTCCAGCCCGCCCAGCTCGCCAACGGCGCGGTCGAGCTGCTCAACGAGGTCGCGAACTCGAAGATCACCGGCGAGGAGGATCGCTACTCGCACACCGATCTCTCGGACTTCCAGGGCAACCTGCAGGGTGCCAGCGTGGCGTTCGACGCTGCTGGCCCCGGCGCTCAAGAGCACGGTAACGGCGCGCTCGTGAAGACGATCAACCAGCGGTTCGCCGACGTCGAGCAGACGCTCGACACGTACAAGCGGCCGACGCCGCTCGGCTTCGCGCTCTACGGTGATCTGACCCAGGCCGACCGGCAGAAGCTCTCCACGCAGATCGACCCGCTGGCCGAGCCGCTCTCGACGGTCGCCGCGAAGGTGAGCGGCTAGGCGTGCGAGTGCGGGCGCTGATCGCCCTCGCCGCCGCGGGCC
>CAWCNL010000005.1:0-728436 GCA_963796875.1 uncultured Actinomycetes bacterium
CTGGAGCTGACCCGCTTCGGTTGACACCTGGGTGTTAGGCCGCGTTGGCCTGTTCGTAGTATCTCGTTTCGTAGTCTTTGGGGCTTGTCCGCCAAGGCTGGTGTGGCGTCGGCGGGTGTTGTAGAAGCCTTCGATGTACCAGAACAGGCGCATCCGGGCCTGGTCTCGTGTGTCGAATCGTTCGCGCCGCAGCAGCTCTTTTTCGAGGCTGGCGAAGAACGTCTCGGCCATGGCGTTGTCCGGGTCGCCGGTGCGGCCCATACTCAGGGCGATCTGGGACTGCTTGGCGTAGCGGCCGTGGCGCAGACTGGTGATTGCGACCCGTGATCGGAGTGTGCGACCACTCCGGCGCACTGGGCACCGCGGCTGGTGACGGCCGTCCCCAGCGCGTCTAAGACGAGCTCTGTTTGGAGGTCGTCGCGCATCGACCAGCCCACGATCCGCCTGGAGTAGACGTCCTGCACGGCCGCCAGGAAGAGGAAGCCCTGCCCGGTTTGGACGTACTTGATGTCGCACACCCAAAGCTGGTTTGGGTATGGCCGACAGAACTGCCGGTCGACAAGATCAGCAGCCGCCGAGTGCTGCTGGTTTCTGGTGGTGGTGCGCGGCCCGCCGCGTCTTCCGTCAGCGCCACGCAAGCCGGCGGCTCGGATCAGCCTTGCCACCCGCCTTTTTGCCCACAGCGACTCCGTGGCCGAGACGCAGCTCCAGGTGCACCCTTGGCGCGCGCCATAGATCCCGCTCGTGTCGGTGTGGATCTGGCGGATCTGCTCGAGCAACTGGGCATCCTCCAAACGACGCTTGCTCGGCGCTCTGCGCTTCCACGCATAGAAACCACCACGAGATACCCCGACCGCCTTGCACAGCAGGGAGACAGGAAACTGTGATTCTGCCGCGACGAACCGAAACCTCATCTCGGCCCCTCGGTCTCCCTGGCAAAGAAAGCCGCCGCACGCTTCAAGATCTCCCGCTCCTGCCTCAGCACCCGATTCTCACGCTCCAACTCGCGCAGCCGCCTGCGCTCCTCACTCGACAACACGTCGAGCCTCGCCCGATCAGCCTCATCCTGACGCAGTCAGTTACGCAGCGTCCGCGCCGTACAGCCCAACTCCTCCGCGAGCTGCTTCGGCGTGCGCTCCCCGCCTCGCAACAACCTGATCGCCTCCCGCCGAAGCCCCGGCGGATACGGCGGCCTCGTCTCTGGCATCACAACGCTCCTCTCCCGGGACTACCCCCGAAAGCATCGCAGTGTCAACCAGACCGGGTCAACTCCAACTCCAGTCTTCCGGACGATGACATCGATTTCGTACAAGCGGTAGCGCAGGATCCCGACGCCGATTGCGATTGGTAGGGCAGCGACAGCAGCTCCTGCGATTGGTTGCAGCCAGCTGATGCTCACAAACGCGAACACTGGGATCGCGAGCGCGGTCACTGCGGACCCACACATGACCCATTTCAGTTGTTGGCGGCGGATCCCAGTCGCTCGCCGGTAGCTGATCACGCGACGAGCGATAAACATCACCCACGAAACGATGATGACGGAGAACAGCACCATGCCGAGAATCGAGAACGCCTGATCTTGCAGAATCCGTGGCGCTGGCGTGGTGAGATACCCGCCGTTGTGGTCTATCCGAATCTGGTGCTCGCGGATCGCGTTTAGCGCGACGAATATCTGCTCGCCAACAAGCGCAGTAGACGCACCGGCGTAGATCCACACGACCCAGTTCCAATGGCGTGAGGGTAACCGCCCGTCGGGGAAAAGCAGGATCGCAAGTGGAGGAAACAGCAGAGCCGCCGGCCAGCACTGACCCACGATCACCGCGACATCTCCGAGCGGGAGCTGATGATCTCCACGGACGTACACAGCCAGCGAATACTGCTCGGCGTCGATCAGTCCGATCATTACCAGCGCTCCGGATGCGATCAACATCCAGCCGATCGGGTTGTGAGGCTCGCGCCTCGCCACCAGCACCCCCACCACCCAGAATGCCAGCGTCACCGCCGCGGGCGCAAGGCTGGTCTTGACCAGACCCGAACCGACAATCACCGCCAGCGGCACCGATAAGGCGGTGAACACCAACACCACGACACCCGCCGCCAACGCTCCCGAAGGGGAAACAACCCCCCAACGAGCGGACACCGCGATCTCATGGTCTTCCGAGGCCACCGAGGCATTATCCCCAACCACCGTCCCAAAAACGTTACGGGCACTCGATTCTTGGACTAGGCGAGGGCCTGATGCGGAGCCCCGCGATCCCGACGAGCTATCGGGTCTCGTCAGCAGCAGCGTTTCGGACCACGGGATGGCTCGGACATCGCTCAGGCTTCGCCCTGTAGCCCCCGGGGCTCGTCCATTACCCCGCTCGAAACACACGAAACAAGCTGCGGCCGGAGCTCTGAATCGGCACCCGCGACGGATCGGTAACGGCTGTACTGCCCGCCGAATCCTGTCGTGCCGGCGGGCAGGGGCCGGCTGGTGAACCGTTTGGTCTCCATGGGCACCGGCCGGCCCTGGGCGTTGTCGCCGCACCGACTAGGTCGCCGCGCCGGAGGGTACGGACGTTCCGGCCTCGCTGGCAGCTAAGGGAACCTGCCGGCGAGGCCACTCTCCAGAAAAGAGCCGGTGGGTAATGAAACGTGACCTCGCTGGCAGCCTTGGGAGTTCCGGCGGGGTAATCGCGAACACGTGGCGGGCCGGATCCGAACGCAGCCCGGCCCGCCACGGCCGCGCCAGGCCGACAGGCTCTCCTCGGTGTCATCGACGCCAGAGGGCTGTTGGAACGCGGTGATCGAACTGGATCCACTGGCCGCCACGCGCCAGCGACGGATGGTCACAGGGTAGTGTGGAACGATGGCGCGCAGAAGAAAACGAGAAGAGCCGCTACCGTTGGCGGAGACGCAGGCTGAGCAGGAATTGATCGTCTATCTGACCGAGCGATCCCACTCCAGCGACCCGCTCACCCCAGAGGAGTTCGCCGCGGCGCTCGGAGATGAGGACATCGCTCGAAAGATCGCCGCGCTAAAGCAGAAGGCGCGATCCGACCGCCAATAGCAAGCTTTCCGAACACCTAGAGCGCGCGATCGGGCGGCGGACTCACTCGCGCATGCTTCCGGCCTCACAAAGAACAACTCCGGGACACGCGGCGTCGCTCAACGGCTGGGACGGAACGGGTGGGGCCAGATCGAGACATCTGGCCCCACCCACACAACCGACGGCACCGCCGGTGGTGTCTCGAAGCGTTCGAGCTTGGGCGTACGAGGTGTTTCCCAAGTAAGTTTCGTTGGGAATACTCAAACACCTGCCTCAGTAGTCGGAAGTTTCCTTCATCCGTTGGCATGGTCATAGTGAAGAAGTTCCTTCGGTGCCACCCACGTTCAATGGCCCGCTGGCCTTCGATGGGCAGTGCACCGGCACACTTCTCGTGTCTCACCTCTATCCGACTCGATCGGCAATGATTCGAAGATGAGCACCCTTAATGGAGATCTCCTTCGCGGACATCTGGAACTGCTGGTTCTCGCCACTATCAATGACGCTCCAGCACACGGCTATCAGATCGCCCAGCGGCTTTCCGCCCGCAGCGACGGGGCGTTTGACATCCAGGAAGGCTCGCTGTATCCGGCGCTTCACCGGATGGAGAAAGCCGGCCTAGCCAAGAGTCGCTGGCAAAACGGCGCTCGCGGTCCACGTCGTCGCGAGTACGCCTTGACGGCTCGAGGCCGGCGAGAACTCGAAGCCCAGCGGTCGGATTGGCGAGCACTGGTCTCGGCGGTAGAAAGCGTCACCGCCACCTAGCCGCTTCCGCTTCGTGCGGAACTCTCGCGCAGTCACCCCGACGCTCGAGCCCACGGCGCGCTGGTCAGAGACGAGCTTCGGATTGCGAAAGAGACGGTTAGCCGGTTCGTGTGTGACAGACGCGATCCTCGAACGTGTGCCCGCGCGTGCGTTGGGGGTTCGCTGAGCGCTTAGCGTGCTCGGATGGTGGAGAAGCGTGGGAGAGTCTGAGGGTGGTTCATGGTGAGGGTGAGCGGTCGGGTGGTGAGGGTGAGCGGTCGGGTGGGGAGACTCGGCGGCAGCCGCGGGTTCGATGTGCGCGGTGCTCGGGGTGGTTGTCGACGTATCGCCTGCCGGGTGAGCGGTTGTGTTGGCCTTGTCGGTCTGGCCCTGTCGGCGAACCTAGGGCGACGCGGCAGCGAACGGAAACACCTAGCCGCTGGCCGGGGCAGCGGATTTCGTGCGGGAGCGACCAACGGGTTGTGGTCGCTCCCGCAGTCTGAATCAGAGGGACATCGAAGCGGTGTTCGAGGCCGGTTCTTGGTAGGGCGAGGGGTCGGTGCGCCAGAGGTTCAGACCGGTCGCGCCCCAGGCGATGAATAGCGGGGCCAGGCCGAGGCTGTTATGACCGAGGACGAAGCTCCCCAGCGCCCACAGTGGGAGGCTCAGCGCGAGCAGCCACGCGGTGACCCGGGTCTCGTATGAGGATCGGATCAGGCTGATCCCAAGGATGGTCGAGCCGAGCGTGGCGCAAAGGATGCCGGGGAAGAGCGCAGCGAGAAACAATACGTTGAGCGGGCCGTTGTGTGATGTCGTACCGGTGAAGACGGAAATGCTCTCCATACCGAACGCCACCCCCAGGCCGCCGGTGAGGAGCCCATAGCCGAGCAGCGTGACGCGCCAGCCCCACCGTTCCACTCGCGTCTTCTCTATCGGACGATTCGACCGAACCACCCACGCGCAGAGCAACACGGCGGGGAAGATCAGCGCGAACGCCTGGAGGTATGTCCCGTAGACGCGTTCTGGTGCGGCGAAGGTGAGCAGGCCGTCGGCAAGACGCCGGGCGGGATCTGCCCAGGCTGAGGTGGTGGACGTGGTCAGCGAGTCGGCGCCGTCCTTGGTTGCGAAGTAGGCAAGCGAAAGTAGCGGCGCGACGACGCAGACTGCGGCGGCCGAGATGACGGCGTAGAGGCCAATCAGACGGATGGTCCGATTCGACACGGGTGATACCTCCCAAATCGTGGAATCCTCGGATACTCGAGGTAGCAAGATCGTCGCTCGACGTCCGTCGCTCGGCGTCGGCCTGCAGGTGGGATGTGGATCACCTTACGGATTGGTAGTTGCCGCCGTGAGCGTGCACCCGGAGGTTGATGCGGATCGATCCGGGGGTTGATGCGCTTCTATCCCTGCACAAGTAGGGTGATCGGATGGAGGCTCGTCTCATTCCGCAGCGAACCGACCTGATTCTCGCTGCGGCCGTGATGGTGCTGGCGGCACTTGAAGTGGGCTCTAACTCCGCCGTTTCCCCGACCTGGGTTGCTCTGCCTCTGGAGCTGGTCGTCGCTGCGTCGCTGGCATGGCGCCGGAGTTTCCCGCTTGCGGTGACCGCTGTCGCATCGGTGGGTATGGCGGTCGAGGCGCTGGCCGGGGTGCCGATCCAGGAGCCGGTGGTGCCACTCGCGGTGCTAACGATCGCCGTCTACTCACTGGTCGTCCATGCCGACTCATCCAGGGTGGTGACGGGCCTGGCGATCGTGGCAGTCGGGCTTACCATCACGGTCTCGAGCCAGAACAAGCCGGGCAACATCATCTTCGGAGCGCTGTGGGTCGGCGGAGCCGCCTTCGTCGGGCGACTGGTGCGGGTGCGGATGGATGATGCGCGCGACCAAAAACGTCGTGCGGAGCGGGCCGAACACGAACGGGAGGAGCACGTGAGGGCCGCGTCGGAGGAGGAGCGCAAGCGGATCGCGCGCGAGCTTCACGACATCATCGCCCACTCGCTGAGCGTGATGGTCGTCCAGGCGGGAGCCGCGGAGGAGATGCTCCGAGCAGACCCAGCCCGAGCACGCGAACCGGTGCTTGCCATCCAGCAGACCGGACGGGAGGCCCTCACCGAGATGAGCCGTGTTCTGGGTGTCCTGCGAGAACACGGACTGGAGGGCGAACTCGCCCCTCAACCGGGCCTCGCCCAGTTAGGAATGCTGGTCAGCGACGTGCGCACCGCCGGCGTTGCGGTCGATTTCACGATCGAGGGCGAGCCGCGGTCACTGCCACCTGGTGTCGAGGTCTCCGCCTACCGGATCGTCCAAGAGGCGCTCACCAATACTCGCAAACACGCCAACGACGGATCCGCCAAAGTCACGCTGCGTTACCTCAACGATGCGCTCGAAGTGGACGTCGTCGATAGCGGCGACACAAGTGAGCCCGCCAACGGTGGCGGTCTGGGACTTGTGGGTATGCGAGAACGCGTCGCGGTCTTTGGAGGCTCACTCGAGGCCGGCCCACGGGCCGAGGGCGGGTTTGGGGTACACGCCCGCCTTCCACTCCGGACCGCTCAATGATCCACGTCCTGATCGCCGACGACCAGGCACTCGTGCGCGGAGGCTTCCGCATGATCCTCGACGCCCAGGCGGACATCAACGTCGTAGGCGAAGCAGAAGACGGCGTCCAGGCACTCACACTGGTCCACGAACTCAACCCCGACCTGATCCTGATGGACGTCCGAATGCCGCGCCTGGACGGACTCGAAGCGACCCGAAGAATCGTCGCCGACGAACTGAGCACCGCTGTGCTGATCCTGACGACTTTCGACGACGACGAGATCGTCTACGAAGCGCTCCACGCCGGAGCGAGTGGCTTCCTCCTCAAAAGCGCCCCACCTGCCCGCCTGGTGGAAGCCGTCCGCCTAGTGGTCACCGGCGAGGCCCTGCTCGCCCCCATCATCACCCAGCGCCTGATCGCCGAATACGTTCGCCGACCCCGACCCGGCTCCGGCACGCCACCCGAACTCGAGGAGCTGACCGATCGCGAACTCGAAGTGTTTGAGTTGATCGCGCGGGGACTGTCCAACACCAACATTGCTGCGAAGCTCGTCGTCAGCGAAGCGACCGTCAAAACCCACGTAAACCGCGTATTCGCGAAACTCCACCTGCGCCACCGCGTACAGGCGGTCGTACTCGCCTACGAGACTGGACTCATACAACCCGGGGCGACCACCCACAACCCACCGAACAACCCGCCGTAACCATGAACCTCAACCGATCGATGACGTACGCGCGCAGCGCCTGATACAGCGGGGTCGGTGACTGATCTAGCCGTGAATCCCGCCCCAAGCCCGTCAGCACTCACGAGAGCAACCGAACTCTGGCCGGGCTCGGTGCGTTGATCCAAGCTGGCAAACGGACGCCGCACATCCGCCACCGGTCGTCGCGCCAGCTCGTAAGACCTTTTGGACGCTTTTAGCGCTTTTAGCGCAGCCTAGACTTTCGCGGTGGCCGCGACGTCTCGTTCGAGCTGTGCGGTCTTGTAAGCGCTCTGGACGGTGCCGACTGCCCATGCTTTGCCGCCGCGGGTGGTTGGTACGTGCTCGTCGTTTAGGCGGTCGGCGATCGCTTGCCAGGTCGAGCCGGCGTCTCGCTCGGCGGTGACGCGTTCGAGGATCCACGTGGGCGTCTTGACTTCCCGGCCGAGGCGCTTGCCTTCGCGTGCGAGTTCGGCTGCTCGGATCTTGAGAGCGGCTTTGGTGCGTTCGCGGATCAGCCCGCGCTCGAGTTCGGCGCTGTTTGCCAGGGTGAGCGCTGCGAACCGGCCCGCGGCGGTGGTCGTGTCCAAGGGCAGGTCGAGCACCAAGACGGCCCAGCCCTCTTGCTGGGCGCGGTTGAGCAGTTGGGCGAAGGCGATCACGTCTCGTTCGAGGCGGTCGAGTTTCGCGGCGACGAGGATCCCACCGCTGCGCTTCGCGTGGTCGACGGCATCGGCCAGTCCCTGCCGGTGGCGCTTGGGGTCTGACGTCGCAACGTCCGTATAGTCTGCCTCAGACACCCAGGCGCGCCGTTCCAGCTCGGCGTTGATCGTCGAGGCTTGGGCGTCGAGGCCGAGCCCTGAGATGCCCTGTTCCTGCGTTGAGACTCGTCGGTAGGTGACGACTGGGAGTGCGGGTGTGGTGGTCATTACTACCCACCCTATCACAACTAGAGGAACGTCTTATTGTAACAAGCCCTTTAAGAAGGGAGAGCTAAGCCCTCGGTTACGGCTTGGCCTCTAGCGCCACGACCGCACCCACCAACCGCTCACGCAGCCACACAGGGCAATCCACCTCGCCATCGTCAACCAGGCGCAGCACGGCGCGCAGCACTGCAGCAGCTTCAAGCTGGTCTCGTCTCGTGGTCGGTGCCATCGTCACAGGATAAGCGCGTCGGCATCCACGGACAGGGACGGCCTGCGGTCGGGAGGTAGCGACGGCGAACTGGGGTCGCCGCCGCTACCAGCTTTCCCGGTTGCACAGCTATCCCCAGGTGCGGATCGATCGATCCGCACCTGCTGTGCCCCCACACGATACCCACTTGATGCCGGCAGTACTCGTGGGCGGGTACGCCGCAGATCGCGAGCGATGGTCAGCACAACGATCGGCCGATGCTGTCGCACCAGACGGCCCGGGCGGCACGGGGGGTGGGGCGCATTCTCCAACTCGCGCACCCCGGCACCCATCCACAGACAGGCCGATCAATATCGTTCGTGGCCACAGAAACACGACTGTGATTTCTCCGAACTCCGCAACCGTGGATGCGCTCGTGCGTGTTATTCGGGCTGTTCTGCGAGTCGTTCTGCGTTGGCGATGCGCTGGCCTGCGCTATAGAGGCGGGTGAGGCTCGGCGGCTCTACGATTCGGCTGCGCTTGCGGTCGGCGTTCGGTACAGCAGCGGGTGGCGGGTACGTCGCTGGCTTCCGCGCGGTGACGATCAAGGCCGGCGCTGGTCGGTCGGGATAGAGCCTGCTTACGGACGCGGGGTCTGGGTTTGGCATGTGATCTCCGTGGTGGACGATCGGTGATCGTCGGTGGAGAGTCGGCCGGCACCAGTCGCACCCAGAGGCGAGCGTTCCCTGAATGTGAAGCGTAGCTGGTGGTCGTTAGCGTTCCGTGTGGGACGTGGGGTGGACTGATACGAGTTAGCCCATCGGCGACTGTTTAGCGGCAACCCTAACCTCAGCAGACAAGCATCCCCGGCAACGAGCGTTGGAGGAGGTACGCGTCGGCGCGCTGGTCGCTCGTCTTATTGCCGGGCGAATGCTGCGCGTGCTTCGGCTGCGAGGTCTTGGAAGGCTGTGCCGCTGACGTCGATGGTGACGCGTTTGATGGTGCCGCCGACGAATGTGTGGGGCGGTTGGGTCGGGTAGTCGGGCACCACTGCCTCGAGGCCGGACGCGCCGACTACGAGTCCGCCGCCGCCGAGTCCGAACTTGCCGGGTTGGGTCATGATTTGTGCTGATCCGACCGCTTGGTCGCGGATATGGAGTGTCAGCGTCCCTGTGGTCGGCAGTCCGTCGCTTTCACGCTCGAAGGTCGCCGACAGGATGACGTGCCCGGTGGGTACGTCCTGGTCGGAGGTGATCGTCTGGAGGTGTTCGCCGATCCAGTTGTAGGTGTAGCAGAGTTTGCGGTTGCGGATGTAGAGCGCGTGGCCGCCGAACCGGGAGCCCTGTGAGAACAGCACCCCGCCGGCCTCGGTGGTGGTCACCTCGACCTCGACGGCGATCGTGTAGGAGCGGTTGCGGATGTTGGGGGCGACCGACTCGGGGATTTCCGCTCCGCCGGGGTAGTAGATGTAGCGGGTGCGTGGCCGGGAGAGTTCGGGCCGTTGGGTGCCGAGGATCTCGATGGCTCCGCGTGATTCGAGCGGAAGTGCCTGGTAGCGGCCGACCTCGGCCCACCAAAGCGCGACTAGCTCCTGTAGCTTGAGCGGTTGCTCGGCGGCGAGATCGTGGCACTCGGTGGGATCGACCAGCGTGTTGTAGAGCTCCCATCGCTGGTGAATGAAGTCGCCCCATGACTCCGGCGCGGCTGGTACCGCGGTTGCAGCCTTCCAGCCTTGGTGCCAGATCGCGCGCGTGCCGAGCATCGAGTAGAACTGGGTGGTTCGGGTGGGCGCCGCGTCGTCGTCGAGGGTTGCGGCGAAGCTCCGGCCCTCTAGCGGATGCTGGGTGTAGCCGTTGACTACGTCGGGCATCTCGATGCCGGCGCACTCCAAAAGCGTCGGCATGATGTCGATCGCGTGTACGAACTGGCGGCGGAACTCGCCTCGCGCGCTGACACCCTTGGGCCATGACACGATCAACGGGTCTGCGGTGCCGCCCTCGAAGTTGGCGTAGCGCTTCCATAGCTTGAACGGGGTGTTGAACGCCCACGCCCAGCCGGTCGGGTAGTGGTTGTAGGTCAGGGGGCTGCCCAGGTCATCGAGCGCCTTGAGGTTCTCCTCCATCGAGTCGGGCACGCCGTTGAAGAACTTGTTCTCGTTCACCGAG
Source organism: uncultured Actinomycetes bacterium (assembly GCA_963796875.1). Classification (GTDB taxonomy): domain Bacteria; phylum Actinomycetota; class Thermoleophilia; order Gaiellales; family JAICJC01; genus CAVPTL01. The sequence continues at coordinate 10,292 of CAWCNL010000005.1, forward strand.
CCGTTCGGGCCGCCCTCACCCGACGCGCCGTTGTCGGACACCAGCACGATGATGGTGTTCTCGAGTTCGCCCGCATCCTCGAGGAAGTCGAGCAGCCGGCCAAGCTCGTAGTCGGCGTGCGCCAGGAATCCGGCGTAGACCTCCGCCATCCGCGCAAACAGCCGCTGCTCGTCGGCCGAGAGCGAATCCCACGCCAGCACCGTGTCGCCCTTGGGCCACTGCTTGCCATCGTGGCTCTGGGTCGAAGCGTACGGATCGAGAGGCGACAGCTCGACGTCGTCGGCGAAGAGCCCCATCTCCTTCTGACGCTTGAACACGATCTCGCGATACGCCTCGTAGCCCATGTCGAACTTGCCGCGATACTTGTCGATCCACTCCTTCGGCGCGTGGTGCGGGGCGTGTGCAGCGCCGGGTGTGTAATACAGCAAGAACGGCTTGTCCGGGGCGATTGCCTTGGCGTCCTGCACGAACTCGATCGCCCGGTCGGTCAGATCGATCGTGAGGTGGTAGCCCTGCTCCGGCGTCTTTGGAGGGCGCACCAGGTGATTGTCATAGACGAGGTCGGGATACCACTGATTGGTCTCCCCGCCGAGAAACCCGTAGAAGCGCTCGAACCCGCGACCCAGCGGCCACTGCCGCTTGGTCGACGCCAGGTTCATCTCATCCTCGGCGCACAGATGCCACTTTCCCGTGATGTACGTGTTCCAGCCCTCGTCCACAAGCACCTCAGCAAGGTTCGCGCACTCAAACGGGATGTGGCCGTTCGCATTGGGAAACCCCGACGTCGCCTCGGTGATACAGCCCATACCGTTGGTCGTGTGATTGCGCCCAGTCAGAAGGCACGAGCGCGTCGGGGAGCACAGCGCCGTAGTGTGAAAGTTCGTGTAGCTCAGGCCCGCGTCGGCGATGCGCTGGATGTTCGGCGTCTCGATCAAGCCACCATAGGGCGACATCGCCGAGAACCCGACGTCATCGAGAACGACGTAGACAACGTTGGGCGCGTCGACATCGGCGATCGGCTGGGTGAAGGGCGCCCAGTCCGGGGTGGAATCCTTGATGTCAATATTGACCACACCGTTGAACGTGCGCTTCGGCATGCGTGACTCCCCTGCAGAGGTTTGGCGACGTCCCTCTCCGGCAAGCACACACGGGACGGTGTGGGTCGAGTCATACCACCCGGCCGAAGCGTCTGCCAACTCGCACCGACGTCGCCACCAGGCCGCTACGCGCCCACAAAACGAGGCTCCAGAACACCTCGCGAGCACTCCTCAACCTAGCGACCCCAGCATGTCGAGCGATCACACGTTGCCATCGCCACAGGATAAGCGCGCGCCAAGATCGGTGGGCGGGCACGCCACACAGCCCGCGCCGATGGTCAGCACAAACGATCGGCCGATGGTGTCGCACCAGACGGTCGGGCGGCACGGGAGTGGGGCACATCTCCCAGCTCGCGCACCCCGGGCCCGACCAAACCTGGTCATCTCTTCATAGTGTCCTGGGCTGTGGGACACGACTGCGGTTTTCTGCCCACTTCGCAACCGCGGTTGCCAATCAGGTTCTAAGACTCGGCTCGTACGTTCGGTGTATGCGTTGGTTTCGGGGGCTTCGTCGGAGGCTGCGGTGTCTGCGTAAGGGGCATCGGTGGGAGGCTCGGTGGGTTGATGCTGATGGCAAGTCTTGGGAGCGGTGCGTTCGCTGTGGGCGGGTGGCTGGCCGCTAGGCGTTTGGTGTGGTACTGCGGGACCACACCGGGACCACACCGCTACGCGATTCTGGCGCACTAGCGGCAGGGGCAGCATTGGAGTAATGCGGGTTTCCGCATGGTTGCGAGGCCGGTTCTATTTCGTGCACGAGTACCTGGCGGTGACGGCGAGCTAGCCGCAGAGCCGGTCAGGAGATCGGCGCGGTGAGGATTCGCCCCCAGCCGTGCGCACTGGCATACCAGACGGCCTTGCCGCGGACGGCGAGGATCTGGCGCGGCGTGTACGTGGGTGTGGCGACGGTGTGGCTGACGCCGGTGTCGGTGTTGAGCGCGAGCACGTGGGTGCCCACGACGTAGGCCACGTAGTTGTAGTAGACGGCCAGCATCGGCGCGGTCTGCGCCGGCACGGCGGTCGATCCGGTGGCAGCGCCGGTGAGGGTGGAGAACCGGTCGATGCGCAGGTTGCCACCGGTGTCGGCGACGAGCACGGCGATCTGATTCCCGGCCATGTCGAGCGCCTTGATCGTGCCGGTCTCGGAGATGGTGTGTTCGCGGGTGCGCGAGTGCAGGTTCCAGACCTGGATCTGCGGCAACGGTGGGGGATAGCGGTTCAGCGGAGCCGAGGCGAGGTCGTAGGGGACGAGCGCGATACGGACTGCCGAGAGCCTGATGAATGCCGATGGTGGAGCGCCGGCGAGTGGCCGGGGCTTGCCGCCGGCCAGGTTCAGGGTGTCGACGGGGCCGCCGGTCACCGTGTCATTGGGCAGATTGGCCCACTGGCCGTAGCAGTCGGTGTTGGGGTCGGTGGGCGTCCACACCGCCCTGGTGTACGCAGCCAGATCCGCATGGGCGGTGAGGTTCACGATCTGGTCGCCGTAGCACTTCAGCTGGTGGGTGGTGTCGTCTCGGATGCCGAGTGGAGGAGTATTCAGCCAGACCTCGATCCAGTCTTCGCAGCAGTCGAAGTCGTCGCCGACCGCGGTGAAGGCGACCCTCGAGGTGCCCATTGCGAAATCTCCGAGCCAGCCGTCCCACACCGTGCTTGGGCCGCTCTCCCGGCACGTGGAGACGTCGGAACGCGCGCCGGTACCCCAGGTCCGGCGTCGCACCCAGGTGTTGCATCCGTTCTGCGCGCCCCCGCCGTCCTGGCGCCAGACCAGCGATGACGAACTCGTCGCGATCGCATGGATCGGCCGGGCGGTGCTCACGATCACGGTCGGAGTGGCCGCGCGGGCCATCATCGGCCTCGCCAGGCCGGGCGCCAAACACAGCATCAAGCCGACGCCGAGGACCAGCCAACGTCGAGGGATTCGCCTCTCTGACATGACCCCAAGGTAGGCCGGGCAATCCATGTGGGCATCAGCGTAAACCCTGACCCACGAGTCAGGGTATGACCGTGACGCGGGGCGTCCTTGCTGGTCGCCACTGCGAGCTGCCGTCCACTGATCGCTAGCATGGCTGAATGCGGGAAATCCTGCGCGAACTCGAATTGTTCGACGGCGTCGACGACGCGACGGTGGAGGCCTTCGGCAAGAAGGCCACCGAGCAGTGGCTTCAGCCGGGTGAGCACCTGTTCGACGACGGCGATCCGATCAACCGGCTGCTGGTGATCGATGAGGGCCGGTTCGAGATCTCGCGCTGCATCAACGGCGTCGACACCATCGTTGGCGTGCGCCAGGCGCCGAGCTACGCCGGTGCCTCAAACTCGCTGACCGGCGACCCGGCGATCGCCACCGGCATCGCGATCACCCCGGTGCACATGTACGTCTGGGACGGCGACACATTCCGGACGTTCCTGCATGCGAACCCGGCGGTGATGGAGACCACCGTCCGGCTGATCGCGCCGATCGCCCAGGCGGCCGAGTCGGCCGCCCGCCAGCAGGAGAAGCTGGCCGCGCTCGGCACCCTCTCGGCGGGGCTCGCGCACGAGCTGAACAACCCGGCTGCGGCGGCGCGGCGCACGGCTTCCGAGCTGGCCGCGTCGTTCGAGACCATCCAGCACACCCTGCGGGCGTTCGTGCGCAGCGGCGTGGAACGCGAGCAGGCCGCGTTTCTGGTGGCGCTGCAAAAGCAGGCGCTGGCCCAGTACATGGAACACGCCGACGATCAGGAGCACGCCGTCGACGCGGCCGACCGCGAGGATGCGCTGGCCCAGCAGCTGGACGATCTGGGTCTCGAAGGCTGGCGGCTGGCCGAGGCACTCGCCAAGGCGCGAGTCGACAGCGGCTGGCTGCAGCAGGTGCACGCCGCGGCCGGATCGGCCACCGGTGCGGCGATCGAGTGGGTGGCCGCGTCGCTCACCGCCCAGAGCCTGGTGGACGAGCTGCACGAGAGCACCACGCGCATCTCCGACCTGGTCGCCGCGGTCAAGGACTACACGCACATGGATCGCGCCGCCGTGCAGGACGTCGACATCCACGAGGGTCTCGATTCGACGCTCAAGATCCTCGGATACAAGTTCAAGAAGGGCAACGTGACCGTCGTGCGCAACTACGACCGGTCGCTGCCGCCGGTGACCGTGCACGGGTCGGAGCTGAACCAGGTGTGGACGAACCTGCTCGTGAACGCGCTGGATGCCATCGACGGCGACGGCACCATCACCATCGAGACGCGTCCGGCGAGTACCGGCGACGGCGTTGATCGTCTGCATCACCGATGACGGGCCGGGCATCGCACCCGACGTGATCACGCGCATCTTCGAGCCGTTCTACACCACCAAGCCGATGGGCAAGGGCACCGGCCTGGGGCTCGACATCAGCCGCCGGATCATCCTCAGCCACCGGGGCACCATCACCGCGAGTTCGCGTCCCGGCGAGACGGTGTTCACCGTGCACATCCCGGCCGAGACCGGAGCGCTTCAGGCCGAGCCGGCCGCCTCCACACCCACCGCCGGAGCCGCCGGTGCGGGCGGCTGAGAGACTCCCTCGGGCATCATCCACACGGCGCCGACCAGGAAGCACACGGCACCCCAGAAGGTGCCCGACGTGTCGAGCGCGGCATCGAGCAGATCGCCGCTGGACGGCACGATCCAGCCCGCGATCGCCGAGACGCCGAACAGGATCGAGCCGAGCAGGTTGATCGCCGCAATCCGCCAGCCCAGCTCGCGCGGATTCCATGAGATCCAGTGGTGTCCGACCTCGGCGTAGGCGAGCTGGCTCGAGATCAGGAAGCAGATCGAGCCGAGCACGTCGGGCGACCACACCACCAGATCCTCCTGGTGGGCGTTCAACCCCTGGATGAAGACGTCGCCGGTGGTGAAGTTGAAGAACACCGTGCCGACCAGCTGGATCGCCGTGGCCCACCAGTCCACCCGGCCGGTGTCGATCGCGAACCAGCGCCGGGTGGCGTCGGCGCCGTCGGCCGCGGTGGGTGCGCTGATCGCCTCGACGTACTGCAGGTAGGACGCCGACGTGAAGAAGAGCGACCCGACGAAGTAGGTGATCGAGTCGGCTCTGAAGCCGACCAGATCGCTGTAGCCGGCCACCGAACCCAGCGCGAAGCAGAACGAGCCGATCACGAACAGCGCGGCACACCACCAGCCCAGGTGGTGCGGATCCCAGTACGGCGACCCCGAGCCGGCGCGCTTGCGATGCCGCCGCGACGTCCACTCACCGAGGGTGCCGTCCTCCAGCTCGTAACGGATGCGGGTGACGAAGGGGCCGGGGCCCTCGCGGTGCAGCACGCGGGCGCCCGCGGGCAGTTCGACGTATCCGGTTCGCAGACTCACGACGGGCGAGCCTAGCAGGCCCGCCCGGTGCCACTTCATGAGAGACTTGCGCGTCATGCCAGAGGCCGAGCTCACCTCGTTTCTGATCATCGTCTTCTGCGCCGCGCTCGCGCCGCTTCTGGCCGACGTGGGATCGCGGTTCATGATCAGCGTCGTGGTGATCGAGCTGCTGCTCGGCATCATCATCGGCCCGTCGGTGCTGGGAGTGGCCAAGATGGGGCCGACGATCTCGGTGCTGTCGGACTTTGGCCTCGCGTTCCTGTTCTTCCTGGCCGGCAACGAGCTCGAGATCGACCGGGTCCGGGGCAGACCGCTGCGGCTGGCCATGTACGGCTGGGTGCTGACCTACGTGATCGCGCTGGCCTGCGCGGGTGTGCTGCAGGAGACCGGAGTGGTGCGCGACACGCTCTACGTCGGCACCGCGCTCTCGGCCACGTCGATGGGCACGCTGGTACCGATCCTGGGCGACGCGGACGACCTCGGCACGCGGTTCGGCGCATTCGTGCTGGCGGCGGCGACGCTCGGCGAGATCGGGCCGATCGTGGCCACCTCGGTGCTCTTCACCGGCGGTGGCACGGCAGGGCACGGCGGCGGTGCTCGTCGTGATCTTCGGGCTGACGGCGCTCGCGGCGGCGTTCGTGGGCATGAAGGTGCGCCAGGATCGCGTCACCAACGTGATGCACGACACCATGTTTCGCAGCGGCCAGTTCGCGCTGCGCTCGGCGATCCTGCTGCTGGTGGCGATGGTCTACCTGGCCACGCAGTTTGGCCTCAACATCATCCTCGGCGCGTTTGCCGCCGGCATCGTGTGCGCCATGATCGGCGGGCCCGAGGATCGCGAGCAGCTCTACGTGAAGCTCGAGTCGATAGGGTTTGGATTCTTCGTGCCGTTGTTCTTCATCACGACCGGCATCCAGTTCAATCTGGATGCGGTGTTCACGCCCAGCGGGCTGATCCGGCTGCCGCTGTTTCTGGGCCTGCTTCCTGCTGGCCCGCGGCGCTCCCGCGTTCCTGCTGTACCGCAACGACCTGAAGCCGCGCGACCGCCCGCCGTTTGCGCTGCTTTCGGCGACCACGCTGCCTCTGGTGGTGGCGATCACCCAGCTCGCCGTGGCCCAGGGCAAGATGAGTTCGGCCACCTCGTCGGCGCTCGTGGCCGCGGGCATGATCTCGGTGATCCTGTTCCCGCCGGCGGCGCTCACGCAGCGGCTGCGATCCAAGCGGATGGAGGCGGCGACGGTATGAACCGGCCGGTGATCGGCTACACGATCGAGCTCGAGGATCCGCTCTTGGCCGAGGTCGAGCCGTCGCTGCGCCGCCCGCTGGAGTGGGCCGGGGCGGTGGCGATCGTGCTGCCGCGTTCGTCGCCGGTGGGCGATGTGGATGCCATCCTCGATCTGGTCGACGGCGTGCAGCTGTGCGGGGGATCCGATGTCGACCCGGCGCACTACGGCGACGAGGAGCGGCATCCGCGCACCGAGCCGATCGATCCGGCCCAGGACGCCTTCGAGCTCGCGCTGACCGCCGCGGCGCTCGACCGTGGGATCCCGGTGCTCGGCATCTGCCGGGGCATCCAGGTGCTCGCGGTGGCCGGTGGCGGGCGGTTGACCCAGCACGTGGCCGAGCAGCATGAGGGAGCGCAGTTTCACGAGCACTCGTGGCAGAACCTGGCCCTCCAACCGCCCGGTGAGCACTGGCACGAGGTGGAGGTGGTGGCCGGGAGCGACGCGGCGGAATGGTTTGCCGGAGGGCCGCAGAGGGTGAACTCGTTCCACCATCAGGCGGTCGCCGATCCCGGCCCGCGGCTGACCGCCACGGTGCGCACCCCCGACGGGGTGATCGAGGCGATCGAGCGCAGCGACGGGCGGGGCTGGGCGGCGGGCCTGCAGTGGCACAACGAGCTGATGTGGCGCCACGACGACCGGTTCCTCCGCCCGCACCGCGCCCTCGTCACCGCCGCCGGCGCATAAAAGGGGTCAGCCACCTTTTATCATCAGTAGCGTTGGCTGCACCCTTGACGGTTGCCCATGAATAAAAGGTGGCTGACCCCTTGTATGCGTTCGCAGCTCAGCTGTCGGCGAGGATTGCTTTCGCCGCGTGGGCGCCGGGCAGGCCGGTGAGCCCGCCGCCGGGATGCGCGCCCGACCCGCACAGGTAGAGGCCGGGGATCGCCAGGCGGTGGCGGGCCAGGCCGATGGCCGGCCGCCACGCGTAGAACTGGTCGAGGCCCAGCTCGCCGTGCAGCACGTGCCCTCCGGCCAGGCCGTACTCCTCCTCCAGCCCGTCGGGCGTGAGCACGGTGCGGCCGGTGATCAGACCCTTGATGCCCGGCGCGTGGCGCTCCAGCTCCTTGACGGTGCGATCGCCCACCATCCGCGTCGTGGTGCCCGGCGGCACCCACTGCACCAGCGCCTCCAGCCGGTGGGACTCCGCCGCCGCATCCAGCGCGGTGGGGATCACGGCCTCGATCATCGGCACCTCGCTCATCTCGCCGTACTTGGACGAGTCGAACGCCTGCTCCAGCGCGTCGATGCCCGGCGCGGTCAGAATCCGCCCGGCGAGCTGCTCCGGCGAGGTGAGGCCGGTGAACTCCGGCAGCGCCGAGAGCTCCAGCGTGACCCGCGCGGTGCGCCCGGGCGTGCGGAAGTTGCCCGCCCGCCAGCGCAGCTGCGGCCCGGCCACCACCGGATCGACCCAGCGCGTCAGCACCGTCTTGGGATCGACCGCCGCCGCGACCACCGGCGCCCACAGCTGTTCGCCGTCCTCGAGCGTGACGCCGGCCACGCGGCCGTTCGGGGCGATCACCCCGGCGATCGGCGAGTCGGTGCGGATCTCGACGCCGGCCGCGGTCGCCGCCGCCGTCAGAGCCTCGGTCGAGGCCGGTTGCCTGCACGCTCTCGCCCGCGGCACCGCCGTCGTTGCCCGCCGAGTCATTCAGCAACAGCAGCGCGGTGCCCGCCGACCACGGGCCCATCGCGGTGAACCGCGTGCCGCGCGCCGCCAGCGCAGCGCGCACCCGGTCGTGCTCGAACCACTCGGCCACGAAATCGGCCACCGCCATCGGCAGCGCTCGGGTCAGCTCGCGGCCGCCCTTGGCGCCAAGGCCGCGAAACGCGCCGCCGAGGCCCACGAGCTCGGCCGTAGCGTCGCGCGTGGGCCGGTCGAGCCGCGGAGGAGTGGAGGCATTCAGGCGCCCGACGAACCCGGCCAGCGCCCGCACGTGCTCGTCGAACGCGACATAGCGGTCGGCATCGGCTGCCGACACGTCGCGCAGCCCGTCGGCGGTTCGCCGGCTGTCGGCCCAGAAGACCAGGGGATCCTCGCCGGCCGTCAGGGCCACCAGCCGCACCTCAGGCTCGTGCAGCTGCAGGCCGTGCCGCTCCAGCTCGAGCTCGGCCACCACATTGCGATCGAGCCGCCCGGCGGTCAGCACGACCTCGGCGATGCCGCCCACCTGCGACCGGCGCTCGACCACCAACACACGCTTGCCCGCGCGCGCCAGGCGGGTCGCGCACACCAGCCCGTTGTGGCCGCCGCCGGCGACGATCACATCCCAGCTCATCGCCGCACCTTCCCGACTCCCGACCTCTGGGCCTTGAGCAGCTCGAGCGCGGCGATCCGCCCCGGCGCGCCCATGATGCCGCCGCCGGGATGCGTGGCCGAGCCGCACATCCACAGGCCGTCGATCGGCGTGCGAAACCGCGCCCAGCCGGGCACCGGGCGATTGAAGAACAGCTGCTCCAGCGACAGCTCGCCCTGGAAGATGTTGCCTTCCGAAAGGCCGATCCGCTCCTCGATGTCGAGCGGGGTCAGCACCTGCTTGTCGACGATGATCTTGCGGATGTTGGGCGCGCGCTCCTCGATCGTCGAGATCACCGCCTCGCCGAACGCCTCGCGGGCAGCATCGTCCCAGGTGCCCTCGGCCAGGTGGTACGGCGCGTACTGCACGAAGCAGCTCATGGTGTGCTTGCCCGGCGGCGCCATGGCCGGATCGACCAGGGTCGGAATGATCATGTCCACGTAGGGCCGCCGCGACGGCTGGCCGTACTTGGCGTCGTCGTAGGCGCGCTCCATGTACTCGAGCGACGGCGAGAAGCTGATGGCGCCGCGCAGGTGCTCGCCCTTGCCCGGCAGGCACGTGAACTCGGGAAGCGCGTCCAGCGCCAGGTTCACCTTGCCCGACGACCCGCGGTACTTGTAGCGGTCGACCTCGGCCTCGAACTCGGGGTCGAGCGTGCCCGGCTCGAGCAGGTGCTTGAACGTCACCCGGCTGTCGGCACTCGAGAGCACCACGTCGGCTTCCAGCTGCTCGCCCGATTCCAGCGTGACGCCGGTGGTGCGCCCGCCGGTCACGTCGATGCGCGCAACGGGCGCCTCGGTGCGGATCTCGGCGCCCAGTGCCGCCGCCGCCGAGGCGATCGCCAGGCTCACGCCGCCGGTACCGCCGCGGGGGATACCCCAGGCGCGGAACGCGCCGTCGATCTCGCCCATGTAGTGGTGCAGCAGCACGTACGCCGTGCCGGGCGAGTGCACGCCCTGGAAGGTGCCGATGATGCCCGACGCCGACATGGTGGCCTTGAGCGGATCGGTCTCGAACCACTGGTCGAGGAAGTCGGCCGCGCTCATCGTCATCACCTGGATGAAGCGTGTCCTTGAGCTTTCGCGGCAGCTCGGCGAAGCGCTTGCCCAGCGGCAGCAGGCTGAGCCACTCGACCGGGTTGATACGGCCCTGGTCGGGCGGCACGGCCGAGAGGATCGGCTTGATGAACCGGGCCATCTGCACCATCAGCTGGCCATAGTCCTCGTAGGCCTCGGCGTCCGAGAGCGACCAGCGGCGCAGCTCGCGCACGGTGCGGCCGTGGTCGTTGACGCGCCACAGGTAGTCGCCATCGAGCGGTGTGAGGGTGCCGTCCAGCGGCAGGATCTCGAGTCCGTGGCGGGGCAGTTCCAGTTCGCGCACGATCTCGGGCCGCAGCAGCGACACCACGTAGCTTGCGACGCTGAAGTGATAGCCCGGCACGATCTCCTCGGTGACTGCCGCGCCGCCCAGCACATGGCGACGCTCCAGCACGACGACCCGCCGGCCGGCACGGGCCAGGTAGGCGGCGGTGACCAATCCGTTGTGGCCACCACCGATCACGATCGCGTCATATCGCTCGGGCACGCGGGCATGCTACCGGGCGGCGACGTAGACTTGCTCGCACATGACAGTCGAAACTCCCTTTTTCGAGCGCGAGAGCGCCCTCAATCGCAAGCGTGCGTGGGGCGAGTGGTCGGGCTATCTGGCCGCCGCGACGTACTCCGACTTCCACGACATCGAGTACAACGCCGTGCGCCAGGCGGCTGCGGTGATCGATGTCTCGCCGCTCTACAAGTACGAGATCAGCGGCCCCGACGCGATGCGTCTGGTCGACCGCGTGATCACCCGCGACGCGACCCGCATCGAGGTCGGCCAGGTGGTCTACACACCGTGGTGTGACGAGCGTGGCAAGGTGATCGACGACGGCACCGTGGCGCGGCTCGACGACACGCGTTTTCGGTGGACGGCGGCCGATCCCCAGTACCGCTGGCTGGCGATGAACGCCGCCGGCCTGGATGTCGAGATCGGTGATGTCAGCGAGCAATTCGGTGCGCTGGCGCTGCAGGGCCCGCGCGCCCGGGCGGTGCTGGCCGACGCGACCGGCGAGGACTGGGACGACGTGCGCTACTTCCGCCGCCGCGCGACGACGATCGCGGGCGCCGACGTGGATGTGACCCGCACCGGCTACACCGGCGACCTCGGCTACGAGCTGTTCATTCCCGCCGATGCCGCGACCGCCGTGTGGGACGCGCTCTTTGCCGCGGGCGAGGCGCACGGGCTGCGCCCGGCGGGCATGCGGGCGCTGGATGTGGTGCGGCTCGAGGCGGGACTGATCCTGATCGAGGTCGACTACACCAGCGTGCGGCACGCCGAGGCGCCCGACCACGAGTACTCGCCGTTTGAGATCGGACTGGGCCGGCTGGTGTCGAGCACGAAGGGGCCGTACAACGGCAAGGCGGCGCTGCAGGACGAGCGCGCCCGGGGCGGCCCGCCGCGGCGGTTGGTGGGCATCGAGATCGACTGGAACGGCATCGAGTCGGAGTTCGCCCGCCACGGGCTCTCGCCGCATGTCTCGGCCATGGTCGATCGCAGCCCGATCCCGCTCTACTCGCGCACGCGGCGGCAGATCGGCCGGGCGACGAGTACCGGCTGGTCGCCGACACTCAAGAAGATGGTCGCGCTGGCGTCGGTGCGGCCGGAGTACGAGCAGGCCGGCACGCGTCTTTCGATGGAGTGGACGGTGGAAGGCGAACGGGGCAGGGTGCCGGCGACGGTGGTGCCGCTGCCGTTCCTGGACCTGCCGCGCAAACGCTCCTAGAAGCCGCATACCCCGTGCCAGGCACTTTTATGCGTTAGTGGCGGATGGCGTCAGGTCACGCCGCATGGTGCCAGGCACCTTTTATGCGGGCGCAGCACGCATAAAAGGAGCCAGGCACCCCGGATGGCTCGGTTGGTTGCTGATGTTGTTTATGCGTCCCGCCTTGGGGCGGGCCGCATAAACGCGCTAGACTTCTCTGCGTGGACTAATCGTGACAGTTGTCACGAACAGCGAGAAAGGAGCCAGCATGCACCGTCACGACGGAGACCTCGCCTGGGGGATCAGGATCGGACTTCTGGGGGTGCTGGCATTCATGACCTGGCCGGTGTGGGGGGTGATCGTGTCGGCCTACCACCACTGGACGCCCGCGGTTGCGGCGTCTGCGCTGGTGCCGCTGGCTTTCACGCTCTTCGTCGTGTTCCTGGCCCTCGACGGGCCGGCGCGAACAGGCTCAGGCCTGGCGCGGCTCGAGCACGCCACGCACATCGACAACCTGCTGCACCACGGCCGGCCGCATCGTCACGCCTGAAGCGCGGCCGATGCCGGCCGCACCTGCACAATCGAGTCGGCGATGATCTCGCCCACCCGCTGCAGCTGATCTTCTGAGATCACATACGGCGGTGAGATCTGCAGCGCCCGGCCCGCGAGCGCTCGCGTCAGCATGCCGTTGCGGCGGCACTGCTGCACCACGCGGTCGACCAGGCCCGGATCGTCCTTGCGCAGCGCGGGGTCGATCTCGACGGCTGCCAGCAGCCCGAGTCCGGCCCGCACCTCGCTCACCTCGGGGTGCTCGGTCAGCGGCTCGACCGCGGCGGCGAGCACCTGCTCCAGTTCGCGCACCCGCTCGAGCAGACCCTCGCGATCGATCACGTCCAGGTTCGCGAGCGCCGCAGCACAGGCGGATGGGTGGCCCGAATACGTGAATCCGTGCCGGAAGATCGCCTTGCCGGGCTCGCTGAAGAACGGCTCCTGCACCCGCTCGGAGGCGAGCACCGCGCCCAGTGGCAGATAGCCCGACGTGATCACCTTGGCGCACGTCACCAGGTCGGGCGTGATGCCCAGCCGCTCGCTGCCAAACCACGTGCCGAGCCGGCCAAAACCGGTGATCACCTCGTCGGCGATCAGCAGCACACCGTGGCGCGTGCAGATCTCCTGCACCCGCTCCCAGTAGCCGGGCGCCGGGTGGATGATGCCGCCCGCGCCGATCACCGGCTCGCCGATGAACGCGGCCACCTGGTCGGCGTGCTCCGCCAGGAACGCGTCCAGCGCAGCGGCGTCGTTGTGGGCGACCACCGCCACGTCGGGAATCAGGCCGCCGAACCCCTCGCGGTTTGCAGGGATGCCCGCGAGGCTCGTGCCGTAGGCGTTCATGCCGTGGTAGGAGTGCTCGCGATGGACGATCACGCGCTTCTCGGGCTTGCCCAGGGCGTGCCAGTACCGGGTGGCGAGCTTTGCGGCGGTGTCGACCGCCTCCGAGCCGCCCGAGGTGAAGAACACGGCCGCGCCCGGCATCGGGGCAAGCGCCGACACGCGGTCGGCCAGCTCCAGCGCCGGCGGGTTTGCCAGCCGCTCGAACGTGTCATAGGCGGCCAGCGTTCGCATCTGCGCCGCGACTGCGTCGGCAATCTCGGTGCGGCCGTGGCCGATGCCGCAGTACCAGAGCCCGGCGCGCGCGTCGATGTACTCCTTGCCGGTGGCATCCCACACGGTCGCGCCGTCGCCGCGGACGATCACGACCTCGTCGTCCTTGACCACCGCCATGTCGGCGAACGGGTGCCAGAGATGGGTGCTCACGCTGCGTTCACCTTACCCGAGCCGCGTCGACCAGGGCCGCAAACACCGGAGCGCCGGTGCCGGTGGGATCGGCGTCGGGGTGCCACAGCACGCCGAGCACGAACCGCCTGGAGGGCAGCTCGATCGCCTCGATCACGCCGTCCTCGGGCGCGAGCGCCGAGACGGTGAGACCCGCGCCGAGGCGGGCCACGCCCTGGTGATGGTGCGAGCTGACCTGGGCATCGAGGCCCCAGAATCCGGGCCGCGAGCGTGCCCTCGACGGTCGCGACCGCATGGGTGCCGAGTTCGCGGTCGGCGGCACGGTGGGGCGTGATGTCGATCGAGTCGGGCAGATGCTGGTCGAGCGTTCCGCCGCACACCACGTTCAGCAGCTGCATGCCCCGGCAGATGCCGAGCACCGGCATGTCTCGCTCGATCGCGCGACGCAGAAGCGCGGTCTCGGCGGCATCGCGGCGCGGATGCGGCCGGCCGCCGCGCGGATGCGGATCGGCCCCGTAGAGCGCCGGATCGATGTCGTCGCCGCCAACCACCATCAACCCGTCGAGCAGGTCGAGCGCGTCGTCGGGGGCTTCCGCCCAGCCGGGATCGGCCGGCAGCACCAGCGCCTGCCCACCGGCGCCGTGCACGCCATCGATGTACCCCTGGCTGACGAGCACGGCATCCAGATCCCAGTGGGGCATCGAGGCGGGCGTCCAGTAGCTGGTGACGCCGATGGTGGGTCGTGCTGGCATCGGCAGCACCGTACCGCCCCGCCGCCACCGCCGGCGCGAACCAGCCGCAACAGGCGGTCAGCCGGGGAGCATGAGCATCGAGAGGCTCGAGCCTCCGGCGATGCGGGTGTCGTCGTCGACCTCGGCGAGGTGCGCCCGACTCTGAGCCTCGACCCGGTGAGCGGCGCCGGTGGCCAGCGTGTGGCCCAGCGGCGTGAGTTCGGTGCGGCCCGTGACCGGGCTGCGCATGACGATGCCGCGGGCCGCCAGCCGCAGCGCGAGCTGCTTGGCCTGACTCGTACTCGCAACAAGGTGACGGGCCAGCTCGGCGGTACTCATGGCCCGTCGAACGGCCGAGCAGGATCAGCGCGTAGATCTCCATCGGGCGCAGATCGGAGTCACGGGCCACGTCCAGCACGGCCCGGTCGATCGCGCGGACCAGCCGCAGCCCCGCGGGCATGTCGACGACAGGGAAGGAGGGGGTGCTGTCGTCGACGACATTCAGCCTGCGGGGCGTGCGGTGGTCTGGGTGCGGTGTCGCCACGGGGGCAAGTTTCGTCGCTTCGTATCGCGCGTTGCCTTCCCCGGATTGCGGTAATTGCCACCAATTGGTTTGGGGAGTGCCGCTACTCGCCCAGAGCAATGGCCGGCGAGTAGCGATGCAGCTCGCGGCCGAACCGGCGCAGCCACGCCTCGTCTGCCTCGCGATGGGGGTAGTGAGCCTCGAGCAGCCGCCAGAAGCGGGCGGAGTGGTTCGGCACCTCCAGGTGGCACAGCTCATGCACCACGACGTAGTCCATCACGTCCAGTGGAGCCAGCAGCAGCCGCCACGAGAACGACAACGTGCCGCGCGACGAGCACGAGCCCCAGCGCGATCGCGGATCGCGGATCGAGATCCGGACGGGCTCCACACCGATTTGCGGCGCCCATTCCGCCACGCGGCCCTCCATGCGGGCCGCGGCCTCACGCCGGTACCAGCGATCGATCGCGGCGGTCGCCTCGGCGGCGGCGCCGCCGACCCGCAGGCGGCCTTTGACCAGGCGCGCAGACGGTCGGCCGCCGGTCTGCTCGACGGGTACGGCCGTGCCGTTCAGATGGACAACGCCGGGACGGTCGAGGCCTAGCTCGAACGGCCTGGCCGCTTCGGCCTGGGCAGCGCGCAGCCGGCGCTCGATCCATGCGTGGTGTTCGCGCAGCACGCGCCTGATCGAACGCTCCGACGTGCCCCGCGGCACGATCACCTCGAGCGGGCGATCAGGGCCGACGCCCACGCGGATGTTGCGGCGCCGCGCAGACTCGCGCACCCGCACCGCGATGGTCTCGCCGCCGAGGTCGAGGGCGATTGGCGGGCGTTCGGTGAGACGGGCCGCAGGCATTCCCGCATTGTGGCCGCCGATGGGGACGTCAGTCGCGGTGGTCGATCACGTCAGACAGCGCACAGGCGCGGCCCTTGATCGCGATCAACTCGGCCTGGTGGCGGGCAAGGTCAACCGCGGTGTCGCCCTCGCGCACCTCGATCTGCTCCAGCCGTTCGAGCAGCTCACCGATCTCGGCGAGTTGAGAACCCGTCAACCCCATGCGCTTCGAAGGTAAGGCGGCCGGCCCCGGCCGTCAACCCTCGGCGCCACCCGCCGAGAGGCCGGCGACCATCGGGTTTCGGCCCAGGATCACCGCGCCCGCGGTGAGGACGATCAGCGCCAGCGCCAGTACAGCGCGTTCCGCGAGGCCCGCCGGCCAGCTCTCACCGAAGAGCACGGGGGCCAGCAGCACCGGCACCAGCAGCTCGACCGAGAGCGCCATCGGAACCACCTGTACGGGCGGGCGCACGTGAAACGCGCTCATTTCATCGACGCCGCCGACGGCCGACGCGGCCCCCACCACCGCCAGCCAGACGACGGCGAGCACCAGCCGGGTGCTACCCGCCTCGGTGAGGAACTTGGTGGCGATGGCGGCCAGAGCGAACGCCGCACCGGCGGCCGGTGCCCACAGCACGGTCAGGCCGGCGGAGCGTCGCGCGATCATCGGTACCAGGGCGACGAGCGAAATCGCCGCGAGCGTGACCCACACGCCGATCCCCTCGGCCGTGTCGCCGTTGGCATCCGGAGCGGTCAGCGCGATCGCGACCATGCCAACGGTCACCGCGCCGACCGCGGCGATCTCGCGGCGACCCGCCGCGGCTCCCGCCGCGCGCACGCCGAGCACGAACACCACGACCACGGTGAACGCCAGCGCGGGCTGCACTACGGTCACCGGAGCGACGGCGAGCGCGGCCAGTTGCAGCAGCCACCCGACAGCCGCAAGCGCGGTGCCCAGCAGCCACCGCGGCGATCGGGCCAGCGTCACCAGAAGACTCGCCCGCATCACGTCGTGCGCCGGGGCCGCGGCGGCGGCGTCGGCCTGGCGGACGATGCCGATGCCAAAGACGATCGCCGCCGCGAGCCCGAGTGCGACGCCCAGAGCCGTATCCATCGGCCCACCGTACCTAATCGCCGCCTGAACACCGATGTCCTGGGTAGTTGATTCACACCAGGTATAGAGGTACAGTGGGTAGATGGCCGAGCCGGCCCCGCTCATCCGTGGCAGGTGGGTGGGGCCGGCCCGGACTAGGCCCGAGGCGGCGCGAGTGGAATGTCGGCTGCGCTCGGCTGCGCCGATCTGAGCCCCTTGCGCACGTCCCACACCACCGCGTTGAGTTCGGCCGCCCACACCAGTCCGCGGCCGATCAAGAACAGGAAGAAGAGCGCCGTGGCCGCCAGTCCCAGGCTGCCGTAGAGCGACGATGCGTTGGCCAGGCGGTCGGCCAGGAAGTACACGGTGAACAGGTGCAACGCCTCCAATCCGGCCCCGAAGATCACGGCACCGGGGATGAACGCGCTCAGCGGCAGCTCCTCGCCGCAGGGCAGCTGGCGCGAAGCCAGGAGCCACACGGCGGCAAAGCCGAATCCGACCGCGAGCGTGGCGACCAGGCCCGGCGCCGTGTCGGTGTTGGCGCGCACCCACCCGGCCAGCTCCACGACGGCGAAGAATCCAAACGGCGCAACCGCGACCGCGATGACCGCCTGGGGGATGTGGCGCAGCGGAGGCAGCGGGGTCTGCCAGGCCGAGGCATGCACCAGCCGCAGCGCCCGCAGCAGGCTGAAGCTGAACCACACGAACGAGAACGCACCGACCGTCAGAAGCCACCAGCGGTTGGCTTCGGATTCGGCTGACGCCGCGGCGATCGTGTTGGCAACGGCGACGGTCAGCCCGCTGTCGGTGGCGGCCTGCTCCACGTTGGCCCCGGAAGCGCCGGCAAACCCGAGCCCGCTACACACGAGCAGCGCGAGCGCCAGCGCCCAGAAGAACAGCCGGTAGGCCAGCCCGCCGCCCAGCACGCCGCCCGCGATCTGCTTGTCGCGCACGATCCAGCGAAATCCCACCTCGACCGAGGCGTGCCGCGGACGCTCCCGCTGCAGGCGTTCCATGATCGCCTGACCGCGCTGGATGAGCGCCTGCACGCGGTCGCGGAGCGACGGTGAGGATTGCTGCGGCGGTTCGCTTTCCACCCGCCAATTATCGCACTGCATAAGAGGGGTCAGTCGCCATTTATTCACAAGGACGCCCCGGCTGCCGCAGAAGCCGCTTGGTGAATAAATGGCGACTGACCCCTCTTATTCAGTTCGCGCCAGTTGATGCTCGATTGCGGCCAGTTCCCGGGCGAACACCGCGCGGCTTTGAAGTTGCAGCTCGGACGGGCCAAACGGCAGGGGGATCTGTTCCGCCTGGCGCCGCAGGCGCACCTCGGCGGCCGGGTTCCCGGGCCCGTGTTCGAGTGCGGCGATGATTCGGGCGATCGTTGCAGCGTTCTCTTGTACTGCCGCGTGACTGACGTATCGGCACGAGCGCAGCTCCCAATCGTCACGTGCGGCTCGCTTCAGCAGCTCGCGCCATTGCCGGGAGAGCCGGGCGCGATATGCCGTCGAGCGCAGCTCGGCGGTGCGCCGCGCGACCTGGCGGCTGGTGGGGTCGGCGCGGCCCGCATACGCATACCCGGCCAGGATCAGCTGATCGGTGCCCTCCACCAACCGGGCGTGTTGGCGCCACAGCAACAGCCCCTCGGCGAACAGCGCAGCGGTGCCGACCGCGATCACCACGAGCGCCAGATGACGAGGGGCGGGCGCGGGAGCGGCCGCCATCGCGGCAGCGCAGATCACCAGGCCGGCGAGCGCCAGCAGTTGGTGTTGCGCCGCGCGCCGCGCGGAGATCGCCGAGCGCACCTCAGCGCCCGGCCATGTGGAGCAGGTCATATCTCGGAGCGTCCCGCATTCGGCGCTGGGAGTCACTCCGGTAAAGGCCCCAACCACGGCGGTTTCTGATCGCGCTTGCAACGAACACTCTCATCATTCGAAAGCGACCGCGAGTTTCGGGATCCAAACTGTACGTCGATCGACGTAAACCGCACGGTTGGGCGCAAATTCGATGTCCAAAACGCTTGCGGAGCCGCGCGGGATGGGTCATGATTCCGCAATGGCGTTTGATGGTGATGCACTCAGAGGGCACCTGGAGTTCCTTGTGCTCTCATCCCTGAACGGTTCCGCTGCGCACGGGTACGAGATCGCGGCGAGGCTCAAGGATCAATCCGACGGGCGTTTTGACATCCGTGAGGGTTCGCTCTATCCAGCCCTGCATCGGATGGAACGCTCGAGCCTCGTGAAGAGCAAGTGGGCCAAGGGTGAGCGTGGGCCGCGTCGGCGCGTGTACACGCTCACGGCGCGCGGTCGCCGCGAGCTCGAGGGGCAGCGTGTGGAGTGGCGCGACCTCGTCACCGCGATGGACGCGGTGCTCCAGTAGCGCAATCTGGATCGCGTTTCCAAAACCCGACTTCGCACCTACCCGGGCTTGACTGGGGTGGCCGTAATCTGGTAAAAGTCTGGCTGCCGGTGAAAGCCGCCGACGCCGGAGATTCGCCTAGCGGCCCGACCCACGGCTCAGGTTGGGAGGTGCATGAAACACCATCGCGGTACGCGTGCTGTTGTGCGCTGCCATCATTTTCGGTTCCATCCCGAGTGTGCCGCCTGTGCACGAGTGCCCGCGACCATTGGCGAGTATCTGGCCGCGCTCGAGCGGTCGGTGTCCGGGTCGCGCAGCCGTCGCCGGCGCGTGCTGGAGGAGGTGCGTTGGCACCTGACCGATGTGGCGGCCGAACTGGCCCGCAACGGCCATACCGACTCCGAGCTCCAGGCGACCGCCCAACTGGGAGCTCCGCGCCGGATGGCGGCAGACTTCGGACCCGGTGAGCACCGCTGGCGGCGCATGGTACTGACCGGCATCGCAGCGTCGTGCGTGGTGATGCTGACGGTGGTCGGAGTGTTGTCTGACTCGGCCAGATCAGAAGCCAGCCAGTCCTGCCTGACCCAGTGGGATGGAAGCGGCAACAGCGCTGTGCGCCAGGTTGTCAACAGCGGCGGCCCTCTGCGGCTCGTGCGCGGAGTGTCCGCATCGACTGCACATGTGTCCTGGAGGCAGGTGTCGCCGATCTCGCTGGGCCCGCCGCTCCAACTGGCCACCGTTCAACGCCGGGGCACGTGCAGGTTCGTGGTGCGTTTCCACTCTGATCAGCCCGGTCACGCACAGCTGTGGATCGAACTCGACGGCGGCGCCCCTCATCATGCGTTTCGGGTCACACTCAAACGGGTCTCGGGCTTCTCGAAAGCCACGCGAATGCCCGAAGCACCGCAGCGCTGAGGCGCCCGGCCGACCGACCACAGAGCCACATGAGGGCTATACGAGTGGTGGTCGCCGATCTATGTCCTATACTGAGGACAGATATGGGCACACTTCAGATACCGATCGATCTGCGGGCCACCGCCGATGTTGCCGAGCTGGCCCACGGCCTGCAGCTCGAACTGGGCGGCATGACCCAGGTGCCGACCGGTCTGGGTGACCGCGTTTCCGCCCTGCTCGAGGCCGTTGGGCGCGTGGACGGCGAGTGGTTCGAGAGCCTCGACCCCGTGCATCAGACCGCGCTGATGCGCTCGGCGTTCGAAATCAGCATGAGCGCCCACCTCGACGCCGAGGCTGCCAGACGACAGCTGATGCTCGGTCTGCAGCGCCTGGCCGAGGTGCTCGACCGGATCGCCGAGGGGCAGCCGGCTGCGCCGTCGCGTTCGGCTCAGCAAGTGGCGCAGTGGCTTTCGACGGCGGTCGACGCTCCACAGGCCGAGATCGCCGAGCTGGTCGGCGTCTCGGTGCGGACGTTCGGCAGGTGGGTGGCGGGCCGCACAGTTCCCGACGGCGAGGAGGCGCGGCGACTGCGGCTGGTGGCGTCGCTGGTGGCCCAGTTGCGTTTCTCGCTGACTCCCGTCGGCGTGCTGCGGTGGTTTGACTGGCCCAACGTGGCCCTGGGTGACCGCTGCCCGCGAGAGGTGATCGATGTGCCGGAGATGACCCCTGAACTGTTCCGCGCGGCGGCGAGGCTGCGCAGCTCGGTAGCGGCGTAGGCTTGGAGGTCGTCGGCTACCGCGTCGCCGGCTACCGCACGCCCGTGCGGGGTGAGCCGAGCCGCGAGGCCGGCCGGTTTCACACCGAGTTCTCACCACCCACGCAGTACCTCTCACTGCACCCGCTCGGACCCACCGCCGAGATCCTGCGCCACGGAGGGTTCGACCAGCCCGCACAGGTGAGCGAGCTGCGCCTGCGCGTCTGGGCGCTGCGGATCACGGTGCCCGACAACATGCCGACGGTCGACTACCACAACTCCGCTGCGGTGCTCGACCTCTCGGCTGCCGAGCTGGTGTCCGACGACTATCGCGCCACGCAGCGGGCTGCCGATCGGCTGCGTGCGGTGCAGTCGCCGGGATTCTTCTTCCCCAGCGCCGCGCTGCCGGGGACCCGGAACCTGGTGTTGTTCGGCGAGCGGGTGGCCATCTCGTATGAGGATGCCGCAGTGGGAGAGTGGGAGGTGCCGGCGAGCATCGTGGCCGATCGCGGTGCACCGCCGGCGAGCCTGATATCGCTCGTGCGCTACTTCGGGACGGCACACAAGGGCCTGGAGCGCCACGAGCTGGGCGAGGTCTTCCGGTTCGTCGAGCCGAGTTGGCGGATGGACGCCGCGGGGGTCAGAGAGTGATCTCGGCGGGCAGTTCGCCCGGCCCCGGCGGTGGCCGCTGCTCGGCGCGCACCCGCGCGTCGAAGTAGACGTAGGCGGTGGTCAGCCCGACCAGCGGCATCATCACGGCGTAGACCAGTCCCGCGATCACGTTGAGCACCGCGAGCGGCAGGCTGGTGAACACGATCAGGAGTGTGCCGATCAGCGGCCCGACGATCAGGGTGATGCCCGCGGCCACGATCGTGAGGGTGCCGACCTTGAGCCAGCCGCCGCGTACCAGCCGCCGGCTGCGTCCCAGCGCCGGCCGGGCAGCGGTGCGCTCGACGGCGATCACCGGGGCGATCAGCGACCAGGCGACCGCAAACCAGATCGCCAGAGGGATCAGAACCAGCGTGGAGGAGAGCAGCGAGACCACGACGACGCCGACCAGGGTCGCGCCGGCCAGCGGCCGGATACGCCGCAGCACCAGCCCGTAGGCGTGCACGGGGCCGATCCGCTCACCGCGGTCGATCGCGACCAGCGCGTCGACCGTCGCGGCCTGGATCAGGCCGAATCCGAGCAGAGTGAGGGTGATGCCCACGGCCAGGAACAGCAGCACGAAGATGCTCGCAGAGCCGCCTTCGTTCTGGACGCCGAGGATCGACGAGAGTCCCACCACGCCGGCCTGCAGCAGCGTTATCACGACCGAGATCGGCAGTGCCACCAGGCCCAGGCCCACCAGCAGGCCGGGGTGGGCGGCGTACATGCGCGCCGCCGAGCTGAGCACCTGTCCCCAGCTGCGCCGTCGCGCGACATGCAGCGGAGACGAGGGCCGCCAGGTGGGCGCGGCGCAGCCCAATCACGGTGAGCACAACCGCGAGGAGCACCGCGATCGTGGTTGGCGCCGGATTGCGCAGTGCCCGCCACAAGAGCCGCGAGCCGTGGGTCATCGCCGCGCAGAAGAAGTCGGTGGTGGAGGTGCCCAGCACGCCCCCGGCGGGTACGGCGTAGGCGCGGTCGCGCCAGGTGCTCGTCCAGTCGATTGGATGCGTCCACTGCTCCTTCAGATTTGGGCCGGTGGGGCCGTTGAAGAACGCGGGCTGCTGCTCGCCCCAGCGGCCCTCGAACCCGATCCACGGGTAGGCGCCGAGCGCGGCGGCCGGATCAGGAGGGGATCGCGTCAACGGCGGGATGGACGACCAGGTCGGCGTTGCGGGTGTCGTCGCAGCCGACCCCCTGCGAGCCCGAGGCTCCCAGCCAGAGCGCCGAGCTGTAGAAGTTCGCGTGCGAGCCCGCGGCCGGGTAGACCACGGGATGGGTGCCGCCGGCCAGTTCGAGCTTCTCGTCGCCCCAGTCCGCCCGTTCGGCGCCCTCGTGCTGGCTGTAGCCGACCTCGGTGGGGCGCGTGCCGAGAGCGGCCGCCGGGGTCGCCGCCGCGAAGTTCAGCTGGATCATCTCCCAGTCGCCCTCGTGCAGGTTGTTCCAGTTGTTGTACACGTAGAACATCCAGTACTGGAGCGCGATCTGCCCGGGATGGTCGGGATCGGTCGCGACGTGCGCATACACCGTCGGCGTGCGGCCGTCCATCAGCGCGCGCGACCAGTGGACGTAGTCGCAGCCCGGGTTGAGGGCATCGCCGGGAAAATCGAGGTGATACCCGTAGAGGCCGCCCTCCAGATCTGTCGCGACCGGCGCCACCTTCACAACTCCGCCTCCGGCCCACGGCCCTCGCAGCGCCACGGAGGGCTGGCCGAACAGCACATGCACGTCGATCGGCACATACGGGTCGCCTGGGCCGCACGATGCCGGCGCGCCGACCAGCCGGATCACCGGCGAGTACGCCCCCGTGAGCGTGCGCTCGGCGGCCGGCGCCGTGGCTGCCATCGCGGGCGCGGCGAACACGAGGCACAACAGGGTGAACACGGCCGTCGCAAGCAGGCGAGTGGGGGCAGACACTCGGGGGAGTATCCCAACAACCCGGCTCGGCGACCGGCGGTGCTCCAGCCTCAGCCGGCCAGCGCCAGAGAGAGGTACCGGAGCGCAATCACGAGCGCCACCGCTCCGAGCAGCCGGCGAAGTGTGTGCTCGGGGATCCGCGATTGCAGCGAGGCGCCGCAGTATGCCCCGAGGATTCCGCCGACGCCGGCGGCGATGCCGACCGGCCAGTCCGGCGCGATGTGGGTCGGGGACGTCGAGACCGCCGCGAGGATGACGAATGCGGCCACGCCCACCACCGAGGCGGCGAATGTCGAGAGGAGCGCCGCCGGGGCGACCTCGTACACCGAGTAGCCGCCCACCAGCAGGATTGGCGAGAGGAACGACCCGCCGCCGATGCCATAGATCCCGCCCACAACGCCCACCAGAAACGCGATGGTGGGCACCGTTCCGAGCGGCAAGGCTTCGCGGGCGGCGATAGGAGTGTGAGCCACCAGCAGCAGTCCGAGGCAGCCGAGTACGGTCGCGGCCACCACGTAGAGAGCCTGCTGGCCCGACAGCCATTCGACGCGGATGACGGCGCCGGTGACCACTCCGGGAACCCGTGCCCAGCAGAAGCCGGGTCGCCAATCGTGAGCGGACGACGTCGGTTCCCAGGCGGCGGTAGCGGAGTATCCCGCTGGGCGTGGCGAGCAGATTGAAGATCAGGTTGGTCGGCGTGACGGCGGGGCTCGGCACGCCCAGTACGCTGACCTGGATCGGCAGAAGCAGTACCGCGCCGCTCACACCGGCCGGCGTCGTGACGAGCGAGACCAGGAAACCGGCCGCGAGCGCTCCGAGTGTCTGCATCGGGCAAGCGTACGAACTGGGCACGGCCGGCGAGCCGATTGCAGAAATACCAATCGCCGTACAGGCCTAGAGCCGGCGGTTGAGATCGTCCAGTGCGGGGCGCCACGGGTTGAGGGTTTCGAACGCCGCAGCGGCGCGCAGCACCTGTGCATCCTCACCGATGCGCCCGACGAGCTGAAGCCCCACCGGAAGCCCTTCCGAGGTCAGCCCGCACGGTACGGTCGCCGCGGGGTGACCGCTGAGGTTGAACGGGTAGGTGAATCCCGGCCAACCCAGATAGCTGGTCTGGCGGCCGTTTCGGATCGGAGAGTCCTGGCCGGCTTCGAACGCAACGATGGGAACGGTGGGGGTGGCCAGCATGTCCACATGGTCAAACAGCCGTTCGACTGCGAGGTAGTGGGTGTTCCGAGCCTCTGCGGCGGCGATCACGTCGATGCCCCTCAGACGAAGTCCGGCCTCGATGACGGCTACCCGGGCAGGCTCGAGGCGGTCACGCGCCTCGCCGATGCCCTCAGGATACGAGGCTGCATCAGCGCTCGCCATCAGCACATCGGCAGTCGGCCACGCGTCCGGGATGGCGATCCCGGGCTCGGTCACCACCGCTCCGGCGCGGCTCAGGGTGCGGGCGGCCGTGGCACACAGCGCCGCCACCTCGGGATCCACATCGACATAGCCCAGGTCGGGGCTGTAGGCGATCCGAACGTGCTCGATGCCATCGGCCAGTCCATCGACGTAGGACCTGGCCGCGCGATCCATCGAGTGCAGGTCGCGCCGGTCGGGGCCGGCCATCGCGTCGAGCATGAGCGCGGCGTCGGCCACAGTGCGCGCCAGATGTCCAACATGCGAAAGGACGTCCGGGCTCCCGGCCGGCCACACCGGCACGGTGCCGAAGCTCGGCTTCATGCCGAAGATGCCGCAGAAGGCGGCCGGCACGCGAATCGAGCCCGCACCGTCGGTGCCCTGCGCTATCGGCCCCAGCCCGGCCGCGACCGCGGCCGCCGCGCCCCCGCTCGAGCCCCCGGCGGTGCGGCCGTGGCGCCACGGGTTGTGGGTCGAGCCGATCAGCGCGTTCGTGGTCTCAGCCTTCCACGCGTCTTCGGGCACACTGGTCTTGCCCAGCATCACCGTGCCGGCGTCGCGCAGCCGTTCGACGACCGGCGCGTCGGCATCCGGAATGAACTCTGCGTAGAGCGGCGAGCCGAATGTCGTGCGCACGCCCTTCGTCCACTCGATGTCCTTGATCGACACCGGCACGCCCAGCAGCGGCGGGCCGGGGTCGCCCGCGCGGAAGCGGGCTTCAGCGGCCTTCGCCTGGCGGCGGGCGATTTCAGGGGTTGGCGTGATGAACGCGTGCAGGTGCGGATCGATGCGCTGCAGACGATCGAGGATTGCCTCGGTCACCTCGACCGGCGACAGGTCGCCCGCCGTGTACAGCCCGCGCAGCTCGACCGCGCTCAGTGCCCAGAGCTCGTCAGGCACCTGCGCCGGCCCGTGAGTGCAGAGCAGCGGCACGGAGCCCCTGCAGATACCCGACCGCGTGCAGGCGGGCCAGCCACGCAGAGCCCGGGGCTTCGTTCGACTCGCCCTCGAGCGTGGGCACGTGGTCGGGGCGGATCACCACGTCGCGGCCGACGGCATGCCACGCCTCCATGCACGCGACCTTGTCGGTCATCCCCTGGTCGTGGAACGTCTCGACGAAATCATCGGGTGTCCCGTCGACATCGCGAAAATGACCGTAGGCGATGTGGCCCTTCTCGCCGAAGTGGCGGATGGCCGCGGGCACGTCGTCGCAGAACAGTGTGAAGTTGCCCTGGCAGAGGCACATCGCGTTCGACTCGCTCTCGAGGAACCCCATCGCGCGCTCGTACGACTCGAGGCTGTGCATGATTCTCGCGATCCCCCGCACCTCGGGTATGGGCGGGTCATCCGGATGAAGCGCGAGCCGCACCCCGGACTTCTCCGCCACGGGCGCCACGATGCCGATGAAGCGCTCCCAGGCCTTCCAGGTCTGTTCCGGCGACGTCCGCCCCGCCGTGGTCAGCCCCGCATCCGCGATGTCCGCACGGCGAAATGCCGACACCCTGGCACCGCCTCGGGCGGTGTGCGCCGGGTCGGTGCGCAACCAGTTGACGACCGGCATCCAGTCGTACGAGAGCAGGGGGATCTCGAGCCGGCCCATGTTGCGCACCATCGTGCAGAAGTCCTCGATCTCCGCCTCCGCGCCCGGCAGTCCCAGCCGCGCCTTGTCGAGCGGCGGATAGTCATCGATCCCGAGAAGCTCGAGACCCGCCGCCTCGTACCGGCTCTTCATCCTGCGCAGTGCCGAGTACCCCCAGGGACGATCTTCCGCGAAATCCAGTTCGGAGATCGCACCGTCGATGCCCACCTGGCGGAGCAGATCCCAGAACCTGGTGTGGTGAGGCTCGAAGCACTCGGCGATCCGGACGGCGGCGGTCCGGCTTACGGTTGCGGTCGTGGGCTCCTGTATCCGCGTACTGTACATCTGTACCATGTTGCCATGCGCATGATCGAGGGCCGGTGGGGTGGATGAAGATCACCAGTGTGGAAGCGCTGCAGCTGCGCGCGGTGGGGCCGTGGGACGGTGCGCCTCGCGACGAAGGCGATGACGTGCTGATCGTCCGCATCCGCACCGATGAGGGCCTGGTCGGCTACGGCGCGATCGACTCCAACGCCCGCATCGCCAGGGCGGTGATCGACGCTCCGCACAGTTCACACGCCATCTCGTGCGGCCTGGCGTCGCTGCTCGTCGGCGAGGATCCCACCGACGTCGATCGGCTCAGCGCCAGGATGTACGCCGGATCGACGTACTACGGTCGTCGCGGCGTGGCGGTGCATGCGCTGAGCGGGCTCGAGATCGCACTGTGGGATCTTGCCGGCAAGGCGGCCGGACAACCGGTGCACGCGCTGCTTGGAGACCAGCGCCGGACTCGCATCAAGGCCTACGCCAGCGCGGTGATGCCCGACGAGCCGGGGCGTGTCGCCGAGCTGGGAGCGGCACTTCGGGCCCAGGGCTTTGGTGCCGTCAAGTTCGGCTGGGGCCCGCTCGGCACCGACGCCGACCGTGACCTCGAGCTGGTCGCCGCCGCTCGAACCGGTATCGGCCCCGAGCTTGACCTGATGATCGACATCGGCCTGGGGTGGCACGATCCCGTTCACGCGGCACGGCAGATTCACCGCATGGAGCGGTTCAATCCGCTCTGGATCGAGGAACCGTTCCGGCCCGACGACTACGCGGGCTACGCGGCTCTCGCCGCTGCGACCGACGTGCCAATCGCCGCCGGCGAGGAGGAGGCCATGGTCGATGATTTCGACCGGCTGATCACCGCGGGCGACGTGGCGATCGTTCAACCCGACGTCACCCGGGCCGGTGGGTTGCGCGAGTGCATGCGGATTGCCGAGCTCGCCCGCGCGCGGGGCCGCCGGTGCATCCCGCATTCCTGGGGTACGCCGATCACCACGGCTGCGACGCTTCAGCTGCTCGCGGTCACCGACGAGGCTGAGTACCTCGAGTACCCCGTGCCGGCCACCCAGCTCGACCGCGACCTGGTGCCTGAGAGCCCCGCTCTGACGGACGGATTCGTCGACGTTCCGCGGGCGCCCGGTCTCGGTATCAGCGTCGATGAAGATGCCGTCGAGCATTATCGCGTGCGCTCGGGCTGATTCGTTGGCAATCCCCGGTATATTTGTACCGTACATTTGTACGCGAGAGACTTCTCGGATCCCATGACCACCCGGCCCCTCAGCACCAAGCAGCGGAACCCGCGGCGCGTGCGCATGGTCGAAGCCGCGCTGCGGCTGATCGCCCGCGGCGGCGTGATATCCGTCACCCATCGGGCGGTGGCCGAGGAGGCCGGCGTGCCACTCGCGTCGACCACCTACTACTTCGACTCCAAGAGTGAACTGGTCGAGGAGGCTCTGCGGCTCTTGATCGACCGTTCGACGGCGTTCGTGCGCCAGCACACCGCTGTGACCGAGCCGCTCACGATCTCGGAACTGGTCGATCGGATCGTCGTGTTCGCCGACGCCCAGATCAGCGACCCCGATGCACTCCTGAGCGCCCAGTACGAGCTGATGCTTGAGGCGGGCCGGTCCGACTACCTGAGGCCGTTGGCACAGCGGTGGAACGTTGTCTACATGGATGCGTTCCTGGGGCTCGTCACGCACGCCGGTGTCCCACAGCCGCACAAGGCCACGGCGATCATCGTGGACTTCGTCGACGGCGCGCTCGTCGATTACATGAACTCATCCAGAGACGACTTCATCGAGGGGTATCTGCGTCCCCTCCTGACAGAACTCGTGGACGCCTGGTGCATCGCGAACGCCCCAGGTCGCAGGCGGCGCGCGAAAACCGGCTGACATCACCGCAGATCGGGGCCGACCAGTTGCCTGTAGCGCTGGTGGAAGTCGTAGAGCAGGCGATCAGCGTACGGCAGCATGCCGCCGTTTTCGTAGCCGCGTGAGCCTGCCCCCGCCTGCGCCCGCTCGCAGACCTCCCAGTCCTGCAGCGCCAACGTGTGCCGGAAGTCGACCACCTCCGATGGATCGAAGTCGTCGGCCGCCGCGACCTCGGGCGCGAACAGGTAATGGCACACCACTCGGGTGGACGCCGGGCCCTCGGGAAGCAGTAGGAAGGTCGAGACCGTGTCGGAGTGCAGGTTCAGGATCAGATTTGGCAAGAGCGTTGTGCCGTAGAACGTGCCGATGTCCGCCGGC
This sequence comes from uncultured Actinomycetes bacterium, assembly GCA_963796875.1. Lineage (GTDB taxonomy): Bacteria > Actinomycetota > Thermoleophilia > Gaiellales > JAICJC01 > CAVPTL01. The sequence goes on from CAWCNL010000005.1 coordinate 39,207, forward strand.
ACAAGCCCGGGGAGGTGCGGCAAGGTCGAGCGACCGCTGGAGGTGAACGATGTGAATCCGTCACGCAGCTGGTTTCCGTTGCCGTGATCCGGCACCTCCTCGACTTCACCGTGCTTGTAGATGGGCACGATCTGGACGAGTTCTGGATGCACAGTCGGGCAATGTAGACACTCATTGTAGTTCTCTACGATGATCTTCCAGTTGGCCGCGACAACGTACTCGCAGCGGGCGCCGGTCACCAGGTCGCCGATGCCGTAGCGCGACCACTGGAACGGGTCGTCGTCCGCCCACTTCAGCAGGTGGTCGGAGAGTGCGGTCTTGGTACCGCCGACGGATACCCAGACGAACCCCTCCCAGACCTCGAGGGCGACCTCGTGCAGACCCAGCTCGGCTCTTGGCAGCTGCTCGCCGCGCCGGACGTTCGGAGTCGCCAGCAGGCGTCCGTCCAGCCCGTAGGACCAGGCGTGGTAGGGGCACTTGATCGCGCGGGCACGCCCCTCGCCCTCGCAGAGCCGCGATCCACGGTGGCGGCAGACGTTCAGAAACGCTCGCAGAGCTCCGTCCTGGGCACGGGCGAGGATCAGCGACTCACCGGCCACGTCGACCGTCGCGAAGGTTCCCGGCACCGACACCTCTTCGGCTCGGCCAACGCAGAACCAGGTGCCGTAGAACAGCCGCTCGCGCTCGAGCTGGAACACCGATTCGGAGCAGTAGTCGCTTCCGGGCAGGGTGGCCTTCGGCTCCCATGCCAGGGCCGAGTCTGCGTGCGGATCGTCACGTTGGGTTGCCATGGGGTCCTCCGGATTGTGGCATGCCTTTGGGTGGCATCGGCCCTGGATATTTGTATGGTACATTTGTACCAGTTTGCCGGCCACCATCTGGAGATGACACCGTGCCCCATCCAAAGGACCGCTCGCCCGGAAACGCCGCGTGGAGCAGACGTGATTTTCTCATGCGCACAGGCGGCGCAGCGCTCGGGCTGGGCGCAGGCGCGATGCTGGCCGGATGCAGTAACACCACGTCCGCCGCCACCGGTGGCAGCGCTGCGAATCAGGGCCTCGGCCCGGGGGGATTGCCGCTTGCACGGCCCGACAAACGGGTCTCGTTGCCCATCTACGAAGACAATCAGCCGATCGCGGGAGGGCTTGAGCCCGAGACGGGCGGAACGTTCACCATCTACAACTTTCCGGAATACTTCGACCCCAGTCTGCTCAAGAAGTTCGGCAGGCAGTACGGCGTCACCGTCGTCGTCACGCCGTTTGACGACATCACGTCGGGAGTCGCCCGGTTGGCGTCGGGGGCGGTCAGCGCCGACGTCACCAACATGTCGCCCGACCACCTCGACGCGGTGGTGGCCGGAAAGCTGGTGCAGCCGCTCAATCTGGAGTACGTCCCCAACCTGGCGAAGAACGTCTGGCCGGCGCTTGTCAGCCCGTTCTACGACGTGGGATCGAACTACGGCGTGCCCTACACGGTGTACAAGACCGGGGTTGCGTGGCGCACTGATGCCGTCAAGCGGGACGTTGCCGGAATGGCGAATCCCTGGAACATCTTCTGGGAGGCCCAGCCGTACAGCGGGAGGACAGGGGTCCTGAACGGCATTCGCGAGGCCATCGTGCTCGCGCTCCTGCGCCAGGGACACCTGGACATCAACACCGAGGATCCCGCCCTGGTGAACGGCGCGGTATCGGATCTCAAGGAGCTCTACCGGATCTGCAACGTGAAGGTCGGCGATGTGCAGTACGAGTCGCTGCCCGAGAACAAGTCGTGGCTGAATCAGGCATACAACGGCGACATGCTGGCGGCCGTCTTCTACTACCTGCCGAACAAGGAGGCCGGCTCGGTGCTGCGCTACTGGTCGGCTCCGCCGGGCAAGGCGTCGGTGCAGAACGACATGTGGTGCATCTGCAAGGGCACGAAGAAACCGGTGTTGGCGCACCTCTTCCTGAACTTCCTGCTCGACAACGGAAACGCCTACCAGAACTTCGTCAACTTCAACGGGTTCCAGCCGCCGCTGTCAGAGATCAACTCCGCCGACCTGGTGAAGCAAGGGCTGATTCCCGAGACGCTCGCAAACTGCGTCATGACTGCGGACGAGCTCGGCCCTAATTCGCTGCAGGAAATGACGCTGAGCGTTCCCGGCCAACAGCTCTGGACGACGGCCTACTCGGAGTTTCTGGCCGGGTAGCGGAGGACAGGCGCGAGCCTGGTTCAACATCGGTACGCCATGAAGCCGATCAATGGCTTAGCGGCAGCGTGCCTGACGGGTTGACGCCAGGTGCACGCGGCGATCTTCAGTGCGAGAGCTGGTCGCAGTCGGAGAATCGGCCGACCCGCTCGCTGGCTCGGCCTTGCCCGTCTGCGAACGACCCGGCCCTCATCGCCACTGCCTTCGAAGCCGTTTTGGCCGGCGTCGGGACGGGCGTGGCGTGCGCTCGCTGCGTCGTCGCAGATGTATCCATGAAACCTACCTCCCGGGTTGGGTGTGGTAGGAGTCATCAGCCCAAATGTGGGCGGTTAGACGGGAACTCCATCCCGCTTCGTGGAGTGTACTGCTCCGGTCTCGCGCCTGGAATGTTGTCGGGATGGATCCCGTCTCAGGCCGTCGCGGGCCGGATGTCGAACCAGTGTTCAAACTGTCCTGATGGGAGCGTGTGAAAAATAGCGATCCCTTGGAACTTAGAGCGTATTTCCCGCCCAATCGCCGCTTCTCGCGATTTCTATTCACGCTGTTCAGGCATTTCAATCCCGCCCTCAGAGCCAAATCACTCCGCTAACTTCAGCCGAGAAGACGATCCGCCAACGATCGCCGCGCGACGTCGCCATAACCTGTGCCGGCCATGATCAGTTTGATTCGTCTTCGAAGGCGGCCGGGTCTCCTTCCTGCCGCGTCAAGAAGCGGGTTCCTGCATCTGCAGATCTAGCCAAACCTGCGAACGCTCCCGCCGAGCCGCGACGGCCGGCCAAGGGCTCAGCCTCGACGGGACTGATTTGCTGGGAGCAACGACTCTGCTTCGCTAGGCTTGTCTCCATGCCTCTCACTTCGAGTCTGGCCCGCTGAGTTGACGTCGCAGCGTTCTCAGGCCGTTGAGCTGCCGACGCTCGAGTGGGCTAAGTGGCAGGCCCGCTTTGTGTTCTTCACCGGAAAGGGTGGCGTCGGCAAGACCACCGTCGCGGCTACCGTCGCAGTGTCGCTGGCCGACACTGGCCGGCGGGTGTTGGTCGTGAGCACTGACCCCGCGTCGAATCTGGCCGATATGTTCGGCGCCGCGATCGGCACAGCGCCTACCGAGATCGAGCGTGACGGTCCGCTTTGGGCGATGAACATCGACCCGGAAGCCGCGACGGCCGCATATCGGGAACGGGTGATACGCCCCTATCGAGGAGCCGTCGCCGCCGGGGAGCTGCGTGGGATCGAGGAGCAGTTGGCCGGCCAATGCACGGTCGAGATCGCCGCGTTTGACGAGTTCGCGCGGCTGCTCGCCGACCCGCAGGAGACCCGCGGGTTTGACCATGTCTTGTTCGATACGGCGCCCACCGGGCATACGCTGAGACTTCTCAGCCTGCCCGCTGCCTGGACCAGCTTCATCGATGCCAACCCCGGTGGTGCCAGCTGCCTTGGCCCGCTCGCGGGGCTCGAGGCGAAACGCGACGAGTACGCGGCGACACTGCAAGCGCTCGCCGATCCCACCGAGGCGACGGTTGTGCTGGTGGCGCGTGCGGATCGCGGCGCGTTGGCGGAGGCTGCGCGGGCTGGCGACGAACTCGCCGCGTTGGGGATCACACATCAGATGCTGGTCGTCAACGGCGTGTTGGAAGACCCGCTGCCAGGAGACGCGATCGCGGAGAGGTTCGCGCGTCGCCAACACGACGCGCTCGAGCGCATGCCAAGCAGCCTCGTCGCCCTTCCCTGCGCCCGCGTGCCATTGGTCTCCAGTGATCTCACCGGGATCGAGGCGCTCCGCGGCCTCGCCAGCGGCGCGGCGACAACCACCGATGCGTCGACGCCGGTGGGGTTATCCGCGCCGCCTACCGTCCCTGGCGTTGACGACCTCATAGCCGACCTTGGCGAAGCCGGGCGAGGTGTGGTGCTAGTGATGGGCAAGGGCGGGGTCGGCAAGACCAGTATCGCCATCGCGCTTGCCCGTGGGCTGGCGCAACGCGGCTATCCGGTGCACCTCTCAACGACCGATCCTGCCGGGAACCCCGAGGATCTGGTCGGCGCCGATCGACCAGCCAGCCTGACGGTCAGCCGGATCGACCCGGCCCTCGAGGTTGACCGCTACCGCCGCGAGAAGCTCGCCGCCGTCCACGACATCACGGCCGAGGAGCGTTCGCTGTTGGAGGAGGATCTGCGTTCGCCGTGCACGCAGGAGATCGCGGTGTTCCAGGCGTTCTCACGGCTGTTGCAGGAGGCGCGAGATCGATTCGTCGTCCTCGACACCGCTCCCACCGGTCACACACTGTTGTTGCTCGATACGACCGGCGCCTACCACCGAGACACCGTGCGGCTGGCCCAAGAGAAGGGGATGCATGTCACAACACCGTTGATGAAGCTGCAGGATGCAACCCTGGCTCGGGTGCTGATCGTTACGCTGCCCGAGACGACTCCCGTGCATGAGGCGGCAGAGCTTCAGGAGGATCTTCGGCGTGCCGGCATCGAGCCATACGGCTGGGTCATCAATGCAAGCCTGACAGGCAGCCAGACACGTGATCCGGTGCTGCTGCGCCGGGCCCGCCTCGAGCAGCGGCACATCACGACGGTTGCCACACAGATCGCCGCTCGAACCTGGCTCGTGCCCTGGAGCACTGACACGCCCCTGTAGACACCTGCAGTTGTATCGCCCATCGCGCGATCGTGGGTGAGCCCGACCGCGGATCCGCGCCTTCTTCGGACGCTCCAGCAAGAAGTAAAGCGCCCGCCCTGAGAACTACCAGGGCGGGCGCAAGCCTTCCTCGAGATCGGCGCTCCCAAGCTCGGCGACAGGCTCTCGTTCGCGGCGGATTGGCTCTCCGGCGGGAAGACAGTCGGTATTACGCTGAAAACCGGTGTTCGGGCCAGAATTTTCAAAAGTTTGGCCCTATTTTTCAAACGGTTCTTCAAGTCGTCCTGATGCGGATGAGAGGACTTGAACCTCCACGACCTTACGGCCACACGGACCTGAACCGTGCGCGTCTACCAATTCCGCCACATCCGCAGGGAGCCGAAAGTCTACCCGGATCGGCAGGCACCGGCGAGCAGTCGCGAGATCTCGGCGGCGTCGTAGCCGGCTTCGGCCAGCACCTCGGCGGTGTGTTCGCCCAGCAGCGGAGGGTGGCGGCGGGCACTCGGGCGCTCGCCGTCGATCCCCACCGGCGAGCGCACCAGCCTGAGCTCGCCGGCGGTGGGGTGGGAACCGTCTCCACCATGTGTGCCGCGGGGCCGTCGAACAGCTGCGGCAACGTCAGCACGGGGCCGCCGGGTGCGGTGGCGCGGTCGAGCAGCGCGACCCACTCGTCGACCGTTCGGGTGGCGATGGTGACGTTGCAGCTGTGCGACCAGCTCGGAGCGGTGCTCCACGCGGCCGCGGTTCGTCGCGAAGCGCGGATCGTCGGCCAGATCGTCGCGCCCGGCCTCGCGGCAGAACCGCTGCGAACTGCGCGTCGTTTCCGATCGCCAGGTTCACGTACCCATCGGAGGCCTGGAACGTCTCGTAGGGAACGATCGACGGGTGCGCGTTTCCGAGCCGCTGCGGCTCGATGCCCGCCGATCAGCCAGTCGCCCGCCCGGTTGGCCAGCCAGGCCACCTGCGAGTCGAGCAGCGAGACCTCCAGAGCGCGGCCGACCCCGGTGCGTTCGCGCTCCACCAGCGCCGCGCGTGATGGCGTTACCCGCGAAGAGCCCGGCCACGATGTCGCTGATCGCGACTGCCACCTTCATCGGGGCGCCCTCGGGCTCGCCGGTCATGCTCATGATGCCGCCGATGCCCTGCACCACGAAGTCGTAGCCCGGCCGCGCCGCATCCTTGTGGTCGGACGGATAGCCGCGGATCGAGCAGTGCACCGCGCCGGGATTGGTGGCGCTGATGCGTCGCGTGGTCGAGGCCGTAGCGCTCGGCCGCGCCGGGCAGGAAGTTCTCGATGATCACGTCGGCCGTCGCGGCCAGGCGCTGCGCCACCGCGACGCCGTCCGGATCCTTCAGGTCGATCGCCACCGACCGCTTCGAGCGGTTCACCTGCAGGTAGTAGACGCTCTCGTCGCCGGCAAACGGCGGGCCCCACTGGCGGCTGCCGTCGCCGCTGCCGGGCCGCTCCACCTTGACCACGTCGGCGCCCAGATCGCCGAGCACCATCGTGCAGTACGGCCCCGCCAGGATCTGGCTCAGGTCGAGCACCCGGATGCCGTCCAGCGGGAGCGCGCGGTCGGCCACGCCGAGGTCAGCCGTTCAGCTTGGCAAGCTCGGCCAGCGCCCAATCCTTGTGGGCGGTGGCCTTGACGTTGCGCTTGGCGGCGGCCAGGTTGCCGTCGGGGCCGATCACGAACCCCGAGCGGATGATGCCGTGGTAGGTCTTGCCGTAGTTCTTCTTCTCGCCCCAGGCGCCGTAGGCCTCGGCCACCGCGTGGTCCTCGTCGGACAGCAGCGGGAACGGCAGGCTGAACTTGTCGCGAAACTTGTCGTGCGAGTTGGCGTCGTCGGGGCTCACGCCCAGCACGACCGCGCCGGCTTTCTCGAACGCGTCCCAGTCGTCGCGGATCGCGCACGCCTGCTTGGTACAGCCCGGCGTGTCGTCCTTCGGGTAGAAGTAGAGCACCACGGGCTTGCCTCGCAGCGCGGCCAGGCTGACCTCGCCGCCGCCGTCTTTCGGCAGCGTGAAATCGGGGGCTGGTTGTCCGGGCTCCACCATCGCCCGGGCACTTTAGCTAGCCTCTCGCGCGTATGCCTCTCCTACACGCGGTGGTCGGCTCGCTGCTCATCATCGCCAATCTGGTGGTGGCGGTGTGGGGCTTTTGGGCCTACCGCAAGAATCGGCCGCCGGGGCGGCAGTTCACTCACGCGCTGGCCGCGGCCCACACGCTGGTGCTGGCCCAGGCCACGCTCGGCCTGATCCTGCTCTCCGGCGGCTACGAGCCCGGTGACCGGCTGCACTTCGTGTACGGACTGCTGCCGCTTCTGGCGGTAGCCTATCCCTATGCACTTCGGGGCGAAGACGGACGCAAGAACGTGCTCTACTTCTCGGTCGGGTCGGCACTCGTGACGGCGCTGGCCATCCGTGCGTTCATGACCGGACCTCAGCACCTATGACCCGCGACCAGATCCGCGGCTGGTCGATCATCATCGGCCTCTCGCTGCTCGCGACGGTGTTCTTCAACCAGTCCCAGCAGATCGTCGGCATCGTGTTCGGCGCCCTCGGGCTGCTGTTCATCGTGATGCTGTGGTTCTTCGGGTACTCCTGGTATCGCGACAACCTGACCGCCATCTCGCTGATGCCCGACCGGCAGCGAAACGCGCTCTACGGCGGCGCCGGAGCCCTGACGGTGGCGGCGGCCATGTGGTCGCTCGACAAGTTCGGGCTGATCGACGTCGGCGCGGTCATGCCGCTGATCGCGCTGGTGGCGATCGTCGGTGCGGTCGTCGCCTTCTGGGCCTGGCAGGAATCCAAGCGCTACTACCTGTGATCTCCCAGGCAGTCATCGGGGAGGGTGGGGCCGCCGAGCGAGCGGCCCGGTTCCCCGTGGGTGCGGCGGTCGAGTTCGACGACCTGGAGCGGGCCGACCGGGTCGACGTGTTCGACCGGCTGAGGGCATCCGAGCCGATCTCATGGGTGCCGGCGATGGGCGGGTGGCTGGTCACCTCATACGAGCTCGCCCGGAATGTGCTGAGCCCGCGATCGAGCTTCACCGTGGAGGCCAACGAGAACCTGGTGCGCGCGTCGCTGGGGCCGATGATGCTGACCACCGACGAGCCGGGCCACGAACCGCTGCGCGCGCCGTTTGAGGCGCCGTTTCACCGCCGGGCCGTGCAGGAGCGCTTTGCCGCGCCGGTGCGGGCGCGAGTCGACAGCCTGCTCGACCAATCACACCGCGCGGCGAGTGCGAACTGGGCGCCGAGTTCGCCGGGCCGTACGCGGTCGGTGTGGCGGGCGACATGCTGGGCCTCTCACTCGACGACGTATCGCGCATCCGCGGGTTCTACGAGGCGTTTGCCGGCGGCATGGTCTATGACGGCGATCCCGAACCGCAGCGCCGTGCCGACGCCGCGCGGGCGGAGTTCACCGAGCTGCTGCTGGCCGAGCTGCAGCGATGCGCGCCAGGCCTGACGGCTCGCTCACGTCGGCGGTGGTGGGCGATCCGCAGACGGCGCTGGCCGACGAGCAGATCGTCGCCCAGCTGCGGGTGATCCTGTTCGGCGCGATCGAGACCGTCGAGTCGATGGTTCTGAACACGATCATGCTGCTGCTGGATCATCCCGAGCAGCTTGCGGCGGTGCGCGCCGACCCCGAGCTTCTGCCCAACGCCCTGGAGGAGTCGCTGCGGCTGATCCCGCCGGTGACGTTCGTGGAGCGCTGGTCGGCGGCTGCGACCACGGTGGGCGAGGTCGAGCTCGGCGAGGGCGAGTTCGTGGGCGTCTCGACCATCGGCGCAAACCGCGACCCGGCCGTGTTCGACCAGCCGCTGGAGTTCGACATCCGTCGCCGCAACGCCCGCCACGGGCTCTCGTTCAGCTTCGGCGTGCACCACTGCCTGGGCTTCTCGATGGCGCGCATGCAGGGCGCCACGGCCGTCGGCGAGATCCTGCGGCGGCTGCCGAATCTCGAGATCGTCGAGGTCGAGCGTCCCGCTGGCTTCGTGTTTCGGAAGCCGGCGCTACTGAAGCTGCGCTGGGACGCTTGAGCCCGCGCCGCCCAGCGAGCGCAGCGCGTCCTCGGCCGACACGGCGATGCAGGTGAAGATCGGCGTGTCGCGCTCGGTGTAGCGGCTCGCCTCGGTACCGCGCAGCGTCATCATCAGGTCGACGAAGTCGCCCACGAAGTCGGTCTCGAACGCGACCACGAACTCCTGGTCATCGATGCCGTACGAGTACGTGGTGTTGATCTTGACCGTCGGAAACTTGTGGCCGGTGGCGATGTGCTCGTTCATGATCCCCTGCCGGGCCGGCTGCGACAGCTGGTACCAGGCGCGGGTCTTGACCATCGGATAGATCAGCAGGTACTTGGACTCGCTGTCCCAGACGATCCGGCCGCGCTTGTGCATCGAGCGGCCCTCGCCCTTGACGTACTGCGAGCGGCGCGACATGGAGAGGTAGGCGTAGGGCGTCTCGAGGTAGGAGCCCATGTGCGTCGAGAGAATCGCCGTGCCCAGCTCGTGGAAGTCCTCCAGCCGCTCGGACACCTTCCATAGCATGATGTCGGCGTCGGGCCGCACGCCGGTCATCGTGTAGGCGCGGATCGGATAGCGCTCCGCGTACTCGCTCGATGACCGCCTGAAGCTCTGCGCGCGACGCCTTCTGCTCCTCGGCCGGCAGTCGCCGCCAGGCCGGATCGAGCTTGTAGAAGCTGAAGTGCACGAACTGACGATCCTCACCGGCCGAGTTGTTGGCCGCGACCTCGCCGTTCTGGCTCTGGGCGCCGTTCTCGCTCATGCTGCGATCGTAGCAGCAGGTCCGTGACAGTCCTGTCACGGGTTCGGTCTGGAGTCACAACACGGAGCGACCGCAGACTGGCGGGGTGAAGACCCGCTGTCGCGCCCAGGCAACCGTCGAGACCATGCTTCTGGTGCCGATCGTGGCCGCGTGCGCGCTCGGCGCAGGACAGGTGCTGTTAGTGGCCTGGGCGCTGCTCTGCGCCGGCGATGCGGCCCACTGCGGCGCGCGAGCAATCCTCTCGCGTGAGCCGGCGCGGCCGGCCGTACGGCACGCTCTGCCCGGCGTGATGCGCACGGGTGAGCAGGTCAGCATCGGCGCCAGGACGCGTGACGGTGTCGATCGCCGTGCACCTCGCTGATCCCCGGCTACTCGCCGCGCGTCAGCGCATCGGCCGACCTGGTGCGGCCGTGACCGAGCGCGGCCAGGCGTCGATCGAAACCATCGGGATGTTCGTGCTCGTGTTCATCGTCGCGTTCGGGGGGTGGGACATGCTCTCGGCGCTCAATGCCCGCGACCGGGCACATCGCATGGTCGACCAGGCGGTGGTACTGAAGCTCGAGGGAAAGCCGCTGCCGGCCGCTCTGCGTGGCCACGTCGAGGTCAGCCGGCGACACGGTGACGGCCCGGGTGCGGGTATGCGCGGTCACGGCGGGGGTCGGCTGCTTTGACGTGACGGCGCAAGGGCCGCACCCGATGATGCGCCGCGAGCAGGGGCAGGTGACGGTCGCTGGGGTGGGCATCGCGCTTCTGGTGGTGGCCGCGGCACTCGTGTTCGTGCACCTCGCGGTGATCCGCGCGCAGGGCGGCCACGGCCAGACCGCGGCCGACGTGGCGGCGCTCGCCGGCGCCAGGGTGCTGGCCGACAACCCGGCCGCATCCGAGGCCGACGTCCGCAGCGCCGCGGTGCACGCGGCCGAGCACAACGGTGCGCGGCTCGTGCGGTTTCAGGTCGACCGCACGTCGGGCATCGCCACCGCGGTCGACGTCGTCGTGCTCGAGAGCGCGGGCGGCGATGTGCCGGGTGTCGGCCGGCGTGACGATTCGGTGCGGCTCGTGTCGCGGGCGGGCGTGAAGTACCGCGACCCGCCGCTTCCGGGCTCGCCTGCCGCGGTCGATCTGCGCGGCTTCGTGGGCGCAAACGCCGTGGTGCGCGCCGCGATGGCGCAGATCGGCTGGCCGTACGTGTGGGGTGCAGAGAGCCGTGCCGAGGGCGGATTCGACTGCTCGGGGCTGGTCGACTACGCCTACGCCGCCGCGGGCCACCCGCTGCCCGGGCGGCCGACCTCCGAGAGCCTCTGGTCGATGGCTCAGCACATCACCGCGGAGCAGCTCCAGCCGGGCGATCTGGTGTTCCTGGGAGCAGCTAGCGGCGCGCCTTACCACGTCGGCCTCTACGCGGGCGGTGGGCTGACGGTGGTGGCGCCGCACACCGGTGCCAACGTCGAACTCGAGCCGCTGAACGCGGTGGGGTGGGACGGGTTTGGGCGGCTGATCGGGGGCCTCGCGCCGGGCGGGCCGGTGTCCGACCCGGTCGAGGCCGCCGCGCGGCGCTACAACGTCCCGCCGACCGTGCTTCAGGCGGCGCTCGGGCTAGGGGTCGTCGATGATCCGGCCGTGCTGGCCCAGCGGCTCGCGGCGGCCATGCAGCGATCGCACGGCAACATCGCCGATGCGCTGACTGCGGTGCTGGGCAGTAAATCGCTGGCCGGGGCGGTGTTCGCCTCGCTTTCGAGCGCGGGCTCGAATGCCGCCGCGGGTGGGGTGGAGCTGTCTGCCGCGGACGCAGATTCAGTGGCGCAAGCCCGAGCACGGGTTCAGCTGGAGCAACCTCGCGAATTTCGCCGGGGCGGTGTCTGACTACGGCGAGGAGCTCAGTCGGGTACGCGACGAGAACCGGGGACGGGCGGTTGGTGAGGAACCGGAGCGGGTGGGTCTGGCGGAACACGGCACCGGGGTCGCGGCGCTCACCCTTGCAGGGTCCAGCTTCTCCCGATCGGAACTGCAGGGCACGTTGCTGCGCAGCTCGCGAACTCTGGTCTCGCGGTGGCCGGCGAGCTGCGTCACGTTCTCAGCGACACCAAGGAGGCGGCCAGTGCGGGCAAGCTGAGCATGTTGTTCAAGGGAGCCGGCCGCGGTTTGGGCGTCCTCGGCGTCGCGCTCTACTGCTTTGGTGCAGTTACGGCGAGCCGATGGGGTGGGCCCAACGGCCGCTGGATCAACATCCTCGGCGCCGCCGCGAGTGTCGCGCTTCTGTGCAGCACTGCGTTTCCGCCCGTGGCGCGCCGGCGCGATTGTGCTCGCCGCGATCGCGATCTACCGAACTGGGACACGTCTCGCGCTGGGGCCGGGAACTGTGGGACGGTACTACACGCGGCAACCTCGGTGACGACCGAGAACGGCGAGGTGGGGTGCCCGCACGGTCATGCACGTCGGGTCTCGGGTCGGCGAGCACGGTCGGCGGCGCCGTCAAATCGGCCGTGTCCGTGGGCTCGAGCTGCGTGCACAAGGTCGCATCCTTCGTCGGACTGTGAACGCCTAGGATTCCGATGTGGTTACCGCATCGCGATCCGAGCGCTCAGAGCGGGTCAAGCTCCAGCTGAAGGCGCTCCCCGACGCGCCCGGCGTCTACCTGTTCCACGACGTGTCCGGCGACGTGCTCTACGTGGGCAAGGCCAAGTCGCTGAGAAAGCGGGTGCAGTCCTACTTCCGGGGCGGCTACGCGATCGCCCGCACCGCCGAGCTGGTCGAGCGCATCGAGGATATCGAGGTGTTCGTGGTCAACAGCGAGACCGAGGCGCTGCTGCTCGAGCAAAACCTGATCAAGCGCCACCGGCCTATGTTCAACATCCGCCTGCGCGACGACAAGTCCTACCCCTACATCGCCGTCACCAGCCGGCGACGACTACCCGCGTGTCATGTTCACCCGCGAACGGCACCGCAAGGGCGTGCAGTACTTCGGCCCGTACTCCAGCGCCCGCAAGGTGCGCGAGACGCTCGACGTGCTCAACCGTGTCTTTCCCTACCGGCCGTGCGAAGGGCCGCAGCCGGGCCGCCGGTCCGGCGTTCCGTGCCTCGACTACCACATTGGCCGTTGTGGAGCACCGTGCGTCGGCTATGTCACCAAGGAGGAGTACGGGCAGGTGATCGAGTCGGTGATCGAGTTCCTGTCGGGGCGCGTGCGCCCGCTCGAGCGGGATCTCGAGGCGGCCATGAAGGACGCCGCGGAGCGCCGCGAGTACGAGGAGGCGGCCCGCTACCGCAACCGGCTAAACGCGGTGCGGCACCTGTCCGAGTCGCAGGTCACCGACCGCCGCACGCTCGGCTCGGCCGACGTGATCGCCGTTGCGGTCGAGGGCGACAAGGCAAACGTCCAGCTCTTTCACCTGCGCGACGGCAGGCTCTCCGACCGCCAGGGCTTCTACCTGGAGAACACCGAGGGCGAGGACGAATCCGACGTGCTGTGGGGATTCGCGCTCGAGTACTACGGCGGCCACGTGGGCATCCCCGCCCAGGTGGTGGTGCCGCGCTGGTTCGACGAGCCTGAGCTGCTGGGTGCATTCCTGGAGGAACGCCGCGGCGCGGGCCTCGAGGTGCGCGCCGCCCAGCGCGGCGAGAAGCGGCGTCTGGCCGAGCTGGCCCAGAAGAACGCCGAACTGGCCCTCCAGCACGACACGCTGCTGGCCCAGCGAGCGCGGGCGCGGCGGGTGGATGCGCTCGAGGAGCTTCGCGAGCACCTCAATCTGGAGCGGCTGCCGCTGCGCATCGAGTGCTTCGACATCTCCAACCTGGGCGAGAGCAATACGGTTGCCTCGATGGTGGTCTTCGAAGATGGCGTCGCCAAGCGTTCGCACTACCGGTCGTTCAACATCCGCCACGGTCAGGGCCAGGACGACTTCTCGAGCATGCGCGAGGCGGTCTCGCGGCGGTTTGCGCGCATGCGCGCCGTCGAGGCCGACCGCTACGACGAGAGCTTCGCCGCCACCCCGAGTCTGGTCGTGATCGACGGTGGCAAGGGTCAGCTGAGCGCGGCGCTCGAGGCCATGGCCGAGTTCGACCTGCCGCGGGTCGCGGTCGTCTCGCTGGCCAAGCGGATCGAGGAGGTGTTCATCCCCGGTCGCGCCGATCCGGTGCTGCTCGACCACTCCTCGGATGGCCTCCAGCTGCTGCAGCGCGTGCGCGACGAGGCCCATCGGTTTGCGCTCAGCCGCCACCGCAAGCGCCGCGACAAGTCGCAGGTCGAGTCGATCTTCGACTCGCTGCCGGGGGTGGGGCCCTCGCGCAAGCGGCTGCTGCTCGAGCACTTCGGCACCCCCGAGCGCTTCACCGCGGCCACGCGCGACGAGCTCGAGGCGGTGCCGGGGCTGCCCGCCAAGGTCGCGCGCGATATCCATGCATCGCTGCACAGGGCCGGGCGCTGATGGCCGCCGACCTCTTCACCGATCAGGGCGGGCCGTTTGAGCCGGCGCCGTCGCGGCGCCGTCGCGGCACGCGCGTGGTGTGCCTGGGCGGCGGCCACGGCCTGAGCATGATCCTGCGCGGCCTGAAGCGCGTCGCGAGCGTCACCGCGGTGGTCACCACCACCGACGACGGCGGCAGCTCGGGGCGGCTGCGCCGCGACCTGGGCATGCCCGCTCCGGGCGATCTGCGCAGCTGCCTGACCGCGCTGGCCGAGGACGAGTCGCTGGTGGGCCAGCTGTTCCAGCACCGGTTCACCACGGGTGAACTGGCCGGCCACAGCTTCGGGAACCTCTTCCTTGCCGGCCTGACCGACATGCTGGGCAGCTTCGACCAGGCGGTGTCGGAGTCTGCCCGGGTGCTGGCGGTGCGTGGCCGGGTGGTGCCGTCGACCACCGACCTGGTCGAGCTGGTGGCGCACTTTCCCGACGGTCGCGTGGTGCGCGGCGAGACCGCCATGGCCGCCGACGGCGCCCAGGTGGAGCGGGTCGAGCTCGACCCTCCCGACCCCGTTGCCCATCCGCGGGCTCTGCAGGCCATCGAGCGCGCCGAGCTGATCGTGATGGGGCCGGGCAGCCTCTACACCAGCACGCATCCCGCCGCTGCTCGTGCCTGGTATCCGTGAGGCGGTGCACGCCGCCCGCGTGCCCAAGATCTACGTCTGCAACCTGCTGCAGCAGCCCGGCGAGACGGAGGGCTACCGCGCGTCCGACCACGTCGCCTCGATCATCAACCACTGCGGCGAAGGCCTGGTGGACGCCGTGCTGGTGAGCCGCAACCGCGCCGAGCAGGGGACGCCCGTGCGCGGTCGATCGCGGCGGTCTGCGGCGACTCGGCGTGCGCGTGTTCGGAGCGCGGCTGGCCGGGGAGTGGCAGCACGACGAGGACAAGCTCGCGCGCACGCTGGTGCGGCTTGCCCGCTGGGATCCGCAGGCCGACCCGCAATGAGCTTCGGTGCGACCGTGCGGCACGAGCTGGCCGAGCGTCCGCCGGTCAAAGCGTGCTGCCGGCAGGCGTTTCTGGGCGGCCTGGTGCGAGCGGCGGGTGTCGCTCCAGATGCGATCCGGGTGGTGAGCTTGCCGTGCGCCTCGATCCGCTCGACCCGACGGTGGCCCGCACCGTGTTCACGCTGCTGCGGCCGCTCGATGCCGGCATCGAGATCGTCTCCTACCGCGAGCCGCGCTTCGGCCGGCGAAACCTGGTGGCGGTGCGCCTGCACGGCGGCCGCAGCCTGCAGCTGCTGCACGAGCTGGGGGTGCTCGCCCACGACCTGACGCCGCTGGACGAACCGCCGCGGCGGCTGGTGGCGCGGCGCTGCTGCCGGGCGGCCTACCTGCGGGGGGCGTTCGTGGCCGCAGGGTCGGTCTCGGCGCCGCGGGCCGCCGGCCACCTGGAGTGGCGCACCGCCGAACTCGAGGCGGCGCAGTTTCTGGCCGGGCTCGCGGCCGCGGACGGGCTCGCCGTGCGGGCCGCAGAGCGGCGCGGCCATGCGGTGGCCTACGCCAAGTCGAAGCCGGTCATCCGCGAGCTGCTGGTGTACATGGGTGCGCACGACGCCGCGCTGTCGTTCGAGGAGGCCGAGGTGATCAGCGCCACGCGCGGCCACGCCAACCGCAACACCAACTGGGACGAGGCCAACCTGGCGCGCATGAGCGCCGCGTCGCGCAGCCAGCGCGCCGCGATCCAGCAGCTCGCACTCGAAGCGCTGGATCCCGACCTGCAGGAGGTCGCGAGGCTGCGGCTGCGCCACGCCGACCTCTCGCTGACCGAGCTCGGGAGGCGCGCCAAACCGCCGCTCTCGAAGTCGGCCGTGGCGCGCCGCATGCGCACGCTGATGGCGCTGGCAGAAAGCGCATAAAGGGGTCAGCCACCTTTTATGCATCAGTGACGTTCGTTGCAACTCTGCGGGTTGCGCATGCATAAAAGGTGGCTGACCCCTTTTATGCGCCCTTACGTGCAGCCCACGACTCATTTACAAATCCCTTAAGAATCACCCGGACGGGGGGCGCGATTGGCTCCCAGAGCGGCGAAACTGTGTAACAGAGTTTCGCGGGTGCACCGGCATCCCCTGCGCGACGGAACCTGACCCCATCCGTTGCTGCCCGATTCTGCCGGGCACCCGCGAAACCCGGGTATCTCCCTCTCGCCGCCGGGCCCCCCTCCCGGCGGTACACCCGGGCGTGTACTGTGAGCGGGCGTCACGGTAAACTCGAAGGCGACAGCGAGCCGACGATGCGGGGGAGTACGATGAGCGTACGCGTGGCGATCAATGGGTTCGGCCGGATCGGCCGCAACGTCTTCCGGGCAGCGCGAGAGCGCGCCGATGGATTCGAAATCGTGGCCGTCAACGACCTGATGGACCTGAACACGGCAGCGCACCTGCTCAAGTACGACTCGGTGCACGGTCGGTTCCCCGGCACCGTCGAGGTCGCCGACGACGGACTGATTGTCGACGGCAAGCCGCTCAAGGTGGTCTCCGAGCGCGACCCGGCGCAGCTCCCGTGGAGCGATCTCGGTGTGGAAGTGGTGGTCGAGTCGACCGGGTTCTTCACCAAGCGCGACGGTGCCGCCAAGCATCTCGAGGCCGGAGCCCGCAAGGTGATCATCAGCGCGCCGGCCACCGAGCCCGACATCACGATCTGCATGGGCGTGAACGACGCCGACTACGACCCGGCCCAGCACCACATCATCTCGAACGCCTCCTGCACCACCAACTGCCTGGCGCCGCTGGCCAAGGTGCTGCACGAGACACTACGGCATCGAGCGCGGGTTCATGACCACCACCCACGCCTACACCAACGACCAGCAGATCCTCGACCTGCCGCACCCCGACCTGCGCCGCGCGCGGGCCGGCGCCATCAACACCATCCCGACGTCGACCGGCGCGGCGCGCGCCATCGGCTCGGTGATTCCGGCGATGAAGGGCCGGCTGGACGGCATCTCGATGCGCGTGCCGGTCAGCGACGGGTCGGTCACCGACCTGATCGTGGTCGTGAACGCCGAGCCCAGCAGGGACGAGGTCAATGCGGCGTTCCGCGAGGCAGCCGGCCAGATGGAGGGCATCCTGCGCTACTGCGAGGATCCGATCGTCTCGAGCGACATCGTGGGCGACTCGGCCAGCTCGATCTTCGACTCGCTGCTGACCATGACCAACGGGAACCTCGTCAAGGTCGTCTCCTGGTACGACAACGAGTGGGGCTACTCGTGCCGGGTGGTCGATCTGATCAACAAGGTCAGGTAGCCGTGCGCCGTTCGGTGGCGGACCTGCCGGTCGAGGGCAAGCGCGTGCTGGTGCGCGCCGACCTGAACGTCCCGCTGCAAGGACGGTGCCGTCGCCGACGACGCCCGCATCCGCGCGTCGCTGCCCACGATCGAGCTGCTGCGCGGGCGGGGTGCCGAGGTGACCGTGATGTCGCACCTCGGACGGCCCAAGGGCGAGCCCGATCCGGCGCTCTCGCTGCGGCCGGTGGCCGAGCGGCTGGCCGAGCTGCTCGGCGAGCCGGTCGCCTTCGACGACGACGCGGGGCCGCTGCGGCTGCTCGAGAACCTGCGGTTCGATCCGCGCGAGGAGCGCAACGACCCCGCGCTGGCAGCCGAGCTCGCGGCGGGTCAGGACTTCTACGTCAACGACGCGTTCGGCGCCGCCCATCGGGCGCACGCATCGACCGAGGCCGTCGCGCACCTGCTGCCCTCGGCAGCCGGGCTGCTGCTGGAGGCCGAACTCGAGGCGTTCGAGCGGCTGCTGGACGACCCCGAGCACCCGTTCGTGGTCGTGATCGGCGGGGTCAAGGTGACCGACAAGATCGCGGTGATCGACCGGTTCACGCAGATTGCCGACACGATCCTGATCGGCGGCGCGATGGCGTTCACGTTCCTGGTCGCCGACGGCATCGACGTGGGCGCCTCGCGGCACGAGGACGCCGACGGCCAGGAGACCGCCCGCCGGGCAGCCGCCGACGCGCGGGAGCGGGGCTGCGATCTGGTGCTTCCCACCGATGTCGTCGTCGCCGACGCGTTCAGCGCCGATGCGGCGGTGCAGACGGTCGCCGCCGATCAGATTCCGGCCGGATGGATGGGCCTCGACATCGGCCCGCAGACCGCGGCCGCGTACGCCGAGCGGCTGGCCGCCGCCCGCACGATCTTCTGGAACGGGCCGATGGGCGTGTTCGAACTCGCGCCGTTCGCCGCGGGCACCCTGGCCGTGGCCCGCGCGGTCGCCGAGTCGGACGCCACATCGGTGGTCGGCGGCGGCGACTCGGTGGCGGCGGTCAACGCCGCCGGGGTGGCCGACCAGATCACGCACGTATCCACCGGCGGCGGCGCAGCGCTCGAGCTTGTCGAGGGCCGCGTCCTCCCGGGCGTTCCGCACTGGAGGTGGCACAGTGAGCCGCACGCCGTTCATCGCGGGCAACTGGAAGATGCACAAGACCGCGGTCGAGGCAGGGCCGTTCGTGGCGGCGCTGGCGGCACAGGTGGGGCAGGGTGTGGACGTCGCTGTCTGCGTGCCGTACACGGCGCTGGAGGCGTCGGTGGCCGCCGCCGACGGCACGCCGCTAGGCGTCTACGCCCAGAACATGCACCAGGCGCCGTCCGGCGCATTCACGGGCGAGATCTCGGCGCAGATGCTGCTCGATCTGGGCACCCACGGCGTGCTGCTGGGCCACTCCGAGCGGCGCCAGTACTTCAACGAGACCGACGCCGCGCTCGCCGAGAAGCTGGTGGCGGCCCACGCGGCCGGGCTCGACGTGATCCTGGCGGTGGGCGAGACCGAGTCCGAACGCCGCGACGGCATCACCGACGCAGGTGCTCGCGCGCCAACTCGAGGTGCTCGGGGTGCTCGACCGCAGAGCGGGTGGCCCAGACCACGATCGCCTACGAGCCGGTCTGGGCGATCGGCACCGGGTTGACCGCCACACCCGACATCGCGCAGGCCGCGCACGCCCACATCCGCAGCCTGCTGGGCGCACCGGGCGAGCGGGTGCGGATCACCTACGGCGGCAGCATGAAGCCCGAGAACGCCGAGACGCTGCTGGCCGAGCCCGACATCGACGGCGGTCTGATCGGCGGCGCGAGCCTGGAGGTCGACAGCTTTCTGGCCATCGTCGACGCAGCGCGGTGAGCGGCGCGCCGGTGGTGCTGGTGGTGCTGGACGGCTGGGGGATCGCCCCACCCGGCCCGGGCAACGCGGTGGACCTGGCGCAGACGCCGGTATTCGATGCGCTCTGGAAGCGCTGGCCGCACACCACGCTGGAGGCGTCCGGCCGCGCGGTGGGGCTGCCCGACGGCCAGATGGGAAACTCCGAGGTGGGCCACACCAACCTCGGCGCGGGCCGGGTCGTGCGCCAGGATCTGGTGCGCATCGACGACGACATCGAGACCGGGGCGTTCGGCACGAACCCGGCGTTTCAGGCGGCGTTCGAGCACGCTCGGGGATCGGCTCTGCACCTGCTCGGCCTGGTGTCCGACGGCGGCGTGCACAGCCACGTGCGCCACCTGCAGGCGCTGATCGCCGCGGCCCGCGACGGCGGGCGTCGACCGGGTGCACGTGCACGCGTTCACCGACGGCCGCGATGTGTCGCCCACCAGCGGCGCCGGCTTCGTCTCGCAGATCCCCGAGATCGCGACGCTCGCGGGCCGCTACTGGGCGATGGATCGCGACCGCCGCTGGGATCGGCGTCAAGCGCGCCTACGACGCCATCGTGCACGGCATCGGCGCCGTGGCCGAGGACGCCGGTGGAGGCGGTGCGGCAGAGCTACGAGGCGGGCGTGACCGACGAGTTCATCGAGCCCACCATCATCGGTGAGCCGGCCCACGGGCGCATTCGCGCGGGCGACGCCGCGATCTTCTTCAACTTCCGGCCGGACCGGGCCCGTGAGCTGACCCGGGCGCTGATCGAGCCGGAGTTCGACGACTTCGACCGCGGGCCGCATCCGCCGCTGCCGTACTTCGTGCAGATGACCGAGTACGCCGAGGACATCCATGCACCGGTCGCCTATCCGGCCGAGACCGTCGACCGGGTGCTCGCCGACGTGCTCTCGGCCGCCGGGGTACAGCAGCTGCACGTCGCCGAGACCGAGAAGTATCCCCACGTGACGTACTTCTTCGACGGTGGCAGCGAGCACCGCCGCAGCGGCGAGGACTGGGAGCTGGTGGCATCGCGGCGCGACGTCGCCACCTACGACCAGGCGCCCCAGATGAGCGCCGAGGGCATCACCGACGTGCTGGTGGACGGGCTCGCCGCGGGCGGCCTGGGATTTGCGCTGATCAACTACGCCAATCCCGACATGGTGGGTCACACCGGCGTGATCCCGGCGGTGATCGAGGCGGTGGAGACCGCCGATCGCTGCCTCGGCCGGCTGCTGGCGGCGGTTGCTGCTGCCGGCGGCACCGCCGTGGTCACTGCCGATCACGGCAACGCCGAGCAGATGCTCGAGCCCGACGGCTCGCCGCACACCGCGCACACCACCAATCCCGTGCCGTTCGTCGTCACCCGTGAAGGGCTGGCTTTGCGCTCCGGAGGCCGGCTCGCGGACGTCGCTCCCACCGTGCTCGACCTGCTTGGACTCGAGCAGCCCGAGCAGATGGAACGGGCGCACCCTGCTTCGCGCAGACGTGTGATCCTCCCCCTATCGGGGAAGGAGACATTGAAGGGTGCTTGAAACGGTCGTCACAGACGTTTCATTGACGTTTATACTGCGCGAGGTTTTCGTAACCACACCGACACAATTTGCCGCTTCCACAGCCTGATCCCGAGGTGCTCCGACGAGCCCGGCGGGGCGATGAGCACGCATTTTCGCTGATCGTCCGGCAGTACCAGACCCCACTCTTCAACTACGTGTTGCGGGTGTTGTCCGGTGATCGAGCGCTGGCCGAGGACATGTGCCAGGAGGTGTTCCTGCGCGTCTACCAGGCTCTGCCCAGGTTCGACGACCGGTGCCGGTTCTCGACCTGGCTGTTCCAGGTGGCAAAGCACCGGGTGGTGGACGAGCTGCGCGCCCGCGAGCGGCGCGTGCGCACCCCCGTCGATCTGGATTCGGTGCCGCAGCTGCGGCTGGCGGATGCGCCCACCGACTCGGTCGAGACCATGGACGCGCTTTGGCGGGCCATCGGCTCGCTGCCGCTCGATCTGCGCATGGCGCTGGTGCTGCGCGACGTGGTGGGGCTCAGCTACAGCGAGATTGCCGATGCCCTCGAGACGACGCTGGCGACGGTCAAGTGGCGCATCTACAAGGCGCGCGAGGGAGTCGTCGCCGAGCTGCAGGCCGCAGGCACCGACATCGGCACCAGCACCCGCCCGCGCCGCGCCGCCGCAGGCGAGTAACCCCGCCCGCCCGTCGGTCAGTGCCCCTCGGCAAGGCGCGAGCCCAGCCGGCGGGGGAGTTTTGCCTCGGTGATCTGCCGCTGGGTCTGGGCGATGTCGTATTCGACCCGGTGCCAGTGGGCCTCCTCGGCGTCGGTGTCGAGCACCAGGTAGGCGGCGCGCGGGTCGCCGTCGCGGGGCTGGCCGACCGATCCGGGATTCAGCAGGTACGGCCCCTGACGCAGGTCGAGCACGGAGCCGGCGGGCGCCAGCCTCCCGAAGAACTCGTCGTCGGCATAGCCGTACATCAGCGCGACGTGGCTGTGGCCGATCAGCGCTACGCGCGTCTGCTGCAGCTCGAGGCACACGGCCGCGGTGTGATTGTCGATCACGTATTCCCACACGGGATTTCGGATGCTGCCGTGGTACAGCTCGATTCCCTCGCGCTTGCCCTGCGGCGCGAGCGTGCGCAGATAGGCAAGCGGCTCGTCCCTGATCACCGCTCGCGTCCACCGCACTGCGGCGCCGGCGTCTGAGGCGAACACGTCGAGGGCGATGGCGCCGGTCACGACCAGGTCGTGGTTTCCGGCCAGCGACGTGTGCGCCCGCGCCCGGATCTGGTCGACGCATTCGTTCGGCCGCGGCCCGTAGCCGACCACATCTCCGAGGCACCAGAGTTCGTCGACCGGCTGCTCGTCGATCGCCCGCAGCACCGCGTCGAGCGCGACGAGGTTTCCGTGCACATCTGAGATGACCGCGATCCGCATCAACCGAACGCTATAACGCCTGCGTGCGGCGAGCTGCGTCAATCGTGCCGGTGATCGTGCTTGCCGGACTCGTGGTCTGGCTCTGGCCAACCGATCTGGCACCCGGCCATGCAGTCGTGCCGGCCAGGGCCGTGTTCGATTCTGCCCAGATCCGGCGAGCGCACGACTACCGGGGCACGCAGTACCTGCTCGTCGTGATCGCCCTGCTCTTGCCGCCGCTCGTGGCCGGGTTGCTCGCGTGGCGTCGAGGTGACAGGCTGGCTCTCGGACGGCGGTCGTGGGTGCAGGTGCTGACCGCAGCGTTCCTGGTGGCCCTGGCGAGTCTCGCCGCGATCGTGCCGGTCTTGTTCATCGACTACCACCGCGCGCACGAGTGCGGCCTCGATCTGCGCAGCCCGCTGACCTGGGCGACTGGGACGCTCATCACGCTGGGCACGACGGCGGCCCTGGTCGCGGTGGTGTATCTGGCAGCCTGGGCGATCGCCCGCCGCCGCCGCAGGCCGTGGCTGGCGGTGGGGTTGGTCGCGTGGGGGGCAGTGGCGGTCGCGTTCACGCTGCAGCCGGTGGTCTGGGATCCGGTGATGCTCGCGACCTCCAGGTTGCCGCCCGACGGGCGGGGCGAGGCGATCGTGGTGCAGCTCGAGCGGCAGATGCACGTGCATCCCCGCTCGGTCGTGGTGGCCGATGCGGGCAGCCGCACGGTGGAAGAGAACGCCCTCACCGACGGTGTCGGCCCCACCACCCGCGTGGTGGTCTACGACACCGCTCTGAGCGGGCTCAGCACGCGCCAGCTGCGGGCGCTGATCGCCCACGAGTTCGGCCACGTGCAGCGCCTGCACACGCTCAAGGGGGTGCTGTGGTTCGGCGTGCTTGCACTTCCCGCGCTCTGGCTGATCTGGCGGCTGCTCGATCCGATCGCCCGCCGCCGGCACACGGATGGACTGGTCGATCCGCGGTCGACAGCCCTGGTGCTCGCCGGCGTGTTGACCGCCGCGACGCTGCTCACGCCGGTCGAGAACCTGATCTCGCGGCGGATCGAGGCCGAGGCAGACTGGGCCGGGCTGCGGGCCACCCACGACGGTCCGGGGATGGAGGCGCTGCAGCGGCGGTTGGCCATCCGCGACCTCACCGACCCCGACCCGCCGGCCTGGGCGGTGTGGATCGAGTTCGACCACCCACCGGTGATGGACCGCATCGCGATTGCCCGCGACTACTCAAAGCGGGCATCGAAATGATCCGCCCAAACGCAACAAACGTGCCAGGCACGTTTGTTGCGTTTGGGCGGATCTACGCGTCGTCGGGGTCGCCGAAGGCGTCGTCGACGTCGATGCCGTCGCTGCCCTCGAACTCGGGCAGGCTCTTGATGCCCTCGCGCGTGCGCCACTTCGAATAGTTG
Organism: uncultured Actinomycetes bacterium; assembly: GCA_963796875.1. Lineage (GTDB taxonomy): Bacteria > Actinomycetota > Thermoleophilia > Gaiellales > JAICJC01 > CAVPTL01. The sequence goes on from CAWCNL010000005.1 coordinate 62,749, forward strand.
TCGTTCATCGCGTCGATCAGCTCGGCCATGAATCGCGGCGAGATGTTCACCCGCGACACCACGACGCCCGGCACCTCGTCGTCCTCGACCTCGTGGTCGACCCGCGCGAACGTGAGCGTGAACTCGTAGTCGGAGTGGCTGATGTTCGCGAAGTTGGCGTAGACCCCCGCCATCATCTCGGGCGGGAAGTGGATATTGAGGTGACGGTCAACCGGCTCGTCGTTCACCTGGGCACCCTACACGCTGGCTGCCGGTAGCATCTCAGCGCATGCCGCAGACACCACTCACCGAACTCGAAGCCGCTGTGGAGGCGGCCGTGGCGGGCGCCGGCGGCCAGCCGCCGGCCGACGGTGTGCGGCTGGAACGGCCGGCCGATGCCGACCATGGCGACTATGCCACGGCGGTCGCGATGGGGCTGGCCCGCACCCTGCGCAAGGCGCCGCGCGAGATCGCCCAGGACATCGCCGCGAGCTTCGATTCGCCGCTGGTCGAGTCGGTCGAGGTGGCCGGCCCCGGGTTCGTCAACCTGCGCGTGTCGGCAGCCTGGCAGCGTGGGGTGGTGCAGGCGGTGCTCGACCAGGGCGCCGGCTACGGCTCGGGCGCCGAGACCAATCCGCGCCGCATCCAGGTGGAGTACGTGAGCGGTAACCCGACCGGTCCCGTAACGGCGTCGACTGCACGCAACGCTGCCTACGGCGACTCGCTCGCGCGGCTCTTCGCGTTTGCCGGCCACACGGTCGAGCGCGAGTACTACTTCAACGACGCCGGCCGCCAGATGGATCTGTTTGGCGCCTCACTGCGTGCGCGTGCGCGGGGTGAGGACGTTCCCGAAGGCGGCTACGAGGGCGAGTACATCAAGGACATCGCCGCGGATCTCGGGCTTTCGCCCGACGCTCCCGCCGACGAGTGGCGCGAGCGTGGGGTGGCGGTGATGGTCGAGCAGATCAAGACCACGCTCGAGCGGTTCCGGGCCAGCTTCGACGTGTGGTTTCTGGAGCGCTCGCTGTACGAGGACGGGTCGGTCGACCGCGCCATCGCGCAGCTCGAGGCGGGCGGCCACACCTACCGCAGTGAAGGGCGCGCTGTGGCTGCGCTCGACCGACTTCGGCGACGACCGCGATCGCGTGCTCGTGCGCGGCGACGGCAACGCCACCTACATCGCCGGCGACGTCGCCTACATCGTCAACAAGCTCGAGCGTGGGTTCGACGTGGCCGTCTACGTGCTCGGCGCCGACCACCACGGCTACATCGGGCGGCTCAAGGCCGCAGCCTCGGCGCTGGGCTATGACCCCGACCGGATCGACATCCAGATCTACCAGTTCGTCAAGATCACCGAAGAGGGCCGGCTGGTGAAGGTGTCCAAACGGCGCGGCTCGGTGCTGATGCTGGACGATCTGCTCGACGCGTTGGGAGTCGACGCAGTGCGGTTTGCGCTGGTGCAGCGATCACACGACCAGGTGATCGAGCTCGATCCTGATCTCTGGGCCAGCCAGAACTCCGAGAACCCGGTCTACTACTGCCAGTACGCCCACGCCCGGATCGCGGCGATCCTGCGCAACGCCGGCGACGTGCAACCGCTGGTCGATCCGGCCTGGCGGCCCGAGCCGGCCGAGGCCGAGCTGATCAAGGCGCTCGCCGGGTTTCCCGACCTGGTGGCCGAGGCGGCCCAACGCCGTGCTCCGCACCGCATCGCCGGGTACACCCAGGAGACTGCCCGCGCCTATCACCAGTTCTACAAACAGTGTCGCGTGCTGGGCTCACCGCCCGAGGTGGAGCGCAGCCGCCTGGCGCTGTGCGCGGCCACCGCGCAGGTGATCGCAACCGCGCTCGACCTGATCGGGGTCAGCGCCCCGAGTCGATGTAGCCCGCTGCTAGGCTGGACCCATGAGCACTCCGCAAGCACCGACGATCTATGAGATCGACGAACTCTCCGACGAACTCGCCGGCCGCGAGGACGGCGACCTCGGCGACGGCGACTGGTATGCAGTGCGCACCGATCCGTGGCCGTGTCCCACCTGCGGCGTGGCCGAGGACTACCTCACGGCCTGCCACCACGTGGTGGTCGCACCCGACCGCGACGACCTGATCGACCACGCCGCGCGCGCCGCGCAGGTGGGCCGCAACCCGCGCATCGTGCGCTACGAGGACTCGCGGCCGACCATCACGCTCTTCCAGTGGCGCGCGCTGGGACGGCCCGTGCACGGCATCAAGAAGGTCTGAGCTGATCGTGCCGTGAGGCGCGGACGGGAATAGAAGGTGTCAGGCAGTTTCTATTCACGCCAACCGGTCCGGAGCACCCGATGCTTCCGGTGAATAGAAACTGCCTGACACCTTCTATTCACCCGAAGGAGGCAGTTCATGTTGCAGGAATTCAAACAGTTTCTGTTTCGCGGCAACCTGATCGATCTGGCCGTCGCGCTGGTGATCGGGCTTGCGTTCACCGCTCTCGTGACAGCGTTCGTGGCCGACCTGATCACGCCGATCATCGCCGCGATCTTCGGAAGCCCCGATTTCAGTGCGTATTACTTCACCGATCAACGGCAGTGTCTTCCGGTACGGCGCGTTCTTCAACGCGCTGCTTTCGTTCGTGGCGGTCGCGGCAGCGATCTTCTTCTTCGTCGTGAAGCCGATGAACGTCATCTCGGCACGGCGCCGCACCGAGGACGGCGCGGTCACACAGCGCGAGTGCCCCGAGTGCCTGACGTCGATTCCCGCCGCGGCCCGGCGCTGCGCGGCCTGCACGGCAGAGGTGCAGCCGGTCGTCTGACGACCGGGGTTGAGCGGTACAGTCTGCGACCATGGCGGTCGTCGGGGTCTGTGGATCGGTGAACATGGATGTGTTCGGGTACGTCCGCCGCGCGCCGGACGCGGGCGAGACGGTGCTGGGCGAACGGCTGGCCTACGCGCCGGGCGGCAAGGGTGCCAATCAGGCGGTGGCCGCGCATCGGGCCGGCGCCGTCGGTGCGGTTCTGCGCGGCCTGCGGGCGCGACGCGTTTGGTGCGACGCTGGTCGAGGCGCTCGAGCACGAGGGCATCGGACTGCAGGGGGTCGCGCGGGTGGACGGTGCCGACCGGGGTGGCACTGATCATCGTCGCCGACGACGGGGCCAACCGCATCGTGGTCATCCCCGGAGCCAACGCGACGGCGAGCGGTCCCGCGCCCGACCCGGAGGTGGACGTGTGGCTGGTACAGGCCGAGGTGCCCGTCGAGGCGGTCGAGCAGACGCTTGCGGCGGCCCGGGCGACCGGGGCGCGCGCGGCCATCAATGCGTCACCGGCCGGCGTCGTGCCCGCCGAACTGGTGCGCCGGTTCGACCTCGCGATCGTGAACGAGTCCGAGGCGGCAGCGATCCAGGCAGATCCGCCCGCCTCGGTGATGGTAACGCTAGGTCACAGGGGCGCCCGGCTCGAGCCGGCGAACATCACGGTGGCGGCGCCGCCCGCGGATGTGCTCGACACCACCGGAGCGGGCGATGCGCTGGCCGGCGTGCTGGTCGCCGCCTGGGCGGAGGGATTGCCGCTGCAGCGGGCGCTCGAGCTGGGCGTGGCGGCCGGATCGATCTGCGTCGAGCGGTACGGGTGCATTCCCGCGATGCCGACCCGGGACGAGATCGAGCGGCGGGCGGCCTGATGGCTCCCGTGCCGGTGCTGATCGACTGCGATCCGGGAATCGACGACGCCCTCGCGCTGTTCCTCGCGATGGCGAGCCCCGAGCTCGACATCCTCGCGGTGACGACCGTGGCGGGTAACGTCGGCCTCCAGCACACCACGGCGAACGCCATCCGGCTGCTCGACTTCGGCGGGCGTGCCGACATACCGGTGGCTGCCGGTGCGGAGCGGCCGTTGATCCGGCCCGCTCGCGCGGCGGCGCATGTGCACGGCGAGACAGGCCTGGCCGGCGCCGACCTCCCCCCGCCGGCTCGCGCGGCGAGTCCTCAGCATGCGATCGACCTGATGGCCCAGATCGCCATCGGCCATCCTCAGCCGGTGACGTTGATCGCCACCGGTCCGCTGACCAACGTGGCGCTCCTTGCCGCCCGCCACCCCGCCGCGGCGGCGCGGATTCACCGTGTGGTGCTGATGGGCGGATCGGCCGGATTCGGCAACGTCACGCCGAACGCCGAGTTCAATATCTGGGCCGACCCCGAGGCGGCCGCGCGGGTGTTCACGAGCGGCCTGAACGTGACGATGGTGGGTCTGGATGTGACCCACTCGGCGCTGCTGCGGCCGGCCGACGCCGAGCGGCTGGCGGCCGGCGGGGCGGTGGGTCGCCAGGCCGCGGCGATGCTCGGGTCGTTCGCCGACTTCCACGAGGGCTGGGAGGGCGCGCCGATCCACGACGCGGTCGCTGTCGCCGAGGTGATCGCCCCCGGCATGCTCGCGCTGCAGCGGTGCAACGTGCAGATCGACTGTGGCCCGCTGGGCCGCGGCCGCACCGTCTGCGATCTGCTGGGGACGGGTGAGGAGGAGCCCAATGCGCGGGTCGCGACGGCCATCGAGCCCGGGTTCGGCGACTGGCTCTGCGACAGGATTCTGCGGCTCGATTGAAAACTGTGCTCATATCGTGAATGCGCCGTATAGGATACGCCACCCCCTCGGGTCGCCTTGTCCATGAACCTTGTCCTCGCCATCATCATCGGCTATCTGCTCGGGAGCCTGCCGTGGGGTTACTGGCTGCCGCGGTGGACGGCCGGGGTCGACATCCGTACGCGCGGCAGCGGCAACATGGGCGCCGCCAACGTGGCCCGCGAGATCGGTACGCGGACGGGCATCACGGTGGCACTGCTCGACATCGCCAAGGGCACCGTCGCGGCCCTGGTGGGGCTGCAGGTCGCGGGCACCATCGGTGGACTGGCGGCGGGTGCAGCGGCCATGTTCGGCCACTACCGGCCCATCTTCCTGCTCGGCGCGCGTGGTGGAAAGTCAGTGGCCACCGGCTGTGGAGTGGCGCTTGCGATCGTTCCCGTGGCGGCGCTTGCGGGAGCGGTCGGATGGGTGCTGTTCTTCGTCGTGACGCGCTACTCGAGCGTGGCGTCGCTCTCGGGCTGCGTGATCATTCCGCTGACCGCCTACCTGCTGGGCGCGGGGACGGCGGTGATGGTGTTCCTGATCGTCCTCGCCGCGGTGGTGGTGTGGCTGCACCGCAAGAACATCGGCCGGCTGCTGCACGGCAACGAGAACCAGTTCACGTTCTCGCGCCGCCCCTGGAAGGCGTGAGCGCATACCCCGTGCCAGGCACGTTTTATGCGTGCTGCGCCCGCATAAAAGGAGCCAGGAGCGCATACCCCGTGCCAGGCACGTTTTATGCGTGCGGATGGCGTCGGGGCACGCCGCATGGTGCCAGGCACTTTTATGCGTGCTGCGCCCGCATAAAAGGAGCCAGGCACCTCTCCCGCTGCGGGCGCCGCTGCATTTGTTTATGCGTCCGGCTGCGCCGTCCGCATAAACCCGCTAGCCGGGGTCGGCTAGGCCGTAGGCCTGGTGCAGGAGCTCGACCGGGTGGACGCTGGGTAGGTCGGTGGCCTTGGCGATGTGCCAGCGGCACGTCTCGGAGTCGCACGCCGACAGATCGGCGTTCGCCGACCGGATGTCGTCGAAGAGCGGCGCGCCGACCTGCATCGCGATCTCGTACTTCTCCTTCTTCAGCCCGTAGGTGCCGGCCACGCCGCAGCACACGTGATCGACCTCGATCACCTCGAGCTCGGGGATCAGTTCGAGCAGGTCGAGCGCCGGCTTGCCGAACCCGTGACCGCGGCCCTGGCACGGCTGGTGGTAGGGCACGCGCAGCGGTAGCGCCGCGAAGTCGGTGCGCAGCTCGCCGCGCTCATGCAGGTCGAGCAGGAACTCGCAGATGTCGAACGTGTGCCGGCCCACCGTGCTCGAGGTCCGGGTCATCCATCTCGAGATCTCGCGGCCCTCGCGCTTGAGCATCAGCCCGCAGCTGGTGGACGTCGCCACGATGGTCGCCTCGTCGCGCGCATAGGGCGCCAGGTGCGAGACCAGGCTTGCGCAGGTACTTGCGGGCGGGCTCGAAGTTGCCGTTGGACTGCAGCGGCAGGCCGCAGCAACCCTGCTCGGGCACCTCGACCTCGAACCCGTTGTGCTCGAGCACCGCGACCGCGATCCGGCCCAGCCGGGGATCGTTACCGTTGGCAGCGCAGCCGTGGAAGTAGACGACTTTCTTGCGTTGCCGGCGGCGGCGGTGTATGCCGCCTCGACCACGACTGGAACGTGCGGGACGCGAACTTCGGCAGCGCCGCGTCGCGGTGGATGCCGAGTACGCCTTCCAGCGCGACCCGGAACGGGCGCACCTCCAGCGAGAGGTTGGCGAGCGGAGCCACCGGCCGTGAGAAGCGCGGCCAGCACCGTCGGCCGGGCGATGATCTGGTCGCGCAGCGGCATGCCGTGCTCGGCCTTCATCTGCGCGCGCGCCTGCGCATTGATCTCGGCAATGTGCACGTCCTGCGGGCACACCTGCGTGCAGATGCCGCAGCCCGAGCAGTAGTCGAGCGACGCATCGACGGTGTCCTCCGGCGTGCGGAAGCGTTCGCTCTGCGGCCCGGCGTACTTGGGGCCGGGGAAGAGGGAGGTCACCTCGGCGACGGGGCAGAACGTCTCGCACACCGTGCACTTGACGCAGCCGTCGAGCGATCCGCGCATGTCATCCATCGCCGCCTCCTTGGTCGAGCACCTGCCTGCCGCCGCAAGTCCTGTGGCCAGTGCCAGTCCGTTACCCGAGAGTTCGTGCCAGGGAACCGCTCCGGCCAGGATGCCGCCGGCCGCGTATAGGTTGGGGTGCACCGCGGTGCCGTCGCGTTCGACCGGCCGCAGCGCATCGTCGATCGCCACCCCCGAGCGGTCGATGGGGTTCTCGGCGTGCACTTCGGCGGCATATGGCGTGCCGTTCGGCGCGGCAGCCACGTCCAGCCCGAACACCGTCTCGCTCAGCTCGCCGCGCTCCAGCACGATGCCGCCCACCGCCAGGCCGCCCGTGGCGAGCACCACCGAGTCGGCCGGGAAGGTGCGCGTGCGCCCGGCGACCTTCGCGACGACGCCGGTCACTCTGCCATCGCCGACCTCGCCGCCGGTAGGCCGTCGAACCGATCACCACGCGCCCGTTGCGCGTGCGCAGCTCGGCCAGCAGCGAGCGGTAAAGGCGGATGCCCGGCACGGACGGGGGAATGGTCGGGACCTCGAACACCTCAGCGCCAAGCGCGTCGGAAAGCCGCGTGCGCACCTCGCGAATGATTCTCCAGCCCGAGGGCCGCCGGTAGACCCACCCGCGCGCCGCCCGGATCGCCGACCGCCTGCTTCAGCGCCGCCACCAGCAGATCGCGCCGCTCGGGCTGTTCGAACGCGCGGGCCAGGCCCAGAGGCGAGAGGTCGGACTCCCAGTCGTCGCTCAGAAGCGCGGTCACCGCCCGCGCCTTGACCGGCGCGTCGACCCACGTGGCGAGGCCGACATTGGCCGCCACGATCTCGGGCACGAAGTCCTTCAGGTTGCTGAACCCCGCGAACACCACCTCGCCCCCCTCACGCAGATCGCCGGCGGCCACTGCCGCGGGGGCGCACGCGGTGGGCCGCACCGCTCCCACGGCGGTGGCCAACCGCAGGTTCTGCGAGCCGTCGCCCCGCAGTTCGAGACTCGGCAGCCGCTCGGCAAGCCATCTCAGCGCTTCTGCCACTGCGCCGTCGGGCAGCCGCCGGTACGGGTGGCCTTCATCCAGGCTCGCGAGAGCATCCAGAGGCCGGTCGACCGGGTCGGGGTTGTACCCCAGCACGTCGATGGTCGAGCCGCCCAGCTGCAGCGAGCCCGCGCCGGTCGCGATCACAGTCACCCGCACACCCGCGTCTGCCAGCCGCAGCGCGCAACTCAGGCCGGCGAGCCCGGCACCGATCACGACGACGCGCGTCACTTCGGCAGGTGCCTCACATCGAGGGTGCCGTCGGTCAGCCACTCGTCCAGCCGCGCCTGCCGTGCACCGCGGCCGTTCAGAAGCGGCCAGATGCCCTTCCAGCGCTCGGCTACGAACGAGTCGATCGCGCGGTTTGCCTCGGCCGGCTCCATCTTGCCCGCGGCCACCAGCACGCCCGCCGCGCGGGGGATGCAGAACCCGCCCTGACACGGCCCCATCCCCAGCCGCAGCGTGCGCCGCAGATCATCCAGGTTGGTGGTGGGGTGGTCGGCGACCGCGTCGAGCAGCATGCCGCGGGTGACGGTCTCGCACTCGCAGATCGCCTGGTCTGAGTGGAGTACCCGCTCGCGTTCGGCCAGTCGGTCGGTGACGCGGATGGTGCGCATGTCCTCGGAGCCGGGCAGCGGCTCGACCGCCGTCGTGCACGGCGCCTCCACGCCGAGCTGCTTGCACACGGCGTCCACCGCCACCTCGCCCATCAGCCGGGCGGTGGTGAGCTTTCCGCCGGTGATCGTGATGAACCCGTCGATCCCGTCGCGCTCGCGGTGATCGAGCAGGTAGTAGTTGCGGCTCAGCTCGCGGTTTCCGCCCTTGCCGCCGCTGTCGTCATACAGCGGCCGCACGCCCGACCACACGCGCAGCGCTCGAGCGTGGCGCAGCGCCGGGATCATCTCGGCGCCATCGTCGATCATCTTGTTGATCTCGGGCGTCGGGATCGACGTGTCCTCCGGATCCTCGATCGGCGTGTCGGTGGTGCCGATCACGCTCGACCGTGCGGATGGGCACGAGGATGTCGGAGTCGCCCGGCGGCCGGCAGCGGTTGACGACCGCGTGCACCAGCCGGTGATTCATGGCGATCATGATTCCGCGACCGCCGCGGATCGTGACCTCGCAGCCGGCCATGTGCGCGATGCGGTCGGCCCAGGCGCCGCTCGCGCTGACGGTGACCTGCGCGTGGATCTCGAGCTTCTCGCCGGTCCGCACGTCGTGGATGTGGGCGCCCACCACCCGGTCGCCCTCGACGATCAGATCCTCGACCTCGTGGTAGGTGAGCACCTTGCCGCCGCGGCGCTGCACGTCGTGGGCGCATCCCCACACCATGCGCCAGGCGTCGATCGTGGCGTCGGGCACGGTGAACGCGCGCGATACCCCGGGGTGGATCTGCGGCTCACGTTCGAGCGCCTCGGCCGGGCTGATCTCCTCGAGCGGGATGCCGGCCGTTTCGCAGCCGGCCACGAACTGCTCGGCATAGGCGGGATCGTCGCCGGGCACGGCCACGAACAGGCCACCCGTGTCCTCGATCGAATGCGCGGCGATGCGCCGCAGGATCAGGTTCTCGTCGATGCACTCCCGGGCGGCGTCGGGATCCTTGACCACGTAGCGCCCGCCCGAGTGCAGCAGGCCGTGGAACCTGCCCGAGGTGCCCTCGGACAGATCGCGCTTTTCGACAAGCACCGTGCTCAGGCCGCGCATCGCCGCATCGCGCGCAACTGCGGTACCGGTCGCACCGCCGCCGATCACGAGCACCTGGGTCTCGATCATGAGCCGCCTCGAGACCGTCGGGGGCCGGCGGATACCGGCCCCCGATAGCTCGTCCTGTCACGACTTCTCGTCGTGCTCCTGACCTTCGGCGAAGTCGCCTTCGCGATGCTTCTCGCCTTCGTGCTCCTGGCCCTCGGCGAAGTCACCGGTGGGGTGCTTCTCGCCGGGCTTCTGCGCCTGACCGCTCGAGAACCGTCCACGCTCGCGCTTGTCGTCCTCGTGTTCCTGGCCCTCGGCGTAGTCGCCCTTGTGTTGGCGATCGTCAGCCATCGTCTCCGTCCACCCAGTCGAACGTCTTGGTGACGGCCTTCTTCCACTGGCTGTATTCGCGGTCCCTGCGGGCCGCGTCCATGGACGGAGTCCACTCCTTGTCCTTGCCCCAGTTGGCTCGTAGGTCATCGATAGCGCCCCAGAAACCAACCGCCAGACCGGCGGCATACGCGGCCCCCAGGGAGGTGGTCTCGGCCACGGTCGGCCGGATCACCGGTACGTCCAGAATATCCGCCTGGAACTGCATCAGCAGATCGTTTTGCACCATACCACCGTCCACCTTGAGCGCCGTGAGCGGCACGCCGGAGTCGGCGTTCATGGCGTCCACGACCTCCTTGGTCTGGAACGCCGTGGCCTCGAGCACCGCCCGGGCGATGTGGCCCTTGTTGACGTAGCGGGTGAGGCCGACGATGGCACCGCGGGCGTCGCTGCGCCAGTACGGCGCGAACAGGCCCGAGAACGCCGGCACGAAGTATGTGCCGCCGTTGTCATCGACGGTCTTGGCCAGCTCCTCGATCTCCGGGGCGTTCTGGAAGAGGCCCAGGTTGTCGCGCAGCCACTGCACGAGCGAGCCGGTGACCGCGATCGCGCCTTCCAGGCAGTACACGGCATCCTGGTCACCGATCTTGTAGCCGACGGTGGTCAGCAGGCCGTTCTTGGAATGGACGATCTCGGTACCGGTGTTGAGCAGCAGGAAGTTGCCGGTGCCGTAGGTGTTCTTGGCCTCGCCGGGATCGAAGCAGGTCTGGCCGAACACGGCCGCCTGCTGGTCACCCAGGATGCCCGCCACGGGGATGCCCTCGAGCGCCCCGACAGCGTTGGCGTAGACGCCCGACGACGACTTGATCTCGGGCAGCATTGCCCGCGGCACACCGATGGCCTCCAGCAGCTCGTCGTCCCAGTCGAGCGTCTCGAGGTTCATCAGCATGGTGCGCGATGCGTTGGTGGGATCGGTCACGTGGACGCCACCGTTGACACCGCCGGTGAGGTTCCACACCACCCACGAATCGATGTTGCCGAACACCACGTCGCCGGCCTCGGCCTTTTCCCGCAGGCCGTCGACGTTGTCCAGCAGCCAGCGCACCTTGGGGCCCGAGAAGTAGGTCGCCAGAGGCAGCCCGGTCTTCTCGCGGAACCTGTCCTGCCCGCCTCCGTCGCGGCCGATCTGGTCGACCAGCCGGTCGGTGCGCGTGTCCTGCCACACGATCGCGTTGTGCACGGGCTTGCCGGTGGTCTTGTCCCACAGCACGGTCGTCTCGCGCTGGTTGGTGATGCCGACGGCGGCGATGTCGTCCTTGCTCACGCCGCCCTTCTGGAGGGCGCCTGCGACGACTTCCTGGGTGCGCTCCCAGATCTCGGCCGCGTCGTGTTCCACCCATCCGGGCTGCGGGAAGATCTGCTCGTGCTCCTTCTGATCGACCGATACCACCTGTCCGCTGTGGTCGAAGACCATGCAGCGGGTGCTGGTGGTGCCCTGGTCGATCGCTGCGACGTACCTGGCCATGTATCAGCCCCCTTTTCCGTGTGCTTTAGCCGATCGGGAAGAACGCGTGGATAGGCGATGCCTCCGATGAGGCCGCCAATCAGCGGGCCGACGACCGGAATCCAGGCATACGCCCAGTCAGAAGCGCCCTTGCCGGGGATCGGCAGGATTGCGTGCATGATCCGCGGCCCCAGATCGCGGGCGGGATTGATCGCGTAGCCCGTGGGCCCGCCGAGGCTCATCCCGATGCCTACCACCAGGAACGCCACGAACAGCACGCCGATGCCGCTCTTGATGATGTCCGGGTTGGACGTCATCGCGAGGATGCCGAACACGAGCACGAACGTGCCGATGATCTCGGTGATCAGGTTGGCGGCCGTGTTGCGAATGGCCGGCCCGGTCGAGAACACCGCCAGCTTCAGGCCGGGGTCGTCGGTGTCCTTCCAGTGCACCAGGTAGGCCAGGTACACCAGGGTGGCGCCGATGAATGCGCCCACGAACTCGCCTGCGAAGTAGATCGGGATCTTGTCGCCGTAGTCGCTGTCGAACCCCTTCGCAGCCCACACGCCCACCACCACGGCGGGATTCAGCGCTGCTCCACCGTACGGCGCCACCGAGGCGGCGCCGACCATCACGGCGAAGCCCCAACCGAACGTGATCACAACCCAGCCGGCGCTCTCGGCCTTGGACTTGGCCAGAAGGACGCCTGCCACGACGCCGCAGCCGAGCAGTACCAGAAGCGCGGTACCGATCAACTCGGGAAGAAAAACAGAACCGGGGTCCAGTGTCACCTCAGGCTCCTTCGCGTCCGTGGTCGTCGGGACTCAGGTAGTGCATGCCGCCCTCCCATAGTTCGGTTGCCGGGATCGGCCCCGTTGCCGATTCCTAGGATTGAACATCGTTCGACATAGTCGAACCGACCGCGATGCACTCTACCCCCGCACGGCCACGTGAGTCAATACCCCCGCAAACGCGCTCCGAACCACGTTTCGGGCGGTGCGGCGTGGCTGCGGCCGAGCCTCTCCGGGAGGGTAAGGTAGGGCCGTGCCTGTGATCGATCCGCGCCGACGCTTACCCCACCCGGCGTGATGCTGCAGACCACCCGCACGCTGACGGCGCTCACCCTTGCCCGCGTGGTCGCGGTGCCCGTGGTCATGGCGCTGGTGCTGGCCGACCGTGGTCAGGGCACCGATCTGGTGGCGGCAGCACTCTTCGCGCTGGCCGCGGTGACCGATTTCGTCGACGGGAGGCTGGCGCGGCGGTGGCGGCTGACCACGTCGCTGGGGTCGTTCATCGACACGACCGCCGACAAGCTGCTCACCTCGGGCGTACTGGTGGCGCTGGTGGCGGTCGATCGCGCGTCGGCATGGATTGCGGTGATCATCGTCGCGCGCGAGCTGATGATCATGGGGCTGCGCGGTGTGGTCGCAGCCGACGGTACGGTGATGTCGCCGTCGATCTGGGGCAAGCTCAAGACCAACGTGCAGTTCGTCGCGATCCTGCTCGCGATCGTGCGGTTCGACATCTCGATCGGGCCGCTGCTCCTGGACGAGTGGGCGATGCTCGCGGCGGCGGCGATCACCATCGCCTCGGCGGTCGAGTATCTGGTGCGCTACTGGCCGCTGCTCACCGCCGGCCCGCCGGAGGGCCAGGGGTGAGCCGGATCCTGGTCACCGGTGCCAGCGGGTTCATCGGCGGGGCGATCGCCGCGCGGCTACTCGACGACGGCCGCGCTGTGCGGTTGCTGGCGCGGGATCGCGCGGTGCTGGAGGGGTTCGCCGAGCGGGGCGCCGAGACGGTGGCGGGCGATCTGCTCGACCGTGATTCGCTCGCCCAGGCGATGGCCGGATGCGATCTGGTCTACCACGTGGCCGGCGTGAACGCGATGTGTGTGCGCGACCCCCGGCCGATGTATGAGGCCAACGTGATCGGCACGCGCAACGCCGTCGGTGCGGCGGCGGACGCGGGTGTGCGGCGGGTCGTTTACACGTCGTCGGCTGCCACCCTCGGGGAGGCCGCAGGCACCATCGGCAGCGAGTTCTCACCCCATCGTGGAGCGTTTCTGTCGCACTACGAGCGCTCCAAGTATCAGGCCGAGCGGGCCGCGTTTCGGGTCGCGGGTGAGACCGGCATCGAGCTGGTGTCGGTCAACCCGTCGTCGGTGCAGGGGCCGGGGCGCACACGCGGTACGGCCCGGCTGATCCTCGATTACGTCAACGGGCGATTGCGCACGCTCGTGCGCTCGCGCTTCTCGCTCGTCGACGTGGACGACTGCGTCGAGGGCCATCTGCTGGCCGAGCAGCGCGGCGAGGCGGGCGACCGTTACGTGCTGTCCGGGGTCACCGTGAGCACCGAGGAAGCCATGGCCACCGTCGCACGGATAACCGGCATCGAGCACCGCACGCTGAACCTGCCCGGCCCGGTGGCGCTGGCCGCGGGAGGGGCGGTTGAGGTGGTGGGACGCGTGCGCGGTGAGCGGCCGCGGCTATGCCGCGAGATGGTCGCCACGCTGCTGCACGGGCACGCGTATGACGGCTCGCGGGCCGAGCGGGACCTGGGTCTGCGCTACAAGAGCTTCGACGAGATGGTGCGGCGCACCCTCGACTGGTACGAGCAGGAAGGCATGATCGCGGCGTATCGTTCGACATTGCCGAACGACGCATAACCCGTGCCAGGCAGTTTCATGCGCCGCCGCCCCTACAATGGCGCGCATGCAGATCACCAACTACCTGATCGATATGGACGGGGTGCTCGTACACGAAGAGCATGCGATCCCCGGCGCCGACGAGTTCCTGCAGGGACTGCAGCGAGCCGGCAAGCGGTTCCTGATCCTGACCAACAATTCGATCTATACGCCCCGCGACCTGGCGGTGCGGCTGGCGGCCAGTGGAATCGATGTTCCGTCCGATGCCATCTGGACAGCGGCGCTGGCGACGGCGCGGTTTCTGCACCAGCAGCGGCCCGGGGGCACGGCCTACGTGATCGGTGAAGCGGGGCTGACCACCGCGCTGCACGAGACCGGGTACATCCTTGCCGAGCGCGACCCCGACTATGTGGTGCTCGGTGAGACGCGCTCCTACAGCATCGAGCGCATCACCCGGGCGATTCGCCTGATCGACGCGGGGGCGCGGTTCATCGCCGTGAATCCCGATGTGACCGGGCCCACGCCCGACGGCGTCGTGCCGGCCACGGGCGCGGTCGCCGCGCTGATCTCCAAGGCCACCGGGGTCGAGCCGTACTTCGTGGGGAAGCCGAATCCGCTGATGATGCGCGAGGCGCTGCGCACCATCGAAGCGCATTCCGAGTCGACCGCCATGGTGGGCGACCGGATGGACACCGACGTGGTGGCGGGCATCGAGGCCGGTCTGCAGACCATCCTCGTGCTGTCGGGCATCACCAGCCGCGGCATGGTCGATCGGTTCCCGTACCGGCCGTCGCGGATCATCGATTCGGTGGCCGACCTGGTGCCCGAGCTGGCCGCCGAGTCGGCCTGAACCCGGTACGGGCCGCTTCCGGTCCTGCCTCCGAAAGCGGCCCGCACGGTACCGGCTATACGCCGCACCCCCGAATTCGGTTCACACGCAACAGAAGTGCCAGGCACTTCTGTTGCGTTAGTCGCTCGTATTACGTAGCCGGAGTCGCGCTTACGGCCGCCGCTAGTCGATAACGCGGCGTTTGAAATTGCGGATGCCAGCCCAGAGGAAGAGCGCGCAGAACGCCATCAGCGCCGGATAGACCGCCCAGAGTGACATGTGGGTCGAGTTTGTCAGCGCGGCGCGAAAGCCCTCGTTCATGTAGATCAGCGGGTTGATCAGCACCGCAAACTGCAGCCAGCTGAACCCGTCGATCTGCACGGGGGAGAGTGTCGTCCACGCGTAGTAGGTGCCGCCCAGAAACGTCAGCGGCAGGATGATGATGCCGAAGAGCAGAGGCACCGACCTCGGCTCGAACAGCGTGCCGAAGGTGAGTCCGAGCGCCGATGTGGTGACCGACGCGAGCGGCGCGAGGGTGAGCAGCACCAGCCAGTGCACCTCGAGGTTGATGTGGATGTTGCTGGCATGCACCACCGAGGCGACCGGAAAGACGATGATCGCCGCGAGCAGGCCCTGGAGCGCACCGAAGGCGACCTTCTCGACCGCCACCAGCGACACGGGCAGCGGCGCCAGCACGCGATCCTCGATCTCGCGGGTGTAGCCGAACTCCTGCACCATCGGCAGTGCCACCGCCTGGATGCCCTGGAACATGATCGAGAGGCCGATCACGCCGGCCACCAGGATCGTCGCAAACTCCGACTCGGCCTCCGGGCCGCCGTTTGCCCCGACCCCGGTGCCGATGGTGGGGAACACGTACAGGAACACGAAGCACAGGAGCAGAGGCTGCACGATCGTGCGGGGCACAAACTCGCGCAGGCGCTTCTTCAGCACCCACAGATCGCGCAGCAGGAGCGCCGAGAACGCGATCCGGCTGGAGTGTGCGGCCGAGCGCAGCGCGTGGCGGTCGATCTGTCCGGTGGCGGCCATCAGTCGCGCAGATCCTTACCCGTCAGCTGGATGAACACCGTCTCGAGGCTGGGCGCGGCAACCTGCACGTCGGTGATCGAGAATCCGCGCTCCTCGGCGGCTGCGATGACCCGCAGCAGCACCGGGTCGGTGCCGCTCACCGCGAGCACCACGGCTCCCTCGCGGACGTTCGCGGAGTCCACGTTCTCGACCTCTTCACACAACGCCCTGGCCAGCGCCTCGAGCTCGCCGTCGGCGCTCACGGTGACCATCGTGTCGGCGCCCACCGAACTCTTCAGCTCCTCAGGAGTGCCGAGCGCCAGGATCTTGCCGCGGTCCATGATCCCGATGCGGTCGCATAGCTGGTCGGCTTCCTCCATGTTGTGCGTGGTCAGCACCACGGTCTGGCCGGCGCGGTGCAGCTCGCCGACCACCTCCCAGAGGCTGATCCGGCTTTGCGGGTCGAGCCCGGCGGTGGGCTCATCGAGGAACAGGATCGCGGGCCGGTGCATGATCGCGCGGGCCACCATCAGCCGCTGGGCCATGCCGCCCGAGAGGGCCATCACCGGCGCCTTGGCGCGCTCGCTGAGGTGAAACTGTTCCAGCAGCTCATCGGCCGCCTGGCGCGAGCGTGCCGCCGCCATGCCGAAGAACCGCCCATGGAAATAGAGGTTCTCCCACACGGTCAGCGAGCGGTCGAGCGTGTTGGTCTGCGGCACCACGCCGATCAGCTGCTTGGCCAGCGGCGGGTGGGCCACCACGTCGACGTCGCCGACGTAGGCCTGGCCCGACGTGGGAATCACGCGGGTGGTGAGCATGCTCGCGGTGGTCGTCTTGCCGGCGCCGTTGGGGCCCAGCAGGCCGAACACCTCGCCCTCGCGCACAGTCAGGTTGAGCTGGTCGACCGCCTTGACGTCGCCGGGATAGACCTTGGTCAGGTCGACGGTGCGAATGATGTCGTCGGCGATTGCGGGAGTGGGGGTTGCGGCGACGGCCATCCCGTCACCTTAGCTTCGCTGGGAAGCTTCACTCCCCGCTGCCGCCGAGCAGCGGCCGGGCAAGGTGCCGACCCCATCGCGCGGGGATGGCGGCGGCGATGGCCCAGATGATCCAGATGTTGCTCGAGTTGGCGTAGTACGCGATCGGAATTGACGCCAGGAAGCACACCGCGATCGTGAGCGAGCCGGGGCAGGCCCGCCGGGCGATGAAGGGCCGGTATTCCACATGCACCAGGTCGCGCCGGTAGGCGTAGATCGTGCCGGCCGAAAACGAGAACAACACACCCGCGAGGCTCGCGGCGTAGATGGTGGAGGCTTCCCAATGACTTCCGTAGTTGCCGATCAGTTCGGACGTGAACGGCAGCACCGCGATGAACGACAGGTAGAGCAGGGTGAGCCAGATCAGCGGGCCGTCAAAGCGCCTCAGCGCGCCGACGAACTGGTGGTGCACGATCCACACCCGGCCGACGACCACGAACGTGATGATGTAGGCGATCAGCGCGTTGTGCTCGTCGCGCAGGTTCTGGTCCAGCTCCCCGGGGTGGCCGGCCGGGATGCTCAGCCCCAGCACGAGTAGCGTGATCGCAATCGCGAACACGCCGTCGGTGAAGGTCACGACCCGCCCGAGGTCGTATTCGGGCGTGGGCACCGTGGAGCGCTCTTCGGCCATCGGGGCAGATCTTCGCGGTGTGACGGCCGACGCCTGCACCGCGTATCGTGGCCCAATGCAGATCGAGCGTGTGCGGGCATACCGGCAGTTCCAGCCGTTCGCCGACGGCAGCTACGGTACGTCGGCGGCGACTGCGGAGGGGTTCGATTCGACGATCGTGGCGGTCACAACGTCCACCGGGGTCACAGGCTGGGGCGAGGTGGCGCCGCTGGGATCGTTCTACTCCGAGGCGTTCGCCGCCGGGGCGCGGGCGGGGGTGCAGGAGCTGGCGCCGGTGCTGGTGGGTCAGCGGCTCGACCACCCGGCCAAGGTGGTGCGGCTGCTCGACCAGCACATGCGCGGCCAGCCGTACGTGAAGGCGGCCATCGACATGGCGCTCTGGGACGCGCACGCGCGGGTGCTCGGCAGGCCGCTCACCGACCTTTGCGGCGGTCGCGATCCGGCGCCGGTCGCGCTGTACCGGGCAATCCCCATGCTTGCGCCCGAGCTTGCCGCCGAGCGCGCCGGCCTGTACGTGGCCGAGGGCTACCGCCGCCTGCAGGTGAAGGTCGGCGCCGACCCTGCGACCGACGCCCAGCGGGTACGCGCGGTGCGCGACGCGGCGGGGGCCGACGTGCCGCTCTACGCCGACGCCAACGGCGGGTTTTCGACGGGTGCCGCGCGGCGGTTTCTGCGGATGGTGGCCGACCTCGATATCACCGTCGAGCAGCCGTGTGCGACGCTGGCCGAGTGCCGCGCAGTGCGGTCGTGGTGCGCCCAACCGATGGTGCTGGACGAGAGCATCACGTCGCTGGCGACGCTCCTGGATGCATGCAGCGGCGGCGTCGCCGACGGCGTGACCCTCAAGCTCTCGCGGCTGGGCGGCCTCACACCGGCGCTGCTCCTGCGCGATGTGGCCTGCGCGCACGGCCTCAGCGTGACCATCGAGGACACGGGCGGGGCGAGCATCGACACTGCGGCGACGCTGCATCTGATGCAGTCGATGCCCGCCGCGCAGCGCGGCCACACGGTCGACTTCAACGCGTGGGTGACGGTGGATAACGCGACCGGGGTTCCCGCGCCGCAGGCCGGAGCTCTGACCGCTCCGACAGGGCCGGGGCTGGGCGTCGAGGTGCTCGAGTCCGAACTGGGCGAGCCGTTCGTGGACGCGGGCTAGTGTCGCTTCGGCTGGGCATCGCCGGCGCCGGGTTCATCAGCACGGTGCACGCCGAGAGCGCGGTGCGCAGCGAGCGGGTGCAGTTGGCCGGGGTCGCGTCTGCGCGCGGCCGCAGCGGCCTGACGATCGCCGAGCTGGTCAGGTCAGACGACGTGGACGCGGTGCTCGTGGCCACGCGCACCGTCGATCATCCAGCTCATGCCGTGGCGGTGCTCGAGGCCGGCAAGCACCTGTTGCTCGAGAAGCCCGGCGTAGCGACGCTCGAGGGCCAGGCGCTGATCGCCGAGGCGGTTTCGGCCCATCCAGAGCTGGTCGTGCGGGTGGCCTACCACCGCCGTCACGACCCGCGGTTTCGGCGCCTGCGAGCCGCCATCGATGCGGGCACGATCGGTGAGCCGATCGCGGTGCAGCTCGCCAGCCGCGAGGACTTCCCGCCATCCCCGGAGGATGTCCCCGCGGGCGGGTTCATCCTCGACGTGGGTGTGCACGATTTCGACGCGGCGCGGTGGTATCTGGGCGCCGATCCGACCCACGTACATGCGGTCACCCACCGACCCGTGTTTCGCGAGGCCGAGTTCGACAACGTCTACCTGACGATCGAGTACGGCGAGGCCGTGGCCACGACCCACCTGTCGCGCACCTCTGCGGTGGGGTTGGATGTGCGGTGCGAGGTGATCGGCACGGAGGGATCGGCGTTCGTTTCGCGGGCGCCCGTGGGAGGCGATCTGACGGTGCTGCGGCGTGGAGGCGGCGCGTATCCGCCCGATTGCCGGGCGTTCTTTGCGGACGCCTACGTGGCGCAGCTCGACGATTTCGCCGCCGCGTGTGCGGGCGAGCCCGATCACTGCGCGACGCTGGAGGACGACCGCTGGGCGGTTGCCACGGGAGTGGCGGCGCGGGCGAGTGCCGCGCGGGGCGAGTCGCTGCCCGTCGGCCCTGACTGGCCATGGACTGCATAAAGGGGTCAGCCACCTTTTGTGCATGGGCAACTGCTCAGGGTTGCAACCAACGTTACTGATGCACAAAAGGTGGCTGACCCCCCTTATGCATGCCTACCGCACGATCTTGATGCGCACCGCGACCTGGTGAGAGGGAACGAGCGGATCGGCGAGCCAGAAGAGCCGTACCTCGCCGGCCGGCGTGCGCTGCGGGATGGTGAGCTGCATCCGATAGACCCTGTGCCCGTGCGGAACGATCGTCGGCGTCGGTGTGCAGTTCAGTACCAGCGCGCGCTTCAGCGTCGGTATCGCGCGCGTCTGGGTGCTCAACCCCTGCCAGTACGTGGGGCACCCGTCGAAGTGGTACGGCGTGCCGGTGGGGTTGGTCAGCGTGACCAGGTAGTCGAGCCGCCGACCGGCGTGAACACGATATGGAGAGCTGATCGACGCGACGAGCGGCGTGAGCGCGACATCGGACGCCCAGTTGGGGGCGGCCTCGGGCTGGAAGTGCCCGACGTAGAGCCCGCCCGACTTCCCCGACGCGACGCAGTACCCGCGGAATGTCCCATTCGCGCCGTCCGCCGGCACCGCCACCGTCCCGCCGAGCCAGTGCAGGCGCACCGCCGTGATCCAACGACGCTCGCAGACGTTTCTCATCGTGAAGAACGCGCCTGCGGTGTGGTGCGGAAGTAAGGGAACAGCCGGAAATCCGGGCCACCGGGGGTTGCTGTTGAGGCTGGCCGGCTCGCCGTCGCGCTGCGGCACCGGGATCGTCCTGCCGTTCTTGTCGAGGAGCGTCAATGCCGGGCCGCCCCGGAGCACGCAGGTGTGATCGCTGCGGTTGATCACCTTCACATAACCGAGCAATTCACCCCCAGCGCCCTGGGCTCCCACCGAGCCGCCGCGCAGATCGCCCTGGCGGCACCTCGGTGCCTGCGGCGAGCCGAGCCCGGCCCAGTAGGGGTTGAAGACCTTTTGCGATACGGGGATCCACGGTGTGGCCGAGGCAAACGCCATCGGCGGCCGGTCGGTGCCACCCGAGCCCGAGAGCCACACTGCACCGACCAAGACCGCGACCACGACCGCTGCCGAACCGAGCACTCGGCGGCGCCTGTGCCGTGGCGCGCTCAGCAACTCGGCCGTCGCCGCGACATCCCCAAACCGTTCGATCGCGCGGCGCTCGGCCTGTTCCCGCCCGATCCCACCGGCTTCGAGTTCGGTGGCCACATCGCTGAGATGCTCCCTCACCTCCGCCAGCGTTCGGCGACGGTGCAGCCACGGTCCCTTCAGACACGCGCGCAGTTCCTCGACATACCGATCGATGGGGTTCACCGGACCGCCTCGAGGATGCGCTGCACGCCCTTGGAGAATCGCTCCCATTCGCGCTGTCTGCCCTCGCGTTCACGTCGGCCGCGAGGAGTCAGCACGTACTCCCGGCGCGTCCGGCCCTCATGCAACGAGCGCGAACTCGCCAACAGCCCGTCGCGCTCCAGGCGATGCAACGCGGCATAGACGGTGTTCTCGGGAAGCGCGAACTCGTCACCGCTCTGCTCGCGGAGCCAGCCGACGATCGAGTAGCCGTACACCGATCCACCGGCGACGGCGGAAAGCACGAGCAGATCCAAGTGGCCCTTCAGTTCCTGGCTACCCATACATCCACAATACCACAGTTTGCAGGGTATAGAGCACTCGGCGCGGGCACGCGGGTTCGCGCCGATCCGGCTGCTAGGCTGCCGCGCGGCCCATCGTCTCTCTCCGCAAAGGACTTACGCTTGAAGACCCTGCTCGCTTCTGCTGCCGTGCTGATGGCGCTTGTCGCCGGTTCTGCATCGTCGTCTGCCGCAACCGTGCACTGGACGCTCGCCAAGCGGGCGCACCTGACGTTTCCCGGTACCACGCTGTCGCGCAACGTTTCGGCGACTCTCACCAACGTGAACGGGATCGCGGTCAGCGCTCACACGGTGCAGCGCTCGACGCTGCGGATCCTCGTGGGCGGGAGCTGCTCCCGAGGCGGTTCGTCGAAGCCGATTCTCGGCACGTTTACCAGCCACGGACTGGGCGCCAAGGTGCCGCTGAAGCTGCCTTTCGGCTCGCCGAACACCTGTCACCTCACGATCACAGTTGACGCGCCGACCCTGCCGGTGGGCGTCTCGAAGGCGACGACCCTGTCGGTCTGGCGGCGCTAGGACTTTGTAGAGTTGCGCGGTGCCCGAGCTCTCGCGTCTCCTTGTCGCTGCAGTCGCGGTGCTCGTCATTCTCGACATCATCGGCGGCCTAGTCGCGATCAGTTCCGACCTGAATACGGCCGGCGGGGCGTGGGGGGCCGAGGCGCGGCTGGCCGTGCCGTGGTTCGTCGTCCTCGTCCAGATCGGACTGGCCGCCCTGCTCGTCGTCGGTCAGCGCTTCGCGGTCGCGGCCGGCGTGGTCCTCACGCTGATGTGCGCCGCAAGCGTGTTGTCCGGGCTGTTCGACGGTGACTTTCCCGCCGCCGGCCAGGGTGTTGGCACCAAGGCGTTCCAGATCCTTCTCATTGCGTGGATGGCGCTCGTGGGGACGCTTGCGGGGCTGCGGACGCGGGAACTGCGCCGAACGCGCCCCGCCGCCGCCACCCGTTAGACTCTTCACACCGGCGGACGTAGCTCAGTTGGTAGAGCGTTGGCTTCCCAAGCCAAAGGTCGCGGGTTCGAGACCCGTCGTCCGCTCTCGAATCCTCTCTAGGAGAGCCAAAACCCGCAACGCAGCACTCGAGTGTGCACGAACGAACTCATTCACGTTCGTCTGCCCAGTTCAGTCCTGGGCGAGCGTCGCTCCGCGGTCAACGGTGGGGTCGATCACCACGTGCGTGACGAGCAGCGGCGTGAAGCGTTCTCTCGCCTCGTCGACAAGCTTTCGCTCAAGCCACGTCGAGTCCTCGGGCGGGTGGGTTGCGATCACGATCTCGTCGGCGGGGAACTCGCGGAGCGCGTCCTCGATCGCGAGTAACGGGTTTGCATCGCCAGTGCGTCCTGTGGAGGGTACGCCCTTTTGCTGGAGCTCTCGGTGAAGCGTCTCGACTCGTTCGGTGGCAAGACGTTTCTCCTGATCGAGATCAGACAGCAGGTAATGCAGCCGGCTCCCGGTAAGAGCCGGGGCCACGATGAGCACCTCCGACGGCACCCGACCGGCTCGGTAGGAGATCTCATCACAGAGCCCAGAGCCGTGACATGTCTCGTCTGCGATCACCAGGATGTGGTGGGGTCGCGGGGCAGGCGTCTCAAGAGTCGTGAGTAGCTCGGTAAGTTTGGTTTGACTGCGTTGCTTGTCGGCGCGAACGCGGGCGAACTCGTCAGCAGCCGCAATCTCTCCCGCGTCACGGGCCTGAACCTCAAACCGGCTATACATATCGGTCGAACGTGTCTCAGCCTCGATCGCGACTTGCAGGCTCTCGATGTCTGTGCCCGAACCAAGCCCAAAGAGGTTGGCGTCGTTCATGAAATAGTCAAACATCTCGACGTCTGCGAGCGACTCAAGTGCATCTGCGAGTTCACTGTGACCCCTCGATCGCGCCTTCCGTCCGTAAGCCATGTAGCGCGCAAACGAGAATGCCTCGTCGTGCATCGCTTGCTCCAAGTTCTTGCGCGTCTGTGCGTTCATGATGCCTCCCATAAGCTGCTGGCGTCAGCGTAGAAGCGCCCGTGTGTCGCGGCATCCGGGACTGCACCCACGTGGGCACGGTAGAAACCCGCACGCCGCGAGTCAGGAGCACCGATCACGGTGCCGCGGCTCAGGGAATCGCGGCGGCACCGTGCGCTGCAGGTGAAACACTCTCCGCAGTACGACGGACGAGGGACAGTCGCCGATGAGGACGAACAGCCACTCGCTGACGCCGACGAACGCCGTCAGCACGAGGAACCAGGGACTCACGGTTACCGCCAAAAGCACGCTCGCGAGCGTGACGGTACCGGCCATGGCGAATAGCACGATTTCAAGCGGCGGCCGGTTCGGTCGATTGATCATCGTAGTGATCGTTCGGGTTGGGTGGATGGCTCGAGCATCGCGGCGAGTTCGGCGACGGCGCCTTGGAGCGAGCCGCAGGTGATCTCACAGAGGTCGAACACGCTCTGGTCGGCGATCGAGTAGACCACGCGGGTGCCGCTCCTTCTCCGCGCCACGATGCCGGCCGCGTGGAGCACGTTGAGATGTCGCGAGACATTCTGCTGGCCGCCGCCGATCGCCGCGGCCAACTCTCCCACAGCGGCCTCGGCGACCCGAAGCTGATCAAGCAGCCTGATCCGCATCGGCTCGCCGATCACCCGAAACCGCTCGGCAACCAACTCCACCAGAGCGTCTGGAAGCGGATGGGGAACAACGCTGTGGGTATTGTGAGTGGGCGTCATGATCTGCTAGTCTACCATTGTATGATTGTAAACGCAAAGATTGGTAATACAGATGTGGGGACTAGCGTCGACGTATACGGGTCGAGTTGTCCCGCCTGCGTGCAGGCCAAGGGGGTGCTCGACCGCTTTGGGGTGCGCTACCACGAGCATCCGATCTCGGCGCTCCCCCGCCGACACGGCACTGTCCGCTCGATGCCGCAGATCACCATCGACGGCCAGCTCCTGGGGGGTCTCAACCGCCTTCTCGCGCTCGCTCGCAACGGCGGGCTCGAGCGGATCGCGCGCGGGGATCGCACGCCATGGGTGAGAGTGACCCGCCGGCTCGGCCGGGGCTACCAGGTGGCGCTGCTCGACAAGTGCGGGCACACCGTGCTCACCCGCCGGGCACCAACCCGGACAGAGGCCGCACGAATCGCGCAGATCATGGCCGAAACTCCAGAGTGCCCAGCATGACTTCTCGCCCGCGGCGCGGCTTTCCACCGAACGAGTTCAGCGAGTACCCCGTCGCGAGTCGGTGCCCGCGGATCGAAACTTGTGGTGGGTTCAGACAGCGCCCGCCTCTCGACCGGTTGGAGGAACCATGACATCCCAGGATTCACATGCGGTTAACGATCGTCGCCGGCACCAGGTGGTGGTGGTCGGATCGAGCTTTGCGGGACTGACCGCGGCACTCGAGACGAAGAAGCGGATGAAGGATCGCGTCCAGGTCACCGTGATCGACCAGCGCGACTACTTCACCTTCGTCCCCTCACTGATCTGGGTGCCGTTCGGGAAGCGGGACGCGGACGACGTGACGTTCCCGCTCGCGCCAATGTACGAGCGGCGGGGTATCGAGTTCGTGAACGCCACGGCCGAACGCTTCGACCTCGCCCGGCAAGTCGTCGTCACCGATCACGGTGACATCGCATACGACCGACTCGTGGTCGCGACCGGGCCGCGGCTGGCATTCGACAAGATCCCCGGCCTGGGCCCCGACAACGGCTACACCCATTCGGTGTGCACGCTCGATCACGCCCTGGAGACGCGCAAGGCGTGGACGGCCTTTCTCAAGGATCCCGGCCCCGTGGTCGTGGGCACCGCTCAGGGCGGATCCTGTTTCGGAGCCTCATACGAGTTCCTGCTCAATACACGACATCAGCTCCAGAAGGCCGGCTTCGCAGACCACCCGGTCACGTTCATAACCGCCGAGCCGTTTCTCGGACACTTCGGCCTGGGCGGTGTGGGCGACTCGGAACACCGCGTTCAGAAGTTCTTTGACAAGCTCGGCATTCGGGGCATTCCCAACACCACGATCGAGTCGGTCAGCGACGGGCAGATGCGA
Organism: uncultured Actinomycetes bacterium; assembly: GCA_963796875.1. Lineage (GTDB taxonomy): Bacteria > Actinomycetota > Thermoleophilia > Gaiellales > JAICJC01 > CAVPTL01. Next base: position 87,918 of record CAWCNL010000005.1, read on the forward strand.
CTCGGAACGGGCGAGGTGCTTCCGTTCGGCTTCTCCATGGTCGTGCCGCCCTTCACCGGGGTCGACGCGGTCACCAGGACAGACGGTCTTGCAAACGCGGCGGGATTCATCCCCGTCACCGACGAGTATCGTCACCCCGATCACCCGGCCGTGTTCGCGGCGGGAGTCGACATCGCGATCGCGCCGCCCCAGCCGACACTCGTGCCAAGCGGCGTGCCGAAGACCGGCCACATGAGTGAGCACATGGCGAAGGTCGCGGCCCAGAACATCGCCGCCGACCTCGAAGGGCGGAGAACACGTCCACATCCCCATCGACGAGCTCGGAGCCATCTGCATCCTCGACGCCGGCAACACCGGCATGGCAATCAAGACCGACCGCGTGCTCGGCGGAGGAAAACACACCCACGTCATGGCCGGTCCACAAGCACACTGGGCCAAGGTCGCCTTCGAACAGGTCTTCCTGGCTGCCCGCAAACGCGGATCGCTGGTGATGTGATGACCGCTGTCCTGTTCGCCGTGGCTGATGTCCGCGTCACCGAGTTCACGGACCCTTCCTGCCCGTGGGCCTGGAGCGCGGAGCCGTTTCGCCGCCGGTTGCGCTGGCTTTATGGCGATGCGCTCGATTGGGAAACGCGCATGGTTGGACTATCGGCGAGCCCAGAGGAGGCCGGACATGGCCTTACCTGCAACGAGGTCGCCGAGCGTGACCGCCGGATCTCGCTTCAGCACAGGATGCCGATCGACAGCCGCCCGCGAACCCGGCTCTCGCCTTCTCTTCCAGCCTGCCGTGCAGTCGTGGCGGTCAGGCTGAACGACCCAGGCACGTTACAGCGAGTGCTCCGCGAGCTCCGGGTGCTTCACTTCTCTGGGCACTCACTGGACGATCCCGAAACGATCGCAGCGGCGGCCCTCAGCGCGGCAATCCCCCCAGGAATGCTCAACGAGTGGCTGGCAGATGCCGCTGTCGAGCGCGAACTGCAAGCGGACATGCGCCTGGCCCGCAAACCCCTTCCCGCTGCCCGCGTCCTCGACGCGGCACTGGCAAACTGGTCAGGCGGCCGGCGCTACAGCTGCCCCTCCTACGAGATTCTTGCGGGTATCCGATGATGTGCGTGTGGCGGTCCCCGGGTTTCAACCGTTCGCCGTCTACGACGTTGTAACCGCGAACCTTGTCCCCGAGATCGACAGGCGCGAGCCCCCAGCTACAGTCATTGACGCGCTGCGATGGGCAGATTGCCCGCTTGCCACCCAGGAAGTCGCAGTTCTGTGCCAGATCCCGTTCGACGAGGCCCGCGAGCAGCTCGGCCGGGTGGCCGAGCAACGCTGCGTTGGAGCGGACGGATTCTGGGCACTTCGCTCCGGCACCAACGCCCAAGCCTGACCCTGTGTCGTGGTACTGGCCCGATTCACCGCGCGCGGATCGGTTTGCGCATAGGATTGCGCCTGTCCCCTCGAAAGGAGTCAGTTGTGGCCTACGCAGTTGTGCATGTCTTCGCAAGGCGGTACCAAGGAGCAGTACGAAGCCTCGGTTCGCGCGGTCCATCCCGACGGCGGCCGGACGCTGCCGGAAGGTCAGATCTTCCATGCGGGCGGCCCGTCCAGCGGCGGCTGGACGATCGTCGCGGTGCACGACTCCCAGGAGAGCTGGGAGCGGTTCCGCGACACGACCCTGATTCCGGCGATGCAGGCCGGCATCCCCGGCGGCTTCGAGGCGCCGCCGAGCGAGACCGCCTTCCCCGTCGAGAATCTGCAGCAGGCGGGTCAGCCCGTCTAGCTCACCACGGCGCGACGGCGCATAGAAGGGGGCTGTCCCCTTTTATGCGCCGGTCAGGCCTCGCGGCGGCTGTTGGCCAGCGTGTTGACCAGCGCGATGATGATGCCGGCGAAGAAGATCAGCGTGCCCATCACGAACACCTGCGGCGGGATGCCGGTCTTCACCGCGCCGTAGACCCAGATCGGGAACGTGACCGCCTGGCCGGCGACGAACGACGTGATGATCAGGTCGTCGATCGACATCGCAAAGGCGAGCATGCCGCCGGCGAGGATGCCCGGGAAGATCAGCGGGAAGATGACCTTCCAGAACGCCACCCACGGCGTCGCGCCGAGGTCTGCCGCGGCGCGGTCGAGCGACCGGTCGAGGCCCGATAGCCGCGCCCGCACCACCACCACGACGAACACCACGCTGAACGCGACATGTGCGATCAGGATGGTCGTAAGTCCGCGCGGAATGTTGAGCGTGAGGAAGAACCCGAGCAGCGAGGCGCCGACCACCACCGAGGGCGCCGCGATGTCGGCGAAGATCACCACGTCGGTGGCGGTCTTGCCGTAGAACCGGTAGCGCGCCATCGCCAGCGCCATCGGCGTGCCCAGGCACATCGAGATGATCGCCGTGAGGAACGCGATCGCCAGCGAATGCTCGAGCGCCGAGGTGAGGCCGTCGATCGCAAACACGTTGCTGTACCAGGTGGTGGTCGCCCCGAACCAGTTGAACGCGATGCCGCCCGTCCGGCGCCTGGTTGAAGCTGAAGATCACCATGAAGACGATCGGGATGACCGTCCAGATCATCACCAGCCAGAAGAACGCCGGAAGCACGTAGGAGCTCACCTTGCGGCGCTTGCGGCGCACCTCCACCGGCTTTGAGGTGTCGATCGCGGGCAGTTCGGAGACCGCGCCGGTCATGAGCTGTACTCCTGAATCGAGTCGGCGCCGAACACCTTCGCGTAGAGGAAGATCGCGATCACCAGGATCAGCATCAGTACCGCCGAGAGCGCCGAGGCCATCGGGTAGTCCTGGTTGGTGAAGAAGCTGTCCTGGATCACGCTGCCGATCATGTAGGTGCCCGTTCCGCCCAGCACCTGCTGGTTCACGTAGTCGCCGACGTTGGTCACGAACACCAGCAGGAACCCGGCGAACACGCCCGGGATCGAGAGCGGGAAGATCACCTTCATGAACGTGCGGGGGGTATCGGCGTAGAGGTCGTTGGCCGCCCGCACCACCCGCCGGTCGATGCGCTCGATCGCGACGTAGAGGGGCAGCACGTAGAACGGCAGGCTGTTATAGGTCAGCCCCCAGATCACCGCCCACGACGTCGAGAGCACGTGGAAGTTCTGCGAGAGGAGGCCCCAGTCCTTGAGGTGTCCCAGCACCATGCCCTGGTCGGAGAGGATGAACTGCCAGGCCAGCGTGCGGATGATGAACGACACGAAGAACGGCAGCAGCACCAGAAAGAGATACGTCGACTTGTGCCGGCCGCCGTAGAACGCGATCCAGTAGGCCACCGGATAGGCGATCGCCAACGTCAGGATGGTCGAGGCAACGCCGTACCAGAACGACCGCACCAGCTGCACGTGATAGGTATCGATCGCCGTCCAGAACTCGCTCACAGTGGCCGGTGTACGTGTAGCCGATCTCGGGGTTGCCGGTGGCCACCGACAACGCCAGCACCGACAGCAGCGGCACCACGAAGAACACCATCAGGTACGACCCAGTTGGGCAGGTTCAGCAGGTACGGCGTGCTCGCCCGCCGCATCCGCTGGCGCGCGGTCATGCGGTGAACCGGCGGTGCCGGATCGATGGTGCCCGACTCTGACATCTACGACTGGATGATCGGGTTGAAGGTGTTGTTCCAGCTCGTGTAGTCGGCGTACGTTCTTGAACGTGTAGTAGTCGTGCGCGCTCGCGTAGTCGGCCTTGGTGGGGAACACGAGCGGACTATCGGCCACGCCCGGATCCTTGAGGTCGTTGCGGATGTAGTCCTGCGCGGCCGGCACGGGGCTGATGTAGTTGACCCAGTCGGCGATGATGCCGGCGATCTTCGGCGTGTAGGTGAAGTCCATCCATGAGACGCGCGCTGAGCGCGTTTTGGGGCTTCAGCGGGATCATCATGTTGTCGTGCCAGTACATGACACCCTGCTTGGGGATCACGAACTTGAGATCCTTGTAGCCCTTCAGATTGGCCTGATAGATGTCTCCCGACCACGCCTGCGAGATCCAGATGTCGCCGTTTTGAAGCGCCGTGATGTAGCTCTGGTCGTAGTACTGGCGCACCAGCGGCTTCTGGTCGTTGAGCACCTTCGCGGCCTTGTCCCAGTCGCTCTTGCTCGACGTGGACGGCTCGATCCCCAGCTTCAGTAGGCCCACCGAGCCCAGCTCGGTGTTGTCGGACATCATGCCGACGTGGCCCGAGAACTTGGGATCCCACAGATCGTCGATCGACGTGATCTCGCGGCCGGTCAGCTTGGGGTTGTACGCGATGCCGGTGAACCCCGACTGGTACACCACCGAGTACTTGCTGTTGGGGTCGTAGGCCGGGCTCTTGACGCTCGGGCTCGCGTACTTCTGGAAGTTCGGCAGCTTGTCCATGGGCAGCGGCACCAGCCAGCCGTTCTCGATCAGCTGGGTCAGCTGCCAGCCGTTGGTGATCACGATGATGTCGTAGCCGGTCTGCTGGCCGGCCTGAAGCACCGGCGAGATCTGCGCGTAGAACGGCGCGTTGTTCTGGATCACTTCCTTGTAGGTGACGTTGATCCCCGTGGATGCCTTGAACATGTCCAGCGACGGGTGCTTCTTGCCGTTGTCGGAGGTGTCGAGGTAGTACGGCCAGTTGGCGAACACGAGCTCCTTGGTGGGCTTCTGCTTGGCCCACCACGCGTCCCAGTCGACGCTCTTGTTGCTCTTGGCCGAGGCCGCCGTGCCCGCGACGCCGCAGGCGGAGAGGAGGGGAGCCAGGCCGAGCACGCCGGCCGCGCCCGCGCCTGCGCGCAGGAATCCGCGGCGTGATGAACGCGACTCGGTGAGTCCGCGGATCAGCGCCGAATCGGGTCGAATCTCGGGGGTGCCGTGCTGGGTCTTCGGTCACGATGCTGCTCCTTCCTCGTCGTCGGCCAGGGGGCCATCGGGAGAGACGACGAAGGTGTGTTCGGGATGCCAGCGCAATCGCACCCGGTCACCCGTACCGGGTCCGGGTTCGGCGCCGACGTTTTGGCTGTAGACGGTGAACATCGCACCGCCCGGTGCGAGCACCGAGTACTGATGCGACGACGCCGATGTAGGCGACCACCGTGACGGTTCCTTCGATCGAGGCCCAGCCGTCGGTCACGGGCGCGTCCAGCGGGCCGATCAGGATCTTTTCGGGACGCACGCCGGCCATCACCTCGCCGGTCAGGTCGCCCACCCGCTCACGCGGCAGGACGACGGTGTCGCCGTGATCGAGCCGCACCGCCACGCCGTCGGCCTGCGGCCCGACCACCTGGCCGGGCATCAGGTTGGACGCGCCCAGGAAGCCCGGCCACGAACCCCGTCGACGGGCTGTCGTACACGTCCTGCGGGTGGCCGACCTGCTCCACGTGGCCGCCCGACATCACCGCGAGCCGATCCGACATCACCATCGCCTCCTCCTGGTCGTGGGTGACGTACAGGAAGGTGATGCCCACCTCGGTCTGAATGCGCTTCAGCTCGAGCTGCATCTGCTTTCGCAGCTTCAGGTCGAGCGCGCCCAGCGGCTCGTCGAGCAGCAGCAGCTTGGGCCGGTTGACCAGCGCCCTGGCGAGCGCCACGCGCTGCTGCTGGCCGCCCGAGAGCTGGCCGGGCTTACGCCTCTCGTAGCCGGGCAGATCGACCAGTTCGAGCATCTCACCGACGCGGCGTTTGATCTCGTCCCTGGCCACCTTGCGGCGGCGCAGGCCGAAGGCGACGTTCTCCTCGACGTTCGAGGTGGGGGAAGAGCGCGTAGGACTGAAACACCGTGTTCACGTCGCGCTTGTAGGCCGGCTGTCCCGTCACCTCCGAGCCGCCCAGATAGATGGCGCCGGAGGTCGGATCCTCGAATCCGCCGATCATGCTCAGCGTCGTCGTCTTGCCGCACCCGGACGGGCCCAGCAGGCTGAAGAACTCGCCGTCGGCGATCGTCAGCGAGATGGCGTCGACCGCGATCGTCTCGCCAAAGGCCTTGGTCACGCGATCGAGTTGCACAACGGCCGGCGCGGCGGCTGATTCCGCGTCCGGGTCGGACTGTGCCGCTTCGTCAACGGTGCTCATTGCGGCCTCCTGCAGTCAGGTCGGGGCGGCATTCGGGTGGTCGGGGGTGCAACGTGCGAGGTGGTTCCACCGTAGTACGGGGCAATATACAACCTCAGGATTGGATGATCGGCTGGAAGGTCGAGTTCCAGCGGTTGAACTCGTCGTAGCTCTTGAAGATCGGGTAGTCGCGGGCGCTCTTCAGATCGGTCGGCGTGGGGAACACAAGCGGGCTGTCGGCGGTGGCGGGATCGTCGAGCTGATGCGCGATGATCGGCTGGGCGGCCGGTACAGAGCAGACCGCCCCTACCCAGTCGGTGATCATGGCCGCGTTGGCCGGGTCATACGAGAAGTTCATCCATTCGAGCGCCGACACCGGATTGCCCGAATGCGCCGGAATCATCATGCAGTCATGCCAGAACATGGCGCCCTCGGGCGGGTAGAAGAACTTCAGATCCTTGTAGCCCTTCAGGTTCGACTGGAAGATGTCCGGCGAGTAGGCCTGGGTGATCCACAGGTCGCCCTGCTGGAGTGCGGTGATGTACGGTTGGCCGTAGTACTGGCGTACATGCGGGCGCTGATCCTCCAACTGGGCGGCCGCCTTCTTCCAGTCGGCTTCGGTGGAGGTGGCCGGGTTGACACCGTTCTTCAGCAGGCCGAAACAGCCGAGGTCGACCGGGTCGTTGAACATGCCGATGTGGCCCGAGAACTTGGGATCCCAGAGATCATCGATCGACTGGTGATTTCGCGGCCGGTGAGCTTGGGGTTGTAGCCAATGCCGGTGAAGCCCGACTGCCACACGACCCCGTACTTGTTGCCGCGGTCATACACCGGGTTCTTGAGGCTGGGGTTGGCGTACTTGGCGAAGTTCGGCAACCGCGAGTGATCGAGGGGTATCACCCAACCGTTATTGATGAGTTCGCTGAACTCGTAGTAGTTGGGACCCATCATGATCATGTCGTAGCCGGTGCCCGAGCCGTTCTTGAGTTCGAGCGAGATCTTGCCGTAGAAGCCGGCGTAGTCCTGGATCACCTCGTCGTAGGTGACCTGGATCCCCGTTTGTTGGCTGAACTTCTGGATCGAAGGGTGTACCGATCCGCTCTTATTGGTGTCGATGTAGTACGGCCAGTTTGCCCACACCAGCTTGTCGGTCCTGGGCTGCTTTGCCCACCATGCCGCCCAGTCGGTGCCGCTGGATGACGACCCCGATTTACTCGAGCCCGAGACTCCACACCCGGCGAGGATCGGCGCCATGCCCAGCGCGGCCAGCACCGCGCCTCGTTCCAGCACCGAGCGGCGGGTGAGACGGGGTTGCGTCAATCCGCGCCAGAGTGCGGGGTCCACGGGATCAGGTCGATCGTCGCTCATGGGCGGCTTCCTCCGATGGCTGCTGGGAACCGGTGATCATATAGCCCAAGGCACCTCGGGCGATAGCGCGCGCCTACGCAATGTGGGGTAAATACCCCACACCGTGGTGTTGTTACCAGAGCTCGAGCGGCAACCTGGTGAGTGGTTCTGCGCCGGCTGCAGTGATCAGCACCATCTGTTCAAGGATCACGGCTCCTTCGCCGGGCAGGGTGATGCCCGGCTCGACGCAGATCACCATGTTTTGGCGCAGCAGCAGTTCCTCGTCGGACATGCCCGCCGGAGGCTCGTGCTGGGCGGCGCCGGCGCCGTGTGGCATGTAGTAACCCCACCAGTGCTCGCCGAATCCCGCCTGCTCCACCGCCGCGCGGGCGGCGCGGTGCACGTCGCCGACGCTCACCCCTGGGCGGGCTGTCTGAATCGCGCCGTTCACGGCCTCCGCCACTGCCCGCAGCGCCTCCAGCTGGCGTGTGGACGGCGGGCCGACGGTTACCGACCGGCACATGTCGCCGTGATAGCCCGCCACTCGCGCGCCGCAGTCCAGCACGACATAATCCCCCGCCTGCATCGCGCGGTTGGTGGGAAAGAACGTCGACTGGGCGGTGCGCGGCCCCGATCCCATCACGGTCACGAACGCCAGATCGGCGCCCTGTCGGCGGATCTCGTACTCCGCGGCCGCGGCCACCGCGCTCTCGGTAACACCTTCGGCGACCATCTCGATGCCCGCTTTCATGGCGGCGTCGGTGATGCGAGCGGCCTCGGTCAGGAGCGCGAGTTCGGCGTCTGACTTGACCAGCCGCTGGGACTCCGTGATGTGCGAGGCATCGACGAACTGCGTGCGCGGGCACGACTCGCCGAGCGCCAGGTACACCGGCGCGGGGAACACCGCGAACCCGCTGACGCCGATCCTGGCACCGGCGGTGGAACGCTCGACGAGCGCGGCCAGCGAGCGCTGCGGCGTCGCGTCCAGAATCACCTCGGCGGCAAAGGCCTCATCCTGAGCCCGCTCGTAGTCCCACTCGGCGTCGGTGATCAGGGTCGTTCCGCCCTGGGCGGGCACGAAGACGTACGAGGTCTCCTCGTCGGTGCACGACCACCGCGCCAGGTATCGGAGGTCGGCCGGGCAGTAGTCACGATGCGCGCCAAAGCAGATCAACCCGTCCAGACCGTGATCGGCCAGCGAGGCCTGCAGCACCCGCACCCGCTCGGCCATCTCGGCGTCCGAGATCGGTGGCGGACTCGCTGTCACGGTGCCCCCTCGGCGAGCGTCACCTGGGTTGCGCCGTTCGCATCGCGCAGTGTGATGCCGCCGGCCGAGACCTCGACCTGGGTCACGGTTTCGAGCGCCTTCAGATATGCGGTTTCCTGCTGCATCACGCCGGCCGGTGTGGAGCACAGCTTGCGGGTCGCCGCGGGCGGGTCGATGTGCACCGTGTCGCCGCTGAGCTGATACCCCGCCGAGTACTGGTTACAGCCGGCCGAGCCCGTCAGGGTGCCGTCCTTGCCGAACGTCGCGGTGACCTCGGTGCCCTCGAGCGTCGAGACCACAGCCTCCTTGCCGTTGTTGATGGCGGTCACGTGCCAGCTCGGGCCGACGAGCGTCGCGGGGCTCAGCTGCGAGTACACAAGCAGCGTGCTGCCGGAGCCGTCGAGCAGCGTCAGCGTGCCGTTCTGCTGGGTGAACGACCGCGTCTTCGGGAAGCGCGGCGAACACGGCCTGTTCCTGCTGGTCGAGAGGCGGTGCGCACCCCATCATGGTGGAGGGCGCCGAGGTCGATCGTCAGGGCGTCACCCGACTGGGTGTAGCCGCCGCCGAACGAGTTGCAGCCCGTCGATCCGGTCAGCTTCTCGGCGGCAAAGCCCAGCATGCCGCCCGGCTGCGCGGCCGATCCGCCCACCTGGGTCAGCTTCCAGGAGGTGCCGTCCAGGCTCGGCGTCGCCGAACTCCCGCCGCACGAAACCAGCAGCGCGGCCAGGAGCACACCCCCGGTGGTGACGAACAGACGCATCATGGCCACCAGACTCTAAACGCAACAGAACGTGCCAGGCACTGTCTGTTGCGTCAGTGTGGTGGCGGGATCACGAGGTGGTTGAGTTCCCGCTGCGCCATGGTGCGGAGCCGGTGACTGGGGTGGCTGGTGTCGAGGTAGACGTGGAGTTCAATCCCGTAGCCGTTGATCCGTGCGCCGATGCTGAAATCGACGATGCCGGGGTGTGGCTGGCCCTCCCACCGCTCGCGGAGAGTGGCATCGGCGAGTCTGAGCGGGAGGTTCCGCGGCGGGTGTTCGGCGGCATCGAGAAACTTGAGCTGGCTGTGCGGGTAGAGCACCGCGTCGATCACGATGCCGTTCGCCGGGAGCTTCCTCAGGGTGTTGATCGGCACGGATCCGGCGGGATCGTTGGGATCGATGCGGTAGTTCGCCGCGAGCGCACTGGGGGCTTGCGGCGGCGCTGGCGATCCCGGTCTGGATGGTGTCCCAGCCTTTCGCCGCGGTGAAACTGGGGCTGCTCGGCTGCATGCTCGCTGCAGGTTGGCCACTCTCGGCGCATCCAGTTGTGCCGGCGATCAGCAGCAGGCTCAGGAAAAAGAGTCGCCCAGCCCGCGCTATCGCCATTGGATGCTGGTGGCTCCGTGCCGGCGACGGAGGGTGAAGAGCGGCGCGGCGATGTGCCCGCGCTGGAACGGCGCGATGCTGGTTCCCGCGGGCGTGCTGACGGCGAGCACGAGCCTGCCGCCGTGTGGTGAGACTGCGACTGCGGTGACCGAGCCGTCGACGTTGTAGGTCCGTGCTGCCATTCCGCTGCCGTCAATTGTCGAGATGGTGAGGGAGTGGCCGGCGCCGAGCGCGAGCTTGCGACCGCCAATCCACGCCAGCGAGGGCGTTCCCGTGTGGCGAGTGAGGCACATCACCGAACCAACGCTGGTGTCCAGCACGGCCGTGTGGCTGTCGTCTGCGATGGCGAGCAGGTCGCTCGTCGGAGAGTACGCCACCGCCTGTGCATGCCCGATCGCGCAGGCTCGGGGCAGCGTCTCCACGGCGCCGGTGGTCGGAGAGAGCACCGCGACACGTCCATTCGCACGGACGTAGGCGACCGCGAGTGAGTCCCAGCGCCACGACGGCGCGACCGGGGCAGCCAGGCCGTGTGCTTGCCGGTCGTGGCTACCCGTGCCCCACATGTCATGCATCACGAAGTGGTGATCGACCCGCTCGATGTAGGCGATCCGGATTGGGAGTGGCGACCACGCTGCGGCCGTGACGGTGCCGACGGTGCGCAGCGTGAACGCAACCCGGCCCGTTTGCGATGAAACCGCACGCAGTTGATGACCCTTTGCGCGAAGGGCGTAGAGAGCACCGGGGCTCAACGCCAGGGCCGAGAGTCTGCCACCGGCAAGCGTGACGCCGTGTGCGTGCGCGTGCCATGCACGGCCGTCGATCTTGACCACGAACGCCGTGGTGCCGGCAGAAAGGGGAGAGGTGGCCGCCGGCAGTGTGGAGTGGGTCGCGGCCGGGCGCGCCTGGATCAGTGGAATGTCGACGGCGTGCGTTGCCGCGAGCGTCACGCCGCCGGCCACCAGGCATGCCGCGAGCGCTGCCAGCGCGACGGCGTACGTCCCGAACCAGCGTCGCGTCGGGGGGTTCGTGCCGAGCGCTTCCAGCGCGGTGCGGCGTGCGTGTTCGAGCGTGGACTCGCTCGATGGCGCCATTGCGGCGAAGAGCCGTTCGAGTCGCAGCTCAAGCTCGCTCGACATCGAGCCCTCCCTCCTGCAGCTGCCGCAGATCGTCCAGTGCGCGGGCGAGCCGAGAATGCACCGTCCCCACGGGGAGATCGAGGATCCCGGCGATCTCCATCGGTGGATATCCGAGTCCGTAGCGCAGTACGACCACGACTCGGCGCTGCGGGCTGAGGCCCGCGACCGCCTGCATCAGCTCGCGGTCACCGGCCGCAGACGTTCCCGACTCGGGTGCGACCATCTGCCCTGCAGCCTCGAGACCAACCAGCCGCCGCTCGCGGCGCAGCAGATCGAGCGCCCGATTGACCACGATCCGGTGCAGCCACGGCGCGAACGGGCGCGACTCATCGAACCGGCCGAGCGCTGCGAACGCGCGCTCGAACGCATCCTGGGCGATGTCATCCGCCATGTCGCGGCGGCCCGTGACCGCAGCCGCGAGCCTCCACGCACCCGGCCAATGCCGCTCGAACAGCTCACCCGCAGCGTCCCGCGAGCCGTTGCGGGCCTGCGTCACCAATACCGAGTCGTCAATCGCCGCTCTCACCACCTAACTACGTGCGCGAGGCGCTGCAGCGTCCCACTCGCGTCACCGCGTCTCACTCCATTGTCACACCATGGACGCAGGAACACCTACTGCGCGTAGAGATATCGATGCACGTCTCAGCTTCGCGAGGTAATTCAGCTAGAACAGTCGCGTTAGCGCTCGCCGCCGCTCTGGTCTGCGCGGCCGCGGTGGTCACAGTCACGGTGATGGTCTGGGGCGGTTCGACGCCCGGCCGACACCCAGCCCATCAGGTGCCGGTGAAGATGGGCGGGGTTGCGGACGTGTTCCCGCTCTCCGGCCCGCCGGCATCATTCGCGCTCGGTCACGGAAGCCTGTGGATTCCGACCGATGGACAGGTATTGCGGATCGATCCGAGGACCGCGCGGATCGCCGCGCGGATCTCGGTGCCCGCGGTCGGCGAGAGCAGTGTGGTGGCGGTAACGCCAGCTGGGGTGTGGGTGGCGCCCGCGAGCAATCGCACCGTTGTCCGCATCGACCCCACGACAGACCGAGTGGTCAAGACTGTCCGCGTGGGCTTCTACCCGGTTGCACTGCGCAGTCACGCCTCACCGCGTGCTCGTGATCTCGGGAACCGGCGTTCGGTACGCGGACCCTCGCCTGGCCCGCGCGGTCGCGAAGGTCGGCGGGTATTACGGTGTCCTCGCCCGCGGCCGTGCCTGGGTCGTCACCTGGGGGTCGGATCGCCGCCGCCCCAACCCAGGGACTGTGAGCATGCTCGACCCGGTCACCGGACGGCTCTTGCAGACCCGCACCGTCGGTGGCACACCAAGCGCCGTCGCAGTGGGATACGGAGCGGTGTGGGTGACCAACTTCGCCGACAGCACGCTCACCCGCATTCCCCTGGCCCACGTTTCCTGAATCGCCACCAGACTCCAAACGCATACCCCGTGCCAGGCACGGGGTATGCGTTTGCGATGATCTGAGAGTTCCCCACGAGAGGCACACCATGAGCGATGCGCGCATCACCAATCTCGACACCGACGCTCTGATTCCCTACGAGCTGGACGGCCCCGGCTACGACCTGATCTCGTGGCTTCCGATCACCTACGACGAGGCCACCGAGACGGGCACGTACTTCTTCAAGATGCAGCCGGGTGCCGAGACCGCCGAGCACACGCACCGCGGCTACGAGGAGTACTACGTGATCGAGGGCGGCGCGATCGAGAGCGACGGCCGACAGCTCAGGGCGGGCGACATGGTCAGCTATGCGCCCGGCTCGCGGCACCACACCCGCACGGACGAGGGCTGCGTGCTGATCGTCTCGGAATGGCAGCCGCCGGCCGAGCGGGCGCTGCCGGTCGACAGCCTCTAGCGCTCGCCGAGGGTGACGGTAGCCTGACGCTCGGTTCCGCCGCGCTCGTAGGTGACGTCGACCTTGGCGCCCGGCTTGTGGCTCAGCGACACGGCCTGCAGGTCGGTGATGTTCGAAACGCTCGAGCCGTTCACCTGCGTGATGATGTCGCCCTGCTGCAGACCCGCCTGGGCGGCCGGCCCGCCGGGCGTGACCGACGTGATGAAGAGGCCGCCGGCGGTGCCTGCCTGCGACGCCGCCTCGGGCGGCACCGGCTGCGCCGTCATGCCGAGGTAGGCGTGGGTCACCTTGCCGGTGTCGATGATCTCGTCGGCCAACTGGATCGCCTGGTCGACGGGGATGGCGAATCCCAGGCCGATGCTGCCACCGCCGCCTCCGGGAATCACCGCACCGGCGGTGGGTACGCCGATCAGATCGCCGTTGCAGTCCACCAACGCGCCGCCGCTGTTACCGGGATTGATCGCGGCGTCCGTCTGAACCGCCGCCACCAGAAGCGCGGTGCTGCCATTGTCGGAGGGCACCGTGACGTCGCGGTCAAGGGCGCTGACGATGCCCGACGTGACGGTGCCCGAGAGCCCCAGCGGAGCACCCAGCGCCACCACGGGTTGGCCCACCTGGAGGTCGGACGAGGTGCCCACGTCGATCACGTTCAGGTCGTAGGGCGGATCCACCTTGAGCACCGCCAGGTCGGTCGCAGGATCGCGGCCGGTGATGGTGGCGTCTGCCGTCGCGCCGTTGGCGAACGTCACCTCGACGCTACCGCCGTCGGCCGCCTGGCTGATCACGTGGTTGTTGGTGAGGATGTAGCCGTCGCTGCGGATCACCTCGCCCGATCCCGTGCCCGCGCCGGTGGCGCCGTTGGCGCTGATGGTGACCACCGCCGGCTGCACGTCGTGCGCCACCGTGGTGACCGTGCAGACGGCCGTGCTCGAACTGGAACCTCCGCTGCGGCTCTTCCACGCCCACACGGCGGCGATCACCAGCAGGGCGACGATCACGATCGCAACCAGGATCAGGCCGTAGGGCGACCGGCGCGGAGAGTGGCGGGGGTGTGGGGTTTCGCTCACGTGGCTCGTCTACCGCGACAGACCATAAAGGAATTCCGGCGCTCTACGATTCGCAGGTGAGCACCGCTGAGATGCACGCTGCGTTCGCCGCCGCCGCGGGCAGGGACGGCATCGAGCTGCGGGCAACCACGTTCGACTGGCTGGGTGAGCAGGGCCACGTCGGCCTGGAGCGGGTGGCCAAGGCTCGCCGCGACCCTGCTCTGGTCGCGCCGTGCCGGGCGGCGATCGCGCTTCTGGCAGACATCTACGCGCGGCTTCGCGGTGACGAGGCGGTGCTCTGGGCGGCGAGGACCAACCTGCTGCTTCCCGTCCAGCACCAGCATCCGCCGAGCGGAACGGTGGTCGAGCTGACGGGCCGCGAACACTTCACCACTGCGCGGCTCGACGCTCTCGGCCGCTATCCGTCAGACGCCGCGGTCGGATTCGACATCGGTGTGCATCGCGACCTGTGCCGCGAGCTCGCCGCCGAGGCCGATGCGATCGGTCGCGGCCTTCCGGCGAAGGGCTTCGGACTGGGCGGAGCAGCCCGCGAGCGGGCGTATCACGACGCCTTGCGCGACCTCGCTACGCCCGCCATGGGCCTGCCGCCGCTCGTGCGGGTGGTGGTGCTGGACGGTGACGGCGAGGCCGCCTACGCACGCATGCGCGACGGGCTTGCTGCGCTCAGGGCTTCTGCTTGAGGCGGGGGTCGCCCGGGTCGAACACCGCCACGTTGATGGTGCGGCACGCGCCGCACTTGATGCGCACCCGGCGGGTCATGTAGTCGGCATCCATCGACTGGGCAAGCAGGTTGCCGCACGTGACGCAGACGTAATCATCAGACCCGTTGCCGTGAAACACGGGCTTCGACGGATCCTCCTGCAGCGCGGTGGCGCCGTCCTTGGGAACCTCACCCGGCCGCACCTCGCGCATCACGATCGTGCCCACCGTCGGCTCTCAGAGCTTGCTGAGCTTGCCCGCGAAGTCGGCCACCAGCGCGTCGAGCACGCCCGAGACGACGCCCTCGCCCATCGACGCCGCCTTGCCGGTGATCTGGGCATGGGTGTGGATGTCGCCGCCACCCTCGTGCAGCAGGAAGGTGATCACCGAGTTGGCGTGACCCTGACCTCCGGCCTCACGCGACTTCACGTCCATCACGACCTTGTGGGCGCCGGGATCCTGCTCGGTGATCTCGAGCGTCCCGGTGAAGGTCATCGACATCGCGCCCATCTTGACCTTGATCTCGGCCTTGACCGCGTTCGGGACCGGTATGTTCGAGTACCGAGGCGCCTTCGACGCACGGGATCACTTTGTCGAGGTCGAGCATCGTCTGGTAACTGTCGTCGAGACTCCGCGACGTGGTGAACGTGTGGTCGAGATCAACTGCCATCTGGTGTCCTTCTCAGTCGGGTGATGGAGGCCTTTGGCGCCGCCAGATTATAAACTCTCGGCGTGCCGATCGACCCTGGGACATACCCGCTCGGCCCTCGAAGAGGGCGAGTTGATCGTGCGTACACAGCGCACCGGTGCGGCGGCCAAGGCCGGGCATAACCTGAAGATCCTCGTGTCCGACTGGAATGCGACGCTGACCGCCGGTGCGAGTGCTTCTGACCTGAGCATCGAGCTGACCGTCGACGGCGGATCGCTGAAGGTGCTCGAGGGCACCGGCGGCATGCAGACACTTGACGATGACCACAAGCGCGAGATCTCGCAGACGATCGACGACGAGGTGCTCAAGCACGAGCAGATCACCTTTCGGTCGACCGCTGCTGCGGCCGGCGCGGATGGAGCGATCGGCGTGACCGGCGACCTCACGCTGAACAAGAAGACGCGGCCCATCAACTTCGACGTGCACGCCGCGGACGGCAGCGTCACGGCCACCACCGTGATCAAGCAGACCGACTTCGGGATGAAGCCCTATTCGACGCTCTTTGGCGCGCTGAAGGTGATCGACGAGGTCGAGATCAGCATCGCCGCCCGCCTCAGCCTGGGCTAGCCAACGCTGAACAAACGTGCCTGGCACGTTTGTTGCGTTTGTGCGGTTTGCGGACGGCGCTAGTCGGCGTAGACCGCCTGGGCGTCCAGGCCCCCTTCGACGCCCGGCGGCAGCTCGCCGGTGCCGTGCGCGTACATCGCGATGTCGGCGATGGTGGCGACCCGGCTGGGGTCATCGCCGCCGCCGGCCACCCACGCGCCGTTATCCCACGGCAGCGACTCGGGCGAGGCCGAGAGCTGCATGCCGGCCAGCAGGTTTGCCTTGGCCTTGATCCGTCCGTGGCCACCGTGATCGCCGCGGGCGTCCCGGCTGACGGGGTGGTGTTGAAGCCGTGGCCGGTGCCGAAGCGGTCGGTGTCGGCGGGCACCACCTTCACGTCGAGCGGGGGGACGCCCAGTGCGCCGGCCACCTGCGCGGCGTAGTCGGATTCGTGACCGTCGGCCTCGGTGGTCAGGCTGAGCACCATCTTGCCGGTGGGGTGGACGCGGATGAACGACCGCGCGATATGCCTCGTTAGCCACTCGTCGACTCCTCGCTTGGGGGGTTCGCAGCCGCCGCCCGGCGTTGGCGTTCCTGGTGGGCGGTCAGAGCGTTGTGCGCTTCCAGGTCGCAGAACGCCGAAGTGGGTCCGCCCTGCGCATGGGCGGGCACGGCCGGCCGGTCGCAGCCGGGAAAGATGCAGGTCTTGGGGGCGCGGCCGTCATCTAGTGCTCCTCGTCGGTGATCCAGCCGGGAGTGGTGCGGCCGCGGCTCGGACCGTGTCCGCTCGGCATCGCCACCGAGCTGCCCGGTACGGGAGTCGCGCTCGCCCAGGGCTCGGCTGCGGCAGGTTCGGGCGCCGCCTCGAGGGCGGGCGGCTGCGGGTCGGTGGCGGCGATCGCCGCCACCACCTCGGCCAGCGCGGCATAGCTGTGCCCGCTGACCAGCGCGTCGCAATGGGGGAGGGCGGCGACCATGCCTGCAGCGCGCGGAGCGAACGTCTCGCGAGCTGACGCGCGGGTTGACCCAGACGATGCGGTGCGCCAGCCGTGCCAGCCGGGCCATCTCACGGTCGACCAGCGCGGGATCGCCGCGATCCCAGCCGTCCGAGAGCACCACCACCACCGCTCCCCGGGCCATGCCCCGCCGGCCGTGGCGGTCGTTGAACATCTTCAGCGACTCGCCGATGCGGGTGCCGCTCGACCAGTCCGGCGCCGCAGCAGCCGCCTGGCGCATCGCGCGCTCGGGGTTCTTCGCCGCCAGGGCGCGGGTCAGCCGGGTGAGCCGCGTGGCGAATGCGAAGGCCTCGGCGTTCGGCCCACACGCGGCGGCGCACGTCAGGAACTGGAGGTAGGCGCGGGCGTACGGCTCCATCGATCCCGAGATGTCGCACAGCATCACCAGCCGCCGGGGCAGCTCGCGGCGGCGCCGCCGGGCCAGCCGCACCGGATCACCGCCCGTGCGCAGGCTGCGCCGCAGCGTGCGGCGCATATCGATGTGACGACCGCGGCGGCTGCGGCGATGGCGGCGGGTCACCCGGCGCGGCGGCGCCAGCCGGATCCGCGACATCAATCGCCGCAGCTCGGCGAGCTCGGCCGGGTCGAGGCTGTCGAAGCTGCGCTGGCCCAGACGCTCCTCGAGGCTTGCCAGCGGCACCGGCACGTCCACCGGCTCGCGCTCGTCGTCTGTCTCGCCGCGCCCGCCCCACATGCCGCTGGTCATCTGGGCCGAGTCCGACTCGCGCTTCTGGCGGCGCTCACCGGCGGGTGGCGTCTGCTCCGGCTCGGTGGTCACACCGGGGCTTTCGGGAGCCTCGTCGACCTCCCGGCGAGTACCGCCGAACACGCTGAAGAACACCCCATCGAACGCCGCCACCTGCGAGCGGTCGGTCACGAGCACCGCCCGCGCAGTCCAGTAGAGCCGCGTGCGGCTGACAGGACGCGTCAGGGCCAGCGCCCGGGCCAGATCGGCGGCCCGTTCGGGCGGCACGGCCACCCCCGCCGCGTTCAAGCGCGCCGCCAGCGCCCCCACCAGCGGCGGAAGATCGAGTTCGACGGTCTCGACGGCAAACGCGCTCATCCGCGGGCCACCATTTCGTCGAGCCCGACGCTTCGCACCTGCTCCTGATCCTCCTCGTACTTGAGCACGGTGCCCAGCGTTCGATCGGCCGCCGCGGCGTCCAGCGAGGTCACCCCCAGCAGCTGGAGCGCCGCCAGCCAATCGATGGCCTCGGCGATGCCCGGCGGCTTCTGCACATCCTGCTCGCGCAGATTCGCCACGGCAACGGCCACCTGCACCGCCAGCGTCTCGGATGCACCGCGCACGCGGCGGCGCACGATCTCGACCACGCGCTCGGTGTCGGGATAGTCGATCCACTGATACAGGCAGCGGCGTTTGACGGCATCGTGCAGGTCGCGGGTGCGATTCGACGTGAGGATGATCACCGGCGGGTGGGTGGCGACGATCGGGCCCAGCTCGGGAATCGTCACGGCCGCTTCGCCCAGCAGCTCGAGCAGGAACGCTTCGAAGTCGTCGTCGGCCCGGTCGATCTCGTCGATCAGCAGCACCGCCGGGCGGGGGCCCGGATGTTCGAGCGCCTGCAGCAGCGGCCGCCGCACCAGGTATTTGGGGCCGAACAGGTCGTCCTCGTGCAGCTCGGTGCCCTCCGCCTCGGCCAGCCGGATGCTGAGCAGCTGGCGGGGATAGTTCCACTCGTAGAGGGCCTCGGCGGCGTCGATGCCCTCGTAACACTGCAGGCGGATGAACGGCGTGTCCAGCAGCTCGGCCACCGCCCGAGCAGCCGTGGTCTTGCCGACGCCGGCCTCGCCTTCGAGCAGCAGCGGCTGGGGCAGCCGCAGACTCAGGAAGAGCGAGGTCGCCAGTGCCTCGTCCACCAGGTAGTCGAGCGCGGCCAGCCGCACGGCCAGCATCTCGACATCGGGGACCAGTGCCCGCACCTCGTCGCCGGCGGCACCCGTCTGACGGTCGCTCATGCGACCTGCTGGGCGAACCTGGTCTTGCAGCCCTGGCAGCAGAAGTACACCGTCTGGCCGTCGTGCTCGACCGACGGGGTGTCGGGCATCACCGCGACGGTCATCCCGCAGATCGGATCGATCGCCATCCGCGGATCGGATTCCGCATCGAGCACCGGGGTGGGAACCGGATCCTGCTCGCGCGCGCGGCGGGCCGAGATGATGCTGGCGAGGATGGAAAGCGCGATCTCGGGCGGCGTGCGGGCACCGATATCGAGTCCGGCCGGCACGTCGATCCGCTCGAGCTGATCAGCGGCGATTCCATCACCGCGCAGCTCGGCGATCACGCCGGTGCCACGTTTGATGCTCGCCACAAGCCCCACGTACGGCACCCCCGCCGCCAGCCCGGCGCGCAGGCTCTCGAGCTCGTGGCGGCCGTGGGCGGCCACCACCACCGCCAGATCGGATGGGCGGGCGTCCAGCGCCGCGCCGTCGGCGGCGACCGCCGAGAGCCCGAGTTCGGGGCCGATTCGCAGGAGCGCCGCCGCGATCGGCGTCGCGCCCACCACCAGCACGCGCGGCGCCGGCAGCACCGGCTCCAGGAACAGGTCGATCGCGCCGCCCGAAAGGCACGGATTCTGCACCGTCACCGTGCCGTCGTCGGCTACCGCATCCTCACCGCCGGCGTTGGCCAGTTCGTCGAACGGCACCACCCGCAGGAGCACCGCGGCGCCGGTGCGCATGGCCTGCAGCGAGTAGGCGCGCACGCTGTGCTCGGTGCACACTCCGCCCACGAACCCGTCGATGGTGCCGTCCTCGAGCACCAGCGCGACGCTTCCGGGGCGCACGCTTGCAGGTTTCTGCACCCGCACCACCGTGGCGGTCACAAACGCGGTGCCGCGGGCGGTCAGCTGCTCGGCGCGCTGGGTCATGGCGGCGCTGATCATTGCGGCGGCTCGGGCCTCCCCTGCATGGCTGCCCACACCCGCGCCGGCGTGCACGGCATGTCGATGTGACCGACGCCGTGGGTCTCGTAGAGCGCGTCGATCACGGCGTTCACGATCGCAGGCGGCGAGCCCACATTGGGCGACTCGCCCACGCCCTTGGCGCCCAGCGGGTGGTGGGGACAGGGCGTGACCGTCTCGCCGAGCTCGAAGTCGGGGCACTCGAGCGAGGTCGGGATCAGGTAGTCCATGAACGACGAGTTCACGCAGTTGCCCTCCTCGTCGAAGCTGATCAGCTCCATCAGCGCGATCCCGACACCCTCGGCGAGCCCACCGTGGATCTGGCCGTCGACGATCATCGGGTTGATGCGCACGCCGCAGTCGTCCACGGCGATGAATCGCCGCACCGTCACCTGGGCGGTGTCGGGGTCGATGTCGACCACGGCGATGTAGGCGCCGTAGGGATACGTCAGGTTGGGCGGGTCGTAGATCACCTGGGCGTCGAGTCCACCCTCCAACCCCTCGGGCATCGGCGCTCCGCTGTAGGCGTGCACGGCGATGTCCTCGATCAGCGCGCCCTTCTCGGGGTCGCCCTTGACGTACCAGCGGCCCTTCTCCCAGGCCAGGTCGTCGGGCCGCGCCTCGAGCATCGAGGCGGCGATCAGGCGGGCCTTGTCGCGCACCTTGCGCGAGACCACCGCCACCGCCGCACCCGACACCGGGGTGGAGCGGCTGCCGTAGGTGCCCAGCCCGTAGGGGCTCTTGTCGGTGTCGCCGTGGCGCACCTCGACGTCCTCGGGGGGAATCCCCAGCTCCTCGGCGACGATCTGGGCGAAGGTGGTCTCGTGACCCTGCCCCTGGGTCTGGGCGCTGATGCTGACCACGGCCTTGCCCGACGGGTGCACGCGCAGGTCGGCGCCGTCGTTCATGGCCAGGCCCAGGATGTCCATGTGCTTGCGCGGGCCCGCGCCCACGCCCTCGGTGAAGAACGCCACGCCGATGCCCATCAGCTCGCCGCGGGCGCGCTTCTCGGCCTGCTCGCGGCGCAGCTCCTCGTAGCCGGCGATGTCCATCGCCACGCGCATCGTGTGGGCGTAGTTACCGGAGTCGTACGTCCAGCCGGTGGTGGTCTCGTACGGGAACTGCTCGGGGGCGATGAAGCTGCGCATACGCAGGTCGATCGGGTCGGTCTTCATCTCGAGCGCCAGGGCATCCACCATGCGCTCGACCAGGTAGACGGCCTCGGTGATGCGGAACGAGCAGCGGTAGGCCACGCCGCCCGGTGCCTTGTTGGTGTAGACGGCCTTCACCTTGACGTGGGAGGCCTGCAGGTCGTACGAGCCGCAGCAGATGTGGAAGAACCCGGCCGGGAACTTGGTCGGCTGGGCGGTCGAGTCAAACGCGCCGTGGTCGGCGATCACGTCGACCCGCAGGCCGGTGATCTTGCCGTCCTTGGAGCACATCTCGGCGTGCATGATGTAGTCGCGGGCAAAGCCGGTCGACGTCAGGTTCTCGGTGCGGTTCTCGATCCACTTGACCGGGACGCCGGCCACGATCGACCCGGCGATCGCGCACACGTACCCCGGGTAGACCGGCACCTTGTTGCCGAAGCCGCCGCCGATGTCGTTGCACTTGATGCGGATCATGTGCTCGGCGAGGCCTGCCACGTGGGCGTACACCGTGCGGTGGGCGTGCGGCGCCTGGTTGCCGTTGTAGATGTCCAGCTGCCCGGTCTTCGGATTGAAGTCGGCGATGATGCCGCACGTCTCCAGCGGCGCGGGGTGGCAGCGCGGATAGATGATGTCGCGGCTGACCACCGTGTCGGCCTCGGCGAACGCCTGGTTGGTGGCGTCCTCGTCGCCGGCCTCCCAGGTGGGGCTCGCGAGATTGTCGCGCTGGCCGGTCTTGTCGTCGCGGATCAGCGGCGCGTCGTCGTCCAGCGCCTTGCGGGCGTTGACGACCGCGGGCAGCGGCTCGTACTCGACGTCGATCAGCTGCAGCGCGTCCTGCGCCGAGTACTCGTCGGTGGCGATCACGAACGCCACCTCCTGGCCCTGGAACCGCACCTTGTCGCCCGCCAGCACTGCCTGGGTGTCGTAGGAGATGGTCGGCATCCAGGCGAGCCCGAGCGTCTCCAGGTCCTTGGCGGTGACCACGGCGGCCACGTTGGGCGCGGCCAGCGCGCGCGAGGTGTCGATCGAGACGATTCTCGCGTGGGCGTAGGGGCTGCGCAGGATCGCGCCGTGCACCATGCCGGGCAGGCGCAGGTCGTCCAGATAGTTGCCCTCGCCGCGGATGAACCGCGGATCTTCCTTGCGCTTCAGCCGGCCGAAGCCGATCGGGCGCTCCTCGGAAGGGCTGGGCAGATTGGGAGTTTCGATCGTTGCCATGCGCTTATGCCTCTCGGGTTGTCGCGGCGGGGTGTTCGGCGGCCCATCGCACCGCACTCACGATGTTCTTGTAGCCCGTGCAGCGGCACAGGTTGCCCGAGATCGCGACTCTGATTTCTTCATCGGTCGGATCGGGGTTTTCGTCGAGCAGTGCGCGCGTGGCCATCAGCATGCCGGGCGTGCAGAATCCGCACTGCAGCGCGTGGCGCTCGTGGAATCCCTGCTGGATCGGGTCGAGTTCGCCGTCTCGCTCGAGCGACTCGACGGTGCGCACGTCGTGGCCCGAGCACATCACCGCCAGCGTGGTGCACGACTTGACCGTCTGGCCGTCGACGTGCACCGTGCAGGCGCCGCAGTTGGAGGTATCACAGCCCCAGTGGGTGCCGGTCAGACCGAGCGTCTCGCGCAGGAAATGCACGAGCAGCATGCGCGGCTCGATATCTGCGCTGACCTGCTCGCCGTTGACGGTCATCGAGACGTTGATGATCAGACCTCCTGCTGGATCGCGCGGGCCGCCGCCCGCCGCAGCGCGCGGTGGGTGAGGACTCCGGTCAGATGGCGTTTGTAGTCGACGGGGCCGCGGCCGTCGGCCGACGGGCGAGCAGTCCTCCGAGGCGATCTTGCCGGCCTCGGCAAACAGCTCCTCGCTGGGCGCCTTGCCGCGCAGCAGCTCCTCGGCCCGGGTCAGGTGCACCGTGGTGAATCCCACCGCACTGAGCCGATGCCCGCGTCGGCGATCGCGCCGTTTTCGATCCACAGCGCTGCGGAGGCGGCGGCGATCGCCCAGTCACCTGCGCGCCGCTCGACCTTCTCGTGGGCGCTGCCGGCGCCCGGCCGCACCGCCAGCCGCATCTCGGTGAGGATCTCGCCGGCGCCGACCGCCGTCATGTAGGGGCCGATGTGGAACTCGTCGATCGGCACCATGCGCTCACCCTCGGCGCCGCGGATCACCACCGTCGCCTTGAGTGCGGTGCAGACCGCCGAGAGATCCTCGGCCGCGTCGGCCTGGCAGAGCGATCCGCCGATCGTGCCGCGGTTGCGCACGATGGGGTCGGCGATCACGTTCTCGGCGTCGGCGAAGACGGGGAACCGGCGGGCCAGCAGGTCGGATTTCAGCAGCTCGACGTGGCGCACCATCGCGCCGATCCGCACCTCGCCGTCCGTCCTCGCGGATGTAGGAGAGCTCCTGCAGGTCGTTGATGTCGACCAGGTACTCCGGGTTGGCCAGGCGCAGCTTCATCATGGGCAGCAGGCTGTGGCCGCCGGCGATCACGCGCGCGTCGGGGCCGTGCGCGCCAGCGACGACGAGCGCCCCGTCGAGGCTGCGTGCGCCCGCTCGTACTCAAACGCGGAGGGGACTTGCAACGCGTACTCCTCTCAGGGCGTCAGCGGACGCTGGGGTAGGTTCGTTTGCGGGGCTTGCCGATGTCGTCGCGCTGTTCGTACTGCTCGGGTGCGTCGGTGCCGATCACCGGCGAGCGCGGCAGCTCCTCGGGCGATGTGTGGCGCACGCTGGCGTAGAGCTCCCGCGCCGCCAGGCTGCCGCCCTCGATGTTACGGAGCACCGGGCCGGCCGGATTTCCGGCCGCGATCGGCGCCTCGCGGCCCAGCCGGGCGAGGGTGAGCGTGCCCTTGGTGTAGACCTCCGAGATGCGCGGCGCCTCGATCTGGGTGCTTTCGGGGAAGTTGCGCAGACCGGCTGCGGCGGCGCCCGGATAGAGCCCGTCGACCAGCCCGACCGCGTCGGTCAGCCCTGCCTTCTTCACCAGCAGACCCTCGAGCAGATCGACGCCCGCATCGAGGTTGCGCGTTGATGTCGTCGACCACCTCGTTGACCGGCGCGCTCTTCTGCACGATCTCGCCGACGCCTGCGATGGCCCGGTCAAGCCCGTTCGCGATCCGCGTCAGCTGGACGATCGTGGCCAGCAGATACACCACGAGCGCGGCGATGATCAGCACGAACGCGAAGATCATTCCGGTGCCGGCGCCGATCGCATAGACGCTCATGAGCCGGCCTCCGGGGAGTCGTCGACGATCACGTCGAGCGAGCCGCCGTAGTTGGCGACGACCGCCACGGTCTGCGCGACCTGCTCGCGCGTGGTCAGAAGCAGGGCGGTGGCGTCGAGATCCTGGATCCGGCGGCGGCAGCGGCGGCCACCCGGTCGACGCTCCCGCTGATGTTGCGGGCGGCGCTGAGCACGCCGTGCAGCAGATAGATCACGACCGGCAGCACCACCAGGATGAGCAGTGCGTCGGCAATCCACCAGAGCGTCATCGCGGCCTCCTCTCGGCCACCAGCGCGGCTTTCTTGGCGATACCGGGCATCGCGCCCAGGATGATGTCGAACTGCGCGTTGATGGCCTTGACGGCGGGCTCGAGCGGCTTCAGATGCTCGGACTCGACCGTCTCGAGGGCGCCCGCCAGCGTCGCGAGCTTCTCGCCGGTGCGCTCGAGGCTCTGGCGAATGAGCATCAGCGCCACCGCCAGCACGGCCACCACGACGAGCGCCAGGAGCACGCTCAGCACGATCAGGGAGCCCTGGCTCATGCGCACACCTCCATAGCCGTCGGTGAGCGCGTTCATGTAGCCGTCCTGCACGACCGCCTCGGTGACGATCTGCTCCAGCACCGGCGCGGTCGCCTGCAGCTGGGGGATGTTCGCAGTGTTTCCGGCAACCTCGCCGGCCACCGCCAGAAGGCCGTCGACCGAGGTCTCGATGTTGCGCACCGTCCGCACCAGCACCAGCAGCAAGCAGCGCTACCACCAGCGCGACCACCAGGCCGATCACCAGCGAGACCTCCCAGTAGCCGTGCGATGAGATCGCGAGCACGCTCATTTGCCCACCGCCACCTTGCGCAGCGCCCGGGCCGAGTGCAGGATTCGCACGCCGGAGTCGTTGATCCGGCCGATCCCCTCCAGATGGGAGGTCTGGTCACGCACCACGGTGACGCCCTCCACGCGACGTGCGCGCCTGGCGCAGGATCCTGGTCGCCAGGGCGATGATCGTGATCACGATCGCCGCGGCGATCACCACGACGACGAGCGCCAGGACGATCCCCAGCTGCCACTGAGACGCAGTGGACATCAGCTCGACCATCGAAATCCTCCGGCGTGGATTGACGAAATCATCGGTCTCCGCCTCCTCGGTAGCGCGCCGACGAATCGTAGCCTCGGCGGATGCTGATATTGCGTGATTCTGGCCCCGATGTCCAGTCCGGCAGATACATCAAGATAGATTGATGTATTATCGCGCACGGTGTCCACGCCCGCTGCATCCCGCCCTCCGGAGGTCTTCCAGCTCGCCGCACACCCCGTGCGCTGGCAGGTTCTGGGGCAGCTGGGCAAGAGCGATCTGCGCGTCCGCGAACTCGCCGCCGCGCTCGGCTTGCCGCAAAACCTCGTCTCCTATCACGTGGGTCGCCTGCGCGCGGCCGGCGTGGTGTCGGCGCATCGCAGCTCGGCTGACGGCCGCGACTCGTACTACACACTCGATCTGTCGCGCTGTGGGGAGCTGCTCGCGGAGGCCGGCGCGGCACTTCATCCGGGCCTCGCCGACGGTGGCACGGCGCCGCACCGGGGCGCACCGCCGCGTCCCGCGAGTGTGCTGCTGCTCTGCTCGGGCAACAGCTCCCGTTCGCAGATGGCCGAGGCGCTGCTGCGCACGATGTCGGCCGGCAAGGTGGCCGCATTCAGCGCCGGCAGCCGGCCAAAGCCCGTGCATCCGGCGGCCGTGCGCGCGATGAGCCTGCGGGGCATCGATATCTCCGCCGCGCGGCCCAAGTCGCTCGATCTGTACCTCGATCAGCGCTTCGACCTGGTGATCAGCCTGTGCGACCGCGTGCGGGAGGTCTGCCCGCCGTTTCCCGGAGCCGCTCGCACGATCCACTGGAGCGTCGTCGACCCCTCCGGCGTTGCGGTCGACTCCGCCGATCCCGACGCTGCGTTTCGCGCCACGGCCGATCAGCTGGAGACCCGGCTGCGGTTCCTGCTCAGGGAGATCGGCGTTGCCCCAGGCTGAGGCCGCGGCGCCGCTGCCGCTGCGCACCATCGCCCGCGAGTGGGGGCGCATCGGTTGCATCGGTTTCGGCGGGCCGCCGGCCCACATCGCGCTGCTGCGCCAGCTTTGCGTCGAGCGCAGAGGGTGGATCGAGGCGCGCGAGTTCGAGGATGCGATCGCGGCCTGCAACCTGCTGCCCGGCCCCGCTTCGACGCAGCTTGCGATCTTCTGCGCCTGGCGCCTGCGGGGCCGGCCCGGCGCGCTGGTCGGCGGTGCCAGCTTCATCATCCCCGGACTGATCCTGATCCTGGCGCTGGCGACGCTCTTCCTGGAGGGATCCCCGCCGACCTGGGTCAGGGGCGCCGGTGCCGGCGCGGGGGCTGCGGTCGCCGCCGTGGCCGTGCAGGCGGGATCGGGTCTCGTCCCGGACAGCTGGCGGCGCACGCCCAGCCATGCGCGCTGGGCGCTGTATGGGCTGCGCGGGAGGCGTTGCCGCGGCGACGCTCGGCCCGCGGCTCGTGCTGGTGCTTGCTCGCCTGCGGGGTGGTCGAGCTGGTGCTCTCGAGGTCGCGGTTCGGGGACGCCCCGGCGGCCGCCGTGATTCCGCTGCCGCTGCTGGCGGCGTCGGTCGCGACCGGTGGGCTGCTGTCGCTCGGCCTGGGTGGCGATCAAGGTGGGGGCGCTGTCGTACGGCGGAGGCTTCGTGATCATTCCGCTGATGCAGGCAGACGCCGTCAACCACTACCACTGGATGACGTCGGGGCAGTTCCTGAACGCGGTCGCGCTCGGTCAGGTCACGCCGGGGCCGGTGGTGCAGACCGTGGCGGTGGTCGGCTATGCGGCGGCCGGAGTCGGCGGCGGGATCCTGGCGTCGCTGATCGCCTTCTCGCCGTCATTTGCGCTTCATCCTGCTGGGCGCCGGCCGCTTTGACCAGCTGCGCCACGATCGCAACGCGAAGGCGTTTCTGAACGGCGCCGGGCCGGCGGCGATCGGAGCGATCCTGGGTACCGCGATTCCGCTCGTTCAGGCGCTCGGCGAGCAGTGGCAGTACCTGGTGCTGGCCGGTGCGGTGGTGCTGCTCTTCGTGATCCGCCGCGGTGTGGTGCTGACGCTGCTCGCCGCGGGTGCCGCGGGAGTGGTGCTTCGCGCTCGCGGGCGCGGCTCTCCCGCGCTGAGCCCGGCGTTTCTGGCATGCTCTGCCGCCGGTGACGACGGTCAAACGCCTCTCCACGTTCCCGCACGAGGTGCGGGTACTCACGAATCTCTGGATCCCGCTCTCCGACGGCAACAGGCTCGCCGCCCGCGTCTGGGTACCGGAGGGCGCCGAGCAGAACCCCGTGGGAGCGGTGCTCGAGTATCTGCCCTACCGGCTGAACGACGGGACGGCCGACAGCGATCACCAGCAGATGACGTGGTTTGCCGGGCACGGGTATGCCGGTGTGCGCGTCGACATCCGCGGCAGCGGCGAGTCGTCCGGGCTTCTCACCGATGAGTACACCGAGCAGGAGCAGCTCGACTGCCTCGAGGTGATCGCGTGGATCGCCGCGCAGCCGTGGTGCAACGGCAACGTCGGGATGATGGGCTACTCGTGGAGTGGGTTCAACTCGCTGCAGGTGGCCGCCCGGCGTCCGCCGCAGTTGAAGGCGATCGCCTCGTGCTACGCGTCGGACGACCGCTACGCCAACGACGTGCACTACTACGGCGGGGTGCCCACGCCGATGGACATGGTGCACTGGTCGACCTGCATGCATGCCTGGCAGGCGCAGCCGCCCGATCCCGAGGTGGTGGGGGAGGGCTGGCGTGAGCAGTGGCTCGAACGGCTGGAACTCGACCCGTGGATCACTCACTGGCTGGCCCACCAGCGCCGCGGCGCCTACTGGCAGCAGGGGTCGGTGCGCGATGACCCGGCCGCGATCGCGTGCCCGGTGATGTGTGTGGCCGGGTGGACGGACGGCTATCGCGACGCCGCGCTGCGGCTGATGGCCGATCTGGACGTGCCGCGCAAGGCGCTGATCGGGCCGTGGGGGCACAACGACCCGGTGCACGGCAACCCGGGGCCGGCAGTGGGGATCCTCGCTGAGCTGGTGCGCTGGTGGGATCGGTGGCTGCGCGACGAACCGGGGGACAGCGAGGACGACCCGATGGTCGTGGCCTGGATGCAGGAGCCCGTCGTGCCGGCCGCCAACCTCGCCGACCGGCCGGGCCGCTGGATTGCGGAGCCCGAGTGGCCGTCGCCGAGCGTCGCCGATCACACGCTCGAACTCGGTGACGGCACGCTCGAACCCGGCCCGGTGACGCTCGGCCACGTGGCCACCGTGCAGAGCGTGCAGACCGTCGGTCTGGACGGCGGCGCGTGGTGTGCCGACGGGCAGTCGGCCGACCTCGCGCTCGACCAGCGCGGCGAGGACGCGCGCTCGCTGACCTACACGAGCGCTCCGCTCGAGCAGTCGCTCGAGATACTGGGTTTCCCCGCGCGCGGCTGCGGCTGGCGTCCGATCAGCCGGTGGCGCTCGTCTCGGTGCGGCTGTGCGAGGTCGCGCCAGACGGCACCTCGCTGATGGTCACGCGCGCCCAGCTCAACCTGTGCCAGCGCGATTCGCGGGCCGAGCCCGAGCCGCTGGAGCCCGGCCGGGTATACGACATCGATCTGGAGTTCGATTCGATCGCGCACCGGTTCGCCGCCGGCAGCCGGCTGCGCATCTCGGTCTCGCCGTGCTACTGGCCGCTGGCCTGGCCGTCACCCCGGCCGGCGGCGCTGACGGTGCACACGGCCGGCTCGAGCCTGACGCTGCCGGTGCGTAGCGCCGATGCGCCCGACGGCATGGTGCGCGATCTCGAACCGCCGGCCGAGCCCGAGCCGTTGCCCACCGATGAGGTCGAAGGCCGCCCCGGCGGGTCTCGCAACGTCATCCGCGAGCTGGGTAGCGGTCGTTCCGAGCTGACCTTCGACTGGGACATGGGTGGGCTCGTGCGGTTGCCCAACGGACGTGCTGCACCGCGACACCTCCGAGGCGCGCTACCTGATCACCGACGGCGATCCGCTGTCGGCCGAGGTGCGGGTCGAGAACACGTCGGTGGGCGGCCGGGAGGACTGCCGCGTCGACATCACCGCGCGCGGCGTGATGACGTGCTCGGAGACCCATTTCCTGGTCACCTCCGAGCTCGACGTGCGCGAGGCCGGGCGGCGCATCTTCGCTCGCACCTGGACGCACGAGTTCCCGAGAGACCATTGCTAGTGCATAAAAGGGGTCAGCCAGCTTTTATGCACGATAGCGTCGCTCGAAGCACGGCGTGCCGCTCGTGAATAACAGGTGGCTGACCCCTTTTATGCACCGACGCGCTGGGCGAGCCAGCGCAGCAGCACGATCATCAGGCCGGTGAAGATCATCGTCGTGGTCAGGAACGCCAGCTGCGAGCCATCCAGGTGGCGGCCCAGCGCGATCCCGCGGATCAGCACGCCCAGCGGCACTCCCAGGGCCCATGTGGCCAGCAGCCGCCCGCGCGTCGGCCGGCGGTAGAGGCCGACCGCGAGCGCGACCGCGAACCAGCCGATCCACAACGGCAGAGCGTCGCGCACGAATCCTCGCACGAACACCGTGCCGTCATGCGAGAGCATCCCCACGATCGCGAAGATCAGGAACGCGGTCGCATCGACGGCCGGGGTCGTTCGCGCCCACCGGCGCAGGACACTCACCGGCTGCCGAAGCGCCACATCAGGATCTCGGCCGGCGCAAAGCCTCGTCGCTCGTAGAAGCGGATGGCGTCCTCATTCCCGGGCAGCACGCCGACCGCCATGTCGTGGCAGTCGCGTGCCGCGAGTTCCTGGTCGACGCGGTCGAGCACCGCGCCGCCCACACCGGAACCGCGCTCGTCCGCGTCGACCACGAGCGTCTGCAGCTCGGCGTAGCGTTCGCCCACCGGCCAGGTGTCGTCCGGGCCGGGAAGCAGTTCCACGAATGCGTAGGCCACCGGCCGTCCGCCGCGCCGGGCCAGCACGACGAATCCGTCGCCCTCGGCGAGCATCGAGCCGTACCAGTTGGCGCGCCGCTCCCAGGAGATGTCGGGATTGGTGACGAGCGGGCTGGTGGCGATCTCGAGGTGATGCCGATGCAGGCCGCGATACAGCGGCTCGAGTTCGGGGATCAGCTCGACATTTCCCACTTCGATCTCGATCGCTAAGGTCATGCGGGCATGCTCGCACACCGCGCCGGTGCGTAACGAATTGAGGCCCTTCCGAGACCATAAGCAGGCGGGAATTCTGCGTCGTACGCGGCCGGTGCGCGAAAACCGAACGCAGGCCCACCGCGTATCATTTGTGAGCACGATTACACCGAAATTTTGGACACGGGAGACGCACGGATGGCAAACAAGACCGAGAAGACCGACCAGCAGTGGCGCGCCGAGTTGACGCCCGAGCAGTACCACGTGCTGCGCGAGAAGGGCACCGAGCGGGCGTTCACGGGCGCCTACCACGACTGCCACGACGAGGGCGTGTACCGCTGTGCGGCGTGCAACGCCGAGCTGTTCCGCTCTGACGACAAGTTCGATTCGGGCAGCGGCTGGCCCAGCTTCACTCAGCCGGTGGGTGCGGACGGCGTCGAGACCCACGACGACAACTCATTCTTCATGCGCCGCACCGAGGTCGTGTGCTCGAACTGCGGTGGCCATCTGGGCCACGTGTTCGACGACGGCCCCCGCGAGGCCGGTGGGCTGCGCTACTGCATCAACTCCGCCGCTCTCGATCTGCAGAAGAACGACGCCTGAGCCTCAGTTCGCCGTGCCCTGCGCATAGGCGAACACCACTGTCACCGCCGCGGTCACGCGTTGCGTACCGCGGCGGATCGGCACGTGCAGAGCCCCCAGGGCGCCGGAAGGCACTGCGGCGTAGGTCGGCAGGTAGCCCAGCTGGTAGCCGTTGTCGGACTCCGACACCGAGACCACCGAGGTCACGTGCAGACCCGCCGCGGCTGCGGCGGCGTCGGCCTTGCGGCGGGCGTTGGTGACCGCCGTGTGGATGGCGTGGGACTGCGCCGAGTTCTGCGCCCCGAGCGAGAATCCGGGCCCGTAGTTGGCGCTGGCGCCGGCCTTGATGCCGGCCGAGATAACCGGGCCGGTCTTACCGATCTTCATCACCGTCACGGTGAGTTCCTGGGAGGCGCGGTACGTCGGGATTGCCGCGCGCACGCGCGAGCCGCTGACCGATCCGGTGGACATGTTGATGCGGGCGATGCCCTGCGTCCGCATGGCTGCGAGCACGGCGCGCATCCTGGCCGATGCCTGGTTGGTGGCCGCCGCGAGGCTCGATCCGCGGCCGGTGGTGGTGAAGTTGACCGTGGCGCGGTCGGGCCGTACCGAGACGCCGCCCGATCCACTGAAGCGCAGGAAGCTCGGCATCCCGGTGGGTCGGTGCGCCGGCGGCACGGGCAAGTGCATGCGGTCGCGAGAGCGAGTGGTAGGCGAACGCGGCAATTGCGAGCCCGGCCACGATTGCAATCACCTGGGGACGCGACACCTGCATGGTCAAACCTCCTCGTTGGTGTCGCTTAGACCACCGCCGCGCCGAAAAGGTTCACTGATGAATAAAAGGCGACTGACCCCTCTTATTCAGGTGGGGACGCCGGACTTGGGGAAGTCGATCTGCTCCGAGCAGTAGGCGTTGTGCATCGCCACCGTCGCCTGATGCTCCAGCAGCCGCACGACCCGCGCGTGGTCGCCCGTGGATCGCAGCGCTGCGATCGCGCTTGAAATCTCCTGCTCCCACTCGAGCCACTCCCGCGTCTGGGCTTCGTCCGTCACCCGCGGCAGCCTAGATGATTGCCGTCCGATCCTGTTCCTACGCTTCGGATATGGAGTCCAAACGTGACCACATGGCGATGGCGATCGACCTGCGAATGGCGGATCTGTGGGCCGAGGTATTCGAGGTCGCCCCCGAGAACATCGACGCCGAGCTTCTGGGGTGGTTCCTGCGGGCAGCCTACGGGCAGGGGTACACCGACGCGCTGCGCGAGACCCAGCGCGGCCAGCTATGCCTCGATCTGGGTTTCGCCGTTCCCGAAGCCACCACCTGAACCGGGTCAATCGCGCTAGGCTGGCGGTATGCAAGCTCGGCCCCGACTGATCATCGCGCTCGCGATCTCGATGATGCTGGTGGCCTTCATGGGCTATTTCGTGTTCGCCGGCAGCGGCCGGCTACTGGTCAGCGTGCACCAGTTGGCGCTCGACAAGGACGGCGCCCAGGGAAAGACGGTGCAGCTCACCGGTACGGTCGTGTCGACAACCGGCTCGGAAACTCCGATGAGATTCGTGCTGCGCGACTTCAGCTCGGCCCAGACCGTGACGGTTGCCTACCAGGGCTCGGTGCCCGACGCGTTTCGCGTCGGCCGCAGCGTGATCGTCACCGGGCACATGCAGCACGGCGTATTTCGGGGTAACCGCGATTCGCTGCTGACCAAGTGCCCGAGCAAGTACTCGGCCTCCGCCAAAGACGCGAACGCCTGACCCCTAGCCGGTGGTGATGGGGAGGCGGGCGTAGTGCGCCTGGCTGGCGCGGCCGATCACCGTGAAGTCGCCGCCCACCGAGAGCCATCCGGCAGCGCGGGCGAATGAGTACACGCCCAGCGCGCTGTTGGCACCTGGATTCCAGGGGGTCAGCGAGCCGTCGGCCGCATTGAGTGCCAGGAGGTGCGGACGGGGGATCAGCGCTGGGCACGTGCCGCCGGTCACACTGCACGCTGCCGAGAAGTGACCGCCCACATAGACCACCCCGCCAACCACTATGAGCGTCTTGGCATTGCCGTTTACCTGTCGCACCCAGCGCCGCCCGCCGGTGGAGGTGTAGTCATTGACCGCGCCGCCGAGTCCGGCCACCGCCGCGAACACATCGCGGCCGTTGCTCGTCAGCGCCAGCACCTCACCACTGGGATGGCCGGCCCACGGCAGGCTTGAGCCGTACACCGGACCGGTCGACGCCAGCCGCCGGGCCGGGTTGCCGTTGACGGTGCGGAAGTAGCCGCCGATCAGGATCCGATTACGCTGGGCCAGCAGCGCCACCACCCGACCGTCGGCCTGCGGCTTCCAGCGAGTGACGGCGCCGGTGGTCGCGTTGAAGGCGGCGACATTACTGACGGTGACGCCTGAAGCCTGTGTGAAGGTGCCGCCCACGTACAGCCGTCCGCCCATCAGCGCGAGCGCGCTGACCTCGCCGTTGGTGCGGGCCGGATACGAGAGCAGCGTGCCGTTGCGCGCAAAGACCGCCAGGCGCTGGCGGCTGTTGCCGTTGACATTCAGGAAGTCACCGCCCGCGTAGATGCGCGAGTGGGTCGCGACCAGCGCCTTGACCTCGCCGTCCACGGTGGGGTGGAAGGTGGTGATGGCGTCGCCGGCGGCGTTGATCGCGGCCATGTTCGACACGGTCATCGTGTGTCCACTGTGGTCGGTCAGGCTGGTGAATGTGCCGCCCAGGTACGTTACGCCCGACACTGTCACCATCGCGCTGACCCGCCCGTTGGTCTGCCACGTGGGCACGGGTGTACTGGCCACCGTGGTGGCTGCCGCAGCCGCAGGGCCGACGCAAAGCATCATCAGCCCACAGGCGGCAAACAGGGGTAACCAGCGCCGCACGGGCGTCATTCTACGCA
Source organism: uncultured Actinomycetes bacterium (assembly GCA_963796875.1). Classification (GTDB taxonomy): domain Bacteria; phylum Actinomycetota; class Thermoleophilia; order Gaiellales; family JAICJC01; genus CAVPTL01. Next base: position 121,871 of record CAWCNL010000005.1, read on the forward strand.
ATAACCTGTCGGGTTGGCTCAGCTATAGGTGAACGATCCCAGATGGCTGCGGGGATCCGGGCCGATCTTGGAGAAGTCGCCGCCCACGAACAGCGTCCCGTGCGATGTGCGCGTGGCGAACACGCCGAGCGGCGAGTCGACCGCTGGATGCCACGCCTGCACGGCCCCGTTGCCGGGATTTGCGGCGAGCAGCTTGGGTCGAGAGACCGGCGTCGTGCAGTGCACCGGCGAACCGGATCCCGAACCGCCCTGGCACCAGTTGTTGAAGTGACCGCCGGCGATGATCTGATTGGTCGTCACCGACAGCGCCTGCACGCCGCCGTCCAGATGGAGCGCCCAGTTGCGATGCCCGGTCGGCGTGAACGAACTGAGCCAGCCACCGGAACCGCTGCCACCCACGTAGAGGTTGCCCGAAACGCCCAGCGCGAACACCGGGAAGCTGGGGTGGGCGAAGGGCACGAGTGCGTTGGTCGTGTTGCTGAACGCCACGAGGTTCGTCTGTTTCTTGCCGTTGACGGTCTTGAACTCGCCGCCCACGAAGACCTTGTGCGGACCCACCGCGATGGCATCCACGATCTGGTTGAAGTCCGGCGCCCAGGTACCGAGCCGGCCCGTGGTCGGATTCAGCGAGGCAAAGCGGTGCCGCGTCTTGCCCTGCACCTTCTTGAAGACGCCGCCGACGAGCAGTCGCGAGCGGTCGAGCTTGACCGTGCGCACCACGCCGTCGGCTCCGCCGCCCCAGTAGCGACCACCGACCACCAGCGAGATTGCGGCCAGTCGGGCAGCGGCCTGTCCGTGGATGCTCGTGAACGCGCCGCCCACGAACAGCCGTTTGCCGTTAGAGGCGAGCGCGCGCACCTCGGCGTTGGGATTCGGCGCAAACGGCAGCACGTTGCCGGAGAGGTTGAAGGCCGCGAGGTTCGAGCGGTTCGCCGTGGTGCCGTTGTTTCCGGTCACCTGGGTGAACGACCCGCCCACGTACACCGTGTTCGCGACACGGATGATGGCATTGACGCGACCGTTCGTCCCGCCGAACTGGGCGGATGTGGACGATACGGTCCCGAATGCCGGGCTCGCAACGATCAAGGCGAGAGCTCCTGCCCCCGCGGCAAGTGCCAGTCTGCGCATGTGACGACTACCCCCTTGGCCGCGCCCCAGCTGCGGCGGTGTCTTGGACGAGACCGGAAACTACCACGAGTGTGACGCGGCCAACCACACTCCGTCGGCGCGGCGCATCGCCGGTGACGGAGCGGATACCGTGTCCGGGTGACGATCCTCGGGACGGCCGCGCTGTACGTCTTGGTGGCGCTGGTGGCCTACGCCGCCGTCGCCGGTGTGGTGGCGGGCCGGCGCCGCGACCGGCGGATCGCGCGGAGCGCCGGAAACGCTCTGCTCGCCGCATTCGTGTGTGCGATCGTGGCGATGGTCGCGCTCGAGTATGCGCTGATCACGCACGACTACTCGCTGGTGGTGGTGGCCGATCACACCAGCTCCCAGCTGCCGTTGGTCTACACGGTCACGTCGTTGTGGGCCTCCGAGCAGGGCTCAATGCTGCTGTGGCTCACGGTGCTCTGCGGGTGCGGCGCGCTGGTGACGTTCCAAAACCGCGACCGAAACCGCGAGCTGATGCCCTGGGTGACGGGCATCGTGGGGGCGGTGGCGACGTTCTTCGCGGTGATGGTGGCCGTGGTCGCCTCGCCATTCGAACACGTTCCCGGGCTCGCGCCGGCGGCCGGTGCGGGGCTTGATCCGTCGCTGCAGAACCCCTACATGGCCATCCACCCGCCGATGCTCTACCTGGGGTACGTGTCGTGCACGATTCCGTTTGCGTTCGCGATGGCGGCGCTCGTCACCGGTCGCACCGACGCGCGGTGGCTGCTCTCGGTGCGGCGCTGGACGCTGGTGTCGTGGACTGCGCTGGGCGTGGGCATGCTGCTGGGGGCCCACTGGGCCTACGTCGAGATCGGCTGGGGCGGCTACTGGGCCTGGGATCCGGTCGAGAACGCGGCCCTTCTCCCGTGGCTCGCTGCGACCGCGTTCCTGCATTCGGTGATGGTGCAGGAGAAGAAAGGCATGCTCAAGGTGTGGAACATGGTGCTGGTATCGGCCACCTTCGCGCTCGCGCTCTTCGGCACGTTTCTGACCCGCAGCGGCATCGTGAACTCGATCCACTCGTTCGTGCAGTCGGCGGTAGGGCCGTACCTGCTCGGCTTCATCGCCGTGGTGCTGGCGTTTGCGGTGGGAATGATCGTGTGGAGGCTCCCGTTGCTGAGGGCCGACCACAAGCTCGAATCGGTGATCTCGCGCGAGGCCACGTTCCTGTTCAACAACCTGCTGCTCCTGGCCCTGGTGTTCGCGATCCTGTGGGGCGTCATCTTCCCGGTGCTGAGTGACGTGGTGCGGGGGGTGCAGGCCACCGTCTCGACGCCGTACTACAACTTCTTCCTGGTGATCTTCGGCCTGCCGCTCTTGTTCCTGATCGGCGTGGGGCCGATGATCGCGTGGAGACGCGCGTCGCCGAGGTCGCTGCTGCGCACGTTCCGCTGGCCGATCGTCAGTGCACTCGCTGCGACGGTCGTACTGTCGTTCCTGGGGCTGGCCTCGAGCACGGCCGGCCTGACCGCACTCTCGCTGTGCGTGTTCGTGACCGTCTGCATCGGACTGGAGTTCGCCCGCGGCACTGAAGCCCGGCGTTCGCTTTCGGGCGACAGCTGGCCGCGCGCGTTCGTGCAGCTGATCAACCGCAACCGCCGTCGCTACGGCGGATACATCGTGCACCTCGCGGTGGTGCTGCTGGTCGTGGGCGTGGTCGCTTCGGGTGAGTACGGCTCGTCCGCCGAGGGCACGCTCCGGCCGGGGCAGTCGCTGCACCTGAACGGCTACACGCTGACCAATGCCGGGATCTTCCAGACAAAGCAGCAGAACTCCATCACCACCCACGTCCGCCTGGCACTGAGCCGAAACGGCAAGTCTGAGGGCTCGATCACGCCGGGCATCCGGCAGTACACCGACGGCGGCCAGCAGCAGACCGAGGCGGTCGACATCCGCACGATCTACCCCAGCCTGACCGACGTCTACGGGATCCTGCAGGGCATCAACAACCGAACAGTGACGGTGAAGGCGCTCGTGAACCCGATGGTGGGGTTGATCTGGCTCGCGGGAGCGGTGTTCCTGCTCGGTGCGGCCATCACCGTCTGGCCGGATCCCCGCGAGGCTCGGCTGCTGGCGCGGCGGTATGCCCGCGCGGTCGGGCCGGAGGCGGCGCGCCGGGCGTGAGCGCGGTGCTCGCGGCGCTCGCGGCCGCCGTTCTTGCCATCGCCGCGCTGGTGTTCGTGGCCTGGCCGCTGCTCTCGCCCGAGCGCGGCGCGCCGGTAGTCGGGCTGTCCGAGACCGAGCGGCGGCGGCTGGCTGCCGCCGAACGCCGCGACGAGGCGTACGCAGCGTTGAGCGAACTCGAGTTGGACGTACGCTCCGGCAAGATCACCGAAGAGGACGCCGCGCTTGAGCGCGCGCGGCTGCGCACCGAGGCGGGCGCGGCGCTGCAGGAGTTAGACGCGTTAGAATTGGACAAAATCGAGGAGGGCTGATGGCCGGTCTGATGTCGCGATTTACCACGTTGTTCAAGGTCAAGGCGAACAAGGCGCTGGATAAGGCCGAGGACCCTGGCGAGACCCTCGACTACAGCTACCAGAAGCAGCTCGAGAGCCTGCAGAAGGTCAAGCGCGGGGTCGCCGACGTGGTGACCGCGAAGAAGCGCCTGCAGTTGCAGACGGCCAAGCTCGAGGAGAGCGTGGTCAAGCTGGACGGACAGGCCAAGCAGGCGCTCGCCGCCAATCGCGAGGATCTGGCCCGCACCGCCCTCGAGCGCAAGGCGCTGATTCAGGGCCAGCTGCAGGGGCTCGACCAGCAGATCGCCGCGCTCGAGCAGCAGCAGCAGACCCTGATCGAGCAGGAGCAGCGGCTCTCGACCAAGGTCGAGTCGTTCCGCACGCAGAAAGAGGTCGTCAAGGCGCAGTATTCGGCAGCCGAGGCGTCGGTGCGCATCGGCGAGGCCACTACCGGCCTGGGCGAGGAGATGTCCGACGTCGGCATGGCGATGCAGCGCGCGCAGGACAAGACCGAGCAGATGCAGGCGCGGGCGGAGGCCGTCAACGAGCTGGTCGAGACCGGCGCGATCGACGACCTGACCGCGCCGGCCGGATCCGATCTTGACCGGCAGATCGCGGCGCTCACCGCCGGCCAGCAGGTCGACGACGAGCTTGCCCGGATGAAGGCCGAACTCGGCCAGGGTGGCACGCCGGACGCGGCGCAGATCGAGGCGGGGTCGGGCGAGGCCGAGGCCGCGCCCGAGGCCGAGAAGGAGGCGGGACAGTGATCGTGAGGATTCTCGAGCGCGGCCAGTTCCGTTTGGCCGACGACCAGCTGAGCCGTCTGAACGACCTCGACAACGCGGTTGCCGATGCCGTGGCCGCCGGCGACGAGGCGCGCTTCGGACCGGCGTTCGCGGCGTTGATCGAGTTCGTCACGTCCACCGGCGATCCGGTGGGCGACGCCGAACTGATCACGTCAGATCACGTGCTCCCGCACCCCGAAACGACGCTCGCGGAGGCCCGCGATGCCTTTGCGGGCGAGGGCGCCATCCCCGGCTGACGGCTCCTGAGGCTTGTCCAATCGCCGCGTGGGTTCGTCCTCGATCGGGCACGTGCAACCCAGCACGCGCCCTCCCTGCGTCCTGCACAACGCGACGATTGTCCTGCGCCACTACTGGTAGACGATGACGTCCGGCGAGGGGTGCAGATGCAGCACTTCGCGCGGCTTCAGCAGGTCGGTGTCCTGCGTGTAGAAGAGCTTCAGGCCGTTGTAGCGTCCGGGCTTGGTGCGGGCCAACTCCTGGTACTTCGAGAGCTTCGCCTCGCGGGTGCCCCAGCCGTCGATCGTGACTGCGGTGGCGACCTCCGGGACCTGCTGGATTGCGCCCCGTGAGTTGATCATGTCGGGCGTGAACTGGTGCACGATGAGCAGCTTCTGCGGCAGGTTGTAGCGGTGCACGAAACCGGCCAGGTAGTGCTGCACCTCGTTCACGACGGTCGCGGTGGTCGAGCCGATCACCGTGCCGGGCACCTCTCCGGGGCGCATGCTCCACTCGGGGTCGAGGGCCACGCCCACGTCCGGATACTTGAGCCACTTCGAGAAGTGCTTGACCTCGGTCATGAACTGCGACTGGCCCGGCTGGATGTCGAGGATCAGCATCATCTTGTGCCGCCGCGCCGCGTTCAGGTAGCGCTGGATGGTCCCGTCGTCCTGGCGGGCGTTGTAGTTGCCGTCGAGTCCCGCGTCGCGCTGGGCGATCGTCGCGATCAGCTCGAACGCCGGCAGCACCGGCCGGTCCTTGCTCGCGTAGGGCAGCGACTGGGTCTCCAGCTTCGCCGCGGCCTGATCCGGCGTCCCGTCTCCGAGCGGGCCGAGTACCGGCGTCTGCGGCGCCCCGTCATAGGCCACGATGCGGTAGTTGGGCAGGATCTCTCGGCCGCCGCGGGGCAGCTGCGGCGGGCGTTTGTGGTGCTTGCCCGATGCCCCGTCGGGGCCGACTCCGTGCTCGGCCGTGGGCGACCCGCTCGGCCAGACCAGGAACGCGATCCCCAGCATGATCGCGATCAGGGTGCCGGCGCCGATCATGCGCTCGCGGCGGATGCGGCGGCGGCGGGCCTCGCGGGCGGCTTCGCGGTTGTATTCAAGGGTCGGTTTCACAGCGGTGCGTCCCACAGCGGGAACCAGCGTTCGAGTTCGGGCTCGATCGGCAGCTCCAACTCCATCTTTCCCTGCAGCTCCAATTCCCGATCCGAGTCGCGCGCGTGCTCACCCGTCGGCACGAACGGATAGAACTTGCCGCGTTTGAAGTTGAAGATGAAGTGCACGTGCTCGGCAAATGCGAACACCGCGCACAGCAACTGGTCGCCGAAGCCCTCGTCGATCATGGACTGGCTGGCGACGTGGACAGTGGTGACGAGGCTCTCGAAATCGGTGCTGTGCAGCGTCAGCCACTCGTATCCGAAGCTGTCGACCGTGCGGTCGATGGTCATACCCTCGTCCTTGAACGCCAGCCGGGTCATCTCCTCGATGTCCTTGCCGCTCTCGCGGAAGCGGGCTGAGGACATGGGCTTGAAGCAGATTGCCGCAGCCCCCGTCGGCTCGAGTCCGAGTCCGGTCGAGAGGGTGACCTGTGCCGTCGCGATCGCGAACAGCCGGTCGATCGACGGCTGTTCGAGCTTCGTGCGGCCCAACAGCGAATCAAGCAGGCCCATTTGCAGGAACGATCCTACAGGTGTCGAAGCTAGAGCGCTTCGATCTCGCGCTCGAGCTTGCGCAGCTGCTCCAGCCGGGCCTCGAGCGTGGGATGCGTGGAGAACATGTTCGAGATGCCGCTGCGCACCGATGCGGGGATGATGAAGAACTGATTCAGACCCTCGGTCATGCGCAGATCCTTCTGCGGGATGCGGGCCATGTCGCCCGAGATCTTGACCAGTGCCGATGCAAGGCTCGAGGGCGACTTGGTGAGCACCGCGGCCCCGCGGTCGGCCGCAAACTCGCGGTACCGCGACAGCGTGCGGATCAGCACGAACGAGATCGCGTAGATCGCGATCGACACCAGGATGACGACCATGATCGAGGCTCCACCGCCGTTGCGATCGTCGTTGCGGCCGCCGCCGAACCCTCCGCCGAACGAGCCGAAGTAGAAGCCGAAGCGGAAGATCATCCCGGCCACCATCGCAAAGAAGCTCGCAATGGTCATCACCGCGACGTCACGGTGCTTGACATGGCTCAGCTCATGCGCCAGCACACCTTCCAGTTCGTGCGGTTCGAGCCGGTTCATCAGACCGGTGGTCACGGCCACCGCGGCGTGGTTGGGGCTGCGGCCGGTGGCAAAGGCGTTCGGCATGTCGGTATCGATCACGGCCACCCGCGGCATCGGCAGATCGGCGGTAATGCACAGCCGCTGGATCGAGGCGTGCAGCTCCGGATACTCATCGGCCCCGACGATCCGGGCGCGGGCGGTGGCCAGGGCGATCTTGTCGCTCGTCCAGTACTGCGCGATCAGCAGGAGCCCGGCCAGGACGATCATCGGCACGATGCCGAGGTTGAAGGCGGTGGCGAGCACGAAGAACCCGACGATGTAGACGATGCCCAGCAGGAACACCGTCAGGCCCATGCGGGCCGAGAGCCCGCGATCACGTCCCAGTGGATTGCTCCGTCGTGCCATACCCGAATCGTAGCCACGAACCTGAGAGTGGGCTCAGGTTACCCCGGCGTCTAACTTCGAGGATGTGGATGTCCGGGAGGCCGCGAAACTGCTGCCGATGGTCGAAGCCGTACCCCACCACGAACCGGTCGAGCGCCGTGAATCCCGAGTAGCGCACCGGTGTGTCGGCAAGCCTGCGGTAGGGCCGGTCAAGCAGCGTGCAGACCTCGAGCGAGGCCGGGCCGCGAAACCGCAGCGAGCGCAGCAGCGCAGTGCAGCGTCAGCCCCGTGTCGATCACGTCCTCCACGATCACCACGTGGGCGTCGCGCACCGGCCGGTCGAGGTCCTTCAGCAGCCGGATCCGCGCGCCGGAACCGTGCGCCGCGCCGCGGTAGGCCGAGATCGCCATGAAGTCGATGCGGTGGGGCACGCTGAGCGCGCGCGACAGGTCGGCCAGGAACACCGCCGCGCCCTTCAGCACCGTCACGAGCACCAGTTCCTTGCCGCGGTAGTCGCGGCTGATCTCGGCGCCGAGCTCGGCCACCCGCGCGCTGATCGTGTCGCGCTGCAGAAATACCTCACCCGGACGCGGCGCCGGCCGGATCTCGGCGGCCGCACTCACGCTGCGTCGAGCTCGTACTTCTGCGCGAGCGCCTCGACGTCGCGCTTGTAGAAGAGCTTGATCCGGATCTCGGGGTGCAGAGCGCGCAGCCGCCGCATCTTGCGGTTCTTGCGCGTCACCAGCGACTGCTTCATGGTCGTGACCTCGAGATACAGATCCTGTTCGGGCAGGTAGAAGTCGGGCGTGAACGCCTCGATCACCGAGCCGTCGGGGTTCGACTCGAGCACGAACGTACGCGGCTCGTACTCCCACGGAATGCCGTGAAACTCGAACACCCGAGCGCATTCCAACTCGGCCGCGTCCGCAAAGCGGGGCGGGTGTAGCCCGACGAATGAGGTGAAGCTCACCTGGTCCTGCATCCCGCTTCGAAACTGTACCGCTGCAGGCGGATAGCGCCGGGTCGCGCATATGATCGGAACGTGGCATCACGACCGTTCACGATCGCCCACCTGTCCGACCTGCACTGCGGCTCGCCGTACTTCGTCGCCAATCTGCTCGACCGGGCCATCAACGAGATCAACCAGCTCGAGCCCGACGTGGTCGTGTGCAGCGGCGACCTGACCACCTTCGGCTACAAGCAGGAGTACCGCCAGGCGCGCGAGTATCTCGACCGGCTCGACTGCCCGGACGTCATCACCATCCCGGGAAACCACGATTCCCGCAACGTCGGATACACCCATTTCGAGCAGGTCATCGGCCCGCGCGCAACGGTCTTGCGCAAGGACGGCATCACGTTCGTCGCGGTGGACTCCTCCGAACCCGATCTCGACCATGGCACCATCGGCCGCGGCCGCTACCCGTGGATTGCCGAGCAGTTTGCGCTGCCCGCCGAGTTTCGCGTGTTCGTGCTGCACCATCACCTGCTGCCGATCCCCGGCACCGGACGTGAGCGAAACGTGGTGCACGACGCGGGCGACACGCTCGAGGTGCTGCAGCGGGCCGGCGTCAATCTGGTGCTCTCGGGCCACAAGCACGTGCCGTACGCCTGGCGGCTGGAGGATCTGTTCGTCGTGAATGCCGGCACGGTGTCGTCGCTGCGCCTGCGCGGCAACACGCGGCCCTGCTACAACGTCGTCGAGATCTCGCCGGACGAGGTGCACGTGTACCGCCGGTTCCCGTTCCACGGCCGCGAGTCGATCGTGCGGTTCTCGCCCGTGACGCTGGCCTACGAGAAGTTCCAGCAGCCCGGTCCGGAGCGCTAGCGGTGGCCGCCGAGCGGGTGGTTGCCCTGGTCGACGGCGAACACGATCCGGCGGTGCTGCGCGCGGCGTTGCAGCGGGCCGGCGGCGAGCACGAGGTGGTCGGTGCGGTATTGCTCGGCGGCACCGAGAAGTTCGACGGACTGCCCGACCTCGGGGTGCCCCTCGAGGTGAGCGGGGTCGATCGCACCTCCGCGGTGGTGGCTGCGGCCGCGAAGTACGGCGCCGGCGCGCTGCTGGATCTCTCCGATGAGCCGGTGCTGGACGAGGCGGGACGGTTCGAGCTGGCCGCCCATTCCCTGGCCGCAGGACTCGAGTACCGCGGCCCGGACTTCGTCTTCCGGCCACCTCAGCGCACTCGACGTCGGCGCGCCGTGCCTGGCGGTGATCGGTACCGGCAAACGGATCGGGAAGACGGCGGTGTCGGCCCACGCGGCGCGCACGCTCGCTGCCGCGGGGCTCGCGGTCGTGGTGGTGGCCATGGGCCGGGGCGGCCCGGCCGCGCCCACGGTGGTCGATCCCCGCTCGGCGCCGCTGGATACCGAAGCGCTGCTGGACAGAGTCCGCGCGGGCCTGCACGCGGCCTCCGACTACCTGGAGGATGCGGCGCTGGCCGGTGTGCCCACGGTCGGCGCGCGGCGGGCCGGAGGCGGGCTTGCGGGCACCGTCTATGACTCGAACGTGCTGGCCGCCGCGCGGGCTGCGGTCGACCTCGATCCGGATCTCCTCGTGCTGGAAGGCTCGGGCGCGGCGATTCCGCCGGTTGCGTCTGAGCGCACAGTGTTGGTAACCTCGGCCCTCCGGCCGGTGACAACCCTGACGACCGGCCTGGGTCCTTATCGGGTACTGGTGTCGGACATGGTGGTCCTGACGATGTGTGAGCCGCCACTCGCTTCGCAGCAGCAGATCGAGCGTACGCGACTGGCTCTCGACCAGGCTAAACCGGGTATCCCGGTGATCGCTACGGTGCTCGAACCCGTGCCCGCCCAGGACGTGCGGGGCGCTCGGGTGGCCTACTTCACCACCGCGCCGGCCGCGATTCACGACCGCCTGCGCGACACGCTCCAAAACGTGCACGGCGCGCAGGTCACGGCGGTGGTGGGATCGCTGTCTGACCGTGCCGCGCTGCGCGAGGCGATCCGGGCGCCGCAGGTGCAATCGGCCGAGGTGTTCCTGACCGAGATCAAGGCTGCGGGGATCGACGTGGTGGCGATGGGCGCCGCTGATCGGCGCGTGGTGTTCTGCGACAACCGCCCGGCAGCAGTGTCGGCCGCCGAGCCCCTCGAGCCGGCGCTCGAGCGGCTCGCGCGTGAGGCGGTGGCGGAGCATGCCTGATCTGCGGTTCTGGCGGCGCCATGCGGCGGGCGACACCGGCGCCCGCAGCCGGCCGATCCGCGCCGCGAGCCGCGCATCCGCGGTCGTGGGCCGATGCTGCCGTACTCGAAGGGCAGGATGGCGCAGACGCTGATGCTCTCGGGAGTCGAGGCGGAGCGGGCCTACCAGCTCGCCCAGGTGATCGAGCGCGAGGTCGGCGAGTCGGGCGCCGACGAGATGGAAATCGAGGAGCTGCACCGGCTGGTCGAAGGCGTGCTGGGCCGCGAGGAGACGCCCGCCATGCTGGCCCGCTACCACGGGTGGCGGCAGATGGCGCATCTCGATCGGCCCCTCGTGCTGGTGCTGGGCGGCGCGACCGGCACCGGCAAGAGTTCGCTGGCCACCGATATCGCCTTCCGGCTGGGCATCAGCCGCATCACGTCGACCGACGCCGTGCGCCAGGTGATGCGGGCGTTCTTCGCCTCCGAGCTGATGCCGGCGCTGCACTTCTCGTCGTTCGAAGCGGGGGAGGGGTTGCGCATTCCGATGCCCGATCCCGATGCCGAGGATCGTGCCCTCTACGGGTTCATCCAGCAGGCCGAGCAGGTCGCCGTGGGCGCCAACGCGATCATCGAGCGGGCGGTGATGGAGGGTCTCTCGACGGTGGTCGAGGGCGTCCATCTGGTGCCGGGACTGGTCGCGCCGGAGCGGCATCACAATGCGGTGGTGGTACAGGTGATGCTGGCGATCTCCGACGAGGACGCCCACCAGGCGCACTTCCTGCTGCGCGACTACGAGACGGACGGCGGACGGGCGATGGACCGGTACCTGGAGCGGTTCGGCGAGATCCGCCGCATCCAGGACTATCTGGTCGGCCGGGCAGAGCGTTTGGGGGTGCCGGTGATCGAGGCCGGCGACCAGAACGCGGCGCTGGTTGAGGTGATCGACCTGATCCTCGAGCGGGCCGGGGGGCGAGCGGTCGCGCTAGGCTAGGGCCGTGGCGATTCCCGCGGTACAGACCGCTCCAGAGTTCGATCCCAGCGCCGGTGAACGGTGGCCGTGCCCCTGCACCGAGCTTGTTTCGGTCACCGAGCGCTGCTCGCTTGCGGCGGGCCGCTACCTGGGCCGCGGCGATCACCGTGGCGCCGACGAGGCCGCCAGCCAGGCGATGGTGGATGCGTTGTCACGCCTGCAGATCGACGGCAACGTGGTGATCGGCCGGGCCGAGCCCGATCACCCGCTGGCCGAGGGCACGCACCTCGGCGGCGGCGGCGGCATCGAGCTCGAACTGGCCTGCGACCCGGTCGAAGGAGGCCCGGTGCTGGCGCGCGGCCAGGCGGGCGCGCTCTCGATCCTCGCCGCATCGCTTCCGGGCGGCATGACCCGGGCGCCGCGCATGTACATGAAGAAGATGGCGGTCGGCCCGGTGGCGAAGGGGCGGATCGATCTGCGCAAGGGCGTGGCCGAGAACCTCGAGGCGATCGCCGATGCGTTTGGCCGGCGGGTGGCCGATGTCACGGCGATCGTGCTCGACCGTCCGCGGCACGACGATCTGATCGAGGAGATCCGGCAGGCAGGTGCGCGCATCAAGCTGATCTCCGACGGGGATATCACCGCAACGATCGATGCCGCTGTGCGCGGCACCAACGACCATCTGGCCATCGGTATCGGCGGGGCGCTCGCCGGCATCATCTCGGCGGCGGCCCTGCGCTGCCTCGGTGGCGAGATCCAGGGGCAGCTCTGGCCCATGAGCCGCACCGAGATCGACCGGGCGGCCGAGTACGGTATCACTGACATCGAGCAGATCTTCGGGATCGACGATCTGGTGCGGGGGGATGTGATCGTGGTGGCGTCGGGTATTTCCAATGGTGATCTTCTGCGCGGCGTGCGCTACATGGCCGACGGCGCGCGGACGCACTCGATCGTCCTTTGCTCGCGCTGCAACCGGGTGCGGTTCGTCGATTCGATCCACCTCTTCTCGCACGACCGTCACGAGGAGATCCGGCTCTGAGCACTCGCCCACCGGTGCGGCTCTTCGAGCTGCACGATCGCGCCCGAGAGGCGGGTATCGAGGGCTATCGGCGCATGTCGAAGGCCGAACTCGCGGCCGCCCTCGACATCGAACTGGATGACGTTGCACCTGCCCCCGCACCCGCGCGGGCACCGGCGGGGCCGACCGAGGTCGACGTGGCGCATCGCAACGGCTTTGCGCTGCTCACGCTGCGCGGCCGCGACAATGCCCTTGGATTGGACACGCTGGAACGGCTGGCCGAGCACGCCGAGGAGCTGGCCCGCGACGCCGACGTGCGCATGGTGGCGATCACCGGCGACGGCACGCGCATCTTCTCGGCTGGAGCCGACCTCGATGCCATGAACGGCCTGGGCGGCGCCGAGGTGACCGCCCGCGGCACCGACGCGTGCCGCAGGATCGCCGAACTTCCGGTGCCGACGGTCGCGGTTCTGAATGGTCATGCGGTGGGCGGGGCGTTGGATCTGGCCTTTGCCTGCGACTGGCGGATCGCCGCGCAGGGAGTGAAGCTGCGGTTCATCCACAACGAGCTGGGCTACTCACCGCCGTGGGGCGCCGCCGCGCGGATCACCGAGCTCGTGCCGCGCCATGTTGCGCTGCGGCTCTTTGCCGCCTGTGAGGTGCTGCCCACCGAGACGGCTCGCGATCTGGGCCTCGTCGACGAGGTACTCGCACCGCAGAAGCTGATCGGCCGCGTCGAATCGATCGCCGCCCGCATCGGCCGCAGCGACAAGGCGGCGCTGGCCGCACCAAGGCGCTCTTGCGCGGTGCCGATCTGCTCGAGCACGAGCGGGCGTTCACTGCACTCTGGGACGCGAAGGCTACGATGCCCTCATGAGTGCAACCGAAGAAGACGTCTTCGAGGCGCTGCGCGCGGTCGAGGATCCCGAACTGGGGATGGACGTGGTCGATCTGGGGCTCGTCTACGACGTGCGCCTGGAAGGCCCGAAGGTCACGGTCACCTACTCGCTGACCTCGATGGGCTGCCCCGTGGGGCCGCAGATCGAGCAGCAGATCCGCGAGGTCGTGACGGTGCTGGAGGGTGTCGAGGAGGTCGTCACCGACCTCACCTGGACGCCGCCGTGGTCACCCGACCTGATGTCCGACGACGCCAAGTTCGTCCTCGGCTTCTAGAGCGCTCTGAATAACAGGGGGTCAGACCCCTTTTATTCAGAGCGAGCCCGATGGGCCTTGATGTAACGCGATGCGATCGTCGCGAAGAGCATCAACACCACCGCGCTCACGCACGCGAACTGCGATTGCGCGAGCGCGGCGAGCACACCCGTCGTCAGAGCGATCACGAGTACTGCGAAGAGAACTGCGGCGCGCACGCTCTCGTCGCGGGTCAGGAGCAGGCGCCCGCGAGCATCGGTGAGTAGGATCAGTGCATCCCACGTGGAGCTCATGTAGATGAATCCCAGCGCGATGATCGCGACGGCCATGATGGCGGCATGGATCACCGGCGGCCAGACGGTGATCGCGCGAGGATCAGCGCCACGTAGTAGCCGCCCCGTGCTACCGCCTCTCGCACCACTCGACGCTGCCGGGCGAACCACACGTGGTAGTGCAGAAGTGCGCGGTAGGACGCGTGATGCGACAGGGTTGTGGCGCGCAGGCCGACCCGTGCGCTGGGGCTCTGGGGATCGAGTTTCAGACTTTCGCGGAATGCGTCGCGTGACGACTCGAACTCGCCCGCAAGTAGCTGCTGGCGGGCATACGACGCATGCGCCAGGGGGTTCGTCGGATCCATCCGCAGCCCGTCGCGGGCCGACTCTCCTGCCTCGTCCTCATGGTGCAGGGACGTGAGGGCGTGTGTCCGCAGATTGGTCGCTCGCACGTGGTGGGGATCGATCACCAGCGCCGCGTCGCACGCGGCGAGCGAATCCTCGTACCGATGCATCTGGAACAGCACCACACCGCGCTGCACATGGTTGGAGGCGCTGTTTGGGGCGATCTCGACGGCCCTGTCGATGGCGGCCAGAGCGTTATGGGTGATCCCGCGCGACGAAAGGAGAATGCTGAGAACGCGGTGGTTTGCGGCCTCTCCAGGCTGTGTGCTGACGGCGGTCTGAGCCTGGTGGATCGCCTCGCCGTGGCGGTCCATCTGGTTCAGAGCAAGGGCACGCAACCGCATGGCATGCGCATTGCCCGGGTCGCTCGCCAGGAGCTTGGCGACCTCGGCTTCGGCGTCAGCGGCTCGTCCCGCGTCGATCAGGTACGCCGCGCGCTCGCATCGCGCAGCCGCAGTGCTCAAGAGGCAACCGCGCGGCGCTCGGTGCGTTCAGTGATCTTGGAGTGAATCATGATCGCAAACAGCATCAGGATAAGCGACTCGGCTCCGTACACGGGCTTAGCAACGGCCGCAGAGACCAGATTGGCGATGAACACGACCATGAACACCGCGAACATGACGAGTGCCTCGATCGCCTCGTAGCGGGTCAGGAGTTCGCGACCCTGCGGATCGCCCAGAGCCACCAGACAGTCAGATGTGCCTGTCAGGAACACAACACCCAGGGCGCAGAGCACCGGCACGGAGAGCGCGACATGCAGACCTGCGGGAATTCTGGTGAGCGCACTCAGCCCGAACGATCCGAACCACAGCACCACCCACAGCAACCACATCACACTCGGCCGCAGGGCGAGCCAGATATTCACGTGCAGCAGCCGGCGATACCAGCGATGCTCGGCAACCACCGTCGATCGGTATCCCACTCGCGCGCCCTTCAGTTGGGGATCGATCCGCAGAGCCTCGCGAAACGCCTCGCGGGCGGGCGAGAAGTCGCCGGCCAGGGCCAACTGGTATCCGAGCTGGAGGTGCGCGTCGGCGTCGAACGGATTCAGCTGGACGGTGCTCTCGGCGGCCCGTACCGCCGCATCGCCGCGGCGCAGGAATCCGAGCGTCCGCGCCCGCATCTCCAGTGCTACAGGATGATGGGGGTCGATACTCAGCGCCTGCTCGGCGGCGGCCAGCGCGTCTTCTCGCCGTTTGAGCGTGAACAGCGCAACGCTGCGGGTGGCATGGCTCGACGCACTGCGAGGATCGAGCGCGGTCGCTTGATCAGCGGCGTGGAGCGCGTCGGCCGGCCGGTCGACTGTGAGTAGGCAGACCGCCAGCGCGCGAAAGGCGTCGGGATATTCAGGATCGGCAGCAACCACCGCCTGCGCCTGGGCGAGCGCGTCTTGCTTTCGGCCCATCCCGCCCAGAGCGCGGACGCGCAGGCGCATCGCGATCACGTCTTCCGGATCAGCAGCCAGCAGTTTCAGAAGCTCGGTGTCGGCGTCCTCATGGCGTCCCGCATCCATCAACCAGATCGCGCGTTCATAGCGCTGGGGTTCTTCAGCAAACTGGTTCACACGCTGTGGATCGGCAATCGTGCCACGATCCATGAGGTACCAGGTGTTGCGCCGGTTACGTCCGCCCGCGACGCTTGAGGTAGGCCGCCAGCTCATCGTAGCTGCCATCCTCGTTGGCGAACAGCGCGACATTACGGGCGCTGCTGAACCAGGGCCCCGTGGAGGGTTTGATCTCCCGCAGCGGGCGGTCGAAATCTCGCACCTCGATCAGCCGTACGTTTCCCGTGCGCGCAGACTCGAGCATCGCCTGTTCGGCGGCCGCGTCGCACGGGCTTGCCTACGCCTCATCTGAGGCTAGACGCATACCCCGTGCCAGGCACGGGCTATGCGTTTACCGCCGCCACGCTTCGTCTGAGGCTAGACGTCGTTGCCCGTGCCGTCACGGGTTGTCGTAGGCGGCGGCTCGTCCGCTGGATCGGTCCTCGGGACTGAGGTTCTCGGCGTCCTGCACGCCCTTGCGCAGGCCGACCAGCGCCACGATCGCCGCGACCAGCATGATCCCGGCCATCGCGTACAGCACCGACCGGGTGGCATAGGCAAAGTCGAGCGCCACGAAGTGGGGGATCTCGCTGCTCGATCCGCCGCTTCCTCCGCCACCCGCTCTCGAGGTGGTCTGAGTGGCAAGTGCCTCTGCCCTGGGATGGCTCAGCCCCTTGCCGACCAGTGTCGTCACTAACCGGTCGTGCAGGTCGGTCAGGAGCACATGGCCGAGAATCGCAAGGCCCAGCGCGGCGGCGTAGTTTCGCACCGTCTGGGTGATGCCGGTAGCCTCGCCGTAGGACAGCCGTGACGCGCGGTTGACCGCGTCGGTGCTGGCCGGGCCGAGCATGAAGCCCATGCCCGCGCCGGACAGGATGATGTACCACATCTGGTCGCCCAGATCGAGTCCGGTGACCTTCTGCGCCCACAGGTAGAACCCGAGCGCGGCCAGCCCACAGCCCGAGCACCACCGGCAGTTTCGCTCCGCGCTTGTCCAGCATCCGACCGCCGACCTGCGCGGCGATCACGAATCCGAGGAAGAAGTAGAGCAGCACGGTGCCGGCCCCGCTGGCCGATTTGCCGAGGCTGATCTGGGCGTACTCGCTGGCGAAGAAGAACACGGGGACGAACACGAGCATCGATATGCCGAGCACCAGATTCTGGACGAAGAACGGCCGGATGCGGAAGATGCTCATCTCCATCAGCGGCTGTTCGGTGCGCAACTCGACCAGCGCGAAGGCGACGAGCACCGCGGCGCCAACCACGATGCACGCAATCGTCTTTGGGTCGGTCAGACCCCACGTGGTGGATTGCTGGAATCCGAAGACGCTCAGACCCACGCCCAGCACGATCAACACCAGGCCGCGGTAGTCGATCCGCGCCGGCCGGTGCTCGGTCTGCGGGTTGGAGATCACGATCAACACCAGCGCGATGATCGCCACGGGAATATTGATCCAGAAGATCGCCCGCCACGTCCACTCGGTCAGGTATCCGCCCAGGATCGGGCCGATCGCGGTCAGGCCGCCGGCCACGCCGAAGAAGATCGCCAGGGCCTTGCCGCGTTCGCGCAGTGGGAACGTCTGCACCACGATCGCGAGAGCTGCGGGGAACATGATCGCGCCGCCGACACCCTGGATGGCGCGGAAGATGACGATCCAGGTCTGCGCGATGCTGCCGGTCGGCGTCAGCCCGCACATGGCCGATGCGCCGGCAAACACGATCACACCGAGCGTCACCATGCGCTTGTGGCCGGCCGTGTCGGCCAGCCGTCCGCCGAACGCGAAGAATGCCGCCAACGTCAGCAGATAGGCGTTGATCGCCCACTGGATCCCGGTGCCTGACAGGTGCAGCTCGTCCTGGATCTGCGGTGCCGCGATCGAAACGATCGTCTGATCGATAAACGTCATCGCGACGGCGAAGATCATCGCGACCAGCACCAGATTGCCCTGCCTGGATCGTCCTGAAGCAGCGGTTACGCCCATATGCCCTCCTCCTGAACCAGCCTCCTGCCAGAGGCCCCAGCAGCGCGATGCTATCGCGTTGGCGCAGTAGCACGCAGGTAAGGTGAAACGCATGACACGCGAGTTCGAGCTGACCTCGGCGCTCCTGCGCGAGGCCGACCGTCTGGGCATCGACGCCTGCGGCGTCTGCGCTGCCGAACCCTACGTTTCGACCGAGCTGGCGATGGCCGAGCGCCGCGAGCGCGGGTTCTTCGCCGACATGCGGTTCACCATTGCGAATCACGACCGGTCGTGCCATCCCGAGACGCTCTTGCGAAATGCCGCGTCGGTGGTGGCCGTGGCACAGAGCTATGCCCGGCCCGAGCCGCGACAAGCCGGCCGACGTACCGCGCGGCCGGCTGCCGCGCTACACCCGGCGCGACGAGTACGAGCCGCTGCGCGACCGGCTGCGCGGCCTGGGACGGCGCCTGCAGGAACTCGAGCCCGGGCGCGCGGTTTGCCGTGTACGTCGACTCCAACTTCCACGTCGATCGCGAAGCCGCCGCCCGTGCGGGGATCGCCGTGTACGGCAAGAACACGCTGGCGATCACCCGCCGGCACGGTTCGTGGGTGGTGCTCGGAGCGCTCGTCACCGACGCGGTGCTGGCGCCGACGAGCTCGCCCGAACAGCCGGCCTGGGATGCCTGCGGTTCGTGCCGGGCCTGCATCGACGCCTGTCCGACCGACGCGATCGTGGCCGACGGTGTGCTGGACGCCCGCCGCTGCCTCTCGTATCTCTCGCAGTCGCGCGCCGACCCGCTGCCTACGCCGAGCAGTTCGAGGATCGGGTGTACGGCTGTGACATCTGCCAGGAGGTGTGTCCCTGGAACACGGGCGCCGAGCGCCGCGCGGCGCACCTCGAGCCCGATCATGTGGACGCCGCCTACCCACCGCTGCACGAGTGGATCGACGCGCGACCCCGATGAACTCGCCGAGCGCTACCGCAGGCTGTACGTGCCGGATCGCGACGGCCGCTATCTGCAGCGCAATGCGCGCACGGCGCTGGCCAACGCTCAGCCGGCGGGAACCGCGAGTACGGCGTCGAGCAGCTCGGCGGCGGTCGCCTTGACGAGTTCGCGCAGGGCGGGCGGCTCGAGCACCTCGGCCTCGCCGCGGTGACGCAGGATCTCCGGCACCAGCCATCCATGTGATCCGTACGTGATCTGCACCAGCGCCGCTGCCATCGGTGGTCGGCACGGCGTCGGTACGACCCTCGAGCTCCCAGCGCGCACGCTTGGCCGAGAACCGCACCGTGGCGATGCCCACGTCGCCGCCCAGGCCGTGGCCGAGGTCGGCCATCTCGGGGCGCGGCTGATAGAGCGTCTGGCTGCAGCTGCGCTTCCTTCACGTACGCGACCTTGAACGTCCGCCGCCCGCCGCGGGTCACGTCGTAGGCCTCGACGTACCAGCCGCGCTCGTCGCGGCGCAGCAGGTACGGCTCGATGGTGCGCTCACCCAGCTCGCTGGAGGAGCGCGAGAGGTAGCGTGATGTCGCACGAGCCGCCGCGATCGGACGCCCTCGTTCAGCACCGACACCACCGATTCCTCGGCGTCGGCATGGGCGGGCGTGGGGGTGTCGGCAAGCGCAAACCGGCCGAACGCGCCCTCCACCTTCAACCGCACCGTGTCGAGCGAGCTGTGAGCCTCGGCGGCCAGCAGCGGCGCGACCACATCCAGCGCGCGCAGAAGCGCTTTGGCCTCGAGCGGCGAGAGTCGCGCGGGGCGCCGGAACGTGTCGCCGTAGAGCTCCTTGTCGATCAGGATCGAGCCGTTCTCGGTGGAGCAGTACACGGCGTAGCAGCCACCGCCGAAGTTGACGAGGTTGAGCAGGTCGAGATGTTCGGCCAGCTCGGTCTTGCTGAGCCGGAACCGCTCTCCCACGTCGGCCGACGACACGCGCGCCGACGGCTCGTCGCCGCAGCTGGCCAGCAGGTAGGCAAGCAGTGCCTGCAGCAGCGCAAACCGCTCGGGTGGCACGGGGCTCGGCTCACGCCGGAACGGCTCCGGTGCCTGCCGCGGGGCGACCTGCATCAGCTCGACCTCGGTGGCGCGGCCCGAGTGAACGCGGCTCACCGCGCGCAGGTCGGCGGCCACGCGCTTGACCAGCTCGGGAGGCTCGATCGGCTGCACCTGCCCGCCCAGCGAGAGGATCCATCCCGACAGCGCGCCCACGTCGGAGTAGGGCGTGGTGAACGTGGCCGACCCGTCGGTGTGCTCCTCGAACTCGCCGTGGGCGCCGTACTCCCGATCGACCCAGAACGTCGCATCGGGCGACACGTTGATCACGGCCTCGCCGCGCGGTTCGCGGCTGAGCATCCACGGCGGGCGGTCGCGGTAGTCGTTCACGCTGAAGTCGGCCGGCATCCGGAAGTCGCGCTCTCGCCGCGTGGCGAACTTGATCTCGCCGCGGAATCGCGAGACGCGGAAGTGTGCGGCGCCGCTCGGGATCCTCCGGCTCGCGGTCCAGATCCTCGCCGACCACGTACCAGACGCCGTTCATCTCGTAGAGGCCGTACGGGTTGACCGTGCGCACCCGCTCGGAGTCGGTGCGGATGGTCCAGTACGCGAACTTGACCGTGCGCTGCTTCGAGATCGCCTGCTCGAGCTTGGCCAGGCGCTGCGCCACCTCGGGCGAGTAGCGCGACCCCAGCAGGTCGACCTTGGCCGTCTTCGGGCCGGGGTCGATGCACGCGGATACGCCCGGCCCAGGGCGAGGTTCTGGAGCGCGAGTCGCAGCGGCTCGCTGTAGGCGAACTGGCCCTCCAGCAGGTGCAGGCTCGTCTGCAGCGCGGCGAGTTCGTCGTCGGACAGGTCGATCGGCGGCAGGAAGTACTGCTCCTCGGTGAGGTTGTAGAGCTCCTCGCCGGTGAACTCGTCGCGATTGGACCCGATGGGGACGCCCAGGCTCTTCAATTCGGTGCGATCGGCGAAGAACCGCCGGGCGAATGCCTCGTCGCCCATGGCCGAGTACCCCTCGACGTTGCCCTTCACGTCGCGGGCGGTGATGGGGCGCTGCTCCACCATCAGGTAGGCCACCAGCGAGAGTTGGCGGATGAGCTTGTCGGCGTCGTGGGTCAAGGGTCGTAGCTTACCGATCGACAGCGCTTCGGCGCGGGTTCAAGAGGTACCTGAGTGTGCCGTTCCGTGCGCAATTTGCGCCGAATCCAACCGCCGCCTGCGGGACTATCATCGAACACATGATCGCCCATCTCGACCTCGACGCCTTCTTCGCCGCGGTCGAACTGCACCGGCATCCCGAGTTGCGCGGCAAACCCGTGGTCGTGGGTGGACGTCCCGACGGTCGCGGGGTGGTCTCGACCGCCAACTACGAGGCCAGGAAGTTTGGCGTGCGGTCGGCCATGTCGAGCGCCGAGGCGCGGCGGCGGTGTCCCGCAGGCGGTGTTCCTGCGGCCCGATCACCGCGAGTACCGCGATTGGTCGGGGCGGCTCTGGCAGCTGGTGCGGGGGATGGCGCCGGTGGTCGAGCAGGTCGGCATCGACGAGGGGTATCTGGAGCTGCCCGACGGCGATCCCCGAGAGCAGGCCGAGCTGATCCAGCTGGCGGTGCGGCGGCGCATGCGGCTGTCGTGCTCGCTCGGCGTCGCGACCTGCAGGGTGGTGTGCAAGGTGGCGTCGGATATGCGCAAGCCGGGTGGGATCACCGTGGTGCCGCCCGGGGGTGAGGCCGGGTTTCTGGCGCCTCTGGCGGTGCGCAAGCTGCCCGGCGTCGGCCCCAAGGCCGAGCGGCGGTTGACCGCCGCAGGCGTCGAGACGATCGGCGCGCTGGCGTCGCTCTCGGACGCCGACCTGGCCGCGCTTCTGCCCGGACGGGTGGGCATCGATCTGCGCCGGCTGGCGTGTGGCGTCGATCCGCGGCCGGTCTCGGCCGAACCCGGCGAGGCGGTCTCGATCTCGAACGAGGAGACGTTCGATGTCGACGTCTTCGACCGCGCCGCGCTCCACGCCGAGCTGCGGCGCATGGCCACCGACCTGGCCGGCCACCTGCACAAGCGCGGCTGGGCGGCCCGCACGGTGGTGACAAAGCTGCGCTATCCCGACTTCAGCATCGCCACCCGCTCGCGCACGCTTGCGGCCGGGACCGACGACGGCATCGAGATCGGCGACCTCGCCTGCGCACTGCTCGACCGCGCCCTCTCAGACCGGCACGAACCGATCAGGCTCGTCGGCGTGGGCGTGTCAACGCTCGAGCGCCACAAACAGCTCGCCCTACCGCTGGCCGGCTAGATGCATACAAACGTGCCAGGCACTTTTGTTGCGCTCACGGCTAGGCAGCGACGGGTGAGCGCTCTTCGAGATGCTGATGCGAGGGGCAGTACTCGCGGTCGGGAAGCGGCGTGCGCTGGCACGGCTTGCCCTTGCGCGTGGTGGCCTTGCAGGCCGAAACCCCGTCGCCGCTGCGCTCGATCTCGTCGAGGATGTAGCCGACGGCGTTGGTGATGTGCCGATCGATCGACCGGTACACGCGCTCCTGGCTCGAGATCGAGAAGTAGTGCCGCACCTCGGAGAAGAGGCTCTGGCTGGGCCGCGCGAAGTAATGTGGGTCGCGGGCCAGGCGCTCGATCGTCGCCTCGCACGAATGCAGCACGTGCCGCTTGGCTTCAGCCACGGTCACGGTCTCGGGATGGGGATCGACGAGATCCTTGACTTCCATGAAAATCGCGCGGCTGAACCGATACATGCGTGCTCCTTGCGTGTTACAAGGTGTGCGGGAGTGTGCACAGCATTATGCACGATCAAGGGTGTATTTAGGGTCTAGCTTTGTTAAGCGGAGATTAACTGCCGCGCTTTGTTCGGCAATTCACAACGAACGCGAAACAATCCACGGTCGGTGATGGCGTCACAATCTCGCAACATTCTGGCGATTCTGAGTCCCGCGTCACGGCGCCACGAGACGGGTGCGCATCCCGAGCAGGCGGCACGCTACGACGCGGTGCTGCGGGCCGTCGAGCAGTCCGGCGTGCCGACGGCCGAGGCGCCCGCGGCCACTCGCGCTCAGCTCGAGGCGGTGCACGATCCGCGCATCATCGACGCGGATTGCCGCGCTCGCCGCTGCCGGCGGCGGGGCGATCGACCCCGACACGCTGGTCTCGCCGGGCAGCTTCGATGCCGCCGTGCACGCCTGCGGCGGGGCGATCGCGGCGGTCGATGCCGTGCTCGACGGCGACTACCAGAGCGCTCTCAGTGTGGCCCGGCCGCCCGGGCACCATGCCGAATACGGCCCGCCCGATGGGCTTCTGCCTGTTCAACCAGGTGGCGGTCGCCGCCGCCCACGCGCGCAGCCGCGGGGTCGCGCGGGTGGCGATCCTCGACTGGGACGTGCATCACGGCAACGGCACCGAGGCGATCTTCTGGGAGTCGCCCGACGTGCTGTACGTCTCGCTGCATCAGTACGGCTGGGGATTCTTCCCCGGCACCGGCGCCGCGAGCTGATCGGGGAGCTGGAGCCGGGGTGGGGGCGACGCTCAACATCCCCCTCGAGGCCGGTACCGGAAGCGCGGCGTACCTTGAAGCGTTTCATGCGTTGGCCATGCCGCGGCTGCGCGCGCACGAACCGGATCTGTTGCTGGTATCTGCCGGGTATGACGCCCACCGCGCCGATCCGCTGGGGTCGCTCGAGCTGGTCGAGGACGACTTCGCCACCATGACGACCGCGCTCGCCGATCTGGGCGTGCCGCTGGCGCTGGTGCTGGAGGGCGGCTACGACCTGGCGGCGCTGGAGGCGTCGGCGTCCGCGACGCTGAGTGCTATGCGCCGCTGAGGTCGGCCAGCGTCCGCGCAAACGCGGTGTTCTCGGCGTAGTCGATGGGGATCTCGACGACGGACGAGACGTCGGCGGCCAGAGCCTTCTGGAGCGTGGGTACCAGTTCGGCGGCCGAACCGACCCGCAGGCCGAGCAGGCCGAACGATTCGGCCAGCCCGACCCAGTCGGGGTTGGTGAACTTGGTGCCGGCCAGGTGGCCGAACTTGCGCTGCTGGTGCATCTCGATCACGCCGAACGCGCTGTCTGTCCAGACCAGGTTCACGACCGCCAGGCCGAGCCGCTTGGCGGTCTCGAGTTCCTGGAAGTTCATCAGCACGCCGCCGTCGCCCGAGATCGTGACCACCTTGCGGTCGGCCGGCAGCACCATGCGGGCGGCGATGCCGGCGGGCACTGCGAAGCCCATGGCCGCGGCGCCGTTTGAGATCAGCACGGTGTTGGGCTGGTGGGTGGGCCACATGCGCGAGATCCACAGCTTGTGGGCGCCGACGTCGGAGACCAGCAGATCGTGGGCTCCCATCAGCTCGCGCAGGTCGCGCAGCACGCGCTGGGGCTTGATCGGAAACGCATCGTCGGAGCCCGCGTCGAGCGCGGCCCGGAACATCTCGCGATAGGGCGGGGCGGGAAGCCGGGCGGGCGGCTTCTCGGAGATGAGGTTTCCCAGGTGCGTGAGGATCGAGCTGATGTCGCCGGTCAGCTCGACGTCGGGGACGTAGTGCTCGTCGACCTCGGCGCCGACCGTGTCGATGCAGATCACGCGCAGCTCGCGGTCGGGATTCCACGCCTGCGGCGACCACTCGACGAGGTCATAGCCGACGCAGAGCACCAGGTCGGCCTTGCCCATGAACCCGCGCGGATAGTCCTGGGCGCGCAGGCCGGCGGTGAACAGCGCGTGGTCGCTGTCTGAGTCGATCACGCCCTTGCCCATGAAGGTGGTGATCACGTCGAGCCCCGACTGGGCGCAGAACCGGCGCAGGGCTGCGGCCGAGTTCTGCCGCACGACGCCGTTTCCGGCCAGGATCACGGGCGCCTCGGCGGCCTGCAGGAGCTGCGCGGCGCGGTGCAGCTCGCCGGCCACGGGCTCGACCAGCGTGGCCGGGCGGCGCGGCACCGGGTTGGCGGTGATCGTCGCCTCCATCACGTCGTCGGGCAGCTCGAGGTGCGTCGCGCCCGGCTTCTCGCGCTCGGCCACGGCGAACGCCTTGCGCACGGCCTCCGGAATGATCTCGGGGTCGTGGATCCGCGCGTTCCATTTGGTGACCGGCTTCATCATCCGCACGATGTCGATGTACTGGTGGCTCTCCTTGTGCATCTCGGCGAGCCCGGTCTGCCCGGTGAGCGCGACCACGGGCGCGCGATCCAGGAACGCGTCGGCGAGGCCGGTGACAAGGTTCGTGGCGCCGGGCCCCAGCGTGCCCAGGCAGACGCCGGCATGGCCGGTCAGCCGGCCGTAGGCATCCGCCATGAAGGCGGCGCCCTGCTCGTGGCGCACCGGGACGAAGGTGACGGTCGACGACGCGTCGAGCGCCTCGTTCAGGTCGAGCGTCTCCTCGCCGGGGATACCGAACACGTACCGGACACCCTCGTTTTCGAGGCAGCGGACAAAGAGCTCGGCGGCGGAGGCCATGGCGGCCAAGTGTAGTTGCGGGGGTCGTCGGGGGCGGCGCTTGGGTGCGCGTACACTCCGCGCGATGCCACGCTCTGATCTGCTCGTGTTCATTCCCGCCTGGAACGAGGAGGCGTCGCTTCCCGGCGTCCTGCGCGAGCTGGCCGAGCAGCTGCCGGCGGCCGACGTGCTGGTGGTCGACGACGGGTCGACAGATGCCACTGCCGAGGTCGCCAGGGCGGAGGGAGCGGAGGTGGTCAGCTTCGGCGAGAACCGCGGCCTGGGCCAGGGGATCGCGGCCGGCTACCGCTACGCGCTGGACAACGACTACGAGATCTGTGGCCGGGTGGATGCTGACGGACAGCATCCGGTGGCCGAGCTGAGCAGGCTGATCGACGCCGTGCGCGACGGCAGCTGTGACGTCGCGGTCGGCTCGCGGTTCGCCTCGGGCGACGGGTACGAGGCCTACCGCTATCGCCTCAACGGCCCGCGCCGGTTCGGTACGGCGCTGATGCGGCGGGTGATGTCGCTGCTGCTGCGCCGCGACGTGCGCGACCCGATGAGCGGCATGTACGCGGTCGATCGGCCGCGCGCTGCCGTTCCTGGCCGAGCCGTTCGAGAGCCAGGCGCCCGAGGTCGAGGCGCTGCTGCGCATCAACCAGCAGGGGCTTGTGGCCCGAGAGTTGCCCGTCCACATGAACGAACGCGCGGTGGGCGAATCGAAGCTGCGCGGCCGCAAGGCGGTGGCCGTCGTGATCACCGTGGCGGGCACGCTGTGGATGGGTCGGCGCATGCTTCGGCGGCGATGAGCGCTGCGAGCGACCGCTGGGCCATCGTGGTGCTCGGAAGCGGCGAGCTGGACGCCGACGGTGTCTATCGGCTGCGGCCGGTGTGTCTGCGGAGCCTGGCGGCGGCGGCACGCCTGGCCGAGCGCCGTGCACCCCGGGCGGTGATCTTCACGGGCTACTCGCCGTATCCGGGTGCGACCGAGGCCGAGCAGATGGTGGACGCCTGGCCGGGGCGCACCGACGTCGATCTGGTGGCGGAGTCGACCGCGACGATCACCGCCGAGAACATGGCCCGCACGCTGCCGCACCTTCTGCGCCGCGGGGTGACCGAGGTGACGCTTGTGTGCGGGGTGCTGCACCTTCCGCGGGTGCGGTACTTCTTCGGCTCGACCTACCGGCGGCACGGCATCCGCTGCAGATATCTGGGAGTGCGCTCCGGGTTGAACGCCCACGCGCTGGCATGGGAGGCGGCCGCTCTGCCGCTGGCCCGGCGGCAGCGCCGAGACGCGCGCCGCGAGCTCGAGCTATTGCAGCGCACGCGCTGAGCGGCCGGATCGACACAGTTCGGTAGGTGGTCGTGTCTTGAGCCGTTGCATTCGTCGCCCGCATGCTGGCAGCGACAGATGGACACACGGTTCGAAGGGATCCACATGACAAACATGCTCAGCGCACTGCGCAACCGGATCGGCAGCGAGGCCGGCCAGGGAACGGTCGAGTACGTCGGCCTGGCAATGGCCGTCGGCGTGCTGCTGCTGGCGGTCACCGGCTACCTGCAGAGCGACCACGGGGTGGGCTCGCTGGTCACGGGCGCCATCAAATCGGCGCTGCATCAGGCGTCGAGCGGCGGCAAGTAGGGGAGTGGGCACGGCGCCTCGGGTCGGCGCCGTGCCCGCCCTCGGCGCCGGTGTAGGCTCAGATCATGGGCCGCGATCGTCGCCGCATCGCCGTCGTGGTGCTCGGGGCGGCGCTGCTCCTGGTGTGGCAGCCAACCCGCGGCAGCCAACCGCCGCGGTTGACGGCGGCCCAGGCGTACACCCGCACGCTCTACCTCACCGCCCGTACGGCTCCCGGAAACCTGGACAGCTGCACCAAGCAGGGCAGCCCGCCGATGGTGACCTGCCCTCCCGCGAACACGCCCTAATGCAACAAACGTGCCAGGAAGTGAACTCAGAAGTGCTGGTGAATAAAAGGGGTCAGCCCCCTTTAATGCATCAGTGACCGTTGTTGCATCCATCAGCCTTGGCTCATGCATAAAAGGGGGCTGACCGCTTTTATGCACTTCCGACGCATTCCGACATACGAGTTCACTTCCAGGCAGGTTTGTTGCAGTCTGCTGGGGTCAGCGGTGCGCTTCGACGGGGAACTGGATCTTGACGAGCGCGTGCCACATCACGATCGACCCCTCCTCGACATCGCAGTTCACCTCGACCACGTCGACGCGGCGGATGCCGCGAATCGATCGTCCGGCCGAGCGCACGGCTTCGCGCACCGCGTCGTCGCTCCCGACACTTGACGAGCCGATCACCTCGATCACCTTGGTGACAGGCATCTAGACCGCCGCCGCGTAGAAGTCGCGCATCGCGTCGAGCGAGCGCGGTGCGTAGTCGCCGGCGTGGCCGGCCTGGCCGAACTGGGTCATGCGCTCCTCCAGCACCTCTTGCATCGCCGCGCGGGCGGGCTTCAGGTAGTACCGCGGATCGAACTCTCCCGGCTTCTCGGCCATCGCCTTGCGCACGGCACCGGTCATGGCCAGGCGCAGGTCGGTGTCGACGTTGACCTTGCGCACGCCGTGGCGGATGCCGAGCTGGATCTCCTCGACCGGCACGCCCCAGGTGGGCCGGATCTCGCCGCCGTACTCGTTGATGATGTCGATCAGGTGCCTGGGCACCGACGACGAGCCGTGCATCACCAGATGGGTGTCGGGCAGCAGATCGTGGATGCGCTGAATCAGATCCATCGCCAGCACCTCGCCGTCGGGCGCGCGCGTGAACTTGTACGCGCCGTGGCTGGTCCCAATCGCGACCGCCAGCGCGTCGATGCCGGTGCGTTCCACGAACTCGACCGCCTGCTCGGGGTCGGTCAGGTGCACCTCACCGGAGCCGTGCGCCGTCTTCGATGCCGCCCAGCGTGCCCAGCTCGCCCTCGACCGTCACGCCCACGGCGTGCGCCAGGTCGACGACCTCGCGGGTCACCGCGACGTTGTACTCGAAGTCTGACGGCGTCTTGCCGTCGGCCGTCAGCGAGCCGTCCATCATCACGCTGGTGAAGCCCTGTTCGATGGCCGACGCACAGGTCTCGGGCGAGTTGCCGTGATCCTGGTGCAGCGCGACCGGAATCTCGGGGTAGAGCTCCACCGCGGCCTGCATCAGGTGATAGAGGAACCGGTCGTTGGTGTACGAGCGGGCGCCGCGCGACGCCTGCACGATCACCGGCGAGCTGGTGGCCCGGGCGGCCTCCATGATCGCCTGGATCTGCTCCATGTTGTTGACGTTGAACGCACCGACGCCGTAGCCGCCGGCCGCCGCTTCATCGAGTAGCTGGCGCATCGAAACCAAGGCCATCCGCTGACATCCTCCTGTCGATCTGCGGAGCGAATCCTACCGCTGTGCGGCGGCGGTGCCGCGGCCGAAGCTCCACAGCTTGTTGCCGAGGAAGCTGACCGGGGTCACAAGCGCGATGGCGATGGCCGCGGCCGGAAGCTTGCCCACGCCGGCCCGTTCGACGAGCACGGCCAGGATCACGAGGTCGGCTGCAAGCGCGCCAAGGCTCACCGAAAGGAAGCGCGCGAACTGATGATGGGGCCTCCCGGTGGCGGCGGCGAACGTCCAGCGCCGGTTCCACCAGAAGTTCCAGGTGGCCGAGAGCGCAAAGGCGACCGCGAACGCCATCAGGTAGGGCATCAGCTCCGAGACACCGCGGAAGATCGCCAGGTTGATCACGTAGCCGGAGGCGCCCACACAGCAGAAGCGCGCGAGCTGTCCGGCGTGTCGGCGGCTGCGCCCGGCGAAGCTGGGAAGCGCCGAGAGCGGCGGCTCATAGGTGATCACGCGCACGCTCAGCTCCCCGAGTTCGTCGGGTTCGATCGTCTCTCGCCGAGGGGGTGCGAAACGCGATGCCACCACCGTGGCAATCGGCAGGAGCCCCTGTTTGCTAAACCTCAATCAGGAGGATTGTGCGGGCGAGCCGGCTGGTTCCGGGACGGGCTCGTCGTCGCCGGATTCGCCGGTCGGGCGGAAGAGGTCGCGCACGCCGCTTTGGCGGGTGCGTTCGAGCGTCACCTGGATCGGCTGGTCGAGCTTCTTGACCACGCTCTCCATTCCGGTGGTGACCGCTTCCACGTGGGCCGCGAGATCGGCGACGTCCTGGCGCATGGCGGCCACACCGGCCGACAGCAGCTCGACCACGAGCTCGAGATCCTCGACGCGGCCCAGCCGTTCGGCCAGAAGGTCGCGGTTGACCTGATCGATGCGCGCGGCCATGTCCACCATCAGGTCGCGCAGTTCGGCCGAGCGCCGCGAACTCTCGTGAGCGTCGAGTACCCGCTCGACCTCGCGGCCCACCCGCGTGGGGAGGCTCTGCTCAAGCGTCGCCGCGGTGGCGCGCAGCTCGTCCACGTGGTTCTCCGCGCGGGCCAGCAGCGTACGGAGATCGGGCACCTGCTGGGGCGCATCCGGCTGGAGCGGCGGCGGGGGTGACGCTTCGTCACCGGCCCTGGCGCGAGCGCGCAGATCCTTGATGCGCCGGTACAGCTGGGCTTCGGCGTCCGCCATCGGGTTGGGTTGTTCGTCCACGCCGAGATTCTATGCCAGTGTCCGGATGCGCTGCTACCCTCGATTGAGCGTTCGAAGCAAGGGATACTTCATGTCAGAACACGAAGACGACGACGTCACCTACACCCGCATCCTGGGACCGACCGGGGGCGAGGCGCCCTCCGTCGACGGTGCCGCACACAGCGATCAGCCAACGCTCATCTGGAGGCCAAAGAACGGCCCCGACCAGGTGTTCATGCTCGACCTGCGCATCACCAAGATCGGGCGGCACCAGGAAAACGACGTGATGCTGGCCGGGCCGACCGTGTCCTCACGGCATGCGACCGTGCGGCGAGAGCCGGTGGGCGTGGTGATCGAGGACGAGGGCAGTCTGAACGGCACCTTCGTCAACGGCGTGCGGGTGGAGCAGCAGCTGCTCGAAGACGGCGACCGCATTCAGGTCGGCCCGCACCTGCTGCTGTTCGCGGCGGCTAGTCCGAGTAGCTGAGTGTCGACCACGACGGCACGGGGGCGAGTTCGACCAGAGGTGTCGCGTCGGTTGGCATCCGGTAGTCGAATGTGCCCGAATCCTGGTCGAAGCTCACGTCCAGAAGGCCGGTTTTGACCCGATGGTCGAGCCATGCCCCCCGAAACACGAGTTTGCGCAGCCAGTAGGCGGCCGGCTCCGGGTGCAGAGAGTCGATCCGCTGGCCGTTGGCCGCGAGGTACCGGCCCAGCCCGCTGGCCGGCTGGGTGATCACGCCGGCGGCGGTCAGCGCGACCAGATCCTCGACCTCAGTGGCCGTCAGGTCGCGCGCCGGCACGAGTTCCAAACGCACGGCCGCCGCAGCCACGCGCTGCTCGAAGTCGACCTGCGAGAAGCCGTAGCGGTAGTCCAGAAACTCGACCACGTAGTCGTCGCCCGAGACGTAGTCGGTGCTGCTGTGCTCCATATCCCGGAGTGTAGGTAGTGGCGCGCATCAGGATCGACGGCGGATCTGTGGTGTGCGAGCGAGGCGAGCTGGCCGTCGGCATGTGGACGCGCACCAAGGGGCTCCTCGGCCGGTCAGGGCTCGATCCCGACCAGGGGCTGTGGATTCAGCCCACGAACTCGATCCACATGTTCTTCATGCGCTTTGCCATCGATGTCGTCTACACCGACGTGAACGGCAAGGTGCTGAAGGTGGTGCACAACCTCAAGCCGTGGCGCATCTCCGGCTGTTCGGGCGCCAAGGTTGCGCTCGAGCTGCCGGTCGGCGCGATCGATCGCTCCGGCGTCAAGCCCGGCGACTACCTGATCATCGAACGCTGACCGCCTGTTGCGGCGGCGACGACGGCGCTCGCTGCTCCGTTTTGGGGAGTGGTGCGCCCGAGTCGTCCTACTGCAATCCGTTACAGTTTGCGACGATCAGGAATGCAACTGTTCCTTTGTGCATAAATGACTTGTAGGTTGGCAGCGTACCCATTGCGACGGCGGCCAACCAGGGTGCATCACACAGTGCCGCGCGCCTTCTTGTCAGCCGCGGCAGCGATCCAAGGAGCCCACGCACGTGGCAGCATCAACCGTGCTTGTCGTCGACGACGAGCCTCGCATCATCGAGTTTCTGGCCGATAATCTGCAAGCCGACGACTTCACCGTGCTGGTGGCGAGCACGGGTACGGAGGCGCTCGAGTTGTTACACCGTTCGCGTCCGGATGTCATCCTGCTGGACGTCGTTCTGCCGGACATGAGCGGCTACGAGCTGTGCCGCACGATCCGCGCCGCAAACGCCGTGGTCGACGGCTGGGATCCCGACGTGCCGATCATCATGATCTCGGCCAAGGTCGAGTACACCGATCGCGTGCGAGGACTGACGCGGGGGGCTGACGACTACGTCGACCAAGCCCTTCCACTATCCCGAGCTGCTCGCCCGGATCGGGGCGGTGCGCAGCCGGGCCACTCGGGCGCGAGACCGGCACGTGCATCAGGTCGACGATCTTGTCGTCAACACGCTCTCGCGCGAGGTTACGGCGGGTGGAATCCGGGTGTCGCTGTCGACCAAGGAGTTCGAACTTCTCGCCTGCCTGGCCGGCGAACCCGAGCGAGTGTTCTCGAAGGCCGAGCTGCTCGAGTCCGTGTGGCATTTCCGCTCTCCTGGGCGTACCCGTACCCTCGATTCGCACGCCAGCCGGCTGCGCGCCAAGCTCGCCGCGCACTCGCGGCACGAGTGGATCGTCAACGTGTGGGGCGTCGGCTACCGCCTCCACAAGCCGGAGTAAGCATGCGGACAGGCTCCACCACCCGAGGCCTCTTCGGATCGAGGCACTCCGCCGAGATCGCCCGGCTCGAACAGCGGCTGCAGGCAATGTCCGAAGAGCTGGCGCTCGAGGGCCACGCCCGGGCGCGGTTCATCGGCCGGGTCAGCCACGAGCTGCGCACGCCGATCACCGTCATCAAGGGCTACGTGTACACGCTCGGACGCGGCCAGACCGACGTCGACGTGCTCGCCAAACTCGACGTGATCAACGGTGAGTGCGAACGGCTGGCGTATCTGGTCGAGGATCTGCTCGAGCTCTCCCGCTCGCGCACCGGCCAGCTGCGAGTGCAGGCCGAGCATCTGGCGCTGCGCGAGTGCGTCGAGGACACGCTGCAGGGCCTGCAGGCTGTGGCCGACCAGCGGCGGGTGACGCTCGAACTCCGCTGGCAGGGCGGCGAGGCACTCGTGCGCGGTGACCAGAATCGCATGCGCCAGATCTTCGTCAAGCATACAAGACTGCAAGCGCACGCAAACAACCCGCAAACCCGCATGGCTACCAGAGATCATCCCAGAGATCACGACAATCCGCCCAGAGATCATCCCAAAAACCCAGAGATCATCCACAACCAGACGACACACACCACCACACGGGGACACGACGCTGCCCGAACCGGCCCCACTGACGACCGACCACAATCCCAACTATGACCAGCGCTACCGCGCACACGACGGCAGATCCGTCTCGGCGCAAGTTGGATCTAGAGGCGGGTTCATGTACTGGCACAACCCTGGGGGGCAGCGGCGTTCGTATGCGAGGTGGCTCGGCATTTCGGGGTGGCGAGGCCGACGGTGTTTCAGGTGGCGATGGAGTGAGGACT
This sequence comes from uncultured Actinomycetes bacterium, assembly GCA_963796875.1. Taxonomy (GTDB): domain Bacteria; phylum Actinomycetota; class Thermoleophilia; order Gaiellales; family JAICJC01; genus CAVPTL01. The sequence continues at coordinate 154,643 of CAWCNL010000005.1, forward strand.
GGTTGGTGAGGGCGTGGGAGATCGAGCAGCGGGCGCGTGAGGAGGCGGTCGGCGGGCGGTGAAGACGGTGGCTGAGCGGGTATCGAGGCGACTTCGGATCATCGATGCGGCGAAGATGCGGTGTATGCGCAGGGTTTGCAGTCGGGCCAGGACGGTGGTGTCGGCTTCGGAGATACTCGATGCGCTGGTTGGAGTCAGATGCTCTGACGGGTGGGCCGAGTGAGCGGCTGGGTGTGGAGATCGTGAGTCGCATCGTCGGTCGCTTCAGGACATAGAGGCTGATCTGGCGGCTCTGCCGGTGGAGGTGGTCGATGCCGAGCTGGCAGTGGCGAGGTGCCGTCGAGCAGAGCCTCGCGTTACCTGCAGCGGCCTGAGTCCGATCCCGTACCCAGCCCCGAACCCGTGGCGGTCGGCGTGGATGAGGCGAGTGGTGGCGGTGAGCCGTGCGTGGTCGAGCGCGTCCCGTCAGCCGGCTGCGGAGGATGACACTCGGGCTGGGAGTGTGCGGGCGGAGGCGCGCGGATCGGCTGTCAGAGTTTCGCGCTTTGGAGGCGGACGTGCTCTCTGGGCGGAGGGCTGGCAGGTGGTGAAGCTCCGCGCCCTGGCCCTGGTGGCTCGTCACACCGCTGAGGGCGGTCACGCCCAGCCGGGCGAGACGTACTTCGAGCGACGACTTGCACGCGGTCGCCGCGATCAGGGATGGCCTGGCCGAGCCGGTCGATGAGACGCTCCGAGACGTCCACCGCAGACTCGCAGCGCATGAGATCGAGGTCGGCCGCCCGCTCGGCCGAGGCTCGAACAGGAACCGGCGGTGCGGATGGTCGCCGACTGGTGACGGGCGAGGCGCTGCCGTCTGATCCGTTCGCGGGTTGGCAGGGTGACCGCGGCCCGTTGGAGCAGGCTCTCGGCGAGCGGGCTGAATAGTATCCTGCATCCCCCGACTGACACGTAACGTTCCCAAGGTGTTAGACTTTGTGGTGTGAAAACCACACGAGAGATTTGGGGGCGGAGATGACGAAAGGCACGCGGATCATCGGCTACGTGCGAGTCTCAACCGATGAGCAGGGCGCAAACGGCGGCGGGATGCAAGCCCAACGAGACGCCATCCAAGCCGAAGCCGACCGCCACGGCTGGCAGCTCGTCAACGTCTACGAGGACGTCGCGAGCGGCAAGGCGATGCACAACCGGCCCGGTCTCACAGCCGCGCTCGACGCCGTAAAGCACGGCCAGGCCGACGCGCTCGTCGCCACCAAGCTCGACCGCCTCTCCCGGTCAGTCCTCGACTTCGCCAACCTCACCGCGACCGCGCAGCGCGGCCGGTGGGCGCTCGTGGTGCTCGACCTCGGCCTCGATATGACCACCCCGCAAGGCGAGATGATGGCGAACGTCCTGGCGAGCTTCGCCCAGTTCGAGCGCAGGATCATCGGCCAGCGCACCACCGAAGCGATCGCCGCCAAACGGAGCAGCGGCACCCTCAAAGGCCCGCTCGGCAGGGCCGGGTGGAAGACCCGACCGAAGCAGCTCATCCCAGACACGGTGCGCGAGCGGATCATCAGCCTCAGCGCGGCTGGGGTGAGCCGTTACGCGATCGCCAAGCAGCTCAACGATGAGGGCGTGCCGACCGCCGCGGGCGGTGCCCAGTGGTACCCGTCCACTGTGAAGCGCGTCCTCGACGCCGAGATACTCGACGCCTTGCAGAATCGTGCCCTAGAGAGTGGCGAGCGTTCGGCCGCGCGGTTCGTTGCGACATGCACCCCCGACGAGCGGCGCGTGCTCGAGGATGCGGGCCGAGACGACCTATGAAACGCCCCACACGACCGCGTCGAGCAGCTGCGTCCATCGGGACTGGTAGACGCCGACTAGGCTGAGTCGTCTTTGTGCCTCTCGCAAAGATTGCCGTTCGCGGCAACCTCCGCGGCGGTCAGCGGGCGGTAGCAGCGCCGACATGACGCGCCCTCGAACCGTGGCGCCGGAGGCGGCAGTTTGGTCTTTCCAACCCGCCAGCGCTTATTCACGAGTCGGTGGCCGGCGGGGATGCTCAGAATGCCGACTTTCTTCGGTTTCCGTGTCCGCTTTTTGCCCTTCTTGCTCATGGTACGAGCCTCCTCTGCGGGCTCTGGCTCTCAGCCGGACAGGCGGCCGTTTGGTCGGCGTAGCCCGCGTCCGGCCGCGTGCTAGACCGACAGGTAGATCACCTCGACGCCGAGGTGTTTGAGTACGCGCTGGTCTCTGTCGCAGGTGACGAGGGGTAGTTGTCGGCTCCAGGCGGTGGCCATGATCCATGCGTCGTTGTCGGAGAGGTTCCACCCGCTCTCCTTCGATCTCACCTTGAGGTCGGCGCAGAGGTCGACGATCTGAAGGTCGAGCGGGATCCAGACGTAGGCGGCGAGGAGCGCTTCGTTCTCACTGGTTCGTTTCGCGCCCCAATGTGCTGCGCGCATGCCGTAGCGGGTTTCCATGACGCTGATAACACTGATCGCCTGGACGGCCTGATTAAGGCGGTTGCGGACTTCCTCCGGCCAGGTCTGGACGGTCATGGGGCGGGTGACGTAGCCGACATAGCTAGTGTCGCAGACGACCGTCTCGGGGGTGGCGTCTGCGTTCACTCGTTGATTGCTCGCAAGAACTCCTCGCCCTGATCGTCGTCTTGCCACTCGGGATTGGTGACGGCGTGGATGCCCTGGGGGCCGGCGATGTTGCGCCATTGCATGAGCGTCTCGAGCGGCACTGGGGAGAGGGTAAAGATGTTGGTCTGTTCTGGCTCGATGACCGGCTGGAGATTGAGCAGCACCGGTGATCCCTTGGGGTGTGGGTCGATCCAGGCGATGACCTTCTGGTCGATAAGGGCCTTGACCATCGGCGCGAGACTGGCCGGGTAGGAGATCCTGTATTCCTGGCCACTGGTAGTGCGGATGCCGACGCGCTCGGGTTCGGTGTCGATCAGATGGAGCCGGCCGGTGACCTGACCCGGTGGCACGTCGGCGGTGTCGGCGAATAGTTCGGCGATCTCCTCGTCAGAGGGGCCGACGGTATAGGTCTCATCGTCTAGGCCAGGAGTGGTCACTGTGACGTCGAGGCGGCCGTTCTGGCCAAAGGTTCGCCGGGCGTCCTCGAGCGAGCCCTTGACCGGCTTGGGGAGAGTGTTCGCTGACCATCCTTTGAATAGCCCGCGCAGCGTGTCGATCGGGAGGGTCTGGGGGTAGTCAAGGAGCTTCAGCTCGTCGGCGGGCGTCTCCTCTTCCACGGCTGGCTCGAGGGTGAGTACGCCGCTGCCGGGGCGGAACCTCACGAGGCGCAGCGCGGTCACGGCGGTTGCGCGAGACGTGGGGTGACCGCCGGGGCCGAGCGGTTCGCCGTTTAGCGCCCGGTCGTAGTCGCGAAGCGCTCGAGACAGCTCTGTCCAGAACTTGTGGAAATCGCCGAGCAACACGCCGTGGGTGGCGCGTTCGCCCTGCACTTTCACGACGACTTGCGGCTGCTTCTCCAAGGCGTCCCCCGCTCGACTGTACAGGACGTGGCGAGGGTTCGACACCCGGCCCGTCTCTCCTCCCGACAGCGTATCAGCTGGCCGAACATGTGTTCGTGTGGCTGAAATGTCTAGGCCGCCGGTTGGCGCCTCGCTATCTGGGCGTCCCCGCCGACTTGTACGATCCGCCGATGCATGATCTGCCTAGCGCGGATCGCAACGCGCTGATCTACGGCGACAACTACGAGGTACTGCGCCGAGATAGACCAGGTCGATCGACTCGGCGCGGACGTGCTCGACCCGCCGTTCAAATCGAACGCGAACTACAACGTGCTGTTCAAGGAGCACGACGAACGCCCGCACCGGCGCAGATCGAGGCATTCGGTGACACGTGGCGTTGGGGTCGGTCGGCAGCAGAGCGACATGCTCGTCGGAGGGCCGCGCTAGATGGTTATGTCGAAGTGGTCGACGAGGTCTGGCCGGGTGAGCAGTACGACGCGGACTGCTGTTGTTGATGGGAGCGGCTCGGGCCAGTTGGGGAGCCGCCAGGTCTGCTTCTCTGGGTCGCCGGTCGCGCCTGCGGCGCGCATGATGTCGCTCCGTGTGATCGGGTCGGTGATGTTGTCGGCGGCGTCGAAGGCGGCCTGGATTTCGTCTGGTGTGAGGGTCATTTGGGGCGCTCCGGGGGTGGTGGCAGGGTGAGGTCGATCTCACGGGGCCGGTCGGACCGCGGTGCCTCCCGCTTCGTGGGCGGCTGCCGGTTCGCGTCGTCGATGAGGTGGTCGAGCATGCTGATCAATAGGTAGCTGCAGGGGATGAGATGGATGCCTTCCTCGATGCGCGGCTCCCGGCCGGTTAGGAGATTGGTGATGACTCCGAGGATGCGTTCGTCGCTGATGACTCCGAGGATGCGTTCGTCGCTGATGACTTCGCCGCTGGACGTGCTGAGCATGCTGCGGGCGGTGTCGCGCATCGGGATGACATGGTCGGCTGCGGCTTGTTGGTCGATGCCGGTCGCGTCGGGGTGGGTCGCGTGGTGGAGCACGGCGATGTACCACCAGCTCGTGGCTCGAACGGCCGCGTCAGCGTCTTGGTCGGTCACGAGGCGGTAGCTGCTGCCGGCGAACTGGTCTACGGGCCATTCGGTGAGGACGATCGCGGCTCCTGAGATCGCGCCGAGCGTCGCCATCGAGCTGTGTCGTTTCGCGCGCATGGATTCGCGTTGGAGCTCGTCGCGTGCGCGCTTGATCTTCTTCCGATAGGAGCGTTCGTCGAAGATCGCACAAACATACCTGGTAGGACGGCACGGTGGGTACCACCTTCCCCTCTCGGTTCGCCGCGACTCTCAGAGCCGGGTGATGCGGGGCGTCGGCCGGTTGGTGAGGTCGCTAGCGGCGTAAACGAGAGCGTCGACATGTCGTCGTGCTCACGACGCGGGGAACTGCTCGAGCTCCAGCTCGAAGTCGCTGTCGCGGAGATGTTCGTCGTGGTAGACCTGACCGTTTTCGTATTTGACGCCGAGGCTGGTAGCGCGGGTCACTTTGTCGCGGGTCGGGTGGACTTCTCGACCGAGAGGCCAAGTTCGCGGAGTGCTTGGGCGAGCCATGCTTGCGCGGCGACGCTCTCGGCGATGATGACGGGGTGGTATTTCTGCCAGCTTTTTGCTTCGGTTTTGACGCGCTCTGCGAGTTTGGAGGCGGTGAGACGGCCGCGCCAGACGTCGAGAACGTCAAGGTCGGGGCTGCTAGCCGATCTGGGCGATGACGGCGATCGCAGAGTAGTCGGCGCCAGCCTTCTCACTGACGGCCGGGTCGACGGCGATGCGGACCTTCGCGGATAGTTCGCCGGGTTTGGCTTCGAGGAGCCGTTCGCGGTTGCGGCGGTATTGGAAGTCGGCGCGGTGGAACACGGCGGCGGCGTCATCGATCGGCTGGTGGAGCATCTCGCGGGCGAATACGGCTGCGCCCATCTCCCGCTTGGCTTGTTCGAGGCGCGGCGCGGGCCAGTACGCGGGCCAGGTGCCTGGTCGGTGTCGGTCGGGGTCGCGCATCGCTTCGTATCGGTGGCCCTGCCAACCGGGCCGGTTCATGAGCCGGGCGAGTACGGCATCATGGTGCAGGAGCGTGCCGACCATGTAGACGTCGGCGGTGGGGCCGAGTGCCCCCATCAGAGCGGACGACGACCCACTGGTCGAGCTTGTCCCGCTGGGCCTTGGTCTGGAACGTCTGGTCGTCTTCGAGGTCATCGATCAGCACGAGGTCGGGGCGCTGGTTGCGGTTCCTGCGGCCGCGTAGCGAGCCGGCTGCGCCGAGCGCTTGGAGACGTGCACCCACGGCGAAGGCGATGTCATCGTCTCGATCTGCGACCGGCTGGCCTTTCTGATCGATCGCTCGCCGTAGGTGGGGGAAGTCGCTAGGAGCTGCTCGTTGTTGTCGAACTCGTGGATGATCTGCGACATGGCGAGACGGGCCTGGGTGTCGTCGCGCCGACGAGGAGCACGTACTACTTGAATTGGCGGGCGAGGCAGATCAGGGGAGTCACTAGAGACGTTTTCGTGGACTTCGCGAAGCCTCGCGGCGCGAGGAACACTTCCCGAGCGCCGCTGACTGAGCGTGCCGAATAGCTCTCGGTCGAAGTGGCCGTGCCAATCCGCTGGCGGGACCATGAGCCCCGTGGCAGGGTGCAGGAGGTAGCGCGGAAGTAGGTCGCGGTGAAGTGACAGCCGTAACCCGGCTCGGTCGGGTCGCCCTCGATGGCGATCGCGTGGCTGCGCTCTCGCAACAGGGCGGCGCGGCGGATCTTGTCGTCGGTGAGTGTCATCGCGGCCTCCAGTCGAATCGTGCTCGCCGTTCACGTCGCTCCCGGTGCAGGGCTTTGACGTCGTGGCGGCCGAGCCGGCTCGGGTGGTCATTGGTGACACGGAGGCGGCGTGCGGCGGCGAGTATCTCGACCCAGCGGCGAGCGACGCCGAGGTAGTGGGCTGCCTCGCGGATCGTCGGGTCTCGTGCTGGTAGCGAACGCATGGTTCGCAGTGTGCCGCGTGTGGCGGGGGGTGTGGGCAGCGGCTCGCGACGTCGCGCCGCTGTACCGGGAGCGGCCGGCACGCAGCGCGAGAGATGGCCCGCTCGCTCTAGCCCGAGCTGCAACGAGTGAGGACGGTCTGACCTCCTCTCAGGGGAGCAGGGCGATGCTGCGGCTGAGGGTGTAGCGGCGGACCCATCCGACCACGCCCTCATGATCGTCGATGCCGAACCCGCCGTAGGCGTCTTCGAGAGACTGCGCATCCCACACGAAGTCGGCGAGCCAGGGTGACGCCGATTCGACGTGTCGAGCGGCTCGGTGCATGGCCCGGCGTGCGTGTGGGGTTATGCAGTAGCACGGCGAGGGCGGCGAGTTCGAGTCAAGTCCCTCTACGTGGTGGACTTTCCGACGACGGCCAGCGCGCCCTCGTTTGGCGCTGGCTGGTCGTTGTCGGCGAGCCCGGAGGGCTCGGTGAGTTGGGCGATCGAGCCGAGTGAGAGGTAGCGTTTTTGGACGAGCCATTCGTCGTTTTGCTCGACCAGCAGGCTGGTGGCGAGCCTGAGCAGGGCGGCGTCGTTGGGGTAGATACCGACGACGTCTGAGCGGCGTGCGATTTCGAGATTGACGCGCTCCAGCGGGTTGGTGCATCTGATCTTGGGCCAGTGCTCGCGGGGGAAGCGCATGTATGCCAAGAGCTCTTCCTCGGCGGCTTCCAGGAGCCGAGCGACTTTCGGTGCCGGCGTGCTCAACTGGTCACAGACCGCGGCCAGGGTCTCGCCGGCCGACTCGCGATCGGGGCAGGCGAAGATCTGCTTGAGGGCGCCTCTGACCATCGGCTGGGCCTGGCGGGGGACGTGGCCGAGCATGTCTCTGATGAAGTGCACACTGCAGCGCTGCCACTGGGCGCCCAAGACCTGGCCGATCGCGTTTCTAAGGCCCTGGTGGGCGTCTGAGATCGCCAGCCGCACTCCGCCCAGGCCGCGAGCGACCAGTGCACGCAAAAAGGCGCGCCACTCGGCTTCTGACTCGACCTCGCCGAAGGCCAGGCCGATCACCTCACGGCGGCCGGTCTCGTGCACGCCATAGGCCACCAGCAACGCTTTCTGCCGGACCATCCCCGACGCCAGGTCGCGGACACGCTCGACCCGGGCGTCCAACCACAGGTACGGGTAGGCGCCCTCCAACGGCCGATTCCGAAAAGCCTCCACCCGCTCGTCCAATGCTTGGCAGATCCGGCTCACCTGGCTCTTTGACTCATACTCTCCACACCCAGCTGCTCGACCAGCCGCTCCACCTTCCGCGTCGAAACACCGTTCGTATAGGCCTCCATGACAACGCCCAAAAGCGCCTGCTCGCTGCGTTTCCGCGCATTCAAAAAGCTCGGCAGATACGAGCCCTGGCGCAGCTTCGGGATCGCCAGCTCGATCGTCCCCACCCGCGTGTCCCACTCCCTGGCGCCGATACCCATTGCGATACGTCGACCGCTCAGGCGAGCGCTCGTAGCGCGCCGCGCCGGCCTGCTCGGAGGCCTCAAGCTCCATCACCTCGCGAACCACCAACGCCACGCTCTCGCGCAACAAATCAGCATGCTCACACTCCAAGATCTTGCCCAACGCGTCGCGCAGCGCGACCATGCCCTCGTCGGCCATCGTGTCCTCCTCGTCGAATGTCGTGCCTAGTCAGCTCGTCGACGCGGAGCACGATGGCCGACTCTCAGCCCACCGGCTCCGAATCTCCACCAATCTTAGGGACGTGACCCGAGTTCGGTCTTGTCGGCGTGGTTCATGGCGTCTCTTGGGGTTTGGTTGCAGCACCACTCTAAAACATTCGTATCGTTTGTCGCGAAGGGGATTTCTGCGTCAACCATGCGTGTCTGATCCGCGTATCGCGGGCCGTGGAAACACGTCGCCCCGTGTACGCCCAAGGCGGTCTGCACGCGGGCACGCCCCCGCTGCTGACACGCGATTGGCGGAGGAACATGCTTCGGCCCATGAAGCCGACGCAGAGCACAAACTTTCAAGCCCCAGCCCGAACCCTCCGGCGGGTGCGCCACGACCAGCACAACCAGAGGCCAGCCGCGCGGGCGCTCAACGCATTCAGCGTATCGCAGGGGCTTCTCCCCCTCCGTCAGAGCACCGGGCTGGTGTCCGACCAGCTCGCGGGCAAGCGGCCAGTTGACCGGGGAACTTTTAATCCCAAGGTCGCAGGTTCGATCCCTGCACGGCCCATCCCAGAACCGGCTTGGTTGAGCCAGATTATCGCGAGGGGCATCGACCAGTCCTCGTCTGTGTGTACGAGGCGTGTAAATCGCGCCGAGCGCGCCCGGGCGCAGTCGCCTCGCGGTGGGCACGGGAGGGGCCCGAACCCTCGCCTCATGTGTCGTGCAGCGCAGCACCGGAAGGCTTGAGGACGGGTGGTCTTGCGGTATGTGCGACCGCCGCCGCGGTCTGGCAGCCGACGATCGCGGGAGCCTCGTGAATGAGCTCATCGTTTCTGGCAGGGCCCGGCTTCGTGGTCGGGATCCGCAACGGGTTACTGCTTGGCTACCTCATGTACCGATCCGAGCTCGTCCCAAGGTAAATGGCCGTGCCCGGACTCATCGCGGGAACGTTGATCATCCTCACTGGCGTTGCCGCCACGTTCGGTCCGATAAAGGCGGGCGGCCCGGTAATGGGCATCGCGACCGTTCTCGAGTTCATCTGGGAACTGTTCCTTGGCATGTATTCGCTCGTTTGGGGGTTCAATCTGGCTACGCCGATTCTTCGGGGGTAAGGATCGGGCCGGTATCAGCGGGCTTCCCCGGTTGACCAAGAGAATAGGCTTGGACGATTCGCGAAGCCTGCGGCGCCTATATGCTCACGCGATGCCCAACCGGTGTCCTGTGGCGTGCTGGACGGCTCGAGGTCTGGCGTCGTGCCAGTCTGACCTGCGGCGGGTCAGCTCTGCTCAAGCCGGCGCACGGTCTGCACCACGGCCGCAGTAGTGAACGGGTACGGCAGCAGCGCTCGGATGTCGCCGTTTCGGTCGACGACGTAGATCAGCTCGTCATAGGTGATCGACCGGATCAGCACGCCGTTCCCGCGCACGCGGCTGACGCGGACGCCGACTTTGTAGCTGGCCCACACCTGCTCTAGCGCCTGGCGCTCGCCGATCGCCCAGTGCCACGCGGGCCCCACGCGCCAGTGGCGGTCATCGGTCACCAGGGTCTTGTGCGCCTGATCCCAGGGGTTCACGCTGATCGCGTAGATGGGGGCCGGGTGTGTTCCCAGCGTGCGCTCGGCGGCGCCGAGAATACTCGCCTCGCGCGGGCAGAAGTTGCGGCACACGGGATCGATGAACGCGACGATCCGCACGACGCGCAATATCGGCGTTCGCCAGCGAGTTGTGCCCCACAGGTCGAGCAGAACGTAGGTACCGAGGTGAGGGCCGCATCAGGGGCGGCGGTGAACGGTTTCGTGGAGCTGGCGCCAGTCCGCGCTGTGGCAACGGCGTGTCCCAGTGACGGTCGCTGGCGACCGGTCGTGTTTCCACCTGACTGCGCGCGTTAGAGGCTCTTGACCGTGGCCCCTCGCCGCGTTCCGCGCGAGCGATATCGCCTATTGGGCTGTGGCTGAGAACTACGATCTCGAAGTCGCACTGGCGTCGGCCACGCCCAAAGTGATCGCAGTGGTTAGCGTGGTACCGTGGAAGGTGCTTCTGACTCACGCGGCGCGTTGTTCCCCGTGTGTGTGGGCCGGTCGTGGGTTTTTCTGACCGCCTTGGGGACGGAATCGCGGGGCTGGTATGCGCGAGGATTCTGGGAACGCGGCGGAGACGCGGCTTAACCGGTTGTTGAACCTGATCTTGGAGACCGCTGTGGACGTGCTGGGGTTCGACGCAGCCACGGTCACGACTAGGCATGCGGGGGAGGGTTTGGCGACGATCGCCGCGACTGATCAGCGCATGGTCGCGCTTGACGATGCGCAGTATGAGTCCGGTACGGGGCCATGCTTGGCGGTGCTTGACGCCGAGGGTTCGATTTACATCGAAGATGCGGGCAAAGCCGATGAGCGGTGGGAGCATTTCTGTCGCACGGCTGGCCAGCTTGGGGTCTGCTCGACGTTGTCGATGCACGTGGCAACCGATGTGGAGGAGGTCGCGGCATCGCTCAACTTCTACGCCCAGCGCCACCTCGAGCTGAGCGCTGGTGAGATCCGCCGGGCGGAGAGTTTCGCCGAGCAATTGGCGGCCGCCATCCAGAGCGTCGAGGCTTACTCGTCAACCGCGAAGCTCGCCGGCGATCTGGCCGAGGCGATTCGATCGCGCGCGGTGATCGACCAGGCCAAAGGGATGCTGATGGCAGAGCAGCACATCACCGCCGACGAGGCGTTCGGTCAGATCGTCCAGCTTTCCCAGCGCGGGAACGTGAAAGTCCGCGACATCGCCCAAGAGATCGTGCGGAAACGCTCCGCCGGATAGGCGGCGCGGCACTGAGCCAGTCGGCGACCTCGAAAGAGCAAAACCCTAAACCAAACTGTCCGCCGAGCGGGACTCATTCCATTGTGCTGTTGTTCCCGTTTCGGTGGCGGAGTCCAGAGAGTGTCCATTTCGTGGCGCGGGTGGCGAGCTCTGATGTGGCGTGGACCGTGACCAACTCTTCGTCGGGGATGAGTGATTCGACATCTCCGACCGGTAGGAGGGTGACGCGCTCTCGCCGTCCTTTTCGCGCGATCGCGAGTACGTCTGGACGGTCGATCCGGCGGCTGAAGACGACGTGTTGGACGACTCCGAGGTAGCCGCCGTTTGGTGTTTCGACGTGGAACCCGTCGCAGTGGCCTAGCCAGTAGTCGAGATCTGCTCCCCAAACACCGCGCGGTTCTTCCCGAGCGCGGATCGCCGTCAGTGACAAGAATGCCGATACCGGCAACAACGTGACCCCCCGATCGGACAGTGGTGACTTACTCGATAGGATGCTCGCGGCCTTAAGGAACGACCCGCATGCGTGATAACGCGGATCATGAACTGATGAGTAGCGTGGATTTCCTCCGACGTGAAGCGCGGCTGGCCGGTAATTCGGCTTCAGGCAGTGGTTGGTATGCGGAGGCGGATGGTGGTGCCGTGGCGGGGGGCGGTTGTCGATGGTGAGGGTGCCGTTTTGGAGGTTGGCGCGTTCGTGCATGCCTTTGAGGCCGAGGCGGGTGTCAGGCACGTGGTCGGGGTTGAAGCCGTCGCCGTCGTCTTCGATAAGGACGACGAGGTAGTCGTCGTGGTCTTGGGTGAGGGTGATGCTGATGGTGTGGGCGTGGGCGTGTTTTTGGGCGTTGGTGACGGCTTCTTGGACGACGCGGTAGGCGGTGGTCTCGACCGGCTTTGGGAGGCGGGTGTTGTCGGTGAAGACGGCGATGACGTCGACCTGGAGGTCGTTGTTGGTGGTGGTCTGGGCGAGTCGGCCGAGCGCGGCGACTAGTCCGAAGTCGTCGAGTGCGGGTGGGCGTAGCTCGACTGCGATGCGGCGTACCTCGCCAAGCGCGTCGGTGACGAGCGTCTTGACGTGCTCGACCTGGCGGCTGGTGGTCGCGTCGGCCGTTTGAGTGCGCCGAGGCCCAGCAGGATGGCGGTCAGTGCTTGGCCGGTCTGGTCGTGCAGCTCGCGCGAGAGGTGGCCGCGCTCTGCCTCTTGGGCTTCGAGCATCGCCGCGACGGTGTGGCGGCTGACGCGGCGGCTTTGATCGATCGCCTCGGCCGCGCGCTGGGCAAGGGCCTCTGCAACGCGCATGTCCTCGTCGCTAAACCGCGTGTCTGAGCCGTGCTTGTCAGCGATAGTGATGATCCCCAGCATCTCGCCTCTGGTTGATGAGCGGGATCCACATGCCCGAGTGGATTCCCAGCCGAGCCGCGGCACCATGCGGGTCGATCTCGGGATCATCAAGCGAGGAATCGACCCGCTCACTCCTGCCCCGCGCGAGCACCCGCCAGCGCTTTCGACTCGGCCGGGGCGATCGTCCCCACCGCCAGCCGCTCGGTCCGCTCGCCCGCGACCGCGACCGCTCGCAGCCTGTCGTCTGGCTCCAGCAGCTCGATCAGCACGAGCCGCGCGTCGACCAGACCGTGGAGCCGCTCGGCGATCACCCCCAAAAGCGTGTCCAGGTCAAGCTCGCGGTTGAACGCGGCCGACACCTCGACCAGCGCCTCCAATCGATGTGACCAGCGCCGCGACGGCCTCCACCATCCGCGCGTGCTCGATCACCACCGCCGCCTGACCAGCCAACAACACCACCGCCTCCTGGTCTTCCTCGGTAAACAGTCCGCCCTGCTTCTCGGTCAAATACAGGTTCCCAAACGGCATCGCGCGCACCAGGATCGGCACCCCCAAAAACGATCGCATCGACGGGTGCCCCGGTGGGAACCCCACACTGCGCGGATCCTCACCAAGCTCATCCAGCCGAAGCGGCGACGCCTCGCCGATCAACACGCCCAAAATCCCCCGACCGCGCGGCAACTCTCCCAACCGCCGCCGCTGCTCCTCGGAGATCCCCACCGTCACAAACTCGCACAACTCGCGTCCCGGTCGGGATCCAACACCCCAAGCGCCCCAAACCGCGCCCCAGTCAGCTCACACCCAGCCTCGACGATCCGCTCCAACACCAAATCAAGCGCGATCTCAGACCCCACCACCAGCCCCGCATCCAACACCCGCCGAAGCGCCTCAGCGTGCCTCTCAGCCCGCGCGGCGCGCTCCTCCAGCGAGGTGTCCGCGAACCGGCGCTGGGCGTCACTGGCCATATTCGACCCTTCTCCACCGATCCCGCTCTTTGAGACCGGCCACTAGGGAATGAACCACCAGCCTAGCACCCCCGACCCCGACTCGCACAAACCCCCACCCCAGATCCGCGCACACCCCGATACGCACCCGCAAGATCCCACCGACGATCAGTATCCGAACCGAAACGAGGCGCAACATGCTCATACGAATCCTGATCGTCGAAGCCCACGCCTCCTTACGCCAAGGCACCCACGCCCTGCTCGCAAACACCAGCGACCTCCAACCATCGCCACCACCGACACCCTCAGAGACGCCATCACCCACACACAAAAACTCCAGCCCGACGTCACACTCCTCGGCCTAATCCTCAACCCCACCGACCTCAAAACCGCGATCACCAACCTCCACCAAGCCAGCCCCAAAACCAAAATCATCATCCTCGGCCTCAACACCGACCCCACCTACCACCAGGCCGCCATCACCGCCGGAGCCACCGACTACCTCCCCAAAGACACCATCCACCAAAACCTCGCCAACACCATCCAAAACGTAATGTCAACAAGCCCCAACCCGACGCCGGTACGCCCAACCCTATGACGCGACAGCTCGAATCCGAACGAACTACCAACCCGCCAAGGTCAGCCTATTTCTCGCAGCCGCTGGAGTTGGTGTCCGGCCAGCGTGGCCAGACGCCCTGCGTAGAGGTTTTGTCCAATGTTGGTGGAAGGGGGTTCCGATGACCGGGAAGCCTCGATGGCCGGCGGTGTTACTGGTACCGACTGCGAGGGCGGTGGTATGACCACGTCCGCCGCGACCCAGCACCCGCTGCGAAGTCAGACATGCTTATTAGGAGATGGCGCCATCCAGAAGCGATTCGCCGCCGGTAACGAAACGGCGTTGGCGGAGTGCGAGCATCGCTTCGGTCCACTTCTGCTGGCCTATGCACACCGATACGTGGGGCCAAACGACGCGGAAGACGTGGTGCAAACAGTCATGATCGAAGCGTGGAGAGGACGTCATCGATACGACCCCAGTCGCTCCCTCCAGGCTTGGCTCTTTGCGATCGTGAGGCGCCGATGCATTGACGTGCTTCGGACCCGCAAGACCACGATCGAACTCGACGCGATACGGGAACTCGCCGGAGACGACGGCCGCGAAATAGCCGACCGGTTCGCCTGGGTCTTCGACCTATGCCAAGCACTCGGCGAGCTGCCTGGCGCGCAACGCGACGCGATCCTGCTCGCCTACATCGGCGGGATGCCACAACCCGAAATCGCTTCACGCCTCGGCGTCCCACTAGGCACAATCAAGACCCGAACGGCACGCGGCCTCACGCGACTCGCCGACCTCCTCGGACAAACCGACCCGCGCCCGGGCGCCCAACAACCGCTCCGAATACTTGACTCACACCGTCGCACCGGGCAACCGGAGGTGCACCGTGGCGTAGTGCCGTCCGAGCGGACGCGGCGGCGAAGGCCGCAAGTCCCGGAAGTGACGCACCGTTGAACCGCACGAGGCACCCGGGGAGAGCTACGGTGTCGGATAGTGGAACCGCCCCGACGCCACGAGCGTTTGGGCGTCCTGTGGCGGGTTGTCGATGGGGTGCACGAAGACGGCGGGGATCCCACCCGCCGGGCACCGGACGACCGTCTGCACCAGGATGTTGGTGTTGAGCGTTGGCAACTGGATCGTGGATCCCGACGCGATGTCTGGCGGCACGTGCATGAACACGGCGTAGTGGCTCTCGTGTCCAGCCGTATCGCCGGCGGCTCCTCTGTGCCGGCACACGTGTTCCCGATGTGCTCGGGGAGGCAGATCTTGGGCGTGGCTGGGGGTGCGGGAACTGGCTGCTTACCGCTCGCCGCCGAAATACCGCTCCGAGTTGTCCGTATGATCAATGCATGGACGAGGACGCTCCACGATGTAGGCCTTGCGGGTTTGGCGTTGACGAGGAAGGGCGTTGGATTCCGCCGCCGAGAGTGCCGCCGCGCCGGTGGGTCAAGCCGGAGGAGCAGACGGAGTCCGAGAACGCATTGCAGGAACTCCTCGGACTGGTCGAGTCCGACCTCGTCGGTATTCCAGTCACTACGGCAGCCGCAGATGCTCCCTGCGACCACCAGTTCCGGATGGTGGCCTTGATGCGGATGACCGCACTGTGTGGGGCAATCGTCGCGCTGAACGATAAGCGGGAGGACGAGGGCGTGCCGATCCTTGTCAGAACGGCCCTCGACGTGTTCCTCACCGACGCATTGGTCTGGGCTCAGGGGATCAACGGATTTGATCGTCTGCTGCGCGACTCGTGGCTCAGAGAGAAACGACTCCGCGAGCGCAGACAGGCTGCCCCGATCGCATGGCCGCCACCGGACATCCCTCAAGGATGCCGCACCGACGAACCATCGGGCCGGAAGGATCCCAAGGGGCACAACGACTTCCTATCCACGCGCGAGATCGAGCAGGCGCTGAGAACCCACCCTTCCATCCGATCCGATCCTGTCCTCGCGCGAGCCGTGGAACTCAGTGCGGAGATGTTCGAGTGGACGTCCCAACTGGCCATCCACGGAACGATTCGAGCAATCGGCGGTCACATGTTCCGAGCGCGCGCCGGAAGCAGGTACGAGTTCTGGGTTGCAGACACCCCGCCGGGTGAGCGTCTCAACGAGGACGCACTCGTGTTCACAGGATCCAACGGACACATCCCCGACCCGACTCCGTACATCCAGATCTGCCGACAGATCCTGTGGTGGGTTGCGTTATGGGCTGCAGAGTTGCTCCCAAACCCGGCGTTCATCGAGAAGTTGAAAACACTCGGTGAGCCCCACCTGTCCGCCGAACCGGACGGCATCTGAACACAAGGCCGAAGCGATGGACATCGGAGCTGAGCCGGCGTTTGCGCCCCCGTTTCGAGCCCGGCGAAACGAAGCGCGTGCTTCCGATGACCAGGGCGACTCCGAGGCGGACTCCCGAGATGCGCCATCGTCCGAGGGCGTCTGGATGCACTGCGAGATCGAGCGAGCTTCGAAGCCCCAGGCCGGGAACGAACCAAGCCCTCGCCGCGCTTCTGGGGTACCGGGGCAATCACGGACTGCTCTCCCCTCTTGTAGTAGTAGAGCGTATGCTCTCCCGTATGGCTATTTCCGGCAACGCCACGATGTCCAACCCCACCAAGCTGCTGGACGCGAAGACGGTCAAAATCTGCAGTAACTGTGGGGCGCTAGTCAGCGCCGCGTCTGTACCCCGCCATCGCCAGTTCCACATGGATTTGGCGAACCTGGCCCGTCATGTGGCGGACCTCCAGGGCCAGGGGTAAAGACACCGCGATCAACGAGGAGGTCGATGATGCCTGACCAGGTCGCATATACGGCCGGAAGACCAACGTTGACAGTCCACCCGGTGATCGGGGGTGATGCGCTCTGCTTCCCCATCGTCCCGAAACCGTCGTCTCGCCTTTGGTGGATCCATCTTCGCGCGCATCTGCACCCTAATCCGATTCTCAAGCGGCCATGGGATCAGGAAGCAGAAAGCTCGTTGATTGTGGAGTGTCCGACAGCGGCAACGCTCGACAGCGTGATTGATGCCGTGAACGAGGCGGTGCGGCTTTCGAATCTTGACTACGCCGAGGATCTCGTGCTTGCGGTTTCTGAGCAGAACGAGCGGCAAGCCGACGATGAGCGCCACACCCGCGACCTCGAGGAGTTGGAGGCCGCGATCGCGCAGCGCTACCCGGCGACCGGATAGATGCAGAACGAGCCAAGCGCGCGCTGATTGGCGCCACCTCGCCGGAAACGTAGGGTTTGTAGTGACGCCGCTGGCGACCGTTGAGGGGGCCGCCGTGTGGTGTCTCCCGCCGGCTGCGCGTAATGTCAGAGCGAGATGTCAATCTACGTCCTGATTGCGGTACTCGTTCCGATTGTGCTTGGACTGTTGGTCTGGCCGGTCCATGCGATGTTCGCACCTACCCGATGTGTGGCGACGGCGAATGGGAGGAGTTTCCGCTTCCACTCACCGTGTGCAGGTCGACGAGCGACCCAGTCGGCCGCACTCGGATCGCCGCTAACAATCGCGCTCGGGAGGAGGACTCGTGGGAAGCGCTCGTACCTAGGCGCCAGCGGCCAGGAGGGTTCAGCCGCTCGGTGTGTGGACGATCACGACGGGGCACGGCGCGTAGGCCGCGCACTGCTGGCTGACCGAGCCGAGCAGTAGCCCTCGGAAGCCGCCGCGGCCGCGCGAGCCGACGACCAATAGCTCGGCGCCCAGCGCTTCGCGGATCAGAAGATCAGCGGGGTCGCCTTCGTGTACCGAGAGTTGGACATCGTCTCGCTTGGGCCCCACCGCCTTGACCAACTCTTCATGGGCGGTCTTCGCCGCCGCCTGACGAAACGCCTCAATGTCGATGCCCGGTCCCATCGTCCCGGCGTAGACGAGCCTTGGGATCTGCCACGCAGAGACCGCGCGGAGAGACACTCCGCGGATCGCCGCCTCGGCCGCCGCGAACTCGAGCGCGGCGATCGACGCTTCCGAACCGTCAATGCCGACAATAATCATGCTCATATTCTTGATCTGCGCGCCATGAGCGGCTTCGGGGCGGTCGCGGTATTAGTCTGCGGCAATGTACGGAGGATGACGATCCGCTCAGCCACGACAGATGACCGGGCTCGAACAGTGCTGTCCGCCGGCGAGGGCTGAGAACTCGAAGATCAGAGGATGTGGGTCGATTAGTCCAGCACGGTGAGGTATTGGATTTCGGTGGATGTTCGGAACGCCTCGCGGGTTACTTTGAATGTTGCGATTCGAAGGGAGGCGAAGGGGCTCGTCGCCTTCGGCGATCATGGCAGGCTCGACGCCGATCTCCGCACGGCTCGTGCCGCAGACTCGGTGGACTTAGAACCAGCCGCGGCGGCGGAAGAACGCGAGCAAGATCACGAGGGCGAGTAGTTCAGTTCCGATGCCGAGCACGACGAACGACGGCCAGCCGGTGATGTGGCGCACCTCGAAGCCGAAGTTTTGGCCGAAGAAGCCTGTCAGCCACGCGAGCGACAAGAAGATGGTGGCGATAATCGTGAGTTGTTTCATCACGCCGTTGAGGCGGTTGGACACGGTTGACAGGTAGACATCCATCGCGCCAGTTAACAGGTCGCGGTAGGAATCGACCAGGTCGGAGATGCGGATCAGGTGGTCATACACGTCGCGGAAGTACCGCTCGTCCTCGGGCGTGAATCCGGGTAGCGCCTGGTTTCCCCCGGCCAACAGCGCGAACGCGTCACGCTGCGGAGTGATCGCTTTTCGGAGTCCGACGAGCAGCCGTTTCATGCGGAAGATCTCCTGCAGTTGCGCGTCATCGGCGTTGATGAAGATGCTGTCCTCAAGCTGGTCGATGCGGTCGTCGAACTCCGCCAGGATCGGGAAAAGCTGTTCACTAGCCCCTCCACAATGCGATACAAAAGCAGCGGCGGATGGTCGAATCGTGGATCGGGACGGGTCGCGATCTGGCCGATGTCGCCAGCTTCCCAGTGGGGCAGCACCGAAGTAACTGGCACTCGGTACGGCGAGGAGGGGGTCGGCACACCTGCGCGCCCAGGTCGAGCACCGCGAAGTTCGATTGCCGCCTGCCCTGGCTGGCTAGTAGCCGTTGCGTCCGTCGCATATCGTGGGCCCGTGCGTTGGGCGCGCGGCCGACCCCGCCGGTACTGCGATTCGCGATAGCGCCGTGGACGCACACTCGTGCCATGTCAGAGGGCTGGACACCTCGCATCGTGGAGGTTCGATGGACGCAACGGATCGCGTCGCGATCTGGTTGCGGCTTGACGGTGCGTGGCAGGGGCCAGTCCTCGGGGTGGGTATATCGGCGATCAGCGCGGCTGGCGCTCGACGGTGGGAGCACGCGCTGCAGGAAGCAGCGGTTTGTCACCGAAGACGATTGTCGACGTGGATACGGACGTTCCAGCCGAGTACACCGCGCTTTTGGCTATGGCGGAGCGCGAACGCCAGCTGATCGTGGTTGGCGATTGGGATGAGCTGGTGCGTTTAGGTGAGCAGCGCGCTGCTCTTGTTGCGAGTCTCCCGGCCCGCCCACCTCTCGCGGCTCGGGTGGTTCTTGGGGCGGTGGAGCGCCAGTTGTGGGCGAACGCATGTGCGGTTGAGGTTAGCCGGTCGCGTCGTGCTCACCGACTCGCAGGGTGACCGAGCGTGACATTGGGCCTGCCGCAGCAGGGGGTCGCCAACCGCTGCTGGGTCGCCCGATTTGGGGTATTGACCCGATACCCCGCGGCAGGCGGTGATTACATCCGATCGAAGGTCCCCGGAGAAGGAGGTAATCCGATGCTGTCCGAAAAGGCGATGCTCGGGTCGGTGGTACTCGCGATCATCGTTGCGATCATCGGAGCATAACCGATGTCGCTGCCATCACACTGGTCGCCGTCGTGTGGTTTGGCGCCACGATGCTGGTCGCTCAGCGCGGAGTACCAGAGCAGTCGCAGGTTTCGAGCGCGACATTGTCCAGCGACATCTAAGCCGCCCGGTCGCGCACCCAGCGCAGCCGCGCGGCATCGCCGCCGGCATCGACGCACTCGGCGAGCCGAAACCTGCGCTGGGGCAGACCGCCCGCGGCGTCGAACAGCGCCGGGCCGGCGCCGAGCACCGTCGGTGCGACGGTGACGATCACCTCGTCCACCCAGTCGGCGCGCAGTGCCTGCCCGGCCACGTCGCCACCGCCGCACAGCCACGTGCGGCGGTGACCCGCCGCCGCGATCTGGTCGAGCACCGCGGCCACGTCACCCTCGACGTGATGCACGGGAGTGGCCGGGTCGGCCGCAGCCGCCGTCTGGGCCAGCTCGTGATCGTGGGTGAGAAGCCATATCGGCAGCCCGCGGTGCGGCAGAGCATGCCCCTCCCCCACCAGCCAGCGCAGGGTCTGGGCGCCCATCAACAGCGCATCCACGCTACCGATGAACGCGGTCCACTCGTCACCCGACTCCGGCCGCTCGCCGATCGTGTCAAGGAACCCCAGGCTCTCGTGGGCATCGGCGATGCGGCCGTCCATCGACGCTGCGGTGTACCAGACGACCTCCATCGCGCCTACGCGGGAGTCACCGGCGGTGGAGTCCAGCGGCCGTCCAGCGCCTCGGCCCTGGGCGCGTAGAGCCGCATGGTGATGCCCGTGTGTCCGGACGAGGGCGATGGCAGCCAGTTGGCGACACGATCAGGCCCGGGGTTCTCGCTCTGCAGATAGATGTCGAGCGAGCCGTCGGTGTTGAACGTCAGCGCGTCGCGGTCGCCGATGGCGAACCGGTCGAGCTCGTTCGGCACCTGGTAGCCCTCGTCGTCGTACATCGTGATCGACCAGAAGGCATATACCGGCGGCAGCTTGTCGGCATCGAAGTGCATCACGTAGCTGCGATCGCCGGTGGTGGGCTTGCCGTCGGCCCCAAACAGGAGCAGCGGATAGATGGCATCTTCCGGCGGGTTGGCGCCCAGCCCGGCCAGGGCCACTGCGGCGCGGCGCAGGTACGCGTTGCCGTAGACGCCGATCGTCTGTGCGATCACTGCCCAGCCGTTGTGGGGCACGCCGATGTGGGCGATCGCGTCGTGGATCGACTGCAGGCCCTCCTTGGCGCCGGCCTCGAGCTCGGCGACGTCCGCCTCGCTCAGCCCACTGGGGTCAAACGACTCTCCCGGCACGATGCCGATCTGCGAGATGCGCTCAAGGATCGAGAAGTCGGTCGAGTGCGGGGGGTGCAGCTTCATCGTCTCGCAGGCGAGCGTGAAGAAGTCCACGGCGCTGAGGCCGTTGACCAGCCGCAGCGCCTCGGTCTCGACGTCCTGGGCGGGGTCGACTGCGAACTCGCGCCTGCGCGCGGGCGTGATGCCGAACCCGTCCTGCACCGCGTTGACCGCGGCGTAGTCGGCCGGGCCGTTGGTCTGCGTGCGGCCGATCACCCATACCCAGGCGGTGGGTGCGTCGATCCGCGTACCGGCCGGCACATCGCCCGACCAGCCGGGAGGCACCAGCACGAACGACTCCGCACTCGTGCCGGTGGTGCGCTTGCCGGGGTTGGCGAACACGTCGGTCCACATGTCGAGCATCGGCAGCATGAAGTAGCGGTCCTGCGTGTCGGCCGTCGAGATCACGACCGGCCCGTCGGTCAGGTCGATCCACGCGCTCGAGTAGAGCGTGTCAAAGTTGGGCCGCACCACGGCGCGGAACTCCGCTGCCGGGAACGCGCGCAGGTGATGGAACTGGTTGGGCGGCCCGAAGGGCGGGTGGGTCGCCGCGTCCTTGTTGATCGACTGGCGGCGCGTGATCTCCATCGTCACCAGCGGGTACAGATAGACGTACGCCTCGTGGCTGAGCGTGCGAGGGTCGTTCGAGAGTGTGCTCATCGGTTCCTTCCGGCAAAGGTCGAGCGGAGCATACTCGCGCGCGCTGCAGCGCCCGCCCCCGGAAGGAATTCGCATCTCGAAGGCAAACTGAACTGCTGCACGGCGTAGTCCCGCGCCGGCGCCTATGTGTGAGTGGGTGGGGCCAGACGATCGGAGCGATGTCTGACCCCACCCGTTCCGTCCCAGTCGAAGCGGTCGTGCTGTCCCGGCGCATCCGCCTCGGCCAGAGTCGTCAATTTCGCGGCCGACCAGATCGTTCCTTCTCTGGACAGTCAACTCTGTTGACTATTCAAAATAGTGAAAGTGGAGTCGTGGCGGTGAACAGCGCGCCGGCAGCGCCCATCGCCTGATGAATGGCAAAATCTCTTGCGCTGCTATTGGCCGGGAGCGGTCGTCACGGTGAACACCGCGCCGGCGGGATCCCGAATAACCGCCTGACGACCTGCCGGTGAGTCGAGCGGCGGACAAACTGCACTGCCGCCCGCCCTCTCAGCGCGGGCGAGGGCCTCATTGGCATCGGTAACCCAGAAATCGACCGTCCAGTAGTCAGCGTCGCCGGCCGCCCCATCCACCATCACAGCCACCGTTTCTCGGGAAACCGGCTGGGCGGGCTCACCACCGATGTATCCAGGGAGGCGAAAAAGCGTGATCTCGCCCCCACCGGCTTGAACGCCTTCGGTCGTCCAACCGAACACCTGGCCATAGAACTGGGCGGAGCGTTTTGGGTCTGAACTTGAAAGGACGCTCATCGCCCAGGCGCTGGGCTCGTTCACCCGCTGCGCGCCCTGGCGATCCTGCGGCTCCCACAGGCAGATGACGGCTCCACCCGGATCGCTAAACACCGCTAATCGTCCGGCCGGAGCAGCATCAAACGCTTCCATCCGCACATCAGCTCCCGCTCGCTTGGCGACGGTGAGCGTGTCCGCAATGTTGTCAACACGCACCTGAGTGATCCAACCGGCCGGAGTGTCCGGGGCCATCGGTGGTAATGGGGCGATGCCGGCCACGTCGTTGCCATCTTTGCGGGCTAGGTAGTAGCCGTGGTGCCCGTCGCGGGGGAAGCCTCCGAGGAATTCCCAACCGAACACGGACGCGTAGAACTCGCTGGCCGCCTTCAAGTTGGGCTGCATGGTGTCCACCCAGCACGGGACGCCATGGGGATAGCTCGTGCGCTCGCTCATCGTGTCTCCATTTCAGTTAGAAGAAACCACCTTAGAGTTACCCGACCCACGCTGCAGCCAGCGATCGCAGGACACCGACAGTCTCGGCCCTGGCCCACAATTTCAACGATTCTGGGGTATCAGCCGATCCGGCTTTGTGGTGCAAAACCGCGCGAACATCACTCCTTCGAGGCCCTCTAACTGGCCATAGCGGGCCAACTGCTGCTCGGCGAGATCGGTCAGTCGGTAGATGTAGGCGTGGTTGGCCGGCGGTTTCCCTCGGGTGCGCGTGACGTACCCGTAATCCACTGCCAGTCGGAGGGTCTTTCTCGTGGTTTGCTCGCCGGCGCCGTACTCGGTAACCATCAGCGCGATGATCTCCGGGGTTCGCATCGGGTGAGATCGGAGATGTTCGAGCAGGACACGACGGTTAATCCCTGGGAGCCGGCGCGATCCGCGGTTCATCTGCAGCGGCAAAACCGGAGGTCGTGGGTGCGCTGGCTCCGCTGAGGGTCCAGGCGACTCAGGATCTGTGTCGGTGACATTCGCAAGGCGGTAGTAGCCCTGCTCGCGAATGATCACACCGGATCTCACTAGGTGAGTGATCACGTGCCGCACCGAGCGCGCCTCGACTCCAAACATTGTTGAGAGCGCTGCGGTGAGGGATGCGAGTCGCCAGGTGCCGCGGCCCGCGGCGACCAGGTCCACGATCTTCTGTTCGTCGATCTTTTTGGGGTTGATGCTCACTCGTCTTCCGCCCGGTCATAGCGGGCCAGACGCATTAAGGCTCGGCGCTGAACGCTTGGGGTGGAATGAACGTAGTAGTCCGTGCTTCGAAGCGTCGCATGGCCGGCCCAGCCAGCGAGAATCGGCATTGGCACCCCGGCCTCAGCGCAGTGAGTGAGGAAGCAGACACGCAGTCCGTGGATCGTCATGTCGCTCAGTCCAGCCTGCTCGATCGCCGGGCGCATCCCGTCGGTTCGAAGCTCGCCACCCTCAATGAAGGCGCCGCGCCTATCGGTGAACGCTAAGCCGAGCTTGTTCGGTCGAGTATGGCGTTCGAGGTGGGTTTCGAGGATCGGTCGAAGACGATCGCGGATCGGCACGTCACGCACGCCAGCCGGGGTCTTGGTCCGGCCGAGTCGCTGGGTCTCCGTGAGAAGCCGGCTTCGAACTTGTAAGCTCCGCTGGACATGGATCACGCCGGCTTGTAGGTCGATGTCAGTTTGCCCCAGTGCAAGCACTTCTCCCTTACGTAGGCCGGCCAGACCGGCCAGCGCAAGCATCGCCCTGTATGGAGGTTTGGCAGCGCCCAGGAGCGACAAGAGCTCCGCTGAGGAGTAGCAGTCAATTCGGCGCCTGGGGGTAGCCAACGGACGGATTCCAGCGACCGGATCGGGGATCGTCATCGCCTGATCCTGGATCGCGGAGCGTAGTATCAGCCGCAGCTCGCCGAAGATCGAGTTGATCGTCCGCGGTGCGTAGAGCTCGCTCTGCACCAGAGTCGCTCGAAACCGCTCACAACGATCTCGGCTCAGTTCGTCCAACGGAACTGCGGCAAAGAACGGTAATAGATGGGCAGCGAGAACAGTCTCGGTGCGCCGAACGGAGTTTGCCGTCATAACACCGGCTTGTGCGAGCCGAACGCGACGGGCAAACCACGTCTCGGCATACTCGCCGAACGTCCGTGGGGTGGCTCCGTCCCCCGAGGATTGAAAGTCGAGCAGGTGCTCAGAGCGCATGGACATAACTCAGCCTCCTAAGGCCGTGAGGCGGCTCGTCCATGAGCCTGGAAGCTCTCCATCCGTGGAGTGCTCTATCAGACTGGGAGGCTACGCGCTTCGGGCACGACTCGTCAAGGCAAGCCGGACACGGCCCGGCACGCGCGATCAATGAGCCTGCGGGGCGGGCGTCTCAGCATCGCCGCGCGAGTCGCAGTGCGGTGCTCTCCCCCGCTTCCGCGATGATACGGTCATCAGCATGGCGGATCGGACTCCTGCGGAAAACCTGGCGCTGGATCGCAAACTGGCCGAGACAGCAGCGATGCTCCGCGAGTTGGCGATTCGCGTCGGCGATGCAGAGGTCGCTCAGCGTGCTGACCGGCATGAACGACAAGCCCGAGAGTTGGCGACTCAGGATCAGTTGCGCGCGGTAGGGTTCTTCTCTGGCGGAGGCCTTGCCCTCCCGGGCGAGGGCGTTTCTCCGCTCGGCAGTTCCTAAGCCGATCTCCCGCCCGCCTGTTCTCTTAGCCGATCTCCGGTCGGCAGCCCAGGGCGGCACCCCTTGGCGGCTCTAATGGCCGATCCCAGGTCTGGAGCGCCTCGATGGAGCAGCAGGTTTCGCCGAGTGTCTCGGCGGGAACACTTGGGTACGGCAGGACTGGCGAATCCGCCGGTTCCTGGACACCACTGACGCCGGGCCGGGTGACCTCGGTACCCAGAGGGCCTGCCAGCTCGGCCCGGCGCCCACACTCGACCGCGAACATTTGGCGAGCGGTGGAGATCGGGTGAGCGTCAGGCGCTACTGGTGTTGCCGATCACCCATCCGAGGGACGCGTCCACCGCTTGCTGCCGCGGCGGCTGTGACTCAGCCCCAACCATGGAAGATCATCCGCCGCCGCGGCGGCTGCTCCGGCGCCGGTACGCTCTCCATCGGCGGCTGGGCGTCGGAAGGATGGCGGCGATACCAGCCGGCATAGCGGTCGGTCAGTACCTGTGCCGACAGGCCGTGCGCGAACACCGAGAGCGCCACGGTCGCAAACGTGACGGCGAGGATCGTGTCAGTGTGCGGCAGCTGCGCCTCCTCAATGATGATGATCGCAAACACGATCGAGGCCAGACCGCGCGGCCCAAACCACCCGAGGAACTCGACCGTCGGCATCCGGGCGCGGGTGCCGATCAGCGAGATCGCGACCGGCAGCATGCGGATCACGGCGAGGCTGAGCACGGCGTAGAGCACGATCTTCCAGTCGAGCGCGTCGAGCATCGGCCCTACGAGCACCGCCCCGAACAGGATGAACGTGGCCCCGTTCAGCACGTCGCCGACCTCGTCGGCGAGTTCGATCTCGGGCGCCTCGCGGCGCTTGCTGAACCGGCCGTAGACCAACCCGGCGACGAACGCGGCGATGAAACCACTGCCGCCGAGCGGTGCTGCCAGCCCGTAAGCCACCCCCGCCGCGACGACGGTCACCACCGCCGCCCACGGCTGTGCAACGCTGCCGCGGTGCAGCCCGCGGGTCATCACCACCGCGGCGACAGCCCCGGCGATCACGCCGCCCAGGACCCCGTACCCGATCGCTCCGGCAACCAGATGCAGCGCGCCCGACGTGCTGCGTTCGCTGGCATCGGTCTCCGCGACTGCGAGCAGGATGTAGAGCAGGGGTACGCAGATGCCGTCGTTCAGCCCGCTCTCGATGTTGAGTCCCTGGCGGATCCGCGAGGGCAGCCGCGCATCCGTCACCACCGCCTGGCCGAGCGCCGCATCGGTCGGCGCAAGCAGCACGCCGATGATCAGCGCCTCGGGCCAGCTCAACGCGCCGAACATGACCCCCGCCAGCAACCCGCCCAGCGCGATCGTGAGTGGCAGGCCGATTCCGAGCAGCCGGGCCGGCACGAGGAACTCGCGCCGCAGCGCCGGCATGTCGATGCGCGAGGCGTCGGCAAACAGCACCACGGTCAGCGTCGCCTCGGCCAGCAGGCGGATCTCCGACTCGCCGGCGCTCTCGCCGATCAGCCCCAGCACGTGGCTTCCGGCGATGAACCCCGCGGTGACGAACACGATCGCCGCCGAGACCGGCGTACGCCGCAACCATCCCGACCACGCGGCATAGCCCAGAAGGATCGCCGCAACAGTCGCCAGAGTCCAGTCGTGCATTGGGGGAATCTACGGGATTACGCCGACGGCCACGGTCGAGTCGGGGGTCTCGAGCGGGTTCTCGATCGGAGGCGGCGCGATGAGTGAGACGTGCGTGGTCGGCCGCTTCGCGCCGTCCCAGCCGCGGGGTGACGCTCAACCTTGCCCTCGGAGCGTCAGGGCGGGAAAACGGCTCTGGCCGCGGTTTGGGGGGGCCTTGTCTGCAAAGCGTGTCATTCTCAGACGAACACCCGTTCGGTGAATCGGAGGTTGAGATGACAGACGTGATCGAGTTTCAGGAGCTGCGCGTGTACCTCACTGCAGGGCAGGTCGGCCAGCGACTCGGGATGCACCGCCTCGCGGTGCTCCGAAGGGCACAGAGCGGCGAGTTGCCATCGGTACGCGCCTACCTGCCCGCCCAGCCCGAGCCCGTCACCCTTTTCCGCAAGTCGGACATCGACGCGATCGGAGGGCCAGGGACATGAGGATCCAGAAACACGGCGACCCCCGCGGGCACGGGGGCCGCTCGAAGGAAACACGCGACGCACAGAGAGTAGCCGCCCACTCGGACACAGGGCTGCCGCTCACACCGGCCGGGTTCAAGGGGATTTCTTCGGTGACTCTGGCCGACGCGGGAGTTATTAGCTGCCG
This sequence comes from uncultured Actinomycetes bacterium, assembly GCA_963796875.1. Classification (GTDB taxonomy): domain Bacteria; phylum Actinomycetota; class Thermoleophilia; order Gaiellales; family JAICJC01; genus CAVPTL01. The sequence goes on from CAWCNL010000005.1 coordinate 181,910, forward strand.
CTTCGAGCACGGCCAGGTCATCCCCGACCAGCGCGGCCGATGCGTGGCCGTGCCCTTCCGCCACCCGGACCGCCGGACTCATCGCTGGCAGGTCTATCTCCCTGACGGCGGGCGGTGGAAGACGCGAGTTTGGTCGGCGGGAGTCGGAACGATCATGTTCGGCCTGGAGACCATCCCGCAGGACTTCGCGAAGTTCGCCAGCGTCGGCTTCCTGTGCGAGTCGCCGACCGACGCCTTGGCTCTTCGCAGCGAGATCGCCACACTCGAGGGGCGTCGGGTGGTCGCCCTCGCGACTGCAGGGACGAATCTCTACCGCCCAGAGTATGCCGACATGCTCAGCGGGTTTCATACCCTCTTTCTGGCGGCGGACGGTGACCAGGCGGGAAGGGCCATGATCGAGCGCGTCCGCGAAGACCTCCCCGATGCGCGGCCGGTATGGCTTCCCGACGGCGAGGACGTTCGCAGCCTGCTCCAAGCACAGGAAGGGGTGAGCCGCTTTCTTGGGCTCGTCGCTGAGGCCGACGAGTTGGCGGCTCATGCGGCTGCTTTCGCCGAGCGGACTCCCACCGCATGGGCCAGGGCATGGGCGTCGCATCGCGACGCCCGCCGAGCACCTTCGGGCTACGTGAGGTCGATCAATCTCAGACACCCGGCGAACACGCGGGGACACAAAGCTGCTCGGAGCGGGTCAAAACCTCGCGAACATCTCGGGTGTAGTCGAGTCCACCGTGAGGAGGAGTGGTGAGCAGCACAGAGATACCAGACGACATCGACGAGCGCCTGTCGACAAAACAGGCCGCTGAGATCCTTGGCGTCACCTCGGGGCGGGTGATCCAACTCGCCCAGAGCGGGAAGCTGCCCTACGTCGAGATCAGCGTCCCCGGATTGGCGTGGCCCGTTCGGCTCTACCACCGTCGCGACGTCGAGGCGCGAGCGGCTGAAAGGCGGCGAGCAGCGTGACCCCTGAAGACGCGACAGGCCGGGGTGTGGATCCCCGGCCCATCCAAAACTCGAACGCTGACCAGCATGATACCCGGCGCAAACACGCAGAGGGGTGGACAACATGACCGAAGTCCGGTACGTCGACTTCCGAGACGTCCCTCTCACCCGAGACGAGTGGCTGCTCGACCACGGCCGAGTGCTGAAGGGCGAGTTCAACGTGTTGGCTGGCCCTGGCGGATCAGGCAAGACGACGACGGCTGCCGCGTGGGTCGCCGAGCTGTCACATCGACAGATTCGAGTGGTCTACGTGGGAGAGCGGTCGGTGAAGGCGATTCGGAAACGGCTTGCTGCTGCGGGGGCCGATTTCGACTATGTGCAGACCATCGATCTCGCCCAGTTTAAGGACTTGGCGAGGTCGATCGGGATGATCCGCCAGATGGTCGACGACGGCGTTTCCGTGCTCGTGCTCGACCCGCTGAACCACTTCCTCCCAGGGAGCGCGGACAGCCACAAAGACGGGTCGCTCAGGGCAGCACTGCGACCGTTGTCGGACATGATGAGTGGCGGCAAGCTGACCGTGCTCGCGTTGCACCACGTCAACAAGGACGGCGGTGCGCACGCGGCGGAGCGGCTCAGCGGCAGCGCGTTCTACCGAGACTTCCCCGCGAACGTACTAGGCATGGGCCAGCACCCCGACGCGCCGGGGGAGCGCGCCGTCATCCAATGCCTGAAGACGAACGCGGACGACGGGACACTCAACGGCCAGCTCGTTTATGAGAAGCGGCTCGTTGAGGTCGCGGGCGAGGGCGGACAGCGGTTTCTCGTTGCGAGGAGCGTCATGGTCGGCACTCGCGACGAGACTGGCGGCGACGTGTTCAAGCGACCCGACCCGGCAGATATGAATCTCACAGACAAGGCTCAGGAGTTCCTCGAACGGGCGCTGATGGACGGGCCGCACCCGGTGAAGGAGCTTCAGCAGCTCGCGGCCGGTGTGGGTCTCAATAAGGCCGCGCTGGACCGGGCGAAAGAGCGGATCGGGATCAGCCCGAGCTTGAACGGGTTCGGTGGCGTCTGGACGTGGCAACTCCCGGCCGCATACGTCTCGCGGTATACGCCGAGCGAGGACGTCTCCCCCGCAGAGGCGTCATCTCTGGGGATTTCGGATGATCTCTGGCCGGATGCGTCATCTCTGGGATCATCTCTGGGCCGATCTGCGGCCTAGAACCTGTCGCAAACCCGCATGGTTGCCAGAGATAACGCCCGTCAGTTCCATTCGATCGTGACGCGCTCGGCCATCGGGGGCTGCGGGCCGCCGCGCTTACCGGGGCCGATGAGGACGCGGCTGATCGCCGCCTCGATCACTGCCTTTCTCCCCTCGAACCGGATCTTCGGCCACTGGGCTTTCGTGAACGGGACGGGCTGCGTGTTCATCGTCATGTCCGCCTCATCCTCGCGGATGCGCTGCTCCAGGTCGGTACGCTCATCGCCCAGCCGCTGTATCTGATCATCGAAGAAGGCTGCGGCTGTGCCCGGGTTTCGCAGTCGATCCTCGATTAGCGTCCGCGCTGACCGCTTGACCTGCTCAAGCCTCGCCCGGTCGCGACGCAGCCGCGCCGCTCGTTGGCGCCCCGGCTGGGCGGGCTTGACGCGCTTCGGGTCGATCAGCTTGAGCAGCTCCGACTCGACGTAGGCGTCGAGGACGGCCCGCCTGATCGTCGGTTTCGACCTGCAATCGCGGGATCGCTGGTGGGCCTGGCAGCGGTAATAGGGCTCGCCTTTAGGGCCGTACCAGGCGTTCATAGCTGAGCCGCACTCCGCGCACCGGGCAAGGCCGCGGCAGAGGCCGCCCGGTCGGCCCCGATTCGAGTCGACGGTGCGACGCCACAACGCCTGAACCTGCTCGAACAAGTCGTCACTGACGAGCGCCTCGTGCTGGCCGCTGATCAGCTCGTCTCCAAGCCGCACCTTCCCGGCATAGATCGGGTTACGGAGCATGTCCCGGATCGTCTGGGGAGTGAACTTGTCACCACCCCGCACGGGGCGAAACCCTTCCCGGCGGAGCCACCGCGACAACTCGGAGAGCGACGCGCCGCGACTACGCATCTCGAACAACTCGCGGACAGCGCGAGCCTCCTCAGGGTCGGGAGGGCCGAGCACAGCCCGCCCCGCAGGGACGACATAACCAAAGCATCGGCCCTGCGGGACCTGCGCCAAGCCGCGGCGCCTCCGGTTCGCGTGCACCGCCCGCCACTCCTCACCGATCCGCTCCGACTCGAACTCGGCCATCGCGAACAACACACGTGCTGCATGAACTGGCCGCCCGCCGTCGTCGTGTCAATGTCCTCCGTCACCGACACCAAGCCGACCCCCAGCCCCCGCAGATGCTCATACCGCGCCGCAGTGTCCTTCACCGACCGGCCAAACCGGGTCAACCGGTAAACCGCCACCACATCGAACACACCCCGCCCAGCGTCACCCATCATCCGCTCGAACTCGGGCCGATGAACACCCGTCCGACCGCTCACATCAAGATCGACATACCACGCCACCACGTCATGACCCCGATAAGCAGCCCAACCAGCCACCTTCTCCCGCTGCAACTCAGGCGACAAGAACGAATCGCCACCCCGAGCCCCAACCTCCGACACCCGCACATAACCCGCAACACGCCCCATAACGCGCACCCTACCCTCTCATGCAGACAACCACGCCAAACATTCGCCAACCTGCTCACCAACGGCGTCAAGTACGCGCCCCCGGGCACCGCGGTGACGGTCACCGGCACGATGCTGGCCGACTGTGTCACGGTCGCCGTCGAGGACCGCGGCCGCGGGATCCCGGCAGGCGATCTGCCCTACGTGTTCGACGAGTTCTTCCAGGTGCCGGGCCGGTCGGAGCCTGGGGCGGGGCTGGGCCTGGCCGTGGCCCGCGACCTCGCCATCGCCCACGGCGGCAGCCATCGATGTGCAGAGCACTCAGGGACGCGGGACATGTTTCACGGTGCGGCTGCCGCTGGCGGATGCGGAGGATGGATGCGCGGTCGCCTGACCGCTCTCGATCCGGTGGTCGAACGCGCCGCAACGCCTTCGGCGGCCGGTGCGGACAGCCGCCTGCCGGGCCTTGGGGGACGGTTCGTCTGCGAGGTGCGTGGCGAGGCGGCTCGGCGGGGCTGGCGCGACGTCGAACTCGCCGGGCTCGTCGCCGCGACCGAGGATCGCACCGAGCTGTGGCTGATCACTCCTGCCGCCCGGCGGTGGCGCTCGCCGGAGGTCAGGCGGTGGCATGCCACGCGGTTTCTCTCGTGCGAGCAGGACGTGCAGTCTCTGGTGCTGACCGTGGCCGCCAATCGCGGCCGGCGCGTGTGCCTGGTGGCTGCGTCGGGGCGGGGCCGGCGCGGCGACGCGCTGCTCACCCGATTGCAGTCTGCGGGCGCGACCGCCGGCCGGATCGATGCCGGCCCTGCCGCGCCGCTTGGGATGGCCTGGGCCATCGAGCTGATGATCGGCCCGATCGTGACCCACGACTCGCTCGCGGCGCTGCGTGACGCGATGGTGGCCGCGCCCCGCTGTGCCTGGTGCGGCGTTCCGGTGCTGGGCAGCAGGTGCACCCGGTGCGCGGGGGAATCGCGATGAGCCGGCATCAACGCCGCGCCATCTGGTGGGCGCTGATCGGCCTGGCCATCCTCGGCGTGTGGTGGACGCGGATCTACAACTCGACGCCGGCGGATGGGCCGCAGTACGTCGATGTGGTCGTCGTTACCCACGACCTGGCCGCGGGCGACCGCATCGGCCGCGCCGACCTCGAGCTCCGGCACGTGCTCTACTCGGGCGGGCTGGCCAATGCCCTGACCAATCGTTCGCAGCTGATCGGACGCCGCACGGCGGTGGCCGTCCCGCGCGGGGAGCTGCTCGTGGCGCCCGAGATCGCCGGCACCGCGCGCGTCGGTCGCAGCGTCGACGTGGCGATCAGGCTCGATCCCGAGGCGGGCGTGCCGGCCGGCAACCTGGCCGGGACCCGTGTGGATCTGGTGCTGACCACGCCGGGGCGCCAGTCGGTGTCGAGGATCGTCCTGGCCGACGTGACGGTGGTGGCGACCGCGCATGTGGCCAACTCGACGGTCGCGACGCTGAGGCTGCCGCCGCGGATGGTGATCGCCGCCATCCGGGCCGAGTCCGGGGGAGACCTGCGGCTGGTGGCCCATGTGCCGGGAGCGACCGCGTGACCGCCGTACCGGCCGTCCGCTGCCTGGTGGTGACCGACGACCGTGCTCTTGCCGGGGGGCTGGTCGACATGCTCACCCGGGCGCCGAGCATCGAGCCGATCGGGGTCGCCGCCGCTCACCGCGTACTGGCCGCACCGCCGGCCTGCGACGTTGTCATCGTCTGCGACGAACCTGGGCGGCCCGCAGTTGAACTCGGCGCCGAACTGGCCGCGGTCGGCCGCGGTGTGGGTGTGGTGGCACTCACTGCCGACACGAGCGTGGACACCTATCGCACGGCGCTCTCGGCAGGAGTCCGGGCGGTGGTGGCCGCGCCTCCCACGCCCGCGAGTCTCACCCAGGCTGTGATCGAGGCTGCGCGTGGCAGCGGCGCTGCTCGCGCGCACGCAGCCGGCGTCGTGACGGCGGTTGCCAGCGGCTGCGGCGGCGCCGGCACATCGGCTGCCGCGCTGGCGCTGAGCCAGGCCGGCGGCGGCATCCTCGCCGATCTGAGTCACGGCTGGAACGACCTCGGAGTACTCGCCGACGTGCCCGTCACCCGGGTGATGACCGATCTCGCCCAGATCGGCAGCGCGCTGTCCGGGGCGCTCGAGGCGGTGCTCGTGCCCGCCGGAAACGCCCAGATGCTGTTGGGGTCTGCTGAACCTGTCCCGCTCGAACTGCTCGGCCCGGGTTTCGGGACAGCGCTCGTCCGCGAGTTGCGTGGGCTCACTCCCCACGCGGTCGTCGACGCCGGCCGGCTCACGGCCGGCGCCGCCCGCGAGGCGCTCTGCGCCTCCGACCGGATGCTGGTCGTGGTCACGCCGGACATGCGCTCGTGTCTGGCCGCGCGTTCGTTGCTGACGGCCGCGGCCCGCTGGGGCGCGCCTGTGGCCGACGCCGGCCTGATCGTCAACCGGTGGAGTCGAAAGGCCGAGCTGTCGCTGCGCACCATCGACCACACCACGGGCTGCAGCGTTGCCGCCGTGGTGCGCGACCAGCCTCGAGCGATGGTCGGTTACGCGGCGCTGGATCCTGTGACCTGCATCGATCGCGGCCCGTTCCGCGCCCTCGAGGCTCTCGCCGCACCGGCCCGGAGCGCTGCATGAGCGTACGGCTCGAGGTGATGGCCGCAGAGTATGGCGCTCGCGTGCGGGCCGACCTTGCGGGGGCTCCTGGAACGGCGCCGGCCGAGTTGCGCGGGCTGGCCGACCGGCGGCTGCGCGAGCTGGTGGCGGCCGATCGCGTGCCTCTGAACGTGGCTGATATCGACCACCTGATCGCCATGGTGATCGACGACACGCTCGGGTACGGGCCGCTGGACGGGCTGCTCAGCGATCCGGCTGTCACCGAGGTGATCGCCAACGGACACTCCGCGGTGTACTCCGAGCGGGGCGGACGGTTGGTACGCGAGCAGGTGCGATTTCGCGACGACCGCCACCTTCGCGACGTGATCGACCGGATCGTGGGCGCCGTGGGCCGGCGAGTGGACGAGGCGAGCCCCATGGTGGACGCCCGGCTGCCCGACGGCAGCCGGGTGAACGCCGTATTGCCGCCGTTGGCGGTCGACGGCCCGCTGCTGACCATCAGGCGGTTTCCCGACCGCCAGCTGACGCTGGCGCGGCTGGTCGAGCTCGGGTGTCTCGATGCGGGGCTCGAATCGCTGCTGCGCCGCGCGGTCGCCGCGCGCCTCAACATCGTGGTCTGTGGCGGCACCGGATCGGGCAAGACCACCTTGCTGAACGCGCTCTCGGCGCATATCGATCCGGCCGAGCGTCTGGTTACCGTCGAGGACGCGGCGGAACTGGCGCTGCCCCTGCCGCATGTGGCCCGGCTCGAAGCCCGCCCGCCCAACCTCGAGGGCCGCGGCGAGGTCACGCTGCGCGCGTTGGTGCGAAACGCGCTGCGCATGCGCCCCGATCGGATCATCGTCGGCGAGGTGCGAGGTCCCGAAGCGCTCGACATGCTGCAGGCGATGAACACCGGTCACGACGGGTCGCTGACGACCGTGCACGCCGGCTCGCCGGCCGAGGCGTTGCGGCGGATCGAGATGATGGTGCTGATGGCGGGGCTTGACCTGCCGCACGCTGCAGTCACCACGCATGTGCGGGCGGCGGTCGATCTGGTCGTCCACGTGGCGCGAGAGAGCACGGGCCGGCGGGTGGTGGCGGCGGCCGTTGCCGCCGACCGAGTCAACGCCGCCGAGGTTGCGCTCGACGAGGCGATCCTGGAACAGCTGAGGGCCGAGCGGCGCGCCGCTATCTGAGGTTCGGCGAGCTTCGCGCCGCAGTCGCCGAGCGGCGCCGTGAGCGCCGCTTCCAGAGCCGTCTGCCGCTGCTGGTGGCCGTGTTGGCCGCGCATCTTCGCGCGGGCAGATCGCTGCGCCAGGCGATCGAGGAAGGGGCGGCCGATCTTCCCCAGCCGGCTGCCGAGCGACTCGACCGGGCGGCACGGGCGGTCGAGCTGGGGGCATCGCCGGCGACGGCACTCGAGCTGATCGGCAGCGGGCCCGACGTGCGGGCGATCGCGGCCGCGGCGGCGCTGCAGGCCCAGCACGGCGGCGATCTGGTGGCGCTGTTCGAGGGCGTCGCGGAGGTGCTGGTCGAGCGGGCGGCCCTGCGCCGCTCGGCCGCGGTCGCAACTGCCCAGGCGCGGGCCACCGGGCGAATCGTGGCCTTCATGCCGCTGGGCGGGCTCGCAGCGCTGTGGCTGGCCGATCGGCCGGCGCTCTGGGGGCTGCTCAGCTCACCGCTGGGCTGGTTTGCACTCGTCGTATCAGGGGGGCTCGTCCTGCTCGGCCTGGCGCTCATCGGACGTATCGCGGCGGTTGATCCGTGACGCCGATACTGCTGCTCTCGGTCGCTGCGTGGTGTGGTCAGATGGCATGGCGCGCGTGGGGAACTCACCGCCACAGCAATCTGGCCACCGCCGCGCCGCGCGCACCGCGGCGGCGGCTGCTCCCCACGGTGGGCAGCCGCGCGCCGCGGTGGCTCTTGGCCTACCAACCGCCGTGGGCGTGCGCCCCCGAGGTGGCCGCTCGGGGCGCCCGCAGCACCGGGTTGGAACTCGCGGAAGTGGGGTCTCTGCGAGCCGGCGCGCTGATCGCATTTGGGGCCATGACGGCGATCGCGCTGATCGCGCTCGGAGGGGTGTCGGGGCTGGTCGCGGCGGTGTGCGTGGGCGCGTTCGGCGCCGCGTACCCCGATCTGTGGCTGCGATCGGCGGCCAGGCGTCGCACCGATGCAGTGGAGCGATCCGCGCCGCTCGTGCTCGAGCTGATCGCCGTGACGGTCACGGCGGGCGTCGATCTGGACGTCGCGCTCCGCGGTGCGGCGACGGCAGCGGCAGGCCCGCTGCGGGACGAGCTCGAGTTGAGCCTGCGCCGGGTCGAGCTGGGAGCGCCGCGCCGCGAAGAGCTGCGAGACCTCGCAGATCGCACCGGGTCGCCGTCCATGGCGGGATTGGCGCTGGCCGTCGGTCTGGCAGACCGGCTGGGCGTACCGCTCGCGGCATCGCTCGACGCTCAGGCTCGGCGCGCCCGGCGCGAGCGGGCGCGCACGGTCGAGGAGCAGGCCGCCAAGGCTTCGCCCAAGGTGCTCGTGGTCGTGGTGTTCGTGCTGGTGCCCGCGGCGCTTCTGCCGATCCTCGCGGCGGTGGCACTGTCGGTGGCCGGTGCGCTCGGCGGGTCGGGATTGTGACGCTTCCGGCACTCGCCGTCACTCTCGTATTGCACCTCGGCCGGTAGCGTCGGGGCATGTCGCGTGGCCAGGCCAGCATCGAATACGTGTTGCTCTGCGGTGCCGTCGTCCTGGCGGTATGTCTGCTCGTGCGGTTTCAGACGCCGGTCATCGCGATTGCGCGAGGTATCCAGCACGCGGTGGCCGCGCCCGCGCCCCGGCCTCACCATGTCGTTCACACCCACACCACCCATCGGCACCGACCGCGAAGATCTCCGCTCAGCTGCTGGTGCACGCCGCCCGCACCCCGCGACTAGACTTGCGCTGCCAACGATCGCTGGAGATGGAATGACCAAGGAATCAACCTCACGCTGGTGGGCGCTCTTGATGTTCGTCGTGCTCCTGGCGCTGCTCGCGTTCGCGATCCACGTGAACCAGTAACAGCGTGTCCACGGCTCAGATCGTCAGCATCAACCCGGCGGCTCCCGATGCGGTGATCGCGACGTTCCCAGCGTCCGGAGGAATCGACGTCGATCGCGCTGTGACTGCCGGCCGCGCGGCGCTCGAGGGCTGGCGGCGCTCGCCGGCCCAGGTGCGCAGCGATGCCCTGCTGCGGGCCGCGACAGCGGTGGATCAAGCTGCGGCCGAACTCACCGACCTCTGCGTGGCGGAGGTGGGAAAGCCGGTGGTCGAGGCGCGCGGCGAGGTGGCCCGCACCTCGGCGATCCTGCGGTTCCACGCGGCCGCCGCGCTCGATCCCGACGGCGAGACTTATCCGCCCAGCGACGGTCGCAGCCTGGTGATGGCGCGCCGCAGGCCTCGCGGGGTGATCGGCCTCATCACTCCCTGGAACTTTCCGCTCGCGATTCCCGCCTGGAAGTTCGCGCCGGCCCTCGCGTACGGCAACGTCGCGGTCTGGAAGCCCTCGGAGCACTCACCCGCCTGCGCCCAGCGGCTGCACCAGATCGTCAGCGCGGAGCTTCCCGCAGGCGTGCTGCAGCTGGTGCAGGGCTTCGGCGACGCCGGCGGGGCGTTGACCACTCACGCCGGTATCTCGGCGCTCTCGTTCACCGGCTCCGAACGCACCGGTCGGCGGGTTGCCGCGGCGATGACCGAGCGCGGCGCGCCGTTCCAGTGCGAGATGGGTGGGCAGAACGCCTCCATCGTGCTGCCCGACGCCGACCTCGAAGTCGCCGCAGCCGCCGTGGCGGCCTCCGCGATGGGATATGCGGGCCAGAAGTGCACCGCCACCAGCCGGATCCTCTGCGAGCCGGGCAACGCCGCGGCAGTACGCGAGGCGGTGGTGGCAGCCGTCGAGAAGATGGGGCTCGAAGATCCCACCTCCACGGGCTGTCAGGTCGGCCCGGTGATCAGCCGGGAGGCGCGGGAGGCGGCGTTGCAGGCAGTCGAGCGGGCGACCGCAGCCGGCGCCAAGGTGTTGACCGGCGGCGCCGCCGCGGGTGATGACGGCTGGTACGTGCGCCCGACGGTGGTTGCGATCGACGATCCGGCCGCCGAGTTGGCCCAGGAGGAGGTGTTCGCGCCCGTGTGCGCGATCCTCGAAGTCGCATCGGACGAGGCCGCCGCAACCGTCACCGCCGGCGTGCGTCACGGGCTCGTCACGTCGGTGTTCACGCGAGACCTGGATCGCGCGCTCGCGCTGTGCGACAGCATCGACACCGGGCTCGTGCGCGTCAACCTGCCCACGTCGGGCGTCGACTTCCACGCACCGTTCGGGGGCGAGAAGGCGTCGGGATTGGGACCGCGCGAGCAGGGTAAGGCTGCCCGCGAGTTCTACACGTCGTGGCGCACGATCTCGCTCGCACCATCCCGCTAGGCCGCCCGCTGCGCCGACTGCTAAACTAGTCACGGGAACTATAAGTGTCTCATGCAGCGGAACACCCAGGATTGGCGGCCGACGTTGCGGTTTTCTCGTTCTTTGCAAACCAGATGCACGTCCTGCTCGTGCGCCGCCGCTACGAGCCGTACCAGAGCTACTGGGCGCTCCCCGGTGGGCTGCTGCGGCCCGGCGAGACGCTCGAGCAGGCCGCGCTGCGCGAGCTGGCCGACGAGACCGGCGTCACCGACGTGTACATCGAGCAGCTCGCCACGTTCTCGGCCATCGACCGCGATCCGCGGGGACGGGTGGTGTCGTGCTGCTACCTCGCGCTGGTGGATGCCGAGCGGGTCACCCTGGCGCCCGGCTCCGAGTCGCGTGAGGCGGCCTGGCGACCGCTCGAGCAGCTGCTGGACGACATCTCGGGCGGCGAGAGTGTGCTGGCCTTCGACCACGACGAGATCCTCGTTCACGCGCGGCACCGGCTTCAGACCAAACTCGAGTATCAGAATGTCGCCTGGAGCCTGCTTCCCGAGCGGTTCACCATGACCGAGCTGCGGCGTGTCTATGAGAGCGGGGTCGGGCGCGCGTTTGAGCCCAACAACTTCCGGCGGGTCGCGCTGGGCTGGGGTGTACTGGCCGAGAGCGGCGAGCGGGCCACCGGTGGGCGGCCGGCCACGCTCTACCGCTTCGCCGACCGCAACCCGGTGATCCTCGCGCAGAGTGCCCGCTATCGGAGGGCCACGTGAGCCGCACCTCTGAGCCCCGCGCGCTTCTGACCGACGAGTACGAGCTGGCGATGTCCGACTCCTACCTGGCGCAGGGTCTGGGCAGCGCGCGGGCGGCGTTCGAGCTGAGCGTGCGGCGGCTGCCGCCCGAACGTGGCTATCTGATCGCGGCTGGACTCGAGCGGGCTGTCGAGTACCTGACCGACTTCCGGTTCGACGAGGGCGAACTCGCCTACCTGGAGCGGCGCCGCATCTGTTCGGCGCAGCTGATCGAGCATCTGGCAGCGCTGCGGTTCGGCGGGTCGCTGGATGCGATCGACGAGGGTACCGCCGTCTACGGCGGTGAGCCGCTGCTGCGCGTCGAGGGCGATCTGATCAGCTGTCAGATCGCCGAGACCTACCTGCTCAACCAGATCACCTACTCGACCATGGTGGCCACCAAGGCGGCGCGCATCGTCGACGCTGCCGCGGGCCGTCCGGTGATCGACTTCGGCTTTCGCCGCGCGCACGGTACCGACGCTGGGCTGCTCGCGGCGCGCAGCGGCTACATCGGCGGGATCACCGCCACGGCGACGGTCGCCGCGGGGCGGATCTGGGACATCCCGACCTCGGGCACCATGGCGCACAGCTACGTGCTGGCGTTCCCCACCGAGGTCGAGGCGTTCTCGGCGTTCCTGCACGATCATCCCGACCGCTCGACGCTGGTGATCGACACCTACGACGCCGTCGGCGGTGCCCGTAGTGCTGTCGCCGCCGCGGCGCTTTCCGGGATCGTCCCGCAGGCCGTGCGGATCGACTCGGGCGACCTGATCGAGCTTTCGGCCGAGGTGCGGGCCGTGCTCGACGATGCGGGACTCGCGCAGACACGCATCGTCGTCTCCGGCGATCTGGACGAGTACCGCATCGACGCGTTGGTCGCGGCCGGGGCACCGATCGACGGGTTCGGTGTGGGCACCAGCATGGTCACCAGCTCGGATGCGCCGAGCCTCGGTGGCGTGTACAAGCTGGTCGAGCTCGAGGGCCGGCCGGTGATGAAGACCTCTCAGGGAAAGCCCACCCTGCCGGGGCGCCACCAGGTGTTCCGCCAGGCCGACGGCGATGTGATCGCGCTGGCAGACGAGACGCTCGGCGGCGAGCCGCTGCTGCGCCCCGTGCTGCGCGGGGGCACCCCGGTATCGGCGCTTCCGACTCTCGACGCCATCCGTGACCGCGCTCGTGCCGAGGTCGAGGCCTTGCCACTCGCCGTGCGCGCCCTGCGGGAGCCGGCCACCTTGGCGCCGCGGATCTCCCAACGACTCGAACGCCTGGAGGAGACCATTGCTGAACCCGCCTGAAATCGCCCTCCTGCGCTCCGACGCCGAGCTCGAGACGCTGCTCGACGCGAAGATCGCGTGGCTCGAGCGCCTGGTCGCCGACACCGGCAGGCCCAGGATGGTGCTCGGTCTGTCCGGTGGCATCGACTCTGCGGTCTCGTTGGGACTCGCCGCCCGAGCGGTCGGCCCCGAGCGGGTGGTGGCCGTGCGGCTGCCTTCGCGGCATACCGAGCAGGTGCACCTGGACGACGCGGCCGAGACCGCTGCCGCGGTGGGGCTTCCCGACAAGAATCTGCTCACCTACTCGATCGAACCGCTGCTGGCGGGCCTGCACGAGATCCGGCCGGATGTGACCGGCAACGACCTGCGGTTTGGCAATGCCAGCGCCCGCTGCCGCATGATCGTGGTGTTCGACGTGGCCCAGTCGGAAAACGCGCTGGTGGTGGGCACCGAGAACAAGACCGAGAATCTGCTCGGCTACTTCACGCGCTTTGGCGATGCGGCTTCGGACATCGAGCCGATCACCGACCTCTACAAGACCGAGGTGCGCAGCGCGGCGCGGTTGCTGGGACTGCCCGAGAGTGTGATCACCAAGCACCCCACGGCTGGACTGTGGGGCGGCCAGACCGACGAGGAGGAGTTGGGCTTCACCTACGCCGACGCCGACAAGGCGCTGGTGGCCATCGCCGACCGTGGCCTCGACGACGCGGCCGCAGCCGAACTCACGGGCGTCGACCGCGACGTCATCGCACGCGTGCGAACCCGCGCCCAGTCTGTCGCCTGGAAGCACGTCGTGCCTCACACGTTGTAAGTCGCGGGTGCCCGCAGACCAAGTGCCAGGCACTTTTATGCGTTCCTGGATGTCGCTGCTCTCCGAACGTTGGATGCCCGCATAAGAAGTGCCAGGCACGTAGTGCCGAGACGTTGTTTAGGCGGCGCGGAGGGGCTGCATGTCGGCTGAGGCGGCGAGCTCGCGCAGAGCTTCGGCTTCGAGCTGGCGGACGCGCTCGCGCGTCAGCCCGACGATGCGGCCGATCTCCTCGAGGTTGCGCGGATCCTGCCCGTCGAGGCCGAACCGCAGCTCCAGGATCAGGCGCTTGCGCTCGCCCAACCGGGCCAGGCCCTCGCGCAGCCGCTCGTGACGCAGGTGCGTCTCGGCCAGCTCCTCGGGATTGCCGGCATCCGGGTCGGCGATCATGTCGCCGAGCTCGGAGTCGCCGTCCTCACCGACCGGCTCGTGCAGCGAGACCGTCTTGCGGGCCAGGCCCAGCGTCTCGGCGACAGCGTCGGGCGCGAGCTCTGCGGCCCGGGCGATCTCGTCCTCGGTGGGCTCGCGGCCGAGCGAGGCCTCGAGCGAGCGGCGGGCGCGCTCGATGGCGCGCAGCCGGTCCGAGACGTGGACGGGCAGGCGGATGGTGCGACCGCTGTTGGCGATCGAGCGCTGCACCGCCTGGCGGATCCACCAGGTCGCGTACGTCGAGAACTTCAGGTCGCGGCGCCAGTCGAACTTCTCGACGGCGCGGTTCAGACCGAGCACGCCCTCCTGGATCAGATCGAGGAACGGCACGCCCTGACCGCGGTACTGCTTGGCGATCGACACCACCAGGCGCAGGTTCGACTCGATCATGCGCCGCTTGGCGACGGTGTCGCCGAGCTCGATGCGCTTCGCGAGCATGACCTCTTCGTCCTTGGTGAGCAGCGGATAGCGGCCCGCCTGGCGCAGGAACAGATCGAGGCTGTTGGTGGTCGCGATCTCGACCTCGACGATCTCGACGCGCTCCTCGGCAGCCGGAGGATCGACGATGTCGACACCCAGGTGCGCGAGCTCCTCGCGCAGCGCCTGCACGTCCTCGGGGTCAAGATCGAGTTCCAGCGACAGACCGGCCAGCTCGTCCTCATAGACGACGCCGCGTTCCTGTCCGAGCTCTACCAGCAGCCGAGCCTCGGGCTCGATAACGAGCTGCTCAGTCATCCCTATCAACTCCCTCGTGCGCGCTCAAGTTCACCACGGTTGTTCTTCGACGCAGCGAACCGTATCCCCACTCGATGGTCTGGTCCTACAGCTGCTGTGTGTGTTTCGGATTGGAGTACCACTCATCGCACCCCGATGACCCCTCATCGTGTGGGGCGTAACTCACTCGATGACCAGTCTACGACGGTCGACCACAGACTTCCATCCCCCAAGGTGGGGGGCGCTTGCCAATCATATCCCCCGAACGCGGTATCGCCGGGGACAACCGGCCCTGTTTGGCGACCATGATCGCTCGCGCGAAGACCCTATCCAGTGACACGGACGGCGCCCTGATACTCGGACGCGTACCAGCCGGTGAGGCTCGAGATCTGCACCACCCCGCCGGTGTGCGGCGCTTCGATGAACTGGTTGCCGCCGATGTACATGCCGACGTGGCCGATGTTCGCCTCGAAGAACACCAGGTCGCCGGGGGCCAGCTGCGAGCGCGACACGTGCACGCCCTCGTTCCACTGAGCGCCGGTGTAATGCGAAAGGCTGACTCCCAGCTGCGCGTACACCCACATCGTCAGGCCCGAGCAATCGAACCCTGACGGGCTCGCGCCGCCCCAGACGTACGGCACACCCAGCTCCTGCATCGCGATCTGCACGGCCTTCTCGCCCAGCGAGCCGGCAGGGGGGACGTGGACAGTGCCGCCGCCGCCGGTGCCGGTCACCGCCGCCGCCGGCCGGTGGTGGTCGTTGGTCGCGGGTGGGTTGTTGGCCTGCTGCTGGGCGGCCTGCTTCTGGGCTGCCGCTGCTGCTGCCGCGGCCGCCGCTGCTGCGGCCGCCCGGGCGCGCGCCCGGGCCCGCTCGGCAGCCTGCTTCTGCTGAATCAGCTGGGCGATCTCGCCCCTCACGCTTTGCAGCAGCTGCTGGCGCTGGGCCAGGATGTTCTGGGCCGCCTGCTTCTCCTGCGGCGCGCTTCTGCACCATCGCCTTGGCGGTGCGCTGATTTGCCTCGAGATCGCGCTGGTGGCGCTGGATCGCCTGCTCGCTGGTGTGAATCTGATGCAGCACCTCGGCCTGCGTCTGGTTGGAGCGGTTGATGAAATCGAGCCGGTCGACCAGGTTTGAGATGGAACTCGAGCTGAGCAGGTAGACGTCGACGCCGGGCCCCTGCCCCTTGTAGCCGGACACAAGCATGTGCGCGAGCTGCACGCGTGCGGCGCGCAGGTTGGCCTTGGCGGTCTTCAGAAGGCGGCGGTTGCGATTGGCCGCCTGGCGGGCCTGGGCGAGCTGGCCGGTGGCCTGATCCCAGCGCTGCTCGGCGGCATCGACCTGCGCGTTGAGACCCATGATCTGATTCTCGACCTGGGCCGCCTCGGCCTTCTTCTCGGCGATCGTGTCGGCGCGCGCAGGGCTCGAACCGGCCGTGAGCACGCCCGCACAGAGCAGCGCGGTGGCCGCGAGAAGGGCCGCAAATCGAGGTCGCCAGGCGTGGGGGGAGGGCGGCACGGGGCGGCACTCTAGCAGCCGTTCTGGCGGCCTAAAAGGGGGATCTTGTAAGGATTTCCGCTGCATCTTGTGGGTTTCGTGGCTCACTTGACCGGTGCCGGACGGCATGCCGGAACGGCGCCGTACGCGGTGCACATGGGGGGATTCGCGACCCCTGCCGAGCTCCCTCCCCGAACCGGTGCCGACACGTTCTGAGAATGCGCGCCGTGCCCACGTTCGTGTTGCAGTGTGGGATGTTGTGGGGTAAGGTGGGGCGAAATGGGAGAAATGTTCCGTGCTGCTCGGTGAATCAGTTCAAAAACTCGACGCGAAGAACCGCGTCACGCTGCCCGCCAAGCTGCGCACGCATTTCGAAGAGGGGGCTGTGATCAGCAAGGGAATCGAGCATTGTCTTGTCGTGTACAACCGCGAGGGGTGGGATTCCTTCACGGATGCCCAGATGGGTCGGCTCGATCCGTTCAGCAAACAGGGCCGCAACATGAGCCGGCACCTGTATGCAGGCGCCGCCGAGGTCGAGGTCGACCGGCAGGGCCGCATCATGATCCCGCCCGCCCAGGTGGCTCACGCCAGGCTCGACCGCGACATCGTGGTCGCGGGACTCAGAGACCGCCTCGAGATCTGGGATCTCGAGGCGTGGAGAACTCAGGAAGCCGATTTCGAGGGGAGTGTCGAGGATGTTGCCGAAGCTCTCGCACAGCAGTAGCGCCGATATGGCCGACCACGTTCCGGTCTTGGCACAGGAGGTCTCGGACCTGCTCGAGCTGCGGCCTGGAGACACTGTCGTGGACTGCACGTTCGGTGCGGGCGGACACGCTGCCCTGCTCGAGCCCCAGCTGCGCGGCAGCGGCTGCTACGTCGCCATCGACCGCGACGCCGATGCGGAGTGCTACTTCGAACGGTTTGCGGCCGGTGCGTCAGCCCCGACCCGGTTCATGCACGGCGATTTCGCACTGGTGCTGCGCAACATGACGGCCACCGGCTGCCATGCCCATGCGGTGCTGATGGATCTCGGTGTCTCGTCGATGCAGATCGACCGGCCCGAGCGTGGTTTCAGCTACGCCAGCGACGCGCCGCTGGACATGCGCATGGACACCTCGGCCGATCTGACCGCGGCCGACATCGTCAACACCTGGGACGAGCGCGAGCTCGCGACGATCTTCCGCGAGTACGGCGAGGAGCGGTTCGCCCGGCAGATCGCGCGGGCGATCGTGCGCCGCCGCCAGGTGCGCCGGTTCGATCGCTCCGGCGACCTGGTCGACGTGATCAAGGCGGCGATTCCCACCCCCAGCCGGTTCGGCCACGGGCATCCCGCCAAGCGGGTGTTCCAGGCGCTGCGGATCGCCACCAACGACGAGCTTGAGTCGCTGCGCGAGGGTCTCGAGGCGGCGCTGCGCGCTGCTGCGGCCCGGCGGCCGCATCGCCGTGATCAGCTTCCACTCGCTCGAGGACAGGATCGTGAAGCGGTTCATCCGCGATCAGGCGCGCGGCTGCACGTGCCCGCCGGACTTCCCGGTATGCGTGTGCGGGCACAGCCCCGCGCTGCGGACGCTGACCACGCGGGCGGTCGTGCCGGGAGCCGAGGAGCGGGGCGAGAATCCGCGCTCGGCGTCGGCGAAGCTGCGGGTGGCGGAGAGGACGAACTCGCGATGAGTGCGCTCGCCGAGGAGCCGCTGCTCCAGCAGGCGGCCGCCGAGCCGCGGGCCGTGCCGCGGCGGCCCAATGTGCGCGTGCGGCGGCTCTCGACCAGCGGCATGGTCTGGACGCTGGTGCTGACCGTGCTTCTGGCCGGCATCGTGGCGCTGAACGTGGCCGCCCTTCGCACCACCATCGAGATCGGCAAGGTGAACGGCGAGGTGCGCCAGCTGCAGCAGCAAAACCGGGCCCTGGAGGCCCAGCAGACCACGCTCAGCTCGGCTGATCGGATCAGCCGCATGGCGCGCCACTACGGCATGCGCCAGAGTCTGCCGCAGTCCCAGAACTTCATCTCGCTGCCGCCGGTTCACGCCCAGACTTCGGCCGCCCCCGCCGGCTGATGGGGCTCGGCCACCGCCGTTTGAGGCTCGTGCTGGCGCTGAGCGCGCTCGCGTTTGCCGTCGTGATCCTGCGCGCCTTCCAGCTGCAGGTGTTCGAGTCCTCCGCGCTCGCCGCCAAGGCGGTGGCGCAGCAGAGTTCGCTGGCGACGGTGCCCGGACTGCGCGGCACCATCTTCGACCGCAACGGCCATCCCCTCGCGCAGGATCAGCCCGCGGTGACCGTGCTCGCCAACCAGCCGGCCGTCAAGGACAAGCAGAACACCGCGATTGCGATCGCGACGGCGATGCACTACACGTTTCCGCCGCTCGTGCAGGCGCCGAAGAACCCGCCCAAGAAGAAGAAGCTGCGCAAGCGCGTGTACGCGTTCCTCAAGACCGAGAACGCGAAGCGCACCAAGCGCCGCCACGCCTACATGCGGCAGGTCAAGGAGCTCACCGCCGAACTGACCGGATCCAGCCAGTACGCCACGCTGCGCGGCCGCGCGGCAGATCCCACCGCACATCGGCAAGCTGATCATGGCCCAGCACCTGCCCGGCATCAGCCTGATCTCGCAGGGCCGCCGCGCCTACCCGGGAGTCTCGACCGCGGCGCAGCTGCTGGGCTACACCGACATCGACGGGGACGGCAGGAACGGCGCGGGGCTGGAGCATCTGTTCAATCCGCAGCTCGCCAGCCGCCCCGGCGAGGAGGCGGTGGTGACCGCACCGGGCTCCGGCTCGGCGCTCGAGACGATCATGGTCAAGCCGCCGCACAACGGGCACAACGTGAAGCTCACGATCGACTCGAACATCCAGGATCAGGTGCAGCAGGTGCTGGGCCAGACGGTGCGCCAGTACGGCGCACGTTCGGCCACCGGCATCGTCATGGATCCGCGCACCGGCGCGATCCTGGCAATGGCCACCGCGCCCAGCCTACGACAACAACCGGGTGCACAACATCCCCAGTCTCGCAGTTCCTGCGGTTGACGCCGAACTCGGCCGTGGACGACACCTACGAGCCGGGGTCGGTGATGAAGGTGGTGACGTTCTCGGCGGCGCTGACCGAGCACAAGATCTACGCCGAACATGGTGTTCCGCAACCTGCCCGACCACCTCGATTTCCCACCGAACTGGGTGATCACCGACGCCGAGGCGCGCGGCCCGAAGACGTTCACCGCCAGCCAGATCCTGGCCGAGTCATCCAACATCGGCACCGACACGATTGCCAAGCTGGTCGGCCCCGCGTCCCTGGAGCACTGGATCTACCGCTACGGGCTGGGCAAGAGGACGGCGCTCGGCCTGCCGGGCGAGTCGCCGGGCATGGTGACCTGCCGCTCTCGAAGTTCACCGGTTCGTCGATGGGTACGATCCCGATCGGCCAGGGCATCAGCGTGACGGCGATGCAGATGGCCGATATCTACGCGGCGATCGCCAACGGCGGCGTGATGCCCCAGCCGCACATCATCCAGAGCATCGCCGGCCGCGAGGCCCCGAAACTCAAGACGCGCCGCATCCTCACCCCGACGGTCGACAAGCAGCTGGTGAAGATGCTCTCGGGCGTGGTCGACGAGCCGCTGGGCACGGGCGTGCTGGCCAAGATTCCCGGCTATACCGTCGCGGGCAAGACCGGCACCGCCGAGAAGCCCGATGGCCCAACGGGGTTGGCTATCTGACGGGCAAGTACGTCTCGTCGTTCGTCGGGTTCTTCCCCGCCTACGATCCTCAGGTCGAGATCATGGTCGTGGTCGACTCGCCCCGTAACGGCATCTACGGCGGTCGCGTGGCCGCTCCGGCATTCGCCCAGATCGGCTCGTGGTATGCCCACACCTACAACGTCCCTCCCGACCGTCCGACCGGCGGTTCGAGCACGATCAACTAGCATTCGCGCGCGGATGAGGCTGGCAACGCTGAGCGACGCGGTCCGGCCGCTGCGGACTCTGGGCGAGGGTGACCCCGAGATCGAGTCGGTCACCTATAGCGCCGGTGAAGTCGAACCGGGAGCGCTGCACGTCTGTGTGCCCGGGTTTCGGCGTGACGGGCACGAGTTCGCCTCCCAGGCCGTCGAGCGCGGCGCCGTGGCGCTGATCGTCGAGCGCGAGCTGGACGTGCCGGTGCCGCAGCTGGTGGTGGAATCCAGCCGGCGGGCGATGGCGCAGGCGGCAGACGCGTTCTACGGCCATCCCAGCCGGGCGCTGCAGATGGTGGGCGTGACGGGACCAACGGCAAGACCACCACCGCCTACCTGCTGCACGCGGTGCTGGACGCTGCCGGCCTGCGGCCGGGCCTTCTGGGCACCATCGAGCAGCGCGTCGGCGGCGCCGTCGAGCCCGTGGCCCGCACGACTCCCGAGAGCATCGATCTGCAGCGCACGCTGCGCAGGATGGTCGACGGAGGCGATCGCAGCTGCGTGATGGAGGTCTCGTCGCATGCGCTCGCGCTCGACCGGGTGGCATGTATCGAGTTCGCCGCGGCGGCGTTCACCAACCTCACCCAGGATCACCTCGACTTCCACGCCGACATGGAGGACTACTTCCGGGCCAAGGCCCGGCTGTTCGAGGCGGCTCCCGGCGCGGTCAACCTGGACGATCCGTACGGCCGCCGGCTGGCCGTCGAGGCCGGCGGGCCGGTGCTGACCTACGCCCGCACGGTACGAGGACGCCGACGTGCAGCCCGACCGGCTCGAGATCGGGGAGGGCGGCGTGATCTCGATGATCGTGCGCACCCCGCGCGGCCTTCTGCCGCTGAACGTGCGGCTGCGCGGTGGGTTCAACGTCGAAAACGTGCTCGCGGCAGTCGCCGTGGGCGAGATCCTCGAGATCCCGCACGAGGCGATCCGCACCGGTATCGCGGCCGTGCCGGGAGTGCCCGGGCGGTTCGAGCCGGTCGACGCCGGCCAGGACTTCACGCTGCTGGTGGACTATGCGCACACGCCCGACGGGCTGCGAAACGTGCTCGAGTCGGCCCGCGAGATCACCCGCAGCGGCTGATCTGCGTGTTTGGCTGCGGTGGCGACCGCGACCGGGGCAAGCGGCCGCAGATGGGTGCGCTGGCCGACGATCTGGCCGACATCGCCATCGTCACCTCCGACAATCCGCGCAGCGAGGATCCCGAGGCGATCATCGCCGAGATCACGGCCGGCCGGCAGATGACCACCGAGCCCGACCGGCGCGCGGCGATCGAGCTCGCCGTCTCGATGGCGCGGCGCGGCGATGTGGTGGTGGTGGCCGGCAAGGGCCACGAGCAGGGCCAGCAGTTCGGCGACACCGTGCTGCCGTTCGACGACGTGGCGGTCTCGCGCGAGGCGCTCGAGGCGCTGGGCTCGTGATCGCGCTCACCGCCCAGGAGGTGGCAGCCGCGTGCGCCGTCGAGACGCACCGCCGACGCAACGGTGACGGGAATTGCCGTCGACTCACGCCTGGTGCGGCCCGGCGACCTGTTCGTGGCGCTGCCGGGCACGCGCACCGACGGCGCGCAGTTTGCCGCCGCCGCCCGCGCTGCCGGAGCCACGCTCGTGCTGACCGAGGCGCCGAGCGGCGATGCGGCTGAGATCGGGGTGCCCGACGCGCTGATCGCGCTGGGCCAGGTCGCAGCCGAGGTGCGGCGCCGCTCGCAGGCCACCGTGGTCGGCATCACCGGATCGACCGGCAAGACCTCGACCAAGGACATCCTGGCCGCACTCCTGCAACGCGGCCACGCGACGGTCAAGAGCCCCGCAAACCACAACACCGAGATCGGGTTGCCGCTCACGCTGGGGCTGATCGAGCCGGAGACGACCGCCGTGGTGTGTGAGCTGGCCATGCGCGGGCTGGGCCAGATCGCCTATCTGGCAGAGATCTGCCGCCCCGACGTCGCGGTGATCACCAACATCGGCGCCGCCCACCTCGAGCAGATGGGGACGATCGAGGCGGTGGCCGAAGCCAAGGCCGAGATCATTCCGGCGGTGGGGTCGGACGGGATCGTGGTGGTGCCGCACGGCGAGACGTTGCTCGACCCGTATCTCGACCTCACCCGGGCGCGGGTGATCACCTTCGGCGACGCGCCGGGAGCCGATGTGCGGTTGACCGGGTTTGGCTCTGGCCAGGCGGAGTTCAGCGTCTCCGGTCGAACCCTGCAGGTGCCCGTGAACTTCACTCAACGCCACAATGCCGTGAATCTGGCAGCCGCACTCGCCGTCTGCGACGGGCTGCGGTTTGCCGCTCGAGCCGCTGCTGGGCGGTGCGCTTGAGATCGCCTTCTCGCAGTGGCGCGGCGAGACCATCGAACGCGAGGGCGGGGGCATCCTGATCGCCGACTGCTACAACGCCAACCCGACCTCGATGGAGGCCGGGCTGCGGCATCTGGCGTTCAGCGCTGAAGGCCGGCGGGCGGTGGCAGTGATCGGCGACATGGCCGAGCTCGGCCCGCGCGCCCTGGAGTTCCACGCGGCACATCGGCGCGCTCGCCGTCGAACTGGGCATCGAGGTGCTCGCAGTGGGGGAACTCGCGCGAGGCTACGGCGGCACGTGGTTTGCCTCGGTCGACGCGCTGATCGACGCGCTTCCCGGACTGCTTGGAGCCCGCCGACGCGGTGCTGGTCAAGGCCAGCCGCAGCGTGGGACTCGAGCGCGTGGTCGAGGCGCTGGCGCCATGAAAGACGCGTCGGGGTTCAGTGCGCCGGAACGCAACAAACGTGCCAGGCACGTTTGTTGCGTTGGAGGTCGGCTCGATGAAGGACGTGCTCGGCGCGGCGGTGATCGCGCTGCTTCTGGGGATCGTGGCCGGCCCGGCGTTCATCGCGTTTCTGCGCCGCAACGAGTTTGGCCAGCACATCCGCGAGGACGGCCCCGCCGGGCACCACAGCAAGCAGGGCACCCCCACGATGGGCGGCGTGATGCTGATCGGCTGCGCCGCGATCGCGTTTCTGATCTTCAGCCGGCACTACTCGGCACCGGGCATGACCGTGCTGGGCGTGACCCTGGCCTGCGGCGCGATCGGGTTTGCCGACGACTACCTGTCGCTGCGGCGGCGCCGCTCGCTGGGCCTCTCGGGACGGTGGAAGATGCTGCTGCTGGGCCTCGTGGCGCTGGTTCTCGGGCTGGTCGTGCATCACGAGCACCTCGGCACCGACGTCTACCTGCCGCTGATCAACCAGCACCTCGCGCTCGGCCCGTTCTACTACGTGCTGCTGTTCCTGGTCGTCGCCGGAGCCACCAACGCCGTCAACCTCACCGACGGGCTCGACGGGCTCGCCGCGGGCACCACCACGATCGCCCTGGCCGCGTACTCGGCCATCATGCTGGTCGCGTTCCTCGTCTCGCAGCCTGCCGCGCATCCCGCGCTGCGCCCCAACGGCGACGTCGCAAGCCTCGACCTGGCGATCATCTCGGCGGCGCTGGTCGGCGGCGCGATCGGGTTCCTCTGGTACAACGCCTACCCCGCCGACGTGTTCATGGGCGACACCGGGTCGTTCGGGCTCGGCGGCGCGCTGGCGGCGATGGCCGTGATGACCAAGACCGAGGTGCTGCTGGTGGTGATCGGCGGCGTGTTCGTGATCGAGGCGCTCTCGGTGGTGATCCAGGTGGTGTCGTTCAAGTTCACCGGCAAACGCGTGTTCCTGATGGCCCCACTGCACCATCACTTCGAGATGATGGAGTGGACCGAGAACAAGATCATCGTCCGCTTCTGGATCTTCGCGGCGATCTGCGGGGCGTCGGGGTTCGTCCTCTACTACCTCTACTTCAGCTCCTACCAATGAGTGCGCGGTACGTGGTGGTGGGGCTGCGCCGGTCGGGGCTCGCAGCCTGCGAGGCCATCGCCCGGATGTGGCCGCAGGCACAGGTGTTCGGCCACCGACTCGGCACCGGATATCGATACGAGAAGGGTTGCCGCCGCCGGGGTCGAATATGTGCCGCGGGGTGATGCTGTGCCATTGGAGGGGTCAACCGCGGTAGTGAAGAGCCCGGGAGTGCCGGGGGCGGAGCCGACCGTTGCCCGCGCCCGCGAGCTTGGCATTCCCGTCTGGAGCGAGGTGGAGCTCGCCGCGCGCATGCTCGAAAACCCGATCATCGGCATCACCGGAACCAACGGCAAGACCACGACCACCGAGCTTGTCGGCGCCATGCTGCGCGAGGCGGGGATCGGCGTGGAGGTTGCCGGAAACGTCGGCCGGGCGCTGTGTGAGCTGCCGGGCCGGGTCGATCCGGACGCCTGGATCGCGTGCGAGCTCTCGAGCTTCCAGCTCGAGGACATCGACCAGTTTCACGCGCGGGTGGCGGTGGTGCTGAACATCACCCCCGATCACCTCGACCGGCACGGCAGCATGGCCGAGTACGCGCGCTGCAAGCTGCGGCTGCTCGAGAACCAGACCTCGGCCGACCTCGCGGTGCTGAACGGATCCGATCCAACGCTGCGCGGCGCACAGCTCCCGGGTCACGCGGAGCGCGCGTGGTTCACCGCGGCCGACGCCGCTGCCGCCGGCTTCGGCGAATCGTCGCTGAGCGGTGACCACAACCGCGAGAACGCCGCTGCCGCCGCGATCGCGGCCGCCCGGGCCGGGGCGAGCAGCGAGGCGATCGCCGAGGCGCTACGCACCTTCACGCCGCCGGCCCACCGCATGGAACTCGTCGCAGAGGGCGGTGGCGTGCAGTTCGTGAACGACTCCAAGGCCACGAACCCCGATGCGGTGATCAAGGCCCTGACCGCCTACGCCGGCGGTGTCCACCTGATCCTGGGCGGCTCGCTGAAGGGCGGCTCGTTCGATCCGCTCGCGGTGGCCGTGGCCGGCGGGCCGGTGGTGCACAGCTATCTGATCGGCGCCGCAGCCGCCTCCATCGGCGAGGCGCTGGGCCGCACCGCAGCGCCGTTCACGATGTGCGAGACCCTCGAGGGGGCAGTGCCCGCGGCGGCCGCCGCCGCCCGTCCCGGAGACGTGGTGCTGCTCTCGCCCGCATGCGCGAGCTTCGACCAGTTCCGCGACTACGAGGATCGCGGTGCGCGGTTTGCCGAGATCGCCCGGGAGGTGGCCGGTGGCCACTGAACGTACCGGTACCGCGGCATCCGAATCGACCGCCTGGATCAGCCGCCGGCTGGCCGACCTGCCGGTCCCGCCCGAGGTCGTGGCGGCGCGCGAGCAGCGCGAACGCTACAGCCGAAGCGCGCTGGCGATCGAGTACCACCTGCTGCTCCTGCTCACGCTGGGGCTGGTCGCCTTCGGGCTGATCATGGTGTACAGCTCGTCAAGCGGCGTGGCCGTCGTGTCGGGAGGCAACTCGACCGCGGCGTTGATCCGGCAGGGCATTTACGCCACGCTGGGGCTGATCGCCATGGCGGTGGCCGCACGAGTCAGCTATCAGCGTTGGCGGCCGCTGATCCCGATCTTCATGCTGTTCACGCTGGTCCTGCTGCTGGCGGTGCTCGTCCCCGGCATCGGCGTGCAGGTGGGTTCGTCCAGCCGCTGGATCGACATCGGCCCCCTGACCATCCAGCCCTCCGAGCTCGCGAAGCTCGCGGTGGCGCTGTTCGCGTGCCAGGTGCTGGCATCGCGGCGCCGGGCGCCGAACAGTTTCGGTCAGCTGCTGAACCCGGTGGGCGTGGTGGCCACCGTGACCTGCGTGCTGGTGTTGGCCGAGCCCGACCTTGGCACCACCATCTCGATCGCGATCATGGTTGCGGGCGTGCTCGTGGTGGCCGGCACGCCGTTTCGGCTGCTGCTGGTGACGGCTGCGGGAATGTTCGCGTGTGCCGCGGTCGGCATCTCGCAGAACGCCTACATGAAGGAGCGGCTGCTGACGTTCCTCGATCCGTGGTCGGTGGCAGGCACCGCCGGATACCAGAGCGTGCAGGCGATGATCGCGATGGGTTCGGGCGGTCTGACCGGCAAGGGGCTGGGGCAGGGCACCCAGAAGATCTTCTTCCTGCCCGAGGCAAACACCGACATGATCGCCGCCGTGATCGGCGAGGAACTCGGCCTGATCGGAATCGTGGCCGTTGCCGTGGCCTTCGCCGCGTTCGCGGTGCTCGGATTCCGCATCGCCCTGCGCTGCCAGGATCCGTTTGGCCGCTACCTGGCCGCGGCGATCACGGTGATGGTCACCGGGCAGGTCATCGTCAACCTGGGTGCGGTGCTCGGATTCCTGCCGCTGACCGGGGTTCCGCTGCCCCTGATAAGCTCGGGTGGATCCAGCCTGGTCGTGTTCATGACGATGGCGGGCATGCTGCTGTCGATTGCCGAATCCGGCAGCGTCGGGGCGGCCCGGGTCCCCGCGGTCGATGGAAAAGCCGAACCCAAACTCCGAAGTGAACGGTCCAGTCCGGGGCCGGCGTCCACGTCCTCGTCGCCGCCGGCGGGACAGCGGGACACGTCGTCCCGGCCCTGGCCGTAGCCGCTGAACTCGACGCCCTGGGCGCCCGCGTCACGTTCGCCGGCACGCCCGACCGGATCGAATCGCACCTCGTGCCGAGCGCGGGCTATCCGTTCGAGACCTACCGCGTGCGCGGACTCGAACGGCGGCCGTCGTTTGGCCTGGTGAAGAGCGTCGCCGTCGACGTGGTGGCACCCGCCGCGTGTGTTCGGATCCTGCGCCGCCTGCAGCCCGCGGTGGTGTTCGGCGCCGGCGGCTACGTGTCGGGCCCGATGCTGGCGATGGCCGCGGCGCTGCGGATTCCCTCGGCGCTGCTCGAGGTCGACGCCCACATGGGGATCGCAAACCGGGCCGCCGCCCCGCTGGTGCGGCGCGTGTTCCTGTCGTTTCCGATCGACGGAATGCGCCCCCCGCACAACGTGCTCACCGGCCGGCCGATTCCGCGCGCCGTGCTCGACGCCACCCGTGAGCAGGGCCGCGCCGAGCTGGGCGTGCCCGACGACCGCAAACTCGTGCTGGTGATCGGCGGGAGCCTGGGCGCACGCACATTGAACACCGCTGCGGCCGACGCGTGGTCGCAGGACGATCCCGGGTTCACGGTGATCAATGTGACGGGCGCGCGCGACTTCAGCATGATCGCCCGGCGCGCGTCACCTCACTACCGCGTGATCGAGTTCACCCAGTCGCTCGGCTCGATGCTGGCGGCGGCCGATCTGGTGGTTTCGCGGGCGGGCGGCTCGGTGTTCGAGATCGCGGCCGCCGGCCGGCCGTCGATCCTCGTGCCCTCGCCCAACGTGACCGCCGATCACCAGACGCCCAACGCCGCGTACCTGGCCGACGGCGGTGCTGCGATCGTGGTGAAGGATGCCGAACTCACGGCCGAGAGGCTGACCGACGAGGTGCAGCGGCTGCTGGCAGCACCCGCCCGGCTGGAAGGCATGGGCGCGGCGGCCCGGCGGCTTGCCCGGCCGGACGCCGCGGCGACGATCGCCACGCAGCTGCTGGAGCTGGCCAAATGAGCGAGTTTCGCGACCGCGAGCTGCACCTGATCGGTGTCGGCGGTGCCGGCATGTCGGCGCTGGCCGTGGTGGCCTACGCCTGGGGCGCGCAGGTGTCCGGGTGCGACCGGGCCGCGTCGTCGTACTCCGAGCGCGTCGAGCGGTTCGGCATTCCCGTCGCCGAGGGCCACGATCCGGCCCACCTGCATCCGGGGATGGAAGTTGTCATCTCGTCGGCGGTACCCGAAGATGCGCCCGAGCTCGAAGCGGCCCGCGCGATGGGCCTGCGCATCATCCGCCGCGGCGAGCTGCTGGCCGAGATGGTGGCCGCCCGCCGGTCGGTGTGCGTGGGCGGCGCCCACGGCAAGACCACCACCAGCGGCATGATCGCCTACGCGGCTCAGCAGCTCGGCCTCGATCCCACGTTTCTGATCGGCGGCGAGATCCCCCAGCTGGGCGGCAACGCCGGACCGGGCGGTGGCGATCTGCTGGTCGCCGAGGCCGACGAGTCGGATCGCAGCTGCGCGCTTCTGCGCCCTCAGGTCGCGGTGGTCACCAATCTCGACCTCGACCACCACACCTCGTTCGAATCGCTGGACGCCGTGCGGCGGCTGTTCGCCTCGTGGGTGGCCGAGGTGCCGGCGGCGGGACGCGTGATCCTGGGCGATGACGTCGACCTGCCCGCCCACGCGCCGGTGGAACGGTTTGGCGTCTCGGAGGGCGCCGACTGGCGCGTTTCTGGTATCGAGTCGACCCCCGGCGGGTCGGCCTTCTGGCTCTCGACCGTGGACGGCACACCGCTGCAGGTGTCGTTGGCGGTGCCCGGCGCCCACAATGCGCTGAATGCTGCGGCGGCGATCGCGGCGCTGCACGCAATGGGTGCGGATCCCGCCGACGCGGCCCACATCCTGCGTGACTTCGAGGGGGCCGGGCGGCGGTATGAGCTGCGCGGCACGCTGGCGGGCTCGCGCATCGTCGACGACTACGCCCATCACCCGACCGAAGTCGCCGCGGTGATCGCCGCCGCCCGCACTCAGGATCCACGGCGGCTGCTGGTCTGCTTTCAGCCCCACCTCTACTCGCGCACGCAGGCGCTGGCACACGACTTCGGCGTCGCGCTCGCGGGGGCCGACGAGGTGGTCGTGACCGATATCTACCCCGCTCGCGAGCGGCCCGTGCCGGGCGTCAGTGGCAAGCTGGTCGTGGATGCCGTGGCCGAGGCCCGCCCGGGCATGGCAGTTGCGTATCAGCCGCAGCTCGAGGGCGCCGCGGCGTACCTGCGCACGCGCGTGCATGACGGGGACATCGTGCTCACCGTCGGTGCGGGTGACGTGCGCCGGGTGGGCGACATGCTGGTGGAAGCCGGTCGAGTTGACCCGCCCGGGCTGGATCGTCGAGAACCACCCGATCGCGCGGCTGACCACCGTCGGCACGGGCGGACCTGCCCGCTGGTATGCGGCGGCGGATACCAATGAGCGGCTCGGGGAGGTGCTCGCATGGGCACACGTCCGAAGGCATCCCGGTGGCGGTGGTCGGCCTGGGGTCGAATCTGCTGGGCGCCGATGCGGGCTACGACGGCGTCGTGGTCAAGCTCGTCGGCGACCTCGCGGCGGTGTCACGTGACGGAGGAGCACATCGAGTGTGGGGGTGGCGCGCCGCTGGCGGTGATCGTGCGCCGCTCGCGCGACTGGGAGCTGGCGGGGATCGAGTTTGGCTGCGCGATCCCGGGGACGGCGGGTGGCGCGGTGCGGATGAATGCGGGCGCCTACGGCAGCGAGATGCGCGACGTGCTCGAGTCGGCGGTGGTCGTCTCGGCCGAGGGTCAGCGCGAGGGTGGTCCCGACGCGCTGGGGATGACCTACCGGCGCTCGGCGCTCGGCCCCGGCGAGGTGGTGGCTTCGGCGCGGCTGCGACTGCGGCCGGCGGACGGCAA
Organism: uncultured Actinomycetes bacterium; assembly: GCA_963796875.1. GTDB lineage: Bacteria > Actinomycetota > Thermoleophilia > Gaiellales > JAICJC01 > CAVPTL01. The sequence goes on from CAWCNL010000005.1 coordinate 211,353, forward strand.
GCAGATCGCCGCGACCATCCGCGACATGCAGCGCCGCCGTCGCGACGCGCAGCCTTCCAAGGTGCGCACGTTCGGCAGCGTGTGGAAGAACCCCAGCCCCGACCAGACGGCTGGGCGGATGCTCGAGGAGTGCGGGCTGAAGGGCTATCAGGTGGGTGGCGCGCGCATCTCGCCGGTGCACGCCAACTTCATCGAGAACACCGGCACCGCCAGCTCGGCCGACGTGATCGCCCTGATGGCCGAGGCACGTCGGCGCGTGCAGGACCGATTCGGGCTGACGCTCGAGCACGAGGTGCAGTTCCTGGGGGACATCGACCTCCCACGTGAATAGAAGGTGTCAGGCAGTTTCTATTCACACCACCTGTCCTGAGCATCAGATGCGCCGATTGTGAATAGAAACTGCCTGACACCTTCTATTCACTCCCCGGGCGCAGGAACACGCCGCGCGGCTGTTGAACCTGGGGGAGTGAGTCTCACAGGCGCGAACATCGACCCCGTGATGGTGATGCGCCGGCGGGCACTGCGCAAGGCGCGCGGGCGCCGCCGGCTGATGCTGCTGTGCGGAACCGCCGCGATGGTCGCACTGATCGGCCTCTACTACACCGTACGCGCCTCACCGATCTTCGACGTGCACGCCGTCACCGTCAGCGGGGGCAATGCGAAGCTCAACGCAGCCGTCCAGTCGACCGCCGACAGGCTGCGCAGGGCAAGAGCCTTCTGGCGTTCGACACCGGCGCGCTGCACAGCGAGCTTCAGGCGATGCCCTGGGTGCGTGCGGTGACCGTCGACCGGGACTTCCCCAATAGCGCTGTCGGTCGACCTCGTCCTGTACAAGCCGGCGGTCGCGGTGACGGCCGGCAATCACACCTATCTGGTGGCCGGAGACGGTCACGTGATCGCCACGACCGCCAAGCCCTCGCCGCACCTGGTCTCGGTGGTGTTGCCGGCCGACTCGAAGCTGGCCGTGGGCACCACCTCGGATGACCGCCAGCTCGGTTCGGCGCTGTGGCTGCTGCATTCGACCCCCGCATGGTTCCGTCAGCAGTTCGGCGCCATCACGGCGATCGAGCCCCGCCAGGGCACGCTCGACTGCGACCATGGGAGCGAACATGCAGCTGCGGCTGGGTGCGCCGAGCCAGCTCGACCTGAAGATGCGCGTTGGTCGAGCGCACGCTCGGAAAGCTGAGCGCACACGACCGGCGGGCGATCCGCTACATCGATGTGAGCGCGCCCAATCGCCCGGCCGTCAGATTTCGAAACTAACTCTCAAGCTGAGCTTGATGCTCGCGCGTCTTACCATCCACTTGACAGCGAGATTAGCGGCAGATACCCTCACGAAGACGCCCTCCGGGAGTCGCGCGAAAATCGCGTGACAGCCGTGTGGGCTTCGCGGCTTAACGGGGGATAACCCTCAGCTAGAGGTTTACTGTGAGATTCGCCCAGCGCGGCGGAATCGACGGAGGTGCAAGGTGAGGGATCAGAGCGGCAATTACCTGGCCGTGATCAAGGTGGTCGGCGTCGGTGGCGGCGGCACGAATGCGGTCAATCGAATGGTCGATGCAGGCCTGCGCGGAGTGGAGTTCATCGCGGTCAATACCGACGCTCAGGCACTGCTGATGTGCGACGCCGACGTGCGCATCCACATCGGCTCCAAGATCACCCGCGGGCTGGGCGCCGGCGCGGACCCGGCGGTCGGACATGAAGCGGCGATGGAGAGCCGCGACGAGGTCAAGGAGGCGCTGAAGGGCGCCGACATGGTGTTCGTGACCGCCGGCAAGGGTGGCGGTACCGGGACCGGCGCCGCACCGGTGATCGCCGAGATCGCGCGCGAGCTGGGAGCCCTCACCGTGGGCGTGGTCACTCGGCCGTTCTCGTTCGAGGGCCGCAAGCGGGCCGACCAGGCCGACGCCGGCATCAAACAGCTGCGCGACAAGGTCGACACCCTGATCATCATTCCCAACGACCGGCTGCTGCAGGTCGTGGAGAAGCGCACCTCGATCGTCGATGCGTTCCGGATCGCCGACGACGTGCTGCGCCAGGGCGTGCAGGGCATCACCGATCTGATCACCGTGCCCGGACTGATCAACCTCGACTTCGCCGACGTGCGCACCATCATGCGCCAGGCGGGCTCGGCGCTGATGGGGATCGGGGTCGCCTCGGGCGAGAACCGTGCCGCCGAGGCAGCCAAGGCCGCGATCTCGTCCCCGCTGCTCGAAGCCTCGGTCGAGGGTGCCACCGGCATCCTGCTGAACATCACCGGCGGCGCCGATCTCGGCCTGTTCGAGGTCAATGAAGCGGCCGAGATCATCGGCTCCGCTTCCGACGGCGACGCCAACATCATCTTCGGCGCCGTGATCGACGAGGCGATGGGAGATCAGATTCGCGTGACCGTGATCGCGACCGGGTTCGACCGGCGCGCGATCGACCGTCCGGCTTCCGTGTTTGCCAGCGGTAGTCGCGAGCGCGAGCGGCCGGCGATCTTCGACCGTCCGACACAGGCAGAGGAGCGCGAGCAACCGACGCTTCCGCCCGACGCGCTCGAGATCCCGAGCTTCCTGCAGGACGAGAGCTAATCCGCCGCGGTTTGGTCTAGAGTGCGCCCCCGGACGATGGTTCGGGACGCACTGCTTCGCACACCGCTCTATCCGTGCCACCTCGAGGTGGGCGCCCGCTTCGTTCCCTTCGCCGGGTACGAGATGCCCGTCCAGTACCAGGGTGTGATCGCCGAGCATCTGGCGGTGCGCTCCTCGGCGGGCATCTTCGACGTGTCGCACATGGGCAGGTTCGACCTGCGCGGCGACGACGTGATCGCTGCGCTGCAGTCGATTCTGTCCAACGATCTGGACCGCGTCGGCGCCGGAACGGCCCAGTACACCCTGCTGCTGGACAGTCGCGGCTGCCCGATCGACGACCTGATCGCCTATCCGTTCTCGCGCGAGCGCGTGATGCTGGTGGTGAATGCCTCGCGGCGGTCAGATGACTGGGCGGCGCTCGAGGCGCAGCTCGGCGGCTCGGGCGTGACGATGACCGACCTCAGTGACCAGACCGCGATGATCGCGCTGCAGGGGCCCCTCGCGATGAGCCTGGTGGCGCTTCCCGTGCACCACCCGTTCGGGTTCGCCGAGGGCCTGGTGGAGGGCGCGGAGGCGCTCGTGGCCGTGACCGGGTACACGGGCGAGTCAGGAGTCGAGATCATCGTCTCGGCCGACGACGGGCCGCGGGTGTGGGAGTCGCTGCGCAGTGCCGGCGCCGAACCGGCCGGGCTCGGCGCGCGCGACACGCTGCGGCTGGAGAAGTGCTACCCGCTCTACGGCAACGATCTCGATCTGGAGCACACAGCCCTCGAGGCCGGCCTGGGCTGGGCGTGCGCGCTGGACGCGAAGGACTTCACCGGTGCCGCGGCGTTGCGCGAACAGCGCGCCGCAGGTGTCCCGCGCAAGCTCGTGCCGTTCATGATGCGCGAGCGCGGTATCCCGCGGCCGGGCATGCCGGTGATCGGCGGCGGCACGGTCACCAGCGGCACGATGTCCCCGTCGCTGGAGGTGGGCATCGGTATGGCGTACGTGCCCGCCGACCGGGCGACGGTGGGCGAATCGTTGACGATCGACGTACGCGGTCGCGAGTTGAGCGCGCAGGTCGCGCGCAAGCCGCTCTACCCCAAGGAGGACACCTGATGAGTGAGTCGGAGTACCCGGAGAACCTCCACTATCACGAGGCCCACGACTGGGTGGCGGTGACCGGCGATGTCGCGACGTTCGGCATCACCTGGTACGCCCAGGACACGCTTGGCGAGGTGGTCTTCTCGAGCCTGCCCGCCGTGGGTGCGCTCGTGAAGAAGGACGGCGAGTACGGCGAGCTGGAATCGACCAAGGCCGTCTCGGCGCTGGTCTCGCCGCTGAGCGGTGAGGTGGTCGAGGTGAACGAGGGGCTGGAGGGCGCGGAGAACACCATCAACGACGATCCGTACGGCGAGGGCTGGCTGATCAAGGTGCGGCTGTCCGAGCCCGGCGAGCTCGACGATCTGATGGATGCGGCCTCGTATCAGGCGTTCGTGGAAGCGCTGTGAGCTTCACCTCGCTGACCGACGCAGATCTCGTCAGGATGCTCGACACCATCGGTGTGGATTCGGTGGAGGAGCTCTTCGCCGACCTCCCGGCGAATCTGCGGCTGGATCGCGACCTGGACGTGGGCGAGGCGCTCTCCGAGCTCGAGCTGATGCAGCACATGGCCGACTTGGCCGCGCGCAACGTGGACACCGGCCGCGAGCTCTCGTTCCTGGGCGCCGGCATGTACGACCACTACGTGCCCGCGGTGGTGGACGCGGTTGCCGCCCGGGGCGAGCTCCTGACCGCCTACACGCCGTATCAGCCCGAGATGAGCCAGGGCACGCTGCAGGCCATCTTCGAGTACCAGACCGCGATCTGCGAGCTGACCGGCATGGATATCTCCAACGCGTCGGGATACGACGGCACCACGGTTGCCGCCGACGCCGCTCTGGTCGCGCGCGCGGCCACCCGCCGCAGCAAGGTGGTGATGGCCCAGACGGTCAATCCGCAGGTGCGCGACGTGGTGCGCACGTTCGCTCCGGGGTTTGGCATGGAAGTGGTCGAGGTGCCGCACGCGGGCGGGACGGTCGACCCCGCCGCCGTGGCAGCTGCGGCCGCCGACGCCGCCTGTGTGATCTTCAGCCAGCCCAACTTCTTCGGCTGCCTCGAGCCGGCGGCGCAGATCGCAGCGGCTGCCAACGACGCGGGTGCGGTGTCGGTCGCGCACGTCGACCCGATGACCCTGGGACTGCTCGAGGCGCCCGGCGCCTACGGGTGCCAGATGGCGATCGGCGAGGGCCAGGCGGCCGGAAACCCGCTTGCGTTCGGCGGGCCGCACTACGGATTCCTCGCGTCGCGCATGGAGCACGCCCGGCGGCTTCCCGGCCGCATCGTCGGCGAGACGGTCGATACCCACGACCGGCGCGGATTCGTGCTCACGCTGCAGACGCGCGAACAGCACATCCGCCGCGAGAAGGCGACCTCCAACATCACCACCAACCAGACGCTGCTCGCGCTGTGCGGCCTGGTGTATCTGTCGTGGCTCGGCCCTGCCGGCCTGCGAGAGGTGGGGCAGGCGTGCCTCTCGCTGAGCGAGTACGCCAAGGGGGCGCTGGGCCGCGAGCTGCTGTTCGACCGGCCCACCGTGAAGGAGTTTGCGATCCGCACCAACCGGCCCGCCGAAGAGGTCGTGGCCGCCGCGCGCGAACGAGGGGTGCACCCCGGCTATCCACTCGGCCGCGCCTATCCGGGCATGGAGCACGCTCTGCTGGTGGCGGTCACCGAGAAGCGCTCCCGGGCCGACATCGACCGGCTGGCCGAGGTGCTTGCGGAGGTCGACGCATGAAGCTGATCTACGAGCGCTCCCAGAGCGGCCGGCGATCGTCGTCGTTCCCGCATCCCGACGTGCCGCGCGCCGAGCTGCCCGCCGAGTTCGTCCGCGCCGAGGCTCCGCGGCTGCCGGAGCTGGCCGAGCCCGAGCTGGTGCGCCACTTCACCGAGCTCTCGACGCGCACGTTCGGCATCGACACGGGCTTCTACCCACTGGGCTCGTGCACCATGAAGTACAACCCGCGGATCAGCGAACGGCTGGTCGGGCTGCCCGGGTTTCGCGACCTGCATCCGCACCAGGACGACGACGGTGCGCAGGGCGCGCTCGAGTTGATGTGGCGGCTCGAGCGGATGCTCGCCGACGTCGTGGGTCTCGACGCGGTGACGCTGCAGCCCGCCGCCGGCTCGCAGGGCGAGCTGACCGGGCTCACGCTGATGCGCGCCTACTTCATCGACCGTGGCGAGGACGAGACGCGCCGCGAGGTGATCATCCCCGACACCGCCCACGGCACCAACCCGGCCAGCGTGGCGATGGCCGGCTACACGCTGGTGCACGTGAAGACCGACGCTCGCGGCAATATCGACGTCGACGACCTGCGCCCCAAGGTGGGGCCGCAGACGGCCGGGCTGATGCTGACCAACCCGTCCACTCTCGGACTGTTCGAGGAGCGGATCGAGGAGATCGCCGAGATCTTCCACTCGGCCGGGGCGCTGCTCTACTACGACGGCGCGAACCTGAACGCGGTGTGCGGTATCTCGCGGCCCGGCGACATGGGTTTCGACATCCTGCACTTCAACCTGCACAAGACGTTCGCCCAGCCGCACGGCGGAGGCGGGCCGGGCGGCGGGCCGGTGGCGGTGCGCGCGGCACTCGAGCCGTTCCTGCCCCGGCCGGTGATCGTGAACGCGGGCGGCGTGTTTCGGCGCGACGACGACCGGCCCCGGTCGATCGGCAAGGTGCGCGGGTTCACCGGGCCGTTCGGGGTGTTCGTGCGCTCGTACGCGTTCATGCGGATGTGGGGGCCCGGGCTGCGGGAGATGTCCGAGATCGCGGTGCTGAACGCGAACTATCTGCTGGCGCGGCTGCGCGATGCCTACGAGCTGCCGGTCGACCGCCTGTGCATGCACGAGTTCGTGATCTCGGCCCGCGGCCTGAAGCGGGAGTACGGCATCTCGGCGCTCGACGTCGCCAAGCGGCTGATGGACTACGGGTTCCACCCTCCGACGGTGTACTTCCCGCTGATCGTGCCCGAGGCGCTGATGATCGAGCCGACCGAGACCGAGGCGGTCGAGACGCTGGACGCGTTCTGCGAGGCGATGCTCGCGATCGTCGCCGAGGCGGCCAGCGATCCGCAGGTGCTGAAGTCGGCTCCACACACCCGGCCGGTGACGCGGCTGGACGAGGCGGCCGCGGCAAAACGGCTCACGGTGCGCTACTGGTTTGGCGAGGATCCCGATCACCACTGAGGCGCGCGGCGTGCGGGCGGTGCTGTTCGACTACGGGCACACGCTCGTGGACATCCGCTGGACGGACGACACGCTGATCGGCGGAGAACGGGCGATGCTGGCCGCGCTCGGCGCGCCGCTCGAGCTGATCGACGAGTTCCACGCGCAGGTGCGCGCCGGCCGGATCGGTGCCGAGCAGGCGGCGGCGCCCGAGGGCCGCGAGATCGACTATCTCGCGGTCACCCGAGCGGCGCTTGCGCAGGTGGGCCTGCACCCCGCCGACGCCGATCTCGAAGCCGGCATGCGGGCGCAGTTGCGCGCCTGGGATCCGGTGCGCCACGTGCATCCCGAGGCGATCGAACTGCTGCAGCGCCTGCGGGCCGCGGGCATTCGCGTCGGCTATGTCTCCAATACGTTCGACCCGCCCGCGATGCTCGAGCAGACGATGGCGCTCGAAGGGCTGCTCGATCTGGCCGATGCGGTGGTGCTCTCGTCTGCGCTCGGGTATCGCAAACCCGTCGCCCCGCATCTATCGTGCGGCGCTCGAGGCGGTGGGGACTGCGCCGCAGCACACGCTGTTTGTCGGCGACCGCGTGCTGGAGGACATCGTCGGCCCGCGGCAGCAGGGCATGCAGACCGCACTGGCGACGTGGTTTCGGCACGACTCAGGCGAGCACGGCCTGGCCGATCACGTGCCCGCCCGGCCGCTGGACATCCTGCAGATTTCCGGCGTGCGCGGATAGACCCTGTGGGGGTCGAGCGGTAGACTGAGACCCATGCGCAGCTTGCCTCAGGTACCACCAGTGGATGTGCCGGCCGCCGCGGAATGCCGGGGCTGCGGGGTGGTGTGCCAGAAGGTGATCTACCCGTCGCGGTGCCTGGCCAACGACTGCCCGTTCCTCTACGCGCACGACGCGTTTGGCCGCACCTACGTGGGCTGCACCCACAAGATCTTCACCACCGAACTCGACCTCGAGGTGCTGCGCAGGGCGGCCCGGCGGCGCAATGGATTCGGGGCGGTGCTCGCCGCGCGCCAGCCTCTGGCGCTGTGCCCCGCGGACGTCGAGCGCAACTACGAAGACCGCGAGGATCCGCTGGGGTGCATCAACCCCGAGTTCGGCGAGCTGCCGACCGCGGAGCCCACGATCCGCGTCATCCGCAAGCGCTGAATAGAAGGTGTCAGGCAGTTTCTATTCACGAGACTGCCATTGATGACCCGCAGCGATCGGCGTGAATAGAAACTGCCTGACACCTTCTATTCAGGGAGCATGCCGGCATCGACGACGGCCGCGCCGCCGTCGACCATCAGTACCGCGCCCGAGATGTAGGTCGCATCCGGCGATGCCAGAAACGCGACCGCGGCGGCCACCTCGGCCGGCGTGCCGGGCCGGCGCAGCGGAACGTACCGCGTCGCCTTGGCGTATCCGGCCTCGGGATCGGGGTCGAACAACTCGCGCATCGTGTGGTCGGCCATCGGGGTGCGCACCCAGCCGGGGCAGACCGCGTTCGCGCGGACGCCAACCGGGCCGAAACGGGCGGCCTGTGAGCGCGTCAGCTGGATCAACCCCGCCTTCGAGACGCCGTACTGCGGGCTGCCGGCGTGGGCGCGGACGCCGCCCAGTGACGACACATTGACGATCGCGCCACGGCGCCGCGTGAGGCCGGGCACGGCCAGTTCGGTGAGGTGGTGCGCGGCACTCAGATTCACCTCGAGCGTCCGCTCCCAGCCGGCATCACCGTCGGCCGCGTTGTTGACCAGGATGTCGAGATCGCCGCACGTCTCGACCGCCCGCTCGCGGTCGCCCGCTGCTGCGATGTCGCCGACGACCAGGTTCGCCGACACCTGCTCGAGGGTCTCGCGGCGGCGGCCCATCACCCACACCTGAGCGCCTTCGGACTGGAGCCGGGCTGCGATCTCGGCGCCGATTCCGCTCCCGCCGCCGGTGACCAGCGCCGTCAAGTTCTGCAATCGCATGGACGCCAACGCTATCCGAGCGGGGCTACCTGAGCGTATTGATGTACGCGATCAGGTCGGCGATCTGGCGCTGATTGATGATGCCGCCCCAGTGCGGCATGCTGACGATGGGCTGCTTGCCGATAACGCTGCCCGAGACGATCACGTCGCGGATCTTCTGCGGGGTGTTGAACTCTTGCTGGAAGTCGGCGCTGGCAAGCGACGGGATGACGGTGTCGGGGGACTCCGGGTTGGGTACGCCACCCAACCCGTTGGGCCCGTGGCAGTTGATGCACCCAAACGTGATGTAGTAGCCGCTTCCTGCCACCGCCGAGCCCTGATTCTGCGGGACCGGCGCCGGCGTCGCATCCTGCACCGCCGGGAGGCCTGCGTGGAGGTAGGTGGCCAACTCGTGGATCTGCGGCTTTGAAATGACGCCCGTCCACACCGGCATGAACGGCTTGGTGGGATTGGACGAAACCCCGGCTCCGTGCTCGATCACGTTTGCAAGCTGTGCTTCGGTGAGATTCGGGCCCAGCGTGTTCAGGGCCGGCACGTCCGGCGAAACCCCACCGACTCCCCGGAATCCGTGACACTGGGCGCACGCAAACCTGACGAAGTCGTGTGCCCCGGCGGCAACGGTGGGGCTCACTGGCTTGTAGTGCACGGTCTGAGCCGGCGCCGCGGTGGTCGACGCATGTGACTTACCGCTGTACCACGCGGTCACGGCGACCGCGACCATCATGAATGCGACCGCCGCCGACGCGAGCGCCACTCCTCCAATCGAGATCGGATCCTTCTTCGGGCGATCGTTGTCCTGGCTCACGCTACGAACCTAACAAGTGTGGCTCGCCAACACAACAGGGTTGACGCTGCTTGTCGATCAGTGAAAACCCCTACCGCATCAGTCGTCTGCAGCGGGCGGACGGCGATTGCGCTTGCGGGCCGCAGAGCGACGCTTGGTGTCGAGCCGCGCCTCCCTGGCCGCGCGGGTCGGCCGGGTGGGGCGGCGCGGCGGGGGCGGTGGAGCCAGTGCGGTGCGCAGGAGGTCGGCCAGCCGCTCGCGGGCGATCGTGCGATTACGTGTCTGGCTGCGCTCGTCCTGGGCGACCACCCGTAAACGTCCCTCGGCGTCGAGCCGCGACCCCAGCCTGCGGGCCGCGCGGGCCTTCTCGGTGTCGCTGAGGGTGGGGCTGGTCAAGACGTTGAAGACGACCTCGACACGGGTGGCGCTCGTGTTCACGTGCTGGCCACCGGGACCGCCGCTGCGGGTAAACCGGTACTCCAGCTCGGATTCCGGCAGTAGCTGCTGGGCGCCGACGTCAATCATCAGCGTGGATGTCCCGGTGGAGCGGGCGCTTGTTGCATCGGTCGCGAACGCAACAAACGTGCCTGGCACGTTTGTTGCAGTGGGCCGAGGTCAATCACGCGACTGGTAGCGCGCCCACCGCCGCACGCCGTTTCGGTGCAGCCGCCGCAGCTGGCCCATCTGTTGGGCATCGGGACCATCGCCGGCGCCCTCGGTCTCCATCACCGCCGGCAGATCCTGAAAGGCCGGGTGGCCCAGGAACGCCGCCATCCCCTGGCCGATCAGGCCGGCGCCGACATTCGCGTGCCGGTCGCGGTTGGAGCCCAGTGGCATGGCCGAGTCATTGATGTGCAGGCAGCGCAGCCCGTCGGGTCCGAATCGTTCCTGCACCTCGGCCACCAGTGCGTCCACGCGGCCCATGTCGGTGATGTCCACGCCCGCGGCGTAGAGGTGGCAGCTGTCGAGGCAGACGCCGACCGCGCCGGGCCTGCCCACGCCCCGTATCACCCGGTCGATCTCGTCGAGGTCGACGCCCATCGTGCCGCCGGCGCCCGCCGAGTTCTCGATCAGAAGCGGCGTGCGGCAGCCGTCGGGCATGTCGTCGAGCACGGTCTCGATCGCCTTGATGGTGCGCGGAAGCGCGCGCGAAAAGCCCTTGCCCAGGTGGCTGCCGAGGTGAAACACCACGCCGTCTGCCTGGATCAGGTGGGCCGTCAGAAGCGTGGCCGAAAGCGCGCGCAGCGACTTGGCGCGGATCGTGCGGTCGGCGGTGCCGAGGTTGATCAGATACGTCGCGTGGCAGACGACGCTGGCAACCCGCGATGCCTCCCTGGCTGCGATGAACCGCGCGCAGACCTCGGGGTTGGGATCGGGGTGCTTCCACATGCGCGGGCTCTGCGTGAAGATCTGAAGCGCGGTGGCGTTCAGGTGCTCGGCTCGGCCGATGGCCTTGTCGAGGCCGCCGGCTGTGGAGAGGTGACCGCCCAAGTGCATCGCGGCATCGTATCGGCGTCGTATCGTGCGGCTCATGTCCAGCGCACCCAGAGTTCGCATGCCGCCCAGCCCCACAGGGCTCCTGCATGTGGGGAGCGCCCGCACCCTGCTGTTCAACTGGTTGTTTGCCCGCGGGCGCGAGGGCACGGTGGTGCTGCGGTTCGAGGACACCGACGTGGAGCGCTCCACCGACGCCGCCGTCGACCAGGCTCTGCGGGTGCTCGCGTGGCTGGGTATCGACTGGGACGAGGGGCCGTTTCGGCAGACCGAGCGATTCGACATCTACGCGCAGGTGGCCCGCGACCTCGAGCACCGCGGACTGGCCTACCGCTGCTTCTGCACTCCAGACGAATTGAAGGATGAGCGGGAGCGGCGCAAGGAGGCCGGACTGCCGCTGATCTATTCCGGTCGCTGCCGCGATCTGAGCGACGCCGACCGCGCGGAGTTCGAAGCTGAGGGGCGCACCTCGGTGCTGAGGTTGCGCGTGGAGAGCACCGGAGTTACCGCGATCGACGATGTCGTGCGAGGCGCGGTGGAGTGGGATCGAAGCCTGCTCGGCGATCACGTGATCGTTCGCTCAGACGGCACGCCGACCTACCAGTTCGCAAATCCGCTGGACGACATCCAGATGGGCGTGACGCACGTGATCCGCGGCGAGGACCTGCTGCCGTCGACTCCGCGCCAGCTCGCGCTCTATGCCGCGCTCGAAGCCCCGCGGCCGGTGTACTGCCACCTGCCGATGGTGCTCGGTAGCGACCGCAAGCGACTGTCCAAGCGCCACGGGGCGGTGTCGGTCGAGGAGTTTCGCGATCGCGGCGTGCTGGCCGAGACGCTGATCAACTACGTCGCGCTGCTCGGCTGGAGCCTGGACGACCACACGACGTTCATGACCCGGTCGCAGCTGGTCGAGCAGTTCACGCTCGAGCGCATCAATGCGAGTCCGGCGGTGTTCGACTTCGAGAAGCTCGAGTGGCTGAACGGCGAGCACCTGCGTGCGCTTTCGAGCCAGGAGTTCTGCGCCGCAGTGCTCGAGTATCTGCGGTGGAGTGGCTCCGGCCTGGCCGAGCAGGAGGCGCGCGTGCAGCAGGTGGCTCCGCTCGTGCAGGAGAAGATCCGGCTGCTCGAGCAGTTCGAGCCCATGTGTGGATTCCTGTTCCGGGAGGTCGAGCTCGACGAAGCCGCCTGGGCCAAGGTCTCGGCATCGGCCGACGCCGCTCGCTCGCTGGCCGCCGCCAGGGCACATCTGGAGCCGCTCGCGGAGTGGAACGCCGAATCGATCGAGGCAGCGCTGCGGTCGGCCTGTGAGGCAGAGCAGTTGAAACCGCGGGTGCTGTATGCCCCGGTGCGCGTGGCGGTCTCCGGCAGCACGGTGTCGCCGGGCCTGTACGAGAGTCTCGAGCTGCTGGGCCGCGACTCCTCGCTTGCGCGGATCGACGCCGCGCTCGCGCGGCTCTGAATTCAGTCGCGGTCGGGCAGGTCGTGGGAGGATTCGCGCCGCGCGGTGCCGAACACCCAAGCTCGCCCTCTGGGTCGTTACCCCATGTTTGACTCGCTCCACCGAACATCACCCGTATCGCTTCCGCGGCTTTCGCTCGCCGGGATACTGCTGGCGTTCGTGCTGGCAGCCGTCCTTGCGACGTTCGTCGGCGTGGGTGCCTGGTCGCTGGGCACCAGCTCCGGGCCGTCAACCAGCGATCTGGCCGCGGCCAGTTCGAGTGCGTATGCCCAGGGTCTGAACGCCGGCCTCGACCGTGGAGCGGTGCAGACCGCCAAGGCCCGCAAGACGGCGTACAAGGCCGGCCATCAACGCGGGTACAAAGCGGGTCTGCGCAATGGGCGTCACGCCGGGCTCAACGCTGGGCGCCACGCCGGCTACGCGGCGGGCTACGCGCAGGGACTCTCCGTCGGCCGCGTGGAGGGTGCCGCCACGGCGAACGCCTCCAAGAAGACCTCCAAGCACTCGAACTGACGATCGCCACCCATCTGGGTGGGTTTGGGTGGTGGTTTGGGGGGACTTCGGATCGTGACCGAGAGATGCGGGAATGTGCTCTCTATGATCGCGTCCACCATGGTGATCACCCTGCTCGGGAATATCGCCAAGGCCTCCGCAGCAACGGTGTTCTTGGCAGCGTTTGGATGCATCATCGCTGCCGCACTCGCCTACCAGATGAGCTCCTCGCCGCTGCAGCCCGCCGCTGAGGCGTACCGGCTCGCGCGGCTGATGGCACTGCTGGGAGGAATCGCGGCGCTGCTCTTCGGAGCCACCGCCACCGCCTATTTCTGGTTCACCCACCAGGCGTCGGACAGGGCGTTCGGCGTGATCGAGACGAGCCTGGCCGGGGTCGCGGTGATGTTTGCGCTCGCGGTGGTGGCGTTGCTCGGGTCGGCCCGCGCCAAATCCAGCTGACACCTTCTATTCACCACCTGCGCTCCGCTCACGGCTCGATCCTTGCCACCACCACCGCGCCCTGCGCCTCACGACGGCGCTCATTTGGAAAGCACCTCATGGCAAGTTCACCCTTTCGTGCCGGTTCGCGGCTGCCGATATCTGGTGCATGGGTCGTTCTCTTGCGAGCGCCGGGGCATTCGCCGGCGCAGTCATCTCGTTCGTGATGGTGCCGTCGGCAGCATTCGCCGCATCTGGTGGTAATTCGATCTCCGCTACCACCGCCGCTGTGGGTGCCGCCGTCGTACTCGTGCTCGGTCTGGGATCGCTGGTGGCGCTGATCATCCTGAAGCGGCTGGCGGCGCGCGAACAGCGCCCCGCTGCGGAGATCACGTCAGAGCCGGCGCGGGCCGAGGACGAACTGGCAGCCTGATCACGCGGCGAACTCCACGCGGTTTCGGCCGGCGTGTTTGGCGCGGTAGAGCGCCTCGTCGGCGCGTTTCAGCGTAACGCTGGGATCGTCTCCGCCCCGGTGCGGCGCACAGCCGGCGCTGAGCGTGGTGAGCTGCCGCCGCTCCGCCCAATCCTGTTGCAGCCGGTGGCTGATGGCCACGGCGTCGTCGGCCTCGAGCAGGATCAGGAACTCTTCACCGCCAAACCGGAACACGCGGTCTTCGCGGCGCACGGTCTCGGCCAGGAATCGCCCCAGCGATCGAAGCTCGAGATCGCCGGCATCGTGGCCGTGCAGGTCGTTGACCTGCTTGAAGTGGTCGAGGTCGATCAGCATGACGGCATCGCCGGGGTTCACCAGGGCCAGTTCGCGCATGGCAGCCCGGCGGTTGCCGATGCCGGTCAGCGCGTCGTTCAGCGCCTCGCGCTGCAACCGGTCAACCAGGTCGAGACGCATCAGATGTTCGGTGACCGCCTGGGAGAGCAGGTCGAGCCGCAGCCGGCCGTCGTGGCTGCGAGCGCCGAATACGCGCAGCACCCGCTGCTCGCCCAACGCACACTGCCAGGTGGGATCGGAGGTGCCGGCTTCGAGATCTTGGCGATGGGCCGGCGACCACGCCTCGAGCGCCGGCGACACCGCCAGAACCTCGGCCCCCGCGCCCCGCGCACCGGTGATCGCCGCCGCGTCTGCCCGGCTCAGCTCGCAGGCGGCGGTGACCGCCACCGTGTACGCCTCGTCGCGGGTCTCGGTCGTGGTCAGGCGCTGGTTCGACACGGTCAGCCGTGAGAGCCCATCCAGTGCCAGGCGGTTGCGATGCCGGCCCTGGGCAACCGCTTCGCCGGCGATCGCAGACGCAACGAACGCGGTGAATGCGACGATCTGGTCGAGCTGTAGATGGTTCACCGCCTTGGCTGTGGCGAGTACACCCAGCACTGTCAGCGCCGCCGCCACCGTGGCATGTCCACGCCGCTGGGTCAGGCCGACAGAGATCGGGATCAGAATCGAGCCGACCAGATACGTCGCTCCCTCGTTGGGATTGGGCCCGACGCCCATCACGGCCATGGTGCCCAGCAGGGCGAGCAGGCACACGCCGGGAACGGCGACCACCAGGCGTACATCGGTGGAGTGCCAGCGCATCCGCGAAAATACGAGACCCGTGCCCGCGTAGAGCGCGGTCAGTTCGGCAATCTGCTGGGCCGAGACCGGCTGTCGCGGAGTGGGAATCAGCAGGTGGCCCAGGAGCGGCGCGGGCGCCAGCGCCAGAAACAGGAATGCCAGGATCCGCGCCGGACGGTCGGTGCTGGTGAAATCGAGGTCGTTCGGACGGAGGAGATCGCGCATCGGCAGGCGCGAACGGACCACATTCGCGTTGCCTTAGCGATCGGCAGCGGCCTCGCTGAATTTCGGTGAGGTTCAGCCGTTGATGCGGCTGGTGCCACGCGAGATGTCGGCGCTGATGGCCAGGAAGATGTTGGTCAGCGACACCGGATCGGGCTGGGCGTAGTAGTTGCCCGGCGACGCGATCTGCTGCAGCGCTGCGACCGCCTCGATGCTCGGCTGCTCGGGGGTGCTGCTGCCCTTCACCGTCTTGCCGTTCACGATCGCACCGCTGGCGGCGTAGCAGGGATCGGCCCCGGCGCCGCCGATGTCGTAGGCGATCGAATACATCAGCACATTCTCGGCCTTCGGCTGCGGCCGCGGAATCCACCGCTGACTGGCAGGGCTGCGTGCGGTAGGGGCTCGTCGCAGGCAGATAGCTGGGACCGCTGTTGGCGGCGCCGTCGGAGAGGATGATGATGACCTTCTGGACACCGACGCGGCCGTCGGTGTTCAACTCGGCGCGGGCGGCGTCGAGCGCCTGGGCATAGGCGGTGGCGCCGCCGGCCTGCACGCAGTTGATCGTCGAGATCAGCTGGCTCGACCCGTTCAGCATGCCGGTGCTCGTGGCATAGTCGTTGCCCAGCGGCACCAGCAGGTATGCCGCTGACGAGGAAGCGTAGGGCGAGGACGCCACCGGATCGCAGGCCGCGGTCGTGCTTGCTGCTGGAGGCAACACGGCCAACCCGACATTGTCCACGGTGGGATCCATGGTGCTCATGAACGCCAGCACGCCCTTCTTGGCCGAGTCGATCTTGCTGCCGCTCATCGAACCGGTGCGGTCGAGCACGATCATCACGTCGAGGGGGTTGGCGCCGCACGGCGAGCAGGCCTGTGCCGAGACCGTCTCGCGGATCGAACCGATGCCGATCAGGCCGAGGAAGTTGGTCGGCACCTCGGTGCTCTCGGTCACGTGCACGGTGTTGGCGGGGTTGCAGAACTTCGCGCTGGTCGAGCAGTCGGTGGTGGCTGCTGTGGTCACGTCTCCCGACCCATTGACGGGATTCAGTCCCTGCTCGGACGAGCTGTAGTCCTGCGCCGCCTTGACCGCCGCCGCGGTGTCGGGCAGGTTGTCGGCACCCGCGGCTGCCGCGGCGTCGGCCGAGGCCTGCAGCTGCTGGTGCACGCGATAGGCGTTGCCGATGTCGATCACCGCGCCGGCAAACATCAGGATGAGCACGATCAGCACGGCCACCAACGGCAGCACCTGGCCGGACTCGCGGGAGCCGGCTGAGCGGGAGGAGGCGGGAGCACCGGCAGGAGCACACCGGTGTCCGGGCCAACGGGGGGGACGCTGGTCCATGTGCTCACAATGGCGGGTCGGCGGCGTTCTGAAACTCCCCCAGCCGGGTGATCGTCGCAATCGCCACTCGATCGTAGGGGAACGAGAGTTCCCTCTCTGTATGAACGCCGTCGTGAGGTGCAGGGCGCGGTGGTGGTGGCAAGGATCGAGCCGTGAGCGGAGCGCAGGTCGTGAATAGAAGGTGTCAGGCAGTTTCTATTCACCCCAACCACCGTGAAGAGGCGATGCACCTTCTGGTGAATAGAAACTGCCTGACACCTTCTATTCACCGCACGCGGCGGGGGACGCCGCCACCGCCGCCGCGAACCAGCCGCAACAGGCGGTCATACAGAGAGGGAACTCAGGGCAAAGGGGTAACCGTGGGCCATCCCACGGCTACCCCCTCGGTCGAGTACCGCATACCGGATTCGAACCGGTGTTACCGCCGTGAGAGGGCGGCGTCCTGGGCCCCTAGACGAATGCGGCCCGTGCTTCTGCGCCGGTCAGGCCTGAGCCTGTCTCACGTCCGCCGCAGCCGCACAAGTCTAGCAATGGCTGTCGGAGAGGGCTTCGATCTCGATCTCGACCAGAAATTCCGGCGCGATCAGCGCTGCGGCGCCGATCATGCTGGACACCGGCCGGATGTCGGCAAACACCTCAGCGTGCGCTCTGCCGACGTCCTGCGCATGCGTCTGGATGTCGACCACGTACATCCGGGTGCGGACCACATCGGAGAGCGACGACCCCGCCGACTCGAGCGCCACACCGATGCGCTCGAACGCCGCCCGAGTCTGAGCGTGGGCGCCTTCGGGGACGGTGCCGTCGGGGTGGATGCCGAGCGTCCCGGCGACCGCAATGTGCGGTCCCACCCGCACGAGCCGCGAATATCCGAAGGTGCTCTCGAACGCCGTTCCTGAGGACAGATTGAAGCGTTCTTGCATCGGTTCACCATATCGACACCGGACGCAACGCAACCCTTTCGCCGACCTAACAATTCTCTTACGCGGCGGATGCAGGATGAACGCGGCTCCTGCCACCCTCCCATGATGACGCACAATCTTGCACTGCTGACAGCATTCGTACTCGGCTCCTGGCTCCTGGTGTTGGTGCCGGTGGTCGTGCTTCTCCAGCTCCCGGTCTAGCCGCTGCGCCTATCCTTCGGGGTACGTGCTCGCGTCCGCTTGACCGAGGAGGAGGAGGCAGAATGCAGCTCGACGGCATCCACCACATCACCGCCGTCACCGGTGACGCACCGCGGAATCTGGATTTCTATACCCGCGTGCTCGGCATGCGCCTGGTGAAGAAGACGGTGAACCAGGACGACCCGACCGTCTACCACCTGTTCTACGCCGATGAGGCGGGCAGCCCCGGCGCCGACCTGACCTTCTTCGAGTATCCCCGCGCGGCCCGCGGACAGGCGGGGGCGGGAATGGTGCACACCATCCTGCTGCGGCTGGCTCCCGGCGAGGATGCGCTCGATTTCTGGCAGGGGCGGCTCGACGCCGACGGCGTGCCCGTGCGGCGCAGCGGCGACACGCTGACGTTCAGCGATCCCGAGGGGCTGGGGTTCGAACTGGTGCCAGACGACGGCCGCGACCAGCCGCTGACGGCCCGCCGCGACGACATCCCGGCCGAGTTTGCACTGCGGGGATTCGCGGGTGTGCGGGTGTACGGCAGCCGGCCTGAGCGCAGCAACGCACTGCTGGATGGGCTGGGGTTCGTCAAGCGCGACGAGGGGGAGTACGAGGTGCGCGGCACCGACCGCGGCGCGACCTACCAGATCGACACCACCACCACCGTCGGCATCTCCGGCGCGGGCACCGTGCATCACGTCGCATTTGCCTCGACGATGCAGGATCACGAGGAGTGGCGCGAGCGAGCCCTGCAGGCCGGCGCGCATCCCACGACCGTGATCGACCGCTTCTATTTCCGCTCGGTCTACTTTCGCGAGCCGGGTGGGGTGCTGTTCGAAATCGCGACCATCGGCCCAGGGTTTGCGACCGATGAGCCGGCCGAGCATCTGGGCGAGTCGCTCTCGCTGCCGCCCGACTTCGAGTACCTGCGCGACCGGCTCGAGCAGATCCTGACCCCGCTCGGCGACCCGCAGCCGCGCTGAGCGGCACGCCGGTCGTCGGACGGTTTGCGCCGTCACCCAGCGGCCCCATGCATCTGGGAAACGCGCGCACGGCGCTGCTCGCGTGGCTCGACGCGCGTGCGCGCGGGGGGCAGGTGGTGCTGCGCATCGACGATCTCGACACTGCCCGCAGCCGCGCGGAGTACGCCGAACTGGTGCGCACCGACCTCGGTGTGGCTGGGTCTGGACTGGGATGTCGAGACTGCACCGGCCGCGGCGCGGACCGCCGCTCATGCCGCCGCGATCGAATCGTCGCGGCGCGCGGGCTGGTTACGAGTGCTTCTGTACGCGCCGCGAGCTGGGCACCGCCGCTGCGCCGCACGGCGAGCGGGGTGAGTCGCCGTACCCGGGCACGTGTCGCGAGCTGGGCGCGGCCGAGCGGGCGGCGTGGATCGCCGCGGGGCGCCGCCCGGCGCTGCGCGTGCGCATCCCCGAGGGCGAGACGGTCGTTCACGATCGGCTGCTCGGCGAACTGCGCCAGGACGTTTCGGCCGCGGTCGGCGACGTGCTGATCCGCCGCTCCGACGGGCTCTACGCCTACCAGCTCGCGATCGTCCTCGACGATGCCGCCGACGGGGTCACCGATGTCGTGCGCGGGGCCGACCTGTGGCACTCGACGCCGCGGCAGCGGGTGCTCGGCGACCTGCTCGGTGTGCCCGCCCCCGCCTACGCGCATGTGCCGCTGCTCGAGGGCGGGGACGGCCGGCGGCTCGCCAAGCGCGATCGCCCCGAGGCGCTGGCGGACCTGCGCCGCGCGGGCCGCGCGCCCGAGCGGGTGGTGGGCGACCTCGCTGCCTCGGTGGGGCTCGCGCCCAGAGGGGCGGCGGTGACCGCAGCCGAACTCGTCTCCGGTTTCGAACTCGAGAGCCTCGCGGCGGTGTAGCGGATGCGACTGCCGCCCGCAGGATGCTCCCGTACCCTACGCGGCACATGACGGTCACCCAGGCTCCCGAGCGCGCCCGTGTGCGCGGCAGTTTCGCGTTGCGCTATGCGCTGGCCGCGGTGGCGCTCTGCGCTGGGGCAGTCGTGGTGCGCGCACTCGCCTCGGTGCTGAGCGAGGAGCTTTCCACGACGCTCGCCGGCGGGTTCGCCATCCTCGTCCCAGGGTGGGCGGCGGCGGGCGCGCTCAACCTGCACCGCGACCGGTCGGCGATCACCGCCTGGGGTCTCGTGCCGCTGCTGGGCGTGGCCGTGTGGGTGCCGATCGGGTTTGTGGGACTGCTGATCGGGCTGCCGCTCGTGGTGATGATCGTTGCGCTGGGGGCGGCGACGGCCGGGATGATCGCCACGGGCAGGGTGCTGCCCGCACCCGCGCCGGCCGACCTGCCGGGGTTCGCCGGGTTCGCGCTGTTCGGTGCGTTCGCCGGGCGGCAATGGCAGTCCATCCTGATCGGCGACGGCCTGTTCCACGCGGGCGTGGTCGGAAAGCTCGTCGCCGTCCCACGGCCCGACGAGCGCAACATCTGGCAGTTTCTGGACGGCTATCCCCACGCCGGCTACGCATTCCCCCTCCTGCACCTGCCGCAGGCGGCCGCGGTGTGGATCGCGAATCTGAACGCAGGGGATGCGTACGCCGATCTCGTGCCGATCTTCGCCGCGATGATCGGGATCGTCGGCTATGCGGTGGGTACCCGGGCGGCGGGACGCACCAGTGGCGTTCTCACCGCGCTCCTTGCGCTGTGGCTTGCCGCCGGCGAGAACGTGCTCTCCACCGCTCAGCAGCCCCGCTACTTCGTCACGCTGATCGCCGTGCCGACATTGCTCCTGCTGCTGATCGAACTGATCGCCGACCGCGACATCGCGATCGAGGCGCTGGCGGTGACGTGCATCGTGGTGATCACGGCCTGCCATCTCACGTACACCCCGCCGCTTCTGGTGGCGATGGCAGCGGTCGCGCTCTTCAACCGTCACGCGTGGCGGGCCACGCTGGTCGCGGCGGCGGTCAGCATCGCGTGGTTTGGCGTGGTGTTTCTGGTGGCCCTGCACGGCTCCGAACCGGCGGTTCCGGTCGCGCCGCTGCCCGCGGCGTTTCTGATGCTCGACGGGCACCGCGTGGCGCTCTCGGGGTTGCAGCTGTTCGTGCACCGCGCCGAGTTGGTGCTGGCCGTGGTGGCGGTGGCCTGGGGCGTGCTGCGACCGCGCTCACCCGTGGGCGTGTGCGCCACCGTGGCCGCCGCGGTGTACCTGCTCTGCATGGTGCCCGGAGTGGTGCCGCTGGCGGGGGTGGTGATGGGCCTCGGTCAGATCGAGCGGCTCTGGGAACTGATCCCGTGGCCGTACGTGCTCGGCCCGGTGATCGTGATGGTCGCCCGCACACGCTACGGGCTTGCGGTCGCCGTCGCAGCGCTGGTCGGCCTCGCTTGTGCTGGAACGCACCCGGCTGCTCTTCGGGACGAGCGCGGATCTGCTCGCGATCGGCGGGGCCGTGTTGATCGGCGCCGCGCTGGTCGTTGCCTACCGGCGGCCGCGTAATGTGTTCGGCGCACCTCGGGGCGATACCGTGCGCGCCCGCGGCGTCGCACCCGCGCTGGCGGCAGTCCTGCTGGTAGCAACGCTCGCCGGTGGGCTCAGTCTGCACTCACACGCGATGGCCAACGCGCTCGTCCACGGCCGCACGCAGCCGGCCGTCGACGACCAGCTGTCGGCGGGGGCGCTTGCGTACTTCCGTTCCCGTGACGGCATCCCGGTGGTGCTCGCGCCCTACGCCGCGACGCCGGCCGACTGGTATTCGGGCATCGCCTACGAGCTGGTCGGTAAGGCTCCGGTGTATGCCGCGGCGGTCTCGCACTACCACTCGCAAGCCGAGCGCAAGGACAGCCCCGCCGAACGGCGCACCGATGTGGACGAGTTTCTCGATCCGGCCACCTCGCAGACCCGCCGGCATCAGATTCTCGAGCGGTGGAACGTCGACACCGTGGCCCTCGATCTGCGCACCGCCGCACCGGGGCTCGTGCACGCGCTTGACGCTGACCCAACCCTGCGCCGAGCGTATACCGATTCCGCGACGACACCGCCGAAGTTCGCGCGGCTTGCGGTGTGGACGCTCAGGCGGCCGGAGCGTTAGCGCCGACCGCCTGAGCGTGAGGCAGTCGGCGGTCGGCGTGCAACGCAGAACAGTGGGGCTCCAAACCGCTGCTCTGCCGTTGCGTAACGCCGACCGCCGACGCGATGTGCCTACGGCCAGCCACATAGCCCGTGGGCACCGCCCAAATCTACCGGTTCAAACGGACAAAAGCACGTTTATGGGAAATGTTGTCACTCTTTTGTGACATTTTCAGGTCGCCCTTGTGATCCATAGAGCAAGGATTCGGGCACAAAGTGCTATCTGTTCCAAAGCAATACGCTCGTCGGGCGCGTGGGCCAGATGCGGGTCACCGGGCCCGAACAGCACGGTCGGCGTGGCTCCCTGGTGGACGAACAGCCGAGCGTCCGAGCCGTACGGCATCGCGACGAACGGCGGCAGGCGTCCGCCCACATCGCGCGCGGCTGCGCCCAGCGACCACGGCAGCGGATGATCCGACGGAACGGCGCACGAGGCGAATCGGCCGCCGGTGAGTTCGATCTGGGCGGGATGTTCGGCCAGCCACGGATCGGCGCTGCAGGCCGTCGGCAATCACCTCGCGCAGTTCGGCCTCGGCCTCCTCGACCGTCTGCCCCAAACGCACGCCGAAGCGCCCCTCGGCGACCGCTCGATCCGGTACCGACGACGCCCAGTCGCCGGCCCGCACCCGGCCGATCACGGTGGGGTAGGGCAGCTCCAGCGCCCGCATGGCACGATGCTCCTCGCGTTCGTTGCGCGCCGTTTCGTTTGCCCGCAGCGCCTCGGCGAGCAGTGTGAGCTTCTCGAACGCCGATACGCCTGCGCGACGAAATGCGGCGTGGGCCGAGCGGCCCGTCACGGTGAGCGTGAACGTGATCGCGTCCGCCTGGGCGGTCACGATGCGCAGGTTGGTGGGCTCGGTGATCACTGCCGCATCGCCGGTGTATCCGGCGCGAATCGCGGCCAGTGCCCCGGCCCCGCCGTCCTCCTCGGCCGGCACGGTGAGGAGGGTGACCTCGCCCGCGAACTCGACACCGGCTTCGGCCACGGCGCGCAGAGCCGCCAGGCCGGCGACGACCCCGCCCTTCATGTCGACCGACCCGCGCCCCCAGAGTTCGCCGTCGGTGATCCGGCCCGAGAAGGGCGGCACCGTCCACTGCAGCTCATCGCCTGCCGAGACCACGTCGATATGGCCGGCAATCAGGCGCCGCGGGCCGGGCTTGCCGCCGGCCAGCCGGCCCGCCACCACCGGCAGCACGGTGCGCGCGGCCTCCATGCCCGGATAGTCCGGATCGGCGGTGATCGTCGCGGGATCGATGTCGAGCCGGGTCACGTCGAGGCCGGCCGTCGTCATGCGCAGAGCGGCCTCGGTCTGGACGGCGGTCTCGTCGCCGGTGAGGCTGGGGATCTGCACGATCGCGGCCAGGTCGGCGCCAATGCGATCACGGTCGACCGCTGCCACCACGGCCAGCTCGGCAGGTGTGAGGCCCTTCATCCGCGCAGGATCGGACGCGTCATGCAGGTGGGCCCGCCGCTGCCGTTGACGGCAACCTCCGATCCCGCGAACGTGTGCACCTCACAGCCTGCATCGAGCAGCGCCCGCTGGGTGGCGGGGTTGCCCTCGGCCATGACCACCACGCCGGGGCGCACGGCGAGCACGTTGCAGCCGAGCGACGGCATCTCGTGCTCGGGCACCGGGATCGTGCGAATTCCAAGTTCCTGCAGCAGGTCGTAGAGCCCGGCGGGAAGCTGGGGGAGGAACACCACCGCCAGGTCGTCGGCGACCGGGCTGATCACCGACAGCAGGTGCAGGCACTCGGCCGGGCCGGTGGCGTACGGCACGTCCACGATCAAAGTCTCACTCTCAACTAGAGACTGAAGCTGCTGGGCTCCGGCGCGATTGGTGCGCAGCGACCGGCCGATCACGAAGATGTCCGGGCGCAGCCACATCGTGTCGCCGCCGTCCACCGTGCCGGGCGCCTCGATGCGGCCCACGGTGGGGATGCCGTGCTCGTTGGCCCAGCGCTCGATGGCCAGCTCCTCACCCAGCCGGTTGGGCTTACCCGAGCCGGAGCGGAATCGCGCCGGCATCGGCGATCAGGAGCGGGTCGAATGTGTAGATCGCATCGCCGGTGGGGCCCTCGGTCGCAAGTTCGGCGACGTCGACGCCGAGGTCGGTGAGGATCGCGCAGAAGGCGTCGTGCTGGCGCTGTGCCTCGGCCAGGTCGACCCTGTGCAGGAACCCCAGGTCGGGGTTGGCGAACGCTTCGCCAAAGCTCGCGTCGGGGCGCTTCACAAGCGCGCGGGCGAGGTTTGCCGTCATGCTCTGGGCGCCGTGGGCGCGGTTCTGATTGGTGCTCATGGGGACAGAGACTAGACTCCCGCGGCAATGAGCGAGCAGCACGACTATCGAGCGCAGTACAACGAGGCGATCCGCCGTGCCGTGGCGGGCGATGTGGGCGTGTATCCCGATTTCGACCGGCACCGGCAGGAAACGGTGTGGCGCGTGCTTTCGGCCGATCGCCAGGCGCTCTTGCGGTTCTGCCAGCGCCAGGGCCTGACGGTCGGCACCATGGAGACGATCAAGACGCTGAAGAGCCCCAAGCCGCTGCTGCAGCTGATCGCCCACGGCGACGACGCCGAGACCGTCGCCCGCTGGTCGCGCGCGCATTGACCGAGGCGGTCGCCCACACGGTCGTCGTCGACTTCGACGG
This sequence comes from uncultured Actinomycetes bacterium, assembly GCA_963796875.1. Lineage (GTDB taxonomy): Bacteria > Actinomycetota > Thermoleophilia > Gaiellales > JAICJC01 > CAVPTL01. The sequence continues at coordinate 235,814 of CAWCNL010000005.1, forward strand.
CACCATCACGGTGGAGGACATGCTCGAGGTGATCGGCCGGCGGCACGCGCCCGAGGCCCTGGCCGCCGCCGAACAGGCGCTCGTGGCCGGCGAGATCGATCTGGACGAGTGCATCCGCCGCGAGTTTGCGCCCATCCGCGCCGAACATGATCAGATCGTCGCCGAGATGCTGGCCGAGGCCGAGGTGCGGGCAGGGTTTGCCGAGTTCGTGCGGGCCGCCGAGGCCGCGGGTGACTCGGTGGTGGTGATCTCGAGCGGCTTCGAGGAGCTGATCCGGCCGGTGCTCAACGCCGCCGGGGTCGGCGATCTGGAGGTGATCGCCCACGACGTGCGGTTCTCGCCGCAGGGCAGCACCGTCACGCTGCGCGACGGCCCGCGCTGTGAGCGGTGCAGCGAGCGCTGCAAGCGACCGCTGGTGGCGCGCCGGGCCGACTGGTCGGCGGTCGCCTATGTGGGCGACGGTTGGTCGGATCGGTGCGCGTCGCTGGCCGCCGAGCGGCGGTTTGCGCGCGACGGGCTTGCCCGCTATCTCGACACCGAGGGCGCCGCCTACACCCGGTTTGAGACGTTCCACGACGTCTCGGCAGCGATGGGCTACACGGTCGGCTCGGACTAGCGCCCGCGCGCGGCGGCCAGCCGCGCGAATCGCTCTGCCATGTCGCGGCCGATCTCCTGGTGCCGCGCGTGGTGCTCGGCCGCTTCGCGGGTGAAGCGGGCCTGGTCGTAGCCCGCCGCGCGCAACTCTTCCTGGCCTTCGTCCCACCAGTTGAGCAGCAGTTGGTCGGTGACCTCGATATGGAACTGCGTGCCCCAGGCGGAGGGAGCCACGCGAAACGCCTGGACGCAGGTGTCGTTGCGGGCGAGATTGGTGGCGCCCGCGGCCGGCGTGCAGGCATAGTCGTGCCACTCGAGTGCCGTGAACCGCCCGGGCAGGGCGGCGAGCACGGGATCGTCCGCCGCCGCCGGCGAGGTCTCGACGTCGAACCAGCCGATCTCGGTGGCACTGCGGTACACCTCGCCGCCGGTCGCGACGGTCAGAAGCTGGGCGCCGAGGCAGAGCCCCATCACCGGCACATCGTGCTCGATCGCGTCGCGGAGCAGATCGACCTCGTGGCCGATCCAGGGATAGCGCTCGAGTTCGTGAGTGTTGGCCGCGCCCCCGCAGACCACCACGGCGTCAAATCCCTCGATCGTCTCCGGCACGGGGTCGGTGCTGACATCCACGTCGACGATGTCGAAGCCCTCCTCGCGCAGCGGCGGCAGGAACAGCCCGGCGGGCGCCACCGGCAGGTTGACCAGATGCAGCGCCTTCACCCGGCGGGCGCCTCCGGCTCGAACCGCCCCCCCAGATGCTCGGCCAGGAACCGCTCCGCCGCCGCGTAGAACCGCATGCGGTTCTCGGGGTGGGACAGCCCGTGGCCTTCGTTCTCGAACAACAGGTAGGTGTGAGGGATGCCGCGTTCGGTCATGGCAGCCACGATCTGCTCGGATTCGGCCTGCTTGACCCGCGGATCGTTCGCGCCCTGGGCGATCAGGATGGGGATGCGGATGGCGTCGACCCTGGAGAGCGGCGAGCGCTCCCACAACAGGTCTGCGTCGGCTTCGGGATCGCCCACCCTGCGCGTGAACTGGTCGATCAGCGGCTGCCAGTAGGGCGGAATCGTCTCGATCAGCGTGCGCAGATTCGAGGGGCCCACGATGTCGATCGCACAGCGGTAGAGGTCGGGTGTGAACGTGGCACCGGCAAGCGCGGCATATCCACCGTAGGAACCGCCGTAGATCGCGACGCGGCCGGGGTCGGCCCAACCCTGCTCGACGGCGTGGCCGACAGCATCGGTGAGGTCGTCCTGCATCGCGGCGCCCCACTGCTTGTCAGCCGCGTTGAGGAACTCCTTGCCGTAGCCGGTCGACCCGCGGAAGTTGACCTGGATGCACACGTACCCGCGGTTTGCGAGCCACTGTGCCTCGGGGTCGAAGCCCCACGAGTCGCGCGCCCACGGGCCGCCGTGCACGTTCAGTACGGCCGGGAGCGGACCGTCCGCACCCGCCGGGAACGTCACGTATCCCTGGATCTCGAGCCCGTCCCGGGCGGTGTAGGAGAACGGCTGCATCGACACCAGTTCGTGCTCGGCCAGGCGAGGCTGGTGGTGGAACAGAAACCGGCTCTCGCCGCTGTCGCGGTCAAACAGGCGGTAGGACACCGGGCCGTCGTCGGCCGTGTAAGCGGTCACCCAGAGCCGGTCGGAGTGGTCGCGCCCGGCGAACACGAGGTCGCCGGCGTCCGCCTGTCGCATCGCCTCCACGTCGGCCGCGAGCGTGGCGTCGAGCACGACGTGGTCGAGCCGGGCGCGTTCGAACGTCACGATCTCGACCTCGAGCGTGACCGGATTGATCTCAACCGCGTGCACGTCGCTGGTGGGGTCGGCGGCCAGCACCTCGGTCTCGCCCGACTCGAGGTCGAGCCGCACCAGCGCGGAGGCGTTGCGGTCGATCGACGAAACTGCATAGAGCCTTGCCCCGTCGGCCGTGAACCCCAGGGGGCTCGTGGTCAATCCATCGTCGGGCGGAATCGTCAGCACCACCCGGCCGTCGACCACCACCTCGGCGCTGCTGTCGGCCAGGAACCGGGTGCCGCCTCGCACGGTGAGGTCCTCGTCGACCAGCCAGGCGGCGTACCCAGGGTTGGTTTCGAGCTGTTCGAGCGAGCCCGTCGCGATGTCGAGCAGATACGGATCGTGGAGCTGCGGGTTCTGCTTGTTGAGGCCCACCACGAGCTCGGCGGGGCGGCGCCGCGACGATCCCAGCAGGCGCGCCTGTACCCCATCGAACGGCGTCACATCGCGCACCTCGCCGGTTTCGACGTTGAGGATGTACAGGTGCCAGTTCTCGTCGCCGCCGGAGTCCTTGAGGTACCCGAGATGAACGTTGTCTTCGCTCCAGAAGTACTGCCTGATCGACCGGTCGGTAACCGCGGTCACGGGCGCGAAGTCGCCGCCCGCCGTGGCGCCCACCCAGACGTTCATGATCTCGCCGACCGGAGCGAGATAGCCGAGCCGCTGACCGTCTGGCGAGATCGACGCCGAGCTGCGCTCGGGATTTCCGAAAAGAACGCTGCGCGGTATCAGGTCGGTTCCGGGCACGGCCGCAGAGTACCAGCGGCCCGCCGCCGGGCGTCCGGCGTAGACTGCTGCGGATGGATGCCCGGCCGATAGGCGTATTCGACTCTGGCGTGGGTGGCCTCACGGTGCTGCACGAGTGCCTCGTCTCGCTGCCCCACGAGGACTACATCTACTTCGGTGACTCGGCCGACGGGCGGTTCCCGTACGGCACCAAGCCGGCGGCGACCATCCGCCGGTTCGCGCACGAGATCGCCTTCCACCTGGCCGAGTGTGACGTGAAGCTGATCGTGGTCGCGTGCAACTCGGCCACCGCCGCGGCGCTGCCCGAGCTGCAGCGCAGCGTCGCCGTGCCGGTGATCGGCGTGATCACGCCCGAGGCCCACGCCGCGGTGCAGGCCACGCGGAATCGCCGGGTGGGGGTGATGGCGACGGAGGCCACCGTCTCGAGCGGTCGCTACGCGGCGGCGGTGCTCGGTCTGGACGCCGGGATCGAGGTCACCCAGGTTGCCTGCCCGCGGCTGGTGCCGCTGATCCAGTCGGGCGACACGCACGGCAACGAGATCCTGGACGCCGCCAAGGAGTACTCCCTGGTGCTCAAGGATGCGGGGGTGGACACGGTCATCCTCGGGTGCACGCACTACCCCCTGATCCGCCCCATACTCGAGCGGATCTACGGTCGTGGAGTCACGCTGATCACCTCGGCCGAGGAGGTTGCGCTGGAGGTTGCCGAGACGCTCGACCGGCGCGGTGACGCCAACCAGCCGGGGCGTGACGGCACCTACCGGTTCGTGTGTACCGGCGACCCCGAAGCGTTTCGTGAGGTGGCCGGCCGGTTTCTGCAGCTGCCGCTGACCACCGTCGAACGTATCGATCCACTCCGCCTGGAGGCAGCCGCATGAGCCGCGTCGATGGTCGTCAATCCGACGGGCTGCGGCCCGTCACGTTCACTCCGGGATTCATCTCGTCGGCGACGGGCTCGGTGCTGATCGAAGCCGGCAGCACGCGCGTGATCTGCACGGCGATGATCGAGGAGTCGGTGCCGCCGTGGATGCGCGGCCGGGGCACCGGGTGGGTCACATCCGAGTACGGCATGCTGCCGGGGTCGACCGACTCGCGCAAGCCACGCGATGCGAGCCGCGGCAAGCTCGATGGGCGCACCGTCGAGATCCAGCGCCTGATCGGGCGGTCGCTGCGGTCGGTCGTGGACTTCAAGGCACTCGGCGAGCGCACCGCGTGGATCGACTGCGACGTGATCCAGGCCGACGGCGGCACCCGCTGTGCGGCGATCTGCGGCGGATACGTGGCGCTGCATCTTGCGCTCTCCAATCTGATCGAGCGCGGCCTGCTGCAGAGCCTTCCGCTGACCGAGTCGGTCGCGGCGGTCTCGGTGGGCCTTGTCGACGGCGAGCCGCTGCTTGACCTGTGCTACGCCGAGGACAGCCGGGCCGAGGTCGATATGAACGTCGTCATGAGCGGCGACGGGAAGCTGATCGAGGTGCAGGCAACGGCCGAGAAGACGCCGTTCGGGCGCACGTCGCTGGACGATCTGCTGGAGCTTGCAGCCGGCGGCATCACCAACCTGGCGGCCGCTCAGGCGGTCGCAATCGCCAGGGCGTGAGCCCGAGCGTGAGGATGGTGCTGGCGTCGCACAACCGGCACAAGGCGGAGGAACTTGCGCGGCTCATCCCGGGGTTCGAGATCGAGGCCTACCCCGGCGAGCTGCCGGAGGAGACCGGACAGACGTTTCGCGATAATGCACTGATCAAGGCGCGGCACGTGCGAGCGCAGGTGGGTGACGTGTGGGTGCTTGCCGACGATTCGGGCATCTGCGCAGCAGCGCTCGATGGGGCGCCGGGCGTGTACTCGGCTCGCTACGCCGGACCGGACGCCACCGACGACGAGAACCTGCAGAAGCTGATGGATGCGCTGGCCGGCAGCGACGATCGCCGCGTCGCCTACGTCGCCGAGCTGGTGGCGATCGACCCGGCGGGCGTCGAGTTGCACGGCCGCGGTGAGCTGCGCGGAACGCTCGCCCTCGAGCGGGCGGGCACTGGAGGGTTCGGCTATGACCCGGCCTTCGTGCCCGAAGGCGAAACCCGTACGGCAGCCCAGCTCGATCCGGCCGAGAAGGACGCGATCTCGCATCGCGGCCGGGCGGCCCGGGCGCTCGCCCAGGTGATCGCCGACCATCCTGGCTAGGCCAGACCGACCGGTTCGTCGGGCTCTGCGGCGACGCGCTCCTGGTAGACCGCCCAGTTGACCTCGGCGCCGAGCACCACGATGTTGGCCATCAGGTAGAGCCACACGAGCAGGATCACCAGGCCTCCGAATGCGCGCAGGGCGATCAGCTGCCCCGAGAACCGCAGATACAGCGGCAGCGCCTGGAACGAGATCTGCAGCAGCACCGTGCCGGCCACAGCCCCGAGCCACACGTCCGAGAACCGCAGTTCGACGTTGGTCAGATAGCGGTAGACGGCCATCAGGAACGCGAAGCATCCAAGGCTCGAGAAGATCAGCGACACCAGGAGGCCGCCCAGCGGGATGCTGACAAGCCCGTGGCCGACGCCGCCGCGATCGACCCACCCGGTTGCCGTCGTGGTCACGATGAGCGACGCAAACAGCGCAATCAGCGAGGTCACGAGCAGCAGGAACACGACCCACTTCTGGTGGAAGAACGCCCGATTCTGCACCTGGAAGACGATGTTGAGTGCCGACTCGAGCGCCGAGTAGAACCCCAGCGATGTCCAGAAGAGGCCGATCAGGCCGATCACGCCCAGGGTCTGCGCGTTTGCCTGGATCGAGTTGACCGGCCGCTCCAGGTCGCGCACCGACTGGCCCGGCAGGATGTGCTGGAGTTCGCGGATCACGTAGGAGTGCGCCGTGACGCTGCCGGCCTCCAGGCTCATCAGCGACACCGTGAGCACCAGGAACGGCACCAGCGACAGCAGCGCGTAGTAGGCAACCATCGCGGCCAGGTGCGGCCCGCGGTCTGACAGATACTTGCCCAGCACGGCCCGGAAGTGGGACGCGGCGGTTCTGATCGGCCAGAGCGGACCGCGGTCACCGGGAGGCATGGCGGCTGAGGATATCGGCCGGGGTCGTCGGCATCGCGAGGCCGTGTGCTAGGTTTGACGGCCGATGGACGCTGCCGCAGCACTCGCCGAGCTCAAGGATCTCTCGACGCAGATCGAGGTGGTCGTGCTCGCCTACCGGTCGGGTGAACTCAAGGCTTCGACCGGCTCCGGACCCGCCGCCGAGAAGCTCGCCAAGCTGGGTGCCGAGATCGTCGAGCACGCCGAGCAGGTGCGCCGCGACCTGGGCCGCGACGCTGTCTCACAGCTGCAGGTCGCAACGCCGGACGGCAGTCTGTTCGTCGTCCTGGATGCGAACCTCATGGCGCTTGCGACCACGGCGCCCGATCCCACCGCGGGGCTGGTCTTCTACGACCTGAAGACGCTGCTGCGCCAGATCGACGAACCCGCACCAGCCGCGGCCGACGAGGATCAGCCCGCCGAGGCTCCCGCCGCGGCCGAGACTGCCGAAGGGGGAGAGGACGCCGATGCGTAAACGCCGCCTGTTGCTGACCGCGGCCGTGGGCGCCGCCTCGTTTGCCGGTACGCTCGTCTACCGGCGCCGCACCGAGCGTAACCGCACCCGCGTCGACCTCTACTTCGAGGACGGCTCGATGGTCTCGCTGGCGCAGGGAAACCCGGACGCCGACAAGGTGATCCCGCTGGCGGCCGAGGCACTCGCAGCCACGCTGTGAACGAGGCTGAACGTCGCGAACTTGGCGCGCGGCTGGTCGATCGCGCCTACCTCACCGGAGACTTCGTGCTGCGCTCGGGCCGGCGCAGCAACTACTACCTCGACAAGTACCGGTTCGAGACCGAACCGGCGCTCCTCGACGGCCTCGGGCGGCTGATTGCCCAGACCGTCGCCGAGCACGCCCCGGATGCGACGCTCCTGGCAGGGCCCGAGCTCGGCGCTGTGCCCCTCTCGGCGGTCGCGTCGGTGCACTCCGGCCTGCCGTTCGTGATCGTCCGCAAGGCGGCGAAGGACTACGGCACCGCAAATCGGCTGGAAGGCGTGTTCGAGGCCGGACAGCGGGTGTGCGTGGTGGAAGACGTGGTCACGTCGGGCGGTGCGCTGCTGGATGCCGTCGAGGGGCTGAGGGCCGCGGGGCTCGACGTTTCCGCTGCTATTTGCGTGGTTGACCGGCAGGAAGGCGGGGCGGAAGCCATCGCCGCCGCCGGGGTGCGGCTGGCGGCGCTGTACACGATCGCCGATCTTGGCGTCGGTACTGCGCCCGATCCTGCGTGAATCCCGCTCCCCAAGCGGTTTGTGGCTGTCCGACACCGGTGGTAGGGTGACAGCGCTTCACCAGTTTTCGACGTAAACGACCCGGGAGGGAATAGTGACAAAAGCCGATTTCATCGACGCGGTTGCGGCCAGGTCGGGCCTGTCCAAGAAGGACGCCGGCGCAGCGCTGGATGCCGTGCTCGACTCGGTCAAGGATGCCCTCAAGAACGGTGACGAGGTCACGTTCACGGGCTTTGGCAAGTTCAGCGTGCAGGCACGCAAGGCGCGCACGGGCGTGAATCCCCGGAACCCGACCGAGAAGGTCACGATTCCCGCGAGCAAGGTGCCGAAGTTCTCGGCAGGCAGCCAGCTCAAGGCCGCCGTCAAGCAGTAACTCCGCAGAACTGCAAGAGAGTTTCGCCGCCGCCCGCTGGTGCATTCCGCCCAGCGGGCGGCGCTAATTCTGGGCCACTGTAGCGTGCGTGAATAAGAGGGGTCAGTCGCCTTTTATTCACCAGGGACGCACGACCTCGGCCAATGCGGATCTCGTGAATAAAAGGCGACTGACCCCCCTTATTCATGGCCTGTCCGAGTGGTGTGCGAACATACGTTCGGTGGCGACTGCTCAACTCACACTCGACGGCGCTGATCGGCTGCACGATCTTCTGACGCGGCGAGGTTCGCCGGTGTCGGCGGGCGACGCCGGCACGTGCCTCTTCGCGCTGCGCTCGAGCCCTTCGGCGCTCATCCGCCAGCTCGTGGATGAGGTGGTCAAGGCGGATGCGCGGTTCGTGTGGCGGTCGGGCTCCGAGCTCGCGCTCGCCGAGTGGGACGAGCCGCACTCGCTGCTCGACCGGCCCCTCGAGCAGGCCGACTACGTCGTGTTCGATCTCGAGACGACCGGGACGAGCCCGGTCTCCTCGCGGATCGTCGAGGTCGGGGCGGTGCGCGTGTCGGGCCTCGAGCATGTGGCCACGTTCGAGCGGCTGGTCGATCCACTCAGACCCGTGCCGCCGCAGATCACGGCGATCACCGGCATCACCGCCGGCGACGTCCGCGGGCGGCCGCGGGCCGACCGTGTGCTGACCGAGTTCCTCTCGTTCGCCGCCGGAGCGGTGCTGGTGGCCCACAACGCGCGGTTCGACGTGGGGTTCGTGGACGCCGAGCTGGGTCGCGGCCGGGGCCAGCGGCTTGCAGCACCCGGTGATCGACACCGTCATGCTGGCGCGGCGGCTGCTGGCCGGGCGGGTGCCGCGGATGACCCTCTCGACGCTGGCGGAGCGGTTCGACACCCAGGTGCGGCCGTGCCATCGAGCGCTGCCCGACGCGCAGGCCACCGCCGACGTGCTGCTGGCGCTGCTGGGCATGGCGCAGGAGCACGGCGCCGAAACGGTGGCGGACGTCATCTCGCTGTGCGCACCCGTGACGCGGGCCAGCCGGCGCAGGCGCGGCCTTGCTTCGGGCGCCCCGTCCGGGCCCGGTGTCTACCTGTTCTGGGGGCGCGATGAACGCGTGCTCTACACCGGCAAGGCGACCGACCTGCGGGCGAGGGTGCGGTCGTACTTCACGGGTTCGCGCGAGCGGCGGGCGGTGGAGGACGCGCTCGCCGCGACCGACCGCATCGAGACCCGGCCGCTGGGATCGAGCTTCGAAGCGGGCCTGGTGGAACTCGATCTGATCCGGCGGCTGCGGCCGGTGGCCAACCGCCGCTCGGCCCACCCGGAGCGCAGCTGCTACCTCACCCTCACGTTCGACGAACCGGTGCCGCGGTTGCGTGTGACGGCCCACCCGCATCCAGGCGGCGCCTCCTTCGGGCCGTTTGCCTCCCGCTCGCGGGTACAGGCGGCCGCCGCTGCGCTGCGCGAGGCGTTCGGCCTGCGCAGCTGCCGCGAGACCCATCCGGTCGATGACGGCAGCTGCCTGGCCGGTGCGCTGGGCCGCTGCAGGGCACCCTGCCGGGGTGGCGACGCGGTAACCGCCTACGCCGCAGGGCTTGATCAGGCCCGCCGCTGGCTGTGCGGCGAGCGCACTCACGACCCGGAAGCCGTCCTCGAGAACACCATGCGGCGGCTGTCGGCCGAGCACCGGTTCGAGCAGGCCGCCGCGGTGCGCGATCAGGTGGCGGCGCTGAGGCGCGTGCAATCGACGCTCGCCCGGCTGCGCACCGCGATCACCCGCGCAGGCGTCGTGCTGGCGCCCGACGTCGATGACCGGTTCGTGCAGGCGTTCAGCTGCCGGTTCGGGGCGGTGCAGGCGCAGCGCAGGCTGCCGCGGGTGGGCGACTCCCGGCTCGAGATCGAAGCGCTGCTGACCGCGTTCGACGCGGCAGCAGCAGCCGCAGGCGCTCGAACCGGGGCTCGACGAGCACGCCCGGCTGATCTCGGCCGCCCTGGCCCGGCCGGCCCGCACGACCGTGCCGGTCGCGCTGGACGCACGCGCCTCGCCCGGGCGGGTCGATCGGATCAGCGCCGCCCGATCGTCGGTACCCTTGCGGGCATGAACTTCGGAGATCGCCTCGCCGCGGCCGTCGAGCGCAGTCAAAGCACCCTGTGCGTCGGCCTGGATCCGCGGGTGGAACTGCTTCCGCCGGAGGTGATCAAGGGGCTGCATCCCGGCTCCAGCGGCCGTGCCCGCGCGTACGAGCGGTTCTGCGTGCAGGTGATCGACGCCGTCGCCGGCGAGGCGGCTGCAGTCAAGCCGCAGGTGGCGTTCTTCGAGGCGCTCGGCGGACACGGCATCACGGCGCTCGAGCGGGTGTGCGCCCATGCCCGCGAGGCCGGCCTCCTGGTCATCGCCGACGCCAAGCGCGGCGACATCGGATCGACCTCTGCGGCCTATGCGCACGCGTGGCTCGACGGGCGCGACGGCCAACCGCCGGTGGCCGATGCCGTCACGGTCAACCCGTACATGGGCGGTGACGCCCTCGAGCCGTTCCTCGCCACCTGCGGTGACGGCGCGGGGCTGTTCGTGCTCGCCCGCACCTCCAACCCTGGCGGTGCCGACGTGCAGGAGCTCGAGCTGGCAGCCGGCGGGCCGGTGTGGGAGCGGGTAGCGGGGCTGATCGACGAGTGGGGACGGCCGTACGTGGGCGACAGCGGACTCTCGGCCGTCGGTGCGGTGGTGGGGGCAACGCACCCCGAAGCCGTGGCCCGCGCGCGCGAACTGATGCCTCACACGCCGCTGCTGCTACCGGGCGTTGGTACCCAGGGTGGGCGCGCCGATGATCTCGCCGCGGCCTTCGCGAACCATCCCGCCGGTGGACTGGTGGTCGCGGCGCGCTCGGTGATCTACGCCTGGCGCGAGGGCGGCGGCGACTGGCAGCAGGCGGTGCGCTCGGCAGCGGCCGAACTGCGCCGCGCAGCGGTCATCTCGTGACGGCCACGTAGCGCTGCGGGCGCACCAGCCACGCGGCGCACGCCGCGGCGATCGCGAACGTCAGCAGGGGGTCGTGTGGAAACACCAGCAGGCCGATCAAGAGCGCTCCCAGCTCGAGTCCCACGATGTCGCCCCAGGAGCGGCGGTGCACGATGCCCATGGCACAGTCGAACAGGGTGACTGCAGCGAGCATCGCGGCAAGCCACAGCGCGCCGTCCCCCCACCACCAGCCGACGATGCCGACTTCGAGGATGACGGTGGTCGTGAAAATCGATCGCACCCTTGACCCAAACATGCATCTCAACTGTACGGGTGGAGCCGTCGTTCGAGAACCCTCCGCGGCCGTACTAGACTCCGGATGTCAGATGACGGGTCCCGCCTGATGATCGTGACAGTCACCGCCAACGCAGCCGTCGATAAGACGCTGACCGTGGCCAACCTGCAGCTGGGTCATCGCCACCGCGCCCCGGCCGGCGTCGCGCAGGCCGGCGGCAAGGGCATCAACGTCGCGCGTGTCTTCATAAACCTCGGCGAGCCGGTGATTGCCACGGGCCTCGCGGGAGGCCGGGCCGGCAGTCAGATCCTCGAGAGCATGGACACCGAGGGGCTGATCCACGATTTCGTGCGCATCGATGCCGAGTCGCGCACCTCGACCGCCGTGATCGATCCCACCAGCGGTGTCGAGACCGAGATCAACGAGTATGGACCCGAGGTCAGCGACGAGGAGCTGGGCCGGTTGCAGGAGCGGTTGCGGTACCTGAGCAAGGCGGCCTGGGCGGTGGTGCTCGCCGGCAGCCTCCCGCGCAAGGTGCCCACCAGCTTCTACGCCGACGTGGTGCGCGATCTGACCAAGCGCAAGGTGCTGGTGGTGGTGGACGCCGACGGCGAGCCGATGCGACTTGCGCTGGCCGCCGGGCCGGCGCTGGTCTCGCCCAACCAGCGCGAGGCCGAGGCGCTGGTGGGGCATGAGTTCTCGACCGACGAGGACTTCCAGCAGGGGCTGCACGAGATCGCCGACATGGGTGCCGAGCGGGTGCTGATCACGCTCAAGACCGGGTGCTATGCGCTGCTGCGCTCGAACAAGCACCATGACCGCCTGTTCCGGGCGTGGATCCCTCGACAGGAGACGGTGTCGTCGGTGGGTTCGGGAGACGCGCTCCTGGCCGGGTTCCTGGCCGGCTGGCAGGCCGAGGAGTCCGCCGAGCAGTGCCTGCGGCGCGCGCTGGCGTGCGGAGCGGCGAACACCCAGACAGTCGGCGCGGGGGTGTTCGACTCGCGCGATGTGGCGCGTTTCGCGGGCCTCGTCGAGGTCCAGGAGATCCAGCCGAACAAGGTCAAGGCATCGTGAACGCTGGGGGTGTACAACCACCCCCGCTGATACACTGGCTTCCAACTTTGAACCGTAGTTCCGGACTATTAGGTAACACGACCCAGGCCGTCAGAAACGCCCTGGGTCGTCTGCTATCTGGGGGAGGCATGAGCCGTGGAAATTGAGATCGGACGGGGGAAGAAGGCGCGTCGCGCCTACGGGTTCGATGACATCGCCATTGTGCCGTCGCGGCGCACACGAGATGCCGAAGACGTCGACATCGCCTGGCGGCTCGGGCCACATCTTCTCGAGCTGCCGCTGCTGGCGTCGGCCATGGACGGCGTGGTGTCGCCGGCCACGGCGGTGGCGCTGGGTAAGCTCGGTGGACTCGGGGTGCTCAACCTCGAGGGAATCTGGACGCGGTACGAGGACGCCGACGCCCAGCTCGAGCGGATCGCCACCTTCGAGAAGCGCGAAGCGACCCACGAGATGCAGAAGATCTACGCGGAGCCGGTCAAGCCCGAGCTGATCGCCCAGCGCATCAAGGAGATCAAGGCCGAGGGTGTGCTCGCCGCGGCATCGCTCACGCCGCAGAAGGTGTCCGAGTACCACCAGGTGGCGCTGGACGCCGGGCTCGACGTGCTGGTGATCCAGGGCACGGTGGTGTCGGCGGAGCACGTCTCGACGGTGGTCGAGCCGCTCAACCTGAAAGAGTTCATCGCCTCACTGCCGGTGCCGGTGATCGTGGGCGGCTGTGCCTCCTACCAGGCGGCCCTGCATCTGATGCGCACCGGCGCTGCCGGGGTGCTCGTCGGTGTCGGCCCCGGAGCCGCATGCACCACGCGCGGGGTTCTGGGCGTCGGGGTGCCGCAGGCGACCGCGATCGCCGACGCGTCGGCCGCCCGTACCCAGCATCTGCTGGAGACCGGCCAGTACGTGAACGTGATCGCCGACGGCGGAATGCGCACCGGAGGCGATATCTCCAAGGCGATCGCCGTGGGCGCCGATGCGGTGATGATCGGTTCGCCGCTGAGCCGCGCATATGAGGCGCCGGGCAGGGGTTACCACTGGGGTATGGCCACGTTCCATCCCTCGCTTCCGCGAGGCGCCCGGGTACAGACGCAGCAGGTCGCGTCGCTCGAGCAGGTCGTGGTCGGGCCGGCCACCGAGAACGACGGCACACTGAATCTGATGGGGGCGCTGCGCACGTCGATGGCGACCACCGGCTACGACAGCATCCAGGCCTTCCAGAAGGCCGAGGTGATGTTCGCCCCGGCGCTGCAGACAGAGGGTAAGAAGCTCCAGCGTGAGCAGGCGGTGGGGATGAGCCGGTGAGCACCGACCCGCGCGGCGGCGCCGCTGGAGCCGACACGATGTCGTCGGGCCCCACCAACCGGCCCGTTCTGGTGGTCGACTTCGGCGCGCAGTATGCGCAGCTGATCGCCCGGCGGGTGCGCGAGTGCCGGGTCTACTCCGAGATCGTGCCGCACGACATGCCGGCCGCCGAGATCGCGGCGCGCGATCCGATCGGCGTGATCCTCTCGGGAGGGCCCGCGTCGATCAACGAGCCCGGCGCGCCGGCGGTCGATCCCGAGCTGTTCGAGCTCGGGGTGCCGGTGCTCGGCATCTGCTACGGCATGCAGGCGATGGCCGGATGCCTGGGCGGGGCGGTGTCGAACACGGGTATCGGCGAGTTCGGTAAGACCCCGGTCGAAGCTGACTCCTGGGAGCCTGCTCTTCGGCGAGCTTCCCACCGAGCAGACAGCGTGGATGAGCCACCGCGACAGCGTCGTCACACCGCCGGCCGGTTTCGCGGTCACCGCGCGCAGCGACACCACCGAGATCGCGGCCATGGAAGACCGCGAACGCGGCCTCTATGCGGTGCAGTTCCATCCCGAGGTGCTGCACACGCCGGGCGGTACCGACATGCTGCGCCACTTCGTGCTCGACGCGTGCGCCGCGCCGCCCACCTGGACGACGCTCGGGTTCATCGAGGATCAGGTCGAGCGGATTCGTGCTCAGGTCGGCGACGCGCAGGTGATCTGCGCGCTCTCCGGAGGCGTCGACTCTGCCGTTGCGGCGCTGCTCGTCCACAAGGCGATCGGCGACCAGTTGACGTGCGTGTTCGTCGACCATGGACTGTTGCGCAAGGACGAGGCAGAGCGGGTGGTGGAGGCGTTCGAAGACCACTTCCACGTGCCGCTGATCCACGTCGATGCGGCCGACCGGTTCCTCGCCGCGCTCGAGGGTGTGACCGATCCCGAGACCAAGCGGCGCATCATCGGTACCGAGTTCATCCGGCTGTTCGAGGAGCAGGCCCGGGGTCTGGGCGACGTGCCGTTCCTGGTGCAGGGCACGCTCTACTCCGACGTGATCGAGTCGGGCAGCCCCACCGCGGCCAAGATCAAGAGCCACCACAACGTCGGCGGCCTTCCCGAGGACATCGAGTTCGAGCTGGTCGAGCCTCTGCGGTTGATCTTCAAGGACGAGGTGCGCAAGGTCGGCGAGGAGCTGGGTCTGCCCGAGGCGATGGTGTGGCGCCAGCCGTTCCCAGGGCCCGGTCTCGCCATCCGCATCATCGGCGACGTCACCCGCGAGCGGCTCGAGATCCTGCGCGAGGCCGACGCGGTGCTGCTCGAGGAGGTGCGCCGCGCCGGGCTCTATCACGAGCTGTGGCAGACCTTTGCGATCCTGCCCGCCATCCGCTCGGTGGGCGTGCAGGGCGATGCTCGCACCTACGCCTACCCGATCATCATCCGGGCGGTGTCATCGGAAGATGCGATGACGGCCGACTGGGCACGGCTGCCCTACGACCTGCTCGAGCGCATCTCGAGCCGCATCATCAACGAGATCGCGGGCGTCAACCGCGTCGCACTGGATATCTCGTCCAAGCCGCCCGCCACGATCGAGTGGGAGTGAATAAGAGGGGTCAGTCGCCTTTTATTCATGGGCGACGCTCAAGGCTGCAACGAACGCTGCTGATGAATAAAAGGCGACTGACCCCTCTTATTCACTAGTTGAAGCGGAACGTGTGGGCGGGGGAGGCGGCAGAGCGCCACCGCTGGGTGGTGCCGCCCCGCGTAGTACCAGCGCAGCTTGTAGGTGCCCGCGACGTGGCGGATCGCCACGCTGTACTTGCCGCCGGTGCCCACCTGCTTGCGCGCGATGGTGTGGAACGAGCCTCCGGAGGCCGGATGGCCCTGGATCACCACGATCGCCCGCGACATGTTGGGTGTGGAGGAGCCGCTGACGGTAAACGCGGCTCCCGCATGGCCCTGATAGACGCCACCCGAGCTGGGCAGGTTCGCGCTGAGCGAAAGCCTGGGTGTGATGTACAGGCGGCGCACCGCCGACACCGCGCGTTTGTGCTGGTCTGAGCCCAGGTAGATCGCTCGCCACCCGGTGTTCTGCCTGACCGCGGTGGTCACGGTCACCGACCAGCGGCCGGTCGGCATTCGAAACCACGCGGATGTCACGCGACGCTGTCTCGACCGCGATCAGGCCGTGGTTGATGGGCGTCGCTGTCGTGGTGTCACGCAGCGTGCCGCTGAACGTGATCTTCGAGCCGTAGCGGAAGGTCTTGGCGTTGAGGGGTGTCGCGAGGGTGATCTGGGTGGCGTCCGCAGGAGTGTTGACCGGAGTGCCGCCCGCGAGTTGGGTGGCCATCTTCATGGCGTTCACCGATCCCCAGCCGGTGGCCATGTCGTAGCCCGGCAGCGCGTTGTAGTCCTTACCGCCGGCGATGTTGTTCCCGCCGCTGGTGATGTCGTGGTACATGCCTGACGCCACCGTGCTCGAGGCGTACAGGAACGGGTTGGCGTAGCCCAGGCGCGGTCCGCCGTGACCCAGCGAGTACTCGTTGGCGTCGGCGGTGATCGCCGCCATCAGCGGCGCGGAGGCCGACGTTCCCGCGACCGGCACCCATCCGGTCAATCCGACGCACGCCGTGGCGCTCACCGTGCAGTACATGATGTAGGGCGTGTTGGGGCTCGCGTTCAGCGAGACGTCGGGAATCTGCCGGCACTGGCCGCTGCCGTTGCCGCAGCGAGCGCCGCCGTTGGGGATGCCGATCGTCTTGCCCAGCTGCCAGGTCGGCTTGGGAAACAGCATCGACGCACCGCCGCCGCCACCGCGCCATGTGACCTCGTTGTACGGCGACACCTTCAGCCGGGTACCGCCCACGGCAGTGGCAAACGGCTGCGTGGCCGGATCGACGGCGGCGATCTGGGCCGAGCCGGTGGAGCGCACACAGCCCGACGAACCGTCGTCGCCGGTGGCGACGAAGAACGAGATGCCGGCCGCGGCGGCGAGCTGCAGCGAAGAGTTCTCGGCTGCCGCGATCGACGCAGGCATGACCGGCTCGCAGAGTCCCCAGGAGTCGCTCACGATCCGCACACCGGTCGACGCCTGGTCGGCGACGATGCGGTCGATGATGTCGACCGAGCGGGCGATATTGTTCGGGGCCATGTAGACGTAGGTGCGCGCGCCGGGGGCATTCGAGATGGCGGTCTCGACATCGAGTTCGACCTCGCCGGCACCCGATCGGTTAGCCGTCCCGCCTGCGACAGGCTTGTTGACGGGAGCCGGTGACGTGATGCCAAAGCACGAGCGATAGCGCGCCACGTCGTCGGTGGAATAGTTCGAGAACTCGACGAACGCGATCGACTCGTTCGATCCGTCGTTGCCGGCGTTGATGAGGGCGTTGTGGTTGTACCCGCCGGTGCCGCCGAGCTGGGCGGGCATCAGGCTGCCCGAGTTCGCGGCGTGCGCGTTGATGGCACCCGAGCACGACGGGGTAGCGACGGCGGCCGGCTGAACGGCGCGGCTTGTGGCGCGCGTGAGCATCATCGAACTGTCCAGGCCACCCACCGCCTGCACGAGTCCGGCCACGGTCAGCGGCAGCCGGGGAGTGCCCGACGGGGCGCGGAACAGCTTGCCGTTGGTGCCGCGGTACAGCCGCAGCTGGAATCCGAACGCGCGCTCCTGGGCCGCGGCGGAGCCGGTCACCGACAGCGACAGCAGGCTGCGATGGGCGATCCGTAGCCCCTGCGACTTGAGATAGCGCTCCACCCGCTCGACCTGCGCCGCAGTGGGCAGAAAACGGCTGCGCAGCTCGTCCAGCGAGAGCGGCCGGCCCGCGCTGGCCGCCGTGGCAGCGGCTTCCAATCCGGCGGGGTCGCGAGGCGCGAGGAACACCACGGCGTCGAGCTTCTTCGCGTCGGGCGTGGGTGCCACCGCCGTCGCCGAGGCGACCTGGGGCAATGCTCCACCCGGAATCGCCCGCCGTGCGGATGCGCTCCCCTGGTGAGACGATGCGAGCGCGCCCACGGACCCTGTGACCGCCAGGAATGCGGTCAAGACGCCCACGGTCGCGACACCTATGAGGCTCGATCGGCGGTGCGCCACACGAGCACTGTAGTGGCGAAACCGCGTGATTGCCGCGTCAGAGCGCGTTTGCTGTGACGAAGAACCTGTACGTCGCCACCTTGGGGTCGCGGTTGCCGCCCGAGTCGGTCGCGTACACGCGCAGGGTGTGATACCTGCCCTTGGCCAGGTGGGAGAGCG
Source organism: uncultured Actinomycetes bacterium (assembly GCA_963796875.1). Lineage (GTDB taxonomy): Bacteria > Actinomycetota > Thermoleophilia > Gaiellales > JAICJC01 > CAVPTL01. The sequence continues at coordinate 253,481 of CAWCNL010000005.1, forward strand.
TGATCCCGCTCAGCTTGCGGGTCTGCCAGCGCCCGCTGTCGACGCGGAAGTGGTAGGTGAACTCGCTCGCATAGTCGAAGTCGGGATCGGTGGCGGTGAACCCAACGGTGACGGTCGACCAGATGCTGGTCTTCCTGGGCACGTCGGTGAAGCGCGTGTGGGGTGGGATGGTGTTGGTGGCCCACCACAGCGAGCGCGCCAGAAGCGCACCGCCGGGACTCGCCGAGGGCACGAATCCGCCGCCCAGCGAGGCGGCCCACGGCCGGTAGCCGAGGTCGACGACCCGCGAGCGCCCGTCGAACCGCGCGGCCAGGAAGATCTGCGGATATCCGAGCCCCATGTAGAACGTCGAGTTCTTGCGCAGGTACGCGAGCACCTGGGTGCCGGGACCCGAGGCCTGCGGCGCGCCCGACCCGGGGCCGACCACGGTGAAGCTCTTCAGGTTGGTCGTGAGGAAGTGGTGGACGATGCTCGTGCCGGCCAGCGTCCCACCCTGTACCGACGACGGATCGACAGGCGTGTCGGCGAACACCGCCCAGCGCTTCGACCATGCCGTCTGCGCGCCGACCGCCGAGCCGTACGACCAGCCGGCGGACTGCTCCCAGTGGGTCTGTCCGGCGGTGACCACGCCGTGGCCGTGATCGTGGAACCAGGCGAGTGCTGCGCCGAGGTTGTTGGGGAATGCCCAGCTCGCGGCTCCGCCCACCACCAGCGCAACCTGGCGTCCCTTCAGCCGCGACTCCAGCTGCGCCACCGTCTGGGTGGGGCCGGTGCCGTCCACCACGTGGGACATGGTCGGCGGGGCCAGGACGTTGGCCGCGTCGAGGCGCTGCAGCATGTCGTGGACGGCGGCGGGGTCGGGGATGGCGGTGAACACCTCGGCCGAGAGTTTGGGGTGAGCGGGCGGCGGAATCGTCTTCCAGGTCATCGAGACGGGCACCGGCGAGCCGGCGTCGTCGATCGTGCCGGTGAGCCGATAGCTCTGGGCCGACGCGAGCGTGGCCGCCACCTCGACCGAGACGGTGTTGCCCGAAACGGTCACCTGCAACGGCTGGGGAAGCGCGCCCGCGGCCACCCGCTTGACGGTGAACGTGGAGCCGCCCCCGACGGCCGCGTCACAGGTGTAGGTGATGACCGGTTGGAATCGCAGTTTCTGCGCCGCGGGCGCCGTGCAGCCGGCGGCCGCTGAGGCGCTGGGCGCCGCGGCAGGCAGCAGTACGAGCATAGCCAGGCACGTGATGATTGTTGCACGCATCTCAATGTCCGGTATCGGACGCGGAAGGGCGATGCGTTAGCCCCCGAAGGGGGTTCGCTCAGGCGGGCGCCTGCCCGGCGTGGATGCGGCCCCGGGTGGCGGCCAGGTGCCCGCCGCTGCGGCCCGAACGCACCGCGAGGATCTCGGCCATGATCGACACCGCAGTCTCGGCCGGGGTGTTTGCGCCGATGTCGAGGCCCAGCGGCCCGGAGATCCGGCCGATCTCGGCCTCGGTGTAGCCGGCATCCACCAGCCGGCGATGCCGCGTCTCCTGCGCCCGCCGGCTGCCCAACGCGCCGATGTAGGGGGCGGGGGAGCGCAGCGCCGGACCCAGCGCGGGTTCGTCGAAGCGTGCGTCGTGGGTGAGCGTGACCACGTAGGTGGCGTCGTCCGGTGTGTAGCGCTCGTAGGCCTGCGCGGGCCAGCCGACCACGATGTCGTCGGCGTCGGGCAACCGTTCGGCGGTGGCGAACTTTGCCCGCGCGTCGCTGACGACGGTGCGGAATCCGACCTGGCGGGCGATCCGGCTCAGATGCTGGGCGGTGTCGACCGCGCCGAAGATCATCAGGAGCGGCGGGGGCGCGTAGTTTTCGACGAACGTGTCGTTGTCCTCGCGGGTTGCGGCGGAGTGACCGTGACCGGGGGCGTAGGTATGGGAGCCCGCAGCGGCGCCCGTCAGCACGGTCGTCACGGCCAGCCGATCGCCGGCGGCGTCGTTGGCGGCGACGCGATCCATCTCTTCGGCGTCTGCCGGCGCAATGAACACCTCGATCTCGCCGCCGCAGGGCAGGCCCACATCGAAGGCGTCGTCGTCCGAGATGCCGTAGGTGACGAGTTCTGGCCGGCCGCCGGCCAGCACCTCGGCGGCGCGCAGCGCGACGTCGGATTCGACGCACCCGCCGCTGACCGATCCGTACATCTGGCCGGAATCCGAGACTGCGAGCCGCGACCCCAGCGGGCGGGGCGCAGACCTGCGGGTGTTGACGACGGTCGCGATTGCGACCCGCTCCCCTGCGGCCTGCATCTCACGGACATGTTCGAGCACGTCGCGCACTGCGGTTAAACGTAGCATTCGGTTGCCCACCTCTGGGGTGCGGCGGAGCCCGCCGGAGGCTGATACGATTCCGCCCTGCTCGCCACGGCGGGTGCGTGTACGCGCGCCGGGTGAGACCCACCATTCCAGCGAAGAGGACGATGAAGACGTATTCCGCCAAACCGGACGATGTTGTTCGGCAGTGGTACCTGGTTGACGCCGAGGCACGCACGCTCGGCCGCCTGGCCACGCAGATTGCAGATCTCTTGCGCGGCAAGGGCAAGCCTCAGTACACGCCGCACATCGATACCGGCGACTTCGTGGTCGTCGTCAACGCCGAGAAGGTGCACGTCACCGGCAAGAAGCTCGAGCAGAAGATCTATTACCGCCACTCGGGCTATCCGGGCGGCCTCCGCCAGCGCACGCTGGCCGAGCAGCTCGAGCGCCGGCCCGAAGAGGTGCTGCGCCGCGCGGTGAAGGGCATGCTGCCCAAGAACCGGCTCGCGGCCGCCCAGCTGCAGAAGCTCAAGATCTATGCCGGCCCCGCACATCCCCATGCCGCGCAGAATCCCGTTTCTCTCGAGGAGCCCAAATCGTGACCGACACCGTCGCCTACCGCGGCACCGGCAAGCGCAAACATTCCGTGGCCCGGGTGATCCTGGTTCCGGGCAGCGGCACCATCACCGTCAACGGCCGCACCCTGGCCGAGTACTTCCCGCGCAAGACGCTCCAGTCGATCGCGACCTCGCCGCTCGAGGTCACCAGCACCACCGACCGGTTCGACGTGCGTGCGCGGATCGACGGCGGCGGCATCTCCGGCCAGGCCGGCGCGCTGCGCCACGGAATCTCGCGAGCACTGCTCGAGGCCGACTCGGAGCTGCGCGTCGAGCTCAAGAAGCTCGGGTTCCTGACGCGCGACGACCGTAAGGTCGAGCGCAAGAAGGCGGGGCTCAAGAAGGCCCGCAAGCGGCCGCAGTTCTCCAAGCGGTAATGCCCCGAGAGCGGCGGCTCTTTGGCACCGACGGTGTGCGGGGGGTCGCTGGTGTCGACCTAACCGAGGATCTGGCGGCGTCGCTGGGCGCTGCTGCTGCGCAGGTGGCCGGCCCAGGGGCCGGAATTCTGATCGGCCGCGATACGCGCGAGTCGGGGCCGGCGCTGGAACACGCACTTGTGAGCGGGATCGTCGAGCAGGGGGGGCGCGCAATCCTCGCCGGAGTGATCCCGACGCCGGCCGTCGCGGTGCTCGCGCGGGCGAGCGACGCGGCGCTCGGATGTGTGATCTCGGCGTCCCATAACCCGTACCGCGACAACGGCATCAAGTTCCTGGGCGGCGACGGGCGCAAGCTCTCCGACTACGCCGAGAGCGCGATCGAGGCGCACGTCGAGAATCGGCCAGAGGCGCGCGGCGGTGGCGCTTCCGAGGTACTGCCCGACGCCGGGGAGCGCTACGTCAGCTGGTTGGTCGAGAACTACGGCGCCGATCTGCGCGGCAGCCAGCCGATCGGCCTGGATTGCGCAAACGGCGCCGCCTTTGCGGTCGCCCCGCAGGTGTTTGCCGCGGTGGGCGAACCGGTCGATGTGATCGGCGCCGAACCCGACGGCCGAAACATCAACGCGGGCGTCGGATCGACGCATCTGGAAGCCATTGCCGCGCTGGTGCGCGAGCGCGGGCTCGCCGCGGGGATCGCATTCGACGGCGACGCCGACCGCTGCCTGGCAGTCGACTCGCAGGGGCGCACCGTGGACGGCGACACGATCATTGCGGTGCTCGCGATCGACCGCCACCGGCGAGGCCTCGAGCACTCCGGCCGGGTGGTGGTCACGTCGATGACGAATCTCGGGTTTCACCGGCTGATGCGCGAGGAGGGCATCACCGCGGAGGTGGCCGAGGTGGGAGACCGCTACGTGCTGGCCCGCATGCTCGAGACCGGAGCCACGCTGGGCGGAGAGCAATCCGGCCACGTGGTCGATTTCGAGCGGCACACCACCGGCGACGGGCTGGCCACTGCTCTGGCGCTGCTGGGTGCTCTGCGCCGGCTCGACATGACCATGGACGCCGCGGCGCAGCTGATCACGCCGTACCCGCAGAAGCTCGTGGCGGTCACCGCCGACCGGCGGGCGCTGGCGGGAAATGCGGTCGTGTGGGGGGCGGTCGAAGAGGAACAGGCGAAGCTGGGTGAGGACGGCCGCATCGTGGTGCGGGCATCGGGCACCGAGCCGGTGGTGCGGGTGATGGTCGAGGCGGCCGATCCCGCCCAGTGCGAAGCGGTGTGCGACCGGCTTGCCGGAGTCGTTACACGCGAGATCGGGGTATAACGCGAGCATGTGCGGCATCGTCGGATACGTCGGAGACCGCGAGTGCAAGGAGATCCTGCTCACCGGGCTCGAGCGGCTGGAATACCGCGGCTATGACTCCGCGGGCATCTGCCTGCTGAACGGGTCGGTGGACATCACCCGCCGGGTGGGCAAGGTGCAGGTGCTGCGCGACGCGGTCGGTGCCGGCGCGCATCCCGCCACCACCGGGCTGGCACATACCCGCTGGGCCACCCACGGCGTGGTGACCGAGCAGAATGCCCACCCGATCGAGGCCTGCGAGGGCTCCGGAGTGACCGTGGTGCACAACGGCATCATCGAGAACTATCAGGATCTGCGCCGCGACCTGCTGGCCGCCGGCCATCAGTTTCACACCGATACCGACACCGAGGTGATCGCCCATCTGGTCGAGGCCAAGTACGACGGCGACCTGGTCGAGGCGGTGCGGCAGGCCTACGGCGACCTGCACGGGCACTTCGCCATCGCAGTCGCCCACCGCGACCACCCTCACATGATCGTGGGCGCGCGGCGGCAGTGCCCGCTGGTGGTGGGCGTCGGTGACGGCGAGATGTTCATGGCCTCGGCGATTCCGGCGTTTCTCAGCGAGACGCGGCGCGTGCAGTACGTGCTCGACGACGAACTCGTGATCGCCCGGCCGGGCGGCGCAACATTCATCGACCCCGCCGGCCACAGCATCGAGCGGCCCGTCGAACAGGTCGACTGGGACGAGGATGCCGCCGAGAAGCAGGGCTACGAGACGTTCATGCTGAAGGAGATCGCCGAGCAGCCCGACGCGATCGCCGACACGATCGGCGAGCGGCTGTACCACGGCGAACTCCAGCTGGACGGCCTCAACCTCAGCGACGAGCGCATCCGCAGCCTGAACCGGGTGGTGATGCTCGCCTGCGGCACCAGCTACCACGCCGGGCTGATCGGCCGGTACCTGCTGGAGGAGTGGGCCCGCATCCCTGCCGAGTCGGACATCGCCAGCGAGTGGCGCTATCGCCACGCCGTGATCGACGAGAACACGCTTGTGGTGGCCGTGGCGCAGTCGGGCGAGACGATCGACACGCTCGCGGCGATGAAGGAAGCGCGGTCGCGGGGAGCCCACGTGCTGGCGGTGACCAACGTGATGGGTAGCCAGATGACCCGCGAGTGCGACTCGGTGCTCTACACCCGCGCCGGCCTCGAGATCGGGGTCGCCGCCACCAAGACATTCACCGCACAGGTCACGCTGATGTACATGCTGGCGCTGCGGCTGGCGCAGATTCGCGGCACGCTGGACTCGCAGCGGGCCGAGACACTGCTCACGCAGGTGCGGCAGCTGCCCGACCTGGCGCAGGCCACCATCGACCGCGAAGCGGATCTCGAGCCGATCGTCGACCGGTACTGGGAGAACGAGTTCTTCCTGTACCTGGGCCGCAACATCGGGCTGCCGATCGCCCTCGAGGGCGCGCTGAAGCTGAAGGAGATCAGCTACATCGCCACCGACGCGTACGCGGCCGGCGAGATGAAGCACGGGCCGATCGCTCTGCTCGACGACCGCACCCCGGTGGTGGTGATCGCCACCGATAACGCCGTGTTCGAGAAGGTCGTCTCCAACATCGAGGAAGTGCGCGCCCGCGGTGCTCACGTAATCGCCGTGGCGACCGAGGGCAACACCAGGATCGAGAGCGTGGCCGAGCACGTCATCTGGCTGCCGCGCACCGAGCCCGAGCTGCAGCCGGCGCTCGCGATCATCCCGCTGCAGCAGTTCGCCTACAAGGTGGCGCGGCGCCGCGGGCTCGATCCGGACAAGCCGCGCAACCTCGCCAAGACCGTCACCGTCGAGTAGCCCCGCCCGTCTCGCCTCGATTCCCGCGGTTTGCAGGACACTTCGGCCGTGCCATGCGTTAACATCGCGCGGTGGGCACGACCCCTCCCGACGAACGCCGGGCGGCCGAGCGACGCCGCCGCAAGGCGCGGATTCGGCGACGGCGCATCACCGCAGGCGTAACGCTCGTCGTGGTGTTGGTCGCGATCGGCGCGCTCGCGGCGTACGCGGTCGGCTCGGGTTCGGGCGGCTCGGCGGCGGGTTCGACCACGACCTCCGACTCGACGTCCACGGGTACCGGCACCACCACCGCGCCGGTGAGCTGTGCACCGGTCAAGGCCGGAGCCAAGATCACCACCATCTCGTTCCGCACCGGGACCGGGGGATGCGTGCCGGCAGCGACGCTCCTGCGCTATCGCTGCCCGATCGCCGAGGCGCCCACGATCCGGCTCCAACACGGCACAGCCACGCGTCGCTACCTCGGCGGCATGTATGCGGTGACCGCGAAGAAGCCTGCGAGTGCCGTGCTGGTCGGCCAGACTCATTCGACCCGGGTGTATGCGACCCCGGCCGGCACCGTCTTCGTATCGGACGGTGGTCATCTGCGGCGGTGGCTGAGCCTGCCGGCGAGCGTGCCGGGCGAGGGAAAGCGCACCGCCTACATGGTCGGAGACTCGGTCATGCTGGGAGCCAAGCCGCAGATCGAGCAGGCGCTCAAGCACCACTGGGTGCCGGTGGTGGACGCCGCGGTCAGCCGATCGACGCCGGAGGGGCTCGACGCGATCAACTCGGGTAAGGGCAGCGACGCGCCGGCCATGGCGCTGCAGCTGGGTACCAACGACGGCGGCACCCCCTCGCTCTACGCGGTCAGCCTGGCAGCCGTGATGCGGGCACTGCACGCGGTGCCGTTCGTGGTGTGGATCAACATCGGCCATGCCCGCAGCTACTACGCCGAGGATGACCTGCTGATCCAGGCTCAGGCGGCCAAATACCCCAACATGACCGTGGCCGACTGGGCCGATACGGTGCCCGCCGACGGCGTGTGGTCAGACGGCCTGCACCTCAAGCCCAAGGGGGCAGAGGCGATGGCCGACATGCTCAAGACCTATCTGGACGGTTGGCGCAGCGCCACGTGGTCGCCGTCGGCCGAGGCGTGTAACGGGGCCGTCGACACTGCGGTGAAGGCAGCGTCCTGACCTAGCCGGCGGAGGCGGCGGTCTCGCAGGCCAGCTTGACGTTGGCCGCGTGCGCCTGCGCGTCGTAGGTGCCCGCGCTGCGACGGAGCATCGGCACGCTGTCGGCGCCCTCCGGCGTGCCACCCGAGGAGGCGAACGCCAACACACCCTCGAGGTACTGGAGATCCTCCTGGGCGATGGCCAGCGCCTGATCTGCACGAGTCGGGCGGCCGTGACCACCCACCACGAATGCCGGCCGTTCGCGGTCGATCAGACCGATCAGCATCTCGATCGTGTCGCGGTAGTCGGACACCGAGGAGTACGCCCAGGGGATCTCGATGGCCGAGACGTAGTCGCCCACCACCAGCAGCCGCTCGTCGGAGAAGAGAGTGATCAGACCGTCGGGTGTGTGGCCGTTACCGGCAACGCAGGACACCGTCCAGACGCCCATCGTGAGCTCGGCCGGGGTATCCACTACCTGGTCCACGCGCAGCCGGTCGAGATCTGCATAGTCGATGTAGAACTCGGCTGTCTCCTTCTCGACCGAGGCCCTGGCGTCGCCCGACGAGATCCGCTCGGCGGCGGTTCTCGAGGCCCACACCCGGGCGTCGGGAAGGGCGGGAATCCCGGTGACGTGATCCCAGTCGGCGTGGGTGAGCAGGATCTCGGACACGGGATCGGCGTTCGACGCGACCACATCCTCGATCTCCCACGTCGACACGCCGGGATCGACCAGCAGCCGGTGACCGTCCCTGCGCAGCTCGAGCGTCGTGGTCTGAAAGAGGGTGCTCGGCCACCAGTTGGCTCCGCTTGTGAGCGGTATCGCTCGCGTCATCGGCGCAGCATAGTATGCGTCGATGCGGGTTGGAATCGACATGATCGAGATCGACCGGGTGGCTCGGGCACTCGCCCGCCACGCCCGGTTCGTGGAGCGCGTGTTCACCGAGGAGGAGCGCGCGTACTGCTTCTCGCGGGCCAATCCCGCACAGCATTTCGCCGCCCGGTTTGCGGGCAAGGAAGCGGTCGGCAAGGCGCTCGGGTTCGGGGTGCCGTTCACGTGGCGCGAGATCGAGATCACCGGCCGGCCGAAGCCCGGCGTGTCGCTCAGCGGACGCACGCTGGCGTGGGCCGAGAAGGTGTCGGCCGGCGCCATCGATCTCTCGATGACCCACTCCAAGGGCATGGCCGCGGCAGTCGCGATCGTGCACGACGCCGGGAGCGCATAGTGGATTTCGCGCCGGTCTACTCCGCTTCCGAGATGCGCGACCTGGAGGGTCGGGCGATCGATCAGCTGAAGATCCCCTCGATCGTGCTCATGGAGCGCGCCGGCCTCGGCGCAGCCGAGGAGATCTGCCGCCGTTACGGCCGCAGCGGCGAGGTGACCGTGCTGTGCGGCGCCGGCAACAACGGCGGCGACGGATTCGTGGTGGCGCGCCATCTGCACGCCGCGGGGTGGTCGGTGGAGGTGTTCTTGACCGGCGACGCGGCCCGCATCACCGCCGACGCGCGGATCAACTACGAGATCGTGCGGCGACTGGACGTGCCCGTCCACGAACGCGTCGCGCCGGCACGCCTCAAACGCGGTGTCCGCAAGGCCGATGTGGTGGTGGACGCGCTGCTCGGTACAGGATTTGTGGGCAAGCCGCGGCCCGGCGCCGCGGCACTGATCGAGGCGGTCGATGCTGCAGCCAGCGGCGCGGTGGTGGCCCTGGATCTGCCGTCGGGCATCGACTCGTCGACCGGCGAGGTGGCCGGCGTGGCAGTCAAGGCCGATCTCACCATCAGCTTCCACGCTGCCAAGGTTGGTCATGTGATCTCGCCCGGCAGCGGGTATCGCGGCGACCTCGTGGTGGTGCCGATCGGCGTGCCGCCGCAGGTCGCGCAGTCGACTGCCCTGGCGCTCGCCGGGCCCGCCGTGCTGGATGCGGTGCCCCTCAAGAACGCGCAGAGCACCAAGTACTCCGCCGGTGCGGTACTCGTGGTGGGTGGCGCGCCCGGTACGAGCGGGGCGCCCGCCATGACGGCGCTCGCCGCGCTGCGGGCCGGTGGGGGACTGGTGTGGGTGGCGGCCCCGCCCGAGGTCGCCGCGGCCGTGGCGGCCACGAGGCCCGAGATCATGGCGAGGCCGCTTCCCGAGGGTCTCGAACTCGCCGCACGGGCGGGCGCGGTGGCGGTGGGGCCGGGGCTCGGCCGGGCCGCCGAGAGCTTCGAGATGGTGCACCGGCTGATCGCCGATCTGACTCAGCCCATGGTGATCGATGCCGATGGGCTGCACGCGCTGGCGGGGCAGCTCGAGTTGTTGCAGAAGCGACGCCCCGGAACAGTTCTGACCCCGCACGAGGGCGAGATGGCGGTGCTGCTCGGCAAGCCGCCCGAGTGGGTCAAGGCACATCGGCTCGAGGCCGTTTGCCAGGCGGCCGAGCGGTCGGGTGCGGTGGTGCTTCTGAAGGGGTCGGACACGCTGGTGGCCGAGCCCGGCGGGCGGCGCGTGGGTGTGGTCGCCGAGGATGTGCCGGGGCTCGCGACGGCGGGTACCGGCGACGTGCTCACCGGCGTGGTTGCGGCCTGCCTGGCGAAGGGCATGGATCCCTGGGAGGCCACTGTCAGCGCGGCCTACATGCACGCCCGGGCGGGTGCCGGCGCCTCGGAGCGGCTGGGCCCCATGGGTATCATCGCCGGTGACGTGATCGACGCCCTTCCCTCGGTTCTCGCCTCCCGGTGATCCAGCAGCGCGTGTCTCGTGCGACCGTGACGGTCGATCTCGGTGCGGTGGCCGCGAACGTCGAGCGGCTGCGTCAGAGGGTGGGACCATCCGAGGTGTGGGCCGTGGTCAAGGCCGACGGTTACGGTCATGGGGCCGTCCAGGTGGGCCGCGCTGCGCTGCAGGCGGGGGCCACCAAGCTGTGTGTCGCGACCTGGCAGGAGGCCCGCTCGCTGCGCGACGAGCTGCCCGATGCCGCGATTCTCGTCATGAGCCCGCTTGCCCCCGGCGAGGAGGGCGACGTCGCAGACGTCGAGGTCACGATCAGCTCCACGGCCGGATACGCGCGGCTGCGCAGCGGCGTGCGCCGGCCGACCGCCGTGCACGTGAAGGTCGATACCGGCATGGGCCGGTGGGGCATGAGCGCCGACGATGCCGTGCGGATCGGAGCAGAGCTCGCGGAGTCCGACGGACAGCTGCGGCTGGCTGGTCTCATGAGCCACCTGGCGAGCGCTGACTCGGCCGGCGTGCCGCACGCCGCCGACGCGGCGTTCACCGACCTGCAGCTGGAGCGCTTTTCCGAGGTCTCAGAACGATTTCCGGCATGCCCGAGGCATGTCGCCAACAGCGCCGCGGCGCTGCGCGTGGCCGGAGCCGGGTGGGATGCGGTGCGCGCCGGAATCGCCATCCTGGGCCTCTCGCCGTTTGCCACCAGGCCGGCCGATGACGGGCTGGCACCCGCTCTGCGCTTCACCAGCTACGTGGCCGATGTGAAGCTGCTGCAGGCGGGCGAGAGTTCGGGCTACGGCCGGCGGTTCATCGCCTCGGAACCCACGTGGGTCGGACTCGCTCCGGCGGGCTACGCCGACGGCGTGCCGCGGCTGCTGTCCGGCCGCGCCGACGTGCTCGTACGCGGCGTCCGGCGCCGGATAGCGGCCACCGTCAGCATGGATCAACTCACCTTCGTGATCGGGTCGGAATGCGACGTCGAGATGGGCGACACCGTGACGCTGATCGGCCGTGACGGCGACCAGGAGGTGACCGCCGAGGAGTGGGCGGCGCTGGCCGGCACCATCAATTACGAGATCGTGACCGGTCTCGAGCCACGCCCCTGGCGGGTCGACCATGTCTTTGCCGGAGGCTGAACTCGAGCGGGTGCGCGCGCTGGCGCCCGTCGAGGGCGCCTGGCTGGTGGGCGGTAGCGTGCGCGACCTGCTGCGCGGCGCGCACATCACCGATATCGACCTGGTGGTGGCCGGCGATCCGGGAAAGGCGGCGCGGCGCCTGGCCGGCGCCATCGGCGGATCGCCGTTCCCGCTGTCGGAGCGGCACGGCGCGTGGCGCGTGACCGGCGCGCACGCGGTGATCGACATCGCCGCCGCACGGGGATCGATCGAGGCCGACATGCGCCAGCGCGACTTCACGATGAATGCGATGGCGCTGCCGCTGGACGGCGGCGATCTCGTCGATCCGTGTGAGGGCCGCAGCGACCTGGCCGCGGGGGTGCTGCGGATGGTGTCCGAGACGAGCTTTGAGGAGGATCCGTTGAGGCTGATGCGGCTGGCGCGGCTGGCCCGCGATCTGGGCTCTGCAGTCGATCCCCACACGGCCCGCCGGGCACGGGAGCAGGCGGCGCTCGCCACGCGTGCGGCGGGCGAGCGCATCTACATGGAGCTGCGCCGGCTGCTGGCGTCCGCCGATCCCGCCGCCGGGGTCGAGCTGCTGCACGACCTCGGGTTGGTGGCCGTCATCCTGCCGGAGCTCGCCGAGACCGAGGGGGTGGGCCAGAACCGCTTCCATCACCTCGACGTCTACGCCCACACGTTGCAGGTGCTCGACGCGGTGGCCGACATCGCCGACCATCCGCGCCACTACCTCCCCGGGCAATCGGCCGCCATCGCCGCCGAACTCGCACGGCCCGTCGGCGACGAGCTGGACGAGCGGGTGGCGGTGCGGTTTGCAGCGCTCTTCCACGACATCCGCAAGCCGCAGACAAAGCGGATCACCGATGACGGCCGGATCAGCTTCATGGGCCACGACCGGGAGGGCGCCGACGCCGCCGAGCAGGTGCTGCGGCGGTGGAACGCGTCCACCGCGATGATCCGCTTTTGCCGGGTGATGGTGCACGAGCATCTGCGGCTGGGGTTCCTGGTCAAGGAGCGCCCCATCAGCTCGCCGGCTCGGATACCGGTACCTGCGCGCTACGGAGCCCTATCCGCTGGCGAGCATCGTGCTTTCACTCGGTGATCGGCTGGCCACCCGCGGCGCGAAGGCCCGGCAGCGTTACCATCGGGTGCATGCAGAGACCGCGGCCGAAGTCGCCGAGACGGTGATCTCGTTGATCGAGCATCCCCAAACCCCCCTCCTGCGCGGTGACGAGATCGCGCAGCTGACGGGTGCTACCGGGCCGCGGATCGGCGATCTGGTGGACGCCCTGGCCGAGGAACAGGCGGCCGGCGACGTGGCCACCCGCGAACAGGCGGTGGCATTTGTCTGCCGGTAGCCGGTTTGACCGCACCGCCGACCGCTACGCCGAGATGGCCCGTAAGCGTGACTGGACCGACTTCATCTCGTGGTGCCAGCCGCAGCCGGCAGACCGCGTGCTCGACGTGGCCGGAGGCACCGGAGCGCTGGCGGAGGTGTTGCTCGGCGACGTCGCATCGGTACTCGTGTCGGACGTGTCCGAAGCCATGCTCAGCCACGCTCCGGCAGGCGCCGGGACGATCGTGTGCCGGGCCGAGCAGCTGCCGTTCGCCGACGCGTCGTTTGAGCTGGTGACGTGCGTGCGTGCACTGCATCACATCGACCGGCCGGCCCGAGCGATCGACGAGATGGCCCGTGTGCTGACTCCAGGCGGGCGGCTGGTGGTGGAAGACTTCATCGCACCGGACGAACGCGCGCTCTCGCTGCGCTGGGAGCAGGCCGAGCGACTGCGAGATCCCGATCACATGCGGCTCTTGGGCAGCGGTGAAGCCCGGGCCGTGGCCGTCTCGGCCGGCCTCACGGTCGAGGTGGAGGAGGCGTGGCTCGAGACCATCGAAATCGAGTCGTGGATCCGACTCGCAGGGGTCGACGACACAACCGGGGTGCGCATCCGCGAACTCGTGGGCTCGCCGCAGATGCAGATCAGGGCGGGCAGGACGCGGTTTCGGCGACCCGACGGGGTCAGCGCTTCGGCGTGAGAATCGCGGCGTCGGGGTTGCGGAGCAGCTGCGCGAGCTTGCACTCGAGCTGGTTGGGGAAACGCGCGGGCGTACCCTGCTGCCAGGCTCCCGACGATTCGGCGAGTCGCACGCAGTACATGAGGGTCTGGATGTCACGGCGGTCGAGCATGTCTACACGGTGCTCGGCTGTGGGCGCTCTCACGCGCATCCCCTCTCTGGGGTATCCGGGATACGCGCCAGCCGTGGTGCACGCGCGATATAGTGCGCCACGCTTATGATCAAAGTGTTGACAGCGGCGGTGATCGGACTGCTCGTGGGAGTGGCCGTCATGGTGGTGGTGATCGTTAATCGCGGCACCACGACCTCCGGTGCGAGTTCCGTCGGTCTGACGCTCTCGATCCCCACCTCGACGCCGCCGGGGGCCAGCTCCACGGCCACTTCAGGCGGCACCACCGGTGGTTCGACGGGTGGTTCGACGGGTGGCTCGACCAGCGGCGGAACGGGTGACGCGACCGCCGGCAAGGCGGTCTTCACCGGCTCGGCCGGGTGCGCCGGCTGCCACACGCTGTCGGCCGCCGGTGCCACCGGAGCGGTCGGCCCGAATCTCGATAACATCACCGCCGATCAGAAGGCGTCGGGCATGTCGATGGACGCCTTCATCAAGGAGTCGATCGTCGATCCCGACAAGTACATCGCCAAGGGCTACTCGGCAGGCGTCATGCCCGCGACCTTCGGCACCAGCTTGACGTCGGACGACATCAATAACCTCGTCGCGTTGATCGCCCAGAGCCAGCCGAGCGGCTAGGAGGTGCTTTCCAAATGAGCGCCGCCGCGAACCAGCCGCAACAGGCGGTCATTTGGAAAGCACCTCTAGGCGCGGACGGTGAGCACGGGGCAGCAATCGACCGTGACCACCGGTGCCGGTGCGCTGGTTGCCGCGCTCGAGGCCCACGGGGTCGAGGTCGTGTTCGGCATCCCGGGCCAGCACGCGCTGGCGATCTGGGAGGCGCTGGCCGACATCGTCGATCGAGCTGGTCGTGGTGCGCCACGAGCAGGCCGCGGCGTTCGCAGCGCAGGGCTATGCGCGCACGTCGGACAGGGTCGGCGTGTGCATCACCTCGACCGGGCCGGGAGCGTTCAATGCGTTCGCGGGCATGGGCGAGGCCGACGCGTCGTCGATCCCGATCCTGCACATCACCACCCAGATCTTGAGTGACCCCGGCCAGCGGGGCTGGATGCACGAGACCCAGGGCCAGTCGGGCGCGTTTGTCGCGCGTCACGCGCAGCCACTCGCGGCCGCGCACGCCCGAAGCGCTGGCGGCGGCGGTCGACGAGGCGATGACCGCGATCTCGCAGCGGCCCGGCCCGGCAATGATCGAGGCCTACATCGACGTATTGACGGCGCCGGTGGAGAGCGCCGCCGTGCGGGTCACGCCCGTCTCGGCGCCGGCGCCGGATCCGGCCGCGGTGGATCGGGTGCGGACGCTCTTGCAGGGCGCGCGGGCGCCGTTGATCTTCGCCGGCGGTGGCTGCCGGCTTGCCGCCGAGCGGGTCACCGCTCTCGCCGAGGCACTCGATGCGCCGGTGCTGACGAGCTACAACGGCAAGGGTGTGATGCCGGCCGGTCACCCGCTGCATGCGGGGTCGTCGATCGAGGAGCCGGCGGTCAAGGCGCTGGTCGCAAACGCCGACGTGTGCCTGGCGCTCGGTACCCGGCTCGCCGAGGAGTACACCGCCCACTGGACGGTGCCGTTCCCCGAGACGCTGGTGCAGGTCGATATCGACGCGGCGCGGCTCGGTGCGAACTATCCAGTCGTGGAGGGCATCGTGGCCGACGTGGGCCTCTTCTGCGATGCGCTGCTGGCCGGCGAACTCGTGGCCGGGCAGCGTGACGGTGAGGCCGACGCGCGCGCGGCGCTCTCGGGCCGCTCGAGCGAGGTCGCGGCGCAGGGGTTCGAGATCGAACCGGCGCTCCTGCATGCGCTTGACGAGGTGCTGCCGGCCGGGGCGGTCGTCGTTTCGGACATGACCATTCTCGGCTACTGGGGCGTGCTCTACCTCGATGCGAAGCGCCCGGGCGGTTTCGTGTACCCATGTCGGGCGCGCTCGGTTCGGGCGTGCCGACTGCGCTGGGGACGGTGGCCGCGAACCCCGGCTCGCCGTCGGTGGTGCTGCTCGGCGACGGCGGGTTTCTGATGGGTGGTCACGAGCTGGTCACGGCCGAGCAGTACGGCTTGCATCAGATCGTCGTTCTGGTCAACGACAGCTCCTACGGCGTGCTTCGCAACTATCAGGTGCAGAGCGGGCGACAGGAGGTCGGGGTCGATATCGAGGGGCCGGACTTCGAGCAGATGGCGAAGGGTTACCGGATTGCCTACCGTGCGATTGCGGATGCCGGTGAGCTTGCCGAGGCGCTGCGCTGGGCGCTGCTCGAGGTGTCGCAGCGGTCGGTCTTGATCGAGTACCGCGGTGCCCTGGCGGCGCCCGGTCAGTCCATCTGATCGTCGAACTCGTCGGGGCGCTGCTCTGACCAGCGTTCGAACGCGCGG
Source organism: uncultured Actinomycetes bacterium (assembly GCA_963796875.1). Taxonomy (GTDB): domain Bacteria; phylum Actinomycetota; class Thermoleophilia; order Gaiellales; family JAICJC01; genus CAVPTL01. The sequence goes on from CAWCNL010000005.1 coordinate 269,484, forward strand.
CTGAACGCGCCGAGCAGCGCCGCGGTGAGGTCGTCGGGGCGGGCCCGGCGCAGGTCGCGGGCCCAGCGGCCGCGGTTCACGGCACGTTCGGCCAGCCAGCTGTTGTCCAGATCGTCGGCGGCGGCGCGCCCGGCCTGTGCGCGGGCCTCGATGGCCGAGCGCACCCGGCCCGCTTCGCTGGGTCGCTGATCCAGCAGCCGCAGGTCGACGAGGCAGGCGGGGCAGGGGCGGACGGTGACCCACTCGCCGGCGGGGCCGGCGCACATGCCGCACACCGGGCAGCCGTACGCGGCGAGGCGCACGCGGTCGGCGTGGACTGACGACTGGCCCAGCAGGTTCACCCACACGCGGTCGTCGGTGGGGTCGGTGGCGGTGTCCATGACAATCTCGAGGTCGCCGTCGTAGGGCCACACGCGGACGCGATCGCCGCGGCGCAGGCCGGTGTGACGGCAGACGGGGGCCGGCGCGGGTTCGGGCTCGCGTTCGGGCCACGGCTCGGGGTCGGCAACGCCGAGCGAGACGACGACCGACCCGCCGGCGGTGGGCCAGGGACGGCCCGAGTCGATCCAGCCGGCGACGATCGCGCGGGCATCGTTGAGCTCGCGGGTGAGCAGGTTGGCGGCTTCGGTGCGCTGCTCGGAATCGTTGTGGCGATCGGGGTGTGCCTGCCGCATTCGGGCGCGCCATGCCGAGGCGAGCTGGTTCTCGGTCACGGGTGCGGTGAGCCCGAGAAGCCAGAGCGCGCGGGCGCATTCGCGGCCGGTGGCTGGTCGGTTGGGCATGGCCTCAGGTTAGCGATGAGGGCCGGGGCGGTGATGCGCGGGCAGTTCGAGGGCCCGGCGCACGCGCTCCTCGTGGTCGGCGTGCCAGTTACTCGATATCGTCGATGCACCGAAACTGGACATCGATGCTCTCGTCCGACAGCCTCAGCCGGCCGCTCACGACCTCACATCGGAACGTGTAGTGGTCGCTGTCGGGCCCGGTGCGTCACCTCGGCGAGAGCCAGCACCCGCACCACGAGCCCGGTCTCCTCGAACGCCTCGCGCTCGGCTGCCGCCGCCGGGGTCTCGCCGGGTTCGACCCATCCGCCCGGCATCGCCCACAACCTGTCGTCGGCCCGCCGCACGAGCAGCACGCGTGAGCGGGAGTCCACGATCAACGCATCGGCGCCGGCGTTCATCCGGGCACGTTAGATCCAGCCGCGGTGTGCCGGCCTCGCGCTATAGTCGCCGCCGATGTCCGAGAACCAGCCGCCTCGCCGCCGATCGACGCCCCGTCCCGAGTTTGACGAGCCGACGGTGATCCGTGCCGGCGACGCTCCCCGGCACCTCTGGGGCGACGAGGGGTCGGGATTCGTCAGCGATCGGGTCTATCTGTCGACTGGGCAGCTGCACGTGCTGGAGTTCACCCTGCCGCCCGGCGGAGCGTTCCGTCACTCCGAGACGAACCCGACGGTGTTCGCCGGCGATGTCGCCTACATCGTGCTGGACGGTGCGATCCTGCTGATCGATCCGGCCACGGGCGAGACCCACGAGATCGGGGCGGGGGAGATCGGCTTCTTTCGCCGAGACACCTGGCATCACGCGCTCAATCCCGGCGCAGAGCCGGCGCGGATGCTGGAGTACTTCTCGCCACCGCCGGCGCGCGGCACGGCGTCGACCTACGGCCGCGGCAAGCAGCCGCCGGAGGTCACCTACGTCGATCGCAGGTACACCGGTCGGTGGCCGGGGGCGCGCGCCGAGCACGACGCCCAGGCGCGCATCCGGCACCTCACGGCGGCCGATCATCTGCTTACCGTGGTCGATCAGGGTGGGTTTCATCGCGAGAGCATCGCGATCAGCACCGAGTTCCTGGATGTCGCCCACGGATCGGTCGCGGCGGGTCACGTCGGGGCGAGCCGCGCGTTTGACTGCGAGACCCTGATCTTCGTCGAGACGGGCACTCTGCACGTCGACCTGACCGATCTGAGCTCCCACGCCTGGCACGACCTCGGTGCGGGCGATGCACTGTTCCTGCCTCCGGACACCCGGCACCGGCTCGTCGCGCTCGATGCCGCAGGGACGACGTACTGGCGCGGCGGCGGGCACGTGCCACATGACTGGAACCCGTGATCTCGCCGCGGCGATCGACGTCGGCGGCACCAAGGTCGCCGGCGGCCTGATCTCTGCGGAAGGCCGGATCGAGTTCGAAACCGTTCTGCCGAGCGAGGCGCCCCACGGTACCGAGGAGGTCGTGCGAACGATGGCGGCGGAGCTGATCGGGCGTGCCGGCGCGCGGCTCGCGGCGCTCGGGGCCGGCTATCCGGAGTACGTGGCGGTGGATGGACGGCTGACGAGTTGCGAGGTGATCGCCTGGAGCGAACAGCCACTGCAGTTGCTCGGGCGGCTCGCCCGCGATGTCGCGATCTGCGTCGACTCCGACGTGCGATGCGCCGCCCGGGCCGAATCTGCCCACCATGCCGACCCGCTCTACTACGTCGCGCTCGGCACGGGGCTCTCCTCCGCGCTCGTGATCGGCGGGCAGCCGTACACGGGCGCGCGGGGCGAGGCGATCGCCCTCGGCGAGCTGTCCGTGGGCGGCTGGGACGGCAATCTGGAGAGCTTCGTGTCGGGCGCGGGGATCGCCCGGCGACTGGGGGTCGACGGCGGCGCACGGGCTGTGGAGCGCCGCGCGGCGGCAGGCGATCCGCGGGCGGCCGAGATTCTGCAGACCGGGGGCGAGGCCCTCGGACGCGCCCTCGCGGGGGTGGTCGGCATCCTCGACCCCGCCACTGTCGTGCTCGGCGGCGGGTTCGGCAGCGTGGACGGCATATTCGCCCAGAGCATGGGCGCCGCCTACGCGCGCGAGACGTCCCGCCGGCCCGGCGCACCTCCGCTGGTGCGCAGCCGGCTCGACGGACGCGGCGGCATGATCGGTGCGGGGCTGGCCGCGTTCGCCGCCGCCGGCCGGTAGCCCGGTGCCGCTACGCGGTTACGGCGAAGCCGTGCGCGCCGTGCGGTAGTAGGCGTCGAGCCAGGCAGGGGCATCGACGTCGTGCCCGGCTCTCAGCGCGAGCTCGGCCGATATGGCGCAGGCGGCCGGAAGCGCGGCGATCGCGGCGAGCCTCTGGTCGCCCAGATCGCTGGGCGCGCGGATCACGGTCGCGCCCGCCCCGGCGCACAGCTCCTCGGCCTCGACCAGGTCGGCTGCGGGCGGGTCGGGGGCAAGCGATACGGCGAGGTCGGCGGGCTGTGTGAGCCCGAACATCGCCGATGTCGCCCCTTCACGCGTCTCGACGCCCTCCGCAGGGATGCGGCTGACCTCCTTGAGCAGGAGCGCCAGCTCGAGGGCCCCTGGAGCGGCACACCCGCTGCCAAAGACGATCGCCGAGCGCGGCTGCGGCACACTGGCCAGCGCGTCGGGAGCCCAGGCCGCAACGGTCTGCAGCAGCTCCTCGAACCGGTCGGCGGTCGTCTCGACCGCACGAGAAAGATCGTCATCTTCGCTGACGTGGGCCCAGATCTGAAGCGCGGTGACGATCGAGCCGGCAAACGCCTGCGTATGCGTGGCGGCGCGCTGTTGGAACACGCGCTGGACCGCGACCGCGGTTGCGCTCTGTGCGAGCGGGGAGGAGGGATCGCCGGTGATCAGCGCATAGGCGGGCACCTCGCTGCGCCGCGCAGCCTCGATCGCATCGCGCAGCTTTCCGCTGGTCGAGATCAGCAGCAGCGCATCGCCGTCGCGCCAGGCAAAGCGTCCCGGGGCGAGCATGCCGCTGGAGAGCACCACGAGTTCGGGTGGATCGCCGGGGCTGAGCACGGCGGCGTGCCAGAGCGCCAGTGCCGAGTAGTAGGCGGCGCCGTTTCCGGCCACGATGATGCGCCGCACGCCGGGGTTTGTGAGGTAGCTGACAACCGCTTCAAACCCGCGAGCATCAGCAAGCGTCTCACGCAGTGTGGCCGGTGTTTCTGCGACATCGCGCCACAGGCCTGTCTCGCCGAATCCTGCCATGGTCACTAGACCATACAGGACATCTGGTCTGTAACGGCTCTTGACTGGTACCCAGTGGTATGCAAGACTCGCTCTCCACTAAGTGGCCCTTCCACGGAGGATGAGATGCGCAGAGCGTTGGTGATGAAAGCGGTCGGAGCGGCGGCCCTGACGGTCGCGGCGGTACTTGCCGCCGGCTGCGGGGGAACGCCCAGCGCGGGCAGCAGTTCGGTCACGCAGGCTCAGAACGTGAAGACGTCGGGCTTCGGCAGCCTCGGTCCGGTCAAGCTCACGATCTGGTCGTACGACAACCAGGATCCCGGGCTCGAGCCGGTGCTCAAGACGCTGTCGGCGAATTTCGAGAAGCAGTACCCGAACGTCTCGATCAACATCGTGTTCAAGGATTACAACAGCCTGGTGAACATCGTCGCGCGGTCACTGGCCTCCGGAAGCGGACCTGACATCACCGAGGGCAACCAGGGCTATCAGACAGACGCAGCACTGGTCAAGGCCGGCCTGATCATTCCGCTCAACTCCTACGCCAACGCCTACGGCTGGAACAAGTGGTACTCGCCGGCGACCTGGTCGATCTTCCGCTGGTCGAACGACGGCCAGCAGTTCGGCAAGGGGCCGAAATGGGGCGTGGCTCAGACGGGCCAGAACGTGAACGTCTACGTCAATACCCAGAAGCTCAAGCAGCTCGGGTTCGACCCGAGCAACATGCCCACCGATTTCGCCGGCTTCAACTCGATGCTCAGCCAGATCCGGGCCAAGCTGCCCAAGGATCAGCCCGTGATCGAGGAAGGCAACCAGGAGGGCTACGGCTTCATCCACATGTTCGGCGGCGTGCAGGGCGCGTATGTTTCGCCGCAGGACGAGCGCGACTGGATCGAGCACGCCGGCGAGCTACAGCTGGACTGACTCGAACAACGTCAAGGCGTTGACCACGTTCCAGAAGTGGGGCACCGACGGCTACTTCAACGCCGACTACAACGCGATCAAGAACGACGCCTCTGCCGAGGAGTTCGCCAAGGGCAACGGCGTGTTCTGGATCGGCGGCAACTGGGATTCCGGGATCATCAAGCAAGGGCCTCGGCTCCAACGTGCTGTGATGAACATGCCGCCCGGCCCGAGTGGCCAGGTCGCGGGCATCGGCTCGACGTCCGGCCCGTGGCACATCTCGTCCAAGACCAAGTACCCGGACGTTGCCGCGGCGTGGCTCAACTACATCATCGGCTCGCCCGAGGCGCAGAAGTTGATGTACGGCCAGCAGCAGATTCCGGCGATCACCGGGGCAGCGCCCGCGCCGACCACCGACCCGTACCTCGGTCAGGTGGCCAGCACGTGGAATCAGGTGCAGTCCAAGAACGGTCTGATGCTGTACACCGACTGGGCGTCGCCGACCATGTACAACACCCTGGCCGCAAACTTCCAGAAGTTGATGGCCAACAAGGAGACACCGACTCAGATGGCACAGGCCGTCCAGTCGGACTGGTCGAAGTTCAATAGCACGCTGAAGTAACAGGAGTGCATGCTTCGTGGAGCCAGGCAGCGTCGCGAGACCGCCCCAGGCGAGCCTCGTAACGTTGCCTGGCTCTACGTACTTCCAGGCTTCGTCGCGTTCCTACTGTTCACCCTGCTGCCGCTGCTGCACACGGTGGAGCTGTCGTTCTACGACTGGGACGGCCTGACTGCGGGCAAGTTCATCGGCTTCCAGAACTACACCGATGCGTTCAACGATCCGCTGGTCCGCGACTCGTTCCGTCACGCCGCCGTCCTGATCGTGTTCTACGCGGTGATCCCGGTGCTCCTGGGACTGCTGCTGACCGCGCTTCTGACCCGCTACCCGGTGCGCGGGTTCACGTTCTACCGCACGGCGCTCTTCCTGCCGCAGATGATCGCGGGCGTGGTGGTGGCGCAGGCCTGGTCGTGGATCTACGCGGAGAACGGCCCGTTCAACAGCCTGCTCGAGCGCGATCGGGCTCGGCTCCTTCGCCCGGCCGTGGCTCGGCTCATTCACATGGGCGCTCCCGGCCACGGGGGCGATCGGCACCTGGGTGACTTACGGCCTGTGCATGGTGCTGTTCATCGCCGGGGCCCAGAAGATTCCCCAGGCCCTGTATGACGCGGCGCGCATCGACGGCGCCGGGCCGTTTCGCGAGTTCTTCGCCGTGACGCTGCCGGGGCTGCGCAACGAGATCGTGGTCGCCTCGGTGCTGACGACCATCAACGCTCTGCGCAGCTTCGACATCATCTACAACACGAACCAGGGTGGCCCCGGGACGCAGACGTACGTGCCGTCGTTGTACATGTACCAGAACGCGTTCATCTACAACAAGGTCGGGTACGCCTGCGCGATTGCGGTCATCCTCGCGGCGTTGATCTTCGTGCTGGCCGGCGTTGTGCTGCGGCTCGCGGGTGGGAACGAGCGATGAGATCGAGCCGCACCGAGCAGGCATTCACCTACACCGTGCTGACGCTCTTTGCGATCGGTGCGATCTATCCGGTGCTCTCGATCCTCTTCCTGGCGCTGCACACCAAGAACGACCTCGTCACCGGCTTCGCGCTGGCCGACGCACCCCGACACCGCGAGCTTCCGGGCGGCATGGACGCAGGGAGGGTTCGCCACCGGGTTCAAGTCGAGCCTGATCGTCGCCACCAGCGTCACGGTCATCTCGGCGATCCTCTCGATCGGCACCGGCTACGGGTTTGGCACCATGCGCTTTCGCGGCGACAAGCTGGTCTTCGGCGTGATGCTTCTGGGCATCATCTTCCCCTACGAGGCCACGGTGATACCGCTCTACTACGACTTCAAGTCGTTCGGGCTCCTGAACACCTACTGGGCGCTGATCCTGCCGCAGGTGGGGCAGTCGGTGGCTTTCGGCACGTTCTGGATGAGAGCGTTCTTCCGCTCGACGCCGCGGGGTCTGGTCGAGGCGGCGCGGATCGACGGGGCCAGCACGTTCTCGGTGCTGATCCGCGTGCTGCTGCCGCAGGCAAAGCCGGCCCTGCTGACGATGTCCGCTGCTGGTATTCACGTACACGTGGAACGAGTTCCTGCTCGCGCTGGTGCTGATTTCGGGCGACCCGTCCAAGTCGACGGCGCCACTTTCGCCTGAGCTATTTCGCGGGCGCCCAGCGCGCCGGCGATCCCACCAAGGTCGCGGCCGCCGCGGTGCTGGTCATGGCCCCCATCGTCATCGTCTATCTGATCCTGCAACGTCATTTCATCCGCGGCATGCTGGCCGGGGCGATCAAGGAGTAATCGTTATGGCACGAATCAAGATGGTCTACATCGGCGGCGGCTCGACCCGCGGCGCAGGCACCATGGCCTCGTTCATGGAGAACGGTCAGGATTTCGACGGCTCAGAGGTCGTGCTGGTCGATCTGGACTCCGAGCGGCTCGAGCTCGTGCGCACGCTCGCCGAACGGATGGCGAAGGCGCGGGGGCTCGACATCACGGTCAGCGCGACGACCGACCGTCGCGCCGCGCTGCAGGACGCCGATGCGGTGCTCTCGTCGTTTCGGCCCGGCGGCTTTGCCGCACGCGTGCACGACGAGCGAATCCCGCTCCAAAACGGCGTGATCGGCCAGGAGACGCAGGGGCCGGGTGGATTCTTCATGGCGCTGCGGGCGATCAATGTGCTGCGGGGTGTGACCGCCGACATGGAGGAGATCTGCCCCGACGCGTGGATCTTCAACTACACCAATCCGGTCAACATCGTCGCCCAGGCCGTGACCCGCCACTCGCCGATCAAGCTCGTGTCGCTGTGCGAGGGGCCGATCTACTTCGTCGACAGGATCGCCGGATCGCCGGCCTCGACAGCTCGAAGATGCACGCGAGGATGGTCGGTCTGAACCACGGTTCGTGGAGCATCGAGCACGAGTACGACGACGGTGATGCCATCGAGCTGATCAAGGCGGCCGAGGAGCGCCGCCGCGACGATCCCGATCTCTCGGCCGACGACCGGCGGTTCCTGCGGCTGGCCGCCGAGATGGAGGCGATTCCGGCCGACTACTTCGGCTACTACTACTTCCGCGACCAGATCCTGGCCGAACTGCAGGCCAAGCCGACCACCCGCGCCGAGGACATCCTGTCGTGGACGCCGGACTACTGGACGCACTACCGCGAGCAGGCGCAGAGCGATGACCCGCAGCTCAACCCGGCCCGGTCACGGGGCGGCATCCACGAACTCGAACTCGCGATCGACGTGATGGACGCGGTCTTCAACGACAAGGGCGAGGTGCACCCGGTGAACGTGCCCAATGCGGACGGTGCGCTGCCCGGGTTCGCCGAGGAGACGGTGGTCGAGATCACCGGGCGATGTGACGCCCGGGGAATCACCCCGATTCCGGCCCCCCCGCTGCCCGGCCGGGTGCGTGGTCTGGTCGAGATGCTCGCCGAGTACCAGATGCTCGCCGCCGACGCCGCGTGGGACGGCTCGCGTGACGATGCTGTGCGGGCACTCACCGCGAATCCCCTCGTGATGCAGCTCGATCTCGCCGAGAAGCTCTACGCAGAGCTCGCCGCGGCCCACCGCGAACACCTGCCGGAGAGGCTCGTGGCCTGATGATCGCGCTCGGCGTCGATGGGGGCAACACGAAGACCGTGGCGGTCGCCGCGGACGCTGCGCGCGGGCGATTCGGCTCGGGCCGTGGCGGCTGCGCCGACATTCACAATGCCACCAGCGTCGACGCTGCGCTGGAACAGATCGTCGCCGCAGCCGAGGGGGCACTGTCCGAAGCCCAGATCGAGCCCGCCGATGTCGGCGCGGCGTGGTTTGGGCTGGCCGGCGCCGACTGGCCGGAGGATTTCGAGCTCCTCGAGCGCGAGATCGCATCGCGGCTCGGGCTGCGCTGCCCCGCCCGCGTGGTGAACGACGCGATCACGCCGATCCGGGCCGGTACGCCCGATGGGGTGGGCGTCGCGGTCGTGGTGGGGACGTATGGCATCTGCGGAAGCCGTGGGCCGGCGGGGCAGGTGTTCCACGTCGGCTTCTGGCCCGACGATTCCGGGGCGCGGCCGATGGCCGTGGGCGGCCTGGACGCCGTGCAGCGGGCGGGCCTCGGGCTGGGCCCGGCCACGGCCCTGACCGAGTCGGTGCTGACGCTGTTCGGGGCGAGCGATGAACGCGACCTGCTGCATCGTGTCACCCGCCGGGAGGAGCCGATGACCGATCTGGTGGATCGCGTGGCCGTGCTCGTGCTGGACGCGGCCGACGGCGGCGATCAGGTGGCGCTCGACATGGTCGAGGCGCAGTGTCGCGTACTTGCTGGGCAGGCGCTGGCGTGCGCCCGCGGTGTCGGGTTCGACCCACGCAGCTTTCCGCTCGTTTTGACCGGAGGGCTCCTGCGCCATCCGTCCCCGAGGATCCCCCAGACGATCACCCGGATCCTCGCCGGCCCGGTGCCGCTGCCCGGCAGGCATCATCCGGCGATCGGAGCGCTCCTGTTTGCCCTGGACGAACTCGGCGCCGAGTCGCCCGCGGCTCTCATCGCCCAGGCCGAGGCGGGCATCGACGGCCACTACAACTCACTTTCGGGGAGCAGCGCATGACTCTCGCCGCATCACCCTCACCGCTCTATCTGCAGGTGTATCGCATGATCGCCGACGACATCGCCGCCGGCGTGCTCAAGCCCGGGGACCGGCTTCCGGCCGAACGCGATCTGTGTCAGAAGCTCGGAGTGAGCCGCACGACCGTCCGCCGTGCGTTTGCCGAGCTGATCCAGAACGGCCTGATCGTTTCGTCGGTGGGTCTCGGAGCGTTCGTCGCGGGCGGCGAGAGCCTCGCCGAACCACCCAACATGTTGATGAGCTTCAGCGAGCTGGGCGCTTCGCGGGGGTTCACCCCAAGTGCCGAGGTGCTGGAACAGGAGCTGCGCCAGGCCGATCTCGATCAGGCCGAACTCTTCTCGATCGTGCCCGGCGCCGAGCTCTTCTGGCTGCGCCGGCTGCGGCTGCTGGACGGACTGCCGGTGGCACTCGACGAGGCGCTGATCCCGACCGTGCTCGTGCCAGACATCGCCCAGCACGACTACACCTGCGAGTCGCTCTACAAGATCATGGATGATGCCGGCGCCGGGCCCACCCGGGCGGCGTACACCGTTGAGGCCGGGGCCGCAGGCGCATGCGACGCGCAGCTCCTGGGAACGCCGGCCGGCGCGCCGGTGCTGATCGCGTCGACCGTCGGGCGAGACGTCCAGCAGCGCGTCGTCGAGCACACCCGGACGGTCTATCGGGCCGATCGCTACCGATTTCACGCAACCCTGGCTGGGAGGAGATAATGGGCCGGATCCACCTCGACCACGTGACCAAGCGCTACGGCGGCGTGGTCACCGCTGTCGACGATGTCAGCCTCGAGATCCCCGACGGCGAGTTCGTCGTCCTGGTCGGGCCGTCGGGCTGCGGAAAGTCGACGCTACTGCGGATGGTCGCCGGCCTCGAAGCGATCACCGAAGGCCACGTGTACGTCGGCGAGAAGGATGTCACCGACATTCCACCGCGCGACCGCGACATCGCCATGGTGTTCCAGAACTACGCGCTCTATCCGCAGATGACCGTGCGCCAGAACCTGGCGTTCGGACTCAAGGTGCGCCGCACACCGAAGGCCGAGATCAGCCGCCGGGTCGACCAGGTGGCAAGGACGCTGCGGCTGGACGAACTCACCGAGCGGCGTCCCGGAGAGCTCTCAGGTGGCCAGCGCCAGCGGGTGGCCATCGGCCGCGCCATGGTGCGCGAGCCAAACGCCTTCCTCATGGACGAGCCGCTCTCCAACCTGGATGCGAAGTTGAGATCGGCCATGCGTCTGGAACTGGCCGCCCTCCATGAGCGGCTGGGAGTGACGACGGTATTCGTCACCCACGATCAGGTGGAGGCGATGACCCTCGGCCAGCGAGTGGCCGTGCTGCGCGATGGAACTCTGCAGCAGTACGACACGCCACACGCGCTGTTTCGCCACCCGGCCAACCTGTTCGTGGCCACGTTCATCGGCTCGCCGGCGATGAACATCTACCCGGCGACGATCACGGACGGGCAGGCGCAGATGGGTGACATTACGCTGGCGTTGCCCGAGGGGTCGCCGCTTCGCGCGCACCCGGGCAAGGTACTGCTGGGAATCCGGCCCACCGACTTTCAGCCGGCCGGCGAAGATGTCGAACAGCGGCTGCCCCGGATGACCGTCGAGGTCGACCTCGTCGAGGATCTTGGCGCGGATATCAACCTGCTCTTCAACACCGCCATCCCCCACGAGCGACCTGCCGGAGATCGCTGCGGAGCTCGCCGACTCCGACGATCAGCTGCTGGCGGGCGAATCGATGCTGCGATCGCTGGCCAGGGTCAGCTCCAAGCATCCGGTGCAGCCGGGGAGCAGGGTCGAACTGGCGGTGGATATCGACCGCGTGCACCTGTTCGATCCCGCATCCGGCGTCGCCCTGACCTGAATGCGGCAGGGAACTCAGAGCAGCGAACGAGGATCGTGGGTACGGTGCTCGCCGCCCCCGGCTTGCGGCATCGAGGTGTAGTCGAGAGCGGGAAACCCGGTCGTGATCTCGATCGCTCGGCCTTCTGCGGCCGATCGCCGGGCCGCCTCGACGATCTCCAACACGTGCAGCGCGTGCTCGGGCCGGGTGACGGTGGGACGGCCGTCGGCGGCGCATTCGACCAGGTGCCGCAATCCCTCGGTCCACGGCCACGCCGGGTCGGTCTCGGGGAACAGCTCCCACGTACCGGTCTCGTTGCGCCACTGCTCGAATCCCTCGGGCGCCCAATCGTCGCCCAGAAGCTGGATCACGCCGTCGGCGCCGTAGAGTTCGATAGCGGGCGAGCGGTACTTCTGAATGGTGAATCCGGTCATCACCGACGCAAACCTGCTGTGGCCGAAGTCGAGCAGGATGTGGGCGTTGTCATCGACCTCGACGCGGGTCATCTCACCGTCCACGACCCGCTCGGGAATGGCGGTGCCGACCAGCGCGGTGACTCGCCGCACAGGGCCGAACAATCCGCACAGGGCGGTGATGTTGTACACGCCCAGGTCGAACATCGCCCCGCCGCCGCGCTGGTAGAACCACTTGCCCCACCAGGGCCCTGCCCAGCCGTAGCGGGCCCGCGCCGAGAGCAGATCGCCGATCGTTCCCTCGTTTACCCGGCGGTGAATCTCGCGGTAGGTGGGCGAGAGCACGATGTGCGGCGCGCAGACCAGCAGTCGGTCGGTCGAGTGGCTCAGCTCCAGCAGCGCCTGGCCCTCGGCGAGAGTGGTCGCCATCGGCTTTTCCACGAGCACGTGCTTGCCGGCTTCGAGGGCGGCCTGGGCGAGGGGTCCGTGTTCGTTCATGCTGGTCAGGATCAGTACGGCGTCGATGTCGTCACGGGCGATCAGCGCAGCGGCGTCGGCAGCGCTCACATCGACCTGCATCAGGTTGGCGATCGCCTCACGCTTACCCGGGTCAGGGTCGTATGCCGCGACGAACGATACCTTACCCTCGGCACTGAGCTTTTCGATTTGCGTGCGATAAGGCGTCCAAAAGACGCTACCCAAACCCAACACGCCCAAACGCAACGACATCTCGCTCACCGACCTCTCAAACTATCGAATCAACGTACCCGAGCTGGTCCGAATAGTAGTCGTTATCGGAACGCTCATGCAAGCTGATACTACTCATCGAAAGCTAACAGGCGATGTGCTTGGCATGCCCAGAAACATAAGTTAACACTCCGGTCATGTGCCAGGTCTGAGGTGAATAAATGGCGACTGACCCCTCTTATTCACGTCCAGCGTCTACGGCCCACGCGAGCCGATTCTGACCGCTGCGGCAGGTGGGGTGCCGATTCGCGAGCGACAGGATAGACTCGTGGGCTATGACGATCTCTGATTCTGACTACTCAATGACCGCCAGTCCGGGCAAGGTGCTGCCGATCGCGCAGCGCGCTCATGGCTGCATCATCGAGGCCGACGGCCGCTCCTACATCGACGCGTGCGGCGGCGCCATGGTCATGCTGCTCGGCCACAGCCACCCGCGCGTGGTGGAGGCGCTCAACCGCCAGTCCCACGAACTCAACTTCACGTACCGGTTCTCATTTCGCAACGACCCGATGCTGGAACTCGCCGACCGCGTGCGCCGCGTCGCCCCGGGCGACCTGGAGTGGTGCTTCTTCAACTCGTCCGGCTCCGAGGCCAACGAGTCGGCGATGCACCTGGCGGTGCTCTACTGGGAACTGCAGGGCAAGCCCGCCAAGATCGAGTTCCTCTCTCGCGTCACGAGCTACCACGGCTCCACCCTCGGCGCCCTGTCGCTGAGCGGCTCGCGCTGGCGGGCACCGTTCGAACTGCTGCTCCAGAAGTACGCGACCGTGCCCAACTCCGAGACCGCCGAGGAGGGCGCTGCTGCGCTCGAGGCGGCCATCCAGACGCGCGGTGCCGACCACGTGGCCGCATTCGTACTCGAGCCCATGACCGGGTCATCCGGCGCCGCCGTCGACCTGCCCGAGGGCTATCTCGCCGCGGTGCGAGACGTGTGCGACCGCTACGACGTGCTGCTGATCTGCGACGAGATCGTGACCGGATTCGGACGCACCGGCGCGTGGTTTGCCAGCGAGCACTTTGGTGCGACGCCCGATGTGATCACGTTCGGCAAGTCCATCGGCGGCGGTGTGATCCCGCTCTCGGGCCTGGTGGCGTCGCGCCAGATCCGCGAGGTCGTGTCCGCCTCGCCCTCGGGATTCAGCTACGGCCACACCTTCTCGGGCTACCCACTGGGCTGTGCCGTCGGCTGTGCGGTGATCGACACCATCGAGCAGGAAGGCCTGGTGCAGGCTGCTGCCGAGAAGGGCGCGCGGCTGCGCGCCGGCCTCGAGCAGCTGAAGACGCAGCACCCGATCATCCATGCCCTGCGCGGGCGCGGCATGCTGCAGGGCGCCGAGCTGCGGCGGCCCGACGGCACGCGCTTCAGCGAGGCCGAGAACGTCTCGTACGGCCTCGCCGGCGCCGCCAAGGAGCGCGACCTGATGATCTACGGGTGCCCGACACCGGTCGGGAACACCCACATGGACGCCGTGCTGCTCGCACCGCCGTTGGTGATGACCGACGCCGAGATGGATGAGGTGTTCACCCGGCTCGACTCCGCGCTCACAGCGATCGAGCAGAAGGTGCTGTGACCGCGACGAACGACGAGCTTCGCGCGGCGCTGCATCGCGCGGCCGACTGGGCCGCGGACTACCTCGAACATAACCGCGACATGCCGGTGTTTCCCGATGTGAAGCCGGGCGACATCGCCGCCAGGCTGCCCGCACATCCACCCGCTCGCGGCGAGTCGATGGACACGATCATCGACGACGTCGATCGAGTCATCGTGCCCGGCCTGACGCTCTGGAACCATCCGGGATTCATGGCCTACTTCGCCAACACGGGCTCGGGGCCGGGCGTGGTCGCCGAACTCATGGCGGCCGCGCTGAATGTGAACGCGATGCTGTGGCAGACCTCGCCGGCTGCCACCGAACTCGAGCAGGTGGCGCTGGCCTGGGCGGCCGAGCTGGTCGGATTGCCCGCGGGCCTGTTCGGTCAGATCACCGACTCGGCGTCGACATCGACGTTCACCGCTCTGGCAGGCGCGCGCGAGGCGGCGGGCCTGGATATACGCCAGGCGGGCATGTCCGGCCGCGCCGACCTGCCGCGGCTGCGCGTATACGCATCGCGCGAAGCGCATTCATCGGTCGAGAAGGCCTGCATCGCGCTCGGCCTGGGGCGGGACGGATTCGTCGCGATCGAGACCGACGACAACTACCGGATGCGGGTGGACAGGCTCAGCGAGGCGATCGCGGCCGACATCGCCGCCGGCCACCGGCCGATCGCGGTCGTCGCGACGGTCGGCACCACCTCGTCGACGAGCATCGATCCCGTGGCTGCGGTGGCCGATCTGTGCCGCGAGCACGCGCTGTGGCTGCACGTCGACGCGGCCTACGGCGGGGCGGCTGCGGTCGTTCCCGAGCTGCGCGGCGTGCTGGACGGCTGCGACCGCGCCGACTCGATCGTCATCAATCCGCACAAGTGGCTGCTGGTGCCGGTCGACTGCAGCCTGCTCTGGACATCGCGCCCCGACGATCTGCGGGCGGCCTTCTCGCTGGTGCCCGAATACCTGCGCACCACGCAGAGCGGTGCCGTCAACCTGATGGACTACGGCCTCACCCTGGGCCGGCGGTTTCGGGCACTCAAGCTGTGGATGGTGATCCGCTCCTACGGCGCCGATGGCCTGGCCGACGTCATTCGCGAGCACGTGCGGCTCGCAAAGCTGGCGGAGGGGTGGGTGCGCGAAGCCGAGGGGTGGGAGCTTCTGGCGCCCGTCGAGTTCTCGACCCTGAACTTCCGGCACCGGCCGGCCGGTATGACCGACGAGGCCGAGCTGCGGGCGCACAACGAGGCGATCCTGCGCCGCGCCAACGCCTCGCGTGAGGTGTTCCTCACGCACACCGAGCTGCGCGGGCGCTACGCGGTCAGGCTTGCGATCGGCAACGAGGGCACGGGTGAGCAAGATGTCGCCCGGGCGTGGGAGCTGCTCAGCGCAGCCGTGAACTGAACCCGGACGGCGGTCCTGCGAGGGGATGTCGTGGCGTGCCTAGAAATCAGCGTCGTGCCGATGGCAGTAGTCGTCGAACGCGGCGTGCTTGGCGAGGTACGTGCTCAGCTCCGAGAAGCCGAACTCGAACCACTCCGACAGCCAGCGCTCGTCGATCTCCACATGCTTTTCGTGCAGGTCGTCCATGGTCACTTCCTCCGGGCGGGGGTCGTAGCCCGGGTGACGCGTTTTCCGCCTGCGAGTCGGAATTCCTCCAAAACTCACAGGCTCCGATGCTCACGTCATCGGCCGTGGAGGGCGCCGCCTTTAACCTTTCCTTACAGATTCTCAGGGCAGCGGGAGCCCAAGCGCGCGCTCCAGCGCCGCGGCGACGTTGGCAAAGGCGATCTGATTACGCGGTGGAAGCGCCGTCAGCGGCGTCCACGCGATCTCGCTGACATCGTCGGCGGGGTGTTCCCGGCCACCCACAACCCTTGCTCTAAAGTAGAGATTGAATGTTGATCCCGCTGCCGCCGTAGGTGTCAGGTAGCGCCGCCACGAAATCCGTGACCTCGATCTGGTACCCCGTCTCCTCGCGGAGCTCGCGGATCGCCGTCTGCTCGCCGGTCTCGCCGGGCTCGACAAATCCGCCCGGAACATCCAGCATGCCTCTCCGGGAGGGCGGGCGCGGCGCACCAGCAACACGTGCGAGTCGTCGCGCACGACGATCGCGCCGGCGGTGGGGGCGGGGTTGTCGTAGAGCACGAGGCCGCAGCGCGGGCACTGCAGGCGCTGCTCCTGCGATTCGTCGGGTGCGTGGCCCAGAAGACCCGTGCACCGCGGGCAGAATGCCCAGTCGTCGTGGCGACTCACGCGCCGGTCCACCGATCGAGCACCGCGGCGCACAGATCCGGCCACGCGCCGGGTTGCATGATCCATCCGGAGTAGGTGCTGCGGTCGGCCAGGCAGGTGAGCGCGACGCCTGCGCGGGGATCGACGAAGAAGAGCGTGCCCGACGCACCGAAGTGCGAGAGGGTGGCGGCGGATGTGCGGGTCGCCGGTGTAATGGGGCGTCTTGTGGCCGCGCACGTCGCAGCCGAGCGACCACGGCGCGTCGTCCCATACCTGGAACGACTCGATTCCGCCCGGCAGACCGGGAAATGCGACCGCCGTCATCTGGTCGAACGTCTCGCGCGCAATCAGCGGACGGCCCTGATCCAGCAGCAGCGCTGCGAACCGGCCGTAGCCGTCGACCGTCGCAAACGCGCCTCCTGCGGCCGTGGCGCGTTCGCGCCAGGCGCGGCTGTTGAAGAGCGCGCTGCCGTCGCCTGCAAGGCCCGGCTCGCGCACCTTGAGTGCACGGTGGGCCTCACTCTCGGGCAGGCCCAGGAACGCATCGATTTCCAGCGGTTCGAACACGGCTTCGCGCACGTAGGTGGCGTAGGGGATCTCGGTCGCGGCGGAGAGGAGTGCACCCAGCACCGCGTAGCCCTCGTTGGAGTAGACCCGCCGCGTGGCGGGCGGGCGCACCGGCGCGACGTCGAGCGAGGCGACTCCGCGCGGGCCGATCTCGGGTAGACCCGATGCGTGCGAGAGCAGGTGCCGGGCAGTGATCGCGCGCTTCTCGGCGGTCGCAAACTCGGCAAGGTGGTCGGCCACCGGGGCTTCCAGATCGAGTGCGCCCTCCTCGACGGCGATCATCACCGCGAGGGCGACCAGGGGCTTGGTCAGCGACGCCAGCGCATACAGGCTGTGCGCCTCGGCGGCCCCCGCATGACGTTCGGCGACCACCCCCGAAATCGTCCGTACCTGCGCCGAAACCGCACCTAGGTTGGATCTTTTCAGCCATGTATCTATCATTTGCAGGGGCATGAGCCCCAGAATCCTAGGCAGAGGCGGCGTCTGAGGCGGCGTCGTCACACGTACGAGGGATATGGCACGCATCGAAACACGAGACGAGGAGCCACCTCTTTCGGCTCCCCCCGTCGGGCCGCCGCGGCGCGACGACGATCTGGACGACTGGTTCACCAGGCGGCTGGCCGCGCAGGGCATCAATGCCGGCCGGGGTGGCCTACCGATCGCCCGGGTCGTGTCGGTGGTCGCGCTCGTGATCGCCGTCGTGGCGCTGTTCTGGGTGTTCTCGTCGGCATCGGGCGGTAGCTCGGACGCATCCAGTACGGGTGCCACGACGCACCAGCAGACCACGCCGAACACGACCGGCAGCACAGGCGGTACCGGCGGCTCGACCACCAAGCAGGCGCCGACATACAAGTGGGATCAGGTCAAGGTCACCGTGCTCAACGGCAACGGCCACGTCGGGTGCTGCGGGCACGGCCCAGTCACGCTCAGGCGGCCGGGTGGAACGTGGTGGGCACTGACAGCACGACGCCGCCGGCAGGTGCGTTCACGATCGTGGTCTATCCGCCACACAAGAAGCCCCAGGCCGAGGCGGTCGCCACCAAGCTTGGGCTCGGCGCCCCCGTCGCCGCGAGCACCGTTACCGGCGTGCCGACCGACTTTAGCACCGTCGCGATCGTGCTCGGCCCCGACAACTTGCCCCCACCTCCGGCTAACGCACGGCTCGGGCCGCCCCGGTCAATAGACTCCAGGGTATGCCCCGGTATGAGCCTGTAGCGCCCAAACCCGACCACGTGGCGCTCGAGCATCGCGTGCTCGAGCGGTGGGAGCGGGAGAGCACGTTCGAGACTCTGCGAGAGCGCAATCGCGGCGGTCAGCGGTTCAGCTTCATCGACGGCCCGATCACCGCCAACAACGCGATGGGTGTTCATCACGGATGGGGCCGCACGATCAAGGACATCTGGCAGCGCTACCACGGGATGCTGGGACACGATCAGCGCTACCAGAACGGCTTCGACTGCCAGGGACTGTGGGTCGAGGTGGGGGTCGAGAAGGAACTCGGGCTCAACTCGAAGCCCGAGATCGAGGAGTACGGCCTCGAACGGTTCGCCGTCGCCTGCCGCGACCGCGTCGCGATGTATGCCGAGCAGCTCACCGAGCACTCCAAGCGGCTGGGCCAGTGGATGGACTGGGACCGCTCGTACTACACGATGACCGACCCCAACATCTCGGACATCTGGAAGTTCCTGAAGCGCTGCGACGAGCGCGGCTGGCTCTATCGCGGGCCACCGGTCGATGCCGTGGTGCCCGCGCTGCGGCACGTCGCTCTCCCAGCACGAGCTGATCGACTCCTACAACGACATCACCCACCCATCGCTCTACGTGCGGCTGCCGCTCGAGGGCCGCGAGCGAGAGTTCCTGGTGGTGTGGACGACCACGCCGTGGACGCTTCCTGCCAACGTCGCCGCGGCGGTCAATCCCGATGCGGACTACGCCCGTGTCGACACGCCGGTGGGGGTCGCCTACGTGGCCGCCGATCGCCGCGAGCACGTGCCGCTGGTGGGATCGGTGCTCGGCACGGTGAAGGGCGCCGAACTGGTCGGGCTGAGCTACTCCGGGCCGTTTGACGAACTGCCGGCCGCGGCAGAGGTGACCCACCGGGTGGTGGCCTGGGACGAGGTGTCGATGGACGAGGGCACCGGCATCGTGCACATCGCGCCGGGCTGCGGCGCCGAGGACTTCGAGCTGGGCAAGGCCGAGGGGCTGGATACGCTCGTGCCCGTCGACGAGGCCGGCGCATTTACCGCCGACTACGGATGGCTGCACGCCAAGCACACCGCCGAGGCCGCACCGCTGGTAATCGACGACCTGGGCCAGCGCGGCCGGCTGGTGCACGCCACCGAGCTGACCCACCGCTACCCCGTGTGCTGGCGCTGCGGCACCGAGCTGATCTACCGGCTGGTGGACGAGTGGTTCATCCGCTGTGACGAGATCCGCCAGCCCATGATCGAGGCGGCCCGCAAGGTCGAGTGGACTCCGCCGCAGTACGGCCGGCGCATGGAGGACTGGCTGAACAACATGGGCGACTGGTGCATCAGCCGCAAGCGCTACTGGGGGCTTCCGCTGCCGTTCTACTTCTGCGAGGACGAGCACATGACGGTGGTGTCGTCCAAGGACGACCTGCTGGAGCGGGCGGTCTCCGGCACCGAGAACCTGACCGAGCTGCACCGCCCGTGGATCGACGACGTGGTCATCACCTGCGATGACTGCGGCAAGCCCGCCCACCGCCTGAAGGACGTCGGCGACTGCTGGCTGGACGCCGGGATCGTGCCGTTCTCGACCATGGGCTGGGAGCGTGAGGTGGCGGTGCCCGGCGGGTACGCCGAGGGCGCCGGCGAGGGCGTGACCATCGCCGACCTGCCCGACCACGCCTACTGGGAGCAGTGGTATCCGGCCGACTGGGTGACCGAGATGCGCGAGCAGATCCGGCTGTGGTTCTACTCGATGCTCTTCATGGGCGTGGTGCTGGACGGCCGCGCCCCCTACCAGCGCGTACTGACCTACGAGAAGGTCAACGACGAGAACGGCCGGCCCATGCACAAGAGCTGGGGCAACGCGATCTGGTTCGACGACGCGATCGAGGAGATGGGCGCCGATGTGATGCGGTGGATGTACGCAGCGCAGCCCCCAGCCCAGAACCTGAACTTCGGCTACGGGCCCGCCAACGGCGTCAAGACCCGGCTCCTGCGGCTGTGGAACACCTACGCGTTCTTCGTGCTCTACGCCAACATCGACGACTTCACGCCCGACCTGGCGGTCCTGGAGCGCGGCCCTCATACGACGCGCGATCTGGACCGCTGGCTGGTGGCCGCCACGCAGGCGCTCGTGGCCGAATGCCGGGCCGCGCTGGACAGCTTCGACTCGCCGCGGCTGGTGCGGGCGTTCGAGGGGTTCGTGGACGACGTCAGCAACTGGTACGTGCGGCTGTCGCGGCCGCGCTACTGGAAGTCGGAGGACGCCGACGACAAGCGCGCCGCTTACGAGACGCTCTGGTATGCGCTGGTGCAGTCGCTGCGCTGCGTCGCTCCGGTGATGCCGTTTCTGACCGACGAGCTGTGGCAGAACCTGGTGCGCGGCGCGTGCGAGGGCGCCGAGCCGAGCGTGCACCTGGCCGCCTATCCCGAGCCGGTCGGCGAGCTCGCCGACCCCGAACTGCTCGAGCAGATGCAGACGGTGCGCACGGTGGTCACCCTGGGGCACAGCGCGCGCAACGACGCCGGCATCAAGCTGCGCCAGCCGCTGCGGATCGCGACCGTGGTCGCGCACGACCCGAGCCGGCGTGCGGCGGTGGCGGCGCACATCGATCTGATCGCCGCCGAGCTGGGCGTGAAGCAGGTGGACATCGCCGAGTCGAGCGACGAGTTTGCCGAGGCGGAGGTCGTGCCGATCCTGAAGGTGTGCGGGCCGAAGTTCGGACGTGACCTGGGTGTGATCCGCGGGCTGCTGCGCGAGGGCGAGTTCTCCACCGAGGGCGACGAGGTCGTGGTGGGCGAGTGGCGCCTGGGCCCCGGCGAGTTCGAGCTGCGCACCCGCGCCCGGCCCGGATTTGCGGTGGTCGACGGCGACGGATTCGCGGTGGTGCTGGACACCGAGGTGACGCCCGAGCTTGCCGTCGAAGGAGTCTCGCGCGACGTGATTCGCACCATCAACCAGATGCGCGCCGATGCCAACCTCGAGTTGACCCAGCGCATCGTGGTGGTCTACCCCGAAGACGACGGCAATGTGACCGCGGCGTTTCGCGATTACGGTGACCGGATCGCCGCCGAGACGCTGGCATCAGAACTGGTGGCAGGCGCCGAGTTGCGCATCGAACCGGCCTGAATCACCCTTTTGAGGTCGTCAAATGCCCGTCTGGGGGATGAACCAGCGGCCGTCTGCGCCTATCCGGGGATGAGTACCGCGTGTCCCTCCGCGCCGGTTCGTCCCCTTCGTTAGACCAAGGATTCCTCGTGCATTCAACTCCCGTGTTTGACGAGTTCTCGCCGCTCGAGATGCGTGATGCCCTGGGCGGCACGCCGGCACCGTGCGTGCGCGACTCGCCGTTTGAGGTCGCAGACGTCATCCTCGTGTTGCGCGACTGCGACTTGTCGGTCGCCGATGCGGCGCGCGAACTCAATCTGAGCAGCACCCAGGTGTATGCCTGCCTGGAGTGCCACCGGCGTTATCCCGAAGCGGTCGACGCGCGCATCCAGGCATGCGATTTCCGCATCGGGCTGCAGGTCGAAGCGGGCCTGCCGGTGCCCCATGAGGTCGATGAGCGCACGCGCTGGGACTGGCGTTTGGCGCCCGCCTGAGCGGCTTTTGCTCTCATCGATATCCAACGTTGGAACTGTTGCAAATTTCGACGCGCGGACCTCTGCAACGGACACTTCGCTGAAACCCCGACGCCCAAGCCGGTGATCATGCCCAAGTCCCTTGCAGTTCGTACATCTGCCCTTGCCATCGTTGTCGCCTCGTTGACGGTGCTTGCGACCGCCGGCTCAGCACTTGCCGCGTTGCAGACCACCTTTACGCCGGGCTACCAGACGAACGGCGACGTGCGCGCGATCGTGCGCACCGGCGGCGTGGTGTACATCGGCGGCTCGTTCACGTCGGTGCGACCGGCGGGTAATCCGCTGGGCACGGGTGAGGTGGCGCGCAACAATCTGGCGGCGTTCGATGCGCCACTCGGGCGCGCTGCTGCCGTGGGCGCCCAGCGCCAACGGCCTCGTCCGGGCTCTGGGCGTCGGCCCCGGCGGCGGCACGATCTACATCGGCGGCACGTTCACGACGGTCAACGGCTCGAGCCGGCCAAATGCCGCGGCGGTGACCACCGGTGGCACGCTGACCGGTTGGTCGCCCAAGCTGAACGGCGCGGTCTACACGATCCAGACCATCGGCTCGCGCGTGTACCTGGGTGGCGCCTTCACGAAGGTCGGCACGGCGGTGCGCAAGAGGATCGCGGCCATCAGTTCGACCGGTGCGCTGCAGGCCTGGGGCGCCCATCGCGGCACCAACAACGTGGTGCGGGCGATGCTGCTCTCGCCCAACGGGTCGCGGATCTTCATCGGTGGTGAGTTCACCAACGTCGCCGGCAAGACCACGCGGCACCTCGCAGTGCTCTCCACGTCGAGCGCCGCGCAGTTGCCGTGGGCCTCCCATCCTGCCTACCCGATCCTGGGCCTGGCGGCGACCTCGTCGTACCTGTACGCGGCCGGCGCCGGTGGTGGCGGGCATCTGCCCTCGTACACGCTGTCCAAGGGCACGCTGCGCTGGACGGCATCGCCCGACGGCGACGCCACGTCGGTTGCGATCTACAAGAACGACGTGATCGTGGGCGGTCACTTCCGCAAACTCGGGGTCGTTCACGCGCGACCACCTGGCAGCGATCAGCCAGACGACCGGCAAGGTCGATCCGGCCTGGAGCCCGGTGGCCGACCAGGTGCTGGGTGTGTGGCCGGTCTACGCGTACGGTCAGGATGTGTACGCCGGCGGCGACTTCACCAGGATCAACAATCAGGCCCAGCAGAGCTTCGTGCACTTCGAGGATTCGGTGGCAGGACACGACCGCGCCGACCATCACGAGGGTGCCGACGGTCAAGATGGCAGTGGGTACGACGCTCAGCGCGTCGGTGCCAACGACGCTCTCGTGGCTCGGCCACGACGACCTTTCGGGCATCTGCCGCTACAGCATCCATCAGCAGGTCAACTCGGGTGCCGTGACGAGCCCGTTCCCGGCTCGGCCGACCAACACCAGCATGGCTCGCGGTCTGGTGCCCAGCACCAACGTGTACCACTTCGCCGTGCAGGCCACCGACTGCTCTGACAACACCTCGGGCTTCGTCAACGGGCCGACCGCGCGGGTCGTGATGCACCAGAACGCCGGCGGCGGGATCAAGTACACGGGCACGTGGCATAGCCTGCGCTCGCCCGGCACGTCGGGTGGGACCATCCACAGCACGTCCAAGAAGGGCAGCTCGGCCTCGCTCAAGTTCCTGGGCCGCCAGATCGCGTGGGTGGCTTCCAAGTCGAAGGCGCGCGGCCAGGCTGCGGTCTACATCGACGGCAAGCACGTCAGGAACGTGAACCTGTACTCGAAGACGCTGATTCGCAAGCGGATCGTCTTCACGTACGGATGGGCCGCGAACGGCACGCACACCATCAAGATCGTGTGCCTCGGCACCAAGGGTCACCCCGCCGTCAACATCGACGCTTTGATCAACCTCAGGTAGGACTGAACGCATACAAGGTGCCAGCCACCTTTTATGCGTTAGACTAGGTAGTCCTGGAGAGTTGATTCGTAGGCGCATAAAAGTGCCTGGCACTTGGTATGCGCGGCGTCAGGAGTCGATCGCGGTGCGCAGCTGGCGCGGCAGCTGGAAGTGGACGTTCTCGTCCACCAGGTCGTGCGAGTCGACCTCCTCGACGCCCATGTCGCGGAAGAACGCAACCACGCGGGTCACGAGCGACTCCGGGGCCGATGCTCCCGAGGTGATGCCGACCGTGTCGATGCCCTCGAACCACGCCATGTCGATGCCGGTCTCGTCGTCGATCAGATGCGCCGGCACTCCCAACTCGCGGGTCACGTCCACCAGCCGGTTGGAGTTCGACGAGTTCCGCGATCCGATCACCAGCACCAGGTCGACCTCGCGGGCAAGATCCTTGACCGCATTCTGCCGGTTCTGGGTCGCGTAGCAGATGTCGTCGTTGCGCGGCCCGACGATGCTCGGATACCGCTCGCGCAGCGCGGCGATGATCTCGAGCGTCTCGTCCACCGAGAGCGTGGTCTGGGTGATGTAGGCAACCCGCGCAGGGTCGGGAATCTGCAGCGCGGCGATCTCGTCGACCGACCCGATCAGCTGGATCGCCTGCGGCGCCTCGCCCATGGTGCCCACGACCTCCTCGTGGCCCTCGTGGCCGATCAGCACGATCGAGTACCCCTGGGCGGCGTACTTGCGCGCCTCGGCATGCACCTTGGTGACCAGCGGGCAGGTCGCGTCGAGCACGTGCAGGTCGCGTTCGCGGCTGCGCTCGTACACCTCCGGAGCGACGCCGTGGGCCGAGAGCACGACCACCGCGCCTCGCGGGACATCCAGCTCGGAGTCGACGAACACGGCACCGCGGTCGGCCAGTTCGGACACCACATGGTGGTTGTGCACGATCTCCTTGCGCACGTACACCGGCGCTCCGAAATGCTCGAGGGCGCGTTCGACCGTGTCGACCGCCCGGTCGACACCGGCGCAGTATCCCCGCGGGGAGGCGAGCAGAAGCTTGGTCGGTGGCATCGCCGAAATCCTAGCCGCCGGCGCTCAGGGCGCCGCCCGCCATGCGCCGTCGCGAAGCTCGGTGCGCACCGGGGCGCCGGCGCCGGCCGTTGCCGTCAGACCCGGAAGGTCGACCTCGATTTCGCCGCCGTACACCTCGACTTCGGCGCTGGTGGGGGTGAGAGTGATGCGGCCCGGCACTCCGTGGTGGGTGAACGAGATGCGCAGCCGCGTCCAGCCGGGCGCCAGGCGCGGATCCAGGCGCAGGGCTCCGTCGCGGCTGGAAAGCCCCGCACAGCCGAGCACGACGGCCTGCCAGAGGCCACCCTGGGTGGCCATGTGCAGTCCTTCGGGACGGTTGCCGCGGCTGTCGTAGAGATCGATGGCGATCGCCCTGCGCAGGTAGTCATCCGCATCGGCATCCAGCCCGACCCGCCGCGCGACCAGCGAATGCACCGCCTCGGACAGCGACGACAGGTGGCGGGTCAGCGGTTCGTACAGGCGATAGCTGGCGAGCCGCTCTGCGGGGCTGAAGTCGACCTCGCGCAGCGCCATCAGCATCACCACGTCGGCCTGCTTCACGTCGCGCCGCTCCTGGCGGTCGCGCTGCCAGGCGAGTTCGGCCCGGGCCGCCTCGTCGGTCTCGACCACCGGCAGCGAGAGAAACCCCTCGTGCTGCTCCAGCACCCCGTCGGGCGTGCGCAGAGATGACCATGCGATCGGCCAGATCGCGCCACCGCGCGGCCTCGGCGGCGTGGGCCGACGCGACTCCCGTTTCGACGAGTTCGGCCGCCCAGCGCATCGTCCACGCACCCAGATAGTTGGTGAACGCGCTGTTGGACACGTCCTCGTGCAGCTCGTCGGGGCCGATCACGTCGTGGATCTCGTAGCCCCTCTCGGTCTCGACGCCGCGCGTGGCATAGAACCGGGCCGCGTCAACCACGACCTCCGCGGCGCCGTCGGCCAGGATGGCAGTATCGCCGGTGATCCGCAGGTACATGTCGATCGCCAGGGCGATATCGGACACCACGTGGATCTCCTGCTTGCCGGTCTTCACCTCCATCCGCCGGCCGCCTGGGCCGACGACGAAGTCGGGAGTCACGTCCTCGCCGCTCATCGCGCTCTCCCAGGCAAACCACGCGCCCTCGACTCCGGCGTCCTGCGCGTTTCGGCGCGCCGCCGGCAGGGTGGCGATGCGGTATTCGATGATCTCGCGGGCCACCTCGGGCATCGCATAGCTGTAGAACTGCATCAGGAACACGTCGGTGTCCCAGAACACGTGACCCTTGTAGCCGTCGCCGGTGAGGCCCTTGGCCGCCACCGACGTGCGGCTGCCGATCGGCGGCGCAGCGGCGACCAGCTGGGCGATGGCAAACCGGATGCCCAGCTGCGCCTGGGGCTCGTCGATCTCGACGTCGGCGCGCATGCCACGCCGCCGCCCATGCCTCGATGTGCGCGTTGCGAAATGCGTCCCATCCGGCCGCCGCCGTGGCGCGGGCGAGTTCGGCCGAGCACGCCGCCGGATCGGGATTGTCGCGCTCGGTGTGGATCGCGATATGGCGTTCGATCTCGATCGTGGAGCCGGACTCCAGCCGCACCTCCAGCTCGCGGCCGGAGAACTGCTCGGAGGTCACATGGCGCGCCGCCACCGGTTCGGCCGTCGCAGCTCGCCACCAGCGCCTGGGCCACGTCGACGGCCACGCGCGCGCCGGGCGTGCGCGTGTGCAGCATGTCGACGCCGTCCGCGTCGCCGGCGGCGGTCACGACCACGTGGGGGAGGGCGCCCTCGCGCTCCCACGCCTGGGCCCCGGCCCGCGCGGTGACCTGCGCGTCGGGGCCCGAGCGCAACTCGAGCCGCAGGCGACTGCCCGCGCTGTGGCGGCTGGCGAGGCTGACGATGCGGTTGGAGGTCAACGCGAACACGCGTCCGTCGGGATCCTCGACCACCAGTTCGCGTTCGAGTTCGAGCGCCCGCAGGTCGAGCCGGCGGCGGTGCGACCGTACCGTCCACTTCCACGGCTCCCACGCGCGCCCGTCGATCCACAGCTCGGTGGCCGTCCAGTCGGGCAGCACCACCAGGTCTTCGACCCCGGCCTCGTAGCCGTCGAACAGGCCGGCGACGAACGTCCGAGGTGTGCGAGCGGGGTTCAGCTCGTCGGCGCTGCCACGCGTTCCCATGTAGCCGTTGCAGAGCACATGTAGCGACTCCTGCGACGCCTCGACGGCCAGGTCGTAGCCGTCGGTGACGATCTCCCAGCCGCCCTCGCTTGCAGCCGGGGCGGGGTCGTGGGTGGAAATGTTGACGCTCGGCACGTCACCGTCGCGGCGGTCGATCTCGTCCAGCAGCCGCACGAAGTTCTCGGGGCCACCGCCGATGTGGATCACGCCGGGCGGCGTGCCGTTGGGTTCGCGGCCCACCGAGATCAACGTGGCGCCGTCGGCCAGCCGCGTGACCATGCGATAGTCGCTGCCCTCGACGCCCGAGATCGGCCCAAACTCGTCGCCGCCGATCAGCACCTCATCCGGCCGGATCGAGCGTGCCGGTGCCAGCCGCCGCATCAGGAACGCGATCGAGTCCGACTTGTCGGTGAGGCCGATCTCGATGTGCTTCACGTCGCTGGTGATGCGCGCGTCGGTGAGCCCCTCGCGGCGCGAGATCTCGTTGGCCAGCTCGATGGCCCCGCCGAGCCCGCCGGCCAGCGGTGCGAGCCGCCGTTCTACCGCCTCCAGAAGCTCGCCGATCTGCGCCTTGGGCGGATCGGCCCACTCGGGTTCGGGAATCAGATCGACCTTGCGGCGGTTGAGGCGGTTGGAGATGATCTGCACGTCGATCCCGTGCCTGCCGAGTTCGCGCTGCACCTCGGCGGCGGCTCGGTCGAGCGCCGTGTTCTCGGCGTCGGTCGCCTCGCGCCGGTCGAGCAACTCGAGATCGCCGGCCGAGTCGTAGGCGTACACCTCCGACCCGCGGTTCACCATCAGATAGAGCCGGCTGCGCGCTTCGACGGAGAGGAGCGGAGCGATCTGGCCCGACACGTTGGCGGCGTTCGTCCCGGTGATGACCACCAGCACGATGCCCTCGCGCAGCAGCCTCTCCATCGATTGGGCCAGCGCACCAGGCTGCTCGGCGCGCGAGACCACCGCGGTGCCGTCCCAGTCGAAGGCGACCAGCCGGAAGTCACGCAGCACGGGGAGGGCTGTCAAACCTGCCATCGAACCGCCACCCTAGCGTGCGCGGCCGTCAGCCGACGTGGACGCGGGTACCCAACGTTGCCCAGTACCACACGAACGTCGCGTCGCCCTTGGCGATGCGCACGCAGCCGTGCGAGGCCGGGTAGCCGGGCACGTCCGGGTACTGGTGGAACGCGTAGCCGCCGGTGAAGTACGAGGCCAGCGGCAGCCACACCTTGAACTGCACCGACCAGCTCATCGACTCCTTGCGGTAGATCTGGAAGTGCCCGTTGGGCGTGACGTGGCCGGGTGATGCGGTCGAGACATGGATCGCGCGCACCACGTGGCCCTTGGCGATCAGGAGCAGCACCTGCCTGGCCTTGTGCACCTCCATGTGGCGCACGTCGCGGCTCCAGGGTGCGGGGATGCCGGCCGTACTCAAGGCCTTGAACGACGCGGAATCCATGCTGCCGGTGCGCGTGAGTCCGCGCCAGCCCTGGAAGGCCATCACAGCCTGCTGCGTGCGGGGGCCGTAGACGCCGTTGCGGGCGACGGGAGCGAGGTACTTCAGCTTGACGAGCTTCTTTTGCAGCGCCAGCACCGCGGGCCCTTTCGAGCCCGGCGCGAGGCCGGCCAGGGCAGTACTGGGAAGCACTGCCATGACACCTACCGCCAGCAGTGTGAGCAGGAGCAGTCGCGAACGCATCTCAAACATCATAGGCGGCGGTTCGGCGGCGCCGGTGGAGGGAACCGTCAGGCCGTGCCGGGACGAGCCAGATGCGCGTGCTGAATCTCGTCCACGAGCCGCCCCAGCGGGATCCCCTTGACCAGGAATCCGGCCGCCCCGGCATCGAGCGCGCTCTGCATCAAGGTGGGCTCGTCGAAGGCGGTCAGCATCAGGATGATCGTCTTTGATCCCCGCGCGTCGCGGATCCGCCGCGTAGCCTCGATACCGTCGATGCCTGGCATGCGGATGTCCATCACCGTCACGTCGGGGGTCTCGCGCAGCACGGTGTCGACGGCGGCGTGGCCGTCTGCGGCCGCCCCGACCACCTCGTAGCCGGCTTCCTGCAGGGCGAGTCCGAGGGTCGAGCGCAGCATCTCGTTGTCCTCGGCAATGACAATGCGCAGGCGCGGTTGACCGGTGTCCACCCTCGCACCGTACAGCCAGAAGGCGGCGCCGTCCGTCCACGATTTGCGGTAGTCGCACCACCGGTCGGTGGTACTCGCAGTGCCGGGCCGATGTACGGACGACGTGAAGGTCGTAAACGGACCCCGATGGGGTGTACGCGTATGGTTAGCGAACGGTAAATTGACCAGTTGAAAGATTGCGATTATCGATTCGCTAACCCAGTCTGAGGTGCATGAAACACCTCACCCTGTACGTGCTCCTGGCGCTCGCGCTGCTCTCACCAGGCGTTGCCCACGCCGCCGAGACACAGTGGCAGCCAACGTATCGGAGCGATTTCACACATGGGCTCGACAGCGCGTGGAGGCCGTATTCCGGCGTTCCGCGGTGCTGCAACTCGACCTACTGGACGCCCTCGCACGTGGTTGCGAGTGGAGGGGTAGTGAACATCGTCAACAGTCGCGATTCGCTGTTTGGCGGCCGATGGGTGTCGGGAGGCATGTCGATGCCAAACGTCAACCAGCTCTACGGCAAATGGGCCGTCCGTTTTCGGATGGACGCGGGCAGCGGAGTCGGCATGTGCATTGCGCTCTGTTCGCCGCCAAGGCGTGGCCTCCGGAGGTCGACTTCGCTGAGGAGTCGACGATCTACGGGGCCGCCCGCAATGTCCAGACGGCCACCGTGCACTACGGAAGCAATCAGATGGTGCACGACAAGGTCACCGGCGACTTCACACAGTGGCACACGATGACCGTCTTGTGGCAGCCCGGCGAGATCGACTATCTGCTCGACGGTCGGCGCTGGGGAGGCACGACCACCGGCGTTCCCAACCAGCCGATGCATCTGACCATCCAGACCATGGTGGGTTCGAACGGCTTCAACGGATTGATGCCGTCGCTCACCCAGCTCCCCGTAAACCTCCAGGTGAAGTGGGTGCACATCTACCACTGAGCCCGGCCCGCACCGGGGTTGAGCCGGCCCGAAGCCGGCTCAACCCCGGCGCACGTACCGGAAGTGCGCTGCGGCCGGCGAACTCTCGAGCGAGGCGAGCTCGAAGCCGGCGAGTTCACCGCTGGGCAGCAGCCGCTCGCCACCGCCCAGCGCGACGGGTGCCACGTGCAGGTCGGCCTGGTCGACCAGGCCTGCGGCCAGGTATTGCCGCGCCGTGGCGGCCCCGCCCGCCAGGTTCACGTCGAGTCCGTGTGCGGCGGAGAGCGCCTGCTCCAGCGCGGCCTCGATGCCGTCCGTCACGAAGTGGAACACGGTGTCCGCGAGCGTCAGCGGCTCGCGCGGGTGATGCGTGAGCACGAACACGGGATGGTGGAAGGGAGGATCGTCGCCCCACCAGCCCGTCCACGACTCGTCGCCCCAGTCTCCGCGGATGGGGCCGAACATGTTGCGGCCCATGATGGTGGCGCCGATGTTGGCCGTCAGGGCGGCGGCGCGGTCGCTGTCGGGCCCGGTCTCGCCGCCCTCCATGCCATGCGCCTGGCGAAAGGCCAGGGTGGAGGTCATCCACTCGTGCAACGCCAGACCGCCCTCACCGAGAGGGTTCTCGAGGCCCTGGTTGGGACCTGCGACGAACCCGTCGATCGATACTGTCAGGTTGAGACGAAGCTTTGCCATTCGGGGTGATGGTATCGTCGAGCGGAATACTTGATCAGTCAACCACGTTTGGATGAACATGGCGCACGAAAAGAAGATCGGGTTTCTCTCGTTCGGTGCCTGGCACCCGGGTGGAGGCCTGACCCATACCGCGGGCGATGCCCTGCGCCAGACGGTCGAGTTGGCCGTCGCGGCCGAGGAGATCGGCATCGACGGCGCGTTCGTGCGCGTGCATCACTTTGCCCGCCAGCTCTCGTCGCCGTTTCCGCTGCTGGCCGCGATCGGCGTGAAGACCGAGCGAATCGAGATCGGCACCGGCGTGATCGACATGCGCTACGAGAACCCGCTGTACATGGCCGAGGATGCCGCGGCGGCGGATCTGCTTGCGGGCGGCCGTCTGCAGCTGGGCGTGAGCCGAGGCTCGCCCGAGCCGGCCTGGCGTGGAGCCGAGGCGTTCGGCTACGCGGACGCCGACGAGGGGGCACGCGACAAGACCGCGCTCTTTCGCGCCGCGATCGCCGGGCGGCGGAGTGGTCCGCGCAGATGTGGGCGGCCGGCCCGGCGACGCGATGCTCGCGGTGCAGCCCCAGGCGCCGGGGCTCGCCGATCGCATCTGGTGGGGGTCGGGTACGCGCCAAAGCGCGGTGTGGGCCGGCGAGCAGGGAATGAATCTGATGAGCTCGACGCTGCTGCTGGAGGACACCCAGGTGCCCTTCGACCAGCTGCAGGCCGAGCAGATCGGCCTCTTTCGCGAGGCGTGGAAGACCGCCGGCCACCAGCGCGAGCCGCGCGTGTCGGTGAGCCGTAGCGTCATGCCGATCACGTCAGACCTCGATCGCCGGCTGTTCGGAGACGATGCCAACGAGGATCAGGTGGGCTGGCTCGACGGCGCCATCAGCCGCTTTGGCCGAAGCTACGCCGGTGAACCCGACCGCATCGCCGAGGAACTCGCTCAGGATGCCGCGGTGCAGGCCGCCGACACGATCATCTTGACCGTACCGAGCCAGCTCGGGGTGGACTACAACGCCGCGATGCTGCAGACGATCGCGACGCAGATCGCTCCCGCGATCGGTTGGAGTGCCCAGAGCGCCTCGGTGCACTCCGTGCGCGCTAGCGACAGCCGACCACTCAGCAACCATACGAAGATCGCGATTGGAACACGGTTGTGTGTATTGGCGCGATCGCTGGACGCCTTTGTATCGTGTGTGCGTAGGTAGGAGCGGTTTGCCTGCGTCCTTTTAACTGTGCCGGAGTGATCGTCCCTGAGTAAATCCCCACGGAATCCACCCGGTTTTCGGCCTGATATCCAGGGGCTTCGCGCGATCGCCGTGCTGCTGGTGGCGCTGTGCCACGCGGGGGTGCCGTTTCTGCCCGGCGGGTACATCGGCGTCGATGTGTTCTTCGTGATCTCCGGGTTCCTGATCACGGGCTTTCTGGTGCGCCGCCACGAGCGCTCGGGGCGCATCCCGTTCGCGGACTTCTACGCCGCTCGGGCGCGGCGGATCCTGCCCGCCGCGACGCTCACCATCGTGGCCACCGTGATCGCCTCGTGGCACTACCTGAACTACGTACGGGCGGTGTCGGTGTTCCACGACGCCATCTGGTCGACGTTCTTTGCCGCCAACATCCACTTCGCCGAGGTCGGCACCAACTACTTCGCGCAAGACGATCCGCCGTCGCCGCTGCAGAACTTCTGGACGCTGGCGGTGGAGGAGCAGTTCTACATCGTCTGGCCGGCGCTTCTGGCGCTCACGCTGATCCTGGTGCGCGGCGCGGCGGCCGCTGCTGATCGCCGCGGTCGCGGTGATGTGCACGGCGTCACTCGCCTACTGCATCCACGACACCGAGACCAGCCAGGTGGGCGCCTACTTCTCGACCGTCGCGCGGGCCTGGGAGCTGGGCGTGGGGGCGCTTCTGGCGCTGCTCACCCCCGAGCTTTCGCGGCTCTCCGAGCGAACCAGAGCGAGTGCGTCGTGGATAGGCGTCGGCGCCATTCTGATTGCGGGAGTGGCGTTCACGGACACCACGCGGTTTCCGGGCTACGCCGCGCTCCTTCCGGTGTGCGGCGGCGCGCTGGTGGTGCTGAGCGGTCTGAACGGGATGCCTCGTTACGGCGCCGGTGAGCTGCTGCGAAACCGGCCCGTGCAGCTGATCGGCGACACCTCCTACGCGTTCTACCTGTGGCACTGGCCGATCCTCGTGATCGTCGCGGAGTATCTGGGCCATCCCCTGACGGTGACCCAGAACCTCGGCCTCTTGCTGTGTGGGTTCGCGCTGAGCGTGTTCACGTACATGACCTTCGAGAATCCGATCCGGCACGCGAGGGCTCTGGCGATGCCACGCACGGCGCTCGCGCTGTGGCCGGCGACCGTGATGATGGTGCTCGGCCTGGCGACGGTCGGCGGTGGCATCCGAACCGGCGCTTGCGTCGGTGGCGCCGGCGCACCACACGATCGTCGTGAAGCCGCTCAGTGCGTATCAGCGGGTGGTGCAGCGAAGCGTCACGCCCGCCAGGCTGGCATCGCCGATCCCCAAGGTGCTCGATCCACCGGTCTCGGGGCTGAACAAGGACGGGCCGACCGGTTGTGTGACGGCCGGTGGGCTGGGGCTTCGCTGCACGCTCGGTGATAAGAAGGCCAAACGCACCTTCGCCGTACTCGGCGACTCGCACGCCGCCGCGTGGATGAGTGCACTGAATTACTTCGGCGCGACACGGCACTGGCGGCTGATCCCGCTCGTGCACGCCGGGTGCACGTTTGGCATCGCGTCGACCGGCAAAGACCCGGTGGGTAACTGCGGGACCACCTGGTGGCCGCAGGTGCTTGAAGCGCATCACGCAGTTGCATCCGTCGTTCCTGGTGGTGTCGCAGTACTACGACCCGCGGGTACCGGAAGCCGAGATGTACAAGGGCCTGAAGCAGGAGCTCGCGGCGTTCAAGAAGCGAGTGCCACGGGTGATCCTGATCGAGGACCCGCCGCGGCATCCCGACATCGACCCGGTCGACTGCCTGCTGCGGTCGGGAGCCACTCTCGGAGACTGCACGCTGACGCTGCCCAGCGACCTCGTGGCCGAGCACACGAAGATCAGAGACATCCTGCTCTCCTATGCCGGCGACCGCTATCTGAGCACCCGGCGATGGTTCTGCTACGGCGGCAAGTGTCCGGTCGTGATCGGGCGGACGATCGCGTTTCGCGACACCAATCACATCACCGAGTCGTACGGCCGGCAGATCGCTCCGGCAGATCTCCACGTATCTGAATCGCCTCGTCCCCGGTTGATCCGCCCGGCGGCCAAACCACCCTTTCGGGCGGTTTGAGCTTCGGCGCGAACGCGTAATTGCCAACCAGGAGGAGGTGAATCCATGAGTATCGGAACATCCCTGGTTCTGGTGGCAGTCGGCGCGATCCTTGCGTTCGCGGTTGACGTGCACGCCTCGATCGCCAACACCACCATCCACTGGCACACGATCGGTTGGATTCTGATCGTCGTCGGTGCGATCGGCATCGTTCTCAGCCTGTTCTGGATGGCGAGTAATCGGCGCCGGACAACCGTTGCGGACGACGAGTACGTCGAGCGCCGCCCGGTCTGATCGACAACCGGTGGCCCAGCGGTCACCTCGCTCGGGCGCAGAATCGCATGGCGCTGACCGCCAGGATCTGGGCGCAGCTGACGAGTTCGTCAACCGCGACACTCTCGCTGAGAGTGTGAGCCTTGTGAATGTCCCCGGGCCCGAGGCACAGGCTGGGGATCCCGGCTTCGACGGTGAGGGTGGCGCCGTCATGCCAGTTGTCGAGCCCGCCGAGTTGTGGCGTGTGGCCGAGAGCTGCCGTCGCGTTCAGGACGTCCTGGACGACGGGCTCGTCCGGCGAGATCTCGGCCGGCGGCACTGCTCCCGGCAGCGATTCGATTCGCGGTGGGTGAGCGGCGAGCCATGGATCGGCGTTGGCGGCCCTGCCGATCCAGTCTGAAAACTCCTCGGCGACCCGGCCGCCGCCGCCGTGCTCGTCCGCCTGATGCGGCAGGTACTCGAAGTGGCAATCGAGCACGCACGTTTCCGGGTAACTGACGAGCCACTCGCCTCCGGTGATGACCACCGGCACGCAGTCGGCGGGTGAGAGGTAGGGGTGGGGCGGGCGCAGCGCCCATTCCTCGCGGAGGCGGCGCACAGCGTCGAGGAGGATCGCCATCTTCTCGATCGCGTTGACGGCTCCGCCATCGTCTGGATGTTTCGGTGCGATGCCGGCGTGTCCGGCCCGGCCGGTAATGGTGATCCGCTGGATCAGGCTGCCACGGCACGCGACCCACGTCCCGAGGCCGCTTGGCTCGGGGACGATCGCCGCAGCGGCGCTGACCGTTCGCGCCGTGGCCAGTCCGCCGGCACCGGTTGACTCCTCGTCGGTCACCGTATTGACGACCAGGTCGCCGGGAAGCTGGACACCGAGGCGGGCGAGCGTCTCGGCCGCATAGACCATGCAGGCGACACCGCCTTTCATGTCGCAGGCGCCGCGGCCGTGAATCAGGCCATCGGCGAGTTCCGCGGCGAGCGGATCATGCTGCCAGCCGGAGAGCGGCTCGATGTCGACGGTGTCGATGTGGCCGTTGAACAGGAGCGTGGGGCCGTCACCGCGTCCGGGCATCCGGGCGATCAGCTGCGGTCGGCCCTCGAAGGTGAAGCCCTCGGGAATCATCGGATGACCGGCTACGAGTTCGGGCCGCGGTTCGGCCACCGTAACGTCTGCGATCCCGCTCGCCTGCAGGCGCCCGGCGAGGTAGGCCTGCAACTCGGCTTCTTGCCGGCTGTTGGTTCCGGGTGCTGGGGTGCGCGTGTCGTAGCGCACCAGATCGCGAGTCAGCTCGGTGAGCTCATCGCGGCCCTCCGCGATCGCCTCGACCACGCGCGATTCGTGCTCCGACAAGCCGCTCATCGGAAACGGCCATTTCTCTGTCCATCGCATCCCCGCGTGCTCAGCGCGGTGCCCCGAAGCTTCTCATCCCTTCGAGCGATCACGCTCGTCGGCCATCTCTGCCGCCTTGTCCCAGGCGAGCAGATCCAGCACGGTCAGTCGTCGCCGTGGTGAGCGTTGTGTGATGCTGAGGAATCGGAGGGGGCGAAGTTGCATGGATCTCGGATACCCACGTCGGTACAGACGAAACACGTTGCGTACCGGTGAGGCTCCCGGCTCGTTCTACGTGTCCATCGCGGATTCCTTCTGCGCCGCGAGCTGCGCCGCGGCGACATCCTTCAGGTCAGGCTCGGCGCCCTCTGGCAGATCGGGGCCGCCGTCGCGCGTTGCATCGGCGGAATCGCCACCCTGCAGATCGATCCCGTCGTCTGTGGCGGGCTCGTCCGAACCTGTCGTCTGACCCAGAACCTCGCTCCCCAACTGCGGGTCATCCCCCAGGAGTTCGTCGGGCGCATCCGAACCGCCCAACTCCCTGGGCACCAGCCCGTCCTTCGCAGTTGCAGCCCACTCGCCCTTCTGTCGCCCCTCGGCCTCATCCGGCGCATTCCCGCCACGCTGCTCGGTTGGCGGCACACCACGATCTTCTCCAGACATACGACACCTCTCCCGTCGATTGCGCCCACAGGTCAGGAATACCCACGGATGCGATGCCCCATCCTCGAGGACGAGAGGGAAGAGGGAGAGAGGTTCGCTGTCCCCGGCAGCTCCGTTCTCATCGCCGATGATCTCGCGCTTCCCGCGCAACCGCACGACCATGGCGTCGGTCGAGAGCAGGCGATGGTACTGGCGGCGCGCATCCTCGAGGGTCGGTGGGACCGGTTGGTCGTGGCGCTCGTGGTAGAAGATGCTCGGCGAGGCAAACGGGACAGCGAAACCAGGCCGCTGGGTCGTCGTGCTCGAGGATCCACGACTCCTGGCCGATCTCCCGGAGCTGCCAGCCGGGTGCCGGTCCGATGTGCGCGCGCACACTCGCCGCTGCTGGCTTGCGACCGCGCCCGCGGGTGCAGCTCGCCGGGCGACTATCGGGGAGTGCTACGCAAGGCGGGTGCCGAACGCTCCCTCGAGTGTGCGCCGTCTTGGTGCGCCGCCACGTAGCCTGGGAACAGACGATCTATCGTCTCCCCGGCACGGTCATCTAGACGTGCGCTCGAACGCCGGCGAAACAACGCAGTCCGTCTACCGTTCAATGCCCAATGTCGGCGGCCTCTTCGGTGGCTATCGGGTGATCCGCGTCCGCGAGCCATGAGATCTGCTGGCGCTTGCGCGTGTCAACCGTCAGGTCGAAGATGTCGGGCCGGTTGTAGTGGCCGACGATGTCCATGGCGTAGCGCTCGCGCGATGCGTGGGTCAGGTCGAGGTCGGCGTAGAGAGTGACCTCCTCGTTGTGCACCGGGCCAACGAGCCAGTTCGCGTCGGGGCCGATCACCCCGCTCCCGCCGGTCAGCATTACGTCGCGACCACCACCCGGATCGGACCCGGCAAACATCGCCTCGCGCAGCTCGTAGCCGTCAGGCACCGCGCTCGCCGGCATGTACGTACCCGCTACCAACACGAAGCATCGACCCTCGAACGCGTAGTGACGGCTGCCCAAATGCGCGAGCTCGTAGCCCCACGGCCACACCGCGACATGAATCAGCTCCTCCTGCGCGTGCATCGCAAACCGTGTCAGTGGCATCCAGTGCTCCCAGCACACCAGTCCGCCCAAGCCGCCGTTGGGCGTGTCCAGCACCCGCAGGCCGCTGCCGTCCTCGCTGGCCGCCCAGATCATGCGCTCGGCATGTGTCGGGACAAGCTTGCGGTGCACCGCCACCCGACCGTCGGCCATCAGGTAGAGCAATGAATTGTAGAGCGTGCCGCCCTCAACCTCGTTGATGCCCATCACCACGTCGACGCCGCGCGCCTGGGCCGCCTGCGAAAGCCGGTCGCAAGCGGGGCTCGGCACTTCGAGGGATTGCTCATGCAGCTTCGCGAAACCTCGCTTGGCCGCCTCGTCGCCCCAGCCGGCCGCGCCGTAGATCCACAGCGGATACCCCGGCACCCACACTTCCGGAAATGCGATCACCCGGGCGCCCGCATCCGCCGCCTCGTCGATTAGCGCGATCCCCTTGTCGATCGTCGCGTCGCGATCCATGAAAACCGGTGATGCCTGCACCACCGCCACTCGACAGGTTTCGTTTGCACTCACGTCATCGCCCCTCGGCTCGAACGGCGGGAACATGATTTCCCGTATAGTGGATATCGTTCCCGTGAAGTCTGGCAAACTTATCATGACCGACCGCGACCCTCTGGCTCACGCCTCGATCGGCGAGTTGCGCGACCTGCTGGCGACCGGTGAGCTGTCCGCCGAGGCGCTCGTCATCTCCTCGGTCGATCGGATCGAGCAGCTGGATCCCGAGCTGAACGCCGTCGTCCACCTCGATCGCTCCACGGTCACCGCGCAGGCACGAGTGCTCGACCGCGTCGCTCCCGACCAGCGCGGCCCGCTGCACGGGATTCCGGTGGCCATCAAGGATGTCACCGAGACCGTGGACATGCCTACCACCTACGGCTCGCGTGCCTACGCTGGCTACCAGGCGGGATTCGACGCCGCCATCGTCGGGCTGTTGCGCGCTGCCGGCGCCGTCATCCTCTGCAAGACCAATACGCCCGAGCTTGCCTGTGAGCCCGCCACCCGCAGCGAGTTGCACGGCCAGACGCGAAACCCGTGGGATCTCGAGCGGTCGCCGGGAGGGTCAAGCGGCGGTGCCGGCGCAGGACTCGCCTCGGGGCTCTTCCCGCTCGCCCAGGGTACCGACGCCGGCGGCTCGATCCGCATTCCCGCCTCGTGCTGCGGCGTGGTCGGGATCAAGCCGACTCGCGGCCTGGTCACGATGGATCCGCTCGGCCATGGGGCGTGGGGTGGCCTGCTGCACAACGGCCCGCTCGCGCGTAGCGTGCGCGACACTGCCATCGCACTTGACGTTATGGCGACGCCCTGCGCGCCCTCCGGCCGGCCGACCGGCCCCTGGTGCAGCGGCTTTGTGGCCGCGTGTGAAGCCGAGCTGCCGACCCTGCGCATCGCCTACTCAGACGCTGTCCCCGGAGCCACGGTCGACACGGAGGTCGCCGTCAGTTTTGCAGAGGCGGTCGAGACGTTCCGCGCGCTGGGCTGCGACATGACGCCGGCGGCCCCCGATTTCAGCGACTTCTCCGAGCCGTTCATGATCCTCGCTAGCGTCGCGTTCGCCGGCATGGGTAGTTCGATGCCTGATGAGCGGCTCGCGCTGATCGGTCAGAAGTGCCTGGCGCTGATGAAGCGAGGTTGGGCGATCGGTGGCGCCGACTACTACAACGCCTCCCTCGCTGCCCACGCGGCGGCTTCGCGCGCGCTCGAGTTCTGGGACGAGTTCGACATCCTGCTGACGCCCACCGTGCCCACCGTGCCGCCGCGGCTGGACGCGTTTCCCTCGACAGACGAGTATGACCAGATGTGGGCCGAGTACGGCAACTGGGAGACGTTCACTTCGCCCGCCAACCTCAGCGGCCAACCTGCCATCTCGCTGCCGGCGACTCCGGGTCGCGAATCTCAGCTTCCGATCGGCGTCCAGCTGATGGGACGGCCCGGCGCTGATGCGCTGCTTCTGACCGCGGCGGCGGCCTACGAGAGGACCAGCGCATGAACGAACTCGAGCGCTCCGTCATCGCTGCCATCGCGACCGGCCGCGATGAGCTCGTGACCCTCGTCGCCGATCTGGTCGGCTTCGACACGACTGCGCGCGAGCCCGCTGATCCGCCCCGGGACGAGGCCGCCCTGCAAGGCTATCTCGCCGGCCGGCTCGCCGCCTGCGGTGCCTCGATCGACCTGTGGGAGCCCGAAACCGGCACGCTTGGCTCGCCGCGGCAGGTGCCGCCTGGACTCACGTTCGTGGGTCGCCCACAGCTGGCCGCGACGTTCGCCGGCACCGGCGGCGGCCGATCGCTACTGGTCAACGGCCACATCGACGCCGTCACCCCCGAACCGATCGACGCCTGGACGAGCGACCCCTGGAAGGCCGAGGAGCGCGGGGGCAACCTGTACGGCGTGGGCGCGAGCGACATGAAGAGCGGCGTGGCCTGCATGGCATACGCGGCCGAGACGCTCGCGCGGCTGGGTGTGCGGCTGCAGGGCGACCTGATCATCCACACCAACACCGACGAGGAATCGTCGGGCTCGGGCTCGATCGCCGGGGTCGAGCACGGCCTGCGAGCTGATGCCGGCATCTGCACCGAGCCGACGCCAGGCGAAATCTGGGTCGCTTGCCGGGGGTCGATGTCGCTGACGGTGACGGTCGCCGGCGTGGCCGGCCACGCCGAGATCGAGCACCCGCACTGGCGCGAGGGCGGCGCGGTCAACGCCATCGACAAGGCGTCGATCCTGATGGACGCGATCCGCGCGCTGGATGCCGAGTGGCAGGCACGCCCTGACCGCACACACCCGCACCTGCCGCCGGCCACCATCATGACCACGGTCATCAACGCGGGCACGTGGTATGTCATCTACCCGGCCTCGTGCACGTTTACAGTCAACATGCTCTACCTGCCCGCCGATGCCGACGCCGACGGGTGGGGGACGGTGATGGCACGCAAGGTCGAGGAGTGTCTGCTCGCAGCCGCTGCCACGGATGACTGGCTCGCCGAGAACCCGCCAACGTTCGAGTGGGGGCCCGATCTGCCGCCGTTCGAGGTCGACGAGGCGAGCCCGATCGTCCAGACGCTCGGCGCCGCCGCCTCGGATCTCGGCGCGCCGCAGCCACTCGGCGGGCTTGCCTCGTGGTTTGACGCGGCGTCGTTCTCGCGTGCCGGGGCATGCCCGATGGTCGGCTTCGGGGCAGGAACCGCAGGCCGTCCGTTCGAGGGCCACAAGGCCGACGAGTCGATCGTGATCGACGATCTGGTGCGCTGCGCACAGACGCTCGCTGTCACCATCGATGCGTTGGTGCGGCGTGGCTGTCGGGCGAGTAAGGTCACGTCGGCATGCCGCGACCGCGCACCGATAGCGATCCTGAGGCGCCCAAGGTTCTCGAGAAGGCGCTTCGGGTGCTGGAGGCATTCGACGATCAATCGCCGACCTGGTCGGAGGCGGCGCTGCGGCGCCACCTTTCGATGCCCTCAACGACTCTCAATCGCATCCTGCGCGGCCTCGAGCGGGCCGGCTATCTGGTGCGCTACGAAGACGGCCGTTATCAGCTCGGTGTCGCGGCAATCCGGCTCGGTAACCGGGCCAGCCGCTCGCTCGATCTGGCCACCGCGCTCGACGCACAGCTGCACGCGCTGGCCCAGGAGACGGGTGAGATGGTGATGCTGGGCGTGCCGATCTCTCCACCGGGATCGCCCGATACGTCCAGACGATTGAGTCGTCCAGCCGCTTGAGGGTGTCGGCCGAGGTGGGGATGGAAGTGCCGCTGACGGCTGGCGCCACCGCCAAGGCTATCTTCGCGTTTCTGCCCGCCGACCGGATCGAGCTCGAGTTGTCGCGTGACCTGCGACCGCTGGCGGTCGGCACGATCACCGACGCGGCGGTGCTGCGCGACCAGGTCAACGAGATTCGCGAGCAGGGCTGGGCATTTAGCTGGCAGGAGACCTACGACGGGGCCTGGGCGGTCGCCGCGCCGCTGGTGGATCTCGACAAGCACACCGCCTATGCCGCGATCGGCGTGGCGGTGCCGGTGTCGCGGCACAGCGACGAGACCGAACGGGGTGTGCGCGACGCCGTGCTGCGTGCGGTCGCAGACGCCACCCGCACGCTCGGCTGACCCCCTGACGCGCCGTGGTGGTTGCGCCCCATCCGGCCGTTGCGTTAGCGTGGGCCGGGAGCATTCTGGGAACATTTCCTGTATTTCGGGAAACCGCTGAAGGGTGAAGCGTGACCTCGACCGGATCCGAGTTCGACTACGTCATCGTTGGCGGAGGCACCGCGGGTGCGATCGTCGCCGCGCGGCTCTCCGAGGACGAGGACGTGAGCGTCGCCTTGGTCGAGTGGGGGCCGACCGACGAGCACGAGCCGCGCGCCCTGATGCTGCGCCGCTGGGCCGAGATGATGGAATCGGAATACGACCTTGACTACACCTCGGTCGAGCAGCCGCGCGGCAACTCGCACATCCGCCAGGCCCGCGCCAGGATCCTCGGGGGCTGCTCATCACACAACACGATGATCGCCTTCAGGCCGCCCGTACGCGACCTCGACGAGTGGGTCACAGCCGGCGCCGAGGGGTGGGGCCCCGCGGAGTTCTTGCCGTACTACGGCCGGCTGGCGACCAACATCGTGCCCGTCGCCCTCGAGCATCGCAACCCGTATTTGGCCGATGTGATCGCGGCCGCCTCCGCAGCGCTCGACATCCCCGTGCGCGAGCGCTGGAACGACTGCTCGTTTGCCGACGGTACGGGCTTCCTCGAGCTTGGCTACTACCCGCAGACGGGGATCCGCTCGTCGTCGTCAGTCGACTATCTGCACCCGATCACCAACCGGCCGAACCTCCACATGCAGCTCGAGACCCGCGTTCTGCGGGTCGTCATCGACGACACACGCCGGGCGCGGGCGGTCGAGGTCGAGCGCTCCGACGGCAGCCGCGCTCGGATCACTGCCCTCCGCGAGATCGTGCTCTGCGCCGGGTCGATCGACACGCCGCGGCTGCTGATGCTGTCCGGGGTGGGGCCGGCCGAGCAGCTGCGGGCTGCGGGGGTGGACGTGGTGCACAACCTGCCCGGCGTCGGCCAAAACCTGATGGATCACCCCGAGGGGCTGGTGTTGTGGGCGGCCACCGAACCGATCCCCGAGGTGGGCGCAAGTGACTGGGACGCGATCATCTCAATGCGGCTCGATTCCGCCGCGGCCGCGCCCGACATCCTGTGTCACATCCCGTTGATGACCCTGGCCGATAACAGCGAGCGGCTGGGGTTCGTCACCCCACAGTACAGCCTGTCGCTGACGCCGAACGTGGCCAAGCCGCGCAGCCGGGGCCGGGTGTGGATCGACTCGCCCGATCCCGCCGCACAGCCGCTGATCGACTACGGCTACTTCACCGATCCCGACGGCTACGACGAACAGACGCTCGTGGCGGGGGTGAGGATGGCGCGCCGGGTGGCGGCTACCCACCCGATGGCTCGCTGGATCGCACGGGAGGTGTTTCCCGGACCGGATGTGCAGTCGGATGAGGACATATCCGCGCTGGCCCGCGCGGCCCACCACACCGTGTACCACGTCTCGGGTACCTGCCGGATCGGCGCTCCCGACGACCCCGGTGCCGTGGTCGATCCGCAGCTGCGGGTGCGCGGCATCGGCGGCCTGCGCGTGGCCGACGCCTCGGTATTCCCGGTGATCACCACCGTCAACACCGTCGTCACGGTGCTGATGGTGGGCGAACGTGCGGCCGATCTGATCCGCGCGGGAGGTGAGTGAGCTGCTTGCAGCCAGACTCAGCGATGTGTAATGTGGCAAGAGTTGGGATGCTTTTCCGAACTTCGGGAAATGGGGACGACGGAGGGATGATCCGGTGACTCCGCGTCGATACCTGCTCGGACTCGGCTTGCCCGGGCTGATTTGGGTCGTCCTGTTTGTAACCGTGGCCCTCTATTCACTGCTGGCGATCGCCTTCGGTGGGCTCGACCCGCTGCTGCTCACGCCGGTGCCGGCCTGGAACCCGCTGGACTGGACTACCTCGAACATGCATGTGGTGGCCGAGAGCCTGAAGCCGTTCTCGGGCGACACCTGGATCGTCTTTCAGCGAACGTTCACCTACATACTGATTGCCCTGGCGGGCTGCATGCTGATCGGCTACCCAGTGGCCTACTTCACGGCGGTGCACGCCGGCCGTTGGCGCGGATTCGTCCTGGTGCTGCTGGTGCTGCCGCTTCTGGTCAGCTACATGCTGCGGATGCTCGCCTGGGTGGGGCTCTTGTCGCCGCAGGGCTGGGTCAATGCGGTGCTCGTGCCGCTGCATATCGTCCCGGCCAACTTCGACTGGCTGGACGGGCGGGCGATCACCGTGGTTTCGGGGCTGATCTACGGGTGGATTCCGTACTTCATCATCCCTGTGTACGCCGCCCTGGCGCGCTTTGACACGCGCTATCTGGAGGCGTCGCGCGATCTGGGGGCGGGCACCG
The DNA here is from genome assembly GCA_963796875.1 of uncultured Actinomycetes bacterium. Taxonomy (GTDB): domain Bacteria; phylum Actinomycetota; class Thermoleophilia; order Gaiellales; family JAICJC01; genus CAVPTL01. The sequence goes on from CAWCNL010000005.1 coordinate 313,143, forward strand.
CCTCGACGTTCTTCCACGTCACGCTGCCGCTGTCGCGACAGGGCCTTCTGGCAGGCACCGTGGTCGTCGCGCTGCCGATGTTCGGAGACTTCTTCACCAACGGGCTGCTGTCCGGAGTGAGCTCGACCGGCATGGTCGGCACGCTGATCAACACCTACGCAGAGAGCCAGACCAACCAGGCTGTGGCGGCGGCACTCGCGGTGTGGCTGACCGTCTTTCTGGCGATCCTCCTGTTGCCATACCTGCGCAGCTCGGCTCGCGCCGGCCGCGAGGTGAGCCGGTGAGCACGCGGCTGCGGCACGCTTCGTGGGGCAAGATCGGACTGGTCACGATCGCGGTGCTCTACATCGTGTGGTCGCTGGCTCCGGTGGCGATCGCATTTCTGTTCTCGTTCAACGCCGGCTATTCGCGCAGCAGCTGGCAGGGATTCTCGATGCAGTGGTGGACCGGGCCAAAGTCGGTCTTTAACCTGCCGATCTACACCGATGCGATTCGCCACAGCCTGCTGCTGGCGCTGCTCGCCGTGGTGATCACCGTACCGCTCGGCGTGTCACTGTCGATTTTTCTGAGCCGCTGGCGTGGCATCACCGCCCGCCCGGCGTCGTTTCTGGCCACAGTGCCGCTGGTGGTGCCCGAATTGGTGCTGGCGCTGGCGCTGTTCTTCCTGGTCACCAAGGTCAACCTGCCGATCGTCTCGCTGGGCACCTCGGGACAGGCGGTCGGGCAGGTGACGTTCATCCTGCCGCTGGTTATCGTGATCACAATCGGCCGGCTCTCGTCGATCCCCACCGGGTTCGAGGAGGCCGCCCAGGATCTGGGCGCATCGCCGCTACAGTCGTTTCGGCTGGTGCTGGTGCCACTACTGCAGCCGCGATCCTGGCCAGCGCGATCGTGGCCTTCGCCGTCTCGATTGACGACTTCGTGATCACGCAGTACATGTCGTCGACCTCGTCGACCCAGTCGGTGCCGATGCTGATCTATACCGCCACCAGAGGCGGGGCCACCCCGGCTCTGAACGCGATGGCCACCGTGATGGCGGTCACGACCGTGGTGATCGCCGGCGTGGGTTTCGTCGTCTACCGGCTGCTTGCCCGTCGCGATCAGTTCGGCGAAGCGCAGCCCACGCTGACCGTGTCGCGCGAGGGAGCGCTCTAACGCAATGCTCACACCCCGAATGGAAGGAGCAGCGGATGTATGACAACGAGGAGGGCCCACGGCTGAGTCCGTTGGCAAAGCGGATGAACCGTCAGGCTCTGCTGCGGCGTACTGCCGGCGGGGCTGCGGCGCTAGGCGCGTCGAGCTGGCTCCTGGCCGCCTGCGGAGGCTCCAGCAGCAGCGGTTCTTCGGGTGGGTCGGGCAGCGGCTCGACTTCGAACGACTCGTCGTTGCCGGTCGGCACCAAGAACCGGCCGATCACGCTGCCGATCTCGTCGGATAATCCGGCGATCGCATCCGGCAAGTCGCCCGAGGCCGGTCCGCTGGTCATCTATGACTGGGACTACTACCTGAGCCCGGCCGTGATCAAGAGCTTCGAGGCGAAGTACAACGTCAAGGCGCAGCTCACCACCTTCGCTTCGATCGACGAGGCCGTCAACAAGATCGCCTCCGGTGCGATCACGCCCGACGTGTGGGTGCCCGACGCCGAGCACATCTACCAGATCGCGCAGAGCAAGCTGATCCAGCCGATCAACCACAGCTACATCCCCAATCTGGACGCGGCGATCCCCGACGCCGGGAACCCGTGGTATGACCGCGGTGCGCGGTACACCTCGCCCAACTTCATCAACACGTTCGGCATCGGGTGGCGTAACGACTTGGTCAAGATCGACCCGGCCAACGAGAAGAACTGCTGGGATGTGTTCTGGGATGCCCCCAGCGGCACCCCGATGGGCATGCTCAACGCGGCCCCGTACGACGCGATCAGCATGACGATGATACGCGCCGGCAGCACGCTCGAGCACGTCAGTGAGCAGGACGTGACCAACGCGGCCAATGAGCTCGCCAAACTGCCGAACGTCAAGTGGCAGTACACAAGCTTCCAGCCGCTCGGCTCTGGCGTCGAGCACATGGCGTTTGCCTTCAACGGCGACTTCGCCGTGATCGGCAACTACCTGCAGAAGGGGGTGCCCATCAGCGCCGTGGACTATTACTTCCCGGCAGCGGGCAATGGCGTCATCCTGAACGACTGCTGGACGATCCCCAAGTCGGCAAAGAACCCTGTCCTGGCGCATCTATGGATGAACCACTTCCTCGAGATCGACAGCGCTATCGACAACTTCCGCGACGTCGGCTACCAGACCATGCTGACCGATCTCACCGTGGACAAGCTGAACGCCGCCAAGGTGGCCGATCCGCACGAGATCGAGATGGCCTTCTCGCCGCCGTCATTCCAGCAAAACGGCATTCCGGTGCCGTTCTGGAACACCCAGCAGTTGACATGGATGGAGCGTGAGTTTGCGCAGTTGACCTCCTAAATTCGCCCACTGAACAGCAATCGAGTAGCAACGCGGACGATCGTGAGACCGGGTGGATGCCCCACGGGCGGAGCGAGTTGCAGGAACGGAGTACACGATGATCAGAACCGGAGATGAATACCGCGAGTCGATCCGCGACGGACGCGAGGTGTGGATGGACGGCGAGAAGGTCGCTGACGTGACCACGCACCCTGCGCTGAAGCCGATCATCGACGCCCGTGCCCGGATCTACGACATGGCGCACGAGCCCCGGACGCGGGATGTGATGTCATACCTCGATACCGAGACCAACGAGCGCTGTCCGATCGCCGCGAAGCTTCCGCTGACCAGGGAGGACTGGCACGACAAGCGAACCGCGGTCGACACGGTGATGGATGACCTGGGCGGCATCGTCACCCGCGTCGGCGACGAGACCGTCGGCGAGATGTGGTCGCTCTTCGACGGCCAGGACGTGCTGAACGAGATCAACCCGGCCTTCTCGCAGCACATCCGCGACCACATCCGCCATGCGGCGCTCGCCGATCCGTTTCACGTGTCGGCGAACACCGACGCCAAGGGCGACCGCTCCAAGCGGCCACAGGATCAGGATCCCGATGTGCTCCTGCATGCCGTGCCGAGAGACCGACAACGGCATCGTCGTCCGCGGCGCCAAGTTCGAGACGGCCGCGGCCTACGCCAACCAGGCGTTCGTCAAGCCGACGATCGGCGACTGGGGCGGCGCCGAGCTGTCCGACTATGCGGTCGGGTTCATCGCCGCAGATGAGCGCGCCCGGGATCAAGCACATCTGCCGCTCGTCATTCGCGCGGCCGTGGCGCCGACGCCGACTACCCGATGTCGAACCGGTTCGACGAGATCGACACGATGATCGTGTTCGACGACGTCGAGATCCCGTGGGAGAACGTCTTCTTCTACCGGCACACCCGGGCGGCGGCGTTCATCCGCGCCACCCTGCACCGCTACTAGCATGTTCCCGTTCGTGCAGCGGCATCTGCGGTTCGCCGACCTGCTGATCGGCGTGGCCTACACCAACGCTGTGCAGACCGGGGTCAAGATGCATCAGGGCGTGCGCGAGCAGCTGGCCGAACTCGTCTGCTACCGCGAGGGGATCAACGCGCACCTGACGGCCGCGATCGAGCATGGCCGAGACCAGCCCGGGCGGGCTGCTGATGCCCAACCAGGCGCTGCTCTACACCGGCCGCGTGCTGGCGTGCTCGCAGCTGCCGGCGATGATGCACCTCGCGCGCGACCTGCTGCGGGGGCCAGCTCTGCGTGACGCCCAACGCCGCTGCCTTCGCGGACCCCGAGAGGCCGTCTGGCTGGACAAGTACCTGGCCATCGGCGAGATCGACGCCGAGGATCGCCGGCGGCTGTTCGCGTTCGCGCCGCGACCTGCTCAACTCCGACTACGCCGGGCACCGGCTGACGTTCCAGCTGTTCGCGCAGTCGCCGCCGTTCTCGCACCTGCTGGCGGTCTACAACAACTACGACTTCGACGGGCCCGCCGACCTCGTCCGACGCAATACGCGGGCCTCGAGAGCGAGCTGCCCACGCGGCGAGGATCGGCCCATTTCGCGAGACGCCGGCGGTCGACGCACCGAGCCAGGCCGGCCGTGAACGATCTGAATGTGGTGCACGCCGCCGCAGCTCGCGTGTGTGGCGGACCGGGGCCGCCGCGGCGCGGCCGCGAGCAGCGCGAGCTCGACTTGATCGCCGACGGCGCCGTCGCGATCCGCGACGGGCCGATCGTCGCGGTCGGCCACACCGCAGACGTGCTCGGGGAGTGGGGGCGGGACGGCGTAATCCCGTTCGACGCGTCTGGCAAGACCGTTCTGCCGGGGCTGATCGAGTGCCACTCGCATCCGCTGTTCTCCGGCAGCCGCCACGCCGAGTACCAGCTGCGGTTGGACGGCGCCTCCGTTGCAGGAGATCGCGGCGGCCGGCGGCGGGATCTGGGCGACCGTGCGGGCCACCCGCGAGCAGGCGACGGCGAACTGATGGCCGCGCTCGACGTCGGCCTACACGCGGATCCTGGCCGGCGGGCGTGACCACGCTCGAGGTCAAGTCCGGCTACGGCCTGACGCCGAAGCCACGAGCTGCACCAGCTCGAACTGCTGGAACGGAGCCGCGCGATCACGCCGCTGGGTCTGGTGATCTCGTATCTCGGGGCGCACGTGGTGCCCGAGGGGGTCAGCGCCGACGCATACACCAGCGAGGTGCTCGAGACGCTCCCGCGCGTCATGGATCAGGGCATCGCCGCGTTTCACGACATCACCTGCGAAGCGGGGCTGTTCACCCCGAGCAGGCGACGGCCATGTTCGAGGCGTCCCGCGGGCGCGCGGATTCCGACCAAGGCCCATGCCGACGCGTGGCAGAGCTCCGAAGGCTGGCGAACCGCGGTGGCGGGCGGGGCGGTGTCGGCCGAGCACCTCACCTACACGCCCGACAGCGAGATCCGCGAGGTGGGCGCGACCGACACGTCGCCGTGCTCTGCCGCAGGCCGAGCTGGTCTACATGACCGAGCGGCGCGCCAACGCCGGCCTGCTGATCGAGCAGCGAGGTGCCGGTCGCGATCGCGACCGACTACTGCTCGTCGATCCACGCGACGTCGCTTGCCGACGACGCTCGGGATGGCCGCGCCCTGGTTTCGATGACCGCCGCCGAGACGATCGTCGGCGCGACGCTCAACGCCGCATATGCGCTCTTGCGTGCAGCCCGACCGCGGGTCGATCGAGGTCGGCAAGCGCGGCGACCTGACGATCCTCGACGCCGAGCACCCCAGACGAGCTGAGCTCTCGCCGTCGGCCAAAGCGTGGTCGCGGATGTCGTCATCGCCGGTCAGGCTTGTCAGCTGAGTAACGAGACCCAGACGACGAGAGGCGCATGAGCCACACCCGCATCAGGCCGTTCAACACGAAGGACACCTATCCCGAGCAGAATCTCGACAACGATCTCTGCCAGGCCGTCGTTGCCGGGAACATGGTGTTCCTGCGCGGTCAGGTCGGCCTGGACCTCGAGACCAACGAATCCGTCGGGGTCGGCGATGCCGAGGCGCAGACCGAACAAGGCGATGGCGAACATCGAGCGCTTACTCAACGAGGCCGGCGCGCGAATGGAGGACGTCTGCAAGATCGTCGTCTACCTGACCGACATGCGCTACCGCGAGACGGTCTACCGCGTGATGGGGCGGTGGATGAAGGGTGTGTTCCCGTGCTCAACGGGGTGGTTGTCGACCGCGCTCGCGCGCCCGGAATGGGTCGTCGAGATCGACGCGACTGCCGTGATTCCGCACGACCGGCTCACGAACCCAGACGACAGTTGAGCGGCGCGTTGCAACTCAGGCTGTACCCGTAAGGCAACATGGGCTTTGAGTCCGGCCGAACGCGGATCGCTTCGAGATGTGACTGTCGGTCGGACGGGCTCGGGGGAAGTTGCCGGTGACCCGCGGGGTTCAAGCCGGCACCTGGGTGCCAACCACTTTGGGAGTGGTTTCGACGGGCGAGGGCGATTGCGCATAAAGCATGCATCGTGCCGAGGCGCTCGATGTGCGGTTCGTTCTTCCGAAAGCTGAAAGAAGCTCAGTTAACCCAACCGCGCATAGCGGCCCTCCGAACCGCCCCAGCGCCCTACGGATCATGGTCGGAGTCGGACGCCGCGGTCGGCTTGGCCCTATCTGCGGCATCGAGCTTCATTAGCGAGAAGGAACTTGTACCGACCGTCGGTCAGCAGGCGTCGGCCAGCCGGAGCGGTGTTTTAGTACATCGTCCGTCTGACCGATATCTCCGACGACGACCGCTACCGACTCGGAGACCAGCATGCGAACTGAGCAGATTCTGGCCCGGCGCATCATGGAGAGGCGCCCAGACATCAGCTTCAACCAGAACGCCAAAGCGTGGTGGCACGGCGGCGGAATCTGGGTCATGCCCAACCGCCTCGAAGGCCGTGTCCGCGTCTCAGTGCGCACGCCCTACGACTCGATCGCCCCTGAAACGATCGCCGAGTTGAAGCGCGGCTTGGGAGACGTCCGTGCGGAAGAAACCGCGAAGCGCCATCTCTCCTTCCTGGTCATGGAAGGGACAGACATGACCCTCGTCGGCAAGGCGATGAGCCTCGTCTGAGTGCCTCTGCCCGGTCAGCGTGCGCTCGGCCGGCGGTCGCGGGTTTAACCCCCCAGGCGGACGGTCACCTACACCTACCTCCAGGACAACGCACGCCTGTATACCTACCTGCCTCGGCAGGCGATCACAAGCGCGTCGGCGCGCGGATGGCCCTGGAATTTCGCCGCAACGCCACCGAAAGCATGAAGGGCACCATCCAAGCCTAGGGTCTGGGACATAGCGGGAAGGCTGGCCCATTCTACTGCAACAACCGCAACGACATGCCGTGGCCCGCCTCCCGAATTCTCGCCGGAATCACCTTCCGTCGCCTCGCCCCATGCCACCAGCCGGTACGACACGTCCCTCGCCGAAGCCGAGAAGCTCGGCCTGTTCCCCGCCGAATGCAGCCCGGACGATCTGCGGTTCTCCAGTGACGAGAACGCCGATGTGGTGGAACCCGTCGCTGCCTACCTCAGTGCAACCAAAGAATCAGCTAGCCAGAATGGCGCCGAACTGACCGTCGATTTGTCGGGGCCGCGACGTACAACTCCCCAAGAGCGGGCGAAGAGAATCGAACTCTCGTCGTAAGCTTGGAAGGCTTCTGCTCTACCATTGAGCTACGCCCGCGCGTAGGTCAATGATAGGGCGGCGCGTCGCTCGCGGCTTGCACCAGCGCGACCAGCTGTGGCCGCAGGTGATCCTCGACGAAGCGCTCGCGAGGCAAGGAGAGCTGAGAGAGCAGGGCGCCCTCCAGCACGCTCGCCACCAGAGTCACCGTCGCGTGGGGGAGTCCCGCCGCACGAACCAGGCCCGAGAGGCCGTCCATGTAGGCGATCTCCCAGCGTTCGGCCAGCGGCCGCAGCTCGGGCCGGCGGCCGGCCTCGAGCATCAGCTCGAACTGCACGATCAGCGGCGCCGTCGCGTCGCCAAGCTGTGCCGCCGAGAGCGCCGCGAGGCGATCCACCAGCTCGGCTCTGGTGACCGTGCCGGTGACCGCGGTGTGCCGGCGCAGGAGCGCCGTCGAGCGCTCGATCACCAGCCCCAGCGCCTCCTGCACCAGTGCCTGCTTCGAGTCGAAGTAGTACGTGGTCGACGCCGCTGCTACGCCGGCCTCGGCTGCCGCGGCGCGGTGGGTGACCGCATCCACACCGCCGCGCTCGATCAGCCGCAGCGTGGCCTCGACCAGCTGCTCGCGGCGGACGCTCTCGCGTTTGCCCGCGGGGGGCATCAGCGGGCCCCGGCGAGCGTCGCTCTGACCCAGTTTCCGGCGTTCAGCCCGCTCTCGATGGCGCCGTCGATGAATCCCGACCAGCCGTTGGCGATGTCCGATCCGGCCAGCAGCACGCGGCCCTCGGGTGCGCGCATCGCGGCGTGGTAGTCGCAGTACCAGTTGGGCTTGTGGATGGCCCACGTGCCCTGCGCAAACTCGTCGGCGCGCCAGTCGTGGGCGGCTGCCGCGAGCACCTCGTAGCCGGGGATGATGCGATCGGTGGCTTCCTGCACCGCGCGCAGGTCGGTGACGTCGGTCATCGCCGAATCGATCCCAAAGCCGATCATGATCTGCGTCCCGTCGTCTTCGAGGATCTCCGAATCCAGATACCCGAACTCGTGCTCAGGCTTGATCGTGTTCTGCCCGATCCGCGGCCCACGCGCCTTGACGAAGATCTTGATTCCGCGCGACGCCTGTCCCAGCGCGATCCCCGCCTGCTTCAGCTCGCTCAGCCCCGGCTCGAACCGGATCTGGTGCAGTGTGTTCAGCGGTACGGCCACGATCGCCGCCCGTGCCCCGACCACCTGGCCGGAACGCGTGTGCACCTCGACGCCGTTCGCCGTCTGCGTGACCGCCTCGACGGGAGTCTCGAGGCGCGTGTCGTACTCGGCGCCGTTTGCGATCGCGCGCAGCAGCGAATCGGTGCCGTGGCGCAGTGTGACCCGGCCCCCGGTGTACTGGGCGAGCTGCAGGCTGCCGCCCGAGAGCTGGTGCCAGCGCAGGATGCTGACCGCGCCGCCGTCCTCGAGCCGGCCGTGCACCACGGACTCGAGCTCGGCGGCGAGCACGTCGTACTCCTCGGCGGACAGATCGAGCTGGTCGAGCCGCTCGCGCACCGACAGCCGGTCGAAGCGCTCCAGCAGATCGATCCGCAGCAGCGGGTCATAGGGTGCGGGGAGCGCATCGTCGACGCCGTCGACGAACAGATCCCATCCGCGCCGGGCGATCGCGTCGCGCTCGGCGATGGTGCCCTCGCGCCGCTCGGAGCCCACAAACCACGCCGCCACGTCGGCATCGGCCGAGAGGTCGACGTCCAGGCCCCCGCGCGTGATCTCCGACCACGTATGCGGCTGGTGCCAGTGCACCCAGCCACCGCCGTACTCGATGTCGTGGCCTTCCCACGGCGCAGTCCAGGTGCGCCCGCCGATCCGGTCACGGCCTTCCAGCAGCACGGTATCGAGCCCGTGCGACGCAGCCTCGCGCGCGGCGGTCACCCCGGTGAACCCGCCTCCCACCACCACGACGTCGTGCATTTGTGCAACCCTCCCAGGTACAGATCATCTAGTGGTGCAAGTGTACAGTACAGATGTACAAAGAATGGGAGATGGGGATGGAAACCGTCAGCTTCAGAACGATGGCAGAGGGCACCAAGGAGGACTACGACCTGCTCGCGCGCTACGAGGAGGAGTACATGCGCACGCTGCCCGACCGGTTGCTTGGCGCACTCGAGGCGTTGCGCGGGTCGTACTCCGGATACCAGGTGAGCCGCTACGAGCATTCATTGCAGTCGGCCACTCGCGCGCTGCGCGACGGGCGAGACGACGAGTACGTGGTGGCGGCGCTTCTGCACGACATCGGCGACGAACTTGCGCCCTACACACACGGCGAGATGACCGCGGCCGTGCTGCGTCCCTACGTGCGACCGGAGGTGTGCTGGGCGGTCAAGTATCACGGGCTTTTCCAGACGTACTACTACGGTGAGCACACCGGAGATGACCCGAACGCCCGCGACGCATATCGCGACCATCCCTACTACGAGGCGTGCGTCGAGTTCTGCGAGCGCTACGACCAGAACTGCTTCGATCCCGACTATGACTCGCTGCCCGTGACGGAATTCGAGGCCGCCGTGCGCCGGGTCGTGGCCGAACCGAAGTACCTCTGAACTCCAGTTCGTCACAAAACCTTCACGAATTCCGCTGGATTCGGCTCGCCGTGAATGCAACAATGGTCCCATGACACGCACTGATCGAGTCGAAGTGCACTTCAGCGACGGCAAGGTCGAGCGCACGGCCGGCATCAAATCGGCGCGCGAACTCGCCCGCTCGAAGGCCGCCCAGCAGCCTGTCGAGATCTGGCAGGTGTGGGTCAATGACGTGGGCGTCGGGCGCCTGGTCGACCGGATCGAACCGATTCGCCGAGCGAGTTAGCGCTCGTTCAGCCCGGGGGCATGAACGGCGAGACCAGCCGTGTGAGCTGGGATCGCTTACCGGTGCGGTCCTCGTGCTCGTCGGCGTCGTGCAGCACGCGAATGATCGACCGCGACGCGAAGTAGCGCAGGGGCTCCGGTTCCCACCGGCGGCTGCGGTGTCCCACCCACGGCAGTGTGACCAGGTCGGTTTCGCGGCCCAGCACCAGGTCGGCCAGCGTCCGGCCGGCGACGTTGGAGGCAGCCACGCCGTGGCCGGTGTAGCCACCCGCCCGGCCGTACCCGCGGCTGTGGTCGTAGGCCACGCTCATGCTCCAGTCACGCGGCACTGCCAACGGGCCACCCCAGTGGTGCGTGATCGCGGCGTCGGCGGCGGCGGGAAAATGCCGCCGCAGCGCCCCCAGCAGTCGCGCCTTGACTGCGTCGGATTGCTCGTTCTGCTCCGAGATGGGGTGCTTCAGCTCGTACGGTGCGCCCCGGCCGCCGATGGCGATGCGGCCGTCGATGGTGCGCTGGGCGTAGAAGAACAGGTGGTGGGTGTCGCCCACGAGCAGTCCGTCGCGCCAGCCCAGCTCCTCCCAGACCGACTCGGACAGCGGCTCGGTGGCGATCATCAGCGAGTAGAGCGGCAGATAGCGGAGTTTCTCGCGCGGTAGCTGGGTCGTGTACGACTCGGTTGCGCCCAGCACGATCTCGGCCCGCACGGTGCCCTGCGCGCACTTCACCACGCCCTTGCCAAACTCGAGGGCCGGCGTCTGCTCGTAGATGGTGATGCCGTGGCGCTCGCAGGCATCGGCGAGGCCCCGGACGGCGCGGGCCGGGTCAATCCGGGCGGCGTGCGGTGAGTACATCGCGGCCAGCACGCCGGGGATGTGCACGTGTTCGGCGGCGGCTGCCGGGTCGATCAGCTCGTGCACCGAATGGTCGGACAGCCGATCACGCTGCGGTGGCGTGGTGGCGACGATCACGCAGCCCTGCTTGTTGTAGCCGCAGTCGATGCCTTCGGCCTCGATCACCCGGCCGATCTCATCGACCGCCTGCTCGGTGGCTTCGCGCCCGCGCACGAACTCGGAGTCCGTCTCGTTCAATCCGTACGCGCCGGCGGCACCCGCGACGCCGGCCGAGGCCCACCCGCCGTTGCGACCCGACGGGCCAAACCCGGCAATCTCGCGCTCCACGACCACGATTCGCATGTCGGGCTGGAGGGTCTTCAGGTAGTAGGCGGTCCACAACCCGGTGAACCCGGCTCCGACCACCACTGCGTCGCAATCGATGTCGCCGGCCAGCGCCGGACGGGGGGTGAGGTCGCCGGGAACCTGGTCGAGCCAGAGACTGCGCTGCCGGTAATGCTCTTCGGTGGCTGTGGCGGACATCAGCCGGCGAGTCTAGCGATCGGCGCGGGCCGATCCGGTCAGTCGGCGGTCACCTGGCGCAGATCCTGCTCGAGCGTTTGCAGGTCGAATCCGTTGGGGGCGGTGCGCGTACCGTCGAACCAGTCGTGCGTCAGGAGGGCATAGGCCTCGTCGCAATAGGCGTCCCAGAACTGCCAGGTCATCTGCTTCAGCGCACCCCAGGTGACGAACGTGAGGGTACGCGCGTCGTAGCCGACCACATTGACCGCGTGGCCGCCCCAGCTGCCGGGCGCCCCGTCTCCGCTGTAGGAGCTGAACTCCCATACGTCCTGATTCTGCGCCGAAGCCGGCAACGCGAGACCCAGGTAGGCGCCGGAGAAGAGGTTGGCAGCGGTACGGATCTGCGTGTGGTCGTCGCGGTTCAGCGCGCCGAACGCCGCGATGGTGTGACCGCCGACTCCCGTGTCGCGCCAGTACCTGAGCACGTCGAGCTCGACCGCGCCCTCCTCGCCGTCGGACCCGACCTGCTTGACCTTGTCGAAGGCAGAGAGCACCTGCTGCTCGGTGGGTGTGTCGAGGTGGCCGGCCTGGGTCGTCCAGACCTCGATCATGTGGCCGGCCGCCGCGCAGGTGCAGTCGCCGATGCGGTCGTTGGCGTACATCGGCCAGCTGGAAACCAGGCCTTCGAGCGCGAGCGTCGGCGGTGGCGCGGGGAGCGCCGCGGCGTCGAGGTAGCGGCCCAGCCGTAGCGTGCGTACATCCACGCGGGGCGGGCGCTTGCCCAGAAATCTGCCGGTCTCGCTCACACTGCTGGTGATCGGCACGCGTCGAGCGTTTTCGAGTGCGACCGGGGAGTGCGGGCCGCCGATACCGCCGCCTCCTCTGGACGGCACCGGCGGCCCGCACTCCCCGGACGTTGCTCCAACCCCTTGCCGCGGCGTTCGTACCCTCGGCTCCGAGCGCACAAACATCGCGCGTAAGATCCAGCCAACCAGCGATCGAGGAGGGTGCAATGACCAGCAAGGCCGATTTCAGCGAAGCCGAGTGGGAGACGATCCGCGAGGCTCCACCGGCAGCCGGACTGATGGTGGCAGCGGCGTCGAAGGGCGGCACGTGGCGCGAGAGCTTCTCGCTCGCCAAGGCCTACACCGAGGCCCGCAAGAACCACGGCTCGAGTGCGCTCCTGGACGAACTCGTCGGCGAGAAGCCGAAGGTCGACCGGTCGCACGCGCATTCCCCTGACGAGCTGAAGCAGGCGAGCCTCAAGCACATCGCCGATGCGGTGGCGCTCGTCGACGCCAAGGCGGATGCGGCCGAGGCGGCGGAGTACAAGAAGTTCATCGCCGGCCTGGCCGAGCGGGTTGCCGAGGCTCATTCCGAGGACGGCCAGAAGGTCAGTCCGGGAGAGACTGCCGCGCTTGGCGAGATTAACGCCGCGCTTGGTATCTCCGCCTAGACGGAGGAATCCCGAGAGCCGCCGCAGGCGAAGATGTAAATGTGCTGCGGCGGCTCTCGACAGCCCCTCTGAGCGCTCGTACGCTGGACTGGCAAACGGACGAAGCACAACCCGGAGGGTCCACTTGAAGAAGACGTCTGTGATCGTGGCGGCGGCTTTTGCCGCCATCGCACTCCCGGCCTCAGCCTTCGCGCTCGCGTCGAGCCCGGCCAAGCCGACCACCATCAGCATCTCGGGCACCGGCGCCCCGACGTGCACGTATCTGCCGTACTCGACGACTGCCAAGTCGGACGCACTGGCGCAGATCACGATCCTGCAGGGCACGACCAAGATCAAGTCGCTGCGCGCGACCAACGTGCCCGCCGGCAATCACACCATCCGCTGGTGTGGCAAGGACACCGCTGCGGCGCTCGTCGCTCCGGGTGCGTACCTGTGGCACGTGCAGACGCGGCACTACGCCGGCACCGGCGGCCTCAGCACGCCGACGGTGAATCGTCAGATCAACGTCATCGCCTAGGTGCGGTGTGACATCCCGGCCGCGGTCCTCGTGATCGCGGCCGGGGTGTGATTACATACCGGCCGATGGCAGCTTCGAGTTCTTCCAGCCGTACCGCGCTCGTGTTCGGGGCGCGCAACCTGGGCCGGGCGGTGATCGAGCTGCTGCTGGCGGAAGGCTGGTCGGTGGCTGCCGTGGCCAGGTCTGAGGAGACGCTCCAGACGGTGCGCGATGCCGGCGCACTGGCGCTGACCGGCGACATCACCGACCCCGTCTCGGTGCGCGCGTGCCTGGAGCGGACGACTTCCGAGTACGGCCCGGTGGGACTGGTCGTCAACGCCGCGTCCGCCTACGGCGGCAATCGCAGCGGGCCGTTCGGCGGCGGGCCGGTCAGCGAGGCAGCCCCCGACGCCTTCGACTCCTGGGCGGTCGCTCCCGCACGATCGGCGTTCACGTTTCTCTCGGCAAGCGGCGCGTGGTTTCGCGATCACGAGCTGACCGGAACGCTGATCCAGGTAACGGGTGGATCGGCTCGCCGGGCCATGGCCGGCCGCGGCCTCTGGGCAGCCGGATCGTTCGGCGTGCGGGCGATCACCAACGCCGCGGCGCTCGAGCTGCGCGAGCACGGCATCCACGTCGCCCTGCTGATCGTCGATGCGGGGATCGAGCCGTTCGCCGGGGGCGGGCGCCCCGGGGCCGACCCGGCGGCGCTGGCCGACACCCGCGAGCTGGCGCGGGCGGTTGAGTTCCTCGCCAATCAGGGCGCTCGCGGTACCACCCACGAGTTGCAGATCACGCCGCTGGCGGAACGCTGGGTGCCGTAGTGGCGGCAACCGATCGGCACGAGCTGGTGCTGGCACGGCACGGCCAGACCGAATGGAGTGAGTCAGGCCAGCACACGGGCACCACCGACATCCCGCTGACTGCGGTCGGCGAGCAGCAGGCGCGGGCGCTGGCCGCACCGCTCACGGCCTGGAACTTTGCACTCGTGCTGACCAGCCCGATGCAGCGTGCGCGCGAAACCTGCCGGCTGGCGGGCCTGGCCGGCGAGGCCGAGGTCACCGACGACCTACGGGAGTGGAACTACGGCGAGTACGAGGGGCTGACCACACCCCAGATTCGTGAGCAGCGGCCGGGGTGGACGCTGTTCACCGGCGGGGCACCGGGTGGCGAGACGGCCGACCAGGTGGCCGCGCGGGCCGATCGCGTGATCGAGCGCGCACTGGCAGCCGATGGGCCGGCGGTGGCGTTTGCCCACGGGCACATCCTGCGCGTGGTGTGCGCCCGCTGGCTGGGGCTGGACGGAAACTCTGCGCGGCTGTTCGGGCTTGATCCGGCGACGATCTCGGTGCTCGGTCACGAGCGCGAGACTCGGGTGATCAGGCGCTGGAACCACGCGCCGTAAGGCGCACCATGCGCCAGAGCGCCTGCGGGACGCCCGACCGCGCGGTGCGCAGCGCAAGGCTGAGTGCGCCGGCTGCGCCGTCGGTGACGGGTGTTCCGTGGCCGACGGCCACCGCCACGGGGTCGAGCCCGCCCAGTGCTCCGGCCGGTGGGCGCAGCCGCAGCAGCGGGTGGACGCCCAGCTGGTCGCCCTCGTGGGCCAGGAAGTAGGGACTCGACCCAACCGCCTCGGCGACGATCAAAAGGCGCCGGTCGGGGATCCACAGCGCCGACTCGTTCCAGCCGGGCGCTGCCAGGATCGCCCGCTCCTGCACGCCGGGGATGTCAAGTGCCGCGCCGCGGCCGGCGAGGGTGGAGGGCACGACGATCGGGCAGTTGTGGCGCGCGGCGAGGTGCACGACGTCGCGGCGATGACGGTCGAGAAGCTGGGTGACGGCGGTGACCTGACCGAGGGTTTCGAGAAACTCGTCGAGCCCCGGTGCGTCGACGGGGTCGATCAAGAGGACGCCGCCGTCGTGCTTGAGCGCGGTCGAGGTGCGGGTGACCTTGGCGTCGGGCTCCGCGATCCAGCTGACCGCGTCGACGCCGTCGAGCGGGAACGTCGTAAGGGTGGTGGTCGATGCCATACCCGCACGGTAGCGGGCTAGCGGCGGATCCGCGGGCGGCGATCCACCGGGCGGCGGCTCGGCGCCGTGGATCCCCGGCCGCGCTCGGGGCCGGGCCGGTGTGGCCGGTCGATTGGCTTCCAGTTCCAGCCGCCGCGGCCGTCATCCGAATCGTCGTCATCATCGGAGCGACCGACCCCGCGGACGAATCCGGCCAGCTTGGAGAAGCCCCACGACGCCGCGACGGCGAGGGCGAAATCGACATAGAACAGCACGATCGCGTGGCCCATCGCGTCTCGGATCCTAGCGGCATGAATCGCGAACGTGCGGCTCGTGACAAGCGTTCCGGGTGACCACGGAATTTTGCGAAACGCGCAAGGACTTCGCCCAGACACAGCGAAACTGGCAACGGGGCCTGCCGGGCCCGCGCGTTACATGTGTGTGGGTGGGGCCAGACGTCTCAATCTGGCCCCACCCGTTCCGTCCCAGCCGAGAGGCGTCTGTCCCGAGACGCCCGCCTCGTCCGGTGGTGCTCGATTCGAGACCGCCGCGACGCCTCCTGCCTGTTTGTCAAGAAAATTGTCAAATGGAGCCAGGGGCCGATCGTTGGCGCGGTGTCACGGCCCGTCGGTTACGGTTGTTGAGCGTCGGGCCGGCGGGATTTCACCTACGGGCGACCCACTGACACCCGGCCCGGCGCACCTTTCGCCCACGGTGGGCAGTTGTCCATATGATCTCGGTCCCATCACCGAGGAGAGGCTCGTGGAACACGGCATGAAGCTCGCGGGAAAGGTCTGCATCGTTACCGGAGGCGCGCAGGGCATCGGGCGTGCGATCGTGGAGCAATTCGCCGGCGAGGCCGGGCGCCCCGTGATTCTCGATCTCGCCGAAGATCGCGCCCTCGCCTACGCCGCGGAGCTCCGTGAACGCGGCGTCGACGCCCACGGGTACGGATGCGACGTGGCCGATCGTGCGTCCGTCGTCGCGGTCGCCGGCAGGGTGGCGGCCGAGTTGGGGCCGTGCGACGTGCTCGTGAACAACGCCGGCGTTGCGCTCATGGGGCCGTCACGCGACTTTCCCGAGTCCGAGTGGCGGCGCTCGATCGATGTGATGCAGACCGGCGTGTTCTTCTGCTGCCAGGCCTTCGGCGGACAGATGATCGACCACGGAGGCGGCGCCATCGTCAATATCGCGTCGATGAACGCGACCGTCGCGTTCCCCATGCGGCTGGCCTACAACGCCGCAAAGGCGGCGGTCGTCAGCATGACCGAGGTGCTGGCGATCGAGTGGGCCGAGCACGGCATCCGGGTGAACGCGATCGGCCCGGGAGTCACGCGCACCGAGCTCGTGGACAAGGCTATCCGGGAGGGGTTCGTGAACGAGCAGGGCTATCTGGCGCGAACGCCCATGCACCGCTTCGGGCGGCCCGAGGAGATCGCCAAAGCGGCGCTGTTTCTGGCCTCCGAGCAGGACTCGAGCTTCGTCACCGGACACTTCTTGGTGGTCGACGGCGGCTGGAGCGCCTTCGGGTACGTGACCGACTGAGCGGCGGTGCCGGGGGGCAAGCGGCCGCGCGGGGCCGCGCCGCCCTCCCGCTCGAATCGGCCGGCAATCGGGACGACTGGATTCGAACCAGCGACCCCCTGCTCCCAAAGCAGGTGCGCTACCAGGCTGCGCCACGTCCCGTTGCTGCCGGAGTGTACTTCGCCGCCGACAGGGGTACTTGCGTTGACAAGTATCACAGTCGGGAGGAGTAGTCATGAAGCTCGCACGCACAATCCTCAGGGTCGCAATCGGCGTCCTTTTCATCGGTCACGGCACCCAGAAGCTGTTCGGCTGGTTCGGCGGCGGGGGGCTCGACAAGACAGCCGGTGGATTCGAGTCGTTGGGTCTCTATCCGGGGCGCCGCAACGCGATCGCTGCGGGTACCTGCGAGGCACTCGGCGGTACGCTCCTGGCGGTCGGTCTGCTCACTCCAGCCGCCGTCGGCGCGTTGGTGGGCACGATGATCACGGCCATCCGCACGGTGCACGTCAAGAACGGCGTTTGGTCGGCCAACGGCGGCTACGAGTACAACCTCGTGCTGATCACCGCGATGCTGGTCATCGCCGAACTCGGCCCCGGGGCGGTCTCGGTCGACGCGGCCCTCGGCCTGGATGATGGGTCGACGCTGCGCGCAGCCGGCCTCCTGGCCGCCGGTGCCGCTGCCTCGGCGGTGATCGTCGAGGCGGGCAAGCGCAGTGCACCCGGGGCGGCGGCAGCGCCCGACGTGGCAGTTGCCGCCTGAGCCGCACGGCGCACAAACCTTCAAGAACATGCTGGTTTCGGTCGATCTTTGGAGTAGGGAAGGGCAACCCACGTCCCAAGAGGTCGTTCCGTGTACCGACGTTCCGTCAAGACCGCCGCGCTGATCGCGGCCGTGACCGTTCCGCTGGCGCTGTCCGCGTATCTACGCTCGCGCCCGCGCGACTACACGCACTCCGCCGAGTTCCGGGCGCTGGTCGGCGACTTCCTGATCTGATCGACCCCCCGGTCGGGGGAGGGCAATCTGCCCCCAACCGCACCACCATGAGACTGCTCTCGCCTAAGGAGCGTGCCTGGTGGTCAAGCGAGTTCTCCCTGTCGGCGCTGCAATTGTCGCGGCGGCGGTCATAGCGTCAACCGCGTCTGCGGGTCTGAGCCAGCCCAGTCGGGACGGCTCTGCCACGCATTCGCGCACTGTCCTCGGCCACTGCGCGGTCCACAAGCAGGGCCGGCGCGGCAGCCAGCTGCGCGTGACCTGCTACGGCCACAGCGCCGCGACCCTGCGCTACCGGTTCACCGTGCCCCGCCACGCTCGGGGCATCGTCAGCAGCGCCCGCTATACGTGGGCCGGCCACGGCCTCACCCGGCACCTCTCCCGCGCGGGCAGGCACGTCACCGTGAGCATCACCGTGCCGCCGTCCTCGGGAGTGCAGATCGCCCGCGTCTGGCTGGGGTTCTATCGATGATCGCCACCAACCCGACTCCGACGACCTCGCGGTCGAAGCTCGACCTGCGACCGACCCGGCGCGTTGTGCTGGCCGCCGCCGCGCTCGCGTTCGTGATGGTGTCGATCTCGGCCATCTGGCTGGCCCTCTCGACCCGCGCGGCCACCGACAATGCCGCCCAGGCGGCTCGGTACAACCGTGCCCTCGAGAGCACCCGGTTCTCGCTCTCGCGGCTGAACGTCCTCGAGCGTGGTCTCGAGCTCTCGGCACAGCCCCGCGACGCGGCCCAGCTCTTGCCACTCGTGACCACACTCGACCGAAACCTCGCCGCCGTGGCCCGCCGTGGAGGCCCCGTCGACCGGCGTCAGTTCTCGGCACTACGCCAGACCATGCCCAACCTGCGGGCGCAGCTGAGTGCGCTGACCACCGCCGTTCTGGCCGAGGCCGACTATCGCCAGGCTCGCAACATCCAGCGATCGCTGACGCGCATCCAGGGACGCATCGACCGCGCCACCGATGCTGCCGTCGAACGCCACGGCGGCGCCGTGCGGGCGGGATTCGAGGCCGCGAGTGCGTCACAGGCTGCGGTGTTCGCCGAGACGCTGATCGCCGCGGTGCTCGGCGTGCTCCTGATCGTCGCCGGATGGGGGGTGATCCGTTACAAGACGCGGCTCGACGCCGCGCAGGAACTCGAGCTGGAACGGCTGCGCGGCGCCGCGCTGACCGACAGCCTCACCGAGCTTCCCAACCACCGGGCGTTCCACGACCACCTGGACGGGCTTCTGGGCAGCCGGCCCGCGGCGCTTGTGATGATCGACCTGGATGGTCTCAAGGGCGTGAACGACACGGAGGGGCATCAGGCCGGCGACGAGGCCATCAAGGCGCTGGCCGACGGCCTGCGCCGCACCGTGCAGGACGACCGGGTGGCGTGCCGCATCGGCGGCGACGAGTTTGCGGTGATCCTGCCGGGCTGCTCGGCGATGGAGGGGTTCTTCATGGCCCAGGAGCTGCGCGATGCGCTTCGCGCGCCCGTCAACGGATACCCGGTTGTGCATGCAACTGCGGGCGTTGCCGATACCGCCGATGTGCTCGACAAGGACATCCTGATCCATCGAGCCGACGTGGCGTTGCTCGAAGCCAAGCGGGCGCATCGCGGCGTGCTGGTGTACTCGGTCGACCTCGAGCAGAAGCTCGCTCCCGTGCCACGCTCGACCCGCCACCACGTGAACACGCTCGCGACTTCGCTGGCCCGGGCAGTCGACGCCAAGGACGCCTACACCCACAGTCATTGCGAGACGGTGGCCGAGCTGTGTGCGCTGATTGCGACCGAGCTGGGGCTTCCCAGCGGGCGGGTGGCCCAGGTGCGGCTCGCGGGGCTCTTGCATGACGTGGGCAAGATCGGGATCTCGGACGCCATCCTGCAGAAGCCGGGTCCGCTGAACGCCGAGGAGTTCGAGGTGATGTGCACCCACACCACCCAGGGGTGGCACATCGTCTCGGCCGCCGAGCTCTACGACGAGGCCGGCTGGATCCTGCACCACCACGAGCGGATGGACGGCACGGGATATCCCGATCGCCTCGAGGGCGACCGGATTCCGCTCGAGTCGCGCATCATCATGGTGGCCGACGCGTTCGAGGCGATCACCGCCGACCGGCCCTACCGGCACCGCAGCTCGGTCGCCGAGGCGCTCGCCGAACTCGATCGAAACGCCGGCACGCAGTTCGATCCGCGCTGCCTGGCGGCGCTCAAGGCGGTGGTCGCGGGCGACCACGTGGTGGGCGACGAGCTGCGCGCCCGGGTGGCCGCCTAGAGAGCTCCGTTCTGAACAGCGGCGGTCCGGTGAATAGAAGGTGTCAGGCAGTTTCTATTCACCCAAACCACCACGATGAAGCAATGATCCTTCTGGTGAATAGAAACTGCCTGACACCTTCTATTCACGCCTGTGGCCATTCAGAACCGAGCTCTAGGCGGGAGGGTCGTTCGCCGGCGGAAGCGCCTTCAGGCGGCGCCGGTCAGACGAGTACGGCGAGAGGCCCAGCTTGCTGAGCAGCCACACAGAAGCCACGAACACGCCGATCACCACCGTCCCGAGCCAGATGCTCGGCTGGCTGAGGGCGAAGAAGTCGCGGGCCTCGGGGATCGACCAGATCACCAGGAACCCGGCCGCCAGCGAGGTGGTCAGCCCCAGCACGAACGCCGTGTGCCGGCGGCTCGCCTGCATCCGGTCGGCGTCCAGCACCAGCAGCACGTAGAGACCCACCGCCACGAACGCGAGCACCGCCGCGGTGCGGCCCTGCGCAGTCGTGTAGCCCTTCACCGGCGCGACGGCGAGGTAGGCCACCACCGTTGCCGCCGCCATCACGATGCCCGCGGGAATCGAGAACCGCGCCACGGCCTTCAGGAACGGCTCGGTATCGGGTGGGGCGGTATCGCGTGAGAGCGCCAGGGCAAAGCCGGGAATCCCGACGGTGAACACGCCGGCCAGCGAGAGGTGTCGTGGCAGCAGTGGGAAGTTTGCGGTGGTCAGCCCGAACGTCACGATCACCACCGCCGCGAACACCGACTTGGTGACGAAGAGCTTGGCGACCCGCTGCACGTTGCGGATGATCTGGCGGCCCTCGACGATCGCGTCGGGAATCGCGCCGAACCGGTCGGACACCAGCACGCCGTCGGCCACCGTCTTGGCCAGCTGGCTGCCTTCCCCGAGGGCGATCGAGAGCCGCGAGGCCTTCATCGCCGGTACATCGTTGACGCCGTCACCGACCATGGCCACGTACGCCCCGCGACTCCGCAACGCCTCGACCATCTGTCGCTTGTGCTCGGGGCTGAGCCGCGCGAAGACCGTGCCCGCCGCGACGGCGTCGGCCAGAGCTTCGGGATCGTCCGGCAGCGACGCACCTTCGATCGCACCATCGCCGGCGTCGATCCCGGCGCGTTGGGCGACGGCGGCCACGGTCACGGGCGAGTCGCCCGAGAACACCTTCAGCGTCACCCCGCGTTCGCGCAGGAACTCCACCGTTTCACGCGCGTCGGGCCGCAGCCGCTCCTCCAGCACCACCATGGCCAGCGGCTCGATGTGGGGCGGTTCTGCGCCCTCGGCGGGGTCGGACACCTCGGTCGCGCGGCCAAAGGCGAGCACCCGCCGCCCCTCGGCCTCGTGGGCGGCGGCCTCGCCGAGCTCGGCGCCCAGCACGTCGGGTGCGCCGAGCACCAGCCAGCCGTCGCCGGTGTCGGCCGCGCTCCACTTCCAGCGCGACGAGAACGGCACCTGGTCACGCGGCTCGTACTCCTCCCCCTCCGAAACGTCGGCCGCGATCGCGTCGACCGTGCCGTTGCGGGCGCTGACGCTGCGGGCGAACGACCCCAGCAGGGCGCGCACCTCGGCTGCCTGCGCCTGATCAGTTGGCAGGATGACGCTCAGCGATAACGCCCCGTCGGTGAGTGTGCCGGTCTTGTCCAGGCAGACGGTGTCGACGTTGGCGAGCGACTCGACCGAGTTGAGGTACTGCACGAGCAGGCCCTTGCGGGTCAGCCTGATCGCAGCCACCGCAAACGTCATGCTCGTGAGCAGGATCAACCCCTCGGGAACCAGTGTCACGATGCCCGCGGTGGCGGTTGCCGCGGCATCGCGGAAGGGGATGTCCTTGTGCACCAGGACGAAGATGAACGCCGCGCCCAGCGGGATCATGATCGCCACAAGGATCTTCAGCAGGCGGTCGATCTGCAGCTCGAGCGGCGAGCGCTGCGCCTGGTGCTCTCGAGCCAGGCCCGAAATCCGCGAGGCGTAGCTCTCGGCGCCGGTGCGCTCCGCCACGAACTGCCCACCGCCCTCCACCGCGAACGAGCCCGAGAGCACCCGGTCGCCCACCTCGCGCGCCACCGCCACCGACTCACCGGTGAGCGGCGACTCGTCCAGCATCAGACCGGCCGACTCGACCACCGTGCCGTCGGCCACGATCTGATCGCCCGCCCGCACGCTCACCAGGTCGCCGTCGACAACCTGTTCGACCGGCACGTCGCGCTCGGCGCCGTCGCGCACCACCCGGCCGCGGGGCGCAACCAGCAGCGCGGCCGTCTCCAGCGCCCGCTTGGCGCGCACCTCCTGCACGATGCCGATCGAGGAGTTCGCGACCATCAGGAACGCGAACAGCCCGTCTGCCGGGCGTCCGGCGGCGAGTACGAGCACGAAGAACGAGAACAGGATCAGGTTGAACAGCGTCAGCGTGTTTGACCGCACGATGCTGCGATACGACCGGCCCGCCGGCGCGGGGCTGCGGTCGCCGGCCTGCTCGAGCAGCCGCCGTGCCTCCGCCTCGGAGAGTCCGGTGTGCCGGGCCGCGCCGACCTGCCCCGCTTCGGTCATCGCCAGTGAGTGTACCCCTGCGGTAGGCGCGGGAATCCTCGGCAGTGGCTGCTAGTATCACGCAGAAGTAGGACGAAGGACGGTTGTGCGCAGTGCCATCCCGAATCGTTCGCAGGACTTGACGGAGGGGGGTGTCATGGCAACCGGAACAGTCAAGTGGTTCAACGACCAGAAGGGCTACGGCTTTATCGCGCCCGATGAAGGCGGCAAGGATCTGTTCGTCCACCATAGCGAGATCGTCGGCGACGGCTATCGCAGCCTCAGCGAGGGAGCCCGCGTGCAGTTCGAAGTGCGCGAGGGAGCGAAGGGTCCCGAAGCGGCTGGGGTAACAGCCCAGTGAGCTCTCGGCCTACCATCTCGACACGCGACTGCACGGAGGTGGAGAGATGCGAAGGGTGGTGCTGACCGAGTTCGTCTCGCTGGACGGCGTGATGGAAGATCCGGGCGGAGCCGAGTCCTATCCCCACGGCGGTTGGACGTTCACGTTCGATCGTGGCGATGACGGCAACAAGTTCAAGCTCGACGAATTGATGAACTGCGAAGGTCTGCTGCTGGGCCGGGTCACCTACGACGGGTTTGCGGCAGCGTGGCCGGAGCGCGACGATCCCGACGGGTTCGCTCGGCGGATGAACGAGATGCCCAAGTGGGTGGTGTCCTCGACACTGACCGATCCGCCGTGGAACAACACCCGGGTGATCGGCGGCGATGCCGCGGAAGGCGTGCGCGCCGTGAAGCAGGAGGACGGCGGAGACATGCTGCTGTGCGGTAGTGCGCAGCTCGCTCACGCGCTGCTCGACGCCGACCTGGTGGACGAGCTGCGGCTGATGACCTTCCCGATCATCCTGGGCGAGGGGAAGCGGGTGTGGCCCGAAAACCCCGGCACCGCCCGGCGGTTCACGCTGGCCGAGTCGCGCGCTGTGGGCCCCGACGGCGTGACCGTGGCGGTGTACCAGCGGAAGTGAATAAGAGGGGTCAGTCGCCTTTTATTCACGAGACGTTCTCGGCAGATGTGTCGACGGTTGCGTGAATAAAAGGCGACTGACCCCTCTTATTCATGCCGGGAAGATTTCGGTCAGCGGGTACGTCTTGAGAGTCGTCGGAGTGGTCGAGCGGGCCGTCCGGGCGCTGGCCGCCCGGGCGGCTTCGCCGTTTGGTGACAACTCGTTCACCAGACGGAAAGAACGAAACGTATTTACCTGGACGGAGCCGAGCGCCTTCCATATCCTGCCTGGGGGCTCGCAAGGGGGCCGCATCTGACGAAGGAGCACTCGTTGAAGAATCGGTGGATGAATCGTGCCCTTTTGGCGGGCACGGCGGGCGTCGCCTCGGTGGCGCTTCTGGCAGGTGCGGCGGTCGCGAGTGCGACCGTCCACAAGCCAAAGACGGTGTTCGTCTCGCACGGTGCCGGTGCATGTCCCACGCACCACGTGTGGTCGATCAACGTGGCGATCCAGAAGGTCGCCACCGGCGGGACCGTGGTCGTGTGCCGCGGCACGTACAACGAGGATGCAGTCGTCACCAAGCCGCTCAAGCTGATCGGCCGGCACGCGACGATCAACCCCTCGGCTCCGGTCAATCAAACCAACTCTCCGCTCTACTCCGACATCGGCAACAACGGCATCACGGTGCTCGCGCCGTGGGTCAAGGTCGCCGGGTTCACCGTTACCAAGGCAAGCGGCGACGGGATCTTCGTGCTCGGAAACCACGCCCAGGTGCTGTGGAACACGGCCGTCTGGAACGGTGGCACCGGCGTCGATCTGAACGGCAGCTCGTGGTCGCTGGTGAAGGGCAACCTGGCCGCCAACAACACGGCGGGCGGGTTCTACCTGACCAACGACGCCGGCGGCATCTACCCCGGGGCAACCGCGTCGCACGACTGGATCGTCGGCAACGTCGCCAGGGACAATCCACTCGGCTGCGGCGTGATTCTGGCCGACCACCTCGGCAACACTGTGCCGACCAACAAGGGCATCTTCGCCAATGTGGTCGCGCACAACGTGCTCGTGCATAACGGCGACGGGTCGACCACGCCCGAGGGCGCCGGAGCCGGAGTGGTGCTCGCTTCACCCGTGCCCGGCGGCGCGGTGTGGAACAACCTGGTGACCAGGAACACGATCCGCGCCAGCGGCCTTGCCGGCGTGACCGTGCACAGCCACGTGCCGGGGCAGCACTTCGGTGGCAACCGGATCACCTGGAACTCGATCGGTACGAACAACGTGACCGGCGACTTTGGTGATCCGTACACCACCGGCGTGTTCGTCGGAAGCGTCGACCCGCTCAAGATCGTGGTCGCGCACAACCTGATCCACGACAACCACTTCGGAATC
The DNA here is from genome assembly GCA_963796875.1 of uncultured Actinomycetes bacterium. GTDB lineage: Bacteria > Actinomycetota > Thermoleophilia > Gaiellales > JAICJC01 > CAVPTL01. Next base: position 338,101 of record CAWCNL010000005.1, read on the forward strand.
TTCACCGCGGGTTCCGTATGGGTCGTCGGCAAGCACCAGAACGCGTTCGTGCGCGTGGCCCAGAAGTTTGGCCACGTGTCGCCCTACGCGGGCTGATCGACACCGCGGAGGGCTCCCGATCCGACAGTCGGGGGCCCTCCGCTGGTTACACTCTGCGTGTGGCGGTCAACTCCAACGAGATCCTCCAGATCTCGATCTTCGCTGAGCTGAATGAACACGAGGCCGAGCGCCTTGCGCGGCTTGCCGCGGACATTCGCCTCGAGGCCGGCGAGTGGGCAGTACACGGCGGTGACGAGCGGGCACTGTTCGCCGTGCTCGAGGGACACGTCGAGACCGTCGCGTACGTGGACGGCGTCGAGCGGATCGTCGGCGGACGCGGCGCCGGCGAGCTGTTCGGCGAGGTGCCGATCGCGCTTGGTACGCCATTTCCGTTCGGCTTCCGCGCGACCGAGCCAACCCGCGTGGTGCGCATCGAGGCGCAGAGTTACCACGCGGTGGTGGCCGGCGACCCGTCGGTGGGCGACAAGCTGGGCCAGCTCGCGCGCAGCCGCATCGGCGGCCTGCAGAGCATCACCGCCGACCAGCCTCCCCCTCGAGCCATCGTTGTCGGGCCGCGGCTGGATCCGAGCACCTCCCAGATCCGCCGATTCCTGGATCGCAATCAGGTCACGTTTCACTGGATCACACCCGACGCACCGGCCGCCGAGGAGGAGTGGGGCGGCCCGCTTCCCGAGAGCGCCGACCTGCCGGTCGTGCGGGTGGTGGATGGGAAAACTGTGGTCAAGCCACAGCTCAGCCGGCTCGCCCGGCTGCTCGGGCTCGCCACCGAGCCCGAGCTCGCGGAGTACGACACGGTGGTGATCGGAGGCGGCCCGGCGGGCCTGGCCGCGGCGGTGTACGGCGCCTCGGAAGGGCTGCGTACGATCGTGATCGAGCGCGAGGCGCCCGGCGGCCAGGCGGGAGCGTCGTCGCGCATCGAGAACTACCTGGGCTTCCCGTCCGGCGTGTCCGGCGACGAACTCGCCAGCCGGGCGCTGCAACAGGCGCGGCGGCTGGGCGCCGAGATCGTGGTGACGCGCGCGATCGAACGGATCGATGTCGGCAACCGCCACGTGCACCTCGACGGAGGCGACGTGGTGCGGGCCAAGACCATCATCCTGGCCTGCGGCGTGAGCTGGCGGCAGCTGCCGCTGGAGGGCTTCGAGCGGTTGGTGGGCAAGGGGCTGGCCTACGGTGCGGCCCGCAGCGAAGCGTCCAACGTGCACGGCCAGGACGTGCATATCGTCGGCGCGGGCAACTCCGCCGGGCAGGCCGCGATGTTCTTCTCGGCCCACGCTCGCAGCGTGTCGATCCTGTGCCGCAGCCAGAATCTGGAAAGCCGGATGTCGCGTTATCTGGTCGACCAGCTCGCGACGCGCTCGAACGTCAAGGTGATGGTGGGGGTCGAGATCGACGCCGTCTACGGCGAGAATGCACTCGAGCAGATCGACATCAAGGACACCGCCTCGGGTCAGATCGAGCGGCATCCCTCGAGCGGTCTCTTCATCTTCATCGGTGCGAATGCCGAGACAGGTTGGCTCCCGGCCGAGCTGGCCCGCGACGCCAACGGCTACGTGCTGACCGGCACCGACATCCCCGCCGAGGCGCGGCTGCAGGACGGTCGGGATCCCTATCTGCTGGAGACGAGCGTGCCGGGCATCTTCGCCTGTGGAGACGTGCGCCTGGGGCCGGTCAAGCGGGTCGCCGCGGCGGTCGGAGAGGGAAGCATGGCGATCGCGTTCGTGCACCAGTACCTGCGCCACGAAGCCGGCCGCGCCACCCCGGTCTGACCTTCTACGCGGCGGCCGGCGGCGCGGTCGAGGCGCGTGACACCAGCTGCGGATCGGTGGCCACTTCGACGTTACGCGGAGCGTAGCCGTCCAATACCAGCATCAACTCGTCGACGGCCGTCGCTCCCAGTTCAGCTGCGGGCATGCGGATCACGGTCAACGCAACCTCCAGAAACTCCGCCAGCGGATCGTCGTCGTAGGCGATCAACGACAGCTCGCGGGGCACGCCGACGCCGTGCGCCCGGGCCGCCGCCAATCCTCCCACCGCCTGGTTGATGCTCGCGACGAAGATCGCCGTGGGAGGCTCGGGTCGCTCCAGCAGTGCCGTCATGGCTGCAGCTCCGCCTCGCTCGTCGAACGCCTCCTCGTGTACCGCAGGCTCCACTCCCGCCGCGCGCGCAGTACCGCAGAACCCGTCCGCGCGGCGACTGAACGTGTCGATTTCGAGCGGACCCGTGACCAGCCCCAGGCGACGGTGGCCCAGCTCCAGCAGGTGGCGGGCGGCCAGCCGGCCGGCGTCCTCCTCGCGCATGTAGACGTTGCCCCCGCTGCCCATGTGGCGGCGGTTGACGAACACACACGGCACCGAGCTCTGGGCGACGTGGTCGAGAATCGGGTTGCCGGGACTCGCGGTGGCCACCATCAGCCCGTCGATCCGGCCTTCCCGCACTAGCATGGCGTACGCCCGGTCAGCGGTCTTCCCGCTGTCCTCGGCCAGCACCACCACGCGGCCCTGCGCCCACGCCCGGTCATAGGCGCCGCGAATCACCTCGGAGTAGAAGTGCAGTGACGGCACGAGCAGCCCCAGCGCTCCGGTGGACGCCGTTTTGAGCGCCCTGGCGAGCGCATTGGGGCGGTACTGAAGGCGATCCGCCGTCTCGAGGATCCGCGCCCGCGTCTCGGGCCGCACCGTCACGCGGCGCGAGTTGTTTACCACCCGCGAGACGGTGGAGATATGCACCCCGGCCTCGCGGGCGACATCTTCGAGACGTGCCGGTCTCGGCTTGACAGGAGCCACGCGCCGATCCTATCCGGTGGGTGCGCTCGCGGGGCGTCGGATCTCCCCCAAACAGGCCACACGCTGCGCGGTAGCGGGCCGCTACGGTAAACGCAGGAGGGGGTGGCAGATGGGCGCAGTTGCAGCGGGAATCCTGGCGGGCGCCGCGGTGGGGCTTGTGATCGGCACGGCCTTCGGCGAACTCGGCGCCGTAGCCGGGTTGATCAGCGGTGTGGCAATCGGCGCGGTGCTGGCCGAACTGATCGACGGCTTGGCCGGTCGCGATGGCTCAGCCGCGGGTCACGGAACGCAATAGATCGACAAAGCCGGCGGTGGCGACATCGAGCTTGGCGATGACCGCCTGGGCGCCGCACTCGAATGCGCGCCGTGGCAAGTCGCCCGGTGCGTCGGTGCTGACCAGAATGACGCGGGAGGATGGATGCCGCGCGATCAGCTGCCGGGTTGCCTCGATTCCGCCCACGCCCGGCATCCGCACATCCATCAATACGACGTCGGGGCTCACTCCGTCGTAGCGGTCGAGCGCCTGCTCGCCCGATTCGGCCTCCGCGACGAGCTCGAGACAGTCTGTGCTGTCGGCCAGGTCGTGTACCGCAGACCGAAACGCGGCACTGTCGTCAACCACCATCAACCGGATTCCGCGGGCGAGAGGCATCCAGGCATTATCCGCCGCGCGGGTACTCGCCACCGCCGTGCACACCGGTGGGTGCGGGGACGGTGCACCGGTCAATCCGCGATACTCAGAGGGTGAGCAGCGCCTCCGCAGAAGCCCCCGACGCGCCGCTGCGCGTCGTTGTCGCCGAGGACAACTTCCTGGTGCGCGAGGCGATCGGATTGGTGTTCGCCGAGGCTCCCGAGTTCGAGGTGGTGGCCAACTGCGAGTCGCTGGACGAGCTCGAGCAGGCGGTCGCAACCCTGCAGCCCGACGTTGTTGTGAGCGACATCCGGATGCCGCCGTCGGCAACCGATGAGGGCATTCGGATGGCGGCCGCACTGCGCGACAGCGCCCCGGACGTGGGGGTGGTGATCGTCAGCCAGTTTCTGGAGACCGCGTACGTGCTGCGGCTGTTCGAGCAGGGTGCGGCGGGCCGTGCATATCTGCTCAAGGATCGCATCACCGCCGGAAATCAGCTGCTGCGGGCGGTCGAGGCGGTCGCGGACAAGGGCTCGGTGATTGATCCGCTGGTGGTCGACGAGTTGGTCAAGGCGCGTGAAGGCGCCAGCCGTTCGCCGCTGTCCGACCTCACGCCGCGCGAACGAGACGTGCTGGCCCGGGTGGCCGAGGGCAAGAGCAATGCGGCGATCGCCGCCGAGCTCTACCTGACTAAGCGCGCGGTGGAGAAGTACGTCCACGCGATCTTCACGAAGCTCGGGATGTCCGATGATTTCGAGTACAGCCGGCGGGTCAAGGCCGCGCTGGTGTTCCTGGGTCACGGCCCGACCGGCTAGCCCGACGGGGGGCTCGCACCCCTCCCGAACACCGGTGCGCCCGGTTGTCCGCGGTCGCGCCAGGTGCCAACCTCTCCACAGATCGTGATAGCCACTCACACCCGGAAGGGGAGATCGATCGAATGCTGCTCTCGTTGGGAAGCTTCCTCTGGTACGTCATCGTCCTTGCGATCTGGATTGCCATCGCGTTTTGGCCCGCTCGCGTAGCCGGGCGCAAGGGTCACAGTTTCTTCGGATTCTTCATCTTCAGCCTCGTGTTCTTCCCGGCGGCGCTGATCGTCGCCTACATGGTGCGCGATCGCAGAGTGGCTAACTGACTCGTTCTCGGTGATCGAGCTTCCGGCGCGGGACTCGCGCTGGATGGGGCGCCGGACGGCTGATCCACCCCGATCGGCTATGCCGGGTTCGGCGCCCCAAAACTCTCGCCTTGTGAGGCTGGTTCGCGGCGGCGGTGCGGTGCCGTCTGAACCGATTGCGCCCCACCGCCGAACCTCCGTCGTCAAGTACTCCCGACTGAAGGAACGGCGGATGACTGTTGAAACCAGATACACGCGCGGTATGGCACTGCGCCGCGGGGCGGTTGCCGGGATGGCTGCCGCCGGCGGCGGGGCACTGCTGGTGTCGCGCGCCGACGCCGCCGGCTGCAGCGAGACCGCGGCCCAGATCGTCGATATCGCCGCAATCGCCGAGGCGCTTGCAGTGACCACGTACTACTGGGGGATCGAGCGGCCGCAGGTGTTTCACAAGCTGGCTGAGGATGACCGCCCCTACCTGCAGGGTGGGCTCTCGGCCGAAAAGGCGCATCTGGACACGCTGATCGGCGCAGGTGCCGCGAAGCCGCAGCACGTGTTCCACTTCCCCAGGGGAACGTTCGCCTCGCCCAAGGGGTGGGCGTCGGTGGTGGAGAGTCTCGAGCGCGCGTTCGTCAGCGCCTACGGCGCTGCCGTGACCCGGTTCTCGGCGCTCGGGCAGGACTCGATGGCGAATCTGTCCGCACGGATCCTGGGCGTCGAGGCCGAGCATCGGGCGCTGGCCCGCGAGATCCTCGGCAAGCAACTGCCTAACAACGTGATCCTCGAACCGGCACTGTTCACGTGTGTGTCGGAGGCGGCGACGGCGCTGACGCCGTTCCTGAACGGCAGCCAGGGCTTCACCGTCGCAAAGCCGATGCCCACCGACGCGCAGATCAAGAAGGCCGTCGGCCGGCACCCGGCCACCTGAGCAGGAGGGACCCCCGTCCCCCTCAACCAGGCGGCGCTCCCGGCCGCGCGCAGGGAGCGCCGCCGCCCCGAGGACTCGAGACCATGCAGGCAACCCTCATCCTGATGCCCCAGGGCCAGCCGTGCGGGCTCTGCGATCACGCGATCGCAGTGCTCGAACGCGTGTCGGCCGACAACCCGCTCGAGGTCACCGTGCTCCATGACGGGACGGCCGAGGCGACCCGCGTGGCGGCCGACGCCGGAGCCGCCGCGATCCGGCCGGTGCTGATCGTGGACGGATTCGCCCACAGCTACGGCCGGCTGTCCGAGGGCCGGCTGCGCCGCGACCTTGATTCACGGCTCCGCGAAGTGTGCTAAACCTAGCACCGTTAGTCAGTAGGATCCTCGACCGGAGCAGTGACCGAGATGTCAGACGCAGTCGCCTACGTCAACGCCGACGTGCACACGATGGACAGTGGCCGGCCGCGGGCCACAACGGTGGTGTGCGAGGGCGGCCGGATCACGGCGGTGGGTGGCGCCGAGGTGGTGCCTGCGGGCGCTGACGTCGTCGATCTGGGCGGCAAGGTCGTGGTGCCGGGATTCGTCGATGCCCACTGCCACGCCGAGATGACCTCGGTGCATCTGGAGGAGGCTGTGCAGTGCTTCACACCTCCCAAGCGGTCGCTGGCCGAGATCTGCCAGGCCGTGGCTGCCCGGGTGGCCGAGGTGGAGCCGGGCGAGTGGATCGTGGGCCGCGGCAACTTCGCGATCCACCGCTGGGTCGAGGAGCAGCGACCGCTGGTGTGCAGCGATCTTGACGCCGTCGCGCCCGACAACCCCGTGGTCGTATTCGCCGGGCTTCACTCGTGCACGCTCAACACCCGGGCAATGCAGATCACCGGTCTGGTCACCGACCCGCCTCCGCCGGGCTCCAGTTTCGACCCCATCACCGGCCGTGGCACCGAGATGTGGGACAAGCTTCCGTTGCCCGCCTACGGGATCGCGACGACCAGGGCTGCGATGGCCAGGCGGGTGCCGGAGCTGTTCGTGCAAAACGGTGTCACGTCGATCGGCGAGATCGTGTTCTCGCACGACGGCGTGCGCGCCTTCCAGCAGATGCAGCGCGACGGCACGCTGCCGCTGCGGGTCAAGTTCTGGCCCCATGTGCCGCGCGTCGTGTCGGTCTCGGACATCGCCGCAAGCGGCCTGGAGTCCGGATTCGGCAACGACTGGCTGCAGCTGGGTGGTGTCAAGATGTTCGTCGACGGCGCCGGGTTCGACGTCTGGGGCAACGCCGAGCCGGCCTGCGACCGGCAGTGGTCGCAGAGCGACCTGAACCAGGTGGTGTGGCAGGCGCATCAGGCGGGCCTCCAGATATTGCTGCACGTCGCACCGACGTTGACCGGGACGCGCATGGCGGCGGACGCCCTGGAGGGGGCGATCACCCGCCTTCCGGGTCTCGATCACCGCCATCGCATCGAGCATCTGGGCGACATGGTGCCCGACGTGCCGATGCTGACCCGGCTGCAGGGTCTGGGGGTGCAGGTGCTCTCGACCCCGCACTTCCTGTACAGCTCGGCCGAGGACTCGGTATGTCCGCTGCGCACCCTGCAGCAGATGGGTTTTCGGATGCCGGGAAACAGCGACGTGACCGGTACGCAGCCCGAGGCCGCCAACCCGTTTTGGGGAATCTGGTGTGCGGTCGCGCGTGAGTCCAAGGACGGCAGCCTGATCCTGCCCGACGAGACGATCTCGGTCGAGGCGGCGATCCGCATGTACACCGCCGATGCCGCCTACTCGGCCCACTGGGACGATCGCGGCGTGCTCGAACCGGGCAAGCTGGCCGACCTGGTCGTGCTCGCCCAGGACCCCTTCGAGGCCGCAGTCGCCGACCTCCCCGGCATCAAGGTGGAAAAGACGGTGATCGGAGGGGCGGTCGTGTGGGACGCCGGCGGGGTGCAGCAGTGACCAGACGGGCATACCTGGGTGGGCGGGTGCTGACGATGGACGCGTCCGACCGCGTGGCCGAAGGTCTGATCACGTCGGGCGGGAGGATCGAGGCAGTCGGTACCGGCGCCGAGCTGCGCGACATGATCGACGCCGGGGTGGAGGTGGTCGACCTGAACGGGCGGGTGGTGGTGCCGGGGTTCGTCGACGCCCACTGCCACCTCGAGCTGACGACTGTCCACCTGGCCTATGCGACGCAGTGCTTCGTGCCGCCGCACGCCGGCATCCACGATATCTGCGAGACCATTCGCGGCGCCGCTGCCCAGCCCGGCGACGACTGGATCATCGGCCGCTCCAACATGAGCCTGCAACTGTTCGCCGAGGAGCGCCGGCCGATCACGCGGGCCGACATCGACGCCGTGGCACCCGACCGCCCGGTGGTGGTGTTCTCGGGTGTGCACTTCGCCACGCTCAACACCCGTGCGCTGCAGGTGACCGGCCTTCTGGACGGCGCCGAGTTACCGCGTGGCTCCAGCATCGACCTGGAGAGTGGGCGCGGCACCGAGCTGTGGGACTGGCTGCCGTTCCAGACGTTCGGGGTCGACGCCTGCGCTTCAGCCATCGAACGGCTCGGAGCCGAGATGTTCCGCTCGCGCGGAGTCACGTCGGTCGGCGAGATCCCGTTCAGCCACGACGGCATCCGCGCATTCCAGAAGCTGCACCGCGAGGGCCGGCTGCCGATGCGGCTGGATCTGCGCTACCCCGTGCCCCGCATCTGCTCGGTCGACCAACTCGCAGCGCTCGGATTCGAGACCGGATTCGGGGACGAGTGGCTCGCCGTAGGAGGAATCAAGCTGTTCGTCGACGGCGCCGGGTCCGACGTCCACGGAAACCTGGTCGACGACCTCAAGTGGTCGCAGGCCGAACTCGACGAGGCGGTGCTGCAGGCACATCTGGCGGGGTTGCAGCTGATGATGCATGTGCAGTCCGAGCACTCGCTGGATATGGCGCTGCGCGCGCTCGAACGGGCGCTGAAGCGGGCGCCGCAGGACGACCACCGGCACCGTATCGAACACGCGGCCGATCTTCCGGCGGGCGACGAGTGGTTCGAGCGGATCGCCTCGCTCGGCGTGGTCGCGGTGGCCACTCCGCAGTTCATCTACAGCTTTGGCGATGCGTTTCCCGAGTCCAGCGATCCCCGCCTGCGGACGCTGCGGGGCCGCGGCCACCGGATCCCCGGAAACAGCGACAGCACCGGCTCCCAGCCTGAAGCGGCGAACCCGTTTCACGGCATCTGGTGTGCCATCGAGCGGCGCACGCGCAACGGCACGCAGCTCTCACCCGACGAGGCGCTCAGCGTGCGCGACGCGCTGCGGATGTTCACCGCCGACGCCGCGTTTGCCTGCCGCATGGACGACCGGGGAGTGCTCGCGCCGGGCAAGCTCGCCGACTTCGTGGTGCTGGGTGAAGACCCCGAGCAGGTGCCGACCGGCGATCTGCCGCAGCTTCCCATCGATCAGGTAGTTCTCGACGGGACACCCGTATGACCGTCGGCTGGGTGTTCGACGAGCGCACGAGCGCGCCAACGTCGATCGCGCCGATTCAACCCTCACGTTGTCGCAGTGATCACGCGCAGGCCGGCGATCAGGCACGTAAATGCGACCTCGGGCCCGTCGTCGAGTTCATTTGCCGGCGGGCCCTTGGCCAACTCGGCCAGGTGCGGATACCACTGCTCCTCGCCCTCGACCACCACCAGGGCCGGAACGTTTCCGGTGAACACGGCGCCGAAGACCAGGTGTTCGACCGCCAGGGTCGCCTGCCTGCTGAACTCGGGCTCCCACCCGCACATCGTCAGGCGATCGACCATGTGCTCGTAGATGCGCAGGCCGGCATGGGTGGTGACCGGCGTCACCGCCACCTTCTCGACCACTTGCGGGTGAGCCGTCAGCACCGTGCGCAGCTGCTCGGCGTAACGCGTCAGCGTCTGCTCCCACGTGCCGTTGACCCGATCGAGGTCGATCTCGGAGTAGATCTGTTCGACGATCGCGCCGACGATCTCGTCCTTACTGGCGAAGTGGTGATAGAGCGACGGCCCCTGTACGCCGAGTTCGGCTGCCAGACGGCGCATCGAGAGCGCTTCCATGCTCTCGGCATCGAGGATCGCCAACGCCGCGGCCACGATCTTTTCGCGGCTCAGAAGCTGGACAGTAGGACGGGCCACGGGGTCTCTTGATGTAGGGGGCGCGGGCTCGTTAGGATCGCAGCCTAACAGAGTAAGGTTTCGGATCGGAAACCCCGCTGCGAAGCGGTGGACGCCGACGCGAAAGTGCCAGGCACGTTCTCTGCATTTGGGTGATCGGCTAACGTCGCTCACCCATGGCGAACCTCTACCCGGAGATCGAACCGTCCGACCACGGCATGCTGGATGTCGGCGAGGGGAATCGGGTGTACTGGGAGACGTGCGGCTCGCCCAGCGGCGTGCCGGCGCTCGTGGTGCACGGCGGACCGGGATCCGGCTGCACGCCGTGGCACCGCCGACTGTTTGACCCCAGCGCCTATCGCGTGGTGCTCTTCGACCAGCGCAACTGCGGGCACAGCCGCCCGCATGCGAGCGATCCCGCCACGAGTCTCGAGGCCAACACCACGCAGCGCCTGATCGCCGACATGGAGCTGCTGCGCGAGTCGCTCGGCATCGATCGGTGGCTGCTGCTGGGTGGCTCGTGGGGTAGCACGCTGGCGCTGGCCTACGCCGAGACCTACCCCGAGCGGGTATCAGCGATCGTGCTGTTCGGTGTGACCACGAGCCGGCGCTCGGAGGACGACTGGCTGTTTCGCGAAGGGCTCGCACCACTGTTCCCGGAGCAATGGGCAAGGCGCCGCGAGGCCGTCCCGGAGCGGTATCGCGACGAGGATGTGGTGACCTCCTACGTGCGGATGCTGGAGAGCGACGACCCGGAAGCTCGCGACCTTGCCGCCTTCGAGTGGTGCATGTGGGAGTCGGCGACACCGGACTGGCCGCCGCGTCCCGGCATGTCGTCGCGCTTTGAGAATGCGGAGTTTCGGATGGCGTTCGCGCGGCTGGTCACCCACTACGTGGCCAACGACGCCTTTCTGGAGGACGGCGCGGTGCTGCGCGATGCCGTCCTTCTGGCCGGCATTCCCGGCGTCCTGGTCAACGGCCGGTTCGATCTGCAGGCGCCGATCGGGACTGCCTGGGAGCTGGCCCGGCGTTGGCCCGCCGCCGAGCTGGTGGTGGTCGACGATGCGGGCCACGCGGTCAGCTCGCCGGTCGCCGATCAGTTGCTGCGTGCCACCGATCGGTTCGCCGCATCGATTTGACATGCGAACTGATGGTTACGATTGACGCGTGAGCGCGCGAGACCGCGAAGCCGTACGTCCTGGACTGCCCTCCGGGACAGTGACGTTCCTGTTCTGCGATGTGGAGGGTTCGACCCGCTTTCTGCAGCGGCATGGTCGTGACCAGTACGCCACCGCGCTGACGCATACGCTCGCGTGTCTGCGCGCTGCCGTTGCGGACGCCCAGGGGCAGGTGATCGATACCGAGGGCGACTCGCTCTTTGCCGTGTTCGTTCGGCCGGCCGATGCAACTGTTGCGGCCGGCGCCGCGCAGGCGGAGCTTGCGGGGCACGACCTGCGTGTGCGCATGGGCATCCACACCGGCGAGGGCGCTCGGCACGAAGCCGGCTACGTCGGGCTCGACGTGCACCTTGCGGCGCGGATCGCGGCCGCTGCGTCCGGGGGCCAGGTGCTGGTGTCGGCCGCCACCGCCGAACGGGTTGTCGGCCCGGAACTGGTTCCGCTGGGCGAGCATTGGCTGAAGGACATCGAACGGCCCGAACGCCTGTTCCAGTTCGGCGTGGGCGAGTTTCCCCCGGTGCGCAGCCTGCGCCAGGTACACGTGCCCACCCCGGCCACACCGATGATCGACCGGGTCAGGGAACTGGACGAGGTGACGGCGATGGTGCGTCGCGACGAGGTGCGCCTCGTGACCATTGCCGGCCCGGGCGGCGCCGGCAAGACCCGGCTGGCGCAGGCGGTCGCCGATGGCCTCGTCACCGCGTATCCGGACGGTACGTGGTGGGTTTGGCTCGCGTCGCTGCGAGACGCCGACAGCGTGTGGGGCGCCGTCGCACAGCTGCTCGGTGCCCGCCGGCCGCTCCGCAGCTTCCTGGCCGACCGTCGGATCCTGCTCTGCCTCGACAACGCGGAGCATCTCGCGGGGTTGAACGACGGCATCGATCAGATCCTGGCAGCGTGCCCAGGCGTGGACATGCTGATCACCAGCCGCGAGCCGGTGTCTGTGCCGGGCGAGTGGGTGTATCTGCTCGAGCCCTTGAGCCGGGCCGACGCCGTCGAGCTGTTCGTGACGCGCGCGCGGGCGGCCGGCGTGGAGGTGGAAGGGGACGACTGCGTGCTCGCAATCTGCGAGCAGCTCGACTGTCTGGCGCTGGCGGTCGAACTCGCTGCCGCCCGTGTGCGGGTGTTCTCGCCGGCGACGATGCTCGAACGGCTGAAGGCGGATCTTCCTGTACTCGGATCCAGGGCCGGTGCGCCGGAGCACCAGCGCACGCTGGACTCGACCATCCGCTGGAGCTACGAGCTGCTCAATCCCGATGAGCGAGCGCTCTTCCTGCGGCTCGCGGTGTTCGTCGGCGGTTGCACGCTCGGGGCAGTCGAGTCGGTGTGCCGGGCCGACATCGAAACTCTGGCGTCGCTGGTTGACAAGCAGCTCGTGCGTAGCCGCGGCGAGCGCTACTGGATGCTCGAGACGATCCGCCGGTTCGCTCGCGCCCGGCTTGCCGAAGCGGGTGAATCGGCCTTCTATGAGCAGCGGCACGGCGCGTGGTGCCTGGAGGTGTGCGAGCAAGCGTACGACGATCTGATGCTCGGCACGGACATGCGCTGGCTGGCGGTGTTCGACGACGAGGCGGCCAATGTCCGCATCGCGATCAGCCGGGCGCTGGCGGGCGGGATGATTCCGGACGCGATCCGCATGGCCTCAGCGCTCTCGGCGTATTTCGAGCCACGCGGGCAGGTCTCCGAGGCAAGGCGGGTGCTCGACGCGGTGCTGGCGGTGGCCGACGACCGGGCGTTCGGGCCTCGGACCGGTGCGGACTGGTTCTTTTGGGGCGCCTCCGGCCTCGCCGGCTGGCAAGGGGACGACGACGCGGCGCGCAAATTGAACGAACGCTTCGCCGCGATTGCCGAGGCGAACGGGCTTCCGTTGTGGTCAGCTCGCGCCGAGCTGCGCCGTGGAATCCTCGATTTGCATACGGATCCGCAGCGTGCGCGCACGGCGCTCGAACGCGCCCGCGAACTCACCGCGAGGATCGACCCCGAGGCCAGCGACGTGCACGCGCGCGCCGAACTCGAACTCGCCGAGCTCGAGCTGGCCCAGGGGCGCCTCGACCCGGCGGCTCAGCTGGCCGAGGCCGCGCTCGACTCACCATTCGGGCGCCGCCCGGGATACCTGCGCGACGCGGCCCAGTTCCTGGTCGCCCACATCGCCCTGGAACGTGGAGATGTCCCGTATGCACGCGCCTTGCTCGAGGAAACGCTCGTCCGCTACGAGGAAGCGGGGGTGACAACGGTGCAGGATGAGCTCTCGTGTCTCGCGGCGACCTGGATTGATGACGATCCGGCCACCGCGGCCGAGCTCGTGGGCATGGCCGAGCAGGCTGCGGACGACACGGACACGCCGATCGGCACGCTCTGGGCGCAGGTCGGCACGCGACACGCCACAACACGCCAGAAGCTGGGTGAGTGCCTGGGTGCTGACGAGCTGGACGCGGCCGTTGTGCGCGGTCGCGAGCTTGCCCTTACCGATCTGCTTTCGAGGACGCTCTTCCGCTAGCCGTCGATATTCATGTCGAGCTCGGGCGCCCTCCGGTAGATCAGCGCCGAGACCATCCGCTCGTCGCGCATCACCAGGAACACCGCGACGATATGCCGGGGTCCCTTTGCGATCGCCGACTGGGCATTGGGTCGAAGGATGCTGCAGGCCCAATCACGGCCGATGTCGGACACCTGTGCGCTGAGAAGCTGCAGGGGGTCGAGCACGAGCAACGCGGCGTCGGGATCCTCGGCTCGCATCGCCACCGAGTAGATCTCGAGACCCGCCGCACCGTTCAGTTCTGGATCGGCCTCATCGAGGCGCACGAACGTGTTGAACTCCTGCCGGTTAGACCGGGGCATGACCGCTCCTTTCGTGGCGACCGCGGCCAGCGATCGTATCAGGAGGCGCGTGCATGAAAGGGTCAGCCCCCTTTACCCCCGGGACATGTCTGGCTTGACACAGCACTTGAGCCATGTTTTACTCAACCGATCGGTTTTATACCGATCAGTTGAATATGGATATTGATGGGGAGGGTGGTAATGCAGCAGGTCGATGAACTGAGCCGCACTTTTTCTGCCCTGGCAGACCCGACTCGCAGGTCGTTGCTGGCCCGACTCGCCGAGGGATCGTCCACGGTCGGCGAGCTTGCCGACCCGTTCGAGATGACCTTCTCGGCCGTGTCGAAGCACCTACGAGTGTTGGAAGCCGCAGGACTGGTCAGCCGCACGCGTGACGCTCAATACCGTCCTGCTTCTCTCGACGCCCGTCCGCTTCGCAGCGCGGCTGCATGGATCGCCGAGTACCAGCAGTTCTGGGCCGGCAGCTTCGACGCCCTCGACACCCACTTGACCAGCGTCATGGACAGGGAGAAGCAATGACCGGAATCACCCCCGACGGCATCGAGATCGACCGCGACTTCGCCGCACCCCCGACTGCCGTGTTCGCCGCCTGGACCACACCGCAACACTTCGCGCGATGGTTTGGCGGGAGGGAAGTCCAGGTACCGCTCGACAGCCTCGACTTCATCGCCGAGCCCGGCCGGACATGGACAGCTCAGATGATCCTGCCCGACGGCAAGACGATGGACTGGGCCGGTGAATTCGTCGAGGTCATCGCCCCCGAGCGTCTCGTGTTCACGATCACCGACCGCCCGGCCGAGCCCGGTCGAGCCACGATCGTCGTCGAGCTGACCGCCGTGCCCGATGGCACTCGGATGCACTTCACCCAGGCGACCCCCGGTTTCTCATCCGAGCAGCAGAACGGCCTGCTCGCTGGTTGGCAGTCATTCATCGATCAACTGGATCAGATCGCGACAGAGAACGAGCCGGACCGGGGCCGCCTTGCGTAGGCCCTCCCGCTCCGCCTTGGAGGCGAATCGCTAACGGATGCATAAAAGGGGGCTGTCCCCTTTTATGCATCGTCCGCCTGGCAGAAGGCGTTCGCGAAACGTGAGCGTCCCTGTGCAGGGTTGACCGCGGCGGGCTGTTTGCGTCAGTTCGGCTGGTTTGTACCGGGTTCGACGATGCCGGTCTCGTAGGCAAAGACGACGGCCTGCACCCGGTCACGGAGGTCGAGCTTGACGAGGACGTTCGCCACATGCGTCTTCACGGTTGCGATGCTGAGGAAGAGTTGGGCAGCGATCTCGGCGTTTGAGAGGCCACGCGCGAGGAGTGCGAGCACTTCCCGTTCTCGGTTGCTGAGATCGCTCAGGTGCGTGTCGGTGTCGCCCGGTGTTGGGAGCTTGGCGAACCGCTCGATGAGCCGCCGTGTGGCCGTGGGTGCGATCAGACCGTCGCCGGCTGCGACGGCGCGCACTCCAGCGACGAGCTGGTCGCGCGGGACGTCTTTGAGCAAGAACCCGCTCGCACCCGCCTTCAGGGCACCGTACAGATACTCATCGAGGTCAAACGTGGTCAGGATCAGCACCCGGGTCGGGAGCCCGGTGGCGACGATCTTGCGCGCCGCCTCGATTCCGTCGAGGCGCGGCATGCGCACATCCAGAAGCGCAACGTCGGGTCGGTAGCGCTGGGCAAGGTTGACCGCTTCGATTCCGTCGCCGGCCTCGCCGACCACGGTAATGTCGGATTGGTCTTCGAGAATGGCCGCGAGCCCGGCGCTCACGAGCGTTTGGTCGTCGGCGATCAGGACTCGGATCACGCGGGCAGGAGGGCTCTCAGTGTGAACCCGTCGCGATCGCTGCTCGCTTCAAGCTCACCGCCGAGGAGCGTGACTCGCTCGGTGATGCCCGCGAGGCCGTGGCCGCCGGCCGCCGAGGGGGCGACGCTTGCGGTGTTGCCGTTGTCGCTGATCTCGATCTCCAGCCGATCGCCGGACATGTGCACGCTCACGTCGACGTGGGTCGCGTTGGCGTGCTTCAGCACGTTGGTGAGTCCTTCCTGCACGATCCGGTAGACCGAAAGCTGCGTGGCAGCGTCGAGCGCTGTGCCCGCGACATCGACCCACAGGCACACCTCAAGGCCGGTCGCCCGAACGCGGTCAACGAGGTCATCAAGTTGCTCGAGCGTCGGCTGAGGGGCGAGCTCCGCCCCGCCGTCGTCGCGGAGCAGACCGAGCAGGCGGCGGAGTTCGATCATGGCGTCACGGGCGGTCGCCTCGATGGCATGAAGCGCGTCTCGTGTCCGTTCGGGCTGTTCGTCGAGCAAGACGTCGCCGGCACCTGCTTGCACCGCGATCACCCCGACACTGTGCGACACCAGATCGTGCAGTTCGCGCGCCAGCCGCGCTCTCTCGAGTTCAACCGCCTCCTGCCGCGCCCGTTCGAGGTCTGCCGCTCGCTGCTGCCGAAACCGTAACGACCCGACCAGCCACGGTACGACGAAGGAGGTCAGCAAGACCGCCAGGAACGTATTCAGAGTGAACGGATTTGTGATCAGTGCCGCCAACACGACCGAGCCGGCCAGCGCTGCGTTGGCACGGCGCCGATCACGCAACGTCCCGATCCGGTAGAAGCCCAGCATGACCGCTGCCGCGAAGGCGAGCGATGCGGGCGGAGCTGCCAGCGCCGCGCAGATGGCGGCGGGGACGAACAGGCCAAAGCTGCTGAGGAGCGGATAACGCGAGCGCCACGCAGAGATGATCGCGATTGCGGCCAGGCACACCGCCGCGATCGCGGCGCCACCGCCTGCGCCAAACCGCCACACCTCCACCTGGGAGACGAGCAGCAAGACAGCGGCGATTCCCGCGTCGTTCCGAGTCGGCATGTGCGGACCGTATCGCACGCCGCCGGTCGCGAGAGGGACGCCGCCGAGTCGGGCGGCCTTCTCGCGACCGAACCGGGTCCACATCGAGTGCTTCATTCGCTCCAGCACATCCCCGGCGTCATGCCGAGCGTGCCTGCACCGAGTGCCGCCGCGATCCCCATCGGCTGCGCCCGACAATGGCTGCCGCGACGAGCCCGACCAGGGTCAGGGTGGCGAAGGAGCCCTGGATGATCACATCCGAAGCCGTGTCCCACGTATACGCAGGCATGAATGCGAGTTCCGCGAGGTTCAACACCCCGAGCAGCACACAGGCCCAGATTCCATTTGACCGCAGAACCCCGGCCCCGCCTACGACGAACAGCGCCCCGAATACCACCGCGGCGGCGGGGACGTCGATGAAGAATGCGTTCACAAACTCGAACGCCCCAGCGACGAACGCCGTCGCGACCAGCACGTGTACCCAACGGTTGGACATCAGACTCCCTTCAGGGTTGACGCGCCCCACACTACGCAGCCAAATTCCGCCCGTCATCAGCCGCGAGAACGGATTCGCACACGCCGAAATCAGCCTCACGAACGAGTCGCGATTTGTGGTCGAACCGAGTCCCGTGCTGGTCGGTGGCCGCTCGCCGAGACGACCTACCCGGGGCGGCGGGTGCGTTTCCGCCGACGCGCCGGAACAGCGGAGTTGGGCCCATAACAAAGGTAGGAGGGAGTGGGGGCGGCAGGATTCGAACCTGCGACCAACGGATTAGAAGTCCGTCGCTCTGTCCCCTGAGCTACGCCCCCGGGCGGCTCTGCGACGCGCCAATCCTACCCAGCCGGGTCGCGGTCACTGGCCGCGCTGGCGGCGAGCCTTGACATCGTCGCCGTGCGCGAGCACCCACGCTATCGCGACCGACGAGACGACCACGATGATCACGGGCAGCAGGGTGACGACACTGGAAATCGAGACGTTCACGTGTCCCATCGTACTCGCGCATGCTCCGGACGGGAACCGGCCGGCCCTACACTCGGCCACGATGGGCGCTGATCACCAGCACCGGCCGTGGCCGATTCCGACGCAACCGTGGGTGCTGCGGATGCGCTGGCACGACCTCTGCTTCATGCACTGGCGGGTGGATCTGGCGGCGCTCAGGCCACTGATCCCGCCCGGGCTGAGCATCGACACCTTCGACGGATCGGCGTGGATCGGCGTGGTGCCGTTTCGGATGACCGATGTCTCGGCCCGCGGCACGCCGCGGCTGCGACGCTTCTCCGACTTCGCCGAGCTGAACGTGCGCACCTACGTCACCGCTGGGGGAAAGCCGGGTGTGTGGTTCTTCTCGCTGGATGCCACCCAGCCGCTGGCGGTGCGCATCGCCCGGCGTGCGTTTCACCTTCCGTACCTCGACGCGCAGATCTCGATGCGAGACGACGGCGGCGCTATTCGCTACGCCAGCCGGCGCACGCATCTCGGTGCGGGGCCGGCCGAGCTCGGGGTTACCTACAAACCGACCGGCGCAGCCGTGCAGAGCCACCCGGGAACGCTCGAGTACTTCCTGACCGAGCGCTACTGCCTCTACGCCCAGGGGCGCGAGCGGCTGACCCGGCTCGAGATCGCCCATCCGCCGTGGCCGCTCCAGCCCGCCACCGCGGCGGTCACCACCTGCACGATGGCCCAGCCTCTGGGAATTCGGCTCGACGGTGACCCCGAACTCGTCCACTTTGCGAAGCGGCTCGATGTGATCGCGTGGGCGCCGCGGGGCGTCTAGCCGACCATCCGTGCGAGCCGCTGGGCGTACACGTCATGCGGCGCATCGACGCCGGCGGCGCGCGCCTCGGCAAAGCGCACCGCCATCTCGAGGTGATGGAGGCAGAGCAGCAGCGACGCCTGCGACGAACTCACGCCAAGCTCCTCGAGCCACCGCGGCGCCGCGCTGAGGACGTCTGAGGCAACGTTGTCGGGAGCCTTGGGCTGGGTGCGGAGCCCGACCAGCCACAGATAGTGCAGCAGGTCGATGCCCAGTGGGCCACCGGGCGTGAACCTCTCCCAGTCCCACACCACCAGGCGGCCGTTGCGAAGGCCCATGTTCCACGGCGACCAGTCGCCGTGCACTCCGCCCAGCATGATTTCGGTGTCGCCGTCGCGGTGTGCGAGCGTGTTGGCCGTCGCCTCGAGGGCCGGATCGTGCGCGGCCGCGAGCCGGCTCGTGATCCCGGCCCACCAGTCGCTCTGGCCGAGTGCGGCCGAGCTTCGACCGCCGATCTGGGCCACGTCGGCCGCGGCGGCCACCTGCGGGTCGGCGTGCGACACCGAGGTGTCGGCGGTCGTCGGCTGCACCAGCAGCACGGTATAGCCCTGCCACTCGCCGGCATCGATCACCGCGGGCGTATCGAATCCCGCGGCGGGGCTTTCGGTCAGGTCGCGCAGCACGCCGGCCTCGCGCTCGACGAGCGGCCTGGTGAGCTCGTTCCAGCCGATCTTTCCAAAGCCCACCGCAGCCCCGTCGCCGTCCATCAGCTGGATCACCGGTTTGCCGTTCGGACGATCTGCGCCGACACGGACGGCAATGAGAGGTTCTGCGATGCCCACCTTGGGGGCAAGGTGGCGGCTCAACACCAGATCGCCGAGTTCCGCCTCGGTGGCGTCCTCGGCCACCGAGATCGTCGCCCGCGTGCGCGTCACGAGTTCCACGAGCCCGAACCGCACCGCGGCGGCACCGACCTCTGCGGCGGCACGCTGCTTACGACCCGATCCCGTGGCGAACCGCTGCACGCTCGCACTGGCCGCCGGACGGCAGCCCGCGGGCACCAGCAGATCCACCCGCCGGGTGCTGGGGAGGGGCAAGAGTTCCTCGATCATCCGGTAGCCGTCGGGGGGTCGACCCATGCCCGCATGGGCACGCGGGGACGGCGAAATCAGGCCGCGAAAGCAGCCTCGGGCGTCACGCATCCGCACAACCTAGCGGATGCGGCTTAATCTCACCTCAACGCTTCAGATACCCGAGGCTGCTTGACGCGACCGGACAGCGGGGTACCATGGGTTCACGAAGGTGCGTCGCCTGGACGGACGCCCTGCGGCGGCACCCCGAGCCAACAGATCTTTGGCGTTCTCGCGTGGCAACGCGAGTCAGTTCCCGGGCCGTCGCACACACTGGAAGGACGGCACGTGGACAACAGTTCATTCGAGACAGTCTCGCTGGGTGATTACTTCGGCGTCGTATGGCGCCGCAAGTGGATCGTGGCGCTGGTCACGGTCATGTTCGCAGCGGCGGGATTCCTGTACTCGATGCATCAGCAGAAGAAGTACTCGTCCACGTCGTCGGTCACCTTGAACCCCTCGAGCGCGGCGGCGAACCAAGGGTCGAAGGCTTCGGCGCTCTCGACCTGGGGTGGACAGCAGGTGGGTATCGCCGATTCTGCTGCGTTTGCCACTGAGGTGTGGGGTCACATTCACACGAATCCCCTTGTGCAAGGCATGTCCCCGCAGGATCTCCTCAACGCAACCGTGGTGTCGGCGACCCCCGGTGGGAACGGTGTGCAGTTCGTGGCGACAGCCACGGATCCGAGTGCGGCGAAGTTGATCGCAAGTGGATTCGCGGGCCGGTACCCGTATTACCTCCGGTTCTATGACTCGAACTCCGCCATTAACCAGGCGAAGCAAAACTTGAGCAGCGTCCAGGCGAAGCTCGCCGACGTCGACACCTTCGCGACGACACTTGCAAACACGCCGGCGCGCGTAGCCCAGGTGGCGGGATGGAAGCTCAACGAGAACCGGTACAACGCGACGCTGCAGTATGAGCAGAGTAGGACGCTGCCTGAGGTTGCGGTCGAGACGCAGACGATTCCCCGGCTCGGCAACCAGCCCACCCAGACCGCGCCGAAGACCACCCAGAACGTGCTCCTGGGCGCGATCATCGGCTTCATCCTCGGCATCATCCTGGCCTTCATCCAGGACTCGCTCGACACCCGCGTACGCAACGCCGACGAGATCGGCCGGCGGCTGCGGCTGCCGCTGCTGGCCCAGGTGCCGCCCGCCTCCGCGGCAGGCGGCCGGTGAGCTGGTGATGCTCGCCGAACCCGGCCCTGCGCTCGTGCCTTCGGCCGAGTCCTACCGCATCGCCAAGCTCAACTTCACCGGCGCCGTGGCAAAGGCGGGGGCGAGCATCGTGATGTTCACCTCGGCCGGCGAGAAGGACGGCACCTCCGAAGTCGTCGCAAACCTGGCGCTCGTGCTGGCCCGCGGCGGTAAGCACGTGGTGCTCGTCGACGCCAACCTGCGCGACCCCGTGCAGGCCGACCACTTCCGCCAGTCCGCGTCGCTCGGCCTCGCCGACGTGCTCTCGGGCGAGGCGCGCGCTTGCCGACGTGCTGACCAGCGTTCCGCTGAAGCTCGGTGGAGCCCTCGACCCGACCGGGAACGGCCACGCTCCCGTGGACGGCCTGCTCGAGATCGTGCCGGCCGGCCGGGCTCCGTACGACCCCGCTGACCTGCTCGACAGCCGTGCCGCCGGCGATCTGCTGCGCGCGCTCAGCGGCCGGGCCGACATCGTGCTGGTCGATGCCCCGGCGCTTCTGCCGGTGACCGATGCGATGGTGCTCGCCTCCAAGGTCGACGCGGTCGTGCTGGTCACCCGCGCAGGCCGCGACAGCCGCGACGCCGTCGTGTCGCTGCGGCGGGCAATGGACAACTGCCCGGCTCCCGGCCTCGCGTTCATCGTCACCGGCGCCGACGTGAAGAAGGCCAACGAGTACGGCCGCCAGTACCAGAGCGGCGGGCATGAGCCGCCCCGGACTGCGACGCAGTGGATCGATGAGGAGCGTGACCCGCGCGATCCGCGCGAGATCGGCGTGCGGTAATGAAGGTCGCGCTCGTCTGCTCGTCAGGTGGCCATCTCACTCAGCTGCACCGGCTCGATTCGTGGTGGGGCAAGCACGAGCGCTTCTGGGTCACCTTCCAGCTTCCCGACGCCGAGTCGCTGCTGGAAGACGAGGACGTGGTGTGGGCGCACTATCCGACCACGCGTGACATTCCCAACACGCTGCGCAACCTCAAGCTGGCGGTTCGTGAGCTACGTCACCGCCGGCCCGACGTAATCGTGTCGGATGGTGCAGGTGTCGCCTTCCCATTTTTCGTGGTCGGACGTATGTTGGGAATTAAGACTGTGTATCTGGAGGTCTACGACCGAATTGATTCTCCGACGCTCACTGGTCGCCTGTGCAGGCCGCTCAGCAGCCTGTTCCTGGTGCAGTGGGAGGAGCAGAAGAAGTTCTATCCAGGATCGCAGTTGATCGGCCGATTGTTTTAGGAAGGCAGGTTCGGTGGCCGAGCTTCAAAACGTATTTGTCACAGTGGGTACCGACGTGCATCCGTTCGACCGGATGACCGATTGGGTCGATGCCTGGGCCGCCGACGGCGACCCGGCGGCGCACCTCTTCATGCAGAGCGGCACGTCTCGGGTGCCCCAGAAGGCCGAGCACAGCCCCTACCTGAGCTACACCGAGATGGAGGATCGGGTGCACGACGCCGACGCCGTCGTGTGCCACGGCGGTCCCGGCACCATCATGCTGGCGGTGGCGCTCGGCAAGATGCCGATCGTCGCGCCCCGCAACTCGAGCCTGGGCGAGCACGTGGACGACCATCAGATGGCGTTCTGCGCCCGCATTGCCGCCGACGGCGCGATCCTGCTGGCCCAATCCGAAGACGACTTTCGCACGCATCTGAGCTGCGTGCTGAAGGGTGACGCGCTGCCGCCGCGGTCGGTTTCCGACAGCGATCCTGCGCAGACCGCCGCCCGGTTCGAGGAGCTCGTGAACGGGCTCTTCCGCTCGCCGCCGAGAACGCCGGCCGGGTCGAGGTGCTGACCCGCAGGCGAGAGGCATGACCCCAACCCGAGTGCTGTACGTCGGCGGGTGGGGCCGCAGCGGTTCGACACTGCTCTCACACCTGCTCGGCCGGCTGCCGGGCATGGTCGCGGTGGGCGAGCTGCGCTACGTCTGGCAGGCGGGTGCCGACGCCGACGAGCTGTGCGGCTGCGGCCAGCCCTTCTCGGCGTGCCCGTTCTGGCAGCAGGTGGGGCATGAGGCGTTCGGCGGCTGGGACAAGGTCGACGTGCACGAGGTGCTCGCGCTCGAAGCGGCCGTGCTGCGTCACAGCCGCATTCCGCTCTTGGCTGCGCCGAAGCTCTCCGCCGACCACGCCCAGAAGCTCGAGCGCTACTCCGAGATCTCGTCCCAGCTCTATGCCGCGATCGCGCGGGTGGCAGGCGCCGACACCGTCGTCGACTCGACCAAGAACCCGCCATACGCGTACTTCCTGCGGCGCTGCTCCGGCATCGATCTGCGCATCATTCACCTGGTGCGCGACAGCCGCGGCGCGGCGTTCTCGTGGATGAAGAAGGTCGTGCGCCCCGAGGTCACCACCGGCGAGGCGCATTTTCAGGAGTTCAGTCCGTTCGCGGCAGGGCTGCGCTGGATGGAGTGCAACGCGGCGTTCGACGTGCTCGAGCGCCTGCGCACGCCCACCAGCCGCATGCGCTACGAAGCGCTGGCCGCCGCGCCCCGCGATGAGGTCCGCCGGGCGCTCGTCGAGTTGCGGATCCCGGTAACCGAGGAGTCTCTGGCCGAGCTCGAGGACGGCGAGGTGGAGGTCGCCGCCCAGCACTCCGTACGCGGCAACCCAATGCGGTTTGCCCACGGCCGTCAGCGGGTGGTGGTTGACGATGCCTGGCGCACGGGCATGTCGCAGTCAGTCCGCCGGGTCGTCACCGCCGTGACCTGGCCGCTGCTGCTGCGCTACGGGTACCTGCGACCGAAGCGATCGGACGCGGCATGAGCGCGATGCCGGTCGATCATGTCGATCCGACCAAGGCACCCGGTCATGCGCTGCCCCGAGGCTGGCCGGCGTACGCCCTGGCCGCGAGCATGCCGATCTGGTGGCTGCTCGGCCTCTCGATGTTCATCTGGCCGATCCTGGCCGCACCGCTTCTGGGCGCGATGGTGGTGGGCCGCTGGAAGGTGCTCGCGCCACGGCGGTTCGGCATCTTCCTGGCGATGATCCTGTGGATGGTCGCGTCGGGGGTCGAGATCCACGGCGGGCAGCGGTTTCTGGCCTACGGCTGGCGGCTCTCGTTCTACGTCGCGGGCGCCATCATCTTCCTGTACTTCTACAACGTGCCGCGGCGGCACGTCTCGACCCGGGCCATCGTCAACGGCCTGGCCGTGTTCTGGCTCGCCACCGCGTGGGGCGGCTGGCTGGGGGTGCTGCTGCCCAACTTCGCGCTCAAGAGTCCCGCCCAGTACGTGCTGCCGCACTCGATGCTCAACAACCAGTACGTGTACGCGCACGTGCACCTGCAGTTCGCCGAGGTGCAGACGTTCCTGGGGTTTCCGCTCGGCCGGCCCGAGACGTTCTACGCCTACACCAACGGCTGGGGATCGTCGTTCGCGATCCTTGCGCCGTTCGCGATCGCGGCCATGGTCACCACCACCAACCTCAAGTGGCGCAACCTGCTGGCGTGCTCGCTGCTCCTGTCGGTGGTCCCGGTGGTGTTCTCGCTCAACCGCGGGCTCTGGTTCTCTCTGGGACTCGGCATCGTGTACGCCGCGATCCGCATGGGCATGAACCGCGATTTCCGCATGGTGCGGGCCATCCTCGTGGCGTTCGCCATACTCGCGGTGCTGCTGGTCGCAACGCCGCTGGGAGGCCTCATCACCGGCCGCTTCTCCCACCAGACGGGTGACGTCGGACGCCTGCAGCGCGACCAGGCCGCCACGCAGAGTGTCGCGGATCACCCGGTGCTTGGAAACGGCGGCCCGACCACCAACCCGGTCGCCGGCCAGAGCGCGATCGGCACCGAGTCGCAGGTGTTTCTGCTCGTGTACTCGCACGGCATTCCCGGCCTCGCGCTCTATTTCCTGTGGTTCGCCTACTCGTTCTTCAGGTCGGCCCGGCTCAGAAACCCCTATGCGTTCTGGGCGCACATCGCCCTTCTGATAGCCCTGGTCCAGGCTCCCTACTACGAGATGACCGAGCGCATCCCGATCATCATGCTCGCCGCGGTGGTGGCCTACCGTGCGATAGCCGACGACGAACTGCCTCCACGACCCAGGCTGCGGCGTCTGCGCCGCGCCCGGCGCGAGCCGCAGCCGCAATCGCTGGCGGTGTAGCGTGGCACGCGAACGCGGAGCCAAGAACGACAACTATCGTGGTCTCCCCGCGCCGGTTGCGAGCGCCGGCAAGGCCGCGCTGCTGCTGCCGCGGCGGTTTCGGTCGTCGCGGCGGCGGCTGCCCGACTTCCTGATCATCGGCGCACAGCGGGCGGGCACCACGTCGCTCTACCGCTACCTGGTCGACCATCCTGGGGTGGAAGGGGCCAGCCCGTCCAAGGGCGTGCACTATTTCGACGAGCACCCGGGTAAGAGCCTGGGGTGGTATCGCGCGCATTTCCCGATCTCGCAGGGGGCCGGGCCGGTGACCGGCGAGGGCGCACCGTACTACCTGTTTCACCCGCTGGTGCCGGTGCGGGTGGCGGCGAGCCTGCCACACGTGCGGGTGATCGCCCTTTTGCGCGACCCGGTGGAACGCGCCTACTCGCAGTACAAACAGGAGTACGCGCGGGGGTTCGAAGACGCCGCCACGTTCGAGCAGGCGCTGGCTCTGGAAGCAGAGCGGTTGGAAGGAGAGTCCCAGCGCATGGTGGAACAGCCCGGGTATGCGAGCTACCACCACCAACATCACTCCTATGTGGCGCGGGGTCGCTACGCCGAGCAGTTGGAGCGCTGGCGGGCGGCGATCGGTCGCGATCGGATGCTGGTCCTCCAGACCGAGCGGTTCTCGGCCGATCCCGAACACGGTATGACCCAGGTCTTTGAGTTTCTCGGGCTCGAGACCGATGCACCAGTCCGAGTACAAGCGTCACAACGCGCGGCCCTACGCGGACATGCTGCCCGACACGCGCGAGCTGTTGGCGCGCGAGTTCGCCGAACCCAACCGCCGGCTGTACGAGCAACTCGGCGCCGATTTCGGCTGGACACAGCCCCAGGAGACCGCGCGGTGACCGCGGTGACCGAGCCCGAGACAACCCCGCAGCTCAGCATCGCCGCTCCGACCTCAAGATGGTCGCCCGCGGCGGGGCGCTCAACCTGGTCGGCGCGATTACCAACGGGCTCTTCCAGTTTCTGCTGGTGGTGGCCGTCTCGCAGGTGCTCACGCGCAGCGAGGCCGGTGCGTTCTGGGAAGCGGTGGCCCTCTTCCTGATCCTCAACAACACCTGCATGCTGGGTGCCGATACGGGCCTCACGCGCATGATCCCGCGCTACCGCGTGCAGAACCGCATCGCCGACATCCGCGCGAGCCTCGATATCGGCATCGGCCCGGCGCTGGTCGCGGGCCTCGTGTTCGGCGTGGTCGCGTTCGTGCTGGCCCAGCCGCTGTCCGAGCTCTTCACTAACTACCGCGCGGCCGACGCGAGCATGGTCGCCGACTACATCCGCATCATGGCCGTGTTCCTGCCGATCGCGAGCGCCTACATGGTGGCGATCGCCGCGACCCGCGGCTTCGGCACGATGATGCCCAACGCGCTGATCGATCGGATCGGCAAATCGGGGCTGCAGTTCATCATGGTGGTGGCAGTGGTACTGGTGGCGGTCGACCCCTCAGGCGATCGCTCTGGCGTGGTCGATCCCGCTCGCGCTCGCGTTGCTGACGACCGTCGTGTGGCTCTATCTGCTGGTGCGGCGCAACGAGGAGTCGGTGCACGGGCCGATCCAGCCGCCGACTCCCAGGAAGCAGCTCAGTGTCGAGTTCTGGAAGATTCACCGCTCCGCGCGGCCTGACCGGCATCTTCCAGGTCACGATCCTCTGGGTCGGCACGCTGATGGTGGGATCGATGATCTCGGCCGCGGCCGCGTCGGTGTACACCGCCTCCACGCGGTACCTCGTGGTGGGAAGCGTGGTCAACCAGTCGATCATCCTGGTGGTGGCCCCCAAACTCTCCGAGCTTCTGGCGGGCAACGAGCAGAGCCGGGCGCGCGAGGTCTACCAGGTCGCCACCGCATGGCTGATGATGCTGGCCTGGCCCATGTATCTGATGCTGACGTTCTTCGCGCCGATCCTGCTGAAGGCATTCGGCCACCACTACGCGGGCGGAGCGACATCGCTGGAGGTGCTCTCGGTGGCGATGCTCGTGGCGACAGGCATCGGCCCCGTCGACATCGTGCTGCTGATGGGCGGTAAGAGCAGCTGGAATCTGTTCAACGTGATCGTGGCGCTGATCCTGAACGTGGTCATCAGCCTGATCCTGATTCCGCATATCGGGATCACCGGGGCAGCCGTCGCCTGGGCGGCCTCGATCCTGTTCAACAACATCGCCCCGCTACTCGAGGTGCGTGCGTTCCTGAAGGTCGACCCGTTCGGCCGCGCGTTCCCCGTGGTGGCGGGCGCGGCGCTGCTGTGCTTCGGCGGCCTGGGACTGCTGTTTCGGCTAACGCTGGGCGAGTCGCTGCCGGCGCTCGCTGCCTACCTCGTGGTGGGCAGCATCGCCTACGCGCTGCTCTTGCTGCGGTTCCGCGAGCGAGTCGAACTCCCGCTGCTGTGGGAAACCGTCAGCCGCCGGCCCGGTTGGGCCCGGCGCCGCACCGGCACCGCCTAGGGCGCACAAAGGGGGTCAGCCACCTTTTGTGCATCCGTGAGGTTTGTTGCAACCTTGACGGCTGCTTATGCACAAAAGGTGGCTGGCCCCCTTGTGCGCTAGCGGCCCAGCGTGGGGTCGGCGGCGAGGTTCGCGCCGATCTGCAGACCCTGCCGGTCGGGCGGGTCGCCGGTGGTCGCGCCCAGCATGTTGAACCCATCGCCGGGGGCCAGGATCCACCGCGACCACGAGATGTTGTTCTGCGCGAACAGGTTCAGCATCTGCGAGGTGTAAGTGTCGGCGTGGGGGGTCTCCTCGTGAATTCCCCACTCACCGACGATCAGCGGAATCCCCGCCTTGCGCGCCGCCTGAATCGGGACGCCGAGCACGCTGGCCTGAGCGGCCTCGGTGCCGGTGTAGCCGGTGGTCGGATCGAGTGTCTGGTTGTGCGTGGCCTCCCACGACGGCGTCCAGTCATCGCCGGCCGCGTTCAGGCCCGTGCCGGGGTCGCCGTTGTAGTAGTCGTGGAAGTCGAGTGCGATCTTCTCGCCGCGAAACTGCGCGAGGTTCGCAGTGCCGACGCCCTCGCCGCCACCCCGGCACATCACCACGACGACGCGGCTCGGGTCGACCGCGTGGATCACACGCGCGATCTGGTGCTGCCAGCCCAGCGAGAGGTTGGTGCTCTGCGTGTTGTCGGGGAGCCGCCCGAAGTGCGGCTCGTTGAACGCCTCGTAGCCGATCACGTTTGCCTGGTGGCCGTAGCGGCGGGCCATCATCTCGGCAAACTGGCTGTAGTAGAAGAGCGACGTGCGCCGCCCCGTACTCCACCAGTCGGCCTTGGCCACCGATGCGGCCGCCTTGCTGTCGGGGTAGCGGTTCGCGTAGAACCACGCGGGGATGCCCTCGGCGTAGCACTTGCTGTTCCCCGGAGTGCACTGCGCCTGGGCGAAGTACGGTGACCAGTGGTACTGGTGAAAGTCGATCAGCACCTGTACGCCCTGCGCGCCGAGTTCCTGCACTTCCTGGTCGAGCATGTTCAGATAGCCGGTGGCCCAGTGGTGCTTCAAGTGCCCCGGCTTGCCGGTGGGAGCGGTGGGCTCGACATCCGACCACGGCACCGTGATGCGCGCGAAGTTTGCGTGCAGTTGCGGTGCGTGGTCGTAGATACTCGCCGAGGCGACACCCAGGTCGAACCCGCGGAGGTTCACGGGGTTGCCGTTTTTCACAAACCGGCCGTCTGACGATCGTCACGTCGGGTTGGGCGAGGCCCGGCTCGGCGGCCGGCAGGGTCAGCGGGCGGCTGGGCAGGTGGTGACTTGCCTTGGGCGTCGGGCGTTGACGGCTGTGGATGGCCCACGCAACCGCCGCGGCCGCGATGACGAGCGCGCCGATGGCCAGCGCCAAGCGTGGACCGCGGTTCACAGTCCGAACGGCTTACGCATGCTGTTGACCGACGCGCGGCGCGCTTCGCCGAGATGGGGGACGCCCAGAAGGCTCTCGGTGGTCTTCAACAGCGAGTAGTGAGAGAACGGCACCGCAGAGGTGTAGTTGGGCGGCACCGCTCGGGCAAGGACGATGGTTGCAACTCGACAGTTCTTGTTGGGGGAGGTGAGACAGTCGTTCTGTGCCGGCTGGGCGGGACCCGACACCCAGGTCACCATGACCGCGGTGGAACCCGCCGCGTAGGCCTTGCTATGCGTGATCTCGTCGAGCCGCGCGCCCAGCCAGTGGTCGCCGTTCGAAACGAAGTCACTCGGCTTTGCGTTCACGCCCCCCACGCAGTTGCGGTTGAACGTCATGCTCTGGCACAGACCGGGCACGAGGATGGAGAATTTCGGCAGCGCGCCGCCCTCCAGGTCTCCCGTGAAGCTCTGGATCGGTACATCGCGCGCCTTGCAGTCGTGAGCGGCCACGTCGACCCACAGCGGCGGGTTGAACCGCGGGTCGTAGTTGGTGTTCGCGGTGGAGCTGCACGCGGTTTTCATACCCCCAACGTAGACCTTCCAGTTTGGAACCTGCTTGAACAGGTTCTGGGGGAACGGCGGGCAGGTGCCCGAGCAGCGATTCTTCACGATGTCCCCGGTGTCACCCGCCACCAGTGCCGGGATGTTGGGAAACGACGGCAGCCGCACGCTCGTGTAGCTCAACGCCACACCACAATGCACGGCGTAGTCCTTGGTCTTGACCGCATCCTGTCCTCGCAGCACGTCCCGCGAGTTCGCCGTGCCCATCAGGATCCAGATGACGTGCTGGTAGCCGCCGTGGGGTGAGGGCTGCCCGCGGCAGGGGCCGTTGAGCAGGGCACCGGAGCCGGTGTCGACGCCGGGGACAGTGATCGTGTGCACCGTCTTCGGCGCGCCATGCTGCGCCGCGATCAGGAGCCCCACGCCTGCCAACACCGCCGCGAAGACCGGAGTCAGCCATCGAGCCATGTCGCGAATCCTACGCTGGCGGTCAGATCACTTCAGCTTGTAGGCGATTCCGATCAGGAACATGAGCAGGATCGCGCCCCAGATCGCGGCGCCGACGAGCCACTTGGAAGGCCGGTTGGGAGGTGGCTGCATCAGGCTTCGGCGGCGGAGTGGCCGCCGGCCGCGAGGATCGCCGCGACCAGCCGCCGGGGATCGACCGTGCGGGCGTTGAACGCGACGTCAAACCGGTGCAGATCGTTCAGGTCGAGCTGGTAGAGGCGTGAGGCAAACTCGCCCTGCACCCGGTCGAGTTCGCGCACCCGGTGCTTTGCCTCCGCGGCGCTGACCATACACATGCCGGCGTAGCGCTCGATGCGCCACTCGATGGGCGCCCAGAGTCGCACGTGGAGCGCCTGGTCGTGGTCGGGCATCGCACCGACTGCCGACGGCGCGAGGATCACGCACCGCTCATGTCCGAGCCGCTTCATCACCTCGCGGCTGCGTTCGCCCAGCTCGGTCAGAAACTGCAGCTCCTGCGTCGCCTGAACTGCACCGAAATTCGCGGCAAAGGTCAGGCCCAGTTGTTGCACGCGGTTGTACATATGGTCGTCCAGGTCATCCGCCGTACCGCCCTGGCCGGTCAGCTCGAGTAGCGCATCACGGTCGAGCAGCGGAATTTGAAGCGTGTCGGCGAGCTCAGTGGCCACGCGGCGGCCGTCCACGCCCGACTGTGCCGAGATTGTCCACACTCGCACCATCTCAGGGATGGTACGGCGGCCACACGACGGTCTGCGGCGCTCCCGGTGAGCGACCAATTTTGCGTGTCGTCAGCCCCGCGATGGGGCAATACGATGTGCCACGGTGAAACGTCTCTGCCACCGACACGAGGGCCGGCTGGGCCGTGCTTGATCGCCTCTCCTCTGTCGAGGCCACCCGCGAGCGGCGCCGGGCGATCGCACTGATCGTGATCGCGCTGATGCTCGTGGTGTCCGCACCGTTTCTCGTTATCAGCCCCGACAACGTGCGCGGCGTGCCGGGGCCGCTCCTGATCGTGATCGCCCTGGGCGCCGCGTTCCTGCTTGGGCCGTACCTGGGCGTCGGGCTGATGGTCGCCGCGGTGTTCCTCTCGGTGGCCGTGATCGGCGAGAACCCGGTGTCCCAGCCGCTGGTGTGGATTCCGGCGGCGATCGCCGCCGGGATGCTGGGAGATCACGTGCGCGCCGACGATGAAACCCGCCGGCAGATGCTGGTCGAACTGCGCGCCGGCCTGGTGGCGTTGACCGACCTCTCGGAGGTCGGGGCACTGGGTGTGACCGCGCGGTATGCCCCCGCCGAGTCGGCGCAGGTGCTCGCCGCCGACTTCTACGGCATCCTGGTGACGCCCGACGGTGAGCTGGCGGTGATGGTGGGCGACGTGGCTGGGCATGGCCCGCGCGCCGCCGCGGTGGCCGCTCACCTGCGCGCGGGCTGGCGGGCGCTGGTGGGGGCGGGAGTGCCGCAGGTGGAGGTGATCCGGGTGCTCGACCAGATGCTTGCGGCCGAGCAGGCGCGGGATCGTGAGGGTGCAGTGGCCTTTGCCAGCGTGTGCCTGGTGCGGGTGCGAGCCGACTACCGATCGGCCAGCGTGCTCCTGGCCGGGCATCCAGCGCCGATCTTGATCGCCGACGATGGGGGCGGGCAGCTCGAGGTTGCGCCCAATCCGCTGATCGGCCTCGGGCTCGACGTCGAGCGGACTGCGGAGGTGATCGACCTTCCCGAGGGGCTCTGGACGCTCGTGCTGTTCACCGACGGGCTCACCGAGGGACGCGACGCGCGGGGTCGCAGGCCGCTGGGTGTCGAGCGGGTGGTGGAGGAGTTCGCGCGGCGCGGCCCGGCCGTCGGGGCCGCCGATGTCGACTCGGTCATGGAGCAGGTGATCGACGTGAACGGCGGTCCACTGGGCGACGACGTGGTCGTGCTCGCGGTGGCCCGCACGACGATGATCGACCTGCCTCCGCGGGTTGAGGCTGCCGCCCGCGGAGACAGGTAGGGAACGGCTCTCGCTGGGCAGTTATGCGCAGCGAGAGCCGAAGTCGCCGCTTCTCGGGGTGACGCCCGGTATGAGAGTCGCGGCGAGCCTTTGCACTAGAGGGCGCTGATGACAGCGTTCAGCTGGTCGGTGATTGCAGTCGACAGCAGCGCAAGGACGGCCACCACCGCGATCGTGATCACGGCGAGGACCACCGCGTACTCGGCCATCGTCTGGCCGGACTCGCTGGAGTTGAGAAGCTCGGGATTGGAGTTGTCGGGAATGTGCATGTTGGGGGACTCCATTCAAGTGAGTTGATCGACTGGACGGACTGGTGCTACTGGGTAAGTGCCGCCGTGTAGGCGGTGTTGCTGCTGGGGTCGTATTGGCCACTGGTGCCCGTCGAGGTGTCGCTGTCGAGCCCGACGAACGTTCCGTTCACCTGCTTTCCATCGGAGTTGCTGCAGTAGGTGGGGTGTTGGGGGTCGCCGCAGCTGGTGATCACGAACCAGGCGAAACCGACCACCGTCATGGGGGCGCTGGAGCCGCTGGGCCAACTCGAGACGCCGGCAGGATTGGTGAGCACGGGGATCAGCACGAGCTGCGGACTGTTGCTCTGAATCACCGTGTAGGTGCCGTCCGAGTTTGCCTGCACGATCTGGTCGAACGTCTGCCAGTTGGTGATGCGGGCGTTGAGTCCCTGTGCAGTCGGCCCGGAGTTGTCACCGGTCTTGGTGTCGATCTGCTCGCCGATCGTGATCGGGCACGCCGGCAGGGTGCCGTTGATCTCGTTCTGATAGGCGTTTGCGCCGTTGGGGTCGGGGCAGTTTGAGCCCGAGACATACGGCAGGCTGAGAGCGCCGTTGTTGCCGCTGCC
The DNA here is from genome assembly GCA_963796875.1 of uncultured Actinomycetes bacterium. Lineage (GTDB taxonomy): Bacteria > Actinomycetota > Thermoleophilia > Gaiellales > JAICJC01 > CAVPTL01. The sequence continues at coordinate 370,530 of CAWCNL010000005.1, forward strand.
GGTGTTGGCCTTGGTGTAGATGGCGTACGGCTGGCCCGGCACGTAGCTGCCCTTCAGCACGCCCCACGGCATTGCGTAGGTGCCCTGAACCTGGGAGTACGACTCGATCGTCGCGCGGGCCGTGGCCGAGACTGCGACGTTGTCGATACCCAGAATCCCCGCAAAGAAGGTATGCACCTGGCGGGTGGTGGTGACCGTGATCGAGTCGTTGGGGGTCATGTCGGTCGTGTTGGCGAACGACGGCGAATCGGTCGAGAGGCCGTTGTTGGCGTACTCGGTGCGCGCGTTGTTGAGGGCGTTCATGCTGCCTCCCGGCAACGTGCTGGCCCCGGCGAGCGCCGCCGCGTCCGCCGCGTTCTGCACCGCGCGGCGCTGCACCAGGAGGTTGCCCGCGTCGATGGCGAGCCCGGCCACACCGAGGAGCGCGGTCAGAAAGAGTGCCAGAAGAACGATCGTCTGGCCGCTTTCGGAGCTCGCGTGAAGTGGACCCGGGGATTGCGTTTTGTGCCGCCTGCAGTGCTGCATGAGTGCTGCCCTTTGCTGCGTTGGTCAAAGGCTGTGACCCGGCCGGGGGATGGATCCTGCGGTCGCGATCTGAAGATCCCCCGGAAGGGGTACTGCGGTTGCGCGCAAGGACTAGCACTCTTGAAGCGCACAACCGATGTCGATGTAGAAACCGCAGGAAGTGGCTCCTGCGCGTGTCTGAAAGGTGTGGACTCTCGATGGCAATCGCGTGCCCTGAGACGCGAAACACCGCGGCGGAACTCAGCCGCTGGTACGACGAGCATGCGGCTGCGCTGTTCCGATTTGCGCTGCATCTCACCGGTCGCCGAGAGGACGCCGAGGACGTTGTGCAGCACGTCTTCCTGCAGGCCTACGGTGCTCTTGAGCGGGGCGAGGAGCTGATGTACCCCAAGGCCTGGCTGATGCGCGCCACGCGTAACCGCTCACTGAACCTGATCCGGGACCGCCGCGAGTTGGCCTCCGAGCATGTGCTCGAGGCAGCCGCCACACCTGCTCCCGCCGAGGGGCTCGAGACGCTCGGCGCCGTGCGCGCATCGCTCTGGGCATTGCCCGAGAGCCAGCACCAGGCGTTCGTGCTGCGGCACTGGAGCGGCCTCTCGCAGGAGGAGATCGCCGACGTGCTGGACACGACGCCGTCTGCGGTCGAGTCGCTCCTGGTGCGCGCGCGCACCGCGCTGGTGAACGATCGCGACAGCACCCCGGGCGAGTGCGTCGAGGTGAGGCGCCGCCTGGTCGATCTCGCCGAACTCGCGTCGGGCCAGCTGAAGCATCTGAACAACTGCCGGCGGTGTCGCACGGCGCAGTCGCGGCTGGCCCGCGCGACCGGCCTGGCCGGGGCGCTCGCTCTGGCGCCGAGCCTGCACGTGGCGCACGATCTCTCCGGTGCGATCCCCGGGTTCAGCCCCGGGGTGGCAAGCGCCGCGGTGACCGCACCTGTCACGGGGACAGCCGCCGGAGGGGGCGCGGTTACCTCCGGGGCGGGCGCATCCGGAGCGGTATCCGGATCGGTGGCGACCACCATGTCATTGACGGCGACCAAGGCCGCCCTGGTCGCCAAGATTGCGGTAGCGGCGCTCACCGCCACCGCGGCTGTGGCAACCGTGCAGCCCGTGCGAGCGCCGCTGGTAGCGGGACTCTCGGCCGTGGCAGCCGACGTGGGTATTGCTCACCGTACGCACGCTTCTGTCGTGCCGCCGGTGACCTCGACCGGCGGTGGCCCGGGAGGTGGAGGCACGGCCACCGGAGGTGCGACGAACACCGCCACGGGAGGTGCCTCCGGCACCTCGGGCGAGACGCATGGCAAGGCGGGGGAGACGCACGGCAACGCCGGAAAGGCCAACGGCAAGGCGGGGGAGACGCACGGCAACGCCGGAAAGGCCAACGGCAAGGCGGGGGAGACGCACGGCAACGCCGGAAAGGCCAACGGCCAGAGCAAGACCACTGCGACAGGCAACGGCAACGGCAACGGGAAGGCGAAAGGCAGCGCCAACGGCAACGCGGGCGGCGGCGTCAAGGCCACGGGGAGCGGGAAGACGACCGGAGCCGGCAAGACGACCGGCAGCGGCAAGACACCCGGAACCGGAAACGGCAAGGGCAACGGTAACGGCGGGTCGACCGGCACGACGACCGACACCGGCACCACCACGACCACCACCGCAGGCAACGGCAACGGTAACGGAAACGGTGCCGGGGGCAACGGCAAGGGCAACGGCAAGCAGCCGACCGGCTGAGCCCGGGTGGCGCGGAAGCCGTTGACCGAGCACAATCCGTCCGGGCATGACGGAGCACACGCTGGTAACCAAGCTGAGTCCGCGTTCGGTGGCAGACACCGTGCAGCGGCTGCGTCAGATAGCTGAGTCAAAGGGGCTCGAGGTATTCGCGGTGATCGACCACGATGGCGCTGCCAAAGCGAACGGCCTCGAGCTTCGCGAGACCAGGGTGGTGCTCTTCGGCAGTCCGCAGGCAGGTACGCCGATCATGCAGGCGTTGCCGACGGTGGCTCTCGACCTGCCGCTGAAGGTGCTCGTCTGGGACGATGACGGCCAGACCACGCTCACCTACACGTCGCCGGGCGAGCTCGCGCGGCGCTGGGACCTGGACGATGAGCAGGCGGCTCGCCTTGCCGGCATCGATCCGCTAATGGACGCCGTCGTCGGCTGACGCGGTTTCCGCGCTCGGCGTGCGGGGTACCAGGGACGTATGACGGTACGTGAAGGTGGAATCGATCCCCAGTCGACGGTCGCGGACATCCGCGACGCGCTCGGACGGCTGGGCGCAACGCTCGATACGCACGGCGGGGAAGGTAGCTGGCATGCCGAACTCAACCCCGGTGGAAGGAGCGCCGCTGGTCAGAGCGAGCAGGAGGCGGCGTATATCGTCTGGCAGAGCTACGTGGGAGACCAGGGTGGAACCGGAGCCAGCTGAGAAGCGCAAGGCGCCCGACGACCCGCGGCCCGATGATGACCCGCGCGAAAAGCGCCGGCCCACGAACCCCGAGAAGGATCGCACGGTGCACGGCGACGAGGAGATCGTCGCCTAACCGGACCGCAACAAACGTGCCAGGCACGTTTGTTGCGTTTGTGCGTTGGGTCTCAAGTGGTGCGATCGCCGGCGGCGCAAAGGGCGTACGATCTGCGCAGTCGTCCGACACTCCTGTCGGGCGCTGGACGCCAAGGAGTGCATATGCCCACTGTGATCGGCCACCACGACGTCAAGGACACCGAGCACTGGCTCGCCTCACCCAAGCGCGAAGAGGTATTCGGCCCGCTCGGCGTGACCAACATCCGCACCTTCGTCGACCCGCAGAATCCGACTCACGTCGCCGTGCTCATGGACGTCGCCGACATGGACGCTCTGGTCGGGTTCATGCAGACTGACGCGGCGGCTGCAGCGATGGAGCACGACGGCCTGCTGCCGGAGACTCTCGTGATACTCGTCGAGCGGTAGGGGCTCGGCTCCTGGAGCGAGCGGGCCCGGACGGAATCGAACCGCCGACACGCAGATTCGAAGTCTGCTGCTCTATCCCCTGAGCTACGGGCCCTGGCGCGCTCGCCACCGCGGCGAGCCCGAGAGGGTGACCGGTGGGACTTGAACCCACGACCTCCTGGACCACAACCAGGGGCTACCACCAGCTGAGCTACGGCCACCACGTAGCCGTAGCTTACATCCGCCCTCCGGCCGGGGGTGTACAGTGCCGCGCGTGACCGGGGGGTTCCGCAAAATCGCGCTCGTGGCGGCAACGCTCGTGGGCGTCTGCGTGCTCGCCGGAAGCGCTTCGGCCGTGACGCCTGCGGCGGCCGGTTCGACCCGCCCGCCGTCGACTGCGCTGACCGATCCCGCCGACACCAACGGCCCGCTCGACCTGCGCACCGTGCACGTCACCCAGAACCTCAGCCAGATCCTCTGGTCGTTCAAGACCTCGCGCAAGTTCCTGCTCTCGAGCATGTCCGCGGGGGCGGTGGCCCGCACCGCGTGCCTCTCTATCGGGCCGCGCGGCGAGCCCCGGCGGATGGCGAAGCTCTGCATCACCGGAACCAGCACACGGACGCGGGCGCTCTACCGGTCGGCGGCGGTTTCGGGCGGCCTGCCCAAGGCAGGGTTTGTGCCGGCGACCATCACCCGCCTCAACAAGCAGCAGATGACGGTCGCCTTCGCCGCCTCGGCCGCCGGGATCGCGCCGCCCAAGCTCGCGAGCTTCGCGGTCTCGACCGTGTGGCGTGGCACCACGGCCTGTCCCACGGCCACCCCCTGTCGCGACCACACCCCGGCAAACGGCAACGCCATCGTTCCGCACCGACGCCTACCACGCCACAGGCTGCGTGCCCAAGGGCGCGAGCTACCGGTTCAACGGCCCGACGAACGTCCACGCGATGGCGCTGACCTTCGACGACGGCCCCTCGGCATACACCTCCGGGGTACTCAAGGTGCTGAAGCAGTACGGCGTGCACGCGACGTTCTTCGAGGTCGGCCAGGAAGTCGCCGCTCGGCCCGCGGCGGCCCGTGCGGTGCTCGCAGCCGGCAACGCCATCGGCGACCACAGCTGGAGCCACCCGATCCTCGGCGCCGCGAACGTGCGCACACAGATGGGGCAGGCCAGGACTGAGATCGTGCGCGCCACGGGGTACACGCCCTGCACCGCTCGGGTGCCGTACGGCATCGGCCCGCCGGTCGTGATCAACACGATCCGTAACCTTGGGATGCTCACGATCCAGTGGAACATCGACCCGCGCGACTGGTCGCGGCCGGGGTCGGCAGCCATCGCCCAGAACGTGCTGGCCAACGCCCGCAACGGCGCGATCGCGATCATGCACGACGGCGGCGGCCCGCGCGATCAGACCATCGCGGCGCTGCACACGATCATCCCGACGCTTCTCGCGCGCGGGTACAAGCTGGTCACCGTGCCCCAGTTGCTGGGCCTCGCAACCCGCTACACCTACACGCACTGAAGGGCCGATATGCTGGGCCGACCCGCGGGCGTGGCGGAATTGGTAGACGCGCTGGATTTAGGTTCCAGTGGCTTCGGTCGTGGAGGTTCGAGTCCTCTCGCCCGCATTGACGAAAGAGGATTCTCCTGACCCCGTGGAGTACAAGTGGCCGTGAACTACTCGCAGCTCCTGGAATCGCCCTCCTGGTTGGAGCCGGCACGATGACCCCGACTCCTGCCGGCGGCACCGGCGCCCCCCTGGTCGAACGCAGCGCGCGGCGCATCGCCGGGTCGCGGTCGGTGGTACTCGGCCTCGGCCTCACACTGCTGCTCCTGGGCCTTGTCGGCGGGTTCCTGATGCACTTCGCCGACCGCGGCAACTTTCCGACCTACGGGATCTCGGTGTGGTGGGCGGTGCAGACGTTCACCACGGTCGGATACGGCGACGTCGTACCGACCACGACCGCAGGACGCCTGCTGGGCGGCCTCGAGATGTTGATGGGCGTGTCGTTCGTGTCGTTTCTGACCGCCTCCGTGACAACCGTCCTCGTCAACCGGGCAAGCGCTGCCGCCAGTGCCGAATCCGACCGTCGCGCGGCCGCCGAACGAGCCGAACTGATGAAGGCCATCGACCGGCTCGAAGCGCACCTGAGCGGGATCGAGCAGGGGTTGGCGCGATGAGTGCCGCGGCCCCGACCACCGATCCGCGCGAGCTGCTGAAGAGCCGGCAGTACCTGGTGCTGCTGGCGTTCGGTGCGGTCGTCGGCGTGGTGGTGGCGTTCGTCGCCTACTACTTCCTCAAGTTCATCAGTAACAGCCAGACCTGGGTGTTCCAGACGCTTCCGGGCGATCTCGGGTTCAGCTCGGAGCCCACCTGGTGGCCGATCCCCGTCGCTGGCCGTCGGCGGCGTTCTGGTGGCGCTCGCGATCACCCGGCTACCCGGCACCGGCGGACACTCCCCGGCGGACGGCTTCAAGGCCGGAGGGCTGATCCAGCCGATCTGGCTGCCGGGCATCATCCTGGCGGCGTACTTCACGCTCGTCTCGGGCGCCGTGCTCGGCCCCGAGGCGCCGCTGATCGCCATCGGCGGCGGCATCGGCGTGTTGATGTTGCGGGCGGTCAAACACGACGCTCCAGATCAGGCCGCGACGCTGGTCGGTGCGGCGGGAAGCTTCGCTGCGATTGCGGCGCTCTTCGGCGGCCCGCTGCCGGCACTGTTTCTGCTGATGGAGGCGGTCGGCGTCGGCGGGCCAATGCTCGGCGTGATCCTGGTGCCCGGCCTCCTGGCTGCGGGCCTTGGCGCGCTGATCTACGTCGGCCTCGACAATCTGACCGGCTACGGCACGTTCTCGCTCGCGGTACCCAACATCCCGCCGATCGGCACGCCCACCGGCGCCGAGCTTCTGTGGGCCGTGGGCATCGGCGTTCTGGGGGCGATTCTGGCCAACATCATCAAGCGTTTTGCGCGGGAGTTTCGGTTGGTCGTGCAACCGCGCATGGTGCTGCTGATGCCGGTCGTCGGGCGCGCTCGTCGGACTGCTGGCCGTGATCTTCGACAAGACCACCAACCACCCGTCCTCCCAGATGCTCTTCTCGGGCCAGGACACCCTGCCGGCGCTCGTCACCAACCCCGGAGCATGGACTGTCGGTGCGCTGTTTGCGATCATCCTCTGCAAGTCGCTGGCCTACTCGCTCTCGCTCTCGAGCTTCCGCGGCGGCCCGGTGTTCCCGTCGATGTTCATCGGCGCCGCGGTGGGCATCCTGATGTCGCACCTGCCGGGCCTCAACTCGACTGCCGGAGCGGCGATGGGTATCGGCGCGATGACCGCCGCGATGCTCGGCCTGCCCCTCAGCGCGGTGATGCTGGTGGCCGTGTTCATGTCGTCGGTGGGGCTCGCACTGATGCCCGTGGTAATCGTCGCGGTGACGGTCAGCTACGTGGTCAACGCGCGCATCGAGCACCTGGCGGTGCCGAGCCGCGAGCAGAGCGTGGAGGAGCCCAAATCCGGCTGACCACACCGGTGGCGTATCCGGCGGGTCGCGACTAAGGTGTGTTGGCGGCGCCGGTGCTCCGGCACGTCCCCGACTTATGAAGACGCAAGTCTCAGAACTCGCCGAGAACCGTGTCCGCCTCGAAATCGAGGTGTCCGCACACGACGTCGACCACGCGTTCGAGCACGCGCTGCACGACCTCTCCGCGGGCGTCCGCGTGCCGGGCTTTCGCAAGGGCAAGGCCCCGGCCGCCATGGTCGCGCGGCAGGTGGGCCGCGATGCCGTGGTCGAAGAGGCGCTGCGCGAGCACATGACCTCCTGGTATTCCCGCGCCGTGGCAGAGGCGGGCATCGACCCGGTGGAGCGGCCGACCTACGACTGGAGCGACGACCTCACCGAGGGCGAGACGTTCTCCTTCACCGCCGAGGTGGCGGTGAAGCCGCCGCCGAAGGTCGGCAAGTACAAGGGCCTCGACGCCGTGCGCCGGCCGGTCGAGGTGCCGCAGGAGGCGGTCGACGCCGAGATCGAGCGGCTGCGGCTGACCGTCGCCGAACTCACCCCGGTCGAGCGTCCCGCCGAGGCCGAGGACTTCGTCACGATCGATTACCAGGGCTCGGTGTCCGATAGCCCTGCCGAGGGCGGCAGCGACTACGGCGTCCAGCTCGGCGAGGGCCGGCTCCTGCCCGAACTCGAGTCGGGCATCATCGGCATGAGCGCGGGCGAGAAGAAGGACATCGACTTCCAGATTCCGCAACAGGACGGTCTGCCCGTACCGGCGCGGTTCGAGGTCACCCTGAAGGACGTCAAGCAGCGCGATCTGCCGGCGCTCGACGACGACCTGGCCACGTCGGTCAGCGAGTTCGACACGCTGGCCGAGCTGCGCGACGACATCACCAACACCATCCGCGAGGGCATGACCGCAGAGTCCGACGGCTACCTGCGCGCCACGGTGCTCGACTCGCTCGCCCAGGAGCTGTCCACGCCGGTGCCCGAAGTGCTGGTCTCGGTGCGCGTGCGCGAGATGGTGCGGCGCATGGTGCGAGATCTCGAGGCGCGGGGCATCGATGCCGACCAGTATCTGGCCGCGACCGGCCAGAGCAGCGAGCAGCTTGTCGCCATGTTCACCGCCGAGGCCACCGACTCGGTGCGCAAGGATCTCGCGCTCGAGGCGGTCGTCGACGCAGAGGGGATTGAGGTTTCCGACGAAATGGTCGAAGAGTGGGTGAGGGGACAAGCGGTTGAGACCGGCGAGGAAGCCGATGCCGCAGTCGAGCGCCTGATGGGCGACCCGGCGATCCTCACATCACTTCGCACCGACCTGAAGATGCAAAAAGCCCTGGATATCGTGGCCGAGTCGGCCAATGAGATCACTCCCGATCAGGCGTCGGCGCGGGAGCGGTTGTGGACTCCCGAGAAGGATTCTCCACCCGCGGGTGAGAAACCCACCGAGATCTGGACACCCGGCTCTGCGCAGCCGGCCGACCGATAAAGGAGTGCGTGCGTGAGCCCACTGATTCCGATGGTGATCGAGCAGACGTCGCGAGGCGAGCGGTCGTTCGACATCTACTCCCGTCTGCTGAACGAACGCATCATCTTCCTGGGCACACCGGTTGACGACCAGATCGCCAACCTGATCGTGGCGCAGCTCCTGCACCTCGAGTCAGAAGATCCCGATAAGGACATCTCGCTCTACATCAACTCGCCCGGCGGCAGCGTGTACGCAGGGCTTGCGATCTTCGACACCATGAACTTCATCAAGCCCGACGTGCAGACCATCTGCGTCGGCATCGCGATGAGCATGGGCGCCCTGCTTCTGGCCGGCGGCGCCAAGGGCAAGCGCATGGCGCTGCCCAACGCCAAGATCCTGATCCATCAGGTGTCCTCGGGATTCCAGGGCCAGGCGACCGACATCGAGATCCACGCGCGCGAGATCATCGACCTGCGCAAGCGGCTCGATCAGATCATCGCCGACAGCACCGGGCAGGCCATCGAGAAGGTGGCCCGCGACACCGAGCGCGACTTCTTCATGAGCTCCGAAGAGGCCAAGGAATACGGCATCATCGACCGCGTGATCGACAAGCACTGACCGATGGCCCGACCGACCGACACCAACGAGCAGCTCCTCTGCAGCTTCTGCGGCAAGTCGCAGCGGCAGGTGAAGAAGCTGATCGCCGGCCCGGGCGTCTATATCTGCGACGAGTGCATCGATCTGTGCAACGAGATCATCGACGAGGAGCTGACCACTCCGGCGCAGCTCGACCTCGACAATCTGCCCAAGCCGCGCGAGATCTACAGCGTGCTGAACGACTACGTGGTGGGGCAGGAAGAGGCCAAGCGCACGCTCTCGGTCGCGGTCTACAACCACTACAAGCGCGTCCAGATGGCCGGCCAGACCGAGTCCGAAGTCGAGCTTCAGAAGTCCAACATCCTGCTGCTCGGCCCCACGGGCTGCGGCAAGACGCTTCTGGCCCAGACGCTCGCGCGCATCCTCAACGTGCCGTTTGCGATCGCCGACGCCACCGCGCTGACCGAGGCGGGCTACGTCGGTGAGGACGTCGAGAACATCCTGCTCAAGCTGATCCAGGCGTCGGATTTCGACGTCAAGAAGGCCGAGACCGGGATCATCTACATCGACGAGGTCGACAAGATCGCGCGCAAGGCCGACAACCCGTCGATCACCCGCGACGTGTCCGGCGAGGGTGTGCAGCAGGCGCTTCTGAAGATCCTCGAAGGCACGGTTGCCTCGGTGCCGCCGCAGGGCGGGCGCAAGCATCCCCACCAGGAGTTCCTGTCGATCGACACGACCAACATCCTGTTCATCTGCGGCGGTGCATTCGCCGACCTGGACAAGATCATCGAGCGGCGCATCGGCCGTAACTCGGTCGGGTTCGGCGCCGATCTGCGCTCGCGCAACGACGCCAACACCGAGGAGCTGTTCCCGCAGGTGATGCCCGAGGATCTGATCTCCTACGGGCTGATTCCCGAGTTCATCGGGCGGCTGCCGGTGGTGTCGGCGGTGCACTCGCTGAACCGCGAGGATCTGATCCAGATCCTGCTCGAGCCCAAGAACGCGCTGGTCAAGCAGTACCAGCGATTCTTCAAGTTCGACGACATCGACCTGGTGTTCACCGACGACGCGCTCGGCGCGATCGCCGACAAGGCGCTGCACCGCGCGACGGGCGCCCGCGGCCTGCGGTCGATCATCGAGGTCGCGCTCCTGAACGTGATGTTCGACCTGCCCTCACGCAAGGACGTGAACAAGTGCGTGGTCACCAAGGAGACGATCGAGAAGGATCTCGATCCGACGCTGGTGACCGAGGGCGGCCAGACGCTGGACGTCACCCAGCAGCTCGACCAAGAATCCGCCTGAACAACGGGGCTCAGCCAACGTGAATAAGAGGGGTCAGTCGCCTGTTATTCACGTCAGCGCCGACGCGCCTGCCGAGAACCTCGGTCGTGAATAACAGGCGACTGACCCCTCTTATTCACCACTGTCATTCACAGCGGCACCGCACCGGTACCGAGCCGCACTCTCCGCAGCGGTGCCGCACCTGGTAGGCGCACCAGATCAGCAGCACGAAGCAGCCGGCATACATCACCGCGACCGCCAACGGATGTGTCGTGAAAGCGTCGGGAAGTGGGGGCGGCTGGGACTGCACACGCTCGTGATCGGTCGCGAAGCCTCGGTCGTTAGGATGCCCAACCACATGGACTCCCGCTACGAACCCTCCGCCTTCGAGAACCGCATCTTCGACGCATGGCTGCGCACCGGCGCGTTCGCCGGCGACCCCGCCTCGTCGAAGCAGTCGTTCGTGATCGCGCTGCCGCCTCCCAACATCACCGGCGAGCTGCACATGGGCCACGCGCTGAACGGCTCCACCCAGGACACGCTGATCCGCATGAAGCGCATGCAGGGGTTCGAGACCGAGTGGATCTGCGGCACCGACCATGCCTCCATCGCCGTGCACGCGGTGATCGACCGGCAGCTGCGCGGCGAGGGTCTGACGCGCTGGGACCTGGGTCGCGAGAAGTTTCTCGAGCGGGTCTGGGAGTGGCGCGAGCGCACCGGCGCGACCATCATCCAGCAGTTCAAACGGCTGGGCTGCACGCTGGACTACGACCACGAGCGGTTCACCATGGACGAGGGCTACGTGCGGGCCGTGCTGACGATGTTCGTGCGGCTGTACGACAAGGGCTACATCTATCGCGACAACCGCCTGATCAACTGGTGCCCCACCTGCGCCTCGACGATCTCTGACCTCGAGGTGCGGCACGTGAACGTGCCCGGCGTGATGTACGAGGTGCGCTACCCCCTGGTGGACGGCAGCGGCGAGATCCGCGTGGCCACGGCCCGGCCCGAGACGATCATGGCCGACACGGCCGTGGCGGTGAACCCGGCCGACGAGCGGTACACCGGCATGGTCGGAAAGCTCGTGCGCGTGCCGCTGGTTGACCGCGAGGTGCCGATCATCGCCGATGACCACGTCAAGGTCGAGTTCGGCACGGGTGCCCTCAAGGTGACGCCCGGGCATGCGATGGACGACTTCGAGATCGGCCGCCGGCACGATCTGGCCGAACTCTCGGCGATCGGCTACGACGGGCTGATGACCGAGGTGGCGGGGCAGTTCGAGGGGATGACCACCGAAGCGGCGCGTGAGGCCGTCCCGAAGGCGCTGGAGGAGGCGGGGCTTCTGGTCTCGTCCACCCCCATGCAGCACGAGGTGGGCCACTGCGACCGCACCGGCGACCGGATCGAACCGCTGATCTCGCTGCAGTGGTTCATGCACATGCACGACCTGGCCGCGCCGTCCAACGCCGCGGTGCGCAGCGACACGGTGCGGTTCCATCCCAAGACCCAGGAGAACACCTACTTCGGCTGGATGGACAACCTGCGGCCCTGGTGCATCTCGCGGCAGCTCTGGTGGGGCCATCAGATCCCGGTCTGGTACTGCCCCAACGGCCACGTGGTGGTCGCCGCCGACGATCCCGCGGCCTGCCCCGACTGTGGCAGCACGGCGCTCGAGCGCGATCAGGACATCCTCGATACGTGGTTCTCCTCGGCGCTCTGGCCGTTTGCCACGCTGGGCTGGCCGGGCGAGGATCCGCGGCTCGACAAGTTCTACCCCGGCGACGTGCTCTCGACCGCGCGCGACATCATCAACCTGTGGGTGGCGCGGATGCTGATGATGGGGATCGAGTTCATGGGCGAGGTGCCGTTCACCGACGTGCTGATCCACTCGACGATCCAGGCGCCCGACGGCCGCCGCATGTCCAAGTCGCTGGGCACGGGTATCGACCCGCTGGAGCTGGTGGACGAGTTCGGCGCCGACGCGACCCGCTACGGCCTGCTGAAGATGTCCTCGACCCAGGACGTGCGGTTCGACCGCGGCGCCATCGAGGAGGGCGCCAAGCTCGCCAACAAGCTCTGGAACGCCGTGCGCTTTGCCCTCGGCCACGCGCAGGACGGCGTGACCGCGGCCGCGCCCGGCCCGGATGCGCCCCTGGAGGACCGCTGGATCGCCTCGCGGCTCGAGGTCGCGCTGAGCGACGTGGTGCGCCACATCGAGAGCTACGACTTCTCGGCTGCCTCCAAGGCGCTCTACTCGTTCGTCTACGACTTCTGCGACTGGTACGTGGAGGCCATCAAGCCGCGGCTCTACGGCGAGGACGCCGAGGCGAAGGCGGCCGCGACGGCGACGCTCCTGTGGGCGCTCGATCGGGTGCTGCGGCTGGCACATCCGATGATTCCGTTCGTCACCGAGGCCATCTGGGAGCAGCTGCCGGGCGAGCGGGGGCTGCTCATGCTGGCCGAGTATCCCGCCGCGCACCAGGCGTTTCGCGACGATGACGCCGAGACCGCGATGGCCCAGGTGATCGAGGCGGTGGGGCGGGCCCGCGCCGAGCCGAGCGTCCACGTGCGGGTGCCGGAGGGGTTCGAGGGCACGCAGCTGATCCAGGTGCTCGTGCCCAAGGCGACGGCCGTGGCCACCGCGGCGGTGCCCAGCATCATCATCGAGGCCGCCGCCGAGGACTCGGCGGTGCAGCGCGAGACGCTCGAGCGCGAGCTGGCCCGCGCCGTGGCCGAGCGCGACCGGGCCGAGGGCATGCTCGCAAACGAACGGTTCACGTCCAAGGCGCCGCCGGCCAAGGTCGAGGCCGAGCGCGACAAGCTGGCCCGCTATGCCGCCGAGGCCACCGAGATCGAATCGCGGCTCGCCGCCCTTGGGCCGCTGTCGGAGTGATCGCTTGTAGCGACGATTGACGCCCAACGCATACAACGTGCCTGGCACGGGGTATGCGTTGCAGGGAGGAGCTCCGTGGATCCGGCTGAGTCATACATCGCGTCGCTCGAGCTGTTCGGCATGCAGTTCGGGTTGGAGCGCATGCACGCGCTGCTCGACCGGCTCGGGCATCCCGAGCAGGAGTTCGACGCGATCCACGTGGTCGGCACCAACGGCAAGTCGTCGACCACCCGCTTCGCCGAGGCGCTTCTGACCGCCGAGGGCGTGCGCTGCGGCGCCTACCTGTCACCGCACATCTCCACCTTTCGCGAGCGGATCCGGGTCGGCGGGCAGGAGATCGACCCCGCCGCCTACCGGCGGGCGGTGCTGGCGGTGCGCGACACGGCCGGCGCCGATGTGACGCAGTTCGAGGCGCTGACCGCCGCCGCGCTCGTGGCGTTTGCCGAGGCCGGGGTGGAGTGGGCGGTGATCGAGGCGGGGCTCGGCGGGCGGCTGGATGCCACCAACGTGCTGGCCCGCAGCCCGGTGGTGGTGCTGACCAACATCGACCTCGAGCACACGCAGCTTCTGGGCGACACGCGTGAGGCGATCGCGGCCGAGAAGCTGGCCGTGGTGCACCCGGGAGCGGTGCTGGTGGTGGGCGAGGAGGGGTGGTCGGTGCCGCAGGCGGCCGAGGTGCGCGTGGTGACCGCTGCAGGCAGCTTTCAGGACCAGAACCGTGCGGTGGCGCTGGCGGCGGTCGAGGCGGCGCTGGGCCGGAAGGTCGATCCGGCGCCGATGAACGCCGTGGTGGTGCCCGGCCGGCTCGAGATTCGCGGCCACCGGCCGCTCGAGATCTGGGACGGCGCGCACAACCCCGCGGGCATGCGCCGGCTGGTGGCGGAGCTGCCGCTCGCTGCTCGAGGGGCGTAGGGCGGTTGCAGTTTTTTCTACGCTGGGAGAGAAGGATGTGCCCGCAATGGTCGAATACCTCCAGGAAGTGTGTGACACCGTCATCGCAACCGAATCGACCAACAGCCGCGTGATGCCGGCGCTGGAACTCAGCAGGGTGACCGGCGGCGAGGCCGTCTCCGACCCGGTGCAAGCCCGGGCGCGGGCGCTCGCGCTGGCGGGCGAGCAGGGCGCCGTGGTGGTGTGCGGTTCGCTCTATCTGCTGCACGACTTGACCGAGCAGCTCGGCAGTTCTCCAGCCGCCTACGGGTTGGTAAACGTCCGATTATCCCCCTACAATCCGGAAGGTTACCGGTGGACTTGCTACTCGCAACAGCTGCAACAACGACTTCAACCGACTCGCTGTCGGGTGTGCACTCGTTCTTCCACTCCGGCAAGGTGGTGGCGGGCGAGCGGCTTTTCATCATCTTCCTGATCGCGCTGTACCTGGCGCTCGTGTTCTGGACCGCCAAGGACGCCCGGCGCCGCATCGACGATCCGGTGATCGTGGGCGTGTGCATCGCGACCGCCGCGCTGTTCCCGTTCGTGGGCGTGTTCATCTACATGCTGCTGCGCCCGCCGGAGTACATCGCCGACGTGCACGAGCGCGAGCTCGAGATCCACGCCATGGAGCGCCGGCTGGGAGCCGACCAGGCATGTCCGTACTGCCGCAGCCCCGCCGACCCCAGCTTCCTCTCGTGCCCGTACTGCGGCACCAAGCTGAAGAACGCCTGCCGCCGCTGCAAGACGCCGCTGGATGCGTCGTGGCGGCTCTGCCCGCACTGCGAGACACCGGTCACCGCCGCGCCGCCGCAACCTCCCGCCGCCGAACCTTCGGCCTCGGGGCAGCCACAAGACGCGCGTCGCGGCGGAAGGCGCCGACCACCACGCCGGTGGCTGATACCGAGCGGACGTTCGTGATGATCAAGCCCGACGCCGTGGGTCGAGGGCTGGTCGCTGACGTGCTCTGCGCGGTTCGAGCGGCGCGGGTTCGGCATTCGCGGGCTCAAGCTGTCTGCGTGTATCGCAGGAGCAGGCTGCCGCGCACTATGCCGAGCATGAGGGAAAGCCGTTCTATCCCGGGCTGGTCGAGTTCATCACCTCCGGCCCGGCGGTGGCGATGGTGCTCGAAGGGCCGGCCGCCGTCTCCACCGTGCGCACCATGATGGGCGCGACCAACCCGCTGGACTCGGCGCCCGGCACCATCCGCGGCGACTACGCGCTGGAGCTGGGCGAGAACGTCGTGCACGGGTCAGACTCCACCGAGTCGGCCGAGCGCGAGATCGCCATCTACTTCACCGCCGCCGAGCTGGTGTGAGCGAGCTGGCCCAGGTCCGGGCCGGCGCCGCCATCGCCCTCGCGTCGCAGTCTCCGCAGCGCCGTGCCATCCTGCAGCTCGCCGGCATCCCGTTTGACCTGGTGCAGAGCGGCTATGACGAGGAGACGGTCGCCGCCGTGGGAGCTCGCGACCTGGCGGTCACGCACGCTCGTGGCAAGGCCGAAGGCGCCGCGGCAGCCAGGCAGACGGTCGTGGCCGGCGTGGACACCGTGGTCGACCTGGACGACCGCGTGCTGGGAAAGCCGGCGGGCCGCGCGGAGGCCGCGCGGAGTTCCTGCACGAGCTGAGCGGCCGCAAGCACGGGTGCACTCCGGCCGTACACTGATCCTGGGGTCGCGGACGCACACCGCGTGCGTCACGACCGTCGTGCGGTTCGCCAGGCTCAGCCGCGCCGACGTCGACTGGTATCTGGACACGGAGGAGTGGCGGGGCCGCGCCGGGGGCTACGCGATCCAGGGGCAGGGGGCCGCGCTGGTCTCGATGGTCGAGGGCGATTACCTGAACGTGGTCGGGTTGCCGCTACGATCGTTCGTGCACGGCGTCGTCACCGTGCGCGGCTGAAACATTTCGGGTCCCCGTAGCCAGACGCCGCCGATCCGGTAGAATCGGAAACCTGCGTTTCGCTGAATTTGCAGCGAACTTAAGGAGCAAGCATCAGTTTTCTCAACTCCCTCACAGGCTTCGGCGGTCGCGATATGGCCGTCGACCTCGGCACTGCGAACACGCTCGTGTATGTCCGCGGTCGCGGCATCGTGCTGTCCGAGCCGTCGGTCGTCGCCATCGACCAGCGCACCGGCGAGGTGCACGCGGTCGGCGTCGAGGCCAAGCGCATGCTCGGCCGCACGCCCGGCAACATCAGCGCGATCCGGCCGTTGAAGGACGGGGTGATCGCCGACTTCGACGTGACCGAGCAGATGCTGCGCCACTTCATCCAGAAGGTGCACCAGAACCGCTGGGCGCATCCGCGGGTGGTGGTGTGCGTGCCGTCCGGCGTCACCGGCGTCGAGAAGCGCGCGGTGGAGGAGGCAACCTACTCGGCCGGTGCCCGCCAGGCGTATCTGATCGAGGAGCCGATGGCGGCCGCGATCGGCGCCGGACTGCCGGTCTCCGAGCCGACCGGCAACATGATCGTCGACATCGGCGGCGGCACCACCGAGGTCGCGGTCATCTCGCTGGGCGGCATCGTGGTCAGCCAGTCGATCCGCGTCGGCGGCGACGAGCTCGACGACGCGATCATCGAGCACGTCAAGCGCGAGTACAAGCTGATGATCGGCTCGCAGACCGCCGAGGAGGTCAAGCTCGAGATCGGTTCGGCCGCCGAGCTGCCCGAGGAGGTCGAGGCCGAGATCCGCGGCCGCGACCTGGTATCGGGCCTGCCGAAGACCGTCGTGCTGAGCTCGGCCGAGGTGCGCTCGGCGCTCGAGATCCCGCTCACCCAGATCATCGACGCGGTCAAGCAGACGCTCGACAAGACGCCGCCCGAACTCTCGTCCGACATCATGGACCGAGGCATCGTGCTGGCCGGCGGCGGCGCGCTGCTGCAGCGGCTGACCGACCGCATCCGCGGCGAGACGCAGATGCCGGTGCACATGGCCGAGTCGCCGTTGACCTGCGTGGCCATCGGCTCCGGCCGCTCGCTCGAGGAGTTCGAGGCGATCCACCGGGCGAACCAGACCTACAACTCGGGCCGGCGCAAGAACAGCCGCCGCTCGTACTCGTACTGATCTGACCCAGACCGTCGTCAAGAGGCCCGGCTCGGCCGTGCGCGTCGCCGCGCTGGTCCTGGTGATCCTTGCGATCATCACCGTGATCTTCGCGGCCACCGGCACGGGCTCGGATCCCAACAAGCTGACCAACTGGCAGGCGCTGGTGCTGGGCGTGGTGCAGGGCCTCACCGAGTTCCTGCCGGTGTCGTCGTCGGGCCACCTGATCGTCGTGCCTTGGGTGATGGACTGGCACTACCTGGGCGATCACCCCGAGTTCAACAAGACCTTCGACGTGTCGCTGCATCTGGGCACGCTGATCGCGGTGGTGGTCTATTTCTACGCGCAGCTGTGGGTGCTTCTGAAGGCGTGGGTGGGCATCGCTGCGCACGCGCGCCGATCGCCACACCCGAGGAGCGGCTCAGCTGGTTCATCGTCGTGGCCACGGTGCCCGCCGCCATCGCCGGAGCAGTGGGCGAGAACTTCTTCGACCGAGAGCTGGGACAGCCTTGGCAGATCGGCATCTTCCTCGCGGTCGGCGCCGGCATCCTGTGGGTGGCCGACCGCACCGCCGTTTCGCGGCGCATGGATCAGCTGGGCCTCGGCACAGCGTTCGCCGTGGGCTGCGCCCAGGTGCTGGCGCTGTGCCCCGGCGTCAGCCGGTCGGGCATCACGATCAGCGCGGGGCGGTTCCTGGGCCTCTCGCGCGACGACTCGGCCACGTTCTCGTTCTACCTGTACACGCCGATCGTGGCCGGCGCGGTCGTGTTCAAGGCGGCGACCTCGCTGCGCCACGGGTTTCCGGCGGGCACGTCCGGGCCGTTCCTGGTCGGGCACGGTGACGTCGGCCATCGTGGGCCTCGTGGCCATCTGGGCGCTGCTCGCCTATCTGCGTCAACAACAGCTACGCCGTGTTCGTCGTCTACCGCCTGATCCTCGCGGTGCTCGTGCTCGGCGCGATCGCGACCGGGCTCGAAAGCGCGCACTTCTAGGAGCGCTGTGCCGCGCTGCGATGTGTCCTGCAATCGCGCCGAAATCAACGCCGCTCCAACCGCCACCAGCCTCATTTGCAGGGTGTTCCTGTAGACTGCGGCCCCGCCTCGTTCGTTTCTCATGCTCGTTAGCAAGAACCGTCTCATCCGTCGGCGGGCCCTGATCGGCCTGCTCATCGTGGCCTCTCTCGCGTTGATCTCCGTCTCCTGGCGGCAAGGATCCACAGGAGAAGTGGGGTCGGTCCAGCGCACCGTTTCGGACGTCACCTCACCCGCCTCGTCGGTGGTGCACCGCGTCAGCCAACCGTTCGCCGACGCCTGGAACTGGACCACCAGCTTGATCGACGCGCGCAACGAGGCTGCCAAGTACAACGCGCTGCAGAAGCAGTACACGCGCGCTCGTGGCCAACTTCCAGGCCAGCCAGTCGGCGCTCAAGAACGCGCAGAGCGAGCTCGGGTACAAGCAAGACACCAACTATCCCGTGACGCCCGCCACGGTGATCAACATGAACCACGATCTGAATGCGAGCTCGGTCGTGATCGACCACGGCACGGCCGATGGGGTGACCGCGGGCGATCCGGTGATCGCTCCGCTGGTGCCGTACAGCCCCGCGGACGGCACGAACTACTTCGGTGCTCTGGTTGGGGTGACGGGAGAGTGTGGCTCCGAACAACTGCCCGGTCAATCTGATTACCGAACACCTCGAGCCCGGTGGGATACACGGTCAAGGTGCTGGGTGGATCGGGCGGGGCGCAGGGCACGCTCAAGCCGGCGCCGGGCACGAGCGACATCTTCACCATCTCGCTGATTCCGGTGTCGGCCAAGGTGCCGGTCGGAGGGGTGGTGGTCACCACCAGCATCAACTCGTCGCGGCTTCCGTCGCGGCTTCCGGCGGGTATCCCCGTCGGCCAGGTGCTCGACGTCTCGCAGACCGACGCCAGCGGCCCCAGCAAGGACGTCACCGTCAAGCCGTTCGCCGACTTCCAGTCGCTCGGCGACGTGCTGGTGATGAAGGTGCCGAACTCGTGAGGCCGCCGCAGGCAGCACTGTGGGACACCGCCAAGATCGTGCCGCACGGTGGTGATTCTGGCGCTGCTCCAGGTCTCGTCCACGCCGGGCCTCTCGCCGTATTCGGCTGGTCCAGACTTTCTGCTCATCCTGATCGTGGCGCTGACGCTGTGGCGCGGCATCGTGACCGCCGCGGTGACCGGGTTCTTCGCGGGACTTCTGGTCAACTCGATGGTGTACGTAACGCTCGGGCTGAGCTCGCTGCTCTACCTGATCGCGGTGCTGGTGGTCGACCGGTTGCAGCGCGGTGAGGATCCCTCGATGCAGCAGCCCTCCATCAATCGGCGCCGGCCGCCGAGCTCGCTGGTGCTGGTGCCGTGGGTGGTGCTGGCCACGGTGGTCGTGCAGATCTCCGACGCGCTCATCCACCGCATGCTGGGTGTCGACATCCCGATCGGGTTTCTGTGGTGGCACCAGATGGTGCCCGCGGTCATCCAGACCGGCCTGGTGGCGCTGATCCTCGCCCCGATCTTTCGCCGCATGTTCCCCGACGAGCTGATCCGGAATGCTGGAATCACCACCGCCTAGGCGCGAACTCGAGCCCGATCCTCTGCCGCTCGCGTTGCGGGCGGCGACGCTTGGGCTGATCTTCGCCTGCCTGCTCGGGCTGCTGCTCGTGCGGCTGTGGGCGCTCCAGATCCTGCACGCCGACCAGTACGCCCAGGCCGCCTCGCAGAACATCCGCCACTCGGTGTTGCCCGCCCAGCGCGGCCTGATCCTGGACTCCAGCGGAAAGGTGATGGTCAACCAACAGCGCCGCGATCTCGGTGCAGATCAACCCGGGCCAGCTGCCCCAGCCGGCCGACTGTGCGGGCATCGCGCAGGATCCGTCCAAGCTCAAGCGCGAGCCGGGCTGCGCGGTGCTGAAGCGGCTGGCAGACGTGCTGCAGATGCCGTTCAGCGGGCCGGAGGGCATCGTCCACCAGTACTTCCACGGCCAGACGATGAACCAGGGCTACCCGACGGTGCTCAAGGCCACCGTGACCAAGCCCGAGGTCGAGTACGTCACCGAGCGGATGACGCATTACAAGGGCGTCGAGTTCGTGTCGAACTTCCAGCGCCGGTACACGCCCGCGGCAACCGATTCCCAGAACATCCTGGGCAATGTCGGTGCGATCACCGCCGAGAACCTCAAGTCGCGGCTGTACAAGAACGCCGGGCTGCCGCGCACCGGCACGGCGGGCCAGACCGGGCTCGAGATGACCTACGACAAGTGGCTGCGCGGCACCGACGGCAGCGTGGCCCAGGCGTTCGACGCGGCCAGGCGAGCCGGTGGGCCGCTCCTATCTGCAGACGCCCGCGGTGCAGGGCTCGACGCTCAAGCTGACCATCGACAGCAAGCTGCAGCAGGTGGCCACCCGCGCCATCCGGCACGGGATCTCCGTCGCTCAGAGCGATGGTCAGTATTACGCCGATGCAGGGCGCGATCGTGGCGATGGATCCCAGCACCGGCGCGATCCTGGCCCAGGCCACCTGGCCCGGCTACGACCCCAGCATCTGGGTGCCGCCGTACAAGGGCCAAAACGCGGTGCTGGCGGCGGCGAACCGTGCGAACAAGGACAAGTCGCTGCCCTCGCCGCTGAACGACCTGACCTCCGCGCCGTTCCCACCCGGCTCCACATTCAAGCCGTTCACCGCCGCGGCGGCCTGGAGGGCGGGACTGATCGCTCCAGGGTCGCAGCGCGAGTGCAGCACGACCTACGTCGAGCCGGTCACCCACGACTCGGCCGGCCACGTATGGCACAACTGGGGGCCGGGCTCGGGCATGATCGACCTGCCGACCGCGCTGACCATCTCGTGCGACACGTTCTTCTACCGACTGGGCGACGAGTTCTACGGGCTCTATCAGGCACACCCCAAGCAGCAGCCGTTCCAGAGCGAGCTGCATCGGTTCGGTTACGGCCGCGTGCCCACCGGCTATGACCTCCTCACCTCGTCGGGCACCGTGCCCACCCCGTACTGGAAGAAGCATGATTTTGCGTGCGGCAAGCCCGGGCCGAAGGCGAAGGGGTACATCAACCACTGCGGACTGCGGGTTACGCCGCAGGATGCGCAGATCCAGCAGGCGTGGGATCCGGGCGACGATGTGCAGATGGCGATCGGCCAGGGCTTCCTGACCGTGACTCCACTGCAGGAGGCGGTGGCCTACTCGGCCCTCGCCAACGGCGGCAAGGTCGTCCGGCCGCACGTGGTCTCCGAGATCCTCGACCCGGCCAACAACAACGCCGTGGTGCGCCGCATGAGCACCGCGCCGGTGCGAAACCTGAACCTCTCGCCGGAATATCTGGCCGAGGTCGAACAGGGTCTGCATGGCGCCACGCACGACTCGCAGGGCACGTCCAGCGCCATCTTCGGCAGCTACACCGGCCAGCCGTTCGACGTGTGGGGCAAGACCGGCACGGCCGAGACCGGGGTCAAACCCCGACGGATCGCTGAAGCCCAACGACGCATGGTGGTCGGGCTGGGCGTCGAACGGCAAGAAGTCGATCGTGGTCGTCGCCATGATCCAGAACGGCGGTCACGGCGGCGTGTCGGCCGCGCCGGCCGCGCTGCAGGTGTTCCAGTCGTACTTCGGGCAGAAGGTGACCAACGTCGCCCCATCCTCCACCGCCGACGTGAGCCACTGATGCAGGCCTACTTCCGGCACCTGGACTACGTGATGCTCGCCGCGGTCGCGTCGATCTGCGCGTTCGGCCTGTGGGTCCTGCAGAACGCCACCCGCAACGACCCGGGGTCGCTCTTTGCCCACCAGCTGATCTACATGATCGTCGGGTGGATCGTCCTGCTGGTCATCGCGGCGTTCCCCACGCATCTGCTGCGCCGCTTCAGCTGGCCGCTGTACGGGTTCGTGATTGCCACCACGGGAGTTGTGCTCGCGCTGGGTACCACCGTCCAGGGCGGTACGCGGTGGATCGCCGCTGGGGCCGTTCCAGTTTCAGCCGTCCGAGTTCGCAAAGCTCTTCGTGATCGTCGGTCTGGCGTCGCTTCTGGCAGCCCGGCGGGGAGTCGACTCGCCCGCTGCGGCTGACCATCTACGCGCTGGCCTACGTCGGCCTGCCCGCGCTCTTGATCTTTCTCGAGCCCGACTTCGGCACCACCCTGGTGCTGGTGACCGTCTCGCTGGGCATGCTGTTCGTGTTCGGCGCGCCATGGCGGCACTTCCTGGTGCTGGGCCTGCTGATGGCTCTGGCCATCGCGATGACGTTCAAGGTGCTGCCGATGGCGGGCATCCAGGTGCTGCAGCCCTACCAGCAGGCGCGCCTGACCGCCTTCCTGAATCCCAATCAGGATCAGGCCGACGGCTACCACCTGCTGCAGTCGCGCATCGCGATCGCCCACGGCGGCGCGGGCGGCACCGGTGCGTCGGGAGCTACGCAGACCAAGCTCGGCTACCTGCCCGAGCACTCCACCGACTTCATCTTCGCCGTGGTCGGCGAGGAGCGCGGGTTCCTGGGGGCCGCATGGCTGATCGCGCTCTACGCGCTGCTCTTGTGGCGCGGACTGAAGATCATCACGCTCTCGCGATCGACCTTCGGCAGCCTGGTCGCCGCCGGGGTGGTGAGCGCGCTGACCTTCCAGATCTTCATCAACATCGGGATGACCATCGGCATCGCGCCGATCACCGGCATTCCGTTGCCGTTCGTGAGTTTCGGCGGGTCGCATATCATCGTGGGGCTGATGTCAGTGGGTGTGCTCGAGGCGATTCACGTGCACGCTCAGATGCCCGACGAACCGAGATTTGCGTGACCTTCCAAAAGACGATCGAGTCCAAGGCGCACCGGCCGACGCCCAAACGGGCGACGATCGCCACCATCCAGACGGCGCTGGGCATCGTGCGCGAGGTGCGCGAGGGATCGGAGTTGCCGCGCGCGATCGTGGTGTGCGGCAGTCCGGGGCCGGCCGCCAAGGTGCGCCGCGCGCTGCTGGAGGATGGTGGCGAGGAGGCGGTGGCCCAGGTATTCGCGCTGCGGCCGCTGACCGGCGATGACACGGCTCGCCTCGCACGCGCCGAGGTGGTGGTGTACGCCGGCGAGATCGGCGTGGAACTGGACGAGCGCTGCGAGAACGATCTCGACGTCGTCGCGGCCAGCGGCCGTCCCGTCGTGGTGCTACTGGAGGGGGAGGACATCCCCGGACCGACGCTGATCGCCGCCGCGCGCCGCCGCGGGCTCTCGCCGGGAGCGGTGGTCGGCGCCCATCCGGCCGCATTTCCCACGCACAAGGTGCTGGCGGCGATTGCCGAGCGGGCCGGCGATGCCGGGCCGGGTCTCGCGGCGAAGCTTCCGCCGCTGCGCACGCATGTGGTGGCGAGGCTCACCGACCGGGTCTCGGCGCAGACCGGTGCGGTGGCCGCGGCGGTATGGATCCCCGGCGTCGACATGCCCATCCTGACTGCCCTCCAGCTGCGTCTGGTGATGCAGATCGCCGCCTGCTATGACCATCCGCTGGGCATCAATCGCGCGGCCGAGATCGGTGGGGTGGTCGGCGCGGGGTTCGGTCTTCGTGCAATCGCCCGCGAGCTGCTCGACGCCATTCCCCTCGCGGGGTGGGCGATCAAGGGTGCGGTCGCCTACAGCGGTACTCGAGCGATCGCCAAGGCCGCAGAGGAGTACTTCCAGCACGGCGCGTTCGCCGACCTCGAGCACCTGCGCGACCGAGCCGAAGCCCTCACTGCAACATAAGTGCCAGGCACGTCTGTTGCAGTTGGCCCCAACGTCACAAACTCGGCCCTGCGGTACCATCTACCAATGCAAGCCACCTCCGTGATGGAGCGCAAGATCGAATCCGCACTCGAGACGGTGCGCCGCCCCTCCCGCTACATCGGTGGTGAGGCCAACCAGGTACACAAGCCCAACGCGACCAGCCTGGTGGCGCTCTGCTATCCCGACGCCTACGAGGTCGGGATCTCGAACCAGGCACTGCAGATCCTCTACCAGCAGGTCAACCAGCGCGAGCACATGGCCGCCGAGCGGGTGTACTGCCCGTGGCCCGACATGGCCGACGCGATGCGCCGCGAGAACATTCCGCTGTTTCTGCTCGAGTCGTGGCGGCCGGTGCGCGAGGCCGACCTGCTCGGTATCACCCTGCAGGCCGAGCTGACCTATTCCAACGTCCTCGAGGTGCTCGATCTGGCCGGCATTCCGCTGCGCGCCGCCGATCGCACCGAGGGCGATCCGATCGTCGTGGCCGGCGGGCCCAGCGCCTCCAATCCGGCGCCGCTCGCCCCGTTCTTCGACGCCGTATTCATGGGCGAGTCAGAGCAGGCCTTCGAGCAGGTGCTCGACGCGATCGAGAAGCATCCGACCAGGGCTCGTGCGGCTCGAGGCGATGCGCGCCAACCCCTACCTGTACTTCCCCGACCGCCTGCAGCATCCGGTCAAGCGCGCGATCTACGAGGAGTTCGGCATCGAGACCCAGCCCACCTCGGTGGTGGTGCCGTACGCGTCGGCGATCTTCTCGCGCGCCTCGGTCGAGGTGATGCGCGGCTGCACCCGAGGGTGCCGCTTCTGCCACGCCGGTACCTGGTATCGGCCCGTGCGCGAGCGCCCCGCCGACCAGGTGATCGAGGCCGGGCTCGCCCAGCTCGGGTGCACGGGCTATGACGAGCTTTCGCTGACGTCGCTGGCTACCAGCGATTACACGGACGTGGTGCCGGCGATCGAGGGCATCAAGCAGCAGATGCCCGACCTGCACCTGTCGCTGCCGTCAAACCGCGTGGACACGGGCCCCGTGGCCCTGACGGCCGCTGCCAACGCGCGCCAGAGTTCGATCACGCTCGCGCCCGAGGCGGCCACGCAGCGCATGCGCGACATCATCTGCAAGACGCTCACCGCCGAGATGATCGAGAGCGCGATCGAGGCCGCGTTCACGGCGGGGTATCGCAGCCTCAAGCTGTATTTCATGATCGGACTGCCGCTGGAGACGCATGCCGAGGTACAGGGCATCGTCGACCTGGGCATCCGCGCCCGCGAGATCGGCCGCAAGGTCACCACCGGCGGGCGTTTCAGTGTGCACGTCAGTGCCTCCAATTTCGTGCCCAAGCCGCATACACCGTTTCAGTGGGCGGGCATGGAGGTGCGGCATCAGCTCGCGGCGAAGCAGCAGTACATGCGCCGGGCGATGCCGACCAAGCAGATCCGGCTCTCACTCCACGACCTGCGCACCTCGATGCTCGAGGGTGCGCTGGCGCGTGGTGACGAGAGCATGGCCGATGTGATCGAAGCCGCCTGGAGAAGTGGCGCGCGCTTCGATGCCTGGACCGAGATGTTCCAGGAGTCCGCCTGGGAGCGGGCGTTCGCGGATGCCGGTACCACCATCGACGAGGTGGCAACCCGCGAGTTTGCAGATTGGGATCCGATGCCGTGGGATCACGTGCAGTCGGGCATCTCCCGTGAGTTCTTGCTGGACGAGTGGTGGCAGGCCAAGGCGGCCGTGACCACCGGCGATTGCCGGTGGGACGGCTGCACCGACTGTGGTGCCTGCTTCGGCCCCGTCCGCAACAGGTTGGTGCGGTAAACGTGCCGAGAGAATTGAGAAAGATCGTTGAACTACCGAATCAGGTTTTCGGTGGCGGGCAGGGCACGGTTCCTGTCCCACCTCGAGACCGTTGACACCTTTCTGGCCGCGCTCCGGCGGGCCGGATACCAGATAGCGCTCTCGCGCGGACCCAAGCCCCGGCCGGTGATCTCGCTGGCCGTGCCCCGAGCTGTGGGCGTGGAGTCGACCGCCGAACTGGCGGATGTCGAGTTGCGCGAGAGCCCGCCGGCGGCCGACGTGGCCGCCGTCCTGCAGCCGCAGATGCCGGCAGGAATCGAGATCGTTGAAGTCTGCGAGGTGGAGGGCAAGAACGCCGCCTCGCTGGTGCGTTCGCTGGAGTACCGCGTCGAGGTCGAACCCGACCTCGACTGGGAGCGGGCCGCCGCACAGTTCCAGACGGCCGAGTCGGCGCTTGTCACCCGGGTCATCCCGGACAAGCCCAACCGGGTCGTGGATGTCAAACGCTCGTGCGCGCAGGTCGCCTACGAGCCGGGCAGGCTCACCTTTGAGCTCGTGCCCACCGAGTCGGGCAACGCCCGGCCCGAGGAAGTCGTTCAAGCGGTCGCGGCCACCATTGCCGCGACCCCAACCATCAACCGCCTGGTGCGCACCGAGATTCGGCTGCGCGCGGCGGCAGGAGTACTCGCGTGACACTGACAGCAAACCAGACCAAGACCATTCTCATCTCCGTCGACCTTTCGGAGCTCCGCGTGGCGGTGCTCGAAGAGGGGCAGACCGTGGAGGCGCTGATCGAGCGCCGCGGCAAGGCCTCGCTGGTCGGAAACATCTATCTCGGAAAGGTCGACAACGTGCTTCCCGGCATGGAAGCGGCGTTCGTCGACATCGGCCTGCCCAAGAACTGCTTCCTGCATCAGGACGACGTGGTGCTGCCGGGACTCGACCCCAAGGAGCGCCGTAAGCGCCGCATCCAGGATCTGCTCAAGCCCGGCCAGCAGGTGCTGGTGCAGGTGATCAAGGATCCGATGGGCACCAAGGGCGCCCGGGTGACCATGGAACTCTCGTTGGCCGGCCGGTTCCTGGTGCTCTCGCCCGACGGCGAGGGCTCGGGCGTCAGCCGCCGGCTGCCCGACGGCGAGCGCGAGCGGCTGCGCGACGCTGCCAAGAAGCTCGACTCCAAGGACGTCGGCATCATCGTGCGCACGGCCGCGGCAGGAGCCACCGAGGATGACCTGGAGCGCGACCTGCGGTTCCTGCGCCACCTGTGGGCGCATGTCTCGGCCAAGGTTGCCGGGGCCAAGGCGCCGACGATGATCCACGCCGAGGCAGACCTCTCGCTGCGGGTGATCCGCGACCTGCTGGCGCGCAACGTGGACAAGGTGATGGTCGATTCGGAGCGCCAGTACCGGCGCATCCTGGGCTGGGTGCGCACCACGCAGCCCGAGTTCGTCGACCGCATCGAGCTCTACACCGGCACTGCGCCGCTGTTCGAGGCCCACGGGGTGGACGCCGCGATCCGTTCGACGCTGAATCGCCGGGTCGATCTGCCCTCGGGCGGCTACCTGCTGTTCGACTTCGCCGAAGCGTTCACCGTGATCGACGTGAATACCGGCCGGTTTGTCGGCGGCGGCGGGCGGCTCGAGGACACGATCACGCGCAACAACATCGAAGCGGCCCGCGAGGTCGTGCGCCAGCTGCGGCTGCGTGACATCGGCGGCATCATCGTGGTCGACTTCATCGACATGGCCTCGCACAAGAACCGCACCGAGGTGCTGAAGGTGATGCAGGCCGAACTCGAGAAGGACCGCACCAAGACCTACCTGGTCGAGATCTCGCCGCTGGGGCTGGTCGAGATGACCCGCCAGAACGTGACCGAGGGCGTGCGCGAGATCCTCACCCGCACCTGCCCGACCTGCGGCGGCGAGGGTGTGGTGCTGAGCGAGGACACGATGGCGGTCGAGGCCGAGCGGCGGCTGCGCAAGCTGGCCCGAGCCTCGTCGTCCGAAGCGTTCCTGGTGAAGATGAACTCGCGGGTGGCATCGCTCCTGGTCGGCCCCGGCGGTGCCAAGCTGCTGGAGCTCGAGCGCGATACCGGCCGGTTCTTCTCACTGGAGTCGCACGAGCGGCTGTCGCTCGACGAGATCGACGTGCTGGAGGACGGTACGCGTGAGCAGATCACTGCCGGAAAGCCCACCGTCGAGGAGGGCGCGACGGTTCGCGTGAAGCTCTCCGAGCCGCACATGTACAACACGACCGACGCGATCGCCCACGTGGACGGATATCCCATCGTGGTCGGCGGGGCGATCGGGTACGTCGGCCAGGAGCTGCGGA
This sequence comes from uncultured Actinomycetes bacterium, assembly GCA_963796875.1. Lineage (GTDB taxonomy): Bacteria > Actinomycetota > Thermoleophilia > Gaiellales > JAICJC01 > CAVPTL01. Next base: position 398,572 of record CAWCNL010000005.1, read on the forward strand.
TCAAGATCGACCGCACCGCCCGCACCACGGCGTACGCGAGCCTGGTGGACGTGACCCCCAAGGCGATCGAGCTGCCGGTGGAGCCGGGTGGGCTCGAGTTGCCCGAGTTCGACCGCGAGATCGGCGAGCGGCTGGAGCTGGAGCAGCGCCCGCGGCGCGGCCGCCGCGCTGCGGCCAAGCCCAAGACCGCCGCCAAGCCGCGGTCGAAGAAAGCGGCGGCCGACAAGGATGCCGACAGCGATCAGGACGCCGCGGCCGAAGTGGCCGATGCCACCGCCGCGGGGGCGGAGGGCGAGGAGACGCCCAAGCCCAAGCCGCGGCGCCGCTCGCGTGCCAAGAAGCCGGTCGAGTCCGAGACCGCCGAGGGTGCCGAGCCGGCGGCTGACGAGCCGGCTGTCGCCGAGGAGGGCGAGGAGACCGAGGGTGCTGCCCCCAAGCGCCGCCGCCGCAGCCGCGGCGGACGGGGCCGGGGCCGGTCGACCGCGGCAGCTGCCGCAGCCGACGGCGAGGAGTCTGCCGAGGTCGAGCCGGCGGCTGCCGAAGCGCCCGCCGAGCCGGACGCCGAGAAGCCCAAGCCGGCGCCGCGCAAGCGCGCGCCGCGCAAGCGCACGACCACTCCGCGCAAGCCGGCCGCCGCCCGCGCCGGCGGCGCGAAGGCCGAGACCGACGCGGCGAGCGAGTCCGCCGAGCCGGCCGCTGCGGAACCCGCCCCTGAGCCCACTCCTGCTCCGGCCGAACCCGCCGCGGCTCCGGCCGAGCCCTCGGCTGCGGCTCCCGCACGGCGCAGCGGCCTGATCGGAAAGATCCTCGGTTCATGACCGCCACAACCTCTGCGCACTCGCTGCTAGACTCCGCCGGCTTATGTATGCCGTAATCGCAGTCGGTGGCAAACAGTACAAGGTCAAGCAGGGCGAAACGCTCCTCGTCGACCGGCAGCCGCATGCGCCGGGCGAGACGTTCACGCCTCCCGTACTGATGACCGGTGGCGATGGTGTGCAGATGGATGCCTCGAAGCTCGAGGGGGCCGTCACCGCCACGCTGGTCGAGCACCTGCGCGGCGAGAAGCTCAAGGTGTTCACCTTCAAGCCCAAGCGCGGCTTCAAGAAGACGCGCGGGCACCGCTCCGAGCTTTCGCGGATCGAGATCTCGACCATCGGCGCAGCCAAGCCAAAGCGGGCACCGCGCAAGAAGGCCGCTCCGAAGGCCGCAGAGGCGGCGGCCGCAGAAACCACGGAGGCCAGCGATGGCGCATAAAAAGGGTCTTGGTTCGTCGAAGAACGGCCGCGACTCGCACGCCCAGCGGCTGGGCGTCAAGGTGTTCGCCGGTCAGACGGTCACTGCCGGTGCCATCATCGTGCGCCAGCGGGGCACCCGCTTCTATCCCGGTGCGGGCACCGGTCTGGGCGGCGACGACACCGTTTTTGCGACGGTCGACGGCACGGTGCAGTTCACCCGCCGCAACGGCAAGCGCTACATCGACGTGCTCGCCCTGTCCGCCTAGCGCGGGCCGGGGAGGAGATCGGCGGTGTTCGCAGACCGCGCCACGGCCGAGGTGCGCGGGGGCCGCGGGGGCGACGGCTGCGTCAGCTTTCGGCGTGAGAAGTACGTGCCGCGCGGGGGCCCGGATGGTGGGGACGGCGGCGACGGCGGCGCGGTGATCCTGGTGGCCGATCCCGACCTGCGCGACCTGACGCCGTTTCGGTTCGCGTCGCACTTCCATGCCGAGCGCGGCCGTCACGGTCAGGGCTCGGGCCGGCACGGCCGGGGTGGGGCAGACAGCGAGCTGCGGGTGCCGGTGGGCACGCAGGTGCGCGACCGCGACACGGGTTCGGTGATCGCCGACCTGGCGCAGCCCGGCGCACGAGCAGTCGTGGCCCACGGCGGCCACGGCGGCAAGGGCAACCGCCACTTCGCCACCGCCCGGCACCGCGCGCCGGAGATCGCGCAGGTGGGCGAGCCGGGCGAGGAGCGCTGGCTCGAGCTGCACCTGAAGCTCGTAGCCGACGCGGCGCTGCTGGGATTTCCCAACGCGGGCAAGTCCTCGCTCTTGCGGGCGATCTCCAACGCCAAGCCGAAGGTGGCCGACTATCCGTTCACCACCCTCTCGCCGGTGCTGGGCACGGTGGACGGCCGCGACGGCCGGCAGATCACGGTCGGCGACGTGCCTGGGCTCCTGGAAGGCGCCAGCGACGGAGTCGGCCTCGGGCACGAGTTTCTGGCCCATCTCGAGCGGGCTCGGCTGCTGATCCACCTGGTCGAGCCCGAGGGAGGCCCCGAGGCGGTGGCGGCGCGGCGCATGACGATCAATCGTGAGCTCGAGCTGCACGGCGGCGGTCTGGCGGAGCGGCCTCAGCTGGTGGTGTTGAGCAAGTGCGACACGGTGCCCGCCGATCAGGTGCCGGTGCTGGTCGAGGCGCTGGGCGCCGAACTCGCCTGCTCGGCGGTGACCGGCGCGGGCATCCAGGAGCTGGTCGACCGGCTGTTCGCCGAGGTGGGGGAGCCCGCCCCGGCGCCGCCGTCCGAGCCCGAGCTGGCGGACTATCTGGAGTACCGGCCCGGCGCGGCCGTGCGGCCGGGTTACCGGATCCTGCGCGATCGCGGCGAGCTGCGCGTGTCGGGCGTCGAGATCGAGCGGTCGGCAGAACGGATCGAACCAGACGACGAGGCGGCGCTGGCGCGACTGGGTAGCGAGCTGCAGCGGCTGGGCGTCGATGTCGCGCTGCGCGAGGCGGGCGCGCGGGCCGGTGACGACGTGCTGGTCGGTAACCACCGCCTCACCTACCAGCCGCCGAAGCCGGTCCGAATGACCCGCATCGGCGTATTCGGCGGGCAGTTCGACCCTCCGCACAACGGCCACGTGGCGGTGGTCAGGACAGCGCTCCAGCAGCTCGACCTCGACCGGCTGGTCGTCGTGGTCGACAGCCGACCTCCGCATCGTGTGGCCTCGCAGCTGGACGCCGGCATCCGCGGCGCACTCGCCACCGCCGCGTTCGCCGATCTGGGATCGGTGGAGGTGCACGTTCAGGGTCCCGATGACTCGCCCTACATGGTCGACACCCTGCGCAGCCTCTCGGCGGAGGGCGAACTGTTCCTGATCGTCGGTGCTGATCAGCTGGCGGCGCTCGACAGCTGGCATGACGCGGACGGTATTCGCGCGCGGGCCACGCTGGTGGTGGCACCGCGAGCAGCTGTCGTGCCGGTGCAGGCGGCGATCGTCCTGAATATGCAGCCCGTAGATCTGGCCTCTACCCAGATCCGCGCAAGGCTCGAGCGCGGCCAGGATGTGAGCGAGGACGTGCCCGCCGCCGTGCTCCGCCTGCTCTCGCCTGACAACAAACCTGGCTGACCCTGGAAGTTGGTTGAAGTGACTAGTTTCCTATGAGAAGCTAAGCACCGACAAGGTTTTCCAACGCTCCGGGAAGTGCCGTGTTCGGGACACACACGGGTTCGACGGGGGGGCCGTCGGCCACGCCATGCGCGTCGCATACGCCATGTTCTTGAACGACCTGCTCGACGGGGTCGTCGACGAGGACCCGCGCGCGAAGGCGCGGGTGATCGCCATGACGTACGCCGTGGTCGGAGTGCTGAACCTGGTGCTGGTGCCGCTGGTGGCCCCGAACGATTCGCTGCGATTCGGATTTGTCCGCTTCGTCGTGCTGATGATCCTGGTGGCATTTCTCTGGCGGCGGACAATGCTGCGGAGCTGGGAGCCCGTGCTCTACCTGGCGATTCTGCCGGCGGGCCTGTTCGTGTCGCAGGTGGCCCACAATCCGGGCGGCGAGGAGATCCGGATCCTGTTCACGGTGGTCGGGCCTGCGCTCGCCGGGATCCTGTTCTCGCGCCGGGTCGCCATCACCTCTGCGCTGTGCGAACTCACTGCGTTGACGTGGTTCGCATTTACCCGCCACCCGCTCGGCGTGGCGATCGGGGATGTGATCGGGTTCTCGGTAGTGCTGGCGGTGATCTGCGGGATTGTCAACGGCACAGGGTTGCGGCTGCGCGCCACCGTCGCCGAACTGCGCCGCGCCCAGGCCGACCGCGACCGCGTGCAGCTGGCGATCGACCAGGCAACCGAACTCGAGCGCGCCCGGATTGCCACCGAGCTGCACGACGACACGATTCAGGTGATGACGGCCGCGAGCCTCAAGCTGGACGTGGCCAAGGCGCGTCGCTCCGACGGTGGACAGCTGGACGAGGCGCTCGAGCTGATGCAGCAGGCCATCTCGCGCGCCCGCCGGCTGAGCTTCGATCTGTATCCGCCGTCGCTCGACGACGGGCTCTCGCCGGCGTTCCACGAGATGGGCGCCCGAGCCGAACGCGACGGCGGGGCCACGGTGACCGTCTCGGCGTGCACCGGCCGCTATCCCGCCGACGTCGAAAGGCTCGTGTATCGAACGGCCAAGGAACTGCTCGAGAACGCGCGGCGGCATGCACACGCGAGCGCGGTCACCCTCAGCGTGCGGCCGGCAGGCGGCGGAGTGGCGCTCGAGGTCGTGGACGACGGCGTCGGGTTCGACGGTCGCCGCCGCCGCGGCCGACGGAGACTTCCACTTCGGCCTGCGCGCCGCCGACGAGCGCGTCAGGCGCGCCGGCGGCATGCTCACGATCGACTCGACGATCGGTCACGGCACCCGGGCGCTGATGTGGCTACCGACCTCGATCGAGGCGCCGGTCACGGAGGACGACGACCGGGGTTTGCTACGCTCCGAGCGTCCTATGGAGCCCCCCGCCTGAAGAACACGCTGCAGCTCGCGCATCGCATCGCCTCGCTGGCGGCAGACAAGGTCGCGACCGACATCGTCATCCTCGACATGGGCGAGGTGGTCAGCTACACGGACTACTTCGTCATCTGCACGGGCCGAAACCCGCGTCAGACGCAGGCCATCAGCGACGGCATTCGCGAGCAGCTCAAGCGCGAGGGGCTGATTCAGCGGCGGATCGAGGGCCAGGCGCAGGGAGACTGGATCGTGCTCGACTACCTGGATGTCGTGGTGCACATCTTCACCCCGGAGGCTCGGTCGTTCTATCGGCTCGAGTCGCTCTGGGGCCAGGTGCCGAGCGAGACCTTCGCCACGGGGTGAGCGCGCGGCTCGAGCTGGAGGACGCCGTCCAGCACGAGGCGACGGCGTATCGCGCGCTGCTGGCCGGGAATCCGGCTCACGCCGAGCTGATCGCCGCGCGTGACGCGTATCTGCGCTCGCATGCACACGTGCGGGCCGAGAGCTGGGGGCGGCTGCTGGGCGCGCTCAAGATGGCGATCCTCGCCCGCGACGGGGTCGAACCCGTCGCGCGACGCGCGATCGTCGAGACCGCTGAGGCCCAGACGCCCGCGGCGGCGTACCTCGCGGCGCTGGCCCGCACGTCGCTCGGCGAGACTCCGCACACCGAGGTGCTGGGCCAGGCGGGCGGAACGTTCGGCACGGCCGCGGCAGCGCTCGACGCGTTGGCGAGCGGCGATACCGCGGCGTACTCGGCGGCGGTACGGGTGATGCTCGCCGACTTCGAGGCGCGCGAGAGCTTTCTGACGGGCGTGCGGTTTGCCGACACGGTCGCGGTGCTCGAGACCCTGGCAGACGCGCGGGGGATGGCCGTGCACCCGGTCAGCGATATACTTCCGCCTCCCCTGGGGCTATAGCTCAGCTGGGAGAGCGCCACGCTGGCAGTGTGAAAATGGCCGTCTCCAAGAAAAGACACGACGAGCCAGCCTACCGCTCGGTTACGCGGTAACGACGTGAGACGCCGACTCGCGCGCCGCCCCCGAAAACCCCCGAATCTGGTCAGGGAGTTGCGAGATTGTTGCGACGGCGCTGCTCGCGCGCATACTCGCGCTGTCTCTCTCGGCGGCGTTCGAGCTGCTCGCGTTTGGCGGGTGTCATCGCGTCGATCTTCGCCTGGCGCGCACGCTGCTTCTCGAGCCGCCTGGTGGCGATGACTAGGGCGCGATTCACGCCGATGATCTGCCTGCGCTTCTCAGGGCTGAACGAGACGCCGTAGTATCTCCGGCAGTTCCCAGCAGCGGTTGCAGCGGTCGCCGACTGTGGGCACGGGAGCGGTGTACCGGCTCACCTTCGCACCACACGCGCCGCAGACGCGGCTCTGGCCGTAATCCTGCGGGGTCGCCTGGGCCTCCTCCGCCTCGACCAGCTCGCCGTGCACGATCGGCGAGCGTGTCCGCCGGTCGATCAAGCGCTCTCGCCCGGCTGGACGACCTCCTCGGCTTCGACCTCGACGACATCCTCGCCGTCCAGATACACGATCCCGCCGTTCCGGTACTCCCACGGCCGCTCGACCTTCTTCGGCGGCGATCCCGCAAGCGCCACCCCGATCGCGGCCGACTGCGCGCGCATCAGCATCGCGGCCGAGTCCTGCTCCTCGCGCTTCTCAGCGGCGGCGGCGGCGCGCTGCGCTAGCTCGGGGGTCACGCCGGTCGGGACGCTTCAAGATGTTCGGGTAGCCTGCACGCGCACGAGCACGTCGTAGAGATCCTGCGCGGTCATCGTCGCAGGGTCGATCCCGTCGAGAACTCGCTCGATCTCCGCCTCGTCTTCCGGGCGGCCTTGAGGTGGGTGGCCGGCGCGACCGTCTCAGCGGTGAATAGGACGTGCTGGTCGCGGTGGTTCGTGAGCGCCTTGCGTGACAGCTTGGTGCCGAACAGGTCGGGCGACGTATCGGCGATCCACGAGAGCGAGACGCGCGTTCCGTCTGCCAGCGACTCGCCCTTGCGCGCCAGCACGAGCAGATCATCGACGCGCTCACGGTACGGGCTCTGACAGACCGAGCAGCGCACCTCGGTCTTCGCCACGCCGCACATCGACGGGACAGCCTGTGGGGCCTCGGTAGCCACTACGCGGCCGACTCCAGCTCGGTGAACATCTCGCGGGCGAGCTGTAGCGCGTCAAGCCAGCCGAGCCGCTCTCCCCGCGCCCGTGCCTCCGCGGCGGCGGCGACGACGGCGCGGTGCCGGTTGAGCTGCTTGCGCTCGACGCGCTTCTGCTTGCTGATGACGACGCTGGCGGCGGCCTTCTCGGCGAGCTTCTCCACCTCGTGGTCGTGCACCAGCACGATCAGCTCGCTCTGAGCGTTGCGCACAGTCGGCCGAACCGCGCGATGTCGTCCTCGATGTCATATCCGGCCTTGCGCGCGTCGCTGGGCGATGCCGTCAGGCCAGTTGTGTGACGCGAGTTGGTGAGCGGAGGCACTCACGGCTACGCCAGGTCGCTCGCGTGGAGGGCTGGGCGCTTCACCTGCACCTGGAACTCGGCGGGCTCGGTGGAGAGGTCAGAGATGCCCCAAAGCTCCTCGCCGCGCGCCAGGGTGAACTGCTCGCTCTCGCCGAGGTCGATACGTCGGTGCCGTCGCCGACTGAGACGCTCGGGTCGCTGTCGAACGTGCCGGTCACGCTGCCGTTACTGCGCACGACGACGCTGCCGGGCCCGGAAGCGATGAACGTCGAATCTACGTCGTTGAGGTTGATGGACTTCACAGTGATGCTCCTTGTAGAAGGGTTGGGATAGGTGGCGCTACTACTCGGCGTTCGGGCTCTCGTGGAACCACTGGCCGCCGCTCGCCGCCGTCGCGTTCGCCGGGTCGATCGCCTCCGCGTCTGGCTCGGTAGGCCGCGGTGAACTGATCGACCGAGTCGAAGTTGCTCGGCACGTAGGCGTAGAGCTCGCCGTTGTGCTCGTGGGTCACGAAGCCTGCGCTCTGGACGCGCTGCGGCGACACCTCAGTCACCGCGCTTCGAGGTCGCGCACTATCGCCAGCTCGCGCGGGCCCCAGCAGTGCGCGCGCAGATCAGCTTGGTCGCTCTGAGGAGGTGGGCATCGCGCAGCATCTGGAAGCGCGTGACGGCGTTCTGCTGACCGAGGGTCGCACCGATCTGCTCGATCTCTGCGATCCGCTGGCGCTTGCCCGAACTCGACAGCCTCGGCGCGCTCACGCTCGGCCTTCGCCTTCCGCTCCTGGCGGTGCTCGCGCATCTGTACGAGCCGATCGGTGCGCCGCTCGAGCGCGTTCGCCCACGTCCGGCTCCACGTCTCGGCGGCCTGCGCGCGATCCAGATAGTCACTAGACCGCTCCGCCTCGGCGAGTGCGCGCGCCGCGTGAGCTCGGCGTCGTTCATCACCGCAAGCAGCAGCGGGTCAGGCTGGGCGCGGCCACCGTCGCGGTCGGGTCGAAGTTCTCTGCCGCGTTGCGCAGCGCGTCTGGAATCGTCTTGTCTCTGCGGAGCTGCGGCCTGGTTCGGCTGCGCAGCGGTGGGCGCCGGCGCGGTCGCTGCGGCGGCCTTGAGCGCCTTCTCGATGCGCTGGCTGTAGGCGTCGAGTGCGGCGCCGATGGCCTGTTCCACTTCGGTGATCTGACTCTTGAGGTCGGGCACGGTTGGCTCCTGGGTTCAGCGGCGCGAGGGGACGCGGCCGGGTTGGGTTGATGCGAACGCAGCGCGATCTACAGGCTGCTCTTCGGGTGCCGCGACCTGGGCGCCGACTAGCGGCTCCCCGTCGGGGCGGGCTTTGACGGCGGCGCGGTGGATGTCTCGGCCGCCTGGAGCGAGTCGAGACGCTGCTGCAGCGCCTCCTCGTCAAGGTTCGGGAGCTGGGCGGGCGCATTCCGATGCGGACACCGAGCCGCGCGAGCAGCACCATCGAGAGCAGCTTTTCCGAGGTGCTGCCCGTCCGCGAGCGGCCATCCGAAGGTGCCGGTCTGGACAAGCTCCTCAGCGGCCCTCCAGAGGGCTGACGACGGCGCAAAGGTGTAGGACTCGCCGCCGTTGAAGAAGTCGGTGAGCAGCTCGCTGCCGCTCGGCATCCGCCACGCCGCGGGTTCTGCCTCGACGCGGACACCGCCGACGCGCTCATACTGTGCGGCCTTGCACGGCGCGGCGCTCCAGCCCCATTTCGCGTGTTGAACGAGCCTGCAAAGCTCTCCGGCAGGCACATCGACGCGGGGGAAGCTTGACCTCGGCGATGCGCGCCTCCGTGGCCTGCTGGCACGCGCTCAGGGGGAAGTCGCTCATTGGCCGCCCACCGGCTGGCCGAGGATCGCTTCAAGCTCGCTGCGGGGGACGCGGTAGCGGGGCCGCTCGCAGCTCGCAGGGTTCACCACGCACCGCGCGGATCGCGCCGCTGTTGATCCAGCCGAGCACCGTGTGCCGACTGACCTGGAGGGCCTCGCAGAGCACGCTCAGGTCGAGCAGTTCTTCGGGCTGTAGGCTTGGTGACTCCATCCCGGTATGATATTAGAAGTACGACATTTTGTCAAAATAGGAGACGGTCAGGAATGAGCACCGCGAGCGAACGAGAAGCCGCCCACAAAGCCCAGGCCGTCGCCTTCGGCCGCTACCTCGGAGCGATCCGCGGAGCCCGCGGCGAGAGCTACGCCAAGTTCTCCAAGCACATCGGAATCTCGACCGCCTACGCGCAGAAGGTCGAGAACGGGCTTGTCGGCGTGCCGAAGCGCAGCACCGTCGAGGACATCGCCGACCGGCTGGAAATCCCCGCTGGGCCGCTCCTGCTCGCCGCCGGCTACTTGCCCGCACCCGGAACAGACGACCCCGAGGACGTGACGCTGACACACCTGTTCGCATCGCTCTCGCCCGCGCAGAAGCGGCTCGCCCGTCGCCTGATCGAAACCGTGCGCGACACCAACATCTGACCGACCTTCGAGAAGCCCGCTGGGTGTGGGGAAGATGGGACTGGCCCGCTCACCGAATGCCAGCTCGAGCGAAATCTCGTCTTCCCGCCACCCCGCCGTTTTTCCTCGTCTCCCAGGGACTCTGCGCCCGTCGCCGCTCTCCCCTGGACTCGTCCATCGCCGGACGCTCGCCTCGCGGCGAGCTGGCGATCTGGGGTGGGGGTATCTGTTCAACCCGTTGCAGGTTCCACTAGGACTGTGTCTGACGCACCGCAACGGAGGAACCCCTGCGTGACAGCCACTGGCTCCGACCTCGAAAACCTACGCCGGGGCCCTCCCTCGGGGCCAACTCGCCAGCTATTCAGTCCCCGAACCTCCTACTCAGCAGCGACGACACCGCGGCCGGGCGGCCTGCCTCACCGAGTGGTGTGGACGGGTATCAGAGCGCGTCTACGTCCAGCACTCCAAGCATTCGACGTGGCCCGACTGCGGCTCGAAGTAGCAGCGTCGGCCCTTCTTGATCGCGTTCCCGCAGACATTCCCGTCCAGCCGCCTGTACGAGCAGGTGTCGTCGTACTTCGCGGTGATGCGGATGCGCCCGTAGGCGTTGGTGCGCTGCTTCGCGGCGTTCTCGTCGGCGTGCAGCTTCGCGTCGCGGTTCGACTCGATGGCGAGGATCTGGCGGCCCCACTGGCCGCGCGCGTTCCTGCGCTCGACAGCCTTGGCCTTCCGGTCGCGCTGCCGCTCGCGCTGCTGCGACACCTTCCTGCCACGAGCCCGCGCGCTCACGCTACGCGCTCCAGGTGGACGGCGAGCTCGGCGTCGAGCGCGCGGTGGCGATGATCGGTCAGATCGCGGACGCGCTCACGCCGGGACACTCGCAGCGCCTCGACCAGATCGTCCTGCTGGTCTGGTGAAATCTCTATGGCCTTCAAGGCTCTCTCCTCAGATGTCACGGTTTCGACGCGATCCGCCCTGGCGACTGCGGATGTGTCCTTCTGAGAATAAGTGTAGCACGACTGTGAGACGCACGCATAGAAGAGCCGCCCTCGCTGACCTGGGAACCGTGACGAACCAGGTCAGCGAAGGCGGCTTAAAATCGCGGTCACCCTCGCCAAAGGGACTACCTCGCCCGCTGGACACATCATAGCAGAACCGTGAGACGAACCGAGGCAAAAGGCGGACAGAACCCGGCTAAAACCACCCATCAGCCGAAGCGGTGTCACCCTTCGGTTTTCACCCTTCATTTTCAGCCGACTGCGAGGCCCAAGGCGGAAGTCTGGGATGAAAGAGCACCATTGCCACCCTCCGCCACGTTGCGATGCGTAGAGGGGCTTAGACCGCTCCCAGACTCAAAAAATGTCACCCTTCACTCACTCGCTACCAAGAGAGTATAGGAAGGAGGGACACACACGCCACCGCCATATACCCGCCACGCTATATAACCGCAGACCCGGGGGGTCGGAAACCCGAACGCACACAACCAGGACAGAACCGGGGGACACCGAACCCCTGGGACACAGGCCCTGGCTGTAGCGGGGTGTCTGGCTAGGGTGACGCTCGGCGCGGAGGCGGGTGGCGGGGGCCGGCGTGGTTGGGCCTCGCTGGTGGTCGGCTCTTGCTGTTCTCTGGCTCTTGCGGATGGTGGGGGGCGTTGCTCACCGTCTCCCTCTGTTGTGTGCCACCTGCCCGCTGGCGCGGGCTGGTGGCGCTGGCACGGCCAGCGTGCTGCTGTGTGGCCTAACGGTGGGGGATGGTGGGTAGGCACGACACTGGTTTTCAAGGGCTCGCTGAGCATCGTGCTGCGGTGTCCTTTAAGGGTGGGTCAGGGCGGCGCAGGCACCCCATCGGATCGGTACGTTTCGCACGGGTCGGCGGTGGATGGGGTGTGCTCGGCTGGGGCCGCTGTCTCTGGTGCGGTGGGCTGTTGAACCCTGGCATCGAGGGGGAAGGGGGCGGGGTGGTCGGCCGGGACTGTGCTGCTGTGCTTTCTGTCCGGTTGGCCGGGGGTGGCTGGCGATGGGGTGGCGGCTTCTGGCGGGTTGGGGTGGGCTGCCGCCTCGCGTTGGCTGGGTCGCCTGATGCCGGCCGTGGGTTGGCGGCTCTCGTGTGCTCCTGGTCGAACGCGTGTTCGTGGTGAAGGATCCCAGCCGCCTCGCATCGGGGCAAACCGTGCCTGGGTTATAGGGATTGCACGAATCCGGACAGACGGAATGGAATGGTTTGTTCCTACGGGCGCTTGATCTCGAGGACTGGATAGCTCGTTTGGTTTGGGTTCTGTCCGGTTCCCGCCACGATCGCAGTGCCGTCGGGTCTCGCGATGATTGTGGTGAGCGTTGTTTGGCCGAGGTTGGGCGAGGGGACGCGTTGCCACTGATTGCCGTCCCAGCGGTCTACGCGGCTGGTGGTGGCGTATGTGGTGGTCGCGGCGAATCCGGCCGTCCAGATTGCATCGGGGTTCGCTGCGCTGAGGGAGTTCAGCGAGGTCTGTGCGCAGCAAAACGGCGTGTCCACTGGTTGCCATTGTTGTCCGTCCCAGTGGAGGACGAGTTGTTGGGCTCCGCCGCCGTTTCGGTGGATTTGGCTTCCGACGGCCCATCCGTCGCTGCGGCTGATCATCTCGGCAGCGTTGATCTGGAAGCTGGCCTTGCTGTTTCGGTAGGTGGGCTGGCGGACAAGGTGCCATCGGTTTCCGTCCCAGTGCTCGGTAACGAGTCCGGAGGCGGTGTACACGCCGCTCTGTCCTGGGGGAGCGGTGGCGTAGTGTCCGAACGCCCAGATGTCGTTCGGTGCGGCGGCGGCAACCGCCGTGAGCTGCGTCGTTCGCGAGACCGTCGGCATCGCAGAGCGGTGCCAGCGCTTGCCGTCCCAGTGCTCGGCCAGGGCATAGGACGTGGTGGCCGTGAAGCCCGCTCCGACGACCCATATGTTGTTCGATGCGATCGCGGTGATCGCTTCAAGCGAAGGGTTACCCGCCGGAGGAGGCGTGACGAACCGCCAGTGCTTACCGTCGTAGTGCACCAGGCGGTTTCCTTGGTCGGCTGCCAGCCCCCAGATATCACTCGGCCCGCTGGCGGTGAGATCGGTGATCGACGAGTGAGGCAGACGAGTCTGCGGCTTCCAGCCTGCTGCGGTTAGATGAAGCAGCACCGGATGGGGCGATGCCTGGGCCCACGAGAGATCGGGGGCGGGTTGCGGTCTGCTCCAACCGGGGCCCGCCAGTGTCGCCAGCCACAGATCGTCGCGGGATGGGGCGACCATTCCTGTCACCGAGACATCCACCGCGACCGTCGGGATCGGGATCGTTGTCCACGCACACGGCTTCGGACAGGTGCGGGTCGGGCGCGCACCGACGGTGGGAGCTGCGCCTTGCGTCATCTGCGATGAACCGCATCCGGAAAGAAGCGATGCACCGAGCGCGAAGGCGAGCACGAATCCCGAAAGGCTCCATCCGAATCTCCGGCGGTTTCGTGGCATTACACGCTTTGACGACGGAATCAGCGGTGTGGTTTGGTACGGCGGAGTTACGTGCGGGCGAGTTGTGGGGGTGGTGGCGAGGCGTGGGCCGAGCGTTGCCCCGGCGTTGCGGCTGGTTCGGGGGCGGTGGCAGGCGGTTGGTCGAGCGTCGCCCCACCCTCGAATCGGCGTTGTGGGTGGTGGCGGGGCATTCGCCGGACGGAACCGGCTAGTTCCGCCAGAGCGAGACGTAGCCCGATCTTACGCTCGTCCCGATCGGTGCCCCCTGGGCGCTGATGTTGCAGCGATAGGCTCGCTTGACGCCGAGTCTGATCGGTACTTTCGCGCCCAATCCGTGGCTCGTGTACCGCCCGGTGGTGGTCTTCGACACCCCACGGCTTGTCGCCGATGTGCAGGTGGCCTTCCAGAACACCGGGATCGTCTGGGACGGCTTGGTTCGAAGACTGACCGCGACCCGGGTTGCTCCCGCGAACCCGTAGTGGGTCAGCACGAACGCGTTTTGGCCCGAGAAGCGATTGCGAGCCGAGAGCCTCCAGCTAACCGATGCGGCGCTGACACTGGCGGCCACCAGCATCACGAGGCACGCTCCGAGTAGTGGACCAATCGGTGTACAGCTACGCGGTATCACGTTTCGATGGTACCAGCGAGCCGGTGCCCGGCAAACCCGCCACCCACCTTGCGCCAGCGTTTGTGGGTGGTGGCGGGCCGTGGGCATCGCGTTGCTGTGGGGTTGCGGCCGGTGAGGGGGCGGTGGCAGGCGATAGCGGAGCGCTGACCTGGTGTTGCGGCTGGGGGCGGTGACAGGTCGTGGGCCGAGTGTTTGCCGTGAGAGGCGCGGCGATTCGCCTGTGGTTCACAACCACGGAACCCACCGGACAACCGTCTGACGGTTCTAAAAGGTCGGCCCGCCCACCACGCAAGGGGTGGCGGGTGGGCGGGCCAGGGTCAACGCAAACGCTACGCACCGGGCCGGACTACAACCCGCGCGAGGGGTCTCCGTCCCGCGCGAACCGCATAATCACGACGAGACACCCTGGAACCCCTTGGAGGCACGTTGAGCACCGAAGAAGTAACCCAAGAAGACATCGCCGAGCTGCACGAGATGATCGCTGCCGAGGAGGAGCTGCGCAGCCGCGCCGAGCGTGAACGCCAGCTCCTCACACCCGGGCAGGTGCAGGAGTACCTCGGCTGTGGCAAGAACCTCGTGTACGACCTGATCCAGACCGGGCGGCTGCCCGCGCTCAACATCAGCACGAGCACCCGGCCGTCGTGGCGCATCCGTCGCGGCGACCTGGAGGCGCTCCGCTTCGAGCCGCGCCCCGAGGCGCTCGCCCCGCGGCCGAAGATCGGCCGACCGCGCACACGCGGCGGGAAGCTCAGGCAGGTGCACCGAGAACTGGCCGAGCGGTGAGTATCCAGCGGAAGGGGCCCGGCCACTACGAGGCGCGGTGGAAGATCGGCGGGCGCCAGCGGAGTCGCACCGTGAAGGCCGCCACCGACACGGCCGCGCACAAGCTCGCGGTGAAGGCCGAGGAGGAGCTGCGCCTCCAGGCGGAGCGCGGCGCCTACGGTGAGGCCCAGCCGAGCTCGATGCTCCTCGAGGACTGGTTGGTCGAGTGGGCGCGCAACGAGGGGCCTCACTGGTCGAAGTCGCTGCGCGATACGCGCCTGCCACGGATGGCCGTCTGGGTCGAGCCGTACCTCGGCCGCGAGCGCCTGTGTGACATCGCCGAGAAGGAACTGCGCCGCTGGCACACGGAGATGACCCAGCTCGCCGATCGGAAGGGCGCCGGCCACACGCAGGTGCAGCACGCCTGGAAGGATTTGAGTGCGGCGATGGGCGCGGCCTACCGGGATGGCCTGCTGCCGCGGAATCCGGCGCTCGGAGCGTTGCCGCGGACTCGTCGCCGTCGTGTGGCGAAGACGGGGCCGCGGACGTTGACGCCGTTCGAGGTTGAACGCATCCGCTCGTACCTCACCGATCCGCAAAGCCGCGCCCTCGTCAGCGTGCTCGCATACTGCGGACTTCGGCCCGAGGAGGCTGCGGCGCTGCGCTGGGCTGACGTGGACGCGCGCCACGTCACGGTGTCGCGTGCCTACACGCACGGCGAGGAGGGCCCGACGAAGACGGAGGCGGGGGAGCGGCGCGTGAAGCTCGTGGCCCCGCTCGCTGACGATCTCGCCGAGTTGCGACGTCGCAACTTCGAGGCGCCCGACCAGCTCGTCTTCCAGGGGCCGCGCGGCGCTCACCTCAACTTCAATAACTGGCGCAGCTGGTCGTGGAAGCCCGCCCGCGAGGCTGCTCGAGTGGCCGACTGTCGCCCCTACGACTTGCGCCACACGTTCGCTTCGCTCCTGATCAACGAGGGCCGCAGCGCGGTCGATGTCGCCCGCCAGATGGGCCATACCAAGCCGAGTCTCGTGCTCGACCGCTACGCGCACGCCTTCGATGACGCCGACCTGGGGACGCGCGCTGATATGGTGTCTGCGATCTCGGAGGCGAGGTTGCGAGCTGCGACCGAGTTGCGAGATTGTTGCGACGGGGCTGAGGCGGCATAGCCTCAATCCCGCTCCTGGGGCTATAGCTCAGCTGGGAGAGCGCCACGCTGGCAGCGTGGAGGTCGTCGGTTCGAGCCCGACTAGCTCCATCAGGGATGCATAAAAGGGGACAGTCCCCTTTTATGCATTGCTCGTGCGGCTGTCCGTGGCCGTTTTGCACACATTTGGGGCGTTTCTGCTGCGGAGGCCATCAGAAACACCTAGGTACGGTGCATCTCCGGCCGTGTCGTCGGATACGCTGGGCCCCGAATGTCCAAGAATGTGATCGAGCTGCTGGTCCGACGCCAGCGTGGCGACGGGGCCCCGACTGTGCTCGACGTCCTCAAGGATGCCGTGGATGACCACGGCGAGGTGACCGACGACGATCGCCGCCGCGCCGCCGCGCTGACCGGCGTGCCCGAGGCGACCGTGTACGGCGTCTCCACCTACTACGACGACCTGAACCACCCGCGCGGCCGCGCGGCACGTGCGGGTCTGCACCGGCACCGCCTGCTGGGCGCGTGACTTCGACGAGCACGTCGAGCAGCTCGAGCAGGGGCTTGGGCTCTCGCTGGGCGAGATCACCGATGACCGCAGCCTCTCGCTGGGCGAGACCGTGTGCCTCGGGTTCTGCCACGCCGGCTGTGCGGTGCGTGACGGCGAGGTGATCGACGCCGGTACCGGCGCGATCGAGCGGGTGCTGGCGGGTGCGTCCCAGACCGCCGCCGAGCCCGAGTGGCAGTCGGCCCTCGGCGAGCCGGTGCTGCTGCGCCCGGCCGACTTCAGCGGGCTCCAGGCTGCGCTCAAGCAGACGCCGGAGGATCTGATCGCCGACGTCAAGGAGGCCAACCTGCGCGGCCGCGGAGGCGCCGGGTTCCCGGCGGGCCTGAAGTGGGAGTTCACGCGCGCCTCGAAGGGCGAGCACAAGTTCATCGTGGTCAACGGCGACGAGGGCGACCCGGGCTCCTACATCGACAAGTACCTGATGGAGCGCAACCCGTCGCTCCTGATCGAGGGCATGGCGATCGCCGGATATGCGGTCGGCGCCTCGGCGGGGTTCGTGTTCGTGCGCTCCGAGTATCCGCTCTCCAAGCCCCGGCTGGACGCCGCGATCGAGCAGGCCCGCGCAGCCGGTCACCTGGGCACCAACATCTACGGCAGCGGCTTCGACTTCGACGTCTGGGTCGAGGAGGGTGCCGGCTCCTACGTGGTGGGCGAGGAGACGGCGCTGCTCAACTCGCTGCAGGGTCTGCGCGGCACGGTCAATGCGCGCCCGCCGTTCCCGGCCGAGCGCGGCTACCACAGCCTGCCGACCGTGGTCAATAACGTCGAGACGCTGTGCAACGCGCCGTTCATCGCCCTGCGCGGATCTGAGGCGTACAAGCAGCTCAGCCTCGGTGCGACGCCGGGCAGCAAGATGATCTGCCTGAACGACCGGTTCGTGAACCCCGGCGTGTACGAGGTGTCGTTTGGCACGTCGATCCGCACCATCTGCGAGGAGATCGGCGGCGGCATGCGCGACGGGCGCGAACTGAAGGCGCTGCAGATCGGCGGTCCGCTTGCGGGCATCCTTCCCGCGTCGCTGGTGGACACGCCGTTTGACTTCGACCAGCTGGCGGCGGAAGGCTGCATGGTCGGCCACGGCGGCATCGTGGCCTTCGACGACCGCACCGACATGCGCGCGCTCGCCCGCCACCTGCTGCATTTCGGCACCACCGAGAGCTGTGGCAAGTGCTTCCCCTGCCGCATCGGACTACGCCGCGCGCTCGAGATGGTGGAGGCCGACGGCCCGGTGCCGCGCGGCGAGCTCGAGGATCTGCTCGAGACCCTCGAGGTGGCGAGCCTGTGCGCTCACGGCGGCGGTATGCCGGCACCCATCCGCAGCCTGATCAAGCACTTTCCCGAAGAGCTGGGGGTGGCGTAGTGGAGGTGTTCGTCGACGGCGTCGCGGTTGAGGTCGAACCGGGCACCACAGCTCTGGAGGCGGCAAAGCAGGCCGACAGGTGGGTGCCGACGCTGTGCCTGGACGATCGCATGGCGCCGTTTGGCGCCTGCCGCGTGTGCCTTGTCGAGATCGAGGGCGCCCGCGGCCCGGTCGCGTCGTGCACCACGGTCTGCCGGGACGGCATGAAGATCACCACCCAGGCCGAGCGGGCCAACCGCATCGCCAGGAACGTGGTCTCGCTGGTGCTCTCGGAGCTGCCCGTCGAACCGGCGCCTCACACCGAGTTGGCCCAGGTGGCGGCGCGGCTTGGCGTCACCGAGCCGCGCTGGACGGGGGTCACCCACCAGCCGGACATGGACGCTCGCCACCCGTATCTGGTGTTCCAGCACGAACTGTGCATCTCGTGCGGGCGCTGCGTGAGAGCCTGCGACGAGGTGCAGGGCGCCTTCGCGCTCACGGCCACCGGCCGAGGATTCCACGCGAACGTCACCGCGGGGCTCGACTCGGGATTCCAGGAGTCGACCTGCGTGTCGTGTGGGGCGTGCGCCGACACCTGCCCGACCGATGCCATCACCGAGCAACTGCTCGTGCGGATGGCCACCAACCGCGAGGCCTAGCCAACGCAACAAACGTGCCAGGCACTTCTGTTGCGTTCGTGACAGAAGTTCGTTCCGGCACGCCGCTCCAAGTACACTGACTGCATGTCTTCCGAGCATGCGGCAGCTGATTCTGAGTTCGACGACTGGGGCATTCCCGACGAGCCCGAACCGGTTCCGCCGCGTCCGGCGAGCACCACCCGCGGTGCGGTGATTGCCATCGAGTCGGGTCAGCGCACGCGGCGCAACGACCAGATCGCCACCGAGGAGCCGATGGAGATCCGGGTGGAGGAGCCCGGCGCCGAGCCACGCGCGATTGCCGTCACCATGCGCACCCCCGGCCACGACTTCGAGCTGGCGGCGGGGTTCCTCTTCACCGAGGGGCTGGTCACCTCGCTCGATCAGGTCAGGCAGGTGCGCTACTGCACGGTGCCGGCCGACCAGCAGCAGTACAACGTCGTCTCGGTCTCGCTGGCCGCCGAGCTTCCGTCGGTCGGGCAGGAGCGCAATTTCTACGCCACCTCCAGCTGTGGCGTGTGCGGCAAGGCGTCACTCGACATGATCGAGACACACGCCGGGCACGTTGCTGCGGGACCCACCGTCGCGACCGACGTGATCCTTGGCTTGCCCGCCGCCCTGCGGGCCGCGCAGAAGGTGTTCGATTCGACCGGCGGCCTCCACGCCGCGGCGCTCTTCAATGCGCGGGGCGAGCTGCAGCTGCTGCGCGAGGACGTGGGCCGGCACAACGCCGTCGACAAGGTGGTGGGCGAGCGGTTCCTGGGTTCGCGCGTGCCGCTTTCGGATTCCGTGCTGCTGGTGTCGGGCCGGACGAGCTTCGAGATCGTGCAGAAGGCGGCGATGGGTGGCATCCCGGTGGTGTGCGCCGTGTCGGCGCCGTCGAGCCTCGCGGTGGACGCGGCCCGGCGGTTTGGCATCACGTTGATCGGGTTCCTGCGCGGCGAGCGGTTCAACATCTACACGAGCCCTGAGCGCGTTGTCTGACATCGCGGCCGTACTGCTGGCCGGTGGGCTGTCGACCCGGATGGGGTCGTCGAAGGCAGCCGCGGTGTGGGACGGAAAACCGCTGGTCGTCCACATGGCCGAGGTGCTCTGCGTGGTCGCCGATCCCGTGATCGTGGTGGCGGCAGCCGATCAGAAGCTGCCGCCGCTGCCGCACGGCTGCGAGGTGGCGATCGACGCCGAGCCCGAGCAGGGTCCGCTCGAGGCCATGTCGGCGGGCTTTCGCGTGGCCCATGGGCGAGGCCATGAGATCTTCGTCGCGGCTGTCGATCTGCCGCTGCTGCGGCCCGAGTTCGTGCTTGCCGTGGTGGAGCGGCTCGACGGAGCGCAGGCCGCGGTGCCCATGTCCAACGGCCATGAGCACTACCTGGCGGCTGCCTACCGGCGCGAGCTGCAGGGACTGATCGAGCAACTGCTGGTGCACGGCGAGCGGCGGGTGGGCGCGCTGGTCGAGCAAGTACCCACCAACCGGTTCGACGTGGCCGAGCTGCCGTTTCCCGAGTCGGTGCGAAACGCCAACACCGCCGACGAACTCGAGTCGTTGCGGCAGCTGGCCGGCGCCTGATCGGATAGCGTTTGCGCATGCCGAGCGGTTTCGACGTCGAGGGTGACTGGCTGCGGTGCCAGTTTCACTCGCACACCACCAACTCTGACGGCGAGGCCACGACCGACGAACTGATCGGCCTCTACGCCGGACACGGGTACGACGTGCTGGCGATCACCGACCACCATTTTGTGACGCAGGTTGCGGACGACCGGCTGGTGCTGATCCCGTCGAGCGAGCTGACGGCAAGCCCCAGGGACGGCATGGAGGCCGACATCCTCGCGCTGGGCTGCGCCGAACTTCCCGATCCCAATCGCGAGCTCGGTTCGATCGAGGAGGCGGCGAGCTTCATCGTCGCCAACGGTGGAGTCGCGATCCTGGCTCACCCCTACTGGAGCGGGCTGGAGTCGTCTGACTACCTGAACGCGCCGTCGCTGAACGGCGTCGAGGTGGTCAACGGCGGCAGCCACGTGGCCAACGGCAACGGGGTGTCGGCCGAGTTCTGGGACGCGGTGCTGTACCGCACAAAGGGAGTCGCCGTCGGCATCGCCACCGACGACTGCCACTACCCGGGCACCGACTCGAACCTGGGCTGGACGATGGTGCGGTGTGCCGAGCGCACGCGCGAAGCGGTGCTCGACGCACTGCGCGCCGGCGCGTGTTACGGCTCGACGGGCGCCGAGATCCTGGATCTGCAGGTGACGGCCGACGGGGTGGAGGTGCGCTGCTCGCCTGCGACCGCGGTGACGCTGCGCTCCGGCCCGTGGGACGGCGGCCGGGTGCATGCCGACGCGGCGATGATGCAGTGGCGCGGCGAGGTGCTCGAGCGTGACGCCGCGGGGCTGGTCACCGCCGCGCGGATGCTGTTTCCCGAGACCTGGCCGTGGGGCCGGGTCGAGGTGGAGAACGGCGATGCCAGGGCGTGGTCAAACCCCTTCGCGCTGCCACTCAGCCCCGGCGGCCCGCAATCCGCCAGCGGCTGAATAAAGGTGTCAGGCAGTTTCTATTCACGCCTGATGCTTGCGGCTGCCGGTCAGCTTTTTGGGTGAATAGAAACTGCCTGACACCTTCTATTCATCAATGATTCCAGTCGGCGTGGTGGCGGCGGGCCCAGTCTCGCCGCACCGTGCCGAGCGTGATCCCCCGCAGCGAGTGGCGCGTGGAGCGGTGCACCAGGGCCAGGTAGAGGTGGCCGACGATCAGCGGCACCGCGATCCAGGTGGCCCAATCGTGCACCATGATCGCGCTCGTGCCTCGAAACTGCGCGTCGCGCTCCTGCAGGTACATGAGGGTGCCCGAGATGGTGAACACCACCATCAGCCCCGCCACGATCGCCGAGTTCAACTTCTGGCCGGCGTTGAACCGCCCCGAGCCGGGCTCGGCGCCCCGCCGGGTGACCGCCCAGCGCAGCCATTGGCGGTCGGTCTCGCTCCACCGGTCGACCTCGTGGGCGGTCTGCCGCAGCTCGCGTGAGTTGCCCGGAATCAGCACGACGAGCCCCACCCAGAACGACACTGCGGCGGTGAGGTGGATCGACTTCCACAACACCCGGTCGGCGGCAAGCGTCGCGAGCGAGGGCAGCGCCAGGATCAGCCCGCTCGCGAGCATCGCGATGAACGTGACCGCCAGCAGCCAGTGCAGCATGCGTTCGGCCGCGCCGAACCGGCGCACGTAGATGCCCGGATCAGTAGCCGTTGGACTTGCCAACCCACGCATCCACGTCGTAGCCGTTCTGTTCCCAGTAGCCCGGTTCGAGCTGGGACCTGAGCTCGATCCGGTGCAGCCATTTGACGCCCTTGTAGCCGTACATCTCGGGAATCACGAGCCGGATCGGCGCGCCGTGCGCGCGGGTCAACGGCTGCCCGTTCATGCCGTGCGCCAGCATCACGTTGGGAAGCGTCGTCTGACCCATCGTGAGCGTGTCGGTGTAGGGATACTCCATCGACACGAACCGCACGTAGCGTGCCGTGGGCAGCGGCTTCACGATGTCCCACAGCGTCTGGAACCGGACACCGTGCCAGGGCACGTTGCCCACCGTCCATCCGGTCACGCAGTGGAAGTCGGTCACCTGGCTGGCCTGGCCGAGAGCCAGAAACTGTGACCACGTGAGGGTGACCGGCCGCTCGACGAGCCCGCTGATTGTCAGCCGGTAGCTGTGCTCGTCGAACGTCGGCCACGGTGGATTGATCGAATAGATCCGCCAACCGGTGGGGAAGAACGCTCGCACGCCGGCGGGCACGACGTCGTCCACGACGCCGAGTGGCCCGCTTGCCGCCCGGTCGAGACGGTCTCCCAGAACGACGCCGGCGACACCTGCGCCGACGACTCCCAGGAACGCAGCTCGACCGATGCGGCGTTCGGTCATGCGGCGGCGATCCCCGTGCCGATCGGGCATGACACGCCGGTTCCGCCGAGCCCACAGTAGCCGCCGGGGTTCTTCTGCAGGTACTGCTGGTGGTACTCCTCGGCGGGGTAGTACGGCCCGGCCGCTGCGATCTCGGTCGTGATCTGTCCCTTGCCGCGGTCGGCGAGCGCCTGGGCGTATGCGTCGCGGGTCGCGACGGCCGCCCGATGCTGCTCCTCGGTGGTGTAGTAGATCGCCGACCGGTACTGCGATCCCACGTCGTTACCCTGGCGCATGCCCTGCGTGGGGTTGTGCCCCTCCCAGAATGTGCGCAGGATCTGCTCGGTCGAGATCCTGGTGGTGTCGTAGGCGACGAGCACGACCTCGGCATGGCCGGTACGGCCGCTGCAGACCTCGCGGTAGGTCGCGTTGGGGGTGGAGCCACCGGCGTAGCCGACCGACGTCGCGTAGACGCCCGGGGTCTGCCAGAACACGCGTTCGGCGCCCCAGAAACAGCCCATGCCCACCAGCAGATACTCGACGTTCTCGGGGAACGGCGGCACGAGCGGCGTGCCCAGCACCACATTTCGGTCGGGCACCGGCAGCGGCTGGTCGCGACCCGGCAGCGCGTCTGTTGCGGCGGGGACCGCGGAAGCCTTCTTGAAGAACATCTGTCTCCTCCGTTTCAGAATTCGTCTGACATACAGTCTCGCGAACAGCCGAATTGTTGCACCTGGGGACGATCAGATCTGTGGCGCAGGCGGCGGGCCGAGCGAATCCTCGAGAGCGGCCGCGAGTTCGATCAGCGCGGCTTCGCAAAACGGCGCGGCCACCACCTGCAGACCCACCGGCAAACCGGCTGCTGTCAGACCGGCGGGGATCGAGATCGCCGGGCAGCAGAGCGTGGTGATGCGCGAGCACGAGCGCATCCATTCCAGGTAGGAGCCCATCGGCGTCTGGGCCACCACCTCCGGGTACTCCCACTCGACGGGGAAGGGTGAGAGCTGGGTCACGGGAGCCAGCAGGTAGTCGTAGGTGCCGAAGAACGCGGCCGCGCGTTCGTGGATACCCACGCGCTGGCGGTCGGCGGCCATCAGGTCGCCCGTGGTCAACGCGAGCCCGCGCTCGATGTTCCAGCGCAGCGTCGGCTTCATCCGGGCGCCGTCTGACGCGAGCAGATCGCCCAGACCGAGCGCCATCATGTAGGCGCGGTAGGTCTCGAACACGGCGTCTGCGCCGGTCAGATCGGGTTCGTCCATCTCGACCCCCGCGAGCAGGTCGGCGATCACGGCGACCACCGGCTCGAGCGCCGTGAGCACGTCAGGCTCGACCGGCAGACCGCCGAGCGTGGGGCTCCATGCGGCCCGGCGCCGCTCGACGCCGGCGGTCCCGATCGGCGCAAGTAAACGGTGGAATGCCGGCCGAGAGCGGCGCCCGCGCATCCGGGCCGGACATCGCCTCGAGCAGCAGCGCCAGGTCGGCGGCCGTCCGCGCCATCGGCCCCTCGACTGCGTAGGGCATCCACGGCTCGGTCGCGGGCACGGAGGGTACCCGTCCCGGGGTCGGGCGCAGACCGTAGACACCGTTCCACGCAGCCGGGTTGCGCAGCGAACCTCCCAGATCGCTGCCGTCGGCCAGCGCCACCAGCCGCGCGGCGAGGGCGGCGCCTGCACCGCCGCTGGAACCACCCGCCGACCGGCTGGGATCCCACGGGTTCAAGGTCGGCCCGAAGATGGGGTTGAAGGTGTGCGATCCGGCGCCGAACTCGGGAGTGTTGGTCTTGCCGACCATGATCGCTCCGGCGGTGCGCAGCCGCTGCACGAGCAGGCTGTCGGTCTGGGGCACCCAGTCGGCGAAGGACGGCGAGCCGTAGGTGGTGCGCACGCCCGCGGTGTCGACCAGATCCTTGTGCGCGATCGGCAGGCCGTGCAGCGGCGGCAGCGAGGCTCCTGCGGCCCGTCGCGCGTCGGCCGCGGCGGCGGCCGCGAGGGCGAGTTCGGGCGTGCGGGTGACGACCGCGTTGACTGTGGGATTGATCCGTTCGATGCGCTCCAGGTGTGCCGTCACCAACTCGCGTGCGGATACGCCGCCGGTGCGCAGCAGCGCTTGCTGGGCGGTGGCGGGCAGCAGACAGAGTTCGTCGGTCATCAGACTAGACTCCGCCGCCATGCCCGAGATATTCGATCTGGGCCGCGGGGTGGCCCGCGTGACCCATCCGCTGCCCTGGGCGCTCGACCACGTGCACTGCTATGTGGTGGACGATGGTGACGGGGTCACGATCATCGACGCCGGGCTGGGCGACGAGCGCACCGCGGCCGGCTGGCGGGCGGCGCTGGAGCAGCTCGGCAGTCCGCGGGTACACCGGCTGATCATCAGCCATTTCCACCCCGATCACATCGGCGGGGCCGCGGCGCTGGTCGAGTTGACGGGTGCCGAGCAGGTGGTGCAGGGAGAGCTGGATGCGCGGATCTCCGCCGCCGTGTGGGATCCCGACGCGCCGCTCGAGCCGTACACGCGCTACCTCAGCGTGCACGGAATGCCCGACGACCTGGCCGAGCGCTCCGTGGCCGCCGACATGCGTACGCCGGTGAGTATCGTGGCGCCGACGCAGACGCTGGTCGAGGGCGACCGCATCACGCTGGGCGGTGAAGGGTTCGAGGTGTTGGTGCTGCCGGGGCATGCGGATGGCCATATCGTGCTCGTGGGCGAGGATACCGGGCGCATGTTCGGCGGCGACCTGCTGCTGGCCGAGATCACGCCGAACGTCGGCCGCTGGCCCGAGACGGCACCCGATCCGCTGGGCGCGTATCTGCACTCGCTGGAGCGCATCGCGGGAACCGATCCCGCAGTCGTCTATCCCGGTCACGGGCCGGTGATCACGAAAGCCCGCCCGCGCGCAGCCGAGATCGCCGAGCACCACGCCGAGCGGCTCGATGTACACGCACAGGCGTTGCGCGACGGCGCCGAGACCTCCTACGAGGTTGCCCAGGTGGTGTGGCCGGGCGACACGCTGACGTTCCACGAGCAGCGCTTCGCATTGGTCGAGGCGATCTCGCATCTGGAGCGGCTGGTGGCCGACGGCCGGGCCGAGTCTCCGCAGGAAGGGCGCTGGAGACCGGTGTGAACGGCTGCGATGACCGGCGCCGGGGCACACTCGAGCTGGCGCTCGTGCTGCTCGTGTTCATCCCCGCGCTGGCCGTCACGGTGATCACGTACTGGCGGCTGCCGCCCGGCGGCACGTACAACTTCTGGCTCACGGGTGCACACGGCGCCGTCAGCCGCACCATCGTCGAACTCAACTACCCGGTCGCACTTGCGGCCATCGCGGTGGCGTTCGTCTGGGCCAGGCGGCTGCCGGGGCGATGGCCGTGGGTCGCCGCCGTCGCGGCGCTGCTCTGCGCCACCCTCGGCCTGCCCGGCGTCGTATCTCAGGACAACCTGGCCGCGAGCGCGCGCAATCTGCCGGCTGCCGCCGGCGCCGTCGTCCTCGGCGGCAGCGCCGTCTGGTTGGTGGTCAGCGCCTGGCCGCCGCGGTGGGCGCGATCCCGGTCTGCAGCCGATCCGTGGCGGATCGTGATTGCAGTCGTGATGCTGGTCTACGCGATTCCCTGGATCGTCGCCCTGGGTGGCTTCTACGCCAGCGATCTCCCGCTGCTCGGCCGGGTGGTGGAGGCCGCCCAGCCGACCCCCGGCGAGCGCAACCTGCCGGACGTGCACCGCGGCCTGCACGAGGGTCTGGCGGGCACCCAGCTGGTGTTGACGGCGCTGCTCCTGTCGCGCTGCCTGGGCCTGGTGCAGGGCGTGTGGCTGCGCACGGCGGCCTCGCTCTATCTGAGCCTGATGTTCGCCTACGGACTGCTGGTGGCGGCAGGGGACGGGTGGAACGAGCAGCTGGTCAAGCGCGGCGCCGTCTCGTTTATGCTGCCCGACGTGCTCCAGCCCAGTGTGGGCTGGGGCTGGCTGTGGGTGCTGCTGCTGACGCTCGGCATCCACCTCGCCTGGTTTGGCCGCGAGCGCATCAGATCCACTCCTTGCGCCGAAACCACCACAGCTGCAGCCCGGTAGTCACGATGATCAGGAGCCACACGTAGGCGTAGCCGAAGTGCCAGCGCAGCTCGGGGATGTCGTGGAAGTTCTGGCCGTAGAGGCCCACGATGAAGGTGGGCAGCAGCAGCACCGAGGCGATCACCGTGAGCGTCTTCATGACCTCGTTCTGGTCGTTGGCGATCTTGGCCTGGTGGTAGTCGCGCACGCCGGCGATCAGGTCGCGTGAGAGCTCGAGCGATTCGGAGGCGCGCAGCAGCTTGTCGAACGCGTCGGCAAAGTGCAGCGTCGTTGCCTTGGTGAACAGGTTGTGGCCGTCGATCAGGATGCGGTTGTCGACCACCTTGCGCACGGCGTCACGCGTGGGCCCGAGCGTGGCGCGGATGTGCAGCAGGTCGTGGCGCAGGTCGGTCAGCCGTTCGCGCACCTTGAGCGCGGGCCAGACCTCGACGTTGTCCTCGAGCTCGTCGATCTCGGCGTTGAACGCGTCCACCATGTCCAGGAACCGCTCGGCGATATCGTCGACCAGGTAGTAGACCAGCATGCCCGTGCTCTCGAGGCCCTGCGCGTCGTAGGCCGCGTGGGCTTCGGACGAGTCGAGCGGCGGGTCGCCGTCCGGCGGCGTCTTGCGCACCGAGATTGCACAGTCGGGCGCCATCACCAGATCGATCTCCTGGTAGAACACGCGGTCGCGGGCGCCGTCGACCACGGGCACGAGGAAGATGCCGAACACGTACTCTCCGTGGCTTTCGAGCGTGGGCCGTGGCTCGTCGGAGCGCTCGACCGTGCCCAGGATCTGGTCGCGGGCCCGCGGGTGCAGCTCATGGGTGAGTGCGGCGTCCAACTCGGCGGGCGTGGGATCGAGCAGGTCGATCCATTTCACCTTGGGGACCACCGACCGAGCGTAGCGCCGGAGCCGGTCGTCACCTCGAGTCTCTAGACTCTCTCGACCATGGAACGCTACGACCCGGCCGCCGTTGAGGCCCGCTGGCAAAAGATCTGGGCCGAAGAGCGCGTCTTCGAAGTGCCGAACCCGGCTGCCGGCGACGATCCGGCGCAGTTGCGCTACGTCCTCGAGATGCTGCCCTATCCCTCGGGCGAGCTGCACATGGGCCACGTCAAGAACTACACGATGGGTGACGTGGTGACGCTGCTACCGCCGCCGGGTCGGCGACCGGGTGATGCACCCCATGGGGTACGACGCGTTCGGCCTGCCGGCCGAGAATGCGGCGCTCAAATCGGGCCGCCACCCGCGCGACCTGACCCGCGCGAACATCGCCGCGATCCGCAAGCAGATGACCCGCATGGGCTGGTCGATCGACTGGTCGCGCGAGCTGTCCACCGCCGAGCCGGAGTACTACCGCTGGACGCAGTGGATCTTCCTGCGGCTGCTGGAGGCCGGGCTCGCCTATCGCAAGGAGGCGGCCGTCAAGTGGTGCCCGGTCGACCAGACGGTGCTGGCCAACGAGCAGGTCATCGACGGCCGCTGCGAGCGCTGTGGCAGCGAGGTGGAGGCGCGCAACCTGGAGCAGTGGTTCTTCCGCATCACCGCCTACGCCGACCGGCTGGCCGACGACCTGGCCGACGTGGAGTGGCCCGAGCGCGTCGTGACCATGCAGCGCAACTGGATCGGACGCTCGCACGGCGCCGAGGTGCGGTTCCGGCTCGAAGGTGACGATGGGGTGGAGCTGCCGGTGTTCACCACCCGTCCGGACACGCTGTTTGGCGCGACGTTCTTCGTGCTGGCGCCCGAACACCCGCTGGCGCTCGACCTGGCCCGCGGCGGCCCGCACGAGCGCGAGGTGGCCGATTACGTGCGCCAGACCGCCGCGCTCTCGACCGTCGAGCGGGCGGCCGAGAAGTCGAAGACGGGCATCTTCACCGGCCGCTTTGTGATCAACCCGGTGAACGGCGAGCGGATCCCCGTGTGGGTGGCCGACTACGTGCTGATGGAGTACGGCACCGGCGCGCTGATGGCGGTTCCGGCTCACGATCAGCGCGACTTCGACTTCGCGCACACGTTCGGCCTCGAGATCCGTCCGGTGATCACGCCCCGCGACGGGTCGCCGCCGGAGGGTGAGCCGTACCTCGCGCACGGCAGCGGCGATGTGCTGATCAACTCCGAGCAGTTCGACGGACTGCCGGCGCCCGACGGGCAGGCCGAGATCGTGGCCTGGCTCGATTCCGAGGGCCGGGGCAAGGCCACGATCGCCTACAAGCTGCGCGACTGGCTGCTGTCGCGGCAGCGCTACTGGGGCTGCCCGATTCCGGTGGTCTACTGCGACGCCTGCGGGATGGTGCCGGTGCCCGACGATCAGCTGCCGGTGGTGCTGCCCGACGTCACCGACTACGCGCCGCGGGGCCGCTCCCCGCTGGCGGCGGCCGAGGAGTGGGTGACCACCACCTGCCCGACCTGCGGTGGGGCGGCCCGGCGCGAGACCGACACGATGGACACGTTCGTCGATTCGTCGTGGTACTTCCTGCGCTACGCCGACCCGACCAATGACCAGGCGCCGTTCGATCGCGACGTCGTCGATGCCTGGCTGCCGGTCGACCAGTACATCGGCGGCATCGAGCACGCCGTGCTGCACCTGCTCTATGCGCGGTTCTTCACCAAGGCGCTGCACGACCTCGGCCTGGTGGGCTTCGATGAGCCGTTCGCCAACCTGTTTACCCAGGGGATGATCTATTACCAGGGCGCGAAGATGGCCAAATCGAAGGGAAATGTGGTCAACCCCGACGAGATGGTCGAGCGCTTCGGCGCCGACACGACCCGGCTCTATTCGCTCTTCCTCGGGCCCCCTGACCAGGACGCGGAGTGGTCGGACGGTGGGGTGGCGGGCGCCAATCGGTTCCTGGCGCGCCTGTGGCGGCTGGTGGGTGAGTCGCTGGACGAACTCGAGCCGGGGATTCCCGCCGCCGTCGCAGCCGACGGCCCAGGGGCTGCTCTGGTGCGAAAGACCCACTGGGCGATCGACAAGGTGACCACGGACGTGGGCGAGCGGTTTGCGTTCAACACGGCGCAGTCGGCCCTGCACGAGCTGGTCGGCGAGGTGCAGAACACGCCGGATGCCAACCCGCAGCAGCGGCGGTTCGCGCTGGCGGCGGCGGTGTCGCTGATCCAGCCGTACGCGCCGCATGTCGCGTGCGAGCTGTGGGAGCGGATGGGCGGCGAGAGGCTGTGGGATGAGCCGTGGCCCAAGGCCGATCCCGAGCTCCTGGTGGCGGATCAGGTCACCTACGCGGTACAGGTCAACGGCAAGCTGCGCGGCGAGGTGGTGGTGGACGCGCAGGCCGACCGCGACGCGATCCTGGCGGCGGCGCGGGCAGTCGAGAACGTGGCCGCCCACATCGACGGCCACGAGGTCGTCAAGGAGATCGTCGTCCCCGGCCGGCTGGTCAACTTCGTCGTCCGTGCATAAAGGGGTCAGCCACCTTTTATGCATCCGCAGCGTTAATGGCAACCCTCGCCGTCCGCCCAGGCATAGAAGGTGGCTGACCCCTTTATGCACGCTTCCGGCACAGGTTGGGTCTAGATCGGTAACGCGAGGAGCCGCGAGGCTGCCCGCATGTTCCCGCTACCGGAGATCTCGCAGAAACTGATCGTCGGCGTCCTCGCCGTGCATCGTGATCCTGGTCATCGGCTGGGAGCATCATGGCGGCTCGGGCAGTTCGGGCAGCTACTCCGGGTACAGCTCTCAGACCACCTCGGCCGACACAGCGGCCCCGACGGCTCCCGCCGCAACCGGCGGCGTGGTCGTCGTCGATGTCACCGGCGCGGTGCGCCGGCCGGGTGTCTACCGGCTGCCATCGGGCGCCCGCGTGCTGGTGGCGGTGAACCGTGCACACCCACAGCCCAAGGCGGATCTCTCGGCGATCAACCTCGCCGCACGGCTGACCGACGGTGAGCAGGTCGTGGTGCCGCGCAAGGGTCAGGCCGTGGCGACGGCGGGCGACTCGGCCACGGGTGGTGCCACACCGGCGGCGCCGGTATCGCTCAACTCGGGCACCCTCGAACAGCTCGAGACTCTCGACGGCATCGGGCCGTCACTGGCGCAGCGCATCATCGACTATCGCACCGCGCACGGCGGCTTTCGGTCGCTCAGCGAGCTGGATCAGGTGTCGGGCATCGGTCCCGCCCGCATGGCGGCGCTGCGCGGCCACGTCACGCTGTGACGGGCAACGTGCGGCTGGCCGATGCCACCCGCTACGTGCTCGCCGCACTGGCAGGTCTGGTGGCTGCGGCGGTCGGAGTGCCGCTGCTCGCCGCCCTCGGCGTGCTCGCCGGGCGGGGGATCGCGTTACGGCTGGTGTGCGCGCTCGTGGCGCTGGCGGCGCTCACCTACGGTCAGGCTCGCGTCGAGCAGCTCTCGCATCGCCCGCTTCACCCGGGCCGGTTCGACGGCACGGTGACGGTGATCGCCCAGCCGAACGCCGGCCGGGCGCTGGCAGCGGATCACCGCAGCGGCGAGACGGTGGTGCTCGTCGACCGTAACGACCGGCTCGAACTCGGCGGGATTTACCGGGTGATCGGTCGGCTGGAGCCGATCGACACGGTGGTACGCGACTACTACGCCACGCAGGGTGCGCACCTCGACCTGCGGGCCGAGACGGCGGGGCAGCGGGGATTCCGCGGCGGACTCTGGGGCCTGGTCGACAGCCTGCACCGCGCGGCCGCCGCCATCATCAACCCCTCGGGTGAGCAGAACGCTCAGGCCGGTCTGGTGGCAGGGTTCACTCTGGGCGACCCCTCGGCCATTCCGAACGACCAGAAGGATCAGCTGCGCTCGAGCGGTCTCTACCACCTGGTGGCCGCCTCGGGTCAGAACATCGCGCTGGTCACGATCCTGGTGATCGTGGTGCTGGGAGTCAGCGGAGTGGTGGGCACCCCTGCGCGGATCGCGGCGGCGGTGACCGCGGTGGGCTATGTGCTGATCGCCGGCGCGGGGCCTTCGATCGTGCGGGCGGGCGTCGCGGGGGCGCTTGTGATCTCGGCGTGGCTCGTCTCGCGCCCCGTGCAGCGCTGGCATCTGCTCGCCTGCGGCGCGCTGGTGGTGCTCGCGCTGAACCCGCTCGAAGTGGCAGATCCCGGCTTTCAGCTGTCGTTCGCAGCCGTCATCGCGATCTACGAGCTGGTGCCGCGGCTGCGCCGGCACATGCCCACAGCCATCGCGGTATCGGTGGCCTGTACCGTGGTCACCACGCCGATTTCGTGGTGGCATTTCGGCCGCCTTGCGCCGCTCTCGGTGCCCGCAAATCTGCTGGTGCTGCCGGTTGAGGCGGCGATTCTGTGGCTGGGGCTGGCGGGAGTCGCGGCGGGCTCGATCTGGCCGCCGGCCGCCGTTCCACCCCTGACGCTGGCGAAGGTTCTGGCCGGCTACGTGCTGTGGGTGGCCGCCCTGTGCTCCTGACGTGCGACAATAGGGGGGTGAAACTCTCCGCCAAAGCCGACTACGCAGTGCGCGCAGTGCTCGTGCTCGCCGCGCACGCGGGCGACCATCCCCTCAAGGGCGAGATGATCGCCCGATCCCAGGATCTGCCCCCGAAATTCGTCGAGAACATCCTGGGCGAACTGAAGCACGCCGGAATCGTCTCGTCCCAACGCGGCCCTGACGGCGGATATCGCCTCGCGCGGCCGGCAGCCGACGTCACGCTGGCCGATGTGATCCGCGTGGTCGACGGCCCGATCGCCGCCGTCGCCGGCGTCCGTCCCGAAGATGTGTCCTACCCACCCGGCGCCGAGGCGCTGCCCGGCGTGTGGCTCGAGGCGCGTGGCATGCTGCGCTCGGTGCTCGAGACCACCACCTTCGCCGATCTGGTGGAGCGATCCAGGACTCTGGCCCGGGGCGACCAGGTGGCCGCCGACGAGGCCGCTTCCGCTCACTGACGGTCGTGGATCTCAAACCGGCCTATCTCGTCTGCGGCACCGACTGGCCCAAGGTCGATGCCGCCATCAGCCGGTTGCGCGCGCGATTCGACCCCGAATCGGTCGAGCAGCTCTCGGCGGCCGACGACGACGTCGACGTGGTGGCCGCGTGCAATGCGCTCGGCCTGCTGGGCGGGGCCCGGCTGGTGCTCGTGCGCGGCGCCGAGCAGCTGGATGACGACCAGGTGGCGGCGATTGCGGCCTATCTCCAGGCACCCACGCCCGAGACCTGTCTCGCGCTCTTTGGAGCCGGCGGCATCAGCCCCACCGGTGCGCTCGCGCAGGCGGTCGAGAGCGCCGGCGACGTGCGCATCTTCGATGCCCCCGATCGCAAGCAGGCGGCCGACTGGGTCGTGAAGCGCTTCGCGAGCGAGAAGGTGCACTGTGCGGCACCGGTGGCCCGCAGACTGGTCGAGCTCGTCGGCGAGGACATGGGCGACCTGGCTCCCGAAGTCGAGAAGCTGATCGTCTATGCCCGCGGCGAGAGCCCCGAGATCGAAGACGTCGAGGCGCTCGTGTCGCCACAGCCCGATATCAAGCCGTGGGAGATCACCGACGCGTGGGGGCGGGGAGACGCGGCCGGGATGATCGACCTGGCGGTGGCCGACATCAATACGGCGGGCGATGTCAACCGGATCGTCGCCCAGCTCTCGGCCCACGTCCGGCGGGTGTGGCGGGTCTCGGCACTCGTGGAGCGCGGCCAGGACAAGGATCAGATTGCCAAGGCGCTGGGCATCAAGCCGTATCCCGCTCAGAAGCTGATTTCGCAGGCGCGCCGGTTCGGATCGTCCGAGCTCGGGGCGGCGGTGGTGCGGCTGTCGGAACTGGATCTGGCCGTGAAGGGCGGCAGTCGGCTCAACTCGCGGTTCGAGCTGGAGCTGGCGCTGGCCGACATCGCCTCCGGATGAACGGTCAGGTTGCCGCCGCGGCGGTGGCCACTGCGGTGTCGCTCGCGTGTACGGTGACCGTCGCCCGGCGCGCGGTCGACCGGCCCGCGATCCGTCCGCCGCTGATCGCCTGGGCGATTGGGTTTGGGCTCTTCGCCGTGGCCGACGCGTGTCTGCTGTACGGCGCCGCACGCGGCTGGACGGATGCCGTATTCCGTCTGTACTACCTCAGCGGCGGGGTATTGGTGGTTGCCTACCTGGCCGTCGGCGAGTTGCTGCTCGTGCTGCCGGGCCGCCAGGTGGCGCGGGTGACCGCGGCCACCATGCTCTTCTTGACGTTCGCCGCGACGGCGGCGGTGCTCGCGGCGCAGGTCGACGGCAGCAAGCTGGCGGCGGCCGGCGCCACACCGCCCAACGACGCGCTGGTGGGTACGCCGCCCGTCGTCCTGGCCATCGTGCTGAACAGCCTCGGCACCGTCGTGGTGCTGGGCGGATCGGTGCTCTCGGCCCGCCGTCGCCGCGACTGGCGGCCGCTGCTGGTGGCCGGGGGTGTGATCGTCGTGGCGCTAACGGCCAGCGCTACACGGCTCGGCAGCTACACGCTGTTTGCCCTGGGCCAGGCGGTGGGAGTGGTGCTGATCTACCTGGGACTGGTTACGCGGCGGTCGTTTCGCCGGTAGCCACGCGGGCTGCCTGCGACTTGCGCCGTGACGCGGTGTTCGCGTGAATCGCCCGCTTGGCGGCGGCGCGGTCGATGACCTGCTGCAGCCGCGTGTGGGTCTCGGCCGCGCGCTCGGTCTCGCCGGCGGCAACCTCGGAAGCCAGGCGCCGGAAGAGGGTCTTGATCTGCGTCTTGTACCGCAGGTTCTCGAGGCGCTGTCGCGCCGCCACCCGCACCCGCTTTGCCTGCTGCTTTGAGTTTGCCACTCGCCGTCCTTGGTATCGCACACAAAAATGCCCGGTAGCCCGAGCGCGAGGATGATAGCAAACGCTCCCGGTAGACTCCGCCGCCGATGGCACAACAAACCACCGGGCGCCGGCTAGCAGCCTCGACCGCAGCGTTTGGCACCGCGACGCTCGCGTCTCGAGTGGTCGGGCTCGTCCGCGAGGTGATCGCCGCCGCGACGTTCGGTACGAGTCCTGAGCTGAGCGCGTTTCTGATCGCGTTCAACGTGCCCAACCTGATCCGCAGCCTGGTCGCCGACAGCGCCATCAGCGCAGCGTTCGTGCCGGTGTTCGTCGAGTTGCGTGAAACGCGCGGCGAGGCGGAGGCGTGGCGGGTGGCGAGCATCATGATCTGGATGACGGCCATCGTCCTGGGCGCGATATCCGCGCTCTTCATGCTGCTCGCGCCCTTCTTCATGCAGCTGTTCGTGCCCGGCCGCAGTGTCAGCAACTCGCTGGTGGTCGCGCTGTCGCAGATCATGTTCCCGATCGTGGTCATCCTGGGCCTGACCGGCGTCGTCACAGGGATCCTCAACTCCTACCACATCTTCGGGCTGCCGGCCTTTGCGCCGGTGGTCTGGAACCTGGTCATCATCGCGTTCCTGGTGGCCGAGCGCGGCGACCCCTACGCCTACGCCTGGGGCGTGCTGATCGCGACCGTCATCCAGTTCCTGATCCCGCTGCCGCTGTTACGCGGGAAGGCTCGCCACGGGCTCGTGTTCTCGCTGGCGTGGAACAACCCGCACGTCAAGCGGATCCTCAAGCTGATGATCCCGGTGACGATCGGTCTGGGTCTGATCAACGTCAACCTGACCATCGACCTGGCGGTCGGCTCGCTGGCCAAGTCGTCCAGCGTCGTGGCCGACCTGAACTTCGCGTTTCGGCTGTTCATGCTGCCGCAGGGGCTCTTCTCGGTGGCCGTCTCGGCAGTGCTCTTCCCCGAGATCTCGCGGCTGGCCGCGCTGAGCGACTTCGACGGGTTCCGGGCGCGCGTGGCCGGCGGCACCCGCACGATCATCTTCCTGCTCTTCCCGGCTTCGGTCATCTCGATCGCGCTGGCCCAGCCGATCGTGCGGCTGCTGTTCCAGCGCGGCGACTTCACCTCGACCGACACTCACAACGTGGCGATCGCCCTGACCACGTTCTCGCTGGGGCTCTGCTTCAACGGCCTGGCGCTACTTCTGACGCGCGCATTCTTCGCGCTGCAGGAGCCGAAGGTGCCGACCCAGATCGCGGCGGTCAACCTGGTGCTGAATCTGATCCTCGACCTCGCGCTGGTGCACCACTACGGGGCGGCCGGAATCGCGCTTTCCACCTCGATCGTGACGGCATTCAATGCGATCGTCCTGGGCTTCCTGCTGCGCCGCCGGGTGGGCCGGCTGGGAATCGGCCGCCTGCGGGGCGAGATCGGCCGCATCGCGATCGCCACGATCTACCTGGTGGTCGCCGCGTACGGCACGTGGTGGGTGCTCGATCAGCTGCTCGGGCGCACATTCGTGGCGCAACTCGTCAGTCTGGGCGTCGCGTTCGCGCTGGGGGTGTTCTGCTTCATCGCGTCGGGGCGCATGCTGCGCCTGTCGGATGTCGACACGCTGCACTCGCTGATCGGCCGGCCGCCCCGGCCGACCGCCTGATCGCACTACTCTTGAGGTTCCATGCCGCTTTCGCGTATCCGCAACTTCTCGATCATCGCGCACATCGACCACGGCAAGTCGACGCTGGCCGATCGCATCCTGCAGTCCACCGAGACGGTGGCCGCGCGCGATATGCGTGCGCAGCTGCTCGACTCGATGGATCTCGAGCGCGAGCGGGGCATCACCATCAAGGCCCAGGCTGTGCGGGTCATGTTCCGCGCCGCCGATGAGCGCGTGTACGAGCTCAACCTGATCGACACGCCGGGGCACGTGGACTTCAGCTATGAGGTCAGCCGCAGCCTGGCCGCCTGCGAGGGAGCGCTGCTGGTGGTCGACGCGGCGCAGGGGGTGGAGGCACAGACGCTGGCCAACGCCTACCTGGCCATCGAGGGCAACCTCGAGATCGTGCCGGTGGTCAACAAGATCGACCTGCCTTCGGCCGACCCCGACGGCGTCGCCGCCGAGGCCGCCAGCCTGATCGGGGGCTCGGCCGACGACGTGATCCGGATCTCGGCGAAGACGGGGGAGGGGGTCGAGGCCGTGCTGCAGGCGGTGGTCGACCACGTGCCGCCGCCGACCGGCGAC
Organism: uncultured Actinomycetes bacterium; assembly: GCA_963796875.1. Lineage (GTDB taxonomy): Bacteria > Actinomycetota > Thermoleophilia > Gaiellales > JAICJC01 > CAVPTL01. The sequence continues at coordinate 434,687 of CAWCNL010000005.1, forward strand.
CTCGACGCGCCCGCCCGCGCGCTGATCTTCGACTCGACCTACGATCAGTACCGCGGCGTGGTGGCGTTCGTGCGCATGGTCGACGGCCGCTTCCACCCGGGCGAGAAGGTGCGGGCGATGGCTGCCAAGACGACCTTCGACGTGGAGGAGCTCGGGTTCTTCTCGCCCGGCATGCGGCCGGCCAAGCACCTGGCCGCCGGCGAGGTCGGCTACGTCATCACCGGTCTCAAGGACGTCTCGCAGCTGCGCGTCGGCGACACGCTGACCGGCGCCCGCACACCCGCGACGACCGCGCTTCCGGGCTACGTCGACGTCAAGCCGATGGTGTTCGCCGGCCTCTTTCCGACCGACTCCGACCAGTACCCGGAGCTGCGCGACGCGCTCGAGAAGCTGAAGCTCAACGACGCGGCGCTGACCTACGAGCCGGAGAGCTCACGGGCCCTCGGATTCGGCTTCCGATGCGGGTTCCTGGGCCTGCTGCACATGGACATCGTGCGCGAGCGGCTGGAACGTGAGTACGAGCTCGACCTGATCGTGACCGCACCGAACGTGGCGTACCGCGCACAGGTGGCCGACGGCTCGTGGGTGGAGGTGCACAACCCCGCGCAGATGCCCGAGAGCGACATCCTGGCGACCGAGGAGCCGGTCGTGCGCGCCTCGACGATCACCCCCAAGGAGTACGTCGGCACGGTCATGGAGCTGAATCAGGAGCGCCGCGGCGAGTACCACCACATGGCCTACCTGAGCGAGGACCGCGTGCAGCTCGTCTACGACATTCCGCTGGCCGAGATCGTGCTCGATTACTACGACAAGCTCAAGTCGCGGACACGCGGCTACGCATCGTTTGACTACGACCTGCTGGGCTTCCGCGAGGCCAAGGTGGTCAAGGTCGACGTGCTGCTGGCCGGCGAGCGGGTCGATTCGCTCTCGCTGATCACCCACCGCGACAACGCCGCCCGGCAGGGCCGCGTGCTGGTCGAGGCGCTGCGCGAGCGCATCCCGCGGCAGATGTTCGACGTGGCCATCCAGGCGGCAATCGGCTCGCGCGTGATCGCCCGCGAGACGGTCAAGGCCAAGCGCAAGGACGTGACTGCCAAGTGCTACGGCGGCGACATCTCGCGCAAGCGCAAGCTGCTGGAGAAGCAGAAGGCGGGCAAGCGGCGCATGAAGCAGGTGGGCAGCGTCGAGGTGCCCCAGGAGGCGTTCCTCGCCGTGCTCGAGATCAATCGTGAGGCTGGATGAGGTGACGCCGGTTCCGCACCTCTACGTGCACGTGCCCTTCTGCGCGCACCGGTGCGGCTACTGCGACTTCGTCACGGTCACGGGCAACGCGGGCCTGCACGAGCGCTACGTCGCGGCGCTCGAGACCGAGCTGGCGCAGCATCCCGCGGGCGGTCGAGACCGTGTTCATCGGCGGCGGGACGCCCACGCTCCTGTCCGACCCGCTGCTCGAGCGGCTGCTGGCCGCGCTGCCGCAGGCGACGGAGGTGACCATCGAGTGCAATCCCGAGACGGTCACCGACCACAAGGCTCAAGTGCTGGTCGAGGGTGGTGTGACCAGGGTGTCGCTGGGCGCGCAAACCTTCTCCCAGAGCCTGCTCAACGTCCTCGAGCGGCGGGCCGACCCGGCCACGGTGCTGGCGGCGGTGCAGACGCTCCGCGACGCAACGGCGTCACAAACCTCAACCTCGACTTGATGTTTGGGGTTCCGGGGCAGACCGATGCCGACCTCGATCTGGATCTCGACCAGGCGATCGAGCTGGAGCCCGATCACATCAGCTACTACGAACTCGAAGCCAAGCCCGGTACACGGTTCACGCACGCCCACGGCGCCGAACTCGCGCAGGTCAGCGACCGCATCGAGCACTTCTACGGGCGTGGTCATCGAGCGGCTGCGCGGCGCCGGGTACCGCTGGTATGAGACGGCCAACTTCTGCCGGCCGGGGCGCGAATCGCGCCACAATCTGGGCTACTGGCTGACCCACGACTACCTGGGCCTCGGGGTCGGCGCCGTGTCGACGATCGGGCTCTCGCGCACGCGCAACAAGCCCGGCCTGGTGCGGTACATCGAGGCGATCGAGACGGGCCAGCCGGCTCCCGCCGAGCACGAAGCCCTGAGCGTGGACGAGCGTTCGTTCGAACGGCTGATGCTGGGTTTGCGGCTCGACCGGCCGCTCGAGATCGCCTCGGTCGAGTCGGTGATCTCGAGCCAGGGCGTCGACCGCATGCACGCGAGCGGGATGCTCGACCGGGCGGATGGCAGAATGTGGTTGACCGACCGCGGCCGGCAGATCGCCGACGAGGTCGTGCTAGCACTCGTGAGATGAGCGACCGACCCGAACTCTCCGCTCGTCAGATCCAGATTCTGACGGACCTGGTGGCGGCGTACATTGCCACCGGCTCACCCGTGGGCTCGCGGACGCTGATCGAGCGCAGCTGCCATCCAGGCATCGCCTTCGACCGTGCGCTCCGAGCTCGCCGGGCTCGAGGCGCTGGGCCTGCTCAACCATCCCCACACCTCGGCCGGCCGGGTGCCCACCGACGCGGGGTATCGCATGTACGCCGAGCTGCTGCTGACCGAGCCTCTGGGCGCCGAGCCGCTGGCGGTCGAGTTCAGTGCCAGCGCCGTCGAGATCGACACCGCGCTGCGCACCACCACCGAGATGCTGTCGCACGTGACCTCGCTGCTGGCGCTGGTCACCGCGCCGCCGCTGGAGACCACCCAGATTCGCCGGGTCGAGGTGCTGCTGCTGCAGCCGCAGGTGGTGATGGTGGTCGTGATCACCTCGACCGGTGGCGTGACCAAGAAGATCTTTCCGTTCACCCGGTCGGTCGATCCCAAGCTGGTCGAGTGGGCCGGCGAGTTTCTCAACGACCAGGTCGGAAACGTGCGCGTCGGCACCCGTGAGCTGCAGCGGCGGCTGGACGAACCGGGGCTCTCGCCGGTCGAGCGCGAGTTGATCGATACGCTGCGGCCCGGCGTTCACCGAGCTGATGCGGGCCGGCGAGCAGATGCTGTACGTCGGGCGGCGCGGCCCGGCTGCTGGAGGAGATGCGGTTCGCCGACCTGGCCGAGATCAACGGCCTGGTGCGGGTGCTCGAGGAGCGGATGGAGCTGCTCGAGATCCTGCGCGGGGCGCTCGACTCCGAGCGGGTGTACGTGCGCGTCGGCGCGCGACAACCTGGTGCCGCACATGAGCTCGCTGGCGATGGTGGCCGGCAACTACGGCCTGGCGACGCAGAACCTGGGCACGGTCTCGCTGATCGGCCCGACGCGGATGGACTACGCGGCGGCGATTCGGTCGGTGCGCGGGGCGACCGCGGCGCTCTCGACGTTCGTGACGGAGATCTACGAGTGAATAAAAGGGGTCAGCGGTGAATAAGAGGGGTCAGTCGCCATTTATTCACGAGGTCAGTCCGCGCGGAGTCTGACCAGGTTGGCGTGAATAAAAGGCGACTGACCCCTCTTATTCACGAGAGCCTGGACGGCCGTACTCGGAGGGCTGCTGACCTTCTATTCACCCCTTAAATGGAGCTGCGCGGTGGGGAGGGGCTCCAGTCCTCACCACCGCGCTTACACTCCGACCCCCGGCTGCGGGTTGGGCAATGAGACCCCAGGAGACCTGTTTCGCATTCCGGCGGCCCACCATGCCTCTGCGTCTGTGTCTCCGGCATCGCCTTCCCGGCTGTGCCGTATTCGCGTTGTAAGCTCAACATACCCCGCCAGCCATCAGGAGTCAAGTACCTCAAGAGGGGTAAATCAAGTAGATGGCGAATAGACACTTGACCGAGCTTGATTTCCCTCTCAGAAACGAAATACGGCAAGTTGTCAAGGTTTTGGGCGAATCTCTAGTCAAGTACGAGTATGTACGCTAGGCTGAGCGCATGGGACGCACAGGTCAACTAGCCGAAACGCGCTCTCGCGCTCGTAGCATCAGCACGCCCACGGGGGTCGGCGTGCGTGTGCGCGCGCTGCGTGTGACGGCCGGCCTGACCCAGGCAGAGCTCGGCGGCGAACGCTTCACCAAGGAGTACGTGAGCCAGGTCGAGCTCGGTAAGACGAAGCCATCCGACGCGGCGCTTGACTGGTTTTCGGACCGGTTGGGCACCACCCGCGTCGCGCTCGAAGGGGAGAGCGGGTCTTCTGCCCGCGCCGCCACGGACGCTGTGGTGGCGCGGGCAGAAGCCGAGATCGAGGCGCATCGCGACTCCGAGGCGCTCGCCCTTCTGGACGGCTCCGCCCAGGCGGCGGCCCGCAGCGGCGATGCGCGGCTGCAGTTTCGCCACGCCCAGGCGCGCGGATGGGCGCTGCAGCAGCTGGGGCACCTGCCCGAGTCGCTCGAGGCGCTGTCCGACGCCGGCAGCCTGGCCGAGGATCTGACCGATACCGACCGCGCCGCCGTGCTCTACCGGGTCGGCTTCGTGCGGTACAAGATGGGCAGCCTGGCGACGTCGGCAGCCACGCTGGACGAGGCGCTGCGGCTGGCCGAGGTCGCGACCGAACCGTCGGACGCCCTGCGCGTGCGCATTCTCAACGTGCGCGCCAAGATCCGCCGCCGGCAGAAGGATTTCACCGCCGCATCCGAGGATGTCGAACTCGCGCTCGAGCTGGCCCGCGGGTTGAACGACGACCGGGTGCTGGCCGAGACGTACCTGGATGCGTCGCTCGTCGCCGAGCGGCAGAACCAGTACACGCTGGCCCGCGACTACGCCGAGCGCTCCAAGGCGCTCTACGAGCGGGTCAACGACCACGAATACGTGGGCAAGCTGCTGAACAACCTCGGGCAGCTGCGCGCGATCATGGGCAAGCCGGACGAAGCCGTACCGCTGCTGCGCGAGGCATTCCGGATCGCCGTCGAGCAGGACAACCGCGTCGATGCCGGTTTTGCCGCGTCATCGCTCGCCTCAGCCCGTCTGCGTGACGGGGATTACGAAGGTGCCGTCGAGAGTGGAAATCGCGCGATCGAGCTATTGGGGACCACGCGAGGAATTCCGAGAAGAAGTAGGGAACGCTCGAATCGTGATCGGCCGCGCCTTCATGGAGCTGGATCGCATCGACGAGGCGGAGCGCTCGTTCTCGGCGGCAGCGGACAGTTTCGAGGCCGTCGAGACGGTCAGTCATCTGGCCGGAGCTTGGGTGGCACTCGGCGATGTCGCCGAGAAACGGGGGGAGACGGCAAAGGCGGCGGAGTTGTACCGAAGAGCTGCGGAGGCTCTGCAGGACGTTCGCTGGTAGCCGCCTCTCGCGCGACAGGAGGGGAAGGCATGAAACATCTCGCTCGACGCCCGGCACTGCTGCTGGCCGTCACCGCGTTGGCCCTGGCGGCGGCGCGGTTCGGACACCACGGTGTCCACGGCTTTCACCAGTGGTGAGGTGAAGCGGAAAGCGCGCGCCACGCGCCGATCTACAATCGGCGCGTGGCGCAGCGCGACTACTACGAACTGCTCGGCGTTGACCGGGATGCTTCGGATGCCGACGATCAAGAAGGCGTTCCGGCGGCTTGCCCGCGAGCTGCATCCGGACGTGAACTCGGCTCCCGAGGCCGAGGAGCAGTTTCGCGAGGTGGCGGAGGCCTACGAGGTGCTGAGCAGCCCCGAGACCCGCGACCGCTACGACCGGTTCGGTCACGCGGGCGTGTCGCAGAGCCAGCTGCACACCGAGCAGTTCATGGACTTCAGCTCGCTCAGCGACCTGCTGGGCGCGTTCTTCGGCGACGACGTGTTCGGTGGCCGCGGCCGGCCGCCGCGGTAGCGATGCCCAGACACCAGGTGGCGCTCGAGTTCACCGAGGCGGCATTCGGCGTCGAGCGCACGGTCGAGGTCGATCTGATGGCCGCCTGCGACGACTGTGAAGGCACGGGCGCGGCGCCCGGCACGAGCCCCGAGCAGTGCGAGGTGTGCGGCGGCCGGGGCGTGGTCCAGCACGTCGCCCAGACCGCCTTCGGCCAGTTCGTGCAGTCCGCGCCCTGCGCAGCCTGCGGCGGTCGCGGCCAGACGATCGCCGACCCCTGTCGCAACCTGCCGCGGGCGTGGGGTGCGCCGTCGCCGGGCGCCTCTGGAGGTGCAGATTCCCGCCGGTATCGCCGACGGCCAGCGGCTGCGGCTGCGCGGCCGTGGGCATGTGGACGAGCCCGGCGTCGAGCCGGGCGACCTGTATGTGAACGTCGACCGTCGCGCCCGACGCCTCGCTTCCAGCGCGACGGCAACGACATCGTCTCGGTGCTCGAGCTGCCGTTCAGCGACGCAGCGCTCGGTAAGACCGTCACGGTCGAGACGCTCGACGGGCCGCACGAGCTGGTGATCCAGCCCGGCGCACAGCCCAGCGATGTGGCCGTGCTGCGCGGCAAGGGCATTCCCGTGCTGGGCGGCCGCGGCCGCGGCGACCACCGGGTGTTCTTCAACGTGCTCGTGCCCCGGCAGCTGACCGACGCCCAGCGCGACCTGCTGCGGCAGTTCGAGCAGACCGTGGACGACACGACCTACGCGGGCGCCGAGCACGGCTTCTTCGGCCGCCTGCGGGACGCCTTTCGGTGAAGCGGTTCTCGCTGCGGGTGGACGCCGGCCAGGCCGACGCGGCGCTCCTGCAGATGCTCGAGTGGTTCCCCGCCGGGGTGGAGCAGGAGGACGATGGCGAGCGAGGTCGTGCTGTCCGGCTATGCCGACGAGCCGCCCGCCGCGGGCCTCACCGCCGAGCCGGTGGAGGATGGGTGGGACACCCGCTGGCGGGAGTACCACCAGCCGGTGCGGGTCGGCCGGGTATGGGTCGGGCCGCCGTGGTTCGAGGCCGAGGAGTTGGCGGTGGTGATCGATCCGGGCTTCGCGTTCGGCACCGGCGCGCACGCCTCGACCCGCGCCGCGCTCGAGCTTCTGCAGACCCTCGAGCCCCAGCCCGTGCTGGATCTCGGCTGCGGTTCGGGCGTGCTCTCGGTCGCCGCGCTGCGGCTGGGGTTTGGGCCGGTGTATGCATTCGACCGCGATCCGCTGGCGGTGATCGCGAGCGCCGAGAACGCTGCCCGAAACGGCGTGGAGTTCGAGGTCGAGCGGGCCGACGTGCTGGTCGACCCCCTGCCGGCCGCGCCCCTGTGGGTGGCCAACCTCCAGCTCGATCTGATCGAACGGCTGCTGGAACGCACCGATCTGCCGCCGACCCTGGTGGTCTCGGGCTTGCTGGACTCGCAGAGCGTCGGCGGCGTCCGGCGGGTCGAGGTCGACGGCTGGGCGGCCGAGGTCGTGCGTCGCCGGATGAGCGGCCGCCACACCTACCGGTTCTTCGCCACGGCGGTCGCAGGACGGCGTCGCGCAGCTCTCGCCGGGCGACCAGCACCACCTGACGCACGTGCTGCGCATGCGCGTCGGCGATACTTGCGAGGTCGCCGTCGACGAGCGCGTGTACGAGGCTCGGGTGACGGCGGATGGACTGGAGCTCGTAGAGGAGGTGAGGACGTTGGCCAAGGCACCGGCGTTGACCGTATGGATCGCCCAACCGGGGGCGCGCTCGGACGCGGCCGTCGAGAAGCTGACCGAGCTTGGCGTGGCCGAGATCGGTGCGCTCAAGACCGAGCTGACCAAGGGGTCGTTCACCGACGCGCGCATGCAGCGCTGGGCGCGGGTGGCCGAGGCCGCCGCCAAACAGGCGAAGCGGCCCCGCGTGCCGAAGCTTCTCGGGGTGCGCGCATTCGCCGACGTGCTCAGTCCCGACGCGGTGGTGCTGAACGTGGACGGCGCATCCGGAGGGCTGGCCGACCGCATCGTGGGGCGCCGTACCGCGACCCTGCTGGTGGGTCCTGAACCCGGGTTCTCACCCGCCGAGATCGAGCTGGCCCGCTCGCGCGGCGTCGCCGTGGCAACGTTCGGGCCGGTGGTGTTGCGCACCGAGACCGCAGCGATCGTCGCTGCCGCGCTGACGCTGCGCGAGATGGGATTCCTGGGGTGACGACGTTTGCCACCGACTTCCTGGGCTGCAAGGTCTCGCTGACCGATGCCCAGGCGGTGCGCGAACGGTTGATCGCCGCCGGCCACGTCGAGGCCGAGGACGCCCGCGTGCGGGTGATCAACACCTGTTGCGTGACCGCCGAGGCGGTGGCCAAGTCGCGCAAGACCATCCGCCGCGCGGCCCGCCGGAGCGAGCATGTGTACGTCACGGGCTGTGCTGCAAACCTGGAGGGGGCGCTGACCGGCATTGCCGGGAACGTGACGGTGATCGGCGCCCGCGCCGACCACGTTCCCGATCTGGTGGCGGTGCAGGTGGGGACGCTTGCGTGCACCGGTGCGGAGCCGTCGTTCTCGCGCTCGCGGGCGTACGTGCGCATCCAGGACGGCTGCTCGTTTGGCTGCAGCTACTGCGTGATTCCGCGGGTGCGCGGAGCGACGCGCAGCCGCACGGGCGAGGCGGTGCTGCGCGAGGTCGCAAAGCGCGCCGGCCAGGGCCATCGCGAGGTGGTGCTGACCGGTATCAACCTCGGCTGCTTCCGCGACCGCGAGGCCGGGCTGCGGCTGCCGGAGCTGCTGGTGCGGGTCGCCGAGGTGCCGGGCATCGACCGGGTGCGGCTCTCGTCGATCGAGGTCAACCATCTGACCGACGACCTGCTCGCGGCGATGTGTCACCCCGGTGTGGCGCCGCACCTGCACGTGCCGATGCAATCCGGTGACGACGGGGTGCTGCGGGCGATGCGGCGGCGCTACGACCGGGCCGGATTTCTGGCACGCATGCACCGCGCCCGGGCGCGCGTACCCGGCCTGAATCTCACATCGGATGTGATCGTCGGGCATCCGGCCGAGGACGACGCCGCGTTCGAACAGACGCTCGCCGCAGTCGCCGACGCCGGGTTTTCGAAGGTGCACGTGTTTCGGTACTCCGCCCGGCCCGACACCGCCGACGGGGATGCCGACCCGGTGCCTCCCGAGGCCAAGGCGGAGCGCTCGCGGCGGCTGCGCGAACTCTCCGACAGGCAGGGCAGCAGGCACCGCCGCGAGCTGCGCGGCACCCGCCAGCTGGTGCTGGTGGAGCGCGGCGGCCGGGGCTACGGCGCGGACTACACGATGCTGAGTGCTCCCGGCGCGGAGCCCGGCGAGCTGGTGGAGGTGATTGCGTGATCGCAGAGATTCAGGCCCAGGCAACGGCGGCGCTCAAGGCCGGCGACCGCGAACGGCTGGGGGCGTTGCGATTGCTGCTGGCGGCGCTGCAGCGCGCATCCAAGGACGTCGAGGGCGGCGAGCTGTCGCAGGAGCAGGCCGAGGCGGTGCTGCGCCGCGAGCGCAAGCAGCGCGTGGAGGCGGCCGAGGCCTATCAGGCCGGCGGGCGGCCCGACCGCGCCGAGGCCGAGGAGGCCGAGCTGCAGGTGATCGACGAATTTCTGCCGGCCGCCCTCTCGGCCGAGGAGCTCGAGGCGATCGTGGACGCGGCGGTGACCGAGACCGGCGCCACGTCGATGAAGGACATGGGCAAGGTGATGGGCCTCGTGCAGCAGAAGTCCGGCGGCCGCGCCGACGGCCGGGCAGCGTCGGCTCTGGTCCGCGCTCGCCTCTCCTGAGGGGAGACGTGTCTGAAGTCCACCCGCCGAACTACGATGCGGTCATGAGCCGTCAGACCGTTTCTCTGGATAACGGGCTTGCTGCCGAACTCGGCGGCGGCCGAGACGAGATGCTCGACGCCCTGCGCGAGACGTCGGGCGCCGAGGTGTTCCTGCGCGGTAACGAGCTCATTCTCGACGGCGACGACGAGGCCGTCGAACGGGCGCGATCGCTCGTCGACGAGCTGTCGCAGCTGGTCGACCAGGGCGTCTCGGTGTCCGAGCAGACGGTCGGTGCGGTGGTCGGCGTGCTCGAGGAGGATGCCGGCGGCCGGTCGGTGGATGTGTTGCACGATGTGGTCTGGCGGCATCGCGGCCACACCGTGTCGCCCAAGACGATGGGCCAGAAGCGCTACGTCGACGCGATTCGCTCCAACACGGCCACCTTTGGCATCGGCCCGGCCGGTACCGGCAAGACATACCTGGCGATCGCGCTCGCCGCGGCGGCCCTGCAGGAACGCGAGGTGGCGCGCATCATCCTCACCCGGCCCGCGGTCGAAGCCGGCGAGCGGCTCGGGTTCCTGCCCGGCGATCTGCTGGCGAAGGTCGATCCGTATCTGCGGCCGCTGTTCGACGCGCTGCACGACATGCTCGACGCCGAGCGGCTGGCCACCTACATGGACCGGGGGATGGTCGAGGTGGCACCGCTTGCGTTCATGCGCGGGCGCACGTTGAACGACTCGTTCATCATCCTCGACGAGGCGCAGAACACGAGCCCCGAGCAGATGCAGATGTTTCTCACCCGGCTCGGGTTCGGCTCGAAGGTCGTGGTCACCGGCGACATCACCCAGATCGACCTGCCGCGCGACCAGCGATCGGGCCTGGTGCATGTGATGAAGGTGCTCGACGGCGTCGAGGACATCGCGTTCGTGCGGTTCTCCGATGCCGATGTCGTGCGCCACAAGCTGGTGCAGCGGATCGTGAACGCCTACAAGAACCACGCCGAGCAAAACGGTCGCGACGGTCGCCCGGAGTGACGGTCGAGGTTGCGATCGTCAACCGCAGCGGCTGGACGATCGACGAGGACGCGGCCGGGTCGGCGCTGCAGCACGTGTTCGCGGCCGAGCGGATCACCTCGGGCGACGTGGGTCTGACGCTGGTGGACGAGCCCGAGATGGCCGAGTTGAACGGCGCGCACCGGGGCAAACCGACGGTCACCGACGTGCTCTCGTTTCCCATCGACGGCGCCGATCCGGTGGTGGACGGGGTGCCCGTCCAGCTGGGCGACGTCGTGGTGTGCCCGCAGTACGCCGCCGACATGGGCACGTCGATGGTGACGCTCCTGGTGCACGGCGCGCTGCACCTGGTGGGATATGACCATGAGGTCGACGCGGGCGAGATGCTCGACCGTCAGGATGAACTCCTCGAGGAGGTGGGGGACGTTGCCGTATCTGCTCGACAGTGACGACGAGGCCGCCGAGCAGGTGCGCCGCCGCGCCCCGTTTCGGGTGGCGGTGCGGGGGTCGGGAGACGTCGTACAGAGCTTCAATGATGCGTTCGAGGGCGTGATCCATGTCGTTCGCTCGCAGCGCAACATGCGCGTACATTTTCTGGCTGCGCTGATCGTGCTCCCCCTTGGCCTGGTGCTCGGGGTCACCCGCCTCGAGATGCTGATCCTGATCATCGCGGTCGGGTTCGTGATCGTCGCCGAGATGGTGAACACCGCCGCCGAGATGGCGCTCGACGTGGCCACGCGGTCGTTTGACCCGCGCGTGCGGATCGCCAAGGACGTGGCGGCGGGGTCGGTGCTGGTGGCGGCGGTGTGTGCGGTGCTGGTCGCCTACCTGGTACTGGGCGGACACCTGCAGGAGCCCAGCCAGCGGGCGATCCAGGGCGTGCGTAACTCGCCGGTGCACATCACGGTCATCTCGATCGCCGTCGTGGTGCTGCTCGTGATCTCGACCAAGGCCTATCTGGCGCGCGGCACGCCGCTGCGCGGCGGCCTGCCCTCGGGTCATGCCGCAGTCGCCTTCGGCGGCTGGGCGGCGATCACGTTCGTGACCCAGGGGTCGGCCAATCAGGTGCTGATCTCGAGTCTCGCGTTCGTCATGGCGCTGCTGGTGGTGCAGACGCGAGTCGAGGCGGGCGTGCACACGCCCACCGAGGTGATCCTCGGCGGAGTGCTCGGGGCGCTGGTCACCACGGCGATCTTCCAGATCTTCGGCTGAGGCTGGTTCGCGCCGGCGGTGGCGGCGTCCCACGCCGTGTGCGGTGCTCAGAGTGCGAACTCAGCACGCCTGCGCTCCGCTCACGGCTCGATATTGCCACCACCACCGAGCCCTGCGCCTCAGGCGGGAGGGTCATTCTGACTTGACGTCTGTTCAGATTCGTGACCGATCTGTGACGGTTTCGGCCTAGTTTCGTGACGACCGGTGGCTTTACGGTGGGCACATGCCCGTTCCCCCGACGACCACTGCCGAGGTAATCGCCGATCGGTACCTGACCAGCCCCGCCGGGCTGCGCTCACGACCGTTCGGCCCGCTCGACGCCCTCGATACCCATGCGGGTCGTGCCGCCCAGGTGCGGATCGTGTTCCTGGCGGGCGAATGGTCGGTGGATACCGTGGCCGAACGGGTTGCCGCGTGGTGCGGGGTCGGTACCGCGGGGGTCATTGGAATTCTCGATTTCGGGGTGCACGACGGACGGGCGTTCGTGGTGCTGCCACCCAGCCTGGGTGTTCCGCTGGAGCGGTGGAAGGCGATGCGGAGGCCCTCGGCGGTGGATGCGGCGACACTCGCGCTGTCGTTCGGCCGGCTGGTCGAGGCCGTATCCGCGGCGGGATTTGCGGTCGACACCGCCGAGCCGTGTGATTTTGCCGTCGGCCCCGGTCCGACGCCGTTTCTGGATGCGCCGCTGCTCGGCACGGTCGCGCACGATCCCGTCCGGGTGCACGGCGACGGCCAGACCGTGATCGCGCAGATCTTTCGCTCGGCGGTGGCCGAGCCGCTGCTGCCGGCGGGCCTGAGCGATTGGGCGGCGGCTGCCGCGGCGGCGGAGTTTGGCGGCGTCGCCGAGTGCCTGGACGAACTCGAGCTGGCCGCGAGCGCGGCCCATGACGCTGCGCACGGGTCGCAGCCCGTGGGCATCGCCGGGGTGTTCGATGCGCCTGCGGCGCTCGCCCCGAGCGTGCCTCCGACCGCCGCGACCCGCAAGCCGCGGATGGAGTCGACCTGGGTACGCGGTGGCATCGCACTGCTGCTCCTGGTGTCGACGCTCTCGACCTACCACGCGAACTTCGGCGGCGGCCACGACAACGCTGCGGCAGCTGCCCATCGTCCGGCCACACCGGCCCAGCACGCAAACTCAGATGCGCCGCGGCGGGCAGTCGCCGTGCCGGTCGAGACGCAGCCCGCAGCACCGGCCGGCGAAGGCCCTCAAACGGCACAGGAAGCACCACCGCCGGCACACACAGAAGAAGCCGGCCGCCACAAGCCCGCCGCCTCCCACGTCCACGCCCACGAGCCCGCCGGCATCGGTTCCGACAACCTCGCCGTCATCCAGCGGATCGTCGGGCGACAACGGATTGGGCGTGGTCGTCGTCGGTGGAGGGTCGCACTCGGGCGGATCCAACGGGCACCGTCATTCCGGCGGCGGCAGTAAGAACAGTGGCGGCAACGGCCTGGGTGTGGTCGTCGTCCGCTGAACCCAACGGTCTACGCTGCGCCCGTGCAGCCCGCTGACAACCCGGAGCATCGTTCAGGCTTCGTCGCCCTGGCCGGGAGGCCGAACGTGGGCAAGTCGACGCTCACAAACCGGCTCGTCGGCGCCCATGTGGCGGCGGTTTCCGACAAGCCGCAGACCACTCGGCGGCGCTCGCTCGGTGTCGTTTCGGGCCAGGGCTACCAGCTGATCCTGGCCGATCTGCCCGGATTCCAGCGGCCGTTTGACCGGCTCACCGAGCGGATGCAGCGTGCCGTCGACCAGAACCTCGGCGATGCCGACGCGGTGCTCCTGATGCTGAATGCCGCCGAGCCGATCGGCCCGGGAGACAGGCACATCGCCGCGCGCGTGCTCGATGGCAGCGGGCCGCCGTGCGTGATCGCCCTGAATCATGTCGACCGGCTCAAGCCGGCCACGATCGCCGCCGCAATTACCGCGGCCGCCGCGTTGGGCGAGTTCCACTCGCTGCATCCGATCAGCGCACTCACCGGCGATGGGGTCGACGCGCTGCTCGCCGACCTCGTGAACCTGCTTCCCGAAGGGCCGGATCTGTTTCCCCGCGAGATGTTGTCCGATCAGTCCGACACCGACCGCGCCGCCGAGATCGTGCGCGAGGCGGCGCTGCGGCTGACCCGTCAGGAACTGCCACACGCGATCGCGGTTGAGATCGACGGCTACGACCGCGCCCGCACACATCTGCGCATCACCGCCCGCCTGATCTGCGAGACCGAGGCGCAGAAGCGAATCCTGGTGGGCAAGGGCGGGTCGATGATCAAGCGCATCGGGAGCGACGCCCGGCAGGTGTTGGAGGCTGACGCCGGGCAGCAGGTGATGCTCGACCTGAGGGTGCGCGTGCGGCCACACTGGCGGCGCGACATCGGCGAACTCGATCGGCTCGGGGTGTAGCACGGTTCCCGCGGCTGGCCACTGTTCTACAATCTCGATGGTGCCGTTATCCATGGAGATCTTCGCGTCGGTCGTCGACCATACCATGCTTGACGCGTCGGCCTCCCCGCGCGACGTCGAGGCGCGTTGTGACGAGGCCGCCCGGCTCGGTTTTGCGTCGGTCTGCCTGCATCCGTGGTGGGTCGAGCGCGCGGTCCATCACGCTCCGGGAGTCCGCATCGGCACGGTCGTCGCGTTTCCGTCCGGACTCGACTCCACGGCCGGCAAGATCGCGACCGCCCAGGCGGCGATCGCCGCCGGCGCGGTCGAACTCGACGTGGTGATGGCCTGGGCCGTGCTTGCCGCGGGCGACCAGGCGGCCGCCGGCCGCGACGTGACGGCGGTGGTCGAAGCCGTGCGCCGCGAGCGCGAGGACGTCACCGTCAAGATCATCGTGGAGGCGGCCCAGCTCGACGCCGCGCAACTGCGGGCCGCGTGTGCGGTGGTGGCCGAGAGCGGCGCCGACTTTGCCAAGACCTCTACCGGCACGCTCGGTGGCGCGCGCGTCGACGACGTCGCCGCCATGCGGGCAGCGCTCCCCGCGCACATCCAGATCAAGGCTTCCGGTGGTATCCGCACCGCGGAGGGCGCACAGGCGCTCCTGACCGCGGGTGCCGACCGCCTGGGCACCAGCTGTGCCCTCGAGATCCTCGCCGAACTGGACGTCCGTGCCGTCGCTTGACCATCAGGTGAACCAGCTGCGCCGAGCGGTCGACCTGCGGCGCTCGAACCGGTCGTTGGAGGAACTCTCGGAGGCCGCCTATGCGCTGCCTGCCATCCGGCCGTTTACCGAGTGGATCGTGGGCGAGGAGATCGCGTTCATCCTGCGCGCGCGCGACGCCTATCCCAAGGAGACGCTCGACGACGCCCTGCGGGCGGGCATTGCCGGTGTCACGGTCGACACCGACGAGACGCTGCGCGACACCGCACCGCTGACGACCCTTCCGGTGTTACACCGTGGGCTGCTGGTCGATCCGTATCAGCTGTACGAGGCGCGGCTGGCGGGGGCCCATGGCGTGATCCTGCTGGTCGAGGCGTTCCCCGACGACGATGCGTTCTACGAGATGCAGTCGGTGGCCACCGAACTCGACCTCGACGTGGTTGTGCAGGTCAACGGCGAGGACGAGCTCGAGTACGCGCTCGATCTGCTCGACCCCGACTCGTTTCTGGTGCGCAATAACTCGGACGGCCACAGCGCTCCCGACTTCGAGCGCACCTTCTCGCTGCTGGAGGAGGTGCCGGCCGGAAAGACGGTCATCTCGCAGGGCGGGATCCGCAACCGCGATCAGGTGTCTGCCCTCGAGACGCGCCGGCGTCGATGCCGTCGTGATCGGGCGGTGGGCCTGCGACGCCGGCCTGAAGACCACGCTCGACCACCTCAGCGGCCACAGCCGCAAGCTAACGCATACCAAGTCGCCATGTGGGTTCGTCCTCTGTCGGGCACGTGCGCCCGCACTAGAACAAGCCAGGCACGTTGTCATGCGCTAGCCGAAGAAGGCCTGCGCCTGGTCGTAGAGCTCCTGCGGCACCAGCTTGAGTTCGGTCACCGCGTCGTTGAGCGGCACCGCGACGATCTTGTCACCGTGCAGCGCAGCCATCTGCCCGAACTCATGGGCCTGCACCATCGCCGCCGCCTTGAGGCCGTAGCGGGTGGCCAGCATGCGGTCGCGGGCGGTGGGCGTGCCGCCGCGCTGAATGTGCCCCAGCGTCGTTACGCGCGTCTCGAACCCGGTGGCTTCCTCGATCCACCCGGCCAGTTCGGCACCGACTCCACCCAGCCGCACATGGCCGAACGAGTCGGTCGTCGCCGCTGCCACCAGGCCGTGGGAGCGGCCGTCCTCGAACCGCGGCTCGTACCCCTCGCTGACCACCACGATCGAGAAGTCCTTGCCGCGCGCATGGCGCGACTCGACCAGCTGGCAGCAGCGTTCGACCGTCATCGGGTGCTCGGGGATCAGGATCACATCGGCGCCGCCCGCCATCCCGCTCATCACCGCGATCCATCCCGTATGGCGTCCCATCACCTCGCAGACCATCACGCGATCGTGCGACTCGGCGGTCGAATGCAGCCGGTCGATCGCCTCGGTCGCGATCGTGACCGCGGTGTCGAAGCCAAACGTGTAGTCGGTACCGGAGAGGTCGTTGTCGATCGTCTTGGGCACGCCCACCACCGGCGCGCCGTACTCGGCGTGCAGCCGTGCGGCGACCCCGAGCGTGTCCTCTCCGCCGATCGCCACCAGCGCATCGAACGCCTGCAGATTCTCGAGCACCCGCTGCGGTGCTCCGTCCACCTTGAAGGGGTTCGTGCGCGAGGTCTTGAGGATGGTGCCGCCGCGGGGCAGGAGGCCCGTCACGTCGCGCGGGCCGAGCGGCTGGAACACGCCGTCGATCATGCCGCGCCAGCCGTGCAGCACGCCCACCACCTCGTCGCCGCGGTCGAGGCTGGGGCGGGCCACCGCGCGGATCACGGCATTCAGACCAGGGCAATCGCCGCCGCCGGTGAGGATTCCGATGCGCATGGCCGCAACCTAGCAGCGGGATCCCCGGAAAAGGTATTCAGGCCGGCAGCGCGAAAGCCGATCACGTTCCCATGGC
The DNA here is from genome assembly GCA_963796875.1 of uncultured Actinomycetes bacterium. Taxonomy (GTDB): domain Bacteria; phylum Actinomycetota; class Thermoleophilia; order Gaiellales; family JAICJC01; genus CAVPTL01. The sequence goes on from CAWCNL010000005.1 coordinate 451,456, forward strand.
CGCCCAGCCCGATCGTCGCGCCAGTCCCCGAGCCGCAGCATCGGCCTGGGTCACGCTTACCGCAGTCCAGTGCCGTCAGATTGCCCCCGGCATGCGCGTCCACGCCACGCTTACCGACGTGTCGCGGGTGGCCGCCGGGTTCAACGCCTCGGCGCGGGTGTGGACCGGTGACCGGTTCGTGCTTTCGGCGCGGCTGTTCGGCATCCCGCTGGACGCCGATGTGGTGATCACCTCCACCCGCCTTGGGCGCGAACCCGACGAGACGGTCGCGATCGGCAGCTTCCATCAGCTCACCGATGAGCAGCGCCTGAATCTCGAGCGCGTCATGCTGGGCCGCATTGCCCAGGACGATCTCGGCATGGGCGCGCGGTTCGCCCTCGGCGCGTAGCTCAGCCGGGCTGGGCGAGCGACAGCACCATCGCGTCGAACCACTCGAGCGCCGCTGCGTGATCGATCCCGGCACCTGACGCCCGGTCGCTGACCATGCCGGTGGTGAATGCCTCCAGAAGCTCGGCCAGCGGTGGCGCGAGTCCGGGGGAGAGGCCGTACTCCTGCGCTGCGCCTACGAGCGCTGTTCCGAGGGCGTCGCGCCAACCCTCGGCAAACGCCGCCACGTGCATCCGGATCTCGGGCATGCTGCCGGCGGCGGCGCGCAGTTCGGTGTCGATCCGCCCGGTCGTCCGGCCCTCGGCCTCGACCACGTCGACCAGCGCGTGCCACCGCTCCATGAAGGGCCCTGGCGCCAGGAGCGCCGCCCGCCGGTTCGCCAGGGTCTGACCAAAGTACCGCTCCGCCAACACCGCGCGGAGCTGTCCCAGTGATCCGAAGTGGTAGTGGATCAGACCCGGGTTGACTCCGGCGGCCGCAGCAATCTGACGCGTGGTGAACCCGGCCGCGCCGCCGGCTTGCAGCGTGCCGGCGGCGGCGGTCAGGATCCGTTCTCGGGGTGAGTCTGGGCGATCGACCAAGGCGATTGACTAAATCACGTGCTGGGCAGCGTGGTCAACCGGCCTTACAGCACGAACTACCGCCGACGAGACCGAGCCGATCTGGCTGCCGAAGACGGGGAGCTCGCCCGGTGTCAGGCGAGCGGCGTGCCGATCTCCCAGTGATGGCCGTACGGATCGACGACTCGCCCGAGCAGCCAGCCGTGGGCCGCCTGGGCCGGATAGACCACCGTCGCGCCTGCACCGGTGGCCCGCTCGATCGTTGCGACGGGGTCGTCCACCTGCAGCAGCATGCGCACCGAGCCGCCGCCGAGTGACTCGGACTGAAGTTCTGGTGCTCGGGAGATTCGTCCGCCACCCAGAACGTCTGGCCGGCGGCCAGCTGCAACTCGGCCACGATCGCCTCGTGATCCGATGTCCCACCCACCTGGTGGACGACGGTGGCGCCGAACGCTCGGCGGTAGAAATCCACCGCCTCTCGACCGCGGCGCACCGAGAGCTGCGGAGCGATCAGCGGCTCACCGGCACTCTCGAGCGGCTCGGCGTGGCCGACGGTGGCCGACTCGTCGTCGAACCGGGCTTCGGCGTCGTCGTGGGGATAACCCGGGCGCGGGTCGTTCATGGGGTGCAGCCTAGCCCCGGGGTTCGGATCCAGACCAACGGGGGTACCAGAGGTACATGCCTGAGAATCGCAGAGCCAAACAGGAGCGCTACCAGGTCAGCGACAAGCCGTCGAGTCATCAGCCCACCGACGGGATCGGCGCACGACCCCGCCGTGCCGGGTCACGGCGACGACCGCGAGCAGTTCGTGGAGCGCGTCAGCCGCGAGTTGAACGAGCGTTCCGAGTACATCCAGGAGCAGGAACGGCTGGCCCGGGAGCATCCGCCCGTCGACTCTCCTGACTGAGCCACTAGCCTTCGGCGATGCTCTGGCTGTTCGGTATCGCCTCAGGGGTACTGCAGGCCTCGCGTTTTGTCCCGTATCTGCGTGATATCCGGGCCGGGACGACCAAGCCTCATCGCGGGACATGGGCGATCTGGTCCACGCTCTCGTTGATCGTGCTCTTCTCTCAGCGCGCCGATGGCGGCACGTGGAGTTTGCTGATGGTGCTCACGCAGCTTGTGGGGTGCGTGTTCATCTTTGTCCTGTCGGTGCGGGTGGGTGTGGGCGGCACCAGCAGGCTGGAGTGGGGGTTACTTGCGATCGCGGCGGCGGGACTGGTCGGCTGGTATCTGGCCGGTGATCCTACGGTCGCCACACTCTGCGTGGTGCTTGCCGATGTGATCGCCATCGCGTTGATGGTGCCCAAGACCTACCGCGATCCGTACTCCGAGACGCTCTCCACGTACGTGTTGAGCCTGCTCAGCGGCGTCACCGCCGCGATCGCCGTCGGCTCGTTCGAACTCGGCCTGCTGCTGTACCCGGCGTACGTCGTCCTCGCCGACGTGCTGGTGGTGGCGATCATGATGACGCGGCGGCCGCGGGTCGCGCAGCCGAGTGGCGCCTGATGGGACGACCTGCCGATGCGGCCATGCCGAAGGTGGGAGTCGAACCCACACGGCCTCTCGGCCGCGCGATTTTGAGTCGCGTGCGTCTACCGTTCCGCCACTTCGGCGCGCGTCCATGGTACAACCACGGCAGTGGCGAACCCCGGACAGCAGGGAGGCGGTAAGGGAGCGACCCGCTCGAGCGTGCTCGATCATCGCTTCGGGTCGGGCCGGCCGTTCACCGTCGGGGTCGAAGAGGAGTACATGCTGCTGGACGCCGACGACTTCGAGCTCGTCTCCGGCGTCGAGGAGCTGCTGGACGCCGCCGCCGCGGCCGATCTCGCCGGGCAGCTCAAGCCCGAGCTGATGCAGTGCGTGCTCGAGTCGGGCACCGTGGTCTGCGACACCGTCGGCGAGGCCGATGCCGACCTGCGCCGGCTGCGGCAATGGGTAGCCGAACACGCTCGGCTCAACGGCATGCGGCTGGGCGCGGCGGGCACGCACCCGTTCTCGCTCTACGAGCACCAGAAGATCACCGCCCGCGACCGCTACCGGCAGCTGGTCGAGATGTTGCAGTACATCGCCCGCCGCGAACTCGTCTTCGGGATGCACGTGCACGTGGCGGTGCCCAGCCCGGAGGCGTGCCTGGCGGCCATGGAAGGCGTGCTGATCGAACTTCCGGTGCTGCTCGCGCTGTCGGCGAACTCGCCGTTCTGGCGGGGCGAGATCTCGGGCCTTCACTCGACCCGCTCCGCCGTGTTCGCGGCCTTTCCGCGCAGCGGGCTTCCGCCACACTTCGAGAGCTACGAGGACTACGCCGACGCGGTCGGGTTCATGGAGGCGACCGGCTCGATCGGCGACTACACGCATCTCTGGTGGGACGTGCGGCCGCACCCGCGCTTCGGCACGCTCGAGATCCGCGTGATGGACGTGCAGACCCGCGTTGAGGACGCGGTCGGGCTGGCCGCCTACGTGCAGTGTCTGGTCAAGCTGCTGGTCGACCGGTTCGAGGCGGGTGAGCCGACGCCCGTCTTCCACCGCATCCTGATGGCCGAGAACAAGTGGCTGGCGGCCCGCTACGGCCTCGACGCTCCGCTGATGGATCTCTCGGCGGGAAAACGGGTCAAGGCGTCGGCCAAGACTCTGGCCAGGCGCCGCCTGCGCGAGTTGAAGCCGGTGGCCCGCGAGTTGGGCTGCACTGCCGAGCTCGCCCGGATCGAGTGGATCCTGGAAAACGGCACCGGATCGCAGCGTCAGCTGCAGGTGTACAACGCCAATCGCGACCTCGTCGAGGTCACCAGCGAGATCGCCGCCGCCAGCGAAACTCTGTGACCTGCGGCATGGGCGCGAGCCGCGATTAGACTGCGCGCTCCGCCCCAGCCGCACACAAGGAGTCACATGGACAAGCACGAGGTCATGGAGCGCTGCCGGCGCGACAACGTCGCGTTCATTCGGCTGCAGTTCACCGAGCCCTACGGCGCAGTCAAGAACGTTTCGATCCCGGTCACCGAGCTGGAGAAGGCGCTCGACAACGAGCTCATGTTCGACGGCTCATCGATCCGCGGGTTCAAGCGCATCGAGCAGTCAGACATGTACTTCCTGCCCGACCCGGCGACCTACGCCGTGCTGCCGTGGCGCGGCACGCAAGAGGCCCGCACCGCGCGGCTGATCTGCGATGTCGCCGATCCCGACGGCGAGCCGTTCGCAGGCGACCCGCGATCCAATCTGAAGCGCGTGCTCAAGCAGGCCGCCGATCTGGGGTACACGATGAACGTGGGCCCGGAGGCCGAGTTCTTCCTGTTTCGCACCGACGCGGAGGGCAACCCGACGGTCGATCCCCACGACGCGGCGAGCTATTTCGACGTGGCTCCGCTCGATCGTGGCGAGGACTGCCGGCGCGACATCGAGGTGACGCTGCAGCAGATGGGCTTCCACCTCGAGGCCGCCCACCACGAGGTCGCGATCGGCCAGCACGAGATCGACTTTCGTCACGGCGACGCGCTCAGCACGGCCGACAATCTGATCACGTTTCGCATGGTGGTCAAGGTGATCGCCGCCAATCACGGGATGCACGCGACGTTCATGGCCAAGCCGCTGCACGGCGAGAACGGGTCGGGCATGCACGTCAACCAGTCGCTGGCGCGGGGCGACGAGAACGCCTTCCTGGACGAGTCCGACGAGCTGAAGCTCTCGCAGGAGGCCCGCTCCTACATCGCCGGGATTCTCAACCACCTGCCGGCCATCACCGCCGTCGCCAACCCCACCGTCAACTCGTACAAGCGGCTGCTGCCCGGCTACGAGGCACCGGTGTACATCGCATGGTCACCGGGCAATCGCTCGGCTGCGATCCGCGTGCCCGCCAAGCGCGGCCGGTCGACGCGCATCGAGCTGCGGACGCCCGACCCCACGGCGAACCCGTACCTGGCGCTCGCCTGCATGCTCGAAGCCGGCCTCACCGGCATCCGCGAGGCGCAGGCTCCGCCCGATCCGGTCAACCGCAACATCTACGACCTGACCGAGGCCGAGTCCGAAGAGCTGGGCATCAAGAGTCTTCCGCACAACCTGTCGGCCGCGCTCGACGCGCTGGAGGCCGACTCGGTGATGCGCGAGGCGCTGGGCGACCACATCTTCACCGAGTATCTGCGCCTGAAGCGCGAGGAGTGGGCCGAGTACAACGAGCAGGTCCACCAGTGGGAGCTTGACCAGTACATGGACAAATACTGAGGCTGGCGGGGAATTCGTCCGCGAACTGCTTCGGCGAGGACGACGGCTACCTGCTGAATAAGAGGGGTCAGTCGCCTTTTATTCACTGGCGTGGGTAGACGAGTATTCGTCTGCGATCTGCTTTGGCGAGGACGACGGCTACTTGCTGAATAAGAGGGGTCAGTCGCCGTTTATTCACTGGCGTGGGTAGACGAGTATTCGTCTGCGATCTGCTTTGGCGAGGACGACGGCTACTTGCTGAATAAGAGGGGTCAGTCGCCGTTTATTCACTGGCGTGGGTAGACGAGTATTCGTCTGCGATCTGCTTTGGCGAGGACGACGGCTACTTGCTGAATAAGAGGGGTCAGTCGCCTTTTATGCACTGGCGTGCATAAAAGGCTACTGACCCCGTTAGCGGTAAATAGAGGCGGCGTCGGCGGCGGCCGTCGCTGAGCGGTGCGCAACTCCGGTGGCCACCGCCGTCTCGGCCACGGCGAGCGCGACCACCTCGACCACGGCCTTGTTGAAGACCGAGGGGATCACGTACTCCTCATGCAGCTCGTCCTCGGTGATAACCGACGCGATCGCGCGCGCCGCAGCCAGGTTCATCTCGTCATTGATGGTCGTCGCCGACGCCGAGAGTGCTCCGCGGAAGATGCCCGGGAAGGCCAGCACGTTATTGACCTGGTTGGGATAGTCCGACCGGCCCGTGGCCATCACCCGCACGCAGCTTCCCTCGACCAGCTCGGGGCGCACCTCGGGCTCGGGGTTTGCCATCGCAAACACGATCGCGTCGTCGGCCATCGAGCGGATGGCGTCGGCCGACACGATCCCCGGCCCGGCGACGCCGATGAAGCAGTCGGCGCCCTTCAGCGCCTCGTCCAGCGTCCCGGTGAAACGCTCCGGGTTGGTGCGCCGCGCGTACCACTTCTTGATCGCCGTAAGGTTCTTGACCCCCGGGTGAAGCGGGCCTTCGCGGTCGAATCCGATGATGTTGGTGACACCCGCCTCGAGCAGGAGTTTGGTCACCGCCACGCCCGCCGCTCCGACACCGAGGAGCACGATGCGCATGGATTCCAGGGGCTTTTCCACCAACCGGGCAGAGTTCAGCAGGCCGGCCAGCACCACCACCGCAGTGCCGTGCTGGTCGTCGTGAAACACCGGAATGTCGAGCTCGCGGCGCAGCCGGCCCTCGATCTCGAAGCAGCGCGGCGCGGCGATGTCCTCGAGGTTGATGCCGCCGAACCCCGGCGAGATGGCCTTGACGATGGCGATGATCTCGTCGGTGTCGGTGGTGTCGAGGCAGAGCGGCCACGCGTCGATGCCGGCGAACTCCTTGAAGAGCATCGCCTTGCCTTCCATCACGGGCATCGCCGCTCGAGGGCCGATGTCGCCGAGACCCAGTACCGCCGTGCCGTCGGTGACCACCGCCACCGAGTTCTGCTTGATCGTCAGCGCCCGCACCTTGTCGGGATCCTCGGCGATCGCCATGCACACGCGGGCAACGCCGGGTGTATAGGCCATCGAGAGGTCGTCGCGGTTCTTGATCGGCACCTTGTTCTGCACCTCGATCTTGCCGCCCAGGTGCATCAGGAACGTGCGGTCGGACACGTGCACGATCTCGACGCCGGGCACGTTGCGGACGGCATCGACGATCTGCTGACCGTGGTCGGCGTCCGCCGCCGAGACGGTGATGTCGCGCGTGGTCTGCTTCTTGGTGACCCGCACCAGGTCGATTGCACCCACATCGCCGCGGGCCTCGGCGATCGCCGCCGCCACCCGCGCAAACGAGCCCGCCGCCGACGGCAGCTCGATCCGCATCGTGAGGCTGTAGGACGCCGAGGGATTCATGTTGGGCATGGCCGCCCGAAGCCTATCCGGCGCACCTCAGATACGCTGTCGTTTCCGATGGCGACGGTGAAGCAGAAGGCCCCCAAGGACATCAATCTGGACGATGCGCCGGCCCAGCGCTGCGACGTCTTCCTTGTCGACGGCAACGGGCTCACCTATCGCGCCTTCTATGCGCTGCCCGAGGAGCTGCAGACTGTCGAGGGCCAGCCCACCAATGCGCTCCTGGGCACGGCCAACATGTTGATGAAGCTGCTCATGGACTACCGCCCCCGGACGGTGATCGTGGCCTGGGACGAGCGCTCGGCCGCGCGCACGGCGCTCTCGCCCGAGTACAAGGCGCACCGCAAGCCGACGCCCGACCTGCTCAAGCTGCAGCAGCCGTACTTCGAACCGATCGTCGACGCGTTCGGCTACCGCAACGTGCGCGCCGAGGGGATGGAGGCCGACGACGTGATCGGCACGCTCTCGCGGCAGTACGAGGAACTCGGCCACAACGTGTGCGTGGTCTCGACCGACCGAGACGCGTTCCAGCTCGCGTCCGACAACGTCTGCATCATGATGACTCCGCGCGGGGTGGCCGACGTGGTCGTGTACACACCCGACCGCATCAAGCAGCGGTACGGCATCACCCCGCAGCAGGTGCCGGATTTCATCGCGCTCAAGGGTGACACCTCGGACAACATCAAGGGCGTGGCCGGCATCGGCGAGAAGACTGCCGCCGAGCTGCTGATCGAGTTCGGCTCGCTGGAGGGCATCTACGCCAACCTCGATGCGGTCTCGGGCGACAAACGCCGCGAAGCGCTGCGCACGGGCGAGGAGGAGGCCGGCAAGGACAAGCAGCTGGCGACGATCAACCGCGAGGTCGAGCTGAGCCTCGACCTGGCCGCGGTGACCGCGGCGCCGCCCGACCGGTCGGGCATGGCCGAACTCTTCCGCAAGCTCGAGTTCCGCGCGCTGCTGCGCCGGGTGGACGAGCTGGAGGAGGCCATCCCCGGTGCCGAGCCCGCACCCGCCCGGGTCGAACCGACCGAGTGGCGCGAGGCGGGGATCGAGCAGCTCGCCGGACTCACCGAGCAGGTCGGGCTGGCCGCGGCGGGCGCCGGCCGCTACGCCGTCTCTCCCGCATCTGCCGCAACCCTCGTGATCGAGGCGACACCGGCCCGCATGGCCGAGGCTCTGGCGCGGCGCGACGTGATCACCCACGGTCTGCATCTGGCCGGCCTCGAGCCCACCGGCGATACCTCGCTGGCCGCCTATCTGGTCGACCCGGGCCGCTCCACCTACGAGATCGACGATCTGGCCCGCGAGTTCGGCATCGAACTCGACGTGGCCGCCGACGAGGAGACGGCCGAGGGCGTCCGCACCGCGGCTGCGGCCGTGCGGCTGCACGATGACCTTCTGACCCGCGTTCGCGAACGGCAGATGGAGGACCTCTACCGCCAGATCGAGCTGCCGCTCGTGCCGGTGCTCGCCGACATGGAGGCCACCGGCATCCACGTCGACATCTACCGCCTGGCCGAGATCGCGGCCAAGCTCAGCGACCAGGTGGACGAGCTCGAAGCCAAGGCGTACGAGCTGGCCGGCGGCGAGTTCACGCTGGGATCGCCCAAGCAGCTCGGCGAGTTGCTGTTCGAAAAGCTGGGCCTGCCCGCCGACCGCAAGGGCAAGACGGGGTATTCCACCGACGCGCGCGTGCTGGCCAAGATCCGCGACCTGCATCCGATCGTCCCGGTGATCGAGGGCTGGCGCGAACAGTCCAAGCTGCTCAACACCTACGTGCAGCCTCTGCCGGGACTCGTCGACCCCACCGATGGGCGGCTGCACACCACGTTCAGCCAGACGACCGCGGCCACCGGCCGGCTCTCGTCGATCCGGCCCAATCTGCAGAACATTCCGATCCGCACGCCACTGGGCCGCGAGATTCGCAGCGCGTTCGTGGCCGACGAGGGGTTCAAGCTGCTGTCGGCCGACTACTCGCAGGTCGAGCTGCGGATCCTGGCCCACCTGTCGGATGAGCCGGCGCTCAAGGATGCCTTTGCGCGCGGCGAGGACATCCACCGGGTGACCGCGTCTGAGGTGCTCGGCAAACCGCCCGCCGAGCTGACCCGCGACGAGCGCAACCGGGCCAAGGCCGTCAACTTCGGAATCATCTACGGCATCAGCGCGTTTGGACTGTCCGAGCAGCTGCAGATCTCCCGTGAAGATGCCCAGCAATACATCGACACCTACCTGGCCCGGTTCCCGCGCGTGAACGAGTTCATCCGCCGCACCATCGACTCGGCCAGGGAGATCGGGTATGTGAGCACGCTCTTCGGCCGCCGCCGGCCGATCCCCGAACTGCGCGCCTCCGGGTATCAGACCCGCAGCCTGGGCGAGCGGCTGGCAGTGAACACGGTGATGCAGGGTTCGGCCGCCGACATCATCAAGGTGGCGATGATCGGCTGCCATCGCGAGCTGCGCGACCGCGGCCTGCGTTCGAGGCTCGTGCTGCAGATCCACGACGAGCTGCTCTTCGAGGTCGCCGACGGCGAGACCACGGTCGTCAAGCAGATGATCACCGAGCAGATGACCGGAGCCTATTTGCTGGATCCGCCGCTCGAGATCGACATTGGCACCGGTACCAGCTGGCTGGACGCAAAATGAGCGGCTGGATTCAGATCTCGGGGGTTGTGCACGCCCTGCCGGCCCGGCGTGGCGACGAGGACGGAAGCCTGCTGTGGATCGACGCCGGCGAACTGCGGGAGCGGGTCGAGGCCCAGCTGTTCCTGGCCGCCGTGGCCCCCGACCAGCTGAACGGCGCCATGGGGGTGGCGGTGGGCATGGTGCGCGACCACGAGGGCGAGCACTCGGTCAGCATGCGGCTGGAGTTCGGACGCGTGCGAGATAGCGGCGGCGTGATGTCGATGAGCGGCGGCGGGATCGACGCCGATGTGCAGTTCACGCTGGATCATGACCCACCGTCGGGGGGCTATTGCGCCCGCTGCGGTTCGCGGTTGGAGATGCCGGTCGTCGCGGTGATCACCCCGCCCGACGGTGGGCTGATTGCCGAGGCGACAGGGATTTGCCGGGAATGCGACGGCTAGCGTTCGGCGCCGCTGTGATCGCGGTGGCGGTCGCGGCGAGCGGTTGCCTGGGGGTCGGCGAGTCGGCGCCCAAGTCGACCTGTGCCAACACGCCGCGGCCGACCGTCGCGATGGCCGTGCGCCCCGCTGCCAAACCCAACAAGACCCAGGCCGAATGCATCGCGCGGGCCCAGACCGCAGTGTTCGGATCGTCCACCTGGGGGGCACTGTCCAAGACGATGCTCGCGGTGAACCCGGTGCTGCAGGCGTGGGAGACGCGCTCGCTGCTCTACGCCTGCAACGGCTGCACCGACACCCTCTTCAGCGCGTCCTACATGGAGCGGGAGCATCCCGAGTGGGTGCTGCACGACGCAGCCGGCGACACGGTGCATCCCGCCGATGATCCGCGCAAGGTGCTGCTGGCGTTCAACAACCTGGACTATCTCAACATGTGGGCCGACCGGGTGGTCGCGGGTCTCGAACAGCGGCGGATGGACCGGCGTCTACGTCGAGGACGCGAACAACGATCCCGACTGGAGTTCGGTGCCGTTGGACAGCGGGCATCCGATCACCTCCGAGGTGCAGCAGGACTACCTGGGCATCGCGCTGCAGTTCGTGCGGGCCGTGGTCAAGACCGGCGGCTATCGCCTGACGGCGATGAACGGCCCGGACTCGATCGTCAACGGCGACCAGATCAACAGCACCGACGGCGTGTCCACCGGAGGCGGGTTTGCGCGGCTTACCGGGGCCGGCTGGGAGCAGCTCTACGACTACTACTACCAGGCGTTCGTGCGGCGGGTGCCGCCGTTTGTGTGGGACGACCGGCCGGGCGGGCTGACGCGGGCCCAGCGGGTGTACGGCCTGGCCAGTTATCTGCTGGTGCAGACCAGTCTCTCGGCCTACGGCGCCGGCAATCCGCTGAATCCGCTCTACCGCACCGACGTGGGCGATCCCAACTCGGGCGCGCCGGCGCAGCAGGGCAGCGCGTATGTGCGCCAGTTCACCAGCGGAGCGGTGGTGGTGAATCCGAGCGGAGAGCCCGCCCACGTCACTCTGAGCGGCGGCGTCGCGCTCACGGTGCCGCCGTTTGCGGCGGTGATCCGGGCTGGGGACACCACGATCCGGAGCTGACGGCGGAGTTGTGCGATGCGTCCCGTCGCAGCGGCCGGGGCGGTATACTGCCCGTTACGCTCGGACGACCCGAGATGCGGGAGCGTGCGTGCGAATACTTTTTCAAAGGAATGATTCTACTGATGCAATCAACTGAACACGAGCAGGACGACGCGCTCGACACCTGGATGATCGAGGTGGACGGCGTGATGGTGCCGGACTACGACCGCACGTTGACGGACTTCAACGAGGGGGATGTGGTCTCAGGCAAGGTCGTGCGCGTGGACAAGGACGAGATCCTCGTCGACATCGGCTACAAGTCGGAGGGCGTGATCCCCGTCGCGGAGCTTTCCATCCGCCGGTCGGTCAACCCGGACGAGGAAGTCGCGCTTGGCGACGAGATCGACGCCCTGGTGCTCCAGAAAGAGGACACCGAGGGCCGGCTGATCCTCTCCAAGAAGCGCGCGCGCTTCGAGAAGGCCTGGAAGCGCATCGAGGCGGCCGCCGAGAGCGGCGAGCCCGTCGAAGGCGCCGTGATCGAGGTGGTCAAGGGCGGGCTCATCATCGACCTCGGCGTGCGCGGGTTCCTGCCCGCGTCGCTGGTCGACATCCGCCGGGTGCAGGATCTCGAGGAGTATCGCGACCAGACGCTGCGCTGCAAGGTCATCGAGCTCAACCGCAGCCGCAACAACGTGGTGCTGTCGCGCCGCGCGGTGCTCGAGGAAGAGCGCAAGGAGCAGCGCCAGCAGATTCTCGACCGGCTGTCGCCGGGAGTCGAGGTGGAGGGAGTTATCTCCAACATCGTCGACTTCGGCGCGTTCGTCGACCTGGACGGCATCGACGGCCTGATCCACATCTCCGAACTCTCCTGGAGTCATGTGAACCATCCGTCCGAGGTGCTCGAGATCGGGCAGAAGGTCAACGTCAAGGTGCTGGATGTCGATCGCGACCGGCAGCGCATCTCGCTGGGGCTCAAGCAGACCCAGACCGATCCGTGGCAGAAGGTCATCGACGAGTGCGACCAGAACGACGTGGTGGCGGGTCGCATCACCAAGGTCGTGACGTTCGGCGCCTTCGCCGAGATCGTGTCGGGTGTCGAGGGGCTGATCCACATCTCCGAGCTGGCCGAGCATCACGTCGAGAATCCGCGCGAGGTCGTCAACCAGGGCGATGCGGTCAACGTGAAGATCATCGAGATCGACGCCGAGCGGCGCCGGCTCTCGCTGTCGCTGCGGCGCGTCGAGCCCGGCGAGCCGGTCAAGACCATCGACCTTGGCCTTCCCGGATCGTCCGTTTCGACGGTGCCGGTACCCGAACTCGGCCTGTCCGACGAGGTGTTCGCCGATACGCCGGCCGACGAGGATGACGAAGTCGAGGCGGACGTCGCGGCGGATACCGTCGCCGACGAGGTGGCCGAAGTCGAAGTCGAGGCTGAAGTCGAGGCTGAAGTCGCGGCTGAAGCTGTCGCGGACGAACCCGCGCCGGCCGACGAGGCTGTCGAGGCTGTCGAGGCCGAGGAAACGGAACCTGCCGCGCCTGAGGCCGAGCCGGAACCGGATCCCGCCGCCGTCGAGGAGTAACCGGTGCGGCGACCGGTACGGGTCGTCGGCCTGACCGGGGGCATCGGAGCGGGAAAGTCCGAGGCGCTCGCGGCGTTTGCAAGGCATGGCGTTGCCACCCTCTCGAGCGATCAGGTCGTGCACGACCTGTACAAGCTCGAGAAGGTGCGCACCGCCGTGGCCGACCGGTGGGGCAGCGGCGTTCTGCAGGCTGATGGATCGGTCGACCGGGCGCAGATCGCGCGGCGGGTGTTCGCCTCCGACGACGAGCGGCGCTGGCTCGAGGCGCTGATCCTGCCGCTGATCTCGGAGCGGTTCGTGGCATGGCGCGACGAACAGCTGGCGGCCGGCCGGCCGTTGCTGGTGCACGAGGCGCCCACGCTGTTCGAGGCCGGGGTGGAGGACCGCTACGACGCGATCATCACGATCACGGCGCCGATGCATGTGCGCCACGCCCGACGTCCGGGTGCGGCCGAGCGCATGGCTGCGCAGCTGCCCGAGGCCGAGAAGGTCGCGCGCAGCGACTTCGTCTACGTCAACGACGGCGACCTGGAGCAGCTCGACCGGTTCGTGACGTCGGTGCTGGATCAGATCGGTTCGACGTGAGCCGGCGCACACTCGGGATCGTCTCGATCGTGCTCGCGGTCGCGATCGTCGTGGGAGTCGTCGGAGTCGTGCGCACCGAACCGAGCTGGTACGTGCGGCTGCGCTATCCGCTGCACTACCAGGCGCTGGTCACCGGCTACGGCCGTATCTACCACATCGATCCGGCGCTGCTGGCGGCGGTGATCTACGAGGAGTCGCATTTCAAGGCCAACACGCGTTCGTCGGCGGGCGCGATCGGACTGATGCAGCTACTGCCCGTCCACCGCAAAGGGGATCGCGATCCGGACCGGCGGGCACCATTTCCAGGTGCCGCAAGATCTGCTCAATCCCGATCTGAACGTGCGCTACGGCAGCTGGTACCTGCGCCACCTGCTGCGCATCTACCACGGCAACCCGCGGCTGGCCCTGGCCGCCTACAACGCCGGCCAGGCCAACGTCGACAGCTGGATCGCCGCCAAACAGTCGCCGCTGATCCAGTTTTCCAGCACCCGTCAGTACGTCAACGACATCCTGCATCTGCAGAAGCTCTACCGGCGGGCGTACGCCCACGAGCTGGGCTACCGCAGCTAGCGTGAATAAGAGGGGTCAGTCGCCATTTATTCACCAGTCGGCTTCTGGCGTGCTCGACAGCTACGCGTGAATAAATGGCGACTGACCCCTCTTATTCATCCGAGGCCAGGCGGGCGAACATCACCAGGTCGACCCGCCGGCCGCGCTGCACGCCGTAGCGGCGCAGCAGTCCTTCTCGCGTGAAGCCGCACTTCTCGGCCACCCGCTGCGAGCTGTGGTTGTCGGGATGCGTGGTCAGCTGCAACCGTTCGATCGCCAGGTCGGTGAATGCCCACTCGGTCAGCAGCTGCACCGACCGCGGCATCAACCCGCGGCCGCGGTGGACTGCGGCCAGCAGATAGCCCGTCTCGGCCAGCCCAGGCGCGTGCACGTGCAGGCCGATGCTGCCGACGACCGCCTCGTCAGCGTCGGTCGTGATCGCAAAGAACGCACTCTCGCCGGCCGCCAGCCGGTCGGGCTGGGCGTCGAGCCAGTCCTCCGCGTCGCGGCGCCGGTAGGGCACGGGCACCGTCGTATAGCGGGCGGCGAGCGGGTCGGAGCAGAGCTCGACGATCGCCTCGATATCGCTGCGTTCCCAGGCGCGTAAGGTCACCACGCCGTCGGAGAGGGGCGGGTCGGGGAGTTCGATCGGCAGGCGATCTGCGGTCATCGCAGCCGAACCGTACAATGCGGCGATGGCAGACCTGCAGGTATCCGCGGCGTACGAACCCACCGGCGACCAGCCGCGCGCGATCGCCGAGCTGGCCCAGTCGATCGGTCGCGGCGATCAGTTCCAGACACTGCTCGGCGCCACCGGGACCGGCAAGACCCACACGGTGGCGCGCGTGCTGGCCGAGGTGCAGCGGCCCGCGCTGGTGATCGCCCACAACAAGACGCTCGCCGCGCAGTTGTGCAACGAGTTTCGCGAGTACTTCTCGCACAACGCGGTGGAGTACTTCGTGAGCTACTACGACTACTACCAGCCCGAGGCCTACCTGCCGTCGTCGGACACCTACATCGAGAAGGACTCGTCGATCAACGACGACATCGACCGGCTGCGGCACGCGGCCACCGCTGCGCTTTTCGCCCGCCGCGACGTGGTGATCGTCGCCTCGGTGTCGTGCATCTACGGCATCGGCTCGCCCGACACGTACTCGCGGATGGTGCTGTTTCTCTCGACCGGTGACGAGCGTCCGCGCGAGGAGATCCTGGCCAAGCTCGTGGACATCCAGTATCAGCGCAACGACGTGGTGCTGGGTCGCGGCCGGTTCCGCGCGCGGGGCGACGTGATCGAGTTGCAGCCGGCCAACATGGAGACGGCGTATCGCATCTCGCTCTTCGGCGACGAGGTCGAGTCGATCACGCACTTCGATCCGCTCACCGGCGAGGTCTTCGAGCGGCTGGGCCACCTCGCCATCTATCCGGCCACCCACTACACCCTGGAGCGCTCCGAGATCGAGGCCGCCGTGGCCCGCATCAACGCCGAGCTGCGCGAGCGGCTGGCCGAACTGGAATCACAGGGCAAGATGCTCGAGGCACACCGGCTGCGCAGCCGCACCGAGTACGACATGGAGATGCTGCGCGAGATGGGGTTCTGCAACGGCATCGAGAACTACTCGCGGCCACTGGAGGGACGCGAGCCGGGCAGCCCACCGCACACCCTGCTGGATTACTTCCCCGACGACTTCGTGATCGTGATCGACGAGTCGCACCAGACGGTGCCGCAGATCGGCGGCATGTACGAGGGCGACCGGTCGCGCAAGCAGACGCTGATCGACTTCGGCTTCCGGCTGCCTTCGGCGCTGGACAACCGGCCGCTGCGGTTCGACGAGTTCCTCGAGCGGGCCCATCAGGTGCTGTTCGTATCGGCCACGCCGGGCGGGTACGAGCTGCGCCACTCGACGCACATCGCCGAGCAGATCATCCGGCCCACCGGGCTGATCGATCCGGAGGTCGAGGTGCGACCCTACCCGCCACCAGATCGACGATCTGCTGAACGAGATCACCGCCCGGTCAGAGGCGGGCGAGCGAGTGCTGGTCACCACGCTGACCAAGAAGATGTCGGAGGATCTGACCGACTACCTGCTGGAGGCCGGGGTGCGGACGCGCTACCTGCACTCCGAGGTGGACACGCTCGAGCGCATCAAGATCATCCGCGAACTGCGGCTGGGCGAGTACGACGTGCTGGTGGGCGTGAACCTGCTGCGCGAGGGGCTCGACCTGCCCGAGGTGTCGCTGGTGGCGATCCTCGACGCCGACAAGGAGGGGTTCCTGCGAGGTCAGACCGCCCTGATCCAGACCATCGGCCGGGCCGCGCGAAACGTCAACGGCCGGGTGATCATGTACGCCGACAAGATCACCGAGGCCATCCGCGGGGCGGTGGAGGAGACCGAGCGGCGCCGCGCGATCCAGCTGGCGTACAACGAGGAGCACGGCATCACGCCCGAGTCGATCCGCAAGGGCGTCTCGGACATCGCCGAGTTCCTGTCGCTGGACACGTCGCCCACGGTGCCGGGCCGCAGCCGGCGCGGGGCCAGCAAGCGGCGGGGCATGGACCGCAGCGAGGTCGAGAAGCTGGTGGTCGAGCTGGAAGAGGAGATGTTCGCGGCCGCCGAGGAGCTGCGGTTCGAGTATGCCGCCAAGCTCCGCGACGAGATCAAGGAGTTGCGCCGCGATTTGGATGCGACCGCGGCGTAGCGCTCGGGCGGTGTAACTGCAACAAACGTGCCTGGCACGTTTGTTGCGGTGGCGGTCAGTCTGGCTTGATCTGCTGGTAGCGGCGCAGCGCCATACGCGCCTGCAGCTGGTGCAGCTCGGCGCGGCTTTGTGAACGCGCCGCACGCAGCTCCGGTTGGCGCACGCCGGAGTCGATCACGACGGGGGCCCCCGCCGCGGTAAGGCGCGCAATCGCCGCTCTGTCCCAGTCGTGCTGGAACGCGGTGTCGGCCGCCACGCGGTTGCGGGCCAGGGGCGCGGTATCCACCCTTCGCACGCGGGCCTCCATGGATACCGGCCGGCCGTTGAGGTCGATGGTGATGACCATGCGGTCGTCGACCGCAGGCTCGAGTTCGGTCAGAAACGCGATTCCCGTGGCCGAGATGTCGGCCAGCCACACGTGCACCTCCTGGCCGGCCTGCAGACGCGAGGACGACACGACCGTGCAGTACGCGTCGCCTTCGATCTCGATCCGCGGCTGCTCGCGCTGCCCGGCCCGATAGTCCAGCCGCAGCACGCGCAGATAGAGCATCGTCTGGCCGTCCACCTGATAAAAGGCGCGTTCGACCCGCAACCGCACATCGCGGCCGGCGCCCTCGGCATCGCGCAGTTCGACCAGCAGTTCCAGACCCTCGTCCATCAGCTTCTGCGGCGCATACGCGATCAGCTTGCCGCGGTCGACCGACGCCAGCAGCACGTCGGCGTTGCCGACTCCGGGCGCAGAGGCGGTGACCGTGGTGGGTAGCCGCGGCAGCATGTCGAGGAACCGCATCAACGGCTCGTCGGACGCAAACGGGCTGGGAGACGAGAAGAGCACACCTCTCTATCGGCACCGCCCGCCAAAATGTGTAACCCGCGGCAGGAAAGAGCCGGAGTCATCCCGAACATCGTTTCGCTGTGTCGGATATCGAGAAGCTCTTGGTGGGTGAGGAACATGTGTACGCGCTGACGCGCGAGCACGGAGTGGTGCTGGTGCGCCCGTTCCTGCGAACGCTCGGCGCGATCCTCGCGCTGGGGTTCGCGGCCTACGCGATCGCGCGCGTCTCGGCGCTCGGTTCGGGCCGCGCGGTGTTCGCCGTGGGGTTCGGCCTGCTCGCCGCCTGGGCGCTGGTATCGCTCGTCCGGCAGGTCTCGCGCTGGCATCAGCGCCGGCTCGTGATCACCGACCGGCGGCTGATCCTGGTGGAGGGAAACTTTGCCCGCAAGGTCGCGGTGTTGCCGTTCAGCGCGGTGCAGGAGGTCGAGGCTCGTTCGGCCGGAACCGGCCGCCGGATGCACTACGGCCATCTGCTCGTGACCACCGCGGGACGGCGGATGCCGCTGTTTGGCCTGCGCAGACTGCCCGACCCAGATGAACATCTCGCGTTGATCCTGGGCCTGGACGCGCGCATCGCTCCGCGCCGCGCACCGCGCGCCTCGAAGCGGCTCAGCGTGCGCATTCCCGTTTCAGCCGGCTGATCCACCAGAATCGGTCAACCGCGTTCTCCGGATAATCACGTACACCGTTGTTTGCGTGCAGAGAACATGGTAAGCTCGGCGCGCGCGCAATGTCTTGCGCTGCTCCACGTTCTTGAGCCCTCTGGGAGGTCACACGGTGAGTCGTTCCAGTCGCATCCGGGCGTTCGCGACCGTATTTGGCGTGCTCGCGACCGGGGTTTTTCTGCAGTCAGGCGCACTCGCGCTGGCCGATCAGCCGGTCGGTTCCCAATCGATCCAGCTTGCGAGTGGCACCACGGCTACCACGTATGCGGTGCAAGGCGGGCCGAGCGGCACCGCCTCGACGGTCCAGACCCCGCTGACATCTCCGTGCACGCGCTACAGCGACATCAGCGGTGCCGCCTGGATCACGGCCACGGATACCACCCAGCCGTGCGGCTCGAATGCCGGTGTGAACGCGACGACCGTCTACACGGCCACGTTCACCCTGCCTGATCGCTCGACCAACACCAGCTTGAGCCTCTCGTACTTCAGCGACAACTATGCGGGCGTCACGCTGGACGGCACCAACATCTCGACCCAGCCCACGGGCGACGTGCCGGCCAACTATCAGGGTTCGCCCACCACGGCGACCGCCGCCGGGTTCGGCGCCGGTCAGCACACGCTCGCGTTCACGGTCACCGATGCGGGAGCAGTCACGGGGCTGGACTACGCGGCGACGGTCAACTACGACGTGCTTCCCGACAAGGTGGCGAACCTGCTCGTGACGCCGGGCAACGGCTCAGCTGTGGTCAGCTGGTCACCTCCGACCGACACCGGTAGCGCCCCGCTGAGCTCGACCGCCCCGTACGTGATCACGGTGTCGGGCAGCGGCTCGGGCACCGGCACGACGCAGGTGCCGCCCTCGGCCGTGCAGCCGTGCCTGGGCAACACCGCGAGTGTCTGTTACAACGTCTCGGGTCTCACCAACGGCACCACCTACACCTTCGCGGTGGCCGCGCAGACCTCGGTCGGCACGGGCGCGACGGTGAGCCAGGATGGAAAGCCGTCGGCTGACTCGGCCGCCACGATCGTGGCGCCCAACGTGACCCAGACGGTGAGCACGTGCAAGTACGCCACCAAGCTCCAGCCGGTGTGCGACAACTACACCGTGCCGGCGGGCGGCGGCGGCGTGTTCGGCCTGACCGGCAACGTGCCGGTGTCGGGCAACTTCTGCGGTGGGCCGTGCAGCGGTAACGGTGCACAGTCGATCCTGCCGCCGGTCGGCTACACCGACCCCAAACACCCGATCGTGGACACCGTCACCTGGGATGCGTCGATCTCGCCGCGCGGGATCTTCACCAAGGTCTACTACCAGACCGATACGGGTCAGCCGTTCCAGCTGAAGTTCTGCAAGAACCCGTTCGTGGCGAATCCCGATCCATGCATCAGCACGCTGCTGGTGCTGTGGAACCCCTTCAATCCGGTCGTGAACGGCGACGTCCAGGTGCGCATCCTGACCACGTCGAGCGCCGATCCGCTGAAGGCGCACCACTAGAAGCAAGGCTGCGACGAGCGCATAGCCCGTGCCTGGCACGGGCTATGCGCTCGTTGCGCTGTGCTCGAGCGGGAACTCGACCGGATGGGTGACGCCCAGCCGGGCCAACAGCTCGTCGGCCTCGAGCCGGGCTGCGCTCTGGGCGGTACCGGCCGCTGCGCTCGAGCCGCGCCTGCGCGTCGAGCGAGACTGCCAGCTCGTACAGCAGGCCGAGTTCGCGCGCGGATGCGGAACTCTCGGCAAACGCTTCACGGGCATCGTCGTGGCGCTCCATCTGCGCGAGTGCATAGCCGCGCACGCGTTGCAGCATCACCGCTTCGATCACCGAACCCAGGGCCTGGCAGCGGTTCAGGGCGTCGTCGGCCAGTACGAGCGCCTCGGCGCCCATGCCCTGCAGCAGCAGACACTCGGCCTCGCGGGCCTGAGTCTCGACCAGCTCGACGTCGGCGCTCATCGCAGCGAAGATCTCCCGGGCGCTGTCCAGCAGCTCGTCGGCGTGTTCGAACCGCCCCTGGCGGTAGGCGACCCGGCCCAGGTTGGAGGTCGCGTAGGCCACGCCCAGCCGGTAGTCGGCTGCCCGCCACACCCTGAGCGCTTCCTCGAACCGCTGCTGGGCCTCGTCGAGGTGGCCCTGGTCGCTCAGCACCTCGGCGATGTTGTGCGTGCTGGTGGCGGCATCCACGGTGTCTCCGAGGCGCAGCCGCAGCTCGTAGCTGCGCTCGTACAACTCGACCGCATCGTCCCAGCGGCCCTCGGGGAAGGCAAACGTGCCCAGGTTGTTGTAGATCGCCGCCTGGGGGCCGAGCTGGCCCAGGTCGGCGTAGATCTGCAGCGCGCGTTGCGAATGCACCGCCTCGGAGGCACGGCCGAGTTCGGTCAGCGCCCAGTCGAGGACGAAGTAGGCGTGCGCGAGCGCCTCGAGCTCGTCCGACGCGGTGGCCTCGGCGATGGCCGTTTCCAGCAAGGTGACCGCTTCGCGGCGGCGCCCCTGGGCCAGCCGCACCATGCCGTACGCGGCGTCCAGGCGGGCGCGCTGCCGTACCGCCGGCACATCTTCGGCGCCGTCCAGCCCGCGCAGGCCGCGGCGCAGCCAGCGGATCGCCAGCGGATAGGTGCCGCTGCGCTCGGCCAGCATCGAGTGCTTGTAACACAGCCGCGCGACCGCCACGGGATCGGTGCGCTGCTGCCGCCGGGCGTCTCCGAACCTTCCCCCGGCCTCGGCGTAGCGGCCCAACCGCTCCTCCAGATCGCCGAGCGCCTCGAGCGTTTCGGCCCGCTCGGTGGAATCGAGCTCGGTCAGGTGACGGCCGGACTCGAGCGCGCGCTCGTAGTTGGCGCACGCGTCGCCGATCGCAAACTGCGCGGTGGCCGCTCGGGCTGCGTCACGGGCGTTGATCCAGGCCTGCTCGTGGTCTCCCGCCTGCAGGTAGTGGATGGCCAGCCGGCCGAGGTCGAAACCGGGATCGTCGCGGTGCGCCTCGAACGCTGCTGCGGCGCGCGCGTGCACTTGACGGCGGCGCTTGAACGGGAGGCCCTCGTAGGCGGCGTCTCGGGTCAGCGCGTGGCGGAACCGGTAGCGCCCCGGCCCGTCGGCGGCGAGGATCTCGTCGAGCCCGCGCCAGGCGTCGGCCGGCGGCGGCGCGCCTTCCATCACGGCAGCCACCATGTCGGTGGTGAACGCGAGTCCGAGCACCGAGGCGTGGCGCACCAGCCGGCGCTGGTCGGGCGACAGCCGGTCGACCTGGGCCACGACCATGCCCTCGATCGTGTCCGGGAGCGCCACCACCGAACCCGAGTCGGACACCTGCTCGAGCAGGCCGTGCAGGAACAACGGGTTGCCGCCCGAGCGGCGCGCCAGCGTCTGGGCGTCGTGCTGGCGCAGCGGCGCACTCTCGGTGGCGGCGGCAATCAGCCGCTCGGAGTCGGCGTCGGTCAGGGGACGGGGGCGCAGCTCGATGCCCACCCGGGGCTCGGGCGGGTGGTAGCCGTCGGGTTCGTCGCGGCGCGTCAGGCAGAGCAGCCACGGGCGCACCTCGATGCTCTGGAGCAGCGTGTGGGTCAGGTCGATCGACGCGGAATCCATCCAGTGGACGTCCTCGAAGGCGATCATCGCCGGGTAGTCGATCAGCGCCGCGAGCAGATCGCAGGTCGCCTCGGCCAGCTTGGCGGCGCGAAACTCGTCGCCGAGTTCGTCGGTCTGGGTGGTCGGTGGTACGTCCGCGCCGGCCACAACTGCCAGCAGCGGCAGCCACGGCTCAAGCGCCGGCGCCACGCGCTGGACAGTGCGGATCAGCGTTGTGCCGACCTGGGCGGGCGAGGCGCCCGGCTCGACGTTCAGGAGCGTCTGCAGGATGCGCCGGTAGGGCAGGTACGGCGCATGGGACTCGTACAGCTCGCAGCGGGCGAGCAGCTGCGGGATGCCGTCGGCGCCGCCGCGCAGCTCGTCCAGAAGGCGGGTCTTGCCGATGCCGGCCGGGCCCACGACCTCGACGGCGGTGCCGTGGCCGGTTCTGACCAGCGCGAGCGCGTCGCCGAGCGTCTTCTGCTCCAGCTCGCGGCCGACCAGCGGCAGCAGCGGAGAGGTGGTGCGCTTGCTGCCCAGGGGCGCGTGGACGATCGCCGCCTCCACGGCGCTGCGCTTGCCCTTTGCCATGAACCGCTCGACCGGTGTGGCCGAGAACTCGATGTCGGCGGCCTCGAGCACCGCCGCGGCGGCCAGCACGCTGCCCGGATCGGCCCGCGCCATCACGCGGGCGGCGAGGTTCACCGTGTCGCCCATGACCGTGTACGTACGGCGGTACCGCGGGCCCACGTCCCCGGCAAAGAGCGAGCCGGTGTTGACGCCGATGCGCAGTGGCAGGGCAGATCCGGAGTCGCGGATCTCACAGGCCGCCAGCAGCAGCCGCTGCTCGTCTTCACCGGCCGAGGTGGGGACGCCGCCGGCCAGGATGATCTTGCCGCCGTCGACCGCCACGTCGGTGCCCAGGAACGTCACGCCGTGCGCCGTACACGCCCGCTGGGCGCTCACCACCAGCGCGTCGATGTGGGCGCGCGCCGTTTCGGTGTCGAGCTGGTCGACGCCGGCGAATCCGATGAAGGCGATGCTCGCCCGGCGATGCTCGGAATCGCGGTCGTGCGCCGCCACGTGCTCACGCAGCGCCACCGGGATTCCCCGCAGCAGCTCCTCCTGCTCGAGCCTCGAGTCCGGCAGGCGCAGCCCGCTGGAATGCTCGACGCGGGCGTTTCGCGACAGCAGCCGGCCCTCGCCGCGCTGCTCGGTCACGAGTCCGGCCGGAAGATGCGCAGCGGTCGCGGCGCTGACCACCGTCTCGCCCGATCGCGCCGCCGCCTCCATCGCCACGGTGGTGCTCATGGCGCGTCCGGCGACGATCAGTTCGCGGTGGGCCTCGCCGACCAGAAAGCACTCGAACGTGTCGGAGTGCACGCCGGCCGACACGCGCAGCCGCACCTGCCCCGCGGAGGTGGCGATGGGGCCGAGGTCGCGCAGTGACGTGCGCATGCCGACCGCGGCGCGCACCGCCCGCAGGGGGTGATCCTCGCCGGTGAACAGCAGGAGCAGCGCGTCTCCGCCGAACTTGAGCAGGCTGCCGCCGTTCTCGTAGGCGGTCGTGAGCAGGGTTCCGAACACCTCGCCGATGGCGTCGGCGACCTCCTCGGCGCCCACCCGTCCCATCCGCGCGAGCCGCTCGGACATCGCGGTGAACCCGGCCACGTCGACGAACACCGCCGTGGCCTCGACAGTCTTGACCCTCACGCCGGGTTCGTCCGCCAACCACCGGATGGTCATCCGGGGCAGGTACACGCGCGCGTCGGCCGCGTTGTCCGCAGCCTGGGGAGCCGCCGGCGGATCCAATTTCATATCTCGATCCTACTCCCGGTGCGAGCGATTCCGAAGAGGTTCGGTCGAACACTTGTTCGGATGTGGTGCACCTGCTAGCGTAACCCTGTGGGGTTGGATCAGATCGTCATCCGGGGCGCCCGGGAACACAACCTGAAGGACGTCACGGTGACGCTCCCGCGCGACCAGCTGGTCGTGATCACCGGACTGTCCGGATCGGGCAAGTCGTCTCTTGCCTTCGACACGCTCTACGCCGAGGGCCAGCGCCGCTATGTCGAGTCGCTCTCGGCCTATGCGCGGCAGTTCCTGGGGCAGATGGACAAGCCCGATGTCGACTCGATCGACGGGCTGTCGCCGGCCATCTCGATCGATCAGAAGACGACCACCCGCAACCCGCGCTCGACGGTGGGCACGGTCACCGAGATCTACGACTACCTGCGGCTGCTCTACGCCGAGTCGGACATCCGCACTGCCCCAAGTGCGGCGCGCGAGATCTCCGGCCAGTCGGCCGAGCAGATCGTCGAGCAGGTGCTGGCGCTGCCCGACGGCACCCGGTTCACGGTCGACGCGCCGGTCGTGCGCGGCCGCAAGGGCGAGTTCAGGGAGCTGTTCGAGAGCCTGCGGGCCGACGGGTACACCCGCGTCAAGGTCGACGGCGAGCAGCGGCTGCTGGAGGAGCCGATCGACCTCGACAAGCAGATCCGGCACACGATCTCGGTGGTCGTCGACCGGCTGGCGATGAAGCAGGGATTGCGCACGCGGCTGACCGACTCGGTCGAGACCGCGCTGCGGCTGGCCGAGGGGCTGGTCGAGGTGAGTCAGGTCGACGGGGCCACGCAGATGTACTCCGAGACGTTCGCCTGTCCCGAGGACGGCATCTCGCTGCCCGAGCTGGCACCGCGCATCTTCTCGTTCAACTCGCCGCACGGCGCCTGTCCGCGCTGCACCGGTCTGGGCATCCAGCGCGAGATCGACCCCGAGCTCGTCGTGCCCGATCCCACGCTCTCGATCTCGCAGGGCGCGCTGGTGCCGTGGACGGTGATCAACTCGAGCTTCTACGAGCAGGTCATCAAGGCGATCGCCGAGCGCTACGAGATCGACCTGGCCACGCCGTGGGAAGACCTCCCCGAGAAGCAGCGCGACCTGTTCCTGCACGGTACGGGCGGCGACAAGCTCTACGTCACCTATCGCAACAGCATGGGCCGCAAACGCAGCTACATGCTCGCCTTCGAAGGCATCCTGCCGAGTCTCGAGCGGCGCTACCGCGAGACCGACTCCAGCTACCAGCGCGAGCGGCTCGAGGAGTACATGGCGCTCAAGCCGTGCCCGCAGTGCAAGGGTGCGCGGCTCAAGGAAACGAGCCTTGCCGTGACGGTCGGCGACATCAACATCTCCGAGCTGACGCGGCTCTCGGTGGGCGACGCGATCGAGTTCGTCGACGCGCTCGATCTGTCCGACACCGAGCAGGCCATCGGCGCGCGGATTCTCAAGGAGATCCGTGAGCGGCTGACGTTCCTGGACAACGTCGGGGTCGGGTATCTGACCCTCGACCGGGGCGCGGCCAGCCTGTCGGGCGGCGAGGCGCAGCGCATCCGCCTCGCGACGCAGATCGGGTCGAGCCTGATGGGCGTGCTGTACATCCTGGACGAGCCGTCGATCGGCCTGCACCAGCGCGACAACGAACGGCTGCTGGAGACGCTCGAACGGCTGCGCGATCTCGGCAACACGGTGATCGTCGTCGAGCACGACGAGGAGACCATTCGCGCCGCCGACCACATGTCGACATGGGCCCCGGCGCCGGCGAGCACGGCGGCCGGGTGGTGGCCCAGGGCACGGTCGCCGAGGTGAGTCGCGTCAAGGACTCGTATACCGGCGCGTATCTGTCGGGCCGCCGGGTGGTGCCGACGCCCGATCGGCGGGTGCACGACGCGGCTGGTTCGGGGTGACCGGCGCGAGGAGCACAACCTCAAGAACATCGACGTCGAGCTGCCGGTGGGCAAGTTCATGTGCGTCACGGGCGTGTCCGGCTCGGGCAAGTCGACGCTCGTCAACGAGGTGATGTACAAGGCGTTGGCCAACCGGCTCAACCACGCCCGCATGAAGCCGGGCGCACACCGGACGGTGCACGGCATCGAGGCGTTCGACAAGGTGATCGACATCGACCAGTCGCCGATCGGCCGCACGCCGCGGTCGAACCCGGCCACCTACACGGGCCTGTTCGACCACATCCGGGCGCTGTACGCCTCGACGCCGGACGCCCGCACCCGCGGCTACAAGCCGGGCAGGTTCTCGTTCAACGTCAAGGGCGGCCGGTGCGAGACCTGCCGCGGCGACGGCACGATCAAGATCGAGATGCACTTCCTGCCCGACGTCTACATCAACTGCGAGGTGTGCCACGGCCGCCGGTACAACCGCGAGACGCTCGAGGTGAGGTTCAAGGGCAAGTCGATCGCCGACGTGCTGGACATGCCGGTGGAAGAGGCGCTCGAGTTCTTCGACAAGATCCCCAAGCTCAAGCGGCGGCTGCAGACCCTGCACGACGTCGGGCTCGACTACATGCGGCTGGGCCAGCCGGCGACCACGCTCTCGGGCGGCGAGGCCCAGCGGGTGAAGCTCGCGACCGAGCTCTCGAAGGTCGCCACCGGCCGCACGCTCTACATCCTCGACGAGCCCACCACGGGCCTGCACACGTACGACATCGAGAAGCTGCTGCAGGTGCTGCAGCGGCTGGTCGACGCGGGCAACACGGTGGTCGTGATCGAGCACAATCTGGACGTGATCAAGCAGGCCGACTGGGTGCTCGACCTGGGGCCCGAGGGCGGGAACGCCGGCGGCGAGATCGTCGCTGCGGGCACCCCCGAGGAGGTCGCGGAGGACTCAGCAGCCACACCGGCCGGTTTCTGCGCCGGGTGCTGCCGGTGTACGCGCAGGAGACGCTGCTTGCCGGGCTGACCCGCGGGTGCAGCGGATGTCGGTGCGCGCCCGCGCGGTGATCGTCGACGACCAGGGCAGGGTGCTGCTCGACCGCACCGGCGCAAGGGAGCGCGAGCCGTTCTTCTGGCTGCCCGGGGGCGGAGTGGAGCCGGGCGAGACCTCGGAGGAGGCGCTGCGCCGCGAGCTGGTCGAGGAGGCGGCGCTGCGTGATCGACGTCGGGCGGCTGGTGTACGTCAGCGAGAACCTGTTCGTCGAGTAGCGGCGACTACCGCCACGAGGTGATCCTCTACCGGCTGGCGACGATCGTCGGGAAGCTGGACGAGCCGCCCTCAGACCCGCGCGAACACGGCTGGTACCGACCGTTGGAGGTGCCGGGCCGGGGGATCAATCCTCCCGATGTGGCCGCCGCTCTGGCGCACGACATCGTCGAGGGGTTCACACGACCGGTACTGCATCTGGTCACCGACGAGCGGCCCGTCCCCGGCGGTTAGTTACAGCCGGTGGAGCTGCTGGACCAGCTCGACAGGCGGCCGACGCGCGTGTTGATCTGGCCCTGCTTGTCGGTGGGGCTGGGAGCCATCCTCACGCTCTGGAGCACCGGCGTCACACCCGGGCCGTTGACGATCGCGCGGTATTGCCGGCCCTTGCCGGCGATCGATCGCGCCCGCACACCCGAGATGGTCTTGTAGATGCCGTCGCAGTAGATGCCCGAGCCCTTGTGCGTGAGGAAGCTGTTGTAGCGGTACCAGCCGCCGGCCTGACGGAAGCCGGTCGACCACGGCGGATTCAGCGTGTCGATGGTGATCAGCCGGCCGAAGCTGTCGGTCGGGTTGCCGCGGCTGGTGGAGCTGCTGCCGTACACCGGGTTGCCGTTGGGGTCGAGCAGGCGTCCGTAGACGTGGTTTCGCCAGGTTTTGTCCGCCAGGATCCAGTCGGTGTCCAGCTCGAGGCTGGGAAGAGCCTTCGTGTAGTGACTGACCCAGATCTGATTCTGGGGCTTGGTGGCAGGCTTCCAGCCGTTGTCGCGAAGCTGCGAACCGATCCACGACTGGGCCAGGAAGAAGGTGCCGTCGGGCAGGGCGCAGGCGGCCACCGAGAGGTGCACCGTCGGGCCGCGGCCCTTGTAGGTCTGGCACTGGTTGTGCTTGACGATCGTCTGCCAGTATCCGGTGCCGAACACGCTGCCGTAGCCGCCCGAGTAGTTGATTTTGAACTGCTCCGCAGGTCCTGCGGTGGCGTTTCCGGGGCCGTTGAGAGCGCCCCAGATGAGCGTGTGGTGGACGCTGCCGCCCGCCGTGTAGGTGAGCAGCGCAACGTCGCCGGCGTCGGTCACGCGAGCCTTCAGCGACACGTTCTTGGCGCCGCGGGCGACCATCTTGGCAGCAAACGCCTGTGCCGGGAGGACGACCGACAGAGCGCGGCGGCAAGGACAACGAGGAGCACACGAAAACGACCCATACAAGGTGTTTCGACAGGAGAGGGGCCGCGCTCATCCCCCATTTGGGCGGTCGAGTGCCCCGCGAAATGGGGAGGCGGGCCGTTCTAGGCGCCGGCGGCGCGATCCACGTGGCCGAGGCTGCGCTCCGGAGCGATCCGGTCTCGCACCAGCCGCTTCACCTCGGTGGGTTCGGGGAACCCCTGATCGGCACGCGACCACACGGTTTCGCCGTCCACCCGCACCTCGAAGATCCCGCCGGTACCCGGCACCAGTGCGAGTTCGCCGATCTCCTGGGTGAACGTGGTCAGCAGCTCCTGGGCCATCCACGTGGCCCGCGGCAGCCAGCCGCAGCGCGTGCAGTACTCGATCTCGACGCGGCCGCGCGTGGCGTCAGTTGGGCACATCGACCAGGTCGCAGGACAGCTGTCCGCCCGCCCGGTAGCTCTGCCAGTGGCGGAAGGCCGACTCAGTCAGATTGCCCTTGATCTCGCCGCGTTCGATCAGCGCCTCGATCTCGTCGGGTGTGAACCACTCGGGCGCCGCGACGATATCGGGATCGTTCACGGCGTAGCTGGTTTGACGCGGCTGTCCGCACAGATAGTTGAGCCGCATCGAGGTGCCGATGCGGTTGCCATCCTCGTCATGCTCGCGCACGAGCGGCTGCACCGATCAACGTCGCCTGGCTCGCGGCATAGCCGGTCTCCATCAGCAGATTGCGGTTGACCACGTGCTCGGGAAGCTGCACGTGGCCGTCTTCATCGGCGCGATCCATCCAGCCGGTGGGAAAGTTCCAGCGCGGCTGCCCCTGCCGGTTCAGCTGGCGCACCATCAACAGCTCGCCGCCCTGCTCCATGATCGCGCAGACGGTGGTCGCGAGGATCAGCTCGTGTTCCAGGCTGGTCAGCGACGCGACCGTCGGCGGCAGGGGTCGGGCGGTGTTGGCGGCTTCAGAATCTGTCATGCGCGCAGGGGAGTTAGCTGTCCCCCGTTTGCAGGATATACCAGTTGCTGTCGCCTACACAATCCGCGGCGGATTCTCAGGAACGCAGGGCGCGCAGCATCAGCACCGCCTGGTTCTCGCCGTTCCACCACCCGGCCGGCTCCCACAGCGGCGCGAACCCGCGGGCCAGGTAGAACCGGCGGGTGCCTGCGTAGCTATCCGTCACCCCCGGCTCGGGGACCGATGCCGAGAGGGTCGTGACCAGCAGATACGCCATACCATCGGCGGCGGCGTCGGCCGCCAGCTGCTCGACCAGTTGGGTGCCGATACCGCTGCGGCGGTGATCCGCGGCCACCGCGAGCCACGTCAGCTCGCGGCTCGTCCCAAACCACGGTTGCCATGTGCAGAACCCCACCAGCCCACCGTCGATGGTCGCCGCCAGGCCCCGCTGGGCGCGTACGGCCGCGGCGCATTCAGCAATGCCGTGCTCGTTACCGAAGTGGTACGGGAGGCTCGCGATGACGGCGTCGCAGGCGGCCGCGTCGGCATGCACCAGCGTGCGTATGGTGGATGTCACCCGAGGGTGTTAGCAGAACTCTTCACGGGCGTCGCCGCTGCGCCGGGCCAGCAGGCCGTTGGCCGTGAGTTCGTAGAACCCCATCTCGCCGAGCGGCGGCGAGTATGCATGGATCGACGTGGCCACGCCCTCGCCGGCCTGGCTCACGTCGTGGATGTGGCTGGCGCCGAACGAGAAGACGGTGCCCGAGGAGTAGAACACGCTGGGCGCCTCAGCGCCGATCGCCAGGCGCCGCTCCTCGAGTGCGCCGTCGGTGACGACCACTGCGCCGCGGCTGCCGTTGTGGTCGTGGAACCCGGTGTCCTGGGTCTGTGACCAGCAGATCAGCCAGACCTCGAGGGTGGGGTCGAGGTGGAGCCGCACGTAGTAGCGCTCCGAAGCCGAGTGCTGCACCAGGTGCTCCCACAGATGCGGCCGCGAGGCGAGTTCACGCACCAGCTCTTCGAGTTCCTGCCGGGTGAATTCCCAGCGCCGGCTGCGCGGCGCAAACCACACGTCCAGCTGCGGTTCATGCGCGTCCAACCGATTCCTCGTGCGTCAAGCCTCTTAACGCGACCTCAACACGAGTGAATAGAAGGTGTCAGGCAGTTTCTATTCACCAGACTGCATCGGGTGCTCAAGGCGAGGTGGTGTGAATAGAAACTGCCTGACACCTTCTATTCACCAACCTCCTGGGATACTGCGGGCTGTGGACGAGGCAGAGCCGCAGATCGCCGGTGTCGCCGGGCGGCTCGATGCCGCCCTGGAGCGCACGCCTGCACCGCTCCTGCTGCTATTCGCCATGATGGCGTTCCAGGTTGGCGGCGCGCTGGGCGTGTGGCTGTTCCCGGCGTTCGGCGCGGTGGGCGGTGCGTCGCTGCGCACGTTCTTCTCCGGTGCGTTTCTGATCGGTGTGACCCGCCCGCAGGTGCGCGGCCTGAGCCGCGAGGCGGTACGCCTGGTCACGGGCATCGGCCTTTTGCTGGCGCTCACCAACGCAGCGTTCTATGCCTCGATCGAGCGGATCCCGATCGGAATCACGGTGACGGTCGCGTTCTGCGGCCCGCTGACGGTCGCGCTGGTCAAATCGCGCCACCGCCGCGACTGGCTCTGGGTGTTGCTGGCGGCGCTTGGGGTGGTGCTCCTGGGTGGCCTACCGGGGGGAGCTGCGCTCGACCCGGTGGGGCTCTTCTTCGCCGCGGTCGACGGCGCCTGCTGGGCGGTCTACGCCATGGCCGCGCAGCGCGTGGCGCCGGTGATGCCTCCCACCAAGTGTCTGACCCTGTCGCTGCTCGTCGCCGGTGTCGTTCTGTCGCCGGGGATCGTGGTGTCGTTCGACGCGAGCGCTGTCGACCTCAAGGTGATCGCGGCGGCCATCGGCGCCGGATTCTTCACCGGCCTGCCGTATCTGCTCGAGATCGCTGCACTACAGCGCATGCGCGTGAGCGTCTACGGCGTGCTGGTGAGCCTGGAGCCGGCGTTGGCCACGGCGGCCGGGGTGATCCTGCTGGGCCAGCACCCGAGCCCGGCCGAGGTGGTGGCGGTGGCGCTGGTGGTGACAGCCTCGATCGGCGCGACGCTCACCGCCGGGGCGGCGGTCGCCGCCGACGTGGGCGATACCTGAGCGGTCAGGAGCTGGAGGCCAGGTCGACCGGGATCACCGCACCGCTGATCCCCGATGCCCGTGGCGAGGCCAGGAACGCGACCACCTCGGCGACCTCGGAAGGCTCGAGCATGCGGCCGGCGGGGTTGTGATCGTCCATCGATGCCAGCACCTCCTCGCGGGTGCGGCCGTGCAGCCGGGCCTGGTCGTCGATCTGGTTCTGGGCCATCGGTGTCCACATCCACCCGGGGGCGACCGCATTGGCGGTGAGGCCGAGCTTCGCGCCCTCGACGGCGGCGACGCGGACCAGTCCGGCGACCCCGTGCTTGGCGGCCACGTAGGCGGGCTTGAACGGTTCGGCGAGCCAGCTCGAGGTGGACGCGGTGACGACGATCCGCCCGCCCGGCTGGGTGGTCAGCGGGCCCCAGGCATGCTTGATCGCGAGGAACGGCCCGGTGAGCATCACACCCATCAGCCGATCCCACTGGTCGAGCGGAAACTCCGCAAACCGCGCCATGTGCTGTACCCCGGCGTTGAGCGCGAGTATGTCGAGCCGGCCGTGCCGTTCGAGAGCCAGCTCGACCATGCGCCGGCAGCCGTCGTCGGTGGAAGCGTCAAGGGGTTCGGCGCCCTGGCCCAGCGGGTCGATGCCAACGACCGTGGCGCCCTCTCGTTCCAGCGCGGCGGTGATCGCCGCGCCGAGGCCGCCGGCGGCGCCGGTGAGCAGTGCGACCTTGCCATCGAGTTCGGACATGCGAGCGATCATACGGATTTCGACAGCCAGAGGCGGGGTGGAGGTGTTGGGTCGGCCCAGTCTGATAATCTGACGTATACGAAAGCTTTGTCTGACAGTCGCCCGCTCGCCGAGCCCGTCCCACATTGCCCGCCGACCCCGCGCGGCGGTGACCGGTACAAGTGGGTGGCGCTCTCCAACACCACCCTCGGCGTACTTCTGGCGACGATCGACTCGTCGATCATCCTGATCGCGATGCCCGCGATCTTCCGCGGGATTCATCTCGATCCGCTGCTGCCGTCCAACAGCTTCTACCTGCTGTGGATGATCTTCGGGTATCTGGTTGTGACCAGCGTCCTGGTGGTGAGTCTCGGCCGGCTCGGCGACATGTTCGGGCGGGTGCGGATGTACAACCTCGGGTTCGTGATCTATACGGTTGCGTCGCTTTTGCTGGCGATCGACTGGATGACGGGAACCGCCGGAGCCGACTGGCTGATCCTGTTTCGCGTGGTGCAGGGAGTCGGCGCGGCGTTCCTGCTCGCCAACACTGCGGCGATCCTCACCGACGCCTTTCCGCCCGAGCAGCGTGGCCTCGCGCTGGGCCTGAACAACGTCGTGGCGGTGGCCGGCATGTTCGTCGGGCTGGTGCTGGGCGGACTACTCGCGCCGATCAGCTGGCGGCTGGTGTTCCTGATCTCGGTACCGATCGGCATCGTGGGAACGGTGTGGGCCTACCTCAAGCTGGAGGAGGTGGGGGTGCACAAGCGCGCGCCGGTGGACTGGCTGGGCAACATCACGTTCGCGGGCGGTTTGATCCTGATCATGATCGGCGTGACCTACGGCATCCGGCCCTACGAAGGGCATTCGATGGGCTGGCAGAATCCGCTCGTGCTGGGCACGATCGGTGGCAGGCATCGGCGCTGCTCGCAGCCTTCGCGGTGGTCGAAACGCGCGTGGCCGACCCCATGTTCAAGCTGTCGCTCTTCAGGGTGCGGGCGTTCACCTTCGGGACGCTCTCGAGCTTCATGTCGGCGGTGGCCCGCGGCGGGCTGATGTTCATCCTGATCATCTGGCTGCAGGGCATCTGGCTGCCGCTGCACGGCTACAGCTTCGTGCAGACGCCGCTTTGGGCTGGCATCTACATGCTGCCGCTGACCATCGGGATCATCCTGGCCGGGCCGGTCAGCGGCTATCTCTCCGATCGGTTTGGGGCGCGCCCGTTCGCGACCGGCGGCATGCTCGCCTGCGCGCTGGGGTTCGTACTATTGGCCACGCTTCCGATCGACTTTCCCTATCCGGCGTTCGCGGCGATTCTGCTGCTGATGGGCGCGTCGATGGGCGTGTTTGCCTCGCCCAACCGGGCGGGGGTCATGAACAGCCTTCCCGCAGCAGACCGCGGCGCGGGCGGGGGTATGAACCAGACGTTCCAGAACTCCGCCCAGGTGCTCTCGATCGGCATCTTCTTCAGCCTGATGATCGCCGGGCTTGCGAGTTCGCTCCCGCTCGCGATGGCGACTGGACTCGAGGCGCACGGGATCTCCGCCGCAGCCGCACACCGCGCGGGCGACCTGCCGCCCATCTCCATCCTCTTCGCCGCGTTCCTGGGCTACAACCCGATCCAGCACCTGCTGGGACACCACGTGCTGGCGCATGTGTCGCCCGCGCAGCTGCACCAGCTCAGCGGGCGCGAGTTCTTCCCCCACCTGATCGCGGGGCCGTTCCAGGATGGGCTTCACGCGGCGTTCTCGTTTGCGATCGTCGCGTGCCTGGTGGCCGCGGTCGCGTCGTGGTCGCGAGGCAAGCGCTACGTCGACCCGCTGGCTCACACCGCTGAGGTCAGGGCGCAAGCACGGTCAGAGTGAGCCGCGAGGGATCGGCGCCGCCCACCTGCAGCGTCTGGCGGTTGGTGCGCACCGCCGTGGCAAACCATGGCGACTCGTCGGTGCCGGGGTGCGGCACGTAGAGCGGATAGTCGCTCGAGCACACCTGCAGCCGCAGCCGCTCGCCGGGCTGCAGCACCCGGCCGGTGTGCCCGATCTCGAACTGTGCCCGCGCGCTGCCGTCCGGCAGTGCGACCCGTTGCCTGGTTATAGAGCAGCGCATGGGCACTGCCGTCGCGGCCGACGACCACGAGTTTGACGTGTAGGTGCATCGCGGCCGCGTCGGAGCCGAGCGGCGAGATCGACGCCGACCGGCCCTGCCAGCACCAGCTCGGCGTCGAGCGGAGGGGTCGCGAACGTGAGCACGTCGTCGCGCTCGGCGACCGCGTTCTCGTCGGGGTACTCGAGCAGAAACGCGAACGGATCGGTGATCGTCGACGGCACCAGGTCGGTGGGGTCGTGTAGCCACGAGAGTGCGGCCGGCGCAGCATCGCCTGCCTGGTGCAGGCCGCCGTCGAGGGACAGGTCGAGAGCCTGTGTCGCAGCGCCCGGCGGGGGCCAGGTGGGCTCCTCCTGCCAGCCCCCGGCCGGCCAGGTGCCAGCGCACCCGCGGGACACTCAGCCGGGGTCTGTGCGATGGCTCAGAAAGGCGTCGAAGAAGTCGATCGCCGGCGTGATGTAGCGCTCCAGCATCGCGCTCATGGCGGCGTCGTTTGAGGCATGGTCGAGGTCTGCGGTGATCGGCACGCTGCTCGAACTGGTAGTTCTCGTGGTCGGTCGAGCCGGCGTGCAGGTACTGGTACGGCGCGGTGGAGGGGTCGGCCATCAGCCGCTGGTAGTCGCGCATGTGCGGGGGCGTGATGTTGTCGTACCAGCCCACGCCGTGCAGGGTCGGGATGCGCAGCAGGTCGAACGGGTGTCGGCCGGGTGGGTAGAGCCGCACGGGCGCCTGGCCGCGCGCCTCGGCCAGGATGCCGATCGAACGCCGCCGAGCGGCTGCCGATGGCGGCAAACGCCTCGTCGAACATCTCGGCCAGCGGCCGCCGCGTCCAGTCGGGCTCGAAGTGGTAGGAGTTTTCGATCCGACCAGTACTGCGCCAGGTAGTGCGCGCCGTAGAGCGGCGTCACGCCGTCCAGCCACTCGAACAGGTCGGCCATCGTGACCCGCGGAACGATCGCCTTCAGCGCCGGGTGGCCCGAGGCCACGGCGGCCCACTGCGTGAACCCGTAGTACGAGTCGCCCCACATGCCGATGTTGGCGTCGCACCACGGCTGGGCGGCGATCCAGTCGAGCGTGTCGGATCCGTCGTCGCACCTCGTGCACGAAGGCGTTCACCTCACCGCCCGACCGGAACTTGCCGCGCACGTCCTGAGCCGCGAACACGTAGCCGCGGGCGGTGAAGTACGGGGCGATCGACGGCATCCAGCAGTAGCGCCCGTCCTTGTCGTAGGGCAGTCGCACCAGCACGCAGGGCCGGGGGCCGGCGCCTTCGGGCAGGTAGACATCGACGGCGAGTTCGACGCCGTCGCGCATCGGCACCATGTGCTGGGTCGCTGCGGGCGGAATCTCGCCGGGGCCGGTGGTCTCGAGGTGGATGGGCATCGCGCCTATATACACGAACGCAACAGAAGTGCCAGGCACTGTTGTTGCGTTTGAGAAGGATCGGTCCCCCGCATCAAGTGCCGAGGAGCGGCTGCCGATGCTTGCTCCATGCGGCGGCTCACCTGTCTGTCTGTGCTCCTATCGATGGCGACGCTTCTCGCCGGCGGGTGCACGCACTCGTCGGGCTCGAGCTCGTACTCGGGAGCCGAGATGCGGGCGGCCGTGTCGCGGGTGGTGGCCGGGTATGACAAGCGCGATGCCGCTGCCGTCTGCGGCCAGATTTCCGAGGATGCCTGGCAAGGCACGGCCGCAACGCTCGCCAAGATCTTTGGCGGCAAACCACGCTGCACGCAGTGGATCGGCAAATCGTTCGCGGCCCAGGTATCGGCGTCCGGCAGCCTCATGTCGCCGCGCTACGACCATGTGGCGGTGGTCGGGTGGAAGGGCAGCTCCACCAACGACGGCTATGGCCGCGAGGTGGCGGTCATCAAGACGACTTACACCAAGCCCACCATCGAGGTGGCCCACATCCGCCCGGTGACCATCGCGTTCTGGTTTACGCATGAGGGGGGCGGCCTGAGGCTCGCCCAGGTCCCGCCGATGGATCGCGCGCTCGTGGGATACGACAGCGAGCCACTCGAGGATCTTCATCCAATCGACTCGTCTGAGCTCGCCGCGCCGGCCGAGCTCGCCGCGCCCCGGTTTGTCTGCTCAGGGGCGGTCACCGCGTATCCCGACGCCGAGCATGACGCGATGGGGGGCGACAGCTCTCCCTACCACGTCGTGCAGGAGCCGTGGCTGGATATCCAGCGTGTGGTGGTGCATGGAATCTCGGGATCTGCGCCGTGCCTGGACATCGAGTTCGCCGCGCCGATACATCCCGATACTGTGATCCGTGTGGACGGCCCGAGCGTGGCGATCGGCGCGGCAAGCGATGTGTGGTGGACACCGGGACTCCGCGGGGTTGGAGAGCGCGGGAGCACGCTGGTGGTAGGCCTCGATCCGCGGCTTGCGGAGGAGCTGTCCAAGCCGATCGGGCTGTGCGCCGTCTCGTCAGATCTCTTCGATCCGCTGATGTCCGATGCGGCGATGACGTTTGACCAGTTCGCCGCCGGCCAACCGTCGGAACCCAGCAACCCCTGCTAGTAGTCACGGTCGCCGGTAATGTGGGGCGATGTCTGAAATCGACCTGTTTGCAGGGATCGCCGTGACGGACTTCGCGCGGTCGTGCGACTGGTACGAGCGGCTGCTGGGAGCAGAGCCGAGCTTCTACCCGCACGACACCGAGGCGGTTTGGCATGTGGGCGAGCACCGGTTCGTCTACATCGCCGAGCGGCCCGACCGGGCCGGAGGTGCGATGCAGTTGCTGTTTGTCGCCGACCTTGACGCCCGTGTAGCGGCGATCGCGGCGCGGGGCATCGAGCCCGTCGAGCGTGAAACCTACGACAACGGCGTGCGCAAGGTCGCCTACGCCGATCTCGACGGCAACGAGTTTGCGTTCGGCGGTGGCGGCTAGGCGTGGTGATTACTCAAGCCACGGCTGACCGAGGGCCGCTGCTGGCCGCCGTGCTCGCGCGGGCGTTCGTCACCGAGCCGATGTTGCGGTGGACGATGGGTGGGAGCGACGACGACCTGGCCGAACGCCTCACGGTCGAGTTCGGGCCGCTCGTCACGGGCATGGCGGCCCACGGGATGGTGTGGGAGGCGGGCGACGGACTGGGCCTCGCAGGGTGGGTCGAACCTGGGCGGATCCATGTGCTGTGGGAGTCCCAGGCTTCCAGCGAGCTCGTCGATCCGCTGACATCCGACGGCGGGGCGCGGCGCAGCTCGATGTGGGCGTGGGTCGAGTCGCACATACCCAAGGAGCCGCTGTGGTTTCTCGACCATCTCGGCGTCGAGCCTGCGGCGCAGGGTCAGGGAGCAGGGTCGGCGCTGATCCGGCACGGGCTGGCGCGGGCGGACGCAGACGGGGTCGACGCGTTCCTCGAAACCGGCACGGCCCACAACGTGGGCTACTACGAGCGCTTCGGCTTCAGCGTTGTGAGTGAGGGTGATGCTCCCGGCGGCGGGCCGCACATCTGGTTCCTGCGCCGCCCTAGCCGCGGTCACTGAGCGCCGCGCGCGGGACGCATCTAGCGTACGCGCGCGCGAACTCGGGGCAGCGCTGATCAACCGTGGCTCGATCCCGTGCCGACTCCGAGCCCGTAGATCAGAAAAAGAACCGTCACGAGAACAAGGATGACCACCACCGTGACGATCATCTGGATGATGCGATCGGACGTCAACAAGAGTGATCCGTTCCGCCGGAGGTCTGTTCGATGCAAACATCCGGTGTGAATGCTTGGACGAAGTGTCCGTCGACTCCCAGAGTGAACCTCGCTCGGGCGTGGGTGACCATGGTGTACGGCTGAGTTAACCACTGCTTCGTCCATGTCGCATTTGACACCTTCCAGCCCGGCGCGGTGTATGTGTCGACCCAGCCCGTTGCGTTGGTGATCGAGGTGCCGGAGTAACACCAGTGGGAGTGGTTCCAGATCTTTGCAAGGGTCATCCCGAACGAGTTGTAGAGCCACCGCGCGAACACCGCGTCGGTACACATGGAGGAGACATGCGGCCTAGCTCCGTTGTTTGGCTGGTTCGACACGTACTGGCGAATCGAAAACGATGAACCGGTGTGCACCGCCACCTTTGGCACCGGAGACTTCTCCGCAGCGCTGACTGAGCCTGCGGCACATGCGCTGACGGCCAATGACATGGCGAGTACTGTCGCCATCTTCCACATTTCTGACTCCGATCCTTAGTTGAATGTGGCTGGTAGCGACAAGGTTAGTCCAATATCCATACGAGTTAGAAACAATATCGACACAACGGACATGAGAAAGATGGCTGTGGGCGCTCTCCTGTTTCCCGCGGTCTCAGCAGCAGCCGCAGGTCTGCTGGCCGTGCCAGGCTTCGTGGCCGTCACGTACGGCGACGGCGGCGATGACGAGGCCGGCGACGGGTTCGGCCCACCGTCAATCGTCCCGCCGAGAGCTGAACGCATAGAACGTGCCAGGCACGGTTGATGCGCTAGGTAACGCCGGCTCCCGAACGGTCGGCGTCGGCCCGCGCCAGCGCTCCGAACATCGGCCCGGTCGCGTGGCGGGTGGGGCCGATCTTCGCGAGTCCGACGCCGGGCTCCACGTCGACGAAGATCGATTCGAATCCGCCCCGCCGAAAGTACGTCTCGTGCCAGAACGACGTGCCGCCGCGATCGCGCAGGTACTCGCTCCACCACTGTTTGTGGGGGAGCGTGTTCGTCCATGCCTGCAGCGATTCGAAGTCGCGCCAGTACTGGCGCATGCCGGTGTGGGGCGGGTCGTCGCCGTACATGAGCCGCTCGTGCAGTAGCAGCCCATCCGGGTCTTCGGCAACTGCGGCATCGATCTGGGGCCCGAGAGCCTTGAGGGTCTCGACGCCGCGCGGTTCCTCGACCCGCATGCCCAGGTAGATCACCACCAGGTCGGGATATGCGGAGAGGTCAACGGTTCTGCGATCAGGTGCATCCGCCATGGTTCACATCCTCGGTCGCGTACGTGTCCGACCCTAATCGACCGATGTGCCGACTGCCACCAATGCAACAAACGTGCCTGGCACGTTTGTTGCGTTAGGCGGATTAGCCCTTGCCGATGATCTCGATTCGGTAGTCGTCGGGATCGCGCACGAAGCACAGCCGCGATCCGCCGTCGCTGACCGTGTAGGGCGGGCGCTCCGGCTCGATGCCCTGCGCCTTGAGCCGCTCGAGCGTGCCGTCCAGATCCTCGACGCCGATCGCGATATGCCCGTAGCCGGTGCCGTTGTCGTACGTGCTGCCGTCGTGGTTGAACGTGAACTCCATCTCGGCCTCGTCGCCGGGGCACCCGAAGAAGTAGTTGGTCGCCTCGCGCTCGCCGTTGCGGACGATGTCCATCTCGCGCCGAAACTCGAATCCGAGCGCCTCGTAGAACGCGCGCGTCTTCTCGGGATCAGTGATCCGCACCATGGTATGAAGGTATTTGGCCATGCCTGGAAGCTACCAGTCCTGCAGCACGTTCTCATCGGCGGCCGAACCGCCGGAGACCGACTCGAGGAACGCCTCGGCCTCCTGATCGGGCATCGAATACGTCTGGTCGGGGCGGGGGAAGCTGCGCGACCGCACCGCATCGGCGTAGGCGCCGACGCCGGCCGAGATCGCATCGCCCACCTCGGCGAACCGCTGCACGTACCGGGGGGCGAAGTCGTCTTTGGAGCGGAATCCCAGCAGGTCGTGGAACACCAGCACCTGACCGTCGGTGCCTGCACCCGCGCCGATGCCGATGGTGGGGATCGTGAGCCGCTTGGTGATCGCCTCGGCGACCGGCGCGGGCACGCACTCGAGCACGATCCCGAAGGCCCCCGCGCTCTGCAGCGCCACCGCGTCCTCGTACACCTGACGCGCCTGGTGCCACTCGCGACCCTGGGCCTTGTGGCCGCCGAGCGCAGTAGCCGTCTGCGGGGTCAAGCCGATGTGGCCCATCACCGCGATGCCCGCCGCGCGCAGCGCCGCGACCCGCCGCACCGACTCGCCGCCGCCCTCCAGCTTCACCACGTCGGCGCGCGCCTCCTTGATGAACCGGCCTGCGTTTCGCACCGCATCCTGATCGGACACCTGGTAGCTCATGAACGGCAGGTCGCCGATCACGATCGCGCGGTCACAGCCCCGAGCCACGGCGCGGGTCAGGATCAGTAGCTCGTCCATCGTGGCCCCGACGGTCGAGACCGGGTCGTGGCCGAGCACGGTGTTGGCAGCCGAGTCGCCCACCAGCACCAGGTCGACGCCCGCCGCGTCGACCAGCCGAGCCGAGGCGTGGTCGTAGGCCGTGATCATCACGATCGGCTCGCCGCGCTGCTTCATCTCTCTCAGCGTCGGGAGGGAGAGCTTCATGCGGAGATGCTATCGATCAGCCGCACGTCACCGAACCGGGCGGCGCCGACCACGATCGCCCCCGGTGTGTCGGCGGCCGGTTCGAATGACCCGCGGATCGACGACCTCGAGGTACTCGAGCTCGCCTTCGACCAGGCTCCGGGTCGCGTGCCACGAGCGCACGGTAGAGCGACGCGGCCCGCGCCCGCTCGCCGGCCGACAGGCGCACGTTGCGCGACGAGATGGCAAGACCATCGGGTTCACGCACCGTCGGCACCGACCGGATCTCGACGCCCAGATCCAGGTCGGCCGTCATCCGCCGGATCACCGCCAGCTGCTGGGCGTCCTTCTCTCCAAAGTAGGCCACGTCGGGACGCACCCGGTTGAAGAGCTTGGTGACCACCGTCGCAACCCCGTCGAAGTGCCCCGGCCGGTGCGCGCCCTCCAATCGATCGCCCAGTGAGCCCACGTGTACGGTCGTGGCGAATGCCTGCGGATACATCTCGGCGACGGTCGGTGCGAACACCTCGGTGACGCCCTCCTCGGCGGCGATCGCCCTGTCGCGCGCCTCGTCGCGCGGATAGGTCTGGTAGTCGGCCTCCTCGCCGAACTGGGTGGGGTTCACGAACAGGCTCATCACCACCCGCTCGTGTTCGCTGCGGGCCGCGCGCAAGAGCGCCCGGTGACCGTCGTGGAGCGCACCCATGGTCGGCACCAGCGCCGTGGTCACAGCAGGCCTCGCACGGCGTCTCGAGAGCTCTCGGGCACCAGCGGCAGGCTGGCTCTGGCCAACTCGCGGTAGAGCGGTTGCAGCTCGGGGCCGATCGCTTCCAGCTGTAATGCCACCGTGGCCGCGTCGCCGCGCGCGATCGGTCCCGTGGGCGGGTCGCCCGCGGCATCCAGCGTGCGCTGCTGCAGCGGGCGCAGGATCTCGAGCGCCAGGTCGCGTTCCAGCCCGCAGCGTTCCAGCAGGCCGATCGCGACCGCCGTGAGCGTGACCAGCGCGTTTGACCCGAAGAAGGCGGCCGCGTGATACACCGGCTTGGCGTCGTCGGGCAGCGCGAACGGCGTCATCCCCAGCTCGCGCGCCAGCCGGTTACCCGCGGCGGCGTCGCCGGTCACCGCGGCGTAGGCGCCTTCCAGCTGGTCGCCCCCGCGGGCGGGGTCGATGGTCTGCATGGGGTGCACGCACGCCCGAGGGCCGGGTGCGGCGTCCAGCGCGTGCACGCTGGTGGCTCCCGAGAAGTGGATCACCGCGCACGAGGCAGTGAGCCGCGGAGCGACCTCGGCGCATACCCCTGCGATCGCTGCGTCGGGCGTGGCGAGCAGCAACCGGCGGCAGCCGCTCAGCTCGGCCTCGTGAGCTCTGCGGTACACACGCGATCCCTCCAGCCTGGCGGCGACGGTGCGGCCCACCCGACCGGCTCCGATCACGACGGTGTCCCCGTGCTGCATCGGCCCGAGCTTAGATCGTCCCGCTGTGGGCTGCTGCGGCGGTATGCTTTGGGCGTGCCGATCTACGAATATCTTTGTGCAGGATGCTCCGGCGAGTTCGAGGAGCTGGTGCGCAGCGACGCCGACCAGGTGACCTGTCCCGACTGTGGTGCACAGACGGTGACGCGGCTGCTCTCCTCGTTTGCACGCAACCGCCGTGAAGGTGCGGCGGTGGGCGGCAGCGGTGGGGGTTGCTGCGGCGGTTCGTGCGGCTGCGGCTGACGCGTCCGACCGAGGTGCCAGAATCATGGGCGTGAGCGTGGACCCCGTAGCCCGGCGCAGTGAGCTCGAACGGCATGCCGAGGACTGGCGGGGCTGCACCAAGTGCGCCCTGGCACCCACCCGCACGCAGGTGGTGGTGGGATCGGGCGATCCCGACGCCGATCTGATGTTCGTGGGCGAGGCTCCGGGGTTTCACGAGGACAAGCAGGGCGTGCCGTTCGTCGGCCAGGCGGGCAAGCTGCTCGAGACGCTGCTCGGCGAGATCGGGCTCACGCGCGCCCAGGTGTACATCGCCAACGTGCTCAAGTGCCGCCCGCCAGGAAACCGCGATCCGCTTCCCGACGAGATCAGCGCCTGTGAGACGCATCTCTTCAAGCAGGTCGAGCTGATCCAGCCGCGCGTCATCTGCACCCTCGGCAACTTCGCGACCAAGCTGCTGACCGCCCAGCCGTACGGCATCACCCGGGTGCACGGCACGCCTCAGCGGCACCGCATCGGCGGCGTCGACCTCAACATCCTGCCGATCTTCCATCCGGCGGCCGCGCTCTACACACCGTCGATGCTCGACACGCTGCGGGAGGACTTCCGGCGCCTGCCCGAGCTGCTGGCGACCCGGCCGGCCGCCCCCGCCGTGAACATCAGCGCGCCGCCCGCAGTCGCGCCCGATCCCGCGCCGGCGGTGGAACCTGAGCCCGAATACGCGCAGCTGGGACTGTTCTGATCTTGCCGACACCACGGCGGTAGCTGCCCGGATCGCCGGGCAACTCGTGCCGGGCGATGTGGTGTACGTGGCGGGCGAGATGGGGGCGGGCAAGACCGCATTCGTGCGCGGCGCGTGCGCTGCACTCGGCGTAACCGCGGCGGTCACGAGCCCCACCTACACGGTCGGGCAGCTCTATCGCTCGCCCCAGTCGCTGATCGCGCACCTCGACCTGTACAGATTCAGCGGCATGACGATCGAGGAGTGGATCGACCTCGAGCCGTACTTCGACCAGACGATTGCCTTCGTCGAATGGCCGGAGGCCGGTGAGGGTGTGCTGCCCGAGCCCAGGATCCGCGTAACCATGCGGATAACAGGCGACAATGCTAGGCTGATCGTCGTCGATTCCGATGACGCTGTCTTGATTGCCTCCCTGTGATTCTGCTCGCACTCGATACGGCCACAGACATCGCCACCACCTGCGTGGTGGTCGACGGCGCCGTTGCCGGCGAGACGGCCACGCACGGCCGATCGCGCGCCGCCCAGCACGTACTCGCGGACGTCGATAGCGCTCCTGACCTCGGCCGGCCTCGCGGCGCGCGACCTGGACGGGATCGCAGTCGGCACGGGCCCAGGCACGTTCACCGGGGTGCGGATCGGCATCGCCACTGCCCGCGGACTCGGCATGGCGCTCGGTATTCCGGTGGCCGGAAGCTCGACCCTGGACGCGCTGCTGGCCGGCGACGGGGTGGACGTGGCCTGCATCGACGCCCGCCGGGGCGAGGTGTTCGCGGCCGGCGCGGGGATCGAACCCTGCGCGATTGCGCCGGCAGACCTCGCCCGGCATGCTGACCGGCAACGCGACCGTGGTCGGCGAC
The DNA here is from genome assembly GCA_963796875.1 of uncultured Actinomycetes bacterium. GTDB lineage: Bacteria > Actinomycetota > Thermoleophilia > Gaiellales > JAICJC01 > CAVPTL01. Next base: position 494,782 of record CAWCNL010000005.1, read on the forward strand.
GGCGCGCTGCTCTACCGCGAGGTGCTGGAGGGGCTGGAGATCCCCGCCGCCGACGATCCGCGGCACATGCCGTGGGCCCGCCATCACGCCGCGCGGTTTGATCCGGCGGCCGCCTCCGATCCCGTCTACCTGCGCGCTCCCGACGCCGATCGCAACCTGGCCGCGAGGGCCGGCCGATGATGACCGCCGTCGAGTTTCGGCGGCTCGCCCCGGCCGATCTGGATTCGATCGAGGCGATCGAGAGGCGCGCCTATCCCACGCCGTGGTCACGGTCGATGTTCGCGGGCGAACTGGCCAAGCCGGGCGGGTTCTGCGTCGGTGCCTTCCAGGGCACCGAGATGCTCGGCTATGTGATCGTGGCCAAGTACGTGGACGCCTGGCATGTGATGAACATCGCCGTCGACGAGCCGCATCGCGGCCGAGGCATCGCGAGGGCGCTGCTCGAGCATCTGTTCGAGGCCACCGAGGCCGACGCCGACCGCGGCTACACGCTCGAGGTGCGCGTGTCGAACTCCGTCGCGATGCACCTCTACCAGCAGCTCGGGTTCGTCGGCACCGGCATCCGCCGCGGCTACTACACCGACAACCGCGAGGACGCCGTGATCATGTGGCGCGACCACGTCGAGTGACCGCGAGCCTGATTCTCGGCATCGAGACCTCGTGCGACGAGACCGCTGCGGCGGTGGTCGGCGACGACGGGCAGATCCGCTCGAACGTGGTCTCGTCTCAGGCGCAGCTTCACGCTCGCTACGGCGGCGTGGTTCCCGAGGTTGCCTCGCGGCGCCATCTGGAGCTGGCCGTGCCCGTGGTCGAACAGGCGCTCGGCCGACGCGGGGAATCACGCTCGACGACGTCTCCGCGGTCGCGGTCACCGAAGGGCCAGGTCTGATCGGTGCGCTTCTGGTGGGCGTGGCGACCGCCAAGGCGATCGCCTACGGCCGCGGCCTACCACTGATCCCCGTCGATCACCTGCACGGCCACATCGCGTCGCTCTACCTGCAACCCGACCCGCTCGACCCGCCGTTTCTGTGCCTGCTCGCCTCGGGTGGGCACACGATCCTGGCCGAGGTGTACGACCGCAGCTCCTACCAGCCGATCGGCGCGTCGCTCGACGACGCTGCCGGCGAGGCGTTCGACAAGGGTGCCCGGCTGCTGGGCCTCGGGTATCCGGGCGGTGCAGAGCTCGAGCGGCTGGCGGCCGGCGGCGACCCCCGGTCATACGCGTTTCCCACGGCCATGCAGGGCCGGCCGGGCTACGACTTCTCGTTCAGCGGGCTGAAGACCGCGCTGCGACTGGCGCTCGACAGCTCAGGGCTCGAGCCACCGGATCTGGCCGCGGCCTATCAGGCGGCGATCGTGCGCTCGCTCGTCACGCGGACGGCGGCGGCGCTCGACGCCACCGGGCACACCGCCGTGGCGCTGGTGGGCGGCGTGGCCGCCAACACCGCTCTGCGCGAGGCCTTCGCGACGATGGCGGCCGACCGAGGGGTGAACGTGCGGGCCGCGCCGCTCGCGCTGTGCAGCGACAACGCCGCGATGATTGCCTCGGCCGGCCGGTACGCCGCGCCGATTCCCTCGCCGCGCTTTGCCACCCGCGACGCCTTTGCGGCGGTGGTATGAGCATCCCGGTGGTGGTCTACAGCGGGCGGGGCTGCCATCTGTGCGAGGTCGCGCTGGACCGTACTCGAGCGCGACCGCGAGCGCCTGGACCTGGAGATCGAGGTGGTGGACATCACGGGCGATCCCGACCTCGAGCGCGCATACCGCGAGCAGCTTCCGGTCGTCTTCGTGGGGGGTCGCAAGGCCTTCAAGTATCACGTCGACCCACTCGAGCTGGAACGACGGGTGCAACGGTTGAAAGTGTCACAACCGTAGGCACAGTTTTGTTGCACTTTTGAAGCAGTTGATGGGGTCGTTAGTGCCGCTGCAAACCAACGTGATCGTTACACTGCGGCCGGTGTTGAACGTACCAACCAGCAGCAAGGGAGAGCCGTTGCCCTCAGAACGATTGACGCTCGGCGTAGCCGCTCGTCTTTCCCGCTACCTCCAGGTTCTGACCCAGGCCAAGAAGATGGGCCGGGACTCGATCTCGTCTCAGGAGATAGGGGAGTACACCAACGTCAACGCGACCCAGATCCGCCGCGATCTCTCCGGTTTCGGAAAGTTCGGCAAGCGTGGAGTCGGGTACAACATCGACTATTTGATCGTTGAGATACGCAAGATTCTGCGCACCTCCGGTCAGCACAACATCGCCCTGATCGGCGCCGGCTCCCTCGGTCAGGCGATCGCGAAATCCCCGGCCTTTGCGGATCACGGATTCAACATCGCCGCGGTGTTTGACGCCGACGCTGGCAAGATCGGGACAGAGCTCGGCGACCTGCGGATTCACAGCATGTCCGACCTGACCGAGACGGTGCGCGACCAGAACATCATCGTGGGCGTGCTGGCCGTGCCCGAGGCGGCCGCACAGTCGGCGGCCGACGAGCTGGTGGCAGCCGACGTGAAGATCATCTTCAACTACGCCGATGCGCTGATCGACACGCCGTCTGATGTGACGGTGCACCGTTCGAGTCCGGTGGTCGAGTTGCTGCACGCGCTCTACTTTCACCTGACCTAGCGGCCAATCCCGCCTCGAGCTGCCGGCCCGGAAGAGGGCCGGTGGCTCAACACGGGCGGTTGCACGTCGATTTGCCGGGGTGTGATCGAACCGCACCAGACGTTCGCCGGCGACTCGCGCTTCCACGCGCTCGCGGACGCCTTGTCGGATGCCGTGCGTGATCACGTTCGACGGCCGCATCACCGAGGTCAACGCCGGGTTCCTCTCGATCTTCGGCTACCCGGCCGCGCAGGTACTCGGCACCGATCTGGAGTCGCTGCTCACAGGTCCGCCGGGGACGCTGCGCGACGGCCGCACGAGCACCGGATCGATGCGGCATCTGGAGGTGTCCGGGCGCCCGCTCGACCGCGATGGTCGCGCCCGGATCGTCGTGCTCCGCGACGTGACCGAACGAAATGCGGCGCAGCGCGAGGCCGACGTGATCGCCTACCAGTATGCGGCTGACCTCTCGGCGGTCGCCGAAGTGGCCCGGCGGCTGCCCCGCACCACCGACTCCCGGGCCGCCCGCGACGCAATCTGCCTGGCGCTCCTGGAGGTCTGCGACGGCACGCTGGCGGTGTTGATGGAGCCGAACGGCGAGGCGGGTCTGATCTCGACCGGCGTCGCCGGCCGGCGCTCGCCGGCGGGGCCGATCACCGTGGATGTGGACGAGGCCGGCTCGACCACCGCAGACGTGTTTGCCTCGGGCGAGCCGTTCTTCATCTCGGATCTGACGGTGCACGAAGGGCTCTCACCGCGGCCTGGCGCTCGAGACCGGGAGTCGCCTCCGCGCTGTGGCAGCCGGTGCTGCGGACGGCTGCGTGGTCGGCGTACTGCTGGTGGGCTGGGACACCCCGCTGATGCATCTCTCCGATCGCGCGGCAGCGGTGGCCGGTCTGTTTGCCGCCGAGGCGGCCGTCGCGATCGAGCGGGCCGACTACCTGGGGCAGCTCGAAGCGCTGAATCGGGCGCTGGCGATGCAGCTGGAGGCGCTGCGGGCGTCCGATCAGCTCAAAACCGACTTTGTCTCGAGCGTGTCGCACGAGCTGCGCACGCCGCTTACCGCCATCCTCGGCTACGTCGAGATCATGACCGACGAGGCCGATGGGCGAGAGCGCCGAGTTCCTGGGCATCGTCGATCACAACGCGCGCGCGGCTCGAGGCGCTGATCACCGACCTTCTGACCCTGTCTGGCGTCGAGTCGCGGCAGCATGGCGCTGCGCACCGCGCCGACCGATATTCCGGCCCTGGTGCGCCAGGCCATCCAGGATCAGGCGCTGACGATGAACGCGCGGCGGCTGAAGGTCGTGGAGTCGAGTGCCGGCCGAGCCGGTGTGGGCGGACATCGACGCCGAACGGATCGGCCAGGTGCTGGCCAACCTGCTCTCGAATGCCGCCAAGTTCACGCCGGTGGACGGCCGCATCGACGTCACCGTCGAAACCCGAGACACCCATCGCGGCGCCGATGTGCGGGTGACCGTCCACGACTCGGGCATCGGCATTCCCGAGGACGACCTGCCGCGGCTGTTCGAGCGGTTCTTTCGCGCCCGCAACGCCACCGACCAGGCGATTCCGGGCACCGGCCTCGGACTTGCCATCTGCAGTGCGATCGTCGAGGCCCACAAGGGGCGGATGACGGTCGAGTCGCAGCTGGGCCACGGCACCGCCGTGAGCTTTGCGCTGCGCCAGAACCCCGTACCGCCCCAAGGAGGGTAACCGCCAATGGATTCTGAAACACGTGACCGTGCTGGTCGCAGACGACGAGCCGCATCTGCTGCGGCTGGTGAAGTTTCGGCTGGAGCGGGAGGGCTACCGGGTGCTCACCGCCGCCGACGGCGACGCCGCACTGCAGGTCGCGCGTTCGGAAGAGCCCGATCTGTGCGTGTTGGACGTGATGATGCCCAAGCGGTCGGGGTTCGACGTGCTGCGCGAGCTGCGCGCCGACGAGCGGTTCAATCGCACCAAGGTCATCATGCTGACGGCGCGCGCGGGCGCAGGATCGCGACGTGGACGCCGGGTTCTCGCTGGGCTGCCGACGACTACGTGACCGAAGCCCTTCAGCCCGAACTGAGCTACGGCGTCGCGGATCAGCGCGCACCTCAGCCGCCGCTAGCTGATCCCGCTCCGAGCCGCCGTGGGTTATCGTGGCGGCCGATGGGCGAGTCACCCAAGATCACCGATCCGCTCGAGGCGCTCTCGGCCGCCCGAGAACTCTTCGAGGAGGGCGAGGACTTCACCATCGGGGTGGAGGAGGAGTTCGCGATCCTCGACCCCCAGACGCTGGACATGACGCCGGGATTCGAGCGGTTCGCTGCGGCCGCCCGAGCACGGCCCGCTGGCCGGCGCGGTCGCCGGCGAGCTGATCCGCTCCGAGGTCGAGATCCGCACACACCGGTGCGAGACGTTCGCGCAGGCGGCGCGAGGTGATGGCCGAGCGGCGGGTCGACCTGGTGGCGGTGGCCGACCGCATCGGGTTCAAGCTGGCCGCGGCCGGGTGCCATCCGTTCGCCCGCTGGCAGGACCAGGAGGTGATCGACACACCCCACTACCAGCTGGTCGAGTCGACGCTCCGCTACGTCGCCTGGCGCAACAACACGTTCGGCATCCATGCGCATACCGGCATCCGCGGCGCCGACCGGGCGATCGCGGTGAACTCGGCGATGCGCACGGTGCTCCCCGAGCTGCTCGCCCTCTCGGCCAGCTCGCCGTGGGGCGAGGATCGCTACACGCATCTGCACTCGACTCGCACGCAGATCTTCACGCGCATGTTCCCGCGCTGCGGGATACCCGATCACCTGCGCGACTGGTCCGAGTACGAGGACTACGTGCGGTTCCTGATCACGACCGGGTCGATCCGCGAGCACACCGAGATCTGGTGGAGCGTGCGGCCCCACCAGGCATTCCCCACAGTGGAGACGCGCATCTGCGATGCCCAGCCCGAGTTCGAGTGGGCGGTCGGCGCTCGCGGGGCTCATGGTCGCGCTGACCGCCGGATTTGCCCGCGCCTACGACGAGGGCGGGCCGCTGCCGGACCATCCGCCGCGGGTGCTCGAAGAGAACCTGTGGCGCGCGATTCGCTGGGGGATGGACGGCGAGCTGATCGATCTGCAGACCGAGCGGGCGATTCCGGCTCGAGACCGGCTCGACGCGCTCCTCGAGAGCGTCTCAGGGGTGGCCCAGGAGCTCGGCATCGCGCCGTATCTCGAGCCCCTGCACGGCCCCAACGCCGCACAGCAGGCGGCGGCCGCAGATCGCTGCGGGCGCGACTCCGCGCGAGTTGTGGCCCGAAGTCGTGGCCCGCACCCACACGTCCGCGGCCGAGTGGCTCGCGCATGCGGGGGCAGGTGGCATGAGCGACGCCGAGGAGCGCCGCAGCAGCGCAGGTTCCGCCGGTCGCCGATGTGCTGGCTTCGACCGTCGTACTGCTCCTGAACGTCGGGTTCGCGCGCACCGGGCTGACCGGCGACCCCGACGTGGACACCGACCTGGACGAGGCGCAGCGTGCGATCGAGGGCGTACGCACGCTGATGCCGGCGTTGGAGGCGACCCTGCCGCCGGCCGAGCTGAACCAGTTCCGCGGGGCGCTCTCGGAGCTGCAGCTGGCCTATTCGCGGGCGCTGGCACCGCCGCCCCCGGCCGGCGAGCCCGAGCCGCGGGTAGAGCCGGCCGAGCGGCCGAAGATCTGGACACCGAAGGGAGACGTATGAGCGACGCGGAGATCGGCGTTTTCGGCGGATCGGGGTTCTACTCGTTCCTGGAAGACGCCACGGAGGTCACGGTGGACACGCCCTATGGGCCGACGTCCGACCGATTCGTGATCGGCGACGTGGGCGGCCGGCGGGTGGCGTTCCTGCCCCGTCACGGCCGCAACCATCAGCTTCCGCCGCACGCGATTCCGTACCGCGCGAACCTGTGGGCGATGCGCGAACTGGGCGTGCGCCGGGTGATCGGGCCGTGCGCGTCGGGCAGCCTGACCAAGGATCTGCCGCCGGGCACGTTCGTGGTCTGCGATCAGTTCGTCGACCGCACCAGCGGTCGTGCCGACACGTTCTACGACGGCCCGGTGACCACGCACGTGAGTTCGGCCGATCCGTACTGTCCCGACCTGCGCCGGATCCTGCTGGAGACGGGCCGCGAGCAGGGTCTCGACATTCGCGACGGCGGCACGGTCGTGGTCATCCAGGGGCCGCGGTTCTCCACCCGGGCCGAGTCGCGCTGGTTCACCGGCATGGGGTGGGACGTGATCAACATGACCGCATATCCGGAGGGCTGGCTGGCCCGCGAGCTCGAGCTCTGCTACGCCAACGTCTCGCTGATCACCGACTACGACGTGGGCCTCGAGGACGACCCGGACGTCGATCCGGTCAGCCACGAGGGCGTGGTCAAGGTGTTCACCGAGAACAACGAGCGGCTGCGCGAGCTGCTGTTCGCCGCCATTCCGAAGATCGGCGCGCAGCCCCAGGACATCTGCGCGACGGCGCTGCAGGGCGCCCGCTTCTAGAACGCATAAAAGTCAGGCACTCCTTATGCTCGTGCGCTTGCGCCAAGGCCGCACGCATAGAAGTGCTGACTTTTATGCGCCCGCAGGGACTTTGTGCACGAGCGCGAAGTTTGGTTACCGCGAGTCCGGATTGGAGTCATTGGTAGGCTACGCCGGTTGTTTCGACCCTTCAAGGAGTTCATGACGTGAGTTCGTTGGCCAGTCATGCGGTGTTGATCGCGCTCATTTGTGGCATCGCCGCCGTTGTTTACGGTCTTGCCTGACCCGCTGGGTGCTCGCAGCAGCCGGACGGCAACGACCGCATGCGCGAGATCGCCGCGGCGATCCAGGAGGGCGCCGCCGCGTACCTGAAGCGCCAGTACACGACGATCGCCGTGGTGGCGGTGGTGGTGACAGTGCGTGATCGCCCTGGCGGGCATCGTGTCCGACGACCTCGGCGTCAAGGTGGCCATCGGCTTCGTGATCGGCGCCGTGCTGTCGGGCGTCACCGGCTTCATCGGCATGAACGTGGCGGTGCGCTCCAACGTGCGCACCGCCGAGGCCGCCCGCAACGGCATGGCGCCGGCGCTTTCGGTGGCGTTCAAGGGCGGCACCGTGACAGGCATCCTCGTGGTCGGTCTGGGCCTGCTGGGAGTGGCCGGCTACTACGGCATTCTCAAGGTCAATCGGCGATAGCGACCTGGTGGCCACCAAGGCCCTGGTCGGACTGGCCTTCGGCGGTTCGCTGATCTCGGTGTTCGCCCGGCTGGGTGGCGGCATCTTCACCAAGGGCGCCGACGTCGGCGCCGACCTGGTGGGCAAGATCGAGGCCGGCATTCCCGAGGACGACCCGCGCAACCCCGCCGTGATCGCCGACAACGTGGGCGACAACGTGGGCGACGACGCCGGCATGGCGGCCGACCTGTTCGAGACCTACGCGGTGACGCTCGTGGCGGCGATGTTCCTGGGCGCGCTGTTCCGGCCTGCACGACGCCGTCGTGCTGCCGCTGCTGCTCGGCGCCTTCGCGATTCCGGCGTCGATCGTCGGCACCTACATGGTGCGGCTGCCCAAGAGCGGCAGCATCATGACCGCGCTCTACACCGGCGTGTTCGTCTCGGCGGTGCTCTCGGCGATCCTCTACATCCCCGTGGTGCACTCGGTGGCGAGCGGCCTCGGCCACTCCGGCGAGAAGATCTATGCCGTGCGCCATCGCCGGCCTGGTCATCACCGCGCTGCTGGTGGGCATCACCGAGTACTACACCGGCACCCGCTTCAACCCGGTCAAGCGGATCGCCCAGCAGTCCACCACCGGCCATGCGACCAACATCATCGCCGGCCTCGCCGTCGGCATGCAGGCGACCGTCGCTGCCGGTGATCGTGCTGGTGGTCGGCACGATCGTCTCGTACAAGCTGGCCGGCATCTACGGCATCGCGATGGCGGTCACCTCGATGCTCTCGATGGCCGGCATGGTCGTCGCGCTCGACGCCTTCGGCCCGATCACCGACAACGCCGGCGGCATCGCCGAGATGGCCGACCTGCCGCACGAGGTGCGCGACAACGTCACCGATCCGCTGGACGCGGTCGGCAACACCACCAAGGCCGTCACCAAGGGCTACGCGATCGGCTCGGCCGGTCTCGCCGCGCTGGTGCTGTTCCAGTCCTACAACGACGAGCTCGAGACCAAGCTCGGCCATCCGGTGTTCTTCCAGATCAACGACCCGTGGGTGCTCGGCCGGCCTCCTGATCGGCGGTCTGATGCCGTTCCTGTTCGCGTCGATGGCGATGGACGCCGTCGGCCGTGCGGGCGGCCAGGTGGTCGAGGAGGTGCGCCGCCAGTTCCGGGAGATTCCGGGGATCATGGAGGGCACCGCCAAGCCCGACTACGCGCGCTGCGTCGACCTGGTGACGCGCTCGGCGATCCGCGAGATGCAGCTGCCGGCGCTGATCCCGGTCGCCGTCCCGATCGTCGTCGGCCTGATCTCCTACAGATGCTCGGCGGCCTGCTCGTGGGCACCATCGTCACCGGCCTGTTCCTGGCGATCTCGATGACGTCGGGCGGCGGCGCATGGGACAACGCCAAGAAGTTGATCGAGGACGGGGCGTTCGGCGGCAAGGGCTCCGACGCCCACGCTGCGTCGATCACCGGCGACACCGTGGGCGACCCATACAAGGACACCGCGGGCCCCGCGATCAACCCGATGATCAAGATCACGAACATCGTCGCAATCCTGATCATTCCGCTGCTCACGAGATAATCCGCCCCGCGCGGTATATAAAGGCGCAAGCATGCCGGTAAACGACGCCAGTCCGGAGGGCTCCATCGCGTTCTAGGAACGGCGGCGTTGTTTTCGACCGCCTACGGCAACGTCGGCTCGTCGATCTACTACGCGCTGGGACTGGTCACGGTCTATGCGCTGGGCGCGACGCCGATCGCGTTCTTCATCAGCGGCGTGATCTTCTTCTTCACCGCCGTGACGTACGCCGAGGCCACCGCCCGCTTCCCCGAAGCGGGCGGCTCGGCGTCGTTCACCCGCCACGCGTTCAACGAGGCGGTGAGCTTCTTCGCCGGCTGGGCGCAGATGCTCAACTACACGGTCACGATCGCGATCTCGGCGATCTTCGTGCCGCACTACCTCGCCAAGTTCTGGCCCAGCGGCGGCCTGATCGGCCACCCCAACGACATCTACGGCGGCGCGATCGTGGTGCTGTTCCTGGTGGTGCTGAACATCGTCGGCGTGAAGGAGGCCGCCAGCCTCAACATCTTCCTGGCGCTGGCCGACCTCGCCACCCAGGCGCTTCTGGTGATCATCGGCCTGTTCGCGGTGTTCACTCCGCACCCAGCTGGTCAACCAGATCGAGCTGGGGCACCGTCCCGACCTGGAGCAACTTCATCGTCGCGATTCCGGTGGCGATGGTGGCCTACACCGGTATCGAGACGGTCTCGAACATGTCGGAGGAGGCGATCGATCCGGCCCGGCACGTCCCGCGGGCGATCATGTACGTGGTGCTGGCGGTGTTCGCGATCTACGCGTTCCTGCCGTCGGTGGCGCTCTCGGCGCTGCCGGTGAAGCCCGCCACCCCGCAGATGGTGGCCGACTCGCACAACCCGCAAGTTCGCCTGCGCAAAGCCGGTGAAGCTGGGCGAGCCGACGTCGGAGCTGGCCTGTAGATACGCCGGCGACCCCGTCGCCGGCCTGGTCGACAACATCGGCCTGCCCAAGGCCATCCAGGAGGGCATGGGCTACTACGTCGGCCTGCTTGCGGCGACGATCCTGATCATCGCGACCAACGCGGGCATCATCGGGGTGTCGCGATCTGACCTACTCGATGGGCCTGCACCGCCAGCTTCCACCCGGAATCGCCAAGGTGCACCCCAAATACAACACGCCGTACGTCGCGATCATCTTCTTCAGCGTGATCGCGGTGCTGCTGATGATCCCCAATGGATCGACCCAGTTCTTAGGAAACCTCTACGCATTCGGGGCGATGCTCTCGTTCACGCTGGCGCACGCGGCGGTGATCCGCATGCGCAAGATCTACCCCAGCGAGGACATGCCCTGGCGGGGGCCGCTCTCGTACCGCGGCAAGCAGCTACGACTGGCCGATCTTCGCGATCCTCGGGCCTGATCGGCACGCTGGCGTCGTGGCTGGTGACGATCGTCCTGCACTTCGTCGACGGCGTCGCGCCCGGTGGGCGGCATCTGGCTGGTGATCGGGCTCGTGGTGTACGTGCTCTACCGGCGCTCGCAGCACCTGCCGCTGACCGAGACGGTGATGATCAGCTCGGTCGAGGGAGGGCTCTCGCTGGACGTCGAGTACCGCTCGATCCTGATGCCGGTGCAGGCCAACCGGGTCAGCGACGAGATGACCGCCACCGCGATGCGGCTGGCGGCCGAGTCGGGGGCGAGCGTGGTGGCGCTCTATCCGATCGAGGTGCCGCTCGATCGGTCGATCTCCGACAGCATGACCGAACAGGTGGAGCTCGCCGAGCGCGAGCTGCGCGAGACCGCGGCGCTGGGCGACGAGTACGGTGTGGCGGTGATCACCCGCATCGTGCGCACCCGCAACATCGGCGAGGCGATCGTGGAGGAGGCCGAGCGGCGCCGGTCCGAGATCATCGTCCTGGGCGCCGCCAGCCGCAAGCGCGGCGGTGAGCGCATGTTCGGCAAGGTGATCGACTACGTGCTGCGCAACGCCCACTGCCGGGTGATGGTGGGCACGTCGGCCACGGTCGGTGCGGCCGCCGGGCCGATGCCCTGATGATCGGGTTCCAGAAGGGCATCTCGATCGTGTTCATCGTGATCGGCGTCGTCTTGTTCGTCGAGACGCTGCGTGCGCCGGCGGGGGCCAAGGTCGGATTCCTCGCCGCGGTGGTCTTCGTCGCGCTCGGCGTGCTGCGATGGCGCGCGATTCACCCTCCGCAGTAAGCTCTGCCGCGGATGGCACGGAAGATTCCCGTTCTGGGCAGGATGCTGGGTGCACCGGCGCTGTTTGCGATCGTCTACGGCGAGATCGGAAGCTCGCTGTACTTCGCACTCGGGCTGACCTCTGTCTATGCGCTCTCGGCGACGCCGTACGTGTTCATCGCGGCGGGCATCCTGTTCGCGCTCGCCGCGGCGGCCTACGCCGAGGGCGGCGCGACGATCTCCGAGCCGGGTGGAGCGGCGAGCTTTGCCCGCAGGGCGTTCAACGACCTGGTCGGGTTCTTCGCCGGCTGGGCGGCGGCGCTCGATTACGTGATCGCGATCGCGCTCTCGGCGCTGTTCGTGCCGCGCTACCTGACCGGCGCGTTCGGCCATCCCAACGCGCTCACCGACCGCCAGGCAGCGCTCGCCGGGGTTGGGATCCTGGCGGTCGTCACCCTGATCCGCCTGATCCGCCGGCCCAACGTCTATGCGGCCGGCATTCTGCTGGCGATTCTCGACCTGGTCGTGCAGATCACGCTTGGCGGTGCTCGGCCTCCTGCTGCTGTTTCATCCCAGCGCGCTCTCCAACAACATCAACCTGGGCGTCGCGCCGACGTGGAGTTCGCTCGCGTTCTCGTTGCCGGTGGCGATGGTGGCCTACACCGGGCTCGAGAAGGTCTCGTCGCTGACGGGCCTGGCCAAGGATCCCGGACGCACGGTGCCGGCCAGCATCCGCACGTCGGCGATCACCGTGGTCGTGATCTACGCCGCCGTGGCCACCGCGGCGGTGTCGGCGTTCCCGGTGCACCGCGATCCCTCCGCTCCTGCCGGCTACTCCAGCCAGCTCTCGACCACCTGGGTGAACACGCCCATCCTGGGCCTCGTGCACGCCATCGGGCGGCATACCAGCTGGTGGATCGAGGACGCTCTGCGCGTGGGGGTGGGGCTGACGGCCTGCGCGATCCTGCTGCTCGCGATCGCGACCAGCATCAGCGGGTTTCACCCGCATGGCCGAATCGATGGGCCGGCACATGCAGCTGCCGGCCACGTTCAGCCGCCGCAGCCGGCGGATCCTGGCAGCGCCGGCCGCGGTCACCGCCGCCGGCGTGCTCTCGGCCGGGTTCATCGTGGTGGCCTCGTTCTTCGAGGGCGAGGAGACGCTGCTTCTGGCGTCGCTCTTCAGCTTCGGCATCCTGCTTGCGTTCACGCTCACCCAGGCGTCGATCATCTGGCTGCGCATCACCGAGCCGGACATGCCGCGCAGCTTCATGATGCACGGCAACATCCGCATCGCCGGCAGGCTGATCCCGCTCACATCGGTAGCGGGCCTGGTGCTCTCGTTCTCGGCGTGGATCATCGCGTTCGGTACCCATGCCGGGGCGCGCATCGTCGGACCGCTGTGGATGCTCGGCCGGGCTCTGCCTGTACGCCACCGTGCGCATCCGCGCGGGTATTCCGCTGCTGGCACGGATCGACCTGGCCGAGCCGCCTCCGGCGACCGTCACCGATATGCCACAGGGGCCGGTCGTCGTGCCGCTGGAGCGGCTCGACGTGATCGGCGAGGAGATGATGGCCACCGCGTTTCGGCTGGCACTCGACGCCGGCCTCGTGGTGGTCGGTGTGACGGCGATCGTGGTGCCGGTGCGCGACCCGCTGGACTCGCCCCGGCCCGAACGCGAGCGGGAGGCGCGTGAGGTGCAGGACGCGGCGGCGGCGCTGGCCGAGGAGAACGGCTGCGAATACATCGAGGTCAGCGGACGCACCCGCAGTCCCGGGCGGATGGTGGTGGACGCGGCGGTCGAGTACGAAGCATCGCTGATCGTGGTCGGCGCGCCCGACAAGCCCCGCCGCGGGCGCACCAAGGAGGAGGAGTTCTTCGGCCGCACCGTGGACTTCATCCTGCGCAAGGCACCCTGCCGGGTGATCGTCACGCACTTCCCGGCCGAGGCGCTGGCCGCTGAGCAGGCGATGCTCGCCGCCGATCCCGCCGTCTCGAACGCACCTCACGCATAGCCCGTGAATAAGAGGGGCGTGCCTTTTCGGCACGGCGGTACTGTCTCGCTGAGCGACTGAGCGTTCGAGAATCGGCAGCACGACCGGCGCAGAACGGCTCCAGCCGTAGCGTTTGAGCGTGTCGGCCGCCGCGCGCATGGCCCCTTCTTGTGACGAGTGGGTGAGGATCACGATGTGCACGCCGTCAGCGGACGCGTGCTGCACGACCTGCGCCACCGAGACCCCCTGGTCGCTCAGCGCGGTGGCCACCCGCGCCAGCACACCCGGCTCGTCGGGCACCAGGACGCGCAGATAGAACGGGCTTTGCAGCTCTGCCACCGGCAGCCGTCCGAGCGTGCGGTAGTAGCCGTCGTGCTGCAGGAAACCGGTGCCGCGGGTGCCGATCACCGAAAGCAGATCGCCGATCACCGCGGTGGCGGTCTCCTCGCCGCCCGCGCCGGGGCCGATCAGGCTCACCTCGCGGATCGACTCGCCGCGCAGGAGCACGGCGTTGAACGCACCCTCGACCGCGGCCAGCGGATGGTCGTTGGCAAGGAGCGCCGGCGAGACCCGGGCGGCCACCCGGTCGCCCGAGCGCAGCGCCGTTGCGATCAGCTTGACCGAGTAGCCCAGGTCGGACGCATGGCCGACGTCTGCCAGGTCGAGCTGGTCGATGCCCACGTAGTCGACCTCTTCGAGGCGCACGCGGGTGTGAAATGCGATCGACGCCAGGATCGCGATCTTGGCTGCGGCGTCGCCGCCGGTCACGTCCTCGGTCGGATCGGCTTCGGCGTAGCCCAGCTCCTGCGCCTTGGCCAGCGCCTGTGCGTAGGGGGCGCCCTCGTGGATCATCTGGCTGAGGATGAAGTTGGTGGTGCCGTTGACGATGCCGTCGATGCGATGCACACCGCTCACGATCATCGATTCGCGCAGCACGCGGATCACGGGAATCGCCGCACACACGCTGGCCTCGAACCGCAGCTGTACGCCCTGCCGCTCGGCCTCGGAGAACAGCTCCTCGCCGTGGCGCGAGAGCAGCTGCTTGTTGGCCGAGACGACCGACTTTCCGGCGCGCAGCAGCTCGAGCACGTATCCGCGGGTGGGTTCGACTCCGCCCATCACCTCGGCGACGACCGCGATCTCGGGGTCGTCGCGCAGCCGCGCGAAATCGGTGGTCAGAAGGCCCGCGGGGGCGTGCGGGTGACGGGACGGGTCGCGCACGAGGGCCGCGGCCACCTGCACCGGGCTTCCGGTGACGCGTTCGATCGACGCCGGCGCTCTCGTCGAGCAGCCGGTAGACGGCCGAACCGACCGTTCCGTAGCCCAGCAGACCGATGGTGTGTGAAGGCATGACCGCAGACGATAGAAGAACCGCGCAGCCCCGCGCGGCGCGCGCGCATCCGTTTGCGCGGCACGATAGGCTCCATGTATGAAGCTTTTGATCATTGGATGTGGACGGGTGGGATCATCGATCGCGACCCAGATGGCGGCCGACGGCCACGACGTCAGCGTGGTCGACGAAGACGCCGAAGCCGCGCAGCGGCTGCCCGAAAACTGGCCGGGCGAGTTCGTGCACGGCCACGGGCTCGATCTGGAGGTGCTGATCGACGCCGGCATCGAGACCGCCGACGCGGTGGTGGTCGCGACCGACGGCGATAACACCAACATCGTCATCGCGCAGGTGGCCCAGCGCCGCTTCAACTGCCCGTGCGTGGTCACCCGGGTGCTCGATCCGGCCCGAGCCGCGTTCTACTCGAGCCAGGGACTGCACACCGTGTGCGCGACCTCTGCGGCCATCAACTCCACCATGGACGCGATCTGCGCTGCACCGGGACGCGACGCAGCGGCGTAGGATCTGGCGCGTATGTACATCCTCATCGTCGGCGGCGGCAAGGTGGGCTCGAACCTGACCACGGCCCTCATCAAGATGGGGCACGAGGTGTCGCTGCTCGATAACGACCGCGAACGCTACTCGCGCCTCGAGGAGCGGTTCGAGCACATCGCGCGGTTCGGCGATGCCACCGAGCTCTACGTGCTCGAGCGCGCCGGCGTGGAACGCGCCGATCTGGTGGTGGCCGTCACCGGAGACGACGAGGACAACCTGATCGTGTGCCAGGTGGCGCGCGACAAGTACCACGTGCCCAAGGTGATCGCCCGGGTCAACGACCCGCGCAACCAGCCGCATTTCGACATGCTGGGGATCAATCTGACGGTGTCTGCCACCTTCACGATCCTCGCGCTGATCGAACACGAGCTGCCCCAGCACGAGCTGGTCACGCTGCTCGATCTGCGCCGCGAGAATCTCGAGATCGTCGAGTTCGCAATCGACGAGCATTCTCCGGTCAGCGGCCGGCGGGTGCGCGACCTGAACTTGCCCAGCCGTTCGCGGCTGATCTCGGTGAGCCGCGGCGGCCGTGCCGAGATCGCCGTGGGTGAGACCGAGCTGCGCCCCGGCGACCTGGTGATGGCGATTCTCGAACCGGGCGTCGAGACCGAACTCAAAAACATGCTGATGCCCGCGGAGTAATCGCACGTGGCCGGCCTCATCGAGCGATACCGAGACCGGCTTCCGGTCACAGACGCGACTCCGGTGGTGACCCTCGGTGAGGGCAACACGCCGCTTCTGCCGGCGCCGCGCATCTCGGCGCTGACCGGGCTCGAGGTCTACCTCAAGTACGAGGGTGTAAATCCCACCGGGTCGTTCAAGGATCGCGGCATGACGATGGCGGTATCCAAGGCGCTCGAGGATGGGGCGACCGCCGCTGTCTGCGCCTCCACGGGCAACACATCGGCTTCAGCTGCCGCATATTGCGGGCGCGCCGGGATGCGGCTGGTCGTGGTGCTGCCCGAGGGTGCGATCGCCCGCGGGAAGCTGGCCCAGGCGCAGATCTGCGGCGCGCGCGTGGTGGCGATCCAGGGCAGCTTCGATGACGCGCTGGACATGGTCCGCGAGCTGGTCGAGCGGCGGCCCCTGGCGCTTCTGAACTCGATCAACCCGTTTCGCCTGGAGGGGCAGAAGACGGGGGCGTTCGAGGTGGTGGAGCAGCTCGGGGGCGTGCCTGACTGGCTCGCCCTGCCGGTCGGAAACGGCGGCAATATCAGCGCCTACTGGAAGGGCTTTGGCGAACTCGGGGTCGCGCCGCGGATGCTGGCCGGCCAGGCCGAAGGGGCCGCGCCGCTCGTATCGCGCGCACCGGTGCGCTCGCCGCAGACCATCGCCACGGCGATCCGCATCGGCAATCCCGCCCGGCTCGACCAGGCGCTCGGGGTGCTCGAGGACTCAAACGGCGGTGTGCGGGCCTGCTCGGACGCCGAGATCCTGGCCGCCTACCGGCTTCTGGCCCAGGACGAAGGCGTGTTCTGCGAACCCGCGTCGGCCGCCTCGGTGGCGGCGCTTCTGCAGGCCGCCGGCGACGGACTGGTGGAGCGGGGCTCGACTGCCGTCTGCGTGCTCACCGGCCACGGACTCAAGGATCCCGACACCGCCGGGGCCGAGGGGGCCGAGATCGTGCGCTGCCCGCCCCGCATCGAAGCGCTCGAGCAGGTCGCCTTCGAGCGGGAGCCGGTGCTTGCCTGACCGGCTGATCGTCACCGCTCCCGCGTCATCGGCCAACCTGGGACCGGGGTTCGACGCGTTCGCGGCGGCCCTCGAGCTGCGCAACGAGGTGGAAATCGTGGCCACCGGCGGCTCCGGCGCCCGTGTGGTGGTCGAGGGCGAAGGCGCCGACGTCGAGGTGCCCGCGACCCAGAACCTGTTCGTGCGGGCGTTCTCGTCGACCGGCGCCGATCCGGCGGGTCTCGAGTTTCGGATGCACAACCGCGTGCCGTTTGCCCGCGGACTGGGATCGAGCGCGGCGACGATCGCGGCGGGCGTCCTGGCCGGTCTGCGCTGGCAGGGTGACGACGCCGATCCGTTCGCAGCTGCGGTGGCGATCGAGGGTCATCCCGATAACGTCGCGGCCGCACTCTCGGGCGGAGTTGTGCTGGCCTGGAAGACCGCCGCGGGCCCGCGTCTGGTCGCGCTGCACCATCCTCCGCTCGAGTTCGTCGCGGTGATCCCACCGACCGAGCTCTCGACCGAGCAGGCGCGGGCGGCCATCCCGCCGCAGGTGTCGCATTTCGACGCGGCCCACAACGCGGCGCGGGCCGCGATGCTCGTGGTGGCGCTCGAGCAGGGAAGGCTCGATCTGCTCGGCGATGCCCTCGACGACCGGCTGCACGAGCCCTACCGCGCGCCGCTGGTGCCGCTGCTGGCCGCCGTGCGCGGGCGCATCGCCGATCTGCCGGCCCTCGGCGCCACGCTCTCGGGCGCTGGGCCGACGGTGCTGGTGTGGTGTGAACCCGGTTCGGCGGCGAGCGTGGCGCGGGCGCTGGACGGCAATGGACGGCGCCAGGGCCGTGCAGCTCGAGTTGGCCGCGCGCGGGGCCGAGGTCGAACTCGTCCGCTAACGATCACGTGCGGCTGAATAGAAGGCGACTGACCCCTGTTATTCATGCCGAGGAGACCGGCTTCGTGCGCGAAACGTCACACTTTCGGCACTGCTCGAGCCTGGAAACGTGACAGGGAACGCCTGCACCATCGGAGTGGCCGCTCCGGCGGCCTTCCGCTTCCCATCGAAAGGACGTTCCTGGTGTATCGCTCTTTGCGCGTGCCGCTGCTGGCCGTTGTGGCCGGCGTGTGCGCAGCGCTTCCCACACCTGCCCTGGCGGGCACCTACACCGTGAGTCAGAGCACGCCGGCTGACATCGCGGGGTGGGCGCTCTCCGGCTCCGACCCCGGCATCACCGGGTGCAGCTATCAGATCAACTCGGGCGTCTGCGCGCGCATTCAGCAGCCGCGTCCTCTGGTGCTGGTGGGCTCGGGTGCCACGAAGGCGGGCAGCGCCGGACTCTGGACGTGGACGGCCCCGCCGACGACGTCGGTGGTCAGCGGCTCGGTGTCGGTGTCCTACGCCACGCTGGCGACTCACACCACCGTCTATCTCAAGACGCGCACGGCGGGCCAGACGTTCGAGAGCCAGCCGCGCAAGTTCGAGTCGCGGGGCTCCGGCGCGGCGCAATGGAGCGTTGCGAAGGGCGCGCAGGCGATCGGTATCGCGTTCACGACGGCCGGCGCTGTCACGTACGGCAGCGGACTCGGCAACCTGATCCGTATCAACCACCTCGATCTCATGCTCAGCGACACCACCGCGCCGACCGTGAGTGCGCAGGGCACGCTCACCAACCAGGGCTGGCTGACCGGAATCTCGCCCGTGTGCCTGACCGCCTCGGCCGCCGATGCGGGCGCGGGCGTCGCGCGCATCGATCTGGAGGACGCGGCCGGGCATGTGCTCGACTCCTACATCGCGGCGGGCTCCTCGGCGATCCACCCCGGAGCACTGCAGGTAGATCACCAGCTGTGCGTGACACCGGCGAACCTCGCCGAGGGCATTCAGACGCTGCACGTGGTCGCAGTCGATGCTGCCGGTGAGAGCGCCGAGAGCGCCGTGCAGGTGAAGGTCGACACGGTCGCTCCCAAGGCGACCGCGACGCAGCCCTCCGGCTCGATCGTGGATCGCCGTCCGGCGGTCTCGGTGCGGCTCGACGGCGGGCCCAGCGGCATCGCCGCGGCGACCGGCGATCTGGACGGGCAGCCCCTCACACTGAGCGCTGGAGTACTGTCGCTCACGCCCGGTACCGATCTGGCACTGGGCACGCACACCGTGCGCTGGACGGCCACCGACGGCGCCGGCAACACCGCGTCTGACCAGTTCTCGTTCATGGTCGTGGCCGATCTTCCCACCAGCCTCAGCCTCACGGGGCCGTTCGTCCTGGTGCACGGCCGCTCCGGCGCGCTCAAGGGCACGCTGCGCGGCAGCTCGGCGGCGGTGATTGCCAACCAGCGGATCGACGTGCAGCGGCGCATCCTGCCCAACGGCGCGTGGCAGTCGGTTGGGTCGTTCACCACCAACACGCTGGGCATCGGCCGGTTCACGGTGCATCCCGGTGCCACCTCGTCGTACCGGATCACCGACCACGCCTTCCCGTCGCTGACCCGCACGATGGAGGTGAAGGTGCGGCAGAAGCTGCGCCTGGCCTCGTCGGGTCGCATCCTGCAGCTGGGACGCTCGGTAGCCCTGCGCCCGCGGCTGCTGGCGGGTGTCGGCCACTTCCGCGTGAACGTGCAGATCTACCGCGGCGGCGGGTGGAAGACGATCGGATCGCCGCGCGTCGGAACGTCGCTCGCGGTGCGCCCGCTGGCCCGCGGCACGTACCGGTTCCGGGCCACCGGCGGCGGCTCGGCGATCACGCCGACCATCACCAGCGACGTGATCACCGTGACCGTCCGCTGAACCCACTGCATAAAAGGGGACTGTCCCCTTTTATGCACCGGCGCGGCGAGCCCGATCATCGGGCTCGCCGCGCCGGCGCGTTCCGAGCGGCCAACTACACTGCACACGGTGAGCCGGTCACAGACAGCCGGGCTGTCGTTGGACGGCCTCAACCCCGAGCAGCGCGAGGCGGCACTGCACACCGACGGGCCGCTGCTGATCATCGCGGGCGCCGGATCGGGCAAGACGCGGGTGCTCACCCACCGGGTCGCCCACCTGATCGACCAGGGCCTTGCCGACCCCTCGCAGATCCTCGCGATCACCTTCACCAACCGCGCTGCCGCCGAGATGAAGGAGCGCGTGCAGGGCCTGGTCGGCGGGCACATCGCCGCCCGCATGTGGGTGATGACGTTCCACTCGGCCTGCGGGCGCATTCTGCGCGCCGACGCCGCGCGGCTGGGCTACCGCTCCACGTTCACGATCTACGACGGCCCCGATCAGATCCGGCTCACCAAGAACTGCATCGAGGAGCTCGAGCTCGACCCCAAGCGGTTCGCGCCGCGGGCCGTGCACGGCGCGATCTCCAAGGCCAAGGACCGGCTGCTCACCGCCGGTGCGTACGCCGAGCAGATCGGCTCGTTCTTCGAGCAGACGGTGGCCAACGTCTACGCGCTCTACGAGCGGCGCCTGTACGAGGCCAACGCGATGGACTTCGACGACCTGATCATGAAGACGGTGATGCTGCTCGAGTCGGTGCCCGAGTCGCGCCAGAAGTGGCAGGACGCGTTCCGCTACGTGATGGTCGACGAGTACCAGGACACCAACCACGCCCAGTTTCGGTTGGTCTCGATCCTGGCCGAGCGCCACCAGAACCTGGCGGTGGTCGGCGACCAGGATCAGTCGATCTACGCGTTTCGCGGCGCCGACATCCGCAACATCTCCGAGTTCGAGCACGACTTCCCCAACGCGCGCGTGGTGCCGCTCGAGCAGAACTACCGCTCCACGCAGACCATCCTCGACGCCGCCAACGCGGTCATCTCGAACAACCCCAGCCGGCAGCCGAAACGGCTGTGGTCGGATCTGGGCAGCGGCACACCCGTGCAGGTGGTCGAGGCCGAGGACGAGCACGCCGAGGCGCGGTATGTGGCCGCGCGCATCGGTCGGGCTGATGCAAAGACGGCACGAGCGCCGCCGAGATCGCGGTGTTCTACCGGATGAACGCCCAGTCGCGGGTGCTGGAAGACCTGCTCGTGCGCCAGGGTGTCGACTACCGCGTGATCGGCGGCCCGCGGTTCTACGAGCGGGCCGAGATCAAGGACGCGATCGCCTACCTGCAGCTGCTCGACAACCCCGCCGACGAGGTGTCGCTGCGGCGGATCGTGAACCAGCCGCGGCGCGGCATCGGCGGCACGTCGCTGGACAAGCTCTCGAGCTACGCCCGCACCCTGGGCCTGACGCTGTGGGAGGCGATGGAGCAGGTCGAGGATGGGCCGCTGGGTACCGCGGCGACCGCGCGGGTCGGCCGAGTTCCGCGGGTTGATCCAGGACCTGCAGATCGCCTCGACCGAGATGGGCGTCGCCGACGCTCCTCGAGAAGGTGCTGGCCGACACCGGCTACATGGAGATGCTCGAGGCCGACCGCACGGTCGAGTCGCAGGGCCGCATGGAGAACCTGCAGGAGCTGGTCGGGGTCGCCCAGGAGTACGAGGCGCGCGGCGAGCAGGATGCGTCGCTGGCCAGCTTCCTCCAGGAGATCTCGCTCTTCTCCGATCAGCGACGCCCTGCAGGAGGAGCGCGGGCCGTCACGCTGATGACGCTGCACAACGCCAAGGGGCTCGAGTTTCCGGTGGTGTTCATGATCGGCCTCGAGGAGGGGCTCTTCCCGCACCAGCGCTCGCTCGAGGAGCGCAACGAGGAGGAGGAGCGGCGGCTCTGCTACGTGGGCATGACGCGCGCCGAGCAGCGAGCTGACGCTCGACCTACGCGCGCGGCGCGCACGATCTTCGGCATGCGCTCGCTACAACCTGCCGTCGCGCTTCCTGGCCGAGATGCCCGCGGATCAGGTGGAGTGGGAGCGGCAGGCTCCCCAGAACGCGTGGGAGCGGCCGCGCCCGAGCTAGGCGAGTCGCGACCAGGGTTCCGGATCACGCTCGGTGCCGCGCAGCGCGCGCGACCCGACCGGCCGGTGCCGGCGCTGGCGATGGGCGACGAGGTCGAGCACGAGAGCGCTCGGCGAGGGCATCGTCACCGGCCTGGATCGCGACGGCGTCGTGGTGGTGCGGTTCCGCGAAGACCGCTCGGAGCGCCGGCTGATGCTCGGCTACGCCCCGCTCGTCAAGCTGTAAGAGCCGCGGCTTGTTCGACCACATGCCGGCACAGCGGGCCGACGGCCTTGGGATCGTCGGTGTACTGCGACGGCTTGAAGCAGATCGCGGTGAACCCGGCCTCGACCTGTGCGGGAATCGACTGCAGCGCCTGGTCGATGTCACCCGGCGAGTGGTCATCGGGAAACTGCGGCCGGATGCCTCCGATCATCTCGAGGTCGGCCAGGCTGCGGCCGTTTGCCGTCGAGCGCCGCCGAGAGCGTGGTCAGCTCCTCGGCGGTCGGCCGGCCGAGCGGGTGGAACCCGTGGCCGTGCTCGACCAGCCTGCGCAGGAGCGGGGGGTGCAGCCGCTGCGCCGCCAAACCACAGCCGTGGCCCATCGGGGCGATACGCCTTGGGCTCGAAGTAGACGTCCTCGAACGTCGTGAACGGCCCCGCGAAGCTGGCCGGCGTCTCGCGCCACAAGAGCCGCCAGATGTCGAGCTGCTCGTCCAGCAGCCGCCCGCGCGAGGCAAACGGCACACCCAGGGCCAGGTACTCGTCGCGGTGCCAGCTGACCGTCGGCTGCACCACCAGCCGGCCCTCCGAGAGCAGGTCGAGCGTGCCCAGCTCGCGGGCCAGCAGAATCGGATGGCGCAACGGCGCGATCACCGCAGCCGCGGCCAGCCGCAGGGTGGTGGTGGCGGTGGCGATGCCCGCGAGCAGCGTGAGCGAGTGCGGCCACGGCATGGCGGGATCCTGGTTTCCCGGCAGGGCATAGTCGCGCGGGTTCCCCATCACGCCGTTCTCGCCGGCAGACGGGCCCGAGCACGATGTGCTCGCTGACCATCACCGCATCGACGCCGGCAGCCTCGGCCTCGACGGCCATCCGCACCAGGGCGCGCAGGTCGCGGGCGTCGACCAGCGTCCAGTTCTCGCTCAGCACGCAGACGATCCTGGGCGTGGGCATCGGCATCGGCGTGGATTATCCCGGTTCGGCTGCGGCGACGCGCTGGATCTGGCGGCGCACGTCGCCCACCAGGTCGCGCTCGACCAGCAGGTAGAGGCGGTCGCTGCGCTCGATGGTGGTCGACCCGCGCGGCAGCACCAGCTCGTCGCCGCGCTCGATGGCGACCACCAGGCCGCGGCCGGGAAACGCGACGCGGCTCAGCACCTCGCCGTCGTCGATCCCGAGGTCGGCCGGACGCAGCTCGAGCACGTCGGCGCCCAGCGACTCGAGCGTCGCACTGTCGAGGTCGGCCACCCGCAGGCTCGGCCGCGGGTCGATCACTCCCAGCCGCCGCGCCGCCCAGCGCACGGTCAGCCCCTGGGCGCAGCACCGAGACGACCACCACGTAGAACACGACGTCGAAGATCCGCACGCTGCCCTCGATGCCCGCGGCGATCGGGAAGGTCGCGAACACGATCGGCACACCGCCGCGGAGGCCGGCCCATGCCAGAAACGTGCGGTCGCGCACCGGCAGGCCGAATCCCCAGGTGCACAGGCCGACCGCGATGGGCCGGGCGAGCAGCACGAGGCCGAGCGCGATCACGAGCGGTTCGAGCCCTCGCGCACCAGGTGCGATGGGGTCACCAGCAGGCCCAGCAGCACGAAGAGCGTCAGCTGTGCGAGCCACGCACCGCCCTGCAGGAACCCGCGCACCACGCCGGCGTGGGGGATGCGCGCGTCGCCGATGATCAGCCCGGCCAGGTACACGGCCAGGAGGCCCGATCCGTGCAGCACCGAGACGCCCACGTAGCCGGCGAGCACCGCCGCGATCGTGACCACCGGAGCGAGTCCGGCCGAGAGCAGCGGCAACCGCCGCAGCAGCCACACCGTGGCAAAGCCGATCCCGATGCCGCCCGCTGCGCCGATCACGACCTGCTCCACCAGCAGCAGCACCTCGTCGGTGATGCCGTACCCCGGTGTTGTCTGCCAGTCGACCAGGCCGATCACGAGGAGCGCGGCAAACGGGTCGTTGAGTCCGCTCTCGGCCTCGAGGATCGCCGCGAGCCGGCGGCGGACGTTCAGCCCGCGGATGGCCGAGAACACCGCCGCGGCGTCGGTCGAGGCGACCGTGGCCCCCACCAGCAGCCCGCCGAACCATCCGACGCCCAGCGCGACGCGGGCAACGACGCTGGTCACGCCGGCGGTGACCAACACGCCGACCGTGGCAAGGAGCGTGGCCGGCGCAGCCGCCTTGCGGACGTCGGGCAGATCGGCCAGCGCGCCGCCCTCCAGCAGGATCAGCGCCAGCGCCAGAAGCCCCACGTCTCGCGTCAGCAGGTCATTGTTGAAGTGGATGCCGACGGGGCCGTCTTCGCCCAGGAACATGCCCAGCGCCAGGAACAGGAGCAGCGTGGGCGCGCCCAGGCGGTCGACGAAGCTCGCGGCGATCGTCCCCACCAGAAGCACGATCGACGCGATGATGACGGGTTCGGGCACATGCATCGGTCGAGGCAGTATCCGTGATCAAGACGCAACAACCGTGGCAGGCACGTTTGTTGCGTTCGTGCGTTAGATCACGAGCCGGGCCACGAGCGTGTCCTCGAACGGCTCGATCGCAAGCTCACAGCCGTGCGCGCGTGAGCGGTCGCGCACCCGCTCGAGGATCTGTGCGGCAAGCTCGCGCTCGGCCAGCCGCGGGATACCGCTCTCGGTCAGTCGCAGCGGCGGCCAGCCCAGATCGATCGGGTAGAGCACGATCTCGCTCAGCGCGCCGTGCTCGAACCGGCACCGGGCGGCGATGCTCGTCAGCGTCAGCATGTCGTTCATGCTCTCGTCGGGGTCGCCTCCACCGGCGCTGAGCAGGTTCGAGAGATCGGCGTCGGTGGCGGCCGCCGGGTCGTGGAATGCCTCGGCGAGCAGGGCGCGGCTCCAGCCGTGCAGCTCGCTGGAGAGCGGCTCCTGCATGTCGCTCCAGAGGAAGTCGCCCAGGCCGTGCAGCACCGGCCGTCCGCGGTACACCGAGACAGGCCCCGCGTGGTGGATGCCGGTCACCGCCACCAGGTCGGCGCCGGCATCGATCGCGGCGTGTGCGAACTCGGTCACAAACCCGGCCGGGTCGGGATCGAGGCCCCCGGTGGCGGGTTCGTGTGAATGCAGCGCGGCGATCACGAAGTCGCTGTGCTGCTTGGCCGACCTCACGGCCTGCAACATGCCGGCCAGGTCGGCCGGGTCGATGTCGTAGGTCAAGGTCACAGGCGGCGCATCGTGGTCACCCTGCACGAACGTCGTGTCGAACAGCGAGATGGCTCCGGCCGGCGCGGCGAGCGGGGGTGGGCCCCAGACGTATGGCGGAATGTGGGGGAGGGCAGCGGCAAGCTGTTCGACGTGGGCAAAGAGGTCGGGGCGCAGCACCACCCGGCGCGATACGGCCAGCGCCGCCGCGCCCGGCCGGCCGTTGGCGGCGCCGCGCGGATCGAGCGCGTTACTGGTCTCGCGGTAGGTGCTGACGCACGACAGGATCGCGACGCGGCCGTGGGCGGTCTCGCGGTACGCCGCTGCCCTCGCCCGGCCGAGCGACTCGCCCGTACCGGCGTGGGTGAGCCCCGCCGCGTCCAGGTGACGGCGCGTTTCGCGCATGCCCTCGACACCCCAGTCGAGCGCGTGGTTGTTCGCGCGCGACAGCACCTCGATGCCCATCGCCGCGAGGTCGGAAGCGCACTCCGGCAGCGCCGAGAGCACCCAGTCGCCCGCGCCCGAGTGGGGCGATCCGGTGAACGTCTGCGGGTCGTAGATGACCGTCTCGAGGTTGCCGTACGTGACGCTCGCCGCGTCGATCAGCTCGAGCACGCGTGCGAACCGCGGCTCGCGGATGCTGCCGTCGGCGCGCGGCCGGGCGTACTGGCTGAACGGCCGCGAGATGATGCAGTCGCCGACCGCCATCACGTCGAACGGCAGCGTCTGGTCGACGCTCAGCTCGAGCTCACGCTCCAGCGGCCGGGCCGGATCGAACGCGGTCTTGGAGCGGATGGCGGGGTCGTCCGGCAACGGGGCTTGAGTGTATCGCTCCGCACGCCGATAGAAAACCGCCTTGCAATTCCTCGGCTATCTGAATAGCATGGGTGATATGAATAGCATCCGGGCTATGAGAGGGAGGCCATCTTGAGCGTCGATCCACAACAGGAACTTGCCGCCCTGCGTTCGCAGGTGCATCGGTTGACCACCCGCGTCGACGAACTCGAATCGGATGTGGTGGCACTGCAGCTCGCGGGTGCTCCCGGTGCGCGCCGACTGCACCGAGCACGCCGTTTGCGCCGGAGCGCCCGGCCGCGCCCGCCCCGCGGCCCGTTCAGCCGCCGCCGGTGGCCGCTCAGCCGAATCTTCCGGGGTCGGCCGGCCACCAGCCTGCGCGCCCAGTTGTGTCGCGGCCGGTATCGCCTCCTCCGCCGCCCCGGCCGCCCCGCGACTGGGGCAAGCTCGCCGAGCAGGTATTCGCCGCCCGCACGCTGGCCTGGGCCGGTGGCGTGGCGACGGTGCTGGGCATCGTGCTCCTGTTCGTGATGGCCGCAAGCCGTGGCTGGATCACGCCGCCGATGCGCGTCGGGATGGGCGTGGGCGTGTCGATCGGGCTGCTCGTCGCGGCGATCGAACTCGACCGCCGCAAGTGGCGCTCCGACGCGATTCTGGCGGCCGCCGGCGTTGGCATCGGCGGTCTCTACACGTGTCTGTGGGCCGCGAGCTGGCTCTATCACGAGGTCGGGTCGGTCGCCGCCGCGCCGCTGGCGGCAGTGATCGCGGCAGTGGCGGTGGGTGTGGCGATCCGCATCCGTCGCGAGGAGCTCGCGATCTTCGGCATGGCTGCGGCGATGCTCGCTCCGATCCTGGTCACGCTCGACATCACCGCGGGCGGCGTGCTGTTCGGCGCCGTGATGCTGGCGGCGTCGTTTGCGCTGTATGTCCGGCTGGGCTGGAAACGGCTCGTGGCCGTGCTCTGGGGCATCGGCTTTGGCGAGACGGCGATCCTGCTGCTGCTCTCGCAGAGTCAGACAGGGTGGGGCACCCCGGTGGCCGCGATCGCAGTCATGGCGCTGCTCTTCCTGGGCCTGACGTATCTGCTCGAGCTGCGATCCGGCGGTGCGCGCCGAGCTCTCGACGCTCGGATCGCTCGTCGGCGCGAGCGCGTTTGCGCTGTCGCTGGGCGGGGCGTTCCTGTTTGCCGGCACGCGCGAGCTCGACGGACATTCGCTGGCCGGCATCACTCTGGGCGGCGTGGCACTCGCGTGGGCGGCTGCGGCGGCGGTGCCCTATGCAGTTCGCCGGCCGCACGCCGATCTGACCGATGGGCTGCTGGGGTTTGGGCTCGCGGCGCTTGCCATCTCGACCGGACTTCTGGCCGGCGGGCCGGGCCGGGCGTGCGCGTTTGCGGCTGAGGCCGCCATGCTGGTGCTGGTGGGTGAGCGGGTGGGTGCACGGCGCGGAAACCGCCGGATGCGGGTGACGATCTCGGCCGGCATCTATCTGGCCCTCACGATCGCCGCGACGACCCTGGTCGTCCTGCCGCTCGACCAGACCATCTCGAAGGTCGGGGCGGGCACGACCGCGGGCACGGTTGCGCTGGTGGCAACGGCGCTCTCGGGCATCGTCTTCTGCTTTGGCACTCGCTGGATTCCCGCGCGCGAGCGCGAGATCACCTGGACTGTGCCGGCTGTGGCGCTTGGCGCGCTGCCGCTGTGGGCGCTTCCGGCCGAGTGGGCGGTGGTCGCCTTCGCGCTGATGGCGGCGGCGGTTGCCATGTACCGGCGCACCCCGGCGCTCGTTTCGTGGCTCGGCGAGGTCACGGCGCTGGTCGTTGCGAGCGGCTGGTGGCTGGTCGGCGCGATCGTCGCGCTCGCGCTGACCGCGCCGATCGACCAGCTGACCGGCTGGGATGCGCTCGGTGAGCATCACGGACTGCTCGGACTGGGCGTACTGCTCGGCGGTGCGGTGGTGCTGGCCTGGTCGGTGTGCCGGCCCGTGCGGGCGGCGACCGAGTTCGGGCTGCTTTTGCCGGTGGCGACGCTGGCCTACGTGATCGCGCAGGCGTTGTCCGTGCCGTACGCGATGTGGGCCTGGCTGGGTGTGGCGGCGGCGTTGGCGCTGGCGGTGCAGGTGCCGCGCGTGCGGCGAGCCCTGACCGCAGCCGCGCTCCTGGTGGCGAGCGGTGGAATGCTCCTGCTCGGGCTGGTCTCGGCGTGGGTGTATGACGGTTCGCTGCGGGCGATCGTCGACCACGGCACGACCGCCGGCTGGGAGAGCGTGGCACTCAGCGCGGTCGCAGCGCTCTGCTTTGCGTGCGGATTCCTCGATCCGGTCAGGCGCAGCTACGTGCTCTGGCTTCCGCTGCTGCTGGTGGGTCAGCTTGCCGCGATGCTGCTGCCGGGGCAGTACCCGCTGGTGGCGCTGGCCTTCGTGGCGATGGCGGTCAGCGTCGTGGTGATCGCGTGGCCCAGGCCGGTACGAGACCGGCTCGACCGCACGGTGCTCGCGGGCACGTCGGTGGTTGCAAGCGGCGCGGTGGCGCTGATCGTCGTGCTCGCCTACGAGACGCCACGCATGCTGTTCCACACCACCCATACGCCGGCCACGGGCCTTGCGGCGGCGGTTGCGGCGACGGGTGCGGTGCTGCTGGCGGCGATCGCGGCGCGCCACACCGACTGGGCGATCGGGCGGATGCCGCTGTGGAAGATCCTCGTCTACACCGGCGGCGCCGTGGCGACTGTGGACGCTTGCCGCGGCGATTCTCGGCGGCGAGCAGTTGCTGGCCGACGGGTCGTCCTGGGCGTCGGTGCACGACCACTTCCAGCAGGGTCACGTGCTGGTGTCGATCACCTGGGTGCTGGTCGGTCTGGGGCTGGTGGTGGCGTCGCTTCGCAGCGGCAGCAAGGCGGTGCGGATCGGCGGTATCACGCTGCTCTTCGTCGCGCTCGGCAAGCTGTTCGGGTTCGACCTGGCATACCTCACGGCGATGGCGCGAGCGGTCTCGTTCATCGGTACCGGGCTGGTGCTGCTGCTGGCCGCTCTTCTGCTGCAGCGCTTCGCGGGTGGAAGGCACTCCGAGACGCCGCTACCGCACTAGGCGAGAGGCGCCCGTCCCCGTACGGCGGACGATCGAGATTGGTTTGCAAGATACGGCACAAACCGGGCCTCGCGGCCGGTCCGTAGACCTCCTTGGATCACCAACCAAGGAGCAAATCATGAGAGTCATCGTTCGATCGTTCGCCGCCCTGGCGGCGCTCACGCTGGTCGCGGCTGGGTGTGGATCGGGCAGTAACTCGGCCAATCCGGCGTCCGCCAACGGGACGTCGGCCGTGCGTGCCGAGAACAATCAGTCGCTGGGGACATCGGTGCTCGTGAACCGCCGGGGCATGACGCTCTATGCGCTGTCGGCCGAGAAGCACGGGCGGTTCATCTGCACCTCCGGCGATCTGCCCGGCACGACCACGCCGTGTGTCTCGGTGTGGCACCCGCTGCTCGTGGGATCGGCGAACTCACTGGGTACCTCTGTAGCGCATCTCGGCACGATCCAGCGCCCAGGCGATCGGAGTCGCAGGTCACCTACAACGGGCTGCCGCTCTACACGTTCGCGAACGATCATGCGCCCGGTGACACGAGCGGCAACGGTCTGAAGGACATCGGCACGTGGCACCCGGCGACCGTCGGGGCCAGTGCGAGCCAGGGAGCTACGACCGGCGGTTCGGGTTACGGCGGGTATTGAGATGGAGGGGTTTCGAGCCGCGAAGACGGAGCAATGTCTGGCCGAGACTCTGGGGCTTCACGCTCCACGCTCACCGTGTCGTGCGGTCTGTGCAAAGCGTGTCCTGGCGTAGACTCTCGTGGATGGGGATGATGCGCGATCCGGCGTATCTGAGCGGGAAGCAGTACGCGTCGGGAGGAAATCTCAACGCTCGGATCGGATTTCATGACCGTTTCAGCGTGAACCCGGTGCCGTGGCACCGCTGGATGTTCGACCAACTCCTGGTGCCGCCGGTCGTCGATGCTCGAGTGCTCGAGGCCGGTTGCGGGGTCGGGAGGTTGTGGGCGGACAACATCGATCGGGTTCCGGGTGGTTGGCGGGTCACGCTGACTGACCTGTCGCCTGGGATCCTTCAAGAGGCCGTCTTGGCGGCCACGGCGCTCAACGAACGGGTCAACGGGGTGGCGGCCGATGTGCAGGCCTTGCCGTTCCACGACACCTCGTTCGACCTCGTGATCGCGAACCACATGCTCTACCACGTGCCGGATCGCGAGGTGGCTATCCGCGAGCTTCGGCGCGTGCTTTCGCCGACTGGCGTTCTCTATACGGCGACGTTCGGCCCGCCTCACCTGCAGGAGATCGGCGAGCTGATCCGCCGGCACTCACCCGATGCGGATCCGTACCCGCACGGGCTGGAGCACTTTGGACTCCACAACGGCGCTGAGCAGCTCACCAGGGCGTTCTCGGAAGTCACGATCGTCCGGTATCCCGACGAAGCGGTCGCCACCGACGCTGATGGGCTGGTCGAGTTCATCGCGTCAAGCGCAGACGCCTACGGCGTGTCAGCCGACGCCCTCGAGTCCATTCGCGCCGAGGTCGCCAACACCATCCGGCTCAGAGGAGCCTTTGTCGTGTCGAAGGACACCGGCGTATTCATCTCTCATCCGTGAGTTAGCTCGAGTCGCGGATGGATCGAGGCGGTGGGGCATGAGGGCCACAGATACCTCTGCCCTGAGGATTTCCATCGAAGCGGATCGCCGGGGGCGCGGAATTAAGTGTCTTGGCGGTGTGTGACCGACCTCCGACGAACACGGGTCGTCGTCACTGTCATTTCATTGCAAACGCGCCGCTGGAGCAGCCGACGTTCCCGGCCTCGCCGCGTCTCGTGCTGAACGTTCGCCCGGTGGGCTGAGCCTCCGGGGTCGGAAGGCTGAGCCTGGTTCGGGGGCGGTGACGGGCGATTAGCAAGAGCGGGATATCACCGGGCGGCCAGCGCTGGCCGGAGGTTTCAGGGGCAGAGTGTCAGCCGTGGTTGAACATCACCACGACACGTGTACCGACCGTGTGCCCCGGCTCGACTGTGACGACCCTGTGCGGCTCCGACAGGCCTGGCGGCAGTGGGCGTTTGAACACCGGAATGGTGAATCGGTACCGACCGGGCATCAGCCGGAGATTGAACCGCCCGACTGCGTCGGTTCGAAGCCGGCGGTGAACCGTCTTGCCTGCCGTTGTGCGACCACTCACAAGCACCTGCGCGTGTGACATACGAGTGACTTCGCGTTGTAATCCAAACGCTGGGGGAGCGCTGTGAATGATCACCACGCCCGAGACGTCGCCGGGGCGGGGCGCGGCCATTCCACTTTCGTGCGACCAGCGCGTCAGTCCCAGGTACACGGGGCCGACGAGTACCGCGAGCACCATGATTGCGACCAGAAAGCGATTGCCGTGGTTTCGGTCACTGAACGTTGCTACTGAGATCGCCACTACAGCAGTATAAACCGGATGTCGGCGCCGAAACGCGCTCGACCAGACGCACCGCGGCGACATCGCCGTTGATGGGGGCGCCCACGTGCGGGAGCACAACATCAAGATCGGCGAGTAGACTGCCGAGACCAAAAATCAGAACCCGACCGGTTGTAAAAGCCAGTGGACAGTGGTTTGGCTCAACCAGGAGGTTTCTGCGTAGTGAGGGCGGTTAGCTCAGTTGGGAGAGCACCAGCTCGACAGTTGGGAGAGCACCAGCTCGACAAGCTGGGGGTCACTGGTTCGAGCCCAGTACCGCCCATAGGCCCGGAACCTCCTCTCGCCAGGAGGTTCTGGGTCTTTTTCTTGTGCGACGCATACCACGTGCCTGGCACGTGGTATGCGTCGCACGTCTGACACCGGCGGGGCCTAGACGGCCTCTCCCGGATACCCGTAGAGATCCTGCCGGCCGACCAGCCAGGCGTCCGTCCCCACCGCGACGTACGCGATGCCCGCGACGATCGCGGGCGGGAACTCGATCACCCCGTGGCCGATGTGGATGGCGGGCGTGGCGAGCACTACCGCACCTCCGAGGAGCGCGGAGCGTGGGAACTGGTCGACATGTGTCTCCTGGTCGAGTGGAAGCCTGTGACTCGACTGTGCGGGGACGTCGCGAGTTCGACCCGGTTGCGTGCGAACGCCGGTGCACATCTGTTGCACTTCGGTAACAGCCGGCTCGGCGCACGTTTCGCCTTTGTGAAATTTGTTGCGTAGGGCCGGCCGGCGTGCGAGCATCGCGCTACCGGCTCAACGAGCGGCTCCA
Organism: uncultured Actinomycetes bacterium; assembly: GCA_963796875.1. GTDB lineage: Bacteria > Actinomycetota > Thermoleophilia > Gaiellales > JAICJC01 > CAVPTL01. The sequence goes on from CAWCNL010000005.1 coordinate 527,117, forward strand.
CGGTCCAGGGAGGACGACATGCCGATTCTCGTAATGATGGAGTTCGACGGGTTCACCACCGCCGACTACGACCGGGTGGACGAGGTGCTGCGCGGCGCCGGCCGTGAACGCCTTCCTGACGGCCTGATCAGCCATGCCGCAGGGGTGACTGACGACGGCATCGTGATCGTCGACGTGTGGGAGTCGGCCGAGGCGCTCGAGCGGGGGATCGCCGAAGAACTCGGCCCCGCCATGCAGGAGGCGGGAATCCCGCCCGCCCAGCCCACCGTGCTCCCGGTGCACGACCACCTGGAGGGCAGCGGCGATAACGCCGAGGTGCTTGTGATCGTCCCGATCGAGGGGATGTCGACCGACGACTACGACCAGGTCATCTCACGCATGGAGGCGCATTCCGGCGAGGGTGCACACCCCAGCGTCGTGCACATCGCGGCGATCAGCGACGACGGCCTGGTCGCCGTCGACATCTGGGGCTCGGTCGAGGAGTTCCAGCGGTTCGGCGAGGAGCAGCTCGCGCCGCGCCGTCGGCCCCGAGAACATGGGCCAGATGTCACCGCGGTTCGCAAAGGTGCACAACTACATCAGCGCAAAGCAGGTGGCCGAGGCGACCTGACGGCGGCGCAGCCGGTCATTGCTTGGGCTCGGGAAGGCGCACGTCCTCGCCCAGCGAGCCCAACTCGACCACATCGCGCGAGAAGAGCAGCCCCACCGTCCAGTCGGACACGACGCGCAGTTTTCGCGATGCCAGCGGTAACTGGTAGAGGTGGTAGGTACGGGTGAACCACCACCCGGGCCAGCCGTGCAGTTTGACGCCGAAGACCTCGGCCACGCCCTTGTGCTGGCCGAGCGTCGCCACCTGGCCGAGCGTGCGATAGCGGTACGGCTTGAGCGGGTTTCCGGCGACGGTCGCCATGATGTTGGTCGCAAGGGCCCTGGCCTGGCGCAGGGCGTGCTGGCAGGTGGGTGGATCGAACGCGCCGTCGTTCGCGGCGTTGGGGACAGCCGCGGCGTCACCGAGCGCCCAGACATCGGGCACATTCTTGACATGCAGGTGACCGTCGACCTCGACCCGGCCATGCTCATCCACCGGCAGCTCGAACTGCGCCGCCAGCGGATGGGCGCGCACTCCAGCGGTCCACACCACGGTGGCAGCGGGCACGTGCTCACCGGTCGAGAGGGTGGCGCCTTCGGCGTCGACCGCGGTCAACGTCGTGCCGGTGCGGATATCGATGCCGCGCGCCATGAGCTGGCGGCCGGCGTACTCGGCGAGACTCGGCGGCAGCTCACGCAGAATGCGGTCAGACGCCTCGACGAGCGTCCACCGGCGCCGCACGCGCCTCAGCCGCGGGTAGCGGCGCACGGCGTCGTTGACCAGGTCCTCGAGCTCGGCCATCGCCTCGACGCCCGCATATCCCCCGCCGACGAACACGAACGAGAGGTGCCGCTTGCGCTCCTCGTCCGAATCGGCCGCCGATGCCCACTCGAGCTGTTCCAGCACATGGTTTCGCAGGTGGATCGCGTCGTCCAGATCCTTGAACCCGGTGGCGTTTTCGACCAGCCCCGGAATATCGACCGTGCGCGAGATGCCGCCCAGCGCGACCACCAGCGAGTCGAACCCGAACCGCTTGCGCTCGCCGGTGGTGACGTCGACCTCAACCTCGCGGGCATCCCGGTCGAGTGCCGTGGCGCGGCCCATCACCAGGTCGGCGTGCGGGCACATCGTCCTCACCGGCACCACCGTATGGCGCGGCTCGACCGTGCCCGGACGCCGCCTCGGGCAGAAGCGGCGTGTAGAGCATGTAGTTGCGCGGATCGATCAGCGTCACCTGCACCTGGTCGGCGTATTTACCCAGGTAGCGGGCGACGTAGCTCCCGGCGAAGCCGGCGCCGAGGATGACGACGCGATGGCGCTTCACGCCGCGAGCATACCCGCGGCGGCCGCCCGCTACCGCGGTGTAATCTCCCGACCGTGGAGGAACGCAGCTCACAGCCCCAGTCGCTGTACGACTGGCCCGTCGCGATCGGATTTGCCGATCGGCGCGACGATCGGGGCGGTACTGCTGATCCTCGTGTTCACCGAGCTGATCGACTGGGTCGGCGACGTGTACTCGCAGGTGATCTATGTCGCCGCGATCTTCGGCGGCATTCTGGTCGCCGCCAACCGCAGCCGGGCGCGCGATACGCGCGAGCCCTCGCGGCTCACGCGTGGATCGACGCCGATCACGCCGGCAGGGCTTCCGGGGCCGTTCATGGTCACCCAGGCGCTGGGCATCCTCGGGCTGACGATGATCGTCTTCGCGTTCGTGCTGCAGGGAAACGCCGGATATCTGTGGGGCTTTTCCGGCTTCGTTCTGATCCTGGTCGGCGGCGTCGGCCTGGTGTTCTGGATGGCTGGGATTGTCTCGCAGCGCCGCCGCACAGCCTGATCCCGTTCGGGCGGCCGGCGGGGTGGTGTCGCGCGACGGCCTGATCGCGGTGGTGCATCGACCCCGGCAGGACGACTGGTCGCTGCCCAAGGGCAAGCTCGAAGAGGGCGAGGACGACGCGACTGCGGCGCTGCGCGAGGTCGAGGAAGAGGTCGGCTGGACGGCGGCGATCGATGCCGACCTGGGTACCGTGCACTACACGCTGCCCGACGGGCGGCCCAAGCTGGTGCACTGGTATGCGATGCATGCCGTGGCCCAATCGCGCATTCCGGCAGACGACGTCGACGGCGTGCGCTGGCTCGAACCGGGCGCGGCCGCCGAGCTCTTCACCTACGCGCTGGACGCGGAGGTACTGGCTCGGGCGGCCGCACACGGCCCGCATCCCTAGCTCGCGGTAAACGCCTTTACAGGTGAGTACGCGGTGGTCCACTGCCCGGTCAGCGAGCCGGCGCGGGCGAACCGCAACTGGCCCTGCACCCTGGCACCGAAGACCACCTTGACGCTGTACTTGCCGGCCGAGCCCACCTTTGCGGTGATGCCGGTCGCCTTCCAGTTCTTCGCACCCCTGGGCTTCCACTGCACGGACACCTTCTGCCCGGCCAGCGCGGGCTTTGACAGACCGCTGAGCGTGAAGACCTTGCCGGCCTTGACCGTGTAACGGGTGCCGTTCCAGTGCAGGCTCGAAGTGAGCGTGAGCAGCGGCTGGACATGCATCACGTGCAGGGTCGGAGTCTGCGACGGGTGCAGGCCGACATCTCCCAGGAACGACGCCCGGTATGAGGCGCGGGCCTTGATCGTCGCGGTGGTCAGCTTGATCGTGTATTTGCCGGCGGTGCCGGTGGTGGCCCAGAGCATCCCGTCGCGCTTCACGCCCCGGTAGGTGTAGAAGAAGTCCACCAGCACCTGCTCGTGTGCCACCGGCTGACCGTTCGAGGTCAGCATTCCGGTAACGGTCGCGCCGGCGTTGGCGTTGATGGTGGCCTTGGTGGACGTCGAGGTGACGCTGGTGTCGGCCGATGTCGGCGGCGAGCTGGTCGTGGCGGCCAGGGCCGTGGCCATGTCCGCCCCGTCAGGTGCGCCGAGGCCCGTGGCCATGTCGTAGCCCGCCGTCGCCGCGTACTTGGTGACGCCCGAGTACACGACGTTCGACCCCGACGTGATGTCGCGGAAGATGCCCGGATTGGCGTAGAGGAACGGCGAGGCAAAGCCCATCCGTGCGCCCCCGTGGCCGAGTGAGTACTCGTTTGCGTCGGCGGTCATGGCCGCCATCAGCGGAGCAGCCGCCGATGTGCCGCCGATCTCGGTCCAGCCGTAGGTGCGCAGGTTGACGACGTAGCCGGTGTCGGGATTGGCGTCGAGTGCCACATCGGGCACCTCACGGCAGTACTCCGTGGTCTGTCCACAGGCGGCGTGGCTCGAATCGGCACTGATCACTCCCGTGCCGGTCTGCCACGGCGGCATCGGGAAGTTGATCGACACACCTCCGCCGCCACCGCCGCCCGATCCGGTGTTGGGATGACCCCAGGCCGACTCGGTGGGCCCGCTCGTGTCGAGCGTGGTGCCGCCGACGGCGGTGACGTACGGATCGGTGCTCGGATAGTCGGTCGCAAGCGCGTTGGTGCCCAGCGGGTGGCAGTCGCTCGAGCCGCTGTCGCCGGTTGCGGAAAACACCGACACACCCTCGGCCGCCAGCAGCTGGAACGCCGTGTCGGAGGCCGTCACGTCGGAGTTGGGAGTGGCGGGCTCGCAGAGGCCCCAGCTGATCGAGACCTCGGTAGTGTGGAGCGTCGAGACATCGTTGACGATGGAATCGAGCACCGTCGACATGCTTGCGTTCGACGGGGCGGCATAGTCGTAGATGTGGTCGAGTCCCGGAGCATTTGCCGCGGCGACCTCCATGTCGAGCTCAACTTCCGAGCTGCCGGAGAGATTGCCGCCCGGCCCGGCGCCGACCGTCTGCGTCGAGATCGGCACGCCGGTGCCGTAACAGGACTGGAAGGTGCTCACCGCAGTTGGGCTGTAGTCGGAGAACTCGACCAGCGCCAGCACCTCGCCGCCGCCGTCGTTGCCGGCGTTCAGCAGGGACTGGTAGTCGTAGCCGTTACCCGCCGCCAGGTCGCCGGGCTGGTATCCGCCATACGAGTTGTGCACCGATTGGCCGGCCGCGCAACTCGAAAGTGAATGGGCGGACGCTCCGCCCGCGCTCGCGCCGCGCGTGAGCAGCGGCTGGGCAGTCGGATACGTGTCGAGTCCCGAGACCGCTGCCACCTGCGGAGCGATCGCCGCCGGCAGGGTCGGTACCGACTCCGGCGACCGAAATGTGACGCCGTGAGCACGGTAGGTTGAAAGCTGCGTGCCGAAGGCTGACTCGGCGGCACTCACAGGCCCGGTGTAGGAGCGCGTCATGAGCCCAGCGCCGGCCGGCCTGAGGCCATGCGCGCGCAGGTAGGCGGTGGTGGCCGCCACGTCGGCGGCCGTGGGTGCAAACAGCCGCCGCAGGGTGGCAGCCGGCACCGCAGGGGCGCCGCTGGCCCGGCTCGCGAGCTGTGCGAGTAGCAGCGGGTGGCGCGGCTTGAACGAGACGGTCAGGCTGACCTGGGCCGAGGCCAGGGACGCGCGCAGGCGGGTTGCGGCGGTGTGCCGCGCGGCAGTCGGCGAAGGCACTCGCGCCCGTGAGGGTGCAGGGGAATGGGCGGGGTGGAGCGGACCGGCCGCGGCCTGAGCCGAGGCGGCACACACACCAACAAGGACGGTCGCAGCGAGCACCGAAGGCAGACGCAACTCGAGGCCTTTCGTCAAGGAGTGGACACAGGACCGACCGGGAGGGCGACCCGAATCCTGCATCGGCAAGCTACGCGCGAGGCTTTACACACAAAGGTTTCCCGTGTTCGTGGGGGCGGTGCCGCCGCGCCATGTCCGTAAATAGCGACCTTTTTCGGACGCCAGGTTTTTCCAAGTCCGCAGTTTGCGGGTTTTCGTTGCTTGCGCTCCGCTGGACGCTGCCGTATTGTCCTCCTTGCGCCGCTGAGGGCAGCCGAGTAGGACGAAGCCGAGCGGACGGGCCGTAGAGGAGACTCGAAAGTTCGTTCGACCGGGGGACCAAAGGCCAGCCGGAGCGGCGAATCCTTTTAACGCGCCAGTGCCAGGCACGGTTCATACACTGCCGAACCGCATACCCCGTGCCAGGCACTTTTATGCGTGCTGCGCCCGCATAAAACGAGCCAGGCACCTCTCCCGCTGCGGCCGCTTGCTGATTTCGTTTATGCGTCCGGCTGCGCCGGCCGCATAAACGCGTCGCAGGGGTTGGTAGGCACGGAAGGTGGCGCCCGCACCAGCCGATACATTTCGTGCGATGGCTCGAGTCTTGATTGCCGAAGACGATTCCGTGATCGCAAACGCGATGGCCACCCACCTGCGTCGTGCCGGGCTCGACGTCGAGGTGGTTGACGACGGCGAGCGGGCACTCAAGAAGCTGCGGTTCGAACGGCCCGATATCGCAGTAATCGACCTGATGCTGCCCGGCATCGACGGCTGGCGGATCACCGAGTCGCTGCGCTCGGAGGGCATCACGCTGCCGATCATCAACGTCTCGGCGCGCGGCTCCGAGCACGACAAGGTGCACGCGCTCAGCATCGGCGGCGACGACTACCTGGCCAAGCCCTTCGGCATGCGCGAGCTGGTGGCCCGCGTGCAGGCGTCGCTGCGGCGGGCCGGCACAGGGTCAGAGACGCCGCGCCAGTCGCGGATCGAGGTCGAGGGGCTCGTGATCGATCCCGACCTGCACCAGGCGATCCTCGACGGCAAGGACGCCGGGCTCACCCGCACCGAGTTTCGGTTGCTGTTCGTGCTCGCGAGCGAACAGGGCCGGGCGTTGAGCCGCGACCAGCTGCAGCAGCGGGTCTGGGGGATGCCCTACCGCCATCGCGACCGCACGGTGGACGTGTGCGTGCGCAAGATCCGGCAGAAGATCGACCGGCAGTCGGCGCACGCACACCTATATCCAGACGCACTACAGCGTCGGCTACCGGTTCGAGCCGATCGCCAAACCCTGAATCACGGCTCTGACCGCGGCGGGTGCCGGCAGCACCACGGTGACGGTCGTCCCGCGGCCCGGCGCGGACTCGAGCGAGGCCCGGCCGCCGTACTCCTCGGCGATGTGCTTGACGATCGCAAGCCCCAGACCGGTGCCCGGCCCCGAGCGCGCGCCCTCCACCCGGTAGAACCGCTCGAAGATGCGCGGGATGTGCTCGACCGGGATGCCGGCGCCGGTATCGGCGACCGAGAGCTCGACCGCGCCGGCCAGCCCGCGGGCGGTGATGCGCACCGTTGCCCCCGACCCGCCGTAGGTGATGGCGTTGCCCACCAGGTTGTCGAGCACCACGTCCAGCAGCCGCGGGAGTACCGCGGCGACCAGGCCGCGGGTCGTGTGCGCCTCGATCGTCATGCGAACCGGCCTCGGCGCGGGCGGCGTTGCGCTCGACGCACTCGCTGACGGCGGTGATCGATGTCGGCCCGCTCGCCGATACCGGTCAGCTCGTGGCTCTCCAGCTGCACCAGCAGCACCATCTCCTCGATCAGCTGGCGCATGCTGTCGATCTCGGCCCGGATCTGGTCGGTGGTCACCGTTCGCTCGTCGTCGTCGAGCGGGCAGCGAAAGCGTGTCGGTGAGCGCGAGGATGCGCGCCAGCGGGGTGCGCAGCTCGTGCGAGACGCCGGCCGAGAACAGTCGCCGGGCCTCGCGGAAGTCGGTCTCCGACGACACGTCCAGCAGCATGGCGACCGTGCCGCGGCCCTCGTCGCTGGCGTAGGAGCGCAGGTGCGCCAGATACCGCACCCGCTCGGCGCCGTAGAGCGTCATCTCGAGCGTGTGCGCGCTCTCGCCGTCGCGGATTCGCTGCAGCCCCGCGGCCAGCTCGGGAGGCGGCGGCGACGCGACGAGCTCGGGCCGTTCGCGGGCCAGCGCGTTGGCTCGCACGAGCGTGCCCGCAGCGTCGTACATGAGCACCGGGCCGAGTGCGGCCAGAAAGGCGGCCTCGCGGGTGGCGAGCGCCACCGAGAGCTCCTGGCGCGGCGCGGTCAGCTGAAGCTGCCGCTCGTACTCTCGGCGTGCGCCGGTTGCGATCGGCGACGACCAGCGCAAGGGCAACGCAGGCGGCAATCAGCAGCAGCACGAGGGTGACGATGAGCGCCTGCACGAAGCGAGCGTACCAGCGGGGTTGTCTTTGTATGCTCCCACGTATGCAAGTCACGCTTCCCGACGGCAATGCGCTCGAGCTCGATGAGGGCGCCAGCGGCCTGGACGCGGCCCATCAGATCGGCCCGCGGCTGGGCCAGGCGGCGGTGGCGGTCGAGGTTGGGGGAGAGGTGCGCGACATCCGCCTGCCCCTGCACGACGGCGACCACGTGCGGATCCTGACCGCCCGCGACCCCGAGGCGCTCGCGGTGCTGCGGCACTCCACCGCGCACGTGTTGGCCGAGGCGGTGCTGCACCTGTGGCCCGAGACCAAGGTGGCCATCGGGCCCGCGATCGACGACGGGTTCTACTACGACTTCGAGTTTCCCGAGCCCGTCTCGGCCGACGACCTGGAGCGCATCGAGGAGGAGATGCGGCGAATCCTCAGCACCGAGCATCCGTTCGAGCGGCTCGACGGTGTGGACAAGGCCGAGCTGGCCAAGCGCTATGCCGCGGAGCAGCAGCCGTACAAACTCGAGCTGGTCGAGGCGCTGCCCGAAGGCGAGATCTCGATCTACGAGCAGGACGGGTTCGACGATCTGTGCCGCGGCCCGCATCTGCAGACCACCAAGCCGATCAAGGCGTTCAAGCTGCAGTCGCTGGCCGGCGCGTACTGGCGCGGCGATGCCAAGAATCCCATGCTGACCCGCATCTACGGCACCGCGTTCTTCGACCAGAAGGCTCTGGACGAGCATCTGCACCGGCTGGCGGAGGCGCAGAAGCGCGACCATCGCCGCATCGGCCGTGAGCTCGACCTGTTCCACTTCTCGGAGAGCTCGCCGGGGTCGCCGTTCTGGCATCCCAAGGGCATGGTGATCTGGAACGAGCTGACCGCGCTGTGGCGGTCGCTGAACCGCGAGCGCGGCTACCAGGAGGTGCGCACGCCGATCATCTTCAACGTCGACGTGTGGAAGCGGTCGGGCCACTGGGAGGCCTACCGCGAGAACATGTACTTCACCGAGGTCGAGCAGGGCGAGTTCGGGCTGAAGCCCATGAACTGCCCCGGCCACGCGTTCATCTTCGCCGATGGGCTGCGCAGCTACCGCGACCTGCCGATGCGCCTGACCGAGCAGGGCCTGGTGCACCGCCACGAGCCGTCGGGCACCCTGCACGGGCTGACCCGGGTGCGGCACATCACCCAGGACGACGCCCACATCTTCTGCCGCCACGACCAGATCGAGGATGAGGTGATCGGATGCCTCGAGCTGGCGAAGACGATCTACGACACCTTCGGCCTGCCGATGCGGCTCGAGCTCTCGACCCGGCCCGCCAAGCGGATCGGCTCGGACGAGCTGTGGGACGACGCCGAGGACGCGCTGCACCAAGGCACTCGCCCGGGCCGGGGCGGAGTACGAGCTGAATGAAGGCGACGGGGCGTTCTACGGCCCCAAGATCGACCTGCACATGTCCGACTCGATCGGCCGTTCGTGGCAGATGGGCACGATCCAGCTCGACTATCAGATGCCCGAGCGGTTCGAGCTGCGCTACACCGGCAGCGACAACACCGAGCACACCCCGGCGATGATCCACCGGGCGCTGTTCGGATCGTTCGAGCGGTTCATCGCGATCCTGATCGAGCACTACGCCGGGGCGTTCCCGCTGTGGCTCGCGCCGGTGCAGGTGGAGCTGGTGCCGGTGGCCGACCGGCACAACGAGTTCATGCACGGCGTCGAGAGCCGGCTGCGTGCGGCCGGGCTGCGCGTCGAGCTGGACGAGCGCAGCGAATCGATGGGCCGCAAGATCGCCGATGCCGAGCACCAGCGCGTGCCGGTGATCCTGGTGGCCGGCGACCGCGAGGTCGAATCCGGCCAGGTATCGGTGCGGCGGCGCAGCGAAGGAAACGTCGGCGCGCGCGACCTCGACGCGCTGATCGCAGAGTTGCAGACCGAGATCAGCTCCCGCGCGTAGAGAGGGCAGAGTGAATAAGAGGGGTCAGTCGCCTTTTATTCACAAGGGACGTTCTCGGTAGGCTCGTGGCGCTTGCGTGAATAAAAGGCGACTGACCCCTCTTATTCACGTTTAGGCGTTGCGGCGGTCGATCACGAACCGGGCGCGGTCTCCGCGATACAGGTCGACGGCGTACTCGATCGGCCGGCCGGCCGCCGCGTAGGTGGTGCGGGTCACGCGGATCGCGGGGCTACCCGGGCGCGCGTCCAGGTGGCGCCGCCTCGGTTGACTCGAGCGTCGTCGGGTCGATCTCCTCGTGCGCCCGCCGCGGCACGACGCCGTACACGCTGCGCATGAGGCCGTAGAGCGACTCGTGACCCAGGTCGAACCGGCCCAGCCGCGGACACACCGCGTTGGGCACATACGACGTCTCGACCAGCAGCGGCTCGCCGTCGCCATAGCGGATACGGCGCAGGATCCACACCCTGGCGCCGCGCCGCAGGCGCAGCGCGCCGCCACCGTCGGGGTCGGCGGTCTGCAGCTCGAGCTGCGAGCACCAGACCGGACGGGCTCGATGCCCTGCGTGCGCATCTGCTTCGAGAATCCGGCCAGCCCCTGCAGCGTGTGCTCGATGCGCGGCGGCGAGACGAACGTGCCCGCTCCCGGCCGCCGGTACACGAGCCCGCGGCCCACCAGCAGCTCGATCGCCTGGCGCGCGGTCATGCGCGAGATGCCAAGCTCGTCGGCAAGTTCGCGCTCGCTCGGCACCCGCTCGTGGGCGACGATCTCGCCCGCCGCGATATGCCGTTCCAGACGGTCGGCGGCCAGCCGGTAGCGCGGAGCAGAGGTTGGAGCATGTGCGCACATCCTGGCGGCGATCTATAGCACCCCGTATGGTTTGGCGGTGGCCCCCCCGCCGATTCCGCTGGTGATCGTGCGCGGCTCGCATCGCGATGTGGGCCGAGCGGTGGGCGAGGCGACCGCCTCGAGCGTGCGGGAGCGCGCCGCGGTCAGTGACCGCGGTCGAGAAGGCCGCCGCGCGCCCCTATCTCGAGGTCACCCGGCGTGAGCTGCCCTGGCTGGTCGACGAGCTCGACGGGGTCGCCGAGGGGGCGGGTGCCGATCCGCTGGCCGTATTCGCGGCCTCCATCGAGGAGCTCGCTGTGCCGGCCCAGACCGAGGGCCGCTGCACCGACCTGCTGGCGCAGGCGCCGGCCACGGCCGACGGGCACCTGTGGGTGGCGCATACCAACGACCTCGTCGCCCGAGGTTGAGCCGCACCTGACCGCGATCGAGTGGCACATCGACGGTGATCCCGTGGTGTTCACGGTGGGGGTGGGGCCGTGGATCAGCGTGGGATTCAACTCGGCCGGACTCGCGCTGACCGGTAACGAGGTGACGCCCAACGACAACCGCGTCGGCATCCCGCGGCTACTCCAAGTACGAGACATTTTGCGCACGTCGACCCTCGCCGACGCCGTGTCGCGGGCGCTTCATCCGGCCCGCGCGTCGTCGTACAACAACCTGCTCAGCCACCGCACCGACGGCGTTGTGAACGTGGAGGGATCGGCCACCGATGCCGAGCTGACCGAGCCCGGCCCCGCGGGCACGCTGGCACACACCAACCACTACGTGTGCGAGCGGATGCTGGCCTACGAGGGTGACCCTGAATACGCGCGCGCGCTCGGATGTCCGGTATCGTCGCGCTCTCGAATTGCTGGATCACGACGACATCACGCCGGCGCAGCTCCGCCTGGCGCTCTCGGACCATCGCGGTGCGCCCGATTCGATCTGCCGTCATCCGGTGCCGGGAGGCGAGACCAAGACGGTATTCTGGGTGATCGCCGACGTGAGCGCCGGCGAACTCACCTACGGACGCGGCAATCCGTGCGACTCCCAGGAGCAGCGCTACGCCTTCGCCTGATTCCAGCCCGCCGCAGACCAGCCACCGCTACGCGCAGCTGACGTGGCCCCAGGTGGCAGCCTGGGCCAAGGCCGACCCCGTGTGCCTGATCCCGGTGGCGACCCTCGAGGATCACGGCTACCACCTGCCGATCGACACCGACGCGGTGATCGCCGAGACGCTGGCCGAGCGGTCAGTGTTGTCGCGCCGCGCTAACTCTCTGCTGCTTGCCCACCGTCACACACGGCTATACGCCCCACCACATGCAGTTCCCCGGCTCGATCACGATCGACTGGAAGACGTTTGTCGACCACCTGCTCGACATCGCCCGCAGCCTCATCCACCACGGCTTCAACCGCATCCTCTTCGTCAACGGCCACGGCTCCAACGTGCCGCTGGTCGAGATGGCGGCCCGGCTGACTGATGGTCGAGCACCCGCACAGCATCGCCGCAGCGTTCTGGTACCTGTCGGGCCCCGAGTCGCAGAAGCTGCTGGCCGAGACTCGCGACTCGCCGGTGCCCGGCGGCATCGCCCACGCGTGCGAGCTCGAGACCTCGCTCTATCTGGCGATCCATCCCGAGCTGGTGCAGATGGACAAGGCGGTGCGCGAGATCCCCGACTGGCAGTCCGTGCACGCCTGGATGGACTGGAACGACGGCCCGCTCTCGATCAAGGGCCCCTGGTCGGGCTGGACGGAATCTGGTGTGATGGGCGATGCGACCGCCGCCACCCGCGAGAAGGGTGAGCTGTGGCTCGAGCAGGCCGTCAAGGAGATCGGTACCTACATCGACGACATCGCCGCCCGCGCACCACGCCCCGGCCGCGACCACCACGACGGAGTCATGACCCGGCTCCCCGCTGACACCCCGACAAAGGGATCCCGCCTCATGAAGCTCCGCTCACGCCTGATAGCGCTCGTTACTCATCGCCGTGATCGTCGCCGTCGCCGGCTGCGGTGGCAGCACCCAGGGCGGCGAGCGGGGGAGTCGGCCTAGCGGTGGCATCCTGCGCATCGGCACGATCAACGTCGATCGACTCGCTGAATCCGTTCGTGGCCATCGAGAGCCAGGCCTATAACGCCTTCGTGATGGAGTACCCGCAGCTGGTGCAGTACGGCCCGGGCGACGAAGCTGATCGAGGGCGACTGGGCGACGAGCTGGTCGCACACGCGTCCGACGGCAAGACCTGGACATTCCACCTGAAGCCCGGCGCGCAAGTGGTCGGACGGCAAGCCGATGACCGCCGCGGATGCGGCCTGGACGGGCAACACGATCATCAAGTACGCAGAACGGCGCGACCGCGATGCCTCGCCGCCGCGCTGACCCATGTCAGCAGCATGGACGCGCCGAACGCCACGACACGCTCGTGATCAACTACGACAAGGCGATCGCCAACGTGCTGCCGCAGCTCGAGCAGTTCTGGGTCCTGCCCGAGCACGTCTGGAGCAAGCTCACCGGCAACGACGGCAAGGATCTGAAGGCCTACCAGCCTGCAGGACCACCTGCCGACGGTGGCCGGCGGGCCGTACTACATCTCGAAGTTCCAGGCCAAGGGCACCACGGTGTTCAAGCCCAACCCGGACTTCTACGGCCCCAAGTCGCACGCCCAGGCCGTCGCGATGACGTACTACACCAACCCCACCACGATGATCGCCGACATGCAAGTCCAGCAACCTCGACTTCGTCGATCAGGTGCCCTTCAACGCCGTCAGCTCGATCAAGGGCGACAGCCGCTACACGGTGTACTCGGTCGCCGTCGTCGGAGGTCACGAACATCACGTTCAACTCCAACCCGCTGAAGAAGAAGAACCGCGAGCTGCTGAATCCGAAGGTCAAGGAGGCGCTCGAGTACGCCACCGACCGCAACCAGATCGTGCAGATCGTCTACACCGGCTACGCCCGGCCGTGGGCCAACATCCTCTCGAGCCAATCCGGCGATCTGGCTCGATCCGTCGATCAAGCCGCTGCCGTTCGACGTCGACAAGGCCAACCAGATCCTCGACAGCCTCGGCTACAAGAAGGGTTCCGACGGGATTCGCGAGGTGCCGGCGACCACCGGCAAGTACGCCCAGCCGGCCCACAAGATGGCCTACGACCTGATGGTGCCGGGGAGCCTCGACTTCAACGGCGACCGCCAGTTCCAGATCATGCGGCAACGACTGGGCCAAGGTGGGCGTGAAGATGACCGAGTATCCGGGCGGCGACGCCGCGCAGGCCTACGCCTACGAGACCGCCGGCAACTACACCAAGTTCGACATGGCGATGTGGGACTGGGCCGAGTACATCGATCCCGACGCCCAGATGTCGTACATGACCAGAGCGCAGTGGTTCAGCTGGAACGACACCGGCTACAACAATCCGCAGTTCAACCAGTGAGTACATACAGCAGGCGACGCTGATCGATCCTCAGCGAGCGCAAGGCGCTGATCTGGAAGATGGAGCAGCAGATCCACAACGACCGGCCCTACATCCAGCTGGTCAACGAGGATCTCGTCACCGCGAGCACCAAGGCGTGGACAGGCTTCTAGCCCGAGCTGAACGCCTACTGCAAGTGCTACTACACGAGCCCCCACAAGACGCTTCATGACCGCTTGAGGAACGCCGACTACATCATCAAGCGAACGCTGTTCGCGATCGTGACGGTGTTCGTGGCCCTGACGATCAACTTCCTGCTGTTCCGAGCGCTGCCCGGCAGCGCGGTCTCGGGGCTGCGCTGCGCGCACTGCACCAAGCAGTTTCGCGAGTCGATCGTCAAGCAGTACGGCCTGGACCAGCCGACGTGGCGGCAGTACGTGATCTACCTCGAAAACCTCGCGCACGGCGACCTGGGCACATCGGTGGCCAACAACCGGCCGGTGTGGGACGTCATCAAGCAGCCGCTTCTGAACACGCTTCCGATGCTTCTGGTGGGCACCATCATCTCGGTGGTCCTGGGCATCATCTCGGGGGTGATTGCAGCCTGGCGGCGAAGCACCTGGTTAGACGCGGGCAATACGTGGACAGCGCTCAGCTTCTACGCGATGCCCACCCAGTGGATCGGCCTTCTGGTGATCTTCTACATCGCCATTCCGCTGGGCCTGCCGGTGGCGGGAATCCAGTCCAACGACCTCGGCATCCTGGGGCCGGTGTCGCTCTACACCGAGGTGGTCAACCGCGGCCAGCACCTGGCGCTGCCGGCGCTCGTACTGGGGCTGGGGCTGTACGGCGAGTATGCGCTGGTGGTGCGCTCGTCGATGCTCGAGACGCTGGGTGAGGACTACGTGCTGACGGCCCGCGCCAAGGGGCTCAAGAACCGCGTGATCGTATGGCGCCACGCGTTTCGTAACGCCATGCTGCCGCTGGTCACGCTGATCGCGCTCTCGCTCGGGTTATGTCGTGGCCGGCCAGATCGTGGTCGAGTACGTGTTCTCGTATCCCGGCATCGGTCTTGCCACCGTCGATGCCATCAACGCCCACGACTACCCGGTACTGCAGGGCATCTTCCTGATCTTCACGATCATCGTGATCGCGGCGAACTTCATCGCCGACCTTCTGTACTTCAGCCTCGATCCAAGGGTGAAAGCATGAGCGACGGCGCATTTCCGATCGCACCCGACGCCCAGCTCGACGAGATCGAGCCGACCTCGACGCATCGCAGCGGGTTCTTTCGCGACGTGGTGCTGGGCAGCAAGGTCTCGATCGCCGGCGCTCATCATCATCGCGTTCTTCATGTTCGTGGCGGTCTTTCAGAGCCAACTGGCGCCGTACAACCCGCGCGAGCAGGTCGGGCCGCCGTACGAGGCGCCGAACTCGGCCCACTGGCTGGGCACCGATGACGGCGGCAACGACATGCTGTCGCTGGTGATCTACGGCGCCCGCGTATCGCTGATCGTGGGTATCGCCGGCGCGGCCGTGGCGATGTTGATCGGCGGCCGGTGGGCATCTTCTCCGGCTACTTCGGCGGCAAGACCGACATCGCGCTGATGCGTACCACCGACTACTTCCTGGTCATACCCGACGTGCCGCTGATGATCGTGGCAGCTGCGGTGTTCGGCCGCAGCCTGACCAACATCGTGATCATCATCGGCGTGATCTACTGGGCATCCACCGCGCGGCTGATTCGCGCCCAGGTGATCACGGTGCGCGAGCGGGTGTACGTGAAACGGGCCAGATCGCTGGGCGCACGCAACTGGCGCATCATCCAGACGCACATCCTGCCGCAGGTGATGCCGCTGCTGGTCGCAAATACGGTGCTGATGGTGGCCGCGGCGGTGTTCGCCGAGACCTACATCTGGCGTTCCTCGGCCTGGGCGACCCGTCGACCATCTCATGGGGCAAGGAGATCCAGAACTCGCTCGAGGGCGACGCCGTGTTCCACAATGCGTGGTGGGCCATCATCCCGCCGGGCCTCTGCGTGACCGTCGTGATCCTTGCGTTCACCATGGTCGGCCAGGCGATGGAGGATGCGCTCAACCCGCGGCTCAAGGTGGGGCACCTCAGTACGCGGCTCTTCCGGCTGCGACCGCTGGTGGGAAGGCCGGGTGCCAAGTGAGCGCGCCGGTGCTGGAGGTCCGCGACCTGCACGTGTGGTTTGACCTGGGCAAGGGCCGCGAGCTGCATCCGGTGCAGGGCGTCGACTTCGTACTCGACTCGGGCGAGCGGATGGGCCTGGTGGGCGAATCGGGGTGCGGCAAGACGACCACGATTCTCGCGCTGATGGGCCTGCTTCCGCCCAATGCGAGTGTGGCCGGCGAGGTATTGCTGGACGGCGTGAACATCATGGCCAAGGGCGAGGAGACCGTGAAGCCGCACCGTTGGCACGACATCGCGATGGTGTTCCAGGGTGCCATGAACGCCTTCAATCCCGTCAAGCGCGTGGGCGAGCAGATCGCCGAGCCGCTCGCACTGCACGGGATCGCCAAGGGCAAGGCGGCCAAGCTCCGGGTTCGCGAGCTGCTCGAGATGGTGGGAATCTCGGGCGACCGCGCCGACCGGTTCCCGCACGAGTTCTCGGGCGGTATGCGGCAGCGCGCGGCGATCGCGATGGCGCTCTCGTGCGAGCCGCGGGTGCTGCTGGCAGACGAGCCCACCACGGCGCTCGACGTGATGGTGCAGGCGCAGATCCTGGAGCTTCTGATCTCGCTCTCCAACGACCTGGGCCTGGCGCTGCTACTGGTCACCCACGACCTGCCGGTGGTCGCGCATGTGTGCCCGCAGGCCGCGGTGATGTACGCGGGCGAGATCGCCGAGGCCGGGCCGGTGCAGACGCTCTACCACGACCCCCGCCATCCCTACACGCGGATGCTCTTTGCCGCGACGCCCGACCTCTACGGCGACGACGCGGTGCTCTCGATCCCCGGTTCGCCGCCGAGGCTTGACCGCGAGCTGCACGGCTGCCCGTTTGCGCCGCGCTGCGATTCGGCGTTCGAGCCGTGCGCGACGGTGCGACCGCGCGAGCTGGAGATCGGCGAACGGCATCGCGCGGCGTGTCATCTGAACGACGTCGAACAGCGGGCGGCAGTCGTATGAGCGCGGCCGAAGTCCAGGCCGAGCCGGCGGCGGCGGAGACGCTGCTGCAAGTGACCGATCTGGTCACCCGCTATCCGATTCAGCGCGGCCTGGTCGAGACCATCGCGCGCCGGCCGCAGCTGCAGGTGCACGCGGTAGAGGGCGTCTCGTTCAGCCTCGGAGAGGGCGAGATGCTCGCGCTGGTGGGCGAGTCGGGCTGTGGCAAGACCACCACCGCCCAGACGGTGATCCGCATGATCGACAATCAGGGAGGGTCGATCAAGTTTCAGGGCACCGAGATCTCGGACTTCGACATCGGCCGGATGCGGCCGCTGCGGCGCGACATGCAGATCATCTATCAGGACCCGTACGAATCGCTCGACCCGCGGTTCCCGGTCAAGCGCACCGTCGAGGAGCCGCTCGTCATCCACGGCGTGGGCGGCAACTCCAAGGCGCGTAAGGTGCTGGTCGAGGAGGCCATGATGCGGGCCGGGCTGACACCCCCCGACCTCTATCTGGAACGATTTCCCCACGAGCTCTCGGGCGGCCAGCGGCAGCGCGTGGCAATCGCCGCGGCGCTCGTGCTGCAGCCCAAGCTGCTGGTGGCAGACGAGCCGGTCTCGATGCTGGACGTGTCGGTGCGGGCAGGCATCCTGGCGCTGCTCGACGGGCTGCGCAAGGACGGGCTCGCGATCCTGATGATCACTCACGACCTGTCCACCGCCGCGCACTTTGCCGACCGCATCGCCGTCATGTACCTGGGCCGCATCGTGGAGGAGGGGCCGGCCAAGGAGGTGGTGCGAAACCCGCAGCACCCCTACACCAAGGCGCTGATCTCGGTCGTCCCCAAGCGCGACCCCAACGACGCAACCCGGCCCAACATCCTCACCGGCGAGACCCCGAACCCGGTGCACATCCCGAGTGGGTGCCGCTTCCATCCGCGCTGCCCGGTCAAGGTGGAGCAGTGCACCAGCATCGATCCGCAGCTCGAACCGGCCAAGGAAGGCGCCGACGAGCGCCATCGTGCGGCCTGCATCCTGACGTGAGCGAGCGCTGGCGCGACATCGGCGGGCCGGTGGGCCTGTTCCCGACCGGTCGGCGTAACGCGATCACCGATGTGGCCGGCGTACGCGTGGGTCACGCCCAGGCTGCGTCCGGCGAGAAGACCGGCGTGACGGTGATCGAGCCGCCGCTTCTGCCCGCTCGGG
Source organism: uncultured Actinomycetes bacterium (assembly GCA_963796875.1). GTDB lineage: Bacteria > Actinomycetota > Thermoleophilia > Gaiellales > JAICJC01 > CAVPTL01. The sequence continues at coordinate 545,258 of CAWCNL010000005.1, forward strand.
CCGGTACGTCCACCGTGAACGGCGTCGGCGAGTTGACCAAGAAGCTCGAGATCGACGAGTGGGGCGTGATCGAAACACCCGTCTACCTGTGCGGTACGCACGCGGTGGGCACCGTGTACCAGGCGGCCGTGCTGGCCGCGGGTGGAAGGCCAATCGAGCGCACGGTGATCCCGGTGGTGGGGGAGTGCGACGACGGCGACCTGGGCGATGCCCGCACGATCACCGCCGACGACGTGAACGCCGCGCTGGCTGCGCTCGGCGAGGAGGTCGCCGAGGGCACCGTCGGGTTCGGGCAGCGGCATGACCTGCTTCGACTTTGCCGGAGGCATCGGCACGGCGTCGCGCGTGGTGGAGGGCCACACGGTGGGAGTGCTCCTGATGTGTAACTTCGGTGACCGCGAGCGGCTCACGGTGGGCGGGTTGAGGTTCGATCCCGCGCCGCCGCCCGCGCCGCCGGAAGGCTCGTGCATCGCCGTGTGCGCGACCGATGCGCCGCTCTCGTCGCTGCAGTTGAAGCGGCTGTCGCTGCGGCCGCTGCTGGGCCTCTGCCGGGCGGGCTCGTACGCCTCGAACGGCTCGGGCGAGATCGGCCTCGCGTTCTCGACCGAATCCGGCCCAGGACCTCGACAACGAGCAGTTGACGCCGCTCTTCGCCGCCGCCTACGAGGCCGCCGAGGAGTCGGTGTACAACTGCCTGGTGGCGGCCAAGCCCGGCGTGCGCCTGGACGGCGCCCCGCACGAGGCGTTTCCGAAGCACCTGATCCGAGGAGGCTCGCAATGAGCGAGGGAATGACAGTTGAGCTGCGCATGCGGCTGTCAGCGCCGCCGACGCACACTACGGCGGCAACCTGGTCGACGGCGCCCACGGGCTCGAGATCTTCGGTGACATCGTCACCGAGCTTGCCATCCGCACCGACGGCGACGAGGGGCTGTTCGCCGGCTACGCCAAGGTCGAGTTCCTGGCACCGCTGCACGCCGGCGACTTCGTGCGCGCCACCGGCACGATCGTGAAGATGGGCAACACCAGCCGCACGGTCGACCTGGAGCTCTGGAAGTACGTGGCGGCCCGGCCCGACGTGAACGATTCGGCGGCCGACCTGCTCGACCCGCCGCTTCTGGTCACCCGAGCACAGGGCACCTACGTGGTCAAGCGCGAGTATCAGCGCCACTGAGTTCATGCGGCCGGCGCAGCCGGACGCATGAACAGAATCAGCAGCCAACCGAGCAATCAGAGGTGCCTGGCTCGTTTTATGCGGGCGCAGCACGCATAAAAGTGCCTGGCACCATGCGGTATGCCGTGACGCCATCCGCACGCATGAAAGTGCCTGGCACGGGGTATGCCGTGACGCCATCCGCACGCATAAAAGTGCCTGGCACGGGGTATGCCGTTTCGGCCCACCTGGCAGACGCATAGAACGTGCCTGGCACGGGGTATGCGTTGCAGTTAGCGGGAGAGGCCGTGCGCGTGTGAGCCCAGCGCGGCGGCCGATGCGGCCAGCAGGTCGGCGACCTCGTCCTCGCTGACCTCGTCGAACTCGGTGTAGAACTGGCTCACCGAGTTGAAGCGCTGCGGGGCGCGCAGCGTGATCAGCCGGTCGCACTCGCGCGAGAGCCGCTCGGCCTGCGGCCGGGGCAGCACCGGCAGCGCGATCACGATCTGACGCGCCCCGGCGTTGCGGATGGCCGCCATCGCCGCCCGGATCGAGGCGCCGGTGGCCGCGCCGTCGTCGACCAGGATCACCACGCGCCCGATCAGCATCATCGGAAGCGCTCCGCGCAGCCGTTCGTCCATCGCCCGGGCCTCGGCGGTGGCCGCGTCGTAGGCCTCATCGAGCTGCTCGCGGGAAAGCATCGAGGCCACCCGGCGGTTGGTGAACCGCTCGCCCATGGGCGTGACCGCCCCCATCGCGAGTTCGGGATAGCCCGGCATCGGCACCTTGCGCACGCAGAGCACTTCCAGAGGCAGGTCGAGCAGCCGCGCCATTTCGGCCGCGACCACGACGCCCCCACGGGCGAGTCCGATTACCACGGCGTTGGATTTGCGCCGATATTCTGGGGCCGAAGCTGCCAGCGCCGCACCAGCCTGGTTGCGATCGCGGAACATTGGCGGCGATCATCGCGTGTCTGACCGCGGTGGTCAAGGGTGCTACGTCAGATTTCGCAGTCCCCTGACAATTCGGAGTCGAACGGGAGATCCGGGGGCGCTTGCTATACTCAGCGGCGGCCAAGCAGGGGTGGAGCGGTTTCATCCCTCACCCGCCACCGGGCACCGGAGCGGCGGGTTGAATCGAGAGATGGGCTGACACGCCGCGAAAAGGTGTGTCCGATGGGTGCCGTGGGCACCCATTTTGTCGTTGAACGAGAGGGGATATCCATTTGACCATGATCGTGACTAGGCAAGCGTTTTGAGACCTCGACGCCAGGCCGACCAACGGCCGCAGGAACCGACCACCCGCATCAACGAGGCCATCCGTGTTCCCCAGGTTCGCCTGGTGGATCAGGATGGCACGCAGATCGGGATCAAGAAGACCGAAGAGGCTCTCAAGTACGCGTGGGACAAGAATCTCGACCTCGTCGAGGTCGCAGCCGAGGCGCGTCCGCCCGTCTGCCGGGTGATGGATTACTCCAAATACCGGTACGAGCAGGAACAGAAAGCCAAGCTGGCCCGCAAGCACCAGTCGACGATCACGATCAAAGAGATCAAGTTCCGGCCCAAGATCGGCACCGCGGACTACGAGACCAAGAAAGGCCATGTGCGCCGGTTCTTGATGAACCGCGACAAGGTCAAGGTCACGATCATGTTCCGCGGGCGCGAGATGACTCATCCCGAGCGCGGCCGTGACCTGCTGCTGCGGCTCGCCGACGATCTCAACGAGATCGCGGTGATCGAGTCATCGCCGCTGCAGGACGGACGGAACATGGTCATGCTCTTGGGCCCCAACAAGGCCTTGCTGGCGGCCGCCGAGGCCGCCGCGGAGACACCCGCCGAGGGCGCCGCGGAGACAGCCCGCGGAAACACCCGGGGAGCCGGCCGCAGAGACGCCGGCCGAGACACCCGCCGAGGGTGCGCCCGAGCCGGCCACGAGTGACGCCGAAGCGAGCTGAGAGGAACAGCAGATGCCGAAAGTCAAGACATCATCCGGAGCAAAGAAGAGGCTGCGCCTCACCGCCACAGGCAAGGTGATGCGGCGGCGCGCCTTCAAGTCGCATCTGCTCGAGCACAAGTCTCCCAAGCGGCTGCGCAAGAAGCGCCGCGACACGAACGTCGTTTCCGCCGATCACCGCGAGGCGCTGCGCCTCCTGGGCAAGCGCTAAAGGAGTGGTGTAAATGGCCCGCGTCAAACGCAGCGTCAACGCCAAGAAGAAACGCCGAGAGGTACTCGAGCAGGCCAAGGGCTACCGAGGTCTGAAGAACAACACCTACCGCCATGCCAAGGAACAGGTCATGCGGTCGATGGCCTACCAGTACCGCGACCGGCGCACGCGCAAGCGCGACTTCCGCAAGCTCTGGATCATCCGCATCAACGCCGCCGCCCGCATCCACGGCCTCTCGTACAACCGGCTGATGCACGGCCTGAAGCTCGCCGAGATCACGCTCGACCGCAAGGTGCTGGCCGATCTGGCGGTGACCGATCCCGAGGCGTTCGGCGTGATCGCCGAGGCGGCCAAGGCCGCTCTCGCCAAGGACTGAACTCGCGGCGGTGACAGCCGAACCCATCACCTCGCGGTCGAACGCGCGGGTCAAGGCCGCACGCCGCCTGCATCAGAAAAAGCACCGCATGTCGGACGGCCGGTTCCTCGCCGAGGGTGAGGATCTGGTTGCCGAGGCGCTGAGCGCTGCGGTGCTGCCGGTCGAGACCTTCATCGATCAGGAGCGGCCGCCCGACGAGGGACTCGTGCGCCGCCTGGAACGTGGCGGACGCGTGCATCCGGTCAGCGCCGAGGTGATGCAGCATCTCAGCGAGCTGGGTCATCCCGCCCGGGTGATCGCGGTGTTCGACACCTCCAGGTTGCCCGCCCCGCCCGCCGAACCCCAGCTGACCGTGCACCTGCACGAGGTCACCGACCCGGGCAACGTCGGTACGGTGCTGCGTGCCGCGGCGGGGCTCGCCGCAGACGCGCTGGTGACGCTCTCGCGCGGGTCGGCCGACCCGCTGTCGGGCAAGGCGGTGCGGGCCTCGATGGGTGCGATCTTCCACCAGCCGGTGGTGGTCGCGACGGGATTTCCCGAAGGCGGCCGGCGGATCGCCCTGACCGCGCGCGCGACCACGCCCATCTGGGACGCCGACCTGACGGAACGCTCGACCTTCGTGATCGGTGCCGAGCGAGCGGGGCTCCCCGTCGAACTGGCCCGCCGCTGCGAGCTTGAACTTGCGATCCCGCAAGGACCTCAGATCGATTCGCTGAACGCCGCTGCGGCGGCCACCATCGCGCTCTACGAGGCGGCCCGGCAGCGGGCCAGCCAGACCGAGTCGGTATCTCCCTCGGCGCAGGGTCGCCTGTCGAACCAGCCGTAGGCTTCGATCTGCTCGAAGCCTGCCGTTTCGAGCAGCCGCCGCCAGCTCTCGGGCGAGAGCCAGGCCAGATCCATCCTCGCCACCCGGCCCGGCGCGGTGACCTCGAGTTCCAGCGTCGAGGTGGCGACATCCCAGTGCGCGCGTTCGAAGATGCCCGGCTCGCGTTCGAAGCTGCGGCCGTGGGTTTCCTCGATGTCGATCGCGTCGGGGTGGAACACGTCGAACGCGAGCGTCCCGCCGGGGCGGAGGCGATCGCGCAGCCCACGCAGCACGGCGAGCCGCTCGGCGTCAGTGTGCAGATGCAGGAACGTCCGAAACGGCACGATCACCAGGGCAAACCGGCCGAGGTCGGGCAGGGCGCGCATGTCGGCCCGTACGAGTGTCAGGTCGACGTCGTGGGGCGCCGCCTTGCGCGCGGCCAGATCGAGCATGGTCTGCGAGGTGTCGACACCCACCACCGCCACCCCGGCCAGGGCGACCGGCACCGCCACCCGACCCGAGCCCACACCGATCTCGAGCACCGGGCCGCCGGACTCCAGTGCGAGGTCGACGTAGAACCCGATGTCCTCGGTCACCGAGACGCACCAGCGGTCGTAGATCTCGCCCAGCGCGTCGTAGGGATCGCCTGTCATCGCGGCGGCACTGTAGCGCCGCCACGTACGCCTCCACCGTTACACTTCGGCGCTCAATGGATCCCGCAGCGCATCTCGAAGAGGGGCTTGGCCGCATCGCGACGGCCGGCACTGCAGCCGACCTCGAGGCGCTGCGCATCGAGCTGGTCGGTCGCTCGGCGCCGGTGGTGCTCGCGCTGCGCGAGCTGGGCTCGATCCCCGAGGCCGACCGGCGCGCCCGCGGCCAGGCGCTGAATCACGCCCGCCGCTCGCTGGAGGCGGCGATCGAGGAGCGGGCCGCGGCGCTGCGGGCGGCAGAGATCGACCGGTCGCTGGCCCATGACCGCGTCGATGTGACGCTTCCCGGGCGGGTCCGCAGGCGCGGGTACACCCACCTGATCGAGCAGACCCGGCGCGAGATCCTCGATGTGTTCGTCGGCTTCGGGTACACGGTGGTGGACGGGCCGGAGGTCGAGACCGTGCATCACACGTTCGACGCCCTCAACACCCCGGCGACGCATCCCAGCCGCGGCCACACCGACACCTACTACGTCGAGGGCGGCGGGGTCATGCGCACGCACACCTCGACGGTGCAGGTGCGGCAGATGGAGCAGCTGTCACCGCCGCTCTACGTGGCGACCGGCGGGCGCTGCTACCGGCGCGATACGCCCGACGCGACGCATACCGCCATGTTCACGCAGATCGAGGGCCTGGCGGTGGACGAGGGCCTCTCGCTGACGCATCTCAAGGGAACGCTGCTGGCGTTTGCCCGGGCCATCTTCGGCCCCGATCGCGAGGTGCGTCTGCGGCCGCACTTCTTCCCCTTCACCGAGCCGTCGGTGGAGGTCGATATCTCGTGCTTCAACTGCGCTCGCGACGGTTCGCCGTGCCGGGTGTGCCGGGCAGAGGGCTGGGTTGAGATCCTGGGGGCCGGCATGGTCGATCCGGCACTGTTCGACTATGTGGTCGGGTACGACCCCGAGATCCACACCGGCTATGCCTGGGGTATGGGCGTGGAGCGGGTGGCGGCGCTGCGCCACGACATTCCCGACATCCGGCTCCTGTGGGAGAACGATCTGCGGTTCCTGGGGCAGTTCGTATGAAGGTGCCCGTCTCGTGGCTGCGCGAGTACGTGCAGTTCGACATGCCGGTGGGCGAGCTGGGAGAGCTGCTCTCGATGACGGGCACCAAGCTCGAGGCGCTGCATCACCGGGGGGTGCCCGAGGGGCTCGACCGGTACCGGATCGGGCGGGTCGTGACCCGCGACAAGCATCCTGACGCCGACCGGCTCTCGCTGTGCACGGTCGACGTGGGCGAGGGCGAGCCGCGGCAGATCGTGTGCGGGGCTACCAACTTCGCCGCCGGCGATACGGTCGCGGTGGCTTTGCCCGGCGCCGTCTTGCCCGACGGCACCGTGCTGCGCAAGGCCAAGCTGCGCGGCCAGGTGTCGGACGGGATGATGCTCTCGGAGCGCGAGCTGGAGCTGTCGCAAAACCATGACGGCATCATGATCCTGCCGCACCGACTGGTCGGTCGGCGACCCGCTGATCGATCACCTGGCCGTCGCCGACGAGGTGCTCGAGTTCGAGATCACCTCCAACCGGCCCGACTGCCTGAGCGTCTACGGCATCGCCCGCGAGGTCTCGGCGGTGCTCGACACCGACCTCGCACCGTGGCCGGGTACCGAACCCGCCAGAGAGGGTGAGGGCACGGTGGACGACTACGTCAGCGTCCGCGTCGACGAGCCCGAACTGTGCCGGCGCTGGGCCGGCCGGGTGTTCACCGACGTCAAGGTGGCCGAGTCGCCGGCGTGGCTCAAGGCACGGCTGACCGCCGCGGGCATGCGTTCGATCTCGAACGTCGTCGACATCACCAACTACGTGATGCTGTGCCTGGGCGAACCCACCCACGCGTTCGACCTGGACAAGGTCGCCGGTCGCCAGATCATCGTGCGGCGGGCCGGCGACGGCGAACGCGTGACCACGCTCGACGGCCAGGATCGCACCCTCACGGCGCAGATGCTGGTGATCGCCGATGCCGAGAAGCCGTCGGCGATCGCCGGGTTGATGGGCTCGGAGTGGAGCGAGGTTGGCGACCAGACGACCACCGTGCTGCTGGAGGCCGCGAACTTCGATGCGTATGCGACCCAGCAGGCATCGATCGATCTGGGGCTGCGCACCGAGGGGTCGGGCCGGTGGGAGAAGGGACTCGATCCCCACCTGCCGCCCCGGGCGCTGACGCTGGCCTCCCAGCTGATGGTCGAGTTGTGCGGCGCCAGGGTCGTGCCCGGCGATATCGACGTGAGCGCCGACCTGCCCGCGCCTCCACTCGTGCAGCTGCGCCCGGAACGGCTCGAGCAGGTGATCGGTGTGCCGTACTCACAGGAGCAGATCGAGCGGTCGCTGGGCCGGCTCGGATATGTCGCCGAGGACGGCCGGTGGCGGGTGCCGACCTGGCGCGCCGGTGACACGTTTCGCGAGGTCGACCTGGTCGAGGAGGTGGCCCGGGTGGTGGGCGTCGAGGCGCTGCCGGCGGTATTGCCTCCGCATGCTGCCGCGATCGGCACGCTCGGCGCCGAGGAGCGGCATCGCCGCAAGCTGGTCGAGATCCTGACCGGAGCGGGCCTCACCGAGTCAGTCACCATGGCATTCTGGGACGACCAGATGCCCGACCGGTTGCGGCTCGGTGGCGACCATCCGGCCCGCAGGCTGGTGCGCGTCCTCAACCCGATGAGCGCCGAACAGACCCTGCTGCGCACTCTGGTGTTCCCCGGCGTGGTCAACTCGGTGGCGCGAAATCTGAACGGTGGCGCCGAGAGCGTCGAACTCTTCGAGCTGGCGCGGGTCGCCTACGCCGCCGACGCGCCGATCCCCGACCAACCCGTTCGGCTAGGCGGAGTGCTGGCCGGCCCCGGCGTCGACTTCGCCGACGTTCGCGGGGTGGTCGAGACGCTCTATGCGGCGCTCGGACGCGAGCTCCAGGTCGAGCGGTCGGATCAGCCGTTTCTGCACCCCGGCCGGGCTGCCCAGGACGCCGCCGGGTTCTTCGGCGAACTGCACCCGCTGGTGCGCGAGGCCTTCGGCATCGAGGTGCCGGTGGCGGTGTTCGAGTTCGACGTGAGCGCCCTGGGCGACCGGGCCGAGCACATTGCGATGTTCCACGACGTGACCAGCTTCCCACCGGTGCGGCAGGACATCGCCGTGATCGTGGGTGACGACGTGCCGGCCGGCGAGGTGGTCGCGCTGGCTCGCGAAGCGGGCGCTCCACTGCTGGCCGATGCCCGCGTGTTCGACGTCTATCAGGGCGCGCAGGTGGGCGAGGGCCGGGTGAGTCTGGCGCTCCACCTGGAGTTCCACGCGCCCGACCGTACGCTCACGGATGCCGAGGCCGACGAGGCGCGCGATGCGATCGTGGCCGCGCTGCGCGACCGCTTCGGCGCCGAACTCCGCTCGTAACTACTGCCGCGAATGCAACAAACGTGCCAGGCACGTTTGTTGCAGCGGCTAGACGACGCCCTGGGTGTGCACCGGCTTGATGTCCGATGCGCGGCGGGTCAGCGTCAGCGTGCCGACCACGCCGACGGCGTCGAGGGTGCCGAGCCGCTTGCGCACCAGCTCCGGGGCGCTTCCGTAGCCGAACTTCGCCGCCGTGCGGAACCGAAACACGCCGCTGCGCCAGTCGTCCTCGTGCCACGGATTGAGCGGCGAGAGAGCCAGCGCCGTCTCCTCGGACTGGGCCGCGTCGCGCAGCTCCAGATGCAGGTACATGGCCGACCAGTCCTCGGGCTGGCGGGCCAGGATGGCATCCCACTGCTCGGTGAACGTCGACATGCCGCAATCGTACCCGGACGCGTGGCTACTTCGGCGCCACTACCGGCGGGGCGCTGTTGAACCGGTGCTCGGTCTCGCTCATGAAGTGCGCGGCGGTGATCATCCGCAGGTGATGTACGAGCAGCGTTGCGGGGTCGATCCACAGCCGGAAGAACACCGGCGCCGGGGCCGCTCGCGTGCCCGGCCGCACCAGCGTGACCACCTGCAGATCGCCCGCAAGATCCGGCGTCGTGCACGGCCATGGCGTGCGGCGCCCAGAACGGGTCGGGCACACGGGTGCCGCCGCCTGGGCCGAGCGACTGCTTCTGCCACGAGCCGTCGTCCTGCTGGATCCACTCGGTGTTCCCGATCACGACCTGGTTTTGGCCGCCGTGCACGTGGGTGGCCACGCGATCCGGAGCCTGGCTGACGAACGTCGAGACCACCCGCGCCGTGGGACTCGAGGCGAGCGTGTTCTCGGACTGGACGCTGTCCAGGGCGCGGTATGCGCGGGCGGCCTTGACCACGAGCTCGGGTTTCGGCCGGGGCGTCGGCGGCCGGCAGCTGCAGAGTCGCAGCGACCGTCCGCCCGCCCGGGCGGATCACCTTGACCGCGAGAGTCGCAGCGGCGCTGGGGACGGCCGCGGTGTAGCAGCCGGCCTTACCCGGGCACGGCTGCGACCCGTGCCCGTTGACGAGGATCAGCGCCCGCGCTACGCCGGTGCCGGCCGAGGCGATCAGCGTCACCTGCGCGCGGCGGTCGCCCTCGCGCTGCAGTCCCACCGCCAGGTCGCCCGCCTCCTCGGCGGCGACCGCCCCGACGCGCTTCGGCGCGGGCGGGTAGATGGGTGAGGTGGGCGCAGGGCCGATCGCGATCGTGGTCGTGGCCTTGTGCCCGCTCTGGGTGACCGTCACGATCGCCTGGCCGGGGCCGACCGTCGCGAGCACCCCCGCCTGCGTATCGCCAAAGCGCGACAGCCTGGTGGCAGTGTTCGCGCCGTCTGCCGAGCGCACCGATACGGTCACCAGGCCAGGTTCGGCGCCGGGAGAGTTGACCGAGACCATGTTGACTCCGGCTGTGCCGGGCCAGATGGAGAGCCGTCCGCCGCCTTCCAGCGCGAGCGTGGCCGGGCCGCCTGCCGGCGGCGGGGCGGAGGCGGTGGCCGAGTAGGCCGGGACATTGGCCGGCGGGAGGTTGGTCAGCACGGTGACCGCCACCACCAGGGCGGCCATAACGCCCAGTTCGACCCATCCACGGCGGTGGATCTTGGAGAACTCGCTGAGCTGATGGCGATTGCGATACCCGAGCCACACGAGCACCAGCAAGAGGACGGTCTTCAGCACCAGCACCCGGCCGTACGACGTCGACCAGATCTGCGAGACCGCATCGACCGACCACAGCGCCCGTGCGCCGCCGGTCACGGCCAGCACCACCACCGCGCCCAGCGCGATCGTCGAGAAGCGGCTCACGATCGCGGTGCGGGCGTCCTTCTGCTCCTGCCCGGTGAGCCCCCGGGTGGCCTGCGGCGTGACCCACACGAGCTGCGCGAGACCTCCGACCCACACGGCGGCCGCGGCCACGTGCAGCGCATCGATGATGACCGTGAGCACCGTGGTGCCCGGATCGCCCGCGTGGCCTGAAAGAGCCGGGCACCGCAACTGCCCAACCTCCCAGGATCACCGCGAGGGGCAGCAGGATCAGGCCGCCGACGCGCGAGTGGCGGCGGGCCACGATGGCGATCGCGGCGACCACGGCAAATGCCGCCGTGATGTCGATGCCCCGGCCGAACTCGCGACCGAACCGGGTGGCCTGGAGTGCCGAGCCGACCGGGCCGCGGTGGTCGAACGCTTCCCAGAAACTGACCCCCGCGACCTCCGAACCCTGCAGCGTCAACGCGATCCAGCCGCCTCCCAGCATCAGCACCACCGCCAGCGTGAACAGCTGATTGGCGCGATTGCCCTCGCGCAGTTCCGCCATCTGGCGGCGCTTGGGCTCGAGCCTCTCCAGCACCGGCGCGGACACGACCAGCCGGAACACCAGGCCGCCGATCACCAGCAGGAGGCCGGCGAAGTACGCAAACCGGGCGGTCAGATAACTCCAGTCGATCGGCGAGGACTCGGAGCTCACCGCCTGGGGGGCAGGGCGGCCCTTGCCGACCCCGAACGCGAGCACCCCCGAGATCACGTGGCCGTCGGTCGAGACGATCCGCCAGCGCACCGTGTAGTCGCCGTCGGGCAGGTCAGGCTTGAGCGGGATGATCAGGTTGCGGCTGTTGGCGGGCTGAGGTTATGCCTGTCCGGCGGTGACCGAAACGCCGCGGGCGTTTACAACCTCGTTCTGGCCGGCGACCGGTTGCACCGGCTGGTCATACGACAGGACGACGCGGGTCGGCGCAGTGGCCACGACGCCCTCGGCCTCAGGACTGGAGGTGAGCAGGGTCGCGTGCGCCTCTGCCGTGGCCGGCAGCGCTGCGAACACCAGCATGATCATCAACACCCGCGCAACGATGCGCACGGTGCCCACCTCCGAGTCGTTGCCTACGAACCGTGTGGCGCGCTCAGCGCCGCACGGCGCCGGGCGGCGCGCGCGGCGCGGCGGGCGCCACGATCAGCGTGCGCGGCGCCTGGAAGGATGAGGATGGGTCGGGGCGCGGCCGCGACCACGCTGCGCAGCGCGTCGGCCAGACTCTGTAGCCGCCTCGCTCTGCGGTGAGATTCGCGGTGCACGATCATCGCCGCCAGCACGGCCACGGCGACGTGCAGCGCCAGCGTTCCGGTGGTTCCCGCTCCCGCGTGCACGCCGGTCGAACACCAACGTCTGATGGGCGCAGAGCTGCGCGGCGAGCATTGCGGCGGCGGTGACCCAGAACGGCGACGGCCGCGCGGCGAGCGTGAGGTGTGCGGCGGCGCGAGCGGCCAGCGCCGCCACGGCACACACGCCCAGTGCGGTGGCGATGATCGTCAGCTGCCAGGCGGGTTCGCGCAGCAGGGCCGGCCCACCGTGGGCGGCGATCGCTGCGGCGGCGACCAGGGCGGCGACCGGCAGCCGGCGGACGAACAGCGTGCGTTGCATCGGCCGCAGTATGGCATGGCGCGGTAAGGTTCCCGGTGATGGAGGCAGAGATTCTCGAGCGGCTGGCCGAACTCGCTGTACGGTTTGGAGCCAACGTTCAGGCGGGGCAGCAGGTTCAGGTGCTGGCAGAGCTCGGTAAGGAGCCGATGGCCCGCGCGGTGGTGCAGCAGGCGTTCAAGGCCGGCGCGATCCACGTCGACGTGCAATACATCGATCCGTGGGTGAAGCGGGCGAGGGTCGAGTTCGGCCCCGACGAGGCGCTCGGATTTGGCCCTGAATGGGTCAAGGCGCGCGTGCGCGAGATCGGTGACGCCCACGGTTCGCGGATCGCCCTTCTGGGCGCCGCCGAACCCGGAGTGCTCGACGGCCTCGACCCCGACCGCCTGGCCCGCGACGTACCGCCGGCCGCCGCCGAGGGCATCCGCAACCTCAATGAGGCGCTCGAGAACTGGACGGCGGTGCCGTGCCCGACGCTGGGGTGGGCCAAGCTGGTGCATCCCGACCTGGAGCCGGAGGCGGCGCTGGCCCGGTTGTGGGAAGAGGTCGCCTACATGTGCCGGCTCGACACGCCCGATCCCGTCGCAGCCTGGGGCGAGCGGTTCGATGTGCTCAAGCTGAAGAGCCAGGCGCTTGCCGACCACCAGTTCGACGCGATGCACCTCCAGGCGCCGGGTACCGACCTGACGGTCGGGCTGTTTTCCACCAGCAAATGGCTGTGCGCCGACTTCCGTACGTCGTGGGGCCTGGAGCATCGACCCAACCTCCCCTCAGAGGAGGTGTTTACCACGCCCGATCCGGCGCGCGCCAACGGCGTCGTGCGCGCCACCAAGCCGCTGGAGCGCGAGGGGCAGCTGATCCTGGGCCTCGAGGTCGAGTTCCGCGACGGGGTCGCGGTGCGCATCGACGCCGAGCAGGGCGCCGAGGTGATGCGCGGCTATGCCGGCCGCGACGAGGGCGCGGCGCGGCTCGGCGAGCTCGCGCTGGTCGACGGCCACGGTCGCATCGGCCCGATGGACACCGTGTTCTGGACGACGCTGATCGACGAGAATGCCGCGTCGCACATCGCCCTGGGACAGGGATTCGACTGGGCGGTCGGCGAGGAGCATCGCGAGAGCATCAACACCAGCAAGGGCCACATCGACTTCATGATCGGATCGCCCGAGATGACCGTCACCGGAGTGGCCGCCGACGGTACGCGTACGCCGGTGCTGGTCGGCGGCGACTGGCAGATCTAGTGCACATGAATAAGAGGGGTCAGCCACCTTTTATGCATGGGCAACCGCCAAGGGTTGCACACGAACGCTCACTGATGCATAAAAGGGATGGCCCTGATTCACCCTTTATGCAGCGCCGGTGCGCATGCGGTGGATCGTCGCGATGACCTCGGCGGGATCCAGCTCGTCGTCGCTGCAGGCCGTGGCCGCCGCGCAGCGTCAGCGAGGTGTAGGTCATCAGGTCGCGCATCGACACCAGGCCGATCACGTGGCCGTCGTCGTTGACGATCGGCAGGTGCCGGAAATGGCCGTCCACCATCAGCGCCAGCGCCGCGGGGATCTCGGTGGTCGGCCCGGCGGTGAGCACGTGCCGGGTCATGCGTTCGTCCACCAGCGTGGCGCGGATCGACGCCGTCCGAGAAGCATCGCAGCAGATCGCGCTCGGTGATCACGCCGACCAGATCGCCGGCGTCGTCGACCACCACGGTCGCGCCGGTCTCGGCATCGATCATCCGGTGGGCGGCGTCGCCGATGGTCGAATCGGGATGCACCGCCACGATCTCGGTGGACATGACGTCGGTCAGCTGCATGAATCCACTGTACCCGTGAGGCGCAGATCAGGCGAGCAGAAGCGTCGGCGCCTGCAGGTTGCGCGTGATCGTCTGCAGAAGGCGCGCGCCGTCGGCGCCTGAGCACGCCCGGTGATCGCAGGCGAGCGTGACCGTCATGATCGATCGCACCACGATCTGGCCGTCGCGCACCACCGGCTTTGCAACCGTCGCACCGACCGCGAGGATCGCCGACTCCGGCGGGTTGATGATGGCCGCAAACGAGGTGACGTCCATCATGCCCAGGTTGGAGATGGTGAACGTGCCGCCCTCGATCTCGTTCTGCTTGAGCCCACCGCTGCGGGCGCGCAGGCCAAGGTCGCGCGCGGTGGTCGCGATCTGGCGCAGCGGCATGGTGTCGGCGGCGGCGATCACCGGCACGATCAGGCCGTCGTCCAGCGCCACCGCGATGCCGATGTTGGCGTGCGCGTGGTAGGCGTGACGCCCGTCGACGTAGGAGCGGTGTGCCTGCGGATGCTCGACCAGGGCCATCGCGCAGGCGCGCACGATCATGTCGTTGATGCTGATCTTCTCGCCGCTTGCGGCCAGCGCCTCGTTCAGCTCCGAGCGGGTCTCGATCGCGCGGGTCATGTCGATATCGGCGGTGAGGTAGAAGTGGGGGACGGTCGTCTTCGACTCGGACATGCGCCGCGCAACGGCCTTGAGCATCGGCGTGAGCTCGCGGATCTCGTCCGTGGCGACCGGTGCGGGCGTGGCTGGAGCCGGCGCGGCGGGAGCGGCCGTGGCGGTGGATGCGGGTGCGGATACGCCGCCGGCGATGGCGCGTTCCACGTCGACCTTGACGATACGGCCCTCGGGACCGGAGCCCTGGCCGGCGAGCGTCGAGAGGTCGAGACCGGCCGCCTCGGCCATGCGCCGGGCGATCGGACTGATGCGCAGGCCGTTCGCCGCAGCGGGGGCGGGGGCGGCCTCAGCGGTGGGAGCGGGTGCGGGCGCCGCGGCAGGCGCCTGCTCTGCGGCGGGCTGCTCGGCGGCGGGCTCGCCTCTGGCTCGGCCGGGCCGGCGCCGTCGGGAACGGCTTCGCCCGGATCGCCCACGATCGCGATGGGCGCGCCAAGATCGGCGGTCTCACCGTCGCCCACCAGGATCTTCAAGAGCGTGCCGTCGGCGTAGGCCTGGAACTCCATCGTGGCCTTGTCGGTCTCGATCTCGGCGATCACGTCGCCCTCGGCGATGGTGTCGCCCTCTGCCTTCAGCCAGCGGCCGATGGTGCCCTCCTCCATCGTGTCGCTCAGTCGTGGCATAACCAGTTCTTCGGCCATCTTCCCCTCAGCTTATTCCGCACTCGCGCAGCAGCGTTCGTGCAGCGGATTCGATCTTGGACTCGAGCGGCAGCGCGGCGCGCTCGAGGGGTTTTGCATACGGCATCGGCACCTCGGCCGATCCAACTCGCTCGACGGGAGCGTCGAGGTCATCGAAGCACACCCGGCTGATGCGTGCGGCGAGTTCGGCGCCGACGCCGTAGGTCGACCAGCCCTCCTCGGCGATCAGCGCCCGGTTGGTCTTGGCGACCGACTCGGCGACCGTGTCGACGTCCAGCGGCCGCAGCGAGCGCAGGTCGACCACCTCGACCGAGATGCCGTCCTGCGCGAGCCGGTCGGCGACACGCAGCGCCCGCTGCACGGTGTAGCTGTGCGCGACGATCGTCAGGTCGGTGCCCTCGCGCAGCACCTGCGCGCGGCCGAACGGGACGACGAACTCGGGGTCGTCGGGGATGGTGCCGGTGACGTTGTACATGACCAGGTTCTCGCAGAAGAGCACCGGATCGTCGTCGCGGATGGCCGTCTTCAGCATGCCGTAGGCATCTGCCGGGGTGGCGGGCGCGACCACCTTCAGGCCGGGGCAGCTGGCAAACCACCCCTCGAGGCTCTGCGAGTGCTGGGCGGTCAGCTGCGCGCCGGCCCCGCCGGGGGTGCGAATCACCATCGGTACGCCCACCGTGCCGCCGAACATGTAGCGGATCTTGGCCGCGTGGTTGATGACCTGATCCATGGCGGGCAGGATGAAGTTGATCGTCATGATCTCGACGACCGGGCGCAGGCCCATCATCGCGGCGCCGATGCCGGCGCCCACGAATCCCTCTTCCGAGATCGGCGTCTCGCGCACGCGCCGCGGGCCGTACTTCTCCCACAGCCCGGCGGTGACCTTGTAGGAGCCTTCGAACCGGCCGATCTCCTCGCCCATCAGGAGCACCGACTCGTCGCGGCCGAGCTCGTCGTCGAGGGCGCGGCGCAGGGCTTCGCGGTAGGTCACGTCGGCCATGATTCACCTTCGCCCCGCTCGCCGAACGGCGCGCCCGCGCGCATCCGGGCAAACTGTTCGCTCGACTCGGCGTCGCCGTAGAGGTGCTCGTAGAGCGAGTCGCGGGCCGGATCGGCGGCCGTCAGCGCGCTGTCGATCGCCTGCTTGACCTCGTCGTTGACCTGCGCCCAGACCTGCTCGATGTCGGCATCCGACAGCAGCCCCTGCTCGGCAGCCACCAGGGCAAACCGGGTGATGGGGTCGCGCTGCTTCCACGAGTCGATCTCCTCGGGGGTGCGGTACACCTTGCCGGCGTCGGCCACCGAGTGGCCGCGGTAGCGGTAGGTGACCGTCTCCAGCAGCGCCGGGCGGCGGTCGTTGCGGGCCGCGTCGAGCAGCTGTGCCGTGGCATCGCGCACCGCGAGCACGTCGTTGCCGTCCACCCGCTCGCCGTGCATGCGATAGGCGGCGGCGCGCTTCCAGAGATCGGGCTCGGCGGCGGACTGCTCGACCGAGGTGCCCATGCCGTACTGGTTGTTGATCACCTGGAAGATGATCGGCAGCTGCCAGACCGCGGCCAGGTTCAGGGCTTCGTGAAACGCGCCGGTCTCGACCGCGCCGTCGCCGAACTGGCAGAGCACGGCGTAGGGCTCGCCGCGGTGCTCGAGCGCGAGTGCCGCGCCGGTGGCGATGGGCAGGTGAGCGCCGACGATGCCCCAGCCGCCGAAGAACCGCCGCTCGGCGTCGAGCAGGTGCATCGAGCCGCCGCGGCCGTGGGCCACGCCGGTGACCTTGCCGAACAGCTCCGCCATCACCGCGTCGGCGGGGCTTCCGATGGCAAGCGCGGTACCGTGATCGCGGTAGGACGCGAACAGGCAATCGCCTTCGGTGAGCGCCTCGATCGACGCCGACCACCGATGCCTCCTCGCCGATTGCAAGGTGGCAGTAGCCGCCGATGCGGGCTCGCGTGTACTGCTCCTCGGTGCGCTCCTCGAACCGCCGGATCAGCACCATCATGTGGAACAGCCGGCGGGCCGTCGCGGCGTCCATCTGCGCAGCCGTATCGGGGTGTGCGTGGGCCATGCCGGAACCTTATCGTCAACGTCGGGTAGGCTCTTGACCGATGGCTACCGCAGTAACGATTCCCGAGCTGGGCGACGGCGCCGCCGCCGTGCTGATCCGGTTTCTGGTCGAACCCGGGGCCGACGTCCGCCGCGGCGAGCCGCTGTATGAGATCGATACCGACAAGGTGACGCAGGAGGTCGAGGCCGAGGCCGACGGCGTGCTGCTGGAGGTCGTCGGTGACGAGGGCGCCGAGTACCAGCCGGGATCGACCATCGCGTGGATCGGCGAGCCTGGCGAGAAGCCCGGGCCCTAGGGTCTAGGATCCATCCAGATTTCGAAGCGACCTCGAGGAGCGAGTGGACATGGAGTGTGACGTTGCCGTCCTGGGTGGCGGACCTGGTGGCTATCCGGCCGCAATTCGCGCAGCCCAGCTGGGCGCAAACGTCGTTCTGGTGGAGCAGGGCCGCATCGGCGGCACCTGCATCACGGTCGGCTGTATCCCCACCAAGACGTGGGTGCAGACCGCCCACGCGCTGAAGGAGGCGCACGAGACGTTCGCCAAGATCGGCGTGAACGTCTCGGGCGCCGAACTCGACTTCCCGCGCGCCCAGGAGAACAAGGAAGGCATCGTCTCGGGCCTGGTGAACGGCATCACCGGCGTCGTCAAGGCTAACGGCATCACCGCCGTGCAGGGCCGCGGATCGTTCCGCGACGCCGAACACGATCGCGATCGAGGGCGGCGAGGACATCAAGTTCAAGCAGGCCATCATCGCCACGGGCAGCCACTCGCTGCGACCGCCGGTGGACGGCATCGACGGGCCGCGCTGCCTCGATTCGACGGGTCTCCTCGAGATCACCGAGGTGCCCAGGCGCCTGCTGGTGCTGGGCGGCGGCGTGATCGGCGTCGAGTTTGCCTCGATCATGCGCCACTGGGGCGTCGAGGTGACGATCGTCGAGATGCTCGACCGGCTGATCCCGATGGAGGACGCAGACGCCTCGAAGGAGCTGCTGCGCACGTTCAAGAAGCGCGGCATCACCTGTCACCTGGGCATGCGCGCGCTCGCCGTGGTGGACGGCAAGAAGGGCGCGACGGTCACCTACCAGGACGCCGACGGCAACGCCGACGAGGTCGAGGCCGACCTGGTGCTGGTGGCAACCGGCCGCGGCCCATCGGTGCACAACATCGGCCTCGAGGCGGCCGGAGTCTCGTTCGATCCCCGCACCGGCGTCGACGTCGACCTGCACATGCGCACGAGCGTGCCGCACATCTATGCCGCGGGCGACGTCGCGGGCGTCTACCAGCTTGCCCACACCTCGTTTCGCGAGGGTGAGATCGCCGCCGAGAACGCGCTCGGCCACGAGGCGCAGATCGACTACGCCGCCGTGCCGCGGTGCGTGTACACCGATCCCGAGGTGGCGGCGGTGGGACTGACCGAGGCGCAGGCCAGCGAGAACGCTTCGGCGACGAGGTCGCGATCGGCAAGTTCCCGTTCTCGGCCTCGGCCCGCGCGCAGATGTACGGCGAGACCGCCGGCTGGGTCAAGACCATCCACGAGACGCACTACGGCGAGCTGCTCGGCATCGTGATCGTCGGGCCGCAGGCGACCGAGCTGATCAACGCCGGCGTGGTGGGCATCACCGCCGAGGCGACCATCGACACGCTGGCCGACTCGTTCGCGGCGCATCCGACGCTGGCCGAGGGCATCAAGGAGGCGGCCCTGGTCGCGCTGGGCCGGCCGATCCATCTGCCGCCGCCCCGTCGCGCCAAGGCTCGCGGCGCGGTCCTGAGCATGGTCACACGCGCGTCGCGGTACCTGATGCCCACGCTCAAGGACGACCCGGCCGACGCCGAGGCGGCAAGTCACAAGCTGCTGGTGCGCGGAGGGTTCGTGCGCCAGGTGGGCGCGGGCCTCTACACCTACCTGCCACTGGGCTGGCGGGTGATGCGGCGGATCGAGGCGGTGATTCGCGAGGAGATGGAGAAGGTCGGCATGGAGGTGCTGATGCCGCTCCTGAATCCCGCCGAGCTGTGGCGCGAGACCGGCCGGCTGGGCGTCGACAACCTGTTCCACGTGGACGACTCGTCGGGCAAGGAGTACGTGCTCGCGATGACCCACGAGGAGTGCTTCACGTTCCACGCCGCGCGCGAGATCCGCTCGTACCGCGAGCTGCCCCAGGTGTGGTTCCAGATCCAGACCAAGGAGCGCGACGAGCCGCGGCCCAAGAGCGGGATCCTGCGTACCCGCGAGTTCATCATGAAGGACTCCTACAGCTTCGACCGCGACTTCGATGCGCTGGACGAGTCGTATGACCGGCACATCGAGGTGTACAACCGCATCTTCGAACGCTGCGGGCTGCGCACGTGGATGGTCGAGTCGGACACCGGGATGATGGGCGGCAAGTCCGCGCACGAGTTCATGGTGCCGAGCACCGCCGGCGAGGACTGGCTGGTGCTGTGCTCGGATTGCGACTACGCCGCGAACCTGGAGGTGGCCCGGTCGGTGCCGCGCGCGCCCGAGTTTCCCGAGCCGCTGCCCGCGCCGCGGGAGGTGGAGACCCCGGGCGCCACCACCATCGAGGCGCTCGCCGAGCAGCTGGGCGTGGATCAGGCGGCGACCGCCAAGGCGATGCCGGTGGTGGCCGACGGCGCAGTGGTGCTCGCGCTGGTGCGCGGCGATGACCGGCTGCACGAGCTGAAGCTGCGAAACGCCCTGCGCGCGCAGGTGCGGCCGGCGACCGCCGACGAGATCCGCGAGACGTTCGGCGCCGAGCCCGGCTCGATCGGGCCGGTGGGCGTCGACGTGCGGATCGTGGCCGACGAGGCGCTGCGCGACGGGCAGTTCGTGGCCGGTGCCAACAAGACCGGGTTTCACCTGCGCGGGGTCGAGGCGGGCCGCGACTTCGCGCCCGAGTTCGTCGACATCCGCGAAGCCGCCGAGGGCGACGCGTGCCCGAAGTGCGATCGGGCACGCTGCGGATCGAGAAGGCCATCGAGGTCGGAAACATCTTCAAGCTGGGCACGCACTTCGCCGAGGCGCTCGGCGCCAACTATCTCGACGAGAACGGTGTCGAGCATCCGCTGGTGATGGGGAGCTACGGCATCGGCCTGGCCCGCATCATGGCGGCGGCGGTGGAGCAGAGCCACGACGAGAAGGGCATCATCTGGCCCGCGGCGATCGCGCCGTTTGACGTGCACATGGTGGTGATCGGCGGCGAGGATGCGCCGCAGGCCCAGATCGCCGAGCAGATCGCCGCCGAACTCGACGCGGCGGGACTCGCGGTGCTCTACGACGACCGCGACATGGGCCCGGGGGCACGATTTGCCGACGCCGAGCTGATCGGCATCTCCGGTACGCCTGACGGTGGGCAAGCGCACCGCCGCGGAGGGCACGGTCGACCTGCAGACGCGGGCCGACCGAGAGCAGGCGCCGGTGGCCGTCGCCGACGTGCTCGAGCGGGTGCGCGCCGCGCGCTAGTTGCGCTTCGCGTGCAGCACGATGTGCACCTGCTTCTCCGGCGAGATCCGTGGGGCTCGCCCGCCGCTGCAGCGCCCGGAGCTTCCTGCTGACGTCGGCGTACTGGTTGGCCGGGACGTACAGGTCGTACGTGTGGCCCGGTCCCGGTATCACCTTGTCCCGGAGGCTCCCGGTCGACTCCGCGTTCGCGTGAATTGCGCCGAGGTTGAGCGCCCTCTTGGCGTCGGCCGGGTTGAGAGAAAACGTCGTGGGCGCACGCGCCGGCAGGAAGGCGCCGGCGCCGGCGCCGTTGACTGCCGCTGCTGAACTGGCCGATCCACTGCTTCCCGAAGAGCTCGAAGCCCCGCCCAGGTTGGAGAGCCCCACTACAAGGCCGATCACCCCGCACGCGACGGCGGCCACCGCGAGGGCCGGCCGCCACCAGCGACTGGTCGCGCTGCGCCTCCGCCGGGGCTCTGCAGCGACCTGTGCCATGACCTCGCCGCGCAGGTCGGGCGGGGCGGGGGTGATGCCCGTGTCGCGCAGCCGCCGGCCGAGTTCGTCGTACTGCTCGTCGCTCACGGCGCGCGCTCCGGGTCGAGGATCTGTGCCAATGCTCCGCGGGCACGGTACAGGCGCGACTTGACGGTGCCTGCTGGGATCTGCAGTAGGTCGGCCGTCTCGTCCATCGAGAGCCCGACGATGTCGCAGGCCGCCAGCAACGGTGCGGAAGTCGGGGTCGAGCCGGTCGAGCGCCTTCATCAGATCGACGTGTCCTCCCGGATCGGTGGCGGCCGCCTGCACCGGAAGCTCGTCGGTCGGCACCGGCAGCCGCTTGCGGCGCTCGAGCACGTCGTAGGCCTTGCGCACGACGATGCGGTACATCCAGGTCGAGAACCGCGCGTCGATCCGGAACCGGTCGATGCCGCGCCAGGCCGAGATGAAGCCCTCCTGCACGCAATCGCGCGCGTCGGCCTCGGAAGAGTGATGCGCAGGGCCAGCGTGTAGAGCTTGTCCTGGTAGCGGACTGACCAGCTCTTCAAAGGCCGCGGTGTCGCCCCGCGCGGCCGCGCGGCCAGCTTCTCGTCGGATTGCGAAGGCACGCTGGGATCGTATGCCCAGGTGCGGCGCGCACGCGGCGCGGGGAGGACGGCGGTCATGCTCACACCGATTTGACCGTCGGGGCGGCCGGAGGGTTCCCGATATACTCGGGCCCTTCGGGGCGTGGCGCAGCCTGGTAGCGCACCCGGCTGGGGGCCGGGCGGTCGCAGGTTCAAATCCTGCCGCCCCGACTAGCTGTAAGCGTTGGGCGTTTTGGATAGTTCCAAAACGCGAGGTGTCGTAGCCACCCTCCCCGGTGGCATTGATCCGGGAAAATCCCGCATCGGACAATCGGGGTTCATGCTGCCGATGCGATTCGATCGCGCGTCGGCATCGTGGTGGTGATGGAGACCGAAACCGGTTCCCCGCCGAGGATGCCACCGGCGTTGCTTGATCGTAAGCGCTTCAGGCGGTCTGTGCGGGGCATGGGATTGATCCCTCGCAGGCGGATGAGGTGTGGCACGACCTGATGTCGGAGAGTTGCGAGCCGCGGCGCGGTTTGTCCAGGTCAGCGCTCGCGATTGTGGTCATCGGTGCTGTGCTGCTGAGCGGGGCGGGGATCTGGTGGGCGACGCTCGTTACGTCCGCGGCAGGCGCGCCCGGACTGCTGGTGCTTGCACTGGGATGGATCGTTGCTGCGGGCCTGGCGGCGGAGGTTGCCCGCCGCCGAGGAATGCTCTATGTCGATGGACTGCTGTCGGTGGTGGCGGTCGCCTACACTGGTGTGGCAGTGGGCGCCGTCCTCTACGGCCTGTCGGGAGACTCTTTCGCTGCACACTGGTGGGGGCGTGCTCCCGTCGAGGCATCTGTGCTCGTGGTGGGCGCCGTTGCGGTATGGCGCTATCGCGAACCGATCGTGACGATGGCGTTGCCGACAATGGCAGCGGGCGTCCTGATGGTCGATACGCTCGTCTCAAGCTTTGGCGGGTGGGACCGCGATATCACCGAATGGCCGGCTACGGCGGGGTTTGCCGCGCTCGCACTCGCGGGCCTGGCGACCGGGATCGCGCTCGCGCTTGATCATCGCGAGTGGCGCGCAGAGGCACTTTGGCCGTCGCTGCTGGCTGACGTATTGACCGTCGCCGCGATGGTCGGGCTCGCCGCGGCCGAAAACGCGGGATCACGGGGGATCGGCGTTGCCGCGGCGTTGGCTGGTCTCCTCATCCTCGCGCGCGGCGTGTATGTCGGTCGTCTCGCCCAGCTGGGAATCGGCGCAGGCGTATTCTGGATCGGCGTCATTACGTTCGGTTCGACGTGGGGCGGTGCCGTCGTCGCAGTACTTACCACTCTGGCCGGTATCTCCATGATCGTGAGCGCCATCGTCCTCACCCATCGCCGCCAGATTCTCAGCGCAAGGCGACCTCCGGCTGGCCCGTAGAGTCTGGATGCGTGCGGGTTCGGCGCGGTCGAGCACGGCGAAGCTGTCTACGAGGTATCGGCCGAGCGCCGGGCGTGCCGTGCGGGCCGCCCGGCGCGGCGAGAGCCGCGGAATTGGTCTCGTTGACCGCCCGAAATCTGGCGGGCGGTCAACTTCCTGTCGCCCCGACTTACCGCGAGCGGCTCAAAACGCCGCCGTGGACTAGTTGTGTGGGTGTGTGCCGGCGTTTTGTGATCCGGCGCTGCTGTGGCCGTCGCTGGCGGTGGTCGATGTGGAAGCGCCGGTCGCGTTCTTGCCCCCGCTGGCGGTACCGGCCGTGGTGGTGCCGCTGCCGCTGGTCGAGCTCTTGCCGTGGCTGCTGGTCGGCTTTCCAGGGTGAGCGTTCTTTTGGCCCGTCTTCTTGCCGGGGTGGGTGGTCTGGCCGGGCGGGTTGCCGGCGTTGCTCTTGCCGCCGCTGGCGAGGGTCGAGACGGCCTGTCCCTTGTCACGTCCGGTGGCGGTCGTGGTGCGGGCGAGGGTGGAGACAGCCTTGCCGTGCGCGTTGTTCGGCGTGGCGTGCTGAGTGTTGCCGGCGGGGGCTGCGAGGTGAGCCTGCACGGAGTTTCCCCGCGTGCTGGGATGCGTGCCTGCATGCTGGTTGGGACCGGGCACGGAAACGCCGACGCGGGCGAGCGCGTCGGATGCGGTGGACTGGGCGGCTCCGGGGAGTGCGCCGGCGTAGGCCAGTCCGCCGGTGAGCGCCATGGTGGCGGCGGTGGCCAGGGCGATCGTGGCCAGGCGGGTGTGTCGTTTCACGGTGGTCTTTACCTCCGAGTGTGAGGCTGTCGAGGCCTCGCGGTTGGCGTGGATCATGTTGAGCATGAGGAGTTCTGAGGCCGTCTCTTCGGCGAGTGGCGGCCGGCGCAGCGCGTCCAGAAGCTCACCGACCTGCCCATTGGCCTGGACGTGCCGGTGGCGTTCCAGCAACGCGTCGTCATGTCGGTAGAGGTGGCGAAGAAGATTCATGTATGAAGAAGATCGCCGGGCGAACGCTCGGCGTTACATCGAGCTGCGAGATCGCAGGTTTTTGGCCGCCGAGGTGTCCGAGTGGGTGTGGTCGATTCCTCTGGACATGCTGTTCGGCATGCTCCCCGAGCCCGGGTCTTCGCGGTTGTGGTGAAATCCGCGCCGGTCAACGACGACGCACTGGCGCAGCGGTGGCGGCAGCTTCACCCGCGTCTGGTGCGGTACCTGCGAGTGGCGGTGGGCGACGCTGCGGCGGAGGACGTGGCCACCGATGTGTGGATCGATGTCGCCCGCGGGCTCGGGCGGTTCGAGGGAGACGAGGTGGCGTTTCGGGCGTGGGTGTTCACGATCGCAAGGCGCCGAGCTGTCGACCATGCCCGCTACTCGGCCCGACGCCCGGCTACCCCGATTGACCCGTCCACGCTCGCGGAGGAACTGGGTGTCGCCGGGTCTGATCAGGAGGCACGAGACTCGCTGGCCCACGCGTGTGCGATGCTCGCGCGTCTTCCCGCAGCGCAGGCAGAGGTCGTTTTGCTGCGCGTCGTGGGGGAGTTGAGCGTCGAGGACACTGCGCGTGTGATGGGCAAGAGGCCCGGGGCTGTACGCGTGTTGCAGCACCGCGCGCTGCGTCGGCTGCGCCACGAACTCGAGCGCGAGCGGGACTAGTTCGCCCCGTTATTGGGTACGCGGTCATGAACCACGACCGGAGGTGGCATGGGCCAGGAAGACCGGGAAGAAGTCCGACGCGAGCGGCTGGTGAAGAACGAGATCGCGTTTCGTGATCACAACGATCGTCGCGTCGCGATAGAAGCATCAGATCGAGAGGGTCTTGTGCCGTGGACGTGCGAGTGTGGGGATGCGGATTGCATTCGCCCGCTCGAGGCGACCGTGGAGGAGTTCGAAGCGGCCCACAGTGCGGCCGACCACTTCATCGTCCGGCCACAGCACGTGTACGCCGACGTCGAGCACGTCACCGAGCGGCACGACCGCTACTGGGTGGTCGAGAAGGATGACGGTGAAACGCGCCGCGTCACGAACTCAGCCACCAGCTGACGTGTCGCGGCCGTCGGCCGCTTGCACTCCGATGCCCTGGCCGTCGCTTCCAAGGAACGCCGCGAGTTCCTGCTCGGGTACGCGATCGCGGATCGCGGCGTCGAGCAGTGCGAGTTGCTCACACAGAACTGGCCGCCGCACATCCGGGGCAACCGTCAGAAGGTCGTCCAACGCGAAGCGCAGGCGCCGTGCCACCTGCGGCGAATCGGCGCCTGCCTGACGGATCTCGTCGAACGACAACCGCACATACGCCTCCCAGCTCATGACCGGGACCACGAGTCGAACGCACCCGCCCGAATCTCGATGCAGGCCGTCGGGAAAGTCGCGGCGGGCGAGGTGCCGCAGATTGTCGTGCAGCCGGTCAATCGCCTGCACCGCGGTCGTCGGATCGAGGTGTGACGACTCGGCCAGCGACCGCTCGGCGATGTCGACGAGCATCCGAAATCCGTACGCGAGATCGGAATCGAGCGTACGTTCCAGCCCCAGCTCGAGGGCTTCCGGAAGGTCATCGGGAAGCCGCGAACGGTCACCCTCTACGTGCAGCAGCGGCGCACCGGCGACCACATACTGCCCGAGAGCCGGTACCAGGATGAGCGTGCAATCGGCCGCCTGTGCGGCGGCCACCAGGCGCTCAAAGTCGATCTGTACCAGTACGCCAGAGCGCCGCGCCGGCAACCACTCGGCGGCCGAGTGCTCACCCGAGGGTGGGTAGATGTCATCGAGCAGCCTGCGCGTGTCCGATCCCACGACTTCGATGATCGCCGAGACGCGCAACGATCGGCCGATGTGGTGCACGTAGAGGACGAGCACCGCGATCGACACCACCACCAGTAGGAACGCCACGAGCACCGTGAGTCCGGGACCTGGCCGTTTCCGGAGTTACCAATCAGTACGTCGCGCATTGCGAGCATCGCGAATGCAAACGTGCCGACGAAGATGCCGATCGCAAACTGGCTCGGCCGGTCTTTGAGTATCGGCTGGACGATGCGCGGCGAGAACTGGCCCATCGCGAGCTGGACGACCACCATCGTGATGGTCAACACCAGCGCCCCCAGGCTCACCATCGAGGTGGCGATCGCGCCGAGGATTGCAAGGGCGGCGTCTGGCCCCCCGTCATGGATCGAGGTACCGAAGGTATGGCCGGAGAGTCCGTCGATCCAGAGTGTCAGAAATGACAGCAGCACCCCGGCGCCGACGCAGACCACTGGGATGAACCACAAGCTTCCTTGCACGTGATGATTCGCGCGCGCTCGGATCGTGCCGCTTGTTTGCATGGCCCCGGTCTACCCGCAGAGGCGGCTGCTGAACCGTCCGGCCGTCCCCGTCAATGGGTGCAAACATCAGCACAAGGACGCTTCTGCGGTTACACGGACTGTGCCACGGGGAAGTTTTCCTGCGGGTCGGTGTGATGAGACGCCACTGATAAAACCGTGGGAAAAGGGGAGTGGACAATGGCAGAACTGACCAACCTGGAGACGAAGCTCGGCGAGGTGCTCGGCCTGGCGATGGCGGCCCAGGCGGCCACCGACAAGGTCCTGACGCTGGCACAGCAGGAGGATGCCGCGGATCTGGCCGAATCGCTTCGCCAGATGCACCGCGAAGCAGCCGAGACCGAGACCCGCTGTACCGACCTGGCGGGCGAGTTCGAGGGCAAGAAGACGGCGATCCTCGAGGAGGCGCGGGCGACCAAGGCCAAGGGCGCGACGATGCTCAAGACGTATCTGGACAGTGACTCGGACGTGCTCGACGGCTTCGAGTTCCTGACCATGGCCGAGGCCGGAGAGGTCGGCCACTGGTCGGTGCTGAAGTCGATGTCACAGTCGCACGCCGATGTGCAGAAGCTGGTGGAGTGGGCGCTGCCGATCCAGGAGCGGCACTTCACGGACGTGATGGCAGCATCCACGACGCTCGCCGCCGACGAGGATCCGGACGAGACGGCCTAGTCATGCCTGATCACGAACCCGATCGCGAACCGCAGCAAGTCGACGAGGACAAGCGCGATTACGCCGAGGGCCAGAAGGACGAGGAGGTCGTCGAGGCGCCGCGCCGGTTCTCGGAGGGCCAGGAGAAGCTGCCTCACCCGCCGGCCGAAGAACACGGCGGCGACTTTGCCGAGGGGCAGGAAGTGAGCCCCCTTCAGACCACGAGGGCAGCTTCGCGGAGGGCCAGAGCGAGGACGATCCCTCCGAGGGGTGACGGGTAACGCAGAGGACGTGCCTGGCACGTCTTATGCGTTGGCCCCCGCCGTGCGCCTCAGCTCGGGAGGTCGCAGACCGCCTCGACGTTATTGCCGTCGGGATCGAGCAGAGAACGCGCCGTAGTAGCGCTCGTTGTACTCGGGTCGCGGGCCGGGTGCACCGATGTCGATGGCGCCCCATTCGACACCGGCGCGGTGAAACGCGTCAACGGCCTCCTCTGTACGGGCCTCGAAGGCGATGTGTGCACCGCGGGTAACGGTGTCCTGGCCCGGCGTCGGCGTCGGGGTGTGCAGGGCGAACGCCGAACCGCTGCCGCCCGGTTTGCCGTAGCCGATCTCATGCCCCCCGGCAGGGTTGAGGCGCTCCCACAGCTCGACGTAGTTGAGTTGGGCCAGCACCGCGGAGTAGAACGCGCGGCTGCGGTTGAGGTCGCTGACGCGGATGTCCACGTGGTCGATCATTGCCCCGCGGTACCCCGCAGCGCGATCGCCAAACCGCGCCGAGTAACGAACTCTGAGGTGGCGGGACTATGCTCGACAGATCCACACGGAAGGCGATGCCATGAGCACCTCTGATGTGAGTATCGAAAACGCTGGCAACCACGAGGCGATCGAGGCGTGGAACGGCCCGCTGTTCGAGCGCTTCGTGGAGTATCGCGAGATCGTCACCACGGGCCTCGGCGGACTGGGGGACGCCGGTATCGAGCTACTGCAGCCTCAACCGGGCGAGCGCGTGTTGGATATCGGGTGTGGATTTGGCGATACCACGCAGGAACTGGGGCGGCTGGTCGGGGCGCAGGGTGCGGCGGTGGGCGTCGACGCTGCGCCGCGGTTCATCGAACTCGCCATCGCCGAGACGCTGGCGCTCGAACGGCCCGCCGAGCATGTGCGATTCGGCGTTTCCGACGTGCAGCTCGAGCCGTTCGAGGAGCAGTTCGACTGTGCGTTCTCGCGGTTTGGCACCATGTTCTTTGCGAGTCCCGGCGCGGCGATGCGCAACGTGCGCCGGGCGCTGGTTCCCGGCGGGCGGATGGTCATGGTGGTGTGGCGGCGCCGCGAGGACAACCCGTGGCTCTACCGCGCCCAGCAGATCGTCGAGCAGATCGTGCAGCGGCCGGAGACCTACGACGATCCCACCTGCGGCCCCGGCCCGTTCTCGATGGCAAACGCCGACACGGTCAGCGACATCCTGCACTACTCCGGCTTCGCGCACATCTCGCTCGAGCGCTGCGACCGGCCGATCACGATGGGCGCCGACCTCGACCAGGCGGTGGACATCGTGATGGCGCTCGGCCCGGCCGGCGAGATCCTGCGCCTGCAGGGCGATCGTGCCGAACACCTGCACGCACAGGTGCGTGCCGCCCTCGAGGACGGGTTCGCAGAGTTCGTGAACCCCGACGGTTCGGTCTCGGCGATGGCGTCCAGCTGGCTCGTGTCAGCAGTCGCGCCGGATTGAGCCGGTCAGAGCACGTTCACTGCACGGGCGATCACAAGCCCGATCAGCACGAGCGAGGCCAGCGACTCGACCAGCATCGGCACCTTCGCCCGGTGGGTCAGCGGCATCACGTCGGTGGGGCTGAGCGCCACGGCGTTGGTGAACCCAAGGTAGAGGTAGTCGAAGAAGAAGGGCGTCCACCCTGGCGGCGCGAGCTCGGGCGCCAGCTGCTGGGGGAACGCGAAGTCGGGGTGCTCGGCGGCGCGAAACGCGCGGGTCGCCGGCCCGCCGCTGTCGAGCTGCCAGAAGAGCAGCGCAAACGCGATGCAGTTCACGACCCAGACGCTCGGCGCCGGCCTCCAGCAGCGTGCGCGGCGATTGCAGGCGGGTCGTTGTTGATCAGCTCGATCGAGAGCCGCACCGTCTGTGCCAGCGCGCCGGCCACCAGCACGAGTACCAGCGCGATCGCGAGCCGCTGCAACGTGCGCGAGCGCCGGTCGATGCGGCCGGGATCGCCGATGATCAACGCCGCCAGCAGCACTGCTTCGAGCACCGGGAATATCAGGTGCGCCGAGCCGTGCACCATCCGCGCCGGGGCCGGCACGGATTGCCGTCAGTACGATGACCACGAATGACTGCCGCGGCCATCGGCCAGCGCGCCTCGCCCACCTCTTGCCCGGCGTCTGCCATCGCCTGCCGCTAGCTCAGAACTGCGGTCTCGACGTCGTCCGCATCCGGCGTCTCGGGCTGCAGCGCGTCGCGCCAGCCCTTTGAGGATGCCGTGCACCGCCGCTGCCCCGACGATCTGCCCCGTCAGGCACCTCGAGCTCGACCGGGTGCAGGATGAACGGCTGGGTCTGCGTACCGCCGATGCCCCCGTGGAACGAGATCAGCTCCTCGAACGCGCAGCCTTCGTCCAGCTCGGCGTCATAGAAGCTGCCGACCATGATGTCGGCCACATGCGGGAACGAGTCGGTGCGGGCCAGGTGCGCCGCAGCGCCGGGCGAGAACGGCGCCAGGGGGTCGACGCCCTCCACATGGCCGTCGGACAGCCGGTGTGAGCCGTGCGCGCCGAGCACGACCGCGCCCTCGGCCTGGGAGCGAACCAGAATCCAGCCGACGTGCGGGTGCTCGCGCAGCGCCGGAATCAGCTGAGGGTGAGACGCGTCCATCTCCTCGCGCGTCAGCCGCCGGTTCTCGCCCATCAGATAGATCAGGCCCAGGTTGCCCGAGCCCATCACGATGGCCTCCTCGGTCGGAGACCCCTCGTCGCCCGCGGCGCTCTTGCTGCCCTTCGTGGCCTCGGACATCGCCAACCCGACCATCGCCTGCTGCTCGTCGCCGCCGGCCATGTCCTGCACCGACCCGCGGGCCAGCGATCTGTCGACCAGGTCGGCAAGGCTGTAGCCGTTGCGCTGCTTGAACGTGGCACCCTGGGTCTGACCGTGGTCGGAGAGCACCACCAGCTCGTACGGCCGCGCGGCGTAGCGGCGGGCGCGATTGATGCGGCCGAACTGCTGATCCAGCTTGCGCAGCGCCTCCAGCGTGTCGCTGCGCTCGAGCCCGGAGTGGTGGGCAACCTCGTCGTAGCTCGAGAACGTGGCGTAGATCGCCGGCCGGCCCTTCATCATGTCGGTCAGCACCCCGAACACGATCAGATCGCGCACGATCACGCACATGGCCGCGCGGATGAACGGGTACACACCGCCACGATGTCCACGCGGGTGGACGTCACGGCGCTTGGCACGGCCGGACGCAAGAAGCTCCAGGATGACCTCCCAGAAGAACAGCACCAGCGACCGGGTGACGTTGTAGCCGTTCGCGAAGAACGCCCGGTAGCCCGGGTTCGACTCCTTCTCGGCGCTGATCCGGCTGACGGTCAGGATCACCTCGTCGGCTTCGCCCGAGAGCAGGTTGCCGCGGCTCGCGCCGCCGTTGACCAGAAGCCCGATGCCGGTGGCCAGGCGGTGCTCGATCTCGGCGCAGTCATCGGGCTTCGAGCAGGTCATCACCCGGCCGGTTTCCTTCTCGACCCACCGAAACGCGGGAATGTCGTGGTTTGAGCCCAGCAGGATGCCCGCCTGGCTCGCGCCCGTCTGCGACGAGAGGTCGGTCTCCCACTCGGTCAGCGCGTGCGATCCGTCGGCCACCCAGCGGGCCATGTTGGGGGCGTTGCCGTCGCGCATCGCGCGGCGCAGGATCGGCAGGCCCAGACCGTCGATCTCGAGGAAGATGATGCCCGACGTCGAGGTCTGCACGCGTTCGCCCGAGCGCCGCGCAATGCGCTGGATGACGCGCACGGTGTAGGCGTCGTCGTCGTTGGTGCCCAGCACCACGTCGATCACCACCGACACCACGGCCGCGATCAGCGCGGTGGCCAGCGCGTGGAAGAACCCCGGCACGTGGATCGTGTGGGGGAACCAGTTCGAGACGGCGAGCAGCATCAGTGCGTCGGCGATCAGCACCAGGATGAAACCTGCCCCGACGGTGTAGGGCAGCCGCAGCGCGGCGATCACCGGCGGCACGATGCCGTTCAGGATCCCGACCGCGAGCGCCACCAGAAGCGCCCCGAAGAATCCGTCGACGCTGTTTCCCGGCACGATGTAGGCGGCCACCAGGATCCCCAGCGCCGAGCCCACCCACGCGACCGCGAGCGGCCACGGCCGGATGGTCGGACTACGCGGCTGCCAGACTACGGGTTCGCCATAGCCGCTGGAGGAGTCCTGCGGTGGGAGGTTCGTCGGGTTCGGCATCTGCACCCGGCTCCACCGTACACGAAAGCAGGTGGATTCGCGGGCTCCGCGGCCGATCACCGGCCGGATGCCGGCTCCCGTATTCGTTGCGCTTGCGCTGCTCGCCGCAGTGGTGGTGTACGCCCGTGTGCTGATCTGGCGGACACCGCCGCGCACAGCGCCTGGATCGCCGTCATGCGCGGGCGCTGGAGCGCGCCGAGCCGTTCGCGCTCGGGCTGATCGATGGCGACGTGGTGCTGCCTCGGCCAGAGGATGCCCGGGCGCTGAGTGAGCTTCTGACCGAGATGGCCCCGACCATCACGGGTGACGCGCGGCACGAGATTGCTGCGTACTTTCTGAGCACCGGCGAACTGGACGCCGCGATCACCGACCTGACCGCCCGGCCGTGGCCGCGCCGGGCGCGGGCCGCCGCGGTACTCGGCGATATGTGCCACGACCGAGCCCACGAACCGCTCGTGACCGCGCTCGACGATCCCCATCCGGCGGTGCGGCTGGCCGCTACCCGCAGCCTGGGCCGGCTCGCAGCCGCCTCGGCGGTCGAAAAGCTGGTCGGGGCCCACCTCGACCGCGCCGTGCCCGAGGCGGTCGTGCGCGCCGCGCTGACTGACATCGGCACCCCGGCGCTGCCCGTGTTGCGGTCGCTGGTGGCGAGCGCCGATCCCTTGCGCGTGGCGCTCGGAGCCGGGCTGCTGGGCCAGATGGGTGGGCTCGAGGATGTGCTTGTGGTGACACCGCTTCTGCTACACGCGGACGCCAAGGTGCGCGTGCAGGCGTGTCGCGCACTGGGCCGGTTGGGCGACTCCGAACCCGCCGCCGATGTTGCCGCCCTGCTCGCCGACGAGGCCACCGCGGTGCGGGTGGCCGCCGCTCAGGCACTCGCCACGATCGGCGACCGCACCCACGCCGCCGCGCTGGTGGGCCTGGCGCAGACCGGTGACCATGCCGATGCGCTGGCCGCCGCGGATGCTCTTGCCGTGGTGGCTCCCGACCTCGCCGCTCGGGTCGGTACCCACAGCGCCGCCAGCGCGGCCATGCGATACGCCGCCGAAACGGTGCTGGAGCACCATGAATGAGGTGCTGACGGTGGTCGGCGTCGTCTCGGTCGCATACGCGTTCATGCTCAATCTGAGCTACGTGATGCTCTGGCCGTTCGCGCGGATGGGCATCGCCGCCCGCGTGCGGGAGCGCAGCTGGGCGTGGTATGAGGAGGCGTTTCGGTCGCCGCTGACGCCCGGGATCTCGGTCGTGGTGCCCGCCTACAACGAGGAGCCGGTGGTGATCGAGTCGGTGCGATCGATTCTCGGCCAGCGCTACCCGCGGTTCGAACTCGTGCTGGTCGACGACGGCTCCAGCGATCGTACGGCAGCGGTGGTGATCGACGAGTTCGGGCTGCGCCGGATGGCAGTGCCGGCGCGCGGGACGCTGGCCTACGAGCCGGTCGTCGAGACGTGGCAGACCACCGCCGGCGACGCGCTGATCACCCTCGTGCGAAAGCACAACGGTGGCCGTGCTGATGCTCTCAACTGCGGCCTGGACCACGCCCGCTATTCACACGTGTGCATCACCGATGCCGACTCCATCCTGGATCCCGATGCACTTGCCGTGATGACCCGCCCGTTCCTCGAGGACCCGGATCGGGTCGGCGGCGGTGGGCGGCACCATTCGGGTGGGGAACTCCGGGCGAATCGAGGCCGGCCGCATGATCGAGCCGCGCGTCCCCCGGCGAGCGGTGCCCGGCTGCCAGCTGGTCGAGTACCTGCGCGCGTTTCTGCTGGGTCGCAGCGGGTGGGACACGCTGGGCGCCCTCATGATCGTTTCGGGCGCGTTCGGCATGTTTCGCCGCGATCTGCTGGAGGGGGCCGGCGGCTACTGGACGCAGACGGTGGGGGAGGACCTCGAGATGACCCTGCGGCTGCATCGCCGGCTGCGCGAATTCCGGCCGCCCGTATCGCATCGTCTACAACGCCGATCCGGTGTGCTGGACCGAGGTACCGGCGGATATCGGATCGCTGGGCACCCAGCGGCGCCGCTGGCATCGCGGACTGTGGGAGTCGCTGTGGCGCCACCGCGGCATGATGCTGCGGCCGCGCTTCGGGGTGCTCGGCATGCTCGGACTGCCCTACATGCTGGTGATCGAGTTCCTCGGCCCAGTGTTCGTGGCCGCGGCGTGGATCGTGTTCCCGTACGGCCTCGCCACCGGCAGGATCGACCCCCGGCTGGTGGCGTCGTGGGTGATCTGCCAGGCGCTCTTCGGCACGCTCGTGACCGTCGCGGCGTGTGCGCTCGAGGAGCGCGGATTCCGGTACTACCGCGGTGTCCGCGACCTCGGTCGCATCCTGATGTATCGCCGTCCTCGAGAACCTCTGGTTTCGGCAGGCGGTCGACTTCTACCGGCTGATCGCCATCATCGATCTGTTGCGCGGACGGCGCGGCTGGGGCCGCCTGCAGCGGCGTGGCTTCGCCGAGGGTTAGGCCGGGGATTCCCAGCGGCCCACGCGACGCCAGGCGGCCTCGCGGCGCACCCACACATCGGTGATCAGCTGGTGCGGATGTGCGTAGGTGACGAGCGCGGTGTCATCGGCGATCGACACGACCGGATCGGCCGAGTCGTGCTCGACCGGCGCGACGCCGACGTGGCTGCGGCGCGGAACAAACGTCAAAGTGGACATGCTTACCCCCAAGGTTGACCCGTAGACCCACGAGAGGCGCCCAAGCCTCTCCCGATCTGTATCGGTCTGCCGGAGCGCCGCCACGACCACAATCCGGGGGATCTGTGAATAAGAGGGGTCAGTCGCCTTTTATTCATGGGAGAACTCTCAGAGAGTTGCAGCGAACGTCGCTGATGAATAGAAGGCGACTGACCCCTCTTATTCACTCGAGGAACTCGACGAACGTTTCGATCGCGGCGCGCTCGGGAGGCTCCTGCTCGCGCACCGGCCGGCCGAGGTGAATCAGCCCCAGCACCCGCTCGGTCTCCGGCACCGACACGGCCGCGCGGCCCTCGGCTGTGCGCAGGACCGCCGGCGAGCGCCAGTATCCCGCCAGACCCCGGTCGTGCGCGGCCAGCAGCAAGATGTAGACGGCCGCGGCGGTGGCGTGCTCGTTCTCCTCGGCGATCACCGGGTCTTCGGCGCCGATTGCGCTCGCGACCACCAGCGTGGGAGCCCGGTCGAGCTTCCCGGGAGCGGTGGTCGACTCGCCCGCGGCGGTCTTCAGGCGCAGCAGCGCCTGCGGCCCCACAACCCGAAAGCGCCACGGATTGGTCAGTTTGTGGTTGGGCGCCCACCGCGCCAGCTCGAACAGCTCGGCCAGCGTCTGGGCCGGGACGGGCTCCGGCTGGAACAGCTTGTGGGTGCGACGGCTGCGGATGGTCTCGTCGAGCATCGGCGGCATGCTACTCGCCACCGAGGGGCCGCACCTCTGCCCGATAAACTGCGGCAGATGATCGCGCTTGTGCCCAACGTCCTCACGACGCTTCGTCTGATCGCGATCGTCCCGTTTGTGATCCTGCTAGGGCGCGCCGGCGACGGCCAGAGTCTCGCCGCCGCCCTCATCTTTGCACTCGCCTCGGCCACCGACTTCCTGGACGGCTACATCGCCCGCCGCGCCGGCGTGCAGTCGCGCTTCGGGCGGATCGCCGACCCGCTGGCCGATCGGCTGCTGATCGACCTGTGCGTGATCCTGCTCGCCTACCAGACCCGGCTCGCATGGTGGCTCGCGCTGCCGCTGCTCCTGCGCGACGCCTACCTGGCAATCGCGTTCGAGCGCCGCCACATGGCCACCGAAGTGCGCGTCAACTTCTACGGCAAGCTCGCCACCGCCATGATCATGGTGGCGCTTCTGGCGATGATGCTGACCCCCCGGCTCTGGGCCGACGTCCTCTACGCTGCGGGTCTCGCGATCTCGCTGGCCGCAGCGGTCTCGTACGCCATACGCTCAGGGGAGGGACTCACATCAAAGCCGTCGTGATGGCCGGAGGGGAGGGCACGCGCCTGCGCCCGCTGACCTCCAACCAGCCCAAACCGATGGTGCCGGTGGCGGGCAAGCCCTGCATGGAGCACATCATCGACCTGCTGCGGTCTCACGGGATGACCGAGATCGTGGTCACCGTCGCCTACCTGCCGCAGGTGATTCGCGGCTACTTCGGCGACGGAGAGTCGCTGGGCGTGAAGCTGCACTATTCGGTCGAGGAGACCCCACTCGGCACCGCCGGCAGCGTCAAGAATGCCGAGGAACAGCTCGACGAGACGTTCCTTGTCATCTCGGGCGACGCACTCTGCGACTTCGACCTCACGGCGCTGGTCGACCGTCATCGTCAGACCGGCGCGGTGGCCACCATCGCGCTGCGCTCCGTCGACAACCCGCTCGAGTTCGGAGTCGTGATCGTCGACGCCGACGGCCGGGTCGAGCGATTCCTCGAGAAGCCCTCGTGGGGGCAGGTGTTCAGCGACACGATCAACACCGGGGTGTACGTGCTCGAACCCGAGGTGCTGCAGTCGGTGCCGCCGGGCGAGCCGTACGACTTCTCCAAGCAGCTCTTCCCGGCGCTCCTGGCCAAGGGCAAGCCGATGTACGGCCACGTCACCGAGGGCTACTGGCAGGACATCGGGAATCTCGACCAGTTCCGGCAGGCCAACTTCGATGCGATCGAGGGCAAGGTGAACCTGCAGCTGTCGGGCGTGCGGCTGCGCGCCAACGTGCTGCTGGGCGAAGGAGTGCAGCTGCCCGAGCTGGACCAGGTCGAGGGGCCCGCGTTCATCGGCAACTACTGCAAGATCGAGGCCGGCGCGCGGGTCGGTCCGCACGCGCTTCTGGGCCAGAACGTGGTCGTCAAGGAGGGCGCGCTGATCACCCGCAGCGTGCTGGACTCGGGCGACTACGTGGGACGCAGCGCCCGCATCGAGGGAGCCATCCTGGGACGGCGCGTGGACGTGCGCGCACATGCGCTGCTGCACGACGGCGTCGCGGTGGGCGATGAGTGCTCGATCGGCGAGGAGGCGGTGCTCAGCCCCAACGTCAAGGTGTATCCGTTCAAGACCATCGAGGCGGGAGCCGCGATCCGCTCGAATCTGATCTGGGAGTCGCGCGGCATCACCACGCTCTTTGGCCGCGACGGTGTCTCCGGGCTGGTCAACGTCGACATCACGCCCGACGTGGCCGCCCGGCTGGGCACCGCGTTCGGCACGCTGCTGCCCAACGGGGCGCGGGTGGTGGCCAGCCGCGACGCCCATCCCGCCTCGCGGATGATCAAGCGGGCGTTCCTGTCCGGGTTGGTGGCGGCGGGCAGCTCGGTGTCCGACCTGCGAGTTGCGCTGCCGGCGGTCAACCGCCACGAGATGAAGGTCGACGAGCGCGCCCACGGCGTCCACGTGAGCGTGGCCGGCGACGACGGCGACGTGATCAACGTGCAGTTCTTCGAGCCGCCCGGAATCCTGGTGTCGGACGCGACGCTGAAGGCGCTCGAGCGGGTGCACTCGCGCGAGGAGTTCCGGCGGGTGGGGGTGAGTGAGATCGGCTCGCTGACCTATCCCACCCGAGCCACCGAGGCCTATATCTCCGAGCTGCTCGGCTCGCTCGACACGGCAGCGATCGCCGAGCGCGGGTTTCGGGTGGCGCTCGACTACCACTACTCGCCCGCATCGATCGTCTTGCCGGCCATGATCGGCGACCTCGGCGTCGAGATGGTGGCGCTGAACGCCTTTGTCGAGTCGACTCCGGCGCTGCGCGGCGATCACCGCCGTGAGGCGCTAGCGTCGCTGGGCCGGCTGGTGGGCGCGATGGGGGCCGACATGGGCATCCTGATGGACAACGGCGCCGAGCGCGTGTGGCTGGTCGACGAGCACGGCACCGCGATCGACGGCCGGACCACGCTCCTGCTGCTCCTGCGCGAGCTGGCCTCGTCCGAACAGACCGGCGATCTGCTTGCCCCGATCACCGAGACGTCGCTGGTGGACACGATCGTCAACGGCCGGACAGTGCGCCGCACCAAGGCCTCACTGCAGGCGCTGCTGGCCGAAGCGGCCAAACCGGGAGTGCTGTTTGCCGGAGCCTCCGGGGGCGGGTACGTGTTTCCGGAGTTCCTGCCCGCCTATGACGCGGTCATGTCGATCGGCAAGATCCTCGAGCTGGTGGCGCACGCCGGCGGCGGCCCGCTCTCGCAGCTGGTGGCCGGCATTCCGCAGTCAACGCTCGTGACGCGCGAGGTGCCCTGCCCGTGGTCGCGCAAGGGGGCGGCCATGCGCGCGGTGATCGAGGCCGTCAAGGGCATGGAGGTCGACCACACCGACGGCGTCAAGGTGACCGACGAGGGTGGCTGGGCGCAGGTGATTCCCGACCCCGACGAGCCGGTCATCCACGTCTACGCCGAGGGTACCGACCCGCAGCAGTCAGAGCGGCTGGAGCAGCACTACAGCCAGATTCTGACCGCCGCCGCGGCCGTGGAAGCGGCTGACTGAACCGCCTGTGGGGAGGAGTCGGCGGGTCTGAGGCAAAGGTACAGCCTGATCCTCAGTGTCTGCCCTCGGCTACAACCCTCTAGTTGAGCTTGAGGAATTCGAAGGATCACAGTACACTTCCACTGACCCCCAAGCCAGGATGAGCGACATGGACGTTCTGCCGGATTTCACCGAGATGAGCGACGCCGAGCTGAAGCAGCTGATCGACGGGCTCGTGCGTGAAGAAGAAGAGATCTCGTACCGCCGCCGGCTGCTGCACGGCCGCATCGACATCCTGCGTGCTGAGTTGGTCGACCGGGTCAAGCGCCGCCGGGGTGAGGAGTCGCCCATCTCCGATGTCGACATCGACCGGCTGACCGAGATTCTTGCGCACCGCGGACCGCCGCCGGATCCCGTCGGCGATGCCGCAGCGCCCGACGCCTGAAGGAGCTCATGTACTGCTCGGAGTGCGGACATCACAACCGTGAGGGTGCACGGTTTTGTGGACGCTGCGGCGCCAGCCTCCTCGAAGGGGAAGCGGTTGAAGCAGGGCAGGAACCGACCGAAGCTCTGCCGGCGATCCACATCGAGGCCGAAGAAGAGCTGCTCCAGCCGGTGGGCACCCTGGCGATTCGCACCGGAGGTGGGCGTGCCGGCGAGCAGTTCGTGCTGCGCGGCGACGTCACGACCATCGGCCGGGCTCCGCAGTCCGACGTGTTCCTGGACGACATCACCGTCTCTCGCGCCCACGCCCGCCTGGAGCGCGTACCTGGGGGCCTCCAGGTGACCGACCTCGGCAGCCTCAACGGCACCTACGTCAACCGCGAGCGAATCGAATCGACGCTGCTCTCCGACGGCGACGACCTGCAGGTGGGCAAGTACCGCCTCACCTTTATCGAGAAGAGTTGATGGCTGCCGATCCCACATCCACGCCCGCACCGCAGTCGAGGCTCACCATCGGCACGGTCTGCAAGCTGCTCAAAGACGAGTTCGGCGACGACGTCTCGATCTCCAAGATCCGGTTTCTGGAAGACCAGAAGCTGATCACGCCGCGGCGCACGCCGGGCGGCTACCGCCTGTATTCGGACGAGGATGTCGATCAGCTGCGCCAGATCCTGAGGATGCAGCGCGACGAGTTCCTGCCGCTGCGGGTGATCCGCCAGGTGATGACGCAGGGCGGGGCGGGTACCCGCCGGCCGCGGCTGATCAATCCCGACGAACAGCTGACGCTGAGCCAGATCCTGGCCGAGACCGACGCCGATCAGCAGTTCGTGCGCGAGCTGCACGAGTTCGGGCTGCTCGAGTCCGGGCCTGACAAGAACCGCCCATACACGCGCGCGGATGCCGAGATCGTGATGCTGTGCCAGCGCCTGGCGCGCTACGGCGTGGCTGCCCGAAACCTGCGCGCGTTCCGGTCTGCCGTGGGCCGCGAAGCGGGGCTGCTGGAGCAGATCCTGGCGCCGTCGCTGCGCTCACCCAACGCCGACCGCCGCGAGGCCGGACTGCGCGAGCTCGAGACCCTGGCCGACCTCACCAGCCAGCTCGCCCATCTCCTGCTCGTACGCGACCTCCGCCACCTGGTGCGCTAGACGCACAAACGCAACAGAACGTGCCGAGGCACGTTTGCTTGCAGTGTTACTCGCTGTCGTAGTTGATCAGCGAGTGGACGTCGTAGCCGTAAAGCCGGTCGCGGCCGCTGAGGAACCCGAGCTCGACCACGAACGCAGCCCCGACGACCGTCGCGCCCAGCTGTTCGACCAGCTCGATCTTGGCCCGGGCGGTTCCGCCGGTTGCCAGCAGATCGTCGTGGATCAGCACCCGAGCGCCGCGCGGGACCGCGTCGACGTGCATCTCGAGGGCGTCGAACCCGTATTCCAGCGCGTACTTGGCGCCGACCGTCAGGTAGGGGAGCTTTCCGGGCTTGCGGGCCGCCGCAAAGCCACAGCCGAGCTTGTACGCGAGGGCAGCGCCGAGGATGAACCCGCGCGCCTCAGCACCCACCACGAGGTCGATCTTGCGCGGCTCGCTCCATTCGGCCAGATCGTCCACCGCCGCGTGCAGAGCGGTTGCGTCCGAGAGCAGCGGCATGATGTCCTTGAAGACGATCCCCGGCTTGGGAAAATCGGGTACATCCCTGATATACGAACGCAGATCGACAGACACGCCGCGCGATTCTACCGATCCGCGTGCGCCGGGACGCACTCATCGGTCGTGCCTCTCGGGTCGATAACACCACCATGACTATGTACGATGTGTTACGCGCTATCTACGAATTTCACTGCCCAACGGCGGGTGAGGACGTCTTCGTGCGCGTGCCACTGTCGGCGTTTCGGCGCCTGGAGCGGCTGCCCGGCGCGGTTCATCCGGCGCTCTATCGCGTGGAGTACCACTGCCGCTGCGGTTCGGTACATGTGGGGCTCGTGACGCACGACGCACTCGACTACGGGCCACTGATACCGGTGGAGACGGGATTCCTCAACCTGCTCACCGGCCGAAACGAACCGGTGGGCGACGAGTTTGCCGAGGTCTACCGCGGCCACCTCCAGCGCGGCAACTGGCCATGGCGGCTCTACTGCACGGCCGAGCGGCGGATGCGGCCCGTATTTCCGTCCTGCCTCGAGGTTGTTTTGCCGCACGCCCACGACCAGCTGGTGGGGGTCGCGATGTGCTGCCCCGGTTGCGGCCAGACGACGGTCAATCTGGTGTCTGAACCGCATCTGGACGTGCCGTTCTTTCACGACCGGGTGGTGCATTTTCTGGAGCGGCCGTTCGGTGACACCCGCGATCTGACCATCGACGAGTTTCGCAGCAGGCTCTACTCGGCACGTTTCGACAGCGCCCGCGCCGACCTCTCGGACGCCGCCTGAGCAAGATGGTTGATTCCACGGCTTCGCGCGCCTGACCGTCAGGCTGTCGTGGTGGTGCGAGCGTTGGTGGGCTGCAGCCGGGAACCGGCGCATCGCGGCGTCCTTGGGCGGGCCGATATTCCCGATATCGACCCTCCCGCGATCCTTGCGCTGCTCGGTTCCCGACTGCTCAGGACATCACGAGCCGTGGAATCAACCATCTAGACGGCCAGCGCCGGTGTGCCGATCTCGGCGGCCGAAACCACACAGTCGCGACCGCGATGCTTGGCCGCGTAGAGCGCACGGTCGGCCAACTCGATCAGTTCGACCGCATCGCGTGCGTCCACCGGGAAGGTCGCGACGCCGGCACTGGCGCTGAGCGGGCCGCCTCTCGTGTCGTGGCGGCTGAGTCCGCCGGTGGTGGCGTCGGCGATTGCCGCGCGCACCCGTTCGGCCGCAATGATGCCGTCGCTCGCCCGGCCGGTCAGGAGCAGCGCGAACTCCTCACCGCCGAACCGCGCGGCGATGTCGGCCTCGCGTTTGTGCGTCGCGAGCGCGTGTCCGACTGCGCTCAGCACCCGGTTTCCGGCCGCGTGGCCGTACTTGTCGTTGTAGCGCTTGAACCTGTCGAGATCGAACAGCACGAGCGTGACGCAGCCGCCGTAGCGGCGCGCCCGGGCCAGTTCGGCGTCGAGCGATTCGCAGAAGAAGTCGTAGTTGCGCAGGCCCGTGAGCCGGTCGGTGAACGAGCGTCGCGCCATGCGCCTGGTGCGGTCCAGCGAGCGCTGCTGCAGCTCACCGCCGACCAGCGCGACCGCGGCCAGCGCGACGCGGGTGGGGAGGGGGAGCGGCGCCAGGAGCGCCGCCGCGGCGCCCACCAAACCACCTATACGGCCAAAAGTGCCGGAGGCCAGCGTGATCGAGATCGCAACCGTCGCCGCGCGCGGTCCAGGGGGGAGGAACCACCCGCCGGCGTACAACACCATCGCTCCAGCCGCCACGATCACACGCCATTTGCGTTTGCGGGCCCCCGGCACAGGAGAACGCTACTGATCGTGCCGGACGTCACCCACGCATAAGGGGGTCAGCCACCTTTTGTGCATCAGTAACGTCGGTTGCAACCCTGAGGGCTCGCCCATGCACAAAAGGTGGCTGACCCCTTTTATGCGTTACCGCGACCAGAACTGCAGGCGCTTGCGCGTGGGATCGTCGTCCGAAGCGTCGTCCCCGCCGGCATCCCGGCGCGGGGGAGCGGGAGCGTCACTGAGATCCATCGCTGCAGCGGTGGGAGCGGCGTTGGCCGTTCGCTGCAGCTTGCGTGCGTACGTGTCCAGATCGGCCTCGCGGCGCTGGAGAGCCGCCGACTGCTCGGTCAGGCGCCGCTCGAGCGCTTCGAGCTCGACTTCCTTCTGGCGCAGCGACTCGTGCAGCGTCTCGATCGCCTTGGCGCTCGAGCCTCCGCTGCCTCCGCGCAGCAGGCTGCGGCTCTTGCCCGACTGTTCCACGGCCTCGCGGACCTCGACCTCGCGCTGTTCACGGGCCTCGGCGCGCGAATCCTCCAGCTCGCCCATGCGCCGCTGCAGCA
Source organism: uncultured Actinomycetes bacterium (assembly GCA_963796875.1). Lineage (GTDB taxonomy): Bacteria > Actinomycetota > Thermoleophilia > Gaiellales > JAICJC01 > CAVPTL01. Next base: position 587,659 of record CAWCNL010000005.1, read on the forward strand.
CGGCACGTTCACGGGATACGGCGTCCTCAGCGTCCTGCAGCGCAGCGCGCTGATTCTCGAGTTCGGCCTCCACCCGGTCGGCTCGCACCGTGATGCGCGCCACCTCGGTCTCGCGCTCCTTGATCTGACCGTCGCGCAGTTCGAGCTTGTCGTAGCGATCGTCCAGCTCGCGCTCGCGCTCGTCCAGCGCATCCTGACGGCGATCCAGACGGCCCTCGCGGCGCTCGAGGTCGGCCTCGGCCAGCGACTGGCGCGCTTCGCGCTCGCGCAGGTCGGCCGACAGCCGCTCGAACTCCTGTGCCGCCCGCGTCTCGGCCTCGGCCATCAGGCGTTCGGCCGCCTTGGTGACACGATCAGCCTCGCGGATCTGGCTCTCAGACTCGCTGCGCTGGCGCGCGATTTCGGCCTCGAGGTCAGTCAGCTGCGCCTGACGCACGTCGAACTCGGCGAGCTTCCTGGTGACCTCCGAGAGATCCTTCTCGAGTTCCCGCAGCTCCTCGGTGCGCGTGTCCGCGTGCTTGATGCGAACCTCGGCGTCGCTGCGCATCGACTCGAGCCGTTCGCGCTCGTCGCGGGCCTCGTCGCGCGCCGCGTTCGCCTGGCTGGTGGCCTGGGTGAGATCGGCCACCTCGCGCTCGCGGCGGGTCACCTCGGCGTCGAGTGCCTCGATCTCCTTCGCGCGGGCCTCGACAGCTTCCAACTTGGATTCGAGCTGCAGCAGCTCGGCCTCACGGTCGGCCAGCTCGGCGAGCTTGGCCTCGGCGGCGGCCACGTGCCGATCGGTCTCCTCGCGGCGCTCCGCCAGCTTCGCCTCGGACGCCTCCAGCATCGCGGCGCGCGACTCGAGCGCCGTGGTGCTCTCGTTGGTGGCGTTCTGCGCCGAAGCGAGCTCGTCGAACGACTTGGCCAGCTCGGCCTCGCGGCTGTCGGCTGCGGCGGTGCGCTCCTGGATGGCTTCCAGCTCAGCGGCAACGGTCTTCTCGCGCTCGGCGACGGCGGCATCGGCTTCGGCCAGTCGCTGCTCGGTCGCGGCGATGGTGCCTTCGCGCTCCATCAGATCCGCGCGGGTACCGTCGATGTTGAGCTCTTTCTGCGTCAGCACCTTCTCGACCTTCTTGGCGCGGTGCTCACGATCTTCCAGCTCGGCCTGGCGTGCGTTCAGCTGCGCCTCGCGCTCGGCGAGCTGGGCGCTTCCCTCGGCCCCGGATTCGCGGATCTGCTCCACCAGCGAGTCGCGCTCGCGCTCGACGCGGGCGGTCTGCTCGCGCTCGTGCTCGACCTGGGCGGTGAGTGTCTCGACCGACTCCATTAGCGAGCGCAGCTCGGCCTCGAGAGCCGGATCGGCCGTAGCGGGCGCACCCTCGGCACCTTCCGATTCGGCGCTTTCGGCGCGATTCTCGGCGGCAGTCAGCTGCGCGCGGGTAGCGTCGAGTGACGCTTCCATGTCCGCCAGCTGTACCTCGAGCGCCGAAACCCGTTCGGCCGCTTCCGTGTCAGCACCGGACGCCTCTCCGCCGGCAGCTATACCTTCATTGACAGCGAGCGCCGCCTCGCGCTTGGCAAGCTCTCGTTCACGCCGCGCCAGCCGCGCCTCGCGCTCGGCGAAGACGACCTTCGCCTGCTCCTGGAGCGCCGACTGCTCGCGCTGCAAGCGGTCCTCGGCGTCGCGGAGGGTCTTCATGCGATCCTCCATAGCCCGCCGCAGGCCGCTGACCGGCTCGGGTGCTTCGGGCTGCGCGTCGGCGTCGCTCATTGATGACCTCGTTTTGATCGGGCTTTCAGCGGCGAGAGGGACAATCCGGTGACCACCAAAAGCCTCGAATCCGCGGGTGGTCTACCGACCGCTTCCAAGCACGTATCGGCGCGTGGTCGCCGTAGCTTGAGGACTGGCTTGGAGCCGATCGAAACTGGGGGAGGGCATCAACGCGAAACGCCCCATGGACGACCCAACTGCAGGGTGTCCATAGGGCGTTTCTTGAGTCTTGTCTGGTCAGGGCAACGAAGCAACCGCTGCACCAGCGCTTCACCCGTGATCAAAAGCACTCATGTATTCGAGTGTCCGTGTCGATGCACGGGTGACAGCGCTAAACGCCTACCAAGCCCTGAGATAATTCGTGACCTTCACGATTCGCTCCCCGTTGAGTGTGTACCCCGATCGGGGGATACCATAGCCACTCCGCTGGGGGATGTCAAGTCCTGACAAATAATGCTGCCACAAGTTCACAGAGAATCCCGAATCCGGCTGTACGTGGCCGCTCAGACGATCATCGCGGTCGTGGCGGTGGGCACAGCACTTCTCTATTCCGGCGTTGACAACTGGCCGGTGACGCTGGTGCTGGCCGCGGTCTGCGCAGTGGCAGAACGCTACGCCCCCGAGATCTCCGACCGCCTGGGGGTTTCGGTCGCATTCCTGCCGATGGTGTTGGCCGCGCTGTTGTTCGGTCCCGCTGCAGCCGCGCTCGCGGGAGCCGCGGGAATGGCGCTGCTTCCAGAGCCGGGCCTGAAGATGCTGTCGTTTGTGTCGTCGCGCGCGCTGGTGGGCGTGGCCGCGGGCGTGGGGGCACAGGTCGTGCTGGCGCAGGCCTCGGATCCCAGCGGACTGGGGTGGCTGCTGCTGGCCGCCATCGCCGCGACGCTTCTGAGCGAACTGGTGGACGTGGCCACCGCCTCGGCGGTCGTCTACATCAACCGCGGCATCTCGCCGCTCGTGCTGCTGCGCCACGCGCGGCAGACCTTGCTGGTGTCGCTGGCGGTGTATGTGCCGATCACCAGCCTCTATGCCTACGCCTACATCGGGTCGGGCGAGTGGGTGATCGTGTTCTTCGCAGTACCGATTGCCGCGGCCCACGTGACTCTGAAGGCGCTGGCGCGCTCCAGCCAGCTCATCTCGGAGCTCGAGAAGGCCAACCACCGGCTGGCCGAGACCAACTCGCAGCTGCAGCGGATCAATCTCAGCTTCACCCGCGCGATGGTGCGGGCACTCGATGCGCGCGACAACTGGACGGCCAACCACTCGACCGCCGTGGCCGCCTACTCGCGCGATATCTGTCGCGAGATGGGCATGGCCGCCGACGTGGTGGAGCGCATCCACCTGATCGGGATGGTGCACGACGTGGGCAAGGTCGCCGTGCCTTCCGAGGTGCTGCAGAAGACCTCGGCGTTGACCGACGAGGAATGGGCCCTGATGCGCGAGCACTCGGCCGAGGGCGAGAAGATCCTGCTCGAGGTCGAGGGCTACGAGGACATCGCCGCGGTCGTGCGCAGCCATCATGAGCGCTGGGATGGGGGAGGCTACCCCGACAACATCGCCGGCGACGAGATTCCCGAGCTGGCTCGGATCATCGCCGTGGCCGACTCGTACAACGCGATGACCACGGCGAGGCCCTACCGCGGCCCGATGTCGCCGGAGGAAGCGATCGCGGAACTGGTACGCGGAATCGGCGCGCAGTTCGAGGAGGGGCCGGTGCTGGCGTTCCTGGCCGTGCTCGACCGCGAGGACGACCCGTATCGCATGGGCACCGAGTTTCGTGATTTCACGTCGGCCGCGGCAGCGCATCCCGAACTCGCCGACGACGAGCCCGAGACGCACGACATCGCCGCCTGATTCACCCTTTCAGGCCGTGTGCGAAACCGCTCAAGCGATGGGTGCCGGATCCCGATAATCGAGGCAGGATGACGCCTCTTGCTCTGATGCAAATTCTCGCCAGGGTGGCCGCAGCGCTTGCGGCGCCCGGTGCCGCGCCTCCCGACGAGGTGGAACGGCTGCTCGAAACCATTCCGGCCGAGGCTGGTCTCGACTGCTCGCTGGCCGTCGTTGACGGGTCGCTGCGGGTGACGTGGAACACCGCGCCGACTCCCGTTCAGGAGGCGTTCGTCGCCGTACTCTCGGAGTGCGTGACCCTGGCGGGCGCGGCCTCTGACCGGGCGCGCTACGCGCTGCTCGACAGCGAGGGATTCGCTGCCGAGGCCGGGCGGATGGCCGTCGCCGCTCGCTGGCGCAGCCAGGACGCGTCACTGGCGGTGTTCGAGGTCGACGGCATCATGCTGGGCCCCGGTGTGGACGAGAGCGAGATGATCGCCCACGTGGGCGCCCTGGCGCGGTCTGTGGTGCGTTCCGACGACAGCGTCGGGCATCTGGGAGCGGGCCGGTTCGGGCTGCTGCTGCCGGGCGCAGGAAGTTTCGAGGCGCGCTCGGCGTATCGCCGCGTGCGCGACGCGGTCAGCGGCAGCCGGTATGCGGCCGAAGGCGTGCGCTGCGGCGCGGCCGGGTTTGCGGAGCTGGCCGACGACGACATGCTGGCGGTCGCGATCCAGCGCATGACCGACTCGCAGCGCCGCAGTGCCTATTCGGGGCCGTGCGACCCGCTGCACCCACTCGCGGGCTGATCATCCCGCCGGGGGAGTCGCCTTGCCGGTATCGTCAATTTCCAACTTGACATAACCGGCATTATCGTGCGTGGGTAGTGGAGACGTTTATGCGGCCGGCGCAGCCGGACGCATAAACAGAATCAGCGAGCCTCCGACCTTGCCGGGGTGCCTGGCTCCTTTTATGCGGGCGAAGCACGCATAAAAGTGCCTGGCACCATGTGGTTTGTCCTGACGCCATCCGCAACGCATGAAACGTGCCTGGCACGAGGCATGCGCTCGCAACATCACGCACCAACGCAACAGAAGTGCCTGGCGTTTGTGGTTCGGGTTAGCTCGCTGCGGGTGCTTGCGGCTCGGGCTGCTTGGGCAGCCGCGCCTTCCAGGGCAGCGTGCGCAGCATCAGGGACAGCGCCGTGCCGCCCAGGATCACGCTCACAAGCGTCGTCACGAACTGCATGCCCACGCTGAACGACAGCACCGCCGAAGCCGGCGCCGCGTTTCGGAACATGTAACCCAGGAGCGCCTGCTGGGGCCCGACGCCCCCGGGCGTGAGCGGCAAGAGCGTGGCGGCGCTTGCGGCGCTCAGCGCCAACACGGCGTCGAACGTCGAGGCCGGGATATTGAACGCCCGCAGGTAGCAGTACATGGCGGCGGCGCGACAGCACCAGCCCAGCGAGCTGCAGCGCCAGCACCTGAGCGGCGTAGCGCTTCGGCGTGCGCAGAATCGCCACACCGTCGGCGATCCGCGCCCAGAACGAGTTCACGTGGTGCTCGATGTAGGTGAAGAAGATCCCAAAGAGGATGCAGAGCACCGACAGGAGCAGCAGAAACCAGCGCGTATGCGCCGCCAGAAATGACCACTCGAATGCGGGCAGATGCCCGATGTCGGGCAGATGCGGCAGCCGCCCGGTGGAATACGCGGCGACCAGCAGCACCGGCCCGATCACGATGTCGATCAGCGTCTCGGCGATCAGGCTGGACGTGACGGTCGTGTACGCCGATCCGGGGATCGAGCGGTGCGCCAGGTAGATCTTGGTCACGTCGCCGCCGCGCGCGGGCACGATGGCATTCACGCCCACGCCGGCCAGGTAGGCGCCGGTGATGCTGCGCCAGCGCACGCGCGTGCCCGGATGGGCGGCGGCCAGGATGTTGCGCCACGCCGTCGAGCGCAGCAACAGATTGGCCACCGCAAAACCGACCGCCAACAGCAACGCTCCGACGCGGACATCAGTCAGACGGTCGGAAAACACGCCTGTGGCATGCCAGAAGCTTTGCAGCGAGTTCACACTCCGTAGTGTGCCAGCGCGCGGTTGACGGCGCAATGTATTAGTCGTGGGGGCGCAAGAAGTCGCGCAGAGCAGGGTTGCGTGTCTCGAGCTCGCGCAGCGCGCGGGTCTCGATCTGGCGGACACGCTCGCGGGTCACACCGATCTCGGCGCCAACCTGCTCGAGGGTCGCAGGCTCGCGGTTGCCAAGACCAAAACGCGCCTCCAGCACATGGCGCGTACGATCGTTCAACGTCGCCAGGGCGTCGGCCAGCAGCTGCTCGCGTTCGTTGCCCGCCACCTGATCGTGCGGGCGCGCGCGTCTGGGTGTCTTCGACCACGTCGGAGAAGTTCGATTCGCCGTCACCGACCGGAGCCTCGAGCGACACGGGATCCTCGGTCATGCGCTGCAGCTCGAGCACCCGCTCGACGGGCAGCTGAAGCTCTGCGGCCAGCTCGGACGGCAGCGGATCGCGGCCCAGCGTCTGGGTCAGCTTGCGGTTGGCCCGGTGCAGCTTGCGCACCTGGTCGAGCACGTGCAGCGGAAGCCGGATGGTGCGGCCCTGGTCGGCGATCGCGCGCGACATGGACTGGCGGATCCACCAGGTGGCGTACGTGGAGAGCTTGTAGCCGCGTGACGCGTCGAACTTCTCGACCGCCCGCATCAGGCCCATGTTGCCTTCCTGAATCAGGTCGAGCAGGGGCACGCCGCTGGACGAGTAGGCGCGCGCCATCGAGATCACCAGGCGCAGATTTGCCTCCACCAGCCGATCCTTGGCCCACAGATTGCCGCGGTCCTTCATACGGGCCAGCTCGAGCTCCTGTTCGCGGGTGAGGATCGCGCCGTCGCCGATCTGCCGCACGTACGTGTGCAGAAGGTCGACGGCAGGGGCCGAGGCCTCGGTCAGATCCAGCTCGAGTTCGGCCTCTTCAGGCTCGTCGAGCTTCTCTGCTTTGGTGTCGTTCTTGCGTGGACTCAAGGTGCCTCGTTCTTTCGCGAGAAGGACAGCGTCAACGTGTGCGGCCCCCGTTGGCTCCAAGATCGGCGCGCGGAGCCGAGGTCTTGAGTGTTTCCAGCGAACCTCCCAGCCTGTGCTCCACGGTTTGCGAGTCGTGCGATGTGCATTAGCGCCGTCGGGGGATCGCCTCGGCCGCCGGCCCGGCCGACAACTGGAAGCATGATCGAACCTGCACCCTGGGCGGACGCCGCCCTGCACCCCGAGGCAGCGCGGCGCATCCGTCGCAGCTGCGCCCACGCCTACGTGCCCCGCGAACCGGCCGCCGGCGGATACCGCTACGTCGACCTGGGAGGCGACGTCGTGCCGTTCTACCTGCTGCGGCTGCGCGCCGGCGAATCCGTCGGTGCCATCAGCCTGACCGCGCCGATGGAGCTCAGTTCGGCGAACCGGCCGAACGCGGCGCCGCGGGCATCGCCCGCACGCGCGTCACCGTCGGCGTGCACACCGTGCCGTGGCGGCGGCTGCTCGACGAGGATCTCTGCCGCGGTGCATGGGCAGGAGTGCTCGGCAACGCGCTGCAGGAACTGGCGCGGCTCGACCTGCTGGACGCCCGCGACTGTCCCATCTGCTCGTCCGGTCAGCTAGAAGCGGCTCAGACGATGTGGCCCTCGGGCGAGACGTTCACGCCCTGGGACTCGAGCCGCTTGCGGATCAGGTACTGGAATGTCGACCACGCGCCGCGGCGGGCGTCGAACATGCGATACACCTGCCACTCGGTGAGCATCGTGTCGTCGCTGCGGCGGGCCTGCGCCCAGTCGGCGAACTTCGGCAGGCGACCGCTGCGCACGGCCAGCGAGGCACCCTGGTCGATCGCGCGCTCCAGCCTCTCCTCCCCCACCGGCACGTCGAACCCGGCCAGCTTGAGGGCGTTGTTGAGCGACCCGAACGTGTGCCAGTAGAGCGACTTGGACGGCATGGAGCCCTTGCGCGCCTCGATGTCCTTCGCGGTCGGCACCCGGCCCAGCTCGTCGCCCAGATCCCTGAGCAGCCCGAGCAGCTCGTCCTGGGTCGCAAACCGGCGCGGCACCAGACCGGCGAGCCGCTTCGCGCGGTTCCAGCTCTTGAAATGCTCGATCACCGTCTGCGGATGCACCGTCGTCTCGGGATCGGCCTCGAACTCACGCATGGTGGGCGATCGGCCCAGCCGCTTGGCGCACGCCCGCAACTCGTCGAGGATGTATTCGTCCGAGTAGCGTTTCCGCATCCCGGTCTGGAACGCCTCGAGCTCGCCGCGATCGATCCCCTCGATGGCGCTGTACACGGTCTTCCGCCTCATAATTTTTGATCTCCGTGGACAGAGAGTGGCTGCGGATGAGCTTATAGCAAAACCTGGCCGATGTGCAAACGGATACCCCCGAGTTGGGGTGGTCGTCAACGCCGGGCGACTGCGCCAAACCGGGGTCGTCTCGGCGCCCGGCACGGTAGGATGCGGATCCGATGAAACTTCGCAGCCCCAGCCGCCGCGACGAGCGCTTTTGCGACCTGATGCAGACGGCCGACCGGATGCGATCCCGCGCCTGGTCCGGATATCTCGACCAGACCCGCAGCACCGAAAGCTATGCCGAGGCCGAACCCGAGGCGTGGAACCGGCTGCAGGAGCGCCTGGCGACGATCGACCAGGAGCTGATGCACGCGCTTTCGAGCGCGGAGTAAGCCGTGCTCTTCCGCGCCCAGGTGGCCGCGGCGCGGCTGGCGGCGCGTGCATCCCGCACCGTTGGGGCAGGCGGGGGAACGACGCTGCCGGGGCGACTGCTGCTGGCGCTCGAGCCCGACGCGATCGGCCGGCTGGGTCGCGATCTGCCGCGCGGGTCGGTCGTCATCTCCGCCACCAACGGCAAGACGACCACAGCACGGATGCTGGCCGGAATGATCTCGCCGCCGTTTCGGCTGAGCGCCAATCGGGCCGGTGCAAACCTTGCTTCGGGCATCGCCTCGGCGCTCCTGCGCGACGACGGTCAGGCCGACGCCGGCCTGTTCGAGGTGGACGAAGCGGCGCTGCCGCGGGTTGCCGGTCAGCTGGATCCGGCGGTGCTGGTGCTGGGCAACCTCTTTCGCGACCAGCTCGACCGCTACGGCGAACTCGAAACGATCGCCGAGCGCTGGGGCGCGCTCACCGCGGGCCTGACACCCGGCAAGGTGCTGGTGCGAAACGGCGACGATCCGCTGGTGGCGTCACTCGATCCCGGTGCCGCGCGCACGCTCACGTTCGGGCTCGACGACGCGGCGGCGAGCCTGACCGGGAATCGAGCACGCCTCGGACTCCAAATGGTGCGCGGTCTGCTCGCATCGACTGGAGTACGCCAGCGTCTTTCTGGGCCACCTGGGCGACTGGCGCTGCCCGAACTGCGGCGCGCATCGCGCCGAAGCTGGATGTCTACGCCCGTGACCTCACGCTCGAAGGTCTCGACGCGTCGAGCTTCGAGCTCGTGACGCCGCTTGGCACGGCGCGCGTGCGGGTGCCCGTGCCGGGGCTCTACAACGTCTACAACGCGCGTGGCCGCGGCGGCGGCCGCCTGCGCCACCGGCGTGGCCGGCATCGAGCGTATCGGCTCGGCGCTGGAGCGATTCGACCCCGCGTTCGGCCGGTTCGAGCGGGTCACGGTCGACGGTCGGGACGCGATCGTGATCCTGATCAAGAACCCCGCGGGTGCCAACGAGGTGGTGCGCACGTTGACCCGCGACGAGCAGCCCCGGTCGTTGATGCTGGCGCTGAACGACCGCATTGCCGATGGTCGCGATGTCTCGTGGATCTGGGATGTGGACTTCGAGATGCTGGCCGATCGTGGCGCGGATGTGGTCACAACCGGTACGCGCGCGGCCGAGATGGCGCTGCGGCTTGCAGTACGCCGGGCTGGACACGGACGTGCTCGACGTGGAGCCCGACCTCGACACCGCGCTGCACCGGGCCGCGGCCCGGAGCGAAGGCACGCTCTACATCCTGGCCACCTACACGGCCATGCTCGAGCTGCGCCAGGTGCTCGCCGCACACGGAGCCGTGAAACCGTTCTGGGAGACCGTGTGATGGACGTCCGGGTCGCCTATCTGTATCCCGAGCACCTCAACATCTACGCCGACCGCGGCAACATCGCGGTGCTGCGCAACCGCGCCCGCTGGCGCGGGATCGCGTTCGAGCTGCTCGAGATGGGCCCTGGTGCTCCCCTCCCCCGCGCCGACCTCTACTACCTGGGCGGCGGGCAGGACCGCGATCAGCTGCTCGTTGCGGATGATCTTGCCGGGAAGGCGGGCGAGCTGCGCGCGGCGGTGGACGACGGTGCGGCGGTGCTTGCGGTGTGCGGCGGCTACCAGCTGCTGGGCCATCGCTATCGCGGCCATCACGGCGACGACATGCCCGGCACGTCGCTGGTCGACCTGGAGACGCTGGCGGGCGACGACCGGATGATCGGAAACATCACCCTCGAGTGCATCGACGAGGGAGTCACGCACCGGGTGGTCGGGTTCGAGAACCACGCCGGCCGCACGTACCTGGGCGACGGCGTGCACCCGCTGGGCCGTGTGCTGCGCGGACACGGCAACAACGGCCGCGACGGCGCGCGAGGGAGTCCGCGCCGGCCGGGTGATCGGCACCTACGTGCACGGGCCGCTTCTGCCCAAGAATCCGTGGCTGGCCGATCTGGTGCTGCGCACGGCGCTCGCGCACCGCCACGACCCGCCGCCGCTCGAGCCGCTCGACGACGAGCTTGCGCTGGACGCACAGCGGGTGGCCGCGACCCGGCCTACCTAGGCGGAGGGGGCTTGTCCGAGGGCGTCGGGGTCGAGGCGCAACTGTTATGCACGCGTGAATAAATGGCGACTGACCCCTCTTATTCACGCTGCACTACGCTGACTTGATTGAGTTAAAGGCGACTACCCCGTCTCACCGCGCCCAGAGTTCGCCCAGGTGGACGAACGGGTCGCCGGGCCGCCAGCGTTCCAGAAACCGGTGGATCGGCGGGCGCAGATCGATGTTCCCGAGCTCCGAGCGGTCGACCAGCCGATGGCCGTGCACCGCCTCGTCGGCCGATGCGACATCGGCGAGGCTGCGGTCGCTCAGATCGCCGGAGAACAGCACATGCACGACGTGCTTTCGCGGCACCGTGCCGGCCGGCGCGATCGACTCGGCAATCGCAATCGGCCCTTCGAGCATGACCGCCTCGAGGCCGGTCTCCTCCATCAGTTCGCGGGCGACGGCCACGTGCAGCGATTCACCCACCTCGACGCCTCCGCCGGGCAGGAGCCAGTACGAGCGATCGCCCTTCTGATGGCGGCAGAGCAGGATCTGATTCCCGTGGGTGAGGAGCGCCGAGACGCGGATCCGAGGGGACACCGGCCAACCTTACCGGGAACCGAGGCCGTCGGTCAGCGCCGGCCCGAGGAGCCGAATCCACCCACCCCGCGCACGGTGTCTTCGAGCTCGTCGACGGCCACCGTGGTCAGCTCGGCGACCCGCACCACCACGAGCTGGGCGATCCGGTCGCCGACCTCAACAGGGAACGGTTCGTCCTGGTCGGTGTTGAGCAGAAGGACGTTGATCCGACCGCGGTATCCCGCGTCGATCAGCCCGGGGGCGTTCACCACCGAGATGCCGTGATTGGCAGCCAGCCCGGAACGCGGCACGACCAACCCCGCACAGCCGTCGGGCAGCGCAATCCGCAGTCCCGTGTCGACTCGCGCCCGCGCGCCCGGCGCGATGGTGAGCTGCGTCCACGCTGCGCAGATCCATGCCGGCATCGCCGGGATGGGCGATCGTGGGCAGCGTTGCGTCTGGATGGTCGAGCACGAACCTGACCTCCAGGCCGTCCTCGCTCACCCGTCCACCCGGTAGTCGTCGTAGCGGGCCAGAAGCTCCTTCGGCAGCCGCGCCCGCACGAGCACTCCGCCCGCCTGATCCTCACGATCGGTGATCGGTGCCCCGCTGGCATAGAGCGCGCTCAGCTCCGAGCCGCGCGAATGCGGCATCAGCAGCCGCACGTCGACGAACCGGTCGTGGAAGAACTCGGCGATGCGCTGCTTGAGATCCTCCAGATGCTCACCGGTGGCCGCCGAAACCTGGACGGCATCGGGGTAGCGGTTGTGCAGCCGGCGCCGCTCGTCGTCGTCGAGCCGGTCGATCTTGTTCAGCACCACGACCTGAGGCAGATCATCAGCCTCGATCTCGTGCAGCACTGCCCGCACTGCGTCGAGCTGGTCGAACAGCTGCTCCTCGCCCGCCGACGCGTCGGCCACCAGCAGCACGAGGTCGGCCGAGAGCGTCTCTTCGAGGGTCGCCGCGAACGCCTCCACCAGACCGTGCGGCAGCTTGCGGATGAACCCCACCGTGTCGGTCACCAGGTAGGCGCGGCCGTCCTCGCGGAACGATCGGGTGGTGGGATCGAGCGTTTCGAACAGGCGGTTGTCGACGCTCACCTCGGCCCCGGTGAGGGCATTCAGCAGCGTCGACTTGCCGACGTTCGTGTATCCGGCCAGCGCGACGGTCGGCACCGCCTGGCGGGTGCGGCGCTTGCGCATCAGCTCGCGCTGTCCGGCCACCTGGCGCAGCCGGGTGCGCAGCAGGCCCACGCGCTGGCGGGCGAGCCGCCGGTCGGTCTCGAGCTGTGACTCGCCCGGGCCGCGAGTGCCGACGCCGCCGCCCAGCCGTTCGAGGTGCTTCCACATGCCGCGCATGCGCTGCAGGTTGTACTGCAGCTGGGCCAGCTCGACCTGCAGCTTGCCCTCCGCCGTGTGCGCGTGCTGGGCGAAGATGTCGAGGATCACCGCGGTGCGGTCGACGACCCGCATGTCCAGCCGGTTTTCGAGCAGCCGCTGCTGGCGCGGCGACAGCTCGTCGTCGCACACGATCACCTCGGCATCGAGCTGCTCGGCGAGCTGCTTGACCTCGTCGAGCTTGCCCTTGCCCAGATACGTCGCCGCGATCGGGCGCGGCCCGCCGCTGCACCACGGTGTCCACGGTGTCGACGGTCGCGGTGCGCAGCAGCTCGCGCATCTCGTCGAGACTCGGAGTTGGGTCCTCGCCCTGGGCCGCCGTCGCGATCACGATGGCGCGTTCGGCCGCGATGGTGCCGCCGTATTCCTTCGGTTCTGCCACCGACGGAGTATAGGTTGGCCGGCTCAGCCCACCCGCAGATGCGCCTCGATGCGATCGACGGCCTCGCGCAGGCGCTCGTCCGGCACGGTCAGCGAGAGCCGCACGTAGCCCTCACCGTTCGGCCCGTAGGCCGACCCCGGCGAGACCACGACGGCGGCCTGATCCAGGATCAGCTCGGCGAACGACACCGAGGTGTGGCCCTCGGGCACCGGCAGCCAGATGTAGATGGTGCCCTTGGGCGCGGCCACGTGGACTCCCACCTTGTCGAGCGCGGCCACCAGCAGGTTGCGCCGCCGGCGTGTAGATCTCGCGCATCTCCGCCACGAAGTCCTGCGGGCCCTCGAGCACCGGCACGGCGGCCATCTGGATGGCCTCGAACATGCCCGAGTCGATGTTGGTCTTGAGCTTCCGGAGCCCGGCGATCATCTCGGCGTTGCCGACCGCGGCGCCGACCCGCCAGCCGGTCATGTTGTAGGCCTTCGACAGCGAGAACATCTCGATTCCCGCGTCCTTGGCTCCGGGCGTTTGCAGGAAGCTGGGCGCGACGTAGCCGTCGTAGGTGATCTCGGAGTAGGCGTTGTCGTGCACGATCGGGACTCCGCGCTCCAGGCCAAACGCGCGTCAGGCGGGCGAAGAAGTCGTCCTCGATCACCGCGCCGGTGGGATTGTTCGGGTAGTTGCAGAACAGCAGGTTGGCGCGATCCGACACCGCCGCGGGAATCGCGGTCAGGTCGGGCTGGAACCGGTTCTCGGCCAGCAGCGGCATCAGCACCGCCTCGCCGCCGGCCAGAGCCGTACCCGCGGTGTACACCGGGTAGCCGGGATCGGCAGCCAGGCACACATCGCCGGGATCGAGCATCGAACTGCAGACGTGGGCGACGCCCTCCTTGCCACCCAGAAGCGGCAGGATCTCGGTCTCGGGATCGAGTTCGACGCCGAACCGGTTGCGGTAGAACGTCGCGACCGCCTGGCGGAACTGCGCCCGGCCACGGTTGGACGGGTACTGATGGGTGTCGGCCAGGGCGACCTGACGCTGAGCCTCCTCCACGACGACGGCGGGGGTCGGCAGGTCGGGGTCGCCGATGCCCAGGGAGATCACGTCGATACCCGCCTCGCGGCGCTCGGCGATCTTGCGCTCGAGCTCGGCGAACAGATACGGAGGCAGGTCGGTGACGCGGCGCGCGATTCTCATCGGCCGGCCTCCAGGTGGGCGGTGAACTGCGGGTCGAACGTGCCGGTCAGTACGGCCTCGACCGGCCCGGTCATGCGGATATCGAGCTGCTCGGAGATCTCGATCACCAGGTTCCCTCCATCGGTCTGCACCGTCACCGGGCTCTGCACGTCGCCGCCGGTCACCGCGGCGACGGCGGCGGCGGTCGACCCGCTGCCGGACGAGAGCGTCTCGCCCGCCCCGCGCTCCCACACGCGCATGCGGATGCTGTTCGGGCCCGTGGGGCGGTAGAACTCGACGTTCGTCCGGTTGGGGAACCACGGGTGATGCTCGATCGGCGGGCCGATCGCCGCCAGGTCGAGCTCGTCGACGTTCTCGTCGCGGATCACGCAGTGCGGGTTGCCGACGTTGACGAACGTGTACGCGGGGGCCGGGCGCGGCGCCGTCGGCGGGCGCGTGGTCGGCGCCCTCGAGCGCCGCGCTTCCGGCATCGATCGTGACCGACGTGCCGGTGACCGTGCCGGACACGACGCCCTTGACCGTCTCGATGGTGACCTCGCCGAGGCCGTCGCGGCGGCACAGGTAGGCGACCGCGATACGGCTGCCGTTCCCCGAAAACTCCGCCTGCCCGCCGTCGGGGTTGTAGATGCGCACGTAGGCGTGTGCCCGCTGCGACGGCAGGATCTCGAGGATGCCGTCCGATCCGGCGCCCAGGTCGGCGTGGCAGATGCGCTGCACGTCGGCCACGGCGATCCCGCCTTCGGCGCCCTGGCCCTCGAGCACGAGGTAGGCGTTGCCGGCCGCCTGCAACTTCTCGAACTGCATGACGGCAGAGAATAACCAGATGCACGAGCCCAGCACCACGATTGAATAAGGTGTCAGGCAGTTTCTATTCACGCCATTCCGGTCTGGAGGGCCCGACGCCCTTCTGTGAATGAAATGCCTGACACCTTGTATTCATCAGAAGTCGAAGCGAGCCCAGCACCACGATCGCGCCGAGCACGAGGCACACGAGCGTGCAGCCGATCACGATCGGCCAGGTGGTCGGCAGGCCCGCGACCAGGATGATGCCGATCAGGATCGCGATCCCGATCAGCGGCACCTTGCCGATCGGATGCGGGCGGATGCTGAGCAGGTGACGCCCGGCGCGGTCGGCCAGCAGCAGCGCGGCGCTCAGCGCCCCGAGCAGGACCGCAGCGACGAGTGCCGGTGCGGTCACCCGCGTCTGCCACAGGATCAGGTCGTCGGTCGCCGTGCCGGCGATGGCTGCGCCGATCGCGGCCACGGGAAGCGCGGCCAGCACGATCACGAATGCGTCGCGAGCCTCGCGCACGGCGTCGCTCTCGCGGCGGCGCTTTACGGCCTCGTCGCTCACAGCAGCGCCTCGATGTCCCCGGCCACCTGCCAGGGCGGACGGTCGGCGGGTACGAGCTGCAGGCCGGGGATCTTTCGCATCCAGGTGCGCTGCCGCTTGGCGTAGCGGCGCGTGCGCACCACCAGCCGGCGCTGCGCCTCGGCGCGCGGGATAGCGCCCTTCGATCAGCGCGGTCACGTCCTGCAGCCCATGGATGCGCTCGGCGGTGTCCGAGAAGCGGTGCGCGGCCCGCATCCGCCGCACCTCCTCCTCCACCCCGCGCCGCGAACATCTGGTCCGTGCGCGCCGCGATGCGCTCTGCCACGAGTTCGGCGGGCAGATCGAGCCCCACGATCACGGTCGGCAGCCGCGTGGTGTCGCTCCACAGGCTGTCGTCCGTCCGGGGCCAGGGTCGTGCCCGAGTCGTGCAGCTCGAGGCCGCGCACCACCCGCCGCGCGATCGTGGGGATGGATCGCCGCAGCCGCCACCGGATCGGCCGTAACCAGTGCCGCGTATGTTGCGGCCGGGTCCGAGGCATACAGCTTCTGATAGCGCGCCCGCACCTCGGGATCGGGCTGCGGGCGGGCGGCCAGCTGCGCCACCGCCGCGCGCAGGTAGAGCCCGCTGCCACCCACCAGCACGGGTCGCCGGCCGCGCGCGAGGATCTGGTCGATGGCGGCGTGGGCCAGGCGCCCGAACTCCGCCACCGATCCGCGGTGTTCGACGCGGCCATACGCCGACCAGGTGATGCGGAACCCGCTCGAGATCGGCCGCGCCCGGCTGGTTTGTCAGGATCGGCAGTCCGGCGTAGGCCTGCATCGCGTCGCAGGAGACGATCTCGCCGCCCAACCGTTCGGCCAGCGCCAGCGCCACCGCGCTCTTACCCGCCGCGGTCGGGCCGAAGATGGCCACCGCCGGCAGCATGCTACGCCGCGACGCTCGCCTGCAGCCGACCCGCCAGCGTCTGGCTGGTGGAGCGACTCGATGAGCACGTCGACGACCTCACCCGGCTCGGCGTGTCCGCGGAAGTTGACCGCCTTGTTGCCGCGGCTGCGGCCGCGCAGGACGTCCGGGTCGGTGCGGCTGGGGCCCTCGACCAGCACCTGCTGCACCGTGCCCTGCAACCGGCGGTTGGCCCGCGCCGCATGGTGCTGCACGCGGTCGACCAGCCGCTGGATGCGCTCCTTCTTGACCTCGTCGGGCACCTGATCGTCCATGCGCGCGGCATCGGTTCCGCGCCGCGGCGAGAACACGAACGTGAACGCGTGGTCGTAGGCGACCTCGTCGTAGAGCGAAAGCGTCTCCTCGAAGTCGGCGTCGGTCTCGCCCGGGAATCCGACGATGATGTCGGTGGTCAGCGCGATCTCCGGCATCGCCGCGCGAATCTGGGCGACCAGCTTGAGGTAGCGCTCGCGCGAGTACGTGCGCCGCATGGCCTTGAGCACGCGCGTGGAGCCTGATTGCACCGGCAGGTGCAGCTGCTCGCACACCGCGTCGCACTCGGCCATCGCCGCGATCACGTCGGCACGCATGTCCTTGGGATGCGGGCTGGTGTAGCGGATGCGGCTGATGCCGTCGACCGCGTCGAGTCCGCGCAGCAGTTTGGCAAAGCTCGTGTCGATCGGCGGGCGCAGGTCGCGGCCGTACGAGTTCACGTTCTGGCCGAGCAGCGTCAGCTCGAGGACACCATCGGCGGCCAGAAGCTCGGCCTCGGCGATCAGCTCGTGCGGATCGCGGCTGCGTTCGCGGCCGCGCACGCTGGGCACGATGCAGTAGGCGCAGTTGCAGTTGCAGCCGGTGCTGATCTGCAGCCACGCCTGATACGGCCGGTCGCGTTTCAGCGGCAGCGCCCCGGCAAAGTTGTCGAACGTCGAGAAGTGCCCACGCGGGATGGCCCCGCCGGCGGTGATGTAGTCGCCCAGCCGGTGGATGTTGCCCGGGCCGAAGGCGAAGTCGACGAACGGGTACTGCTCGAACAGCTCGTCCTTCATCGACTCCGACCAGCAGCCGCCCACCACGATCAGCTTGTCGGGATCGCGCTGCTTGGCGTTGCGCGCATTCATCAGGTGCTGCACGAGCCGCTCGTCGGCCTTCTCGCGGATCGTGCAGGTGTTGAACACCAGCACATCGGCGTCCTCGGCCGAAACCGCCTCTCCCATGCCCGACGACTCCAGGAGGCCCTTGATGCGCTCCGAATCGTGCACGTTCATCTGGCACCCGAAGGTGGTCACCGAGTACGTCCGCATGCCGGAAGACTACCCCCGGCCCGGTACGCCGCCGCCCGGTGCCACACCGGCGAGCGCGGGGTCGATGGCGATCACCGAGCGCGATCCCTCCCCCGCCCGCAGCCGGTCGAACGCCTCGTTGATCTGGCCCAGCTCGATCACGTCGGACACCACATCGGCCACGTCGAGCCGCCCCGAGGCCACCAGATCGATCAGCGCGGGCAGCTCGGACGACGACGTTCGACGATCCGTAGTAGCAGCCCTTCAGATTCTTCTCGCTGAGCAGGTCGAGCGCCGGGAGCGAGACCTCGGCACCCTTCGGCGCGAGCCCCACCACGATCGCCGAGCCGCCGGGCCGGATCATGTCCCACGCCTGGCGGATGGTGACCGGCAGGCCGACGACCTCGAACGCGTGGTCGACGCCGCCGGGCACCAGCTCGAGCACCGCTGCGACCGCGTCGGCGCTCGACGCGTCGACCACGTCGGTGGCGCCCATGCGGGTGGCGCGCTCGAGCTTGTCGGGTGAGCGGTCGACGGCGACGATGCGCCCGGCTCCGGCCAATCGCGCGCCGGCGATCACCTGTAGCCCCACGCCCCCGCAGCCGATCACGGCGACCGTCTCGCCGACCCGCACCCGCGCGGTGTTGCGCACCGCCCCGACGCCGGTGACCACGCCGCAGCCCATCAGCGCCGCCTGCCACAGCGGCAGCGGCGAGGTCAGCGGGATCGCGCTGGCCGCGGGCATCACGGCCGCCTGGGCGAAGCACGACACGAAGTTGAAGTGCTGCACCGTCTGGCCGTCGGTGAAGTGCAGCCGCGACGTGCCGTCCAGCAGCGTGCCCGTCCACGCGTTGGCGGCGGCGGTGGTGCAGAGGTGGAACCGGCCGGCCCGGCAGGTCGGGCACACCGCGGCAGGGTGGGACGAAGCAGAACGCGACCGGGTCGCCGACGGCCAGATGGGTGACGCGCGAGCCGACCGCCTCGATCACGCCGGCGCCCTCGTGGCCCAGCACGATCGGCCAGCGGCCCGGTGCCCAGATGGCCCTCGGCCAGGTGCAGGTCGGAATGGCACACGCCGGCGGCGGCCACCCGCACCCGCACCTCGTCGGGGCCGGGCGGGTCGAGCAGCAGCGTCTCGAGCTGCAACGGCTCGCCGGCCTCGTGCAGCACGGCCGCGGTGATCTGCGGTCGGTTCGGTCATGCCACCCGGAACCGCTCGAGCGCGTCGAAGTCAGGCTCGACACCCAGGCCCGGGCCGGGCGGTGCGGCGATGGCGCCGTCGGCGTCGATCTCGACCGGGTGCCGGCAAGCAGCCAGTCGCGGGCGGCGGCGCTCCACTCCGGCGGATCGAACGGCACCTCCAGGTACTCGCCGGTCGAGAACGCGAGCGCCGCGTGCAGGTTCGCCACCAGCCCGTAGCCGTTCGACCACGTGTGCGGCGACCAGGTGCGGCGGTACAGGTCGGCCACCGCCGCCACCCGCCGGCAGCCGCCGATCCCGCCCGAGAGCACGACATCGGTCTGAATCACGTCCACGCCGCCGCGCACGATCAGATCGCGGGCCTCGTGCTGCTGGCGCACCATCTCGCCGGCGGCCAGGCGCAGGTCGGTGCGGCGACGCAGCGCGGCATAGCCGTCGAGGTCGTCGGTGGCGAGGGGCTCCTCGAGCCAGTAGACGCCCAGCTTCTCGAGCTCGCGGGCACACTGCGCGGCCTCGCCCACGTCCCAGCGCGGCCGTACGTCACCGGCCATCCGCCAGCCCTGGTTGGCGTCGACCATCATCGCCATCTGCGCGCCGACCACCTCGCGCACGCGGGCGACGTTCTCGATGTCGGTGCGCCAGTCGTCGGAGCGCAGCCGCAGCTTGATCGCGCCGATGCCGCGGTCGCGCATCGCCACCGCCCGCTCGGCGCGCTCGGCGGGGTCGACCACGTGCGCCGCCGAGGCATAGGCCGGGATCCGCTCGCGGCGGCCGCCCAGCAGGCGCCACAGCGGCTGGTCGAGCGCGCGCCCGACCACGTCCCACACCGCCACCTCGAGCGTCCACGGCCGCCCGCCATGGAAGTCGACGGTCTCGCACAGCTCGCGCACCCGCTCGGTGGCGAAACGGGTCGAGCCCCACCACGAGGCGTTCGAGCAGCGCGCGGTCGGGCAGCAGATCGCCGCTGGCATGACCGCTCACGCCCTCGTCGGTGTGCACCGAGACGATCGTCGCCTCCTGTTCGCGGCGCGGCTCGGGATCCCACGCCGCCCGCAGCGGCGGGTCGATGGGATGCCGGTAGGTGCGGGTCTCGACGGCGGTGATCTTCACGTCAGCTCGATTCGAAGAAGAAATTGGTGGCCGTGTCGCGCAGGTCGAGCAGCTCGTCGATACGGCGCGCGCGGTCGCGGTTGAGTGCATCGGCGATGGCCCGGTAGGTGGCCTGGCGATTGGACTCGCGCACCGCGTCGCGATCGGCCGCCTCGGGATCGACCCATACCGCCACGAGCAGCACCAGCTCGTCGACCAGATCACGCGGCAGCAGGCCGTCGGCCACCGCATCCATCACTCCCGCGCCGATGCCGAGCTGCGCCGCGCCCCAGGTCATCAGCTCGTGCGTGCCGCCGTGGGCCGTGGCCTTGTTCAGCACGATGGTGGGCGGACGCACCGCGTAGCCGGCGTTCAGGCAGCAGAGCACGGGTGCGTGCCCGGGCCCGGGCACGGCAAACGCGGTGGTCGCAGACGCCGCGGTGGGTGAGCCGCGGCGGGCGATCACCACGTTGATGTGGCTGCCGTTGGGCACCTCGCCCCACCACGCCTCGCCGATGCTGCCGTCGATCGCGCTCAGAATCTCGTCCACCGAGGGCAACCTACTCGACGCCGGTCGGCTCCGCGGCGGCGGGTGTCTGCAATCGGCGCAGATCCTCGAGGGGAATGTGGCAGCGGATCGCGGTGGCCGGTCTCGGCCTCGTCCAGCGGCGGTTCGGTGGTCTCGCAGATCTCGCCGATCTTGCGCGGGCAGCGGGTGTGGAACACGCAGCCCGACGGTGGGTCGGCGGGGCTGGGCACCTCGCCGTCCAGGCGGATGCGCTCGGTGTCGGTGCCGTCCAGCGTGGGCACCGCGGAGAGCAGCGCCTCGGTGTAGGGATGGTGCGGGGCGTCGAATACCTTGGCGGCCGGGCCGATCTCCATCACCCGGCCCAGGTAGAGCACGCAGATGCGATCGGACAGGTAGCGCACCACGCCCAGATCGTGGCTGATGAAGAGGTAGGCCACGCTCCTCCTTGCGCTGCAGCTCGTAGAGCAGGTTGAGGATGGCCGCCTGCACCGACACGTCGAGCGCCGAGGTCGGCTCGTCGCACACCACCAGCTTGGGGTTTCCGGCAAACGCGCGGGCAATCGCGACGCGCTGCTTCAGGCCGCCCGAAAGCTGCGCGGGGCGCATCGGCAGGTACCTGTCGGCCAGCTTGCACCGAGCGGGTCAGCTGCACCAGCCGATCCTCCTTGGCCTGGCCGCTGAGGCCGGCGAGCTTGGACAGCGAGCGTCCCACCAGACGGCGCACGGTATGCCGCCGGTTGAGCGCCGAATCGGGATTCTGGAAGACGATCTGCACGGCCTGCACCTGCTCGCGGTTGCGCTTGCGCGGTCGTGGCCGGCCACCGGCTGGCCCGAGAGCTCGAGGGTGGAGCCCTCATCGGGATGGCACGATGCCCAGAAGCACGCGGGCGAGCGTGGTCTTGCCGCTGCCCGACTCGCCCACCAGGCCCAGTGTCTCGCCGGCTGCGGATCTCCAGGTCGACGCCGGTCAGCGCATGGATATCGACCCCCGAGATGGTGAAGGTCTTGGACACGTCGCTGGGCCGACAGCAGCGGCTCGAGCTTGCGCTCGGAGGCTTCGGCGACGTCTCCGCCCTCGACGTGCGGCAGCGTCCCCGCCTTCTGCCAGAAATGGCAGCGCGAGCCTCGGCCGGCGCTCACCGTCGTACATCGGCGGGGACTCGGTGCGGCAACGATCCTCCACCAGCCCGCAGCGGTCGGCGAAGATGCAGCCCTGCAGATCGGCACCGGGCGCGGGCAGGAATCCGGGGATCGTGTCGAGCCAGCCTGCGTCCTTCAGCTGGCCGCGCTCGCGGGATGCAGCGCAGAAGCCCCACCGTGTAGGGATGCCTGGGCTCCTGGAACACCTCCAGCGCCGGCCCCTGCTCGACCATCTCGCCGGCGTAGAGCACGCCCACCCGGTCGCACATCTTGGCGATCACGCCCAGGTTGTGGCTGATGAAGACGCAGCGACGTCGAGATCTCCTCGCGCAGCGCCGCGACCAGTTCGAGCACCTCGGATTCGACCGTGGCATCCAGACCGGTGGTCGGCTCGTCCAGGATCAGCAGGGCGGGATCGACTGCGAGCGCCATGGCGATCACCACGCGCTGCTGCATGCCGCCCGAGAGCTGATGCGGGATAGCGTCGCATCACGTTGCCCGGCGCGGGGATGCGCACCCGCTGGAGCGCCGCTTCGGCTCGTTCCTGCGCCTCCTTGCGAGCCGACCCCGGCGATCTCGAACACCTCGGCCACCTGGCGGCCGATGCGCAGCGACGGGTTGAGCGCGCGGCCGCGGATCCTGGTAGACCATCGAGACCGTGCCGGCGCGGAACTTGCGCAGCTCCTCGCCGCCCAGCTCGTACGGGTTCTGCCGGCGATGATCGATCGTGCCGGTGACCCGGCCGTTGCGCGGCAGGTAGTTGACGAGCGCCATCGCCACCGTCGACTTGCCGCACCCCGACTCGCCCACCAGGCCGAACGACTCGCCCTTGCCGACGCTGAAGTTGAGATCGCGCACCGCCGGCTCGCAGATTGCCGCGCACGCGGTAGCCGATCTGCAGGTCGGTCGACGGTGAGCGTGTCGGTGCGTGGTAACGGGTTCGGTCGCGCTCACTGGTTGTCCAGCACTTTCTCGAGCGAGTCGGAGATCAGGTTCACGGCGATCACCAGCGACGCGATGGCGAGCGCGGCGAACAGCACCTCCCACCAGTACCCGGCCGAGACCAGGCCGATAGTTGGCGCTGATGTCGGCGCCCCAGTCGGGCGTCGGCGGCTGGATACCGAAGCCGAGGAACGAGAGCGTCGCGGTGGTGAAGATCGCGTAGCCCAGGCGCACGGTGAACTCGACCAGGATCGGCGAGGTGACGTTGGGCAGAAGCTCCGAGAACATGATGTAGAGGCCGCTCTCGTTGCGCAGCCGGGCGGCGGTGACGTAGTCGAGCTCGCGCTCCTGGATCACCGCGGTGCGCACCGTGCGACTGATCAGCGGCGTGAAGATGAGGCCGATGCAGAGGGTCACCGATGACGGTCGAGGGCCCGACCGCCGCCACCACCAGCACCGCGACCATGATCGTGGGCAGCGCCAGGATGGCGTCGATGAACCGGCTCAGGCTCTCGTCCAGCCAGCCGCGCATGTAGCCGGTCAGAAGGCCCAGAATCGTCCCCAGCACGGTGCCGAGGATCGTGGCCAGCACCGACACGATCAGCACCGACCGCACGCCGGTGATGACCCGCGAGAACACATCGCGGCCCAGCTGGTCGGTGCCGAACCAGTGGCTGCCGCTGGGAGCCTGATTGAGGATCAACAGGTTCTGGAAGGTCGGTGCGTGCGGCACCACGTGATAGCCGATGAATGCGCACGACCACCCAGAAGATCACGATCACTGCGCCGATCACGAAACTCGGCGTCTTGCGCAGCTGCTGCCAGAGCTCGCGCCGCACCTGCTTCTGCGAGACGTCGACCGCGCCGGCGGCCAGCGCCGGCTCCGAAGGATCGACGCCCCCGCGCGGATCGACGGGCACCGCGCTCATCCTTCGCCTCCCAGCCGCAGGCGGGGGTTGAGCAGCGTGTAGGCGATGTCGGCGATCAGCGTCACGACCAGGTAGACGATGCCGATCATCAGCACGCTGGCCTCGAGCATCGGGTAGTCGTTGTGCTCCGCCGCGTTGCGGATGAGCGTGCCGATGCCGTTGTACTGGGTCAGCACCTCCACCGCGATCAGCCCGCCGAGCAGGTAGCCGACCTGCGTGGCCACCACGGTGATGGTGGGCAAAAGCGCGTTTCGCAGCACGTGGCGGCGGATCACCGTGCGCCGTGGGCAGACCCTTGAGGATGGCCGTGCGGGTGTAGTCGGCGTTGAGCGCCTCGACGGTGCCTGCCCGGGCCATGCGCATGATGTAGCCGAACAGCACGAAGGCGATCGCCACCGCGGGAATGATCAGGTGGTAGGCCTGCGTGAACGGGCTCGCGCCGGCGTCCGACGGTCGCGCCGATCGGTAGCACGTTCAGCCAGATGCCGAACACGATCATCAGGAACAGGCAGCCGACGAACTCGGGTACCGCCAGCAGCGCCAGGCCGGCGACGCTGATCGACCGGTCGGTGCGGCCGTTGTAGTTCAGCGCCGCGAGCACTCCGCCGAAGATCGCCAGCGGCACGCAGAAGATGAACGCCAACGCGGCGAGCTTGAACGAGTTGACGAGCGCCGTGGTGACGAACGGCCGGACTGCGCTCTGGAACTGGTACGACGTGCCCATGTCGCCGTGCAGAAGTCCCCACGCCCAGTCCTTGTACTGGATATACGATCGGATGGTCGACCCCGTACTTGTGGTCGAACTGCTGCACCGCCAGCGGCGTGGCGAAGTGCCCCAGCACCTGCTTACCCGGGATCGCCGGGCAGAAGCTGCCCAACGAAGAACACGATCACCGAGAGGATCCACAGGGTGATGAGTGCCAGTCCGAGCCGCTTGAGGATGTAGGACGCCATCTGCCTTCCGGGTGAAACACGGCGCCGGGCCGAGTTGCCCGGCGCCGCGGAGATGCTAGGAGGCCAGGCCCGCCTTCTGCAGGAAGATCTGACCCATACCGGTGTTGATCACACCGTTCACGGTGGACTTCGCCACGGTCAGCGCATCGAAGAAGTACGCGATGATCAGCGGCGTCTCGTCCAGCAGCAGCTGCTGGATCTGGCCGGCGTACTTCTTCTGGGTGGCCGGGTCGATGGCGGCCACGTACTGCGCCACGAGCTTGTCGTAGGCAGGATCCTTGAAGTGCGCCGCGTTCCACGTGCCGTCGGACTCGAGCGGCGCCTGCAGGAACACGTTGGGCACGCCGCGGTGGCCGTAGTCGACCAGGCTCATGGTGCCCGTCAGCCAGTACTTGTCGTAGTAGGCGCCCTGGTCGGCCACCGTGCAGCCCGATATCGATGCCCACGCCCTGACCGGCCTGCTTGATGATCTGGGCGTAGTCCGGGATCTCCTGGTAGTTCTCGGTGTAGAGGTGGGTACTGAAGCCGTTGGGGTGGCCGGCCGCCGACAGCAGCTGCTTGGCCTTGGCGATGTCCTGGGTGCGCTGCGGCACCGACTTGTCGGTCGAGACGAAGATCGGTGCGAACGGGCTGTCGTTTCCGACCTGGGCGTAGCCCTTGAACAGCGCCTCGGCGATCTGGGGTCGGTTCAGCGAGAGCGCCATCGCCTGGCGCACGCGCTTGTCGTTCCACGGCGCCTTGTCGTTGCGCATCGAGAGCTCGCGATGCTGCGACGACTTGGTCACGAACAGCTTGTAGGCCGAGTTGTTCAGCACCGCGTCGGCGCCGGCCGGCACGATGTTGTTGACGATGTCCACCTCGTTGCCCTGCAGCGCGAGGATCATCGACTTCTGATCCTGGTAGAACGTGTGCTGCGAGCTTGGCGGGAAGCGCCTTGCCGCCCCACCAGTTGGGGTTGGGCACGAAGTTTGCGCCCACCTTGACCGTGTAGGACTCGAGCTTGAACGGGCCGGTACCGATGAACGTCTTCTGCCACGTCGGCGTAGTCGGTGCCCTTGGGCACGATGATCATGTTGTAGTTGTCCGACGAGATCAGGTACGGGAAGTTGCCGTTCGGCGCCTCCAGCGTGAACTGGATGGTCTGCTCGTCGGTCTTCTTGACGCCCGTTGTTCGTCAGCACGCCGCGAGAATGCCGAGGCGGCATTGCCGGGCGACTTGGGATTGCTCTGCGCGGCGAACGATGCGACCACGTCGTCGGCGGTCATCGGAGTGCCGTCGCTGAACTTCACGCCCTGGCGCAGCTTGAACGTCCACACCGAGCCGTCGCTGTTGGGCGTCCAGCTGGTGGCGAGCATCGGCTTGAGGATGTTGGTGGCGGGATCGTTGAAGACCAGGAACTCGCCCGTCTGCTGCAGCATCGTGAGCCCGCCCTCGTCCTCGACGGTGAGCGGGTTGATCGCGCCGGTCGGTACCTGGCCGGCGATCCGCAGCGTGGCGCCTGCCTTGGCGTTGCCCCCGGTGCCGCTGGTGCTCGAGGTCGTCCCGCTCGAGCTGGAATTGGCGCCGCCGCAGGCGCTCACGATCGCAGCCAGGGCCGGAATCGAAAGTCCGACGATCGCGCCGCGCTGGAAGAACTGCTTGCGACTCAGATTTCCGGCGATGTACTCGTCGATGACGGCGTTTTCGAGTTCACTCCGACCGCCTCGGAGCCGGTCGAGCTTTTCAGGGTTGCGATCCATAGGTGCTACCTCTCCAGCGTTGTCGGGGGCAAACTCCGGATAAGAAACCAGTGACGGGGAGCTTTCCCTGTCTCTGGTGCAATGTCAAGGGTAGACATCACGGCAGATGTGCCTTGCGAAATGCTCTACGTCAGCGATTTTCAGCGGCCGGCGCCGAGCTCGTCCACGTAGGTGGCCGAGCGCCGCCCGAGCTGCCCGTCTGGTTCGACCTCGTAGTAGCCCATGCGCCAGATCGGCGGCGAGTACAGATGCAGCGAGGTCGCCGCTCCCTGACCGGCGTGGCGCACGTTGTGGATACGCGAGCTGTCGAACCGGAATCTCCCACCCGCCTCGTACTCGGTGACGGCCAGATCCTTCTGGCCGATCACCAGCCGCTCCTCGGCGATCGTGCCGCGGGTGACGTGGACGGCGCCACTGGAGAGGTCATGGTCGTGCAGGCCGGTGTCCTGCGAGGCCATCCAGCAGATCAGCCACGCGTCGAGATGATGGTCGCGGCACAGCCGCACGTAGAAGCGGTCATCCGCGACGTGGTGCTCGTGGGCCTGCCAGAGTTCGGGGGTTGCGGCCAACTCTGCCGCCAGTGCGGCGAGTTCGGCGGGCGTCCAGGTCGCGACCCTGGGCACCGCGCTCCAGAAGCCACCGTTCGGTCTCGGCGAGTTCGATTGTCATCACGACCTCCCTTCCGGGGTTGGTAGAACGCGTTCGCTGTTGGCACCCAGCACCAGCTCGGCGGCACCGGGGCCGATGCCCTCCACGGCCCGGCGGGTGGGCAGCGCCGGGATCACGGGATGATCCGAGCCGTACACCACCTGCTCGGCGCCGTAGGTGGAGAGCGTCAGCTCGAGCGCCTCGCGCCCCGAGCTGGCGGTATCGAAGAAGACGTTGGGATCGATGCCGCCCGGCTCGCCGCTGAACACGCGGTAGCGGTGCTCCAGAAACGGCGCACCGCCGGCGAGGATCGCCCACACGGTGATCAGCTGCGGGTGGCGGGCGGCGCCCAGGGCGCGCCAGGTGAAGAACGCCCGCTGCGACTGGGCGGGGTACTGGCCGAGCGACGTCCACCAGCCGGGCAGCGATCCATCGGCCGGGCGCGGTTCGCTCCACGGCGCGGGACCGGGATGCACGAACAGGGGCCGGCGGCGCTCCTCCAGCAACCGCAGCAGCGGTTCGACCCGTTTCGAGTCCCGCCTCGGCGGCGATCGCGTCGGACGGGATGCTGGCCCCCACGAATCCGCGATCGAGCAGCTCGGCGGTGCGGGTCACCGATCCGGGAATGTCGTCCACCACCACTGCCGCAAAGGCGCGCAGACGGCCGCGTGAGCCCCGCACGACCTCGTCGATGCCCTCGTTGTAGGCGGTGACCAGGGGTCGTGGCCTCCTCGGCACTGAGCGCCTCACAGCCGATCGGGGTCGAGATCGAGATGACCGCCACGTCGACCTCCTGCTGGTCGAGCTCGCGGATGCGCTGGTCGGGATCGTGCCTGCCCAGGTCTGTCGCGCCGGCCGGTTCGTGCAGCATGTCCAGCAGCCTGGTCGAGCCGTCACCGCGCAGGCACGGCGCCGCGGGACGTGCGGAGAGCTCGCGCAGAAACTCTTCGGGCCACAGGTGCTGATGGATATCGACGGTGGGAATGCTTGCGCCTCGAACGATCGTGTGAAACGATTAACTAGTATGACGAGTGCGGATGTCAAACGCAAGCGCCCGACGCTGAAGGATCTGGCTGCCGCCACGGGCCTCTCCACGGCCGGTGCGCACTACGCGCTGCGCGGCGAGCGGGCGTCGGCCGAGACCGTGCGCCGGGTGCGGGCCGAGGCACACCGGATCGGGTTTCGGTCCGACCCCGTGGCGCGGGCGCTGCGCGGAGGTTCGAGCGGCCTGGTGGGCGTCGTGGGAGGCTCGCTGCACGACTACTGGCACCAGCAGTTCGCCGCCGATCTGGCGCGCGAGTTGGAGATGGACGGCCGGCGCATGCTGCTGGCCGACGCGGGAGGCGATCACGCCGCCCAGATCGATACGGCCACCCGGCTGCTCGACCACCGCGTGGACGGGCTCGTGGTGCTGCCGGTCGATGCGCTCTCGCCCGACTGGCGCGATGTGGTGGCGGGAGTGCCCACCGTCGCGGTGGGCGCCCCGCTTCCGCCGCCGTCGGGCTCGGTGCGGTTTGCTGCTGCGGCCGGCATCCGGTTGATGCTGGAACATCTGCACGGATTGGGCCACGAGCAGGTGCTGATCCTGTCTGCCCCCGGTGCATCAGGTGCCCGAGGCCGAGGGCTACGCAGTCGCAGTCGTGTGGCTTCGCGCCGCAGGAGGCACAGGCCGTGGCACTCGCGGCGCTGCGCTCCCCCACCCCGCCCACGGCGCTCTTCGGACTCACCGACGCCATCGCCTACGGCGCGCTGGGTGCCTGCCGCGAGCTGGGCCTCTCGGTGCCGGGCGACGTCAGCGTCGCCGGGTTCGATGACCACCCCCTGTCGAAGCTGCTGGATCCGGCCCTCTCCACCATCGGATGGGACACGCCGCGGGTGGCGGCGGCCACCGCCCGCATCCTGAAGCGCGCGTTCGCAGACGGCGCCACGCCGGGATCAGTCGAGTTCTCGCCCACGCTGGTGCTGCGAGCGTCGACCGGAGCGGCCTGATGTCGGTGCAGCTGGTGCGCGGCGACATCACTGCCCAGCGGGTGGACGCCATCGTGAACGCCGCCAACGCGGCTCTGCGCCCCGGGGGCGGCGTCGACGGCGCCATCCACCGTGCCGGTGGCCCCAGTATCGAGGCAGAGGCGCGGCGCATCGGCGGATGCCCCACCGGCGGTGCGGTCGCCACGACCGCAGGCGACCTGCACGCCCGCTACGTGATCCACGCGGTCGGCCCAGTGTGGCGCGGTGGCACGGAGGGCGAGCCCGAGCTGCTGGCCTCGGCGCATCGCGAGTCGCTGGCCCGCGCCGCCGAGCTGGGCTGCAGCTCGATTGCGTTCCCCGCGATCTCGACGGGCGTCTACGGCTATCCGCTTGAGCTGGCGGCGGCGGTGGCGCTCGAGACCGTGCGCGCCGCGCCCGACGCGATCGCGGTGCCGGATGTGCGGTTCGTGCTGTTCGATCAACGCGCGTACGACGTGTTCGCGGCGATCGCCGCGCGCAGTTAGCGGCGCAGCAGGCGGCGCTTGCGCGGCAGCGAGAGGGTGAACGTCGACCCCTCCCCCGGTTCGCTGGTGACCACCAGGCGTCCGCCCAGGGCCGAGGCCAGCTCGCGGGCGATCGAGAGCCCCAGGCCGGTGCCGCCCTCACCGCGGCGGCTGTAGAACGGGTGGAACACCGCCTCGTGATCGGCCGGCGAGATGCCCGGGCCGGTATCGGTCACGGTGATCGCCGCAACGCCGCTTGACGTGACGCAGGAGAGCTTCACCTTGCCGCCCTGCGGAGTCCAGCGAAACGCGTTGTCGAGCAGGTTGTTGACGATCTGCAGCACCCGGTCGCCGTCGGTGATCACGGTGGGCGCTGCGGCAGTGGTGGTGTCGAACTCGACCTCGTTGGCCCGCGCGATCTCGCGGAACCCGGCGGCTGCCTGCTCGAGCAGCGCCTCGAGTCCCACCTCCTCCTGCACCACCCGAAACTGATGGGCTTCGAGCCGGGTCAGGTCGAGCAGATCGTTGACCAGCCGTTCCAGGCGGCGCACCTCCTCGTTCACCGCCGTCAGCGAGTCGTCCATGTCCTCGGGCTCCACCACGCCCTCGGAGACCGCCTGCACGTGGCCGGAGATCGCCGTCAGCGGGGTGCGCAGCTCGTGGGTCACGCGCATCAGGAAGTTGCGCTCGAGCTCGTCGATCTCGCGCAGCCGGTCGACCATGCCCTGGAACCGGATGGCCAGGGTGCCGAGCTCGTCGTCGGAGGTGTCCGGGCTGACCACGTTCACGTCCAGGTCACCGCGGGCGACGCGATCGGCGGCGGTGCCGATCAGCGTCAGCGGGCGGGTGATGCGCCGGGCCACGAACGTGGCCAGCACGAACGCGACGGCCAGGCCGACCAGCGCGCCGAGGATGACGAGCCCAGGACGTTCTTCCACGCGTTGTTCACGTCGGTCAGCGGCTTGGCGAGCATCACCACGCCCACCTGTGAGCCGGTGCCGTTCAGGCGCAGCGGATAGGCGACGCCCACGTAGGTGCGGGTGTCGCCGCCCGAAGAGGGTTTGAACTCGACGACCTTGGGGCCGTTCAGGTTGGTGGCGATCGGCATGGGCACGTCGCCGTTGGGCGGGTTGGGGTCGCTCGTGCCGCTGGGAGCGTTGGGAAACAGCTGCGGGCCGGCGTAGTAGAGGTGTGCGTCGGTCTGCGCGGCGAACTCCCGCCACGAGGCGACCACCGGTGTGTTCGGGTGCTGGAGCCACTCAGCCCACGACCGCTGGTAGTAGTCGGCGACGCCCTGCACCTGCGTGCGCAGCGTGTCGATCGTCTGGTTCTTGCTGTAGGACTGGTACAGGCCGACCAGGACCACGCCGGCGATCACCGTTGCCAGGAGCAGGGTGCCGACGAACAGGAACGCGAGTCGTGCTCTAAGTGACCGCAGCATCGTCAGCGACCTTGTATCCGACGCCCCAGACGGTGGCTACCGGACAATCGTCGCCGAGCTTGCGCCGCAGCTGGCGCACGTGCACGTCCACGGTGCGGGTATCGCCCGCAAACGTGTAGCCCCAGACCCGCTCCAGCAGCTGATCTCGGGTCAGCACCAGGCCGCGGTGGTCGAGCAGCTCCCAGAGCAGGTCGAACTCCTTGGGCGCCAGCTGCACCTGCTCGCCGCGCACCGTCACCTCGCGGCGGCCGGCGTCGATGCGCACGTTGCCGTGCTCCATCGCCGCCTCCTGCGGCCGCTTGGACGACGGTCGCCGAGCGGCGCAGGATCGTCTTGATGCGGGCCACCAGTTCGCGCGGGTTGAACGGCTTGGTGAGGTAGTCGTCCGCACCGACCTCGAGCCCGACGATCTTGTCGACGTCGTCGTCTCGGGCGGTCAGCATCAGGATCGGCACGTCGGAGGTCGTGCGGATCTGCCGGCAGATCTCGAGCCCGTCCATGTCGGGCAGCATCAGATCGAGCACCATCAGATCGGGCTTGACGCTCTCGAACTTGCTCAGCGCCTCGGCCCCGTCGCGGGCGATCTCGACGCTATAGCGCTCTTTCTTCAGATACATCGAGACAAACGAAGCGATGTTGCGCTCGTCCTCGACGATCAAGATTTTCTCGGGCAATGACTACCACCGGATGGCAAGTGTGCGGGGGTAAGCAGACCACGGCTTCTTCTGACTGCTGTTATTCAGAGTGTAGACGCCGGTGCCTACGAGGGTCACGCTGGCGTGCGCAGTCGAGCCGAAGTTGGTTACCGTGCCGGTGATCTTGAGCCAGAACTTCCCGCTGGCCGTGACCGACATGTTCGAACCACTGTAGACAGTGTTCCCGCTGTCGCTCCGGTAGTGATGGCTGGCGTGGTACACGTGCACCGTGCCGCCGTGCGTCGAGATCGTGCCCGTCTTGATCGACGCGTACCCCACGCCGCTCGAGGACGACTCGGTGATCGTGCCCTTGCCGTGGGCCGAGATGTATCCGCAGTTGCTGCAGTGCGACTGCATCGACGCCGCACCCGCCGGTGAGGCGATCGCCACCAGCATGGCGGCTGCCGCAACTGTCAGACCCAGGACCCTTCCCATGCATCTCATCAAAGGGCAGAGTGGCCGAACCGTCCAGACCTGAGCTGTAAGTGTTTCGTAAAGCTGCCCGCGGCCGCCGCTAGGTGGCGATCTCCGTGGCCCGCGATTCGCGGATGACGGTCACCTTGATCTGGCCCGGGTATTCGAGGCTGTCCTCGATCTCGCGGGCGATCTCGCGGCTGAGCAGCACCGCGGTGTCGTCGTCGACGTCCTCGGGCTTCACCATCACGCGGATCTCGCGGCCGGCCTGCATCGCGTAGCAGCGCTCGACGCCCCGGCTTCGACGTGGCGATCTCCTCGAGCGCCTCGAGCCGCTGCACGTAGCCTTCCAGGCTCTCGCCGCGACCGCCCGGCCGCGACGCCGATACGGCGTCGGAGGCGATCACGAGCACGGCCTCCACGGTCTGCGGTTCGACGTCGTAGTGGTGGGCCTCGATCGCGTGGCACACGCTGGGGCTCTCGCGGTAGCGCTTGGCAAGCTGCGCCGAGATCACCGCGTGCGGCCCTTCGACCTCGTGCGTGACCGCCTTGCCGAGATCGTGGAGGAGCGCCGCCCGCCGCGCCGTCTTCTGGCTGGCGCCCGAGCTCGGCCGCCATGATCGCGGCCAGGTTTGCGCACTCCACCGAGTGCTTCAGCACGTTCTGGCCGTACGAGGTGCGGTAGTGCAGCCTGCCGAGCACCTTGATCAGCTCGGGGTGCAGGCCGTGCACTCCGGCTTCGAGCGCGGCCCCCTCGCCCTCTTCGACGATCCGCTGGTCGATGTCGGCCTTGGCCTGGTGGTACATCTCCTCGATCCGCGACGGGTGGATGCGACCGTCCGCGATCAGCCCCTGGATGGTCAGCCGTGCGATCTCGCGGCGCACGCCGTCGAAGGCCGAGAGCACGACGGCCTGCGGGGTGTCGTCGATGATGATGTCCACGCCGGTGAGGTTCTCGAGGGCGCGGATGTTGCGGCCCTCGCGGCCGATGATGCGGCCCTTGAGGTCGTCTGACGGCAGCTGGACGACCGAGACCGTGGTCTCGGCGGTGTGTCCCGAGGCGGTGCGCTGAATGGCCACCGAGAGGATGTTGCGCGCCCGCCGGTCGGCTTCGAGCTTTGCCTCCTCCTCCACTGCGCGCACCATGCGGGCCATCTCGCGGCGGCTGTCCTGCTCGGTGTGTTCGAGCAGCATCTCGCGCGCCTGGGCGGTCGTGACGGTCGAGATGCGCTCGAGCTCGGCGACCTGCGCGTCGCGCGTGGCCTTGAGCTCCTCCTGCAGCTGCTTGGCGTGGGCCTCGCGGTCCGAGATCGACTGTTCGTGGCGGGCGATCTCCTCGAGCTTGCCCTCGACCGAGGCTTCGCGCGCGGCGGCCCGCTCCTCGAGCTTGGCCATCTCGGCGCGCCGGTCGGCGAGTTCGCGTTCGCTCTCGGAGCGCTGGGCAAGGTGCTCCTCGCGCGCGGTCACCCGGGCATCCTTGAGGTGAGCCTCGGCTTCGCGATTGGCGTCGGCGACGATGCGGTCGGCTTCCAGCTGGGCGTTTGCCAGCCGGTTTGCGCCGACGCGGGCGTGCGCGAAGTAGCCCACGACGACGCCCGCTACGAGCGCAAGAATGATCAGAAGAGCGTCCACCGCTTCTCCTTCATGTTGTTGCCCGTGCACGCACGGGCCGAAAGTCAGGGAATTCGGTGCGGTCGGCGACGTTGCGCCCTGCCCGGCCGGTGGCTGCTCACGTCTGCTCCGCGAGGCGAAGCGGCGATGTGAACGACCACGAGCGAGTTCGGGTGGTCACGGAGGACCATCGCTCGGTCAACAATCACACACGTGCAATGGTACCGGCCGCATCGGTCTGGACGCAATGGCGGACGCTTGCAGCACTGCAACATACGTGCCTGGCACTTCTGTTGCACCCGGGTCAGTCGAGGTCGAGTCCGAGCACGGTTGACACCGTTTCGGGTTCGAATCCGCGCCGGCCGAGGTACGCCGCGGCACGCGGGAAGGTCGGCCGGCGCCAGCGCGCCGGCGCCGAATCGCCGCGCGAGCACCTCGCGGGCGCGTTCGGTCTCGCCGGCGAGGTCATGCGTGGGCCGTTCAAGCACTGCCGCCGCCACCTTGGGATCGACCTCCAGCCGGCGCAGGGTATGGCTGATGCTGAGTCGGCCTCGGCCTCCGGCACTGAGCCGGTCGTCCACCTCGTCAGCGAGGGCCGCATCGTTCACCAGTCCGAGCCGGTCGAGACGATCGAGGATCTCGCTCGCCTCGTCCTCATCCAGCTGAGTGCTCGAAAGGCGCCGCTCGAGCTCGGAGCGCGAGCGCGCCCGGCGACCGACCAGGCGCAGAAGGCGACGCTCGGCGTCGTCGGCGAGGGCGCCGCGCTCGAGCACCGCCTGCAGCGCGGGATCGACCTCACTGCCCACCGTGAGCCCGTGGGCGTGGACACGGCGCTCATGGACGCGCAGCCGGCTTCCGTCGTCAAACTCGATGGCCACCGTCAGGCTTCCCTCGCCGGTGCGCCGCAGCGCCCGCACCCGGAGGGCGCAAGGCTGCTGCGGCGACACCTGCAACGCACTATTCGGCGGCGAGTGCGTCAATCGGAACGCCGGCTGCCTCGGCCACATCGGCCGGCAGCGTCACCGGTGGTTCGAGATCGGCGGTGCCCACCCGGATCGGCACGACCACGTCCGGCATGGTCGCCTGGATCGCCTCGAGGATCTGGGTGGTGACATCGGGATGCTCGACCATGAACGCCTTCACGTTGGTGCGTCCCTGGCCGAGCCGCTCCTCACCAAACGAGAAGTAGGAGCCCGACTTCGTGATCACCTTCTTGTCGAGAGCGACGTCGAGCACCGAACCCTCCCACGAGATGCCTTCGCCGTAGGCGATATCGAACTCGGCCTGCTTGAACGGCGGTGACACCTTGTTCTTGACGACCTTCACGCGACACCTGTTGCCCACGGCCTCGGTGCCCTCCTTGAGGGTCTCGATGCGGCGGATATCGAGCCGCACCGACGAGTAGAACTTGAGTGCACGGCCGCCCGGAGTGGTCTCGGGAGAGCCGAACATCACGCCGATCTTCTCGCGCAGCTGGTTGGTGAAGATGCAGATCGTGCCGGTGCGGTTGAGATTGCCGGCGATCTTGCGCAGCGCCTGGCTCATCAGGCGGGCCTGCAGACCCACGTGCGAGTCGCCCATCTCACCCTCGATCTCGGCCCGCGGTACGAGCGCCGCAACCGAGTCGATCACGAGCACGTCCAGCGCGCCGGAGCGGATCAGCATCTCGGCGATCTCGAGCGCCTGCTCGCCGTTGTCGGGCTGTGAGAGCAGGAGGTCGTCGACGTTCACGCCGATCCGCCGGGCGTAGCGTCGGATCCATCGCGTGCTCGGCGTCGATGAACGCAGCCAGGCCGCCCTTGCGCTGAGCCTCGGCGATGACGTGGTAGCAGAGCGTCGTCTTGCCCGAGGACTCGGGGCCAAACACCTCGGCCACGCGACCGCGGGGAAGCCCCCCAATACCGAGCGCGAGGTCGAGCGACAGCGCGCCGGTCGAAACGACGTCGATGTCCACCGGCGGCGCATCGCCCATCTTCATGATGGCGCCCTTGCCAAACTGCTTTTCGATCTGACTGACCGCGGCTTCGAGAGCCTGTTCCCGTTCCATCTATCTACCTCCTAGACCCCGCGTGATCGCGGTTGAGCGCGAGCTTTCAAGTGTAGGTGCCGGCTCCGACGGACTACTGTCGAAGACGAACACGCGTTCGATGGGAGGATCCTAGACGGGGGATCGGACGCAGTTCAAGTGCTGAGGTGTTGCGGCGGTGTGCCGAGATGCGCACGCAGCAGGTGCAGCGCCGCAGTGACCGCGCGTTCGCGCACGATTTCGCGGTCGCCGGCGAACACGTGGCGGCTGCCGAGCTCGCCGTCGGGGGTGCTCAGGTGCAGGTACACGAGGCCGACCGGCTTCTCGTCGGTGCCGCCCTCGGGGCCGGCGATGCCTGTCACCGAGAGCGCCACGTCGGCGCCGAAGGCGCTGCGCGCGCCGGCCGCCATGGCCGCGGCCACCTCGGCGCTGACGGCACCGTGGTCTCGCAGCAGGTCGTCGCTCACGTCGAGCACGTCGAGCTTGGCGCTGTTGGCGTAGCTCACCACCGACCCCAGGAACGTGACCGAACTGCCCGGGATTGCGGTGACCGCCTCGGCGATGCCGCCGCCCGTGCACGACTCGGCGGTGGCCAGAGTCCAGTCGCGGGCCGCCAGCGCGTCGATCACGATCTCGGCCAGCGGCGCCTCGTCGGAGGCAAACACCCAGTCGCCCAGCCGCGCCTGCAGGTCGGCGGCCAGGCGCCGTCCGGCCTCCTCCGCGCCCGGATCAGCGCGGACGTCGACCTCGATCTCGAAGCGCCGCGCACAGATCGACGTCTCGACGCCCGGCGGGTCGCCTCCGGCCTCGGCGAAGAGGTCGGCCACATGCGACTCGCCCACGCCGTAGGTGCGCAGGACGCGCCGATAGCGGGCCGGCGCGCGGGCGAACAGTTCCTGCAGGCGCGGATGCTCGGCGGCGAGCGGCCACAACCGGCGCAGCTCGGACGGCACCCCGGGCAGCACGACCACTGCGGCCCGGTCGACCTGCAGCACGAGCGCCGGTGCGGTACCGGCGATGCCCAGCACCGATGCGCCTCTGGGGATGTGGGCCTGCTTGAGGTTTCCGGCCGCAAACCGGTCGGGGTCGAAGCCCGAGCGTTGCGAGACTCGGTCTGTCCAGGCATTGACCGTGTCCAGCACATCCTGGTCGACCTCGAGTTCAACCCCCGCGGCGCGGCCGATGGCCTCCACCGTGCGATCGTCGTGGGTTGGGCCCAGCCCGCCCGAGGTGACGACCAGATCGTGGTTTGCCACCAGCTCCGAGAACCCGGCGACGATGTCGTCCAGGCTGTCCCCCACGGTGAGGGAGCGGCGCATGGCGAATCCCTGCTGCTCGAGGCTGCGCGCCAGGAACGAGGAGTTCAGGTCGCTGATGACACCGCGCAGCAGCTCGTTACCGGTGAGCAGGATCGCCGCTTCAGGACGCGTCGACGACGCGCTCAAGCGATGGACACGCCGGTGCTCGTGATCTTCAGGACGCTCGATCGTCGACGTGCCGTCCGGAAGCGGCGCCGCCTTGCCGTTGATCGTGATCGCGATGCTGCCCGGAGTTCGCCGACCTGCATTGTCATGGGCGCCTTGCCGACAAACGTGACCGTGGGGCTGATGGCCGGATCGATCGTGTAGCCGGCGCCCAGGTCCTGGCCGCTGGTGGTCACGACCCCGCCGCCCGAGGCCTTGTGCACCGACACCCAGCAGCCGCCGCCCGAGGCGGTCAGCACCACCGTCACGTTCTGGTTGGCAGGCGGCTTGGATTTCTTCTTCTTGTGCGTTTTGGTGGTGGTCGTGCCGGTCGAGCCGGTACTGCCCGTCGAACCGGTGGTGGGCGTGGTGTTCGACGACGTCGGCGGGGTGATCGTGGCCACGTTCGGGCTGCCCTTGAGGCCGACCAGGAAGATGATCGAGGTGACCGCGACGATCGCTGCCAGCGCGATCAGCACCAGCTGAGATTCGCGCCGATGGCGGCGCTGCTGCGGTCGCGACCGCGGCTGCGAAGCGATCGGCTGGTCGAACTCGCGGCGCGGATCGTGGTGGCGGGAGTTGAACTCGTCGACGAAGAGCTGGCCGTCGAGGTTCAGGTACTCGGCGTAGGCGCGCAGGAAGCCCTTGGTGTAGACGGGCCCCGGGAGGATGGAGAACTCCTCCTCCTCGAGCGCGCGCACATAGCGTGACCGGATCGCGGTTTCAGCCTCGACCTGGCTGTAGGAGAGCCCGCGCCGCTCGCGTGCCTCTCGAAGTGCTGGACCTATCTCAAACACTGAACCTGGCCGCCCCAAGCCGTTCGACAACCCGCGGAGTGTACCGCGCTTACCCCGAGCTGGTGCCAATCGGGCGATATCGGTCGCGCAGAGCGCCGACAAACCCCGCGGCGCTGACCACGAGCACCATCAGGAACCCGTAAGCCGACCACCGTGGTGCCGCAATCGCCGCCGCAGCCGTTCGAGTTGCCCAGAAGCAGCGGCGCGCCCAGCCAGAACCCTGCGGCCACCAGCGGGGTGACCGCACCGACGATCGCGAGCCGGGCGCCGAAGATGTATCCCAGAAGCGCCGCCTCGAGCACCAGCAGCACTCCGGTGTATTCCTGCGAACCGCGCGCCCAGCCGGCAAACACGATCAGCGCATCGGCCGAGAAGCCCACCACCAGCGGCAGCACGTAGGCCGCCATCGGCAGCCGTGGGCTCTTGATGCCCATCACCTGCCGCACGAGGCCGGGATTGGCCGTCGAGAGTGACTCCACCGCCGCGCGTGTCAGGTTGAACTGATCCATCGCCGCCTCGAGCCAGTCCTGCCCGCGGGCGACCCGGCCGGCCAGCCGCGATCGCGAAACATCGCCCGTCTCGTCGAGCACGCGGTCGATGCCAAGCGTGGCGCGGCCCAGCCGCTTGTTGACGTGCTCGGCCTGGGCGGCAACCTGCACGGGCAGCCCGTCGATCGCGAACTCGATGAAGACCGCATCCTCGTTGTCGAGCGTCCCGCCGTAGGCCGCGTAGCCCTCGTACTCGCCTCTGGTGCGTTCGAGCGCGCGGGCAAAGGCGGGCAGGTCGACCGCGCGGCACACGATCTCGACCTGATCCTCGGGCCCGGCCACGCGCAGCGGGTAGACGCCGACGATCACCGGGTTGTAGGGCGCGAGCTCGTCGAGCAGCCCGTCGGCAACGATCCGGTTGTACCACTCCTCATCCACGACGGTGGACTCTACCGACGCGGGGATCTAGAACGTTGCTTGAGTGTTGTCGTCGTCGGTGGGCGCGACCGCGTTGGCAGCGTCCTCGCCGAGGATGCGTGGCAGGTCGCCTTCGGTGATCAACACCTTGCGGGCCTTGGATCCCTCGTATCCCGAGACGATGCCGCGCCGCTCCAGCATGTCGATGATCCGGCCGGCGCGGGTGTAGCCAACCCGCAGCCGGCGCTGCATCAGCGACACCGACGCGGTCTGATGCTGGGCGACCAGCCGGATGGCATCCTCGAGCACGGGATCCTCG
This sequence comes from uncultured Actinomycetes bacterium, assembly GCA_963796875.1. GTDB lineage: Bacteria > Actinomycetota > Thermoleophilia > Gaiellales > JAICJC01 > CAVPTL01. The sequence continues at coordinate 626,457 of CAWCNL010000005.1, forward strand.
TCGGCCTCGAGCTTCTCGGGCTCGACGTCGATCGGCGTCTCGAGCAGCTCCTCCTCGAACGACGGCTGGCCCTGCTGACGGCAGGCCTCCACGATCTGGCGGGTCTCGTCCTCGGAGATGTAGGCGCCCTGCACGCGGTTCATCTTCGAGGTGCCCAACGGCTTGTAGAGCATGTCGCCCTGGCCCAGCAGCGCCTCTGCGCCGTTGACGTCCAGGATCACGCGGGAGTCGGTCTGGGACGACACCGCAAACGCGATGCGCGACGGCACGTTTGCCTTGATCATGCCGGTGATCACGTCGACCCGCGGGCTCTGGGTGGCCAGCACGAGGTGGATGCCGACGGCGCGCGACTTCTGTGCGAGCCGGATGATGGCGTCCTCGACCTCGGCCGGGGCGACCATCATCAGGTCGGCCAGCTCGTCGATCACGACCAGGATGTACGGAAGAGCGTCCTCGCCGCGGCCGGTGCGGGCCTTGTTCCACTCGATGATGTTGCGGGCCTTGGCGGCGCCCATCAGCTCGTAGCGGCTCTCCATCTCGCGCACCACGTTTTGCAGCACCAGCGACGCGTTCTTCATGTTGGTCACAACCGGCGTCAGCAGATGGGGAATCGACTCGTAGTGGTTCAGCTCGACCCGCTTGGGATCGACCAGGATCATGCGCACGTCATCGGGGGTGGCCCGCAGCAGGATCGACGAGAGGATGGCGTTGATGCATCCCGACTTGCCGGCACCGGTCGTGCCAGCGATCAGCAGGTGCGGCATCTTGGCGATATCGCAGGCCACTCCGGCACCCGTGATGTCCTTGCCGAGCCACGCGGTCAGCGGGCTCGAGCCCTCCGCGGGCGTCTGGTAGATGTCGCCGAGCGTGACGATGTTGGCGGTGGTGTTTGGCACCTCCACTCCCACGGCCTGCTTGCCGGGGATCGGCGCGAGAATGCGGATCTCGGTGGTGGCAAGGGCGTAGGCGAGGTCGTCGCGCAGGGCCGTCACGCGGCTCATCTTGGTGCCGGGAGCGAGCTGCAGCTCGAACCGGGTTACCCGCGGGCCGTTGACCATGCCGACCAGCCGTGCCTCGATACCGAAGTGCGCGAGTGCCTCGACCAGCTGGCGGGCGACCGGCTCGTGATCCTGCCGGCCCGAAGTAGCCACGCTCTTCTTCAGGACGGAGGGATTGGGCAGCCGGTAGGGCGTGCGCTCGGCGGCCAGCGCCGCGCCGAACGCGGCGGTGATCTCGTCCTCAGGCTCGACCGGCGGCACCGGTGTGGGTTCGGGCTCTGGCTCAGGATCGGGCAGCCTGAACTCGGGTGCTGGGGCCGGGGTCGGTGTGAGCGAGACGGACTCCTCCGGCTCGGGCTCCACTACGACGTCGGCGAAGATGTCGGCGAAGGCCTTCTCGCCGTCAAGCGGCTTGGGTGACTCGGGCTCCCGGGGCTTCGGTACCGAGCGCAGGGTCGGCTTGGTCGCGGGCCGTTCGCGATACCACGCCACCACGTCCTCGCTGAACTTCGCCCCTGCGCCCGCTGCACGGGCGACGCCGCGGCCGGACGAGCGCATGGCGAGGCCAATCGAACCGCCGGTGATCAGGACGATGGCGGCGATCACGCACAGCACCACCAGGATGGTCACGCCGACGGGCCCGACCAGGCCCTGCAGTACGGTGCGGCTATAGCTGCCGATCAGGCCGCCGTGATGCTCAGCCGTCGCGCTGTTGGTGGTCGAGAACGCCAGGATCGCTCCGAACAGCAAGAGCGCGACGCCCGTGCGCAGCGGCCGTACCTTGAGCATGTCTGAGCGCAGGAACACCGCGGCGCCGATGATCACCATCAGCAGCGGCGCGACCGCGGCTACGCGGCCCGCGGCAAGGTGCAGGAATCCGTCGATCTTCGATCCGATCACGCCGCCGTCCCAGCCCATGTACTCGATGAATGCGAGAAACAGGCCGAGGGCGATCAGTGATGCGCCGATCAGATCGGGGCGATGCTGGAAAGACTTTCGGCTCGGCGTCCGTTTCCGCTGGGGGGTCGTTGAGCGGAGGGGGGTCTTGCGCGGACGCCGAGCCGACTTTGTACCAGCAACGCGATGGGGTCTTCGCGTCGTTGTTCTGGCCATCGCAGCATCGATTCGCCCCGCGCTTCTGGACTCCTTCTGGAATCAGGAAACTCGTGCTCGTGCCGTCCAGCGCGAACGCACCAGAAGTGCCTGGCACTTCTGGTGCGTCCGCGACCGGTCGTGGCGGGTGAAGTGCCTGGAAGTGAACTCGTATGTCGGAATGCGTCGGAAATGCATGAGCCAAGGCTGATGGATGCAACAACGGTCACTGATGCATAAAAGGGGGCTGACCCCTTTTATGCGCCAGCACTTCTGAGTTCACTTCCTGGCTCGTTTTATGCGGGCGCAGCACGCATAAAAGTGCCTGGCACGTGGTATGCGCTGGATCGCGGGCGTTACAGCGCGGCGTCTACGGCCATTGCGGCGAAGAGGAGCGCCAGGTAAAGCAGCGAGTAGTGAAAGAGCACCTTGGCGGCGTGCTTGGTGGCCGCCCGGCGCAGCCCGATCGCCATCCACAGGAACACGGCGCCCAGCGCGACCGCTGCGGCCGCATACCCCCACCCCAGCGCACCGGTTGCGACCGGCAGCAGCGTGACGGCGATCATCAGCACGGTGTAGCGCACGATCTGGCGGGTGGTCTCCGACTCGCCCTTCACCACCGGCAGCATCGGGATGCCGGCAGCGGCGTAGTCATCCTTGATCAGCATCGCGAGCGCCCAGAAGTGCGGCGGTGTCCACACGAACACGATCAGGAAGAGCAGCGCCGCGGCCACCGTGATGTGACCCGACACGGCGGTGTAGCCGACCACCGGCGGCACGGCCCCGGCAGCTCCGCCGATGACGATGTTCTGCGCGGTACGGCGCTTCAGGTACCCGGTGTAGACGACCACGTAGAACAGGTCACCCACGATCGCCAGCACCGCGGTGAGCAGGTTCGTGGTGCACGCCAGGAGCACGAACGAGAGCGCCGAGAGCGTGAGACCGAACTCGAGCGCACGCTCGGCGGGAATGCGCCCGGTGGCGACCGGACGGCCGTCGGTGCGCGACATGTACAGGTCGATGTCGCGATCCATGTAGTGGTTCAGCGCGCTGGCCCCGCCACAGGCAAGCGCCAGGCCGGCCATCGTGCAGATCATCAGCCAGGCCGACGGCACGCCCTCGGCGGCCACGAACATGCCGCACAGCGCGGTCAAGAGGAGCAGCGACATGATGCGCGGCTTGGTCAGCGTCAGGTAGTCGCGCACGCTGCCGCTGACCGGCGTGCGATCCCAGCGCACCCGCGCGGCCACCACCAGCGTCGCGGCAAACGCGAGCGCGGCCAGCACCACGTGGGCAACGTGCAGCGCGGCATCGCTCCCGTTCAGCGCGATCACGCCGCCGAGCGCGATCTGCACGAGCATCGCGGCGAGCGCCACCGCTACCGGCCGGCGCAGGTACGGATAGGAGATCCAGCTCGCAATCGCGATGGCCACCAGGAAACTGAGCGCGATCAGGCTGAGCAGATCATGCGAGCCGTGGTATCCCAGCGACGCGGTCGCGATCACCAGCGCCGTCGAGACGGCCGCGCCGACCGCGCAGAGTCTCAACCATGGCCCCGGTGCCGGGGGCGCGGGATCCTTCACACAAACGGGTTCGGCGAGCACGGCTATGAGTCAATCATACCGGGGTCGAGGAAGAAAGGGTCTCTAGACCTCGACCACGATCGGCAGCACCATCGGCCGCTTGCCGGTGATGTGCTTGAGTACCTCGGACATCGCGTCGTGCAGCTGCTGCTGCACAAGGTGCACCTCGGTGGTGCGATGCTCGTGGCACTCGCGCAGCACCTCGTCGACCGCCGCCCGGGTCTGTTCGAGCAGCGACTGTTCGTCATCCTCGGGCGCGGTGACGCCGCGGAAGATCAGCTCGGGGGCGGCGACGCTCTCGGCAGTATCCGAGGCCATCGTGACCACCGCGATCACGACCCCATCGGAGGCCAGGTGGCGGCGGTCGCGCAAGACCACGTCCTGCGGGTCGCCCATCGCGTAGCCGTCCACCAGCACGATGCCGGTTTCGACCTGCCCCTCCACCGACAGGCCGTCGGCATCCAGCTCGAGCACGTTGCCGTTGTCGGCAATGCGAATGGCGTGTGGCGCGACGCCCACCGACTCGGCGATGCGGGCATGGGCCTGGAGCATGCGGTACTCGCCGTGGATCGGCAGGAAGTTCTGCGGCCGCACCGTGCGGATCATCTCTTCCAGGTCGCCGGCCGAGGCGTGGCCCGAAACACTCACGTAGTCGGTTGAATCGGTCATCACCCGGGCGCCCTGGCGGGCCAGCCGGTTGATCGTCTCGTTGACCTTGCCCTCGTTGCCGGGAATCGCCCGGGCCGAGAGCACCACCGTGTCGGTGGAGTGCACCTGAATGGATTGGTGGGTGCCACCGGCGATCCGGGTCAGCGCGGACATCGGCTCGCCCTGGCTGCCCGTGCAGATGATCACCTGCTGGTGGTGCAGAAACTCGTCGAGCCGGCGCGGCTTCACGATCACGTCGTCGGGCACCTCGGCGTACCCGAGGTTGCGCGCGATGTTGAAGTTGCGGTTCATCGAGCGGCCGACGATGCCCACCACCCGGCCGTTGGCCACCGCCGCGTCGACGATCTGCTGCACCCGGTGGATATGCGATGAGAACGTGGTCACGATCACCCGGCCGGGGGCGGCGCGGACGATCTCGCGCATCGATGCGCCCACCGTGCGCTCCGACGCCGTGTGGCCCGGGACCTCGGCGTTCGTCGAGTCGGCCATCAGCAGCGCCACACCCTCGTCTCCCAGCTTGCGCAGCCGCTCGAGGTCGGTGGGCCGGCCGTCGATCGGCGTGGCGTCGAGCTTGTAGTCGCCGGTGTGGACGATCGTGCCGAACGGCGTGTGGAGCGCCACCGCCACCGCGTCGGGCACCGAATGCGTGACCCGCACGAACTCGGCGGTGAACGGGCCCAGCTCGACCCTCCCCCGCTCCGGGTTGATCTCGACCAGGTCGACGTGGGGCGTGAGGCCGTGCTCGTCGAGCTTCGACTTGACCAGACCGAGCGTCAGCCGCGTTCCCCACACCTCGGCAGACGTGCCGATCTCGCGCAGCAGATACGGCAGCGCGCCGATGTGATCTTCGTGGCCGTGGGTGAGGACGATCGCCTCGAGCGTCTCGGCCCGCTCGGCCAGATACGTGAAATCGGGCAGCACGATGTCGATGCCGAGCATGTCGTCGCGTGGGAACGTGAGCCCGGCATCGATCAACACCCGGCGCTCACCGAGCTCGAAGACCGTCATGTTCTTGCCCACCTCGCCGAGCCCGCCGAGCGGGATGATCCGCACCGCCTGGTCGCCCATCAAGCGGTCGCCGCCGGCAACAGTCCGGAGTTCTCGAGAATCGCCAAGATCTGCTCGCCTTCCTCGTGGGTTGCCTCGACCAGCGGCAGTCGCACCCCGCCGGCGTTGAGCCCCAGCCGGTTGAGCAGATACTTCAGCGGAATCGGGTTGGTGGTGACTGCCAGCGCGTCATACAGCGGCTGCAGGGAACGGTCGACCTCGGCCGCGGCGTCGGTCTGGCCGCTGCGGGCCAGGTCGATCATCTGCCGGAACCGGCGGCCGGCCACGTGCGAGCCGACGCAGATGCCGCCCGCACCGCCGAGCGAGACGAACGGCGCGACCAGATCGTCGTTTCCGGCGTACAGCGCCAGATCTGACTCGGCCAGGATCCGCCGCGCCTGGTCGAGATCGGTGGTGGCCTGTTTGACCGCCACGATGTTGTCGATGTGGGACAGCTCGATGAGCAGATCCGGCTCGAGGTTCACGATCACCCGCTGCGGAATGTTGTAGAGCACCACGGGGCGCCCCTCGGCGGCGTCGGCCACCGCCGTGAAGTGGGCCAGAAGGCCCGCCCGGGGAGGCTTTGAGTAGTACGGCGTGACCGCCATCACCGCGTCGACACCCAACTCGAGCGCCGAACGGGTCAGCGCGATCGAATGGTGCGTGTCGTAGGTGCCGGTGTTCGCGACCACCGTGGCCGAACCGCCGACCTCCGAGACGATCGCCGCAAAGAGGTCGAGCTTCTCGCGGTCGGTCAACGTCGGGCCTTCGCCGGTGGTGCCGGACACCACCACGCCGTCCGAGCCGGTCTCGATCAGGTGCCGGGCGAGCGCGCGGGCCGCGTCGAGATCAACCTCGCCGTCGGCGCCGAACGGGGTCGCCATGGCCGTCAGCAGTTCTCCGAGGTCGACGTTCACCGCAGGGATCCTAGTGCGTCAGTCGGCCGGGAGCACGGCGTCAAGCCCCACCGTCAGTCCCGGCGGCAGCGTCTGGATGCGCCGCGTGGCCAGCAGTACGCCGGGCGCGAACGCCTCGCGCGAGGTGGTGTCGTGGCGGATGGTGAGCGTCTCGCCGAGGCCGCCGAAGATCACCTCCTGGTGAGCGATCAGCCCGGGCAGCCGCACGCTCGAGATAGGCACATCGCCGCCCATTGCGGCGGCGGTGGCCAGCGACGTCCCCGATGGGGCGTCCCGCTTGGTGTCGGTGTGCAGCTCGACGATGTGGGCGTCGGGTAAGAGCTTTCGGGCCTCGACCGCCATGCGCATCATCAGCACCGCGCCGATCGCGAAGTTGGCGGCGTAGAAGATGCGCACCCCGGCCTCGCGGGCTGCGGCATCGGCCCCGGCCTTGTCGTCCGGAGTGAGGCCGGTGGATCCGAGCACGAGGGACACACCGGTGTCGACGGCGGCCGCACACGCCTCGATCCCACCCTCGCGCATGGTGAAATCGATGATCACATCGGCGTCTGCACCCTCCAGGGCCTGGCGCAGCGAGATCCCCAGCGAGGGCGCCGCCGTGCCCACCAGCTCGATGTCGGGGGCCCCGTTCAGCACGGGCACGAGCGCTTCCCCCACCTTGCCGGTCGACCCCGACAGGACCACCCGGATCATGCCGGCTGCAGGTCGAGGCCGAGTGCCGCCACCGCTTCGTCGAATCGCTCGCGGCTGGGGCCGATGCCGGCGATCGAGAGCCGGGCGGGATCGAACAGCTGCCGGGCGAGGGCTGCAAGCGCGTCGGGATCGACCGCATCGATCTCGGCGCAGACCCGGTCGAGCGAGAGCAGCTCGGTGTCGGTCAGCACCGACTTTCCGAGCCTCCCGGCCCGGTTGGAGGTCGATTCCATACCGAGCATGATCCGGCCCTTCAGGTTCTCCTTGGCGCGCGTCAGCTCGGTCGCGCCGATGTCACCTGCGCCGACCCGCCGCAGCTGCTCGTCGATCACCCGCAAGCATTCGCCCAGATTGTCCTCCCGCGTACCGACGTAGATCCCCACCATGCCCGTGTCGGCGTACTGCGAGGTGAACGAGTAGACCGAGTAGGCCATGCCGCGCTGCTCGCGGATCTCCTGGAAGAGTCGCGACGAGGCCGACCCGCCCAGGATCGAATCGAGCAGCGACTCGACGAACCGGCGGCGGTCAGAGCGCGGCAGGCCGATGCCGCCCAGGCACACGTGGAACTGCTCCTGGTCGCGCTGCTGGAACACCAGCCGCGGTTTGGGCTCGCCGATCCAGGCCGGGCGTACGCCCACTCCGGGCACCGGCGTGCGCGAGAGCGGTGCGAAGCGCGACTGGATCGCGCCGACCAGCTGGTCGTGCTCGAGGTTGCCGGCCGCGGCCACGACGATGTTGGGCCCCACGTAGCGCTGGTCGTGATAGGCGCTGACCTCGTCGGGCGTCACGGTCGAGACCACACCTGCGGTGCCGATCACCGGAAGGCCCAGCGGATGGTCGCCGAAGACGGCGCGGGCGATCAGGTCGTGCACCATGTCCTGCGCCGCGTCCTCGTACATCGCGATCTCCTCGAGCACCACCTCGCGCTCCGAGGCCATGTCGGCCGGCCCGAACGACGGCGCCAGCAGCATGTCGCTCATCACGTCCAGGGCCGTATCGAGGTGGGCGTCGAGCACCCGCGCATGAAGGACGGTGAACTCCTTGCCGGTGGCGGCGTTCAGCTCGGCCCCGAGGCCGTCGAAGATCTCGGCGATCTCGATCGCCGAATAGCGCGCCCCGCCCTTGAAGAGCATGTGCTCGATCAGGTGCGAGATGCCGGCCTGGCCGGGAAGCTCGTCGCGCGAGCCGGCCCCGATCCAGATGCCGATCGACACCGAGCGGACACTGTCCACCCGCTCGCTGACGATGCGCTCGCCGCCGTCGAGCGTGGTGACCGTATAGCGCTGCATCCGGCTGATGGTATCGGACAACCGGCGCGGCCGGTTTAGCGCCGCTTGCTGAGCGCCAGCGACCTGGCAAAGCGGCGATCGGCATTCTCGTCCAGATGCATCGCCACCGGGCCGTGCGTGATCAGGCCGTCGCGCGCCCGCTCCTTCAAGAGGTCGGGCATGAACTGCTCGGCCAGCCACTCGCGGCCGTAGGCCACCGACGCGCGGATGCGCAGCCGCACGAGCCCGTCCTCGAGCGTCTCTGACTCCTCCACCCACGGCGCCACCACAAACTGCGTCGGGCCCTTCGGCACGATCGTCGCGACGTCTGCGATCAGCGCCCGGGCCGCGTCCTCGTCGGACACGTACAGCTCGAGCGCCACCTCGCGGGCGCCCGTGGGCCGCACCTTGGTCGCGTAGATCGCCGAGTTATTGACCCGCACGACCTCGCCGGTGACCGCTCGCAGGCGGGTCGAGCGCAGCCCGACCTCCTCCACGATGCCCTCCAGATTCCATGGCTCGATGGTGATGTTGTCACCCACCGCAAACCAGCCCTCGAAGAACATGAAGCATCCGGCCAGGATGTCGGTCAGAAACCGCTGGAAGGCGAACGCCAGCAGCAGCACGACCAGCGATGCGCCGGCCAGGGTCGTGACCTTGCCCGCACCGGGAACCTGCGCCAGCGCGTAGAAGAGCGCCAGGCCGAACACGATGTAGCGGATGCTGGTGCGGATCAGCGAGACGGTGGTCTCGCGCCGCTGCAGGCCGCGGAAGACGCCGGTGTCGGCCGCGTCGCGGTCGAGATGGCGGGCTTCGTAGCGGCTCACCGCCCAGGCGGCGAAGCGCGCCGACCACCGCGCCAGAAGCCACGCGATCAGGAACGCCACGACGATCAGAAGCAGCGTGTTCCAGGGTTCGTCGAGCCGATCCCAGAGCTGCGTCGCGGCCGAGCGCGCGTCGCCGGTCGTCGAGGTCGACGCCGCCTGTGCCAGTACGAACTGCATGTTCAGAGTATGAACGCCATCCCGGCCGCCGGTGGCGATCGTTCACGCAGAATTAATACGGGCACCGGGTGCGCAGGTGTGCGCGCCCGGTGCCCGGTGCAACTCAGCGGCTAGCGGCGCCCGCGGTCACGGCCCCGGTCACGACCGCCGCCACCGCGCGGTCGCTCCTCGCGAGGCTCGGGGGCCGGCGTGTTGGCTGCGACCTCGATCAGCTGCTCGGGCGTGATCTCGCCGTCGCCGTCCAGCTTGGCCTGCAGCGTGAGCCCGATGCGGCCGCGGTCCTTGTCGACCTCGACCACCTCGACGCGCACGACGTCGCCGCGCTCGAGCACCTGACCGGCGCTCTGCAGGCGGTTGCCCTTGGGCAGGATCCGGCTGACGTGCAGCAGTCCGTCGACGCCCTTGCGGAGCTCGACGAACGCACCGAAGTCGGCGATCTTGACGACCTTGCCGGTGTACTCGTCACCCACCTCGACGTCCTTGCACATGGCGTCGATCGTGGAACGGGCCTGCTCTGCGAGCTCGCCGTTGGAGCCGTAGATGCGGATCGTGCCATCCTCTTCGATGTCGATCTGCACCTCGTAGTCGGCTTCGAGGCCGCGGATGGTCTCGCCGCCCTTGCCGATCACCATGCCGATGTAATCCGGCGGCACCTTGGTGGTGATGATGCGCGGTGCGTGCGCCGCCACATCCTCACGCGGCGTGGCGATCGCCTCGGCCATCCGGCCGAGGATGAAGAGCCGGGCCTCACGGGCCTGGCTGAGCGCATTGCGCAGGATCTCGGTGGTGACACCGGTGATCTTGATGTCCATCTGCAGCGCGGTCACACCCTGCTCGGTGCCGGCGACCTTGAAGTCCATGTCGCCGAGATGGTCCTCGGCGCCCTGGATGTCGGTCAGAACGACGTAGTCGTCGCCCTCCTTGATCAGGCCCATCGCGATACCCGCCACCGGAGCCTTGATCGGCACACCCGCATCCATCAGCGAGAGCGTCGAACCACACACCGACGCCATCGACGAGGAGCCGTTGGACTCGAGGATCTCCGAGACCAGCCGCATCGTGTACGGGAACTCCTCCGAGCTGGGGATGACGGGCACCAGTGCCCGCTCGGCCAGCGCGCCGTGACCGATGTCGCGGCGCTTGGGGCCGCGCATGAACCCGGTCTCGCCCACCGAGTACGGCGGGAAGTTGTAGTGGTGGATGTAGCGCTTCGTCTCGTCCAGCGAGAGGTCGTCGATGCGCTGCTCTTCCTTGCCCGTGCCCAGCGTCGCCAGCGTCAGCGCCTGGGTCTGGCCGCGCGTGAAGAGCGCCGAGCCGTGCGTGCGCGGCATCACCGAAACGCTCGAGTTGATCGGCCGGATCTCGGTCTCCGAGCGGCCGTCGGGACGGCGCTTGTCGACCGCGATCTTGGTGCGCACGATCTCCTTGTACAGCTTGTCGACCGCACTGGAGACGGCGCTGCGGGCCTGCGCCTCGAGCGCTCCATCGTCACCGCGGGCCGGGAACGGCAGCTCGATGGAGGCGACGATCTGCTCCATCAGCGCGCTGCGCTTGGCCGACTTGAGCTCCTTGGAGTCCTGCTCGGCGTCGGACAGTGCTCGCACCGCGTCGCCGAACTGCTCCTTGACGGCGGGGTACACCGCATTCGCGCGGGCCTCGGCGACGAGGTCGGCGAACCCGAACTGCGTGCGCGTGCGCTGCAGCAGGTCGGCCTCGGTGGAAGCGCCGGTGACCGGCGGGGTCTCGGCCTTGAGCAGCGCGTCGGCGGCCGGCTGGAGAGCCGGAAGTCCACCCTCGGCGATCGCCGCGGAAAGTGCTGCGGAGTGCTTCTGCCGGAGGCTCTCGGTAACCGCGCCGTCGGCCCACTTCGGCAGGCCCGCCTCGGCGGCCAGGTCGATCTGCGCCTGACACAGCTTCTTGATCTCGGCGTGGGCCAGCTCGAGGGCCTCGATCAGGTCGTCCTCGCCGATCTCGTAGGCGCCGGCTTCGACCATGGTGATCGCCTCGGGCGTGCCGCAGACGATCAGGTCGAGCGTCGACTCCTTCAGGTCGGGCAGCGTCGGGTTGACCACAAGCTCGCCCTCCAGGCGGCCGACACGCACTGCGCCGACCGGGCCGAGGAACGGCATCGGCGAGAGCATCAGCGCCGCCGAGGCGCCGTTGATCGCCAGGATGTCGTGGCCGTGCACCATGTCGACCGAGAACGTGGTCACGATCAGCTGGACCTCGTTCTTGTAGCCCTTCGGCCACAGCGGCCGGATCGGCCGGTCGACCATCCGCGCGTTCAGGATGGCCTTCTCACCGGCTCGTCCCTCGCGCTTGAAAAAGCCGCCGGGAATCTTTCCCGCGGCGTACATCTTCTCCTCGACGTCAACCGTCAACGGGAAGAAGTCGGCACCTTCACGCCCCTCCGTGCGTCCCACTGCGGTGGCCAGAACCACCGTGTCGCCCTGGCTCACCAGGACGGCGCCGTGGGCCTGCTTGGCAACCACCCCGGCCTCGAAGTTGATCTCGCCGGCGCCGATCTTGACGCTCTTGCGAGTGGCGCTTGGTTCGACTGTAATACTCATTCTCTGTCTCCTCCGGCCCCTCCAATGCGGGGGCCATCCTCCGTTGACGGTCTGCTAGCGGCGCAGACCGAGATCCTTGATGAGGGCGCGATAGCCCTCCAAATCGTGCTTCTGCATGTAGGTCAGCAGCCGGCGACGGCGGCCCACCATCTTCAGGAGCCCACGACGTGAGTGGTGATCGTGCGGGTGGGTCTGCATGTGCCCGGTCAGCTCGGTAATACGCTGGGTGAGCAATGCCACCTGCACCTTGGTCGATCCCGTGTCGGTGGCACTCGCCCCGTACTTGGTGATCAACTCGCTTTTCTGCTCGTGGGTAAGCGGCATGCTTACCACCTCCTTGCCGTTGGTGATTCGTCCCCGTCATCCCAGCTGCGACACCGGCAAGTGGTGACGCCCCGCGATGCGGACGCTCGGCAGGGTAGCAGGAAAGCGGCCTGACGCTTCAGAGCGACCTCGGCGGGTAATGTCCAGCCGACCACGAGCGAGGAGCAAATGTGAGCACTGCGGTTGTGACCGGCGGGGCCGGATTTCTGGGATCCCATCTGTGCGAGTACCTCCTGCAGCGGGACTGGCAGGTGGTGTGCCTGGATAACCTCGACACGGGCACGCTCGAGAACATCGAAGGTCTCCGCGGCGAGAACTTCGAGTTCCGCTACCACAACTGCGTCGACTACATCGAGGTCGACGGGCCGGTCGACGCCGTGTTCCATCTGGCGAGCCCCGCGAGTCCCGTGGACTACCTGCGGCTGCCGCTGGCAACGCTCAAGGTGGGCTCCTACGGCACGCACAACGCGCTGGGCCTGGCCAAGTTCAAGCGCGCCCGGTTTCTGCTCGCCTCCACCTCCGAGGTGTACGGCGATCCCGAGATCCATCCTCAGCAGGAGGAGTACTGGGGCAACGTCAACCCGGTCGGGCCGCGCGGCGTCTACGACGAGGCAAAGCGCTATGCCGAGGCGCTGACCATGGCCTATCACCGCCAGCAGGGCGTGGACACCCACATCGTGCGGATCTTCAACACGTACGGGCCGCGCATGCGCCAGCATGACGGCCGGGCGATCCCCACGTTCCTGCGCCAGGCCATGCAGAACAAGCCGGTGACGGTGTTCGGGGACGGCTCGCAGACCCGCTCGTTCTGCTTCGTCGACGATCTGATCGAGGGCATCTTCCGGCTCACCATGAGCGACGAGCACATGCCCGTGAACATCGGCAATCCCAACGAGATGACGCTCAATCAGCTGGCCGAGCGCATCATCGCGCTCTCCGAGTCGACCTCGCAGCTGGTCTACGAGGGCCTGCCCACCGACGATCCGAAGGTGCGCCAGCCCGACATCACCCGCGCCCGGACGATCCTCGGCTGGGAGCCCAAAGTCGACCTGGACGAAGGCCTCGAGCGGACGATCGCGAGCTTGCGTTAGGCGCAAGAACAGGTGCCAGGCACCTTTTATGCGTCCTGCGGCCGCATAAAAATGAGCCAGGCACCACTCGTGCCGCGGGCTGTCGATGATGCTGGTTATTCGTCCGGCTGCGCCGTCCGCATAAACGCGTTAGCCCATCAACTCGCGGGTCAGGCGGACGTCTTCGTGGAGCTGGGTGACCAGCGCCTCGGCCGAGTCGAATTTGAGCTCGTCGCGCAGCCGGTGGACGAACTCCAGGCGCAGCGGCTGCCCGTAGATGTCGGCGTCGAAGTCGAGCAGATGCGCCTCGACGCGCACCGGGGCGCCCTCGCCGGTGAACGTGGGATTTCGCCCTACGCTGATGGCTGTCACGTGCGAACTTCCCACCAGGTGCGCCACTCCCGCATAGATGCCGATTGCCGGCACCACCGAGCTCGGCGGCGGCAGCAGATTCGCGGTGGGATACCCCAGTTCTCGGCCGCGCTTCTCGCCGTGCACCACCTCGCCGTCGAGCCACGGCGCACGGCCCAGGAGCCGGGCGGCGGCGGTTACATCGCCCTCCAGCACCAGCTGGCGGATGCGCGTCGAGGACACCGGTGCACCGTCGATCTCGAGCAGCGGCATGACGGTGACCGAGAACCCGTGCTCGGCTCCCTCGGCAACCAGGGTCGTGATGTTGCCGGTCGCACGATGGCCGTAGTGAAAGTTGTCGCCGACCGTGACGGCCCTCGCCCCCAACCGGCCCACCAGGATGTCGGTCACGAACGCCCCGGCGCTGATCTGGGAGAGCTGCTCGGTAAACGGCAGCACGATCACCTCGTCGGGCCCGATCTCGCTGGCGAGCTCGATGCGGCGGGGCAGCGTCGAGAGCTCGGACGGCGCCTGGCGCGTGCGCAGCACGGCCATCGGGTGCGGGTACATGGTGAGGACGGCCGATCGCACGCCCTGCTCGCGCGCGGTGGCGATGGCCTGCTCGATCACCGCCCGGTGCCCCAGGTGCACGCCGTCAAAGCTTCCGATCGCGATCGATCGCTCACCGGGCGGAGCGAGGTCATAGCTCATGAACACCGAGGTCACGCGAGCACCACCCGGGGCCGCAGCCGGTCATTTTCGACGATGCCGACAGCGAGCAGCTCAGCGCCGTGCTGCAGCCGCAGCGTGGTGCCCTCCCCCGCCCCGGCCGGCTCGAGCGCCCGTCCGTGGCGCACGTACTCGGCCTCCTGGTCGGTCAGCTCGCGCAGGGGTAGGTGCGCGACCGCCTCTGAGGGCGGACGCAGCCACGGCCCGTCCGGCTGGGCCAGGATCTGCTGCGGCGAGCCGGCGTCATCGACCGAGAACGTGCCCGAAGCGGTGCGGCGCAGCTCCAGGCAGTAGCCGCCGGCCCCGGTCGCAGTGCCGATATCTGCAGCGATCTGGCGCACATAGGTGCCCTTCGAGCACACCACATCGATCTCGGCACGCTGTGCTGAGGGGTCGAAGTGCAGCACGTCGAGCCGTTCGATCCGCACCGTCCGCGGCGCAGCCGTGACCGTCTCGCCGCTGCGCATGCGCGCGTAGGAGCGGCGACCGTCGATCCGCACCGCCGATGCGGCCGGCACCTGCTGCAATCCCTCGCCGACCAGCGAGGCGGCGGCCGCGCGCACGTCGGCCTCGGCCGTCCGCACTCCTGTCGGCTCGATGTCGCCCTCGGGGTCGAGCGTCGACGACCGGGCACCGAGCTGGATCACCGCGCGATACCGCTTGTCGGCACCCGAGAGGAACTGGGCGAGGCGCGTGCTGCGTCCCGCAAGCACCAGCAGGAGCCCGGTCGCGAACGGGTCGAGCGTGCCGGCATGCCCGAGCTTTGCACCGAGTGCGGGGCGCAGCCCGCGCAGCACGCCAAACGACGATGGCCCAGCGGGTTTGTCCACCAGCACCATGCCGCCGCCGCGGTGCACCTCAGGCAGCGGGGGCCGCGAGCTGAGCCGAGACCTCGTCCACGATGAACGCGCGGATCTCGTCGATGGTGCCGGCATGCGAGAACCCGGCGGCCTGCTTGTGTCCGCCGCCGGACGATTTGCGGGCGATCACCGACACGTCGATACCGCCGCGCGATCGCAGCGAGACCCGGCAGTCGGGAATCGATCCGTCGTCCAGCGGCACCTGCTCACGAATCACGGCAGCCACCTCGACGCCCTCGATCGCGCGAATGTCGTCGATCAGACCCTCGGTCGTGGCCTCATCGCCGGTCACGGCAGCCAGATTCTCGCGGGTGATGGAGCTGACCGCGAGCCGGCCGCCCTGGAACAGCTCGGTGTTGTCGATCAGCGCGCCGCGCAGCTTGAACTTGCTGAACGCGGTGCGCTCGAACACCAGCTCGAACACCTTGTGCACGTCGGCGCCCGCCTCGACCAGCCTCGCGGCCAGCCGCAGCGCCGCGGGGCTCGTGGTGCGGTACTGGAACCGGCCCGTGTCGGTGACAAGCCCGACGTAGAGCGACTCGGCGACCTTCGGCGTGATCTCGGCGCCCAACTCGTCGAAGACGTGGGCGAGGATCTCGGCCGTGGAAGATGCCGTGCCGTCGATCAGGTTGACGTCGCCAAACCGGCTGTTGTCGTGGTGATGATCGATGTCGATCACCGTCGCGGCGGCCTCGAGCAGCCCCTCGTAGCCGGGGCCGATGCGGCGCTCGTTGCCGCAATCCAGCGCCAGGAGCGTCCAACCCTCGACCGTCGCCGGGTCGATCTCGCGCTCGAGACCCTTGGTCTCGAGGAAGCTGACCTCGATCGGGATGGTCGAGTCGGCATGGATGAAGGTGCGCACCTGCTTACCGAGTCCGCGGAGCGCCGCTTCGGCGGCGGTCAGCGATCCGACCGCATCGCCGTCGGGGTTCTCGTGGGTTGCGATCAGCACACGGTCGGCGGCTTTCAGGGCCGCGACCACGGCGTCGAGGTCGTGCGTCAAATCAGGATCTGTCATTGTGAATCGTCGGCCGTGGGCTCGGCTTGCTCGAGGAGGCTCTGCATGCGCAGCGCACGGTCCAGGGTCTCATCATAGTGAAAGGTCAGCAAGGGGGTGCGCCGGAACCCGAGCTGGCGAGCCACCTGGGCCTGGAGCACGCCGGTGGCTCGCTCGAGCGCGCGCATCGATCGGTCACGCTTGGTCTGGTTGCCCAGTACGCTCACGTAGACCGCGGCCTCGGTCAGGTCAGAAGTGGCCTGCACGCCGGTCACCGTCACGAATCCGATGCCCGGATCGCCCAGCCCGTCGATGCCCTCGGCCAGCACCTCACGCAGAGCCTCGTTGACCCGTCGCATACGTTCGGTCGGCGCCCTGCTCACAGATCCTCCTCGACGGACAACACGCTGCGGGTGCAGCCGGTGAACTCGTACTCCTGGGCCGAAAGGTACCGCTCCGCCTCGTCCAGGGCGCGCACCGTCTCGGCCGACTCTCGACGCACCACCGCCAGCGTGAGCCGTGAACGCTGCCACAGGTCGTGGAAGTCGACCTCGGCCACCGATGCTCCAAGCCGCCGCTCCAGTTGGGCCTTGGTGTGGCGCAGATGGCTGCGCTTGGCCTTCAGCGAACCGCTCTCGGGAAAGTGCAGGTCGGCAGTGAGCACGCCGAGGTATCCGCTGGCCATACGATGCAGCGTACAAGTGAGGAGACGGATGACAGAAATCGCCGAATTCGGCGAGTTGGTGCTGGTCGTTTCGGTGGCGCTGCTGATCGCCGTGCTCTCCGCGACGGCTTTCGACCAGCCTGAGGGTGCCGGTCGCGGCGATCCTCCTGGTCGGCTCGGCAGTCGCGGTCGACATCGCCCCACGGCTGGGTTCGGCGGTCACCGTGCACGAGATCACGCGCATCGGTGTCGTGGCGCTGATCGTGATCCTGTTCGACGGCGGCATGGAGCTCGGGATGGAGGCCTGTTCAGAGCGTCGCTTCGTCCGATCCTGGGTCTGGGCGTGGTCGGCACGTTCGCGACTGCGGGCGTCGTCGCCGTGGCGGCTCACTATCTGCTGGGTCTGGGGTGGGTTCCGGCCACCATCGCCGGTACGGCGCTCTCTCCGACCGATCCGGCCGTGATGTTCTCGGTGCTCGGCGGAAACGCCCCCCAGGGCCGGGTGAACACCATCCTGGCGGCCGAGTCGGGCGCCAACGATCCGGTCGGCATCGCGCTGATGATCGGCGTTCTGGAGGCGGTGCAGCACCCGGACAAGTCCTACGCCTGGGTCGGTGTGGACGTGGCATGGGAGATGCTCGTGGGGATCGCGATCGGAGTGGCCGGTGCGTGGGTTGCGGCGCGCTACCTGACGCGCATCACCGGTCCGGTCGACCAACTCGACGCGATCACCGCTCTGGCGCTCGCCGGGATCATCTATGGCGTCGCGTCGGTACTGAACGGCTCGGGATTCCTGGCGGTGTTCGTCGCCGGCCTGTTGCTCGGCGAGAGCGTGGCCCGCCACGGTGCGCCTTCCCGCGTGTTCCTGAAGCAACTGGCGAGCGTGGCCGAGTTGGTGGTGTTCGTCGCGCTGGGCCTGACCGTATCGCTGCGCAGCCTCGACCTGCACACCGTGATCCTGGACGGCGTGGTGCTCACGGTCGTGCTGATCCTGGTGGCGCGGCCCACGGCCGTGGCCGCGCTCCTGTGGCCCGCCAACCTGCGCCCTGGCGAGAAGGTATTCATCGGCTGGCTGGGGCTGAGGGGTGCCGTGCCGATCCTGCTCGCGGCCTTTGCGCTCGATCAGGGCGTGCAGCAGTCGGCCGAGGTCTACGGCATCGTCTTCATCGCGGTCACGCTCTCGGTGACGATCCAGGGGTCGCTGATCCGCCAGGCGGCGAACCACACCGGCGTGGTCATCGCCCCCGACGATTAGGGGTCACTGATGCAGAGAAGGGGTCAGCCACCTTTTGTGCATGAGCAGCTTTCTGCGCTAGCGACAATCGTTACGGATGCACAAAAGGTGGCTGACCCCTTTATGCACTGCGGGCAACTTCCTTGATCTGATAGGCCTCGAGGACATCGCCTTCCTTGATGTCGTCGAAGTTCTCGAGCGTGAGGCCGCATTCGAAGCCCTGAGCGACTTCACGCGTATCATCGGAGAAGCGCTTGAGCGAGTCGATGCGTCCGTCGAGCACGATCGCACCGTCGCGCACCAGTCGCACCTGCGCACCGCGCTGGATGACGCCCTGCGTGACCATGCAGCCCGCGATCGTCCCCACGCGCGAAGCGCGGAAGGTCTGCCGCACCTCGGCTTCGCCCATGACCTCCTCGACCTGCTCGGGTGAGAGCATGCCGATCAGCGCCTGCTGGATGTCCTCGGTGAGCTTGTAGATCACGCGGTAGGTGCGGATGTCGACACCCTCGCGGTCGGCCAGGGCCTTGGCGTCGGCGTTTGGCCGCACATTGAACCCGACCACGATGGCGCCCGAAGCGGCCGCCAGGTTGACGTCGGAGGCGACGATGCCGCCCACGCCGGAGTGGATCACCTGCACCACGACCTCTTCGTGCTGGATCTTGGAGAGCTCGTCGATCGCGGCCTCCACCGATCCCTGCACGTCGCCCTTGATGACCAGGTTGAGTTCCTTGACAGCGCCCTCCTGCATGGCGCTGAACAGATCTTCCAGGCTGACCGACTTCGACCGCCGGGCCAGCAGCTCGGCCCGCAGCCGCTGACCGCGCTGCTGCGCCGACTGGCGGGCCACCCGCTCGTTGTCGACGACATGGCAAAACTCGCCGGCCGGCGGTGGCTTGTCGAACCCGAGGATCTCGACCGGAGTGCCCGGCCGGGCGTCGCGCACGCGCTTGCCGCTGTAATCGTTGAGCGCCTTGACCTTGCCCCACGCGTCACCGGCGACCACCGCGTCGCCCACCTTGAGCGTGCCGCGCGAGACCAGAAGCGTCGCCACCGCGCCACGGCCCACGTCCAGCCGCGACTCGATGATCACGCCGGAGGCCGGCGCCTCGGGATTGGCCTTGAGGTCGAGCACGTCGGCCTGCAGGAGGATCGAATCGAGCAGCTTGTCGAGGTTGGTGCCGTCCTTGGCCGAGACCTCTTCGAAGATCGTGTCTCCGCCCCACTCGGACGGCTGCAGACCCTGCTGGGTCAGTTCCTGGCGGGCCCGGTCGGGGTTCGCGCCGGGCTTGTCGATCTTGTTCACCGCCACCACGATCGGCACGTCAGCGGCGCGCGCGTGGTCGATCGCCTCGACCGTCTGCGGCATCACGCCGTCGTCGGCAGCGACCACCAGCACGGCCACGTCGGTCACCTTGGCGCCGCGGGCGCGCATGGCGGTGAACGCCTCGTGACCCGGAGTGTCGAGAAACGTCACCTTGCGCCCATCGGGCACATCCACCTGGTAGGCGCCGATGTGCTGGGTGATGCCGCCGGCCTCGGTGGTGACCACCGACGCCTTGCGGATCGAGTCCAGGAGCGTGGTCTTGCCGTGGTCGACGTGACCCATGATCGTGACGACGGGCGGCCGGGTGACCAGGTCACCGGGATCGTCGTCGTAGGTGATCTCGACTTCTTCCTCGTCGGCAGCGTGCTGGATCGTGATCTCGCGTTCCAGTTCGGTCGCGAGCAGCTCAACGGCCTCGTCGGAGAGCGACACGGTAAGCGTCACCATCTCGCCGAGCCCCATCATCACGGTGATGATGCGCGCCGGCGAAATGCCCAGGGCCTCGGCCAGATCCTTGACGGTGATCCCCGACGGCACCTTGATCGGCCCGGTGGGTGCCTCCACTTCCTTCTTGGGCTCGGGCCGCTGGCTGCGCTCGCGACGCTGCGGCGGCTTGCGGCCGGCCTGAGCGTCGATCACCACGCGGCGCTTGCCCTTGGGCGAGGCACCCCGCTGGGGACGGGCGTGACGGGCCGGCTGGCCCGGCTGCTGCGCGGGCACCGAGCTCCCCTCGGCGCTCGGCTTGTCGCCGCCGGAAGCGGGCGCAGCGGCGCTGGCCGCCGCCGGCTTCTGCTCCTTTGTGGGGGGTCGTTTTGCCATGTCCCTCAGTCCTTCCCTGACTTCACTCGGGCCCGGTGGGCTCCAACACGTTGGTGTTCTCGATGCGGGTGCGCAGTCTGCGCGAGAGTGCGCCTCGGCGCCGCGCCGCCTGCGCACACGCCTCGCGCGGGCAAAGGTACACACCTCTACCCGGCGAGCGCTTCCGTCCGTCCGCGACCAGTACACCGGAGACTGCCGTCAGCCTCCGCAACTCGTGCTGCGGCCGGCGTGCGTTGCAGCCGGCGCACTGGCGCGTGGGTACGCGGTCGGTCACGACGCGGCGGGCTCCCCTTCCTCGACTGCAGCGAGCTCGCGATGCGCCGGGATACCGCAGTATCGGCTTCCCTCGATCGCCTGGTTGGGGCAGCGCTTGCCCGACGACGTGACCGCAATGCAGCGCCCCGGAAACTCGTCCTCTTCGCCCTCCGCACCGGTGTACGGCGCGTCGGTCTCGTCCGAGTAGTAGTCGGTCTCGGACACGATGTCGATGCGCCATCCCGTCAGCCGGTGGGCCAGGCGGGCGTTCAGACCCTCCTTGCCGATCGCCAGCGAAAGCTGGTCGTCGGGCACGACCACGGTGGCCTGGCGGGCCTCGTCGTCGACGTAGACCTCACGCACCTTGGCCGGCGAGAGCGCCTTGGCCACGAAACGGGCAGGCTCGTCGTTCCACGGGATGATGTCGATCTTCTCGCCGCGCAGCTCCGACACAACCATGCGCACGCGCGAGCCTCGCGGCCCGACGCAGGCGCCGACCGGGTCGACACCCTGCACCCGCGATTCCACGGCGATCTTGGCCCGGTAGCCAGGCTCGCGGGCGACCGCGCGGATGGTGACCAGGTTGTCGGCGATCTCGGGCACCTCCAGCTCGAACAGCTGGCGGATGAGGTCGTCGGAGCGGCGCGACAGCACCACCTGCGGGCCCTTGCCCTCGCTACGCACCTCGATGATGACCGCCTTGATCCGGCTGCCCTGCTCGTAGCGCTCGCCCGGAACCTTCTCGGAACCCGGCAGGATGGCTTCCATGCGCCCCAGATCGACGAACGCGTACCGCGAGTCGTCCTGCTGCACGATGCCGGTCACGATCTCGCCCACGCGGTCGTGGTACTCCTCGTACATCATCGAGCGCTCGGCTTCGTTGATGCGCTGCTTGAGCACCTGCTTGGCCGTCTGGCCGGCGATCCGGCTGAAGTTGGCCGGGGTGACGTCGATCATCGCCCCGGCGTCAAACCAGCTCCACTCGATCTCGGGCTCGGGCTCGGCGTGCTCGTCACTATGCTGGCCGTCGCCGTTGGCAGGCTCGGGCGGGGCGAGCTCGAACTCGCGGTGATGAGGGTGTGCCTCCAGGTAGCTCTCCCAGGCATCCGGCTTGACCGACCACACGATGTAGTCGCCCTCTTCGCGGTCGATGTCGACCCGTACCGGATGCTTGGCATCGGGCATCTTGCGGTACGCCGCGCGCAGGGCGTCTTCGATCGCAGGCAGCAGCGTGCCGGGCTCGATGCCCTTCTCCTTCTCCACGAGCTTGACACCCTCGAGAATTTCTTTATTCACCTTGCGCCTCCCACTGCGTCGAACACGAGGTGACTGCGGTGGATCTGGGCGTAGTCCAACTCGACTGCCGAACCGTCCTGCTCCAGTTCGATGCCGGCGTCGTCGGCCGCCACCAACCGTCCCCTGAACTTGCGTCTGCCCTCGATCGGAGCGTCCGTGCTGACTGCCACGGTCTGCCCCACCACCCGCTGGTAGTGCGCGGGCTTGACGAGCGGCCGGTCGAGCCCCGGCGATGTCACCTCGAGCGCGTACCGCTCGCGCAGCTCGGAAAGCTCCCGGCTGACGCGCTGGCACAGTTCG
Organism: uncultured Actinomycetes bacterium; assembly: GCA_963796875.1. Taxonomy (GTDB): domain Bacteria; phylum Actinomycetota; class Thermoleophilia; order Gaiellales; family JAICJC01; genus CAVPTL01. Next base: position 648,524 of record CAWCNL010000005.1, read on the forward strand.
AGATCGACGCCGTCGGGGTGACGGTCGATGTACACCCGCAGGAGTCCGGGGGAGGGAGCTTCAGCCAGCACGACTTCGACCTCCGGCATCTGCGCCGAGAGTCGTTCTTCGATTTCGTGCTGGAGCCCTGTCCCCGCTTTTGCCACCTGCGTCACCTGCTCTCCGGGCGAAAAAAGAGGCGGGTTCGCACCCACCTCCGAATTACCGCCCTCGATTTCGTTACTGAAGCCATACTCTAGCAGGCGATGGTAGGCGGCGAAAACGTGCGGCGGCCGTGCGGGCGCTGATTCAACGGGTGTCTCGAGCCTCGGTGGAGACGGGCGGAATTCGGCTTGGGGCCATCGATCGAGGCCTCCTGGTGCTTCTCGCGGCCGGCCCCGCCGACACCGCCGCCGACGCGGCCTGGATGGCGTCCAAGGTCGCCCGCCTGCGGGTGTTCGCAGACGCCGATGGGCGCATGAATCTGGCCCTCGGCGACGTCGCCGGACGGGTGCTCTGCGTCTCGCAGTTCACGCTCTACGGCGACGTGGCGCGCGGCAACCGGCCGAGCTTCGTCGGCGCCGCGCCGCCCGAGCTGGGCGAGCAGATGGTCGACGCGTTCGTGGCCGAACTGCGCAGCCTCGGAGTCGAGGTCGAAACCGGCCGGTTCGGGGCCGACATGCAGGTGTCGCTGGTCAACGACGGCCCCGTCACCATCTGGATCGACACCGCGTTTATGCGGCCGCCGAAGGCGGACGCATAAACAGAGTCAGCACAGCACCCAAGCAATCAGAGGTGCCTGGCTCCTTTTATGCGGGCGCAGCACGCATAAAAGTGCCTGGCACCATGCGGTGTGCCCTGACGCCATCCGCTCCTTTTATGCGGGCGAAGCACGCATAACAGGTGCCTGGCACGGGGTATGCGTTCGGGCTGTTCCGCGCCGTCCATGCGGGCGCAGCACGCATAAAAGTGCCTGGCACCATGCGGTGTGCCCTGACGCCATCCGCTCGTTCTATGCGGGCGCAGCACGCATAAAAGGTGCCTGGCACGGGGTATGCGTTCGGGCTGTTCCGCGCCGTCCATGCGGGCGAAGCACGCATAAAAGTGCCTGGCACCATGCGGTGTGGCCCGACGCCATCCGACGCGAACGCAACAAACGTGCCTGGCACGTTTGTTGCAGTTAGGCGGTGAGGGCGGCGACGGCGTCGTGGTAATAGTCGACGCTCGGCCGCAGCCACACCGCCATCTTGTAGTGGCCCAGCGCGCGCGGGCGGTCGCCCAACCGCTGCAGGCAGCGGCCCAGGCAGTAGTGCGCGTAGTCGTCGGCGGGGGCGGACTCCAGGATGTGTTCGAACTCGGCGGCCGCATCGCGATACCGGCGCTGGCGCAGGTACGCAACGCCCAGGGCCTCGCGGATCGAGGCCTTGTCGGGCTCGCGTCGGCGGGCCTTCTCGAGGGGCACGGTGGCCTGCGCGTTGTCGCCCGTGGCCAGCAGCGCACGACCGCGCTGGAACAGCTCGTAGGTGTCTTCGTGTGTGGTCGGGCCCATACCCTCAGGGTAGCGGGGCCGTCAATCCAGGCTCGTGATCTGGGCCAGCGCCGAGCGCATGCGCAGCGCACCGGTGAACCGGTCCTTCCACGAGAGCCGGCTGCGGATCTGGCGCTTCACCGTCCGCATGTCGGCGCGCAGCTCATGGCCGGCCTCGGCAGCCTGGGCCGGCGGCGCGTAGCGGGCCCGGCTGGCATGGTCGGCGAATGTCGAGGCGTCGACTCCGAAGTACCGGTGGATCTCGCCGGAGAGCTCCTCGAAGGTGCGTTCCGGCGAGTCGGCCACCCCCTGGTCGCCCACGAACGTGGAGAGTTCGCGGTAGGCAGCCGACGCCCGCGCCCGCGGACCGGGCCGCAGGTAGCGCCACCGCACCGCCGCGAACTTGACGATGCCAGATCAGCACGAGCGCCGCCGCGACCAGGCCGAACACCCAGGTGAAGAATCCATGCCCGCCGCTTTGCGTCTGTGCGACGGGAGGAGGCTCGCCGCCGCGGCCCGACCTCGGGCCGCCGGGCGTGCCGTTGTCGGGGTGGTGCCGAGCGTCGCCCGGGTTGACCCCGGAACCCTTCACCCCGTTGGCATGGTTGAGCAGCCCGATGCCGGTCAGCGCCGCCGCCCCGGAGGCGGTCCTCTCGTACACCTTGTAGAGCGCGCTGGAGGTGGATCCGAGCACCGGCAGGTGCCGCGTCGGGGTCGGGTCGAACGGCTGCCAGCCGTAGCCCGGGAAGTACACCTCCACCCATGAGTGGGCGTCCCGGTCGGTGACCTGGTAGGGCCCCGTCAGCGACGTGCGCACGCCGGGCGTGAACCCGACCGCGACTCGAGTGGGAATGCCGTGCAGGCGCAGCACCAGCGCCATCGAGCCCGAGAACATCTGGCAGTACCCGGCCTTCACGCTCAGCATGAACTGGGCCAGCACCGGCTCGTGCCCCGAGAACCTGGGGGTCAGGTCGTACCTGAACGGCCTGGCGCGCAGGTACGCCTCGACGTCGGCCGCCGCGGCCCACTGGTTGGCGGCCGTCGCTGCGCCTGACCTGGCCCACACCTGGTCGGAGGCCTTCAGGAGCGACGCGTCGACCGCCGCGCGGGCGGCGTCTTCGGTGGGCGCCGGCCAGCGCGGCATCAGCTGCCGCCCGACGGTCAGATCGGTCTGCCGCACCACCGGCGGCAGCGGCCCGGTGGCACTGCCCAGCTGCTTCGGCGTGGGGTCGGCCGCGTACACGTGCGAGGTGTAGATGAGGCCGCGGTCAGGCGCCGAGTCGGTCTTCGCGCTGCCGTCGGTCTGAAGCGTGTAGGGCGGCGCCTGGGGCGCGATCCACTCGAGAGTCTGAGCCGCCGACACCAGGTGGTCGTCGGCCAGCGCCAGCACCTGCACCCGCACGTTTGCCACGTCCGCGCGACGGGCGTGCCGCGCATTGCTGGGCAGGGCGTACGCCGGCACCTTCACCGGGCTGCTGTCCGAATCGCCGCTGGTCACCAGGGGATTGGCACCTCCGGCCCACGCCGTTCCGGTCCAGTCCTCGAGCGTTGCCACCCGCCAGTACATCGGGCGCTTCGACCACACCGCGAGCACCTCGGTCGGCTTGCCCTTCCAGTGCAGCGGCGCGTAGGTCTGGTTCCACACGTAGGACAGGCTGCGGGGCTTGGCCTCGGCGGCCAGCGGATTCCATGTATGCCAGCCGAGGAACGCTCCCTTGGCAACACCGGGCAGCGCCGAGAGGGTGACGCCCAGCACCACCACCGCGGCGCCGAGTGCCCACGCCTGGCCCCACCCGGCCGAGCGCTTGGCCGAGTAGCGCGGGATGGTGCGCAGCGCGATCAGCGCGGCGATCAGGAACATCGTTGCGTGCAGCCACGGGCGGTTCAGGTTCACGACCGTGGCCGGAAAGGCCAGGATGGCGAGTGCCACGGCGATCGAGATCAGCGCCCAGCGTCGCACCAGTGCGGTGTAGGCGAGCACGGCAACGCCCAGCATGAGCAGCAGCCGCGCGTCGGTATCGACGGTCGGGAACCGGTCGACATCAAACGGCGTCGTGGCGTTGAACCACGCGTGGGCGCCGTCGTTGATGCGCAGCCAGACGGCGGAGGGGTACGTGTGATGGCCGGAGAATCCGGGCCAGAGTCCCGAGGTGATGCCGAAGGCCAGGACGATGCTCACCACCAGCGTGCCGATGCCCGCCCAGCGCCCGGCGTAGAGTGTGACGGCGCTCGGCGCGATCGCCACCGCCAGCATCACGGCGAGCCACAGGAACCCCATCTGGGGGTTTTCGATCATCCGCCAGTGACCCACGGCGACGGCGAGGAGCGCGGCCAGCCCGAACCACGGCGCCAGGCTCGTGTAGCGGCTAGGCATGGGCTGCCACCGCCGCTGGATGCGCGCTCAGCGCCCGCCCGACGTCGTCGCCCTGGCGGATGCGCGTCACCGGCACACCCGCGGAGGTGAGCCGCAGGGCGCCCGATTCGGCCGCGGTCACCATCCCGCCGCCGGCAAACGTGGCGGCATCGACCCACACGACGGCCACCTCGCGGCGCGCGCCTGCCATCTGCAGCAGGCGTTCGGCGAGCGCCGGCGTCATCACCGACGTGACGACGAAGACCCGTGCGGCGTCGATTGCATCAGCGCCGCTGACCGCCTCGGTCAGCGATACGTGCAGCGGCCGAGTGGCGGTGGCAGAGGCAACCGCAAGGGCCGCCATCGCCGTGCTGAGCGTGTCGGATCCGGTGCCGATCGCGACCCGCTGGCGGTCGTCGCCCTGCAGGATCAGCGAACAGCGCTGGCCGGCCTCGGCCAGGCGGGCGATCAGCGAGGCCGCGACCCGTACCTCCACGTCGTAGGCGGTGTCGTGGGCGGGGCCGATCAGAGCGGCGCGGTCGCCGTCGAGCACCACCGCCGCCTCGTCGCGGGGTGAGTCCTCGAGCTCCTTCACCATCAGCTGGCGGCGCCGCGCGGTCGAGCGCCAGTGCACCCGGCGCAGGCTCTCGCCGTGCTGGTGGTCGCGGATGGAATGCAGGTCATAGCCGGACGTACGGTGCAGCATCAGCCGCGACGCACCGATCATGCCCGCGCCGCCGTCGGTGAAGAGGGTGTCCACCGGGTAGACCCGCGGGTACACCAGCACCGCGTCTGAGCGGTCGACGGTCACCCGCGAGCTATAGAGGCCAAACGGATCGGAGAGCACGAGTGCGGCGCCGTGCAGCCGGTAGCGGCCCCGCGGAGCGCTGGGCAGCACGTGTGCGCCGCGCAGGCGGTGTCCCACGCGCACCAGGTCGGCCTGCAGCTCGCGGTCGTCGCCCAGCCTGTCGACGAGCGTTGCCCGCGCCGGCAGCGGCCCCGCTTCGGGCCGCACTTCCAGACCGATCTCGAGCGTGGTTCCCTCCACCAGCTCATGCTGTTCGAGCGTGCGCCGCAGCTGCACTGGGCGGGTGTAGGAGCGCACCCACACGAGGGCCACGAGCGGTGCCGCGATCATGCCAAGCGCGATCACGAACAGCGCCGGCGTACCGAACGCCCAGGCGGCGATGTAGAGCACCAGGCCCGCCCCGAGAACGCGCTTTCCGGTGGCCGTCACAGCGCGCCCGGCTCAGACCGGAACCGGGGTCCGGTCGACCGCTTCACGCACGATGTCGACCGCGAGCACACCTGCGGTGCGTGACTCCGCCGCGAGGATCACGCGGTGTGAGAGCACGTCGCCGGCGATGTCCTTGATGTCGGCCGGAATCACGTAGTCTCGCCCGCGCAGGGCCGCCTGGGCCTTGGCAACGCGCAGCAGCGAGATGCCCGCGCGGGGGCTCGCGCCCAACGCGAGCCGCGCATCGCCACGCGTGTGGCGCAGGATGGCGACCACGTAGCGGTTCAGGCTCTCCTCGACGAACACGTCCTTGACCGCAGCGATCGCCGCCTCGAGCTCGGGCGCGCTCGTGACCGCCTCGAGCTGGTCGAGCGGCTCGTGCGCGGCGTGTTGGTGCAGCATGGCCGCCTCGTCCTCGGCGCCGGGGTAGCCCAGCGTGAGCAGCATGGTGAACCGATCGAGCTGGGCCTCGGGCAGCGGGAACGTGCCCTCGTACTCGATCGGATTCTGCGTCGCGATGACCATGAACGGCCGCGCCAGCGGGTGGGTGTGGCCGTCAACGGTGACCTGGGCCTCCTGCATACACTCAAGAAGCGCCGACTGCGTCTTGGGCGACGCGCGGTTGATCTCGTCCACCAGCACCAGGTTCGCAAACACCGGCCCGGGTTTGAACTCGAACTCGTCGCCCTGCAGGTTGAACACACTCACGCCGGTGATGTCGGACGGCAGCAGGTCGGGGGTGGCCTGCACGCGGGCGAACTCACAGTCCAGCGACCGCGCCAGCGACTTGGCCAGCATCGTCTTTCCGACTCCCGGGAAGTCCTCGATGATCACGTGCCCCTCGCACAGCACCGCGAGCACGCAGCGCTCGAGGATCTCGGGGGGTGCATGAATCACACGGGCGACGTTCTCCACCACCCGCCGGGCGGTCGTGCCGGCCGCCGCGATGGCGGCAGCGGTAGCCTCGTCCTTGATTTCGGGTGTCTCCACGCGTGATTCCTCCTGCCGGGGTTGGTCTGTCATACGGTCGTACCCGTACGAACGGTTCGATCGACCGCGTCCAGAATCGCTGCCGCACACGCTGCTTTGGATCGTCGCGACACATGCTCGGCCCCGTCGGGGGTGATCAGTGTCAGCTCGTTCTCGTCGACGTCGAACCCGATGCCCGGAACGCTGACGTCGTTCAGCACGATCATGTCGACCCGCTTTCGCTCGAGCTTGCCGCGCGCCCGCTCGTCCGCCCCATCGCCGTGTTCGGCGGCAAATCCCACGAGAGTCTGCCCGGGCCGGCGCTCGGCCCCGAGGCGGGCGAGGACGTCCGTGGTCGGCTCGAGCTCGACCAGCCAGTGCTCGTGCGACTTGGTGCGCTTGCCGGCGCTGGGAGTGGGCCGGTAGTCGGCCACGGCGGCCGCCATCACCACCAGATCGGCCTCGGCCGCGGCGGGCACCGTGGCCGCCTCCAGCTCGGCGGCGGTCTCGACATCGATCACGCGCATGGGCGCGCTCGGGCGCACCGATCCGGCACATCGCACCAGCGTCACGTCGGCCCCGCGGCGAGCGGCCTCGTCGGCGACCGCGACGCCCATGCGACCACTCGAGCGGTTGCCCACATAACGCACGGCGTCGAGCGGCTCGCGGGTGCCGCCCGTGGTCACGAGCACCCGCGCGCCCTGCAACCTGTGTGCGGCCTCCAGCCGGCGGGTGACCGCGGCGGCGATCTGCTCGGGCTCTGCCATCCTCCCCACGCCGATCTCGCCCTCGGCGGTATCGCCGACGGCCGGGCCGACGAACTCGACGCCGCGCTCGCTGACCAGCTGCACGTTGGCCTGGGTCGCCGCGGCGCTCCACATGCGGGGATTCATGGCCGGCGCGGCCACCACCGGGCCGGTAAAGGCGAGCGCGGTTGCGGTGAGCACGTTCTGCGCCTCGCCGTGGGCGATGCGCGCCAGGGTGGTGGCGGTCAACGGCGCGATGCACAGCAACTCGGCCCTGCCCGACGCCTCGAGGTGCGGAAACACATCGTCGCCGGCGTCGGTGATCACCGGTCGCCGCGAGAGCGCGGCAAACGTGGTGGGGCCGACGAAGCGGCACGAGTCCGGCGTCTGCACGACCTGCACCTCATGGCCCGACGAGACCAGCAGCCGTACCAGCTCGCAGGTCTTGTACGCGGCGATGCCCCCGCAGACGCCCAGCGCAATCATGTCCGTAGTGTGCATCAAGTCGGCGGGCCGCGCGAGGACGCGGCCTGCATGAATCAGAAGTGCCAAGTGAATCAGACGGAATGCGTCGGAAGTGCATAGAAGGGGTCACCCCCTTTTGCATGAGCCAAGGCTGATGGATGCAACACCTGATGCATAAAGGGGGCTGACCTTCTAGCACCAGCATTCTACCTGCCTGGCACTTCTGATTCACGATCGTCTAGGTTGCGGCGGTGCTGATCGCCCAGATCTCCGACCTGCATGTGGTCGCCGGCGCGGCGGGCGACTCCGCTGCAGCGCGAGCGCAGGCTGCCATAGCGTGGTCGCGCAGGTCGATCCGCCGCCGGACGCCGTGGTCGTGACGGGCGATCTGACCGACGACGGCACTCCGCAGGCGACCGCGCGCGTGCGAGCACTGCTCGCCGAGCTGCCCTGCCCCGTGTTCGCGATCCCCGGAAACCACGACGACCGGGCGGTGCTGATCGAGGCGTTCGCTCCGCATCTGGCCGGCGGGTTCATGCAGGAGCACGTGCAGGTCGGCGCGCTCTCGATCGTGCTCTGCGACTCACTGGTGCCGGGAGCCGACGGCGGGTCGCTCGGATGGCGGGCGGCTGGAGGCGATCGACGAACTGCTGCGTCGAGGCCGCGGGCCGGCCGACGATCGTGGCCGTGCACCACCCGCCGTTTGCGACCGGCATCGCCGCCATGGATGCCATCGGGCTGTCCGGTTCGGACCAGTTTGCGGCGACGCTGGCCCGCCACCCCCACGTGCGGGTCGTGATCAGCGGGCATCTGCATCGCTCGATTACCGGCCGCGCGGGAGACGTGCCGGTGGTCGTGTGTCCCGGCGCCGACCAGCAGCTCGAACTCGACCTGAGCGGTTCAGATCGACGTGCAGTTCGGTGACGACCCGCCCGGCGTGGTGCTGCACTGGATCGCACCCACCGGCGACATCGCCAGCCATCTGCAGATCCTGGGCTAGATATTCGACTCGCTGACGATGAGCTTGCCCTCGGCGATCTCTTCAAGCGCCATCGTCAGGAAGTTCTTCGAGCGCGACTCGACCAGCGGCGGCGGGAAGTTCTCGAAGCTGCCCTCGCCGAGCTGATGGTGATAGTCGTTGATCTGGCGCGTGCGCTTGGCCGCCGCGATCACGAGCGCGTACTTCGAGTCGGTGTGCTCGAGCAGCACGTCGATCTTGGGATTGATCATGAAGCTTCCTCCTGAACTTGCTCTCCCGTCTCGGCCCGCATCAGTGCGGTGAGTTCTGCCGCTGCGATGGAGACGGTGCTGTTGATGATCACGTGGTCGAACTGCGATTGCGCTTCGAGCTCGCCGCGCGCGATCTTGAGCCGCTCCTGAATCACCTCGGGGGGATCGGTGTTGCGACCCTCCAAACGACGTTCCAGGTCGGCCACGCTCGGCGGGGCCACGAAGATGGTGACCGCGTCTGGCCGCTGGCGCTTGATCTCGTTGGCACCCACCACCTCGATCTCGAGCACCACGCTCTGACCGTTTTGGAGGCGCCGGTCGACCTCGCTACGCAACGTGCCATACCGGTTCCCTGCGTAGGTTACATGCTCGAGGAACTCACCCGCGTCGGCGCGGCGCTGAAAGTCCTCGGGGCTGAGGAAGTGGTACTCCACCCCGTCATGCTCGCCCGGCCGCGGCGGACGGGTGGTGGCAGAGGTCGCCACGACCAGATTTGGGAGCGCCGCGAGCGCGCCTGCGATCAGCGTGCCCTTCCCCACTCCGGAGGGCCCGGAAACCACAAAGAGGCGAGCGCTCACGCGCCCACCGATCGGCGACTCAACCTGCGCGGAACATGTCCAGCAGCTCGGTGCGCTGACGCTCCGAGAGACCGCCCACAGTCTTCGACTGACTGATCCGGCACTGGGTCAGCAGCCTGCCCACCTTGACGCGTCCGAGACGAGGTACGGCGACCAGCATGTCGTACACCTTCGCGGTCAGGACGTAATCGGGAGGGTTGGCGATCACCTGCTCGATGCGGACGCGCCGCTGCTTGAGGTCGCGCTTCAACTGCGCCCGCGCGACCCGGATTTCGTTCGCCCGAGTAGAGTGCCTCCATGCGCTGATCGAGCGAACGGGAGGGAGCCTGGGTGAGCGTTTCGAGCATCATCGTGGGGAGCGATTATACAGCCCGCGCTGCCCCGTGCAACCGGGTGAAAACGGCTTGAATACGGGAAATTTACGACTTCAACTCTCAAGCTTTAGTAGAGCTTTACGTTCGATGTTATGAGCGCTTCCAACAAGCTCTGCCACGGTTGGCCGTCCGTGCCGTGTAACTTCTGCGGGCAGGTCGTGCAGGATTTGATGAGGAAGTCCCGGGTCGGTGAAAAGCGCGGTGCCGAGGCCGACAAGTGTGGCACCTGCAGCAAGATATTCGACCACGTCGGTGCTCGATGCAGCGCCGCCCATCCCGATGATCGGCAGCCCGGTGACCTCGAACGCTCGATGCACGGCGTGCAATCCCGCCGGTTTTATGGCCGGTCCGGACAGCCCGCCCCCGCCACCTCCGAGGAGCGGCTGCAACGTGTCACGGTCGAGCGCGATTCCGCGCAACGTGTTGATCAGCACCAGACCCGCCGCTCCACCGGCTGCGGCGGCCTCTGCGATCGCGCCGATGTCGGCGACGTTGGGCGAAAGCTTCACCGTCACCGGCAGGTCGGTGGCGGTGCGGCAGCGCGTCACGAGCGACCGCGTCTCGGCGGGATCGGTGCCGATCGAGATACAGCCGCTCTCGACATTGGGGCACGACACGTTGAGCTCGATCACGCGCACCGCGGGATCGGCCGCGATGCGCTCCACCGCGACCTCGTACTCGCGCGGCGACCAGCCCCCCACGCTGACCATCAGCGGCGCGCCGAGCTGCGCGAGCTGCGGCAGCGTGTGCGCACAGAACCGCTCCAGGCCGGGGTTGGCAAGGCCGATCGAGTTGATCATGCCGCTCGGAGTCTCGGCGATGCGCGGCGGAGGGTTTCCCTCGCGCGGGTTGAGCGTGACCGTCTTGGTCACGAAGGCTCCAAGGCCGAGCGTGCCGGCAACCAGCGCGTCGAGCGTGCCCGAACCGTTCACCAGGGGGTTCGCGAGTTCGATCCCGCAGAACTCGGTGGCCAGCATCGGATCAGGCGAGGACACGCGATGCCTCCAGCACCGGGCCCTCGACGCACAGCCGCTTCAGCTCGCCGTCGATCCGCACCGCACATCCGTAGCAGGCGCCGAATCCGCAGGCCATCGGCGCTTCCATCGCCAGGTGGCAGGCCACCCCGTGCTCGGCGCACATCGCCGCGACTGCGTGCAGCATCGGATCGGGACCGCACGCGTACACCGTGGCCGACGGATCGAGCGCGGCCGCGAGCGGCTCGGTGACATACGTCGGCTCGAGCACCACGGTGGCGGCTGGATCGACCAGACCCGCGCACACCGCGTGCGCCTCTGTGCGGAAGCCGAGAATCGTGGTGACCGGCACGCGGCCCTCGAGCTCGCGGCGCAGCCAGGGCAGCACCGCCGCCCCGATGCCGCCGCCGACCAGGATGGCCGGCGTATCGGCCAGCTCGAATCCGCGGCCCAGCGGCGCCGAGCACCGATACGCGGTCGGTATCGCACAGCGCGCGCAGACCGGCGCCGCGGATATCCAGGATGAACGCGATCTCGCCGTTCTCGACCCATGCGGGCGAAAGCGGCCGGCCCAGATACACGTCGTCTCGCCGGGGAAGGGCGGTGAGCATGAAGAACTGGCCGGGCCCACCCATGTCGCCGCCGTCGGTGCGCAGCCGCAGCAGCGTGTAGGCGCCGACCGCCTCGACAGCGGCGACCTCGAGCTCACGCAGCCGGCGTTGCACCGACCACCACCGGGAAGATGTCCTGCAGCGCCAGCGGCGTCACGTCGGCCCGGGCCTGCGAGATCGCCTGGACGGCCGCGGAGGCCCCGGCCATGGTCGTGATGCACGGGATGCCGTGCGCGATTGCGGCCGTGCGGATCTCGTAGCCGTCGACCCGGGCGCCGCGGCCGGCCGGCGTGTTGATGACCAGGTTGATCTCGCCGGCGCGGATCAGGTCGACGACGTTGGGCGATCCCTCGGTCACCTTCTGCACGGTGCGCACCGGGATGCCGATGCGCTGCAGTGCGCGCGCCGTGCCGGACGTCGCGACCAGCTCGAACCCGAGCGACTGCAGCAGCGCGCCCAGCATCGTGGCGGCGGCCTTATCGCGGTCGGTGACCGACAGGAACACCGTGCCCTCGTCCGGGCAGCGGCCGGCCGGCGGCCCGCTCGGCCTTCGAGAACGCGGTCGGGAAGTCGGGCCCGATTCCCATCACCTCGCCCGTCGAGCGCATCTCGGGGCCGAGCGTGGGATCGGCGCCGGAGAAGCGCTGGAACGGCAGTACCGCGGCCTTCACGCTGACGTGCGTGGACTCACCCGGGTGCAGCTCCACCTCGAGGCCCAGCGCGGCCCGGCAGGCGGCTTCGACCACCGCCTGGCCGGTCGCCTTGGCGACGAACGGCACCGTGCGAGACGCGCGCGGGTTGGCCTCGATCACGTACACGTCGGGGCCCTGCACCGCGAACTGCACGTTGATCAGGCCGCGGACGCCCAGGGCCATGGCGATGGCGGACGCCTGGCGCTCGATCTCGTGCTCGACCTGCTCGCCCAGCGAGAGCGTCGGGATCACGCACGTGGAGTCGCCGGAATGCACGCCGGCTTCCTCGACGTGCTGCATGACCGCGGCGATCCAGGCGGTGGTGCCGTCGCAGACCGCATCGACGTCGACCTCGATCGCGTCCTCCACGAAGCGGTCGATCAGCGAGTTGGGCTGCACCGGCCGCGAGAGCAGCGAATCGCGGTCATAGCAGACGCGCATCTCGCGCCCACCGAGCACGTAGGACGGGCGCACCAGCACCGGGTAGCCGATGCCCTCGGCCAGCTCGGCGGCGTGCTCGGCGTCGCGGGCGATGCCCCAGGCGGGTGCGCGCAGGCCCAGCTGGCCCAGCACCTCGCCGAACCGTTCGCGGTCCTCGGCGATATCGATGGCTTCAAACGGCGTGCCCAGGATCGTGACGCCGGCCGCCTCCAGCCGTCGGGCCAGCCGCAGCGGTGTCTGGCCGCCGAACATGACCACGACCCCGACGGGCTTTTCGCGATCGATCACCTCGAGCACGTCCTCGATCGTGAGCGGCTCGAAATACAGCCGGTCGGACGACTCGGCGTCGGTCGAGACTGTCTCGGGGTTGCAGTTGATCATCACCGCGTCGTAGCCCAGGCCGCGGAACGTCCGCACCGCCTGCACGCAGCAGTAGTCGAACTCGATGCCCTGCCCGATGCGGTTGGGCCCGGCGCCCAGGATGATCACGCTCTCGCGGGTGCGCTCGGGCAGCTCGTCCTCCAGCTCGTAGCTGCTGTAGAAGTACGGCGCCTGGGCCTCGACCTCGGCCGCGCACGAGTCGACGGCCTTGAACACTGGGCGCACCCCCGCCTGCTGACGGGCCAGCCGCACCGACTCCTCGGAGCGGTCCAGCAGCTCGGCGAGCCGGGCATCGGAGATGCCCAGCCGCTTCAGCTCCATCCACTCCGCGGCGGTCAGCGAGGCCGGCGGGTTCTCGGCCAGCGCTCGTTCGGCGTCGGCCACGGCCTGCCACTCGTGCAGGAACCACAGGTGTACATCCGACTCGGCGGCCAGGTCTGCCGGGCTCTCGCCGCGCAGGAGCCGTGCCTGGATCACGTCGAACCGATCCCAGCGTCCTTCGGCAATCGATCCCTCCGACCGTGGCGCCTGATCGAGCTCGCGGGAGCGCATCGCCTTGCCCCACGCCTCGGCAAACGTGCGGCCGATGCCCATCGCCTCGCCGACCGACTTCATCTGGGTGGTCAGCTCGGAGTTGGCGCCGGGGAACTTCTCGAACGCGAAGCGGGGAAGCTTGACGACCGCGTAGTCGAGCGTCGGTTCGAACGCTGCCGGCGTCGTCTGGGTGATGTCGTTGGGGATCTCGTCGAGCGTGTAGCCGATCGCGAGCTTGGTGGCGACCTTGGCGATGGGATACCCGGTGGCCTTCGATGCCAGCGCCGAGGACCGCGACACGCGCGGGTTCATCTCGATCACGACCAGCTCTCCGGTCTCGCGGTTGAGCGCGAACTGCACGTTCGAGCCGCCGGTCTCGACGCCGACGGCGCGGATCACGGTGGCCGAGGCGTCGCGCAGCGTCTGGTACTCGCGGTCTGTCAGCGTCTGGGCGGGTGCGACGGTGGCCGAATCGCCGGTGTGCACCCCCATCGGATCGATGTTCTCGATCGAGCAGATGATGATCACGTTGTCGTTGCGGTCGCGGATCACCTCGAGCTCGAACTCGCCCCAGCCCTTCACCGAGCGCTCCAGCAGCACCTGCGAGATGGGACTCTCGCGCAGGCCGCTGGTGACCACCGCGTCGAGCTCCTCGCGGGTCGACGCAAACCCGCCGCCATGGCCGCCGAGCGTGAACGCCGGGCGGATCACGATGGGTAGCTGCAGCTCGCCGCTGGCGAGCGCCGCGTGCGCGTCGCCAAGCGAGGTCGCGATCACGCTCTTGGGCGTGTGCAGACCGACGCTGGCCATGGTCTCGGCAAAGATCTCGCGGTCCTCCGCGCACCGGATGGCGTCGTAGGAGGCGCCGATCAGCTCGATGCCGAGTTCGTCCAGCACCCCGGCCTCGGACAGCTGCGAGGCCAGGTTGAGCGCCGTCTGGCCGCCGAGGGTGGGCAAGCAGCGCGTCAGGCCGCTCGCGCTCGAGCACCGACCGCGCGCCTTCCAGGTCGAGCGGTTCGAGGTAGGTGCGATCGGCCCAGCCGGGGTCGGTCATGATGGTGGCCGGGTTCGAGTTGATCAGCACCGTGCGGTAGCCCTCTTCGCGCAGCACGCGCAGCGCCTGCGTGCCGGAGTAGTCGAACTCACACGCCTGGCCGATCACGATCGGGCCCGACCCGATCACGGCGATGGTGTGGATGTCCTCGCGCCTAGGCAACGGCGTGCTCCTTCTGTGCGACGCGGTCGACGAACTCGGTCAGCACCTCGCGCGCGTCGTGCGGGCCGGGGCTCGCCTCGGGATGAAACTGCAGCGAGCTCACGTCGACGTCGTGCAGGCGCAGCCCCTCGACCGTGCCGTCGTAGAGCGATACATGGGTGACGTCGCCGGGGCCGAAGTCACACGTAAACCGGGTGCCCTGCTCCGGCCCGCGCACCGCAAACCCGTGGTTCTGCGCGGTCACCAGCACCTTGCCCGAGCCGATCGCAAGCACCGGATGGTTGGCGCCGCGATGTCCGAACCGCAGCTTGAAGGTCTCGAGTCCGAGCGCCTGGCCGAGCAGCTGGTGGCCCAGGCAGATCCCGAATACCGGCACCTCGCCGATCACGCCTCTCACCTCGCGCACACAACCCTCGAGCGCAGCCGGATCGCCGGGGCCGTTGCCCAGCAGGATGCCGCCGGCGCCCACCGCGAGCATCTGCTCGCTGGTCGCGTCCCACGGCAGCACCGTGACGCGCGCACCGGCCTCGCGCAGCAGTCGCACGATCGACGATTTGACGCCGTAGTCGAGCACCGCGATGTGCGCCCGCTCCTCGCCGATCGCGGCGAGTTCGACCGCGGCCGGACTCGAGACCTCGCCGGCCAGCGCCTGACCCGCCATCTCGGGCGCGGCCAGGATCATGGCCCGCACCTCGGAGGGATCCAGCGCGCCGTTCACGACCGCTGCCCGCACGGCTCCACCGTCGCGCAGGCGGCGGGTGATCGCGCGGGTGTCGACGCCCTGCACCCCCACCACCCCGTGGTCCGGCCAGCCAGTCGGAGAACCCGCGGCGGCCGTTGGGGGTCGCGTTTCGGCCCGCCCGCACGATCACCGCGCGAGCATGCGGCTGGGTCGACTCCGACGACGTCCTCCTCCACCCCGTAGTTGCCGATCATCGGCTGCGTGAAGGTGACGAGCTGGCCCGCGAAGCTCGGGTCGGTGACCACTTCCTGATATCCGGTCATCGACGTGGTGAAGACCAGCTCGCCGACGGCGATGCCCTCGGCGCCGTAGGGCAAGCCGGTGTAGACCGTGCCGTCCTCGAGCATCAGGTGGGCGCTCATGAGGCCACCGCCGCGACCGTGCTGCGGTAGGCCATACTGCCGCGGGCGACTGTCGCCACGCAGACGCCCGCGCAGCCGCCGGCCGGCAAACGCGCAGTTGACCGACCGCGACTCGTAGGGCGGCTCCACCACGAACTCGCGGCGCAGGTCCCACAGGCCGAGATTGGCCGGCGCTCCGACGCGAATCACCGGAGCCTCGAGGCCAAAGGCGGCGGCCGGGCCCGCGGTCATGCGCTCGACAAGCGTGGAGAGATTCAGCAGGCCCGGTTCGACCAGCATGGTGTACACCGCCGGGAACGCCGTTTCGAGGCCGATCACGCCGTTTGCGGCGGCTTCCCACGGCACCTCCTTCTCGAGCTCGCGATGCGGGGCATGGTCGGTGGCGATGGTATCCAGCGTGCCGTCGGCCAGCGCCTCGATCAGCGCCGACTCGATCGTCCTCGGCGCGCAGCGGCGGGCTCATCTTGAACCGCGCCGGGTCGAGCGTGCGCACCTGCTCGTCGGTGAAGCACAGGTGGTGCGGTGAGACCTCGGCGGTGATCGCCACCCCGTCGCGCTTGGCGCGGCGGATCTCGGCCACCGACTCGCGGGCCGAGACGTGGCAGATGTGCAGCCCCATGTTCTCGTAGGCCGCGATCTGCACGTCGCGGCCGATCATGGTGCTCTCGGCGATCGAGGGGTGGCCCTGCAGGCCGAGTTCGGCCGACACGGCGCCCTCGTGCATCTGCCCGCCGGCGGCGATCGAGAGGTCCTCCTCGTGCAGCGTCAGCCGCAGGCCGGTGATGATCGAGTACTGGAGTGCACGGCGCATCAGTCCACCGCGTTCGACGGGGTGGCCGTCGTCGCTGAAGGCCGCAGCACCGGCGTCCGCCAGCGTGCCCATCTCGGTCAGCTCGCGGCCCTCGATGCCGCGGGTGATCGACGCGATGAACCCGATGGGCACAACCGCCTCGTCGCGGGCCCGCGCGATCAGCGCCTCGAGCACCTCGACCGAGTCCACGGTGGGATCGGTGTTGGGCATGGCGAGGATGGCGGTGAATCCGCCCGCCGCCGCAGCCCGGCTGCCCGACTCGAGGTTCTCCTTGTCCTCGGCGCCGGGGGTGCGCAGATGCACGTGCGGGTCGATCAGCCCCGGAAGCACCGTGAGATTTCGGCCATCGATGGTTTCGTCCGCGTCGAGCCCCTTGCCGAGTTCGGCGATCACCCCGTTCTGGACGCGGATGTCGAGCGTCTCGGCGTCGATTCCGGCGCCGGGATCGACTACCCGCGCGCCGCTGATCACCAGATCGGTCGGCTCGAGGTCGCGTGCAAACAGCCTCTCGGTCATGCCACCTCCTGCGTGGCCGGGGTTTCCGTCACGATCCGCAGAGCGGCCTCGCCGGGATCGGTACGCGGCCCGCTCATCAGGTCGTAGAGCACCGCCATGCGCACCACCAGGCCCGATCGCACCTGGTCGACGATCCGCGAGTTGGGCGCATCGGCGACCGCCGAGGCGATCTCGACACCGCGGTTCATCGGCCCGGGATGCATCACCAGCTGCGCCGGTGAGACGCGGTCGGGGGTGACGCCCCAGCGGGCGGTGTACTCGGTCAGCGTGGGCACGTAGTTGGCGCCCTCCAGCATCCGCTCATGCTGCATCCGCAGCACATAGATCACGTCGGCCGAGGAGAGGTCTGCGATGTCGTGGCTGACCTCTACGCCCATCGAGGCGATGCCGCGCGGGAGCAGCGGCGGCGGGCCGATCACCGTGACGTGGGCGCCCATCATGCGCAGACCCTGGATGTCTGACCGGGCCACCCGCGAGTGCAGCACGTCGCCGACGATCGCGACGTGCAGCCCCTCGATCTTGCCCAGCGATCGCTTCATCGTGTAGAGGTCGAGCAGGCACTGGGTGGGGTGCTGGTGCTTGCCGTCGCCGGCGTTGACCACGTGGGCGTCGGTGTACTGGGTGATGATGCCCGGAGCGCCGATCCGCGGATGGCGGATCACGATCACATCCGGCCCGTAGGCCGAGAGCGTGGTGATCGTGTCCTTCAGCGACTCGCCCTTGTCGACGCTCGATCCGGCGGCCTTGATCGACATCGTGTCGGCCGAGAGCCGCTTTGCGGCGAGCTCGAACGACGAGCTGGTGCGCGTGGAGGACTCGAAGAAGACGTTGACCACGGTGCGCCCGCGCAGGGTCGGCACCTTCTTCACGTCGCGTTGCATCACGCTCTCGAACCCGTCGGCCGTCTCCAGGATGCGCTCGACCGCAGCGCGGTCGAGATCGGTCACGGCCAGCAGATGTCGGCGTCCATCACTCATTCTGGGCGGATACAGGTCGGTGGGCATCCTCACTCCCGGGTTTGAAGGACGATCTGGTCGACCTCGTCGACCTCCAGCAGCTGCACACGCACGCGCTCGGTGCGCGCGGTGGGAATGTTCTTGCCGACGTAGTCCGGCCGGATCGGCAGCTCGCGATGGCCGCGATCCACCATCACCGCCAGCTGGACGCGCTGGGGCCGGCCGTAGTCGAACACCGCATCGATGGCGGCGCGAATGGTGCGGCCGGTGTAGAGCACGTCGTCGACGAGTACCACCGATCGGCCTTCGAGGGGGAAATCGAGCCTGGTGGCCTTCACCACTGGAGCGGGCCGGCTGGTCATGTCGTCGCGGTAGAAGGAGATATCCAGCGCGCCGGTGGGCACCACCACGCCGGTGAATTCCTCGATCAGCGCGCGCAGCCGGTGGGCCAGCGGTACACCACGGGTGTAAATGCCAACGAGGGCGAGGCGGCGTCGGATCGTCGTGCTTCTCGGCGATCTCGTGAGCGATGCGACGAAGCGTGCGCTGCATATGCTCCTCATCGAGCAGAACACGCTCAACGGACGCAGACACGCTCATTCACGCTCCTTTCCGGCCTCACAGGGCGCGGTTAAAGGCCAGAGAAGTGGGTCGCTCTCAGCTCTCGCGACCAACCCAATGCTACCAGCCGCAGCGGACGTGCGGCGCGTGCGTAAAGCTTCACGGATGCAGCGCCTGATCAATGACCTGCAAACCGCGCAGATCGGCACCACGTTCAACCAGTACCGCGACGCCGGGCCGGACGACGCCCCGGATGCTGCGGCGATCCGCCGGGCGAATCTGGCCGCCTATCTCGACGCGCGACAGGGCGCGCAGATCGTGGCGCTGGGCGAAGCCGGCGGCTATCAGGGCATGCGCTGGTCGGGGATCGCGTTCACCAGTGAGCGGGACCTGGCGCGGTGGGGCGACCCGTTCCGGCCCAGTTCGCTGCGTCCGAAGGGTTGGAGCGAACCGTCGGGCACGATCGTGCACCGGGTGCTGGCCGAGCTGGACGCAGAGCTGGGCGTCGTGCTCTGGAACACGGTGCCCACGCACCCGCACCGCCCGGATGAGCCGCTCTCAAACCGCCGCCCCAGCGTTGCCGAGGTCGAGGCCGGCGCGGTGTACGCCGAGCGGCTGCTGGAGCTGATCAGGCCGCGGACGGTGGTCGCCGTGGGCCGCATCGCCGAGTCGGTGCTCGGTCCACGGGCGACGTACGTGCGGCATCCGGCCAACGGCGGTGCAACCGCGTTTGCCGAAGGCATGCGCGCGCTGCTCGCCATGCAACAAACGTCAGGCGGCGGCGAGCGGCGAGCAGCATCCAGACCAGGTGTTGGTCGAAGCTCTCCCGACCCGCAGCAATATCGGCTTCCAGCCGCTCGAGGCCGGTGGCGTACTCATCCGCGGGAATGAGCGAAAGGGTCGAGATGTACCGGCCGCGGACCCGCTCGAGCACGTCTGCGGCGGGCACGGTGAAGCGGCGCTCGATCCGCTCGAGCGTCACCGACTTCGAAGCCGGCCGCCTCGAGCTGCGCCTCAGTGGTCTGCGGCAGTGCGAACCGTTGGGCGTCGATGGCCTCGATCGAGGGGAAATACGGATTCAGGTAGAAGCGCCGGAAGTGGTCGGCGTCGAACGTCACGATCACGAGCCTCGCCCCTGCCCCCAGCACCCGCGCGAGCTCGGTCAGCGCCGCGGCCGGGTCGGCGAGCAGATGCAGCACGAGGTGCATGTGCCCCGCGTCGAACCAGCCCTCCTTGAACGGCAGGCGTTCGGCCGCAGCACGACGGAACGCAAGCTTGCCGCCGGCGTGAGCCTTCGCCTGCTGGAGCATGGCCTCGTTGGTGTCGACCCCCCACACCCGTGCACCCAGTCGTTCTGCGGCCAGGCTCGCAAACCGGCCGGTGCCGCAGCCCACGTCGATCAGCCGCCGCGGCTGCCCCAGCCGCTCGAGAGCGACCTCGGCGATCTCCTGCCAGGCGCCCGCACCGGTGCGCAGCCGGTCATAGTCCTGGGCGACGTGTGCGAAGTGGTCTGACCACTGCAACTCACTGAAAACGAACCAGACGTTGTGCACCGAGCGCCCGCGCGCGCATCGGGCAGCGGCACCTCGATCAGGTCGAAGTCGCGCGGGACGAGCGCCTCGGCGAACACCTCGCGGGCCTCATCGCGCACCGCCCGCGGCAGGTAACGGGTGGACAGATGCGTGAGCGCGAGCATCTTCACGTGCGCCTCGGCGCCGATCTGCGCGGCCTGGCGCGCGGTGCTGTGACCGGTCTGGCGAGCTCGGCCGGCCTCCTCGTGCAGGAAGGTGGCCTCGTGCACCAGCACGTCGGCGCCGGCGGCGGCCTAACGGTGGCCGGACACGGCCGGGTATCGCCGCTGAACACCACCCGGCGGCCCGGCCGGGCAGGGCCGACGACATCGGACGGTTGTACCACCACCCCGCTCTCGAGCGTGATCGGTTCGCCGTGCTGCAGCCGGCCGAACGCTGGCCCGTCGGGAACTCCGCGGCGGCGCGCCTCTTCCACATCGAACCGTCCGGGGCGCTCGTCCTCGACCAGGGCATACCCCAGGCTCGGCGTGTCGTGCGACGTCGCGAACGCCTCCGTTCGGAACTCGTCGTGGCCGATCCAGTCGTGCGGGTCGAGTTCGACCTTCTCGAGATCGTAGGTGAGCCCGCCGACCAGTGGATCGAGCACACGCATCAGCGCGTCGAGCCCGGTGGGGCCGTACAGTCGCAGCGGCGCCTCCCGGCCGCGCAACGAGAACGTCTTCAGCATGCCGGGCAGCCCCAGGTAGTGGTCGGCATGCAGGTGGGTGAGCAGGATCTCGTCGACATCTACCAGCCCATCGCCGGACTGCAGCATCTGCCGCTGGGTGCCCTCACCGCAGTCGATCAGAAGCGCGACGCCCGCGCGCTTGATCAGGAACGCGGCCAGACCGCGGCGGGCGGTTGGTGCCGACCCGGCGGTGCCCAGAAAACGAATGCTCAGATCCACGCGGCAACAATAGAGGTGGCGGGCCGCCGAGGCTCGGTGGTATCGTCTTTCGGTATGCCGGTACCGAAGAAAGGCGGATCGCCTCGCGAGCGCTCCCAGCGCGGCCGGCGCAAGCAGGCCGACGTGCTGGCCGGCGTCAACCGGGTGATCGCTGCACGAGGGGTCGAGGACACACGGTTCTCCGACGTGATGGCCGAGACCGGAGCCGCCCTGAGCACGCTGCAGTACCGGTTCGGCAGCTGGGAAGGCATGATCCTTACGGCTCTCCGCGAGGCAAACCGGCTCGAACTCGACGGCGTCGAGGCGGCGCTGGCCGATGCGGTCGACACGGTCGACGAGCTGCGCCGCTGCGTGCTCCAGGTGATCGGAGCACTCCAGACGCGCCCGCAGGCTCGGGCCGGCTGGCTGATCTGGATGGAGTCGTGGCGCGCGGCCGCCCGCGACGAGAAGCTCGCCGCCGAGTGGCGGATCGTGCACGAACAGTGGCGTCAGGTGTTCGCCCCGATCCTCGAGAAGGGCGAACAGGAAGGCGTGTTCACGCTGCCCCGCGGCGCGATGGCGGCATCGGTGCAGGTGCTGAGCCTGATCGACGGACTGAGTGTGCCCCTGGTGCTCGACACCGAGGACATGACGCCGGCGCGCGTCGGCGAGTTGGCGCTCGAGGGCACGGCGCTTCTGGTGGGCTGTCCGCGGCTTGCGGAGCGCCCCACAGGGTGAGCGCCGTCGAGTCGATCCCCGCCGCCTGGTACGTCGATGACGGGCGGCTCGCCGTCGAGCGCGCGTGCGTGCTCTCGAGCGGATGGCGCTACGCCGGGGACGCGACACCGGTTTCGGAGCCCGGTACGTACGCCGCCGTCGATGCAGGCGGACTTCCGGTTGTGCTGACCCGCGATCCCGAAGGGGTCTTGCACGCGCTCGCCAACGTGTGCCCCCATCGTGGGTCGGTGGTGGCAGCCGGCTGCGCACAGCGGCGCACCCTGCAGTGCGGCTACCACGGCTGGACGTTTCGCCTGGACGGCACTCTGCACCGGGCGCCGGGCCTCGAGGGCCTGACCGGCGTTGGCCTGCGGCAGCTGCAGGTGGCGACGATCGGCGGGCTGGCGTTCGTGAACCCCGATCTGGACGGCGGCCGCCTGGCCGAGGTGCTGGGTCCATACCTTGTCACGGTCGATACCGACACCGGCGTCGATCTCGCCACGGTCGAACTGCGCACCCGGGTCGATCACACGATCGCCGCGAACTGGAAGACGGTCGTCGAGAACTTCATCGAGTGCTACCACTGCCCGCTCGTGCACTCCACCACGCTGCCGGGCTACGGCGGCGACGACTATGTGCTGGAGAACGTGGGGTTGCTGCACCTGCAGCGTCTGGCCGCGGACCGGTTCGCGTTCGCCTACCTGTTCCCGCTGACGCAGATCTCGGTGTACGGCAGCGAGGGTGCGGTGGTGGCTCGATCGATCTCGCCCACCGGAGCGGGATCGACCGCCGTGCGGCTCGACTACTGGTTTGACCCCGCGGTGCCGGCCGAGGCCGCGCAGCGGTTCGTCGACTGGTTCGAGGTCGTCGTCGGCGAGGACGTGCCGCTCTGCGAGTCGGTGCACACCGGCCTCAGCAGCAGCATGGTGGCCGCCGGCCTGCTCGACCCCGTGCGCGAGAGCGGCCCGGTGGCCTTCCAGCGCATGTTGCGCGAGGCGCTCGGCGATGAGTGACGCCGTCACCTCACTCTCGGCCACCCAGACGCTCGCGGCGTTTGCCTCCCGCGAACTCTCGCCGGTTGAGCACGCCGAGGCGCACCTCGAACGGCTCGAACGGCTGAATCCGATGGTGAACGCCGTCGGCGACGTCTACGCCGACGAGGCCCGCGCGGCGGCCCGCGACGCCGAGGCGCGCTACGGCGGCCGCGGCGAGGCCCCAAGGTCGCTCGAAGGGCTGCTGGTCGCCGTCAAGGACGAGGCCGACGTCGGAGGCAAGCGCACCACCAACGGCTCGTTTCTTCTGGACGGTTACGTGGCGGAGCAGGATGAGCCGATGGTCGAGCGTATCCGTGCGGCCGGCGGCATCATCTTCGTTCGCACGCTCACCCCCGAGTTCTCGATCGCGTTTTGGACGTCGTCGCGGCTGTGGGGCGTGACCCGAAACCCCTGGAACCTCGACTACGACGTGGGCGGATCGAGCGGTGGGTCGGCGGCGGCGCTCGCCGCGGGGCTTACGCCGCTTGCGACCGGGTCGGACATCGGCGGGTCGATCCGGGTGCCCGCCTCGTGCTGTGGAGTCGTCGGCTACAAGCCCACCTACGGCCGCGTACCGCAGCTAGCCCCCTACGGGCTCGACCACTGGTGCCATCTGGGTCCACTGGCGCGCACGGTCGGCGACGTCGCCCTGCTCGCCGACGCGATCAGCGGCCCCGACCCGCGCGACCACGCGAGTCTACGCCCCGCGGTGCGGGTGGCAGAGGCCTCGGTCGACGTGCGGACGCTGCGCGTCGCCTGGACGCCGGACCTGGGCGACTGGCCGGTGATCCCCAGCGTGCGCCGAGCGATGGAGCACGTGCGAGACGCGCTGCGGGATGCCGGCGCCCAGGTCGACGAGGTGCCTCTGACCATCGAGCGAGCGCTGCTGCGCACGGCCAGCGATGCGCACTACAAGGCGATCTTCGGAGCGGCGAGCCGCGACATGATCGCCGGGCGCGAGGACGAGGCATGCGGCTATACACGCTGGTGGGTCGATTCGGTGGGCGACGGCCCTGACGTCGTCACCGGGCTGGTCGCCGAGGGCGAGATCCAGCGGCGTTTGGGCCACATGTTCGAGGGCTACGACGTGCTCCTGTGTCCGGCAATGGCGATCCCGGCGTTTCGTGCAGGCATCGATTACACCGAGGAGCCGCTGATGGTGGACGGCGTCGAGTACGACGCGTTCCGCGATATCTGCCTGACCGAGGTCTTCAACGCCGCCGCGCGCCACCCGGTGGTCACGGTGCCGGCCGGCCGCGATGAGCTCGGCGTGCCGATCGGCGTGCAGGTGGTCGGCCGCACGTACGACGACGTCACTGCTGTGGCGACGGCCAGGGTGATCGAGACGGCGAGTCCCTGGCCCAGTGTGGCCAAGCTCCAACCGAGCTGATCGGCGGCATTACGCCCCGATCGGATGTGCCTCGGTGTCCGAGCCGATCTCGGCCAGGACGATCTGCGCACGACGCAGAAACACCTCGAGGTTGAACGGTGAGGCGGCCTCGTCCGATCGCACGACACGCAGCTGCGGTCGGGAGATCAACTCTGCTTCCCACTCCTCGTGGGCGGCAGCGAGTTCGGCCTCACGTGCCTGGCGCACGTCGGCCAGCACGACGACATTGTCGGGAAGGGTGCTCATGGGAGGACGATCACCTCACCGGGAACGATCGACGCGCCGTTCAGCGAGTTGGCCTGGATGATCTGATAGACGTCCTGACGCGGGTCAGAGGTCTTGTAGTGGGTGCTTGCGATTGACCAGAGGGTCTCCCCCGGCTTGACCACGTGATGGGTCGGGCGGCCCGCCCCCGACGATGTCGGGGCCATGGTCAGCATCAGTACGGCGACGATCGCCAGAAGCCCGAGCGCCCAGGTGGCGCGGCGATATGTATATGTATCGAACATGTGTTCGGGCAGTGTAGGCGAACAGGTGTTCGATGTCAAGCGCGGCTAGGCTTTGCCGCTTGTGAAGCTGGAATTCGCACATCGCAGCCTTTCCCTCGCCGGGCCTCCGGTCGTGCTGGGGATCGTCAACGTCACGCCCGATTCGTTCTACGACCAGGGTGCGACCGAGGCGGCGCCGGCGGCGGTCGCCCGCGGGCTCGAACTCCTCGCGGCCGGTGCCGGTGCGCTCGACGTGGGCGGCATGACCGCCCAGCCCGGCGCCCCCATTTCCGAGGCTGAGGAGATCGCTCGCGTGGTGCCGGTGATCGCCGAGCTGCGCGCGCAGACCGATGCGGTCATCTCGGTGGACACCTATCGCGCCGCGGTCGCCGCCGCCGCGCTCGCGGCCGGGGCCGATCTGGTCAATGATCACACGGGTCTGAGCGATCCGGCAATGGCCGGTGTCGTCGCGCAGTACTCAGCGGGGCTGGTGATCACCCACCTCGGCCTCGCCCCGAAGGCCGCCCGGTCGGGC
This sequence comes from uncultured Actinomycetes bacterium, assembly GCA_963796875.1. Taxonomy (GTDB): domain Bacteria; phylum Actinomycetota; class Thermoleophilia; order Gaiellales; family JAICJC01; genus CAVPTL01. The sequence continues at coordinate 673,401 of CAWCNL010000005.1, forward strand.
ACCTACGCCGTCGCTCCAGGCCAGATCTTCGCCGATCTCGACCGCCGCGCCCTGGCTGCAGTCGAAGCGGGCGTGCGCAGCGAGGCGATCCTGGTCGACCCGGGGCTGGGATTCGGCAAGGACACCGCCACCGACCTCGACACGCTGCGGCGGCTGCCCGAGCTCGTGGCTCAGGGCCGGCCGGTGCTGCTGGCGCCGTCACACAAGGAGGTGACCGCAGACCCGCTCGGACTGCCCGAGTCCTCGCTCGAGGGCACCGCGGCGGTCGTGGCCGTGGCGGCGGCGCAGGGGGTGCACATGCTGCGCCTGCACGACCTGCCGTTCATGGCAGCGGTCGCGCACATGGGATGGCTGCTCGGTCAGCCGGCTGAGGGGGGCGTCAGCGACCGATCGAAAAAGGACGCCAGAAACGCGCCGTCGCGGTAGATGGCCTCGCCGTCGGCGATGATCTCACCGCCGCCGCGCAGATCGCGCACGATGTCCCAGTGGATCGCCGACTGGTTCACGCTACCGGTGTCCGGATACCCCATGCCAAGCGCCATATGGCAGGTGCCACCGATCTTTTCGTCAAACAGGATCTGCCGCGTGAACTGCCGCACGCGGTAGTTGGTACCGATCGCAAACTCCCCCAGCACGGAGGCTCCGGAATCGACCTCGAGCATCCGCTGCAGGAACTCCTGGCCGGTGCGCGCCCCGCTCTTCACCACCCGTCCGTTTTCGAACGTCAAGCGCACGCCGTCGAGCTCGCGGCCGCCCACGATCAGGGGGTAGGAGAACGCCACGGTGCCGTTCGTCTGTGTCTCGACCGGCCCGGTGAACACCTCGCCGTCGGGGAAGTTGCGCAGCCCGCGCGATGCCCGCCAGTGGCGACCGCCCACGCCGACCGTCAGATCGGTGTCCTCCGACACCAGCCGGATCGTCTGCACCTGTGCGAGCCGCCGCGCGAGCTCCTCCAGATTGTCACCGAACGCCCGCCACGCGCTGACGGGGTCGTCCAGGTCGAGCCATCCGGCGCCGTACACGAAGTCCTCGTAGTCGCCCAGCGACATGTCGGCGTCCTGGGCGAACGCCGAGCACGGAAACGCGGTCACACACCAGCGCAGCTCCTCGCTTGCCGACCGCGCCATGAACCGCTCCATCACCGGCCGCATCGCCGCCGCCCGGCGCGCGGCGCGCTCGGGATCGACGCCGGTCATCTCGCGCGTATTCCAGGTGGAATGCGTCGAGATGCGGGCATCGATCGTGTTCATCTCGTCCAGCGAGAACGGCGGCAGCCAGTCGAGCTGATCGTCATTGGCCCGCTGCAGGAACGCCCGGTCGACGCCCTCAAGCGCGATCCGCGGGTACGGCGTACCGCCGCGGCGCGTGACTGCGGCCACGATCGCTGCCAGGAGCGGCTCGGCGAGCGCCGCGCCCTGTACCAGCACCAGGTCGCCCTCCTGCACGTCGACGGAGTACTCGACCACGAGCCGGGCGAGCTTCTCGATGCGGGGATCGGTCACAGGAACTTGCCGCTCTCGTAGATCAGCTCGCCGTCGCCGTACACCCTGCCCGCCTGGCGCAGGTCGCAGATCAGATCCCAGTGCACACCGGAGCGGTTGGTGCCGCCGGCCTCGGCGAACGCCATGCCGAGCGCCAGGTGACACGTGCCGCCGATCTTCTCGTCGAAGAGCGTGTCGGAGGTGGCGGTGGTGATCTCGTCGTTCAGGCCGAAGGCGATCTCGCCCAGGTAGCGGGCGCCCTCGTCGGAATCCAGCAGGCTGAGGAGGTGCTCCTGGCCGTGTGCGGCCGATGCTTCGACCACCCGGCCCTTCTCGAACCGCAGCTCCACGCCGTCGACCAGCTTGCCCGAGTAGAGCGACCGAAACGAGAACGCGATGTTGCCCTCTGTCAGCTGGTGGTGCGGGCTGGTGAACACCTCGCCGTCGGGAAAGTTCTCGCGGCCGGCGGCGTTCACCCAGGGGCGCCCGGCCACGTTCACCCGCAGGTCGGTGCCGGCGGCCGTGATGCGCAGCTCCTGGTACTGCGAAAGCCGGTCGGCGACCAGCTGCTGTTGGGCCTCGCGTTCGCGCCAGTAGGCCGCCGGATCGTCGTCGGAGACGTGCCCGGCGGTGAACACGAAGTCCTGCCAGTCCTCCAGGGCCATGCCCGCGTCCTGGGCGGCGCTGTGGGTGGGAAAATGCGTGCCGCAGATCTTGACCGAGCCCGCCACCTCGCGGTCGGACACGCGCTGGTCGAGCGGCTCGAAGGCCCGTGAACGCAGCGAGAGCTTCTCGCTGGGGATCCCGCTCAGGTAGCGCGAGTTCTCGCTCGTCCAGATCACCAGCCGGCGGTCGGGCACCTCCACCTCGAGCCAATCCAGCGGGGTGGGCGTGGAGAGCTGCTTTTCCGATGCGTGGGCGAGGTAGGCCGACGTGACCGACTCGAGGGTTGCGCGCACCACCACGTGCGCTCCGCGGTCGGTCACCGCCTTGACCAGCTCGAGCACGAGCGGCTGCGCCACCGCGGGCGCATCGATCCACACGACGTGACCTGGTTCGACCTCGAGCGAGTAGGTGCACAGCAGGTCGGCGAGCTTGGTGAGACGTTGGTCGGGCAACAGCTGCGGAAGTCTACCGGGAGATTTCGCGGTGCATGAACACCCGATGGAAGTCTCTCACCGGGCGTCGGTCGTAGATCTGGAAGCCGCGCCTACCATAGAAGTCGATGTTCTCGGTCATGAGCTCGTGAGTGTAGAGCCGCAGCTCACCGAATTCCTGCTCGCGCGCGACCTGCTCGGCAAAATCGAGCAGCTCCGATCCATATCCGTGGCCCTGTGCTTCCGGACTGACCGCGATGTTTTCGATCCACAGCACCGGATCGTCGGCCGCCAGTACGACGAGGCCGACGATCTGGCTGGAGTGTTCGAGCACGTGCAGCTCGCCACGGTCGATCTCGGCGGCGTGGTCGGTATCCATCGGGCCGGGCCGCAGGCCGATGCGTGGTACATAGACGACATACGCGTCGTGGACGAGTTGATTGACGGCATCGAGATCGGCGCGGGTGGCGATGCGGATCACTGCGGCGAGGCAGCGAGCACCGCGTCCAGCAGCTTGCCGGCGCCGTAGCGCACCGGGTCGTCGGTGACGAGGCCCGTGCGGCCGGCGTACTCCTCGATCGCCGCGCGGGCGTCGGCGTCGCTCATGCGGTTGGTCTTGAGCGCGAGCGCAACCACGGTGGCGGGCCGGATGTAGGCGGCCGAGCGCTCGTACATCTCGATCAGGTCCTCGACGGGCGCGATGGGCATGCGCGGGTCGTTCTCGATCAGCGTGCGGCCCGGCTCGTGCACGAACACCAGGGAGTGTGGTGCGCTGCCGTGCAAAAGGCCGGTGGTTACACCGGAGTAGAACGGATGGTTGATCGATCCCTGGCCCTCGATCCACAGGAGCGCACCGTCTCCCCCGCGCTGATGGCCTTCGAGCACCAGCCGCTCGGCAGCACCGGCCACGTAGTCGGAGATCACCTCGTCGACGGCGATGCCCCATCCGGCGATCGCGATGCCGGTCTGCCCGGTGGGCACGAACTCGGACGCGATCCCGCGCCGCCGAGCTTCGCGATCCAGTTCCAGACACAGCGTCATCTTGCCCAGGGCGCAGTCTGAGCCGACGGCCAGGATCGTGTGGGCGTTCACGCTGAGGTTGGCGAGCGTCGGCACGTTCAGGTCGGCCGGCGGGCGGCGCAGATCGCGGATCTCGGCGCCGCCTTCAGCCGCCGCCGCGACCAGGTCGGGATCGTTGGCGAGGTAGTCGTGGAGGCCCGCCTCGACGTCGATGCCGCGTTGCAGCGCCTCGGCCACCACGCTCTTGAACTCGGGCGGAAGCTTGCCGCCGGCCGGCGCAACGCCCACGATCAGGGTGTCGGGCGTCTTCTCGAGCGCCTCGGCAAGGGTGGCGACGATGGGGATGCGATCGGCGAGGCCGGGAACGTGCTGGTCAGACGTGCTGCCCGCGCGGGTCGAGTCGATGATCGCGACGGTCTCGGAGTCGGAGTAGCGCAGCACACCGGTGGCGGTCTTGGCGTCCTCGTCGAAGGCGCCCTCGCAGAGCATCACGTAGCGTTTCACGGCCACTGCTCCAGCGGCACCACTCCAAGGCCGGGAGCCGAACCGGGGAGCACACGGCCCTCGTCGAATCCGAGGCCGATGAAGAACTCGTTGGAGTTGAGCAGGTGGCCGTCGAGGTCGACCACGTCGACCAGCGGCGAGATGGCAACGGCGCCGGCGATGCCGAGCGACGACTCGTTCATGCAGCCGAGCATGATCAGCAGGTCGAGCGCGCGGGCGGTGTGGATCATGCGCAGCGCCTCGCGGATGCCGCCGGTCTTGGTCAGCTTGATGTTGATGCCGTCGGCATGTCCCTGGGCGGTGGCCACGTCGGGCAGCGTATGGATGCTCTCGTCGAGCACGATCGGGATCGGCAGGCCGAGCGCGTGCAGTTTTGCGTAGCCGTCGCGATCGGAGGCGTGCAGGGGCTGCTCGACGAGCTCGACGCCGAGCTCCTGCAGGGCGGGAATCAGCTCGACGGTGGAGTCGACCGTCCACGCCTCGTTTGCGTCGACGCGGATCAGCGCATCGGGGGCCTCGGCGCGCACGGCGCGGACGCGATCGAGGTCGCCGGGGCCGCCCACCTTGATCTTGAGCGCCTTGTAGTCGCGGGCGCGGCGGGCGCGGTCGGCGGTGCCTTCGAGCGTGTCGATCGAGATGGTGTAAGACGTTGGCGGCGGGGTCGGATCGAGGCCGAGAATGCGGTAGAGCGGCTGGCCGCAGATCTTGCCGAGCAGGTCGTGCAGGGCGCCGTCCAGCGCGCACTTGGCGGCCATCTCGCCGGGGATCTCGCCCACCCGCGCGAGGATCGACTCGATCGCGAGCGGATCGTCGCCGAGCAGCGGCCCGACCCGGTCGAGGAACGCCAGAGCGCTCTCGACGCTCTCGCCGTAGTGCTCGTCGGGCGCGCCTTCGCCGTAGCCGTCAGGCCGTCGTGGGTGATCGCCGCCTGCACGACGACCGACTCCGTGCTCGTGCCTCGCGAGATGACGAACGGTTCGGTGTGGATCGAGGGTCGCAGAGCGAGAGTGGAGTTGCACGCGACGAGCCTAGCAGCGGGGCGCCGCGGCGGCGATCGCAGGTGCGGCGGTATCATGCGCCTCCCGCGCCTGTAGCTCAGGGGATAGAGCGTGCGCCTCCGGAGCGCAAGGTCGTAGGTTCGATTCCTACCAGGCGCATCTCTGCAAGTGCTGCGCCCAAGCACATGAATAAAAGGGGTCAGACCCCTTTTATTCAGGACAGGCGTTATCGGGAACAGCGTTCAACGGCGACCTCAAGCCCACCATTGTGGGATGCCGCGCGGTAGGCGACGCTAGCTACGTCGACAACCACCCGGGCCCGCAGTACCGTAACGGGCGTGTTTCTAAGCGTATTCCGGCTGCCCGCTCTGCTGCTCGTGATCGCGGCAGCGTTGATGACGGCCGCCGGTTGCGGCGGCAACACCGGCAAGCACGGCGGCAGCGTTCCCATCATCACCTACGCGAGCTCCCGCGTCTCGACGGGCACCGATACGGTCCTGTACGTCCGCATCAACAACACCGGTCCGCGCTGCTCGCTGCAGAACCTGTTGACCACTGCGGAAGGATGGATGAACTCCGGGGTGGTTCCGCGCCAGGACGAGTACGGCGCCGGTATGGCCGCGGCGCTCAGAGCGGCCGAGAAACCCGGCGCGACCTGCGCTCAGGTGCGTACTCGGCTCCGCCAAACGCTTCAGCGCGGCTGATGAATAAAAGGGGTCTGACGCCTTTTATTCAGGGCTCCTTGGGGATGTCGAAGCGCTGGATGATACCCGGGTCGGCGGCCTCGGCGACCAGCCGCGGATCGGGGTCGCGGGTCGCCACCCACGCGTAGCCCTGCTCCGGGTAGGCCACGACATCGGGAAAGCTGCCCGCGCTGATTCCCAGATACTCGACGGGCTCGTCGGTCGGGTTGCTGAACACGTGCAGCCCCTCCCGCCCCTCCGCGCAGAACACGTAGTCGCCCGGCTCGAGCGTCTCGGTGTTGTCGCGCGTGCGCAGCGTCGGCCGGCCATTCAGCACGAAGAACATCTCCTCCGCGCCGAAGTGCATGTGCAGGCGATCCTCGGGCGTACCGGGCGCCATGCGATAGAGCGTCGCTCCCATGCGGCCGTTGTCGGGGCGCCAGAACACGCGGTGCTGCGTGCCCGAGTCGTCCTCGCCGTCCCACTCGTCCGAGAACAGGTTCTGCCGTTTCATCAACGATCCTCCGGGCTCTGGGTCAACGCGAAACAGCCGTGGCCACCGCGTCTTGCGGCAGTACGACATGCGCGAGTTGTACCGCGGTCGCGCCTTCGCCAACGCCGCGGCGATCCGCTTGACCGACCCGTGCCGCGGTCGAGGGTGGCAACGGTCGTGCGGAATCCGCAACCTGGTCGCCGATTCGATGACCCGGTGCAATAAAAGGGGACTGTCCCCTTTTATGCAGGTCTGCGAGAATCGGTGGTGATGAGATTGCTGCCCAGCGAAGTCGACCGTCTGCAGATCTTCCAGGCGGCCGAGCTTGCCCGTCGCCGCCGCGGCCGGGGACTGCGGCTGAACCAGGCCGAGGCGGTCGCCCTGATCACCGACGAGGTGATGGAGGCCGCCCGCGACGGCGTGAGCTACGAGCAGGCCGAGCGCGTCGGCTATGCGATCCTGCAGCCCAGCGACGTCCTGCCCGAGGTGCCTCCGCTCGTCGGCCGAATCGAACTCGAAGCCCTGTTCGCCGACGGATCACGGCTGATCGTGCTGCACGATCCGATCGGCCGGGACGAGCCGCCGGTGATCGACACGAGCCGCATCGAACCCGTATGGCTCCAGCCCTCCACCCCACTCGAGGTAACCAACGAGGCGGACGTGCCGGTGGGGATCACCTCGCACTTCCACGTATTCGAGACCAACCGCCGGCTACGGTTCGACCGCGCCGCGGCCTGGGGCATGCGCCTGGCGGTGGACGCTGGTACGAAGGTCATCATCGAGCCCGGCGAGACCCGCACAGTGCACCTGGTGCCGATCGGCGGCGCGCGAATCGTGCGCGGCCACGCCGGCCTGGTCGACGGCCCGCTCGACGCGCCCGGTGCACGCGAGGCCGCGCTCGAGAAGGCTCGCAGCGAAGGGTATCTGGGTGCCTGAGGGCGTCTCGGTCACACTGGGCGACTCGCGGCTGCGGGTCACGCCGCAGCGCGATGACGCCGGCGGCCCCGACGCGATCATCCCGGGCTGGGGCAACACCATGCGCGACGGGCTCGGCGCCCGGGCCGAGCGCGGCGGCGTCGAGATCGCGGTGGTCGGTGGGTTGGTGGTCGATCCCGTACTGGGAGTGCTCGAGACCTCGTTCGGCCTCAGCGGCGGCCGCATCGTGGCCGTCGGCAGGGCCGGGAACCCCGACACGATGGACGACATCTCGGTGGTGCTCGACACCGCCACCGCGGTGTTCGACGCGCGCGGGATGATCGTCACGCCCGGCGCGATCGACACGCACGTACACCTGCTCTCGCCGCAGGTCTGCGACACCGCACTCTCGTCGGGCCTGACGACCCTCGTGACGCAGGACTTCGGCCCCGTCTGGAACCTCGGCACCAACCCACCCGAGGCACTCGCGGCGATGTGGGCGGCGTTCGACGCCTACCCGCTCAACGTGGCGATGCTGGTGCGCGCGTCCTCGGCGGTGCCCGAGCCGGTCGAGTACTCGCTGACCCGCGGCGGCGCCGGCCTGAAGATCCACGAGGACGTCAGCGCCGGCCCGACGCAGATCGACTGTGCGCTGGGCATCGCCGACCGCCACGACGTACAGCTCGCCATCCACACCGACGGGCTGAACGAGGCGCTCTCGGTCGAAGACACCCTCGCCGCCTTCGCCGGCCGCACCGTGCACGCCTACCACATCGAGGGCGTGGGCGGCGGACACGCTCCCAACCTGCTCGAGCTCGCCGGCCGCGAGCACATCCTCACCTCGTCCACCACCCCCACCGTGCCGTACGGCGCCGGTGCCGAGGCCGAGCACCTGGCCATGGTCGCCGCCGTGCACGTGCTCTCGCCGGGGAGCCAGCCGGGCGACGGCGAGATGCTGCGCCACCGCGTGCGGCCCTGGACGATGGCGGCCGAACCGCTGCTGCACGATCTGGGCGTCATCCACATGCTGAGTTCAGACTCCCAGGGCATGGGCCGCATCGGCGAGGTGATCCGGCGCGGGTTCCAGAACGCCGATGCGCTGCGGCCCGACACCGCCACCCCCGAGGCCGACAACGCGCGCGTGTTGCGCTACCTGGCAAAGGTCACCATCAACCCTGCCCGCACGCATGGGCTGGCCGGTCACGTCGGGTCGCTGGAGATCGGAAAACTCGCCGACATGGTCTTCTGGCTGCCCGAGAACTTCGCCGTGCGGCCCGAACTGGTACTGAAATCCGGCCTGCCCGCCTGGGGCGCGGCGGGCAGCGGCAATGCCACGACGATGCTGGCCGAACCCGTCCGCATCGGCCCGCAGTACGCGGCGCTGGGTGCGGCTCCCGCTCGCACGTCGTTGGCATTCCTCGCGGGCGCGGCGATGGATGCCGACCTCCCCACCACCCGCCCCCGGGCGCTCGTCAGCGGTACGCGGGGCCTGACCGCGGCCGACATGGCCCACAATACGCGCACCGGCAGCGTGACCGTCGACGCAGCAGCGCGCGAGGTGCGGCTGGACGGCGAGCCGTTGCGGGTGCCGCCGGTACAGCGGCTGGCTTTTTCGGCCGCCTACCTTCTGGGTTGAGCACGTTCGCGCAAACTGCTTCGTCTTTCCAGTTTGCACAGATGCCACTGGTGCGTGAAACCCTCCAGTTCCGGGTAATTCGCCGCGCGCAACAGGCGTGATCGTTCGCGCTTGACATCGCTCCGGTTTGATGATGGGGTAGCTCAGGAAACACCTATAACCGACGAGGGGGAACTACATAATGCGGCGTTACTCCGCGGCAGCAATGCTTGCGGGTCTCGCGGTCGTGGTCATGGTGGCGGCTGGTTCAGCCAGCGCCGCCGCGCCACGGTCGGCGGTCGCCGGCAGCAAGCCTGCCTGGGCGACCGCGGCCCATAAAACAGCTGGGGTCTCCAGCTCCAAGGCCGTGCACTTCACGGTCTATCTGAAGTTGCGCAACGCGGCCGCAGCAGCGGCCACCGCCAGGGCGGTATCCACGCCCGGCAACGCGGCCTACGGCCGGTACCTGTCCAACGCCGCGTTCAACGCGCGGTACGCACCGGCGGGCGCCACCGTGCGCGCGCTGACCGCCTGGCTGCGATCCCAGAGCCTCACGGTGAGCGGCGTCGCCGCCAACCACATGTGGGTGATGGGTGCGGGCAGCGCTGCCGCTGTGGGCAAGGCCTTCGGCACCACGCTGGCCGTCTACAACGTCAACGGCCACTCGCGCCGCTCGGTCACCGACCCGGTCAGCCTTCCCAGCGCGATCGCGGGACAGGTCGCCTCGGTCGGCGGACTCACCCAGATCGCGATGAAGCCGGCGGCACCTCCGTCGAACGGGTTCCGGGTCGCGCCGCCCTGCTCCAAGTACGACGGGCAGAAGGTGGCGAACAATCTGCCGAAGATGTACGGCAAGCATCGCCCATGGGCGGTCTGCGGCTACACGCCCAAGCAGCTGCGCGGCGCCTACGGCATCACCTCGAGCGGCCTCAGCGGCCGTGGCAGCACCGTAGCGATCACCGACGCGTACGACTCGCCGACGCTTCCCGCCGACGCGAACACGTACTCGCGCCGTCACGGTCTGCCGGCATTCGCGCCGGGCCAGTACCGCGACATCAGCGACCCGACGCTCAAGGATCAGCCCAACGCGGCTGACTGCGGCGACTGGTACGACGAGCAGACGCTCGACGTCGAGGCCGTGCACGCCATGGCACCGCCGGCGAAGGTCGTCTACTCGGGCGGCGTCGACTGCTTCGACGACGGCCTGCTGAACGCGCTCCACAAGGTGGTCGACGGGCACAAGGCCCAGATCGTGACCAACTCGTGGGGCGACGTCGAGCTCGACTCGACGCCCTCCAGCACCGCTGCCTACCACCAGCTGTTCGTGGAAGCGGCGTGCAAGGGCATCAGCATGCTGTTCTCGACCGGCGATGACGGCGACTTCGTCGTCGCCGGCCTCCCGGCCACCACGTCGACCCCGTCCAACGATCCTCTGGCGTCAGCGCGTCGGCGGCACGGCGATCGGCATCAACCGTCACAACCACTTCAGCTGGCAGACCGGCTGGGGCGATTACCGCAGCGTGCTCACAAACGGCGCGTGGGATCCCGCTCGTTCCGGGCGACTTCTGGAGCGGATCGGGCGGCGGTGCCTCGGTGATCTTCAAGCAGCCGTGGTATCAGAAGGGCGTCGTGCCCTACGCGCTGTCGCACGCCGGGGTTGCCGGGTGTCGCGACGCGGGTGCAGCCCGACATCTCGATGGACGCTGCGGCGCCCACCGGCATGCTCGTCGGCCAGACCCAGACGTGGCTGGACGGCAGCGTGCATTACGGCGAGTACCGCCTCGGCGGCACGAGCCTCGCCTCGCCACTCATGGCAGGGATGCTCGCGCTCGCCAATCAGGCGCGGCACCATGCCGTCGGATTCGCCAACCCGCTGCTGTACCGCCTGCACGGGAGCTCGGCGATTCTCGACGTCAAGGCACCGCTCAAGCCGATCGTGCTCATGCGCCGCGACTACGTCAACTCGCAGAACACCGCTGACGGCGTCACCATCTCGACTCGCGTCTACAACGGCAACGACAGCACGTTGCGGACGACCCGAGGTTACGACGACGTGACCGGACTCGGCACTCCCGGCAGCCACTTCTTCTGGTGGATGGCCAGGAAGTGAGGTAGTACCCGCGCCCCGCGTGCAGCTCAGCGTTGGACGAGCTGCACGCGGGGCGCTGCCTTTGCGCGCCAGCGGATGGTGCAGCAGCCAGAGCGACGCGAGCCCCTGCCACTCGCCGTAGGGCTCGAGCAGCCGCTGGGTGTCGGCGGTGTCGGCCTCGCGGCCCAGCAATCTGGATGCGATGCGCACAAGGCCCAGATCGCCGGCGAGGCCGAAATCGAGGCGGCCGTAGCCCAGCAGCAGCACGTTGGCGGCCGTCCAGGGCCCCAGTCCGCGCAGCTCACACAGCCGCGCCTGAATGGCACTCGAGGCGCGCGTCGCCCGATCCGCTCCCAGGGCAATCCCGCCGCGCGCGACAGCAGCGCCGCACGCGCCGGCGAGAGCCCCGCCTGCTGGAATCGAGCCGGATGCTCGGCGCGCAGTTCGGCGAATCCCGGTGCAAGCCGCAGCCCGTGATGCCGGGGACTCAGCCGCGCGACGATGCGCCGCTCGATCTGCGAGCGCCTCGCTCGAGCGGATCAGCTGGCCGGTCACACCGCGGACGAGCGCGTGGGCGGTCGAGCCCAGGAGCAGCGGATGCAGGCCGCGCAGCCGCGTGTAGAGCGGGCCCAGCAGCCTGTCGTCGCGGGCCATTCGCAGGAACGGCCGGTGATCGAGCGACACGGAACACAGCTCGCCCAGGCGGTCGTGCGCGACGGCGTGATCGGTCGCCTCGATGAGTGCGTGCAGCGTCCCGTCGACCGTCTGCCACACACGGGCGTACGCCGGGCCTGCCGCTGTCGGATAGGCCAGCTCGAGCCCGCCGGGAAACCGCCGCCGGGTGAGGTCGGGCGAGCCGAGGCTGGCCTCCAGCGAGTACGGCGCAGGCGGCCGAAACTCGACCCGCAGGCGTTCGTCGCCGCTCACACCGCGGCTTGCTGGTGCACCGGGTGGCTGCACCGGCCGGTGTTGCAGGCGATCACCATCTCGACCGCTTCCTGGGGCGTATCGGCCACCATCGCGAGGTCGAGGTCGTCGTCGGAGACGTTGCCCTCCTCCAGCATCCGCTCGCGGATCCAGTCCAGCAGGCCGCCCCAGTAGGCGCTGCCGTAGAGCACCGCGGGGAACCGGTGCACCTTGCCCGTCTGGATCAGCGTGAGCGCCTCGAACAGCTCGTCCATGGTCCCGAACCCGCCGGGAAACACCACGAAGCCCTCCGAGTACTTCACGAACATCGTCTTGCGCACGAAGAAGTAGCGGAAGTCGAGCGAGATGTCCTGGTAGTCGTTGGGCGTGCTGCTCGTGGGGCAGCTCGATATTGGCGCCGATCGATGTGCCGCCGGCGTCGCGTGCGCCGCGGTTTGCCGCCTCCATGATGCCTGGGCCGCCGCCGGTCATGATCGCGTAGCCGGCTTCCACGAACCGCTTGGCCGTCTCGCGGGCCTCGCGGTAGTAGTGATCGTGAGGATCGGTGCGCGCCGATCCGAAGATGGCCACCGTGGTGCCCACCTCGGCCAGCGCGTCGAACCCGTCGACGAACTCCGACTGGATGCGCAGGATGCGCCACGGATCCGTATGGAGAAACGCGGTATCACGGCGATTCAGCAGGTGTTCGTCTGCAGTCGGGCGGCGTTCACTCATGGGGCTACGGTATCCGATGCAAATGGTCGATACTGTCGTGCCGAACCGGTAGACTGCCAAACCATGCCAGCGATTCTTCCCACTGCGAGCCACGATGCCGAACCTGCCACGGATCCCGAGGACAGTACGTCGGCGCAATCCTGCGCCGCAGCGGACGAACGAACGCACCGAACCTCATGTCGCTGAGGTTGCAGGGCACGGCGTTCGCTGGCTGAATCTGGAAGAGCCGACCGCGACCGAGACGGCGTATCTGGCCGAGCAGTTCGACTTCCACCCGCTCGACCTCGAAGACGTGCTGTCCACCCGGCAGCGGCCCAAGATCGACGAGTACGACGCAGTACATGTTCATCGTGCTGCACGTGCCGTACTTCAACAAGGCCAAGCGCCGGCTGGATGCGGCCGAGCTGAACGTGTTCCTGCAGGAGGGGTTGATCGTGACCCTTCCCAACATCCCGCTGAAGCCGCTCGGGCGGCTGTTCGGGCGGCTCGAGTCAAACCCCGAGCTGCGCGAGGAGTACTTCTCGAAGGGCTCGGGTTACATGCTGTACGAGGTGCTCTCCGAGCTGTTCGACTACTGCTTCCCGATTCTCGACAAGATCGGGTTCAAGCTCGACCGGCTGGGCGAGGCGATCTTCACCGAGCGCCGCTCCGAGGAGGTCGTGCGCGACATCTCGGACGCCAAGCAGGAGATCGTGGCCTTCCGCAAGGTGATCAAGCCCGAGCGCAGCACGCTGCGGCTGCTGGAGCGGGCGCGCACCCGGTATCTGCCCGAGGATCTCGAGGTCTACTTCGACGACATCGTCGACAAGGCCGAGCGCATCTGGGATCAGCTCGACAACTACAAGGAAGTGGTCGAGGCGCTGGAGCAGACCAACGAGTCGGTGATCGCGCACAAGCAGAACGACATCCTGCGCATCCTGACGCTGTTCTCCGTCGTGTTCCTGCCGCTGACACTGATCTCGGGCATCTACGGCATGAACGTGGCGCTGCCGCGTGAGCACTCGGCCGAATCGTTCTGGGTGATCACCATCTCGATGCTGACCATCGTCGGCGGGATGCTGACCTACTTCCGCCACAAAGGCTGGCTGTGACCGAACGGCTCTGGGCGCCGTGGCGACTCGACTACATCGAGTCGGGCGGCGCAGACGAGTGCATCTTCTGTGCCAAGCCGCGCGGCGCCGACGACGAGAACCTGATCGTGCACCGCGGCGAGCACGCCTACGTGCTGATGAACCTGTACCCGTACGCCAACGGCCACGTGATGGTGGCGCCCTACCGGCACCTGGGGGCGCCGAAGGAGCTTTCCACCGAGGAGCGGCTGGAGATGTGGGAACTGCTGGAGCGGAGCGTCGCCGCACTCGAGCGGGCGATGTCGCCGGAGGGCTTCAATACCGGCATCAACCTGGGCCGGGTGGCGGGTGCCGGCGTGGTCGGGCATCTGCACCTGCACGTGGTGCCGCGCTGGAACGGCGATACCAACTTCATGCCGGTGCTGGCCGACGTGCGGGTGATGCCCGAACATCTCAGCCGCACGCTCGAGAAACTGCGCGCCGCCTGGGAATGAATAGAAGGTGTCAGGCAGTTTCTATTCACGCCGGCGGCCGCGGGTGCTCGGCGCATTCTGGTGAATAGAAACTGCCTGACACCTTCTATTCATCAATCTTCGATGGTGCGCGCAAACAGGATGTGGTCGCGCCAGGCGCCGCCGATGTGCAGATAGTGGCGGCTCACCCCGATGCGGCTGAAACGGTTCTTCTGCAAGACACGCTGCGAGGCGTGGTTATCGACCAGCGTCCCCGCCTCCAGCCGATGCAGCTCGCGCACCTCAAACGCCCAACTCGCCGCCAGTGCCACCGCCTGGGTCGCGACGCCGCGCCCGTTGGCAGCCTGGTCGACCCAGTAGCCCATGTTGGCACTCCGAAACGGCCCCTCCACGATGTTCGAGATACCCAGCACACCCACCGGCGCCTCGTCGGCGGTGATCAGGAACCGCTGACCGGCGCCGACGGCCGCAGCCTCGACCGAACGCGTGACCTCACGGGCCTGCCCCTCGAGCGTCAGGAAGTCGTCGGCCCGAGGCGGATCGAACGGCTTCAGGAACTCGGCATTGCGGGCATAGAGGTCGAGCAGCACCGACGCATCGGTGATCTGCAACGGCCGCACCCTCACGCTCACTAGACTCTCCACGATGCTCTCCCCATCGGTCTTCAAAGCCTACGACGTCCGGGGAATCGTGCCAGATCAGCTCGACGAGGCAGGCGCCGAGCGGATCGCCGCTGCCTACGTGGCGGCGTTCGAGCCCGAGACACTGGCCGTGGGCCGCGACATGCGGCTCTCCTCACCTGCGATCGCCGAGGCCGTGATCCGTGGCGCAACCGCCGCCGGGGCCGATGTGGTCGACCTGGGTCAGATCGGCACCGAGATGCTCTACTTCGCCGTCGGCGAGTACGGCTACCACGGCGGCATCCAGGTCACCGCCTCGCATAACCCGGCCGCCTACAACGGCATGAAGATGGTGCGCCGCGGCGCCCAGCCGGTGGGCGGCGACACGGGGCTCGAGAAGATCAAGCAGCTCGCCCTCGGCGACCTGCCGGCGTCGCCCAGCACCGGCACCACCACGAGCCGCGACATCTATCCGGGATTCACCGAGCGGGTGCTGAAGTTCATCGACCCCGCCGAGATGAGCGCGTTGAACGTGGTGTTCGACGGCGGCAACGGCATGGCTGGGCCGATGATCGCCCCGGTGCTGGAACACCTGCCGCTGCAGGTGCACAGCTATGCGCTGGATCCCGACGGGTCGTTTCCCCGCAACGAGCCCAACCCGCTGCTGGAGGAGAATCGCGCGTTCATCATCCAGAAGGTGCGCGAGCACGGTGCCGATCTGGGCATCGCCTGGGACGGCGACGCCGACCGTTGCTTCTTCATCGACGACACCGGCGAGTTCGTACCCGGCGACCTGATCACCGCGCTGATCGCCGCATCGATGCTCGAGAAGCACCCCGGCGCCACGATCGTCTATGACCTGCGGGCATCGTGGGCGGTGCGCGACACGGTGGCGGCGGCCGGCGGCACCGCGCTCGAGAACCGCGTCGGCCACGCGTTCATCAAGGCCCGCATCCGCAAGGAGGACGCGGTCTTCGCCGGCGAGGTCTCGGGCCACTACTACTTCAAGGACTTCTACTACTGCGACACGGGCATCGTCCCGGCGCTCGTTTTGCTCGACCTGGTCTCGAAGTCGGGCAAGAAGCTGTCCGAGCTGCTCGCCCCGTACCGCGAGCGCTACTTCATCTCGGGCGAGATCAACTCGACCGTCGATGACGTGCCGGTCAAGCTGCAGGCGCTCAAGGACACCTACGCGAAGCAGGCCAGGCGCGTGTCGCACCTGGACGGCGTGTCGTTTGAGTTCGACGACTGGCACTTCAACGTGCGGCCCTCGAACACCGAGCCGCTGCTGCGCCTCAACCTGGAGGCGCTGTCCGAACCCGAAATGCAGGCACGCCGCGACGAGGTGCTCGGCATCATCCGCGGGTGAGCGAGACCGGCGCCCGGCCGCCCTTTCGGTTCTCGTACGAGACGCGGGTGGGGTTCGACGAGACCGATGCGCAGGGAGTCGTCTACTACGGCCGCTACATGCCGTACTTCGACCGCGCCCGGGTCGAGTACCTGCGCCACCTGGGGCAGCTGGACGCGGGGGCCGGCGTGGCGCAGTTCGTGATGCGCGCCCAGCACGTCGAGTACCACGCTCCGGCCCGTTTCGACGACCGCCTCGAGGTGTTCGTACGGGTCAACCGGATCGGGTCGACGAGCGTCAACTGGCAGTTTGCGGCCACCGATCTGGAGACGTCGGTGCACCTGGTATCGGCCGACCAGACGGTGGTGCAGATCGACCACGCCTCGCGGAAGCCCATGCCGGTCAGCGAGACCTTCCGGTCAGCTGTCGAGGCATTCGAGGCTCACGGACTGACGTGACCCCCTTCCGGGGGACTGTTTGGAGCCCCGTTGAGAGTGACACTGAGAACGTGACTCTCTTGCGTAACCTGGCATCGGTAGGAGTGGTGGTGGCGGCCTTCTTTGTGTACGGGCCTGCCGGACTGCTCGTGGCCGGGGCAATCTGCCTCTGCTTCGAGTTCTCGATGCGCGCGGTCAACGGCCGCCGCGGTCACACCGCTCGCTGACGTCCCTCTCCCCCTGATCCCCTATTACTCGCACCACGCCGCTTCGCGGTGGTCGGCCGGCGCCTTCAGCCAGTAGCTCTCGCGGACCCATTCGAGGGCCGCGGCCAGGGCATACTCGTCCTCGATGCTGGCCGTGACCCAGCCGTAGCGGCCCACGTAGCGCGCCTCCGACACGTAGGGCATCTCGAGCGCGACTGCGCGCTCCTCCTTGGTCAGCTTCACCGTGACGGTGGCCGGCGGCCCGTCGCCGAGGATCGCGAACATCGACTTGGGCCCCACCTTCAGCACGTGCGAAGCCGGGCCGAAGGGATGATCCTCATGCGCCTCGGGAAACGCCAGACCCAGCTCCCGCACCGCGCTCAGCGCCCGCTCGGAGTTCACGCCTGCAGTTCCGGCGTCTCCGCCGGCCCGGCGTGCAGATGCTCGACCAGATGCACCAGCTCGGACGGGTCGTCAATGCTACGAAACGTGAAGTCGGCGTCGCCCTCTGTGGTTCCGGCCGTATCCCAGTCGACGTTCCCGATCCCCAGCAGCCGCTGCAGCACTCCCTGCCGCATCGCGACGTTCTGCACGCGATCGAGGTGCGTCGAGCGTTCGTTGCGCGACACGATGCCCGTGGCCACCGAGATCCTGCGGTCGGTGACGACGTAGCGGATGGTCTGGCGGCGCAGCCAGCCGACGATCAACGTCGCGGCGATGCCGATCACGGCGATCACCGAGAACCACCACGCGCCGGTGTGCTGGCCGCCCGCCCGCAGCGCCGCCCAGATCGCGATCGGAATCAGCGAGATCACGATCCACTTGACGTAGAAGACGATCATCCCCTTCCAGCTGGGATGTCCCTGCCACACCACCGTCTCACCGTCGAGGGTCTTCATCCGCCGGGCGTCACCCGGTAGGCGTCGAACACGCCCTCGATGTTGCGAAGCGCAGTCAGCAGGCTGCGCAGCTCGCGGATATCCCCCACCTCGACCGTGTACCAGTTGCGGGCCATCTGATCGGCGACGTGGCCGCCGTACTCGACGATGTTCGCGCCGTGCTCGGCAAACGTGCGGGCCACATCCTCGAGCAGCCGCGGGCGATCCCACGACTGCAACGCGATGGTGACCCGAAACGAGCTGCGAGCCGTGTCGGAGTCGTCCCAATGCACCGGCGTGAACCGCTCGGGATTGCGCTTCAGCGCGCGCACGTTGGGGCAGTCCTCGCGGTGGATGGTGACGCCCCGGCCGAGCGAGACGTACCCGCAGATGGCGTCGCCGGGCACCGGCGTGCAGCACTTGGCCATCCGCACCAGCACGCCACCACCGGCCGAGCCCTCGACCACGATGCCGAAGTCGCTGGACGCCGCGGCCCGCTTGGGCGGACGCCGCGAGGGGAGCGCTTCGGGCTCGATCGGCGTCTCGGAGGTCTTCAGCCGCCCGATCAGCTTGGTCACGACCTGGCCGACCTGCACCTTCCCACCGCCGATGGCGACGTAGAAGTCGTCGGCCTTCTTGAAGCCCATGTCGCGGATGATGCCCGCCAGCAGCGGCGAGGAGGTGATCTTCTGGTGCGGCAGCCCCTGCGAGCGCAGCGCCTGCTGCAGCGAGTCGCGGCCCTTTTGCTCCAGATCGCCGCGGCGCTGCTGCGAGAACCACTGGCGGATCTTGTTGCGCGCCCGCGAGGTCTTGACCACGTTCAGCCAGTCGCGCGAAGGGCCGCGCTCCTGCTTGGAGGTCAGCACCTCGACGAAGTCGCCCGAGCGCAGCGTGTAGTGCAGCGGCACGATCCGGCCGTTGACCTTGGCGCCGACACAGCGGTGACCGACGTCGGTGTGGACGCTGTAGGCGAAGTCGAGCGGGGTCGCACCCGCGGCCAGGCTCTTGACCTCGCCCTTGGGCGTGAACACGTACACCTCGTCGGAGAACAGGTCGACGCGCAGCGTCTCCATGAACTCGCTCGGGTCGGCCGCGTCCTTCTGCCAGTCGGCGAGCTGCGAGAGCCACGCCTGGCCGACCTCGACCGAGTTCGAGCGCGACTTCTCCTTGTAGAGCCAGTGCGCCGCGATGCCGTACTCGGCGGTCTGGTGCATCTCATGCGTGCGCACCTGGATCTCGAGCGGCTTTCCCTGCGGCCCGATCACCGTCGTGTGCAGCGACTGGTACATGTTCACCTTGGGCATGGCGATGTAGTCCTTGAACCGCCCCGGCATCGGCTTCCAGAGCGCGTGGATGATGCCGATCGTGCCGTAGCAGTCCTTCAGCTCGTCCACCAGCACGCGCATCGCGGTGAGGTCGTAGATCTCGTTGAACTCCTTGCCGCCCACCGCCATCTTGGTGTAGATCGAGTAGAGGTGCTTGGCGCGGCCGGCGATGTCGGCGTCGATGCGCGCCTCGTCGAGGTCGGCGGCGAGGATCGTGCCCGCCTCGGCGGCGTAGCGTTCGCGGTCGTCGCGGGTCTGGGCGACCATCGCCTCGATCTCGGCGAACCGGCGCGGATGCAGCGTCTGGAACGCCCGGTCCTCGAGCTCCCACTTGAGCGTGTGGATGCCCAGCCGGTGGGCCAGCGGGGCGAAGATCTCGAGCGTCTCCTTGGCCGTCTGCAGCTGCTTCTGCTTGCCCAGCGCCGAGATGGTGCGCATGTTGTGCGTGCGGTCGGCCAGCTTGATCAGAACGACGCGCAGATCCTGGGCCATCGCCACGATCATCTTGCGGTAGTTCTCGACCTGGGCCTGCTCGCGGCTCGCAAAGCTGATGCGGGTCAGCTTGGTGACGCCGTCGACCAGCAGCGCGACATCGGGGCCGAACAGCTCGCGCACGTGATCGAGCTCGGCCTGCGTGTCTTCGACCACGTCGTGGAGCAGCGCGGCGGCGACCGTGGCCGTGTCGAGCTTCAGCTCGGTGCAGATGATGCGCGACCGCCCAGGGATGGGTGATGAACGGCTCGCCGGACTTGCGCAGCTGCCCCTTGTGGTGATCGCAGGCGTAATCGAACGCCTGCTGGATCAGCTCCGAATCGGCGTCGGGGTTGTACTCGGTCACGTGGCCCAGCAGCTCGGCCAGCAGGTGGTCGTGCCGCTCGGCCTCCGCACTGCGGGGCACGGTTGCCATGTACCTCATTCTACTGGACGCCTGCGCCGTCACCCGTGATGCATAAAAGGGGACTGTCCCCTTTTATGCGTTAGACCGCGATCTGATCCGAGGCGAGAAACAGCCGCACCGCCTCGACCCGCGCCACCGCGTCGCGGTAGGTCGGCGAGAGCTCGAGGTCGACCTTGGCTGCTGCGGTCGCGTCCGCGTCGAGCCCGACCTCGACCAGCACCTCGCGGCAGCGTTCCACCGTTTCGGGGGCCAGCGGCAGCTGCTCCGCCCCGCCCTGGCGCGCCTTCCACACCATCACGAGCGCGGCGCGCAGCGGCTCGCGCTGCTCGGCCACCGAGCGGGCAAACTCGATCTCGGCCGCGCCCCACACCAGGTGCACGCACGTGGTGGAGCCCAGCTCGGCCAGCAGCGCGCCCTCCTCGGCATTGGCCGGCGGATCGAGCGCCACCACGCGGCGGAAGCGTTCGGCAAGTCCCGGCAGTGCAGCGGCCTGCGCGTAGTCAGAAAGCGCGATGCTGCCGCCGCCGAACCGCATCGGATCGAGGGGGCCGGCCAGCATCGCGGCGCGCCGAGCCACATCGGCCACCAGCACCAGCACCGGCTCGGACGCCGCCGCCATCCTGGCGATGGTGGTGATCTGCACACCGTGGCCGCGGTCGTCGATCACCGCGGGACGCACACCGGCAGCGCCGGCCACCAGCAGCGGATCGTGCGCCGGGGTGGCGCCGCCGATCGGCGTCGGCGCGGCATCGCGCAGCACCATCTGCGGCGACACAGCGCCGTTCCACTCGTTGCGCTGGATCGAATAGGCCACGTCGAACCGCCCGGGCGCCTCGAGCGCGGCGGAAAGCCGGCCCATGCCGAAACCCACCGCCCGGCAGCGGTACCCGCCCAGCTCGACGGTGCAGCGCAGATGCTTGCCTTCGCCCATCTGCTTGACGTCGTGCAGCCTCGCCGCGGGCGCGAGCAGCGTGACCCGCGGGTTTCCGAGCCCGAACGGTTCCAGCTCGGAGAGCTCCTCGATCAGCTCGAGCGACACCTCCGAGGGCGCCAGCAGCGCGTCACAGCGGCGCCGCGGCGGTGGACGGTCGCCCAGCTCGCGCTGCGCGTGTGCGGCCAGCGCCGAGGCAAACGCGGGGATCTCGGCCGGATCCATCGTGAGGCCCGCCGCCGCCTTGTGCCCGCCGTAGCGCAAGCAGGTGCGGCGCCCCGGCAGTGAGTCCGGCGTGCAGGTCGTAGCCGGGAACGCTGCGGCCCGAGCCCTTGGCCTCGCTCGTCGCCGACCGCGATCAGGACGACCGGCCGCCGGTAGCGCTCCACCAGCCGCGACGCGACGATCCCGATCACGCCCTCGTGCCAGTCCTGCGAGGCGAGCACGTAGGCGTGGCGCTCCTGGAACTCGGCCGGCGATGCCTCCACCAGTTCGACGGCCTCGCGCACGATGGTGTCCTCCACCGCCTGGCGCTGGCGGTTGAGATCCTCGAGCCGCGCCGCCAGCTCGCGGGCGCGGCGCTCATCGCCGGTCAGCATCAGCTCGAGCGCCTCGCCGGGATGGCACAGCCGTCCGGCGGCGTTGATCCGCGGCGCCAGCCGAAAGCCGATATCGCTCGCCGAGCAGTTCACCCGGTCGACCCGCGCGGTCACCATCAGCGCCCGCAGGCCGATCTTCTGGGTCTGGGAGAGCCGCCGCAGCCCCGCGCGCACCAGATAGCGGTTCTCGTCTACCAGCGGCACGACGTCGGCCACCGTGGCGATGGCGACCAGATCGAGATGCTCCTCGAGCTCGGCCGGGTCGCGGCCGGCGGTCGCAAACAGCGCCTGCGCCAGGCGGTAGACGACTCCGGTGCCGCACAGATCCGGAAACGCGTAGTCCGACGGCCGCGTACACACCCGCGGGCACTCGGGCAGCGCCTGGCCCGGCTGGTGGTGGTCGGTGACGATCACGTCGAGGCCGAGCTCGGCTGCACGGGCCACCTGGTCGGCCGCGGTGATCCCGCAGTCGACCGTCAGCAGCAGGCCCACACCCGACGCGGCCAGCCGCTCGACCGTACCGCCCGCCAGCCCGTAGCCCTCCTCGAACCGGCTGGGCAGGTGCCACTCGACGTTTGCGCCCAGCGCGCGCAGCGCGAGCACCGCCAAGCGCGGTGGCGCAGATGCCGTCGGCGTCGTAGTCGCCGTGCACGCAGATGCGCTGCGTCGGCCGCGATCGCCGCGTGGATGCGCGCGCACGCGGCGGCCATGTCACCGAGCGTCATCGGGTCGTGTCCAGGGTCTCCTCCGGCCAGAAACGCGCGGGCCTCATCGGCAGTCGCGTGACCGCGGCGGATCAGCGCCTCGGCCGTTACCCGGTGCAGATCGAGGGCGGCGGCAAGGTCGTCGGCCGCCTGCGGATCGCAGTCGGCGAAGGCCCAGTTGGCAACGGAATCCATGGCCTCATGCTACGAACCGCCCCGGACGGCGCAGCGCCGCGTCAGGCCTAGATGCGGCCGCTGCGGATGATCGATACCGCCAGGAACACGCTCAGCACCAGCGATACGGCGAACCCCGCGAGGGCAGAAGATCGACACGCCGAACACGAACTCGCCGCCCCTGGTCGCCCTGCCGATCAGCGCCGACCCCACCAGCGATCCGGCGATCAGGATCGCCAGCACCATGCGGTTCAGCCAGATGTCGGACGCCGCCAGGATCCGGTCGATCGCCGGATACTGGACGTTCACCGTCACCTCGCCGCCGCGGAACGATTCGAGCACGTCGTGGATCTGGTAGGGCAGGTCGAGCATGACGCTGCCGTAGTTGGTCAGCTCGGTGCGGCCGCGCTTGGCCAGCGCCTCGGGCGAGTAGCGGCCGGGCCACCAGCTCGATCGCGTAGGGCTCGGCCACCTCGAACACGTTGAAGTCGGGATACAGCTCGGTGCCCACCGACCCGAGCGTGGCCAGGGTCTTGTCGAGCAGCGCGAATCGCGACGGCAGCCGCACCTGCATCCGGTAGATCAGCGAGAACGCCTCGCGCAGCACCTGCAGCGGATCGATCTCGCCGAGCGCCGCGCCCTGGTAGCGGTAGAAGACCTCGCGCAGCTCGATGCGAAACTCCTCCTCCTGTGCGCGGTCGAACTGCACGCCCAGGTCGTGCAGCCGCCGCGGCAGCGCATCGACGTTCTCGTTGACGCAGTCCACCAGCAGGCGCGTGAGGCGGTTCATGTCGCCCTCGGAAAGGCTGCCGATCTGCCCGAAGTCGACCAGCCCCAGCTGGCCCTCGGGCAGCACGAAGATGTTGGCCGGGTGCGGATCGGCGTGGAACACCCCGTGGCGGAAGATCATCTCGAGCCACGTATCGCGCCATCAGGAGCGCCAGCCGGCGGCGTTCGGCCATCGGCGTCTCGGGCAGGTTCAGCTCGCCCAGCCGGCGGCCCTCCAGCCATTCGAGCGTCAGCACCCGCTGACTCGAGTACGTCCAGTAGACCTTGGGCACGACGATCCGCTCGTCGTCGGCGAAGTTGCGCCGGAAGAGCTCCACGTTGCGGCCCTCGATGCGGTAGTCGAGCTCGTGCCGGATCGACCGCGCAAACTCGTCGACCACGCCGACGGTGTCCATGAACTGCAGCCGCTTGACCCGCTTTCGCACGGTGCGGCGCAACCTGGTAGAGCAGCGCGAGGTCGGACTCGATCTGCGCTCGGCGCGCCGGGCGCTGCACCTTGACCGCGACGATGCGGCCGCTCTGCAGCTCGGCCTGGTGCACCTGGCCGATCGACGCCGCCGCCACCGGCACCGGATCGAACGAGCGCATAGAGCGTCTCCAGCGGAGCGCCCAGCTCGGTCCTCACACCCGGCGCGCACCTGCTCGAACGGAAACGGCGAGACCGAGTCCTGCAGCAGCCGCAGCTGCGCGGCCACGTCCTCGGGCACCAGATCGGGCCGGGTGGACAGCAGCTGCCCGAACTTGACGAACGTCGGCCCCAGCTCGTCGAGCATCTCGCGCAGGTGGCGGCCGATGGTGGCGGCAGATTCCGGCGGCGGCTGGCGGCGCAGCGGGCGCCGCTCGAACGCGTACCCAAAACCGTGGCGCGCCGCGACCCGTGTGATCTCCCGCGCCCGCGCCATGGTCTGGCGACGGATCGACGACAGGGCTGGTCATGGCCACGAGCCGCCGCGATCGCCGCCTACCGAACCGGCTGGCCCGGTCGTAGCCGTCGAGGTCGGTGTCAGGAGGCGCGGCCCTGCATGTCGCCGGGTACGGGCAGGCCCAGACGCGGCGAGCACGGTCGGGGCGATGTCGTAGAGGCTCGCGTCGGCCGGCAGGCTGCGCGGCATGCCCGGCCCAGCCATGATCGCCATGCCGTTCTTGGCGTGATTGGCGTCGTCGGGCCCGGTGTCGTTCTCGCGCACGTGGATGCGGCCGTCCCCGACCGACCCGATCGAGCGCCAGGTGAGGTTGCCGAAGTACGCGATCAGGTCGGGCGGCACGTCGTTGGCCACGCGGTAGAGGTCGCTGGGCCGGTAGACGCGCGTGCCGATGCGCTGGCCCTGCTCGTCCCCGAGCGCCTCGAGCTTTGCGATCAGCTCGTCGCGCAGCGCCTCGACCTCTGCGGGCGAGCACGATGCCCTGCGGCTCGCGGCCGGCGCACGTTCAGGAAGATGCGCGAGTAGTAGCCGCCGTCGCGCCCACACCTTGGTGCGGCTCCAGTCGATCTGGCAGCGGCCGATCGGGGTCGGGCTCGGTGGGCGGGTCGACCAGGCGTCAGGTAGCCGTTTTGCATCAGCCACTCGTTGATCTGGATGCCGCCGAACATCGACTGCGCGCCGTGGTCGGAGACACCACATGGCGGTGTCGTCGCCCAGCCCCTCGATCAGCCTGCCCATCTCGGCGTCGACCATCTTGTAGTAGTCGCGGAACGCCTGCTCGTACTGGTTGCCCGGCACGTAGTCGGGATGGTTCTTGTCGTAGAACCGCCAGAAGCAGTGATGCAGCCGGTCGGTGCCCATCTCGACCAGCATCAGGAAGTCCCAGTCGCGGGTGTCGCGGAAATGCCGGGCCAGCTTGAACCGGCGCTTCGTCATCTCGATGATGTCGTCTAGCACGCGGTCGCGGTCGTCGGTGCGGAAGTTCGGGGACGTCGAGCATGTACTCGCCCACCACCCGCTGGATCTCGTCGTGCAGCTCGGGCGGCGAGGTGTAGCGCGACTTGGTGGACGGCGCCATGAAGCACGAGATCAGCTCGCCGTTGACCTGCGGCGGCGGGAACGTCATGGGCACGCTCGATCACGGTGCAGTGCTTGCCGGCGCGGCCCGAGGATGTCCCACAGCCGGTCTTCCTTGACCCTGTCGGAGGTGGCGAACACCATGCCGTCGTACGAGTGGTCGGCGCGGTTGCGAAAGCCGTAGAAGCCGAGCTTGCCGGGATCCTTGGACGACATCATGCACGACCACGCGGGCACGGTGATCGGCGGGTCGCTGGACTCCAGGTTCGCCCCACGCGCCGCGCTCCATCAGGCTCCGACATCACCGGGAGTTCGCTGCGCATGTCGTCGAAGACGATCTCGGGCGCGGCGCAATCGAGGCCGATCACCATGACTCGCGGGCGGTGGCATCCGCATGATGCTACGAGACTTACCGGCGGCTGAGCGTCCGGTAGAGCTCGATGCAGCGGTCGGTCTCGACGCGTGGCGTCGGCCTCGCGCACCACCAGTCGCGGTTTCGCTCGCCGTAGCTGCGGCGCAGGCTCGGGATCCTCCAGCAGCCGCGTGATCGCGGCGGCGGTGGCCTGCACGTCGCGCAGCGGCACGAACTCCGCGCCCTCGCCCTGGTCGATCAGCTCGTGGATCGCCGGCAGGTCGGACACGACCACGGGCAGCCGCGAGGCCATCGCCTCGAGCAGCGAGGTCGGCCGTCCGGTAGTCCGACTCCGGCACCGAGACGGTCAGCTCGCAGCCGGCGAACACCAGCGGCACCTCGTCCTCGGTGTAGCGCTGGAAGTGCACCGAGTCGCTCACGCCCAGCCGCTCTGCCTGCGCGCGCAGCGCGTCGGTCTCGACGCCGTAGGCCATGAAGATGAAGGCCGCCTCGGGCACCCGCTCGCTGCACCTGCGGGATCGCCGTCCATGATCACATCCAGGTTGTAGAGCTGCTTGTGCAGCCGCGGCGAGGCGACCACCGGCCGGCCGGGGAAGATCGTGTCGACCAGGCTGCGGTCGCGCTCGCCGGTGTAGCGCACGCGCGTGTCGACGCCCCATCCGATGCGGTGGATCAGCTCGTCGGGCACGCCCAGCGCCGTGACTCCGCGCGCGCAGCCCATCGGAGTTGACCGTGATCGCGTCGGCCTCGCTCAGAAACTGCCGGGCCAGCCGCCGCAGCTCGGCGGTGCGCTTGGGGATGACCAGCACGTCGGAGCCCCACACGCCCTGCACGCATCGGCTTGCGGCCGGCCCGCCAGGCCCACTCGCCCGAGGGCCACAGGTTCTGCGTCTGCACCACGTCGGGCTCGAGCTCGCGCAGCACCGCGGCGCAGGTGGCGGCGGCGCCACAGCATGCGCACGCCCGTGCCCTTGGGCAGGCGATGACCCAGCACGTCGTGCACGTGGACGCCCGGCACCGGCTCGGGGTACACCGTGTAGATGTGCACCTCGTGGCCGCGGTCGGCCAGCCGCTTGGCCCAGCGCTTGGTGTGAAGGCTGCGCCCGCTACCGAGGATCGCGACACGCAGCGGCTGGGACATCGGCGCACGATACCGTCCGTCGCTGCACCGCGCCGCGGGCGGCGGACGGTACCATCGCGGCATGTCACAGACTCCCGTGCTGGTGTTCGGAATGGACGGCGGCGACTTCGGCGTGATCGAAGAGCTGATCGCCGCCGGCGGCCTGCCCACGCTGGCCCGCATGCGCCGCGAGGCGGCCTACGGCAGCCTGCGCTCGACCGAACCGTCGATCACGCCGGTCGCCTGGTCGACGTTTCTGACCGGCCTCGAGCCCGGCCGGCACGGCATCTTCAACTTCTCGACCAACCCGCTGCGCGGCGGTTTCCGGGTGGAGAGCGCCGCGGCGCGCGGCGGAACACCGCTGTGGCGCATGCTGGACGCGGCCGGCAAACGCTCGTCGTTTGTGCTGGTGCCCTTCACGTTCCCGCTCGAGAAGAACAACGGCACCATGGTGTCGGGCTACGGCGGGCCCGAGAAGCCCGCGGTGCATCCGCCCGCGGCAGCCGAGCGGATCGGCCGCGAGTTCCCGAACCTGGTGTCGGTCAGGCACCCGATGCGCGAGCGCTACTGGGAGGACTTCGCCGGGTTCCGGCAGCGGCTGATCGACGACGTGGACGAGGTCGAGCGGCTGTGCGTCGACGTGCTCGACGCCGACCGGCCCGACTTCTTCGCCGTCGATTTCATGTCGTCAGACACCATCGGCCACCTCACCTATCACCTGCGCGATCCCAACCATCCGGCCTACGACGCGGCCAACGCGGCCGACCACATCGGCGAGGTGTACACCGCGGTGGATGCCGCGATCGGGCGCGTGATCGAGCACGCCGAGCAGCTCTACGGCGGGCCGGTGAACGCGATCGTCCTGTCCGACCACGGCATGAAGCCGATCTACTACACGTTCCACATCAACCAGTGGCTCGAGGATCACGGCTATCTGCGCTACCGCAAGCGCTCGGCGCAGCGCATCAGCGGACTCGCGCGGATCGATTCGAAACTGGCGCTTGCGCGCCTCGTGGTATCCCCGGCTGTACGACGCGGTCGTTCCGTTCGGCAAGGCGCCGGCCGACGTCAACCGCACGATGCGCGACATCGACCGCTGGCGCACCGATGCGTACGCCTACGGCACCTACGGACCGCTGTTTCTGGGCGAGAAGACCGGCAGGCGCACCGACCGCGGCTTTCAGGAGACGCTGATCGCCGCTCTGCGGGCCGAGCGCAGCCCGATCGACGGCGAGCCTGCGTTCGAGGTTCTGCGCGGCGAGGAGGTCTATCACGGGCCGTTCGCGGGCAAGGCGCCCGACCTGGTGGTACGCAGCCGCGACCCCAGGGTGCTCGTATCCGCTTCGCGGCGTACGTACAGCTCGCCGTGGATGATCCACGACCGGCTCGATCCCGAGGCCAGCGAGAACTACGGCTTCTCGGGCCATCACGGCCCGATCGGCGTGGTCGCGGCATCCGGGCCTGCGGTCAGCGCCGGGCGGCTCGAGGCGCAGATCGCCGATCTGGCTCCCACCGTACTGGCCATGCTGGGCGTCGATGCCGGCACCGAGCTGGACGGCAGCGTCATGCCGCTCTTCCGCGCGGCCGACGAGCTGGTCGCTGCGGCCACGAGCGCGCCGGCCTCCGTGTCGGACGAGAGCGTGTACTCCGAGGCCGAGGAGGCCGAGATCCAGGAGCGCCTGCGCGCGCTCGGGTACGAGTGACGCCCACCCGAAACGGCCGCAGGCCGCGGTCGTGGTGGAGGTCGGCTGGGTCAATGGACTGGCCGCGATCCGGTCGCTGGGCCGCGGCGGGGTGCGCACGTTCGCCGTCGATCACCGGCCGTGGGCGCTGGGCTTCAAGTCACGCTACGCCCATCGCGTGATCGCGCCCGAGCCGATGGCCGACGAGGACGGCTTTGTTGCCGCCATGGCGCGCCTGGGTGAGCGCTTCGACGGGCCCACGCCGGTGTTTGCGACCCACGACGAGCATCTCAACGTGATGGTGCGGCGCAAGGCCGAGCTGACGCCTCACTACCGGTTCCCGGCGCCCGAATGGCCGGTGCTCGAGGCGCTGCAGCGCAAGCGCCACCAGATCGAGACCGCCCGGGCCGCGGGCGTGGGGATTCCCGAGACGTCCTACCCCGCATCGGCCGCCGAGGCCGTCGCAACCGCTAACGACCTGGGCTACCCCATCTTCCTCAAGCCGTCTGATCCGGCCGAGTTCAAACGCCGGTTCAAGCGCCAGGCGTTCGAATGCCACAGCGCCGCCGAGGTCGACCGCCACTTCGGCGAGATGCAGGAGTTCGAGCCGATGCTGCAGGAGTTCGTGCCCGGCGGCGACGACGAGCTGTACACGCTGGGCAGCTACCTGGACGCGCAGGGCCAGGCGCTCGGCATGTTCTCGGGCCGCAAGCTGCGCCAGACCCGCGAGAACCAGGGCAGCGCCCGCACCGGCGAGGCCGTCTGGGTCGACGAGGTGGTCGACGACGGTCTGCGACTGCTGCGCGCGCTGGACTACCGCGGCGTGTCGCAGGTCGAGTTCAAGCGCGATCCGCGCACGGGCGTGTTCAAGCTGATGGAGGTGAACCCGCGGCTGTGGCAGTGGCACGGTCTGGCGTCGGTGTGCGGGGTCGACCTGCCGATGATCGCCTACCTCGACCTGACCGGCGATCCGCCGCCTCCCGTGCAGATGACCGGTGAGGGCCGGCGCTGGTCGATCACGCTGATCGGCGGCACCCGCAACGGCCTGCAGCGGCCGCCCTACACCGACGCGGTGTGGGCGCTCGACGATCCGCTGCCCCTGCTCACCCAGGCCGGGCGGATCACCTCCAAGGCCGCCCGCAGCAATCCGCGCACGTGGTTTTCGAAGTCGCGCTATGTTCAGCGCACGTGACCAGCCTCGACACATTCCAGTCCAAGGCCGACTGGACGATCGCGACGCTGCTCCAGACCTCGGACAGTCCGGCGGCCACGGTCGAGTATCCCTCCGCCGCACTTCCGGCGATCTGAGCTCGCCTGGAAGTACTTCGAGTCGGGCAGTCGCGCCGCTCCCACGCCGCTGGGTGGCGGGCTGCTGGACTTCGGCGACGGCGTCGAGGACGTGATCGCAAGCGCGTTCTGGCACCTCTCGCGGTGGGAGGAGCTGCCCGGGTGCGCCGAGCGACCAGCACGGCCGGTTCGCGGCGGAGGCCGCACTGGCCGATCCGGCAGAGCCGGCGGTCGATGCGCTGGCCGCGCGGTTTCGCGAGGCGCTGGGCCTGGCCGAACACACCCGCCAGTTCACCGTGGCGCTGACGCACGATGTCGACTCGCCGTGGCGCTGGTATGGCAGGCGGGCGGTGCTCGGAGCGGCGGCGCGCACCAAACGCGCGGCGCTGGGCCGCGACACGAGCGAGCTTCTGACCGAGCTGCGCGGTCTGGCCGAGGCGCCGGTGCATGCGGTGCGGCGCACCGACCCCAACTGGTCGTTCGACCGGATCGCCGCGATCGAGCGGCGTCACGGCGGGCGGTCGACCTACTTCGTCATGACCGGCCACACCACCGGCGGCCGACGGACCCGCGCCGCGTGCCTATGAGCGGCGCCGGCCGGCGATCGTGACGCAGATCGAGGCCCAGTGCGACGAGGTCGGCCTGCACCCGAGCTATGCGACCAGCGAGCAGCCCGAGCTGCTGGCCGAGGAGCTGCGGCGGCTGGATGCGCTGACCGGGTCGCCGACGCGCGGCGTGCGGTTTCACTATCTGCGCCACGGCACGCATACCACCCTGCCGCTGCTCGACGAGCTGGGCTTTCGCTACGACACCAGCAGCGGGTATGCCGAGACGCCGGGAATGCGCGCCGGGTTTTCGTTCCCGTACCAGCCCTACGACGTCGAGAACGACCGGCCGCTCAAACTGGTCGAGCTGCCCCTGGCGGTGATGGACGCGACGCTGGCCGAGGAGCGTTATCTGGCACTCGACCCCGACGCCGGCCTGCGCCGCGCGGTGCACGTGCTCGAACGGGTTGCGGCAGTGCGCGGCACCGTCGCCATCCTGTGGCACGTCGACCGCTTCGATCGCACGTACGGGCGCGGCTGGGATCGCGTCTATGACCGGCTGCTGGAATGGGTCGTGGATCGCGGCGGGCGGCTGGTCAGCGGGGCTGAGGCGGCGGGCATTCGCGAGTAGCGGAGCTGGCGGTGCGGCAGGCTAGGTGGTGGCTGTTTGGCGGTGTGCCACTTGGCAGTGCGCTCAGAGCCAACTTGACTCCTGTGACAGTTTCGAGCGCGCTGCTGCATGCGCCGGCCCGCATCCCGTGCCGAATCGCAGGCCTCTCAGGGTTTTGCCACTTGGCGGTGCGTGTCAATGCCATTTGGATTCTGTGACAGTTTGGGCCGCCGCGCGGCGATCAGCGAGCGCCGACCACCAACCGCGTTCGACGTGCCGCCACTTCCCAGGTATACGCGTCAATGCCATTGGCATGGGCTAACATCCGTAGCACTCTCTAAGTCGAGGGTTAGGCTGCTTCGGTGAAGCGCACCTGGCGGCGCAGCCCGTCGCGCACCGTCGTCTCGAGCGCCTCAACCGCGGCGGGCATGAACTGGGCGCCCGAGCAGCGGCGCAGCTCGGCCAAGGCGAGCTCCGCCGACATCGCCTTGCGGTAGACGCGATCCTCGGTCATCGCGTGGTAGGCGTCGCACACGGCGATCACATATGCCCCACGCGGCACCTGCGTGCCCGCCAAGCCCGTCGGGGTAACCGCGTCCATCCCAGCGCTCGTGCGACGACCGCACAAGCGCGACCACCTCATCCATGCCGGGGATGCTCGCGATGATGTCGGCGCCGATCACCGTGTGCCGCTTCATCACGTCGAACTCGGCGTCGGTCAGAGGCCCAGGCTTGTTGAGGATCGCCTCGGGGATCCCGATCTTGCCCACATCGTGCAGCAGGGCGCCCATCTGGATCGCCTTCAGCTCGCGGCCGGCCACCCCGAGCACCTCGCCCACCGCCACCGCCATGTCGGCGATCGCGTGAGCGTGGTTCCCGGTGTAGGCGTCCTTGGCCTCGAGCGCGGCGGCCAGCGCCGCGACGGTGGCCAGGTGCTGGCGGTCGCGCTCCGCGGCCAGGTACGAGGCGCCGAGCGCCAGACCCGCCTGATCGACCAGCATCCGGCAACACGAAATCTCCTCGGGTGTGAACCCGCGATACTCGACGTCCAGGATCTCGACCAGGCCACTCACGGTACCCGCGGTGACCAACGGCAGCAAGCAGGCTCGCGTGGAACCCGACCTCCTCGAGGAACCGGTGCTCGGCCGCGTCGCCGCCGTCGCCGATCACCGTTGCGACCTCGATCTGCTCCTCCACCACCCGCCGGGTGAGCGGGAACTCGGCGAGCGAGTAGCTCTCGGCCTCGACGTGCAGGGTCGCCGGCGGCTCGACATAGGCCGCCCAGTCGGTCACGCGCGTGGTCGTGTGGTCATACGTCGAGACCAGACACGCCGACGCGTTGGCGAACAGCGGCGAGCTCGCGGGCGAAGACCGCCACCGCCTCGGCCATATCCTGAGCAGCCGCGAGCCGTCGCGTCGCAGCGACTACTGCGACGAGATCGGTGAAGCCTCGAGAGGAGGATGGCCCCGACATGCCCTGCATATATCGGCGCGGCGCCACGCGACCTTGAGATCCGCTGAGTCAGAACGCACAAACGCAACAAACGTGCCTGGCACGTTTGCTGCAGTTGCGGGGGTCTAGCGGTTGCGGCCGTGGCCGCGACGGCGGCGGCGGGTGGGTTGCGGCGGCGGGCTGACCGGGCCGGGAGTCGCCACAGCGGCCCCGCCTGCGTCGGTCGCGATGATCGGCCCCGCCGAGGGCTGCCCGGCGTGCTTGGCGTGATCCTGGCGGCGGCGCACGAACTCCGGCCGGCGTTCCAGGAACCAGGCCAGCACCGGGCCGGCGATGAAGATCGACGAGTACGCACCCGAGATGAGGCCGATGATCAGCGCAAAGGCGAAGTCCTTCAGCGTGCCCTGGCCGAACAGATAGAGCAGGACGCACAGGGATCATCGTCACGCAGCGTGGTGTTGATCGACCGGGTGACCGTCTCGGACAGCGATCGGTTGACCAGCCTCGACGCGGTGAAGCTGCGCAGGATCGGGATGTTCTCGCGCACCCGGTCGAACACGATCACCGTGTCGTACATCGAGTAGCCGAGCACGGTGAGGATGGCGGCGACCGTATCGGCGGTGACCGCGCGGCCCGACAGCGAGTAGAGCCCGATCGTGATGATGATGTCGTGCGCCAGAGCGATCATCACCGGGACCGCGAACGTCCACTCGAACCGGAACGACACGTAGATGAAGATGATGATCAGCGAGAAGATCACGGCCAGGTAGGCGCTGTTCAGCACCGACTGGCCGAACGACGACGACACGCTGTTGATCGAGAAGTCGTGCGCGCCGGCCTTCTGCTCGAGCGTCTGGGTGACCTGCTGCTGCTCGGCCGACGTGAGGTGGTGCGACTGCACCTGGAACTCGTTGAACGTGTTGCCCTGGGCCTGTTTGGTGCTGGTGACCCCGCGGATGACCGTGTCTGACCCGGTGATGGGATTCACGATGTTGCCCATCGAGGCTCGTGTTCAGCGCCTTGCTGGTCTTGAAGGTGAGCTGGGTGCCGCCGGTGAAGTCGATGCCCTTGTTGAGCCCGTTGATGCCCAGGCTGATGACGGCCGCGACGACGATGACGGCCGAGACCGAGAACCAGATCTTGCGCCGCGAGACGAAGTTGACGCGATCCCAGCGGGTGCCCGAGCCGACCGAGCCCAGCACGCGCGGGTTGGCCATGAACTTGAAGCGGCCCAGCAGTCCGAGCATGGCCCGGGTGGCGACCACCGCGGTGAAGATCGACGTGACCACACCGATCAGCAGCATCAGCGCGAAGCCCTTCACCGACGAGGTCGCGGTGGCGTAGAGCACACCGGCGGTGATCAGCGTGATCACGTTTGCGTCGATGATCGTGTGGAAGCCGCGCCGGTAGCCCGTGGAGATGGCCGTGCGGATGGTCTTCCCCGCTCTGACCTCTTCCTTGATGCGCTCGAAGATGACGATGTTGGCGTCGGCGGCCACACCGATGGTGAGGATGGTGCCGGCGATGCCCGGGAGCGTCATGGTGACGGGTATCAGAGCGACGATGCCGGCCAGGAGCAGGCCGTAGATGATCAGCGCGATGTCGGCGATCAGGCCGAGGAAGCCGTACACCGCCAGCAGGAAGATCATCACCACCAGAAGGCCGACGGCGCCGGCGATCAGGCCCGAGTGCAGCGCCGTTTTGCCGAGCGTTGCCGAGACCAGGTTCTCGGAGAGCACGGTGAACGTGACCGGCAGCGTGCCCGACTGGATCTGCAGCGCCAGCAGGTCGGCCTGGGCCTTGCTCAGGCCGCTGATCTCGCTGCTGTTGCCCGAGATCCCGTCCGGATATTTCCCGGGGTCGACTGTCGGCGTGCTGACGAGCTGGTTGTCGACCACGATCGCATTGGGCAGCCCCTGGGTGATGCCGGCCGCGTTGGCCTGCTGCGCGAGGCTGCGCGTGATGTTGTGGAAGGTCTCACCGCCACCGTTCTTGTAATTGATCGCGACCACCGGATCGCCGGTCTGACCGTCGGTGGTCGGACTGGGCGGAGGAGATCTGCCGGCCGACCACGTTCTGTGTCAGCGGCGGCTTGTTGAACATGTACCAGACCTGGCCGCGGCCGCCGGGCGACGTGCCCGGACACGTGTTCAGCGCCGTGTTGCGGCACGAGATGGCCATCTGGTTCTGAGGCACGTACTTCCACTCGGTGT
Source organism: uncultured Actinomycetes bacterium (assembly GCA_963796875.1). Taxonomy (GTDB): domain Bacteria; phylum Actinomycetota; class Thermoleophilia; order Gaiellales; family JAICJC01; genus CAVPTL01. The sequence goes on from CAWCNL010000005.1 coordinate 707,672, forward strand.
TGGGCGGCTTGGTGCCCGACTTGGTCAGGTGCAGCACCTGCGCCTGGGTGGGTTCGAGCTGCGTGCGGCCGAAGAGCTTCTTGGTGGTCGAGTTGAAGAGCCCCCACTCCGCGGCCAGGGCGGCGCCGTTCTTGTCGGATTTTCCGGCCTTGGTGAGCAGCTCGTAGAGCGACTTCTGGGTGACCGGTTGCCGTACTTCTGCGCGGGTGCCGAGATCGGCGCCAGCCACCGGTAGAAGTCGAAGTTCTGGAATCCGCCGGCCGTGATCAGGTCGCCGACGGCGGCCGGATCCTTGACACCCGGAAGCGACACCTCGATGGTGTTATCGCTGGTGCTGGTGCGGATCTCGGGCTGCTTGACGCCGTTGGGGTCGATGCGCCGGCGCATGACGTTGGCGGCGTTGGTGAGCTGCTGGGGAGTGACCGTTTGGCCCTTGGGAGGCTCGGCCTTGACGATCAGCTGCAGGCCGCCGCGGAGGTCGAGACCCTGCACGAAGCCCTTGGTCGCCACCGCCGCGACGGCTCCCACCACAAGCACCAGGACCAGGCCCAGGATCAGGAAATTTTTTCGCTGGTCGGTCACCGAAGCCCGATTCTAGCCGCGTGTCCTTGATCCTCCCGCCACGCCCCAAACCGCCCTTCAACAATGGCGCTGCGGGCATCCTGCACGGTCTGCACCACCCGGTGAAGGTTGTGGATCGTGAGCAAGCGCAGCCCGGCGATCTCGTTCTGGGTCACAAGGTGGCGGATGTAGGCGCGGGAGTAGCCCTGGCAGGCCTCACACGTGCATCCGTCCTCGAGCGGACGGGCATCGGTGGCGAACGCGGCGTTGCGCAGATTCAGGCGGCCGGCGCCAGTGAGTGCGCTGCCGGTGCGACCCAGCCGAGTGGGGAGCACGCAGTCGAACATGTCGACGCCGCGGGCGATGCAGTCCACCAGGCCCGCGATGTCGCCCAGGCCCATGAAGTAGCGCGGCCGGTCGGCAGGCAGGCGCTCGGCGGTGTGTGCCACCGTGTCGAGCATGTTCTCCCGCTCCTCTCCCACCGACAGTCCTCCGATCGCATAGCCGTCGAACCCGAGCGCCGTTATCTGGGCAGCCGACTCGGCTCGAAGAGCCTTATCGGTACCTCCCTGCACAATCCCAAATACCAACTGACCCGGTGCGCGGTCACACGCACGACAGCGCTCGGCCCACAAGGTCGTCCGCCGCACCGCATCCTGTAGCCGTTCCCGCTCAATTCTTGCCGGCGGACACTCGTCCAGCACCATCGCAATGTCAGATCCCAGGCGGGCTTGCACCGACATCGCGAGCTCGGGAGTGAACACATGCCGCGACCCGTCATAGACGGACTGGAACTCGACCGCGTCATCGTCAAGGCGGGCCGCAGTGTGGCGCAGCGAGAACACCTGGAATCCGCCCGAATCGGTCAAGATGGGCCGGTTCCAGCCCATGAACGCGTGCAGTCCGCCAAGCTCGGCGATCAGGTCGGCACCGGGCCGGAAATAGAGGTGATAGGTGTTCCCGAGGATGATCTGCGCGCCCAGCCGCTCCAGCTCGGGCGGCAGCATCGCCTTGACGGTCGCCTTGGTGCCGACCGGCATGAAGACCGGCGTCTGCACCGGCCCGTGGGCGGTTTGAAGGACGCCCGCCCGGGCCTCGCCGTCGGTCGCGATCAGGTCAAACTGGCCTACCTGGTGATCAGGCATGCGTCCCCGAACGAGTAGAAGCGGTAGCGGCGTTCGACGGCGGTGCGGTAGATCGCGCGCGTCTCCTCGACGCCGGCAAACGCCATCACCAGCGCAAGCAGCGTCGAGCGTGGCAGATGGAAGTTGGTGATCATGGCATCGACGGCGGTGAACCGGTGGCCGGGCTGGATCAGGAGCTCGGTGCGGCCCTCGAGCGGACCCGACGGCGCTGGGCCGGCGTCGGCGAACACTGTTTCGAGCACCCGCACGCTGGTCGTACCGACCGCAAGCACGTCACGGCCGTCGCGCCGCGCCCCCTCGATGGCCGCGGCAGCCGGCGCGGACACCGCGTAGCGCTCGGAGTGCATGGGGTGCTCGTCGAGGTCGTCCTCCGCGACGGGGCGGAAGGTATCGAGGCCCACGCCCAGGGTGATGGTAACCACCTCGTTTCGGGCCTGCAGTGCTGCCCACAGCTGGTCGGTGAAGTGCAGCCCCGCCGTCGGCGCCGCCGCCGAGCCGGGATCCTGTGCGTACACGGTCTGATACCGATCTGCGTCGGCCAGCGGCTCGCGAATGTACGGCGGCAGCGGCATCTGGCCCGCCCGGCGCAACGCCTCCTCGAGCGCCACTCCGGCCGGAGGCGACACGCGCAGCCGCCCCTCCCCCAGCTTCTCGCGCACCACGAACTCGAGCCCGTCGGCCGTCGTCAGCGGCTCGTCGAGGCGCAGCCGCGCATAGGGCCGGCCGAGCGCCGTCCAGTCACCGCCGGACAGCGGCTCGAGCAGCAGAAGCTCGGCCGCGCCGCCGGTGGCGCGCGTCAACGCCACCCGCACCGGCAGTACCCGCGTGTCGTTGGCCACCACCAGCACGTCGTCTGCGACCAGGTCGAGCAACTGGTCGAACCGCCGGTCGAGCAGCGGTTCGCCGCGCCGGCACACCAGCAGCCGCGACGCCGACCGCGGCTCCACCGGTACCTGCGCGATCAGGCCGGGTGGAAGATCGTATGCGAGGTCGGCGGTGCGCACAGCGCCCTGTCGGTGATTGTCCCCAGCGTGTGCACGGGGTTGAACGGATAGATCACACCGTCCACGTTGATCTGGCCGCGGGTGATGCGCCAGATGCCAAGCGGCGCTCCCTCGGTGCCGCGCACGGCGTGCACGTGCGCATGCCCGGTCTTCCATGACCCGAACACGTCGAACTGGATGCTCGCCCACCCGGTGCCGTCGGTGTTCGAGACCACCGGCCCGGTGATCGCGCGGCCGAACCCCTTGATCACGCCCAACCGCTGGCGGATCGACCCCGAGCCGCTGTTCAGCTGATAGCAGGTGGCGGCAAGCCGAAACGCCGGCCCCTTGGACGCGTTTTCGATCGCGTTTACGCCCAGCCACGAGCCGGCGACGAGCAGCACCAGCGACAGAGCGCCGAGGATGTACCACTGACGGTTGAGACGCGGCCAGAATCGCTTCACGACACGTCACTATGACAGGCCCCAAGCGCTCGGAGGGTCAGAACAGGCCCGGTTCGCGACGCGGCGCGGGCAGCCCAAGGTGCTCGTAGCCGGCCGGAGTCACGATCCGGCCGCGCGGGCGTGCGCTGCATCAGCCCGCGCTGGAGCAGGTACGGCTCGTACACGTCTTCGAGCGTGTCCTGTTCCTCGCCGATTGCCACCGCGAGCGTCGACAGGCCCACCGGGCCGCCCGCTGAACCGCTCGGCGATCGTCTCGAGGATCGTCCGGTCGATGCGTTCGAGGCCCAGGTCGTCGAACCCGAACAGGTCGAGCGCCTCGACCGCGACCGCGTGGGTGATCACCCCGGAGTGGCGTACCTCGGCGAAATCGCGCACCCGGCGCAGGATGCGGTTGGCAACGCGCGGCGTGCCGCGCCCGCGGCGCGCGATCTCGGCCGCACCGTCGGGCTCGATCGCGACTCCGAGGACGCCGGCCGAACGCACGACGATGGTCTGCAGCTCCTCCTGCGCGTAGTAGTCGAGCCGGTGGGTGATGCCAAACCGGTCGCGCAGCGGGGTGGTCAGAAGCCCCGTGCGGGTGGTGGCGCCGACCATCGTGAAGGGTTTCAGGTCGAGCCGGATCGACTGCGCGCCGGGCCCCTGGCCAATCACGAGGTCGATGCAGCCGTCCTCCATCGCCGGATAGAGCAGCTCTTCGATCGCCCGGTTGAGGCGGTGGATCTCGTCGATGAAGAGCACGTCATGCGACTCGAGCGAGGTGAGGATCGCCGCCATGTCGGCCTTGCGGTCGACCGCCGGCCCCGAGAGCACCCGCATGTGCGAGCCCATCTCGACGGCAATGATCCCTGCCAGCGATGTCTTTCCGAGGCCCGGCGGGCCGGCCAGTAGCACGTGCTCGCACGGCTCGCCGCGCGCCTTGGCGGCTTCGAGGAAGATCGAGAGCTGCTCCTTGAGCAGCGGTTGGCCGACGAACTCCTCGAGTGTGCGCGGCCGCAGGGTGCGGTCGAACTCCTCCTCGCCGGACGCTACGACGGCATCGGTCAGACGATCGTCGGCGTCCACGCTCATACCTGACCGGCCAGTGCGGCGCGGATGCGATCCTCCACCGGAAGCTCGTCATCGATGTCGCGCAGCGACGCTTCGGCCTCGGCCACCGACATGCCCAACCCCACCAGCGCGTCTCGCGCCGCCGTATGGCCGTCGACCGCGACAGCCGCCACCACATCGTCGTCGGTGGTCACCGCTCCGACCTTGTCCTTCAGATCGATCACCACCCGCTCGGCTGTCTTTCGGCCGATGCCGGGGATACTCGTGAAGAGCGCGTGGTCGCCGGTGGCCACCGCGCGCAGGATCTGATCGGGGGCATAGCCCGAGACGATCGCCAGCGCCGCCTTGGGGCCGACGCCGCTCACGCCGAGCAGAAGCTCGAACAGCTCTCGCTCGGCCGTGCCCGCAAATCCAAAGAGCTGGAGCGCATCCTCGCGTACGTGCATGTAGGTGACCAGCGTGACCTCGTCGTCGGCCGCGTCGACCGCAAGCCGGCGGGCGCTGGAGGTGGCATGCAGCTGGTAGCCGACGCCGTGCACGTCCAGCACCACGCTCCCGGCATCCACCCGTGCAACCCGGCCGCGCACCTGCGCGATCATCGCCGCGCCCCTGCCGACCAGCGCCCGCGAGTGCGCCATGCGGGCGTGGCAGATGGCGGCGGCCAGCGCGTCGGAAGCATGATCGGACGAGACCTGCTCGCGCAGCGAGAGCATGGTCTTGACCATGTGCATGACCTGCCCTTTCTCGGCCCGGCCGTAGCCGCACACGCTGGTCTTGATCTGTGCCGGCGAGTATCCGCACACCTCCACCCCGGCACGGCCGCAGGCGGCCAGCACTGCGCCGCGCGCCTGGCCCACGGCGAGAATGGTGCGCGGGTTGCGACCCACGATACAGGTCCTCGAGCGAGACCGCCGCAGGACGATGAGTGTCGAGCAGCTCCTCGACGCGCGAGAAGATGATCGCCAGCCGCACGGTGTGTTCGGCTCGGGCCGACGTCGTCACCTCACCGTAGTCTCGGGCGTGCAGGCGACTGCCGTCGACCTCCACCGCACCGAAGCCGGTATGGGCCATCCCAGGGTCAATGCCAAGCACAATCACGCTTCGAGTGTAGTCGCAAGCCCGGACACCGGACGAACGCGCGTTCGATGAATAAGAGGGGTCAGTCGCCTTCTATGCATGGGCGGCACGCCATGGTTGCAACGACGGTTGCTGATGCATAAAAGGCGACTGACCCCTTTTATTCAGCCGTGCTTGCCCCCACACTGGGACTATGCCGAATCGTCCGCGCGTGTGGCTGCTCGCCGCCTTCGTGTTCTTCTCGCAGTTTCTGGGTGGTGGCGCCGGACTCATCGCGGCGCTTCTCGCCATTCGCTGGACCGGCCAGGCGCAGCGGCTCTTCGACCTGCTGATCGTCGGTAGTACCACGCCGGGCGGGGTCGCCGCGGTGCTCCTGCTGGGCGTGGGAGTGGCCGGCGGCGCGGCGCTCACGCTCTACGTCATGCTGCGCAAGACCACCCCCTACGAGATCAGGTTTGCGCCCGCGCTTCTTGCCTGCACGCTCGGCGAGCTCTGCGGCCTGGTGGTGGCGGCCTACTTCGTCACCCACGGGTCAGAGCTGATGCTCGAGACCGTGGGCCGCGCCTTCGGATTCCCGCTCTCACTGACCACGGTGGTCGTAACCACCGCCCTGGTCAGATGGTGGCTGCGCCCCGGTCGCGACCCTCAGCCCGCCGCCACCGCTTCGAGCACGGCGTCGGGAATGTCGAAGTTGGCGTAGACGTCCTGCACGTCGTCCTGATCCTCCAGGGCGTCGATCAGCCGCAGCAGCTTGCGGGCCGCGTCCTCGTCGAGCGCGACGGTGTTGGCGGGCACCATCGTCAGTTCGGCCGAGTCGATCGGCACGCTCTGTGAGTCGAGCGCGTCGCGCACGGCGGCGAGGTCGGTGGGGCCGGTCGTGATCTGCCAGACGTCGCCGTCGGCGCTCACGTCCTCGGCACCCGCGTCGGCGGCGGCCAGCACGATGTCGTCCTCGTCGAGACCCTCGGCCGGCACCAGCACGACGCCCTTGCGCTCGAACTGCCAGGCCACCGAGCCGGGCGTGCCCAGCGACGAGTTGTGCTTGGCGAAGATCGAGCGCACGTCGGCGGCGGTGCGGTTGCGGTTGTCGGTGAGCGCCTCGACGATGATCGCCACGCCTTCGGGCCCGTAGCCCTCGTAGGTGATCGCCTCGTAGGCGTCCGAACCCTCGCCGCCACCGGTGGCGCGGGTGATGGCCCGCTCGATGTTGTCCTTGGGCATCGAGTAGGAGCGCGCCTTGGCGATGGCAGTGGCGAGCGCGGCGTTGGCGGCGGGGTCGGGCCCGCCCTCCTTGGCGGCCACGATGATCGCCCGCGAGAGCTTGGTGAACTGCTTGCCGCGCTTGGCGTCGGCGGCGCCCTTCTTGTGCTTGATGGTCGACCACTTGGAATGTCCGCTCATGCGGCCACCTCCCTCTCTGCGCCTTCGACCATCGCCGCGAACATCCGGTGCAGGCGGCGATCGCCGGTCAGCTCGGGGTGAAACGCCGTGACCAGCACGTTGCCCTGCCGGGCGGCAATCGCATGGTCGCCCAGCCGCGCCAGCTGCTCCACCCCGTCGCCCACCCGCTCGATCCACGGCGCCCGGATGAACACGCCGGGAAACGGCGTGGGATCGCCGCGCAGCTCGATGTCGGCCTCGAAGCTCGCGACCTGGCGGCCGAAGGCATTGCGCCGCACATCGATGTCGATCAGGCCCAGATAGCGCTGGTCGGGCCGGCCGTCGACCGCAGAGGCGGCCACGGTGATCATGCCGGCGCACGTGCCGAACACCGGCACCCCACGAGCGTGCAGCTCGACGATCGGGTCGGCCAGGTCGTAGGCCGCGATCAGCTTGGACATGGTGGTCGACTCGCCGCCGGGGATCACGAGCCCGTCGGCGTCTTCGAGATCGCGCGGCAGGCGCGCCTCGACCGGTTCCAGGCCGATCTCCGCCAGCGCCCGGCAGTGTTCGCGAAACGCGCCCTGGAGCGCGAGGACGGCGACCTTACCAGCCACGTGTCTGCATGAGCCCCGCCTCACCGAGCTCTGCAATCTCCTTGCCGGGCATCGCGTCGCCGAGGCCGAACGACACCTCGGCCACGATCGCCGGGTCGGCGAAGTGCGTGGTGGCCTTGACGATCGCCGCCGCCATCAGCTCGGGCTGGCTGCTCTTGAAGATGCCGGAGCCCACGAACACGCCGTCGGCGCCCAGCTGCATCATCAGCGCCGCGTCGGCCGGGGTCGCGATGCCACCGGCGGTGAAGGTCACCACCGGAAGACTGCCGTGCTCGGCGCAGTAGCGCACCAGCTCATAGGGGGCCGAGTGGTTCTTGGCGGCGGCGTAGAGCTCGTCCTCGTTCATCGCGCCCAGCCGCTTGACCTCGCCGAGGATCGACCGCATGTGCCGCACGGCCTCGACCACGTTGCCGGTGCCGGCCTCGCCCTTGCTGCGGATCATCGCCGCGCCCTCGGAGACGCGCCGCAGCGCCTCGCCCAGGTTGGTGGCGCCGCACACGAACGGCACGGTGAACTTCCACTTGTCGATGTGGTTGGCCTCGTCGGCAGGCGTCAGCACCTCGGACTCGTCGATGTAGTCGACCTCGAGGGCCTGCAGCACCTGGGCCTCGGTGAAGTGGCCGATGCGGGCCTTGGCCATCACGGGGATCGTGACGGTCTCCTGGATCTCGCGGATCTTGGCCGGATCCGACATGCGCGCGACGCCGCCGTCGCGGCGGATGTCCGACGGAACGCGCTCGAGCGCCATCACCGCACACGCACCCGCGTCCTCGGCGATGCGCGCCTGCTCGGCGTCGGTGACGTCCATGATCACCCCGCCCTTGAGCATCTCGGCGAGGCCACTCTTGACTCTCAGCGTTCCGGTTTCGCTCACAGCACGCACCCCTTCAGACGGGTCGGAAGTATCTGAGAGCCAATTCTACCGGTTCAGACGCCGCCTCTGAGCCGTTCTAGGCCGGCCACGTCGAGTACCCACACCATGCGGTCTCGCACGTCGATCACGCCGGACTCCCGCATCTCGTTGATCACCTTGGTGAGCGTCTCGCGGCTGGTGCCGATCATCTCGGCCAGCTGCATGTGGGTGAAGCGCTCATCGATGCGGATCCCGTTGGGCGTGACGCGGCCGTAGCGATCCATCAGTTCCAGCAGTTTGGCGGCCAGCCGGGTGGCGACTCCGTGGAAGGCCAGAGCCTCGAGCTGATCCTCTGCCTCGTGCAGCCGCGCGGCCAGCGCGCGGATCAGATTCACCGCCACCTGCGGGTGGGCGGCGGCCACTCGTTCGAGATCGGCGACGCGGATCACCCGCACCACGGTGTCGGCCATGGCCTCGGCGTAGGCGTCGTAGGTCGGTGCGTGCAGCAGCGCCACGTGACCGAACGCCGACCCGGAGTCGATCATCGCGAGCGTGAACTGGCGGCCGTCGGCGCCGCTGCGGTAGAGGCACACGCGGCCTTCGGTGACGAGGTACACGGCATCGCCCGCATCGAACGGCGAATATACGAGCTCACCCTTGGCATAGCTCGCGGTGCTCATACGGCCACCGAGACCGGCCATGTCGGCCTCGGAGAGTCCGGCAAAGATCTCGTAATCGGCGATGTCGTATTCCAGGCGGCTCATGTATAGATCAGTACGCTCGGGAGCGGCCTGTGGTTTGTGGTTGTCCAACGCGGCTCCAATCCGCGCGGCCCACACGGGCAATCCGCGGGTGGGTACGATGCCGCCGTCGGGGGTGTAGCTCAGCGGTTAGAGCAGCCCGCTCATAACGGGTTCGTCGCTGGTTCGATTCCAGCCGCCCCCATCCCCGCCGCGCAGGCAGATCGCAACAGCGAGGCCCACCGCAAACATCCCGACGGCGATCCCCCACGGCCGGTCGATCGTCTGCTGCATGGGCGTGAGCCAGAGGAGCAGCGGTACGGCCCACTCCCAGCCCAACGTCCGGCGGCGCAGCGCGATCGGCACGAACAGCAGCACCAGATAGTGCAGCCACACGATCGGGGTGAGTACGAGCGCCGCACAAACGACGATCCCGAATGCGGCCGATTCGTCGCCGCGCCGCGCCGCCCGCCAGGCCGTCGCCAGCAGCGCGACGCCCAGCGCGACCGCAATGCCGCGCGCGAGTGTGGCCGGGGCACCGAGCTGGGAGGCTCCCGCCACCGCCGAGTACCCCTGGGTCTGCTCGATCGAGCTGAGCACCGACAGCATGTGCGGGTAGGCGCGCAGATCGGCGCCGCCGACGAACACGAACCCTGCGAGCGTGCCCACCGCCGAGACACCGCTCGCGACCGCCGCGGCCCGCCACCGCCGCGTGATCACGAACCACACCACCAGCGGCCAGAGAAACAGCTTGGCGCAGACGAGCGCTGCGACGATCAATCCGGCGGTCACCGCACGGTCACGTAGATACCAGACCAGAGCGCAGCCAACCAGGAGCAGCGGACTGAGCGTGCCGATCTCGGTACCGAGCAGGAGCGGCGCCGAGAGATACATGAGGCTGTAACAGCGCAGGTCGCGCACGCCGAGCAGCCACAGCGCGACACCGGGAAGCGGTAGCAGGAGCGCCACGAACACCGCGTTTGCCACTCCGGCGGGCAGCAGCGCGAACGGGGCGAGGGCGATCAGCACTGCGGGCGGATAGACGGGCAGCTCGATGATGCGCGGAGCCGCGCCGCCGGCCCGGATATGCGCCGCCATCGCGTCGATCCGGTCCGGGCCGGTACGGCGAGCGGCCGTGCAGGATGTCGTGAGCCGGCATTCCAGACGCCGCCGTGAAAATCGAACCCCAGATCGTGGGTGCCACCGACCATCGCCACGAGCGCCGCCATGAGGAGTGGCGCGGTGATCCACAGGCACACCGACACCGCGCGCCGCAGCCCCGGCAGCCTGCCGGGCAGCTCGAGCGATGTGCGCGCAGAACTCATGCCTGCGCTATCGGCAACTCACGGTCAGCGCGTGAACGCAACAACGGTGCCAGGCACTTCTGTTGCAGTTGGTGCGTTAGGCGCCGGCGAGGCCCATGCTCAGGCCCTGGATGTGCGAGAGGTCGAGCGGCTTGGACGACGAGGGCGCGGTGACGTTCACCGGCTGGTTCCAGTCGTCGAAGTTCGCGTCGATCTTCACGTCGGCGCCGGAGAGACCCTTCGACTGATGCTGATACTTGCGGGCACGTGTACCGAGACCTCGAGGTGTGCCGCCGCGGGCAGGTGCGTCGAGCTGTCGTAGGACACCGATCCGTGCGCAACCTGGATCACGCCGTTCAGCTGGCGCAGCGCGCCGGCCGGTACCTGACCGTGCGACATCTTGGCGATGCCCCGCACCAGGCCGGCGACGTTCAGGTCGGCCGAGACGGTGTCGGTGCCGCTGCCGGACGTCACGGTGACGTTCTTCAAGAGCGTGAGCGGGTTGAACGCGCCGTTACGCAGCTGCTTTTGCAACTGGTCGCCGGACTTCGTGTCGGGGAGCCTTGCTCCAGTGGCCCTGGTTCAGCTTGAACGACTGCCAGCCGGATCCGAGCAGCATGGGTGCCTGGATGTACGCGGTCTTGCCGTCGGGCGACTTCACCTCGCCGGAAACCGTCAGATCGCCGCCGCCGATGGTAAATGTGGTGTCGAACGCGCCGGTGCCGTTCGCCTTGCCGGCGTGGCCCTTGAGCTCGAGGGTGAGCGGCCCGTTGAGCAGCGCGCCCTGGCTGGAACTCATGCCTTTCAGCGAGCCCTGCAGTTCGAGCGAAGCCTTGACGTCGAAGCCGACCGAGTTGGCGCTCTTGAGCGCCTGGGCGCCGGACTTGACCACCGCGCCGGCCTGTTGTCCACCGCCGGACGATGCCGCCGCGCTGCCACAGCCGGTCGCCGCGACTGCGAGAAGTCCCACGGCGACGACGCCGGCGATTGCACCCTTACCTGACATTCGTGCCCGAATTCCAAACATCATGACTCCCATCGGCAATGCGAGGCCAAGTATTGAGCCTCAATCCCCAGGGTAGCAGCGTGTTCAGGCTTTGACCGCGACGGCCAACCCATCGCCAATTGGAACGACCGTGCCGATCAGGCCGGATCCCGACACGATCCGCGCGTTCACCGCCCGCATCTGATCGACCGCGTCCTGCGTCCAGTGCAGGTACGGCTTACCGGTGGCCACCGCGCCGGACAGCAGCGCGTTGTCGGCCACCACGAGGCCGCCCGGCCGAAGCAGGCCGAGCACGAGTTCCAGATGCCGGGCGTAGTCTGATTTGACGCCGTCCAGGAAGGCGATGTCGATACCCGGCTCGAGCGACTCGAGTCCGGCGCCCGCGTCCTGCAGGCGCAGATCGACGCGGTCGGCAACTCCCGCCCGGGTCGAGATAGTCGCGGGCGGCATCCTGCCGTTCGGGGTCGATCTCGAACGTCACCACCGATCCCTCTGCGCCCACTCCCCAGGCCAGGTGCAGTGTCGAGACGCCGATGGCGGTGCCCACCTCGACGGCCCGCCGCGCACCGGCCGCGAGGGTCAGGACGAGCAGCAGTCTGGCCGACTCGGCGTCGAGGATGGGGATCGAGTCGCGCTCACCGTGGGCGCGCATGTCGGCGAGCACCGCGTCAGCGCGGCACGAGATCGCGCAGATACGCCTCGACTTCGGGAGCGACGATCACGATGTCGGCGCGGTGGTCACGGTGACGGTCGAGACAACCGTGGCGGTGGTGGTCTCCGTGTTGGTCGTGGCGACGGTCTCGAGCACTGTGACAGTCGCGGCGGTGCCCGCGACGGTATTGGTCACGGTCGTTGCAGGCCCGGCCACGGTGGTGACCAGGGTGCGACCGTGCACGGTCACCGTGGGTGAGCTGACCAGGCGCGTGTCGGTGCGGGTCAGGTTGATGGTGCGGCCCGGGACGGTGACCAGAGCCCCCTGGCTGGTGATCGTGCTCGCGGGGACGACTACGCGTACCGGCTGGCCGTGCACCCGCACCACCTTGCCGCGGACGGTCATCGTGCGCACAAAGGCTCCCCCGGCGTCACCTGCCTCGCTCAGACTGGCGGCAAACCAGCCGGCCATGAACAGCAGCACAACGACGGTGAGGCTGGGCATCCAGTACTTGCCTGCAACCTCTATCTTCTGCCCGCCCGGCAGGTGAAATTGTGCCACGCTGCGGATTGTATCCACCGCCGCCGTACGGCACTCGGTCAGGCGAGCTCCGGCGGCAGCGCGCGGGGCCCGTCGGGATAGATCTGGGCGAGCGTTGCGGGTGTCATCTCGAGCGTGTTGGCCGCCTCGCGCGGTGCGCCGGCCACAAGCCAGACTGCGGGCTCGGCGGTGTCGTTGAATACCTGCCGCACGGTGTCGGGCTCGACGAGCACGGCCGACAGGGGCTCGAGCGTGAGGAGCTCATCATCCACCCGCATCCGCCCGGTGCCCTCGAGCACCACGTACAGCTCGTGCTGTACGAAGTGGCGATGGCGGGTGGAAGCCTGGCCCGGCGCCAGGCGCCAGATACGCAGGCCCAGCTCGCTGGTCTCAAGCTGGCCGGCGAGGTCGGTGTTCTGGACGCCCATCTGGTTGGACGGCCGCCAGAAAGCGTCCGCCGCGGGCAGTACGCGGTAGCTCATTTGCGGCACGTTAGCGGCGGCGGACATAAATCTCGGCGCCGGTCGTGCGATTACCGCGGTATCCGTCTCTATACCGTCAAGGAGTGACATGCGAGACATCATCACGGAGCTGCGCACCGAGTCGGGTCAGACGATGGCCGAGTATGCCGTCGTCCTGGCCGTGATCACGATTGCGGTCGTCGCCGTGCTGGGCCTGCTCAGCACCGCGATCACCGGCAAGCTGAACGAGGTCATCAGCTCGCTGTAGCACCTCCCGCGGCCCCTGGGCGGCCGTGCCGCCCAGGGGCCTCGCCAACCCGATGTTCTCAAGAGGCTCTCAGACTCCGCATGGGAGACTCACGAGAGGTCGGGTCGCCGCCCACCCAGCAGGAGCCGCGAGGCGGCGGCCCGGTCAAACTTCGCTGCCACGGGCGATGGGTATGCCGCCTCGCCTACTTACGGTGGAGGCCGACGGCGAAGTCGCCAGCGCGACCGCCAGCAGCCGACTGGCCGTTGCTGAACCGGCCGTGGCGGCCCGACGGCATCGCAACTCCGGTCGCGAACGTGCCGTGAGCGCGGTGGTCGGGACCGCCTTGGCCTCTCCCGAAGAACCCGCCGTGAGGACGATAGGTATCCATCTGCGTCACCTCCTCAAAAGGATCGTACCGTAGTACGGAGCACCTATCGGCTGGAGTTACTTGTATGCCTTTTTCACGGCATACAACGCCTGGGCGTGCCGTCCTACTCGGCCACGCTCAGGCGTCGACGTCGGAACGGTACGTACACCTAGCGAAGGGCGCGAGCCGTGAACGCGCCGAAGAGCCAGCCACTCGCACTAGGCGGTACGTGTTAGGCCGCTGCGAAACGCGCCGCGCCGAAAATCCGATCGGGGCGTGACCGCTGCTGACAAGAGCCGGCCACCAAGCCAAGGCCGGCAACGATCCGTCGCTGTGAGCCGGGCTACCGGCCTACGCCCATTTCGGCGTGGGCCGCACTGTTTGTGCCCGGGCCGGATTCGGTGCCCGCCCCGTGAACGGTCTTCTGACCGGACGACGACTCAAGCGACCCACGGTTCCCTGGATTCTCGAACTTTCGGCCGATCTTGCGAAGAGTGTCTTTGAACTTCATGTTCGAAGTATGGCACCGTCCGCTCTCCACAGCGAGAAGTTTGTTGCGGTGCCGACTTGTGGCCGCTCAACTCAGCGAGCCGGCGGCCGTCGCGAAGACTCGGCCGTTGTGTCCATGAGGCCGTTGACGAGGCTGCGCTTCTCGCTTAGAGGGGGTCGGCATCGGACTCCTGCTGCAGATTGTTCGAAAGTCCGCTCCCAGCGCTCCTGCGTATCCCGGTGATTTTGGCGCTGGGAGAGAGCTCCGCGGATAGGACTCGAACCTACAACCCTCGGGTTAACAGGCGCAGGATCCCCGGTCAGTTCGTGGCGATTTGGCTTGGTTACGTACCGCCAGGTCACGCGAGGTCATGTGAGATCACATCAGGCCGTTACCAAGTCGTTACCAAGTTCGTCGGGTCGCGCAAGCTGGCGGCGCGAGCGACTGCCGAACCATCCGAGGCGGATGCCCGACCTATTGCGTCTCGGCCGCCCCCGCGGGATGGACATACCACGTCTTGTGGACGATGCGCCAAGTGCCGTCTATCCGCAGCATGGATAGGTCGTCACTGTACCAGTCACCCGCAATTGGCCACCGAGCCTGACCAGAGCCATGTCGCCCGCGAAAGACAGGAAATCGATCCGCCACACGTAGGTTCCCGAGCGGCCTGCCGCCTCCTTGCACTCCTCGACAAACTCCTCGAGAGTCTGCCACCACGGCTTTCCTTGGTTGTTGCCGACGAGGCGCGCGTTCGGGTCAAACGCACGGGCGATCTTCACCTCGTCGGCCGTCACCATCCCGTCGTAGTAGGTGTGTACCACGTCCGTCACCGCGGCGATGTCTGCCTCGTTCGTCCGCTCGGTCAACTCGCTCATGGCGGCGCTCCTTTTCTCGGACAGGGCTTCCAGCCTACAGGCTTGCTGAGCGCTCGGATTCCGAGGCAGGCGCACCTCGTGGATCGGACGGCCAGCGGGGTCGTCCGACTCCCAGTCGATGCACTGCTTTCCGCCCAGCGCCAGCGTCTCGGCTCTGGGGGCGAGCTCCGCGGGTAGGACTCGAACCTACAACCCTCCGGTTAACAGCCGGATGCTCTGCCATTGAGCTACCGCGGATCGCGGCGGTGGAGTTTATCAGTCGATCAGGTGGCGAAGCTCGCTCGTCTCGCCCTTGTCGGCGAGCCGGCGCAGCGTGCGCGTCTCGATCTGGCGCACGCGCTCTCGCGTGACGCCGAACCGCCGGCCCGACCTCTTCGAGCGTGTGCGAGCTGTTGCCGTTCAGGCCGTAGCGCAGCTCGAGGATCGTCCGCTCGCGGTACGGCAGGTCGGCCACCAGCCGGTGGACGCTCGAGAATCGCTGCCGGTTGGCCATGTCGCCGTCGGGGCTCTGCAGCCGCTCATCCTCGATCAGATCACCAAGCTCGGTGCGATCCTCGCCCACAGGCACGGCCAGGGACACCGGCTCCTGCGAGACGCGCCGCAGGTCGGCCACCTTCTCGGTTTTCACACCAAGCTCGACGGCAAGTTCCTCATCGGTCGGCGCACGGCCGAGCTTCTGCGTCAGCTGGCGGTCAAACCGCGCCATGCGATTGATCGTGTCGACCACCTGCGCCGGCACGCGGATGGTGCGGGCGTGGTCGGCCAGGCCGCGGGTGACGCTCTGCCGGATCCACCACGTCGCATACGTCGAGAACCGGTGGCCGAGCCGCCAGTCGTAGCGCTCCACGGCCTTCATGAGGCCGACGTTGCCTTCCTGGATCAGGTCGAGGAACGGCAGGCCACGGCCCGAGTAGCGCCGCGCAACCGACACCACCAGGCGCAGGTTCGACTCGATCAGCCGCCGCCGCGCCGCCTGGTCGCCGCGCTCGTACGCCTTGGCGAGGTAGACCTCTTCGGCCGCGGTCAGGAGCGGGTACCCGCGAGATCTCGCGCAGGTACATGCCGACCGTGTCCTCGGTGAGGGCAGGCGTGGCAGGGAAATCCACTTCGACTTCGGCCTCAGTTTCGGCGGGCGAATCGAACTTGACGCTCTCCCCACTGGGCTCCGGAGCAATCTCTGACAAGGAAAAACGGCCCTACTGATCGGGCGCTTGCGCGCGAACTGACTCGAGACTCTCGAGATACGAGAGACGCAGCTTCTGCAGCTCCTGGAGCTGCGTCTGCTGACTCAAGGGCATTTCGGCGTTTTGCCCGAGCTTCTTTAGCTCGGCTTCCAATGCGTGCAGCCGAAGCTTCCACGCCAGCTCCTCCATCGCGCGCAATGACGGCTGCTCCCGCGCCGCCAGCGCGTCCAGTTCCGCAATCAGCGGTGCCCACTCGTGCGCCTCCTCAGGCGTTGACTCCCCCTCCGCCTGACGGCGGACATAGCGCGCGGCGTCCCCCAACGACGCGCCGTCGAAGTGTGCCATATCCAGGTCGGCGAGAACCGCAGGGGCGGCATCGGGCAGCAGCAGGCAGAAGCCCAGCAGAAGCCGTGCGTCGTGCTCCCACGGGGTTCGCCTGAGGCGTTGTGGGGCCTTCACCGTAATCTGCGCCTGCGAGCTGCCGGTGGCCTGCAGGTCGGCCGCCAGCACGCCCTCGAGGTTGAGCCGATCGGCGATCGAGCGCACCACGTCGTCGCGCTCCACGCTCGGGGGCGCCGCGCGCACGCACCTTGTGCACCTGCGCATAGATCTCATCGCGCGAGGCCTTCTGGCGCGAGCATCCGTTCGACGCGAAACGTCAGATACCCCACGGCCGAGTCCATCGCGGCCCTGAACCGGTCGGCGTCTGCCAGCGCGACATCGGCCGGATCCTGTCCCGGCGGCAGCGCCACGACCTGCACGGTGAACCCCTGCGCGAGCGCGAGCTCGATGCCGCGCACCGACGCCTCCTGCCCCGCGGCATCGGCATCGAACGCCAGAAGCAGCGTCGAGCACACCCGCTTCAGCTCGGACACCTGCTGGGCGGTCAGGGCCGTGCCCATCGACGCCACCGCATTGCCGATCCCCACCTGATGCAGCGCCAGGACGTCGGTGTAGCCCTCGACGATCACCGCAGCGCCGGCCCGGGCGATGGCCTGGCGGGCCAGATCCAGGCCGTAGACCACGTCGCTCTTGCGAAACACCGGACCGTCGGGCGAGTTCTTGTACTTGGGAGGCTCACCCCCCGGCATCTGCCGCCCACCAAATCCCCGCACCCGGCCCTGGTTGTCGGCCAGCGGGAACATCACCCGCGCGCGCAACCGGTCGACCGGCCCCTTGCGGCCGCGCACCGAGAGTCCCGCGCGATCGAGCTCGTCGGCGGTGAAGCCCTTCTTCAGCGCCGCGACGCAGAGCCTGTCCCACGCGCCGGGGGCGTACCCCACGCGGTAGGTGCGGGCCGTCTCGTCGGTGATGCCCCGCTCGGACAGGTACCCGCGCGCCGCCTCGGCCTCGGACGTCTCCCACAGATACCGCGCGTAGAACGTGGCCGCGTCGTCAAGCAGCCGCAGCAACCGGGCGCGCTGCTCGCGCTGCTTTGCAGCCTCGGGCGTCGAATCCTCGTACTCGAGCGTGACGCCGTAGCGGTCGGCCAGCCACTCCACCGAAGCGACGAAGTCGAGCCCCTCGGTCTCCTGCACGAAGTCGATGTGGTCGCCGCCGCGCTGGCACCCGAAGCAGTGGAACACCTTCTTGACCGGATCGACCGAGAACGACGGAGTGCGCTCCTGATGGAACGGGCAGCGCCCCGTAAACCGGGCGCCCGACCGGCGCAGCGTGGTCTTGGCCGACACCAGGTCGACCATGTCGACCGCGTCGCGCACCGCCTCGACGCTCGCGTCGCTGATCCTGCTCACCCGATCTCCCGGTACGCGCGCAGGGCATAGCGGTCGGTCATGCCCGACACCCAGTCGGCCACCTCGACCGGATCGGGGTTCTGCTGCGAGGTGATGGCGAAAGAGGGCGGTCACCATGCCGGCGGCCTCGGTGTTTTCGGCCCGCGCGGCCGGGCCCAGATAGACGTGCTCGAACATGAACGCGCGCAGCTCCAGAAGTGCCGCCTCGTAGGGCTCGGACTGGACGATGTCGCCGGCCTGATCGGAGGTCTCAACGAGGTCGTGCACCAGCATGTCGATGCGCCGCGAACTGGTGGTGCCCAGCAGCGTCCACCGGCGCAGCCGGGAGCGCGGCGGCGTCCAGGATGCCGGCCCGCAGCGCGTCGTCGATGTCGTGGTTCAGGTAGGCGAAGCGGTCGGCCAGGCGCACGATGCGGCCCTCGAGCGTCGCAGGCCGATCCGGGCCCGTGTGGTTGAGGATGCCGTCGCGCACCTCTCCGGTCAGGTTCAGGCCGGCCCCGTCGCGCTCGATCACGTCCACCACGCGCAGCGACTGGCGGTTGTGGCGAAACTCGAGCCCGTGCTCGCGCAGCGCCGCGTCCAGCGCCTCTTCGCCGGTATGTCCGAACGGCGCATGGCCCAGGTCGTGCCCGAGGGCGACTGCCTCGGTCAGATCCTCGTTCAGGCGCAGCGCCCGCGCGATGCCGCGCGAGATGCCCGACACCTCGAGCGTGTGGCTCAGCCGGGTGCGGAAGTGGTCGCCCTCGGGCGCGATGAACACCTGCGTCTTGTGCTTGAGGCGGCGAAA
This sequence comes from uncultured Actinomycetes bacterium, assembly GCA_963796875.1. GTDB lineage: Bacteria > Actinomycetota > Thermoleophilia > Gaiellales > JAICJC01 > CAVPTL01. The sequence goes on from CAWCNL010000005.1 coordinate 726,209, forward strand.
CGCCTTGGTGTGGACGATGCGGTCGCGGTCGCGCTGAAACGGCGTGCGCAGGCTGCAGTCCTCCTCGGCGTGCTGCCGGTCCCGCGGTCGCGTACGACTGCACCGCAAGCGGGCTGAGCGTGGTGCGCTCGTTCTGCGCGATGCGCTCAGCAAAGGTGTCGGCGACGGGTCCGCGGGGGTGGGACATGCAACGTTCGAGTTTACCGATGCGGTTGCTAGATGATTACCGGGACGGTGCCGCCGTCGGCGCTCCACGCAGCACCCGTCACGTAGGACGCGCGCGGCGAACAGAGGAAGGCGATCACCGCGGCAATCTCCTCGGGTTCGGCCATCCGCCCGATGGGCCGGCCGGCGCCGGATGCGCGCAGCACGTCGTCGCGGGTGCGATCCGAGTCGCCCACCGTCTGATCGGCCAGGCCGCCGATATCGAGCCAGGCGGCGGTCAGCGTCGGGCCCGGACACACGGCGTTACAGCGGATGCCGGCCGAGGCGTAGGTGTCGGCCACCAGCCGCGACAGCGAGAGCACCGCAGCCTTCGACACCGTGTAGGCCGCCATTCCCGGGACTCGGCCGCTTGCCCGAGGTCGAGGCGACGTTCACGATCGCCGCGTGGTCGGACTCCCGCAGATGCGGCACGGCGGCGCGGATGGTGCGCACATAGCTCATGACGTTCGTGTCCCACACCGACTGCCACTCCTCGTCGGTCACGTCCTCGAACTTCACGATGCGCGCGATGCCGACGTTGTTCACGACCACGTCGAGGCCGCCCAGGGCCTCGACCGCGGCGGCCACCGCAGTCGAAGGCACCGTCGGGTTGCGAGAGATCGGCGGCGATCTCGACCACGCCGTCGATATCCACCTGGGGATGGCGCGAGACGACCGCCACGCGCGCCCCGTCGGCCGCGAGCAGCCGCGTGGTCTCCAGGCCGATCCCGCCGCTTCCGCCGGTGACCAGAACGCGCAGGCCGTTGAGTTGGAGATCCATCGCGGCCCATCGTAACCGCACCGTATGATGCGCCGTGATGATTCGACTGTTGCTCGGCCGTCACGGCGAGACCGATTGGAACCGCGAGGGCCGCTGGCAGGGTCACGTCGATCGGTCGCTCAATGACACCGGCCGCGAGCAAGCTCGAGCGCTCGCCGCACGCATCGCGGTGCTCGAGCCCGCAGCGATCTACTCGAGCGACCTGGCCCGCGCCTGGGAGACCGCCGCCCCCGTCGCCGAGCTGACCGACCTCGACCTGACGCCCGACGCGAGGCTGCGTGAGGTCGACGTCGGCTCATGGGAGGGCTACACGCGCGAACAGGTGCAACAGCGCGACCCGCGCCGCTACGCCGCGTATGAGCGCGATAAATCGTTCGGGTATCCCGACGGCGAGACGTTCGCCGCGCTCAAGCGCCGCAGCGTCGCGGCCATCGACGACATCTGTGCGCAGCACTCGAGCGGCCAGGTGCTGGCGATCGTCTCGCACGGAGGCACCATCAGATCGGTGCTCTCGGCAGCGCTCGACCTGCCGCGGGCTGCCCGCATCCTCGCGCCGGGCCCTGCCAACGGGTCGTTGACCCAGGTCTGGTGGGACGGCGGCCGGCTGAGGGTGATCTCCTACAACGACACCGGGCATCTGCCCCCGCTGGTCTAGACTGCCGCGCCGTGGAGGACTACACATCCAAATACAAGGGCGAGCAGGTCGAGCTCGCGCTCTTTGGCGGCGAGTATCAGGATGGCGTCCTCACCGCCTACTGCTACATCGAGGACGTGCCGCACATCGAGCTCAACGGCCACATCCTCGTGCCGCTGCAAAACATCGCCTCGCTGCACTGCACCAGCCGCTGCGACGCGCAGGACGACTGGCCGCCCCGGGGCATCTTCCTCGACGACGATGAGCCACCGCCGCCCGACGGCAACCCGGACAACAACTAGCCGGCGCCGCGACAAACGTGCCTGGCACGTTTGTTGCGTTAACGACGGCGGGCCGCTCCCAAAGGAACGGCCCGACCTCGTCTAATCCCGGCGACGACCTACTCTCCCAGGCGCTTGAGCACCAAGTACCATCGGCGCTAGAGGGCTTAACTTCTCTGTTCGGAATGGGAAGAGGTGTTTCCCCTCTGCTATGGCCACCGGAAACTGTGAAAGCTGCAGCGCGCGCGAAGGCGCACCCTCAAAACTCCAGAGCGGCTTGCAGTGGTCTCTACTAAAAGAAAATCAAGTCCTCGGACGATTAGTACTG
>CAWCNL010000006.1:0-68312 GCA_963796875.1 uncultured Actinomycetes bacterium
CACCAGCAGCCGCCCCACACGCCGTTGTGGCGCTCGACCAGCTCGGCGAACTGCGGCCAGGTGGAGGGGTCGAGCTGTCGCACCGTGAACGCGGTCATGCCGGCCCTTCGAGCACCACCGATGTCTCGATCTGCCGGTCGGGGATCGTCCAGTACTCGCGCAGCAGGTCGGCGGTACGCGGGCGATCGCAGACGGTGAATCCGTGGCGCTGATAGAACCCGATCGCCCACACGGCGGCGGCCCAGGTACCCACCAGCAGCGGGCGTTCAGCGCGCGCCACCAGGTGCTCGAGCAGCTGCCCGCCGACACCTGCGCCCTGCGCGTCGGGCAGCACGTAGGCGTGGCGGATCAGCTCGACGTCGCGCACCGCCTGGATGCCCATCACGCCCACCAGCCGGCCGGTGTCGTCCTCGGCGCCCCAGAACTCGACCCCGCTGCGGATCTCGGCGGCCAGCTCGGCGGCCGGCATGTAGGGCTCGTGCCAGCGATCGGCGGGAATCACGCCGCGGTAGGCCTCGGCGGCCTCGTTCACGATCGCAGAATGGCGTCGAAGTCGTCGTCAGTGCAGCGGCGGATGAGCATCTGCCGAGGCTACTCGACGCAGGGCGGCGGGGCGCTCGTGCAGTCGACCGCGTGGCCGTCGGTCGCACGCCGCAAGAGCTGGTAGAGCTGCTCGCGTTCGTCGTCGTCCAGCCCGCCCAGCACGTCCTGCTCGACCGTGGCCAGCGCGCACTCGGCCTCGGCCAGGCGCTCGGTGCCGGCCGGTGTCAGCTCGACGATGTGGCGGCGCCGGTCGTCGGTCGCGCGGCGGCGCAGGATCAGGCCGCGTTCCTCGAGTTCGTTGAGCAGCCCCACCAGGTTGGTGCGGTCGATCTGCAAGAGCGTCGCGAGCGTCTGCTGCTGCTCGTCGCCGTGGTCGCGCAGCACCGTCAGCGCGACCAGGTGCCGCGGCCGCAGGTCGAGCGGGGCGAGCGCGGCCTCGGCCTGGCTGCGCATCAGGTGCGTCAGATGTGCGAGCAGGGGAGAGGCGCGGTGAGTGTCTTCTCGAGTCGCCACCCACCCAGTGTATGTCCAGAGGGCATTGTGATCCATGTGCTATTAATAATTGGTGTATCACAAACGATCGTAGGAGATCATCAGAAATGGCACATCTGCTGCACATCGATTCGAGCTTTCAGGGCGAGCGATCGGTCAGCCGCGCGCTGACGGCCCACGCCGCGCGCGTCTGGCGCGCCGCTCATCCCAACGGCACCGTGACCTACCGCGACCTTGCCGCCGGCCCGGTGCCGCACTTCGACGCCGCCACGGGCACCGCGCGGATGGTCCCGGCCGAAGATCGCACGCCCGAGCAGCAGGCTTCCTGGCAGCTGTCCGAGCAGCTGATCGGCGAGGTGCTGGCGGCCGACACCGTCATCCTCGGCCTGCCCGTGTACAACTTCGGTGCGCCGTCGAGCGTCAAGGCGTGGGTCGACCATCTGGTCGCACCCGGCCTCTCGATCGATCCTGCGACGGGTGCCGGGCTGCTGGGCGGCCGCGAACTGATCGTGCTGGCGGCGCGCGGCGGCGGCTATGCGCCGGGCACGCCACGCGAGGGCTGGGATCACGCCCAGGCGTGGCTGCCGCACGGGTTGAGCATCACCGGCCTCGAGCCAGCGCGGTTCATCACGGCCGAGCTGACATTGGCCGAGACCGTGCCGCACATGGCCGATCTGCGCCCGCAGGCAGCCGAGAGCCTGGCCGCCGCCCACGCGGCGATCGATCAGCTGTGGCAGGTGCGCGCCGCTGCCTGAGAGTGAATAAGAGGGGTCAGTCGCCTTTTATTCACGCCATACGTCCGTCTCTGCCCGAGGACGTTCCTCGTGAATAAAAGGTGACTGACCCCTCTTATTCACCGATGATCGCCTCGATCGTGGCGCGGTCGGGGCCGGTGCGCTGCGGGGCGACGGCCGGCAGTGAGCGCGCGCGTTCCATCAGCTCGCGGTTGCCCCACAGGGCGCTGAGGGGGTCGAGCTGGTTCTCGGCCCGCGTGACGGCGCGGAAGATTTCGGGGTCGGTTTCGGCCGCCGGGCGCCAGCCGGTGTTCAAGGAGTTCGATCCGCGGCTCGCCGCGGTACTCGGCCAGAAGCGCACGGTCGCGCGCGGTCGAGAGCCGGTGGCGGTCGGTCACCTCGGCGCCGACGGCGGCCTCGAGCATCAGCACCTGCGCCTCGGGGTCGGTGGGGTGGGCGGCGATCGCGTCGGCCGCCGCCACCGCGCCCTGCAGCGCCATGCCCGCGCCCCAGGCGTTGACCGAGTTGGTGCGCGCCCGCGCATCGCCGATCACCAGCACGCCGGGCAGCGCGGGACGGTCGCGATCGTCGACAAACCGCCGCACCAGGTTCTGCTCGTTTCCCATCACCGCCACCGGGCCGATCGGCTCGGAGCGATCCAGCCACTCCGCCGCCCCCGGCAGCGCGCGCGCCACCGCCAGGTGTACGTCGTCGCGGCGCAGCTCGCGCAGCGGCTCGTCGCCGACCGCGGGCTCGAGCTCGATGCAGTACGTGCCCGCGTCGGCCCCGACCATCTCGTAGCCCAGAAACCCGGTGTCCGACACGGTCAGAAGCTCGGCCGTGTCGCCGTCGGCCGCGCGGAAGTAGCGCGTGAAGCAGAAGAACCCGCAGCCGTCCTCCTGCTCGGCCGGCACCGGCGCCCCGGCCTCGGCGAACCAGCGCCCCGGCTGGACTCGCCGGCCGGCCGCGACGATCACCGCGTCTGCCCGCACCTCGCCGGCGTCGGTCAGCAGCCCAAGCGGTGCCGCCGAGAGCCCGTGCACCGTGCACCCCGGGCGGAGCTCCACGCCGGGCTCTGCGGCGGCCGTGAGGCGCAGGATGCCCTCGAGCACCGGCCGCCGGCACAGGATCGCCTGCAGCTCGTCGTCCTGAGCGATCCGCTCGCCCGGCAGGTCGGCGGCGTAGTCGACCTCGGGCGCACCTGCCGCGCGCAACGCCGCCAGCACGTCGGGCAGCCGCTGGGCCAGCAACTGCCGGAATCCCGGCAGAAACGTGTGGCCCAGCCGGGCCTGCGGCGTTCCGGGCCGCGGCCACTGCGACCACATCGCGTCGGGCTCGGCCGGCGGCTCGGCCGGATCGCGCTCGCACACGATCACCCGGTGTCCGGCGCGGGCCAGGAGCAGCGCCGCGCTCAGCCCACCGATTCCCCCGCCCGCGATCGCAACCGTAGGCATGTCAGACGCTGGCGGCCGCGGTCATCCACGACGGCGTGCGGAACTCGACCTCTGCATACAGCTCGGGGGTCAGCACCCGGCTGCGGCCGTTCTGGATCTGCAACACCAGGTGGGCCTTACCCAGCGATGGGTCGAGCGTCGTGTCGGGGTAGCTCAACGCGCACTGCGACTCGGTACCGAGGAAGTACGCGCCGTTCACGCCCCGGTGCGGCATCCGGGTCAGCTCGCGGGTCACGCTCGCAAACCGGCGCGGATTGCCCACGCGGCCCCACGCCTCGGCCAGCAGGTTGACGTTGTCGTAGGCCACGCCCGCGGGTGAACGGCCCGGCTCGCGCCCGAACGCGCTGCGAAAACGCTGGGCAAACCGGCGCCCGATCGCGTCGCCGTAGCTGCCGGTGAGGGTCGACCAGAGCACTCCTTCGGCAGCCGCTCCGGCCCCGTGCAGAAACGCGGGTACCGACGGTGCGTACAGCAGATAGATCAGCGCGGAGGTCGGGTTGGCGGCAAACTGGCGCTGGAAGTCTGCGACCTCGCTCGGGATCCAGTGTGCCAGCAACACGAGCGCCGGATCGACGTTACGCACCTGGTCGAGCACCTCGTCCCACGAGTCGACCTGCGCGGGGATGCCGAGTAGCGACACGTCCCAGCCCGACGCGGCCGCCAGATCGACCGTCGGTTCGGTCGCGATGTGCCCCGACTGCACCTGGGCCTCGACGAATAGCAGGTGGCGGTTGTGCGGCACCCACGCGCCGGATGCGACCAGCCAGTCGAGCGAGCGGATGATGCCCGGCCCGTAGGCCGCCTCGGTGGCGCACATCTGGAACACCGAGGGGTAGTCGGTGCGCTGCTCACGCACGAGCGTTGCCGCGTATTCCGAGGTGAACGTGTTCAAAAACGGTGCGCCGTAGGGCGCGACGGTGTCCATCGCCTCGCGCTCGGGAACGAGCCAGCCCGAGGTGACGGCGTCCACCTCGGAGGCGACCAGCGACTCCAGCGCGGTCACCACGCTGGTCGGGTTCAGAGGGTCGACATCCACCACGATCTGCTCCACCGGGCGCCCGGCGATACCACCGCGGGCGTTGAGTTCGGTTACCGCAAGCGCCGAGCCGAGCACCATCTCTTCGCCGTCCCCGGCCAGCGTGCCGGTGACCGGGTAGGCCGATCCGATCACGTAGGGACGGCGGTTGCGCTTGCGCTGCGGGGGCGAGCCCAGGGCGCGGCGACCCGCGACGTGTGCATGCACCCGGCCGGCGGCCAGGGCCGCCAGCGATCGCCCGGAGCCGGGCAGCGGCAACCGCATCACGCCCTCTTCGGCCGCGATCGCGGCCACGCCCGCACGGGTCGACTGGCCGACCTTCTCCAGGATTCGCTCCACGTGCTTTCCCACCGTGCGTCCACCCGAGCCCAGCAGCGCCCCGATGTCGTCGTTACTCAACCCGCCCGTCATCAGCGTCACGACATCCAGCTCGCGCGGCGTGAGGCCGTAGGGTGGTTCGACCGCCGTGGCGTGCATCCGCGCGCAGGCCCGGTCTCCGTCGGCGTTTGCCTCCAGGTCGATCATGTAGAGCTGCCGGTCGATGGTCCAGAGCCCGCTCAGCCACGGCTCTGCGAGTTCGGCCACGGCCACCGCGTACTGCTGCAGCTCGGGTGAGGCGCGCACCAGCTCGACGCCCGCGCCACCGTCGAGCTCCTCCAGCTCTCCATCGGCAAACACGATTGCAGCACCGGAGATCAACGTATTGCACCTCCCATTGAAGACTGCGTATGTTAGCTCCCGTGACCGGGGGAAGAAGTCTCACGTGAGTGCGTGGCCGGGCGCTGCCAGGGCGGCAGTCGCGTTCACGTTCGATTTTGACGCCGAAGAGGTGTGGATCGGCGATGACCCCGAGAACGCCCACCGCCCGGGAGTGCTGTCCCAGGGCACGTACGGCGCCAAGCGGGCGGTGCCGCTGCTGCTCGAACTGCTGGCCAAACATGACCTTCCCGGCACGTTCTTCACGCCGGGCCGGGTGGCCGAGCGCTACCCCGAGCGGGTGCGCGAGATCGTCGCCGCCGGCCATGAGGTCGGCCACCACGGCTATACGCACACCTCGCCGGCAAAGCTCAGCCGCGCCGACGAGGAGGCCGAGCTGGTCAAGGCGCTCGGGATCCTGCGCGACCTCGGTGCCGACCCGGTGGGCTACCGATCGCCGTCGTGGGAGTTCTCGGATTCCACGATCGACCTGCTGCGCGAGCACGGCTTCAAGTACTCGTCCAACTACATGGATGACATCGAGCCCTACATCCATCCGGGCACCAGCCTGGTGGAGCTGCCGATTCAGTGGATTCTCGACGATGCACCGCACTTCTGGTTCTCGGGCGGGATGGACTGGACGCGGTCGATCTCGCCCCCATCGGTGGTGCGCGAGATCTGGTGGGGCGAGCTCGAGGGCATCGTTGCCCTTGGTGGGTGCTGCATCTTCACGATGCATCCCCAGGTGATCGGCCGGCCACACCGGCTGGCGTTTCTCGACCGCTTCATGGCCGACGTCAGGGCACGCGGCGACGTCTGGATCGCGAACTGCGGCGAGATCGCCAGCCGGCTCGGCTGATGGCACCGAAGCGCGCAATCGTCACCGGCGGCGGTTCGGGTATCGGACTGGCCACGACCCTCCTTCTGCGCGAGCGCGGCCTGCACGTGGTCACGGTCGACCTTAACGGCGGCGATGTGTGCGCCGACCTGCGCGATCCCCACCAGGTCGAGACGGCGGTGGCCGATGCCGCGGCGCAGCTGGGCGGGCCGGCCGAGGTGCTGGTGTCGGCGGCCGGGGTGTTTCGCATCAAGCCGCTGCTCGATCTGGATGCGGCCGGCTGGGACGACACGCTCGCCATCAACCTGCGCGGCACCTTCCTGACCGGGCGGGCGTTCGCCAAGGCGCTGATCGCCGGGGGCGGTGCGGGCGGCGCGATCGTGAACCTGGCCTCGACCGCGGCCCTGGTGGGCGACGCCTCCGAGCCGAGCGCCCACTACAACGCGAGCAAGGCCGGAGTGGTGGCGTTGACGCGGCAGATGGCGATCGAGCTGGCTCCTCACGGCATCCGCGTCAACTGCGTGTGTCCGGGCATGATCGACACGCCTATGCTGCGCGTCATGGACGATCCCGAGGCGGGTGCCGAAATCGTGGCTCAGACTGTGCCGCTGAGCCGGCTCGGCAAGGCCGAGGAGGTCGCCCAGGTGATCGCGTTTCTGGCCTCGGATGAAGCGTCGTATGTGACCGGCGCCGCCGTACCGATCGACGGGGGACTGACCGCATGAAGTTCGGGTACGGCCTGATCACCTGCCAGCGCACTGCCACCGAGACGCGCAGCGACGTCGAGCTGTATCGCGACGCGGTCGAGTCCGCGGCGCTTGCCGAGCGGCTCGGCTTCGACTCGGTGTGGCTCAGCGAGCACCACTTCGTGGACGACGGCTACATGCCGTCGGTGCTGCCGGTGGCGGCCGCGATCGCCGCCCGCACCGCGCGGGTGCAGATCGGCTCGGCGCTCCTGCTTGCGCCGCTGCACGATCCGGTGCGGCTGGCCGAGGATGCGGCCACCGTCGACCTGCTATCGGACGGCCGGCTGGTGCTCGGGCTGGGGCTGGGCTGGCGCGAGGAGGAGTTCGAGGGCCTGCGCATTCCGGTCAGGCAGCGCCGCCGGCGGCTGATCGACTCGATCGCGACCCTGCGCGCGGCATGGGCCGCCGGCACGGTGCCCGGACTGGGTGTCTCGGTCACGCCCAAGCCGGCGCGCGAGGGCGGCCCACCGATCTGGATCGGCGGCTTTGCCGAACCGGCCGTGCGCCGTGCGGGCGAGCTGGCCGACGGGTTCATGGGTACCGAGGTCACGCCCGAGACGCTGGCCGAGCAGGTCGTGTGGGTGCGCGACGAACTGGCCCGCCACGGCCGCGATCCCGAGAACTTCGAGTGGAGCGTGCACCTGCCGACCTTTGCGTGGCACGGCGCCGACGCGTGGGAGCAGGTGCGCGACGCCCACTGGTACGTGACCTGGAAGTACGACGATATGGAGAACGCGCGCGGGCGCACGGGGCCGCCGCCGCCGGCGCCGCCGATTCCCGCCGAGCGCGAGGCCGAGCTGCGCGCAGGCATCGTCCTGGGCACGCCCGCCGAGGTGGCCGAGCAGATCACCGCGCTGCGCGACGCGACCGGCGGCGACCTGCACTACATCGCGCGGCTCTACTGGCCGGGCATGGATCCGGCGGTGCGCGACGAGGCGATGCGCATCTTCGCCGAGGACGTCATCCCGCAGCTGCGCTGAGTTACTCGTCCGCGACGGCCCCGGCGAGGACACTGGCTACCTGCTGAATAAGAGGGGTCAGTCGCCTTTTATTCACTGCGTGCATAAAAGGCGACTGACCCCGGTCTAGTCGCCGGCGACGGTTTCGCCGCTGCTGCCACCGCTGTCCTCGGCGATCCAGCTCTGCAGGCGGTTATTGGCCCGCGCGATCCAGCCGGCGAAACCGCCCGGCACGAAGATCACGATCAGAAGGAGCGTCGCGCCCAGCACCGTCAGCTGCCAGCCCGGATAGTTGATCAGCTTGGTCTGGATCGCCGTCACGATCGCGGTGCCGATGACCGGCCCGGTAACGGTGCCCAGGCCGCCGATCACGATCATCGTCACGTCGATCGACATCGGCGTGAGCCCCATCTGGCTGGTCGTAAACGACTGCTCGAACGACAGGTACAACCCCCCTGCGATCCCCGCCAGGAACCCCGAGAGGCCGAACGCGACGACCGCCGTCATGCGCGGGTCAACGCCACGTGAGGCCGCATACTGGGGCGAGTCGCGCAGAGACCGCAGGGCGATCCCCAGGTGCGACGAGCGCAGCCACGCGACTGCAAAACACGCAGCAATTGCGATCGCTCCACACAGCCAGTAGTAGTTGCGCAGGTACGCGGTCTGGTCGGCGGTCGAGAAGAGCGCGGGCACCGTCGGATACCCGAACGAGCCGCCCGTGAGGCCGCGTGGATCGTTCAGCGCCACGTACTGCACGACCTCGGCAAACGCGAAGGTGAGAAGCGACGTGTAGATACCGAACAGCCGCAGCGTCGGGAATGCGAGCAGCACCGAGATGAACGCCGAGAAGAGCCCGCCGCCGATGATCGCCAGCGGCAGCGGCAGCCAGTCCTGGTGCAGCATCAGCCAACCCGAGCTGTAGGCCCCCAGCGCGTAGATCGCGAGCTGGCCGAAGTTCCAGACGCCGGCGATCCCCAGGATGAAGTTCCACGAGATGTTCAGGATCAGGACGATCTCGGCGGTCACGATCACGGTCATGTAGAACGGGTTGGTGTAGACCAGCGGGAAGAGCGCGGCGAGCAGCACGGCCACGCCGATCCCCAGCCACCGGCTGGCGGTGAGCGACGAGATGGTTCCGGTCACAGCCGCGCCTCCGTCCGCGACCCCTTCAGGCCGTAGGGCCGGAAGATGAGGATGATGAGGATCGCCGTGTAGAGGATCGGAAGCGTCCAGGTGGTACCGATCTGCACCTCGCAGAACGCCTGCATCAACCCCACCAGATAGGCGGCGTAGAGCGTGCCCGTGAGGCTCCCGAGGCCGCCGAGCACCACCACGATCAGCGCCTGCAGGAGCGGCAGGTCGCCCGCGTTGGGCGACGCGAAGTAGAGCGCCCCCAGGAACACGCCGCCCACACCGGCCAGCGCCGAGGCCAGGCCCATGGTCGCGGGATAGAGCCGCGACACCGGCACGCCCAGCGTGCGCGCGGCATCCAGATCCTGGGCCACCGCGCGGATTGCAAAGCCCCAGCGAGTGCGCGCCAGAAACAGGCCCAGGCCGCCCATCAGCACGATCGAGACGGCCGCCATGGTCAGCTCGTGGTAGCTGATCGAGACCCCGTTATAGATCTTCAGGTTGCCGCCCACGATCGTCGGCACGTTCTTCTGGAACGGGCCGTAGTGCTGCAGCGCCACGTTGGTTAACAGGATTGCCACCGCAAACGTGGTGATAAACGTGATCATCTCGAAGTCGACCTCGTTACGTCTCGAGATCAGCGGCTGCACCGACACGAGCTCGGTGGCCACGCCGAACGCAAACGTGATGAAGAACGCCAGCACCAGCGCGACGACCGGGTTGGTGCCGTGGGTGACCAGCGCCCACCAGCCCACGTAGCCGCCGATCATCACCATCGAGCCCTGCGACATGTCGAGGATACGCAGCGTGCCGTAGATCAGGGTCATGCCGATGGCGACGAGCCCGTAGATCGACCCGTACACCAGGCCGGAGGTGACGATTGCGACGAAGTTGGTCATTGGCTCACATCCGTTAGCGATCCGAGGTATGTCTCAGCAACTGTGCGGTCGGTGGAAAGCTCTGCATAACTACCGCTGCGCACGATCGCTCCCGCCTCCAGGATGTGCACGCGGTCGGCAACTGCTTCGATGTGGGTGAAGTTCTCCTCGATGAGCACGATGGTCGCCTCGGTCTCCTGCTTCAACCGGCCGATGGCGGCGTAGACCGCCTCGATCGCGACCGGGGCCAGGCCCAGCGACGGCTCATCGATCAGCATCAGCTCGGCCGGCCGCATCATCCCGCGGCCCAGGCCCACCAGCCGGCGCTCGCCACCCGAGAGCGTGCGGGCCTTCGAGTCCTTCTTCGACTCGACCACCGGCAGGTCGGCGTAGATGCGCTTGAGCGTCGCGCGGCGGCCACGCCACGACTTCGAGATGAACGCGCCCATCAGCAGGTTCTCCTCGACGGTCATGTCGGGGAAGAGCCCGTCGCCCTGCATGATGTGCACCACGCCGCTTCTCGCGATGGCCTCGGCCGACATGTTGTCGATGCGCTTGCCGGCGAGCGCGATCTCGCCGCTCATGGGATTGATCAGGCCCGAGATGGTCAGCAGCATCGTGGTCTTTCCGTGCCCGTTGGGGCCGATCACCACCGCCGTCTGTCCGGGCAGCACGTGCAGCCGCAGGTTGCGCAGCACCACGGTGCGGTCATAACCCGCGGTGAGGCCCTCGATGTCGAGCGCAGCGCTCATGCGTCACCCGCCCCCGCATGCCGCTTGCTCTCGGCGCCCAGATAGACCTCGATCACGCGCTCGTCGCGCATCATCTCGGAAGGCGTCCCCAGGAAGAGCTGCGCGCCGTGGTGCATCACCAGCACCCGGTCGGCCAGCGCCACCAGCGCCCGCATCACGTGTTCGATACAGACGATCGCCACGCCGGTCGTTCCGATCTGCTTGAGCAGCGCCACGGTGGCGTCGATCTCGCCGGGGTTGAGTCCGCCGAACGGCTCGTCGAGCAACAGCACGAGCGGGTCGGTGGCAAGGGCGGTGGCCAGCATCAGCCGCTTCTTGTCGTACACCGGAAGCTGGCTTGCGACCATCGTCGCGCGGTGCTCGAGGCCGACCAGCTGCAGGGCCCGCATGCCGGCCTCGACGTCCGCCGACCGCGAACGGCGGCCGGTGCGGCCGCGGCGGAAGCTGGCCGCCAGGTAGGCGTTCTCGAGCGCGGTCAGCGTGTCGGCCGCGGCCGGCTGCTGGAACGTCCGGGCCAGGCCCAGCCGGCAGCGGTGGTGGATCTTGGTGCCGCGGATCGACTGGCCGGCGAGCTCGATCTCGCCCGATGTCGCCATCGTGTGGCCCGTGATGGTGTCAAACAGGGTGGTCTTCCCGGCCCCATTGGGACCGGCGATGCCCAGCACCTCACCCGCCGCGACGTCGAACGACAGATCGTCGACCGCGCGCAGGCCGCCATAGAGCTTGGTCACGCCCTGGGCGGCCAGCATTGTCGCGGCGGGTTGAGGTGCTGCTTCGCTCACTACGAGTGGAGCCAGGGCGGCGGCTGGTACTTGCCGGTCGTGTACGGCACCGGCGAGATGATCTTCTGCTGCCCGTCCTGGATCTGGAACGTCAGATGCGGCATGCCGATCGACGGATCGTCGGTGTCGTCGGGATACGGGGATGCAGGTCAGTGCGTTATTCATGAACGTGTACGCGCCGCAGACCCCGCGGTAGGCATTCGCCTTGATGTAGGCGTTGATCTTGTCGAAGTTGGTCGGATCGCCCGCCATCGCGGCCGCCTGCGCCCAGATGTGCATCAGGTCGTACTGGTCGCCCGCGTTCGAGAAGCCCGGGCCCGAGCCGAACTTCTGGGTGAACTTGTCGATGAACGGCTGGGCGATCGGATCGTTCTGCAGGATGCCGACCACCGTCGACCAGATCACGCCGTTGGCGGCGCTGCCGGCCAGCTGCAGGTACTGCGGAATCGACGGTGCGTACTGCTGGTAGACCAGCGACTGGGTGGGCTGCTGGGCGAACTGCTTGATGAACGACGCCTCGTCGCCGGCTGCGTAGTCAGACTGCACCACCACGTCGGGATTGGCCGAGCGGATGTTGACCAGGATGCCGGCCCAGTTGGCCTGCGGAGCGGTGTACTTGTCGAACCCGACCACGCTTCCAGCCCTGCTTCTCGATCGAACTCTTGAAGCTCTCGGCGATGTTCAGGCTGTACGGGTCGTTGGACGTGAGCACATAGGCCGTCTTGTTGCGCGGCTTGAACGACCCGTCGTCCTCCAGAGCGTTGATCACCGAGACGATGCCCGAGCCGTAGGAGAGCTCGTTCGGGTCGCCCTCGAAGATGTTCGTGGCCTGGTTCTGCGCGACCCAATCGGTGTTGCCGTGCCAGGTGTTGACGTGGAACATCGGCGCGCCATGGGCTTTGATGATCGGGAACTCGACCGAGGTGTACGAGCAGAACGGCATGAAGATGGCCGAGACGTTCTGCGACACGAGGTCCTGCGTGACCTTCTTCATCACGTCGGGCGACTGGTCCTGGGTGTCGACCTTGACCAGTTCCAGCTGATGGCCGGCGACGCCGCCTGAGGCGTTCAGCTCTTCCACCGCGAGCGTCTGGCCGCGGAACATCTGCTCGCCGTCACCCGCGTAGGGGCCGGTGACGGGCACTGCCGCGCCCAGATCTTGATCGTCGACTTGGCCGGAGCTGTACCGCCTGTCGAAGTGCCCGATGACGATGAGGAGGACGACGAGCCCGAGTTGCCGACGCCGTACCCGACGGCACCGCCGATGATCAGGCCGCCGACACCCGCGCCTACCGCTCCTTGCAGGAACTTCTGGCGGCTGACGCCGCTTCCGGCACTTCCGCCGCTACCGCCACCGCTGGCTGCGGGGGCAGGAGGCGGTGAGGAAGGGGGAGGGGGAGGCGTCGAACCCGCGCCGCCTCCGGCGCCTCCGGCGCCTCCGGCGCCGCCTGCATCGCCCGCACCTCCGGCACCACCTGCATCGCCCGCACCTCCGGCACCACCCGCGTCGCCGGCGCCGCCTGCGCCACCTGCGTTGGGATCAACATCGCTCATGATTCCTCCGTCCTGTCGACTGCTTGTGTGTGGTCGTCGCCTTCGGCTCGACCGTAAGCGCCACCGCCCGCGCCCACCAACGACAGGACGTCGCCGCGGTACAGGTGAACGTACCCCTTTCCAGGAACCGTCGTCGGCTCTGCCTCACCCGCGCGCGTGATCTGCGCGCGCCCGGGTGCCCCTGCACCACCGCCGTTGCGACCTCGGGGAGCGTACGCAGCGGCAGTCTGCTCGACGTAGTACATACCGTCTGAGACGTCGCCGAGCAGCAGATAGTCGCGGCGAATGCCCATTCCGCCGCGCATCCGTCCCACGCCACCCGATCCGTCCACCAGCTCCGAGCGTTCCACCCGCCAGGGGTACTCGAGCTCGGCGATCTCGGCAGGCAGGATCGCGCAGTTGGAGCAGTACGGATCGATGCCGTCGTCGCCCGCAGCGTCGGGGCGGGCACCGCCGCCGCCGCCCAGGATGTCGGCCAGCAGCGTGAGCCGCCCCGAGCGAGGGTCGATCGCCTGCAGTACGAACGCCGGGAACGACACCTGGCTGGCCGCCACCGACCGCTCGGGCAGCAGGTCGCAGAGCGCTTCGATGATCACGTCGGTGAGCCGCTGCACCGCCAGGTGGCGGGCGCTGAGCGCGGCCGGGAACGTGGGGTTGAACACGCTTCCCTGCGGCGCGATCACCCGCACGCGGCTGGTGAGTCCGGCGTTCTGGGGCACGGTCGGGCCCAGAAACGCCCGCACGGCGAAGAACGTGGCGGCGTGCGAGCTCGAGATCGGCACGTTCATGCCCGAGTCGGCCTGCGCGCTCGAGCCCGAGAGGTCGACCACCAGCGTGCCGTCGTCCACCGAGAGGGCCGCGTGCACGCGGATCGGCTCGGTGTCGACGAATCCGCCGTCGTCCATGAACCCCTCGGCGCTGACGGCGCGGTCGGGCCACGCCCGAAACGCCGCCTCGGCGCGGCGGGCGGTGTTGACGATCAGGTGCTCCATCGCGGCGACCACCGTCTCGGTGCCGTGGGCGGTGGCCAGCTCATCGACGCGCGTCATGCCGCGCCGGCAGGCGGCCAGCTGCGCATCCAGATCGCCCAGGGTCGACGCGGGGTCGCGCACGTTCGCGCCGACCATCTCGTAGAGCGCGCGCACGCGCGTGCCTGCCTCGACCAGCTTGACGGCGGGAAAGATCAGCCCCTCCTGGAACAGCTCGGTGCACTGGGCGCTCTCGGTGCCGGGGAACCGCCCGCCGATGTCGATGTGGTGGGCGATCGAGCCGGCCCAGGCGATGATCCGCCCGTCGCGGAAGAGGGGCGTGAACACCTGCAGGTCGGGTGTGTGGGTGCCGCCCATGTACGGGGTGGTTGGTGAGGATCGCGTCGCCCTCGGCGATGTCCTCGCCCCACTTCTCGAGCGCCGATTCCAGCGCGAACTGCATCAGCCCCAGCTGCGCGGGAATCTGCTCGGAGTTCGCGATCATGCGGCCGTCGGCGGTGAAGAGGCCGCAGTTGAAGTCGAGCATCTCGCGGATGATGGGCGAGTACGACGAGCGGTATTCGACCACCGCCATCTCCTCGGCGATGTGGTGAAACCCGCTCGCGAGGATCTCCTGGGTGATCGGGTCGAGCTCGACGGTGGCCATCAGTTGTCCCGTTCCAGGATCAGGGTGGCGGCGGCGCCCACCCGGCCGCTCCAGCCGGCGGGTACGACCACGGTGGTGTCCTCCTGCTCGATGATCGTCTGCGGGCCGACGGTACCGCTTGCGCCCAGCGCGGCGCGGGTCACCAGCGTCCAGTCGCGGCGCTCGCCGCGGGCATACACCGACCGCGTCTGGGCCGGCTCGGCGCTGGTCTCGGCCGAGCCTTCCCACTCGATCTCGGGGATCGCCGCGAGGGCGCGCAGCCGCAGCGTGACGATCTCGGTGTCGGTCACCTCGGGGGTGTAGTCGTACAGCCGGCGGTGCTCGGCCTCGAATGCGGCGACGGCCGCCCGCAGCGAGTCGTCGGTCACCGGGCGCCCGCCGAACGGCAGGGTCAGGTTGTAGGCCTGGCCGCGGTAGCGCATGTCCAGCTCGTAGTCGAACGTGTAGTCGGTGCTGACCGTGGCCGACGTGGCGAGCAGGCCACGGGCCTCGGCCTCGAGAGCGGCGAGCGCGTCGTCCAGCTCGGCGGCGGTGATGTCGGCGGTGGCGCGCAGCCACGTGCGGCGCAGGTCGTGGCGGATGTCGGTGGCCAGCAGGCCGAGGGCGGCGGCGACGCCGGGGAACCGCGGCACGATCACGCGCGGGATATCGACCTCGTCGGCCAGGGCGCAGGCGTGCATCGGCCCGGCGCCGCCGATCGCGACGAGGGCAAAGCGGCGCGGGTCGTGGCCGCGGGCGATCGTCATCAGCCGCACGGCGTTTGCCATGTTGGCGTTGGCGATGCGCAGGATCGCCTCGGCCGCAGCTTCGGGGTCGAGCGACAGCGGGCCGCCGACGGCGGCCGTCACCGCGGCCTCGGCGGCCGAGCGGTCGAGAGGCACACCGCCGGCCAGGGCGCTGGTCGGCGAGAGCGTGCCGAGCACCACGTGCGCGTCGGTCACCGTGGCATCGGTGCCGCCGCGGCCGTAGGCAGCCGGGCCGGGCACCGCGCCCGCGCTGGCCGGGCCGACGCTGAGCGCGTCGAACTCGTCCACCCTGGCGATCGACCCGCCGCCCGCACCGATGCACAGCACGTCGATCTGCGGCAGGTTGATCGGCATGCCGGCCGCGTCGCCGTTGAACCGCAGCTGCGGGTCGGCGCCCAGCACCAGGCCGATGTCGGCGGTGGTGCCGCCCATGTCGAAGGTCAGCACGTCGGGCTCGCCGACGAGCGCCGCCAGGCGGCTTCCGCCGATCACGCCGGCGGCGGGACCGGACGCCGAGAGCGCGATCGGAAGCTGCCGGGCGCGGTCGGCCGGGGCTACGCCGCCGTTGGTCTGCATCATGTGCAGCGGCACGTTCACGCCGGCCCCGGCGACCTGGTCTGAGAGCGCCGAGAGGTAGGTGCCCATCAGCGGCAGGAGCGACGCGTTCAGCACGGTGGTCGAGGCCCGCACGTACTCGCGCAGCTCGGGCACCACCCGGCACGAGAGCGATACGACGACGCCGGGCAGCTCCTGCTCGAGGATCTCGCCGACGCGCTCCTCGTGGCTCGAGTTGAGAAACGAGAACAGCAGCATCACCCCGACCGCGTCGACCTCGGCTTCGCGCAGCCGCGCGGCGGTGGCGCGCACGCTCGACTCGTCCAGCGGTACCAGTTCGTCGCCCTGGGCGTCGATACGACCGGTCACCTCGAAGCACAGTTCGCGGGGCACGATCGGCTTGGTCTCGGGCGTCCACAGGTCGTAGACGTTGGCGCGCATCTGCGTGCCGATCTCGAGCACGTCGCGAAAGCCCGCGTTGGTGACGAGCGCCGTGCGGGCCAGCCGGCGCTGGACGATCGCGTTGGTGGCGACGGTCGACCCGTGGGCCAGATAGCCGACGTCGGCGGGCGTGGCCTCGGCGCGGGTCAGAAGCTCGGACATGGCGTCCAAGAATCCGCGCTCGACCTGCGGCGGGGTGGACTGCACCTTGGCGATCCGCATGTGGCCGTCGGCAGCCACGATCACTGCATCGGTGAACGTGCCGCCAACGTCGATGCCGATTCGACCGGAACTCTGGTTGGTCACCGAGGTGATGCTAGGGCGTTGGCCGCGGGGGGCCAATCCGTCGGTCGACGTATTGCGAGTTGGATATCACTGCAAGTCGGCCCTAACACTAGGTCGGCTGCCACACCATCAACACGAGGATCACGAGCAGCGCACCGAAGCTGGCCGCGTTGAGCGTCGTCTCGAGAGGATTTCGCAGGGCCGCCTGCAGCTCTGCCGAGGCGGTGTCACCGGCCGCCGCCTCACGCTCGGCCAGCTGCCGGGTGTGGCGACCGCCGCGGCCGCCGGCCCAGCCCAGAACCACGCTCACGAGCCAGAACCCGAACGCCAGCTGCAGCCACAGCGGATTGCCCAGGTTCTGCTGGCGGGCCAGCGCGAACCCGAAGATGAGGGTGCCGAGCGCGCCCACGCCGACCAGGACAACGGCCGAGCGGATCAGTCCCAGCAGGAGCGCGATCTCGGCGGGCCGGTCGCGCCGCCGCGCCGCGATCTGCAGCGCTCCGGCAAGCACGCCGCCCGAGACGAACGCGAACGCAAAGAGGAGGTGGGCGAGAAGGAGCCACTGCTCGGCCGACATGACGTCACGCTAGCAGCGGCTCCTTCTCGCGACGGTTCAGTAGGCCGCAGCCGTCTGGCCGGGCTCGCTCGGCGGGAGCCCGCCATAGGAGTTCTCGCTCTCGCTGCCGCGCGAGGCGTAGAACACGAGCAGCACGATCCAGCCGATGATCGGGACGAATGCGATCAGGATCCACCAACCGCTGCGGTTGGTGTCGTGCAGTCGGCGAATCGCCACGCCGAGGCTCGGCAAGAGCACGGCGAGGCTGTAAAGGCTCGCCAGGCCCTGTCCAAGGCCTCGGCCGATAAGAAGTCCGATCACAATCTCGATCACGAGGGACACGATGATGTTGGCGAGGGTGAACCACCAGAACTCCGGGCGCCCCGCTCGCCCGCTGAACACGGCGTACTTGCGTAACACGTCCATGTACCAAGCAAACATTTAGCCCTCCTGCCGCAGGTCTTTACCCAATAAACCAGGCTACAACATGCCCAGGTCGTCACAATCGGCGGTTAGGCTGAGGGCCTTGAGCACCTACGACCAGATTGGGCGCACCTACGCAACGACCAGGCGGCCCGATCCCCGCATCCAGGCACTGATCTGGGCCGCCCTGGGCGACGCGTCAGTCGGTCGTGAACGTGGGTGCGGGCGCGGGGTCATACGAGCCGCCCACCACCGTGCTGGCGGTCGAGCCGTCGGCGGTGATGATCGCGCAGCGCCCGCCGGGCAGCGCGCCGGCCGTGCAGGCCACCGCCGACCACATTCCGCTGGCCGACGGCGCCTGCGATGCGGCCCTGGCCAGCCTCACCATCCATCACTGGGATGACCCGCAGGCCGGCATCCGCGAGATGCGACGAGTGGCGCGGCGGGTGGTGCTGTTGCACTGGGATCCCGACTTCAGCGACCGGTTCTGGCTGGTGCGCGACTACCTGCCCGAGAGCGCCGCGCTGGACGACGCCCGCATGCCGCGCATCGAGGCCGTGGTCGAGTGGCTGGGCGGGGCACAGGTGAGTGCGGTGCCGGTGCCGCACGACTGCATCGACGGGTTCCTGGCGGCGTACTGGCGGCGCCCCGAGGCGTACCTGGACGCGGGGGTGCGATCGGGCATCTCGAATCTCGCGATGCTGCCGCCCAACGTAATCGATCGCGCGATGTCAGCGCTGGCGGCCGACCTGCAGAGCGGCGTATGGCACGAGCGAAACCGCGAGCTGCTCGAGCTCGACTCGTTCGACGCCGGTTACCGGTTGCTTGTCAGCTGACGTGCATAAAAGGGGTCAGCCACCTTTTGTGCATCCGTGGCGGTTGTTGCAACCCTTAGCGGTTGCCCATGCACAAAAGGTGGCTGACCCCTCTTATGCACCCGGGGCCTCCACCTGGGCGGCGGCCGCCTGGGCGGGTTCGACCAGCGATACCTGCCAGCGGCGCAGGGCGTCCAGGTGATCGGCCGTCCACACCAGTCGGACCACCGTCGCGTCGGCACTCCCATCGCGCTCGTCGATGTCGAACCTCAGCGCATCGGCCAGCCGCGCCTCGAGCGCGGGGTCGCTCTCGAGCGGCTCGGGCACGTTCCAGCCGGCGGTGATACCCGCACCCAACCGGTCATACCACGCGCACACCCGGGCGGCGGCGCTGCGCACCTCGGTATGGGCATTGCCGGGATCCTCGGCACCGTCGGGCGCGGGCTCATGCCATAGATCGAGCAGCGCGGTGCCCGCCAGGCGCAAAGCAGTCACGCCCGATACCAGGTTCGTCACCGCCGCGATCGGCACGGGCTTGGCCCCGCGCTCGGCCAGATACGTGCGAAATGCGTCGTCCAGCCGGCGGTAGGCGGCTGCGGCCGCGACGAAGTCGCCCGCGTGCCGCTGTGACGGCGGGTCGCCCATCCCGTGCTTGAACAGGCTGAACTCGACCGCCTGCTCCAGGTACCGGGCGCTGTCGGCATAGGCATCGGCCAGCGTGCGACGCAGCTGGGCCGCGGCGCCGCGCGGCCAGAACAGGATCCCGACCATCAGCGAGACCAGGCACCCCACGGTCACATCCTCGAACCGCACCAGGCCGATGTGCCAGCCCGCCGGCTGCAGGATGTTGAAGAGGATCACCAGCACCATCGTGAACGCCGCCTGGCCCGCGGCAAACGAGATCACGGCCGGCGCCAGCCCCGCGAGGAACACGGTGATCGGCAAGAGCACCCAGAGCAGCGCCTCGTCGGTGCCGATCGCCTTCAGAATGCCCGCCCCGACCACGAACCCGATCAGCGTGCCGACGATGCCACGGGCCGCGAACTGGCCGGTGTTGAGGGCATTTGACCGCAGCACCGAGAGCGTGCCCAGTACGACCCAGAACGAGTGCTGGAGTCCCGCGTAGTTCGCGATGTACACGGCCACGCCCAGGGCGATCGCGCCCCGCACGCTGTTGTGCAGCCACACCGAGTGGCGTTGCAGATGCGTGCCCAGCCGCAGCCGGGCCGCCTGCCAGCCGGTCAGCACGCCGTCGGGCTGGTGACCCAGCAGGCGATCGCGAAAGCTGCGCTGCTCGGCCACCGCGGCACGGCGCACGTTGTGGGCGGCCATCGACGTGGCGAAACCGATCTCGCGGGCCCGAAAGCTCGGCTCGAGTGCGGTCACCAGCGTGGCTCCCCTGGGTTGCCGCCGGGGGATGTCGCGCATGGCCTCGTGCTCCAGGGCGATCAGGGCGTTGTGCAGGTCGACGAGGCCGCCGTCCACGCCGTCGATGGATCCCCCGCGACCCTCGAGCAGGCCGGCGCAGTGGCGCAGGCACCGGGCAGCGGCCGTCTTCACGTCGCACACTGCGCGGCGTACGCTGCCCGACGACAGCTGGTGATCGGCCTTGAGCACGGCGTTCAGCCAGCCGATCTCATCGACCACGCGCACCAGCACGCGCGCGGAGGTGCTGAGGCTGGTGGGCCGGTACGGCGTGCTCAGAAAGCCCATCCTGAGGTCGTGGCAGGCCGTGTTGGCGGTCGCGATCGCGGCGGCCTTCTGGCGCTCGTCGGGAGCACCCGCACCGCCCAGGTAGAACTCCGCCTCGGTCTGCAGCCGCTCGCCGAGTGCGGCACACGCCCGCCGCAGGGCCGCCCGCATCGCGTCGTGTTCGGGCGCCGGCCACAGCAGCGCCACGGCGAATACCGAGACGACCGCCGAGAGGCTCCAGCCGGCCAGCCGGGCCGGCACGTCGGCCAGCGTTCCGGCCACGCACACCGGCAGGATGAACGAGAGCAGGAGCGAAAAGCTGGCCGCTGCCATCACCGAGCTGACAACGCCCGCAAACAGCACCGCGAATCCGACCACCAGCATCGAGACGGCGGCCAGCAGCGGATTACCCGATGCCAGCGTGCCGACGGTGATGAACACCGCACCGGCCACGCTCAGGCCGATCATCGACTCGACCCGGTCGCTGATCGGCCCGCCGAAATCGACCATCAAGAGCAGCGCGAAACCGCCAAACGCCGCGAAGAGGCCGATGTTGGGATCGTCCAGCAGCACCTCGCCGACCGCGAACATCGCCGGCATGATGATGGCCGCGCGGGCGGCCCTGCGCAGCGCGGAGTAGCCGCGGTCGCGGGCACCGAGCCACGCCCAGAGCGCTGTGAGCCGCGAACCCATGGGCTCAGGGTACTGCGCGGCCAAGCTGGGCGGCGATCTCGGCCGCCTGGGTGCGGATCTCGGGGATCGCCACCGATTCCCACAGCTCGCCGCGGCGCAGCCACCCGAGGGTGAAGAGCGTGGTGGAGAGCCGTCCTTCGGCGTCGAGCAGCGCTCCCGCCTCGCCCGTGTCGAGGCCCAGACCCAGCGGGTGGGTGCGCGCGAGCCCCGCCTCCAGCAGTGAGTCGTGCACAGCTGAGCCCGCACCGGCCGGCGATCCTGCGGGACCGGAGCAGTTGACTGCGGCCGCGTAGCGGCGTGTATCGAGTCTGCCGTCGCGGCGGCGGATGGCCACTTCCAGCCGGCCGTCCACCTCGGCCACGCGCTCGATGCGGCCGGCGCCGGCGACCAGCTGGCCGTCCTCGCGCAGCGACTCGATCCAGGCTGCGACCGCCGGAGCCATGCGGTGCCGATGGATGTCCCAGAACCGCACGTAGGTGCGCAGAAAGCGGCGCTGCTCCTCGAGTGAGAGCCCCTTCCAGGCACCCTGGATATCGGGCCGCGCGGCGTTCACCACGTCGCGCCAGTCGCCGCCCTGGGCATACGACGCGGCAGTCCACTCGTCGAATGCCCGGCGCAGCCCGCGCAGCGGGGTGCCGGGCGGTGGCGGCCGAAAGTCGGCCAGCGGATGGCGCTGGCCCGGCCACCGGTGGGGTTGGGGCAGAAGGCCGCTGCGCGAGACCGCTTCGAGCTTGGCGTCGGGGCGCAGATCGATCAGCCGCAGCGCGATGTCCACCATGGTCAATCCCGAGCCGATCAGCAGCAGGTCATCGCCGCCGGCGAGCGACTCGAGCGCTCCGGCGGCCCACGGATCGCGCGCATAGAGCGGTGAGTGCTGCGGCCAGCCGCCGTCTGACCACAGGTACATCTCGGGGCGGCAGCACACCGGTGGCCAGCACCACCGCGGCCGCGTCGATCGCCGCGCCGCCGGCCAGCTGCACCGTCAGGCTCCCGCCGCTGGAGACGACGGCGGTGGCCTCGTCGCGCACCAGCTGGTAGGCGCCCGTCGGTGCCTGCGACACCGCGCCGGCCAGCAGCTGCTCCAGATAGTCGCCGAACGTCGAGCGGGGCATGAAGCTGGTGGCGCGCACCGGCGTGCCGCGGCCGGCCAGCCACGTGCGGAAGTGATTGGGATCCTCGGCGAGCCCACCCATGTTGGACGCCACCACGTTCAGCAGGTGGTCGGGGAACGTCGTGCCGTACGCCACTCCGCGGGCCACCCGCGCGTCGCGTTCGATCATCACCACCGATCGCCGCGACGCATGCAGCAGGTTGACGGCGACCAGCGTGCCCGCCGCACCGCCGCCCACGATCACGACCGGTTGTCCAGGCTGCGGCACGCCTGGGAGCCTATGCAAAACACCTCGTTCTGAGCAATTTCCAACGACCTGGCGGGTACCCTGTTGGGGTGTCTGAGGTCTCTCCGCCCCCGCCGGCCAGCCGCCGCACGCGCTCGCGTGGCTCCGAGCGGCCGATCGGACATGCGATCGTCGCGCTCTTCGTGGCCCTGCTGATCGGCCTGATTCTCGACGCCCGGGGGCTGATGGCAACGGCCAAGGAGCTGCCCTACGGAAGTACCCAGCGCAACGTGTCGGTGGCGGTGCTGCGGCCGGTCAACTCGGTCAGCGATGCGCTCTATCTGAACGAGCCGCGCAGCGCGGTGCTGAGCCTGCTGGGCCGCGAGTCGCAGGGCGGCAGCGTCGATGCGTTCAACGTGCCGACGAAGCACACGACCTCGCCTCCGCCGACAACGGGTGGTCCGGTCTCGACAGGAGGGGGAGGCACCCAGCCGCCCCCGAGCAGCGGCAACACCAACCCGTCGTCGACCAGCAACACCAACAACGGTTCGCAGGGGCTGCCGCAGCCGACCAAGGCCCAGCCGCTGCGCGTGCTGGTGCTCGGCGACTCGCTGGCGGGCGACTTCGGCCAGCCGTTCTACGAGACGGCGCAGAAGACCGGCGTGATCAAGCCGGCCGGCCCTGTCGACTACCACATCTCCACCGGGCTCACCCGGCCCGACGATTTCGACTGGCCGCGCGAGCTGCAAAACGCTCTGGCGAAGTACCACCCGACCACCGTGGTGCTGGCCCTCGGCCTGAACGACACGCAGCCGATGACGCTGGCCAATGGCGCGTTCCTGGGCACCGGCACGCCGGATGGCAGGCGGAGTACCGCCGCCGCGTCAACGCGATGATGAGCCTGGTCACCAACACGGGCGCGAAGATCGTCTACGTGGCGCCGCCGCCGACCTCCGACGAGTCCAACAACCCGTACCTTTTCAGCATCAACAACCAGATCGTGAAGGCGGCCAAGGTGCACCCGGGTGCCGCCGCGTGTTCACCTTCCCGCGCTTTGCGAGCCACCTGCATTACACCCAGTCGATCCCCATCGACGGCACCGAGACGGTGGTGCGCACGGGCGACGGCATCCACGTCAACTCGGCCGGCAGCGCCGTGCTCTCGGGCATGGTGATGGACGCGCTGGGCACGCTCTACAAACTGCCTAGTGCATAAAAGGGGTCAGTCGCCATTTATGCATCCGTAGCGATGGCGGCAACCTGACGGTTCGTCATGCATAAATGGTGACTGACCCCTTTTATTCACCCGCGAGCAGCGGCAGCACTGCCGCGCTGACCGCCCGGCCGATCGCGGCGTGGCCGGCGGCGTCGAAGTGGATCCCGTCGATCGGGCTCGACTCGACAACACCGCGCAGGTCGACCAGCGCGCAGTCGCGCTCGGCCGCCATCAGTACGTAGGCATCCGAGAACCGTTCGGCTTCGGCCTGGGCGTTCGGCGTCGCCAGCCGGTCGGATTCGGGCAGCTCGGCAAACGGTGGTGGGACGATCACCAGCACCCGCGGCGCGGGCGATGCCGGCGGCGACCAGATCGACGAGCGCACCCACCCCACGGGCCGCGTCGTGGGCGGTGTAACCGCCGGGCAGGAACACGTCGTTGGTGCCCAGCATGATCGCGACCACGTCGAGCGGCGCATGCGTCTCGAGGGCGACCGGCAGGAACGTGAGCCCGTTACGGTCGGGTTCGAGCGGATCCTCGTACGCCGAGGTGCGGCCGCTGAGACCCTCCTCGTACACGTCCGCGCGGGCACCGAGCTCGGCCTGCACGACGCCCGGCCAGCGCTCGTGCCGGCCCAGCCGCTCACCGCTCGCCGGCAGATAGCCCCAGGTGTTGGAGTCGCCGTAACAAAGGACGCTGGGCATCGCCGCAGATCCTAGCGGATGGCACTCACGAGCGTCCAATCTGTGACTCAAGTTTGGCTTTGCACTCTGCCGATAGTGCAAGCACGGGGGAGTCCCGCCCCCGGTCTCCCGAATCAGAAGGAATCCGTCCCATGTCGTTTCGTCCGCTGGCCGCGGCGTCCCTCGCGGCCCTCGCGGTGCTGGCGTTTTCGGTCGCACCTGCGCTCGCCAACGCCAAGCCCGCTCCGCCTCGCGTCCTCTACAACTCGACCCCGTCGCCCGCTCCGGGCAGCCTGCCCAGCGTCGGCGTCGAGGCCTACAGCTTCAACCAGCTGGGTGACGAGATCCAGTTTGGCCGCCACGGCCGCACGCTGAACACCGTCACCATCGGATTCACCGACTGGGCCTGCCAGTCGGGCCAGTGGAACATCTCCACCTGCGTCAGCGATCCCGGCGCGACGTTCGCGGTGCCGGTCACCCTGAACCTGTACAGGTGGGCACCCGCCCAGCCCAACGGCCAGGTGATCCCCGGCGCGCTGATCCGCTCGGTCACGCGCACGTTCAACATGCCCTACCGGCCCACGATGAGCATCAAGTGCGCCTCGATGGGGCAGACCGGTGAGTGGTACGACGCCGACGCGGGCGTCTGCCACAACGGCCTCTACCACACCGTCACGTTCCAGCTCAAGAGCCTCAAGCTGAAGCTGCCCCAGCGGCTGGTGTACGGCGTCTCGTACAACTCCGATAACCACGGCCCGGCGCCGCTGGGCGGCACCAACGCGCCCACCGACTCGCTCAACCTGGCGCTCAGCCCGGCCGTGACCAAGGGCAAGCAGGTGTTCCCCGGCGGCATGTTCTGGGACACCGACTACGCCGGCTTCACCTGCGCCGACCCGACGAACGGGATCGGCTCGGCCAGCCCGTTCGCGACCGGCGTGTTCAATCTGGACGGGCCGTGCAACGGCACCGCCAACACGCACGCGGGCTACATCCCCGCGATCCGCGTCACCGCGGTGAACTAGCGACGTTTGGCCCGAGCGCATACCCGTGCCTGGCACGGGGTATGCGCTTGAGTAGCGTTCGGCCATGGGAATCATCGCGGGCGGAGGGCTACCGGGCGGGGACGAGGGCCGCGGCGCATGGCTGCGCTCGCTGCTGCGGTCGGTGTTCGTCCCGCAGGGCTCGGGTGCCCCCAAGGGTAGCCGCCGCACGCGGATCGTGATCTGGGCGGTGGTGATCGCGGTACTCGTCGTACCGTTGGCCCTGCGGCGGCTGTGACGTTCAGCCGTGCAACTCGTCGATGATCGAACTGGCGTGGAAGCCGGGCAGTCGCGGCCCCTCGAGTTCGATCGCCGCACCCGACTTGTCGATCAGCTCGAGCACCCGCACGTTGAACCGCTGATGCACCTTTGCCTCGAGCCCCTCGCGATCCACGGCGAAGACGAGCGCGGTCGGCATGCGGCCATGGTCGCGCTCGGTATCGAATCCGTACACGCGTGTCTTTGACGCCGCCACCATGCACCGCTCGGGCACCGGTGAGTTCGCGGCCACCGTCTTCATCCCGGCGAGTGCGCCACCGGCCGTACCCACGCCGCCGGGAACCAGCTCGTCGCCGATCATCCCGCCGGCAAAAGCCCCGCCAAACGTGCCGCGCGGCATGAAGATCGACGCTGCCACCACGGTGTCGGATACGCCGGCCTTGTCGAGCGCCGCCTGGCAGCGTTCGACCATCTCCTCTTCGTTCATCATCTGATGATATCGCGTGCGATAATCGGCGCTTGCCAAACGGCAGGTGAGGCGAAGATGCGAATTCTCTACGGGGTGATCGGCGAGGGGCTGGGCCACGCCACACGTTCCCGAGTGGTGGCCCGGCACCTGGTTGCGCAGGGCCACGAGGTCAAGGTGGCGGCGTCGGGCCGCGCGTACCCGTACCTGAAGGACTACCTGCCCGACGTCGAAGAGATCTGGGGGCTCGAGTTCGCGCTCGAGCACGGCCAGGTGGAGAAGTGGCAGACCCTGTGCGTGAACGTGCGAAAGGGTCTGCACGGCATCCCCGAAGACTGGCACCGCGGCGTCACCCTGGCGCACAAGTTCGCGCCCGAACTCGTGGTCACCGACTTCGAGGGCTTCGCCTACCTCTACGCCAAGACCCACCGGCTGCCGGTGATCTCGGTCGACAACATCCAGATGGTCGACCGCTGCCACCACGCCGCGGGCGTGCTCTCGGGATTTCGCCGCGACTACCTGGCGTCGCGCGCGTTCATCGCGTCCAAGCTGCCGCACGCCAGCCACTACGTGATCACCACCTTCT
Organism: uncultured Actinomycetes bacterium; assembly: GCA_963796875.1. Classification (GTDB taxonomy): domain Bacteria; phylum Actinomycetota; class Thermoleophilia; order Gaiellales; family JAICJC01; genus CAVPTL01. Next base: position 25,983 of record CAWCNL010000006.1, read on the forward strand.
TCTGGCCGCCGCCGCGCAAGCGCCGCACCACCCTGGTGCCGTCGCTGCTGCGGCCCGAGGTGCTCGACGCCGACGCGCGCCGCGGCGAGCATCTGCTGGTCTACGGCCGCATCAGCGAGGCGGCCGACGCGGCGCTCAAGCAGAGCGGAATCCCCGCGCGCGTCTACGGCGGTAAGGACAACGTCACCGCCGACGAGGCCGACGGCAACCTGCTCTACCGGCCGTTCTCCAACGAGCAGTTCGTCGAGGACCTCGCCGGCAGCCGCGGCGTGGTGGCGTCGGCCGGGTACTCGCTGATGAGCGAGGCGGTCTACCTGCGAAAACCGATGCTGGCGCTGCCGCTGGCCGGCCAGTTCGAGCAGGAGATGAACTCGCGCTACCTCGAGTCGCTCGGCTTCGGCACGTCCAACCTCGCCCTCGACGAGCAGTCGCTGGAGCGGTTCCTGGCCGGCGAGGAACGCATGGCCGAGGCGCTCGAAGACTACGACCAGAACGGCAACGCGGTGGCCTTCGAGACCATCGAGCGGCTGATCGCGGAGGTCACCAGATAGACGACCTGCACATCTGGCGCACCCTGCTCCTGTTCGTCTGGGCGTTCGGCCTCGGCGGCGTAGAGGTCGAGATCGAGGGCGGATACGGCTGGGCCGAGCGCATGCCCACCTGGTTTCTGAAGCGCGGCTGGGTGGGCCGCATCTACGGCCTCGCCATGGCCAACCGGCCGCTCACCGGCTACCACGTCTACGTGTTCATCATGCCGCTCGTGATCCTCAACTTCCCGTTCGTGGAGGGCGTTCCGTGGTCGCTGGCAGGCGAGCTGGAAGTGTTCGCCGTGTACTTCGCGATCGCCGTGGTGTGGGACTACACCTGGTTCATCCTGAACCCCGCCTACACCGTGGCCCGATTTCGCAAGGGCAACGTGTGGTGGTTCGAGAAGCCGTGGATCTGGCGGTTTCCGATCGACTACTACATGGGTTTTGCGCTCTCGATCGTGCTCGCCGCACTGGCCGCCTGGCGGGCCGGTAACCGGCACATCCTCTACGAGAACCTCTGGATGCTGGGCGGATTCATCGTCCTGCTCGGCGTGACGGTGCTGCTGGCGCCGTTCTACCACCGCTGGTACCGGCACATGCGCCGGCCGGGGGCCGACGACCGTGCGGCGACCAACCTCTACGGCCCACCTGCGCCGGAGGAGGTGTGGTCGAGCGGCGAGGTCGACCGCCGGGCGCTGCCGTCCCCATCCACCGAAGGGAGAACCCCGTGAAGCGATGGCCGCTCGTTGCCGGAACGCTGGCCACCGCCGGCGGCCTTCTGGCCTACAACGCCCTCGAGCCCAAGGCCCAGGGATTCGGGCAGACGTTCGTCGGCACTCCCGGCCACGGCCGGCTGATGTGCCTCACCTACGACGACGGGCCCAACACCGCCTGGACGCCGCAGCTTCTGGAGCTGCTCGAACGCCACGATGTGAAGGCGACGTTCTTCACCATCGGCAAGTACGCCGACGCCCAGCCTGAGCTGCTGCGCGAGGTCGCCGCCGCCGGTCACGCGATCGGAAACCACACCTACACGCACGTGACCATGCCGCTGCACACCGACGACACCATCCGCCGCGAGCTGCGCCAGACCACCGAGGCGATCGAGGGGGCCGGAGTCGAGATGGCCATGGTGCAGGGCCGGCGGCTGATGCGCCCGCCCTACGGCCGCCGCCGTCCCGGCACACTGCGGGTGCTGCGCCAGGAGGGCTACATCCCCGTGTGCTGGTCGGTCACCCTCTGGGACTGGAACAAGCACGTCACCACCGAGAAGATCATGCGCAAGGCCGAACGGCAGATCAAGGGCGGCGATGTGATCCTGCTGCACGACGGCTGCGACGTCGAGATGGGCTGGGATCGCAGCCACTCGATCGAGGCCACCGAGCTGATCCTGACCCAATGGAAAGAGCAGCAGGGCTACGAGTTCGTGACGGTCCCCGAGATGATCGAGCGCACCGGGTTCGTCGCGGTATGAGGATCTTCATCTGGCACGGCTACCTGCTGGCCGGGACCGGATCGAACATCTTTGCCCGCGAGCTGGCCCGGCAGTGGAGCCTGGCCGGCCACGACGTGACCGTGTTCTCGCAGGAGCCGCACCCCGAGCGCTATGACCTCGGCGGCGCCGCCACCCAGCGGCCCGACGTGGACGGGTTTCTGCCGGTGTTCGTGATCGACCGCTACGAGGGCTACCGGGTGCAGCGCGTGCAGGATTCGACCGCAGCCGAGCTCGAGGCGTGGGTCGATGCCAATGCCGCCGCGATGCGCGCAGCCGACCCGGCGCCCGATCTGATCGTGGCCGGGCACGTGATCCTGGGCGGGCCGGTGGCGGCTCGGTGCGGCGCCCCGTACGCGGTGCTCGCGCACGGCTCCGAACTGGAGTACTCCATGCGTGGCAACGCCGAGCTCTCGGCGTGGGGTGCACGCTCGCTCGAGGACGCCCGCGCGGTGATCGTCGGCACCGAACACATCCGCAGCGTGCTCGAGGAGGTGTGCGGGCCGGTGCAGCGCGTGCACGCAGTGCCGCCCGGGGTCGATATCGAGGAGTGGGTGCCGCAGTCGCGCGACCGGGCCCGCGCCGACCTGGTCGCCGAGGCGCGCCGCGACCGTCCGAATCCCGGAAACGCGGAGGAGCGGTGGCCCGATGAGGGTAACGCCGCCCGCCTCGAGGAGTTCCTCGCCGGCGACCGGCCCACGGTCGTCTACTTCGGCAAGCTGATCGAGCAGAAGGGCGTGCAGGTGCTGCTCGAGTCGCTGCGCGGGCTGGACGCGCGGGCGGTGATCGTCGGGTTCGGCCCCTATCGCGGCGAGCTGGAACAGCAGGCGGCCGAGGCCGGGGTCGATGCGCTCTTCACCGGGCCGTTCGAACACCGCCACCTGGTGCACCTGACCGCGTTTGCCGACGCCGCGGTGGTGCCCTCGATCTTTCCCGAGGCGTTCGGCATGGTCGCCGCCGAGGCAGCCTGCGCGGGCTGCCCGCCGGTGGTGGCGCATCACTCGGGGCTGGCCGAGATCGCGGCGGGGCTCGAGGCCGCCTATCCTGCCGAGCTGGCCGGGCTTGCGAGCTTCCCCAGCGGCGAGGCCGATGCCCTGCGTGAGCGCCTGAACACCATCTTCACTCTGCCTCCCGGCGAGCGCGAGCGGCTGCGGGCGGCCGCGCGTCAGGCGGTGGTCGACCGTTGGAGCTGGCACAGCGTGGCCGATCGCATTCTGGACGCGGCGAGCTGAACGTGACCGCCCAGGCCGAGCATCCGGCGACCTCCCGGTGGCCGCCGCGGCGGGCCGAGATGCCCGAGCTACTCGACACGGTGCTGATCTGCGCCATCCTCACGATCCTGATCGTGCGCACCGAGCTCTATCTGACCAACTACCCGCAGATCGGCGGCCACGGCCTGCATATCGCCCACCTGCTGTGGGGGGGCCTGCTGATGCTGGTGGCGCTGATGCTCACACTGGCGTTCGTGCTGCCCGGCGCGCGGCAGGTGGCCGCCGTGCTGGGCGGCATCGGGTTTGGGCTCTTCATCGACGAGGTGGGCAAGTTCGTCACGTCCGACAACAACTACTTCTTCAAGCCGGCCGCGACCATCATCTACGTGGTGTTCATCGTGCTGTTCGTGGTGGTGCGCCAACTCGACCGCGGCCGCGTGTTCACCCGCCGCGAGTACCTGCTCAACTCGATCGAACTCTCCAAGAACGTGCCGATGCTGCGGGTCGGGAGCGAGAACCGTCGCCGCGCGCTGCGTATGCTCGAGCTGGCGGGTCACGACGATGCACTCGTCGCGCCGGTGCGGCGCATGTTCGACGATCCGCGCGCGCACCACGAGTTTCGGCCGTGGTTTGGTACGCGGTGGGTGCGTGCGCTGCGCCGCCGGCTGCTGGATGCGACCGAGTTGCCCGGGTTCCAGACGGTGGTGGTGGCGCTGATCTGCCTGTGGCTGCTGGCGCTTCTGATCCAGATCATCGGCGTGACCTGGTTCTCGACGCCGTACGCGCGGCCCCAACCGGTGTTTCGGCTGGGCGCGCACATCACCAACGTCCCGCTGGGCTCGGGGCAGCGCGAGTTCATCCGCTGGGCCGAGCTGATCTCGACCCTCGTGTCGGCGGCGTTCGCCATGGTCGGCCTGTGGAACATGCTGCAGGGGCACCGCCGTCGGGCGTTCATCTTCCTGGAGCGGGCGCTGCTGGTCTCGATCTTCTTCACCCAGGTGTTCGCGTTCGTCGACGCGCAGTTTTCGGCGGTGCTGGGGCTTCTGATCGACCTGGGGCTGTTTCTCGCGGTGCGGTCGCTCCTGACGCACGAGTTCGAGCGCCACGCCGCCCGGGTAGTTGAATAAGAGGGGTCAGTCGCCTTTTATTCACCCGTCGCGCGGCTCGCGCTCGACTGGTGGCACCGTGCATAAAAGGCGACTGACCCCTCTTATTCAGAGTGCTGCCTGTGCGGCGGCGGTGAACCGTGCGACCAGCGGCGAGCGCTCGCCGGCGCGCACCGCGAGGCCCAGCCGCAGCCGCACGTCTGATCCGCGCAGGCGCCGGTAGGCGACGTGCGGCTGGGCGATGCGCTGCATCGACTCGGGCACCAGCGCGACGCCGATCCCGGCGGCCACCAGGCTCACGATGGTCTGCATCTCGTTGGCCTCCTGCACCACGTTGGGGCTGAATCCCGCCGCCGTGCACACCGCGAGGATCTCGTCGTAGAGGCCGGCGCCGATCTGGCGCGGAAAGCTGACGAACGGCTCGTCGGCGAGCTCCCGGGGCGATACCACCTGGCGGGCGGCCAGCGGGTGGGTATCGGGAAGCGCCGCCACCAGCCGCTCCTCCAGAAGCGGGATCACGGTGATCCGCTCGCTGCGCACCGGCGGCCGCACCAGACCCACGTCGATGTCGCCGCGTTCCAGCGCCTCGACCTGCGGCGTGGTGGTCAGCTCGCGCAGCCGCACGTCGATGCCGGGATCGCTCGAGCGCAGGTGGCGCAGCACGCGCGGGAGTGCGTCCTGGGTGGCCGAGCCCACGAATCCCACCGTCAGCGAGCCCGTCTCGCCGGTGGCCGCGTGGCGCATGGTCTGCTGCAGACGATCGGCCTGGTGCAGCAGCGGCACGGCACCGTCCAGCAGCACCCGCCCCGCCGCGGTCAGCCGCACGCTGCGGCGATTGCGGTCGAACAGCTCCACGCCCAGCTCGGCCTCCAGGCGGCGAATCTGCTGGCTCAGCGGCGACTGGGCGATGTGCAGCCGCTCGGCGGCGCGGCCGAAGTGCAGCTCCTCGGCAACGGTCACGAAGTAACGCAGGCGGCGCAGCTCCACTCAGACCTCACACATCTCAATAGCCGATCAAAGTGATCTTGGACATCTTACCCGCGCGTGTCCTAGGCTGGGTTCATGTCCTCCACAGCCACCCGCACGCCGATGCTGGGCGGCATGCTGCCGTTCCTGCTCGGGGCGGGGGCGATGTTCGCGACGATGTACTCGACGCAGGCGATCCTGCCCGAGCTGGGAGACGCGTTTGGCGTCAGCCCGGCCGAGGCCGGTTTGACGATCTCGGTGCTGGTGATCGCCCTGGCCGTGGGTGCGTGGATCTGGGGGCCGCTCTCGGATCGCATCGGACTGCGCCGCTCGCTGGTGCTGGCCAGTGGCCTGCTCGTGATTCCCGCGATCGTCGTGCCGCTCTCACCCAACTTCGAGACGTTGCTTGTGGCCCGCGTGGCGGAGGGGCTGGTGATGCCCGGCCTCCTGACCGTCGGCGTGGGGTACATCGCCGATGTCTACAAGCCGCGCATCGGCTCGCGGGCGATGGGCTACTACATCTCGACGCTCGTGGTCGGAGGTGTCATTGGCCGGCTGGGCGTCGCGCTGGTTACCGAGGCGGTGGGCTGGCGCTGGGCGATGGCGCTGCTGGCCGTGCTCCCCGCCGTCGCGGCGGTCGTCGTGCGGCGCGGGCTGGAGCCCGATCCTGTGCGCCACCACGCCGCCGCGGCCGTCAGCGGCGCGCGCCGGGCGCTCTTTCGCAACCGCACGCTGATCGGCGCCTCGGCCGCGGGTGCCGCGCTCTTCTTCGGGTTCGTCGGCGTGTTCTCGTTCGTCGACTACCGGCTCGAGACCACGCCGTTCAACTACTCGCCGACCGTGGCGAGCCTGATCTTCGTGCTCTGGATCTTCGGTGCGGTCGGCCCGGCCGCCGGCCAGCTGACCGAGCGGATGGGCTGGCGGAGGGTGGCATTCGCGTGCGTGTCCCTGGCTCTGGTGGGCGTGCTGCTGACCCTCTCGACGTCGATCGTCCTGATCGTGCTGGGCCTGGCCTGCTTTGCCGGGGCCATGTTCGCCGGCGTCACCGCCTGCCAGCTGGGGGTCGCCGGCTGCACCGACCAGAACCGCGGATTTGCGACGGCCGTCTACTTCAGCGCCTACTACGTCGCCGGGGCCCTCGGCGGGTACTTCCCGGGACTTGCCTGGCAGAGCTGGGGCTGGGACGGCGTGGGCGGGCTTGCGGCCGCAGTGCTGGTGTTCGGGCTCGTGTCGCTGGCGGTGACCGCGCACGGGCGGGTAACCAGACGGTTGCCCGTTGCCGCGTAGGTCCCCCTAAGCTATCCTCGATCAGACGCTTTAGGTAACCCTTAGTCGGGGGATGCGGGTTGGCGGTCGAGAAGGGCATTCGCAACAGTCGCAATCAGCTGTGGATCCTCGCAGTGGCGGCTGCGTTGCTGGTGGTCGTGCTCGTGGCGCAGGGCGTGACCGGCGGGGTGGCGAATCCGACCGATCCCAACAACATGAGCGACGGCGCGGTGATCTTCTCGAGTGCGCTGCTCGTGTTCCGAGAGGGACTCGAGATGATCCTGGTGCTCGCCGCGATCACCGCGAGCTTCCGCGGCTCCAACGCATCGCTGCGGCGGCCCGTCGGTGTCGGCGCCGGCATCGGATTTGCGGCCACCATCGCGACCTGGTTCGTGGTGGTGTGGTTCATCGGCACGCTGGGTCTGGGCGGCTACGAGCTGCAGGCCGCCACCGGCCTCGTGGCACTGATCGTGCTGATGGTGGTGATGAACTGGTTCTTCCACAAGGTCTACTGGACCGGCTGGATCTCGACGCAGAACCGCAGCCGCCGCAGGCTGATGGACGGCACGGGCCCCAACGCGCGCCGAAACCTGCTGCTCGGCCTGGCCGTGCTCGGGTTTGCGAGCGTCTACCGCGAAGGCTTCGAGGTGGTGCTGTTCCTGCAGTCGCTGCGGCTGCGCTACGGCAGCGAGATCGTGCTCGAGGGCGTGGCGATCGCACTGGTGCTGGTGGCGGCCGTCGGCGTGGTGACGTTCCTCGCGCAGCAGCGGCTGCCCTACAAGCGCATGCTGGTGGCCACGGGCATCCTCCTGGGGTTCGTGTTCGTGGGCATGGTGGGCGAGACGGTGCAGGAGTTCCAGCAGGCGGGCTGGCTTCCCACGACGCCGATCGACATTCCGATTCCCAACTGGATCGGCACCTGGTTTGCGACGTTCCCGACCGTCGAGGGCCTCGCGTTCCAGGCGCTCGCGGCCGCGTTTGTGATCGGCTCCTACTTCGTGTCTGAGCGGATCCGGTACCGCCGTCCGATGCGTGCCGCCCAGGCGTCCACGCGCGTGCGCACCGACGTGCCGGCCACCGGCCTCGGGGACTGACCGGCTCTTCGCTACGATCCCGCCCATGAGCGGGGACGTGCTCCTGATCACGGGCGCCTCGAGCGGCATCGGTGCGGCTACCGCACGCCAGGCGGCAGAGGCGGGCTATCGCCTGGTGCTGGCCGCGCGCAGCCAGCAGAAGCTGGCCGATCTGGCCGCCGAGTTGGGTGGCCCGGAGCGGGCGATCGCGGTCGGCTGCGACGTCACCGAGTGGGATCAGATGGAGGCGCTCGCGACGCGTGCGATCGAGCAGTTCGGCCAGATCGACGCGGTGTTCGCGAACGCCGGGTTCGGCGCCAACCGTGGGTTTCTGAACGAGTCGCCCGAGCACTGGCGCTCGATGATCCTGACCAACGTCTACGGCATCGCACTGACCATCCGCGCGACGCTGCCCCACCTGCTCGAACGCGGCCGCGGCCACTTCGTGCTGACGAGTTCGGTGGCCGGCCGGCGCGTGCTGCCGGGCTCGCTGTACTCCGCCACCAAGTGGGCGGTGACCGGCATCGGCCACAACCTGCGCGCCGAGCTGCGCCAGGATCATCCCGGCCTGCCGATCCGGGTCACGCTGATCGAGCCGGGCGGAGTCGAGACACCGTTCTTCGACAATCCGGGATCGGGTCGGCTCGAGGCCGACGACATCGCCCGGGCGGTCATGTACGCGCTCAGCCAGCCCGAGCACGTCGACGTGAACGAGCTTCTCGTGCTGCCCACCGGTCAGTCCTAGTCCGCCCCAGAGAGGAACGCGTCGTGGCAGATACCTGTACGCATCTCGACACCATCCAGTACGCCGAGCTTCCGGCCGACATCCCCGGCTGCGAGGACTGCCTGGCGATCGGCGCCCGCTGGCTGCACCTGCGCATGTGCACGACCTGCGGCCACATCGGCTGCTGCGACTCGTCGCCCAACCGCCACGCCACGGCGCATGCGAATGCCACCGGCCACCCCGTGATCCGTTCGGCCGAGCCGGGCGAGAGCTGGTTCTGGTGCTATCCCGACGAGCTCGCGTTCACGGTTGGGGACGGCGGGTGAGCACCAACGGAGGCCGTGACCAGGGCCGGCCGGTCATCCTCGCGGTGGACGACGAGCCTGCGGTCGCGCGGGCGGTGGAGCGCGACCTGCGCCGCCGCTACGGCCGCGACTACCGCGTGCTGCGCGCCGAGATCGGGCAGCGATGGGCTCGAGGTGGTGCGCGAGTCGCTGCTGCGCGGCTCGCCGATCGCGCTTCTGATCGCCGACCAGCGGATGCCGCGGATGAACGGCGTCGAGTTTCTGGAGCAGGCGATCGAGCTTGCACCCGACCGCGCGGCGGGTGCTCCTGACCGCCTATGCCGACACGCAGGCGGCGATCGATGCGATCAACCGCGTGTCGCTCGACCACTATCTGCTCAAGCCGTGGGATCCGCCCGACGAGCAGCTCTACCCGGTGATCGACGATCTGCTCGACCAGTGGAAGGCCGACGAGCCGCCGGCCGGCGATCGCATCCGCGTGGTCGGCCACCGCTGGTCGCGCGAGTCGCACGAGGCGCGCGACTTCCTGGCCCGAAACCAGGTGCCGTACGGCTGGCTCGACATCGAGCGCGACGACGAGGCGCGGCGGCTGCTCGACGGCCGCGGCCGACGGTGCGAAGCTGCCGCTGGTGCTGCTGCCCGACGGCGCGGTGCTGCAGTCGCCGTCGATCGCGGAGCTGGCCGAGCGGGCCGGCGTGCTGCGCCGCGCCGAGCTGCCGTTCTACGACCTGCGTGATCGTCGGCGGCGGCCCCGCGGGCCTGGCGGCGGCCGTGTACGGCGCGTCGGAGGGGCTGACCACCGCGCTGATCGAGCGCGAGGCGCCGGGCGGCCAGGCGGGGCAGAGCTCGCGGATCGAGAACTACCTGGGCTTTCCCGGTCGGGCTGAGCGGCGGCGACCTGGCGCGGCGGGCGACCACCCAGGCGCAGCGGTTCGGCGCCGAGCTTCTGACGGTGCAGGAGGTGGTCGGGGTCGACGAGCGCGGCCCGGCCAAGATCGTGCAGCTGGCGGGAGGCGACGAGCTGGGTGCCGTCGGCGGTGATCGTGGCGACCGGCGTCGACTACCGGCGGCTCGACGCGCCGGGGGTGGAGGCAGCTGACGGGCCGCGGCATCTACTACGGCGGCTCGCGCAGCGAAGGAGTGAGCTGCCGCGACGAGCACGTGGTGGTGGTCGGCGGGGCGAACTCGGCCGGGCAGGCGGCGATCTTCTTCTCGGCCTACGCCCAGCGGGTCACGCTGCTCTATCGCGGCGACAACCTGGGCAAGAGCATGTCGCAGTATCTGATCGACCATATCGACGCGACCGAGAACATCACCGTGCAGCTCGATTCGGACGTGGTCGCGGCCCACGGCGACGACTCGCTGCACGCGATCACGGTGCGAAACGCCAGGACCGGCGCCGAGGAAGAGGTCGAGCTCGCCGCGATGTTCATCTTCATCGGCGCGCGGCCGCAGACCGATTGGCTGCCCGCCGCGATCGCCCGCGATCCGCGCGGGTTCGTGCTGGCCGGCCCGGAGCTGCGGCTCGAGAACGTGCGGCCGCGCTGGAAACTGGAGCGCGATCCCCACCTGCTCGAGACCAGCCTGCCCGGCGTGTTCGTGGCCGGCGACGTGCGCAGCCAGTCGATGAAACGGGTGGCATCCGCGGTGGGCGAGGGCTCGATGGCCGTGCACTTCGTGCACGAATACCTCGCACTGTCCGCAACCTAGTCCCAGAGCCAAATCCGGTCACCCAGAAGTTCGCTGGGACCACACCGGGACCACACCACCACAGCACGATCTACTCGTCCAGAAGCACGTGGGCGTAGGTATCCCACGTGACTGATCTCCGGCCGTGGCCGGCGACGAGAGCCACCTCAGTAATCGGCACCCCCTGCTTGACGAGCAGGCTGATGTACCGGTGGCGGAGGTCGTGCGGGCTGTACTTGGTGACGCCAGCGCGGACGCACGCGGCGTCCATCGCTGCCTGGATGCCGCTGTCAGAGTGTGCGAAGACTCGGCCGCGGCGATCCTCCATCGGCGTCTCGGCGAGTGCCACGAGCACGTCCTCGCGCAGCGGAATCCACCTGCGGGCCGCTCGGGTCTTCCCCCTCGGGACCCTTAGCCTGCCCTCGGCGAAGTCCACGTCGCCCCACTCAAGCGAGCACAGCTCGTTCAAGCGCAACCCCGTCGCCTCTAGTACCACGAGGGCGAACATGTACTGAGCAGACACGTGCTCGATGATCCTGGCGAACTCGCGCTTGCTGGGTGGTCGGACTTCCTCAAGCTCGATTTTGGGCAGGCGGTGGCCTTCGGCCGGGTTCTGATCGACGCTGACGTACGCGAGCACCGCTCGGAACGTCCGCAGATAGACGCGCAAGGTGGTCGGCTTGAGCCCGACTGCGGCTATCCAGTCGCCTACCTCGTCGCTCGTGATCGAGTGCGGGTCGCGCGTGCCGAACGTCTCCGAGATCTTCTTCGCGTAGACGCCGATCATTGAGCGGGTGTGGTCTTCCACGTCGATGCGGCTGGCGCGGTACCGCTCGGCGGCCTGCGCGAACGTCTCGACTACGGGCGGCTTTCTGGAGAGTTGGTTCAGCAGAGCCTTCGGGTTTCGACCAGCGGCAAGCTCGCCGGCGATCATGTCGCGCCTGATCCGCGCCTCTTTCTGGGTGCGGAAGCTCCCGCCGTGTAAGACGGGGGTGGCGCGCCCTCCGAGCCGGTAGCGCACGACGAAACGACCCTCGCCGCGCTTGGTGATCGACGCAGAGGCCATCAGAGCGACCTCCTGTACGGTGTGAAGCGCATCGGACTCACCTCCGGTGTCACGGGCCGGGCAGTTACCGCTGCGCCGGCCCACCTTGTCGGCCTCACCGTACCACCATCCCCTGCTCGAATGTCCGTCTTTCGATCAGGGCAGCCACGTCCGAGCGGCGAACGTAGACCTTCCGCAGCCCGTCGAAATGCACCACTGGTAGTTGGCGCATCACTCGGTCTGCGGCGGCGCGGGTGAGCCCTGTCTCGGTCATCAGCGCCTTGCAGTCCAGAAGCTCGGGGAGCGCGGTCATGACGCACCGCCGAGTTCGAGTTGTTCGCCGACTTCGGGTGGAAACTGGATCGGCGTGTCGCCGCGCTCGGCGACTGCGATGAGCGCCGCGGTCTTATGGCTGCAGAAAGCGTCCATCTTCTTCCCGGCAGGGCACGAGCAGCTCGTTCCCTTGCTGTAAAAGTTGATGCGATAAGGCTGGCGGCGACCGAAGACGATCACGAACTGCTTGGTGGGCGAGACCCACACGCGGTGCTGTTCCAGCAGGAGCGATGCTTGCAGTCCGACCGAGCCGTTCACGACTCGCTCGCCAAGTTGGGGGATGGTGTGTCCTGCAGTGTTCACTGGGCACCTCCCAGGATCCCGCGGAGCATTTCTACGGTGGCGCCTGACTCGTCGCCTTCGATCGAGCGTTGCAGCTCGTCCCACGACTCGGCGTCCAGGGTTGGGAGGCGTCCTTCGGTGCGGGCCGTGTCGATTTCCAGGACGAGCTGGAATACCGTTGGGCCAAGGTTCGTCGTGTGGCCTGACTGGCCCGACTGGCCTGAGTGGCCCGACGGGGCTCGCGCGGGAATCGCCTCGAACCCTCTTTCTTCCACCGTTGGGCCACTTGGGCCAGCCGTTTTGCTTGGCCCGACGGGTTGGCCTGACGGGAGCGACCACACCGACGGCGATCCCACGCGACCGCGGCGGGAGGTCGCACCGATGTGTTCACGCGCCCGTTTGATCGTCCGTTCGGCGAAACCGGCCTCCTGGCCGGCGTAGAGGACAGCGCCCGACTCCTGCGGCCCATCGGCGAGGAAGTCACGCAGCCACTCGCCACACCGAGCCGTTTCGGTGTCGTCGTTTGAGAACTGCTGCTGCTCCTGCTTTCTGACGCTCCAGTAGTCCGTCTCGCTCGTGCCCTCGTAGCCCGCGGCGACGATGCTCATCTCAGGCTCGCCGTCGGTAGCGGGGAGCAGCACACTGTCGAGTCGATAGCGCAGCGTGTCACCGCGAGCGGTCAAGTTGTTTTTGACCTGTGCGCAGAGGCGGTGCGGGTTGGTTTTCTGGTCTGCGCCTCCGGCCGGGTCGAGCAGGACCCAGTAAACCGCCCGCGCCACCTGCGAAACCGCGGATGCGTGGGCGATCTCAGAGAGCGGGTCACCCCGGCCGGCGCTCTTGACCGGGTGAGCCGAGAGCAGCGCCACGAGATTCTGCTCTTCGGCGAGATGCTTGAGCGGCATCAACGCTGTGCGGATCGACCCCTTATCCACATCCATCCCGGCAACATGATTAGTCCAGGGGTCAACGACCAGCAGCCGCGCCTCGGCTTCGACCGCCAACAATCCAAGCTCGTCGGTATCACGCGGCAACAACACTCCACCCATCGACTCGTCTCGGAGCGCCTCCACCAAGAACACCCTGTCGACGTTGCCGCCAGCAGCTTGGATACGAGGTTTGATCGTCGCCTCAGCCGAGTCCTCCTCACTGAGGAAGATCACGCCATGCTCACGGCTGAGATCGGCGGCGATCCGCGCAATGATCGTGCCCTTCCCTATCCCCTGCTGGCCGGCGAGCACGCACACGGTTCCCAGCGGGAACATCCACGGCGGCGCGAGCATCACCGGCTCGCGCCTCGTGACCGCACTCAGTGGGCGGAGAGACAACCGCGCAAGCATCTCTACAGGCTCGGATCCTCGGTCACTGGGATCAGCCAGGAGAAGCGTGGCGATTCCGCCTAGCTCAAGGCCGCACCCGTTGCACCCGGGGGTGTCAAGATAGACACCCCGCCCCGGGTCGTACTTGTAGATGACCTCGTTACCGCAGTCTGCTGGACATGACCCGGAGAGGCCGTACGGGAGTGCCTCCACGTCTAGGCCGTGCATGGCATACCGGCGTTCGAGGTGGGCGAGATCTTTGAAGCGGCGGATCACGCAAACCACCGCCCAAACTCGACTTCGGGGCGGACTACCTCTCGCGTCCACTCGTCTTGCAGGCGACTCAGGATGAGCGAGAACGGCGCGCCGGACGACCGACTCAACCGGGTCGCTGCCTGCTTCCGAGCCTGCCAGTCTGACAGGTCGAACCGGTCTTCCCAGTGGCCGACCTCCCCGATGCCGCAAACCACGCGAGCGTTGAACCAGCCGTCATCGGAACGGCCCACGGCTACGTCGTAATGTCTCACGGGGTCACCGCCTTCAGCCGGGCGGTGTTGGGTGTCGCGACTGCTACTAGCCCTGAGCGCTGTGACAGGCGCTCAGGCGGCGGGTCTAAGCCTCCGGAGGCCTCTCCCTTTACCGTGGCCTTGCGCTGGCTCCTACCGCCTCCACGCCGGCCCTGAGGCCGACCGTCGCGCCGGCCTCTGCCGCACGTTGACATCCGGCTCGTGCCGCCAAGGCCCATCGTTGACATCGGAGATTCCGGCGGCCGGTCGAGGGCTACCTTGACACGGACGTAGGCCTCGCGGGTGCGCAGTCGGTCATTCTTCACCTGTCGGCGCGTCTCATTGTTCAACTCCGCGATCCGCGCCCGTAACTGGTCGATGCGACTTTTACACCTCTCAACATCCGCGAGGAGCTGCTCGAACACCGCTAACTCCTCTTCCGTGTTGATGCCACGCGAGCGGATCGCACGCATGTCTGCGATGTCGTGCTTCTGTTTGTCGAGTTCATGATTGAGTACCTCGGCAGTCAGCCCGGTGAGGTGGCCACGAAGCTTGGCTTGTGCCACGGTGTCGGTCGCGTCGTAAGCCTGCTTGAACACTGTAAGGCGGAGGTCAGCAGCGGCGGCTTCGAAGGCTCCACGAGCTAGTAGTTCGGCCTCGAATACCTTCAAGAACTCGGCGATGGCCACAAGCTCGTTCGCGCTGAACCTGGCGGGAGTAACGAGGTCAATAGGGGGATCGATCATCGTCGTCCTAAGCATCTCGGGCTGTGACGTCCTGGCTTGTGAGACCAATGACGCCGATAGCGATATATGAATGTGCCTACATGTTACACAACCGCATCGGCGTGACACGTCCTGGATGCGTCAAAGCCCCCCGCACGATTCACTGAGAGGGGGGCTTTGAACACCACAGAGATCGCACTCAGCCCGAGGACGACACTTGCCATTCTAGTGGGTGTCGGAGCGTACGGAATCTGTCTCGAAACCAAACAGATGTGAAAGCGGTTTTCGTATTGACCCCGAATAGTGGCGGAATAGGAACTAGCAGAGTAGGTCGATACGTATAGAAGTCGAACGAAATAGACGTGGCGCGGCGGGAGTGGAAGGTGTGGCCTTTCTCGCGCGACCCGGCAGATAATGGGTCGAAGACGCGGGCGGCACCACGACCATTGAAAGTAGCGGCGGCCCCCGCACCGCCAGCGGCCCGTACCAGGCTGGCGAGTTGCGCAGTGGCAAACCCGACACCAAGCCGGTAGGCGAAGGCACCGGCCCGAGCAGCCACAGGCTGGTGTCGGGCGTGGCCCCGGGACGGTTAGGCTGCTTCGGCCGAAGCCTTGCTGTGTCCCTGTTCGGCGACTCTCTCGGATGCGGGCGTTTGGTGCTCGGTGGAATGAGTCCCCGTCGGCGGACAGTTTGGTCTTAGGGTTTTGCTGTTCCCATTAACTCGTATTCTGAAGGTGATTTGTAGCCGAGGGTGCTGTGCATCCGGTTGTTGTACCAGACTTCGATGAACTCGACGATCGCTGTCTGAGCGTCGTAGCGGGTGGGCCACGACGAACGGTTTGCGAGGTCTTTTTTGAGGGTTGCGAAGAAGCTCTCGGCTACCGCGTTGTCATAGCACGTCTTGACCCGGCCCATAGACGGCTCGACGCCGTGTTTGCGCAGCTGGTGGCCGAACGTCAAAGCCGTATATTGGCTTCCGTGATCTGTGTGGTGCACCAGCCCAGCTTCTGGTCGGCGGCGCGCGACGGCCATGTCCAGCGCTGATTGGACGAGCTCGGTGCGCATGTGCTGGGCAAGGCTCCAGCCGACGATGCGACGGCTGTAGGCATCCATGATGACCGACAGGTAGAGCCACCCTTCCCAGGTCGAGACGTAGGTCATGTCCGCCACCCACAACCGGTCAGGCCGCGTCGGATTCCAGTCTCGCATTACCAGGTCAGGCGCGTGCACGCCCTCGGCCGAGACCTGATGGACACGACGGCGCAGCCGCCGCACACGGCCCTCCAAGCCGTGCTGGCGCATCAACCTTCTGACCCGTTTCTGATTGTGCCGATGCCCGTCTCGGGCCAGCTGACGAGCGACCCGACGATACCCATACGTCTCTCTGCTCCAAAAGAACACCCGCCGGATCTGGCCAAGCAGCGCACCGTCGGATACCACCCGCGCCAAGGGCTGGCGCTTCAGATAGTCGTAATAGCCGCTCGAGCTCACCCCAAGCACCGAACACATCGCCACCACGCTAAAGCCTTCTTGCGCGCGCATCCACCGGTAGGCCATCACCGGCTGAACCTGCCCTCGCTCGCGAAGAAGGCGGTGGCTTTTCCCAAGATCTCCCGCTCTTGCTCCAACCGCCTGACCCGCCGGCGAAGCTCCACCAGCTCGGCCCGCTCAGCCCGCGACAACCCCGCCCGCTCACCCGTCTCGACCTCATCTGCCGCCACCCAAATTCTGAAGCGTCTGCGGATTGATCGAAAGATCCCTGGCCACATGCGACAACGGCCTGTCCTCCGCCTTGGCCACCAACGCCAACCGCACCGCCTCCACCCGAAACTCGTCCGGATACCTGTGCACACGCCCCATCACGAACTCCCCTCCCCAAGACACCGAGCAGCATCTCGGATCCTAGAAGTCGAGTGTCCGTCAAACGGGACTCATTCCAGTGCTTGCCACGTGCTTGTCGTTGAGCGATCGGGATAGGCCGATTCGACGAATCCTGGCTACGGCTGTCGTTCCTTCGGAGGTGGCGCGCCGCAACTCGGTGCGCACGTGGGATTTCCTCCCGCTCGGCTAATCCATCGAGAGGAATGTCCGGCACCGCGCGTGAGGCCGGCCGTGTTTGAAGCTGAGGTTAGAAGTTTCATCTGGTCTACTTGTCTGGGCCGAAGACGATTCCCCAACCGCGCACCCGCAAACCTTTCACCTCACTCGAGTGTCAAACGCCATCGCCTTGAGCCGCGCCTGGCCCGCATCGCACCCGACCCCGCCATCACACTCGAACAGCTCTGCATCCAAACTCGAACCAGGCCCGAAGATGATTAAGCCGGTGGCCGCTCGCCGGGCCGGGACAGACACCCGGCCTGGCAGGCCATTCGGTTCAAGTGTCGTACATCACTGACTAGAGCCCACCCGCCCCGCGCGCCAACCGCGTGGCCGTCAATACACGCGCGGTGCGAAGATGGAGCGCTGCGCCGCCGCCGCACGACCGACCAAACCAACTCGAGCCATAACACTGCCAAAGGAGTACAAGCAGCATGACCGTTCTCTCGAGCTACCCCCCTTTCGTCTCGCTTCTTTGGACGATGGCGGTGTTCTTCTTGTGGGTGATCTGGTTTTGGCTTCTGATCACCGTGTTCTCCGATCTGTTCCGCCGGCACGATATCGGCGGCGGCACCAAAGTGCTTTGGATGATCTTTGTGATCATCCTGCCGTACCTCGGGGTGTTCATCTACCTGATTAGTAACCACAACAGCATGACCGAGCGGGCCGTGAAACAGCAGCACGCCACGCAGGCGCAACTGGACGAACACATCCGCTCTGTCGCCGCGCCAAATCCGGCAGGCGACATCGAGAAAGCCAAACAGCTTCTCGACAGCGGTGCGATATCTCAAGCCGAGTTCGAGACACTAAAAGCAAAGGCCTTGGCCTCGGCCTAGGCGTGCAGAATCGGGCGACTCTGACTCGCGAGAGTCGCCCGATTCTCGCGCTCCGAGGCATCGGTAGTCTGGGCGTGTGACTGTGACCCCGAAGCGCCGTGTGGTCGTCAAAGTCGGAGAACCGATTCCTCTGGACGCCCCTCGGGCATCCGTTACGGACCGTCCTAACGTTACGACTGTCTGGCCACTACGCCGTGCGACTGGTGATGAGGCTACGTGGCAGAAGCCAGCCGCCAGCCGGCGCCGCCCGCTCCATCCGCCGAACGCCGATCAAGCTGGCCGACCGCATCCAGCCGTCATGGAGGCAGGATGAGTTCGCCGCGCGATCGCTGGTTGGGCCTTGTGGGGCTGACGCTGGGCGTGGCGCTGATCATCGTCGATGCCACGATCCTGAACGTCGCGATCCCCTCGATCGTGCGCGACCTGGGTCTGCGGCTGACCGGCGCGCAGTGGGCCAATTCGATTTATGCGCTGGTGCTCGCCTCGCTTTTGGTCACGTTCGGCCGGCTGGCCGACCGTCACGGTCGGCGGCTGGCGTTTCTGATCGGCGTGATCGTGTTCCTGGCGGGCAGCGTGATGGCTGGGCTGGCGGCGTCGCCCACCCTGCTTCTGGCTGCGCGGTTCGTGCAGGGCGTGGGCGGAGCGGCCATGCTTCCGACCTCGCTTTCGCTGGTGAACACCACCTTCCGCGGCAGGGAGCGCGCAATCGCCTTTGCGGTGTGGGGCTCGGTGATCGGCGGGGTCGTTGCGCTGGGGCCGCTGCTGGGCGGGTGGGCCATCACCGCCGAGTCGTGGCGGTGGGCGTTCTTCATCAATCTGCCGATCGGCGCGGTGGCCTTCGTGCTGGTGCTGCGCTACGTGGCCGAGTCGCGCGAGCCCGCCGCCGCCAGCCGGTTCGACATCCTGGGCACGGTCACGTTCGTGATCGGCATGGCGGCGCTCGTGTTCGTGGCCATCGACGGGCGGCTGTACGGATGGTGGTCGCCCACCTCCACACCGTTCACCCTGCTCGGATGGGAATGGCCGGCCGATGCGGCGGTGAGCGTGATTCCCGTGGCCGCCGCGGTCGGTCTGCTCTCGTTCGCCGCGTTTGCGCTGGTCGAGCGCCGCCGGCTGCGCCGCGGGATGCCGACCATCGTCGAGTTCTCGCTGTTTCGCATTTCGAGCTTTCGCAACGGCAACATCGCGGCGGCGGTGGTCAGCCTCGGCGAGCTCGGCATCGTGTTCGTGATCCCGATCTACCTGCAGGTGGCGCGCGGCTACTCGGCGCTCGAGACCGGCGTCGCACTGATCGCGCTTGCCGCGGGTGCGTTCTGCGCCGGGGCCACCGCCGCGCCGCTCACCGCCCGCATCGGCGCTCGCGGCGTGGTGCGCGCCGGGATGACGCTCGAGGTGATCGGCATCACCGCTCTGGGGCTGACCGTGGCGCCCACCACCAGCCTGTGGGTGCTCGAGCCGGTGCTCTTTGCCTACGGTCTGGGTGTCGGGTTTGCGACCGCCCAGCTCACGAGCTTGATCCTGGCGGAGGTCCCCGTGCAGTTCTCGGGCGCCGGCAGCGGCCTGCAAAGCACCTCGCGCCAGGTCGGCTCGGCGCTGGGGATCGCGATCATCGGATCGGTGTTCGCAGTGTCGTTCCAGCACTCGGTGGCCGCCCACCTGCGAAGTGCCGGAGTACCCAGGAGTCAGGCCGAAGCGGTCGCCCAGGGGGTGGCTTCGAGCGTGGGCGAAGCCGCCCCACCCAGCGCGCAGGCCGCCCCGCAGATGCGCACAGCCCTTCCCAACGCGATCAGCCAGGGCGTACCGGACGGCGCCCGAAATGCGGCGCTGGTCGCAGCCGGGTTCGTGCTGCTGGGGCTTGTCGCGACCATCCGCCTACCACCCGACGCGCACACAACCACCGACCCCTGACTCAGGATGCTGCGGCCATGCCGACCGCCGCGGCCACAGGATCGGCTTCGAGCAGGGTCGCGCCGGATTTCGCCACATCGGCATGCGTGGACGATTTGCCGGAGAGCTTGCTTGACGCGGCCGGTCGCTTGGCAGCGCGCCCCATCTCGCGGATCCCTGTTTCGCGTATCTATTTCCTGATCTAGCGACTCGCTCTCGCACCCTTTAGAGCCTTATGTGCTGGCTGGTTCGTCGCGACCACGTGTACGGGGAGGCGTCTCGGACGGCCGGCTCGCCTGACGGGTTCAGTGTGGTAATCCCTTCGGCGGAGATTGCAGGCCTGTCTGAGCAGGAGCAGGACGCAGCCACCGATTTCGCGTGCCTCGCAAGAACGCGATCCGAGGCCAGCCACCTCCACGTCGCTGCATCACGCGCCGGGCGCCAACGCACCGCCCACCGAGAGGCTCAGAACTTGTCGATCACGGTGTAGGCGCCGCGTGACTGGAGTTCCACGCCGGTAGCCTCCATCGTGCTCGCTCGGCTCTGATCGGCGAACTTGTCGGTCTCGGCGGCGGCCTCCTCGGTATCCCAAAACGTCAGTGTGAGCGCGCTGCCGGAGTGGCGGTCGATGAAGAACGCGCCGCCGGCGTTTCCCGGGAGCGCAGAGATGAATCCTTTGACGGTGGACTGGACGTGATCAGCCCAGCGGTCGAGAGCCTCGGGTGAACCTGTCCACGTGGATGTTCGGGCGACCATCTCGACCTCCAAGGTAAGCGCGAAGGGATCTCCGCGGACAAGCCAAGTGTGTCACAGAAGTCACGGTGTAAACCGCGCCTCGGCGTCCGCGGCCTCAATCGACCGCGCGCTGCTACCGGAAAGGGTTTCCGCCGGCGAGCCGCGAAACGGCGTGGCAGAACTCGTGGAAGCCGGGCAGTGCCGCGTTGGTTCCGTGCGACTCCGCCGCGCGGCCGGCATGCTGCAGCGTGATTGACCAGCTGGTTCCGTCCACCACCGACTCGTCGGCGTAGCGAGCGCCCTATTCCCAGACGCCGAGGATGTCGATCATCGTCCAGAACTGGTGCCAGTCCCCGGCGGTTGGGTGAAACTCCCGCGTGCTTTGGGGCTGGTATCCCTGCGTCAGGTGCTCGTACAAGAGCGATTCGGCGTCGCCGTGAACGCGATAAGAGTCGCCCATGTAGCCGCCGACGGACACGTCGATGGTGGTTGGGTCAGGTTTCGGCGGGTCAGGGATCTCGATCGGCTTCCAGTGCGGCGGTAATCGCGTTGGCTTCGGCGTCGAGACGGTGTTATTGGTGCAGCGGACGGTTCCCAATGCGACCTCCGCTCCGAGAAGGCGCTCGCGAACCCAGCTGGAGCGACCACCTCTCCGGCGTCGATCATCGACTTCAACCGTCGCAAGGCCTGCGCAGCTGCACACCTCGCGCTCCGTCATACCGCGGACCCTACCCCTCGACGTTGCACGAAGCCGCCAAAAAGCGTCCGCCCTACAGGTCAATCCATCAAAATGAGCACGCAGGCACACACGCCGCAGTTACCCTGCAGGCATAACGATTCTGCTTCTCATACCGCTGGTCGCCCTGGCGGCTTTCGCCGCAGGAGTCGCCCGACGCCGGCTTATCACGCTTACCGCCGCCGCCTTAGTCGTGCTCGCGGCATACCAGCTCGAACTCCAGATCTCCGTCGTCGGTGCAGTGTTCGCGACGACCGCTGGGATCCTGATCGGCCTCTCCTTCGCCGCTGCGACCCTGATCGCACTCATAATCATGCACCCGACGGTGACCGTGCTCGACGCCGCGCGCCGCCGCACCGGCCACTCCCGCATCGGCGTCGCGGTCGCGATGCTGCGACTGCTGGCCAAAGGGCGCCGGATCTTGCTGCGATAGCGCCACGTGCGCGGGAGGTACCTACCTTTCCTACCTCGAGGACAGACTAAGCGATCTCAGTTATCTGGGCAGCCGCGGAGTGGTCCTCGGAGAGTTCGTGTGCCACGCGACATTCATGGATTCGATCAACTGGTGCAACGTTCCGGGTATCCGTTGCGCCTCTGTTGGCATTCGGCGGGTTCCCAGTGGTCGTACCGCGATGACCGCTCGACAACTCCTAAGTCCCCAAGGTCGCAGGTTCGATCCCTACAGGGCCCATCACTGAACCGCTTGGTTGAGCCAGATGCGGTGAACACCGCCCTCTCAACCGTCCCCGATGTTTGGGTCGCACCTGACGGTGTATTGCAGGCTGGCACTTCAATCATGCTCGACCTCAGGCAGCTAAGTACATCGAGTCGAGCATCCTCGGCAGCCTCGTCGACGCCAATCAGCGAACGCAAGCTGCTGCCCGACACTCGGCTGGCACGCATAGCCTGATCTCGGGGGGAACGATTTGGATCGCGGGCCGCTCAGTGGCCGTCGGTGGCCAGCTGGGCGGCTGCTGTGATGGGGTTCTTGTCGAGGATGGTCGCGCCGAGCTCGTAGGCGACCGTAGGGGTCGCTCCTTTGCCTGCGATCGCGACCGGTATGGTGGGGTCTCCGGTATGGACGGCAAGTGCGCGCAGGCGTGATGGGCGGGTGGCGGAGATCACGATCACCTCGGGCCGGAGGCGGGCCGAGGTCTCAGTGAGCGTTTCTTGAGGCGTATCTGCGCCAAGGTAGGTGATGCGCCAGCCGTGGCCGCGCAGGGCGATTCCAAAGCAGATCAGACCAAGGTCGTGTAGCTCGCCGCTGGGGCACGCCAATACGGCACGCGGTCCGTTGCCGCCGTCCCAGCCTCTGGCAAGTCCGAGGAGCCGGCCGCGGATCAGGCTAGTGGCGAAATGTTCTTCGGCGATGGTGGCGCGTCCATTGGCCCAGCGTTCTCCGAGTTCGTTGAGGTAGGGCAGGATCACTTCGGAGATGACGGCAGGGACGCTGATGTCAGCAAGCAGCCGATCGAAGGTCGCGTTCGCACCCACGTCATCGAATCGCGCGAGGGCGTCTGTGAGATTCGTTCGAGACTCCTGGATCGGCCCTGTACTGAGGTTCGGATCGAGGGTCGGGGAGGCGGGCGTAGCAGCTGGTGATGGGGAGAGCACCGCTTCGGCCGCTTGGCGGGCTGAGACGCCCGAGGCGAGTAGCGCTTGCATGGCCCGCACGCGGCGCTCGTCCTCCTCCCCGTAAAGGCGAAAGCCGCCCGCGCTTCTGGTGGGTCGAAGGAGGCCGTAGCGACGCTCCCAAGCTCTGAGAACCTCGGGTGACTCACCGACCCGGCTGCTGAGTTCGCCAATACGGACACGCGGGGCGGCTTCGGGGGTGGGCATCGTCATGGACATAGAGTATACATACATTGTACAGAAGGTTGACAGATCGGCATCGAAAGTGTACTGTCCTCCAAGTATTGTAGAGAGTTCGTTCAAAGTTCGTCGGAAGGGTTTCGATGAGCTGCGAGGGGCGCTCAACTCGACCGGCGCAGCGCTCTCGCCAGCGCTCAGGATTTCGTTCTTGCCTCCGGGCATCAAGAGACACCAGCTGCAGACAGCCGCCATCAAGGAGGCGACATGAACACCGAGCACTCCAGACCATTGACTCCGACGGCCGCTCCGCTTGGGCCGATCCGACTCATCACGACCAACAACACACCGGCCGCAGACTCTTCCCAAACCGCTCGAGCTGGCGTCCCAGGGAAGTCGCCGAGAGACACCCCCGAGGTTGACGGCCGTGACCCCCAGTCAGACTCGCTGAGCCGTCAAACCCAGCCAGACGTCGATCGCATCCAACAAAGCTTCGCCTCAGGAGACGAACGCGTCCTCGCCGAATGCCAGCGCCGCTACGGACCGCTACTCCAAGCGTACGCCGCCCGCTACGTCGGCACAGACGACGCCGAAGACGTCGTGCAAACCGTGATGATCGAAGCCTGGCGGGCCCACAAGCGCTACGACCCCACCCGCCCACTCGAGGCATGGCTCTTGACCATCACCCGCCGCCGAGCCATCGACCGACTCCGCACCCAAAAGAGCGTCGTTGACCTCGCCACCATCAAAGACATCACAGGAGAAGACGGCCGTGAAACCGCCGACCGATTCGCGTGGGCATACCAGATCCGACAAGCACTCGAAGAACTCCCCGAAGCACAACGCCAAGCAATCGCCCTCTCCTACTTCGGCGGCCTCTCACAAACCCAAATCGCCAACCACCTCGACGTCCCACTCGGCACAATCAAAACACGAACAAAACGCGGCCTCACCCGACTCGCAGAACTCATCGGCACAGGCCACCAAACACACCGCCGCACAGACCCAACAAATCCTCCCGCGGCACCCCCCGCGACAGCGTAACCGTCGGCTCAATATCCAAGCTTCAGGCGAGACCGGCGTCTAGATGGTGTAGAAACTCCGCCGTGCACTCGGCAGTGAGCACGGTAAGCGCTCATCGAAGTGCCGACGGCCCGGATCGCCCGCAACCACGTGAGAACGTGCCTAGGCCGACCGCGATCGCGCAGGTGACGTTCACCGACCAGGCTGTCTTATTCCGTACTGGCGGCCTCGACGTCGCCGGCCGTCTTCTCGGCGGGCAGAACGTAGACGAACGCGAACGCTGCGGCAGCGCCACCGAGGAACTCAGCGACCAGGTAGATCCAAAGGTCGCTCCACTTGAAAAGGCCAGAGACCATCCCGCCTACCGCGATGGCCGGGTTGAATACGCCACCGGAGATGCCGCCGACTGCAAACGCGCCGGCGACGACCGTAAACCCGATCGCGAGCCCGTAGAACGAGTTTCCGTTGGTGCCTCGCGCCGTCGCGACGTTGAGCACCACCCACCCCAATGCGAACGTAAACAGGAACTCGGCGACCAACATCTTTCCCGCGCTGGCTACCGGTGCGGCCCTCTCATGACCGCCCACCACACGAACCGCGAGACCAGCCAAGATCGCAGCCACAACCTGCGTAGCCATGTACGCCCCGTACTCTCTCGAAGTCATCCGGCCTCGCACAAACACCGCAGTACTGACAGCCGGATTGAAATGACCACCCGACACGTGACCACCGGCAAACACCATCACCATCAGCACCGACCCGATCGCAAGTGGCGCCAGCGCACCAGCACCCGCCTTGTTGGTCGCCATACCGACCGTGAACATGAACAGGAACATTCCGATGAACTCGACAACAAGCTTACGATCAAGCGGATAGGTCATGCTGCTCCCATCATCGGTACGACCTCCAAAGACTGCTATGAACTTCGACCCGTCCCCAGTGCATCCTTCCGAATGGTTCGCCAGTACATAGGCCCGGTGAGCCAGAAACCGTAGTCACGCGGGCGGCCGCAAAGTACCTCTGCCGCTTCATCACTCGCCTCGCCAGCCCTAAGGCTTCCA
The DNA here is from genome assembly GCA_963796875.1 of uncultured Actinomycetes bacterium. Classification (GTDB taxonomy): domain Bacteria; phylum Actinomycetota; class Thermoleophilia; order Gaiellales; family JAICJC01; genus CAVPTL01. Next base: position 50,736 of record CAWCNL010000006.1, read on the forward strand.
AGGGCTCGGAAGTGTTACCTAGCGCCAACGGAATGGTGGAGGTTCGCCGAGGTCCTAACCTCCAAAGCGAACAGTCAAAGCAACCGTGGAGGCAGTGGGAATGGTCGAGACCGAAACGTTCGTCCAAGCAATCAATGAAGGACTCGCCGCCGGCGATTCTCTCGCTGAAATCGACGAGTACTGCGGCCCGTTCGACGCGCTTGAATTAAGCGCGATCCGCCGCCACCTCACGGACCGGATCTCTAGCAGCGAGGCGGAGTGGGTCGACACGGAGATCCGCCAGCGCGTGCTCGGAGACATCGAACAGGCCGCCGAGCATACGGCGAAATGCCAGGCCACGTTCGAAGCGGCGGACGAGCAGATGCTCAGCTTGTGCGCGGTCGCGGCCGCTAGTGGGGTTCATTACACGACGATCGGCCGGCGCTGCGGCGCGTCGCGGCAGGTCATCACCAAACGCCTCCACCGATTCGAAACTCGGAAGCTGTCGTGCCGAGCCGCCTAACCACAGCCGGCCAGCGATGGATAGAGATCGCCCAGCGGCATCCTTCGCTCGATTCGACGCCGATCCTGAAACTCGCACAGTTCGCCGCCAAGCTCGACACGGACGAGCGGAAACTCCGCCGACTCGCGCGCGTCGCCGACAGGCACGGGTTCCTCCCCTCAGACATCACGATTGCCACCGAACTCCCCATCGAAACCGTCGAGCAGATCCTCGCCAGCATCGACACCGACCACCAGCCATCCGAGGACACGCAGGCATTCGACACCGTCATCGCCCTCGCCCGAACCGTGACAGCTCGACAGCGCCACCACGAACGGCTCGAATGGTGGTGCGACCGCGCGGCGCGGCAAGGCTGGGACGTCGCCGAGATCCATGCCGCGTCCCAACTCTCCAAGGTGCAGGTCGAGGAACTCGTAGCCGAAGTGCTCGCCGAACGCGAGGCGAGAACTGAAGCACTCTGCAGCTTCTGCGGGAAGTGCTGGCACGAGCAGAGCATCTACTGCCGGGACGTCGAAAAGCACACGAAGCCAGGTTGTGCAAAGCGTCAATAGATGCAATGTTCCCTCCACCGGCAGACGCCGGCACCGTCGAAGGGGGAACGGGATGCTCCGCAAGACCAAGATCCGGGTGGGTATCGGCGTCGCAGTCGGTGCGCTGCTGATCGGCACCGCAGGTACAGCGCTCTCAGTCGTTGGCACCACGACCGGAAGCGCCATCACCCAAGTACGCGTGATGCAAGGCGCAGGCGGCCTCGGAGCGGATGGCGTCGACCAATACAGCACCACGTGGGCCACCATGCCAGACGGATGCTGCAGCAACGCGCCGTGGGCCACCACCAAGATGACGGTTCCCAGCGGACACACCGCGTTCTTCATCGTCACCGTCCAAACCAGCTCAAACTGTGACGGCAGCGGAACCTTCGACGAATGCCTCATACGCCTCACCGCCAACGGCACAGTCCAAGACGGCCCGCTAAACCTCGTCACCCCAAACACCCTCGGAAACGGCGACAGCCAAGACTCAAGCCACGACGCCGTACTCACAACCGGGATCCTTAAAGCCGGCACCTACACCCTCGCCGTGCAATGGGTAGTCAACGGAGCAGACACCGTATTCGGCCTCAACAACAACAAACTGATCATCGAGCGCGTCCAAGCGTCCTAAAGATCCGTAGGGCGGCCCGTGACAGACGCGGCGCCTAAACGTGTCTCGCCTGCGCATGACCTCGGGATTCGCCACGGTTAAACGTTGACCGGATGGTTCAGAACACGGCGAGGCCAGTCTGCGGCTACTCGGCGTGGCTGTCGGCGTATCGCCTGCTGGTGCGCGGCTGTGCTCGCGCTGGTAGTCGTGGGCTAGGGGCGTGCATTTGGTGGTCGGGTTGGGGTGGGGTTGGGGGGCGGTAGCCAGAGTGTTGCGTGGCGTGGTTGGAGGGTTGAGTTGACGACGGTGAGTACCTCGTGTGTGAGGGTGTCGAGTCCGGTCTGGTCGCGGAGTCGTGCGGCGAAGGTTTCGAGCGTTCGGTCGGCGTCGTATTTCTGGCGGTAGAAACGGTGGTCGACCGTTCGTTGGATGCGGCTGCGGAGTGGTTGGAACGCGACGGCGACCGCGAGCGTGGACAGGGTCACGGCCAGGGCGCCAGACTGGCCTGTGAGCGCTTGGAGGCTGCGCCCGACAAGGTAGATCCCACTGAGGTAGACGATTGCAAGCGCCGCGACCAAGGTGGCATAGGTCAGCGTCTTCCGGACGATGACATCGATTTCGTACAAGCGGTAGCGCAGGATCCCGACGCCGATTGCGATTGGTAGGGCAGCGACAGCAGCTCCTGCGATTGGTTGCAGCCAGCTGATGCTCACAAACGCGAACACTGGGATCGCGAGCGCGGTCACTGCGGACCCACACATGACCCATTTCAGTTGTTGGCGGCGGATCCCAGTCGCTCGCCGGTAGCTGATCACGCGACGAGCGATAAACATCACCCACGAAACGATGATGACGGAGAACAGCACCATGCCGAGAATCGAGAACGCCTGATCTTGCAGAATCCGTGGCGCTGGCGTGGTGAGATACCCGCCGTTGTGGTCTATCCGAATCTGGTGCTCGCGGATCGCGTTTAGCGCGACGAATATCTGCTCGCCAACAAGCGCAGTAGACGCACCGGCGTAGATCCACACGACCCAGTTCCAATGGCGTGAGGGTAACCGCCCGTCGGGGAAAAGCAGGATCGCAAGTGGAGGAAACAGCAGAGCCGCCGGCCAGCACTGACCCACGATCACCGCGACATCTCCGAGCGGGAGCTGATGATCTCCACGGACGTACACAGCCAGCGAATACTGCTCGGCGTCGATCAGTCCGATCATTACCAGCGCTCCGGATGCGATCAACATCCAGCCGATCGGGTTGTGAGGCTCGCGCCTCGCCACCAGCACCCCCACCACCCAGAATGCCAGCGTCACCGCCGCGGGCGCAAGGCTGGTCTTGACCAGACCCGAACCGACAATCACCGCCAGCGGCACCGATAAGGCGGTGAACACCAACACCACGACACCCGCCGCCAACGCTCCCGAAGGGGAAACAACCCCCCAACGAGCGGACACCGCGATCTCATGGTCTTCCGAGGCCACCGAGGCATTATCCCCAACCACCGTCCCAAAAACGTTACGGGCACTCGATTCTTGGACTAGGCGAGGGCCTGATGCGGAGCCCCGCGATCCCGACGAGCTATCGGGTCTCGTCAGCAGCAGCGTTTCGGACCACGGGATGGCTCGGACATCGCTCAGGCTTCGAGTGTTCGTCAACCACCGGCGACGTCCCGGCGTAGAAACACCGTAGGCCGCGGCAAGTGCCGGAATGACGTGAGCGCAGCTGACCCGAAGCCCGCGGATCATTGGTTCCCAGTCAAGACGCCGACGCGACAACCATCGCCAACCGCTGTCACACACCGAAAAAGCGGCTAACCATCAAAGTTCCGGCCTTGGTGTCTACTTGCAGGGGTTTCTTGCGGGATGGAACCATTGTGGAACCACAAGTGCCCTCATGGTGGTGCTCTTCACCCTCGGTCGACGCCGGTTCGATCGCTTCAGCCACTCTCATGATCCCAAGGCGGCCCGTACCGATCACCGCACTCTCGCGGTTCGCCGGTCGGGGTGTAGACTCGACGTTTTCTTTTAGGTCGAGGCTTACGTCTCGGCGTTCAACCGACCGATCGCCCACAACGAAGAGATCGATGACCCCGATCTCAACGTCTGAATCAGACAGATGATGGAACAGGCCGACACGCGCCGCGAATGCTGGCGGGGTGAAGGGTCGCGGTGACCCGAGAATCCACCCCGCCAGCGCGCGTTGAATTTGATCCCGACCTCGGGAACCACCGGGGTTGATGACGGGCCGGTTCGGCTTGATCGACACCAGCGCCGGCCACCGGCGATGACAACTCCCGGGCGACACCCGCGTCGCTCCGGTTGGGCATCCCTCTAGAGTGAGGAGATGACCGCGTTTCAGCTTGCCGGTGATCGCGGTGGCGAGCAGGGCCAGGACGGCCACGACCGCGATCGTGATCGCGGCCAGAACGACGGCGTACTCGGCCATGGTCTGGCCAGCCTCGTCCTGAAGCTCAGTGAAGAGCCGGGAGAAGTGGTCGAGCATTGGGGGATTCACCTCCTCGACACCTGGGGCGAGCCCCGGAGGGTCGCGGTTGACTCAATGGGTGCGGCGGATACCTTGCCGTCACAACCGTGACAGCGTGCAAACTGTCCCTGCTGCATCGCCAGACCTCACTTACCATCGCCAGTCCGCCAGCGTGCGTGGTTGTCCGCTTACCGCGGGCGCGACTGGCACACGACTGGCACTCACAAGCGAGAGGACGCACCGTGACCACCCGTGCAGTCGTGAAAAATCGCGATGCGGGCCGCTGCGATCATCCTTGTCGGTGAAGGCAGCAGGTCAGGCATGTTCGTCTTCACCGGCGAGGGGCGGCGTGTTGGGTCGCCGTGACAGCGTCGATGGTTGTGGCTATGGCTGTGGTGAGGCGCGCGCGGGTTGTGTACCGGGTTGGACGGTGGGGAGGCCGCGGGTGAACATTTGTGCGATGAGCGCGATCAGCGCGAGTGCTGCGAGTGCTGCGCGGAGTCCGTCGATGCGGCTTTGCTGATTTGTGTTGACTACGGCGTCCGCGGTCGCTTGTGGAACGTGAGCGTCCACGAGTGCTGCTTTCAGATCGCTGTCCGACATGAACGGGATGCCACCGGCGAGGTTGGTCTGTGCCTTGGAGGCGACGCTCTGGGGGACGTCGGGGTTGTTCTGGATGCCTGTCAGGAAGGACGCGGTCAGCGCTGAGATAAGGATCGCGCCCGCCACGGCGGTGCCGATCGAGGCGCCCAGTTGGGTGCCGGTGTTCTGCAGGCCGCCGACCTCTCCGCTTTTCTCGTCGGGGACGGCTGAGACGGTTACGCTGCCGAGTTGCGACGCCATGGCGCCGAGGCCTGAGCCGGCGATCAGCAGGGGCCAGGTGACGATCTGCGGGCCGGCGCCGACGTCCAGCAGCGCGACCAGCAGGACCAACCCGACGAACAACGCCAGGAATCCGAGACGCACGACACGCCGTGGTGACGCGTTTGGTCGCAACTTGGGCACTCCGATAGCGAACACCAGCAGCGTCAGTGAGAGTGGGAGCAGCCGAATGCCGGTCTGGATCGCAGACAGCCCAAGCGCGACCGACAGGAATAGCGGCACGACGAAGAATGTCCCTGCCTGCACGAGGAACATGAAGAAGAACGCGACGACGCCGTCGCGCAGCTGGATGTTGCGCAGCATTGTGGGGTCGATCAGAGCACCCTCGCCGCGCCTGATCCGCCGGTTCTCCCACAACACAAACAGGGCCATCACCACGCCGCCCCCGAGGACGAGCCAGATCACGGGGGAGAGCCCCAGCCAGTGCGGAGCGTCTGGCTTGGGCTGGACGAGACCCCAAGACCCGGACTTGAGGACGCCGATCACGATCAGGCCGAGGCCCAGCGCCGAGAGCACCGTGCCGATCAGGTCAAGCTTGACCCCTGGTTGGGCCGGGCTGTCGTTCACGCGCCGCGCGAGGGCCAGGATCACGAGCACGATCAGCACCTCACCGACGAACACCCAGCGCCACGAGGCGTAGGTCGTGAACGCGCCGCCGATTACCGGGCCAAGAGCCGCCGCGATTGCAGCCGCGGCCGCCACCAGCCCGTAGGCGCGCGGCCGCTCAGACTTCCCGAAGTTGGTGGCGACTAGGGCCACGATCGCCGGCATGATCAGCACCGCACCAAAGCCCTCCAGGAATGACCAGCCGATGATCAATACCGTCAGGCTGTGAGCCAGCGCCGTTGTCAGCGACCCACACGCGTAGATCACGCACCCGATCGAGAATGCGCGCTTTCGGCCGATGATCTCGCCGACTTTCCCGCCAGTGATCATCAAGGACGCCATCACCAAGGTATAGAGCGTGATCGCCGTCTGGATCCCCGTCACGTCCGTCCCGACGTCCCGGGCGACCGTCGCGATCGCCGTGTTCATCACCGTTGTATCCAGCGCCATCACAAACTGACCCGCCGCTAGCGTCAACAACACCAGACCGGCCCCCGCAACAGCAGCACTATCCCGCTCCACAGCACCACCTCGCTTATCTAAGAATCACCACAACCCATTACACAACACCGGGCCGCGCGGTCGGTTGATACGACGCGGAGCCACACCTCCGACTGTCCCGCCTGCGACGCCGACGTGCGCGAGCCACGCGTCACGCGAGGCGAGTCCGACCGTAACCACAAAGGCAACGATCAGAGCCGCCGGGAAGAAGAACAAGCTGAAAATAACGAATCCGATGAAACTATGACCCTTCCGGCCGGCAACGCGCGCCGGCCAAAACGCGATCAGCATCCAGATAGGCACCAGGATCAACCAGAGAAACAGCCCGCCAAAGAAATAGAGAGAATCATGCCGTTTACCTTTCGGTTTGAACTCGCTCGGCGGCGGTCAAGCCGATGGGGTCGCTGTGCGGGTTGCTCACCCATCAGGCTCGATGCACCGGAACAATCACCGATGCGCGCGCCCGGCGTCCACGGTGGGCAAACTCTGCCTGTCCCAGATCCGTCAATCACGCCGTCGCTACGCCGGCAGAGTTCACTTGCCACCGCCTGATTTCATGTCGGCAAGGGAATCGAGAGAGTTCGCAAGCCGCATCGTCTGAGTTGCTTTGCCCCGTTGTTCGGCGGCTGCGAGATGGAGCGTCTCGGCTGACGCGGCGTGGACTGGGTGTCGCACCCCGCCGAACTCAACACTCTCGGGGATCTCATCGGCGACCCCCACGATCAGAGCGGGATCTTCGAACACCGTTGCAAACAGCGCTGCGATCTGCTTCTCACCCCCGATGGCTAGGACGTCCAGAATCGCCTGCTGAAGCCGCTGCTCCGAGGACAGACGCACGGCCGCGTCGATCCACAGCCCGGCGGTCTCGGCGGGAGCGTCGGATCCCTGGTCATGGATGACCCGCCAATACTCCAAGAACTCGGTGAACGAGTCTGCGCTCATCACACTCCCCTCAAAGACCAGTGCGAGCCTGTATGCGACCATTCTCGACCGCCGTCTTGAGCGCGGAGTAGTCACGCTCATTCTGGTCTGCGTAGGCCACGGAGAAGTCGGCGATCGCGCGGTCGAACACGTCACTCCCGCCGAGGTATGACGCGATCGCGATCCGATCGCCGGAGCGGGCGTGTGCGCGGGCGAGCGTCCACCCGCACACCCCACCGTAGAGGCCCATACCTTCGGGCAGCGCCCCCGCCGTCTCGAACGACCCCTTCCAGTCCTTCAGCTGGCGACCGTAATAGTCGCGAGGCTGCCCGTCAAAGCTGTTCTCGACACGCACCCAGCCTAGGAAGATATCGCTCGACGCTTGCATCAGATGTTGTCCTGCAACGACACGCTCCCCGTGATTTCCAAACTCGCTCTTGGCGGTGAAGTCTTCGAGCACCGAGGACTGTGCCTCTTTGAACTGCAAGAACAGCGGATCCTTCTCGTCTCGTCCGAGCAAAAGCGCAATCCACGCGCGTGTGCCGACACTGCCAACCCCGACCACCTTGCGCGCCAGGTCAACCAAACGAAACTCCTCCAAAAGGACTCGCCGATCACTCTGCAGCGACTCGCGATACGCGCGCAGCAACGCGTGCAAAGAGTCGAAGAGCGCTTCGCCCGCGCTACCGGGTGCGAGATCGGTCACCCGTTCGATCAGCGGCGGGTCGGAGACGATCTGGGGCTCGCCGTCGACCGTACGGGTGAGCTTGGAGAAAGCGGTCATGCTATCGCTCGTGCGAGCCTTGGCAATCGTCTTCTCGGCCTGTTTGACCTGCGACTTCTTGACCTGGCCTTGAATCCGCGCCATCACCTCGTCGACCTCAGCTCGGGCGTACCAGACATCGAGCGCGCGCTTCCCCGCGAACTCGCGCATAGCCTCTCGGTAGCCAGCGACCGTCTCCAAAACGATCGCTGCGACGCTGCTTGTCCGAGTAGTTGTTGTCGCGGCCGGCGACTTCCATGCTCACGGCCAAGCGTTTCACGTCCCACTCCCACGGGCCGGGCAGCGTCTCATCAAAATCGTTGACGTCGAACACCAACCGTCGATCGGGCGAGGCAAACAGGCCGAAATTCGACAGGTGAGCGTCCCCACACAGCTGGGTGCGCAACCCGGAGTTCGGTGTCGACGCGAGGTCTGCCGCCATGATCAACGCCGCACCTCGGTAGAACGTAAACGGCGACACCAACATCCGCCCATACCGGATCGGCACTAACTCCGACACCCGCGACGCCGCCTGCGACTCCAACAGCTCGACCGGATCGGGACGATGCGCACCGGCGATGAACTCCGCATGACTCGACCGCGGGGAATCCCCACGCGCCGCCCGCCCGCGCGCCACCCGCTCCGCCACACTCAGATGTGGCACAACACGAGCGTGCTCCGGCGATCGTGCGCGCCCGCGCTTCGCGGTGACCTTCACGCCGCTGGATCCTGAATCAGACTCCGTGGTATTCATCACGCTCCCTCGATCGCCCTCAAAACGCTCCACCACAGGACTGTCCCAGACACGGCGCGTGGTTTCGAGCCGGCGCGGAGTGATTCACCTAGGTGATTTCTGGAATGTCTGTGGGGGACCGGGCTGTCCGTGGAGGCCGTTTCGCGACCAGGTCGCCGGTACGACTCGCCGCGGTGCGCGGCTGGATCGGCGATAGTACCGTGGAGAACAATGTCGACTTCCGGAAATGATGGGATGCAGAGGTCTACCGATCCCGTTGACTCGCAGCTACGAGTGCGGGTGGGTGTGCTTGAGAGGCCGCGGCTGGTGGCGATGTTTGAACGGCTGGATGGCGCGCGGTTGACGCTCGTGAGCGCGCCAGCGGGGTCGGGAAAAACCGTGGCCGTAGCCGCTTGGCTTCATGAGCGCCGTGACCTGGCTGTCGCGTGGGTGACGGTCGAACGCGGCGACACCACAGCGCGCGAGCTTTGGACGTCGGTGGCTACCGCTGTCGATCGGCTGCGGCCCGGGATTGGGCGACCGGCACTGGCCAGGCTGCGAGCTCCAGACTCCACAGTCTTTGAGGGGATCGACGAGTTACTCCGCGACTTGGCCGGCTATGCCGGGCAGGTGGTGATCGTTCTCGACGACCTACACCACATGACTGATGAGGATGGGCTGGAACTCGTCGAGTACGCGGTGGCGCGGCTGCCGAGCTCCACGCGGGTGATTGCAACCACGCGCGCTGATCCGTCCATCCGACTCAACGCGTTTCGGGGCCGCGGGATCGCTTGGTGAAGTACGCGCCAGAGAGCTTGCCTTCACGATCGATGAGGCAGCGGCGTTTCTGGACAGTCGTGGCATCACCGGCCTTGAGCGTGACGACGTCGAGGCGTTGGTGGAGCATACGGAGGGCTGGCCTGCGGCCGTGGTGCTCGCGGGGATGTGGCTTGGCGGGATGAACGCGCCTCATGAGCAGCTGCGCGAGTTCTCCGCGAGCAACCGGCAAGTGGCCGACTACTTGACCAGTGAGGTCTTGGAGGCCTTGGCTCCAGACGTCCGAGAGTTTCTCATGCACACGTCGATTCTGAGACGATTCACGGCCGAGCTGTGCGACTGGGTAACCGGCGCGAAGGACTCAGCTGAGCAGCTAGCGTCGCTTGCGCAATCCAACTTGTTCTTGGTGTCGCTCGACGGTCATGGGGAGTGGTATCGCTACCACAACCTGTTTCGCGAACTCGTCCACACCGAGCTCGTGGCCAGCGATCTGGCAGCTGTGCCGGACATGAACCGACGTGCCGCCATGTGGTGCGTCGAGCATGGCCTGATCGAGGACGCCCTGGAATACGCGTGGGCGACCGGCGATCCGGCCGAGGTTGCCGACCTGCTCCAACACCACTACTTGGCTCTGGCGCGGTCGGCGAGGTTTACGACGTTCAACAGCTGGCTCCAACGTCTACCCGATTCCGTGCTCAGTGAGCGGCCACTGCTTTCTGCCAGTGGTGTTCTGATGTCGATGATGGCGGCGCAGCCCGCGCCGATACGCCGTCGATACGCGGCACTCGCCGAAGCCGGACTTGGAAGTCTCCCAGCAGCCGGAACGGTGGCACGCCCGGGCCCTGATTTCGCTTACGCGGGGAGGCGTGCTGGATACTGACTTGGGGCAGGCGTTGTCCCAATCCATGGAGGCTGTAGGCCTCGCACTCGAGCACGTGCCGGAGATCGCCGTGGCGGCCCTAGCGACTCTTGCCTACGCACACTATCTTGGCGGCGATGCCGACCTCGCCCGCGGCGCAGCCGACCAGGCCCTGAACCGGCCAGAGGCGGCTCAGCGGCCCCACGGTGTGGTGTTTGCGCACTCCGTTCACGCCCTGCTTGAATGCGACGCTGGTCGCTTCGAAGTCGCGGAGAAGGAAGCGCTCCACGCCGTCGCGCGCGCTCGCGAACTGGGGATTGGCGGTACTTGGTCGGCGGGTGTCGCCCGCCACGCACTCGGCGAGGCGCTACTCGCTCGTGGCCACGCGCGAGACGCCGAACGAGAACTCAGCCGGGCGGTTACTCTTCGGCAGGCTGGCGAGCCTCGCCTCGACACTGTCCACTCGCTCATTCAACTCGCCCGCGCCCGCGTGGCGTGCGGCAAGCTCGCGCTGGCCGCGTCAGATCTCGACCTCGCCGACCAGCTACTGAGCGCGTTCTCAGACGCCGGGCGACTCCCAGGAATGGCAGCCGAGGTCAGCCACGCATTGGACGCCGCGCACGCCGGAAGCGGCCGCATCGTCGAGCCGCCCAGCCCCGCCGAGCTGGCTGTCCTCCGGCTCTTGGGCACCGACATGTCTGTGCGCGAGATCGCACAACAGCTGTGCCTCTCAACCAACACCGTCAATACGCACGTTCGACGAATCTACTCCAAGCTGGGGGCGCACCACCGGGAGGAAGCGGTCGGGAACGCGCGCCGAGAAGGGCTCATCGGCGGCGAAGCAGTTCCGGCCAACCCTCCGGCGTCACGCTGACCAGCGACAGACCGAGGGAAGAGACCGCCTCGATCAAACCTGACAGCTCGGCCTGGTCGCGGACGACCCCAGTCAGAGTCGTGTTGCCATCATGACATTCGAGCTCGAACGGTTCAAACACCGCGGCATACCGAGGCGCCAGCTCGCCTTCAACGGTCACCTGGTATCGACAAGGTTTCATGCTCCGCACCTGCTCCACCCTTGACCGAACGCCCCCGCGGGATTCATCGAAGCCCGAGGCCAGGATGACAAGAAGGCCGGCCCCGGCCCCATCGATATAGCCGCCGATTCCAAATAAGGCTTAGGTGACATAAATCCCTTTGGCTTGCGGGGCGACCGGCACGACGCCGACCGCTGATCCCTGCTGGCAGTATCACGAAGTCGACAAGCATCAGGGGCGCCCGTCCATGGAATCACCTAGGTGAACCTTGCGATGCGGCACGCCCTCGCGTGCGGGGCGGCGTACCGTGCAACCGTAACGTCGAGTCGTTGAGACCTCGCCGGGTAGGCGGGAAGCCAGCCCGAGACGGTACCCAGACCGATGCCAACAATCGGATGAAGGAGATGTGATGACATCGAACGATGACAATCCTGTCGACCTGTATATCGCGGCATATCCTGACGCGGGCGCGGCGCAGGCCGACTGGGATGCGATCAAGCTGCTCGCCAACGACAAGACGATCATGGTTGACGGCTTGGTGCTCGTCAGCCGCGACGCCAACGGCAAGATCGACGTGAAAGACGATTTTCATGTGGTTGCCGGCGCGGCCACCCTTGGCATGGCCGGCGGCCTTCTGGTGGGACTGGTCTTCCCTCCCGCGTTCCTGGCGTCGGGAGTGGTCGGGGCCGGTGTCGGTGCCGGCTTCGGCGGGCTCATCTCGCACAAGGAGAAGAAGCAGATCAAGGCCGAAGTGGCAGACGATCTTCCGCCGAACAGCTCCGGGATCGTGGCGCTCTTCGACGAGCAGTGGACCAGCGAGGTAGCCCAGGCGCTCAAGGACGCCAACAACGTCTCAAAGCACCAGGTCGACAAGGACGGCGTCGAGCAAGCCAAGGACGCCGCAGCCAGCACTTCCGTATAACCATCAGAAGCGCCGCACCCGGCGCAAAACAACAGGAGATTCTCATGGCAGACCAGACACACGACACCCCGGTACTCGATCTTCTCGCCGACATGACCACCGACTCAGTCGAGGCCTCCAACCTCGACGCCGAGACGCTCTTGCAGGTACGGATCGCAGCGCTCGTCGCCGTCGACGCACCGGTGGCCTCCTACCTGATGAACCTGCGAGTCGCAAGCGATTTCGAGATCGGCGCCGAACAGGTCGAAGGCATCCTCACCGCCGTCGCCCCGATCGTAGGCACCGCCCGCGTCGTATCCGCGGCCGGCAAGATCATGCAGGCCATCGGCATCGAAATCGAGATCGCCGAACTCAAAGCAGAAGTCCAGGCCGAGTAAACAGGGCCGACCCGAATGCCTATTACGCAACACCGTGGCAACACACGCCGAGTCGCTCGAAACCGCTACGCCGCACAGCGGCGATCGGCAAGGAGCGGATTCCGTACCGGCGGGTCGCACGCTCAGCAACCTTTCGTTGAAAGGATCGATTAGATGGCGCTTTTGAGTGTGGGTGAACTCCTTTGGAGTCTGCTCGTCCTGTTCTTCATGATTGTCTACTTCATGATGCTCTTCTACGTGATTGTGGATGTCTTTCGGCGCCATGACGCATCCGGCGGGAAGAAAGCCCTGTGGCTGATATTTCTTCTGATCTTCCCGCTGGTCGGCTTGCTCGCCTACATGGTCACAAACTCGGAAGGCATGGTCAGCCGAAACGTGAAACAGGCTCAGCAGCAGCAGGATCAGTTCGACAGCTACGTTCGCGAGACTGCCGGTGGTGGCTCTGCTTCGGAGATCGAAAGGGCCAAGGGTCTGCTGGATTCCGGCGCGATCACCCAAGACGAGTTCAACGCGCTGAAGGCCAAAGCGCTTTCGGCCTAGCCGCCTGTGGGCAGGCCTCGGCGGGCATCGCCAGGGTATGCCCACCGCGGCCCACTGCTAGGGCTCGCTCGCGGGCCGAGTCATCCGGGAACAAACCACCGAAGGGGAGCGTCACCGTGTCTATACGAGTCATGAACAGCGCGAGCCGGCCAGGGTCACGAGATCAGGTGGGTCGGGGCTGGGGGCTTGTGCCGGTGACGCTGGTCCTCGTTCTGATGGTGGGTGCGGCCAGTGGTTGTGGGGGGAGTAGCAGCAAGCCTGCGTACTGCTCTGATCGAAGCAGCTTGGAGAGCTCGATCAAGGGCCTCTCGGTACCCACCTCCAGCAGCGACATCACCACCCTGAAGTCCCAACTCGCCACCATCCAAACCCAGGCGACCGCGCTGGTTAACTCCGCTAAGTCCGACTTCCCAAGCCAAACCAGCGCGATCAAGTCCTCGGTTGACACGCTCTCCAGCGCGGTCAAAGCGCTTCCGGCGAGTCCATCGACCAGCCAGATCGCCGCCATCGGGGTTGACGCGGTGGCCGTGACGAGTTCGGTCAAAAGCTTCACTGACGCCACCAGCTCCAACTGCAGCTAATAGCCACACTAGGTGCCGGCTAACCGCGGCATAAGGCCGCGACGGGAAAGTGGGCGCGCACGTGTTGTGCGACCAGCCGTCCCAAAGGAGGAAGGATCGTGATTTCACACACCAGCCAATATCTGATCGGCGCTGCGCTGGCGGTGTTGGGGGTTGTCGCGGGATGGAACGCCTACCGGTACTGGCGCCGGGGTCAAGGGCATGGGCAGTGAGACGCCAGATGGTCGGCGCGTCGGCCGCGCTGAGGGGGTTGGGTAGATGGCTTGATCGGGTGTTTTTATGCGTGTGACACCCTCCGCCGCGCGGTCGCTTGGTAAGGGGCGGATGGAGGCGTTCAGCGACGGTGTGTTTGCGATCGCGATCACGCTGCTTGTGTTGGACTTCGCGATCCACCCACCCGGCTCGGCGCTGCACCAGGTGCTCCATATCTGGCCCGCGTTTGTGGCCTACCTGGTCAGCTTCCTGACGATCGGCGCGGCATGGCTCGGCCACACCGCGCTGACCGACCGGCTCGAGCGCACCGACTCGATCTTCCTGCGCATCAACCTGCTGCTCCTACTCGTGGTGACGTTCCTTCCGTTCCCAACCGGGCTCGTGGGAGAGGCCCTGCGCGAACCCTCCAGCGAGCGCGTGTTCGTGACCATGTACGGGCTCACACTGCTCGCGATCCGACTCATGGGATATCGCCCTCGACGAGTACGCCGACCGAGAACACCTCTACACCCAAAGCGGTGACACCGAGCTCGTCCACGAGCGACGACAGCTTCTCCCCGTCCTTGCCGCCTACACAATCGCGATCCTCCTCGGCCTGGCGTTCCCCGTGCTGGCGGTCTGTGTGTACCTCGGCATCGCCGTGTACCTCGTCGTCCCATTCCGAGAGGTCTCACGACTCCTCTTCAAACACGCCTGAACCAACCACTCACTACCGATCCACACCGAGTCCACTCGCAAGGCGATGCACCCTCGTCCTGGTGGGTCCGCACACGCCCCGTGACACTGACCGTGGCCAAGATCCTCACTCCCCACACGGAGCCTCTTTGAGTGTCCTACGAAGCGATCGTCACCTACATCGTGAAAGCCGTCGAGGCAGTCGGCATCACCATCATGGTGGTCGGTGGCCTGGTCGCGCTGATCGCGTTCATCCCAGCAGCACTCGACCCCCACCGGCGATACAACTCCTACGAACAGCTGCGCCGCACCCTCGGCCGCTGCGTACTGCTCGGCCTCGAGGTGCTGATCGTCGCCGACATCGTCCGCACCGTCGTCGTCGACCAGACGTTCCAGAGTGTCGTCGTACTGGGAATGATCGTCCTCATCCGAATCGTCCTGAGCTTCTCACTCGAAGTCGAAATCGACGGCACATGGCCATGGAACCGACGGCGGCCCAACACCTAGCGGCGACATCGGCGGCTTCCAACTCAGCCGACACCGACCGGCCCGGACACGACGACCCGTGCCGGCCTTGACTATAGGAGCAATCATGGACGAGACCACCCGGTCGGAGCTCGGGAATCGCGATGGCCGATGGCCGGTGCAGTCGTGGCGGTGATCGTGCTCACCTATCTGCTGCCCGCCGAGGTGCGTGTGGTGCCGATTCTGGAAGCGGTGCTGCTGGTCGCGTTGATCATCGCGATCCAGGGCGAATTGATCGGCGCACAAACACGTTGCAACGGTTGGCAACGACGCTCGTGTTGATCATGCTCGGTGGCGCGCTCGATTCAGACCGCGGCGCTGACGGTCGACCTGATCCAGGGAGGTCGAGTGACCAACTCCGGGAGTCTCCTGCTAGAGGCCGGCTTCATTGTCTGGGTCATCAACAACATCTCCTTCGCGCTGCTCTACTGGCAGCTCGACGCCGGCGGGGCGCCAGCCCGGCTCCCTCACATCCAGGCGCATCCCGACTTCGCGTTTCCCCAGCAACTCTCACCCGAGCTCGCACCGCCGGAATGGATGCCCCAGTTCTTCGACTACTTCTACCTCAGCTTCACCAACGCGATCGCATTCAGCCCCACCGACGTCATGCCACTCACAGCCAAAGCAAAAGCCCCCATGCTCGTCCAATCACTGGTGTCGCTCACGCTCGTCGGGCTAGTGATCGCACCGCGCGTCAACGTCCTCCCGGGATAACTCCCACCGAAGTCGCGAGAACTCCGACCGCGATTTCCTCAAAACCCCGGCCGCGGCAGCTCCTGGACGTCCGCACCCGACGTTCGTCCTTGGGCCCCGTATAGGCGAAGGCCTCCCTCGGTCCGCGTCGGGCACAGAAGTCGGTGCTGGCGCTCCAAGGCTCGCAGCAACGTGGGCCACTCTGCCGCGTGATGGCCACAGGCTACGGTAATCCCCATGGCGCCGAGCAGGCCTAGTCGGTACAGCGCCCGTGACCACGCGGACCGGTGTGCCCTTTCTAGTCGGCGGGTGGGTTCTCGGTGGTTGAGGGTGGGTTGGGTTGGCGGGTGTGGAGTGGGGAGTTGACGCCGGCTTGGTCGAGTGCGGCGTGTACTAGCCGGTCGTAGCGCTCGTGTGAGAGGTCGCCGAATGGATCGGTGGTGTAGGACGCTAGCGTGGCGTAGGGCAGTGCGAATGCCGCGCGCATGGCAAGGAGGCGCACGCGCTGTGGGTCGCTGGGGTATGCGAGGAGCTGTGCGGCGGCGGTGAGTTGCTTGACCTGTCGTACTCGGCGAGGCAAAAGCAGCGCCATGGAGTTGACCCGGTCTGGTTGACACCGCGATGCTTTCGGGGTTAGCCCGGGAGAGGAGCGGATGATGGCCAGGACGAGACCGCCGTATCCGCCGGAGTTTCGGCGGGAGGCGTTGAGGTTGTTGCGGGCGGGGGATCGCTCGCCGCGGCAGTTGGCGGACGAGCTTGGGTGTACCGAGCAGACGCTGCGTAACTGGATGCGCCAGGATGAGGCTGATCGGGGTGAGCGCTCAGATGTGTTGTCGAGTGATGAGCGCAAGCGGCTGCGTGAGTTGGAGCGGGAGAATCGGGTGCTGCGACAGGAGCGGGAGATCTTGAAGCGTGCTGCGGCTTTCTTTGCCAGGGAGACCGAGGGGCCGAGATGAGGTTTCGGTTCGTCGAGGCAGAGCAAGCACAGTTTCCTGTCTCCCGGCTGTGCAAGGCGGTGGGTGTGACGCGTGGCGGGTTCTATGCGTGGAAGCGCAGAGCGCCAAGCAGACGCCGTTTGCGAGGATGCTCGGTTGCTGGAGCAGATCCGGCAGATCCATGCCGACACGAGCGGCATCTACGGCGCGCCAAGGGTGCATCTGGAGCTTCGTCTCGGCCACCAGATCTGCGTCGGTAAAAAGCGGGTGGCACGGCTGATGCGAGCCGCTGGCTTGCGTGGCGCTGACGGGAGACGGGGCGGGCCGCGCACCACCGTTAGAAACCAGGAGCACTCCGCGGCGTCTGATCTGGTTGACCGGCGATTTCGCCGGCCGCACCCAAACCAGCTATGGGTGTGCGACATCAAGTACGTCCAAACCGGGCAGGGCTTCCTGTTCTTGGCCGCGGTGCAGGACGTCTACAGCCGGCGGATCGTGGGCTGGTCGATGCGTGACGACCTGCAAACAGAGCTCGTCCTCGACGCGCTGGGGATGGCCGTCACTAGCCGCGGCGCGGCCTGCCAAGGCGTGGTTGCCCATTCGGATCACGGGTCGCAATACACCAGTCTTCGCTACGGCCGCTACGCCAAGCAGTCCCAGATCGCCTTGTCGATGGGCCGCACCGGCGACCCGTGGGACAACGCCATGGCCGAGACGTTCTTCGCCAGCCTCGAAAAAGAGCTCCTCAGGCGCGAACGCTTCGACACACGCGAACACGCCCGGATGCGCCTCTTCTGGTACATCGAAGGCTTCTACAACACCCGCCGGCGCCACACCAGCCTCGGCGGAATCAGTCCCAAAGACTACGAAACGAGATACTACGAACAGGCCAACGTGGCCTAACACCCAGG
>CAWCNL010000007.1:0-131463 GCA_963796875.1 uncultured Actinomycetes bacterium
TGACACATTACTGTGCTTACACATCCAGCCTATCAACCTGATGGTCTGTCAGGATCCTTACTCCCTCTAGGGGATGGGAGAGCTTATCTCACGGTGGGCTTCCCGCTTAGATGCTTTCAGCGGTTATCCCATCCAGACGTAGCTAACCAGCAATGCCCTTGGCAGGACAACTGATACACCAGAGGTCTGTTCATCCCGGTCCTCTCGTACTAAGGACGACTCCGTTCAACTCTCCAACGCGCACAGCAGATAGGGACCGAACTGTCTCACGACGTTCTGAACCCAGCTCGCGTGCCGCTTTAATGGGCGAACAGCCCAACCCTTGGGACCTACTTCAGCCCCAGGATGCGACGAGCCGACATCGAGGTGCCAAACCGCTTCGTCGATGTGGACTCTTGGAAGCGATCAGCCTGTTATCCCCGGAGTACCTTTTATCCGTTGAGCGACGGCAATTCCACTCTCTACCGCCGGATCACTAAGACCTACTTTCGTACCTGCTCGACTTGTTGGTCTCGCAGTCAAGCTCCCTTGTGCCTTTACACTCTACGCACGATTTCCGACCGTGCTGAGGGAACCTTTGCGCGCCTCCGTTACATTTTAGGAGGCGACCGCCCCAGTCAAACTGCCCACCTGACACTGTTCCCCGTCCGGCTAACGGATCGAGGTTAGAAGCCCAGAACACCAAGGGTGGTATCCCAAGGTTGGCTCCACAAGGACTGGCGTCCCTGCTTCAAAGCCTCCCACCTATCCTGGACGAAATGTCCCAGACTCCAATATCAAGCTGCAGTAAAGGTTCACGGGGTCTTTCCGTCTTGCTGCGCGTAATCGGCATCTTCACCGATACTACAATTTCACCGAGTCCCTCGTTGAGACAGTGCCCAAGTCGTTACGCCATTCGTGCAGGTCGGAACTTACCCGACAAGGAATTTCGCTACCTTAGGACCGTTATAGTTACGGCCGCCGTTTACTGGGGCTTGGATTCAAAGCTTCGCCCGAAGGCTAACCTCTCCTCGTGACCTTCCAGCACCGGGCAGGCGTCAGCCCCTATACGTCGTCTTGCGACTTTGCAGAGACCTGTGTTTTTGGTAAACAGTCGCTCGGGCCTTTTCACTGCGGCCCCCTCGAGCTTCAGACGCGAAGTCTTAGACCCTAACGGGGCGTCCCTTCTCCCGAAGTTACGGGACCATTTTGCCGAGTTCCTTAACGAGGGTTTTCTCGATCACCTTGGTATTCTCTACCCGCCCACCTGTGTCGGTTTTGGTACGGGCACGTGGGAACTTCCTAGGGGCTTTTCTCGGGGGCATGGTTTCAGGGACTTCCGACGTTACGTCACGGTATCCTGTCTCAGCCTTAATGACCGGTTTTCGCCCGGCCGGCCTACGCAGTTACCCCAGCACAACCAACGGCTGGGATCCCTTGTCCTACCCCGTCCTCCCATCGGTCAAACGCTCCCGACGTGGTACGGGAATATCAACCCGTTGTCCATCGCCTACGCCTTTCGGCCTCGGCTTAGGTCCCGACTAACCCTGAGAAGATTAGCTTTACTCAGGAACCCTTGGGCTTTCGGCGGAGGGGTTTCATCACCCCTCTCTCGTTACTCATGCCAGCATTCTCACTCCTCATGCCTCCACGGCTGGGTTACCCCGCCGCTTCAGTCGGCATAAGGACGCTCCCCTACCACTCCGGCTAGGCCGGAATCCGCAGCTTCGGTACCTGACTTGAGCCCCGTTACATTATCCGCGCACGAACACTTGACCAGTGAGCTATTACGCACTCTTTCAAGGGTGGCTGCTTCTAAGCCAACCTCCTGGTTGTCTATGCACCCGCACATCGTTTACCACTTAGTCAGGATTTAGGGACCTTAGCTGGCGGTCAGGGCTGTTTCCCTCTCGACTACGAAGCTTATCCCCCGCAGTCTGACTCCCATGCTCTGGAGTATTGGTATTCGGAGTTTGCATGATTTCGGTAACCTGGTAGGGCCCCTAGACCAAGCAGTGCTCTACAGCCAATACTGAACGCATGAGGCTATACCTAAATATATTTCGGGGAGAACCAGATATTTCTGGGTTTGATTAGCCTTTCACTCCGATCCACAGCTCATCCCCGCCGTTTTCAACCGACGTGGGTTCGGTCCTCCACGGGGTCTTACCCCCGCTTCAACCTGGCCATGGATAGATCACCCAGTTTCGGGTCTACCGCCTGCGACTAGACGCCCTATTCGGACTCGCTTTCGCTTCGGCTCCGTTTCCTTAACCTCGCCACAGACGAGTAACTCGCTGGCCCGTTATGCAAAAAGTACGCCGTCACGGCACGAAGCCGCTCCGACCGCTTGTAGGCACTCGGTTTCAGGTACTATTTCACTCCCCTTCCGGGGTGCTTTTCACCTTTCCCTCACGGTACTAGTTCACTATCGGTCACCTGGGAGTATTTAGCCTTGCGGGGTGGTCCCCGCGGATTCCGGCCGGGTTTCCCGTGCCCGGTCGTACTCAGGAGCCTCTCGGGAGAGGCTACGCACTTTCGCCTACGGGGCCTTTACCCTCTTTGGCGACGGGTTCCACCGTCTTCGGCTAGCACGTAACTTTGTAACTCTCCGACCGCACTGCGGCACGATCATGAAAGGTCCTACAACACCGGAACGGAAACGCCCGCAGGCTATCGCGCCGCTCCGGTTTAGGCTGATCCCGTTTCGCTCGCCACTACTCAGGGAATCGATGTTTCTTTCTCTTCCTCCGGCTACTAAGATGTTTCAGTTCGCCGGCTTACCTCCAACCGCCCTATGTGTTCAGGCGGTGGTACCCGCGCATTACCACGGGTGGGTTTCCCCATTCGGAAATCCTCGGATCAAAGTTTGATCAGCAACTCCCCGAGGCTTATCGCAGCCGTCCACGTCCTTCATCGGCTCCAGGTGCCAAGGCATCCACCGTGTGCCCTTGTTCACTTGATTTCTCTTATTCAAAAGTAGAGAACACCACAAACCGCTCTGGAGTTTTCAAGGTGCGCGCGAGATCGCTCGCCCTGAGGGACATCGAAACCCCGTTGCCGGGGTAGCGATGGTCTCTCAAAACTCAACAGTTTGGACTCCACTTGGTAGTGGAGGACGTCAGTGTCGACGTTTTTCCAGGCGAGCCGGTCAACCGGACGGCACGAATGCCATCACGGAGAGCGGCGCCCGCGGCCGGCATGATGCCGAACCGCATTCCCTAGAAAGGAGGTGATCCAGCCGCAGCTTCCGCTACGGCTACCTTGTTACGACTTCACCCCAATCACCGACTCCACCTTCGGCCGCTGCCTCCCAGAGGGTTGGCGCACGGACTTCGGGCGTTTCCGGCTTTCGTGGTGTGACGGGCGGTGTGTACAAGACCCGGGAACGTATTCACCGCGGCGTTGCTGATCCGCGATTACTAGCAACTCCGACTTCATGAAGGCGAGTTTCAGCCTTCAATCCGAACTGGGACCGGCTTTTTGGGATTCGCTCCACCTCACGGTTTTGCAGCCCTTTGTACCGGCCATTGTAGCACGCTTGTAGCCCTGGACATAAGGGGCATGATGACTTGACCTCATCCCCACCTTCCTCCGGTTTGTCACCGGCAGTCTTCTGTGAGTTCCCGGCCGAACCGCTGGCAACACAGATCAGGGGTTGCGCTCGTTGCGGGACTTAACCCAACATCTCACGACACGAGCTGACGACAGCCATGCACCACCTGTGTATCCGCTCTTGCGAGGGGCCTGGTTTCCCAGGATTACGAATACATGTCAAGCCCAGGTAAGGTTCTTCGCGTTTCATCGAATTAAACAGCATGCTCCGCTGCTTGTGCGGGTCCCCGTCAATTCCTTTGAGTTTTAGCCTTGCGGCCGTACTCCCCAGGCGGGACGCTTAATGCGTTAGCTTCGGCACGGACGGAGTCGACACCGCCCACACCTAGCGTCCATCGTTTACGGCGTGGACTACCAGGGTATCTAATCCTGTTTGCTCCCCACGCTTTCGCGTCTCAGCGTCAGTTGCGTTCCAGAGAGCCGCCTTCGCCACGGGTGTTCTTCCTGATATCTGCGCATTCCACCGCTACACCAGGAATTCCACTCTCCTCTCCCGCACTCTAGCTACCCAGTTTCTCACGACCGCTCGGGGTTGAGCCCCGAGATTTCACGCAAGACTTAAGTAGCCGCCTACACGCTCTTTACGCCCAATGATTCCGGACAACGCTCGGCCCCTACGTATTACCGCGGCTGCTGGCACGTAGTTAGCCGGGCCTTCTTCTGCAGGTACCGTCAGCTGACTGGCTATTAACCAGCTCGCCCTCTTCCCTGCTGAAAGCGGTTTACAACCCGAAGGCCGTCTTCCCGCACGCGGCGTTGCTGCGTCAGGCTTTCGCCCATTGCGCAAGATTCCCAACTGCTGCCTCCCGTAGGAGTCTGGGCCGTGTCTCAGTCCCAGTGTGGCTGATCGTCCTCTCAGACCAGCTACCCATCGTCGCCTTGGTGGGCCGTTACCCCGCCAACTAGCTAATGGGCCGCGGGCTCATCCAGGACCGGAAGCCGAAGCTACCTTTGGTACGGATCCCCGAAGGGGCCGCACATCATCAGGCATTAGCCAGCGTTTCCACTGGTTATTCCTGTGTCCAGGGCAGATTACCCACGTGTTACTCACCCGTTCGCCGCTCGAGTACCCCCGAAGGGGCCTTTCCGCTCGACTTGCATGTTTTAGGCACGCCGCCAGCGTTCGTCCTGAGCCAGGATCAAACTCTCCGAGAACAGCTTGCGAAACGACCTCCCCACCGCCAAGGCGGCAGATCTTCGGCCGGTTTCTAACTGAGTCAAGAGAGAGCCTGTGCTCTCAAAGTGCCGACGCCCACCGTGGTCTCCCACGTAGTGCGCCGGCGAGTATGCCGCCCCCGAGGGGGCGGACATCGCCGCATCCCGAAGGTCACGACGACCGAACCCGACGTTGACTCCTCACCGACGCGGATGCGCCGGAAAGAGTCTCCAAACTGTTGAGTTTTCAAAGACCACCGCCCCCAAGGGCGACCTCTAACACTACCACCAAGTCTGTGACCCGGCAAACAGTGGTGTCAGAGAAACGCCGCTGCGGCTAGCAGCGGCGGCGGAGGAAGTATGCCCGCGGGTGGGGCATCCGTCAAACGACAACCGACGCGATCCCAATCCTCGCCGGTTAATCGCTGGAAATGCGCACAAAGCGGCGCCCGACCCGCAATTCGCGGCCGGCCAGCCGATCGCGCTGCACGTCGAGCTCGGAGCCCTCCAGCGTCTGCCCATCGACGTGCACGCCGCCCTGGGCGATCAGCCGGCGCGCCTCGCTGCGCGAGCCGGCCAGGCCGATATCCGCCAGAAACGCCGGCATGTGGACGGGGTCCGAGCCCGGCAGCGCGACCTCGGGGGCGTCGTCTGCGGCCCTGCCCTCCTTGAACTGGCGGTCGAACGCGCGCTCCGCATCGGCAGCCGCCTGCGGCCCGTGCCACTTCTCGACCAGCCGCCGGGCGAACTCGCGCTTGGCCTGATACGGGATCTGCCGGCGGAGGCGTCACGCTTTCGAGGCACAGCCGGTAGTAGTCGGGCATCAGCTCGTCAACCGACCGCATCGCCTTGCCGAACATCTCGTTGGGCGGCTCGTCGATGCCGATGTAGTTGTTCAGCGACGCCGACATCTTCTCGACGCCGTTTGGCCCCATGATCAGCGGCGTGGTGAGCGCCACCTGGGGATCGATCCCGTAGGCGATCTGGATGTCGCGGGCGGCCAGTAGGTTGTACTCCTGGTCGGTGCCGCCCAGCTCGACGTCGGCCTTGATCGCAACCGAGTCATAGCCCTGCATGAGCGGGTAGAGAAACTCGGTGATGGTGATCGGCTGATGGCTGCGAAAGCGCTGCTCGAAGTCGTTTCGCTCGAGCATGCGCGACACGGTCATGGTGCGCGTCAGCCGCAGCAGCTCGGCAAAATCGATCTTGGAGAGCCACTCCGAGTTGAACCGCAGCTCGGTACGGTCGCGGTCGAGCACGCGCGAGGCCTGCTCGAAGAACGCCTGGGCGTTGGCGTCGATCTGCTCGTCGCTGAGCACCTTGCGCTCCTTGGAGCGCCCCGACGGGTCACCGACGCGGGCGGTGTAGTCGCCGATGATCAGAACGCCGATGTGGCCCTGTTCCTGGAACGCGCGCATGCGCTGCAGCGGAATCGCGTTGCCGATGTGGATGTCACGCGCCGTCGGATCGATGCCGAACTTGACCCGCAGCGGCCGGCCGAGCTTCAGCTTGCGCTCGAGCTCGGCGGCGGGCAGCACCTTGGCAGCGCCCCAGATCAGTCGGTCGATGTCGGCCATGACGGGCGATGATACCCGTGCGCGCGACGTCGCTCGGCAGCTTCAGCGCAGAGGTTTGCTGAGCGAGCGGGAGTTGGGATCGCCAAACCGCCACGGCCGTTCTGTCGCCACCGAGAGGCCGACCCGGGTACCCGCCTTTACAGCGCGCGAGCGGGCCGGTGGATGCAGGTCTGCCGGCTCACCGCTCAGCTGCGGGCCCGCTCCCAGAGCCTTGCCGACGTTGCCGGGCCCACGGCACAGCCGGTCGATGTCATCGATGCCGCGGCGCTCCATCATCGCCTCCACTCCGAAGGTCGGCTCGAGGGCGCGGATCAGGATGCCCGAGCCCGTCCCCTCGGGCAGGCAGACGATGTTCACGCACCAGTGGATGCCGTACGACCGGTACACGTACAGCCGCCCTGGAGGGCCGAAGAGCGTGGCGTTGCGGGCCGTCCTCCCCCGATAGGCGTGGCAGGCCGGGTCGTCGGGCAGGTACGCCTCGGTCTCGACGATCACTCCGCCGCTGCCGTGCACGCGCAGCTCCCAGCCGATCAGATCGTGGGCGGCGGCGAGCGTGTCGCCCGCCAGGTCGGGCAGGTTCACCCTAATCGAGGAGCGACATCTGCGGCCGGCGGCGGCGCTCGACCGCCGCTGCCAGGGCCCGCGCGCCACCCATGTCGGCCAGGATCGTGCGCTCGGTGCGCGACGCGATCAGCGGTTCGGGGATGCCCTCCACCCACACGCGGGTACGGCGACCGTCGCCCCGGTCATCGTCGCCAATCGGCTCGAGCGCGAAGATGCGATCGGCGCGCACGTACTTGCCATAGCCGAGGAAGACCATGCCGGCGGGCTCGCTCAAACCGCCTCCAGCACCTCGCGCAGACTCTCCACGACGTAGTCCTGATCGTCCTCGGCGAGGTCGACATAGAACGGCAGCGCCAGGGTCGACCGGCTGACCCGTTCGGTCACCGGCAGCATCCCCTCGCCGTAGCCATACCGCTCGCGATACGGCGGCTGGGTGTGAATGGCCGGCAGGTAGGGTCGCGTCGCGATCCCGCGGCTCGCCATCTGGTCGATCACCACCGCCCGGTCGATGGTCGGCGCAAGCTTGACGAAGTACACGAACCAGCTGCGGGTGTGAGGACCCACCCAGGGCACCTCGACGCCGCCGACATCCTCCAGCAGGCTGGTGTAGCGATCGGCCAGCCGGCTGCGGGCAGCCTGCATCTCGTCCAGGCGCTCCAGCTGGCCCAGGCCCACCGCGCCGGACATCTCGTCCATGCGGTAGTTGAACCCGACTCGCGTGTGCATCAGCCAGTTTCCGTGCTCGTCGCGGCCCTGGTTGATCAGGCTGCGCAGCTCGACGGCGATATCGTCGTCGTCGGTGGTGATCAGCCCGCCCTCGCCGGTGGTGAGCTGCTTGTTGGGATAGAAACCGAACACCGCTGGATTGCCGTGCGTGCCGACCATCCGACCGCCGATCCGCGCGTCGACCGCCTCGCAGGCGTCCTCGACCACCGCCAGTCCGTGCCGTCGCGCAATCTCGGAGATCGCCTCGATCTCGCACGGATAGCCAAAGATGTGCACCGGCAGGATCGCCCGGGTGCGCGGGGTGATGGCGGCCTCGACCGCCGCCGGATCGAGGTTCAGCGACTGCTCGTCGATATCGGCAAAGATCGGCGTGGCCTTCTCGATCGCGATCACGTTGGACGAGGCGATGAACGAGAAGCTCGAGGTGATCACCTCGTCGCCGGGGCCGACGCCCAACCGGTTCAGCGCGGTGTGCAATCCACTCGTGCCGCTGTTGCAGGCGACGGCGTGACGCACGCCGATGCGCTCGGCAAACGCGCGCTCGAACGCCGGCACCATCGGCCCCTGGGCGAGGCTCCCCGAGCGCAGCACGTCCATCACCAGCTCGCGTTCGCGATCGCCCACGTGGGGCAGCGCGAGGGGGATCGACCTCGTGGTTACCACCGCCGTAGACTCATCCTGCCACCGGCGCCGACACCGGATACTCAAGCATGTCGCCGAAGCGGGCATCGGTGCCTGCCACGGTCGCGAAGAACACGTCCTGCAGCTCCTTGGTGACCGGCCCGCGGCCGCCCGTCTCGTGGCCGTCGACCGACGCCACCGGAGTCACCTCGGCGGCCGTACCGCACAGGAACACCTCGTCGGCGAAGTACATGTCGGTGCGCACCAGCGGCACCTCACGCACCTCGTAGCCGAGTGCAGTGGCCATGCGCATGATGCTGGCGCGCGTGATCCCCGGCAGGCACGAGTCGGTGGTGGGCGGCGTGTAGAGCACCCCATCGCGCACCACAAACACGTTCTCGCCCGAGCCGTCGGCGACGGTTCCGTGCTCGTTCAGCAGGATCGCCTCGTCGTAGCCCGAGCGGCTCGCTTCGAGCTTGGCGAGCACCGAGTTGATGTACTGGCCCGAGGCCTTGGCGGCCGGCGGCAAGGTGTTGGGACCGATGCGGCGGAAACTCGAGACCTTGCAGCGCACGCCGTGCTCGAGCGCCTCCTCACCGAGGTAGGCGCCCCACGGCCACACCGCCACGATCACCTCGACGGGATTCGCGCGGGGGTCGAGGCCCATCTCGCCGTAACCGCGGAATGCCAGCGGCCGGATGTAACACGAGGACACGTCGTTGACGGCCACCGTCTCGTGCACGGCGGCGGCCAGATCGGGCACCGAGAAGCCCAGATCCATCTCGTAGAGCGCGGCCGAACGGCGGAACCGCTCCAGATGGTCGGTCAGGCGAAAGACGGCCGATCCCTTGGGCGTGTCGTAGGCGCGGATGCCCTCGAAGACTCCTGTGCCGTAGTGCAGCGCGTGCGTCAGAACGTGAACCTGGGCGTCATCCCATGAGACGAAGCTGCCATTTCGCCAGATTTTCTCGGTCTTCTGCATGCGCGAAATCCCTTCAGTCGGCCTGAGCGCTTGTCCGAAATCCTACCGGAGTCGGCTACTTTGTCGCCCATGGACGATGTACGGAAGCGCCGCGCCTCCTCGTTCGGTGGTGTCACCGGCTACTACGTCAGCGGGCGACCGGGGTATCCCGAGCGCGCGATCCGCTGGGCCCTCGAGGGCATGCCCGGCGACCGCGTGCTCGACCTGGGCGCGGGAACCGGCAAGCTGACGGCATCGCTGGTCGAGCTGGGCTACGCCGTGACCGCCGTCGAGCCGCTGCCCGCCATGCGCGCCGCGCTGACCGAATCGCTGCCCCAGGTGGAGGCGCTGGCGGGGACTGCCGAACACCTCCCGGTGGCCGCGGCGAGCCAGAGCGGGATCGTCGTCGGTCAGGCCTACCACTGGTTCAATCACGAGAAGGCGCTTGCCGAGATGGCGCGGGTGCTGGAACCCGGCGGCCATGTGGGCCTCCTGTGGAACACGCGGGACGACAGCGTTCCGTGGGTGGCCGCGCTGTCACAGCTGCTGGTGATTCCGGTGGACATGGCCTCCGAGTGGGACTGGTCGGACGGAGATTCGCTCTCCACCCACCCCGCGTTCACCGACTATGCGCACATCGCCGTGCCGCACACGTTGCCCTACACGCCCGCGCGGCTGCTGGACTGGGCGCGGTCGACATCGACCTTCGCGATCATGGACGACGACGAGCGCGAGCTGCGGCTGGCCGAGATCGCCGAACTCTGTCGTTCGCACCCCGACCTACGCGGTCGCGAGGAGTTCGACATGCATTTCGTGACGATGACCGTCCGCGCCCGCCGCGTTTATGCGGACGGCCAACGGCCGGACGCATAAACAACATCAGCGAGCGTCCGCAGCGGCGAGGGTGCCAGGCTCATTTTATGCGGGCGAAGCACGCATAAAACGTGCCTGGCACGGGGTATGCACTCAGGTGGCGACGGGGCGCACCGAGTGGATGCCCTCGGTGGCGCGCAGGTGTTCCAGGCTCTCGCTGCTCAGCGGCGAATCGAGCGCGATCACCATCACGGCCCGCTGGCCGTTGGTGCGGGAGACGTTCATGTTGGCGATGTTCATGCCCTCGCCGCCGAGCAGCGTGCCCACCCGGCCGATGATGCCCGGCACGTCGTCGTTCATCAGCACCAGGAGGTGCGGCATATTCAGCTCCATCTCGACCTGCTGGCCGTACACCCGCACCAGCCACGGCCGGTTCTCGCGGCCGATGGTGGTGCCCGCCACGGTCGAGCTCTCGCCGCATGTCACCGTGACGAGGTTGGTGTAGTCGCTGGGCTCATGGGTGCTCGAGGCATGCACGGTGATACCCCTGGCCGCCGCGAGCGCCGCGGCGTTGACCAGGTTCACGGGCTCATCTGAGCGCACCGAGAGCACTCCCTCGAGCACCGCCGCGGTGAGCAGGCGGGTGTCGAGCGTTGAGAGATTGCCGGCATAGGTGACCTGAAGCTCGGTCGAGCCAGACTGGCAGAGGCCGGTGGCCAGCCGCCCCAGTGACCGCGCCAGCGGCAGATACGGCCCGATCACCTCCATCTCCTCGGCGCCGACCTGCGGGATATTCACGGCGTTTGACACGAACTCGCCGTTCAGCGCCGCGGCCACCTGCTCGGCCACGATGATGCCGGCGCGATCCTGGGCTTCCTGCGTCGAGGCACCCAGGTGCGGCGTGACGACCACGTTGCGCAGCGTCAACACCTCGCCCTCGGTGTACGGCTCGGTGGGAAAGACGTCGAGCCCCGCCGCCGCGACCTTGCCCGACCGCAGTCCTGCAACGAGCGCGTCGATATCGACGAGGTCCCCGCGGGCGGCGTTCACGATCCGCACGCCGTCGCGCATCGACGCGATCGCTGCGGCATCCACGAGGTGGCGCGTCTCGCCGGTGAGTGGCGTGTGCAGCGTGATGAAGTCGCTTCCGGCCCACAGCTCGTCGAGCGTCACCTTGGTGGTCTGCAGCTCGCGGCAGCGTTCCGGCGAGACGAACGGGTCGTGCACCAGCACCTGCATGCCCAGGCCGCGGGCGCGGGCCGACACCAGCTGGCCGATACGGCCGAAGCCGATGATGCCGAGCGTCTTTCCGTCGAGCTCCACCCCTCCGAACTTCGACCGCTCCCAGCGCCCCTGCACCAGCGCCGCGTGTGCCTGGGGAATGTTTCGGGCGATCGCCAGCAGCAGTCCGACAGCGTGCTCGGCGGCGGCGACCATGTTGGAGCCCGGCGCGTTGGCGACGATGATCCCGCGCCGCGTGGCCGCCTCGACATCGACGTTGTCGACTCCCGTGCCGGCCCTCCCCACCACTTTCAAGCGGTCGGCCCGCGCAATCAACTCCGCCGTGACCTTGGTCGCACTGCGCACGATCAGCGCGTCGTACTCGCCGATGCGGCGGGCCAACTCGTCGGCGCTCATGTCGAGATCGACGTCCACGTCGAACTGGCTGCGCAGCGACTCGATGCCGGCCTCGGCGATCTTCTCCTTGACCAGGATCCGGCTCAGTGCGAAAACACCGCCAAAGCCGCCGCGGCTCCGGCGCCGGCGGTGGGTGCCGTGTACCCGAGTTCGGCCAGGGTCAGCTCGAGACCCGAGAGTGCGGTGACGATGTCGAACTCGTTCATGTAGCCCATGTGACCGATGCGCATGATCCGGCCGCGCAGCTTGCCCTGACCGCCGGCCAGCACGATGCCGTGGCGGTCGCGTAGCGTCGCGTAGACCTTCTGCCCGTCCAGCCCCTCGGGCATCGTGAACGCCGTCACCATGGCGCTGGTGGAGTCATCCGGCGAGAACAGCTCGAGCCCCAGCGCCTTGACGCCCTCGCGGGCCGCCAGCGCCAGCCGCCGGTTGTGCGCAAACGTCGCCTCCAGACCCTGGGCCTCGATCAGCTGGAGCGCTGCCGCCAGGCCGTACAGCAGGGTGACCGGCGGGGTGTAGGCCGTCGTGCCCTTCGACTGGGCCGCGGCGAGCGCATCCCAGTCGAGATAGAAGCTCTGCGTCGGTCGTCGCCGGGCGAGCTCCCAGGCCCGCGCCGACGCCGCCACGAAGGCGAGTCCGGGCGGGGTCATGAGCGCCTTCTGCGATCCCGAGACGACCACGTCCACGCCCCACTCGGCGGTGCGCAGATCGACGCCGCCGAGGCTCGAGACCGCATCGACGACGAGCACAGCGCCGGTGGGCCGTACTGCTTCGGCGATCGCCTGGATGTCGTGCACGACCCCGGTCGAGGTCTCGGACTGCGTCACGAAGACGGCCGCAGCACCCTGCGCAGCGGCGGCGATTGCAGCCGGATCCAGACGCGAACCCCACTCACCCTCGAGGTGCTCGTAGTCGATCTCGTGCCGGTCGCAGATCTTTGCCCAGCGCTCGCCGAAGTTGCCGGCCGATGCCACCACGAACCGGTCGCCGGGCGCCCACAGGTTGATCACCGCCGACTCCATGCCGGCGGTGCCCGATCCGGCGATCACCAGCACGTCGTCGGTGGTCTGATGCACGCGTCCCAGCCCCGCCAGCACCGACTCGAACAGCTCCCGGAAATCGGGGCTGCGGTGGTGCATGATCGGAGCGCCCATGGCCGCCGTCACCTCGGGCGGAATCGGCGTGGGCCCGGGGGTGATCAGATACTGGCGCTGGGGCATGCGGGCATCGTAGGCCGAGGCGCGCCGCAGGCCCGCCCTGTCAGTTCGTTCAGTTCACTTGACGTGCTCGAGGGCCCACCAGGCGCCGGGGCTGGTGGTGGGAAGGTCGTAGAGGCTCGCGCCGATCACGCCTTCCTCGAGCGCCGTCTTCACGAACCCAAACGTCATCCACTTTCCGGAGTCCGGCCCCAGGCCGCCGATCTCGTGGATGGGCAGATCGGGATCGGGCATGCGGTGGCGCAGGATCCGCAGCGACGTGCGCGTGTAGGTGACCACCCTGGCGGGCGTATGCACGTGATAGGTGGCGTAGTCCATGGGCAGGACCACATCGAAGCTGTCGGCCAGATGCTCGTACGGGAACCCTGGCCAGTAGGAGGGATGCAGCTGCATGCCGCGCGGTGACGGGATGATCGCGCCCAGCGGATAGGCGGGCCCGACGGCGGCGCGCAGCCAGGTTGCGAGGGTCAAGAGCCTCTGCGTGCGCACCGCCGGGTCGGCTACGGCGCTCGACTCGATATCGACGGCGACGGAATCGAGCGCCCCGCCGCGAGGCGAGCGGAAGTCCACCGCCGCGCGGATCCGCTGCAGGTCGATGCCGATGTGCCACAGCGCCGGCAGATACCAGCCCACCACCCGGATGCCCGCCGCGTGGGCCTGGTCGATCAGCTGCCCCAGCCGCACCGGGTAGCGAATCGCCGGTCCGGTCGAGTAGTTGCTGGTCTCGACGTAGAGCGTCTTTACGCCATGCGCCCGCGCGGTCTGGATGGTGCGCTGCGGGTGATGTCCAGGGCCACAGCGGCGGATAGATGTCGATCCACGTGCCGAGCCCCTGGTAGGCGGTGACCGGCGCGCTCGCGGCCGGCGCGGCGGGTGATGCACCGTGCCCGCGCCGAGTGCCACGGCGCAGGCAGTCGCCAGGATGGCGAGGGCGCGGCGGCTCACAGCTTCTCCCGCAGCAGCTCCATCACCTGCTTTGCATCGGCGCGGCCCTGCGTTTTCTTCATCACCTGGCCCATCAGCGCGTTGATCACGCCGTCTTTGCCGTTGCGGTACTGCTCGACGAACTGTGGGTTCTCGGCCATCACCTCGTCCACCGTGGCGGCGAGCTCGTCGCCGCCGCCGATGGCTGCCAGACCGTGCTGCTCGACAAGCGCTGCGGGCTCGGCGGCTGGGGTCTTCGAGCATCAATCCGAGCACCTGCTTGGCGAGCGTCGAGGTGAGCGTGCCGGCGGCGATCAGGCCGATCAGCGCCGCGAGCCGGGGCGCCGGCACGGCGTCGACCACCTCGGGCTGGTTTCGCACCCAGTCGGACGCCACCTTGGGGTCGGCGCCGGCCGCCACCACCTGCTCGAAGTAGTCGCCCACAGCCTTGGCGGCGGTGAGATCGCCGGCATCCTGGTCGGAGAGCCCGAAGTCGCTGCGATACCGCGCCCGGCGCACCGCCGGCAGCTCGGGCATCTGCGCCCGCAGCGCGTCGGTGAGCTCGCTCGAGATGCGCACCGGCACCAGATCGGGCTCGGGGAAGTACCGGTAATCGTCGGCCTCCTCCTTCGAGCGGCGGGCGTGCAGCGAGCGATCGGAGGGGTTGTAGTGCAGCGTCTCCTGGCGCACCGTTCCCCCACTCTCGATCAGCGCGATCTGGCGGTCGATCTCGGCGGCCATGCCCTCGCCCAGGAACTTGAACGAGTTCATGTTCTTGAGCTCGGTCTTGGTGCCGAACGCGTCCTGCCCGACGGGCCGCACCGACACGTTGGCGTCGCAGCGCAGCGACCCCTTCTCCATGTCGCAGTCGCTCACCCCGATCGTCTGCAGCGTGTTCTTGAGCAGCGTCAGAAACGCCACCGCCTGCTCGGGCGAACGGATGTCGGGCTCGGTCACGATCTCGACCAGCGGCGTGCCGCAGCGGTTGAAATCGACCAGCGAGAAGTCGGCTCCGGCAATGCGTCCGCCGGCGCCGCCGGCATGCACCAGCTTGGCCGCGTCCTCCTCGAGGTGGGCGCGGGTGATGCCGACCGTGCCGCCGTCCACCTCCAGCCGCCCGCGGCCGCAGATCGGCTGGTCGTACTGGGTGATCTGGTAGGCCTTGGGGCTGTCGGGATAGAAGTAGTTCTTGCGGTGAAACTGCGAGCGCGGCGCGATCTCGCAGTCGAGCGCCAGGCCGATCTGGACGGCCTTTTCGACCGCCGCCTGGTTGGCCACCGGAAGCACTCCCGGGTGCCCCAGGCAGAGCGGGCAGGTGAGCGTATTGGGGTCGGCGCCGAAGCGGTTCTCGCAGCGGCAGAACATCTTGGTGGCCGTGTTCAGCTGCACGTGGATCTCGAGGCCGATCACCGCCTCCCAGCCCTCGGCGATCACCGTGCGGCTCCCTTCAGTGCGGGCGGCACCGGGTCAAATCCGATGGCCCCCTCGAGCGCGTGGGCGGCCTGCAGGATGCGGTTCTCCGAGAACGCCGGCCCCACCAGCTGCAGCCCGACCGGCAGCCCCTCGCTGAGTCCGGAGGGGATCGAGATGCCCGGCAGTCCGGCCAGGTTGACCGGCACGGTGAGGATGTCGCACGCATACATGGCCCACGGGTCGTCGATCCGCTCGCCGATGCCAAACGCCACGGTGGGCGACGCGGGGGTCGCGATCAGATCGACGCCGGCAAACGCCGCGTCGTAGTCGCGCCGCACCAGCGTGCGCACCTTCTGCGCGGTGCCGTAGTACGCGTCGTAGTAGCCCGCCGAAAGCACGTAGGTGCCCAGCATCACGCGGCGCTTGACCTCGGCGCCGAACCCCTGCGAGCGAGTGCGCCCGTACATGTCGACGATCGTGTCGCCCGGCTCCTCGAGCCGCAGTCCGTACCGCACGCCGTCGAACCGGGCCAGGTTGGCGGACGCCTCGGCCGGGGCGATCAGGTAGTAGGCGGGCAGCGCGTGCTCGGCGTTGGGCAGCGTGATCTCGCGGATCTCGGCGCCCAGCGACACGGCGCTGGCGATCGGCTGCATCGAAGGAGGCGCGCACGCCCGGGTCCACCCCGCGCTCGAGCTGGTCGGTGGGGATCCCGATGACGGTTCCGCGCAGGTCTTCGGCGTCGGGCAGCGCCACTGGCTCGGGCAGCGGCACCGACGTCGAATCGCACGGATCGTGGCCCGCGATGACGCTGTAGAGCAGCGCCGCATCGCGCACCGTCAGCGCGAACGGCCCGATCTGGTCGAGCGAGCTGCCGAAGGCGATCAGGCCGTGCCGCGACACCGCGCCGTAGGTCGGCTTGAGCCCGACCACGCCGCACAGCGCTGCGGGCTGGCGGATCGAGCCGCCGGTGTCGGTGCCCAGCGCAAGCGGCGCGAA
Source organism: uncultured Actinomycetes bacterium (assembly GCA_963796875.1). Taxonomy (GTDB): domain Bacteria; phylum Actinomycetota; class Thermoleophilia; order Gaiellales; family JAICJC01; genus CAVPTL01. The sequence goes on from CAWCNL010000007.1 coordinate 16,200, forward strand.
TCCCGCCGCGACCGCCGCTGCCGAACCGCCGCTGGAGCCGCCCGGCACGCGGCTGGTGTCCCACGGATTGTGGGTGGGCCCGTAGGCCGAGTGCTCGGTCGACGATCCCATTGCGAACTCGTCCATGTTGGTCTTGCCCAGCGGCACCAGGCCGGCCTCGCGTACGCGCGTGACCGCGCCCGCGTCGTACAGGGGCACGTGGCCCGGCAAGAATCCGCGAACCCGCCGTGGTCTCCTCGCCCCGGGTGGCGAGGATGTCCTTGAGGGCGATCGGCACGCCCTGCAGGCCGGTCCGGCCGTCCCGATCGAACCGCTCGGCCTCTGCCAGAGCCAGCTCGCCGCGGGTGCGCACAAAGCTCGCCACCTCGGCGTCGCGCGCGGCGATCTGCTCGAGATAGGCCTCGACGAGCTCGCGGCAGGTGATCTCGCCGGCATCGAGCAGCTGCGCACAGCGCTCGGCGGTCAGCCCGAGCGGTGGAGACGGCCGCGCTCATGCGGGCGGCACCCGGAAGGCGCCGTCTTCGACTGCCGGGGCGTGCTCGAGCACCTCGTCACGCGGCCACGACGGGCGCGGCACGTCGGGCCGCGAGACGTTCTCCAGATCGAGCGCGTGGGCGGTGGGCTCGACACCCTCCAGATCGAGCTGCGAGAGCGCCGCCACGTGCTCGAGAATGCTCGAGAGCTGGGTCGCCGTACGGTCGACCTCGGCGTCGGTCAGCGACAGCCGCGCGAGACCGGCAACGTGCAAGACGTCGTCGCGAGAGATGGCCACGCGGCCAGCTTAGTCGAGGTGCCGCCGCTGACTGTGGCGGCGGCCCCCCGCTGCGGAGCAAAGCGCCTGCGCTACGCCACCAGGCGCACGCCGTTTGCCTGCTTGCCCTTGCCGCCCTCGGTGACTTCGAACTCCACCCGCTGGCCCTCCGCAAGGGTCTTGTAGCCGTCGATCTGGATCTCGGAGAAGTGCACGAACACATCCTCGCCACCATCCTGCTGGATGAATCCGTAGCCCTTCTCGTTGCTGAACCACTTGACGGTGCCTTCAGCCACTTTGCACTCTCCTCATGACGCACGACCGGCAACGCCGGAGCCTGCGCGCAACATTAGAGCACCGCCCACACATACGCAATACTTCGCACTTACAGGTTCTGGGAGCCCCTCCGTGCCTCGGCTGCCTCCAGGGTGTTGGCCATCAGCATCGCGATGGTCATGGGCCCCACTCCACCCGGAACCGGGGTGATCTTGCCGGCCACCTCGCTGGCCGATGCGAAGTCGACGTCGCCCACCAGGCCGTCGTCGGTGCGATTGATGCCCACGTCGATCACCGTGGCGCCGGGCTTGATCATGTCGCCGGTGATCATCTTGGGCCGGCCGACCGCGGCAATCACGATGTCGGCGCGGCGGATCACGCCGGGAAGATCGCGCGTGCGGGAGTGGCAGATGGTGACGGTGGCACTCTCGTGCAGCAGGAGCAGCGCGACCGGCTTTCCCACGATGTCCGAGCGGCCCACCACCACGGCGTCGGCGCCTGAGAGCTCGACACCGGAGCGCTTGAGCAGCTCCAGGCACCCGGCCGGAGTGCACGCGCGCAGCGCCGGCTGGCCGCTGACGAGCTTGCCCACGTTCACCGGGTGGAATCCGTCGACATCCTTGGCGGGGTCGATGCGGTCGAGCACCTGCTTGAAGTCGAGGCCCTTGGGAAGCGGTGCCTGGACAAGAATTCCGTCGACCGCGTCGTCCGCATTCATACGGTCGACCATCGCCAGCACATCGGCCTGTGAGGAGTCGGCCGGCATGGGTTCGTGGAAGGACACCATCCCCGCCTCCTCGCACGCACGGATCTTGTTGCGCACGTAGACGTGTGAGGCGGGATCTTCGCCGACGAGCACGGTTACCAGTCCCGGTTTGTGGCCTGTTTTCTCGGTAAAAGCGCGAACCCGCTCGGCCACGTCAGCCCGCACCTCTGCCGCCACTGCGGCCCCGTCAATGATGTCTGCCATAAGGGGGAGCCTAATCGAACTCACCCGAGCGGGGGATATCAGCAGGGCGTTACTCAAGTTTTACTGAGGTCTGGCGATACAGCAAGGGACAGTTTGCACACTGTCACAGTTGTAACGGCAACGTATCCGCCACCCCCCATTGAGTCAACCGCGACCCCTCCCGGGGCTCGCCCCAAGCGTCGAGGAGGTGAATCCCCCCAATGCTCGAGTACTTCTCCCGGCTCTTCGCTGAGCTTCAGGACGAGGCTGGCCAGACCATGGCCGAGTACGCCGTCGTTCTGGCCGTGATCACGATCGCGGTCGTGGCCGTCCTGGCTCTGCTCAGCACCGCAATCACCACCAAGCTGAACGCGGTCATCAGCGCCCTGTAAGCGGTACGGCATCATCGTTGATCGCGGGACTTCGGGCGTGTCCCGGAGTCCCGCGACGACGTATCACCCCACAAGGGTGATTGCAGGTCAAGAGGTTCAATCCGAGCGTGTTTCCGCCGTTACTCGGGATACAAGCTCGCACCACACCATAGCCACCGAACCCAGGTGGGCTCAGACCAAGGGAGGTGGACAGGTTGAAGTCACTTCTACAACCGCTGTTCGCCGCCGACTGCAGTAGTGAGTCCGGTCAGACAATGGCCGAATATGCAGTCACGCTGTCGGTTATCACCTTAGCCGTAGTGCTTGTAGTAGCAGCACTGAGTACGGCGATCGTCAGCGACATCCAGCGCGTGATCACCAGCATGTAGTGCTTACCCATTAGTTAGTCATCATTTGAGCCGCCCCCGGGGTTACCCACCTCGGGGGCCGGCTCGGTTCAAAAGACAGATCACCCCCACATGTCCATCCGAACCAAAACCCCCCCGAGGAAGAGCATGATCAGCAAGTTTGCACGCGACGAGCGTGGCCAGGCGGTTACCGAGTTCGCAGTGATCCTGCCGGTGCTGCTGTTGGTGCTGTTTGCCATCTTCCAGTTCGGCATCATCTTCAATAACTACATCCAGGTGACCGCAGCAGCCCGCGAGGGCGCCCGCAAGGGAGCTGTCAACCGCACCGCAGGTAACTGCGCCGCGGTCGAGTCGCTGGCCACCAGCGCCGCCAAGGCAGCCGCTCCGGGACTCAACTGGACGGCGTCGGGCGCGAGCGTGGCAGCCACCGACACCTGCACCTCCAATGCGCTTGCGCAGGGCACCAACTTCACGATCACGGCGAACTACCCGTGGTCGGTGTCGCTGCTCGGCCAGGTGATTGCTTCCGGCACCCTCTCGTCGGCGACGACGATGCGCGTCGAGTGAACGATCGCTATCGCTTCAGCACGTCCCCCCCGTTACGAGATTTTCGCCTAACCCTCCCCTGTAACTGCAACTCGCGCTTCTGCCGAAGCGCGAGTTTGCAGCCTAAAGTCCCCGCCCGCCGCCGCCGATAGTGGTTGGGCTACGTCCCGAACTATTCCCCTAAGTGAGGCAGCCGCATGACCTATAGCGTCCGCAATATCGTGATTGCCGTCGTTCTGGCGGTGCTCGCGGCGGTGCTGGTGATTATCTACACCAGCAACGCCCAGAAACAGGCGACCCAGGGCCAGCAGACCATGAAGGTTCTGGTCGCGAGCTCCGAGATCCCTGCCGGTACGACCGTCAAGCAGGCGAGCGATGCGGGCGACTTCACCGTCCGCCAGATCGTCACCAAGGACGTCGTGCCGGGTGCCCTCAACTCGACCGCGACGCTCAGCCCGAGCTTCGCGTCTACGTCGACGATCACCGTCGGCTCGCAGGTCACCGCGAGCATGTTCGCCGAGTCGAATGCCAACCCGATCATCACCCAGATCAAGGGTGTCGATCGCGCGATGCAGCTCTCGCTCAACCCGAACATGGTGATGGGCGGCACGCTCAAGGCCGGCGACCACGTCGACATCCTGTGGACGGACACGATCCAGCCCACTGATGCCGACAGCAAGTTCGGCGACGAGGACATCTCCAAGGTGCTGTTCCTCGACGTGCCGGTGCTCTCGACCTACGACACCGGTTCCGGTTCAGCGGCTCTGGCCGCTGACGGCCAGTCGCCGAGCTCGGGCGGCAGCATCAACGGCCAGTCGGGTATCGGCGTGATCGTTCAGCTGAGCCAGACCCAGACCGCACAGATGCTGCTGGCCATGAACACCGGCACCATCTGGTTCGCCCTGCGCGCTGACGGCAAGAAGGCGACCGATCAGCCGGTGGTCATCAACACGGCCTGCACCCTGGTCGGCGCCGGTCTGACGGCAGCCCAGCTGAAGCGCGTTGTGCCGGGCTGCATTGCCGGAGGTGGCAAATGAGCACCGCCTCACCGATCAAGGTCTTCATCACCGGCGCCGCCAATGGGCTCGCCGAGGTCCGTGAGGGCCTCGCCGACCACCCAGAGGTGGAGCTGGTGGGGACGGCCGCCGACCCCTCGAAGGCCGGCGCCAAGCTCGCCGAGTCCGCCGCGCAGGTGATCCTGCACGGCACCAGCGCCACCGATCACGTGCCGACAGCTGAGATCGAGTCGATTCGCTCGGTCACGGCGGCACCGATCGTGCTGGTGACTTCGGCCAGCGCCAACACCATCCTCGCCGAGGCTCTGTCGGCCGGCATCTTCGATGTCGTCCTTCTGCCTCAGCTGACCGACGGGATCGTCTTCACCATCAAGAAGGCGTTCTCGCTGGCCGCCGGCCGCGCCGGCGGTGGCCCGGGCAAGTCCTCGGCCAGCGTCGAGGGTAAGGTCGTGAGCCTGTTCTCGCCCAAGGGCGGAGCCGGCAAGACCGTCCTTGCCTGCAACCTCGCGGCAATGTTCGCCCGTCGGCATGACCGGCGCACGCTGCTCCTGGATCTGGATCTCCAGTTCGGAGACGCCGCGATCATGATGGGCATCGAGCCCGACAAGACGATCTATGACCTTGTCATGGCTCGCCGCGAGCTGGATCCCGAGGCCCTGGCCGGGTATGTCACCGCGCACCAGTCCGGTGTGCACGTGCTGCCCGCACCGCTGCGCCCCGAGGATGCCGAGCTGGTTACCGAGGAGCGTCTCGGTCACCTGTTCGCGGTCGCCAAGGAGAGCTACGACGTCGTGGTGGTGGATACTCCGCCGTTCTTCCACGGTCCGGTGCTCTCGACGCTGGATCGCACCGATCATCTGGTGCTGGTGGGCATGATGGACGTGCCGACCATCAAGAACATCAAGCTGACCCTGCAGACCCTCGACCTTCTGCACTATCCGAAGGACCGGCGGTATCTGCTGCTCAATCGCACCGGCTCGAAGGTGGGCTTGAACGCCCGCGAGATCGAGCGGGCTCTGGATATGCCCGTGTCGTTCGAGGTCGAGTCGGAGCGCGAGGTGCCCGTTTCGGTGAACCGCGGCGTGCCCCTGGCGCTGGCCAACCCCCGCTCGGCGATGGTCAAGTCGCTGGGCGAGATGGCCGACAAGCTCGTGCCCGTGTCAAAGTCGCAGGGCGGCTCCGGTAAGTCGGGCCGCAACGGCGGCGACGACAAGAAGCCGCGCCGGCTTCTGGGGAGGTCATAGATGTCCCTCCAGTCTCGCATCCAGGTCGCTGTCACCGAGGGCACCGAAGCCGAGCCGCAGGACAGCGGCGCGCGCCAGGCAGCTCCGGAGCGCTCATCGGCCGCGAGTGATCCCTTCGCCGAACTGAAGACCCGCATCCACCGGGAGATCATCCCCCGGCTGGGCCCGCGGATGTTCAACGGCGATACCAGCGACGAGGACCTCGAAGCCAAGGTCAACGAGGTCGTCACCGAGCTCCTGGCGGTCGAGAAGACCCCGCTCACGCGGCAGGAGCGCACCGACATCATCCGCCAGATCACGGACGACATCCTCGGCCACGGGCCGCTGGAGCCGTTCCTGCGCGACGACTCGATCACAGAAGTCATGGTCAACGACCACAAGACCATCTATATCGAGCGTCACGGCAAGATCACGCGGACGAACGCGCAGTTCGTCGACGAGCCGCACCTTCAGCGGATCATCGACAAGATCATCAGCCGGATCGGACGCCGCATCGACGAATCCTCGCCGTACGTGGACGCCCGCCTGCAGGACGGTTCGCGCGTGAACGCCATCATCCCGCCCCTGGCGGTACGTGGCTCCACGCTGACCATCCGAAAGTTCCGGCGCGATCCGTTCGTGATGGCCGACCTGATCAAGTTCGGCACGCTGACGCACAAGTCCGGCCAGTTCCTCGAGGCCTGCGTGCGCGGCAAGCTCAACATCCTGATCTCGGGCGGTACCGGTTCGGGTAAGACCACCACCCTGAACGTGCTCTCGGCGGCGATTCCGTCCGACGAGCGCATCATCACGGTGGAGGACGCGGCCGAACTCCAGCTCAAGCAGGATCACGTGATCACGCTGGAGTCGCGGCCGGCAAACATCGAGGGTAAGGGCCAGGTCACGATCCGCGACCTCGTCCGCAACACCCTGCGTATGCGCCCCGACCGCATCATCGTCGGCGAGTGCCGTGGTGCCGAGGCCGTGGACATGCTCCAGGCCATGAACACCGGTCACGACGGTTCGCTGACCACCGTCCATGCCAACAACCCGCGTGACGCTCTGGCCCGTACCGAGACCCTGGTACTGACCGCCGGCGTCGACCTGCCGCTGCGCGCGATCCGCGAGCAGATCTCCAGTGCGTTCGACCTGATCGTTCAGGTCTCGCGCCTGGTGGACGGCACCCGCCGCATCACCCACATCACCGAGGTGCTGCGGATGGAGTCCGACGTCGTCACGCTGCAGGACATCTTCCTGGCCAAGCCGATCGAGGACGGGGCCGCCAACCGCGACTCCGGCCATCGCCTGCTGGGCCCGCTGACCTGCACGGGTGTCAAGCCGTCGTTCCTCGACAAGATGGCATCCAACGGCGTGAACCTGCCTCCGAACTTCTTCCAGGAGGAGGCCGGCGAGCACAGCGCGCTGGCCGCCGGGATCTTCGGGCGGGCGGTCGGACAGTGATCCGGCTTCGCGCAGCACTCTGTGCAGTTACGGTCGCGGCCGTGGCGGTTGGTGCCGCCTCGGCCTCGGCCGCGGCTGCGCCGCCGACGGTGTCGGCACTGAACACCCAGACGTTCCCCAACGTCTCGATGCTCGTGAACACGGGCACGGCGTCGCAGGGCACGCCCAAGATCTCGATCGTCGAGAACGGCAAGCCCGTCAGCAACGTCGGCGTCGAGGCCGCGACCGGCGCGTCGTCGGTGCTCGCGTTGGTCAGCGACACGTCCGGAGCATGGCGGGCAAGCCGCTGGCCGACGAGCGCGCCGCTGCCAGTCAGTTCATCTTTACGCAGAGTCCCAATACCCCGATCGGGGTGTACAGCTTCGGCAGCGGCGTCAACACGCTCGCCGCGATCGACGCCGACCAGTCAGCCGCATCAACCGCCGTCAGCCAGATGGCCATCGGCGCGAAGAGCGGCACCCAGCTCTACAGCGCGGTGAAGACTGCCGCAAACGATCTCGGTCAGCAGAGCCAGCCCCACAAGGTGATGCTCCTGATGACCGACGGCTACGCCTCGGGCGACAACACCACCCTGGATCAGGCGATCGCGTCTGCGAAGCAGAACAACGTGCAGATCTACGCGATCACCACGTCGACGTCGGCCAAGTCCACCACTCCGCTCACCAAGCTCACCTCCAGCACCGGGGGCGAACTGATCCCGGTGAGCGACTCGAGTGCACTGAAGTCGGCCTACACGCAGATCTCACAGTCGCTCAACTCGACCTACACGGCCACCTACAAGAGCAACGTCGGTACCGGCGAGCCCATCACGCTCAAGGTGAGCGCGAACGGCTCGGCTCCGGCCACCGTGGCCTACAAGGCTCCGGGCACCGTCTCGAGCATCTCCACGGCGGGTGGCAGCTCGGTGCCGGCAAACGCCGGTGGCCGCGCGCTGATCGCCGGACTGGTGGCACTGCTGGTATTCGGCGGGGCGCTGGTGCTGTTCGCCGGCAAGCCGTCGGTGCTCGTCGGAAAGCGGATCGCGGCGCATACCGAGCAGAAGCGCACCGTGATCGTCACGGCTCCGGGCCAGGACGTGCCGAAGCTCAGCATCCTGCATCAGCTGTACATCGCGACCGAGAAGGTGGCCGGTTCGGCCAACTACTGGAAGCGCATGTCCTACCGGCTGGAGCAGGCCGACCTGCCGTTGCGCACCGCCGAGGTGTTCTACATCCAGCTGGGCAGCGCCCTGCTGCTCGGCATGATCGTCAGCGTCGTGTTCGGGCTCGGCTCGATCGGCGGCCTGGTCGGCATGCTGGTCGGTGCGGCGATCCCGTTCTTCTACGTCAAGATCATGGCGAAGCGGCGGCTCGGAAGGTTCGAGACGCAGCTGCCCGAGACCCTGATCACCCTCGCGGCTTCGCTGAAGGCCGGCCATGCGTTCAACTCGGCGTTGAACAGCCTGGTCAACGAGGGCGTCGAGCCCACCTCCGCGGAGCTCTCGCGGGTGGCGAACGAGATCCAGCTCGGCATGCCGTCCGAGCAGGCTCTGGAGCACATGGCCAAGCGCATGAACTCGACCAACTTCGGGTTCGTGGTGATGGCCGTGAACATCCAGCGCACCGTCGGCGGCAGCCTGGCCGACATCCTCGACATGGTCGCGGACACGGTGCGCCAGCGCCAGCAGTTCAGCCGCAAGGTCAAGGCGCTCACCGCACAGGGCCGCATGTCGGCCTACGTGCTGCTCGCGATGCCGTTCCTGATGGGGCTTGCGATCTTCGCCCTGAACCAGGCATACATCATGATCCTGTTCACCTCAACAGCGGGCCAGATCATGTGTGTTGGCGCGCTGATCTCGATGGGGATCGGCGCCGTCATCATCCAGAAGATCGTGTCCTTCAAGGAGTAGACGGATGATCATCCTCATACTGGCAGTCATCGTCTTCTTCGGTGCTGTCTGGTTCCTGCTCACCGGCCTGACCGTTCAGCAGAAGGAGATCGCGGTCACGATGCGCAAGGCCAAGGCCTACGGCATCCGCGATCAGCGCGAGATCGAAACGCGCCGCAGCGTGAACGAGCGCGTGCTCGGTCCGATGACCGACAAGCTCGCCGCGCTGACCATGCGGCTGATTCCCAATACCAACCCCAACCAGATCCACAACCGGCTGATGGCCGCGGGTCTCGGGCAGTCGATGACCCCGCAGATGTTCATGGCCATCAAGGGCGGACTGATCGCCGTCAGCGTCGGCGGCGGTCTGCTGCTGGCAATGCTCGGCCTCGTTCTCGTTGCCGGTGGGCCTCTTGCTGGGCCTGATCGGCAGCGCGCTCGGATTCATCGGGCCGGACTTCTACCTCAACTCGAAGGTGCGCGGCCGTAAGGGCGTGATGGCGGCCGAGCTCCCCAACGTGCTCGACCTGTTGTGCGTCTCGGTGGAGGCCGGTCTCGGCTTCGACGCGGCGCTGGTCAAGCTGAACGAGCGCATGCGCGGCCCCCTGGTGGACGAGTTCACCATGGTGCTGCACGAGATGCGCATCGGCGAGAGCCGCGCGTCGGCCCTGAAGAACCTGGCCGAACGCTCCGAGGTGCCCGAGGTTGCGCAGTTCTGCCGCGCGATCATCCAGGCCGACCAGCTCGGTATCGCGCTCGCCCGCATTCTGCGCGTGCAGTCGCACGACATGCGGGTGAAGCGTCAGCTGTCCGCCGAGGAGAAGGCCATGAAGGCGCCGGTGAAGATGCTGTTCCCGACGGTGCTCTTCGTGTTCCCTGCGATGTTCGTGGTGGCCCTCGGCCCCGCGGCGCTGCAGATCATGAAGACGTTCTCCACCTCGTAGTCAGAGGCTAGGGTGCGTGGATGCAGCGACTGCATCTGAGCACCGATCAGCGAGACCAGTTTGTCGATATCACCAGGGCGGTCACCGATGCGGTGGCCGCCCTTGGCATATCCGAGGGCGCGGTGCTGGTGAGTTCGCCGCACACCACCGCGGGCATCGCCGTGAATGAGGGCTACGACCCCGACGTCGCCTCCGATGTGCTGGGCTGGTTCCAGCAGATCGCCCCGCACCTCGGCCCCTACCGCCACGCCGAGGGCAACAGCGACTCGCACATCAAGGCCATCCTGACGGGCAACTCGCAGCTCCTGCCGGTGGTCGGCGGTCAGCTGGGCCTGGGTCGCTGGCAGGCGGTGTTCTTCTGCGAGTTCGACGGGCCGCGCGACCGCGAGGTGTGGATCACCCGGCTCGGCACCACCGACAACGCATAGAACGTGCCAGGCACTTTCCATGCGTCCTGATACTCTGAGGCGCGCTCGTGGCGACGTGGCCGAGTGGTTAGGCAGCGGCCTGCAAGGCCGTCCACACCGGTTCGACTCCGGTCGTCGCCTTGATCCAGTGCATACGACGGAGGCTGGCCCCGTTTATGCGCTCTCGCTGAGGCGATCACGCAGGCTTGCGTTGGCAAGCGCCAGTCCGCCCTGCGCGGCCAGCGCCTCGAGCGCCTGCAGCGCCACCGGCGTGAACCGGTCTGCCAGCACGATCAGCGCCGCGCCGTCGACGTGGGCGATCACCGCGCTGCCAAAGCCCAGCTCGGGTTGCGGCAGGCTGTGGATGGTGAGCCCGCTGAGCAGCTCGCCGGCCGGCTCGAGCCCGGCAAACAGCCCGGCGGCCGCCTCGGGTCCCGCGTAGCCAAGCCGTGTGGCGGAGGCTCCCGGCGCGGTCACCAGCGCGGCGCGGCCCAGCCCAAGCTCGGTCACGACGGCCGCCAGCCGGGCGGCGACTGCCGCAACGCCGGCGCCGTCGGTGGCCAGCCGGCCGATGCTCAGAAGAGCGTCGGACATCGCCGTCGCGCGGCGCTGCTGTTCGACCAGCCGGGCGTTCTCGAACGCCACCGCCGCCTGTGCCGCCAGCAGCTCCAGCAGCCGTACCGAGAGCGGTGTGAACTGCTCGAGGCCGAGCTTGGCCAGCACGATCACGCCGACCGCGCGGCCGTCGTAGCGCATCGGCACCGCCAGGATCGACTCGTCGATGTCGTCGGTGTCGGGGATGTCGAGCGCGAACTCGCAGTGGTTGGCATCGTCGATGTTGAGCGAACGTCCCAGTGCGACGGCCGTGCCGGTGATGCCCTCCCCCACCTGCACCCGCAGAGCCTCGAGGTCCTCGTTTGCGTACTCGTTCATGATGCCGCGCGCGGCGATCGGTTCGAGCGTCACACCGTCCTCGTCGAGCACGTACACGCGCACGTTGTGGTGGTCGACCAGCCCGCGCAACTCGGCCGCGATCGTGTCGCCGATAGCCGCCAGGTCGGAGAGCTCGTTGAGCCGCTCCGAGAGCGAGCTGAGCGCGTGCAGCTGCTTCATCGACTCGATCTCGGCCGCGCGGGCGCGGCGCCGCCGGCCGGCGTGGCTGGCATCGATGAACCCGGCCGCCCGGTCCTTGCCGCGATCCTTGGCCAGGTACATGGCGTCGTCGGCCGCAGCCACCAGCTCGGCGGGCGTGGTGGCATCGCCGGGGAAGCTCGCGATGCCGCAGCTGACGGTGGTGTGGTGGTGGCCGGGCAGATCGCGCACCCGCGCGCACAGCCGGTCGGCCGCGGCCCGTGCAGCCGCCTTGCCCGTCTCGGGCAGCAGCAGCGCAAACTCCTCGCCGCCGATCCGGCAGGCAACGTCGGACGTGCGCAGGTCGGCCGAGGCGGCGGCGGCCACCCGGCGCAGGATCAGGTCGCCCTCCTGATGCCCGTAGGAGTCGTTCAGGAGCTTGAAATCGTCCAGGTCGAACTGGATCAGCGACAGCGGCCGGCCGTGGCGGTGGGCACGCTCGATCTCGGTGCGCAGCCGCTCGTGAAAGAACCGGTGGTTGAAGAGGCCGGTCAGCCAGTCGGTGTGAGCCTCCTCCACCAGCCGCTCGCGGTTGGACGCGTTGTCCATGGCGAGAGCGGCCAGATCGGCGAGCCGGCAGATCAGCTCGAACTCGTGATCGGAGAAGGCAACATCGTCGCCCAGCCGGTACACGTTCAGGGTGCCGGTGACCTGCTCGCGCACGATCATCGGCACGCAGACCAGCGCCTCGTGCTCGTCGGCCGGCGTACCGGGCACCACCGCGATGCGCGGATCCTTGTGGGCCTCGGCCAGGTTCACGGCCTCGCCGCGTTCGGCCACCCAGCCGGTCAGCCCCTCGCCCAGGCGGCTCGGCGACTCCATGATCTCGTGCGCCCAGCGGTCGACGGCATGCAACGGCACGAGGAGTTCGGAGACGACGTCCAGGCTGTAGATGGTGACGGCGTCGTAGGGCACCAGCCGGCCCAGCTCGGTGGTGATGCGGTCGAACAGCTCGTCCAGCGTGGCCGAGGCCAGCAGCATGCGCGACACCTCGAGCAGGGTGCGATACGACTCCACCTGGGTGTCGCTGGTCGGGTATTCGGGCAGGAGTGGATCAGCCATCGTGGCTCCGGGAAAACGCAAGGGACATGCCGGGGGAAGGCACCTGGCTAGATCATCGGGAAAACGGGTGTCGCGCGGCACACCCGAAGGGGTGATCCCGGCCCCGGCTTTCCAGGTTCTTCCACCGTGCCGACGTCCAGTTCAAGCCCGGTGCAAAACCGGACGATAAGCCCCACATGGCGACCCGCAACAGCTCCGCGCGCGTATGGTCCGAGCCGGTCGGCACCGACCCGCTGCACGCCGCTGATGCAGCCGTTCACCGCCGCCGCACGGCCTGGGCGTTCCCGCTGGCGTTCGGTGCACTCGTGTTTGCCGCGGTGCTGGCACTCGGAGCCCGTGTGCTGACCTCGGACAGCTTCCTCGACCTGGTGGCGGGGCGGCTGATCGTGCACGGCCACAGCCTCCCGACGGTGAACCACCTGACCTCGGCAGCGGCGGGTGCGCGTTGGGTCGATCAGCAGTGGCTGGCCAACGTGGCGTTCTACGCCGTGTGGGACGCGTTCGGAACCGCCGCGGTGGGCGTGCTCTCGGCCCTTCTGATCGCTTCCGGATTCGTGCTGTTCGCCCGGTTGATGCTGAGCCGCGGAGTGTCGGTGGGACGCGCGTCGATCTGGCTCACGATGGCGTTCTTCGTGTGCCAGCCGAATACGGCCACCCGAGCCCAGAGCTTCGCCTACCCGCTGTTTGTGATCCTGCTGGCGCTGGCGCTGCGGCTGGAGAGGCTGCCGCGGCCCGATGTGCGCACCTGGATGGCGGTGCCGGTACTGATCCTGTGGGCCAACCTGCACGGCTCGGCTGTCACCGCCGCCGCTCTCTTTGCGCTCTGCGCTCTGGTGCATGCGGTGGTCGTGCATGCGCCGCCGCCACACGGCCGATGCGGGCCGGTTTGCGTTGCTGGCGGCAGCGTCGGGCGCCGCGGTGTTCGTGACGCCGTACGCGCCCGGTGGCCTGGTGGCGTACTACCGGTCAGTCATGTCCAATCCACTGTTGGGCAAGTACATCGCCGAGTGGAAGTGGTCATCGCCGGCCGACCTGGGCAACTGCCTGTTCTACGCGCTGCTGATCGCGGTGGTCGTGATCGTGATCCTGGCCGTACGCCGCGGGCTGGTGCTCTCGCCCACGCTGGTCGGCGCGACGGTGCTCCTGGGGGCCGGCGCAATCCACGCGGTGCGGGTGCAGACCTGGTTTGCGTTTCCGGCCGCGCTTCTGGCTGTGGAGCTGCTCACCCGGCTGATGCCCGATCCGGAGCCGGCAGCCGAAACCGACCGGTCGAAGGCGGCGCTGATCGCCTGGGCAGGTATCGCGGTGATCGTTCTGGCGGCACTCATGATCGGCGTCGACAGCAACGTGCGGCTGGTGTACTGGCTGATCTTCGTGGGCGGAATCGTCGCGTTCGCAGTGCCCGCAAGTCGCCTGACGAGAAGGGCGCTGGCCGCGTCGTTGGTGGTGCTGGTGTGCGTGTCGGTGGCCGTGCAGATGGGCCAGAGCGAGGCGAAGATGGCGGCGGGGATCTCGCCGCGCGTGACCGCCGCGATCGGCGCCTATGCGGCAGCGCACCCCTCGAGCCGCATCCTGGCCGACGCTGACACCGCCACGCAGCTTCTGTGGAACGATCCGCGGTTGCTCGGCCGGGTCGGGTACGACGCAAGCCTCGAGATCTATCCACACGACGCGCTGCGCAGCTACCTGGAGTTCTGGCAGCAGGACGGCGCCCATCCGATGGCGGCGGCGCGCGGGTACGACATCCTCGTGTCGTCCAACGCGAGCCCGGAGCTCTACGCGAAGCTCGGTAAGCTGCCCGGCTGGCGGGTGCTGGCCCGCGACGGCGACGAGATCGCCGTCATGCGTCGGTAAACGCCATCCGCCCCAGCCGCTCGACGCCGTAGACGGCGGCGAACACCAGGGCCAGGATCAGCAGCTGCCCGATCAGCGTCGATACCGCAAACCCGGGCATCACCGCGGCGCCCAGTACCAGTGCCAGCATCGCGATCCCGCAGGCCGTGACCAGACCGCCGGCGGCGGCCGAGCGCATGCGGGCGAGCGCATAGACCGCGGGTACGACGAAGGCGATCCCGCACACCAGCAGCGTCCCCGAAAAGAACAGCAGGTACGATGGCCATCTCGGGGCGGTTTGGGAGGTCGACTACGTGGCCGCTGTTCTGCAGAGGCTCGAGAATCACCAACCGGGCCAGTGCGACTCCGACCCAGAACGAGATCGCCGTGGCAATCCCGATCATCCAGCCGGTGCGGCGCTCGCCGGCCGGCGCCGCGCAGACGATCACCGCGAGCAATGCCACCGGCACGACGACGACGACGTCTGCCATCAGGGCCACTCCTGCCCTGATTCGCACCAGGTCGGCGGGACCGGAAATGAGGAACACTCGCGGCCAATTGCCAGTCAGGATCACCGGCTCGACCACTCGGTGCAGGATCTGCTCCCAAAACGCGCTACCCAGGATGAGCCCGCCGACGGCCAGCACCAGCAGGGCTGCCATCCAGGCGACGACGTTGGCAGGGCGTGGGCTCACGATTCCACTCTACTGGTCGTCTTGCCTATGATCATCGGCGTGAGCGATACCCATCGAGCGTCGTGCAGCTGCGGCCAGCTGCACCTGGAGGCCGACGGCGATCCGGTGCGTATCTCGCTGTGCCACTGTCTGGCCTGCCAGAAGCGGACGGGTAGCGCGTTCGGCGCGCAGGCGCGGTTCGCCACCGAAAACGTGCGCATCGAGGGCGAGCACCGCGAGTACACGCGCATCTCCGACGCCGGCGAGCCGCGCACCTTCTCGTTCTGCCCGGAGTGCGGGAACACGGTCTACTACCAGACCGAGCCGCAGATGATCGCCGTGCCGCTGGGTGCGTTTGCCGACCCGACCTTCCCCCAGCCGACGATCTCGGTGTGGGAGTCGCGCATGCATCCCTGGGTAGAGATCACCGGGATCGCGCCCGACCGGCACCGCGCATAAAAGGGGACAGTCCCCTTTTATGCATCGAGCGGTAGATCAGGAGTGGCGTGCGCGGCCGCTCCTGCAACCACAGCGAGGCGTGTACCTGAGAAGAAGCGGCTGAAGGGACTCGAACCCTCGACCTTCTGCATGGCAAGCAGACGCTCTAGCCAACTGAGCTACAGCCGCAAACGCGCCCGACGAGTATAGCCGCGGGCTCCGAAACCCGGTTCAGGCTGGACGTTCGCGCTGCTTCACGTCGAGCTTGCGCAGCTCGTTCCAGAGCCGCGAGACGTGCTCCTTCTTGTCGTCGACGATCCGCTGCACGACCTCCTTGGCGCCCTCGTCGGAGAGCGTGAAGGCCTGCTCCTCGTAACGGTTGATGGCCTGCAGCTCCTCGGCCAGGTTCTGGCGGATGGTGTGCAGGTCGGCGGTCAGTTCGGTCAGTCTCATGTGTGCCTCACTGGTTGTCGATCTGCGCGCGCTGCAGCCGCCCCGAGTAGTCCACGTACACCGACTTCCACTCGGTGTAGGTGTCGAGCGCGGCGGTACCCGCTTCGCGGTGGCCGTTGCCGGTGTACTTGGTGCCGCCGAACGGCAGCTGGATCTCGGCGCCGATCGTGCCGGCGTTGATGTAGGTGATGCCCGTGTCGAGGTCGCGAATGGCCCGAAACGCCGAGTTCACATCGTCGGTATAGATGGCGCTCGAGAGCCCGTACTCCACGCGGTTTGAGATCGCGATCGCATCGTCGAGGTCGCTGCAGCGGATCAGCGCCGTGGCCGGGCCGAAGATCTCCTCGGTGGCCACCCGCATGTCGCGCTCCACATCGCCGTAGATGGTCGGGTGGTAGTAGAAGCCCGACGTGCCATCGGTGAACCGCTCGCCGCCTGTGAGGATCGTCGCGCCCTCGTCGCGCGCGATGCCGGTGTAGCGCTCGACCTTGTCGACTGCCGCCGCGTTGATCAGCGGGCCGATGTCGGTGACAGGATCCAGGCCGTTACCGATCTTCAGCCCCTCGACGCGAGCCACCAGCCGGCTCGCCAGCTGGTCGTACACGCGCTCGTGCACGATCACACGGCTGGCCGCCGTGCAGCGCTGGCCGCTGGTGCCAAACGCGCTCCAGAGGATGCCGTCGGCGGCGTTATCGAGATCGGCGTCGTCCATCACGATGATCGCGTTCTTGCCGCCGAGCTCCAGGTGGATGCGCTTGAGCGTGGCCGCGCCCTGTGTCGCCACGTGCACGCCGGTCTCCTTGGAGCCCGTGAACGTCACGATCTTCACGTCGGGATGGGTGATCAGCCGCTCGCCAACCACCGAGCCGCCGCCGTGGACGATGTTCAGCACGCCGGGAGGCAGGCCCGCCTCCTCGAAGATCTGTACCAGGAGCTCGCCCAGAAGCGGCGTATCGCCCGACGGCTTGAACACCACGGTATTTCCCGTCACGAGCGCGGGCATGATCTTCCACGTGGGGATGGCCATCGGGAAGTTGAACGGCGTGATCACCGCGACCACGCCCAGCGGCTGGCGCAGGCTCATCGCAAACTTGTCGTGCATCTCGGCCGGCACCGTCTGCCCGAACATGCGCCGGCCTTCACCGGCCATGTAGTAGGTCATGTCGATGCCCTCCTGCACATCGCCGCCGGCTTCGGCCGTGACCTTGCCCATCTCGCGGGTCATCATCTCGGTCAGCTCGGCCTTGCGGTCGCGCAGCGCCTCGGCCACGCGAAACAGGATCTCGGCCCGCTTGGGGGCCGGATAGAGGCGCCAGGACTGGTAGGCATCCAGCGCTGCGGCGACGGCCCGGTCGGTGTCGCCCACGGTCGATCGGGGGAACGACCCGATCTGCCCGCCGTCTGCGGGGGACAGGCTCTCGAATCGCTCGCCGGACTCCGACTCGACCCACTCACCACCGATGTAGTTCCGGTATTCGCTCGCCGCTACTGCCATGCTGAAACCTCCTCGGATTGCGCCCGACACTCTACTCGCCGCGCACCGCCAGCACGCGCAGAAGCTCGTCCACCCGGCCCTCCACCAGCTCGACCTCGCCGGGCGCCACACTCGAGCTGTCGAGAGCACCATGGCCGGTCACGACGTTCACGATCAAGCGTGCGCGCGGGCACATCGCCACGCTTGGCGAGCTTGATGGTCGCCGCCGCCGAAGCAGCGGCCGAGAGGTCGGCCCAGATGCCCTCGAGCTCGCCGAGCATGATGCGTGCCTCCTCCAGCTCGGGCTCGGACACCCGCACCACGAGCCCCTCCGATTCGACCACCGCCTGCAGCGTCTGGGTGCTGCCGGTGAGACCCGTCAGCGCCCGCGCGCGGCTCGTAATCGTGGCCGGTGCCACCCAATCCTTGCCGCCGGCCAGAGCGCTGGCCACCGCACCCGCAACCTCCACCGCAACCATGCGCGGAATGCGGTCGAGCACGCCCCAGGCGACGAGTTCGCGAAACCCTCGCCAGATGCCCTGGATGCCGTCGCCCAGCCCGGCCGGAGCGACGACCAGATCCGGCGCGGCCAGCCGCAGCTGCTCGGTGATCTCAAACGCGATGGTGCGATACGCCTCGATCGAGAGCGGGTCGCCGCCGATCGGCAGCTCGGCGCGGTTGGAGAACGCGCGCCAGCCGAGCGTGCGCTCGGCGTCGGCCAGAAGAGGCCAGCGCTCCCGGTGCTCGCGCACCGCCACCAGCCGACCGCCGACGGCATCGACCGCATCGCGTGTGCGAGGGTCGTGGTCGGCGGCCACCAGGCTCACCGACCGCAGCCCGGCCCGCGCCGCGTAGGCCGCGAGCGAGATCGCCAGCGCATCGTCGCCGGCCGAGCCGAGCGTGGCCTGCTCGTCGTCGACCTGCGACACGGCGAGGGCCGCATACCGATCGCGCCAGCTGCCGGTCGGATTCGTGCGCTCGTCCTTGAAGAACACGCGCCGAAGGCCGAGTTCTGACCCGAGGCCCGTGCTCTGCAGAAGCGGCGTATCGCCCTCGCCCAACGTGACCAGGCGATCGCGGGTGACGGGCATCTGGGCGGCGTAGCGGGCCAGGCCGCGGCCGCTGAGCTTTCCCGGTTTGAGCGCCAGCATGCGTCCATACACGGGCGCAACGTTGGTGGGCGCGCCCTCCGCCGAGCACGATGGACAGCCCGCAGGCATCGAGACGACGGGGTATCGGCGGCGGCAGCGCAGGCACTCGAGAGCATTCGGTACTGCCATCACCGCCGAGCATACACCGTGCATAAGAGGGGTCAGTCGCCATTTATTCACCCGAAACGGCTCTGATTGCCAGATTGGTTGCTCGTGAATAAATGGCGACTGACCCCTCTTATTCACGCGCTCTTGCAGGGGCAGGTATTCTTGTCGGGTGATCTACTGTGTGATCCCCCGTGAGCTGGAATCCGAGCTGTTCGAGCGGATGCAGACCTACTACCGCGACAACGCGGACGTCGAGGTGATCGTCGATCGCCGCTTCGGGGGCACCAACGATCGCCGTCGCGGTGCGAATGCCGTCAACCACGACGATCGCCGCATCACCCGCGATCGGCGCCGCCCGCGCGCGGCCGGCACGTTTCCGCGCATCGAAGCCTTCTAGTTCATCACGAGGGTGCCGTCGCGCTCGGCGGCGGCGTTCCACGTGCAGAACCGGTCATCGATCTCGCCGAGTTCGTCCCCGCGCTCCTGCAGCGTCACGGGCTGGGCGCCCAGCATGTCGATGCGAAACTGATACCAGCTGAGCTCCCAGGCAATGGTCACGACCACGTCGCGGTGGCTGCGCTGGATCACGCTCACGTGCGGATCGCCGAGCGTGCGGATGATGCCCGACATGGTGCGGCGGTGGCCCGACTCATTGAACAGGTCGATGCTCGCCTCGATCGCGTCGCGCGGATCCTCCGGCAGCGTGGCCGGCTCGAACGGCGCCGGAGCGGCGTTGGCGTTCTTCTTGCGACTCGAAAAGAGCGCCTTGATGCCCTTGGGCCGCGCCGACCACATCTGCATCGGCACCGCCGGAGCGCCCTCGCGGATCCAGCCGCGGGCGTCGGCCTGATCGAGGCACAACGTGCACACCGAGGCGTCGGTGTCCTCGGGGCGATGATAGGTCACCAGCGACTCTCCCAGCAGGATCGACCGCCCACAGACCGAGCACTCGGTCTCGATGTCGTTGCGCTTGATCTCGATCACGTTCGCCCCGTCCCCAACGTGCAACAGCGAGGGCAGAGTATACCGGCCGCTGCTTAAATCCGCAGCAAACTCGGCACTTTCTCTACGCCTTGGCGAGCTCCGAATCGCCGGCGGCGTTGACAAGCCCAGCGGCCACGTGGGCGGGCACCTCTTCGTAGCGCAGAAAATGCATCGTGTAGTCGCCCCGGCCGCCCGTCATCGACGTGAGATCGGGAGCGTACGACAGCACCTCGGCCATCGGCACCTCGGCGTGGATCAGGCTGTAGCCGGAGCCGGGATCCATGCCCAGCACGCGGCCCCGGCGGCTGGTCATGTCGCCGATCACATCGCCCACGTTGTCGTCGGGAACGCTGATGTCGAGCCCCATGATCGGCTCCAGGAGCGCCGGATCGGCCTCGGACACGGCCTTCTTGAACGCCATCGAGCCCGCGATCTTGAATGCCATCTCGGACGAGTCGACGGTGTGGTAGGAGCCGTCCACCAGCGTCACCC
Source organism: uncultured Actinomycetes bacterium (assembly GCA_963796875.1). Taxonomy (GTDB): domain Bacteria; phylum Actinomycetota; class Thermoleophilia; order Gaiellales; family JAICJC01; genus CAVPTL01. The sequence goes on from CAWCNL010000007.1 coordinate 36,179, forward strand.
TGATCCCCACGACCTTCGAGCCCGTCAGGTCGCCCTTCAGCATCGCTTCCTGGATGCCCTTGTCGACGGCCGGGCGAAACCCTTGCGGAATCACCCCGCCCACGATCTTGTCGACGAACTCGTAGCCCTCGTGGGTGTCCAGCGGCTCGATCTGGATGTGGCAGTCGCCGAACTGCCCGCGGCCACCGGTCTGCTTCTTGTAGCGGCCCTGGGCGCGGGCGGGCTTGCGAATGGTCTCCAGGTACGGCACGCGCGGAGGATGCCGCTCGACCTCGACCCCAAACCGCCGTTTGACGCGGTCGAGGACGACCTCCACGTGCATCTGCGAGAGCCCCGCCACGATCGTCTCGCCGGTCTGCGGGTCGCGGTGCACATCGAGCGCCGGATCCTCCTCGGTGATCCGCCGCAGCGCCTGGTACATCTTGTCCTCGTCGCCCTTGTGCTTGGGCTCGATCGCAAACGACACGACCGGCGCGGGCACGTCGAGCGGTTCGATCTCGGCCGGATGGTCGGAGTCCGAAAGCACGTCCCCGGTGCCCGTCTCCTTGAGCTTTGCCACCGCGCCGATCGACCCCGGGCCGAGCACGTCCACCGGTGCATGATCCTTGCCCTGGATCTGCAGCAGCTGGCCGATCCGCTCCTTGGCATGCGAGTGGTTGTTGGTCAGATTCGAGTCGGAGCCCAACGTGCCGGCATACACGCGCATCAGGTTGATCTTGCCGCTGAACGGGTCGGCGATCGTCTTGAAGACATACGCCAGAGTCTCGGCCCCGCCCACCTCGGGCACGTTCTTCGCCCGGGCCGGCGACGGCAGGCCCTCGACGATCAGGTCGAGCAGGCCGTGCGAGCCGATGTTGCGGGTCGCAGCCCCACAGCCGACGGGAAAGAGCTCGCCCTCGACCACCAGCCGTTTCATCGCCGCCGCCATCTCCTCGCGGCTGATCTCGTCGCCCTCGAGGTAGCGCTCCATCAGCTCGTCAGACGTCTCACAGACGATGTCCATCAGCTTGTCGTGATACTCGTCGGCCAGCTCGCGCACGCTCTCGGGAATCTCGACCGCCTCGTCGTGCCCCGAACCGTCTCCGCTGTGGTCGTAGGCAACCATGTGCACCAGGTCGACGACACCGTGGAATTCCGCCTCGGAGCCGATCGGGATCTCGACGGCCACACAGCGGTCGGAGAGCTGGGTCTGCAGCGAGTCGAGAGCCGTGGCGAAGTCGGCGCGCTCACGGTCGAGCATGTTGATGAGCACGAGGCGCGCGAGACCCAGCTCGTCGCAGCGCTTCCACAGCCGCGTGGTGCCGACCTCGACGCCCATCACGCCGGAGACCGTGACGATTGCGCCCTCCACCACCCGCAGCGACGACAGCACGTCGGCCTGGAAGCTCGCGTCGCCGGGCGTATCGATCAGCGTGACCGAGCGCCCTTCCCACTCGAGATGAGTGACTGCCGCCGAGATCGAGATGCCGCGGCGCCGCTCCTCGTCGTCGAAATCGGCCACTGTGGTGCCTTCAGCCACCGATCCGAGCCGGTTGATGGTGCCCGACTCGTACAAGAGCGCCTCGACCGTTGACGTCTTTCCCGTACCGCGGTGGCCGATCACGGCGACGTTACGGATCTTGGCGGGGTCATTCACGGGCATACAACACCCTCCAGCGCGTCGAATTTCCGGTTGGAAACTCAGCCTATCGCACAGGCGGCGGCAAGCTACCGTGGAGTTTGCCCTTGAGCCGCAGGATCGCTTTGGTATGCAGCTGGGACACGCGCGACTCGGTCACGCCCAGCACATCGCCGATCTCTCGCAGCGTGAGCTCTTCGTAGTAGTACAGGGTGATCACGGTCATCTCACGCTGGGGCAGCTTCGAGATGGCGTTGGCCAGCGATTCGCGCACCTCGGTGCGGGTCATCTCGGCCGAAGGGTCGTCCGCATTGGGATCCTGCAACGTGTCGATCAGCGAAACGGTGTCGCCACCCGAGGATGAGATCGTCCACAGCTCGTCGAGCGCCGCGACCGAGGAACGCGAGATCTGGGCGAGGCTCTCCTGGAACTCGTCCTCGGTGATGTCGAGGTGCGCGGCGATCTCCTCGTCGGTCGGGGGCCGGTGCAGCTTGTGCTCCAGCTCGACCGTCGCGCGCTCGATCTCGCGGGCGCGGCTTCTGACCGACCGCGGCACCCAGTCCAGCGACCGCAGCTCGTCGATGATCGAGCCCTTGATGCGGCTGATGGCGTAGGTCTCGAACTTGGTATCGCGGCTGGGATCGAACCGCTCGATGGCGTTCATCAGCCCCAGCAGCCCGTACGAGACCAGGTCGTTCTCCTCGACGTGGGCGGGAAGACCGGTGCCCAGACGCCCGGCGACGTACTTGACCAGCGGCGCATAGGTGAGGATCAGCCGGTCGCGCAGCTTGGGGTCTGCCGTGCGCTTGTACTCCTCCCAGATTGCCAGAGAGTCGTCGGTCATGAGGCCCGGGGATGAGCGGCCGCGTGGGCGGCGCGCAGATGGCGGATGCTGACGTGCGTGTACACCTGGGTGGTCGACACCGACGCATGCCCGAGCAGCTCCTGGATGCTGCGCAGGTCGGCGCCGCCCTCCAGCAGGTGGGTGGCATACGTGTGGCGCAGCGCGTGCGGAGAGCGCTGCGCGATGCCCGTCTGGCTGAGCCGCCGCGAGAGCGCCCGGCGCACATCCGACGGATGCAGGGGCTTACCGCGGACGCTCACGAAGAGCGCATCGCCGGTGTCCGCGCTCGCGAGCTTCGGACGGCCGTGGTCGAGGTAGCGGCGCAGGGCGTCAACGGCGGTGGAGCCGACCGGCACGATCCGCTGCTTGCGGCCCTTGCCGCGCACGCGCAGGCGGCCCTCGCCGAGGTCGAGATCGCGCACGCGGGCAGCGCAGACCTCGCCGGCGCGTACGCCGCACGAGTAGAGCAGCTCGAACATCGCCAGATCGCGCAGGTCGCGCGGTTGGGCCCCGGCCGGGGCGGCGAGCAGCGACACGGTTTCGGGTCGAGAGAGAGTCACGGGAAGCTTGCGCACGCGTTTTGGTCCGGGCACGACGGCCGCGGGGTCGATGGCGGTCTCGCCGCGGGAATGTAGCCACGCGTGGGCGCTGCGCACGGCAGAGAGCTTACGCGCCGCGGTGGCCGGCGCGTAGCGCAACGTGCCCAGATACGCCGCGTAACGGCGCAGCGAACGGGCGTCGACCGTGCCCACATCCAGATCGGCGGCGTCCAGCCACCGCTGATACTGGGCCAGATCCGCGGTGTAGGCACGCACCGTGGACGGCGACACGCCGCGACCGCGCATCCAGGTCAGATAGCGCGTCAGCCGCTCGTCGGGTCGGGAGATTTCGGAGACCACCGCGCCCGTGATTTTCGGCCCCGAGCGGCCGTGTCCTGCGCCGCTCACCGCCTGCCCCACACGCCGAGGTCGCGCATCGCCAGGTCGGCCATCCACACACCCAGCACTGCGGCGGCCAGGCCGATCACCCAAACGCCGCCGTGAAACGCCGCCGCGGCGATGCCCAGGAGCCCCAACCCGAGCGCCCCGAACAGAAGGCCGCGCGACTTGGGACGGGGAGGCGAGGTGGACATCCTGGCACCGTAGCCGCAGACGCCCACCCCGCCCTAAAGCGTCACCGGCCCCGCAGAATCGCGAACCGCTGCTGGGGCTTTCCGTGAACGCCGGTGAAGTCGCCGCCAACGTAGATATTGCCGTGCCGTGACGAGAGGCCCCACACGCCGAGCACACCGGCACCCGAGATGAGGTTCGGGTTCCAGCCCATCAGCTTGCCCTTCGGGGTCAGCATGAACAGCTTGTGGCGCATGATGCGCTTGGAGCTGCCGTACTCCGAGAGCTTCAGGTTTCGGGCGGGCGCGACGTAGTCGCCGTGCATGCCCCACACCGGGTAGTAGTCGATGGTAGTGACCGCCTGCAGGTTGCCGTCGGTCATGTAGTACCAGCGCAGGCTGCCGCCCCGGATGTTGAAGGCCAGGGCAGTACCGCCCGGGCCGCCCTCGGCGGCGTACAGCGCGCGTCCGGCTCGAGCCAGATCCAGAATCGGCGCGGTGGCCTTGTGCGCCCATTTCTGGACCCTGCCGCTCTTGACCGCAACCGAGGCCAGGTACGGGTACTTCTGGCTGTTCATCGAGGTGAAGTCGCCGCCGATCACGACCCGGCCGCTGCGCCGGTCGATCACCAGCGCGCGCACGGTGGCCGAGGCCTTCGGCGCCCAGTCGCCGACCAGATAATGCAGCTTGCGGGTCAGCACCAGCTTGGCCAGGCGCGTGCGGCTCTTGCTGCCCACCTTGCTGAACGATCCGCCGAAGTAGACGCTGCTGGGCGTGACCTTGACCACCCGCACATCACCGTTGATGTTCAGGTTGGGGAGCCGCGACGCCAGCTTGCCGGTCCTGACCGAGAATGCCGCGAGCTTGCTGTGCGGCTGGCCGTTGACGCGGGTGAAGTCGCCGCCGATGAACAGGAACTTGCCGTTGGGCGAGACAGCCAGCGAGTAGACGCGGCCGTTCACGTTTGGCTTGAACTTGGAGAGCAGAGCCCCCGCCGGCGAGACCGCCGCCAGATGCTGGCGCACGCGCACCGTGCCGTTGTGGTTGGCCATCTGGGTGAAGTTGCCGGCCAGGAAGACCTTGTTGCCGACCCGGAGCACATCGTCGACGCGGCCCAGTTGCGGATTGGACTTGGTCCATCCCGGTGCCATCACCTGCCAGGACGGGCGGGCACTGGGCGAAACGTTCGGTACGAGCTGAGCCGCGGACGCCGATGCGGCGGTGGCGGCAGCCAGTCCGAGTACAGCAAGCGAGACGACGGGTTTCCAGGTGAAACGCATTGGCAGGAACCTCTCCGGGAGTCGGAAGTGGAGCTTTCGGGCCGGATCCGCGATGGGAACCAGGTGACCCTACTGACCCCATCGGCCACGACCAGCCCCTACTTGCGCCTATGAACGAGATGTTTACGAGGGCTTTACGGTGAGCCCAGACTTTTGCCGCAAATAGCGACTTTACGAGTTCCCGCTCCAACTGCCCCACAAACATGCCAATCCGCACAAAGCGTCTATGCGGCCGGCCGAAGGCCGGACGCATACACAAGATCTGCACACCGCCCGGGCGGGAAGCGTGCCCGGCTCGATTCATGCGGGCGCAGCACGCATGAAACGTGCCTGGCACGGGGTATGCGCTCGCCATCCGCATGCGGCGTGCCTGGCACGGGGTATGCGCCGGCGCTATCGCTGCGCGACGCTGTACGTCAGGTGGGTGACGCGGGGCGATCCGTCTGAACGTACCTGCTGGAGCGCGATGCGACCGGGGTCGACGCGGTCGAACAGACGGATGCCGCTGCCAAACAGGACGGGCGAGACCGTGACCGAGAACTCGTCGATCAGGCCAGTGTCCAGGTATTGCTGGATCGTCTCGGATCCACCCGCGATGCGGATATCCCGGTCGCCGGCCACCTCGCGGGCCTGGTCGAGGGCACTCGCGATGCCGTCGGTGACGAAGTGGAAGGTCGTTCCGCCGGGCCGTTCCCACGGGTCGCGGGCGGTGTGGGTGACGACGAACACGGGCGTGTGGAACGGCGCCTCCTGCGGCCATGCAAGCTCACCGCCCTCGAACATCCGCTTGCCCATGATGCTCACACCGGTGCGCTCGTAGGTCGCTCGGGCGATGTCGTTGTCGAGGCCCTCCTCGCCGCCCTCACCCAGCTTGAGGTTCTCCTGGAAGAACCGCTGCGGGAAGATCCACGCCTGCAGCTCCATCCACTTGGCCATCCAGCGCTGGACGCCTGGATCGTTCTGGCCCTCGGGCGTGAACGCGAGCTCGACGGGCACCGGCTCGGGTGCCATGAACCCGTCGAGCGACATCGTCACGCTGAAGAACACCTTGCCGGCCATCAGCCCTGCGCTCCCTGCAGGTCAGCGACGTAGCCGGCGAGGTTGGCCAGAGTCTGCTCACCACCCTCGATCGCGTGGTAGCGCTCCACCGCCTCGTCGCGATGCTGCTTGGTGGGGAACACCACGTGCATCACGACCAGGGTGTCCCCGCCGGCCGGCTCGAACGTGATCACCGACTCGAACGCGTTGGGATCGCCGCGGCGCTCGCCGTGGACGAGCGCGATCCGGGCCGGCGCGACGATCTCGGTGTAGGTGATCCACTCCTGGTAGTCGGTGCCGTCGGGCCCGTGCATCACGAACTCCCACTCCCCGCCGACGCGGAACTCGAATGCGCGGGTCGTGGTCGTGAACCCCTCCGGCCCCCACCACCGCGACAGGTGCTTGACCTGGGTGAACGCCTCGAATACGAGCTCACGCGGCGCGCCGATCATTCGCTCGATCACGATCTCGCGGTCTGGGCTACTGGTCATTGTCATGCGTCGGTCCCCCCTGCCGTTCCTGTTTCAGATCTCTCGCGAACTCATCCAGCCGGTCGAACGTCTGGTTCCAGAACTGCTCAAAACCGCCCACCCACTCGTGCACCGGACGCAGACCGTCGGCATCGAGGGCGTACAGCCGCTGTCTGCCCGCGCCGCGCACCTGCACCAGCCCAACCTCCCGCAACACGCGCAGGTGCTTGGATGCCTGCGGCTGGCTCATGCTGAGGTCTTCGGCGAGCTCGGTGACTGGTCGCTCGCCGCCACGCAGCAGTGCCAGGATGGCCCGCCGCTGTGGTTCGGCGATGGCGTTGAACGCGTCCGAAGTGGTTGCCGCCCGTGCCATGGGGGCATTATATTCCCATATAGGTATATGTCAATCGTGTAGACGGATCGACGCTCAGTCTCGTCAGGTTGCGCGGTTCACGGAACCGCCGTGCCGTAGAGCTGTACCTGCAGGCTCACAGTCCTGCTTGCTACCGTCAGAGTGGGACTGCTGTCTGACCCCGGGAGCCACGTGACGTCGAACGTACAGGCCGCCGTTGGCGCAAGCGACCTATTCCTGCAGCGGTTCTTGCTGATCTTGAAGTTCTCGGCACCGAGGCCCGCCAGCGTCACCTTCAGCTTGCCGGTGGATCTTCCGCCGTCGTTGGTGACGGTGTACGTCGCGGTGGACGGATGCGTGCAGCAGAAGAAGAAGGACTGCGGTGCGATGGACAGCGATGCCGGCGTCGTGCACGCATCGGCAGCAGCCGCGGCAGTGCCAAGCGAAACGACCGCGAGCACTGCGAGAAGTGAAAGTCGACGACTCAACGGCGGACTCCTTCAATCAGGAAGATTCGGCGGGTGGCGGTGGCGACTCTATCCCCTCGCCCGGATGAGCGCATGGAACCGGCGATCGGCCACGAGACGAATTGCGGGTATACGCCCATGATGACCTGCCGTTCGACATCGCTGCGATTTCTCGTCCGGCGGTCTGGCCGGGCCCAGCCTGATGCGTTGGATCAGTGCGGTCGCAGTCGGGCGTCGGCGTAGATGGGCCGTGGTGCTGGCCGCGGTGGTTCTGCTCGGCGTCGCGGCGCCGCTGGGCACCCGCTTCCAGAACGCGCAGAAGAACGATCCGGCCTCGTTCCTGCCCGGTGGTGCCGAGTCGGTGCGGTCGCTCGAGCAGCAGCGCACCTTCCGCTCTGGCACGCAGACCCCGGCGGTGACGGTTATGCGCCGGGCGGGTGGCCTCACGGCCGCCGATCGCGCAGCGATCCAGAGGTTCGCCACAGGGCTCGCAGAACGACCCAATCCCTCGGGCGGGCCGGTCGTCTCCGCCACTCTTTTCCCGCGACGGTTCGGCCGCATTGGTGGTGACGCCGCTGACCGTCGGTGAGGACTCAAACGCACTGGTCTCGGCAGTGGATGAGCTGCGGGCGCGGGCCCATACGCTGCGGGCGACGGGTATGCAGGTCGAGGTGTCCGGTCCGGCCGGGTACTCGGCCGACGCCATCCGCGTGTTCTCGGGCATCAACACGACGCTCTTCGCGGCGGCGCTACTGCTGGTGTTCGTCCTGCTGGTGATCATCTACCGCAGCCCGGTGTTCTGGATCATCCCGGTGCTGTCGGTACTGGTAGCCGAGCAGTTGCTGCGCGGGGCGGGCTACGCGCTCACCCAGGCCGGGTTCACCGTCAACGGCCAGACCGCCGGAATCGCCCTGATCCTCGTGTTCGGATCGGGCACCGATTATGCGCTGCTGCTGGTCGCGCGCTACCGCGAAGAGCTGCGCCGCAGCGACGACACCTACCAGGCCATGCGCACCGCCCTTGCGGGAGCCGCGCCCGCGATCGTCGCGTCGGCCTCCACGGTGATCCTGGCGCTGTTGGTGGTGACCCTCGCAGAGGTGAACTCGACGGCCGGCCTCGGACCACTCTCGGCGCTCGGTGTGGCGCTCGCCATGATCTCGTCGCTGACGGTGCTCCCAGCGCTCCTTCTGATCGGTGGCCGGCGGGCGTTCTGGCCGTTTGTCCCACACGTCGGCGACTCCGGCTCCGACGCCTCGCACGGCCGCTGGCGGCGCCTGGGCGAATGGATCGCCGCCGGGCCGAGAAGAGTGTGGATCGGCACCACCGTCGTGCTCGGAGTGCTCGTCATCGGCCTGACGACGTTTTCGACCAACCTGACCACGGCCGACTCGTTTCGCGGGACGCCCGAGGCGGTGGCTGGACAGAAACTGATCTCACTCGCGTTTCCGGCGGGCAGTAACGCGCCGACGGTAATCGTGACGCCAACCGAGCGAAAGGACGCGGTGATCGCAGCCGCGGAGGGTGTGCCTGGCGTTTCGGGCGTCGCGCCGCAGACGGAGAGCGGACCAGCCGGCACCAGGCTCACGGTCACGCTCGACGCGGACCCCTACTCGACCGAGGCGCTGGCGGTGATCCCGGCGCTGCGCGAGGCCGTGCAGCGCGCCGGTGGGCCGGAGGTCACGGTGGGCGGCCCGACCGCCGAGGAGTACGACCTGCGCCAGGCCTCGAATCGCGACACGCGGCTGCTGGTGCCGTTGATCCTGCTGGTGATCCTGGTGATCCTGGTCGTGCTGTTGCGCGCGGTGCTCCTGCCCGTCCTCTTGATCCTCACCGTGGTGCTCTCGTACTTCGCCGCGCTCGGGCTCAGTTCTGTGGTGTTCGATGTGGCGTTCGGTTACCCCGGCACCGACCCGTCGTTCCCGCTGCTCGCGTTCCTGTTTCTCGCTGCCCTCGGGGTCGACTACAACATCTTCCTGACCGCCCGCATCCGCGAGGACACCCCGCGACACGGAACGCACGAAGCGACGCTGCGGGGCCTGGCGGTGACCGGCGGGGTGATCACCTCGGCCGGGATCGTGCTTGCCGGAACCTTCCTGGTGCTCGGAGTACTGCCGCTGGTGGCGCTGACCGAGATCGGACTGGTGGTCGCGTTGGGCGTCCTGATCGACACGCTGATCGTGCGAAGCGTGCTGGTGCCGGCCCTCATGCTCGATATCGGCGGGGCCGTGTGGTGGCCGTCGCGGATCGACTCGGGCGGGCCGCGGTAACCGCGTGGCGGCGGTTGAGCGACAGGGGTGGAAGGATTCGAACCCTCGGCCTACGGTTTTGGAGACCGTCGCTCTAACCAACTGAGCTACACCCCTCGGTCCGGCCAGTTTACCAACGGGTCGGTCAGGCCCGGGGCGCCAGCATCGCGCCGGGGTGCTTACGCGCGAAGCGCTCGGCGTCGATCGTGATCTGCCCGCGGATCCACGCCGCAAGCTCCGGCACCTGCGTGTTGACCGTCTGCGAGAGCGCGTGGCGAATCGTCGACTCGGGCACGTGCACCGGCGGGGATCCCGCGGCACGCAGCCGCATCAGCAGGTCGGTGTCCTGGAACCACACGGTAAAGCGCGTGTCCAGGAACTCGCCCGGGCGAACACCAAACCGATCGATCGCGCGGCGGTCGAACGCAAAACACCACGCCGCGAAGTCCTCGCGGGTGGCTCCCTCGACCGTGCGTGGGAACACCACCTCGGCACCCGCGGCGAGCGCTGCCCGCAACGGTGGCCACCAACCCGGCAGCGGCTCCACGTCGTCATTCATCACGACGATCGCCGCGCCACTCGCAGCACGCACTCCCGCATTCACCGGCCGCGTGTAGCCCTGGGGAGACGATCCGTTGTCCACCACGATCACCTCGTGGGGCTCGGCAGTGGTGGCGGCGATCGCGCGCAGGCACGCCCTGACGCGGTCACCGGCCGCCTCCAGAGTGGGGATCACGATGCTCACCTCCGGCCCCGCCGTCAGGTCGTGACGCGGCGGTGCGGGAGGCAGACCCGAGGTGATGGCGCCGGGGCCGGCCGATACCGCGACCTCCCCCACGCCCGTAAGTTCCAGCAGCAGCGCCGCGAACGCTCGATCGTCACTCACGTCGGGCACGCCGCCGATGCGCAGCAGATCTGCCCGGCGCACTGCCACCACCGGGCTCTGCGACGGGTGCCGACCACGGTCGGAACCGACGGTCGCCGCAACCGCACCGCGGTCGAGCTCGGCCACAAGCCCGGCGATTATCCCCGCACTGCAGAACGGAGCCCCGTCCAGGAGCACCAACGTCTCGGCGGTCGAGCCTTGCACGGCACTGTTCAGCGCCTGGGCCACACTCAGCCTGCGCGCCGCCGGCAGCCACACCAGATCGCCTTCGAGGCGGGCGACCAATCTGTCGAGTCCAGGGGCGCCCATGTCGGCCACCACCAGCTCGAACTGCGGCTCGCCGGGCTGGGCGGCCAGTGACTCGATGCACCGCCATACGCGAGGGAGGTCACCGGGCACAGTCAGGACGATCGAGAGCGGTCGGGTCACGAGTCCGCGCAACGCAGCGGTCGCGCCGGATTGCCCACCCAGACCTCACCCGGCGGCACATCGCGCACCACCACCGCACCCGCGCCAAGCCGCGCCCCGTCGCCGATCGTGATGTAGGGGCGAATGCTCACGCCCACGCCGATCCGCACCCGGTCGCCGATCGTACAGTGGCCCGCGATCGCCGTGAGCGGCGCGATCTCGCAATCCTCGCCGATGACCGAGTCGTGGCCCACATGCACCTTCTTCATCAACCATGTGCGAGCTCCGACACGGGTGGTGCGGGCCACACCGGCATCGACGGTCACCAACGCTTCGATCCGCGCGCCTGGCGCGATGTCGGGCGGTATGCCCGGCCCTTCAAATCCGCGCATCTCGGGCGGCTCGCCGATGACGGCCAACGGCGAGATCATGCGGCCGCCGCTCCCAGCAGCCGCAGCCGCTCCATCGCATCGTCGCTCCACGGATCGTGCGCCAACGCCGCCACCAGCTCGAACGCGGCATGCTGCGAGTCGTCGAGCCCCTCCGCGACGCCGATGCGATCGGCGGCGTGGGCCTGATCGGCGTCCGTCACTGGCAGCACCTCGGCGAACGGCACCGACGTCGCCGCCGCCACCTTCGCGGAGAGCTCCAGCAGCTGGCGCAGACCCGCATACAGCTCGGCCGTGGACACCTCGCCGTACTCGAGGCTCGTCAGCATGTGGCGTCGAAACGGAAGCTCGGCGCGCACGTGGCCCAGCAGCCGATCGCCGCTGGAACCGAGGTTCATGTTCGCGTCGTGGCGGCGGTACCGGTAGAGCGGCTCGCGGATCAACCCGATCTCGGCGACCTGGGCGACCTTGAACGCCATCCACCAGTCCTCCCACGCGGCGATCGCCGGGGGGATCGGATGGAACGTGGACAGAAACTCCGAGCGCACCATCGCCGGCCCGCCCGACACCACGTTTCGCTGCAACAAGAGCGGCAGAATGCGGCCCTCGACGGGCGGCACGGCGAACGCCTGAAGGAATGACGGATGCAGCCGGTCGCCCGACGCGTCGATCATCTCCATATCGGAGTGCACGAGCCCGACCTCGGGATGATCGGCCAGGTAGGCAACCTGCCGCGCGACCTTGTCGGGCATCCACGTGTCGTCCGCCGAGCAGAACGCGATCAGCTCGCCGCGCGACTCGGAGAGCCCGCGATTGATCGTCCGCAGCAATCCGCGGTGCTCGGTACGGATGACTCGCACCTGCGCCGCGTAGCGGGCGGCCACCAGCGGCGTCTGGTCGGTCGAGCCGTCGTCGACGACGATCACGTCCAACCGGTCGGTGGGATAGGTCTGGGCGAGCACGCTCTCGAGCGCGGCACCGAGGTACCGGCCGTAGTTGTGGCACGCAACCACGCAGCTGACCAGCGGATCGCTCATGCCGCCCTCGCAGCCACCGTCTGGCCGGGCACGGCATCGTGTGCGCTCAACACGCGCTCGAGCCCTCGCTCCCCCAGGGCCAACGTTTCTGACGCAGCCAGGCGGGGTTCGGCGATGCGATCGCCGCGCCGGGGCGGTCGCTGCACCTGTACCCGGCCGGGATAGAGCGCCGCCGCCACATCGGCCATCTCGCGCACGCCGCCGGGATCGACCGTGTAGCGCCCCGGCGAGACGATCGCGCTGGTGAGGATGAGTGCCGTAGCCTCGGCCAGCGAAATGAAATGGCGGCGACACGCGGTCACCGGCAGCGGCAGGGCGGGTTCGATCTGCGCCCAGGTCTCGAAGACGTTGTCGGCGGTTTCGACCACGTTGTAGAACCGCGCGACGCTCCCGCCGGCCGCGAGCGTCAAGCGCTCGGCAAGCAGCTTGCTGGCGCCGTAGGCGGTCTCGGGATCGCACGCCTTGCAAGTACTGGCGGTGACCACGTGGGCGCCGACCGTGCCCGCAGCCTCCAGCACGTGCGCCGTCCCCACACCGTTTACCTCGAGCACATTCTGTGGCCAGTGCTCACCCCCGGGAGCGTGCTTGGCGCCGGCCAGGTGAAACACGAGCGTCGGCCGGAAGAGACCAAAGGTGCGCTGCACCGACGCGCGCAGGCGCACGTCGAGCGTATCCACGTCAGTGGCTCTGAGCGCGCCGCCCTCGCTGGAGAGCACCTCGGTCAGAGCAGTACCGATACTGCCCGCCGCGCCGGTGATCAGCACCCGCTCGCGCGAGAGCTGGGCGAGCGCCGCATCGACAGGCAACGGGTGCTGCGGGCGGCCGAGTGCCGCCTCCAGTAACGCCGGTGTCCAGACCGCGATCACGGCGCAGTAGTCGGCCCGGCGGTAGCGGGGTTGAGTCAGCCGGCCACGCGGCGCAGTGGATAGAGCCGACCGCTCGCATCTGCCGCCACCCACCCCTCCAGTTCGAGCCGGGTGATGGCCGCCGCAGCCTCGGCCGCGCTCAGCCCGAGCCGAGCAGCGATCATGTCGGTGTCAAGCGGCGCCGAGGCGACCACGTCGAATACCTCACCCAACCGGCCGTCCGGCCGGGCGGTGCGTGCACCCGGCGGATCGACACCCAGCCATCCGGCGAGGTCCTCGCAGCTCTCGATCAGGCCCGCACCGGCCTTGATCAGGCCGTTTGTGCCCGCCGCGAGCTTTGACGCCGGAGCGCCGGGCACGGCGACCACGTCGCGGCCCAGGTCGAGTGCCATGTCGGCGGTGATCAGCGCGCCGCTGCGGCTGCGCGCCTCGACCACCACGAGGGTGTCGCAGAGCGCCGCGATCAGGCGGTTTCGGGCGGGGAACCTCCACGGCGCGGGCGCGACCCCCGGCGGATACTCCGAGATCACCCGGCCTGCGGCCAGCACCCGCTCGAACAGCCTGGAGTTGGTGCGCGGGTAGATCACGTCCACGCCGCAGCCAAGCACCGCATGGGTGGTGCCGCCGCCCTCGAGCGCACCGGCATGGGCGGCCGCATCGATGCCCAGGGCGATGCCGCTGACCACCGGCATTCCCGCCGCGGCGGTGAACGCGGCCAACTCGCGCGTGAGCGCCAGACCCGCATCGGTGGGGTGTCGCGAACCCACGATCGCGACGCGCCTTCCACGGCCGTCGAGGGCCGGCCCCGCACCGCGCTCGAAGACTGCGACCGGAGGATCGGCGAGCTGTGCCAGCACCGCCGGATAGCCCTCTGACCCAAACGGTGAGCAGGTGATGCCCTGCTCGGAGAGGCCGGCCAGGTAGGCGCCAATGTCTCGGTGCCGCGCGGCTCGCAGCGCCTGGGAAAACTCCTCGGGCACGCCAAGCCGCCGCAGCAACGGCTCGGGCGCGCGCACGAGTTCGACACATCCGCCGGCGCGCCGGGCGAGCCTGGCGGGTTCGACCCCAGTCTCGGCCCCGGCGATCGCCAACCAGATACCGGCCTCGGCAGGCGTCGTCATGCCCGCCCCTGGTAGGAGAGCGCCTCGGCCATGTGGTCACCGTCGACCGACTCTTGTGCGGCCAGCGCCGCGATGGTCTGGGCAACGCCAACGGTTCGGTCGGCAGACCGGCCCGAGAGCCGGCCCACATTCACCGCCGCTGCCAGCATGGCGGTGGCATCGGCGCCGAACTCGGGCGGCCCTGCGGCGATCAGCGTGCGAGCCGCGGCAACCCGGGCGGCGACCACGGCGGACGGTTCGCCGTGGGCGCCATGCGCATCGGCCCGCGGAACCTGCACGTGCAGGTGAAACCGATCGACCAGCGGGCCGCTCAACCGCCCGCGGTAGGCGCTCACCCGCTGCGGTGCGCAGGTGCACTCGCGATCGGGGTCGCCCGCGTGCCCGCACGGACAGGGATTCATCGCAGCAATCGCGATACAGCGCGCGGGCATGTCGACGGTGCCCCACACCCGCGAGATCTGCACGCGCCCCTCCTCCAGCGGCACGCGCAGTGCCTCGAGCGCAGGACGCGAGAACTCCGGCAGTTCGTCCAGAAAGAGCACGCCACAGTGAGCCAGGGTGACCTCGCCGGGCCGCAGGTTCGCGCCGCCCACCAGCGCCGCCGCCGATGCGCTGTGGTGCGGCGCCCTGAACGGCCGCTGGCGCGCGTGCTCGCCGGCGGCGAGCAGCCCGGCGGCCGACTGCACGCGGGCGATCTCGAGCGCGTCCTCGGGCCCGGGGGCCGGCAGCAGCCCGCCCAGTCTCCGTGCGAGCATCGTCTTGCCCGACCCCGGCGGCCCGCTCATGAGCAGGTTGTGGTCGCCCGCAGCGGCGATCTCGACCGCCCGGCGGGCTCGCGCCTGGCCGCGCACATCGGCGAGGTCGGGCCAGGCCCGCAACGGTTCGTCGACCAGCTCGGGCAGCGGTGCCGGTGGGCACAGGTCGCGGAGAATGTCAGCCGCCTCGTTCAGCGAGCGGGCAGCGAGCACGTCGATGCTGCCCAGGAGCGCTGCCTGAGCGGCGTTCTCGGGCGCCATCATCAGCGTCTGGATACCGGCGGCTGCGGCGGCCTCCGCCATCGCCAGAGCGCCGCGCACGGGACGTAGTGACCCGTCCAGGCTCAGCTCGGCGGCCGCGGCCATCTCGGAAACGCGCTTACGCGGTAGCTGACCCGACGCCGCCAGCACCCCCAGCGCAATTGCGAGGTCAAAGCCTGTGCCCTCCTTGCGATCCTGCGCCGGCGCCAGGTTCACCACGAGCTTGCCCTTGGGAAACGCGTGCTGCGACGAGCTGATGCCGCTGCGCACCCGTTCACGGGCCTCCTGCACCGCGCGATCGGCCATGCCGACGATCCGAAACGCGGCACTGCCCCTGAACGAATGGACCTCGACCTCGACGCGGCGGGCGGTGAGGCCGGCGAGCCAGAATGTGTGTGTGCGAGCGATCATGGCGGCATCCTGCACCGCCGCCCCGCTACGTGTCAGTCACGGGTCGTGCCGATTCTGTGCCGGGATTGCTAGGGGAACGCGGCTCGGATGTGGCGCAGCCGCAGGCCGTCGATCGCGATCACGTCGTAGCGCACGCTGGAAAGCCGCGGATAGCGCTCGAACAGCACCTCCCCCGCCCTCTGCAGCCGCGCCTCCTTGGCCGGCCCGACCGCCTCCAGCGCCGAACCGAAGGTGGTCGTGCGGCGGGTCTTCACCTCGCACACCACCAGCTGGCGGCCACGCGCGGCCACGATGTCCACCTCGACCCCTGCGACGCGCAGGTTGCGGTGCAGCACGCGGTAGCCGTGCAAGCGCAGCCACCAGGCGGCCAGCAGCTCGCCGCGGCGACCCAGCTCAGCTGCTGAGATCGAGGCCCAGCTGCTCATACGCCATGGCCGCGAACGAGCGCCGATGCAGCGGCGTGGTGCCGTGCGTGCGCACCGCCTGGGTGTGCTCGGGGGTGATGTAGCCGACGTGCGACTCGAAGCCGTAGGCGGGAAACTCGGCCGCAATGCGGTGCATGAACCGGTCGCGCGTCACCTTGGCGACGATCGACGCGGCCGCGATGGCGGCGCTGCGCGCGTCGCCCTTGATCACCGCCTGGTGCGGCAGGTCATCGACCGGCAGCCGGAACCCATCGGTGAGCCGCACCTGCGGCTCGTCACCCAGACCCCGCAGCGC
The DNA here is from genome assembly GCA_963796875.1 of uncultured Actinomycetes bacterium. GTDB lineage: Bacteria > Actinomycetota > Thermoleophilia > Gaiellales > JAICJC01 > CAVPTL01. Next base: position 52,456 of record CAWCNL010000007.1, read on the forward strand.
CCGCTCGAGAGCGTGCAGATTGGAACGGTGCAGACCGCGGCGGTCGATCTGCGCTGCGGGGATCACCACCACGCACACGTCGCGGGCGCACGCGATGACCGCGTCGTACAGCTGCTCGCGGCGCTCGGCGGTGTGCTGCTTGGAATCGTTCAGATGCGCCAGCGGGCGGGCCCGCGGCCCCACCAGCAGCTCGGTGTCGAAGCTGACCGCCGCGGCCACCAGCGGGCCCGCCAGACAGCCGCGCCCCGCCTCATCGGCACCGGCCACGAACCGTGCGCCAAACGACCGATCGTGACGCAGCAGCCGCGACCCGGTGAGCTTCTTGCGACGTCGAGCGGCGGTTGCAGCGGGCATCGGTCAACCGTAGCCGGGATGGCTGACGTGCGCAGCTACGAGGCGTGGCGAATATGTGCCGAGGCCGTGTGGCTCAGCGCGACTAAGCTGGATCCGTGAGCGAACCCGTAGTGATCGGAGTTGTCAGTCCCGGCGCGATGGGCAGCGCGCTCGGTGCATCGCTTCATCGCAGCGGGCATCGAGTAATCACAACGCTCACCGGGCGTTCAGACCGGACCCGGCGCTTGTCGTCGACGGCGCCATTCGAGTTTGTGGACGACCTTGCGGCTGTGGCGGCGCAGAGCGATGTCGTCCTGTCAGTAGTGCCGCCGGGTCAGGCAGCAGCGGTCGCCGATGCGGTGGCGGGCACCCGGATGCTGGTCGACCTCAACGCCGTCGCACCGATTACGGTCGAGAGCATCGAGCAGGCGCTGACCACATCGGGCACCGAGTTGGTGGACGGCTCAATCTCCGGTCCACCGCCATGGCAGCCCGGAACCACCCGCATCTACCTTTCTGGCCCTGCAGCGGAGCAGGTCGCAGACCTTGGATTCGACGGGGTAGATGTGCGAATAGTGGGCACCGAACTCGGGACGGCTTCGGCGGTGAAGATGTGCACGGCGTCGGTGTACAAAGGCACAGCACTCCTGCTCATCCACGCGCTCGTCACGGCGGGGCGGGCCGGCGTCGTGGGCGAGGTGAAGCGTGATCTGGAGGGGTCATTCCCCGAGTTGATGGATGGAGTCGAGCGCTATCTCGCGTCATCGGCGGCCAAGGCGCACCGGTATGTCGCCGAGATGCACGAAATTGCCAGCGCCCAGGGGGCGGCCGGCTTGGCGCCGGAGGTGTTCGAAGCTGTCGCAGCGGCGTACGACCAGATCTCCCGATCTCCGGCCGGCGCGATCACGCCGGAACAAGCGGATGCAGCCGCATCACTCGAAGACCTCATCGCACGACTGGAGCCGGCCCCGCTGATGTAGGACGCAGGACGGAGGGAGCGCTGTGGCTCAGCGCGACTTTTCGCGCACGCGGGCGGCCTTGCCGACCTTGCCCCGCAGGTAGTACAGCTTCGCGCGGTTGACGTCGCCGATGGCGGCCACGTCGATCTTGGCGATCTTCGGCGAGTGGAACGGGAACGTGCGCTCGACGCCCACACCGAACGACTGCTTGCGCACGGTGAACGTCTCGCGCACGCCGGCTCCCTGGCGGGCGATGCAGATACCCTCGAACACCTGCACGCGCTGGCGCTGGCCCTCGATCACGCGGAAGTGCACGCGCACCGTGTCGCCCGCTTTGAACTTGGGAAGTTCACGCAGCTGCCGGTCTTCGATTTCGGAGATCACCGTCATGGCCGAGACATGGTACCGGCAGGTTCAGTGGCTCACAAATCGGAACCGGCGCGCAGCCGCGACTGCTGCTCGCGCCAGGCCGCCACGCGGGCGTGGTCGCCCGAGAGCAGGAGCGGCGGCACGTCCCAGCCGCGGAAGGTCTCCGGCCGGGTGTAGTGCGGATATTCCGGGCGGCCGTCCAGCTCGTCGGAGAACGAGTCGAAGCGGTGGCTCTCCTCCTTGCCCAGCGCACCCGGAAGGCGCCGCACGACGGCGTCGATCACCGCCATCGCCGCGAGTTCGCCGCCGGAGAGCACGAACGGCCCGAGCGACAGCTCCTCGGTCGCGATGTGGTCGTGCACCCGCTGGTCGAATCCCTCGTAGCGGCCGCACAGAAGCGCAATCTGCTCGCCGCCGGCGTACTCGACGGCCACCGGTTCGGCGAATCGCCGGCCCACGGGCGTGAGCACCACCACGCGCCGCTCCTGCCGGATCTGGTCGAGCGGCGCCGCGTAGGCCCCCTCGAGCGCAGCGCACACGACGTCGACCCGGATCACCATCCCCGCGCCGCCCCCATAGGGCGCGTCGTCCACCTGCCGGTAGGCGCCGAGACCCGCGTCGCGCAGGTCGAACGTGCGCAGCTCGAAGACCCCCGCCTCCAGCACATTTCGCAGCGGCCGCGCCTCGAGCAACCAGTCGAACTGGCCGGGGAAGAGCGTGAACACGTCGATCCGAGGCTCACACGAAGTTGCCTCCGACCTCGATCCGGCGGCCGGGCACGTCCACGGCCACCACCACGTCGGCCGCAAACGGCACGAGCGTCGGCGGGCTGCCGGTGTCGAGTTCGAGCACGTCGTTGGCGGGATAGGTGTGCACCAGCCGCACCCGGCCCAGCACGCGGCCCCCGACGGCGACCTCGCAGCCGATCAGGTCGACGTGGAAGTACTCGTCGGCGTCCGGCTCGGGCAGTTCGGCAGAGGCGATCGAGACCTCTGCGCCGCGCAGCGCCTCGGCCCCCTCACGGGTCGTCGCGACGTCGAAGCGCAGGATCGGCCGCGACGGTTCGCCGCGCGTCGACGTGATCACCACCGAGGCCTCGCCCACCCGCAGCCGGGCGCCGGGACGCAGCGGCACCACACCGCCGTGTCCCTCCAGCCGCACCGAGCCGTCGAGCCCGTGCGGTTTGCCCACACGACCCACCACGATCCGCTCGGGCCGCCATGGGCGGGCGTCGCTAGTCGGCGATTTCGACATGCACCCGCTGGCCGCTGCGGGCCGCGGCTGCCTTGACGATGGTGCGCATGGCCCGGGCGATGCGACCCTGCTTTCCGATCACCTTGCCCACGTCATCGGGAGCCACATGCAGGTGCAGCACCACCTCGCCGTCACCCGCGGTCTGCTCCACCCGCACCTCTTCAGGATGGGCGACCAGCTGGCGAGCCAGCGTCGCGAGCAGCTCGTCCATCGTCAGCCGATCACACGCCGGCGAGCTTCAGGAGCTTCGCCACCGTTGCGGTGGGCTGCGCGCCCTTGCCGATCCACTCCCGAGCCTTGTCGGTGTCGATGTTGATCAGCGACGGGTTGGGCTGCGGGTTGTACTGCCCAATCGTCTCCAGCGTTCGGCCGTCGCGCGGGTTTCGAGAGTCGGCGACGACTACCCGGTAGACGGGGTTTTTCTTGGAACCATGCCGCGCCAGGCGGATCTTGACAGCCACATTACCTCCGTTGCATTCCTGGAATCTGGGGCATCTTACCCCGGCCGACCTGTTTCATCATCCGCTGCATCTGTTTGAACTGTGCCAGCAGCTGGTTGACCTGCTGGACGTTGGTGCCGCTGCCGGCTGCAATTCGGCGCCGCCGCGAGCCGTTGATCATCCTTGGATTGCGCCGCTCGTCGGGCGTCATCGAGAGGATGATCGCCTCGAGCCGGTCGAAATGCTTCTCGTCGATCTTGAGTCGGGCATGTTCTTCAGCTGGCGGCCGACGCCGGGCATCATCCCCAGCAGGCTGCGAGCCCGCCGCTTCCGGCCATCTTGCGGGCCATGCCCAGCTGCTCGAGGAAGTCGTCGAGCGTGAACTCGGCCTTGCGCAGCTTCGCCTCCATCTCGGCGGCCTGGTTCTCGTCGTACTGCTCCTGCGCGCGCTCGATCAGCCTCATCACGTCGCCCATGCCGAGGATCCGCGAGGCCATCCGGTCGGGGTGGAACGGCTCGAGCTGGTCGAGCTTCTCGCCCACGGATACGAACTTGATCGGCTTGCCGGTGACCGCCCGCACCGCGAGCGCTGCGCCACCGCGAGCGTCGCCGTCGAGCTTGGTCAGGATGACGCCGTCGTAGTCGACCGCCTCGGCGAACTGCTGGGCCACGTTGACCGCGTCCTGGCCGGTCATCGAGTCGAGCACCAGCAGGATGTTGCGCGGCTTGGTGGCGTCCTTGATGCGCACCAGCTCGTCCATCAGCTTCTCGTCGATGTGCAGCCGGCCGGCGGTATCGACGATGACCACGTCGCGGCCCTGCGCCTTGGCCTGCTCGATGCCCCAGACCGCCGTCTCGACCGGATCGGCCTCGGTGCCGCGATCGAAGACCGGCACCTGCAGCGACTTGCCGAGCGTCTGCAGCTGCTGGATCGCGGCCGGCCGGTAGACGTCGCAGGCGACCATCGCCGGGGAGCGCTTCTGCTTGGCCAGGATCCGCGCGAGCTTGCCGCAGGCGGTGGTCTTGCCCGAGCCCTGCAGTCCGGCCATCAGGATCACGGTCGGCGGCTTGCTCGGTACGAGAGGCCCGTGCCGGCCGTGCCCATCAGCTCGGTCAGCTGCTCGTGGACGATCTTCACCACCTGCTGGCCCGGGGTCAGGCTCTCGAGCACCTCGGAGCCCATGGCGCGCTCCTTGACGCCGGCCACGAACTCCTTGACGACCGTGAAGTTGACGTCGGCCTCGAGCAGCGCGAGCCGGATCTCGCGCATGGCCGCGTTGATGTCGTCCTCGGTCAGGCGGCCCTTGCCCTTGAGGCCGTCGAGCGTCGCGCCGAGCCGGTCAGAAAGCGAATCGAACATCACTGCAGGCTAGTGCATGCCGGGGTCAGTCGCCTGTGATGCACGCAGTGAATAAAAGGCGACTGACCCCTCTTATTCAGCAGGTGGCCTGGCCCTCGCCGCGGGCGTTCGCGGGCGAATGGCTAAGCGAAGTGAATAAATGGCGACTGACCCCTCTTATTCAGCAGGTGGCCAGAGCCCTCGCCGCGGCCGTTCGCGGGCGAATGGCTAAGCGAAGTCGAATAAATGGCGACTGACCCCTCGGATTCGAGCTCCACTACCTGACCCAAGCGGTGCGCTACGACCCGAAGAGGGCGCGGGCGTAGTCGTCGGGGTCGAAGGGGCGCAGGTCCTCGACACCCTCGCCGACCCCGATCAGCTTGACCGGGATCCCCAGCTCGTGGGCGATCGCAAGCGCGATGCCGCCCTTGGCCGTGCCGTCCAGCTTGGTCAGCACCAGCCCGGTCACGTCGACCGCCTCGGTGAACAGCCGCGCCTGCTGCAGGCCGTTCTGGCCGGTGGTCGCATCGATCGTCAGCAGCACCTCGTGCGGCGCGCCCTCGATCCGCCGGCCGATCACCCGGTGGATCTTCTCGAGCTCCTCCATCAGGTGGTTCTGGGTGTGCAGCCGCCCCGCGGTATCGATGATGACCACGTCGCGGCCGCGCGCCTGGGCGGCGCCGACCGAGTCGAACGCCACCGCGGCCGGGTCCGCGCCGGACTCCGACGACACGAAGTCGGCGCCGGCCCGCTCGGCCCAGGTCTCGAACTGCTCGCCGGCCGCGGCCCGGAAGGTGTCCGCCGCGCCGATCACGCAGGTCTTGCCGGCCTCGCGCAGATGCCAGGCGATCTTGCCGATCGAGGTGGTCTTGCCCGTGCCGTTGACGCCCGTCATCAGGATCACCGCGGGCACGTGGGTGACGTCGATGCGCGGATCGCCCTGCGGCGTCATCAGCTCGGCCACGATCGCCGCCAGCCGGTCGGTCAGCTCCTGCGGCCGTGCGCAGCGCTCCCCCGGCCGCCTCGGCCTCCAGCCGCTCGATCACCGTCACCGTCGCGGGCACACCGCAGTCGGCGCCGATCAGCGCCACCTCGAGCTGCTCCCACACCTCAGGATCGGACGGGTCGAGCATCGCACCGGCCAGCTGCTGGGTCATCGCCCGGCGGCTGCGGCCAATCGAGTCGCGCAGCCGCCGGAACATGCCGCCGCCCGACTCCTCGGCCGGAGCGTCGGCGGGTGGCTCGTCGCCGGTGTTGAACATCGCTTGCCAGGTGCGCGTCACGGCCGCAGATCGTAGTGTGTCCAGCGTGGCGAGCGTTTCGATCCCCGAGTTGCGCAGCACCATGGAGGCCCGGGCGGGCGCGCTGGGCTACCAGCCGGACGAGGCCGCGCTGGTAGTCGATCACTTCGTGGACGCCGAGATGCGGGGCGCCCGCGGCCACGGCGTGGAGCGGCTGCGCTGGCTGCGCCGGCTTCGCCGCGGCGGACCGGCCCGGTGCAGCTGACGCTGGAAGCGCGCGAGGACGGCCTGACGCGCTACGACGCCGCCGGCGCGCTCGGCTACCTGGCGCTGGCGGCGGCGCTCGACGCCGAGCTGGCCGACGCCGCTCAGCGGCGCCCGGCTGGTGGTCATGTGGCGCTGCTTCCCGACCGGCCGGCTGGGATGGTTCGCCGAGCGGGCCGCCCGCAACGGCGTCGTGTGCCTGCTCACCGCCACCTCGACGGCCGCGCATCGCGCATCCCGACGGCGGCCCGCCGCTGCTGGGCACGAACCCGCTCTGCCTGGCCCTGCCCGGCGACCCGACGCCACACCGTGGTCGACGTCTCGATGGGCCGCGTCACCTACGGCGCGGTGCTGAAGGCCGCCGCCGAAGGGGCCGAACTGCCCGCCGGAGCTGCCGTCGGCCCACCGGCGCGCCGAGATGTCGACCCCGCCGAGATCACCGCCGGACCGGGCCGGCATCGTGCCGTTCGGCGCCGACCAGGCCTACAAGGGGTTCGCGCTCGCGCTGCTCGTCGAAACCCTGTGCCGCTCGCTGCGCGGGCGAGGACGGCTACGCCGCGGTCGCGCTGCTGGCCCGGCCGCAGGCGGCGCCGGTCGACGGCGCTGCGCGAGGCGCTCCGGCGGGCGGCGGATGCCCGGCGACCGGTCGGCTGCGCGGCTACCGCGCCAGCGCGCGCGCGCGGCAGGCTCGACCTGCCCGACGATCTCTGGGACTGGATCTCAGGCGGACTCGAGCGCGTTCAGTGAGGCCTCGTCCTGCATCCGCCGCGAGAGCACCCGTGACTCGCCGTCGCCCGCCATGGTGACGCCGTAGAGCACGTCTGCGACCTCCATCGTCCGCCGCTGGTGGGTGATCACGATGAACTGGGCGCTTGTGCTGGTAGGCCCGCAGCAGCGACAGGAAGCGCTCGATGTTGGCGTCGTCGAGGGCCGCCTCGACCTCGTCCAGCACGTAGAACGGCGAGGGCTTGGTCAGCATCAGCGAGAACAGGAACGCGATCGCCGTCAGCGACTTCTCGCCGCCGGAGAGCAGCGACAGCGACTCGATCCGCTTGCCCGCCGGCCGCACCTCGAGCTCGATCCCGGCTCGACGCGGTTGGCGGGCGGCTCGTCGGCCTCCTCGTGCTCGTCGTCCTCGGCCGCCGAGACCACCTCGTCCTCCGGGTCAGCCGCAGCCGCCCGCTGCCGCCGGGAAAGAGCGTCGCGATCGTCTCGCCGAAGTGCTTCGCCACCGAGGTGAACGTCTCGTCGAACCGCGCGTCGATGGTCTCGGTCAGCTCGCGCACGAGCGACCGCAGCTCCTTCAGCGACGCGTCCAGGTCGGCGCACTGGTCGACGAGGTCTGCCACCCGCTGCTTCTCGGCCTCGTACTCCTCGTCGGCGAGCGGGTTGACGGCGCCGAGGCTCTCGCGGCGCCGCTCGAGCCGCTCCAGCCGCGCGGCCAGCGCCGCGGCGGCGTCGGGCTCGAGCGGTTCCTCGGGCGGTTCGATCTCGAGCTCGTGCTGCGCGGCGATCTCGAGCCGGCGGCGGGTCAGCTCGGTCACCCGCTCCGACGCCCGCGCCCGCGCCACCTCCACCTCGGTGGCCGCGGCGGTCGCCTCGCGCGCCTTCGCCTGCTCGGCCGCCTCCTGCTCGGCGCACGCCTGCAGCTCGGAGGCCAGCTCGCCCGCCCGGGCCTCGATCGTCTCGACCCCGGCGCGGGCCGGCGCGCGCAGCTCGAGGGTCTGCTCGGCGGCGTGGGCCAGCAGCGCTGTTGATGGCCTGCGCATGGGGGAATCAGCTCGCGGCGCCGCCCCGGCTTTCTGCGGCGGACAGACGGCTCTGCTCGGTGGCCGCAGCGGCGCGGTGCGCTGCCGCTCCTCCTCGGCCAGCGCCGAGTTGAGGCGCTCGTTCAGGCCGGCCAGCTGGGCCGCGATGCGCGCCGTCTGCTCGGCGGTCTCGCGGCGCTGCCGGTCGAGTTCGGCGTGCGTGCTTCCCGCCGCCTCGGCGGCCGCGCGGCGCTCGGCCTCGAGCTTCTCGTGTGCCGCCAGCGCCGAGCGCAGCTCGACGGCCCGGCCGCGCTCGGCCTCCAGGTCGCGCCCGGCCAGGTCGCGCGCCGCGTCGCTGCGGGCCAGCTCGTCGGTCAGCTGTTCGTGCCGCAGCGAGAGCCCGCGGGCGGCCTGCACGGCCGCGCTCTCGGCCGCCGACGGCACTGCTCTCGGCCATGCGCGCGGCCTCGGCGGCGGTCGCTGCACTCGCGGCCGCGGCCGCGGCGGCCTCGGCCCGTGCCGCCAAGCTGCTTCAGAGTGACGTCGAACTCGCTCCAGCTCGGCGCGGGTCCGATCGCGCTCGGCGCGCGCACTCAGCCACGCCGCCTCGCCGGCGTCGGCCGCGCGCCACAGCTCGCCGCGAGCGACGTCGTAGCCCTCGCCCGTGACGGTGACGGCTACACCCTGCTTGACCTGCGAGAGATCGTCGACCAGCCACACGCCCTCGATCAGGTGCGCCACGGCCGGATCGGACACTGTCACGACATCGCTCAGAGGCCGCGCGCCGCGGGTCGGCGACGAGCCTGTGGCCGCCCCGCCGCTCTCGGCGACGATCACGGCCAACTCGCCCTCGGCGCCGTGCAGCAGGTCGATGGCCTCGCCCACCTTCGATGCCACGATCGCGCCGGCCCGCCAGCCCAGCGCCGCGGCGACCGCGCGCTCATACCCGGGCTCGGCATCGACGCCTGCGACGACCAGCTTCGCCCCGCGGCATGCAGTGACCGCACCGACGCCGGGAGCCCCTCGCCGCGCTCCAGCGCCCGTTCGAGCGATGCGAGCCTGGAGGCGGCGAGCTCACGGCTGTGCTCGACCTCGGCCAGCGCGGCGCGCGCCGCGCGGTCTTCGGCGGCGGTCGTTGCCTGCGCCTCGGCGGCCGTAGCGGCGGCGGCCCGCGCCTCGGCTGTGCGCGCGACTGCCAGCTCCGCCTCACGCGCGCGCCTGCTGGGCCGGCTCGGCGGCGCTTTCCCGCTCGGCGCAGCGGCGGTGGAGCGCGACTCGAGCGACTCGAGCTGCTCGGCCGTGGCCGCGGCGCGCGCGTCGGCACCCTCGACCTCACGGCGGGTGGTGGCAAGCTGGCCCTGCGCGTCGGCCAGCGCACGACGGGCGTCCATCGCGGCGGTGAGGGCCGCCTCGGTCTGCGCGGTGCAGCCGCCGCTCGCCCTCGACGTCGCCCGTGCCGAGTGCGGCGATCTCGGTGCGAAGCTGCTCGGCCTGGGCGGCCGCGGCGGCACGCCCGGTCGGCAGCGGCTGCGGCATCCGCGGTGAGCCGCTCGGCGGCGGCCTCACGGCGCACGGCCGCGCGCTCCAGTGCGGCGGCGGCTGCCTCGATGCGCGAGCGCTGCAGGTCGAGCCGTTCGCGCGACGTCTCGAACGCGTAGAAGGCGTGCGCGGCGCGCTCCTGCGCCGCGGCCAGGCCGGTCAGCTCGGACTCGGCGGTGGCGCGGCGGGCGGCCAGTCTCGGCCAGCCCCTTCTCGACCACCGTGCGGCTCTGCGCCGCGGCCGCCAGGCGCTGTTCGAGCCCTCGCCCGCGCGCTGCTCGACGAGGATCTCGGAACCGAGCAGCCGCACCCGGCCGGTGGCGATCTCGCCGCCCAGCTTGGCGGCCCGCTCGGCGGCCGTGGCCTGCATCTGCAGCGGCCGCAGCCGGGCGTTCAGCTCGCGCTCCAGGTCGCGGGCGCGCTCGAGCTCGGCCGCGACCCGCACCATCTTCGATTCGGCTCGCTGACGGCGCCGCTGGAACTTGCCCAGGCCCGCCGCCTCCTCGACGAACCGGCGCCGCTCGTGCGGCTTGGAGAGCAGGATCTCCTCGACCCGGCCCTGGCCGATCACCGAATGCATCTCGCGGCCCAGGCCGGTGTCGGACAGCAGCTCGAGCAGGTCGAGCCGCCGCACCCGGGCGCGATTGATGAAGTACTCGCCGTCGGACTCGCGGTGCAGCCGGCGCATCACCGAGACCTCGTCGAACTCGAGCGGCAGGGTGCCGCAGGAGTTGTCGAGCACCAGCTCGACCTCGCAGACGCCCGACGGCGGCCGGCTGTCGGAGCCGTTGAAGAGCACGTCCTGGGCCGAGGGCGCGCGCAGCTGGGCCGGCGACTGGGCGGCCATCGCCCACTGCAGCGCATCGGCGATGTTGGACTTGCCGCTGCCGTTGGGCCCGACGATGACCGCGATGCCCTCGTGAAACTGCAGCTCGACGCTGCCGGGAAACGACTTGAAACCGCGGATCCGAAGGCTCTTCAGATACATGGTCAGGACTCGCTGGATGACTGGTGCAGATTCGCCAGCGCCTCGCGGGCGGCGGCCTGTTCGGAGGCCTTCTTGCTCGCCCCCGAACCCCGACCGAGCTCCGCGTCGCCCGACAGCGCCGCGGTGGTGAACCGGCGCTCGTGCGGGGGGCCCGACATCTCGATCAGTGCATACGTTACCGACCCGCCCCGACGTGCCAGGGCTTCCTGCAGAACCGTCTTGTGGTCGACGTGCTGATCCAGCACGTAGTCGACGCGGTCGGCGAAGGCCTCAACCACCGCATCGGCCGTGCGGCTGAATCCGAATTCGAGGAACACCGCCCCGATCACCGCCTCGACGGTCGCGGAGATCACGCTCTGCGACCGGATCAGCGACTCGATCTCCTCCGCCCCGACCCGCTCGCCCTCGGCGGCGAGGTCGGGGTCAAAGCCGAGCGCCCGCGCCGACCGCCGCAAGCTGGGTCGCGACACCGCCTGGGCGCGCATCTTGGCCAGATCGCCCTCCGGGCGGCCGGGGAACCGCCGGTACAGGTGCTCGGCGATCGTCAGCCCCAGCACGCTGTCGCCCAGGAACTCGAGCCGCTCGTAGACTCTGCTCGCGGCGCTCGACCCACGACGCGTGCGTGAAGACGACGCGCTGCACGTCTTCGGGCAGCGCAGCGAGCAGCGCGCGCAGCGCCGCTCCGCGGTTCTCAGCTGTGGCTGGTGACGTAGTCGACGGCCTGGCCCACGGTGCCGATCTTCTGCGCGTCCTCGTCGGAGATCTTCACACCGAACTGATCCTCGAGCTCCATGATCAGCTCGACGAGGTCCAGCGAATCGGCGTCTAGGTCGCCCTGGAAGGACGCACTCTCGACTACCTGTTCCTCATCGACCCCGAGCTGCTCCACCAGGATTGCCCTGATGCGCTCGAGCGCCTCTTCGCGATTCATCCTTGCTCTTCTCCTCGTTCCGTGGCCGCGACGTGCGGGACTGTATGTGGCTCGGAGGACGTTGGCAAGTGCGGAGCGTCAGCCCGCCCGCCGCGAGCTGTGCGCCGAGCCGCTCGACGACCCCCGCTCGCACGCCCTTCGCGGTGTACGTGGATGGCGTTGCGGATGGCCACGCGGCTCGAGTTGCCGTGCGCGATCGAGACCAGTCCGCGCACGCCCAGCAGGTAGGCGCCGCCGTAGGTGGCGGGGTCGACCTTGGAGCGCATCTCGCGCACCGCGGGGCGCAGCAGCAGGCCTCCCAGCTTGGCTCTGAGGCTGGTCGCGGCGGCGTCTCGCAGCTGCTGGATCAACGCCGCCCCGGCGCCTTCGAGACCCTTCAGAAGGACGTTGCCCGAGAACCCGTCGGCCACCATCACGTGCAGATCGCCGGTGAGCGCGTCGCGGCCCTCGCAGTTGCCGGCGAAGTCGAGATCGGCCGCGCTCAGCAGCGCGTGGGCCGCCAGCGTCACCGACGTGCCCTTGGTCTCCTCCTCGCCGATCGAGAGCAGGCCGACCGCGGGGCCGGTCGATGCCGAAGGCGTCGCGCATGAACTCGGCGCCCATGATGCCGTACTGCAGCAGATGCTCGGCCCGCGCCTCGGGGTTGGCGCCGGCGTCGATCAGCAGACACGGCACCGTCCCGCCCATCGGGGGCAGGGGTACGGCGATGCCCGGCCGGGCCACACCCTTGATGCGTCCCAGGTGAATCAGCGCCGCCGCCATCATCGCTCCGGTCGCGCCGGCCGACACCACGCCCTCGGCACGGCCCTCACGCACCTCCCGGCAGGCCACCACGAGAGACGAGCCGGGCTTTGCGCGCACCGCCGCGGCCGGCTCGTCGCCATAGCCGATCGTGTCGGGGGCATCGACGAGCTCGATCTGCGCGGGCACGCTGCCGCCGAGCTCGCGTTCGAGTTCGGCCACAGGGCCGCACAGCCTCACATGCACACCACCCTCGCCCACCGCCAGCACCGCGCCGGCGACAGTCTCGCTGGGGGCGCGATCGCCGCCCATCGCGTCGAGCGCGACCGTTACGCGGTCACCGGCCAACGCATGGAGCGCCCGGTGCTAGGGCGCAACCTCGCGCAGCGGAGTGACCTCGCGACCGCGGTAATGACCGCAGTTGGAGCATGCGTGATGCGGTCGCACAGGGTGATGGCACTGCGGACAGTCCGACAGGGCCGGCGCCGAAATGCTGTGCGTGGCGCGGCGCTTGTCGCGCCGGGCCTTGGACGTCTTTTTCTTGGGGACTGCCATCTCAGCCGCGAAGCATACAGGCCTAGAGTTGAATGTCGCGGAGCTTCGCCCAGCGCTCGTCCGGCTCGTCGCCGCCGCAGTCGTGGCCCGGGTCGTCGGCGAGCGCCGCGCCGCAGCGCGGGCAGAGACCTGCGCAGTCCTCGCGGCACAGCACCTTGGCGGGAATCGCCAGCACCAGCGCATCGCGCGCCCATGACTCCGAGGTCGAGCCCCTCGGCCAGCAGGTACTCACTCGTCAGCTCGGGATCGACAGGCTCGTCGCCGTTCGCGTTCTGGTGGTACTCGGTGGCGTCGACGTCGACGTGGAGCTGCGCCGGCTCGCAGGCAGCGCTGGCATGGGCCCTCGAGGTCGCAGCTGAACCGCAGCCGCAGGTAGATGCCGTCGGCGGTCGGTTGAATGCGCAGGCGCGCGTCGACGATCGGCACGACCGCGCGGTACTCAGGCCGCCAAACTCGACCGAGTCGCAGCGCACCGGTACCACCACGTCGCGCGATTCACCCGGCTGCAGCCGGTATCGGCGCAGATCCAGAACCGCCATCGAACTGAACTCTACTGGGTGTGCGAGAGGTCGAACCCGGCGGTGGCCGGATCCTGCGACTCGTCGCCGCGGCCCGAGATCTGTTCGCGTCCGCGGCGCACCGCAGACAGGAACTTGGTGAGGTTGGCCTCCATGTTCTCGAGGATCGAGTCGGCGTAGTCGTCGGCGCCCAGCCGCATCTCGCGCGCCTTGCGGCGCGCGTCGGCGAGCAGATCCTCGGCCTGGCGCTCGGCCAGCTTCACGACCTCCTGCTGCGAGGCCTCGCGGGCTGCGTGGTCGCGGGCCTCGGAGATCAGCCGCTCGGCCTCGCGCTTGGCCTCGGCCAGCATCTCCTGGCGCTCCTTGACGATCCACCGGGCCTGCTTGATCTCCTCGGGAATCGTCGCCCGCATGTGGGAGATGATGTCCTCGATCTCGTCGCGGTCGAGCCGCACCTGGTTGCTCATGGGGACGCCGCGCGCGTTCAGCACGAGCTCGTCCAGCTTGTCGATCAGTACCAGTACGTCCACGTTTCAGTCTCCCTTGCTCTGCTTCGTCCCACGTCCGGCAAACTGACGCTCCAGCGCCTGTGCCACCACGTCGGGCACGTAGTCTTCCACCGGGCCGCCGAACGATGCGATCTCCCTCACGCCTCGCGACGAGAGGAAACTGTACTGCGGTGACGCCATCAGGTACAGGGTGTCGATGTCGTTTGCCAATCCACGGTTGAGATTGTTCATCTGAAATTCCCACTCGAAGTCGGATACCGCGCGAAGCCCCTTGACGATCGACCGCGCACCATGCTTCCGGGCGAAATCGACCACGAGCGTGGAGAACGCTTCGACCTCGACGTTACCCAGCTCGGATACCGACTCTGCGATGAATGCTATCCGTTGCTCGACCGTGAACAGCGTGGTCTGCTTGTGGCGCGGCTGGCGCACCACGCCGACGACCACCCGATCGAACAGCTCGCGCGTGCGGCGAATCACGTCGATGTGCCCGAACGTGACCGGGTCGTAGGTGCCCGGGCACACGGCGATCCGCTCAGCCATGGTGCAAGAGCGTGATCCGCGTGCCCCCGTGCAGCCGGGTACGGTCGAGTTCGAGGCCGGCGACCACAGGTACAAGGTCGGCGGCCGATTCGATCGCCACCCGCCCCTCTGGAGCCAGGATTTGCGGGATATGCAGGGACAACGCTTCTTGCATCGCGTCCATCATCGTATAAGGCGGGTCGATCAGCATCAAATCGTAAGTGCGCCCGGCCCGCGCGTCGGCGGCCAGCCGGCGGCGGGCGTCGACCCGGCGGATGGTGCTGCGGGCGGTGTAGCCGAGCCGTTCGACGTTCTCGCGGCACGCGCGCGATGGCCGCCGCCGACGTGTCGCAGAAGTCGGCGTGGGCGGCGCCGCGCGAGAGCGCCTCGAGCCCCAGCGCGCCGGATCCGGCAAACAGATCGAGCACCCGCTCATCCGCCACGTTCGCCAGCATCGCGAAGAGCGCCTCGCGGACGCGGTCTGACGTCGGCCTGGTCGCGCCACCGCGCGGAGCTCCCAGCCGCATGCCCTTGCGTTCGCCGGCCACGATCCGCACCTCAGGCCTCGGCGACCCAGTCTTGATCCTCGCCGAAGATGCGGTGGCGCTCATCGGCGAGGAGCGCGGCCGTGGCGGCATCGGTGCCGTCGTCCAGCAGCCGGCGGGCATCGACGCGCGCCTCGACGGCCAGCCGCCGGTGGCGGCGCAGCCGGGCGTGGCGCAGATCGGGCACGCCGCTCTGGCGCAGCGCCAGCACCGAGCCTTCGCCGCGCAGGTTGAGGTCGACCTCGGCAAGCGCAAAGCCGTCGGTGGTGCGCACCATCGCATCAAGCCGCTCGCGGGCGTCGTCGGTGGTGGGATCGGCGATCAGCATGCAGTAGCTCTCGTGGCCGCCGCGGCCCACCCGGCCGCGCAGCTGGTGCAGCTGGGCCAGGCCGAACAGGTCGGCTCCCTCGATCACCATCACCACGGCGTTGGGCACGTCCACCCCCACCTCGATCACGGTGGTGGCCACCAGCACGTCGATCTCGCCGCGCCGAAACCGTTCCATGATCACGCGCCGCTCGGCCACCGGCAGCTGGCCGTGCAGACACTCGACGCGGTAGCCGCGCAGCTCGCCCGAGCTGAGCGCGAGCGTCTCGGTTTCGGCGGCAGCCGCCTCGCGCACCTCCGACTCGGACACCAGCGGGCACACCACGTAGGCCTGACGGCCCTCGTCGAGCAGCCGCCGCATGCGGGCGAACACCTCACTGCGGCGCGCTCCGGGCACCAGCCGCGTGATCACCGGCGTGCGGCCCGGAGGCAGCTCGTCGAGCACGCTCACGTCCAGGTCGCCGAAGACGGTCATCGCGAGCGTGCGGGGGATCGGCGTGGCGGTCATGTGCAGCACGTGCGGCGACGTCCCCAGGTCGCTCTTGCGCTCGAGTGCACCCCGCTGCTGCACGCCGAACCGGTGCTGCTCATCGACCACCGCAACGCCGAGCGAGCCGAAGGTGACCGCGTCCTGGATCAGCGCGTGGGTACCGACCACGATGGCCGGCTCGCCCGACGAGATCACCTGCAGCGCCGCGCGGCGCTCGCCGGCGGGCATGCCCTGCGCCAGGCCGATCACCCGCACGTTGAGGTTTTCGACCATCTCGGTGACGTTCACCAGGTGCTGGCTTGCAAGCGTCTCGGTGGGCGCCATCAGCGCCCCCTGCAGCCCCGCGCCGATCGCCCGCAGCAGGGCGTAGACCGCCACGGCGGTCTTGCCCGAGCCGACGTCCCCCTGCAGCAGTCGGCGCATCGGCACGGGGCGGGCCAGGTCGGCGTCGATCTCGGCCACCACGCGCTGCTGGGCGCTCGTGAGCGCGAACGGCAACTGCTCGAGAAACTGCGCCACGAGCGCGCCGTGCGGATCGATCTGCGGGGCCCGCGCGTCGCGTTCGACGGCGCGGCGCTGCTCGAGCAGGCCCAGCTGCAGCAGGAGCAGTTCGTCGTAGGCCAGCCGGCGCCGCCCGCGGGCATGCTCCGACGGGGTGCGCGGCTGGTGGCAGGCCACCAGCGCATCGCGCCGCAGCGGTAGCCGGCGGCGGGCGAGGATCGCGGCCGGTACGGCGTCGGGGCGGTCGCCGGCGTGGTGCAGCTCGGTGTCGACCAGCGTGCGCAACCTGCGCGACGTGAGCTTCTCCGACGCCGGGTAGACCGGCACGAGGCCGCTGGTGTGCAGGCCCTCGCTGTCGCCCGAGGCGGGCTCGTGGCTCTTCACGGTGATCTCGGCATCGATCGTCTGGCGGCGCTCACCGCGCACCGAGATCCGCATGCCGGGTTCGAGGCTCTTCAGCAGGTAGCGCTGGTTGAACCACACCAGCATCGCGCTGCCCGAGTCGTCGTGCACCCGCGCCTCGACGATCGCGAGGTTGCGGCGCCGCGTGGGCCGCAGCCGCACCCGGTCGATGGTCACCACCACGGTGGCCTCCTCGCCGGGCTTCACATCGGCCAGCCGGGCCGAGTCGCGGAAATCCTCATGCCGGAACGGCACATGTTCGAGCAGATCACCGATGTTGTGCACCGGAGGCCGCAGCTCGGCCAGCGATCGGTGCACCGCGGCGCTGTCGCCCACCGGCAGGGTCAGGTGCGACGGGTTGGGAGCCGAACTCGGCCGCGGAAACTCCGCCTCGACATCTCCCGGAAA
This sequence comes from uncultured Actinomycetes bacterium, assembly GCA_963796875.1. Classification (GTDB taxonomy): domain Bacteria; phylum Actinomycetota; class Thermoleophilia; order Gaiellales; family JAICJC01; genus CAVPTL01. The sequence continues at coordinate 69,379 of CAWCNL010000007.1, forward strand.
CGCTCTCATGCGCCGGTCAACACGACCAGTCCGAACGTACCGGGACCCCCGTGCGCCCCCACCACCGCACCGATCGAACAGATGCGGTCGACCTGTGCTTCGGGGTGACGCTCGGCGATCATCTGCTGCAGCCGCTCGGCCGCCTCGGGAGCCTCGGCATGGGCGATCCCAAACCGCGCCGGTGTTCCGGCCGGGGCGTAGTCTTCCAGGAAGCGCTCAAACGCCCGCCAGAGTTGCGCCCGGCCGCGGGCCCGGCCGTACTCCACCACCTCGCCGTCGCGCAGCGTGAGCAGGGGCTTCATGCCCAGCACATTGCCCACCACCCGCCGGGTGCGCCCGATCCGGCCGCCCTTCTCGAGGTACTCGAGCGTGTCCACCCCGATCAGCAGGTGCAGCCGCTCCCGCGCCGCGGCGAACCATTCTTCGACCTCGGCGGTGCTGCTGCCCGCCTCCACCAGCCGCTGGATGCCCTGCGCCAGGAGCACCGTGCCGACCGACACCGTGCGGCCGTCCAGCACGCGCACCCGCGGATCCTGCGCGGCGGCGATCACGGCGGCCTGGCTCGAGGCCGAGAGCTGAGCCGAGACCGGCAGCACGAACACCCGTGCGGCGCCGCTCACCTGGCCGAACGCGTCCAGATAGGCCGCCGGAGACGGCGCAGAGGTCTTGGGATGGTGCGGCGAGCTGCGCAGCAGGCGATAGAACTCGCCCACATCGATATCGACGCCGTCGGCGTACTCGTCGGCGCCGAAGCTGACCGTGAGCGGCACGGTGCGCCAGTTGCGGTGCGGCAGCTCCGCGGCGGGGATGTCGGCGGTCGAGTCAAGGACGATGGCGGTGTTGGCCGCGGTCAGCGGCACCTCGGCGGGCTCTTCGGCGCCGCCCTCGACCACGGTCAGGCGCCGCTCACGGGCCCGCGCCTGCTCGTGCATGTTGGCGATCTCGACGCCGTCCACCGATCCCATCTCGGTGCCCAGCGCCAGCACCGCACCGGGATCGTCGGTGTGCACGTGGACCTTCACCAGCGGCGCCTCACCCACCACCAGCACGCAGTCTCCGAACGTGTTCAGCCGCTGGTCGAGGACGGCGGTGTCGATCTGGGCCGCCTCGACCAGATAGGCGGTGCAGTAGCGGTAGCGCGATTCCTCCAGGTGCACCGATTCGAGCGAGACCGGTGTGGCCACCTGGATCTCGGTCACCACCGGAGCCTGGCCGCGGTAGCCCGCAACCGCGCCGCGCACGAACTCGAGCAGGCCGGCCGCGCCGGCGTCGACCACGTGGGCCTCGCGCAGCACGTCGAGCATCTGCTCGGTGCGCTCCACCGTGCCGGCGGCCTCGTCGAGCACCGCGTCGATCACGTCGTCCAGCGGCTGGCCGCGGCGGGCCGCGGCGGCCTCGGCCATCTCGCGGATCACCGTCAGCATCGTCCCCTCGATGGGCTGCCGCACCGGCCGGTATGCGGCCTCGGCCGCGGTCTCGAGCGCATCGGCCAGCACGTGGCGAGTCGAACCGCGACGCCCGCGCCAGCTCGTCGGCGAACCCGGCCACGATCTGGCTGAGGATGATGCCGCTGTTGCCGCTTGCGCCGGCCAGCGCCGCGCGTTTGGCGGTTGCCGCGACGTCGGCCAGCGACCCGCCGCTGTCGGTCTCGAGGGCCTCGGCGAGCTTGGCCGCGGTACGGGCCAGGTTCGAGCCGGTGTCGCCGTCGGGCACCGGGTAGACGTTCAGGTCGTTGAGGTGCTCGCGGCCGGCGGCGAGCGCGGCTGCGCCTCCGCGGGCGGCGGCCACGGCGATCTGGCGTGGAGCGGTCACGAGTTGGAGGTCACCGCGTGCGCTTGACTCCCTGGATGTGGATCTGGATCGATTCCACCGGCATCTGCGTCAGCTTCTCCACCTGATACTGAACACGCGAGCGGACGTTGCTCGCCACCTCGGCCAGATTCAATCCATACTCGACCACCACGTAGAGCTCGATCGCCAGGCCTCCGGGTTCGGTGCGGACCGTCACCCCCTGGTCGACCCGGGCCAGCGACAGCCGCCGCGCCACACCCTGAGTGAGGCTCGGGCGGCCATGCCGACGACGCCGTAGCACTCGAGCACGGTCAGGCCGACGGTCTGTGCGAGCGCGTCGTTGGTGATGATGAACGTGCCCCCCACCTCGTCGGGGTCGCGCACCTCTGCCAGATGGCGACGCTGCATCATTTGTAGGACGTGCCGCAGCGGCCGCTGGTTGCGGGCTATACTCCGCCGCCGTGTCCAAGGTCTGTGTCATCTGCCATAAGAAGCCCGGGTTCGGCCAGAACCGCAGCCACTCGATGGTCGCCACCAAGCGGCGCTTCAACCCGAACCTGCAGAAGATCAGGATCCTCGTGGACGGCGCGCCGTCGCGCGAGTACGTGTGCACCCGCTGCCTCAAGAGCGGGCGCGTCACCAAGGCCGTCTGACCGGCCTTGGCCGGACTTCACCGCCGCGATCTCGACGCCGACCCGTTGCGCCAGTTCGGTGCATGGTTCGACGACGCCGCACGCCACGAGCTGATTCCCGCGCCCGAGGCGATGGCGCTGGCGACGGCTACGGCCGCCGGCGAGCCTTCGGTGCGGATGGTGCTGCTGCGCGGGCACGGGCCTGACGGGTTTCGGTTCTTCACCGGCTACGAGAGCCGCAAGGCGGGCGAACTCGACGCCACGGGGCGCGCGGCGCTGCTGTTCCACTGGCAGCCTCTCGAGCGCCAGGTGCGCATCGAGGGTGCCGTACGGCGGCTCGATCCCGCCGCCTCCGACGCGTATTTCGCGAGCCGCCCGCGCGAGAGCCAGGTAGGCGCGTGGGCCTCGCAGCAGGGCATCGAACTGGCCTCGCGGGCGCAGTTGGACGACTCGCTGGCGGCGGCGCAGCAGCGGTTCGGCGGCGACGTGCCGCGACCGCCACGGTGGGGCGGCTACCTGGTCGAGCCGGACGCCTACGAGTTCTGGCAGCACGGCCACGCACGCCTGCACGACCGGTTCCGCTACACGCGCAGCGGCGAGGGCTGGACGATCACCCGACTCGCCCCCTAGGTTTATGCGGCCCGCCCCAAGGCGGGACGCATAAACAGAAGCAGCAAAGCATCCAAGCAATCCGGGGTGCCTGGCTCGTTTTATGCGGGCGCAGCACGCATAAAAGTGCCTGGCACCATGCGGTGTGGCCTGACGCCATCCACCCGCAACAGCAGTACGCATGAAAAGTGCCTGGCACTTTTCATGCGCGCGGTCTGCTAGCCGAACACTTCGCGCACGCCGCGCGGGACGCGGCTCAACACTGCCGCCGCCAGGGTCAGGTCGAGCCGGCAGTCGAGCGGCCGCGGGTCGGGCAACTCGGCGCTCAGCGCCGCGGCCAGATCGGCGCGGCCGGTGACGAGCGCGGCGAACTCGTGGCGCGACACCTCGTCGGCGCCGGCCACGTTGATCACGCCGGCGTGGTCGCTGCCGGCCAGCTCGAGCAGCGCCTCGGCCAGGTCACCCACCTGCACCGGGTTTCGCAGCTCGTCGGTGAAGAACGCAAATCCGCTCTGGCCGGAGGCTGCGTCGAGCGCCACCCGTTCGTGCCGCGACGACCCGTCGCCGCCGTAGATCAGCGACGTGCGCACGATGACCGCGGTGGGATCGTGCAGCCGCACGGCGTCCTCGGCGGCGGCCTTCTGCCACCCATACCGCGTCACCGGCGAGACCGGCGCATCCTCGCGGTACGGCGCGCCGCCGCGGCCGTCGAACACGACATCGGTCGAGACGTGCACCAGCCGGGCGCCGTGCCGCGCGGCGGCCGCTGCCACGTGGGCGCTGCCACCGACGGTGATCTCGCGTGTTCGCTCGCCATGCTCGCGGTAGGCCGTATGGATGACCGCGGCGGGCTGCACGCGCTCGAACAACGCGTCCACCGCGGCGGGGTCGGCGATGTCGACGACCTCTCCCCACCCCGCCGTGAACGTGCACCCCACCGCGGCGGGGCTCCGGCGCAGGATCTCGGAGCCCAGGTAGCCGGATGCACCCGTGACCAGCAGCGAACCGGTGGTCACACGGGAGCGGTCGACAGCGCCTGCAGCAGCCCGGCCATCTCGAGCGCCGCCTCGGCGGCATCCACGCCCTTGTTGCCGTGGGCGCCGCCGGCCCGGGCGCGAGCCTGCTTCTGATCGTCGGTGGTGAGCAGGCCAAACCCGATCGGCACGCCCGTATCGAGCATCACCTGCATGATCCCGCGCGACGCCTCGGCGCAGACGTAGTCGAAGTGCGGCGTCCCGCCGCGCACCACGCAGCCCAGCGCCACCACCGCACACACGTCGTCGGCCTCGGCGAGCTTGCGGCAGGCCAGCGGCAGCTCGAACGCGCCCGGGACGAGCACGATCGAGGTGCGCTCAGGCCCGACGCCGTGCTTTGCGAGCGTGTCCAGCGCTGCCTCGAGCAGCTTCCCGACGACCTTCGCGTTGAACTTCGAGGCGACCACCCCGACCCGCGCCTGCGGATCGACAAACCCCGTCGCCGTGGCATAGCCCTCGGGGAGCGTGATCTGGCCGACGCCCTTCTTGCTCACTGCTCGTCGTCCATGCGCAGGCCCTGGTGGGTGATCGTGTGCCCCATGCGCTCGACCTTGGTGCGCAGGTATCGCTCGTTGACCGGGTTGGGCTCGGCGACGATCGGCACCTGCTCGGTGACCTCGAGGCCGTATCCCTCGAGGCCGATGAGCTTCTTCGGGTTGTTGGTCATCACGCGCAGCGACGTGAGCCCGAGGTCGGCCAGGATCTGGTAGCCGATGCCGTAGTCGCGCGAGTCGACCGGCAATCCCAGCGCCAGGTTGGCGTCGACCGTGTCGAGTCCCTGCTCCTGCAGCTCGTAGGCGCGCAGCTTGTTCAGGAGGCCGATCCCGCGGCCCTCCTGCGAGAGGTACAGGAGCACGCCGCTGCCCTCGCTCGAGATCTGCGCCAGCGCCCGCTCCAGCTGCTCGCCGCAGTCGCAGCGCAGCGAGTGGAACACATCGCCGGTGAGGCATTCGGAGTGCACCCGCACCAGCACGTCACGCTTGCCCGCGACGTCGCCCATCACCAGCGCCACATGCTGCTGGCCGTCCATCATCGAGCGATAGCCGTGCGCGGCGAACTCGCCGAACGCGGTGGGCAGCGAGGCGACTGCGATGCGCTCGACCAGCTTCTCGGTGCGATGCCGGTGGGCGACGATGTCGGCCACGGTGATCATCTTCAGGTCGTGGGTGCGGCAGTACTCGATCAGGTCGGGCACGCGGGCCATGCTGCCGTCGGCGTTCATCACCTCGCAGATCACCCCGGCGGGCTGAAGTCCTGCGAGCCGCGCCAGGTCGACCGAGGCCTCGGTCTGGCCGGTGCGCTCGAGCACGCCGAACGGCCGGGCCTTGAGCGGAAACACGTGCCCCGGCTGCACGAGGTCGCCGCGGCCCGAGTCCGGATTGATCGCCACCTGGATGGTGTGCGCCCGGTCGGCGGCCGAGATGCCCGTCGAGACCCCTTCACGGGCCTCGATCGAGACGGTGAAGGCCGTCTCGAACGGCGAACTGTTGTGCGGCGTCATCATCTCGAGCCCCAGCTCGTCGATGCGCTCGGGCGTCAGCGAGAGGCAGATCAGCCCCTTGCCGTGCGTGGCCATGAAGTTGATCGCCTCGGGCGTCACGTACTGCGCCGCCATGCACAGGTCGCCCTCGTTCTCGCGGTCCGGCGAGTCGACGATCACCACCATCCGCCCGGCCCGCACGTCCTCGATCGCCTCCTCGACGGTGGCAAACGGGAACTCGTTCAAGCCTGGGTACATCTCCTCGAGTTGGGCGCGAGTCGGCATCTCAGGTCGATGGTAGCGAAGCTCCGGTCAACCGTTCGACGTACTTGCCGAACAGGTCGGCTTCCAGGTTGACCCGATCGCCGGGCACCAGCCGGCCCAGGCTGGTCACCTCGCGGGTGTGCGGGATCAGCGAGACCGCGAAACTCTGCGTGTCGAACCGCGTCACCGTGAGGCTCACCCCCGATACCGCGATCGACCCCTTCTCGATCACGTAGCGCAGCACCTGGGGCGGTGCGGCGACCTGCATGTCCACGGCGTTCGCGTCGGATTCGAGGGCGACGACGTGGCCCACACCGTCGACGTGCCCCTGCACCCAGTGGCCGCCCATCCGGTCGCCCACGCGCAGCGCCGCCTCGAGGTTCACGCGGTCGCCGGCTACCCGGTCGCCCAGGCAGGTGCGATCGAGCGTCTCGGGCACGGTGTCGAACACCAGCCGCTCGCCGTCGATGGCCGCAACCGTGAGGCAGCACCCGTCGACGGCCACCGAGTCGCCCAGCTGCACGTCCGCCGCCACCAGCGGCGCAGCCACGACGAGCCGCGGCGCGGGCTCGACCACCTCTCCCTGTTCGATCACGATCCCGGTGAACACCCGCTAGGGCTCCCTCAACTCGGTCTCGGTGAGGATATCTGCCCCCACCCGCTCGGTTCGCCAGGCGGCGGGCAGCTCGACCTCGCGGGTAAACAGCCCGGGGCCGTCGCCCAGCTCGACCGGCGCGGTGAACACCATCAACCGATCGAGCAGATCGGCGTCGAGCAGCGCCGTGGCGATCGTCGCACCGCCCTCCAGCAGGAGCCACGCGATGTCGCGCCGGCCGAGCTCGTGCAGTGCGGCGGCGAGGTTCTCGCAGACCACCTGCTCGACATCGGCGGGCGGCGCAGCGGCCCCGGGGGCGACCATCTGGAGCACCGGAGTCAGCGCCGTCGCGGTGCGGGCCAGCTGCGACCCGGCGTCCAGCCGCCCGCGGCGGTCGAACACGACCCGCAGCGGCTGGTGTTCGACGGGAGGTTCGACATCGCGCGCCATCAGGTTGGGATCGTCGTTCAGCGCCGTGCCGATACCGACCGCAACCGCTCCGGACTCGGCCCGCAGCTCGTGCACCAGCGCCCGGCTCTGCGGCGACGAGATCCACGTCTGGCGGCGCGATGCCGGCGCGGTGCGCCCGTCGCGCGACACTGCAGCCTTGTACGTCACGTACGGGCGGCCGCGTTGCACCAGGCTGCGGAAACCGGCGTTCTGGCGCCGCGCGGCCAGCTCGAGGGGCCGACCGGCCATATCAACCTCGATCCCGGCCTCCCGCAGCCGCTCGATGCCTCGCCCGTCGACCCGCGGGTCGGGATCGGCCGCGGCCACCACCACCCGCGCGACGCCGGCCTGCGACCAGGGCGTCGGCACACGGCGGAGTGCGGCCGTGATGCGCGCAGGGCTCGAGGCTGAGGTAGGCGGTGGCGCCCGCAGCGGCGCTCCCCGCCTGGTGCAGGGCGTTCACCTCGGCGTGCGCCCACCCGGGACGCTCGTGCCAGCCCTCGCCCACGATCCGGTCGCCGGCCACCAGCACACAGCCCACCATCGGGTTTGGCGCCGCGGTGCGCGCACCGCGGCCGGCCAGCTCCAGGGCGTGCTCGAGATACAGCCGGTCGGCTGGTGTCAGACCGCCGCCCACTCGGGCGCCTCGGCCTCCTCGACGAGCCGCGTCAGCTCGGTGTAGGCATCGCCCGGTGAGCTTGCGGTGAAGATGCCCGAGCCCGACACCAGCACGTTGGCACCGGCATGGTGGCAGTCGACGATCGTATTGCGGTGGATTCCGCCGTCCACCTCGACGGCGACGCCCTCGCGCTCACCGGCCAGCCGGCGCAGCTGCGTCAAGCGCTCGATCGAGGCCGGGATGAACGCCTGCCCGCCCCAGCCCGGATTCACGCTCATGCACAGGAGCACGTCGGCGTAGCGGGCCGCCTCTGACACGGCCGCGATCGAGGTGGCGGGATTCAGCGTGACGCCCGCCCGGCAGCCGAGGTCGGCAATCTGCTGCAGCGTGTGGTGCAGATGCGGGCACGTCTCGACGTGCACGGTCAGGCTGTCGGCGCCCGCCTCGGCAAACTGACTGAGGTGCCGCTCGGGCTTTTCGATCATCAGATGCACGTCGGCAAAGCCGCCGTGATCGTGGATCAGATCGGCGATGTCGGCCAGCATCTTGGGGCCAAACGTGATCACGGGAACGAAATGCCCGTCCATCACATCGACGTGGATCACCCGCGCTCCGGCATCGAGCACCTCGGCCACCTGCTCGCGCATCCGGCCGAAGTCGGCAGAGAGGATCGAGGGGGCAACGACGGTGTTCTGGGGCCAGGCGCGCATCGGCCCAAACTCTAGAGGATCGACTCAACCGCGCCACCTGCCAGGCGATCACCGGGGTACCCCTCGGCATGCTCACCACCGTCCTGCCAGCTCTCCTCATGATCCAGCTCATGGCCGCGTGTGCCTGGGTCGCCATCGTACGCCGTCGGCCCCGCTCGGCCGGCCCCGCCGGGCAAGCCCTCGAAATGCGCCAGATGCTGGCCGACTCCCAGCTTCTGGTCACCACGCTCGACCGGGATGGGCGGATCACGTACGCCAATGCCCGGGCGGCCGAGCTGACGGGCATCCCGGCCGAGAAGCTCGCCGGGCGCCGGTGGGACAGCACGTTCGGCGCGGCGTCCGGCCACGGCGGGCGGCTCGTCGGCGGCGAGGTGGAAAGCGTGCTGGTCACGCCCGACGGCGAGCACCGCGTGATCGCCTGGAACGACACGCCCACGCTGGACGGCCGCGGCCGGGTCACGGGGCTGGGGCGCATCGGCAGCGACATCACCAGCCGCCGCCACGCCGAGGATCGGGTAGCGTTCCTGGCGCGCTACGACGAGCTCACCCGCCTGCCCAACCGCGCGCTCTTCATCGAGTGGGTCGAGCTGGCGCTCCAGGCGGGCCGCAGCCACGGCCGCTCGGTGGCCGTTTTGCGCATCGACATCGACAACTTCCGGCTGGTCAACGAGAGCTTCGGGCACGCGGCGGCAGACCAGCTGCTGGGCCAGTATTCGCACCGCCTGCGCGATGCCGCCGAGGGGGCCGAGCTGGTGGCCCGAGACACCGGCGACGAGTTCCTGGTGCTGCTGGCCGACGCCGATTCGCCCACGGCGTCCAGGCACACGCACGACCATCCGGCCGACGTGGCGCAGATGGCCGAGGCGGTCGCCGGACGGCTCAGCCACCTGCTGCGCCAACCGTTCCAGTGCATGGGCGACGACGTCTACCTGAACGTCAGCGTGGGGATCGCGCTCTCACCGCGCGACGGCACCACCACGGAGGAGCTGATGACCCAGGCGCGGCTGGCCATCGGCCGCCACCGGCTGCTCGACCTGCCCGCCCAGGCGGTGGACGTGGTGCGTATGCCGCCCCGGCAGGAGATCACCATGGTCTCCCGGCTGCACCGCGCCATCGACACGCGCCAGTTTGCGCTGCGCTACCAGCCGGTGGTCGATCTGCGCACCGGGCGCATCCGCGGCGCCGAGGCGCTGATCCGCTGGCTCCAACCGGGGGGCTCCGAGATCTCGCCCGCCGAGTTCATTCCCCTGGCCGAGCGCAGCGGCCTGATCGGGCCGATCACCGCCTGGGTGGTGGAGGAGGTGTGCCGCCAGCAGCGCGAGTGGAGCGGCCGGGGGCTCGAGCTGGAGCTCGCGTTCAATCTGCCGCTGAGCCTGTGGGAACCCGCGGCGATCCGCAACGTGCTGGCCACCGTCCGCCGCCACGGTGTGGCGGCGCCCGACCTGCTGGTGGAGATCACCGAGTCGACGGTGATGCGCGAGAGCTCGGACAACGCCGCGGTGCTGGGAATGATCGGCTCGGCGGGTCTGCGGCTCGCTCTGGACGATTTCGGTACCGGCCACTCGTCGCTGGCCCGGCTCAAGCAGGTGCCGGCCACCACACTCAAGATCGACCGCTCGTTCGTGCGCGACCTGCCCGCAGACGAGGAGTCGGCAGCGCTGGTGGTGACGATCATCGACCTCGCCCGCAATCTGGGCATGGCGCCGCTTGCCGAGGGCATCGAGACCGAGGAGCAGCGCCGGTTCCTGTGCGACAACGGCTGCGAGCTCGGCCAGGGGTTTCTGTTCTCACGGCCGGTGCCGCCCGACGAGTTCGAGCGGCTCTGCGCGACGACGGGCGTCGAGCTGACGCACCGGCGCGCAGCCTGATCAGGCGCGGCGGGGCGGCTGCTGCAGCCCGCGCAGGAACTCGCCGACCGCCATCCGCCGCTTGCCCGCCGGCTGGATCTCGCTGACGGCGTATGCACCGCTTCCACAGGCGACGGTGAGCTCGGCGGTGATCACGCCCGGTTCGCCGCGCGGCCCATCCAGAGGGCGGCCCGCCCACACCGTCACCGGCCGGCCGTCGATCTGCGTGCGCGCACCGATCGCGGGACTGAGCGCGCGCACCTGCCGGTCGACGGCTGATGCATCGGCGGCCCAGTCGATGCACCCGGTCGGCCGCGGTCAGCTTGTGGGCGTACGTCACACCCTGCAGCCGCCTGAGGCACGGCCTGGGTCTCGCCGCGCAGCGCGGCTGCCAGCAGCGGCACGCCCAGCTCCAGTGAGCGCTCGGCGAGCGCCCCCGCGTCGTCCTGCGGCCCGATCGGGAACTCGGCGCAGCCGTGCACGGGCCCGGCGTCGAGCTCCTGTACGAGTTCGATCACGCAGACGCCGGTGCGCGTGTCGCCGGCGAGGATCGCCCGCTCCAGCGGAGCGGCTCCGCGCCAGCGCGGCAGGATCGACGGGTGCAGGTTCAAGAGCGGATAGGCGCCCAGAAGTGGCGGGCGGATCAGCTGGCCGAACGCGACCACGGCCGCCGCGTCCACGGCCGGCGGCGCAGTGCTCGCGTCTGCGGTCTGCACCAGGTCGATGCCCAGGGCGGCTGCGGTCGCCGCGATCGGCGGCGCTTGCAGCTTGCGTCCGCGCCCGGACTGGCGATCGGGCTGGGTGACCACGCAGGCGATCTCGATGCCCGGCGCCTGACCAGGCGCTGGAGCGCGCCGGCCGCATAGACCGAGGTGCCGAAGAAGGCAACGCAACAAAGTGCCTGGCACTTTTGTTGCGTTTGTTCATTCTGACACCCGGCTTACACGGTCAGGCGCAGCTCGCGCAGCGCGGCGCGACGGTCGTCCTTGGACGCGCGGTCGATGATCAGCACGCCGTCGAGGTGGTCGACCTCGTGCTGCAGCACCCGCGCTTCCATGCCCTCGGCCTCGATCCGCACCGGCTCGCCGTGCTCGTCGACGCCCGTGGCCACCAGCCGCAGCGAGCGCTCCACCGGTACCACCAGGTCGCCGCCCAGGAGCGACAGGCAGCCCTCGGTGTCGGTCTCGCGCTCGTCGGAGAGTTCGGTCAGCTCGGGATTGACCAGCACGATGGGGTCGTCCTCATCGACGCGGCGGTACACCAGCAGCCGCTTCAGAACCCCGATCTGCGGCGCCGCCAGACCCACGCCGTGGGCGTCGTTCATGACCCGCTTCATGCGCTCCACCAGAGCGCGCAGGTCGGGGTCGTCGGGCGCCACCTGGTTGGCCGGCACACGCAGCACCGCGTCGGGGTACTGGCGCACGATCATCCGCGCCACCTGGTGGTGAGCGCGGCGCTCCTCGGCGCTCGCCTCGGTTTCAACGTCGTCTTCGGCCACGCTCTCAGTCTATCCGCGAGCGATTTCCTCGGCCGCCGCCACCCGGGCATAGCCGTCGGCCAACGCGGCCAGGAACGCCGCATGGACGTCGGCGGCGGGCACGTCGCGACCCTCGAACGACAACGGCATGGTGGCGCACGCATCGTGCGCCACCGTGGTGGCAAATCCCAGATCGGCAGCGGCCCGCACGGTGGCATCGACGCACATGCTGGTCATCATCCCGCACACCACCAGATCGGTAATGCCGCGCTCGCGCAGATGCTCCTCCAGCGGCGTGCCGAGGAATGCGTTGGGATGGGCCTTGGCGAACAGCTGCTCACCCGCGGCCGGCGCCACCCGCTCGTTGATCTCGACCCCAGGGGTGCCCGGCACCATGAACACGGCGTCGGGCGCGTCCCACACGTGCTGGATGTGGATCACGTCGAGTCCACGCATCCGGTGCGACTGCAGCAGCAGCCGGGCCTGGTCGGCGGCCGCCTCTGGACCGGCCAGCGGGTTTGCTCCGCCCGGAAAATAGTCGTTTTGGATATCCACGATGACGAGTGCCTGAGACATGCGCGCCGCAGCCTACACGCTCAGCTCAGCGTCTGTGGATCGACGTCCAGCACAACGGTGACCGACTCCTTGCGCAGGCTCGCGGCGCCCCCGGCCATGGCCGCGCGCAGCACCGCGGCGCACCGCCGTGCGTTCGAGGTCTTGATCAGCACGTGTTCGCGGGCCCGGTCGCGCAGTCGGGGAAGCGGCGCGGGGCCCAGGATCATGTCGCCGTCCAGATGCGGTCGCGCGGCATCGATCAGCGCCACCGCTGCGGCCTGCGCCGTGGCCGCGCTGGGCGCTGCCACCAGCAACCGGGCGAGCCGCACGAACGGTGGATAGGACAGCTCCTGGCGGCGTTCGAGCTCGCCGGTCAGGAACTCCTCCACGTCGTGTCGCGCGGCCAGCGCGATGGGCCGCAGCTCGGGATTCCAGGTCTGTACCAGCACCGTGCCGGCGGGGTCGCCGGGCCGGCCCGGCCGCCCGGCGAGCTGGGTGAGCAGCGCAAACGTGCGCTCCTCGGCCCGGAAGTCGGGCAGGCTGAGGCCGACGTCGGCGTCCAGCACCGCGGCGAGTCGCACTCCGCCCACGTCGTGCCCCTTGGCCACCAGCTGGGTGCCCACGAGCACCGCCTTGGGTGCGGCGCCAAACCGCTCGAGAGTCGCCTCCGGTTCGCCCGCCCGGGCCGCGATGTCCGCGTCCAGGCGCATCACCTCGAGCCCGGGAAACCGCCTGCCCAGCTCATGCTCGATGGCCACCGTGCCGGCTCCAAGACGCGCCAGATCGACCGACCCGCACACCGGGCACGCCCGTGGCCTGCGCTCGGTGTGCCCGCAGTGATGGCAGCGCAAGACCGTGCCGTGCAGGGTCAGGGCGACATCGCAGCGGGGGCAGCGAAACCCGGTGGCGCAGTTGCGGCAGTGCAGGGCGCCGGCCGACCCGCGGCGGTTCTGCAGCACGATCGCCCGGCCACCGTCGCGCTCGAGCGTGCTCAGCTCGTCGATCAGAGGCCGGGTGAGCGGATACCCGCCGTCGGAGCGCAGGTCGACGACCCGCACGCGCGGCAGTCCTTCACCGCCGATCCGCTCGGTCAGCGTTACGCGCCTTCGCACCCCCAACCATGACTCGGGGCGCGGCGTGGCGCTGCCGTAGACGGCGACGGCACCCTCCAGCCGCGAGCGCTTGGCGGCCACCCGGCGGGCGTCGTAGCGCGGGTCGGCCTCGTGCTTGTACGAGGCGTCGTGCTCCTCGTCGACGACGATCACGCCGAGCCCCGGCATCGCCGCGAAGATCGCCGAGCGCGCGCCCACCACCACGCGGGCCTCGCCCGCGGCGATGCGGCGGTGCTCGTCGCCGCGCCGGGCCGGCGTGAGCGCCGAATGCAGCACGGCGACGGTGTCACCGAAGCGGGCCCGAAACCGCCGCGCGGTCTGCGGCGTGAGCGCGATCTCGGGCACGAGCACGATCGCCCCGCGGCCCAGCTGCAGGGCTCGCTCGATCACCCGCAGGTAGAGCTCGGTCTTGCCCGAGCCGGTGACGCCGTGCAGCAGCACGTCGCCACCGCCTGCGTCCAGTACCTCCAGGCATTCCGAGACGCCCGCCTCCTGCTGCGCGGTGAGAGTCACGGGCTTGTCTGGGGGCACTCCCGGAACCGCCCGCAGCGGGCGCTTGGGCGGCGCCGGCGGCAGCATCAGCTGCAGTGCCCGGGCGACGGTCGAGCCGCACTCGGCGGCGATCCACTCGGCCAGCTCGACCAGCTCGAGAGGCAGCGCCCCGTCGACCGCGACGACCGGCTTCAGATCGGCGCCGTCGCCCTCGAGCAGCTCCTCCACCACGGCCCGCACCTGCCGGGCGCCGAACTCGACGGACACGATCGAGCCGCGGCGCACGTCGGCGGCCAGCTCGTCAGGGATCGCGTAGTCGAAGCTGCGATCGACTGCCCGGGCAGTGACCAGCGGCCGGCAGCGTGCGATCAATGCGTAGCGCCGGCGGGCTCCCCCAGCCCGCAGGCGGCGCGGAGGGCGGCAGCGCGATCGGTGCGCTCCCACGTGAACCCGTCGCCTTCGCGGCCGAAGTGGCCGTAGGCCGAGGTGGCCCGATAGACCGGGCGCAGCAGATCGAGGTCGCGGATGATGGCCGCCGGGCGCAGATCGAACACCTCCGAGACGGCCTGCTCGATCAGACTCCGCTCCACCTCCTCGGTGCCGAAGGTCTCGACCGAGACCGACACCGGGTGGGCGACCCCGATCGCGTAGGCAACCTGCACCTCGACGCGCGCTGCGAGTCCGGCGGCGACGATGTTCTTGGCCACCCAGCGCATGGCGTAGGCGGCAGAGCGGTCGACCTTCGACGGATCCTTGCCCGAGAACGCCCCTCCGCCGTGACGCGCCGCGCCGCCGTAGGTGTCGACGATGATCTTGCGGCCGGTCAGGCCGGTATCGCCCATCGGCCCGCCGGTCACGAACCGGCCGGTGGGGTTCACCAGCACGAAGTCGTGCTCGTCGTAGCGCACTTCGGAGCACAGCTCCGCCGTCACCCGGGCTTCAGTACGTGCTCGATGATGTCGGCCTTGATCTGGGCGGTCTCGATGTCGGGATCGTGCTGGGTCGATACCAGCAGCCGCTCCACCGCCACCGGCACGATCCGCCCGTCGTGGTCGCGGTAACGGACCGTGACCTGAGCCTTGCCGTCGGGCCGCAGGTAGCTCAGCGGGCCGTTCTTGCGCACCTCGGCCAGGCGCTGGGTGATGCGGTGGGCGAGCACTACGGGCAACGGCATCAGCTCGGGGGTCTCGTCAGTGGCGTAGCCGAACATCATGCCCTGGTCGCCTGCGCCCTGCGCGTCGAGATCGGTTTCCGCCTCGTCGTGCTGGCGTTCGTAGGAGGCTTCGACGCCGCGCCGGATGTCGGGCGACTGCTCGTCGAGCGCCACCACCACGCCGCAGGTGGCGTAGTCGAACCCGTAGGATGCGTCGGTGTAGCCGATGTCGCGCACTATCTCGCGCGCCACGCGCGGGATGTCGACGTAGGCTTCGGTCGAGATCTCGCCGGCGACCACGATCAGGCCGGTCGTGACCAACACCTCGCAGGCCACGTGGGCGGCCGGGTCGAGCCGCAGCACCTCGTCCAGCACGCCGTCGGAGATCTCGTCGGCCACCTTGTCGGGGTGACCCTCGGTGACCGACTCGGAGGTGAAGAGGAACTCGCCGGGTGCCAGTTCAAGAGGCATAGATGCGGATGGTACCCGACCGGGGGGGCGCTCACCGGTCGCGACTCACGAAGTCGAGTATCACGGGCACGCCCTCGAGCGCCAGCCGCGCGCGCAGCTGGTTCTCGACGTAGTACGCGTAGTCGCGGGTGACGAGCGTGCGATCGTTGACGAACAGCCGAAAGCGCGGCGGGCGGGTCTGGTACTGGGTGGCATAGAGCAGGTTCAGCCGCCGCCGGCCCTTGCGCGGCGGCTCACGGCCCGCTCCGATCTCGGCGATCACGCGGTTCAGGCGGCCGGTGGCGATGCGCGAAACGTAGGCATCGAAGAGCGCCACGGTGGCGTCCAGCATCCGGTCGATGTGCCGGCCGGTCAGCGCCGAGGTGGTGACGATCGCCGGGCGCTGGCGCAGCTTGCCCGAGAGCCGATCGCCGACGTCGTCCAGGGTGACTTCGGCGATGTCCCATTTCGAGAGCACCACGAGCGTCGCACAGCCGGCCTTGCGGGCTATGTCGGCCACCGCCAGATCGCCCTCGGTGACGCCCTCCGACGCGTCCACCAGCACGAGCGCGATGTCGGCCCGGTCGGCCGCATCCATCGTGCGCAGCTCGCTGTAGTACTCGATTCCCTGGCGATGCCGGCGCTTGCGGCGGATGCCCGCCGTGTCGACCAGCCGGAACCGGTCTTCCCCGCGCTCGAACCGCGTGTCCACCGGATCGCGCGTCGTGCCGGGAATCGGCGAGACGATCACCCGCGGGCGGCCCAGGATGGCATTCAGCAGCGACGATTTTCCGACGTTTGGCCGACCGAGGATCGCCACGCGGATCTCGTCGTCCACCGGCAGCTCGTGTTCGCCCGGCCCGTGCTTGGAGAGGTTCTCCATCACCAGGTCGAGCAGATCGCCGGTGCCGCGACCGTGCAGCGCCGAGACCGGCACAGGTTCACCCAGGCCCAGACTGTGCAGCTCGAGCGAGCGCTGCTCGTGAGCCGGGTCGTCGAGCTTGTTGGCGACCACGATCACGGGCGTGTGCGAGCGGCGCAGGATGGCGGCGATCTCCTCGTCACCGGCGGCGAGCCCGGCCCGGGCGTCGACCACCAGCAGCACCAGGTCGGCCGCGGCCACGGCCTGGCGGGCCTGGTCTGCGACCTCGGCCTGCAGCGGAGTGTCGTCGCCGGAGTCCACCCCGCCGGTGTCCACCAGGATGAACGCGCCCCGGCCCCACTCGCAGATGCGCTCGGTGCGGTCGCGGGTGACGCCGGGCTCGGCGTCGACCACGGCCTTGCGCGACCCGGTGAGGCGATTGATGAGCGTCGACTTGCCGGCGTTGGGAAAGCCCACCACCGCGACGGTGCCGAGAATGGTGGGCGGCGGCTCGGCCGGCTCGAGGTCGGCCTCGACCTCGATGTCTGCGTCTGGTTCGCTCATGCCGAGGCCTCGTAGAGTGCGCGGATCTGCTCCATCAACTCGTCGGCCACCTCGCGGTAGGCATCGGCCCGGCGGCGGCCGTCCAGCTCGTAGGTGCGCGGCTGGCCGAACCTGACCCGGGCCCGCTTGCCGGGTCGCGGCACTCCGCGCGTACCGCGCAGCGCCACCGGCACCACCTGCACGTCCTCGACCACCGCGATGCGTCCGGCGCCCGCCTTGGCGTCGGCGAGTTCGGCGTAGCGGTGGCCCTCGATGAAGATGCCCACCACCCCGCCCCCCTCGGCCGTGTCATGCACGATCCGCAGCGCCTCGCGGTCGGCCTCGTCACGCCGCACCGGAAACGCGCCGCCGCGGGCGATGAACCACCCGAACGGCCGAAAGCCGAACAGCTCGGACTTCGCCATGAACCGGATGGTGCGGTCCTGGGCGTAGCCCAGCACCGGGATGTCGAAGAACGACTGGTGATTGGAGACCAGCATCACCGGCCCGGTGGCGGGCACGTTCTCGCGGCCGTTGATCTCGGGCCGCAGCAGCACCCAGATCGAGACCGCTGAACGTGAACCGCAGGAACTTCCACGTCTGCTCGTAGCGCGGGCCGTCGTAGGTGCTCATCGCGGCGCCCCGGCAAGCTCCACGATCGCGGCTACCACCTGATCGACCGTGAGCGCGACCCGTGTCGATCTGGTGCGCGTCGGCCGCGGCGGCCGACTGGGCGGCATCGTCGCTGTCTCGGGCCTCGATGGTGCGCTCGATGTCGTCCACCGGCAGGCCGAGGTCGGCGGCCCGGCGAGCAGCACGGATCCGCACCGGCGCGGTCAGATAGATCTTCACGTCGGCGTCGGGGCGCACCCGGGTGCCGGTGTCGCGGCCTTCGAGCACGGCCCCGCTCTCGGCCCGCTCGCGCTGCAACGCGCGCATGCGTTCGCGTACCCGGGGATGCCGGGAGACCGCGCTGACCTGGGCCGAGACTCGCTCGGAGCGCAGGTCGGTGCCCGCCGCCGGCGGCGTGCCGACGAGCGCAACCAGGGCGGCCTCGTCGTCCACCGAGACGTCGTGCTCGAGCGCCGCTGCGGTCAGCTCGCGGTACATGGCGCCGGTATCCACGTAGGGCAGGCCGAGCTCGCTCGCGACGCGCTGAGCCACCGTGCTCTTGCCCACTCCGGCGGGCCCGTCGATGGTCACGATCATGCCGAGACGGCCGCCAGCCGGTCGGCGAAGTCGGGAAAGCTGACCGCCAGGGCATCGGCGCCGGCGATGGTCACGCCGCTCTGCGAGCACGCGCCGGCGATCGCGCCGAGCATGGCGATGCGGTGGTCTCCGCCGGCGTCGATCGCCCCGCCCTTGCAGGCGAGTGGGGACGCCGCGAATCTCGAATCCGTCTTCGAGCCCCTGCACGTGGGCGCCGACAGCGTTCATCGCGTCGACCACCCGGGCGATCCGGTCGGACTCCTTGACCCGCAGTTCGGCGGCGCCGCGAATGGTGGTCACGCCGTGGGCGAAGCTCGCCAGCAGCACGAGCAGCGGCAGCTCGTCGATCAGCGCGGGCACCTGCTCGGCGGTCACATCGGTGGCCACCAGCTCGCAGGGCCGCACCTCGATGTCGGCCACCGGCTCGCTGCCCAGAATCCGCCGCCGGAACAGCCCCACGCGGGCGCCCATCCGCTCCATCACCGCAAGCAGGCCGGTGCGGGTGGGGTTGATGCCGATTCCGCGCAGCGTGAGATTGGAGCCCTGGATCACCGATGCCGCCACGATGAACGGCGCGGCCGACGAGAAGTCGCCGGGCACCTCGATCGAGGGCAGCACCAGCTCGCGCACCGGCGAGATGGCCACCCGGCCGGGACGCCGATCGACCGGCACCCCCGCGCGCACCAGCATCCGCTCGGTGTGGTCGCGCGTGGGCAGCGGTTCTTCGACCACCGTCATGCCGTGATCGGCGAAGAGCCCCGCAAGCAGGATCGCCGACTTGACCTGCGCCGAGGCGACCGGCAGCCGGTAGGTGATCGGGCTGCACCTCCGTTCCGCCGGCGACGGTCACCGGCGGGCGGCCGTCGGTGGTCTCGATGTGCCACGTCCATCTGCCGCAGCGGTACCGCGATGCGCTCCATCGGCCGGCTGCGAATGCTGTCGTCGCCGTCCAGGACGAACGACCCCCGCTGGCCGGCGAGAATCCCCGGCAGGAGCCGCATCAGCGTGCCCGCGTTCTGCACGTCGATCGCCCCATCGGGCGCGCTGCAGCCCGCGCAGTCCCACACCGTGCACGATCAGCGTCGTCGGGTCGGGCTGGTCGATCTCGACCCCCATCTGCCGGAACGCCGCCACGGTGGCCAGCGTGTCGGCCGATGCCCCGAACCCCGTCACGGTGACCGTCTCCTCGGCCAGCGAGGCGAGCATCACCGCGCGGTGGGACACCGACTTGTCGCCGGGTACGTCGAGCTCGCCGACGATGCCGCCCGAAGGCCCCACCCGCAGCTCGTGCTCCTGGTGGTGCTCGTGCTCGCTCACTGTTCCACCGCCGCACGTCGACGTCGCCTGGTAGCCGTGGTCGTCGAGCAGCTCGACCGCTCGCTGGGCCTGCTCGGCCCCGGCGATCACCACGACGATGGTGCCGCCGGCGTCGGTCGAGCGGTGGTGCAGCTCGAAGTCCTCGATATTGATGCCCTCGGCGCCCAGCGCCTGCGTGATGCCCGAGATCGCGCCGGGCCGGTCGGGCACGCGCACCCGCACTGCGATGCAGTTCCTCGGGTTGGGTCGCATAGGCCTCGGCCAGCATGCGCCGGCGGTGACCCGCCGCCTCGGCGATCCAGCGCGCCAGATACCCGGCGTCCTCACGCTCGAGCCCCCGGGTCAGCGCCTCGACCGCGCGGGCGTGCTCGCGCAGACCGTCCAGCAGCGCCTCGCGGTTGTCCAGGAAGATGTCCACCCAGATATGCGGATTTGCCCCGGCCACGCGGGTCATGTCGCGAAACGATCCACCCACCGCGGCGAGCGGATCGTGCCCGTCGATGCGGCCCGCACCCGCCTGGTTGGCGAGCAGGTTCGCGAGTGCGTGGGGCAGGTGGCTGGTCAGCGCCACCAGCCGATCGTGGGCATCGGCGTCGATCGCCACCGGCCGGGCGCCGAGCCCGGCCACGTATCCGTGCACGGTGCGGTGCGCCGCCGGGTTGGTCGAGGGCCCCGGGGTCACGAACCAGGTGGCGCCCTCGAACAGTCCCGCGCGGGCGTTGGCCACGCCGCGCGCCTCGGAGCCGCACACGGGGTGGCCGCCCACGAACTGCGGATGGTCGCCGACCGCGCCGACCACGCGGCCCTTGGTCGATCCGACGTCGGTCACCGTGGCCGTGTCGGGCGCCGCCTCGAGCGTCTCTGCGACCAGGTCGGGCAGCACGGCGACCGGCCCGGCCACGAACACGATGTCGGCACCGGCGCACGCCTCGGCGATGCTCGCCGCGGAACGGTCGATCGCGCCGGCCTCCAGACCCTCGACCAAAGCTTGAGGGTTCTGGTCGAACGCGGCCACGACGTCGCCGCGGCCTCGGGCGGAGAGGCCGATCGAACCGCCGATCAGGCCCAGGCCGACGATGCCGACGTTCATTGCGGTTCTGCCGCGGGCACCGCCCGCTGCATCAGCTCGGCCAGCCGGAACGCCAGATCGAGCGACTGACGGGCGTTCAGGCGGGGATCGCACAGGGTCGCGTAGTTGCGATCGAGCTGCTCGGCGAGCACCGCCTCCGATCCGCCCAGGCACTCGGTGACGTGATCGCCGGTGAACTCGAGGTGGACGCCGCCGGGCCACACGCGGTGCGCGTTGCACACGTCGAAGAACGCCTGCAGCTCGCCCATGATGTCCTCGAACCGGCGGGTCTTCTGGCCTCGCTCGGTGCGGATCAGGTTGGCGTGCATGGGGTCGCACACCCACACGACCGGATGCCCGCCCTCGCGCGCGGCCTCGAGCAGCCCGGGCAGCACGTCGGCAACCCGCTCGGCACCCAGCCGCGCGATCAGCGTCAGCCGGCCGGGGGTGCGGTCGGGATCCAGCGCTGCGCACAACTCGGCGACGTCCTCGGGGGTTGCCTCGGGGCCGAGCTTGCACCCGATCGGGTTGTGCACGCCCGAGAAGAACTCCACGTGCGCTCCGTCGACTGCACGGGTGCGCTCGCCGACCCACAGCATGTGCGCCGAACAGTCGTACCAGTCGCCGGTCAGCGAGTCGCGCCGCGTCATGCTCTGCTCGTAGTCCAGCAGCAGGCCCTCGTGGCTCGTCCACACGTCCACCTCGTGCAGCTGGCGCTCGGCCTCCAGGTCGATCCCGCAGGCGGCCATGAACCGCAGCGCGCGCTCGATCTCGGAGGCGATCACCTCGTACCGGCGGCCCTCCGGCGAGGAGGCGACGAACTCCTGATTCCACAGGTGCACCTTGGTCAGATCGGCGAACCCGCCCTTGGTGAACGCGCGCAGCAGGTTGAGCGTCGAGGCCGACTGGTGGTAGCCGCGCAGCATGCGCTCGGGGTCGAACGCCCGGCCTTCGGCGGTCGGCAGGTCGTCGTGAATCATGTGCCCGCGGAAGGTCGCCACCTCGACGCCGTCGACCCACTCGGTGGGGGCGGAGCGCGGCTTTGCGAACTGGCCGGCGATACGGCCGACCTTGACCACCGGCAGCATCGAGCCGTAGGTCAGCACGGCCGCCATCTGCAGCATGATCTTGAGCTTCTCGCGGATCGACACCGCGTTGAAATCGTGGAACGACTCGGCGCAGTCGCCTGCCTGCAGCAGGAAGCCGCGCCCGGCCGCGACCTGCGCGAGCGAGTCGCGCAGGTGCCGCGCCTCGCCGGCGAACACCAGCGGCGGCATCGCGGCCATCCGTTCGCACACCTCTGCGGCGGCGACGGGGTCGGGCCACTTCGGCTGATGCAGGGCGGGGTGCTCTCTCCACGAGGAGGGCGACCAGTGTGGCGAAGTTGCGGCCATAGGCGAATCAGTGTACCGGTAGGGGCTGCGGCTCCCCGCCGCAGCCCGCGGGTAGCATCCGCCGCTATGACACGCGTGTTCTCGGGCATCCAGCCGACCGGCCGCAAGCACCTCGGCAACTACATCGGCGCAATCCGCCAGTACGTCGACGATGCAGGATGCCGGCGACGCGTTCTATTGCGTGGTCGACCTGCACTCGATCTCGGTCGCCTACGACCCGCCCACGCTGCGCGAGAACACGCTCGATACTGCCGCCATGCTGCTGGCCGCCGGGCTGGATCCGGCGCGCTGCACGCTGTTCGTGCAAAGCCACGTGCACGAGCATGCCGAGGCGGCGTGGCTCCTGGGCGGCGTCGCCGCCTACGGCGAGCTGAAGCGCATGACGCAGTTCAAGGACAAGGGCGACGGGCAGGATTCGGTGCTGGTCGACCTGTTCACCTATCCGGTGCTGATGGCGGGCGACATCCTGCTCTACGACACCGACGCGGTGCCCGTGGGCGATGACCAGCGCCAGCATCTGGAGCTGGCCCGCAACATCGCCCAGCGGTTCAACAGCCGGTTTGGCGAGACGTTGAAGGTGCCCGAGGCCACGATTCCGACCACCGGCGGCCGGGTGATGGATCTGCAGGATCCGACCCGTAAGATGTCGACCACCGGTGGCACGCCGCAGGGCACGGTGCTGGTCAGCGACCCACCCGATGTGCTGCGCAAGAAGATCCGCTCGGCGGTCACCGATTCGGGCCGTGAGGTGCGCCGCGGTGAGGGCAAGGAGGGCATCGAGAACCTGATGGAGATCCTCTCGGTGCTGACCGGCTGCACCGCCGAGCAGATCGAAACCGACTACGAGGGCGTCGGATACGGGCAGTTCAAGTCCGACGTCGCCGAGGCGGTCGAGGCGACCTTCGCGCCCATCCGCGAGCGCTACGCGGAGCTGCGCGGCGACGAGGCCCAGCTGCGCGCGGTACTCGCCGACGGCGCCGCCGCCGCCCAGGCGGTCGCCTCGCGAAAGCTCGCGACGATCAAGGAGCGGATGGGGTTCGACCTCCCAGGCTGACCTGGGGGCGCCGTACACTACGAGCGCATGAGTCGGACGCCTTACGTGGCCGTGCATCTGGCCGATATCGAGACCGTTCCCAGCCAGGGAGCCCAGTGGAAACCCGTGCGCCGCACCCTGGGGGTGTCCGCCTTCGGCATCAACGCGTTCACCGCGGACGCCGAGGGCGACGAGTTGATCGAGGAGCACGACGAAACCGGCGCGCAGGCCGGCCACCACCAGGAGGTGTACTTCGTCGCGACCGGCAGGGCGCTCTTTACGGTCGACGGTGCCGAGATCGACGCGCCGGCGGGCACGTTCGTGTTCGTGCCCAACCAGGAATCGCGCCGCGGCGCACATGCCTCAGCGGCGAACACGACGGTGATCGTGGTGGGCGCTCCGGCCGGCGAGGCGTTCACGCCGTCGGCCTGGGAGTTCAGCTTCGCGGCCGAGCCTGCCGCCCGCTCGGGCGACTTCGAGCGCGCGCTCGAGGTGATGCGCGAGGGTCTCGACCTGCATCCCGACGGCGCAGCACTGCTCTACAACCTCGCCTGCTACGAGACGCTGGCCGGCCATCACGACGAGGCCGTGTCGCACCTGGTCGCGGCGCTCGCAGCCGATCCCGCGGTGGCCGAGTGGGCGCGCTCCGACGCCGATCTCGATCCGCTGCGATCACGGCCGGACTTTCCGGCGCTCAACTAAGCCTCAACCTCTACTCGAGATTGAGGTTGTCACACTAGCCGCGAGACTCCTGTGATGGGCGTGCGCTCGTGCCCAGTGCCCAACCTGCCGATGAACCTCACGTAGGTAGCCACCGTGTCAATCTCCCGCACGCCCTTCTGGTCGCGATCGCGACCCTGGGCGCCTGTGTGGCGCTGATCTTGATCCTCGGCGGGTTCTACTTGGCTTTCTACGGGCACGAAAACCCCGATCAGGCGATGGTCCCCGGCGACCGACAGGCATACGCGGTGGCACGTCACTTTCCGACAGACGATATCTACTGGCTCCACGGATCAACGGCCGAGGCTGACTACGTGTCTGTGGACACGCAGCACCACATGATCAATGTCCACCAAGTAGCAAATCTTCCGTCTGGCCCAACCACGATGTCGGTGATCACGATCTACAACGGCCATACCGACTACCCGCTTGACGAGTTCGAAAACCGCAGCCAAACGGTGATCGCCAACCTCAAGATGCCAGCCGGCGAGAGAGTCTGGATCATCGGCTCGCCAGACCACCCCCACGCCGAGCAACGCGCATACGCGCTTCAAGTCCTGCAGCGGATACCCCGCGTTCACAGGGACTGACAGATCCACCGCCCCGCCACGCGTAGTTGATCGCGAGGCGGCCGAGTCGTCGCTCGTCCGGCTATGCCTCGGCGCGCAGCGCCGCGAGTTCTGCCCCCTCCACCACCCGCCATTCACCGGGGGCGAGGCCGTCGAGCGTGAGCGGGCCGTAGCGGTTGCGATGCAGCTCGCGCACCGGGTGGCCCACCGCCTCGAACATGCGTCGCACCTGCCGGTTTCGACCCTCGTGGATGCTGATCTGGATGCGCGTCGGGGCGAGTGGTTCGACCTGCGCGGGGGCGGTCATCCCGTCGACCAATTCGATCCCGTCGCGTAGCCTCTGGAGCGAGGCCGCGTCGACCGGCCTGGCCACGGTCGCGATGTAGGTCTTCGCGAACTCGTGCCGCGGGTGCATCAGCCGGTGGGCCAGATCGCCGTCGTTGGTCAAAAGCAACGCGCCGGTGGTGGCGGCGTCCAGCCGGCCGACCGGAAACAGCCGTACGTCGGATTGCACGGCGTCGACCACCGTCGGGCGGCCCTGCGGGTCGCTGGCGGTGGTGATCAGGCCGGCGGGCTTGTGGAACAGCACCACCAGCGTCCGCTCGGGCTGCACCGGGGTGCCGTCGACGCGCACGTCGTCGCCGGGCTCGACCTGGTCGCCGAGGGCCGCAGGTGCGCCGTTGAGGGTCACCCGGCCGTCGCGGATCAGCTGTTCGACCGCCCTGCGCGAGCCAAGGCCGGTCGACGCCAGATAGCGGTTAAGCCGCTCCGGCACGCTGATCGGCGACCAGGTGCAGCCGCGCCCGCAACGCCTCGTGGTCGGCGTCGGTGAGGTCGAACTCCGAGAGCGCGGGCAGGCTCGCAACGCCCTCCTCGAGGCCGAACATGCGCGAGAACGCGGTGGTCACCCGGTAAAGCACCGGCTGTCCCGGCGTGTCGGCCCGACCCGCCTCCTCCACCAGCCCCCGCTCGAGCAGCCCGGCGACGCCCGCATCGGCCGAGACGCCGCGCACCCGGGCGATATCGGGCCGCGACACCGGTCCGGTATAGGCGATGATCGCGAGCGTTTCCAGCGCCGCCTGGCTCAGTCCCCGGTTCTGCGGACGGTTGAGCAGCCGTGCACACGCCACTGCCGTCTCGGCCGAGGCGCGGAAGCCCCACCCACCGGCGGCCTTCTCGAGCACCACGCCCGATCGGCCCTCGCCGTAGCGGTCGGCCAGCGCATCGAGCGCGCGTTCGACGCGCTCGGGAGTCGCCTCGGTCACCGCCACCAACTCGCGCACCGTGAGCGGCTCGGGCGACACGAAGAGCAGCGCCTCGACGGTGTAGGTCAGCTCACTCACGCGATCGCACGCTCACCGGAGGCCTCTGCCGGCGTGGCCGAAGGTTCGCGGCGCTTGGCGGCCCGGGTGACACGAATCGGCGCAAACAGGTCGGCCTGCACCGGATCGGCCTCGCCCGCCTTGTAGAGCTCGAGCACCGCCAGGAACGCGGCGGCCTGCGAGAGCCGGTCGAGTCCGCGCACGGCGTCTTCGAATGCGAAGCCGCGGCGTTCGGCCAGCAGCTGGCGGAAGCGATCGAGAAACGCGCTGACCGGCACCAGCCGGCGGCGCACCACGCTGACGTCGATCTGGGGCGGCGGCTCGAGCAGCCGCAAGATAGCTGCGTGAAGCTGCCAGGGGTCTTCGGAGAACTCCTCGATCTTCGGCTCGGGCCGCGGCTGCAGCGGAGCCGGGCCGGTGCGAAAGAGCCGCGGAGTGGCCGTGGCGCGCTCGCTGAGCCAGCGTGCGGAGGCGGCGTAGCGGCGGTACTCCATCAGCCGCTCGATCAGCTCCTCCTCGGCCTCCTCGATCGTCAGCTCCTCCTCGTCGTCCTCGAGGCCGAACAGCAGCCGCACCTTGATCTCGAGCAGGGCAGCCACCAGCACCACGAACTCGGTGGCCGACTCGAGGTCGATCTCGCCGCGCTCCTCCATCCGCTCGACGTAGGCGACGACGATCTCGGCGATGGGCAGTTCGGCCATCTCGATCTCCTCGCGCAGCACGAGTGCGAGCAGCAGGTCGAACGGACCCTGGAACATGTCAAGGTCGAGGTCAAGCTCGGCGAGCATCATGGTCGTGACAGTTTACTGCGCAACACGGATGGTGCTACCCAAATTCGAGCAACATGCGGGTGTTTCCCAGCGTATTGGGCTTGACCCGCGGCAGGTCGAGAAACTCGGCGACTCCCTCGTCGTAGGAGCGGCGTAGCTCGTCGTAGACCTCCTGGGCGACCGGCGTGCCCTCGATCTCGACGAATCCCTGGGCGGCGAAGAAGTCACGCTCGAACGTCAGCACGAACACCCGCCGCACGCCTAGCTCACGGGCGGTATCGAGCAGGTCGGCCACCATCTGCGCGCCGATCCCGCGGCCACGCACTGGCCGGGTCGACCGCGACCGAGCGGATCTCGGCGATGTCCTCCCACATCACATGCAGCGCGCCACATCCCACTACGCGCCCGTCGAGCTCGGCAACGCGGAAGTCGGGCACGTCCTCGTACAGCGTGACCAGCTCCTTGCCCAGCATGATGCCGGCGTCGACGTATCCCTGCAGCAGGCCGCGGATCTCGCGCACATCGGCGGTGCGGGCGCGGCGGACGGCGGGCTCGGGGGTCATCCGGGGACGATACGGCGAGCGCGCGCGCGGTGCGTCGGATCCGCTCTGATTTGTTACCAGTTTTGAGGCATATTCGCCACTGTTTCGGGACTATGGCTATCGCTCTCAAGCTCTAGCATGAGTTCGTCGAGCCGATTACCAGGAGGATTCTTCGTTGTCCCGATTCATCAGAGTGGCTCTCGTGTTCATCATGGTCCTCGTAACCGCGGTTGCTCTCGAACAACATGGTCATGTCCGACCGGCACGCGCAGACAGCGCGCCGACGGTGCTGTCGGGGACAGTCGTGGACGCGTCCGGAGCACCAGTCGCCGACGCCACGGTCGAGCTGTATCCCGTCGACCTCAGCGGCGCGTCCGTTGCGTCGGTCGCCACCACCACCACCGACGCCGCCGGAAGCTACACCCTTACCGCCCCGTATTCGGGGGTTGTACAGACTCTCGGGTCGTCCAACAGTGGCTACGTCCCGTTCCAGCTCGAGGTGACGTCGCCGACATTGACCTACGAGTCCTACCTGTCACGGCTGTGGAACGGCACCACGTGGGTCGATGGATCTGCGACAGCGCCCCCGAGCAAAGTGCGGCTCGCGCCAAACAGCGCCGGAGTGAGTCCCACTCCGGCGACGCTGGCGGCGTATCTCGCGCATCTCTTACCGCACCGAGGCGGTGTGAACTGCAGCACGACTCACCAGCAGGTACCCGGCACCTCGCAGGTGCGGCAGACGATCGTCGGTGAGATCCACGTGGCCAACGATGCGACGGAGACCTATAGCTACGGAAAGAGCGACTTTGCCGACTCGGATATCAGTGTTGGAGTGTCGAAGACCCGCGACTTCGGCTCGTGGACGCTCGACGGTGATGTCCACATGGGCAAGTCCACGAGCTCCGCGTCGTCGAGCGTCGCGACGCAAACTCGAGGCCCGAACTGGGGCGGCAAGCTGCGATCACAATTCCGCTACGCCGAGTTCCACAACTGGAAGTCGTGCGGTGGGACAACCACGGATCAGGGCTTCAGTGTCCAAGCGATCGCATGGATTGGTGGCCTCAACAACTACTTCGGGGCCTATCCAGACGATCACAACCACAACCTGGATGGACACTGCCCACCGCTTGGCGACGGCCGCACGAACGACTTCGGGCAAGGTACGTACCACACGAATACATTCGAGCAGACGTCCTTTAGCCACGCCGTCGGGCTGAGTGTCCAAGGCGTCGGAGTGACCCTGAACTCACAGAGCGGCTGGAACAGCGACGTGTCGTCAACGTGGTCATTTGGTTCGAAACTGCACGACCACTACATCTGTGGAAATACCCGCAACGGCCCCTGGAAGAGTCCCCGGATCTTTGCGGGGCTGCAGTCGTGAGCGGTCGGCGCGTGTGGTTGGCGGTCGCCACTCTGGTGCTCGTAGCTGGTGGAGTGGTGGGAGTGGGCTGGTGGCGCGCGAGCGAAGGCCTCCCGCAGGGCCCATTTCTCGTCGACCACGCGTCAACGTCAGTCCCGCTGATCGACGGCGTCAATAAGCCGTTCACGTTCGGCGAGGTGTATCTCTTCAACGGCGGTAAACAACCCGCCACCGTCGATGCGGCACGCTTAATCGACCCCTCACCCACCATGAAACAGGTGGCCGTCTACGCGGTCCGGGTGACCGATAGGGGCCCTCTTCCCTACGGCTTCTACCAGAACTGGCCGCGCTCGTACCGGCGCCTCGATCTACGTTCAGTAGACCAGGTGCCGGTGCTGCCCGACCCCAAACGCGAAGGCGCAGATCGTTCGTTGACATCGTCTTCAAGCTGGTGCTGACGAAACCGGGGCGAGGTGTGTTCCACGGCGTCGAGGTGCGGTATCACGTGGGGTCGCATCATTACCGGATCGTGTATCCGTACGCGCTCGCCGCGTGCTTCCCCCACCCGCATGGACGGTGCGCGCCTCCGCCATACATGGACTGAGCCGTCAGGCGATCGCGGCTTCGCCTAGCAGCGCCCGGGCCTCGGCGATGAAGTCGCCGTCTGCGCGCACGCGGTAGCCCGAGCCGAACCGCAGCACTCGCGCGCCCGCGGTGGTGTCGATGCGCAGCTCGACCGGCGCCTCGCCGGGATACTCGGTGATCAGGCTCTTCAGCTCGTCCAGGATCGTGGCCGGCGCCTCACGCGCGTCGACCCGCAGCTTGACGACACCGAAGTCGGCGACCGACTCAAACGGCGTCGCCTCCATCGCCATCAGCTTGACCTCGGCCTCCGACTTGCGCTCGACCCGGCCCTTGATCAGCACGATGCGGTCGGTGATCAGCACCTCGCGGGCGGTCTCCCAGCTCTTCGCAAAGACGATCACCTCGATCGAGTCGGTCGCGTCGTCCAGCTCGACGAACGCCATCGTGTCGCCACGCTTGGTGACCAGCTGGCGCACGCTGGTGACGATCCCGCCGACGGTCACCACATTGCCGTCGCGCAGATTGGCGAACTCGCGCAGCGGCGTATCGACCTGCCGCGCCAGCTGCGCCTTGATGGGCGTCAGCGGGTGACTCGAGACGTAGAGCCCGAGCACCTCCTTCTCGCGCCGCAACAGATCGTCGCGGTCCCACTCCTCGGTGCCGAGCGCCGGATGCACCTTGGTCAGCGTCGCCGTGCCCCCCTCGCCGCCCAGGTCGCCCATCATGTCGAAGATCGAACCCTGCCCGCGGCGCGCGTCCTCCTGGATCTTCTGGCCGGCCGAGAGCGCCTGCTCGAGCGCCTCGAAGTTCGCCCCGCCGGGTGGCGCCCGGTGCAGTCGAACGCGCCGGCGGCGATCAGGCTCTCCAGCAGGCGCTTGTTCAGCACGGTGGCGTCGACCCGTTCGCAGAAGTCCCAGATCGACTCGAACGGCCGCTCGCTGCGCGCCTCGATCACCATCCGCACGGCGTTGTCGCCGACGTTCTTGACGGCGGTCAGGCCGAACCGGATCTTGCCCTCGACCACCGCAAAGTCCGACAGGCTCTCGTTCACATCGGGAGGCAGCACCTCGATGCCCATGTCGGCGCACTCGCCCACGTAGAACGGCACGCGGTCCTTGGTCGACATCACCGACGAGATCAGCGCCGCCATGTACTCGGCGGGATAGTTGGCCCGCAGCCAGGCGGTCTGGTAGCCGATCAGCGCGTAGCAGGCCGCGTGGGACTTGTTGAACGAGTAGTCGGCGCTGCGCTCGTTGTCCTCCCACAGCTGCTGGGCGAGCTGCGGGGTGATGCCGTTCTCGACACAGCCCTTGAGGAACTTCTCCTTCAGCGACGCCATCAGATCGGCCTTCTTCTTGCCCACGGCCTTGCGCAGATCGTCCGCTTCGGCGGGGCTGAATCCCGCGATCTCGCGGGCGATCACCATCAGCTGCTCCTGGTAGATGGTGACGCCGGCCGTCTCGGCCAGGATCGGCTCGAGCCGCGGGTCGGGGAAGGTGTACTGCTCGCGGCCGTTGCGGCGGGCGGCGTACTTGGGGATGTTGACCATCGGGCCGGGGCGGTAGAGCGCGACCAGCGCGATGATGTCCTCGAACCGCGTGGGCCGTACCTGGCGCAGCGCGTCGCGCATGCCCGACGACTCGAACTGGAAGACGCCGGTGGCGTCGCCGCGGGCGAGCATCTCGTAGGTCTTCTGGTCGTCGAGCGGCAGCGCTTCCATGTCCACCCGATCGCCCGTCGACTGCTCGATCAGCTCGACCGCACGCTCGATCACGTCGAGGTTGCGCAGGCCCAGGAAGTCCATCTTCAGCAGCCCCAGCGACTCGACGTCGTTCATCGAGAACTGCGTCACCACCTCGGAGTCGACGCCCTTCTGCTGCAGCGGCAGATACTCGGTCAGCGGGCGGTCGCCGATCACCACCGCGGCGGCATGGATCGAGTCGTTGCGCACCACCCCTTCGAGCGGCATCGCCATGTCCACGACCTTGCGGGTGACGTCTTCGGTGTCGTAGCTCTTGCGCAGATCGGCGCCCGGCTTCATGCACATGTCAAACGAGATCTTGGGGCCGTCGGGCACGAGCTTTGCGATGCGATCGACCACGCCGTAGGGCAGGCCCATCACGCGCCCGGCGTCCTTGATCGCGGCCTTGGGCTGCATCTTGCCGAAGGTGATGATCTGGGCGACGTTGCGCCGGCCGTACTTCTCGGCCACGTAGTTGATCATGCGCTCGCGGCCGGCCACGGCGAAGTCGACATCGACGTCGGGCATCGACTTGCGGCCCGGGTTCAGGAACCGCTCGAACAGCAGCGAGTAGCGCATCGGATCGATGTCGGTGATGCGCAGCGAGTAGGCCACCAGCGATCCGGCGGCCGAGCCGCGCCCGGGCCCCACGGGGATGCCCTCGGAGCGGGCGAACCGGATGTAGTCCCACACGATCAGGAAGTAGTCGGGGAAGCCCATCTCCTCGATCGTCTTCAGCTCGAACTCGAGCCGGTCGCGAAGTTCCGGGGTGATCGTGTCGTAGCGCTCGCGCAGGCCGGCTTCGGCGAGCTGGCGCAGGTACTGCACCGCGGTCAGTCCGTTGGGCACCTCGAACTTGGGCAGGTGCATGGTCTCGAAGTCGAGCGTCGCGGTGCAGCGGTCGGCGATCTCGACCGTGCGGCGCAGCATGTCCTCGCCGAAGCGGGGCGCGAACAGGTCGTACATCTCCTGCGGCGAGCGCAGATAGAACCCGTGGTTCGAGAACTTGAACCGGTTGGGATTATCGAGGTTGTCGCCGGTCTGGATGCAGAGCATCGCCTCGTGCGGGATCGCGTCGGCGGCGGTCAGGTAGTGCACATCTCCGGTGCCGACCGTCGGCAGGCCGGCGTCCGCGGCCATCGCCACCAGCGTCGGGGTGATCTGGGTCTGGATGTCGATGCCGCCGTCCTGGATCTCGACGTACACGTCGTCTTTGCCGAAGATCTGCACCAGATTGTCGAGCTCGGTGCGGCCCAGCTTGTCGTCACCGTCCACCAGCGCCTTGCACACGCGCCCGGAGAGGCAACCGGACAGGGCGATGATGCCGTCGGCGTGCTGGGCGAGCTGTTCGAGATCGACGCGCGGCTTGTACCAGTAGCCGTCCAGGTAGCCGGCCGATACCAGCCGCACCAGGTTGTGGTAGCCCTCGCGGGTCTCGGCGAGGAGCGTCAGGTGACCCCGACGCTCGCGCTGCGGCCGGGCCGCGTGGTCGTCGACGACGTAGATCTCGCAGCCCAGCACGGTCTTCAGACCCGCCCGGGCACCGGCCTTGGAGAACTCCACCGCACCGGCCATCGAGCCGTGGTCGGTGAGTCCGATCGCGGGCATCTCGAGCTCGGCGGCACGCTGTACGAGCGGGTCGACCCGGCACGCTCCGTCGAGGATCGAGTACTCGCTGTGGACGTGCAGGTGGGCGTACGGCGGTTGACTCGACACGGGATCGTGAGTGTACCGGGCGAGGGCGACGGAGCCGCCCTCGCCCGGTAGTTGCCTACGCCGCGAAGTGGTGCCGCACGGCCACGCCCGCGGAGGTCACTGCAGCGGCGGTCGCCAGGGCCGCCGCCCCTCCGATTACCGCCATGCGCCGCCGCTTGCGGCGACGCACTTCGGGCGCTCGCAGCGTGCGATCAACGACATCCTGCGCCCGGCGCAGGAGGTCTGTGCGAGCCAGCGCCCGCATCGACGCGACCGGGGCCGCGTATCCGACTGCTGCTTTGCGTTTGGAGAACATGCCGCGAGTGTAGCGAAGTCTTCGGCAGACGGTTAACGCGCTTCCCATTACCGCATCCCGGCGGTGCCGATACCGCGTTCCGGTGATCGCCGCAGACCCCCGCGAGGGCGATGTCCGGGGCATGGACGCGAATCCCCACACCTCCACCGAGATCCAGATCGACGACCGCTTTCTGGGCGATTGGGTCGACTACGGCATGGCCGAGATCTCCGCATACCTCGCCAACCATCTGCGCTTCGCGCGGTGGTGCGAGGAGCACCGCCCCGGCGACTAGCTGTTAGCCCGTGACGACCGGCAGCGAGTGCTTGCGGGTCTTGCGCTGCGGCCGCACCATTCCGGCCGCAATCCAGGCGTCGACCTCGTCGAACAGCTCGTCGACCAGCCGCACCTGAGGTACCTTGCGAAGCACCTCGCCGTGGGCGTAGATGAACCCCGCGTCGCGGCCGCCGGCGATGCCGAAATCGGCGTCCCCCGCCTCGCCCGGGCCGTTCACCGCGCAGCCCATCACCGCCACCTCGAAGACCTCGGAGTAGGTAGCCAGGCGCGACTCGACCTCGGTGGCCAGGTCGAGCACATTCACATTCGTGCGACCGCACGACGGGCAGGCGATCATCATCGGCCCCTTGTGCCGCAGGCCCAGCACCCGCAGGATCTCCCAGGCGACCTTGACCTCCTCGACCGGGTCGGCGGTGAGCGATACCCGCAGCGTGTCGCCGATGCCCATCGCCAGAAGCGACCCGATGCCGATGGAACTCTTGACCGTGCCGGTGAAGACAGGTCCGGCCTCGGTCACGCCCAGATGCAGCGGATAGGGCACCTTCTCGGAGAGCCTGCGGTAGGCCTCGATCATCACGGGTACCGACGAACTCTTCACGGAGATCTTGAAGTCCAGATAGTCGAGCTTCTCGAGCAGCCGCACCTCCTCGAGCGCCGCTTCGACCAGTGCACCGGCGGGATCGTTGGTGGCGAACTGGCGCAGATGATCGGGTAGCGATCCGGAGTTGGCGCCGATGCGCATGGGGATCGACGCCGCCTTGGCCGCCGTGACCACCTGCTCGACCTTGTCAGGCCCGCCGATGTTGCCCGGATTGATGCGCACCGCCGCCACGTTTGCATCGATCGCGCGGAGCGCCAGCGACGCGTTGAAGTGGATGTCGGCGATCACCGGTAGCGGCGAGCCGGCCACGATCTGCGGCAGCGCGTCGGCCGCGACCCGGCCCGGTACGGCCACCCGCACGATCTCGCAGCCCGCGTCGGCGAGGCTGCCGATCTGCGCCAGAGTGGCGGCCACGTCCTCGGTGTCGGTCAGCGTCATCGACTGCACCACCACCGGGGCGCCGCCGCCGATGGGGACGCCCCCGACTGAGATCTGCCGCTCTGATGCCATCTAGGCCGCAGAATACCCGCGGCAACCGCTGCGGGCGTGAATAGAAGGTGTCAGGCAGTTTCTATTCACAGAGGGACGTTTATGTGTACTTGGCGCCTCACGGTGAATAGAAACTGCCTGACACCTTCTATTCACCGAGGTTGGCTGTGGATCAGCGAGCCGATGTCGTTCTGGAGCCCGATCGCGAACACCATCAGCATCAATACGATCCCGACCGCCGAGATGCGCTCGAATGCCGACCGCGAGACGGCGCGTCCGCGCACCTTCTCGAGCGCGATCATCAGCACGTGCCCGCCGTCCAGGGGCAGGAACGGCAGCAGGTTGAAGATCGCCAGCGAGAGCGAGATGAACGCCAGGATGCTGAGGTAGCTCGAGAAGCCGTAGTCAACGGCGTCGGCCGAGTAGCGGGTGATGCCCACCACGCTGTGCAGCTGCGCGCGGCCCTGGGGTGTCACGATGTTGCCCAGTGCGCCGAGCGTGCCCGTGGTCAGTCCCCACATCTGTGATCCCGCAAGTCGCGGCGATTCGACCACCGAGTGCGAGACCGGGCTGACGCCGAACGAGAAGCCGAGCCGGTAGACGCCGTCGATGCTCTTGGTGTGGACGGCCGGCAGCCGCACGAGCTTGCCGTTGCGATCGACGGTCAGCCGCACGATCCGGCCGTTGCTGGCGGTGATGATGTTGTGCGCCTGGTCGGGGGTGACGTGGCGGCCGTTCACGGCCACGACCTTGTCGCCCAGGTGCAGTCCCGCGGTGGCCGCGGGGCTCGGCGAAAGGATCGAGGAAACCTTGCTGTTGGTCTGGGGTACACCGGTCATGAAGAGCCCGACCAGGATCACGAAACAGGCGACCACGTTCATCGCCGGCCCGGCGAGGATCACCACCAGCCGCCGCCAGCGCTGCGAGCGCCAGTACGAGCGCGGCTCGAGCGCCTGCTCGACCCGGTCGAGGTTCTTCTCGATGCGGCGCATGTCGGCAGCCGAGATCGACTCGCGATTTGCCTCGATCCCCGTGCGCACGCGTTCGAGCGCCTCGCCGGCCTCGACATAGCGACCGCGGTTCAGATGGAGGCGGAAATCGTCCACCGCCTCGGCCAGTGCCGCCCCCGTGACCGGATCGAGGGCGTCGGGCTGCTCGATCAGCGCCTCGACGGCGTACAGATCGTCGGGCTCGGGCCTGCAGCATGCCGGGGATGGTGACGTACCCGCCCAGCGGGATCGCGCCGAACCGGTAGGTGGTCTCGCCGTGCTGCTTTCCGGCGATGATCGGCGGAAAGCCGATGGTGAACGCCGTGGCCTTCATCCCCACCAGCTTCGCCGCGCCGAAATGGCCCAGCTCGTGGATGCAGATCAAGACCAGCAGCCCGACGATTGCGATCAGATAGCTCAAGCGGCCACCGCCACCAGCTGCCGGGCATGCTCACGCGCAGCCTGGTCGGCCGCCGTCACCTGCTCCAGGCTCACGAGCGGCTCGGAGGGGATTGCGTCGAGGGTCTGTTCCACTACCCCCGGGATATCGGCAAATGCGATGCCGTCCGCGAGGAATGCCGCCACGGCGATCTCGTTGGCGGCGTTCAGGATGCACGGGCCGGTACCGCCCCGGCGTCCCGCGTCGCGGGCCAGCTGCAGGCACCGGAACACCTCGGTATCGGGCGGTTCGAAATCGAGTGAGAACGGCGCGGAGAGGTCGAGCCGCGGCGCGGGTGTGGCCGCAGCGCTCGGGATAGGTCAGCGCCCACGAGATCGGCACCCGCATGTCGGGCAGCCCCGCGTGGGCCAGAAGTGCTCCGTCGCGGAATCGCACCAGCGCATGGACGATCGACTGCGGGTGGACCACCACCTCGATCTCGTCGTAGCCGACCCCGAACAGGTGGTGGGCTTCGATCACCTCGAGTCCCTTGTTCATCAGCGTGGCCGAATCGATGGTGATCTTGGCGCCCATCGCCCAGGTTGGATGGCGCAGCGCCTGCGCCGCGGTCGACGCCGCGCAGATCGGCCGCGCTCATGCCCCGAAACGGCCCTCCCGAGGCGGTGATCACGAGGCCCTCCACCGAGCCGGGCGCGGCGCCCTCCAGGCACTGCGCGATCGCCGAGTGCTCGCTGTCGACGGGAAGCAGCCGACGGCCGCGCTGGTCGCGCGGCGGCGAGCACCAGCTCGCCGCCGGATACCAGGCTCTCCTTGTTTGCCAGCGCGACGTCTGCGCCCGCGGCGAACGCCGCCAGCGTCGCCTCGAGGCCGGCCGACCCCACGATCGCGTTCAGCACCACGTCGGGATTGCAGCGGCGCACCAGTTCGGCTGCCGCCCCCGCCCCCGAAAGCAGCTCACCGTCGAACCCGCCGCGGGCGGCAGCGGCGGCTGACTCGTCGCTGAGCGCGATGCGGTCGACACCGTGCAGCCGGGCGCGCGGCGACCAGCGGCGCGGCGCTGGTGGCCGCGCTCAGCGCCGCACACCTCGAGCTGTTCGCTGAGCGCACAGATCTCGAGCGCCTGCATGCCGATCGAGCCGGTTGCGCCGAGGACGGCGACGCGTTTCATGCGCGCAGTGTAATCAGCGAACGTTGGGAGTCTCTCAGGCCGGTTGCGCTGAGCGAAAGCCGGGCGTATGCGTGGCGCCTTGGCGTTCACTGTGCAAGATCGGCAAGCGTGCGGGGCAGATCCGCCTGACCCTCGATCTGCCCCGACCACATCAGATGGCCCGACACCCCGTCCACCACGAATCCGCGCGTGCCGCAGCCCGACCGCCGCGTAGCGCCGCGGCTGTTCGGGCAGCTCCCAGCCGAACCACTCGTCGCGCGTCGGGCGGCGGCAGGTCGGGCACCCGCTCGCACACCGCCGCGATGCCCAGCTTGACCAGGTCGCGATGCGGCGTCAGAGCGTCCACCGCGGCCCTTGAACCCGAACGGGATGCGTGCCCGGCGGCGTTCGCTCATGCCCGGCCGATCGCCAGCGCGACGAAATACGCCGCCGCGCCCGCGAACAGCAGCGCGTCGACGCGGTCGAGCACCCCGCCGTGGCCACCCAGCACCCGGCCGGTGTCCTTCACGCCCATGTCGCGCTTCAGATACGACTCGAACAGGTCGCCGATCGGCCCGGCGAGCGTCACCGCAAGCGCGATCTCGATCGCATGCAGCGTGCGAGAGCGGCAGCGCAGCCGGCTGATGGTAGACGGTGAAGAACACCGCCAGGAACCCGCACAGGAGGCCGGCGGCAAACCCCTCCACCGTCTTGTTGGGCGAGATGCCCGACGCCAGCTTGCGGCGCCCGAACATGCGCCCAAACACGTAGGCGGCAGTGTCCGACAGCCACACGCCCAGGAACACGGCCAGGAGCAGCACCCGGCCCCACGAAGTCCGGGCCCGGGATGTCGCGGATTGCCACCAGCATGCTCAGGCCCATGCCGATCCAGACCACCCCGAGAAGCGTGACCGCGATCTGGGCCACGCCGTGCTGGCGCACGTCGGCGATCGCCGAGAGCCAGAACGCCAGCAGCAGCGTCGAGAAAGCCGGCCCGAGCATCCACGCCATACCGCCGTGCTGGACCGCCACCGGCACCAGGATCGCGCCCAGCATCCCCGCCGGGATCAGCGGCCGGAAGGGC
The DNA here is from genome assembly GCA_963796875.1 of uncultured Actinomycetes bacterium. Lineage (GTDB taxonomy): Bacteria > Actinomycetota > Thermoleophilia > Gaiellales > JAICJC01 > CAVPTL01. Next base: position 106,682 of record CAWCNL010000007.1, read on the forward strand.
CGTGGTCATCACGTAGAACTCGTGCACGGCGAAGGGTCGCCGCCACCGCCACCGCAATGGCCAGGAACCAGCCGCCCCGGTACACCGCGAAGATCGTGACGACCAGCAGCGGAATCGCGATCACGACGCGCGACACGAGCGCGCTCACCGCCGTCCGAATCTCCTTTGCCGACCGGCGTAGGCGTCGAGCGCTTCGCGCAGATCGTCGCCGTCGAAGTCCGGCCAGAGCGTCGCCGTGAAGTGAAACTCCGCGTAGGCGGCCTGCCACAGCAGGAAGTTCGAGATCCGCATCTCGCCCGACGTGCGGATCACGAGGTCAGGGTTCGGCATGCCGGGAGCGTACAGGTGGGCTGTGACAGCTGCCTCGTCCACCGCCTCGGCATCCACGCCCTCGGCGATCAGCCCCCGCACCGCGCGCACCAGCTCGTCGCGGGCGCCGTAGTCGAACGCGACCCACAGCTGCAGCCGCTGTGTTCTCGCGCGGTGCGCTCCTCCATGTCCTCCATGAGGGCGCGCAGCGTCGCGGGGCACCGGTCGCGACGGCCGATGAAGTGCACCTGGACGCCCTGCTCGTGCAGGTCGGGGAACTGCTCGCGGATGGTCTCTTCGAACAGCTCCATGAGGTCGGCCACCTCCTCTGCCGGCCGGCCCCAGTTCTCGGTCGAAAACGCGTACACGGCAACGCTCGAGACGCCCAGCTCGGGCGCCGCCTCGACCAGCCGCCGCAACGCCCGGGTGCCGGCCTGATGGCCGCCCAGCAGTGGGATGCCGTGCGACCGCGCCCACCGGGCGTTTCCGTCCATGATCACGGCGATGTGCCGCGCGCGGTCGGGCAGGAGTTCGGCCGGCGGCGGCTCGTGCGAGCGCCGCAGCAGCCGCAGCAGGCGGCGTTGGCGGCGCAGAACCGCCGTGGCTAGACCTCCATGATCTCGGCTTCTTTGCCCTTCAAAGCCGAGTCGATGGCCGCGGTGTGCGTGTCGGTCACCTTCTGCAGGCGCTCCTCGGCGCGGCGGACATCGTCGCGACCCACATCGCCGCCCTTCTCGAGCTCCTTGAGGTGATGGATCGCGTCGCGGCGGATGTTGCGCGCCGCCACCCGGCCCTCCTCGGCCATGTGCCGCACCTGCTTGACGAGCTCCTTGCGGCGCTCCTCGGTGAGCTGGGGGATCGGCAGCCGGATGACCTGCCCGTCGTTGGCCGGGGTGAGGCCCAGATCGGACTCGAGAATCGCGCGCTCGATGTCGCGCACCGTGCCCTTGTCAAACGGCGTGATGGTCAGCAGCCGGGGCTCGGGCACGTTGATGGTCGCCACCTGGTTGACCGGCATCTGGGTGCCGTAGACGCTCACCTGCACGCGATCGAGCAGACCCGCCGACGCGCGCCCGGTGCGGATGGAGGTGAACTCGTGTTTGGTCGCCTCGACCGTCTTGTCCATGCGCTTGTTGGCATCTGTCAAAACGTCGTCGATCATGAGGACACCTCCACCGAGGTTGACTGGGCCGAGATCACGGTGCCGATCTTCTCACCCGCCACCACCCGGGCGATGTTCTGCTCATCATCGAGGTTGAACACGTAGAGCGGCAGCGCATTGTCCATGCACAGCGAGAGCGCGGTGATGTCCATGACCTTCAGGCCCCGCTCGATCGCCTCGATATGGGTCACCTCGCGCAGCAGCTGCGCGTCAGGATTGATGCGGGGATCGTCGTCCAGCACACCCTCCACCCCGTTCTTGCCCATCAGGATGGCCTGGGCGCCGATCTCGAGCGCGCGCAGCGCCGCGGCGGTATCGGTGGTGAAGAACGGGTTGCCGGTACCCGCCGCAAAGATCACCACGCGGCCCTTCTCCAGATGCCGGATCGCCCGCCGGCGGATGTACGGCTCGGCGATCTCGGCAACGTCGATGGCCGACATCACGCGCGTGTGCGTACCGAGCTTTTCCAGCGCGTCTTGCACGGTCACGGCGTTCAGCACCGTCGCCAGCATGCCGGCGTAATCGGCGGTGGCCCGGTCCATGCCCTTGGCCGCCTCCTGCGTTTCCGCGCAGGATGTTGCCGCCGCCCACGACGATCGCCAGCTCGACGCCGGTGGCCGCGACCTCGTGCACGGTGTTGGAGATGGCGGCGATGCGGGCCGGATCCTGACCGTAGTCGCGATCGCCCATCAGGGCCTCGCCCGACAGCTTCAGCAGGATGCGCTGAAACTGCGGTCACCCGGCGCCCACCTCGAACCGCGCGAACCGCTTGATCTCGATGTTCTCGCCGATCGTTCCGGCCAGCTCGGCGCGCAGCGTCTCGATCGTCTTGCCGTCATCATCGGGGCCGATCGACGGCTGGTTGGAGAGCACGTAGTCGGTCAGCGACTTGTTCCACATGCCTGCGGCGATCTTGTCCAGCATCGCCTCGGGCTTGCCCTCGGCCGCCGCCTTGGCGCGGAAGATGTCCATCTCCGACGCCTTGAAGTCGGCGGGAATGTCGGCCTCCGAGACGAACCGCAGGTCGCGGGCGGCAGCGATCTGCAGCGCCACCTTGTGGGCGAAGTCCTTGAAGCTGTCGTTGCGCGCCACGAAGTCGGTCTCACAGCCGATCTCGACCATGGCGCCGATCCGCCCGCCCGCATGCAGGTAGGTCTCCACCAGGCCCTCGCCGGTACCCCGGCCTGCCCGCTTGCCGGCCGAAGCGATGCCCTTCTCGCGCAGCAGCTTGACCGCCTGGTCCATGTCTCCCCCCACCTCGGCCAGTGCGCGCTTGCAGTCCATCATTCCGGCCTGGGTGGTCTCGCGCAGCTGCTTCACCTCGGCAGCGGAGGGTGTGTAGTCACTCACGCTTGCTCTGCCTCCACGTTCTCTTTCGTTGGCTCTTCAGCGGCAGGCTCGGCCTGCGCCGGTTCAGGTTCGCTCGCCGGCTGCGGCGGCTTCGGCCGCGGGCTCGGCAGCAGCCTCCGCTGCGGGCTCGGCCGGTGCGGCGGCGGTGTCATCGGCCGTCGCGTCAGCCGCGGCCTCGGCCGGAGCCGCGCCGTTCTCCGCCGCTTCGCCCTCGGCTCGCCCTCGCCCTCGCCTTCTGGAAGTCGGCCTCGGTCACACCCGCGTTCCTGCCGCGGGCGACCGCGTCGGCCAGCACCTGGACGATCAGGTTGGACGAGCGGATGGCGTCGTCGTTTCCGGGGATCACGAAGTCGGCATCGTCGGGATCGCAGTTGGTGTCCACCAGCCCTACGACGGGAATGTGCAGGCGGCGCGCCTCGCGCACCGCGAGCGCTTCCTTCTTCATGTCGATCACCACGATCGCGTCGGGCAGCTTGCGCGTGTCAGCGACACCGCCCAGATTGGTCTCGAGCTTCTCGAGGTTGGTCAGCGCGACCTGCCGCTCCTTGGAGGGCAGCAGTTCGAGCTGGCCCTCGTTCTTCTGGCGGCGCAGCTCGTGCAGCGCGTTGATGCGATCCTGAATGGTGCGGTAGTTGGTCAGAAGACCGCCCAGCCAACGATGGTTGACATAGGGCATGCCGACACGGCTTGCATGCGTCTCGACAGCGTCCTGACACTGCTTCTTGGTGCCCACGAACATGACCGTGCCGTTGCGCTCACCGATGTTCTGCAGGTACTGCGCTGCATCGTCGAGCAGGTCGGACGTCTGCTGCAGGTCGATGATGTAGATGCCGTTGCGCTCGCCGAAGATGTAGCGGCGCATCTTGGGGTTCCAGCGGCGCGTCTGGTGGCCGAAATGCACACCGGCTTCGAGCAGCTGGCGCATCGTGACTGTTGACAAGTCACTCCTCCTGATATTGGTTGGGTCTTGCTGATACCGGTGGCGGCAACCGGAATCCCGCACGAACTGCGAGACACCGCCGGCGCCGGGTTCCACCGGGTCGGGTACGTGAATTGCCCCGCAGTCTAGCGAAGAACCGTGGTCTAACCGGGCTGGTCGGCCGCCGCCCGGGCCCGCTCGAGAGCCGCCTCGAGGTCGTCCGGCAGCGGCGAGAGCACGTGCACCGGCTGATCGGTCCAGGGATGGACGAAGGCGAGTTCACCGGCATGCAGAAACTGCCGCTCGAGGCCGAGTTCGGCTCCGTGGCCATAGGTCGGGTCGCCCACCACCGGATGGCCGATCGCCTGCAGATGCACGCGGATCTGATGTGTGCGGCCCGTCTCGAGTTCGACGCGCAGCAGCGACCGGCCCGCCAGCGCCTCGATCAGCTCGAAGCGGGTGGCGGCTTCGCGGGGCACGTCGGTGTCCAGCGAGATCCGGGCGCGATCGTGGCGATCGCGGCCGATCGGCGCCTCGATGCGCCCGGCCCGCGACGGCGGCCGGCCTCTGACCAGCGCGGTGTACGTGCGGGCGATGTCGTGGCGGCGCAGCTGGCCCTGGAGCTTGCCGAGCGTCTCGGCGTCGCGGGCAACCACCAGCAGACCCGACGTGTTGCGGTCGAGCCGGTGCACGATCCCGGTGCGCCCAGGCTCGCCCCCGCCGGCGCGGGATGCGAGGGCGTCGGCGAGCGTCGGGCCGTGGGATCCGGGTACCGCGTGGGTGAGCAGGCCCGCCGGCTTCTCGACCACCAGCAGGCGCTCGTCGGCGTAGAGCACCGGGATCTCGGGCAGCTCGACGGCGACCTCGCCGGCCTCCGGTTGGGTCACGATGCGCACCTGCTCGCCGACCACCAGGCGGTGGGCCTTGGCCACGGCGCCGCCGTCGACGCTCACGGCTCCCGCCGCGATCAGCCGCTCGGCCGCCGAGCGGGTACCCACCCGCGGCTGGCGGGCGACGAAGCGGTCGAGCCGCTCGCCGGCCTCGGCGGCCGTCACCCGAAGCTCGATCACTCCTCGCCGGCGGGCTCGGCGGTGGGCTCGAGCCGGGCCAGGCCGAAGATCAGCAGCACCACACCGATCACGATGAACGTGTCGGCGAGGTTGAACGTCGGCCAGTGGCTGAGGTGGATGAAGTCGGTCACGTGGCCGCGGCTGACCCTGTCGATCAGGTTGGAGAGGCTGCCACCGATCAGCAGTCCGAGCGCGACCGGGAACAGCACGTGGCGCGAACCGCCGCGGTGGAAGTGCACCAGCATCCACACCACGGCGACCACCGTGAGAATCGACACGATCTCGATCCGGCCGGGCATGATCCCAAACGCGATGCCGCTGTTGCGCACGCGCGTCAGCGACAGGAACGGCAGCACCCGGTGGCTCTCGCCGAGGTACATGGACTGCTCGACGGCACGCTTGGTGACCTGATCGGCGAGCACCGCCACGGCGGCGACGGCGAGCATGCCCGCCCACTGCAACGAGCCCGCACGGGGTGCGGGCGCCGGAGCTGCATCTGCCTGGATCAGCCCCTCTCCTCCAGCGTCTTGCACGGGATGCACTTCGTCGCGTACGGCAGGGCCTCCAGACGCTCGCGGTCGATGGGGTTGCCGCAGCGCTCGCACAGTCCGTAGGTACCCGCCTCGATCCGCTCCAGAGCGGCGTCGATCTCGGCCAGCAGCCGATCGGCGTTGTCCTCGAGCGACAGGTCGATCTCACGCGCGAGCGTGTCACTCGCACTGTCGCCCATGTGCGAGTCGGAGCCGTCGTCGTCGCTTGCATCCTCGAATGGACGGGCGACGTCATCGTGCATGCGCCTGCGCTCGTCCAGAACGCGCGCGCGCTCACCGGCAAGCCGCCGGCGAGCAGCGTCGATATCCACTCCCGCAACCACGCCCTGAGTATACCCAGCGCCGGTTTCAGCCCGGCGCCGCGGGCAGTGAATAGGAAGTGCCTGGCACTTCCTGTTCACTCACGCGGATCAGTCTTCTGTCGGGAGGCGGCGCGATCTGGGTGTCCTCGCCGACGCTCGACCCGGCCTCGGCCAGGACGTCGGCGACGGGAGCCTCGGGTTCTGCGAGACCTTCCTCGTAATCGCGCACGCACTGGAGGGTCGTTCCAATCAGTGCGCGCAGCCGCAGCCGAAACTCCGACTCCTCGGCGCGCAGCCGCTCGGTCTCCTGGCGCACCTTCTCGCGCTCGGCATAGGCGCCGTGCAGGATCTCGCGAGAGCGCACCTCGGCCTCGCGGACGATTGCCTCGGCCTCGCGGTTGGCCAGGGAGCGGCGGTCGTCGGCGACCTTCTCGGCGCTGACGAGCGCATCGCGCAGTGCATCCTCGGTTTCGGCGACGCTGCTCAGCTTCTGCTCGAGTTCGTGCACACGGTCATCGAGATCGGCACGCTCGCGCCAGACGGTCTCGTAGGCCTCGGATGCCTCGCCGATCAGATGGTCGACTTCGGATCGGCTGTAGCCCAGCAGCCTCAGCGGCGGGCGTTCATGCTTGAGTTCAACGGGTGAGATAGCCATGGGAGACCCGTTCGCGACCGCACCGGCGAGTCCTCCTCTCGCTCGTCCGCGATCGGTCTCGGCGAGGGGCCAAGGCTACCTGCTGAATAAGAGGGGTCAGTCGCCTTTTATTCACCTGCGTGCATAAAAGGCGACTGACTCCGTGGCGACTACTAGCCGAACGATCCGACGATGACCTGGAGGATCTGGCTGCCAAAGAGGACAGCAAAGATCGCGATCATCGGCGCGAGGTCGAACCCGCCCATCGGCGGAAGGATGCGCCGAAACATGTTCAGGAACGGGTCGACGGTGTCGTAGGTGAGCCCGCGCAGACGCCCCAGCCACGGGCTGTAGGTGGTCTGCAGCATGCCCAGGATGACATGCAGCACGATCGCGAGCGCGTACACGTAGGCGAACGACTGGATGAACTGGTTGATCCAGTCGACCGTGGTCATCGCTCAGCCCAGCTCGCCGGCGCGGCGCATCGCCGCGGCCACTCCGTCGATCACGGCGCCGCGCACGCCGTGGCGCTCCATCTCGGCGAGACCCGCCGCCGCGGTGCCACCTGGCGATGTGACCATGCGCCGCAGGTCGCTGCACGAGAGGTCCTCGGCGCGCAGCAGCTCGGCCGTGTCCGTTCACGGTCGAGAGCAGGAGCCGGCGGGCGTCGGTATAGGTCAGGCCGCTGACGATGCCCGCGTCTTCGAATGCCTCCAGGATCAGGCCAAGAAATGCCGGCCCCGAACCGGAGAGCGCGGTGGCGGCGTCGAACAGCCGCTCGTCCAGCGCGACGACTTCGCCGAGGATCGAGAAGGTGTCGAGCACCGACTGCTCAGCAGCGGTGTGCGTGAAGCGGCCCGCCGAGAAGGCGAGCGTACCCGCCCCCACCTTGACGCCCACGTTGGGCATGAACCGAAACACCGGAGCGTCGACGTCGAGGATCGTCTCGAGGGTGGCGATGCGCACGCCCGCGGCGATCGATACCACCGACTTTGTCGGGTGTGATCAGGGTCGAGACCTCGCGCAGTACACGCTCGACGTCGACCGGCTTCACAGCCAGTACGACGACGTCGGCGGCGGCCACCAGCTCGGCGTTGTCGGTCACGTGCTGCACGCCGTGGCTCTCGGCCAGCGCAGCGGCCCGGCCCGATCCGCGGTCGGTGACCACGATGCGCCCGGCGAGGCTCGGGTCGGCGTTGACCCAGCCGGTGACCATCGCGGCGGCCATATTGCCGGATCCGATCAGCCCGATTGTGGGAGCTTCACTGCTCATACGGAAAGAATCGTACCGTCGCAATAGAAAGTGTCAGGCAGTTTCTATTCACGACCACCGGCATCGAGCACGCACCCGCAGGATGGTGAATAGAAACTGCCTGACACTTTCTATTCACCCTCAGTACTGGTTGAAGAAGCCGCGCTCCATAAGGAGGGCTTTGTCCTCGGCCGACACCGTTACCGCTCGCGGCGTGAGCAGGAACACGCGGTCGGCCACCCGCTGCATCGAGCCGTCCAGCGCATAGGTGAGACCGCTCGCGAAGTCGATCAGGCGGCGCGTGAGATCGGCGTCGGCGGTCTGCAGGTTGATGATCACCGGCACCTCGGCCTTGAGCTTGTCGGCCACCGCCTGGGCGTCGTTGAACGTCTTGGGCACCACCAGCGACACCTGCGGAGCCTCGCGATGGCCGTTGTCCGCAACCGGCGGCCTCGACGAGCCGCGCGACGGTGCTGCCGGCCGGGCCGAGAGCGATGAGGGCGGGGGCTCGTCGCTGAAGATCTCGTCGTAGCCGCCGTCGCCCCGGCGGCGCGGCGAGAGCCGCCGCACGTTGGGCCGCTCCGAGTACTCCCGCTGCAGGTCGTCGTGGGCGGCCGAGCCGTCCTCGTAGTACTCATCGCCCCACTCCTCTTCGCGCACACCGAAGTAGACGAGAGTCGAGTTCCACATGTCTTTCAGCGCCATTTGGTCAACTCTACCGCTTGAAGAGGACACTTCCTACCCGCACGATGGTCGCGCCTTCCTGCGCGGCCACCTGGTAATCCTGACTGGTACCCATCGAGAGGTGGGTGAGTTCGTGACGACCGGCCCATTCGCGGAGCCAGACGGTCGCGCAGTTCGCGCAGCGCCGCGAACCAGCGCCGCGCATCTTCGGGCTGTTCTGCGAAGGGCGGCATCGTCATCAGTCCGCAGAACCGCACGAGGGGAAGCTCCGCGGCTGCGGCCAGGAGACGCCGAGGCTGCGGAGGGATCCACTCCGGCCTTCGATTCCTCACCCGCGACGTTCACCTGCAGGAGGCAGTCGACCGTGTCGGTGGCGCGCGCCTGCAGCTGATTCAGCACCGATTCGGAGTCGACGGCGTGGATCAGCCGCACCCGTCCGACCACGTCGCGCACCTTGCGGCTCTGCAGGTGGCCGATGAAATCCCACGTGAACCGGTCGCCGTAGCGCTCCTGCTTGGCGGCCAGCGCGTCGGTGCGGTTCTCGCCCACCAGCGTCGACACCGGCCTCGGCCAGCGCCGGCAGATCGTCGGCTTCCACGTACTTGGTGGCGGCCAGGATCTCGACGTCCGGCCCCACCTCCGCGCGGATGCGGGCCAGGTTCGCGGCGATCACCAAGGCGTCAGCCGGCACGCAACCCCACCACTCCCTGGCGGCCGGTGCGGCCGTGCTCGCGGCGGTGCGAGAAGTACTCGTCCGGAGTTGCAGATGGTGCACCGTTCGGCCACCCGCACGCTGGTCACGCCGGCCCCCTCGAGCGCAACCCGGGCGCAGTGCCACAGATCGGCCCGGCCGTCGCGCACCGCGGCGGTTCCGAACCGCGCCTGCAGCGGCCCGCCAACGTCATCGCGCACCTCGTAGCAGCACGGCCCCGCGCCGGGCCCAACCATCGCCACCGCCCCGTCGCCGACGGCCACCACGCCGGCTTCGCAGATGCCCGCCAGGAGCCCCTGCCAGCCCGCGTGCAGCAGCGCAAACCGCGAGCCGTCGGCGCGCGCGAGGGCGATCGGCAGGCAATCGGCGGTCAGCAGCACCAGGGGACGCTGCGGCTCGGAGGTCACCAGGCCGTCGGATTTGGGGAACGGCTCGCGACCCGGCTCGAGAAACACCCCCGACGCTGGATCGGCCGTCACCTCGCGCACCGTGCTGCCCGCCACCTGCCAGGCCATGGTCGCGCGGGCCGGATCTCCGCCCGCGGCGCGCACCGCCCGGCCGCGGTTCTCGCGCACGGCGGCGGGCTGGTCGTCGGTCAGGGCACCAAGATTGAGGCTCGCAAACGGTCCGTCGCTGACCCCGCCCTGGCGCCCGGTGAAGATCACCGAGATCCCGGCCGGCGCGATCGTCCCAGCGCGCCACATCGTGTTCATGCTTCATCCTCGCTCAGGATCAGCTTTGCCGCCGCCAGTTCCTGATCGCGCCCGGCGATCACGCCGTTCTGTTTCTGGCGCAGCAGCTCGGCCAGTACCGCTCCAACCTGCGGCGATGCCGAAAGCCCAAACTCATGCTGCAGCACGCGCCCCGTCGATCTCGAGCGCGACCGCCGCGCCGTGGTCGAGATATGTCCGCGGCGGCCTCCGATCCCAGCGCAGCGGCCAGCACGCTCACGTCGGGCGGGTGCGGGGCGAGCAGCTCGGCCACCTCGGCGGGCGTCTTCGGCGGCCTCCAACGGATGCAGCAGCCGGGGCGCCAGCACCGCGGCCAGCGCGATTGCGCGGGCATCGCGCTTGCGCACGCGCAGCGCCAGCAGCCACGGCTCCAGATCGTCACCGCCGACCGTGCGGGCGATGGCCGCAAACCGCACCCGCCAGCGCAGCGGCGAAAGCCGGTCGGCGGTCAGCTGGTCGACGCGGCCGACCACCTCGAGGGCGTCGGCCGACACATCCAGCGCCGGGTGCAGCGCCTGGGCGAGCGCGAGGTCGTGCATGCGCCGCAGCGCCGCCGCACCGGCGTCGGCCTGCAGGATCGCCACCAGCTCGTCGCGCAGGCGCGCGCCCGAGACCTCGCCGACAAGGCCCATGCCGACGGTGCTGCGGGCCAGCTGCTCGGTGTGCAGCGTCCATCCGAAACCCCAGCCGCGCCTCGTAGCGCACCGCCCGGAAGATGCGGGTGGGATCCTCGATGAACGAGAGGTTGTGAAGCACCCGCAAGGTGCTGTTCGGCGAGATCGGCGCGACCGCCGAACGGATCGAGCAGGCGGCCGAACGAGCCGCTGTCGACGGCGATCGCCATCGCGTTGATGCTGAAGTCGCGGCGGCGCAGGTCGGGCAGGATCGCGCTGCGCTCCACCTGCGGCAGCGCGGCGGGATGTTCGTAGTGCTCGGTGCGGGCGGTGGCGACATCGACGCGCAGGTCGTCCGCGATCACCACAGCCGTGTGGAATCGCTCGTGCGGGTGCATGCGCCCGTCCAGCGCTCGGGCAAGCTGCTCGGCAAACGCGATGCCGTCTCCCTCGACGGCCAGATCGACGTCGAAGCTGGGCGCATCCAGGAACAGATCGCGCACCGCGCCGCCCACCAGGTAGACGCCGTCGCCGGCCGAGGCGGCCGCCGCGACGGCGGTCCACACGCGGTCGAGTTCGGGCCGGCCCCCGAGCTGCCCGGACACGTCGACCTCCGGCGCGGCTGCGGGCTCTGCCCGGCGCGATTCGAAGGCATCCAGCAGGTCGGAGCGCGTGACCACGCCGAGCACGTCCTGCACGGACGGCCGCGGGTCGTCCGGCATCGCGCACCACCGCCACCCGCCCGGCGCGCGCGCCGATCACCGCCGCCTGCAGCTCGGCCAGACCCGCCTGCGCGCCGATCGTGGCCACCTCGCCGCTCATCACCGCATGCACCGGCGCGTGGCCCAGCTCGTGGCCCAGCGCGCGATCGAGATCTTCGCGCGAAACCGCGCCCGCCAGCCGTCCCTCGGACGAGACCTGCACCCCCGAAGTGTGCCGCCGGCGGCACTCAGCCATGGCCTCCGCGACGCTCTCGGCCGCATCGACGAACCACACCGGCGCCGACATCACGTCGAGCGCCCGTGGCTGCGCCGTGACTCCACCGGGGAGGGCGGTCGACGAGCGTGGCGCACACCTCGTCGAGATCGGCGTCGTGTGACACGGCCGAGGCCGCCGCGGCGTGACCGCCGCCGCCCACGGCCTCGAGTACGCGACCGACGTCGAAGAGCGGCGTACGGCTGCGCCCCACCACGAACACCCGGCGCTCCATGCGCACCGCCATGACCAGCACCCGGGCATCGGTCAGATCGGCGATCTTGGTCGCAAGCGTCGAGACGGCGGCCACATGGTGCGGCCAGTCGGCCCGGCACAGCAGCACCTCGACGCCGTCCACATCGTGGGTCTCGGCCGAGTCGGTCAGCGCGGCCATCAGCGACCGCTGCCCGGGCGAGAGCGGCGTGCGCAGAAACTGGCCGATCAGCTGCTGTGAGGCGCCGTTTCGCAGGCACCAGGCCAGCGCTTCGCTGTCGCGCGCGGTGGTGGTGACGTGGGTCAGCGACCCGGTGTCCTCGTGGATCCCGAGCGCCAGCGCGGTCGCCTCGGCCACCGTCGGTTCGATGCCGCGCTCCGCCAGGATGAACGCGAGCGTGGTCGAGAGCGCGCCGTCGCTGGAACACACCATGCGGCCCGGCGTCACCCACGCAGGCTCGGCATCGTTGCCGTGATGGTCGAACAGGATCACGTCGACCCCGTCGCGCGCCACCACCTCGGCGAGGTCGGCCAGCCGCCGCACATCGCCCGCCTCGACGGCGATCACGCGCTCCACACAGCTCAGATCGACGCGGCTGGGCTGCGGAATCTCGAGTTCGTCAGCGTGCAGCGACAGGAACGCCCGCACGTTGCTGTTGACCCCGCCGGGCAGCCGGATGACGGCATCCGGGTACAGCCTGCGCGCGGCCAGTGCGGCGCCGAGCGCGTCGAAATCGGCGTTGGAGTGCGTGACGATCAAATCGTGCGGTCGCATGCACGAATCCTACGGTGCCGGAGGTCGTTTCAGAATGAGCGCCGTCGTAAGCCTCCGGCGTGAATAGAAGGTGTCAGGCAGTTTCTATTCACCAGAAGCGCATCGGGCGCCTATACCGGGGTCGCGTGAATAGAAACTGCCTGACACCTTCTATTCATCTCAACCCGCGGCGACTACCTCGATCTCGACCCGGGCTCCGGCGGGGAGCGCGGCAACCTGCACCGTCGAGCGGGCCGGCGGGTCGAACATGAAGTACTCGGCGTACACGGCGTTGATCGCCCCGAAGTCGGCCAGATCGGTCACGAACACGGTCGCCTTGCAGACGTTCTCGAGTGACAGTCCGGCGCCGGCCAGCACCGCCTTGATGTTCTCCATCACCCGCCGCGTCTGCTCCTCGATACCGCCTTCGACCAGCTCACCCGAGTCGGGGTCGAGCGGTACCTGCCCCGCGCAGAACACGAAGTCGCCGACTCGCACCGCCTGGCTGTAGGGCGCGCCGGCGAAGGGCTTGGGGGCACCGTCGGCAACGATCACTTCGCGTTTCACCTGGGGCATCTGATGGTCCTCTCAGTGGATGGTGGGTAGCTGCTCGGCGCGGATCGTGGCCGACCGGGCATGGGCGGGCAGTCCCTCGGCCAGGGCGAGCGCCTCGAGCGGGCCCGCGAGCGCGCGCACGGCCCGCTCCGGCACCTCGACGACCTCCTGGCTGCGCAGGTAGACCTGGGGCGTCAACCCCGAGGCATAGCGGGCGTTGCCGGCAGTCGGCAGGATGTGGTTGGAGCCGGCCACGTAGTCGCCGAACGCCGTCGCCGAGGAGTGGCCCAGGAAGACTGCCCCGGCGTGCACGATCTGCTCGAGCACGGCGTGCGGGTCGTCGACCGCCAGCTGCAGATGCTCGGGCGCGTAGCTGTTGCCGAAGGCGACCGCTGCTTCCCACGAGTCTGCCTCGATCAACGTCACGTCGCCCTCACCGAGGTGTTCGGCTACCGCATCGAGCATCGCGGCGTCGGTGCTGACCATGACCGACTGCGCGCCTGCTCCGTGCTCGGCCTGTGCCATCAGATCCCACGCGAGCGGCTCGGCGGCGCCCGAACCGTCGTTCAGCACGATCAGCTCGCTGGGACCCGCCAGAGACTCGATTCCCACCTCGCCGAAGAGCAGCCGTTTGGCTTCCTCCACGAACGCATTTCCGGGACCGACCACGCAGGTGCACCGAGCGCACGGTCTCGGTGCCGATCGCCATGGCCGCGATCGCCTGTGCGCCACCGATCGCAAACACCTCGTCGACGCCCAGAAGCGCGCACGCGGCGAGCACGGGCGTCTGCACCTTGCCGCCCGTGTCAGGCGGCGAGCACACGCAGATCTCCGGCACACCGGCCACCTGAGCGGGCACGATCGCCATCACCGCGCTCGACGGATACGCGGCGTTGCCGCCCGGTACGTAGAGGCCGGCGCGCTGCACGGGCACCTGCCGGATCGACACGATCTGACCCTGCGGCAGCTCCACACGGTGGGGTTGCGGCACCAGGTCTGCGGTCACGGTGCGCAGGTTCTCGGCGAGCAGCTCCAGCGCCTCGCGCACGGCCGGATCGATTCCCGCCAGTGCGCGCTGCAGCTCGGCGGCCGGAACCCGGTGCTCGTCGAGTTCAGCACCGTCCAGCCGCGCGGTCAGCCGTCGCACCGCAGCGTCGCCCCCGGCGCGCACCGCATCGACGATGTCGGCCACCGCCCGGTGCACGTCTTCTCGGGCCGCCTTGGTGGGGCGCAGCCCCTGCGCGGCCGCGGCCGCGTTGTCACGCGAAATCGTTCGCCGCTGCATAGCCGAGATCGTATCCCCGCGGCGGGTGGCGCGCGCGGCCTACGCCTGCACGCGTTCGATGCGAGCACCGAGCTCGCGCAGCCGCTCGTCGATCCGCTCGTATCCGCGGTCGATCTCGCCGACGTTGCCGATCCGGCTGGTGCCCTCGGCACACAGGGCGGCGATCAGCATCGCCATCCCCGCCCGGATGTCGGGGCTGGCCATCCGCTCGCCGTAGAGCTTGGCGGGCCCGGTGACCACCGCGCGGTGAGGGTCGCAGAGCACGATCCGCGCTCCCATCGACACCAGCTTGTCGGTGAAGATCAGGCGGTTCTCGAACATCTTCTCGAAGATCAGCACCGTGCCGGTGGCCTGCGTCGCGACGGCCACGGCGATCGAGGTGAGGTCGGCCGGGAACATCGGCCATGGCCCGTCCTCGAGCTTGGGGATCTGGGCGTGCACGTCGTCCACGATCTGCAGCGGCTGGTTCGGCGCGATGTGCACGGCCGAACCCTCGCACTTCGATCTCGACGCCGAGCCGCGAGAACGCGTGGCGGATCGAGCGCAGGTGCGGCACCGCGGCGTCGTCGATCACGAGGTCTCCGCCCGTCACCGCCGCGAGGCCGATGAACGACGCGACCTCGATGTGGTCGGGCCCAACCCGATGGTGACACCCGTGCAGCTGCTCCACACCCTCGATGGTGAGCATGTTCGAGCCGATCCCCGAGATGTCGGCGCCCATCGCGTTGAGGCAGTGGCACAGATCCTGCACGTGCGGCTCGCAGGCGGCGTTTTGCATCACCGTCGTGCCGCGCGCGAGCACCGCCGCCATGACGGCGTTCTCGGTGCCGGTCACCGACGCCTCGTCCAGATAGATGTCCTGCCCGGTGCAGGCCGTGCGGCGCGCGCAGGCGATACTCGCGATCGGCGCTCGACCTCGGCGCCCAGCTCTGCGAAGGCCATCAGGTGGGTATCGACGCGGCGGCGGCCGATCACGTCGCCGCCGGGCGGCGGAACGTCGGCCGACGCCGAAGCGGGCCAGCAGCGGGCCGGCGAGCAGGATCGAGGCGCGGATACGGGTGCAAAGCTCGGGATCGAGGCGCGTCGAGGTGATGTCGGCGGCCCACACGCGGACGGTGTTCTCGTCGGTCCAGTCGACGTCGGCGCCGATGTCGCGCATCAGTTCGATCATGGCCTCGACGTCGCGAATCCGCGGCACGTTTGCAAGTTCGACGGGCTCGCCGGTGAGGAGGCAGGCGGCGAGAATCGGCAGCGCGGCGTTCTTGTTGCCGGCGGGGCGTACGCGTCCGGAGAGGGGCACACCACCCTCGATCACGAAAGTCTCCAAAGTGCCTTCTCTTGTAGCAGTGGCCATTCCGGACGCGCCTCCCAACTCGTCAAGGGTGAGGGTAGCCGCATTCGCTCTCGGCCACGGAGGTTCCTGCCCCCGTTGGTACACTCGCTGCCGATGAGCGTCAACCCGACCGCCGACCGTGACGCCGCCTGGGCGCTGCTCACCGAGTGGACGAAGTCCGAGGCGCTGCTGCGCCACGCGCTCGCCGTCGAGGCCTCGACGCGCGCCTACGCCCGCAAGTTCGGCGAGAACGAGGACGAATGGGGCAACGTCGCGCTGCTGCACGACTTCGACTACGAACGGCACCCCACGCTCGACCAGCATCCTGCCGAGGGCGCCCCGGTACTGCGTGCAGCTGGATACCCCGAGTGGTTCGTGCGGGCGGTGCTGTCGCACGGTAACCACACCGGCGTGGCCCGCGAGTCGCAGCTGGAACGCACGCTCTATGCGTGCGACGAGCTGTCGGGGTTCGTGCACGCCTGTGGACTGGTGCGGCCCGACGGAATCGCGACGCTGACACCGAAGTCGGTCAAGAAGAAGCTCAAGCAGGCCAGCTTCGCGCGCGGCGTGAACCGCGCCGACGTGACCGAGGGCGCGGCCGAGCTGGGAGTCGACATGGACGAGCACATCGCCTTCGTGATCGCCGCCCTGCAGCCGATCGCCGCCGAGCTCGGCCTTCCGGCCGAATAACACCGCGTTTATGCGGCCGGCGCAGCCGGACGCATAAACAAAAATCAGCAGCCAGTCGACCAATCCGGGGTGCCTGGCTCGTTTTATGCGGGCGCAGCACGCATAAAAGTGCCTGGCACCATGTGGTATGCCGTGACGGCATCCGCACGCATAAAAGTGCCTGGCACCATGCGGTGTGGCCCGACGCCATCCGGACGCATAAGAAGTGCCTGGCACGTGGTATGCGTTCGTAACGGGACGCACGCACGCATGAAACGTGCCTGGCACGTGGTATGCGTTTATGCGCCCAGCGTGACCAGCACCAGGAGCACCGAGAGGCTCGACGTGGCGATCACCGTCACGCCGGCCACCAGGTTCAACCACCTGCCGTTGCGATAGGCGCCCATCAGCTCGCGGTCGTTGGCGAGCTTCCACATGAACACGAGCAGCACGGGCAAGAGCGCGCCGTTGATCACCTGCACGCCCACCAAGAGCGAGAACACCGGCAGCCCGGGGATCACGGCCACCAGCACTCCCACCGCGATCAGCACGCTGATCACCCACACGAACACCGGCGCCTCGTGCGGGCGGTGGCTCATGCCCTTTTCGAACCCAAACGTCTCGGACACCACGTAGGCAGCGGTCACCGGCAGGATCGCCGCGGCCAGGAGGCTCGCACCGAGCAGTCCCACGCCGAACAGGAGCTCCGCGTAGGGGCCGGCGAACGGCTCGAGCGCCTTGGCGGCCTGGGCGGCGTTCGAGATGGTGTGCTCACCGTGCACGAAGAGGGTCGCGGCCGTCGCGATCATGATGAACATCGCCACCAGGTTTGCGAAGATCGACCCGGCGATCACCTCGCCGCGCTCGGCCGGCAGCTCGTCGACCGTGACGCCGCGCTCGACCACCGCCGACTGCAGGTAGAGCTGCATGAACGGCGTGATCGTCGTGCCGGCGGTCGCGACCACCAGCAGCAGGTATGCGTGCGAGCCGCTGACGTGCGGCACGAACACCGCGTGGCCCACCGACAGCCAGTCGGGCTTCGCCAGGATTGCGGCCACGGGATAGGCGAAGAACGGCAGCGTCATCAGCACGAAGATCCGCTCGGCCATCTTGTAGGAGCCGCGCACCAGCAGAAACCACACGGCGACCCCCGCGATCGGCACCGAGACCTGCACCGGTATGCCCGCCAGGCCGAGTGCCGCGCCGATGCCGACGAACTCCGAGATGCAGATGCCGACGTTGGCCACCAGCACGCAGGCGGTGGCAAAGAACGACCAGCGCACGCCGTACTGCTCGCGGATCAGCTCGGCCATGCCCTTGCCGGTCACCGCCCCCATCCGCGCCGCGGTCTCCTGCACCACGATCAGCGACGCGGTGATGACCACCATCAGCCACAGAAGATCGTCCCCGTACTTGGCACCCACCGCCGAGTAGGTGGCGACGCCGCCGGCGTCGTTACCGGCGTTTGCGGCAATCAGGCCCGGGCCGAGAAAGGCGATCAACGCCGCCACCCGGCCCAGCCGCAGGCGCCCAGGCCGCGGCTGCACAGCTGTGCCGAACCGGCGCGCCACGCCGCGTGCAGCGCGGACTCGGCCCGTCATCCATCACTCCGCTCCCAGCACGTCGAACCGCCGCCGCCAGCCGCGCGGCAGCACCACCTCGAGCACGTCGTCGACCGTCACGATGCCGATCATCATCCCGTCGGGGTCGACCACCGGGACGACGCTGAGGTCGTAGTCGGTCATCACCCGGGCGACCTCGGCGGCTTCCGCGTCGACCCCCACCGAGCGGGCCGCGAGCACGCCCGGCGCGTCGCTCAGAAGCGAGCCCGCCGCCCCCCGCACCACGTCGGGTAGCGCCACCGCATGGCGCAGCCGCCGGTCGGAGTTCATCACGAACACCCACGCGAGCGCGTCGGCGCTGTGGCGGCTGCGACCGATCCGCTCGAGCGCCTCCTCGCGCGTCGCCGTGGCATAGAGGCACACGAATCCAGGCGACATCAGCCCGCCCGCGGTGGCCGGGTCATAGCCGAGCAGCGCGCGCACGCGACGGCGCTGCACCAGCGGCAGCAGGTCGATCACGTTGTCGCGCCGCTGCGGCTCGAGTTCGCCCACCAGGTCGACCGCGTCGTCGGCCTCCATCTGGGCCATCAGCGCCGCAGCCTCCTGGTCGGAGCGTTCGCCCAGGAACTCGGCCTTGTGATGTGAGTCGAGCTCTCCGTACACCTGGGCCTGGCGGCCCGAATCCTCGGCCACCGCACGCAGGATCTCGTCGCCCTCACTGTGCGAAGCCGCCTCCACCAGGTCGGCGAGCTGGGCCGGGTGCAGCCGCGCGAGCTTGGGGTGCGGGACGCGCAGCCGCACCGTGGGCACGTGGCCGGTGAACGGTTCGATCTGCGCCCAGTCGAGGAACGTGCCGGGGCCGATGCGGCCGGCCAGCTTCCGCGGCAGCAGCCGCCGGCCGAGCCCGCGCAGACTGGTATCCACCCCGGCCACGCGGTACCAGCCCTCCAGCCGGGCCAGCTCGATCTCGTTGGCGCGCACCAGCCGCGCCCCGGTCACGTTGATCAGCTGCCGGTCGAGCACGTCGTGCTTCAGCAGCACCTCCTGCTCGCGCCGCTCGAAGCGCCCCAGGTCGAGCCGCGAACGGCTCAGGGTGACCGTGCCGTGGGCGATGTCGGCGATCACCGCGGCGGGCACGAACACCCTGCGACCGGCCACGGTGGCGAGCACTCCCGACACCGGGGGGTACTCACCGTCGAGCCGCACGATGACGTCATCGACCCTGCCCAGCCGGCCGCCGTCGGCGTCGGCCAGCCGGCCGCCTGCGATGAGCGAGAGATGCAACACGGGAACATCCGCGGACGCCCCCGCCGCCATCAGCGGGCCAGTCCCTGGATGAACGCCTCGATGTCCTGCGGCGTGGTCCACGCACCCACCGACAGGCGCAGATAGGGCGTGTCGGGGATGTTGCGTACAAGCACCTTCTGCTCGGCCAACTGCGGGACGCGCTCCTCGGCGTCGCCGATCACCTCGCCGGTGCACGCGAGCAGACCGCTGTCGCTCGGCTCGACGGTGATGCCGACGGAGGTCAGCTCGCCGCGCGCATGCCGCGTGTTCTCGGCAGCCAGCGCCGTCCAGGCCGCCCGCCCGCCGGGCCGGCCCTCCACCCATTCGACGGCTGCGGTGAAGCCGGCGAGCGTCGCCGGGTCGATCATGCCTGCGTCAAACCGCGCCGCGCCGGGGTGGTACTCGCCGCCGCCACCCGACACGAACGAGAGGTAGCTGGGAAGTGGCGGATGCAGCTCCTGCGCCATCTCTGCCCGCACCCATAGGCCGCCGCTGCCGTTGGGCCCCAGGAGCCACTTCTGGCCCGAGAACGCGTAGTAGTCCGCACCGGTGGCCGGTACGTCGACGGCGATGTTGCCCACCGACTGGGCGCCATCCACGAGCAGCGTCGCTCCGGCCGCATGGGCGGCGGCGGCGACTGCGGGCAGATCGAGTTCCACGCCGTTTGTCCACAACACGTGCGAGACGGCCACGAGCTTGGTGCCGGTGGTGATCGCCTCCAGGAGCTCCGCCGGCTCGGCGGCATGTACCTGCACGCCGAAGCGTGCCCGAAGCATCTGCAGCGGCGCGGTGATGCCCGGATGCTCGTTGGTGGTCGTGACCACGCGGTCGCCGGCCTGCCAGTCGAGCGCGGCAATGATGGTGGCAACGCCCTGCGACGTGGAGTTGGTCAGCGCGATGTCCTCGGGCTGGGCGGCGATCGAGCGGGCCGCCGCTGCGCGCGCGTCGGCGCGCACCTCGAGCAGATGTTCGAAGCTCTCGCGACCGATTCGCGAGCGGCGCACCTGGATTTCGGCCTCGGCCTTCATCGCCGCTTCCACCGCCACGGGCACGGGACCGCAGGTTCCCGCGTTCAGATACGCCACACCCTGAGTGCTGGGCAGTTGGTCATGCATGCAGGATCACCCGTGCTTCCACCGGGCTGTGGTCGGAGAGGCGCAGCGGGCGGCCGCCCGGCACCGCCACGTCGCGCCGCGTGGGCGCCCAGCGCACCGGCTCGGACGCAAACTCGAGACCCCGCACGAACAGATGGTCGACACCCACCGGCACCGAACCGTCCTGCCATCCTCGTGCGACCAGCCGGCGCAGCGCGAGCGCGCCCTGGCGCACGTTCATATCGCCGCCCAGAAGCGTCGGTGCTCCGCGCGCAAACTGCTCCAGGGCCCAGCTTGCCGCCTCGATCTGCGGATCGGGATCGTGTGCATCGGCGTGAACGTTACCGACCACGAACTCGACTCCGGTGCGGCGGTGGCGCAGCCGCACGAGGTGGGCGATCCGCGGTTCGCCGCGCAGCAGCTGCCGGGCGTTGATCTGCACCCGCCGGGCCGAGACCAGCATCAGATCGGCCCCGTAGAGCAGGGCCTGGGCCTGGCCCTCGAACTGCGAGCGGGCCACGTCGGGCAGCGCATTGCCCAGCCATGCGCCCGCCGCCAGCGGCAGCGGCAGGTGTACGAACGGCACGTGCGCACCGTAGGTATGCGCCAGGGTGATGCCCATGCCCGTGTGCTCGCGCAGAAGAGCTCCGGCCCACACCGGCACCTCCTGCAGCAGCACCAGATCGGGATCGTCGGCACTGATCATGCCGGCCATCTGATCGAGCATCTTGCGCCGGGCGTGGCCGTAGTCGCGCGTGGGCGGCACGTCACGGCCGTGAGCGATATTCCAGGTGCGCACGAGCAGCGGGCCGGCCATGGCCGCAGAGCCTATCCGCAGGCGCCCCGATAAGCTCCCGGCATGCACGTTTTTGGCCGCCGAGCGCGATTCTCCGAACTGATCGACACCCAGCTTTCGATCTTCGCCCGCGAGCACCACGACCTGCTCGAGCGCCTCGCCGACGCCGAGCGTCGCTCCCGCCGGGCCGATGCCGAGAGCTCGGAGGAGCTTTACGGCGACTACATGGATCTGGTCGAAGAGGCCGAGGAGGAGCTGCTCGCACTGCGCGACCGCTATGCCGAGACCATGGCTGCGCGCGACCGCCGCCGCTACGAGCGGGAGTTCACCCGCACCGCCGAGCGCGCCCTTCCCACGCCTCTCGGCGCGGCGCCACTACCTGCGCGCGATCGATCCCGACAGCGAACCTTGAGTCCACAGACATGAACGAGGTCCTCGACTGGTTCAGCCGTTACGGCTACTACGCCGTGTTCTTTCCCGTGATGCTCGAGCCGGTGGGCATTCCGTTTCCGGCCGAGACGATCCTGCTGGCCGGTGGTGCGACGGCCAAGCTCGGCGGCCTGAGCCTCTTGAACGTGATCGCGATCGGATATGCCGCAGCGGTGGTGGGCGCCACTCTGGGCTTCTACATCGGCGTGTACGGCGGCCGTCCGCTGATCGACTGGGGCGTGCGCAAGCGGCTGATGCGGCGTGAGCATATCGAGCGGGTGACCAGCTTCTTCGATCGCCACGGCGGAAAGACGCTCGTGTTCATCCGGTTCGTCCCCGGCGTGCGGATCCCCACGTTCTGGCTGGCCGGGGCCAGCGGAATGCCGCTGCGCGTCTACTCGGTGTGGAACGCGATCGGGGCGGCGGTGTGGGTCGTGACCATCGTGCTGCTCGGCTACATCTTTGCCAGCTCGGTCGATACGGTCTCGCGGCTTCTGGGTCGCGATGCGGTGATCGCACTGTTCGTGGTGGTCGTGCTCGTGATCGCCGCCGACCAGGTGCGGCGGCGGCTGCGGCCCAGGGCCTAGCTCCCAACTCAGCCTTGCGGCGGGGGGTCGTCCTCGTCGGATGCGTCCTCCATCCCGCCCCAGTAGCCGCGCTCGGCCTGCTCGTCCTCGATCTTGCGATCCTCGGGGTTGATCGCCTCGATCGCACTCCAGCGCTGATTGCCCGCGTTGGGGACCGTCTGGCCGCGCCACCGCTCCAGGTCGGTGGCGGCCCCGCTGACCATCCAGGTGGTGATCACCAGGCTCCCGATCCAGCTCAGCGCGGCGAATATCAGCGCCCCGCCGCCGAACATCAAGAGCGTCGCCGTACCGGCGGTACCCGACACCGTACTGAGCGCCTGGTGGGCCGATACCAGGCTCACGCAGAGCGAGAACAGCGAGCCGGCGGCCGCCGCCACGGTGGCCTGGCCCAGACCGATGTTCTTGCTGGAGAGGCGCGGAAGCAGCAGGGTCAGCGCAAATCCGGTGGCAACCGCGCTGATCAGCATGGGTATCGCCAGCACCCAGATCGAGTCGGCCGACGTCAGTCCCCAGCGTTGTCCTCGACCCGATGAAGGCAACGGCGAGCGCACCGCCCACGAACCCGCCGATGAATCCCCCGATCAGGCGTGCCACCAGTACGGTCACCCAGATGGGCGCCCCATCACCGTCGCTTGCAAAGAGGCCGTAGATCATGCGATTCGTATCGACAGCCTGCACACCGAACTTGACTCGAGCCGCACGATCGGGGGCATCGCAATTCATCCTTGTGTATCGAACACATGTTCGATAGTGTGGAGAGCCCGATGGCCCGCGACCACAACATGCTGATCTGCGTGACGGTGCCCCGCTTCCCGCTGCGGGTGGCGGCGGGCTTCGACGGCCAGCTGCCCGACCATCCCCTGGCGCTGGGCCCCGAACCGGGCGGTGCCGGATTGATCGGCGAAGTCAACGCCGCCGCCGCTGCTCACGGTGTCAGCGCAGACATGCGGGTGGGCGAGGCTGTCGCCCGTTGCCCGCAGCTGCAACTGGTCACACCCGACCCTGGGGCGGTTGCCGCGGCAGCCGAGGAACTGCTCGAGCTGCTGGAAGGGCTCGGGGCCGCCGTCGAACCGCTGGGGCTCGGCACGGCGCTCTTCTCGGCCGACGGATTGGTGCGGCTGCATCGCGGCCTGCTGCGGCTGATGGGCCATGTGGCCGCAAGTCTTCCGGCCGGCGGCCGGGTCGGGGCCGGGCCGGGCCGATTCATCGCCAGGGCGGCCACCGCCCGGGCACGGCCGCGGCGGCCGTTCGCAGTCGAGGCGGGAGGAGCGCCCGAGTTCCTGGCGCCGCTCACACTGGCCCAACTCGACCTTCCGCCCGAGCTGACCGCTCAGCTGACCACGCTGGGCATCACCACCGCGGGCGAACTCGCAAGCCTGCCGCTGCCCGCAGTCGCCGACCGCTTTGGCCAGACCGGCATCCACGCCTGGCGGCGCGCCCGCGGTGAGGACGAGGCGCACGTGTTTCCGCGCATGCCTCCAGAGCCGCTGCGCGAGGCCATCGACTTTCCCGATCCCGTGGGCGACGAGCTCACTCTGCGCGGGGCGATCGTCGTTCTGATCGACCGCGTGCTGGCTCACTCCGATCGCCGTGAGCGTCCCGCCCGCACCCTCACGATCAGCGCCAGGCTCGCGGCGGGGGGATCGTGGCGGAAGTCGATCCCCTTGCGCGACGCCACCGCCGATCCCCGCCGGCTGCGCGACGCGATCGCTCCGCGGCTCACCGAGCTGCCGGCGGCAGTCGTGCGGCTGGAACTCGAACTGACCTCGCTGGCCGACAGCGGCGACCGGCAGATGTCACTGATCAGAGCGCCGGGCGAGCTGCTGCGCGAACGCGCGACGGAGGCGGCGCGGCAGGTGCGGGCCGGCGTCGGCGAGGACAGCCTGTGGCGGGTGGTCGAAGTCGCACCCTGGTCGCGCGTGCCCGAGGGTCGCGACCTCCTGGTGCCTTTCGACGGGGCGTGACTACAAGGTGTCAGGCACTTTTATGCGTCCCTGCGGGCCGCATAACCAGTGCCAGACACCAGACTGGCGACGGCCACGACCGTCATCAGCAGCGACGCGGCGAGGGCCACGTGCACCGCGACCATCTGCCAGGGCAAGCCGTTGCGGTACTGGTATTCGCCGACCGCCGCCTGGAGGCCCAGGAGCACGATCCCGCCCAGCGCGATCCATGCCACCGGCGAGCGCGGCGCGCGCCGCCACAGCCACACGACCGTGATCACGAAGAGCACCGTAAATGCGGTTGCCACCCGCACGTGCACCCAGGTGGCATCGTAGAAGTTGCCGAGCCGCTCGATCGGCTTGGAGGTACTGCCCGGATGCGGCCCGGCGGCGGTGACGAACGCTCCGGAGGTGGCCAACACCAGAGCTGCCAGCGCGGCTCCCCAGGCGACCATCCCCCACCGCCGATCGCCGAGCGGCCGCGGACCGCCGCGGGCCAGCTGCACCGCCCGCACCGTCACCCATGTCCAGAGCGCAACCACGACCATGGCGAGCAGGAAATGCGACATGACCAGGTAGGGGTTCAGATCGAGTGCCACGGTGAGCGCGCCCAGCGGCACCTGGGCAACGGTTGCCGCGGCGGCGAGCGCCGCCACCCACGAGATGCCGCGATCGATCTCGCGCGTGCGCCAGGCGATGACCGCCGCAATCACAGTGGCGATCATGGCGATGCCCGAGATCACGCGGTTTGAGAACTCGATCAGCGCATGCCGGCTGTCCTGCGGCACCAGCTGGTTTGCCTCACAGGTGGGCCAGTGGGGACACCCCAGCCCGGAGGCGGTCAGCCGTACCAGGGCGCCCGTGGTCACCACCAGCCAGAGCAGGGCCATGGTGGCCACCGCGATCCACATGAACGTGGACAGCGACACACCTCGGGAGGTAGCTCGCGCGTTTGCCAGCTGTCCACCGTCGACATGTTCGAGCGACTCCGTCATCCGTAAAAGCAGCGT
>CAWCNL010000008.1:0-138593 GCA_963796875.1 uncultured Actinomycetes bacterium
CACGCAGAGAAAGGTCCCGCTAAGAAGAGGATCCGATCAGAAGAAGAGAACAATACACATACACCAGCTGAAGTTACCGAACATTAATCCTGGAATAAAATCTTTTTCAAGGACAGTCCGCCGCAAACCTTCAGACCTTGCACGCATGAACAGCCTCTTCATGGTCCCACAGAAAAGGTCCGCTATTTCTGCGCGAGAGAGATGTGAATCGGAGGGACCGAGTTACGAATAATTAGGAACGAAATTTCGTTGAGCGGTGGTGATGGATTCCATTGGTTTTGTCGATGCTCTCGGAGAATGCCCCCTTAAGGCCACTTCAGCCTCTAGCACGGTGAGTCCCGATTGTCCGTCAGAAGAAGAAGAAGGCTGAACGCAGCCGCTTTTTCCGCAGTGTAAAAATAACGTCTAACAAATATAAAAAGGTTAAACGGGACAGAGATAGCGAATTTCTTGGTTAGTCAATGTCCACTGTGTAACCATCCCTTAGGCAAGGACGTAAAGTGTGAACGTTGCTTTGACAAAGAAGGAAATATGAAGAGGAGGCCCTATTCTGAAATTGAAGCACTATTGGCCAAGCACAAAATCCCACTTCGTAGTTCTATCGCGGTGGTGTACAAAGATCTCACTGATCACTACATGAAACTCGTCACAGGACACGATCCAACGCCGCCATCGAAGTCCATGATTCATCTCAACAGAGTAGCGCAACGCCTCAAGTTGCAACAATTCCGGCCACACAAGAATGGATGCCCTCTGACCCCGTATTACCTGAACCCAATGGCCAGAGTTCTCGATCCGGATCGAAAACAAATCTACAAAGCGGCCCTAATCCTTTTCATCAGTCAAATTCACTGATACTCCTCCAGCAAGGTATACACTTGATTCGAAAGGAGTGAAGAGAGGACCTTGTCAGCAATTGCAATGCACTTGTCCGTTGTACGAGAAACCAGAGAAAGGATACAATTGTGATTACTGTGGTCACAAGCCAGCGGGTCATTCAGATATTTCCAGTCAGGGTAATGGCTTGACCTAAATTGTTTTTCATTTTTTTTTTCTCTCGAATAATTCAACTTCCCTTTCTAGCTTCATTTCTGTCTTTCCAAAATGCTGGTAATATTGCCCGTGTTCAGTTGCCACAGACATTGTAGATGCAAGTGTTACTAGTACATAAGGAACTCGCAATTGCCATCACCGCTGAAGTACTCCATACACATAACATTGGAAGTTAAAGCCCGTTGGTACTGGGAACGGAAGCATAATAGCATGGGGCACTTACAATACATGAGGAGATCTCGCCTTGCTGGAGGAGACCGCGAGAAGAACTCGGGGTGACCAAACGAGAATGGATTTGACTTATGGTTACCATGGCAGGCTTTTTGCCATTTGGTGCCGCCCTTTCGCGAAATAACGGCACAACCCCAAGTGTTGAGCCACCTTCTCTGGGGAAGGGCTTCGGGCACCCAATAAGTGCACTTATTCGGCACGCTACGAAACGAAACAATCTGGTGATATACGATCGTCTTTAAATTTAGAATTCAGAATGGCGAATTTCAAATTCTTCATCCAACATTATTTTCGAATGTTCTCCGAAGCGATCGACATCAAACCCTTTGATTCGATTCTCCCATTTCTTTCCGCGTGGAATGTATGTATCATTCGTATTCTCTATTCATTTCATCGATTCGATTTCAATACCTTAGGAAGAAAAATTGAGTGCACTGGCTCTGTTGACTCTGACTCCAATTCTTCGTGCGATGACCGAATTGATTCACGCATCAGGCGCACACAAATCATCGACTCTCATCAAATTCCTGCAACTCCTGGTCGAATGGCGTATGTCTCGATTTTCTGCAAGTGGATTGCGCGAAGAACAAAAAGTTGTGCTCTCCTATTTCTTTGCTTCTGCCGCTCATCGATTGTTGGAAGAACGGGTCGATCCTAATTCCATCTCTGGTGCACCCTGTATTTCTTCCATTGAGTCATTTTGCTACGAATTTCTCGATAGTATCATCAAGTACCTCTTTTTTTTTTTTTATTTACTATCGTATTAATCTTAATCAATTTAGCTCGGTACCAATCACTGGAGGCAAGAAAGACAAAGAAAACACAGCGGAAGGAGAAGCCCTAGTAACTACACTACGATGCTACACACGCCGAGAAATTGCATGGATCATTCGACTTCTCTCTCCTTATCGCTTCAAATCTCTCACTTCGACCTTCCTCCAAAAATCAAACACCTATTTCTCCCACAAAAAAGAGGTCGAAGCGATATCCCTCTATCTTCATGCTTTCCAACGTCTGGAATTTCCGGTCGAAACGCAAGAAGGAATGAAAGAAACTCTCAACTTCCTCGCTGAAACACGGAGTCTCCACGAAAACTTCAAAAAGACATTCAAATCGAAAAAGAACAAGCGATCACCTCTTGAAGCCTCACTCTGTGAACTCTGGTGTACTCTCTTCACAGATCTCTTTCAACGAGATCTCGCATCAGGATCGCATGATCTCATCGATCTTGAAGTTTCACTGCTTAGTTCGTCAGATGAACTTAGACTAAAACTCCCTTCATCGGCATCGCTACGACAAACTCTCGAAGCTGAATCAGTGGATACTGGAGGATGGGCCGAAGAGATGAAAAAATTTGGACAAATGCAAGGAAACCTCGAGAAGAAACACCAGCCTCTAATGCACCTCCTTAATCATTTCAATCAACATACTCTCTCCAGAAAAGAAGGAGGATCTGCACCGATATCATTCCCAGCTTCGGAGAAAGAAGTGTGGAATACAATGGGAAGTGAATTGCTGAAAAAAACGGGAGCCAAATTTCCGTTAATCGCACTCCGTGGGTGTCATCTCCTACTTTTGGCGTACGCATACTCTTCCCCGAAAGAATCGAATACAGCCCCATCAAGCCCTGCGACACCTACTACTGCAAATACTGCTGAAGTCCCCAAATTTCTGCAAGATTATTTGAGTGATCTCATTCGTAAAATGGCGAGTGTGAGGACTTTTGGAAACAAGGGAGGAATCATGACGTGGGAGACATTAGAAATCTTGTTGGACCTACTCGACGAAATTTCTAGACGTAGAAGTCTTGCTCGGTTATTCCTCGCTCTCTCTACCATCATCCACGACAAAACTGGATGCACCGATCTGAAATTCCATGCACATTCGGGAGTCTCTCCTTCGTCAGGACATCCCCTTGGGTCACCTGCATCCATTGAGACTTACGAAATCTCTCCTGCTACTTCACTTCTCCGTCGTGTCGTCCAATGCAGCGAACGAGTGATTCTCATTTCCAATGCCGCATCCTCTCCTTCTGCTACTCTTCTACTCGATGTCCGTGACCGCCTCGTCCAAAATCTCGCATTGTATCTGATCCACGCGAGTGACTGTGCGAGTGAACCTGCCTACATCCTTCTTCGCAATTTATTCGTCAACGAGGAGACCGCTGGAGGACGTGGAATTCGGAGTTGTGTCATTTTGGGACTCCGAAAACATCTCGTTGAGAAGCGTGAGACTGATGAACAAGGAATGATTTTATTGGAAAAAATGCGAGATTTATTGGAAGAGTGGGTGAATGAAAAACGAACCTCAGACACCTCAGCAACAACCTCTGCAGCGACATCAACTTCTGACAACGAAATTTCCCCAGACGAGGTCAACCTCAAGGAGGCCGACACCGAGTGGGTTGCCGCGCTGGTCGAGGCGGGCCCCGGTGCTGCCGCTGCGCTCGAGAAGACCCGCCAGATCGGTGCCGGTCTTCTGCGCGAAGTGGTGGAGCAGGGCGACTCGGCCGACAAGGCCGAGCTGCGCGACCTGGCCAACGATCTGTGCCTGCGCACCGACGGCAAGATGTCGCGCGACGACATCCGCGTCGTCGAGGCCTGGGCGCTCAAGGTCAGGGACACCTACAACGACATGCAGGCGCGCCGCAAGGACGTGGACGACCACGCCCGCGATGCCGTCGACCGGCTCGATCGCACGTGGATCAAGTTCAAGGAACTCGAGGTCCAGGAGATCATCGCCGACGAGGCGCTGTTCCGTGAGCTGCGCGACCGCTTCGGTTCAAGCTGGGGCTTCGGCGAGTACTTCACGGGTGGCATGGGTGCGGAGTCGATCCGCGAACTGCTGCGCACGCGTGATCTCGAGGCCGAGGCTGCTCAGCTGCGCGAGACCATCCGCACGTCGAAGGGCCAGAAGGAGGCTCGGGCGATCAAGCGCTTGAAGGTCGTCAACGCCTTCCTCAAGTGCGAGAACCGGCCGGAGTGGATGATCCTCGAGACCGTTCCGGTGATTCCGCCGGAGCTGCGGCCGATGGTGCAGCTGGACGGTGGCCGGTTTGCCACCTCCGACCTGAACGATCTCTACCGCCGCGTGATCAACCGCAACAACCGGCTCAAGCGGCTGCTGGATCTGGGCGCGCCCGAGATCATCGTGAACAACGAGAAGCGCATGCTGCAGGAGGCCGTCGACGCACTGTTCGACAACGGCCGCCGTGGCCGCGCGGTGACCGGCCCGGGCAACCGCCCGCTGAAGTCGCTGTCGGACATGCTCAAGGGCAAGCAGGGCCGCTTCCGCCAGAACCTGCTGGGTAAGCGCGTCGACTACTCCGGCCGATCGGTGATCGTGTCGGGGCCGTCGCTGCGGCTGCACCAGTGCGGGCTGCCCAAGCTGATGGCGCTCGAGCTGTTCAAGCCGTTCATCATGAGCCGGCTGGTGGAGCGCAAGCTCGTGCAGAACATCAAGGCCGCCAAGAAGATGGTCGACTCGATGGTGCCCGAGGTCTGGGACGTGCTCGAGGAGGTCATCGCCGAGCATCCGGTGCTGCTCAACCGCGCACCGACGCTGCATCGTCTGGGCATCCAGGCGTTCGAGCCGGTGCTGGTCGAGGGCAAGGCGATCCAGGTGCACCCACTGGTGTGCCACGCCTTCAACGCCGACTTCGACGGCGATCAGATGGCGGTGCACGTGCCGCTGTCGGCCGAGGCACAGGCCGAGGCGCGCATCCTGATGCTCTCGTCCAACAACATCCTCTCGCCCGCGCACGGCAAGCCTCTGGCGACCCCGTCGCAGGACATGGTGCTGGGCACGTACTACCTGACGTACTCCGAGCACGATCTGAGCAAGGTCACCTGGGATCAGCTGAAGAAGCAGAAGGGCCGCTACTTCGGCACGATGGACGAGGTCGAGATCGCCTACGGCGAGAAGGCCATCGGCCTGCAGGACACGATCGGCCTGCGCGACCGGGGCGACTGGATCGTGACCACCGTCGGCCGGGCGATCTTCAACGACGAGGTCAGCCGCGCGCTGGCCAAGGCCGTCGGAGAGCAAGTTTCGAAGTCGACAGCTACGTCTACCAGAACCGCACGTTCACCAAGCGCGACATGACCGAGTTCATCTCGGAGATGGTCGATCGCTACGGCGCCACGGCGATCGCCGAGGTGCTCGACACGATCAAGGAGCTGGGCTTCACCTACGCCACGCGGGCCGGGGTGACGGTGTCCAAGAACGACATCATCACGCCACCCAACAAGGAAGAGATCCTCGCCGAGTACGAGGAGAGCGTGGCCAAGCGGGTGCGCGACTACGGCCGCGGTCTGATCACCGAGGACGAGCGCAAGGAGCAGGTCGTCGACATCTGGAACGAGGCCACCGATCGGGTGGGCGAGGCGATGCTCGACAACCTGCACGAGCTCAACCCGGTGTTCATGATGGCCAACTCCGGCGCCCGCGGTTCGTTCAAGCAGATCCGCCAGCTGGCCGGTATGCGCGGCCTGATGGCAAACCCGAAGGGCGACATCATCGAGCGCCCGATCAAGGCCAACTTCATGGAAGGCCTGTCGGTGCTCGAGTACTTCATCTCGACCCACGGTGCCCGCAAGGGTCTCGCCGATACCGCGCTGCGCACGGCGGACTCGGGGTACCTGACCCGGCGCCTGGTGGACGTCTCGCAGGACGTGATCGTGCGTCAGCTGGACTGCGGCACCGCCGAGCACATGCTGGTGCCGGTGCGCACGCCCGACGGGCAGCCCAACCGATCGAGCCTGATCGGCCGGGTGGTCGCCGTCGACACCAAGATCGGCAAGCTCAAGCTGGCCAAGGGCGAGGAGATCAACGGCGCCCGGTTGCGCGAGGTCGCCGACGCGGCTGGGGAGGACAACCCGTCCGTCCCGGTGCGCACGGTGCTCAAGTGCGAGGCGCCGATCGGTGTCTGCCGGGCCTGTTACGGATGGTCGATGGCAACCGGCCGGATGGCCGAGATCGGCGACGCGGTCGGTACCGTGGCCGCACAGTCGATCGGCGAGCCGGGCACGCAGCTGACCATGCGGACGTTCCATACCGGCGGTGTTGCCGGTGCCGACATCACCCACGGTCTGCCGCGGGTGGTGGAGCTGTTCGAGGCGCGCAAGCCGAAGGCAGCGGCCACTCTGGCCGAGGTCGGAGGGCGCGTGGATGTGGCCGAGACCGAGCGTGGATACACGGTCACGGTCACGCCCAAGGGCGAGGACGAGGACGCCAAGGAGTACGCGTTCCCGCGTCGCACACGGCTGCGCGTCACCTCGGGTGAGGTCGTCGAGCCGGGTGAGCCGCTGAACGAGGGCCCGCTGGCCCCCGCCGAGCTGCTCGACCTGCGCGACGACACCGAGACGGCCCGCTACCTCGTGCAGGAGGTGCAGGAGGTCTACAAGAGCCAGGGCGTGGAGATCCACGACAAGCACATCGAGCTGATCGTGCGCCAGATGCTGAAGAAGGTGCGGATCGACAACTCCGGCGACACCGAGCTTCTGCCCGGTGAGCTGGTCGACCGTCCCGAGCTGGAGCGCATCAAGAAGGTGCTGCGGGCGGGTCGCAAGAAGCGGGCCGAGCCGACGCACACTCAGCTCATCCTGGGTATCACCAAGGCCTCGCTGGCCACGCAGAGCTTCCTCTCGGCGGCCTCCTTCCAGGAGACCACCAAGGTGCTCACCGATGCGGCCATCGAGGGCAAGACCGACCACCTGGCCGGGCTCAAGGAGAACGTCATCATCGGCAAGCTGATTCCGGCTTCGACCGGTCTGCGCGGCTACCGCCAGGTGACGATCAGCCCGAGCCCGGACGCCGAGCCGCGGTTCTACATCGAGGAGCCGGGCGAGCCGGCCTACCTGCGCGGCATCGACATCGTGGAGGACGGCGCTCCCAACGGGGAGCTCGACCTGACCCCCAAGCCGGGGGCCGAGGAGCCGTTCATCCCGCCGGTCGAGGACGAGTAACGACGCCAACTACGGGGGAGGTGCCCTTCGGGGTGCCTCCCCCGTCGTCGTTAACGCGACAAACGCATGACAAAGTGCCAGGCACTTTTGCATGCACTCGCGCTCGGACGCATACTCCCCGCTCGCCAGCGCACTTTCTTGCGCTCGCGCGCTCGCCCGCTGGCGTCAGGACACGCCGCATGGTGCCAGGCACGTTTGATGCGTGCTGCGCCCGCATAAAAGGAGCCAGGCACCTCTCCCGCTGCGGATGGTCGCTGATTCTGTCTATGCGTCCGGCTGCGGCCGTCCGCATAAACGCGCGGCGTCAGCCGAAGGCGCGGTTGCTGAAGAGCAGCACGCCGAGGGCCGTGTAGTCGAGGGTCGGCTCGTCGCTCGGCCAGGCGCGGGCGTCGTCCATGTACCGCGCGCCGCGCGCGTTGAACGGTTTGAACCGGTCGCTGCCGTTCGCAGGGCAGGTGCGGCCGCCGTCGGGGAGCCCGAGGTCGGTGAACACATCGGCGGGGTTCGGGCCGTCCACGGTCGCCCCCAGCTGCAGCGGCGGCGTGCCGTTGAGCGAGCCGGACAGGTTCGCGATCTGGCTCTGCATGCAGTGGGGAAACGTTCGCCCGGCCCCCACGATGAACGTGGAGCCCCACGCGTTTCGGCCCAGCACCCAGTCCACCTGGCGCTTGCCGAACCGCTGGTAGGTGGTGGTGTGGGTGAGCCGGTCGTACTGGCTCGCCTCGTACGCCAGCCCCAGCGCGTGCGGCGTCTCGTCCCACGTGCCGTATTGCACTCCGAACCCAAACGGGTCAGAAGCGGCGTTTGCGGTGCCGGTGGTGAGCTTGGTGCGCAGGTTGGCGATCAGCTGCGCGCGGGTGATCTCCAGGCCGGCCGGAGTTCCGGCCGCGGCGATCGCATCGGCCAGTTCGCCGTGGGCGATCCCGGCTACGTCGTACAGATTGAGCGAGTCCTGATCGGCCGAGTGCACGTAGGCCCGCGCCCAGTGCGCGGCCCGGTCGAGGTAGTAGATCGGATCGGAGTGGGGCAGGCCGCTGGGGACGCCGCCGGCCTGCAGCGCCAGAGCCAGCTCGGTCGCGCCGTACTCCAGGTCGTCGCGCCACTGCGTCTCGGGGTAGTAGTCCCACGGCGAGGCGGTGCGCAGCTTGTGGATGCCGGTGGTGCGGGCCAGCGCGAACACGTGCTCGGCCGACCGCAGACACGCGGCGGCATACGTGGGGTTCGTGGTGCGGTACACCTGGTAGCAGAGCGCGAAATCGGCGGCCAGCCGGCCGGCCAGGTTGGGGCTCACGAGGGCCCCGGCCGGCCCCGCCCGAAACACCGGCCGGTTGCGGATGTACGTGAATCGCGCGTCGCCCGGCATGTAGGTGTCGTCGACCTGCGGCAGCCGCCAGATGTCGTGGTCGCCGCAGATGGTGCCGCAGCCGTTGCCGTCGCCGATCGCCACCTGGTAGTACAGCGTGCGGGTGGAGTCGTCCCACATCTTGTTCAGCCAGTCGAGTCCGAACCTGGCCTCGGCCCGCAGGTTGCGACCAGGCTGGGCCAGCGCCACCGGATGTTCGCGCACGGCGGTGAGCAGCACCGCCTCGGTGTAGCTCGTGGTGTGCACCAGCTTGATGTAGTCGCCGGCGTCGTACCAGCCGCCCGACACGTCATGGGTGCCGCCCACCGGCCGTGGCGGCTCGGCCAGCGAGTCGTCGCGATAGACGGCGGGGCCGTCGATGGTGGCATGGGCGTCGTTGAGGTGCGCGGGCTTGCCGGCTCATCACCGAGCCGATCACGTTCGGGCCGTCGCGCTGCGACTGGTAGAAGCGCACGGCGTTTCCCACCAGCCGCGTGTAGAGCGCGGCGTTCGAGCCGACCGCGAAACCGGGTGGAGTTGGCTCGCGCCGGCCCGCTGACGACGAGTGGATACGTCGCCGCTCGCGCGCACGCGCGAGAAGTCGATCGCCCGCGCGTCCCGGTACCGCGTGACTCCAGGCGGGCAGGCGGTTGCCGACTTTCCCCCGCAAAACGACGTGTCCGGCGGCGTTTACCACGGCAAATGTGGCGCCGGTTCTCGGGCACGGTCGAGAGCAGCACGGCGACCTTCGCGTCGGCCGGCCGGTAACCGACCTGGTTCAGCCGCAGCACCGCTCGCGGAGCGGTGGCGGCGGCGGCCTGGGTGGCCGCGAGCGCCATCGCGAGGAGGGCAAAAAGCAGGAGCACCAAGCGCTTCATTGCGCCCACACTACCCATTTCCGCCTATGGCTTGCCGGAACCACAACCTCTGATAGAGTTCCCCGTCGCGGCCGAACCTCGGCCGTTTGTTTGTGCGCACCGAACGAAAGTCTTCTGCACTTTATGCCTACGATCAATCAGCTCGTCCGCAAGCCCCGGGTGAAGGCGTCTGCCAAGACCAAGACGCCGCATCTGCGCGGCGCACCCCAGAAGCGGGGTGTGTGCACGCGCGTGTACACGATTACGCCCAAGAAGCCGAACTCGGCGCTCCGCAAGGTTTGCCGCGTGCGGCTGACCAACAACATGGAAGTGACGGCGTACATCCCCGGAATCGGACACAACCTCCAGGAGCACTCGGTGGTGCTGATCCGCGGCGGCCGCGTCAAGGACCTGCCGGGCGTGCGCTACAAGGTCATCCGCGCTGCACTCGATACGTCGGGCGTCGGCGACCGCAAGCAGGCCCGCTCGAAGTACGGCGCCAAGAAGGCTGGAGGCTGATCGCCCGGTGCCGCGACGAGCAGAGATCACCCCGCGCACGCTGTTGCGCGATCCCGTCTACGAATCGACCCTGGTCACGCAGGTCGTGAACCGGGTGATGCTGGACGGCAAGAAGTCCAGCGCCGAGCAGATCGTCTACCAGGCGTTGGAGTCGGTTGGTCAGAAGACCGGCCAGAGCCCGGTGGAGGTACTGGAGCGCGCCGTCAAGTCGGTCACTCCGGTGCTCGAGGTGCGTTCGCGCCGCGTCGGTGGCGCCAACTATCAGGTGCCTATCGAGGTTCCGCAGCGCCGCGCCCGCACGCTCGCCGTGCGCTGGCTGGTCACGTTTGCCCGGCAGCGCCGCGAGAAGGAGATGTTCGAGAAGCTCGCAGGCGAAATTCTGGACGCCACCAATCAGCAGGGTGGCGCGTTCAAGCGAAAAGACGACATGTACCGGATGGCGCAGGCCAACAAGGCCTTCGCACATTACCGCTGGTAGGAGTAGAGGACTTCGTGGCAGTTACACAGACACAGACCGGCACGCGCGTGCCCAAGATGGAGGAGCTGGACAGGGTCCGAAATATCGGGATCATGGCTCACATCGATGCCGGCAAGACGACCACCACCGAGCGCGTCCTCTACTACACCGGCCGCAACCACAAGATGGGCGAGGTCCACGAGGGCGCCGCGACGATGGACTGGATGGTGCAGGAGCAGGAGCGCGGCATCACCATCACGTCGGCCGCGACGACGTGCTTCTGGCGGGATTCTCGAATCAACATTATCGACACGCCCGGGCACGTGGACTTTACCGTCGAGGTGGAGCGCAGCCTGCGCGTGCTCGACGGCGCCGTCGCCCTGTTCGACTCTGTCGCCGGTGTTCAGCCGCAGTCCGAGACCGTCTGGCGCCAGGCCGACAAGTACGAGGTGCCGCGCATCGCGTTCATCAACAAGATGGACCGCACCGGCGCCGATTTCTTCCACGCCGTGGCCACCATGGTCGAGCGGCTGGGCGCAAAGCCCGTGCCGCTGCAGGTGCCGATCGGCGCCGAGGATGCATTCATCGGCCACGTCGACCTGGTCACGATGAAGGCGATTCGCTACGTCGATCCTCTCGGCCAGAGCTGGGAGGAGGACGAGATCCCCGCCGAGCTCAAGGAGCAGGCCGAGGCCTACCGCCACGACCTGATCGAGGCGGTCGCCGACCACGACGAAGAGATCATGATCGCCTTCCTCGAGGACGAGCCGGTCGGCGAGGATCAGCTGCGCGCCGCCATTCGCAAGGCGACGCTCGAGATCGCGATCACCCCCGTGCTGCTGGGCTCGGCCTTCAAGAACAAGGGCGTGCAGCCGCTGCTCGACGCGGTGCTCGACTACCTGCCCTCGCCGCTGGATGTGCCCGCGGTGGTCGGCACCGATCCCGGCGACGGTCACGAGGTCACCCGCGCGGCCGATCTCTCCGAGCCGTACTCGGCGCTGGCCTTCAAGGTCATGTCCGACCCGTTCGTCGGCAAGCTGACCTACTTCCGGGTGTACTCGGGCAAGCTCGCGTCGGGTTCATACGTCTTGAACGCCACCACCGGCCGCAAGGAGCGGGTCGGCCGGCTGCTCGAGATGCACGCCAACCATCGCGAGGACGTCGAGCAGGTCGGCGCGGGCGCCATCGCCGCTGCCGTCGGTCTCAAGCAGACCACCACCGGCGACACGCTGTGCAGCCCCGAGGCTCCGGTACTGCTCGAGTCGATCGACTTTCCCGATCCCGTCATCGACGTGGCCGTCGAGCCCAAGACCAAGGCCGACCAGGACAAGCTGGCGACCGCGTTGCAGCGGCTCGCCGAGGAAGACCCCACGTTCCGGGTGCGCACCAACGAGGAGACCGGCCAGACCATCATCGCCGGCATGGGCGAGCTGCACCTCGAGATCATCGTCGACCGCCTGATGCGCGAGTTCAAGGTGGACGCCAACGTCGGCCGGCCGCAGGTCGCCTACCGCGAGACCATCAGAAACGCCGTGCAGAACATCCACGGCAAGTTCGTGCGCCAGACCGGTGGCCGCGGCCAGTACGGCCATGCGGTCATCAACATGGAGCCCAACGAGCAGGGCGGCGGCTACGAGTTCGAGAACAAGATCGTCGGCGGCGCCATCCCCCGCGAGTACATCTCGTCGGTGGACGGCGGCATCAAGGAAGCGATGCAGGCCGGCGTGATCTCGGGCTTCCCGGTGGTCGACGTCAAGGTGCAGCTGGTGGACGGCTCATACCACGACGTGGACTCGTCCGAGATGGCGTTCAAGATCGCCGGTTCGATGGCCTTCAAGGAGGCCGCCAAGCGCGCCAAGCCGGTGCTGCTCGAGCCCATCATGGCGGTCGAGGTCGTCACCCCCGAGGACTACATGGGCGACGTCATCGGCAACATCAACTCGCGCCGCGGCCAGATCGAAGGCATGGAGCCGCGGGGCAACGCGCAGACCATCAAAGCACGGGTGCCGCTGGCCGAGATGTTCGGCTACGCGACCGACGTGCGCACGATGAGCCAGGGCCGTGCCACCTACACGATGCAGTTCCTTCATTACGCAGAGGTCCCGCAGTCAATCGCGGAAAAGCTGACGGAAGCACAGGGCTAAAGGAGACCCGAAAATGGCCAAGGAAAAGTTCGAGCGAAACAAGCCACATCTGAATATCGGAACCATCGGTCACATCGACCATGGCAAGACCACGCTGACCGCGGCCATCACCAAAGTGCTGGCCGAGTCCGGCACCGGCACGGTGGCCTCGAACTTCGACGAGATCGACAAGGCGCCCGAGGAGAAGCAGCGCGGCATCACGATCAACTCGGCGCACGTGGAGTACGAGACGGCCAACCGCCACTACGCCCACGTCGACTGCCCGGGTCACGCCGACTACGTCAAGAACATGATCACGGGTGCCGCCCAGATGGACGGCGCGATCCTGGTCGTGTCGGCCACCGACGGCCCGATGCCGCAGACGCGCGAGCACATCCTGCTGGCCCGCCAGGTCGGCGTGCCCTACATCGTCGTCGCGCTGAACAAGTCCGACGCGGTGGACGACGAGGAGCTGCTCGAGCTCGTCGAGCTCGAGGTTCGTGAGCTGCTCTCCAGCTACGAGTTCCCCGGCGACGACATTCCGGTCGTGCGTGTCTCGGCGCTGAAGGCGCTCGAGGGCGACGCCGAGTGGACGCCCAAGATTCTCGAGCTGATGCAGGCCGTGGACGACTACGTCCCCGAGCCGGAGCGCGAGATCGACAAGCCGTTCCTGATGCCCGTCGAGGATGTCTTCACGATCACCGGCCGCGGCACCGTCGCCACCGGCCGTGTGGAGCAGGGCGTCGTCAAGACCGGCGAGGAAGTCGAGATCGTCGGCATCCACAAGGCCACCGAGAAGACGGTCGTGACCGGCGTCGAGATGTTCCGCAAGCTGCTCGACCAGGGCCAGGCGGGCGACAACGTCGGCTGCCTGCTCCGCGGTGTCAAGCGCGAGGAGATCGAGCGCGGCCAGGTGCTGGCCAAGCCCGGTTCGATCACGCCGCACACCAAGTTCGAGGCGCAGGTGTACGTGCTCTCCAAGGACGAGGGCGGCCGTCACACGCCGTTCTTCAAGGGGTATCGGCCGCAGTTCTACTTCCGCACCACCGACGTGACCGGCGTGGTCGAGCTGCAGGCCGACGTCGAGATGGTCATGCCCGGCGACAACGCCGAGATGACCGTCGAGCTGATCCCCCGATCGCCATGGACGAGGGTCTGCGGTTCGCGATCCGCGAGGGCGGCCGCACCGTGGGTGCGGGCGCCGTAACCAAGATCATCGCCTAACCAACGAGCAATCGAACGGATGACTGAAACGTGGCAGCACAGAAGATCCGCATACGGCTCAAGGGCTACGACCACACGCAGGTCGATCTGTCGGCGCGTTCGATCGTGGAGACCGCACAGCGGTCCGGCGCATCGGTGTCGGGCCCTGTGCCGCTCCCCACGGAGAAGAACGTCTACTGCGTGATCCGCGGCCCGTTCAAGGACAAGGACTCGCGTGAGCACTTCGAGATCCGCACGCACAAGCGGCTGATCGACATCCATCAACCGACGCCCAAGACGGTCGACTCGCTGATGCGGCTCGACCTGCCGGCCGGCGTCGACATCGAGATCAAGCTCTAGACGATGGCTCAGTTTCAGACAAAGGCATCGTCGGCACCAAGCTGGGCATGACCCAGCTCTTCGACCAGGAGTCGGGCAGCGTCACGCCGGTGACGGTGATCGAGGCCGGGCCCTGCCCGGTGGTCGGCCGTGCGCACCCAGGAGACCGACGGCTACACCGCCGTCCAGCTCGCCTTCGGCGAGGTCAAGGAGCGCAAGATCTCCAAGCCCGAGGTCGGGCACCTGGCCACGCGCGAATCGTCGGCCCGCACAGGCACGTGGTCGAGATGCGCGGCGTCGAGGGCCTGAACGTCGGTGACACCGTCACCGTCGAGCCGTTCGAGCCCGGCGACAAGGTCAAGGTCAGCGGGCACCAGCAAGGGCAAGGGGTTTGCCGGCACGATCAAGCGCCACAACTTCCACCGCGGCCCCGTCATCCACGGCTCGCACAACGTGCGCGCGCCGGGTTCGATCGGCGCGTCGGCGTATCCGGCGCGGGTCTTCAAGGGCATGCGCATGGCCGGTCACATGGGCCACGAGCGCGTCACCCAGCGCGGCCTCTCGATCGTCGAGGTGGACGCCGAGAAGAACCTGCTGCTGGTCAAGGGTGCCGTCCCCGGCGCCGATGGGCGGCGTCGTCGAGATCCGGAGCGACCGCTGATGGCCGCGCTGAACGCACCCGTCCTCGGCGTCACCACCAAGGCGAAGCTGAATCGCCGACGTGTTCGGCGTCGAGCGCAACGACAGCCTCGTGCACGAGGTCGTGAAGGCCGAGCTGGCCGCGCGCCGGCAGGGCACCCACGCGACCAAGACCCGCGGCATGGTCGCCGGCGGTCGCGCCAAGCCGTGGCGCCAGAAGGGCACCGGCCGCGCCCGCGCGGGCACGACCCGTGCGCCGCAGTGGACCGGCGGCGGCGTGGTGTTCGGCCCGCAGCCCGCGCAACTACACCGGCAAGGTCAACCGCAAGGCGCACCGCAAGGCGCTCGGATCGCCCTCTCCGCGCACGCTGCGGGCGGCACGCTGGCGGCCGTCGACGCGGCCAAGTTCAAGGCGCCGAAGACCAAGCAGGCCGCCGAGCTGGTCGGCCGGCTGGCACGAGCCTGGACCGCTCGTGCTGGTGGTGGCCGAGGCGGAGAGACGCGCTCGCGCGCTCGTTCCGCAACCTCGAGCGCACCCACGTCGATCGATGTCTCGGCCCTCGAGGTTGCAGACGTGGTCTGGGCCCGCCATCTGGCGGTTTCCAAGGTGGCGCTGGAGCGGCTCGAAGGGAGCGCGTAAGTGAACGACGATCCGCGCAACGTGCTGATCTCACCGGTCGTCTCGGAGAAGAGCTACGGGCTGATCGCCGAGCGCCGCAAGTACACGTTCAAGGTCCATCAGAGCGCCCACAAGACGCAGATTCGCCAGGCCGTCGAGGAGATCTTCGGGGTGGACGTGGTGGGTGTGAACATCGTGAAGGTGCAGGCCAAGCCCAAGCGCCGCGGTGTGCATGCCGGCACCCGCCCGGGCTGGAAGAAGGCGATCGTCACGGTCGCAGAGGGACAGACCATCGACGCGTTCGGGCCGGGAGTCTAGGAGCACGATGGCAGTCAGAAAATTCAAACCCACATCGCCGGGCCGGCGGTTCATGACGGTCTCGGACTTCTCCGAGATCACCAAGTCCGAGCCCGAGAAGACGCTGCTGGCCCCGCTGCACAAGACGGGCGGGCGCAACATCAACGGCCGCATCACCACCCGCCATCGCGGCGGCGGACACAAGCGCCGCTACCGGCTGATCGACTTCAAGCGCAACAAGGACGGCGTGCCCGCCAAGGTGCACTCCATCGAGTACGACCCCAATCGCTCGGCCCGCATCGCCCTGCTGCACTACGCCGACGGCGAGAAGCGCTACATCCTGGCGCCGCTGCGGCTGCGCGTCGGGCAGACGGTCGAGTCGGCGCCCGGCGTCGGACATCCGCCCGGGCAACGCGATGCCGCTCTCGTCGATGCCCACCGGTACCACCGTGCACAACGTCGAGCTGCGGCCCGGCCAGGGCGCCAAGATGGTGCGCTCGGCCGGCGGTTCGGCCCAGCTGGTCGGCGCGCGAAGGCGGCAAGGCGCTGCTGCGCCTGCCCTCGGGCGAGATGCGCCGGGTGGACGAAGGCTGCCGCGCGACCGTCGGTCAGCTCGGCAACGTCACGCACGAGATCGAGTCGGGCGGCAAGGCCGGCCGCTCGCGCTGGAAGGGCAAGCGGCCCACGGTGCGCGGCACGGTCATGAACCCGGTCGACCATCCGCACGGCGGCGGCGAGGGCAAGAACAAGGGCAGCCATCCGGTCACGCCCTGGGGCAAGCCCACGCTGGGTCACCGCACCCGCAACAAGAAGAAGTCCTCCACGCAGGACATCGTGCGCCCGCGCCGGCGCGGTAAGGGGAAGCAGCGATGAGCCGTTCGAGCAAAAAGGGGCCTTTCGTCGACCCCAAGCTGATGAAGCGCGTCGAGGAGATGAACGAGACGCGGCAGAAGCGCATGGTCAAGACCTGGTCGCGCGCGTCCACGATCTTCCCCGAGTTCGTCGGCCACACGATCGCCGTGCACGACGGCCGCAAGCACGTGCCCGTGTTCGTGTCGGAGTCGATGGTGGGGCACAAGCTCGGCGAGTTCGCGCCCACCCGCACCTATCGCGGCCACGGCAACGACCGCACCTCGAGGCTGAAGGGCCGCTGAACCGATGGCAACTGTGACAGCTGAACGCGAGACCGTGAAGGCCCAGGCCCGGTACGTGCGCACGTCGGCCCGCAAGGCGCGGCTGGTGCTCGAGCACCATCCGCGGCAAGTCGGCCACCGAGGCCCAGTCGATCCTGGCCTTCCACACGCGTGCCGCGGCCAAGGACGCCGGCAAGGTGCTGAAGTCGGCCATCGCCAACGCCGAGAACAACAGCGGCTACGACGCCGAGGACATGGTCATCGTGGCCGCCTACGCGGACGAGGGCCCGACCCTGAAGCGCTGGAAGCCGCGTGCCCGCGGCCGCGTCAACCGCATCGAGAAGCGCACCTGCCACATCACCATCGTGCTGGCCGAGGCCGAGCCCGGCGAGATCAAGCGCCGCGTGCCCCGCCCGCCGTGCCCGCGCCCAGCGTCGGCCACCGCCGCCGATCGCCGATCCGCAGGCCGAGGACGTGGCCGAGGAGACCGCGGTCGGACGAGACGGGTGCGCCTGAGGCCGAAGTTACCGAGCCCGAGGCCGAGGAGGCGACCGAGGCGACCGAGGCAGAGGCGGAAGCGCCGAGCCCGAGGCCGCGGCCGAGCCCGAAGCGGAAGCCGAGCCCGAGGCGGAGGCCGAGCGCCGAGCCCGAAGACCTGAACCCGAGGCCGAGCCCGAGGCAGACGCCGAGGCCGAGCCCAAAGCAGCTACCGAAGACGACGAGGAGGCCTCGAGCTAATGGGCCACAAAGTCCATCCCGGCGGTCTTCGCGTCGGCATCATCCACACGTGGAAGTCGAACTGGTTCACCAACACCAAGGACTTCTCGACGTACCTGCGCGAGGACTACAAGATCCGCGACCACATCAACAACAAGCTGTCGCACGCGGGCCTGTCCGACATTCACATCCGCAAGGACTCGCAGAAGATCACGGTCGACATCTACACCGCCCGCCCGGGCATCGTGATCGGCAAGTCCGGCGCCGAGGTCGATGCGCTGCGGCGCGAGCTGCACGACATGACCGGCAAGGCCGTGCAGGTCAACATCACCGAGATCAAGCGCCCCGAGCTGGACGCCCGGCTGGTGGCTCAGTCGATCGCCGAGCAGCTGCAAAACCGGGTGTCGTTCCGGCGCGCGATGAAGCGCTCGCTCTCGTCCTCGATGCGATCCGGCGCCCAGGGCGTCAAGGTTCGCTGCGGTGGGCGCCTGGGCGGCTCCGAGATGAGCCGGGCCGAGACCTACAGCGAGGGTCGCGTGCCGCTGCACACGCTGCGCGCCGACATCGATTACGGATTCGCCGAGGCGAAGACCACGTTCGGCCGCATCGGCGTCAAGGTGTGGATCAACAAGGGCGAGATCATGCCCGAGGGCTTCGAGCGCGACGGTCAGTCGACGCGGCTGGGCGAGGTCGACTCGCGCCGCCGGCGGCGCGGCGCGCTGCCCGGCGAGATGGAGCAGCTCGGCCCCTCGCGGCCAGGCCGTCGTGAAGGTGGTGGCGGCCGCGGCCGTCGCAACCGTCCCGGTGGCGGCGGCGGTGGAGGCGGCGGAGGTCAGGGCGGTGGCGGCGGAGGCCGCCGGCGACCGCCTCGCGCCCAGCAGCAGCAACAACGACAGCAGCAGCAACCGCCTCAGTCGGACGCTCCGGCGCCCAAGGCGGCGGCGCCTCCCGAGGCTCCGGCTCCCAAGCCCGCCGAGACTCCGGCTCCCAAGCCCGAGTCGACGGGAGGTGACGCCTGATGCTTCTGCCCAAGCGCACCAAGTACCGCAAGGTGCATCGCGGCCGGCGCCGCGGCGAGGCCAAGGGCCATACCCGCGTGCAGTTCGGCGAGTACGGCCTCAAGGCGCTCGAGACCGGTTGGGTCACCAACCGCCAGATCGAGGCTGCCCGTATTGCCATGACCCGCAAGATCAAGCGCGGTGGCAAGGTGTGGATCACCGTGTTCCCGGACAAGTCGGTGACCAAGAAGCCGGCCGAAACGCGGATGGGCTCCGGCAAGGGGTCGCCCGAGGGCTGGGTGGCCGTCGTCAAGCCTGGACGCGTCATGTTCGAACTCGCCGGCGTGCCCGAGCCGCTGGCCCGCGACGCCATCCGGCTCGCGGCGATGAAGCTCCCCATCAAGACCCGGTTCGTCTCCCGAGAAGGTGATCTCTTTGAGGGCCAGTGAAATCCGCGAGCTAACCGAGGACGAGCTCACCCGCAAGCTGGCCGAGACGCGCCAGGAGCTGTTCAACCTGCGATTTCAGCACGCCACCGGCGCGCTGGACAACACCGCCGCGCTCACACGTGTGAAGCGTGACATCGCCCGCCTCCTCACTCTCGGTGGCGAGCGCAATCAAACCGCGAAGGACGTATGAGCACAGAGACTGACACCGAGGCCTCGGGGCAGACCGACCGCGGCCGGCGCAAGGAGCGCCGGGGAGTGGTCGTCTCCGCGGCGATGGAGAAGACC
The DNA here is from genome assembly GCA_963796875.1 of uncultured Actinomycetes bacterium. Classification (GTDB taxonomy): domain Bacteria; phylum Actinomycetota; class Thermoleophilia; order Gaiellales; family JAICJC01; genus CAVPTL01. Next base: position 19,228 of record CAWCNL010000008.1, read on the forward strand.
ATCGTCGTGCGCGTGGACGTGATCAAGGCCCACCCCAAGTACAAGAAGACCATGCGCCGCTCGATCCGGCTGCACGCTCATGACGAGCGTGGCGAGGCCAAGGCCGGCGACCTCGTGCGGCTGGTCGAGACGCGTCCGCTCTCGAAGACCAAGCGCTGGCGCCTGGCCGAGATCGTCGAGGTGGCGAAGTGATCCAGGTCGAGAGCCGCCTGCGGGTCGCCGACAACACCGGCGCGCGCGAGCTCCTCTGCATCCGCATCAAGGGCGGCAGCCGTCGCCGTTATGCGGGCGTCGGCGATATCATTGTGGGCACCGTCAAGCAAGCCACGCCCAACGGCACTGTCCGGAAGGGCGAGGTGGTGACCGCGGTGGTGGTGCGTACCACCAAGCAGCACCACCGTGACGACGGGACGTACATCGCCTTCGACGAGAACGCGGCGGTGATCATCGACAGCCAGCGCAACCCCCGCGGAACGCGCATCTTCGGGCCGGTGGCCCGAGAGTTGCGCGAGCGGAACTTCATGAAGATCGTTTCTCTTGCTCCAGAGGTGCTTTAGAAGTGGCCCAGGCCAAACTGAAAATCAAAAGTGGTGACCAGGTGCAGGTGCTGACCGGCAAGGACGCCGGTAAGCGCGGCACCGTCCAGACGGTCATTCCCGCCCAGCGGCGGGTCGTCGTCGAGAAGGTCAACATGATCAAGCGCCACACCAAGCCGCGGCCCGCGCCGCGCAGCTCGGGCAGCCAGGGTGTGATCCCCGGCGGTGTGATCGAGCGCGAGGCGCCGCTGTACGCCTCGAACGTGGCGCTCGTGTGTCCTGCGTGCAATCAGCCCACGCGCGTCGGCTATCGCATCAACGAGACCGACGGCAACAAGGTGCGGGTGTGCCGCAAGTGCGGGAAGGACATCGACAAATGAGCACGACCGAGATTCCCGTTCCCCGGCTCAAGCTGCGCTACGAGGACGAAGTGCGCGACCAGCTGATGGAGAAGTTCGACCTGAAGTCGATGATGGCCGCCCCGCGCGTCGAGCAAGGTGACGCTGAACATGGGCGTCGGCGAGGCCAAGGTCAACTCCAAGGCGCTCGACGACGCGGTCGAGGAGCTCGCGATCATCTCCGGCCAGCGGCCCGTGATCACGCGGGCCGGCAAGTCGATCGCCGGGTTCAAGCTGCGCGAGGGTATGCCCATCGGCTGCAAGGTCACGCTGCGCGGCGACCGCATGTACGAGTTTCTCGATCGGCTTCTCACGATCGCCCTCCCGCGCATTCGGGACTTCCGCGGGATCAATCCGCGCTCGTTCGACGGCCGTGGCAACTTCGCCATGGGCGTGCGCGAGCAGGTGATCTTCCCCGAGATCAACTACGACGACATCACCGAGGTGCGCGGCCTCGACATCACGATTACGACCACGGCTCCCGACGACGAGCAGGCGCGCGAGCTGCTCCGTGGGCTCGGAATGCCCTTCGCGGGCTAGGAAAAGGAACCAGAACTCAATGGCCAAAGAAGCACTCAGAGTCAAGCAGGCGCGGCCCGCGAAGTACTCGACGCGCAACTATCACCGGTGCGGCCGGTGCGGCCGGTCGCGGGCGTACTACCGCAAGTTCGGCGTGTGCCGCATCTGCCTGCGCGAGCTTGCCCACCAGGGCGTGATTCCCGGTATGACAAAGAGCAGCTGGTGAGGGGGGACAATGGTTACTGATCCCATCGCCGACATGCTCACGCGAATCCGCAACGGCAACCAGGCGCTGCACGAGAAGGTGGAGATGCCCGCGTCGGGCATCAAGCGTGAGATCGCCCGCATTCTCAAGGAAGAGGGCTACATCGACGAGTACAACGTCTCCAAGGGTGAGACGTTCGACACGCTCGTCGTGCAGCTGCGCTACGGCCCCAGCCGCGAGCGCGTCATCTCGGGCGTCAAGCGCATCTCCAAGCCGGGCCGGCGCGTGTACGCCCGCAAGGATCGTCCGCACCGCGTTTTGGGCGGGATGGGCGTGGCAATCCTGTCGACATCGAATGGAGTGGTCACCGGCCGCCGTGCCCAGGAGTTGGGCGTGGGCGGCGAGGTGCTCTGCTACGTGTGGTGAATCATGAGTCGAATCGGTAGAAAACCCATCCCAGTACCCAGCGGAGTCGAGGTCGACATCCGCCCCGGCACCGTGTCGGTGAAGGGCCCCAAGGGGGCGCTCGAGGAGCGCATCTCGCCCGACATCACCGTGGCGCTCGAGGACGGCGTGCTGCGCGTCTCGCGGCCCTCTGACCGCGGTGACCATCGCGCGCTGCACGGGCTCACCCGGTCGCTCGTGGCCAACATGGTCACCGGCGTGACCGACGGGTTTGAGCGGCGGCTCGAGATCCAGGGCGTCGGCTACCGCGCCGCGCTGCGCGGCTCCGATCTGGAGATGCAGCTGGGCTACAGCCATCCGGTCAACGTGAAGGCGCCGCAGGGCATCAGCTTCGAGGTGCCGGCCCCGACGCAGATCGTGGTCAAGGGCATCTCCAAGCAGCAGGTTGGCGAGATCGCCGCGCAGATCCGCAAATGGCGACCACCCGAGCCGTACAAGGGCAAGGGCATTCGATATGAAGGCGAGCGCGTGGTGCGCAAGGTCGGAAAGAGGGCATAGTGGCGGTGCGAACAAAAGCAGAGGCGCGCAAGCGCCGTCATCGGCGGGTTCGGGCCAAGATTTCCGGCACGGCTGCACGGCCGCGGCTCGTGGTGTCGCGATCGAACAAGGGCATCTCGGCGCAGATGATCGACGACGTCGCCGGGCGCACCCTGGCGGCCGCGTCCAGCCGCGAGAAGGAGCTGGCCGGCACGTCGCGCGCCGATGCTCCGGCTGCGGTCGGCAAGCTCGTCGGCGAGCGGGCCAAGGCGGCGGGCCTGGAGACATGTGTGTTCGACCGCGGCGGATACCTGTTCCACGGCCGCGTCAAGGCGTTGGCAGATGCCGCGCGCGAATCCGGATTGGAGTTCTAGACCTTGGCACGAACCTCTCAGACAGCACGGGGCCCGCAGCCCGAAGGCGGACGCGAGCTTCAGGAGCGCGTGGTCAAGATCAACCGCGTGGCCAAGGTCGTCAAGGGCGGTCGGCGATTCTCGTTCACGGCGCTGGTCGTCGTGGGTGACGAGGTCGACCACGTCGGCGTCGGCTACGGCAAGGCCAACGAGGTGCCCTCGGCCATCTCCAAGGCGGTCGAGGACGCGAAGAAGAACATGTTCCAGATTCCGAAATACAAGAACACCATCACGCACCAGATCGTCGGCCGCTACGGCGCCGGCCGGGTGCTGCTCAAGCCCGCCTCCGAAGGTACGGGCGTGATCGCCGGTGCCGGTGTGCGCGCAGTGCTCGAACTGGGTGGAGTGCGCGACATCCTGGCCAAGTCGCTGGGTACCGCCAACCCGATCAACCTGTTGATGGCGACGGTCGAAGGGCTGCAGGGACTGAAGCGTCCCGAGGATCTGGCCCGCCTGCGCGGCAAAGAGGTGCGTGAGGTGATCAAGCCGCATTCCGAGGTGGTCGCCGAGCAGACCGCCGCCGATGCCGCCGAAGTGGCCGCCGCGGTTGCGACCGAGGAGCCCGCCGCGGCGGCGATCGCGCCGCCCACCGAGGCGGCGAAGAAGCCGTCGAAGAAGGCCCGCGCCCGCGCCGCCGCCAAGGCCGAAGAGGCCGCTGTCGAGCCCGAGCCCGAGGCCGCCGTCGAAGAGCCGGCTGTCGAGGAGCCCGTGGCCGAAGAGGCGCGGTCGCCGAGGAGGCTCCGGTCGAGGAGGCACCTGCCGAAGAGGCGCCTGCGGAAGAGGCACCCGCCGAGGAGGCCCCCGCCGAGCCGGAGGCCGAGGAAGCCGCGGCTGAGCCGGCCGAGGAGACTGAGGAGTCCTGATGGCCAAGCTCAAGATCACCCAGGTGCGCGGCACCATTCGCACCCGCCCGGAGCATCGCGGCACCATGCGCGCGCTCGGGCTGCGGCGGATCTCCGCCACCGCCATCCATGAGGATTCTCCGACGCTGCAGGGAATGTTGCGTAAGGTGAATCATCTGATCCGGGTTGAGGAGGTCGCCGAGTGAGCGCCCAGGACGAAACTGCGGGCCTGACCCTGCACGAGCTGAAGCCTGCCGCCGGCAGCCACCGCAACCGCAAGCGGGTTGGGCGCGGCGCCGGTTCGGGCACGGGCAAGACCTCCGGCCGGGGCCAGAAGGGCCAGAAGTCGAGGTCGGGCAGCCACAACATGCGGCCGGGATTCGAGGGCGGGCAGATGCCGCTCTACATGCGGCTGGGCAAGCTGCGCGGTCCCAACCACAAGAAGTCGATGCCGATGGGGCCGTTTCGTACGCACACGACTCCGGTCAACCTCGATGCGCTCGAGAAGTTCGATGCCGGTGTCGAGGTCACTCCCGAGCTGCTCAAGGCTGCCGGCGCGGTCAAGCATCTGCGCCACCCGGTCAAGATCCTGGGTGGGGGCGAGCTGACCAAGAAGCTCGACGTGCGCGCGCACAAGTTCTCGAAGTCGGCCGTGGCCGCGATCGAGGGTGCGGGCGGCACCGCGACGGTGATCGGTTTCTCCGCTGCGCCGGCCGAGCCGGCTGCACCGCAGGCCGCCGCCGAGGAGCCCGTGGTCGAAGAGCCCGTAGCCGAGCCCGAAGAGTCGGCCGCCGAGGAACCGGCTCGGCTGACGCCGCCGCGGACGAAACCGCTGGTGACGAGGAGGCGTAGGACCCGGTCAGATGCTGCAGACCCTGATCAACGCATGGAAGACGCCCGAGCTTCGCAAGAAGCTCCTGTTCACTGCGTTCATTCTGCTGCTCTACCGCGGCGGGAGCTTCGTGCCCTCGCCGGGAGTCGACTCCTCGGCGCTGCAGAACGCCCTCCAGAATCAGGGTGGCATCTACAGCCTGCTGTCCGTGTTCTCGGGCGGCGGACTGTCGCGTCTGAGCCTGTTTGCGCTCGGCATCATGCCGTACATCACCGCCTCGATCATCCTGCAGATGCTGACGCCCGTTTCGACGAGCCTCCAGGCGCTGCAGAAGGAAGGCGAGCTCGGCCAGCGGCGGATCACCCAGTACACGCGCTACCTCACGGTGGCGCTGGCGGCGCTGCAGGGGCTCGGTTACACCTACGCGTTCCACTCTGGCGCGCTCGGTACCAGCGGCACCGGCGACCTCGTCAAGTTCAACCTGGGCAACGTGATCCTCGTGACGATGACCCTGACGGTGGGCGCGACGCTGCTGATGTGGATGGGCGAGCTGATGACCCAGCGCGGTGTCGGCAACGGCATGTCCGTGCTGATCTTCGCCTCGATTCTGGTCAGCGCTCCGGCCGGCATCAACGCGTGGTGGAACGGCTCGAGCTTCGAGAAGCTGTCGCTGCCGATCATCGTGTTCCTGATCGTGCTCGCAGTCGTGTACGTGCAGGAGGGCATCCGCAAGATCCCCATCCAGTACGCCAAGCGCATGGTGGGCCGGCGCATGACGTCGGGCGGATCCACCTACCTGCCGCTGCGCATCAACATGGCGGGCGTGATCCCGGTGATCTTTGCGGCGGCGGTGATGGCGTTCCCCGCAACCGTGGCCCAGCTGATGCCGTTCAATGCGATGCACGACCTGGCGCAGTTCTTCTCGCCGGGCGGCTGGCCGTTCTTGATCGGCGAGGCGGTGCTGATCTTCGCCTTCACGTTCTTCTACGTGGCGGTGGTGTTCAACTCGATCGAGCAGGCTGACAACCTGAAGAAAGCCGGTGGTTTCATTCCCGGCATCAGACCGGGCAGACCGACGGCGCAGTACCTCGAATCGGTGCTCGTGCGACTCACGGTGGCCGGCGGCATCTTCCTGGCGATCGTGGCAGTGGCGCCGACAATCTTCATCCGCTACGCCGACTTCTCGCAGGCGACCGCCCGCGCACTGGGCGGCACGTCGGTGCTGATCGTCGTGGGCGTCGCGATCGACACCATGCGCCAGATCGAAGCCCAGCTCGCCCAGCGGTCCTACCACGGCTTCCTCAAGTAGCACATGGCGATCGACGTGATTCTCATGGGGCCGCCCGGTGCCGGCAAGGGCACCCAGGCGCAACGGCTGGTGGACGAGCGGGGGATGGATCACATCGCCACCGGCGACATGCTGCGCGCGGCCGTGCGCGAGGGCACTCCGCTGGGGCTTCAGGCCAAGGAGATCATGGCGCGCGGTGATCTGGTTCCCGACGACGTGATCGTCGGCATGATCCGCGAGCGGCTGTCGGCCGGCAGCACCGCGGGGGGCATGCTGCTGGACGGGTTCCCGCGCACACAGCCACAGGCCGCGGCGCTGGACGAGATGCTCGAGGGCCTCGACCGCCAGATCTCGCGCGTGCTGGCCTTCGACGTGGATCTGGAGCAGCTGGTGCGCAGGCTCTCGGGCCGCCGCGTCTGCCGGGCCGCCGAGCACGTCTACCACCTCGAGAACAACCCTCCCAAGGTCGAGGGCGTGTGCGACGTGGACGGCTCGGAGCTCTATCAGCGCGACGACGACCGCGAAGACGTGATCCGCAACCGCTACCAGAAGCAGTGGGTCGAAGCGGCCACGCCGGTGCTCGAGTACTACCGCAACCGCGGGCTGGTGTCCGACGTCGATGCGGCGCGACCCGCCGACGAGGTAGCCACCGAGGTCGACGCCATCCTCGATCAGCTGGGGCCCAAGTGATCATTCGCAAGTCAGACCGCGAGGTCGACACCATGGCCCGCGCAGGCGAGGTGGTGGCCGAGACGCTGACGCTGCTCGAACAGGCTGCAAAGCCCGGCGTGACGCTGCGCGAGCTCGACGCGATCGCCGAGAAGCACATCCACGAGCGCGGCGGCGTGCCGTCGTTCAAGGGCTATCGCGGGTTTCCCGGATCCATCTGCGCGTCGCCCAACACGATGGTGGTGCACGGCATCCCCGGGCCGTACGAGCTCAAGTCCGGCGACCTGCTGTCACTCGACGTGGGGGTGACGCTGGACGGATTCGTCGCGGATTCGGCCATCACGATCGTGGTGGGCGAGCAGTCGAGCGACCAGGAAGATCTGATCGATGCCTGCTACGCGGGACTCGAGGCGGCCATCGAGCAGTGCCGGGCCGGCAACCGGCTCGGCGACATCTCCCACGCCGTGCAGTCGGTGGTCGAGGCGCGCGGCTACGGCGTGGTGCGCACGCTCGTCGGCCACGGCGTCGGCCGCACGATGCACGAGGAGCCGCAGATTCCCAACTACGGCCCGCCGGGCCGTGGCCCCAAGCTGGCGCCGGGCATGGTCTTTGCGATCGAGCCCATGATCACCGCCGGCGACTACGACGTGGAGGGCGGCGACGACGGGTGGGCCATCTACACCCGCGACGGCAGCCTGGCCGCCCACTGCGAGCACACGGTGGCGATCACCGAAAACGGCCCGCGCGTGCTCACTCGCAGGCAACCGATGCAGGGCGGGGGTAACCAGTGATAGAGTTCTTGGTCGCTCGCGGGGGCGCCTTCGGCGTGCCCGGCGGGCAGACAGAATTCTCTTCGGAGGCCCCCCGTTGAAGGTACGACCCAGCGTACGTCGCATGTGTGAAAAATGTCGGATCATCCGCCGAAACGGCAACGTTTTGGTGATCTGCACCAACCCACGACACAAGCAGAGGCAGGGCTGATGGCTCGCATCGCCGGCGTCAATATTCCCCGCGAAAAGCGGCTCGAGATCGGGCTCACCTACATCTTCGGAATCGGCCGGTCCCTGTCCAACAAAGTTTGCAAGGACCTCGGGATGAACCCCGACACCAAGGTGCGCGACCTGACCGAAGAAGAGGTCGCCCGCCTGCGTAACCACATCGACGCCGAGCTGATGGTCGAGGGCGATCTGCGCCGCGAGCGCTCGCAGGACATCAAGCGACTGATGGAGATCGGCTGCTACCGCGGCCTGCGCCATCGCCGCGGCCTGCCCGTTCGCGGTCAGCGCACGAAGACCAACGCGCGCACGCGCAAAGGCCCCAAGAAGACCGTCGGCAAGCAGCGCAAGAAGTAATCCAGGAAAGGACTGAATGCCTCCCGCACCACGAAGAGGCGGCACCCGCGGACAGGGTTCGCCGCAAGGCCCGCAAGAACATCGCCATCGGCCAGGCGCACATCAAGACGTCGTTCAACAACACGCTGGTCGCGCTGACCGATAAGGACGGTGGCGTGATCGTGTGGAAGAGCGCCGGTGCGGTCGGGTTCAAGGGTTCGCGCAAGTCCACGCCGTTCGCGGCGCAGGTGACCGCCGACGCGGCCGCCCGCGAGGGCATGGAGCACGGGCTGCAGAAGGTCGAGGTGTTCGTCAAGGGGCCGGGTTCCGGACGCGAGACGGCGATTCGCTCGCTGCAGGCGGCCGGGCTCGAGATCCTCGGCGTCAAGGACGTCACCCCGCAGGCCCACAACGGCGTGCGCCAGCGCAAGCGGAGGCGCGTCTAATGGCTCGCATGATCGGCCCCAAGTGCAAGCAGTGCCGCCGCGAGAACATGAAGCTCTTCCTGAAGGGCGAGCGCTGCCTGACCGAGAAGTGCGCCATCGAGCGCCGCGCCTACCCGCCGGGTGAGCACGGCCGCGGTCGCATCAAGCAGTCCGAGTACCTGCTGCAGCTGCGCGAGAAGCAGAAGATGCGCCGCTACTACGGTGTGCTCGAGAGCCAGTTCCGCAGCTACTACGAGAAGGCTTCGCGGCGCAGCGGCATCACCGGCGAGAACTTCCTGCGCATGCTCGAGCTGCGGCTCGACAACGTGGTGTACCGGCTCGGGTTCGCGGCCTCGCGGACGCAGGCCCGTCAGCTGGTGCGGCACAACCACTTCGTGGTGAACGGCAAGAAGGTGAACATTCCGTCGTATCAGGTGGCGCCCGACGACGTCATCAGCCTGCGCCCGAACTCGAGCGCGAAGGCCGTCGTGACCGATGCCACCGACCTCACAGCGTCGGTCGCTCCCTGGCTCCAGGCCGACCACGACAATCTCACCGGCAAGGTGCTGCGCCTACCGGACCGGGTCGACATCGACACGCCCGTCCAGGAGCAGCTGATCGTCGAGTTCTACAGCAAGTGATCCCAGATCCCCGCGCGCCGAGGCCTTCTCGGTGGGGCGGCAGCCGACAGAAGCGAGTCCGCACACATGCTTGATTTCATCCCCAAGATCACATCCGAAGACACCGGCGAGACCGTCGGTACGTTCGTCGTCGAGCCACTCGACCGCGGCTTCGGATACACGTTCGGTAACAGCCTGCGCCGCGTGCTGATGTCGTCGCTCGAGGGAGCGGCCGTTACCTCGGTCAAGATCGAGGGCGTCGCCCACGAGTTCACCGCAGTGCCGGGCGTGCGCGAAGACGTGATCGACATCATCCTCAACCTCAAGGGTCTGATCTGCCGTCTGCACGGCGAGTCCGGCGAGGTGGAGGTGCAGGTCCAGAAGGACGGTTCGGGCACGGTCAAGGCCTCCGACATCGAAGCTCCGGCCGACCTCGAGATCCTCAATCCCGACCTCGTCATCTGCCATCTGGCCGACGGCGCGCGGTTCGAGATGACGCTGACCATCGCCCGCGGTCGCGGCTACGTGCAGGCCGAGAACAACAAGGGCCCCGAGACGACCATCGGCGTGATTCCGGTCGACTCGATCTTCTCGCCGGTGCGGCGCGTCCAGTACGACGTCGATACCGCTCGCGTGGGCCAGCGCACCGACTTCGACAAGCTGAAGCTCGAGGTCACCACCAACGGTTCGCTGACGCCGAAGGATGCCGTCAAGGATGCGGCCGAGCTGCTGATCAAGTACCTGTCGATCTTCACCGACATCGATGCGGCCGATCTGGCTCTGCGCCCCGAGGCGAGTGGCGCCGAAGTGGCCGCTCCGAGCGCCCACGGCATGGAGAACATCCTCATCGAGGAGCTCGAGCTGGGCGTGCGCAGCTACAACTGCCTGAAGCGCGTCGGTATCGAGACGATCGGCGATCTGCTCGCCAAGAGCGAGGCCGAGCTGGCCGCGATCCCGAACTTCGGCAAGAAGTCGATCGAAGAGGTCAAGGAGACGCTCGCGACGCACGGCCTGACCCTCAAGGGGGGCGAGTGAGGCACCAGCGCAAGGGACGGAAGCTGGGCCGCGACGCGGCCCATCGCAAGGCGCTCTTCTCCAACATGGCGGGAGCGCTGTTCCAGCATGGCCGCATCACGACCACCGAGGCCAAGGCCAAGGAGCTGCGGCCGATCGCCGAGAAGCTGATCACGCTGGCCCGTAAGGACGCCACCGACGTCCAGGCCCAGCGCCAGGCGGTCGCCTATCTGCGATCCAAGGACGCGGTGCACAACCTGTTCCATCAGGTGGGCCCGCGGTTCACGGATCGTCCCGGCGGCTACACCCGGATCGTGAAGCTCGGCCCGCGGCAGGGCGATGCGGCCCCGATGGTCTACCTGGAGCTCGTCGACCACCAGCCGTGACACCGTTCGGCTGACCGTCGCCTACGACGGCACCGAGTTCTCGGGTTGGTCGCCTCAACCGGGCCTGCGCACGGTTGCCGGCGTGCTGGCCGAGGCGCTCTACAGCACACCGTCAGCGCTGACCGTCGCGGGGCGGACCGATGCGGGAGTGCACGCCGCCGCCAACGTGGTGTCGGTGGCGGTCGACCGGCCGACGCCGGCCCTGGCGGTGAACGGCAGGTTGCCGGCCGATATCGCGGTGCTGGCGAGCGCGCCTGCACCGGGGTTCGACGCCCGCGCGGATGCCACGTCGCGCAGCTATGTCTATCGCATCAACAACAGCCGGATCTCGGATCCGCTGCGGCGGCGGTTCGAGCTGCACCATCCGCGCCCGCTCGACTTCGAGGCGCTGCAGGCCTGCGCGGCGGCCATCGTGGGCCGGCACGACTTCACCGCGTTCACGCCCAGCGAGACCTCGCATGTGTTCTTCGAACGCAACCTGTTCGAGGCCGGGTGGTCGCGCGACGGCGAGCGGCTGGAGTTCCGCATCCGCGCCGACGCGTTTCTGCGCCACATGGTGCGGGTGATCGTGGGCACCATGCTCGAATCGCCCGACCCCGACCTGTTCGGCCGGTTGGCGGCCGGGGCGCCGCGGTCGGCGGCCGGACGCACAGCACCCCCGCACGGTCTCACGCTGGTGGCGGTGACGTACTGAGCGCGCGGCTACGGTAGCGGCGTGCGCGTGCTTCTGACCAACGACGACGGCATCACCTCGCGCGGCCTCTTTGCCGCCAAGACTGCGCTGGACGCGGTGGCGGATGTGGCGGTGATCGCGCCCGACTCCAACCGCAGCGGCGTGGGCCGCGCGATCACCATCGTGCGCTCGCTGAACGTGACCGAGGTCGAGCTGCGAGACGGCAGCACGGGCTTTGCCACCGACGGCACGCCGGTCGACTGCGTGCGGTTCGCCGGCGCTCGGCCTGGTCGGCGGCGAGCCGCCCGACCTGATCGTCTCGGGCATCAACTACGGCGCCAACCTGGGTGACGACGTGACGTATTCGGGCACGGTGGCGGCGGCGTTCGAGGGCATCGTGCTGGGCATCCCGGGCATCGCCATCTCGCAGCTCAGCGCGGGCCATGCGCTCGACTTCAAGCGCCGCGAGGAGTACGACTTCGCGCCGGCGGCGCAGTTCCTGGCAAAGCTCGTGGCGCAGGTCGAGGAGCGGGGACTTCCCGACGGGCACGATCCTGAACGTGAACGTGCCGCCCGCGCCGGTCAACGGGGTGGCGGTGGGCCGGTTGGGGCGGCGCATCTACCGCGACCGGCTGGAGCTCGAGTCGGACACCGAGGGCCATCGCCGGTATCGCATCTACGGCGACGACCCGTCGTATCACGACGAGGAGGGCACCGACTTCGAGGCGATCGCGCGCGGCATGATCTCGGTCACGCCCGTCCACCTCGACCTCACGAGCCGCGAGGCGATCGGCGAGATCAGCACCTGGTCACTCGACGCATAAAAGGGGTCAGCCACCTTTTATGCATCCGTAACCTTCGTTGCAACCCTCAGCGGTGGCTCATGCATAAAAGGTGGCTGACCCCTTTATGCATCAGCCTGGCGGATCAGCTCGGCCAGGTCGAGCGGTGCTGTGAACATGTCGGCGGGCCATTCGTCGCGCGGCCTGTCCCAGTAGAGCTCGACGCCGTTCTGGTCGGGATCGTTGAGGTAGAGCGCCTCGGAGACCCCGTGGTCAGAGGCCCCGGTGAGCGGCCATTTTGCGGCCACCAGCCGCTGCAGTGCAATCGCGAGCTGCGCGCGCGTCGGGTAGCGGATGGCGGTGTGGTAGAGCCCGGTGGTGCCGGGCGGCGGCGGTGAGCCCCCGCGCGACTCCCACGTGTTCAGCCCGATGTGGTGGTGGTAGCCACCGGCGCTGATGAACGCCGCCTGCGACCCCATCCGTTGCATCAGCTCGAATCCGAGGATCCCGACGTAGAAGTCGAGCGACCTGTCGAGGTCGGCCACCTTCAGGTGCACGTGGCCGATGTCCACGCCGGGATCCATCACGTAGCCGTCGTCGAGCGAACTCATGCTGTGGAGCCTACCCCACGGTCACCATCAGGTTCATGCCCGCCGCCTTGTGCCCGGGCACCGAGCAGTAGAAGTCGTAGGTGCCCTTCTGGAGCGTCACGGTCAGCTTCTGCGTCCCACCCGAGGCGAAGGTGGGCGTGGCCGAGTTGCTCACGCCGGGACCGCTGATCGTGAGGTTGTGCGCCGAGGGGCCGTTGTTGGTCACATCGAACGTGTAGCTGCCCGGATGCAGCGCCATCTTGGGCATCGTGATCGAGAAGTCCTTGAGCGCGACCGGCGACGTTCGTCCCCGACTGTTGCGTGGTGTTCGTGGAGGTGGAGGTGGACGACGACGAGCTCGAGCTTGACCCGCAGGCGGCCAGCACGAGTACGAGCACCGTGATCGACGCGGCCAGGGTCAGCGAGCGGCTGATTATGTGTGTCCTGTTCATGACACCCAATACGCGGATGGCCGGCGATCGGATCGTGACTAGCATTCAATGGCAATGACGACCCCGACACATACCGAGGCGGGCGAACGCTGGGCGAGTGGCTGGCGGCCCGACGTGTGGCTGTTCGACTTCGACGGCACCCTGGTCGACTCGATCGCCCTGATCCTCGACTCCTACCGCTACGCCACCGAGCGGGTGCTGGGCCGGGTGCCGCCCGAGGAGGTGCTGCGCGCTGCGATCGGCCGGCCGCTCAGCGAGGCCACCGAGGAGATCGCCCCGGGAGCGGGGGAGCGGCTGATGGAGGTGTACCGCGAGCGCAACATGGCCACGCACGACGAGCTTGCTGGCCGGCTACGACGGCGTGGATGAGCTGCTCGCGACACTCGAGGCCTCGCCGCAGCGGCTGGGGATCGTCACCTCCAAGCGCCGCGATGCGGTCGACCTGGGCCTGCATCTGCTCGGGATCGGCACCGATTTCGACGTGATCGTCACGGCGGACGACACCGTCCGGCACAAGCCCGATCCCGATCCGCTATTCGAAGCCCTGCGGCGGCTCGATGCCGACGCCGGTGAGGCTGCCTATGTCGGCGACACCGTGTGGGATATCCGCGCGGCGCACGCGGCGGGAGTGGTGGCCGTGGCTGCGCTCTGGGGCGTGGGCGGCGAATCCGACCTGCGCGCCGAGGAGCCTGCGGTGGTCGCCGCGTCCCCCACGGAGCTTCTCGCGGTATGAGTGCCGCCGATCGCGCGTCCGAGCTGCGCGGGCTGCTCGACGACGCCAGCTACCGCTATCACGTGCTCGATCTGCCCACCGTCGACGACGGCACCTACGACGGCTGGATGCGCGAGCTGCGCGACGCTCGAGGAGGCCGATCCCACGCTGGTCGACGCCCGACTCGCCCACCCAGCGAGTCGGCGCCGCACCGTCGTCGGAGTTTGCCCAGGTAACCCACCCTCAGCCCATGCTCTCGCTGGCCAATGCCCGTAACGACGACGAGTTGCGGGCATGGATCGGGCGGGCGCAGCGGCTGCTGGACGGCGAACCGATCGAGTGGGCGGTCGAGCCGAAGATCGACGGCCTCGCGATCTCGCTGACCTACGAGCACGGGGTGTTCGTGCGCGGTGCGACCCGTGGCGACGGCGTGGTCGGCGAGGACGTCACTCCCAACCTGCGCACCATCCCGAGCATTCCGCTGCGGCTGCGGATGGCCGGGGGCGAACAGCCTCCGCCGGTCGTCGAGGTGCGTGGCGAGGTGTATCTGCCGCTCACGGGGTTCGCGCGCGTCAACGAGGAGCGCGTGGCCGCGGGCCTTCCCACGTTCATGAATCCGCGCAACTCGGCGGCGGGATCGCTGCGTCAGAAGGATCCGGCGATCACAGCCGGTCGGCCCCTGTACGTGTGGATCTATGCCGTGGGCTATCGCGAGGGTCTCGACCTCGAGTCGCACACCGCCGCGCTCGCGTGGATGCGAGAGCACGGTCTGCGCGTGTCGGCCGAGGTCACGACGCACACCGATCCCGAAGCCGTTGTTGAGGCGTGCCGGGCCTGGGAGGCGCGGCGGGGCGAGCTCGACTACGACATCGATGGTGCGGTGGTCAAGGTGTCGTCGTTCGATCAGCAGGCCCGGTTGGGCGTGGTGTCGCGCGATCCGCGTTGGGCAATCGCCTACAAGTTCGCGCCGACCACCGCCACCACCACGCTGCGCTCGATCGTGGTGAACGTCGGCCGCACGGGGGCGCTCAACCCGTTTGCGGTGCTCGAGCCGGTGCAGGTCGGCGGGGTGACGGTGTCGCTCGCGACGCTGCACAACGAGGAGGACATCAACCGCAAGGACATCCGCGAGGGCGACACGGTGATCGTTCAGCGCGCCGGCGATGTGATTCCGCAGGTGGTTGGCCCGCTGATGCCCGAGGGCGGCCAAACGAAACCCGCCGTGGAAGATGCCCACGCACTGCCCAAGCTGCGGGACGCCGGTCGAGAAGCCCGAGGGCGAGGTCAAGCACCGCTGCCCCAACCCGGCATGCCCGGGCCGCGGGCTCCAGCATCTGACGCATTTCGTCTCGCGCGGGGCGATGGATATCGACGGCGTGGGCGAGAAGCTCGTCTACCGGCTGGTGCAGGCCGGGCTCGTCGCCCAGACCCCCGACTTCTACAAGCTGACCATGGACGATCTGCTGGCACTGGACGGGTTCCAGGAGAAGTCGGCGTCCAACGTGATCGCGTCGATCGACAGCTCGCGCGACCGTCCGTTTGGACGGCTGGTGTTCGCCCTGGGCATTCCGCACGTGGGATACGTGAACGCGCACCTGGTGGCAGACGCGTTCGGCTCGATCGACGCGCTGATCGCGGCAACGCCCGACGAGATCGCGGCGGTCGAGGGGATCGGCCCGATCATCGCCGACGCGATCGCGACGTGGCTGGCCGACCCGGACAACCGGTCGATCGTCGAGGGGCTGCGGGCGGCCGGAGTGACGCTCTCAGGGCCGGTGCGCGCGCCCGCGGAGCAGTCCGAGGGGCCGCTCACCGGCAAGACGTTCGTGGTCACCGGCGCGCTCGAGGGCTATACGCGCGAGTCGATCGCCGAGCACCTCACCTCGCTGGGTGCCAAGGTCACGAACTCGATCTCGAAGTCGACCAGCTACCTGCTGGCCGGCGACGGCGGCGGATCGAAACGCGCGAAGGCCGAGAAGGCCGGCGTCCAGGTGATCGACCTCGCCGAGCTGGAGCAACTCATCGACGGTGAATAGAAGGTGTCAGGCAGTTTCTATTCACTCCGACTGCCGCGGATGACTCATCGCGACTGGTGAATAGAAACTGCCTGACACCTTCTATTCACGCGAGCCGGCCAGCAGCTGACAGATGCGGTCCTGCAGGTTGTGCGCCGCCAGCACGTTCATCGCTGGGCGGTTCATGATCATCGAGAAGAGGATGCGGTGGCCGTTGGCGGCGGTCAGCGAGCCGGAGAGGGCCGACGCGTCGTCGAGCGTGCCGGTCTTGGCGTAGACGTTGCGATGCGCCGGGCCGCTGCGCATGCGATGGGCGAGCGTACCGCTCACGCCGGCCACGGGCAGCGCGTCGCGAAACGCGCCGCTCCAGCTCTGGCCCGCGATCTTGCGCAGGAGCGCCAATATCTGCGCGGCCGACACTCGGTCGCCGATGGAGAGTCCCGAGCCGTCGTAGATCCGGGCGCGCGGGAACGCCAGGCCCAGGTCATGGATCGCGTTTCGCACGGCCCGCACGCCGTTTGCGGTGGTGCCCGCGCGGCCGCCATGGACGGCCAGGTTCTTGAGCAGCACCTCGGCGTAGAAGTTGACCGACTGGATGTCCATCTGCTTGACGAGCCGGGCCATCTGCGGCGAGTTCTGCGCCGCCACCGTGTGGACGGTTGACGGCCGTTGGCCCTGCCCGGCGCCGCCGACCACCTGCACACCGGCGCCGATCAGCGCCGCCCGAAAGAGCTTGGCGGCGTGTTGTGCCGGATACGGAGCAGCTGCGGGCGAGGACGCGGTCCACAGATCCATGTTGACGGTAAGGGCCGAGATCGGCGGACAGTCAATCCAGTAGGACGGCTTCCAAAACGGTGCGGTGCGGCGCGTGTCAAACCGGCTCTCGTCGCCGAAGATCTTGCCGGTGACGCGGTTGATGCCGGCGGCTTTGACCGCCTTGGCGAGCACGTCGATGCGTCCCGACGACCCGCCCCAGTACTTCTGCGCGAAGAGCCGGGTGGAGAGCGACGGATCGCCGCCGCCCACCAGCCACAGGTTGCCGTTCAGCACCCCGTTGTTCAACGATCCGCCGGTCATCACCCGCGTCTGGAGCCGGGCTGTGGTGCCGAACCGCATCAACGTGGCGGCCGACGTGAAGATCTTCATGTTCGAGCCGGGCTTGAGCGTGCCGTCGGGGTTGTGCACCGAAACGACCCGGCCGGTGTTGCGGTCGTAGACCACCAGTGACGTGCGCGCGCCGGAGAATGCCGAGTGGCCGATCCACGTGTTGATGGTCTGGCTCGTTGTGGCAGCGCCGGCCACGGGCACAGCGAGCGCCAGCATGAGCCCGGTGGCGGCCAGGGTGACTACGCGAAGCACACGGAAAATGCGGTCGTAGACCACCAGTGACGTGCGCGCGCCGGAGAATGCCGAGTGGCCGATCCACGTGTTGATGGTCTGGCTCGTTGTGGCAGCGCCGGCCACGGGCACAGCGAGCGCCAGCATGAGCCCGGTGGCGGCCAGGGTGACTACGCGAAGCACACGGAAAATGGTACGCGACGCGGCGGTCGCGAAGCGGATGAACCGCTTTGAACTAGCTTGTTACCGGCGTTTCTTGCACGGCGACGGCGAACAGGAACTTGTCGATCTTGCCGTGGTAGATCGGGACGGACTGCTCGTGGCAGAGGCGGACGACTTCCTCACGCTTGATGCCCATTTCCTTGGACAATTCTTCCGGCGTCAGGTGGTTGGCCATGCCTTCTCCCTTCGGTGCAGGAACAAAAAAACCCACCGAGCATGCTGCTCAGTGGGCTTCACCTACTTCACGGTGTGCTGGAGAACGTTCAAGGTCAGGGCGTCTCCGTTTCAATCACCATGGTCACAGATTACCCAGCGGGCCTGACGGCGTCAACCAAACGAGGGGCCGTCAGACCGGGTTGGGGACGTCCACGAACTCGTGGTCGACGCCGAATTTTTCGGCAACCAGGCGGCCCAGCGCCTGCACGCCGAACACCTCGGTGGCGTAGTGCCCGGCGGCCACAAAATGTATGCCCGATTCCTTCGCCCGAGCGGCGGCCGGCTCGCTCGGCTCGCCGGTCACGAACGCGTCGGCACCGAGGTCGGCGGCATCCTCGGCCATCGCCGCGGCCGACCCCGAAACGACCGCCAGGGTGCGGATCTGATCCGGCCCGTGCATGAACACGACCGGGCTGGGGTTCACGTGCCCGCTTGACCCGCTCGAGCAGTTCGGCGGGGGAGAGCGGCGGGTCGGCGGCGGCCAGAAACCCGACGCCGCCGAACGGCTTCACGGGCTTGATCACCGAGCAGCGAGCAGATGATCGCGTTGTTGCCGTCGATGCGGGTGCGCGTCGAGTGCGAGGTGGTAGGCGACCAGCGAGAGGTCGTGGGTGAACAGCGACTGCAGCCGCGCCTTCATGCGCGGGCCGACGCGGCGCGGGTCGCGATCCCAGAACAGGCCGTGGTGGACGATCAGCATCTGGCCGCCGGCCGCGCCGGCTCGCTCGAACAGCTCGAGGGACGCCGATACGCCCGTGATGACCTTGGTGCACCTCGGCAGCGCCGGGTACCTGCAGCCCCACAGGCAGGTGGTCGGGATAGCGCTCCACCTCCAGGTGGGAATCCAGAAACGTGACGATCTCGTCGCGGTTGGCCATCGTCCGTCACCCTACCCGTTCGGGTGGACCCTGGGTGGTCTGCCTCGACACGGGTGGTTGCGCCGGTCATAGTCGCGGGATGGAGGGTGCGCAGTCGCTTGGCCGGCGGTTGGCCGGCTACGAGGTCACTGACGATGGCGGCGGCATGTCGCGCTCCTCATTCGACCACGTGCATCTGCGCGGTCTGCGGCTGCGCATCGACCAGCAGCTGGAAGATGCCGTGCAGCGATTCGAACTCGATCGGCTTCTCTACGACATCGAGGTCGACGCTCAGCACGAGTGGTTGCGGCGCATGATGGCGTTCGACGCGTACTGCGCCCGGCGTGAGCGCGACGCCCGCCGCCGCGGCGCCTGACAGCCGCGAGCGGCGAGTCGATCAGGGTTGCCTGTGCGATAATCCGCGGCCTGCGGGGCGTGGCGCAGCCTGGTAGCGCGCACCGTTCGGGTCGGTGAGGTCCCGAGTTCAAATCTCGGCGCCCCGATAGGCTGGGGGCGGCTATTCCATCGGGGTAGTCGCCTCCAGCGTGTCATTGTGGTCCGCGGGTGGTTCGAGCGGATCGGGCGGGCAGGGCAGTGGCAGTGTCGCGATCATGCACAGGTCATCCTGCTGCTTCGACAATCTACCCAACCTGCGGACATCATCGGCGCAAGCATATGGGGGTTGCCACGACGGCTCAACACTCAGCCAATGCTCGGTTACCGCCTCTCACCGCCTGGGACGCCAGGGTAACGCTTGTCCATCGCCCGCGAACCTGGCGCTACGGTTCAATCGTCTGGCCGCCGATGAGGATGCAATGATCGATGTTCATCAGGTCACCACGCGAGATGACCTCGCGGCATACCTCGAGGAGCTTGCGGCCGACATTCGAGGCGGTCGCCATCCCCACGAGAACACCACCTCGGCGAGCCTGATCGACGGCGCGTCTGGTTGGGTCGCGGATATGGACGGATGGTTTGCAAACCGCGGTGAAGAGATGCCTCCGGAACCGACCTGGCGGCTGATCGCGTACATCTTCACCGCGAGTCTCGTGTACGAGTGACCGGGGTCACCGCCCCGGCACTGGCGTCGACCCGAGGTTGAGCCTCATCCACTGACTGCGTCTCAGCTCTGCGCGATCGTGACGAACCAGTTGAACGGCCGCTCGTCCTTATTCCCAGTCGCATTGTCGGCGTGATAGAAGCGGACGTAGAGCGCGAGATTCGGGCCGAGTCGGTCGATCAGCCGGTGCGCTCGCGCCTCGGCAGCGGGCCACTTCCCCGAGCGCTCACCCTTGACCCAGCTGTTATACGCCTCATCGTGGAGTTCGATCACGTCGAGCAGCGCAGCGTCATCGGTGTACCGCTCGGCGAAATGGCGGGCGATCATCGCGTGGTGGTTTTCTCCCGACCTCGATCTGGACGGATCTACGCGGTGCTTGAACGTGTCGTGGCATAACGCGACGAATCGAAGCCGCTCGCGATCACGGGCATCGACTGCCACCTGATCGACGTTGGCGAGCACCTCGGCGATGTGCGCCGCGACGGTACCTTCCGGATGACCGGATCGCGGTTGTCCCCAATCCGCTCCCTGCTCCCATTCACTGTCAGCGACGATGGCACGCTCGACTGGTGTTTCCGGAGTGATACCGAGCCACCGCTCCCCAAGCAACGAGGAACCATCGGATGGCGGTGTGCCCATATCCCAATCGTACGGGCTCGGACACTCCGAACACGACAAGCTACCCACGAAGCCACGGCCTTCGAGGCCGTGCGCCAGCGTCCGATGAGGAAGCTGATGATCTGCACCGTGGGTAGCAGGTTCGCTCAAGATCGCGAACGACCAGCCCGATCAGGATTGCTATGAACGATTTGCCGACCCCGAGTTGGCGTGATCTGGCGTCCGGAATATCCGAGGATCGCCCCGGCAATCCGGCGCTGCTGATGGCTCACGCCGCCAAGGTTGGCGTGGAGTTGCCAGAGGACTACCTCGCGTTTATGGCCGAGTCAGACGGCGGCAGCGGCGAGGTAGGGGCCGGATGGGTAGAGGTGTGGGACAGCTTCGATGTCGGCTGGCACGCGTCATCCGACAATCAGCCCTACGACGACGTCCTTCTCTTCGCGGGGAACGGGGCGAACACGATCTACGGTTTCGACGCACGAACGGGCGGGATCGTTGAGGGTGACTGGATCGGCCTCAGCCGAGACGAAGTGATCCCCCGCGGGCGGACGTTCACCGAGTTTCTTCTCGTGATCGCCGACGGCGACTGACCACTCGCTCGGTGACACTCGCAGGCGCGGCTGAACCTTGACCCTTGCGTTACGGCTGGTTCGAGGACGGTGGCGGTCACTCCTCTGGCTTGACGAAGATTCAGGTCACAACCTGCGGGATTGCCACCAGGCTCCCACGGGTGCGATGAGGACGAGCAGTAAGGCGAAGGTGGCCCACGGTCGGGGATCCCAGTACTCGCCGCAATCCTGGCCCTGATATGGCGGCGTCCCGACGGTCTGACAGTAGGTGCCGGGCCCGTGCCTGTTGCCGTAGGCGAACAGGATCGGTAGCAGCGCGAATCCGGCTACTGCTCCCCAGCGGCCCCAATCTCTGGCGGTGACCTTCGACAGTCCCCACCAGGCCGCCCAGGTGAGGGGGACTGTGACCACGAGGAGCGGGAAGAACGACACGAATAGGAGTGCATCGATCGCGATGAGTACTCCCAGCCCGATCCACCCCGCGAAAGCCGCGAGCGGGTGCCGCGAGATGTCGGCGCTCATTCTGATGCCCTCCCAGGTCGAATAGATAGATCTTCTGTGGATACTACCTGCGCCGCGATTTCAGAACCCTCTCGGGCAGGACGTCAAATCTGAAGCGAAAGCGCGCAGCATTACGGCGATACACACTGGGGTAACCAGCAGCAGCGACAGGGCAAAGTAGGCGCGTCGCCCTCTCGCGGTCGCGAACCCGATCACCACAGACCCGACGGCAGCCACGGTCACGACCACACCAACGTGGAACCAAGCTCGGGCGGTTGGGTCGTCGACGCCGCAGGGATGCTGGGCCCCCACGCACGGGTTGGTCAACTGGTTCCCGCGCGGCCCGTCAGAGGGGTCTGCCGGCCGCCAAGTGAAGCATTCACGCCGCGCTCTCGACCCCCGCGAGCACCCGCGGATCGATCGCCGCCTGCACGATGTCGCCGATCGCGGCCAACACGGTGACCATCGCACCCAGCAGGATCGCATTCGCCGCCAGGAGCGGCCCGTTCCGCGCGCTCACAGCCGACAGCGTGAGCGCGCCCATGCCGGGCCACTCCCAGATCACCTCCACCAGTACGTCGGCCATCAGCAGCCGGCCCAGATCGGCCACCACGATGCCCACGATCGGGGTCGCTGCAGCCCGCAGCCCGTGCCCCCAGTAGAGGCTTCGTGGCGGAACGCCGCGGGCTCGCGCGCCCAGGAAGAACTGCGAGCGCATGGTCTCGGCCATCGACTCGCGCGTGACCACCGCCACCACGCCGATCCCGCCGATCGCGATCGCGAGCGTCGGCAGCATCACGTGCCCGAACCAGTAGCCCGGCTCGAACATGAACGGAAACGCCGGCGGGGCGACGTCCTCCGAGAACACTCCCGCCAGGTTGACCGGCTGCCACTCGACGGTGAACGCCTGCAGAAACACCGTGGCGAGCAGAAACACCGGCAGCGCAGCGATGGTGAGGCTGGTGATCTTGATCGCCCAGTCGGTGAACGTGCCGGCCTTCTTGACCGCGCGCATGCCCAGCCACACGCCGGCCACGACCTCCAGCACGATCGCCCCCAGCAGCAGCCCGAGCGTGTTGGTGAATGCGCGCCACGCCACGTCGCCTGTGACCGGGTCGAGCGTGATCCAGCCCTTCAGGAACACCCAGTACTGGAACCACACCGGCCGGTCGAGCCCCAGCAGGTGGCGGGCATGGGCCAGGGCGGCGGGTGTGCATTCGCCCGCCTTCGGATTACACCCGACCAGCGCCGCGTCGCCGGGCAGCAGCTTGAACACCACGAACGTGATCAGCGAGATGCCGATCAGCGAGAGGACGGCGATCCCGATGCGGCGGACGGCGTACTTCAGCACCGCGTCAGATGTGCCGCCTGGCTCGCCACGCCCGCACCCGCCGCCAGCCCTCCGCCGATCCGATCACGAGCGTCGCCAGCCCCACGCCGACCAGTAGGCCCAGCAGCGGATTGTCCTCGAAAGCACGGCCGCCGAAGTAGCCGGCCAGCGACGCCTGGCCGGCCCAGAGAATCGCGGCAATCGCGTCGAACAGCATGAACCTGCGCACCTGCAGATGCACTGTCCCGCAAGCGAGCACCACCACCGTGCGACCGCCCTGGCACGAACCGGCCGAGCACGATGAAGTAGCCGCCGCGTTCGTCGATCTGCACCTGAGCCCTGGCGATCTGCGCCTGGCGCTCCTCGGTCAGCAGCCGCTCGGCCAGGCGGGTGCCTGCGGTGCGGCCCACCCAGTAGCAGATGTTGTCGCCGGTGAACGCGCCGAGGGCCGCGGCCACGAACACCAGGCCGATCTGCAGATGCCCCGTACCGGCCAGCACGCCGGCGAGAATCACCACCGTTTCGCTGGGCAGGACGGGGAACAGCACGTCGCCCGCGGCCAGCCCGAACACCAGCAGGTATGTCCACGGCGAGTCGGATACCAGGTTCTGGAGCGAGTCAAACGCGCTGGTCAGCGAGAGCAGCACGGGCTAGGCCTGCGGTGTAGTCCTGCAGGAACCTGGCGATGCGCGTGACCGCATCGCTCAGATCCTCGGCCCGGGGCAGGGTGACCAGCCGGAAGTGGTCGGTGGTCGCAATGTTGAACGCCGAGCCGTGCGCGATCAGGATCTTCTCGGCCCGCAGCAGATCGAGCGCAAACCGCTCGTCATCGACGATGGGATACGCCTCGGGGTCGAGCCGCGGGAACGCGTAGAGGGCGCCGGCGGGCTTCACGCACGTGACGCCGGGGATGGCCGTGAGCCCCTCCCAGGCCGCGTCGCGCTGATCTCGCAGCCGGCCACCGGGCAGCACCAGCCGCTCGATCGACTCGGGCGTCTCGAGGGCCGCGGCGATCGCAAACTGGGCCGGCACGTTGGGGCACAACCGCATGTTGGCGAGCACCGTGAGCCCCTCCAGATAGCTGCGCGCGTTCTGCTTGGGGCCGGTGATCGCCGCCCAGCCGCAGCGAAAGCCGGCCACCCGGCTTGACTTCGAGAGCCCCGAGAGCGTCACGCACAGCACGTCGGGCGCGAGCGCCGCGGTGATCGTGTGCTCCGCGTCGTCGTAGAGGATGCGGTCATAGATCTCGTCGCAGAAGAGCACCAGTCCGTGCCGGGCGGCGACGTCGGCGAGGCCTCGCAGCACCTCTGCCGGATACACGGCGCCGGTCGGGTTATTCGGGTTGATCACCACCAGCGCGCGCGTGCGCGGGGTAACGCGTGCCTCGACGTCGGCCACATCGGGAATCCACCCGGCGCTCTCGTCGCAGCGGTAGTACACCGGCCGGCCGCCGCACAGCGTCGCCACCGCCGTCCACAGCGGGTAGTCGGGCGCGGGGATGAGCACCTCGTCGCCGTCGTCCAGCAGCGCCTGCAGGCCCATCTGGATCAGCTCCGATACGCCGTTTCCGATGTAGATGTCGTCGGGCTCGAGCCCGGCCAGGCCACGCCGGTCGTAATCCTCGATGATCGCCTGGCGGGACTCGAGCAGGCCGCGCGACTCGCCGTAACCGACCGCGCCGGCCAGGTTCCGCATGACACCGTCGAGCAGTTCGGGCGGCCCCTCGAACCCGAACGGCGCGGGATTGCCGATGTTGAGCTTGAGGATGGTCTCACCCTGCCGCTCCATCGCGAGCGCCTGTTCGAGCACCGGCCCGCGCACGTCGTAGGCGACCGTCGCGAGCTTGCGTGACTGGGCAATCTCCATGGAGCGCGGACCCTAGCCAACGCCGGGGAGGTACGCCCCCTCTACAGTGCTGGGGTGTTCACGCAGTCATTCGAAACGGTTGTCGACCGGCTCTCGCGATCGCTGACGCGCGCCACCGAGGTCGCCCTGCAGGGCGTGATCGTGCGCCGTGCCGGTGCCATCGAGCGCTCCGCCGCGGGCTGGCAGCGACGGCACCCGCACCTCAACCGCTCG
The DNA here is from genome assembly GCA_963796875.1 of uncultured Actinomycetes bacterium. Taxonomy (GTDB): domain Bacteria; phylum Actinomycetota; class Thermoleophilia; order Gaiellales; family JAICJC01; genus CAVPTL01. The sequence continues at coordinate 43,662 of CAWCNL010000008.1, forward strand.
CGCCTGGCCCGGGTCGTGGCCGCGCGCCGCGCCGTGCACGTCGCCGGCACCGGTGCGGTCAGCGCTGTGCCCGCGATTCTCCCCGGCCCGGGCACCACCGCCGAGGTGAGCGCGGCGCTCGGCGATCTCGCCCTTCTGACCGCGGCGCAGATCGAACTCGTGCTTCTGATCGGCTGTCTCTACGATCGACCGCTCGCCGACCAGGAGGCGCGGCGGCTGGACGTGATGATGGCGATGGGCGTCGACTCGGGGCTCGTCAAGCTGACCCGCGGCGGCGGAGTCAAGTTCGCCGGGCAGACGATTCCCGCCGACCAGTTCGGTGAAGGCAGCATCGACACGCTGGCCGAACAGGTCAGCCGAAAGCTCGCCACGCAGGTCGCAACCCGGCTTGCGCGGCGCCGCGCGCACGTGATCATCGGCCGCGAGATTCCGCTTCTGGGGATCGCAATCGCGGCGGGCTACAACCTGTGGTCGACCCGCGGCATCGGCCGCGCCGCCGTCAGGTACTTCGAGCACATCAGTTGAGGCTGGGATCCTCGGGCATCGAGGCGACCAGCCGAAACGCGTGGCCCTTGCGGCGCAGCACCCGGTTCCACAGCGTGTCGCAGTCGCTGCTGAAGACGTCGCCGGGTAGCGCCGGCTCGGTGAACCACGCCTCCTCGTCGAGCTCGCCGTCGAGCTGGCCCTCACCCCACCCGGCATAGCCCGCAAACAGCCGCAGCCGGGTGATGCGGTCGAGCACCTCTCCGATATCCTCGCCCATGTCGAGCGGGGCGATCGGCCCGACCACGGCGGCTGAGGCGTCCAGCGGGTCGGTGAACTCGGCCAGCGCGAGCACCGCCTGGGGCTGCACCGGCCCTCCGACGAACACCTCGTCGTCGGTCACTGCCGAGGCCAGCTCGGGCACCGCGTCGGCCGCCGAGATGCCACTGGGCCGGTTCAGCACCACGCCCAGCGCCCCGTCGGCGGTGTGCTCGAGCACCAGCACCACCGAGCGGTGGAAGTTCGGGTCGACCAGCGCCGGAGTCGCGATCAGCAGCTGACCCTTGAGCGACGGAGCTTGCGACATGGTCTTCAGTGTAGAGCGGTTGCCGACCCCCGCCGTTTGGAGTTCGTTACATCCGTCACGGATGCAACAAACGTGCCAGGCACGTTAGTTGCATGTGAGCGTTCGACTGGTTATCGCAGCGGGCGCGCACGAGCGGTGGCAGGACCACCCGCGGCGCCCGCCACGGCTCAGGGGGAAGCGACCAGCGCTGCCCCATCCGGCTTCTGGTCGAGCAGGCCGTGCTTCCACATCCACAGCCCGAACGCCGTCCATGCGGACGGGTCGAGCCGCGACGTGCGCAGCAGCTTCAGCGTCGCCGGAACACTTGCGTTGATCTGACCGAGGTAGTCGCGCGAGCTGTGCGTCTGCATGGTCGCCACCGCCTGCTGCGGATGGCTGCGAGCCCACGCCGTGGCTGCCCCGAGCGCGCGCACGAACCGGCGCACCTCGGAGCGGTACCCGGCGTCTGACGCGAGCTTCTCGGGATTGGCGACGATCACGAGTTCGTCGTAGCTGCGGCACGCCGTAGTGGTCGACCGGAAACACCGTCGTCTTCACGCCGTGGGCCCGCACGTCGATGCCCTCGATGTTCTGGAACCCGCCGGCGATCGCATCGACCCTGCCCGAGAGGAGCGCCGGCACCAGGTTGAACCCGACCGTGACCAGATGCGCCGAGTCGGGCGAGAGCCCGCCGGACTGCAGCATCGTCTTCACATACGCCGTGGTCGAGGCGCTGCCGTCCACCCCGATCGTCTTGCCGTCCAGATCGCCGATCGAGTGGATGCCGCGGTCGGTGCGCGCGATGATCGAGTTCAGCGCGGTCGGCACGAGTGCCGCCACGGCCACCACCGGGATGTGCTTCTGCGCCGCGAAGAACACCTCCGGCTCGTACGACACGCCCAGGTCGGCGCGGCCGGCGGCCACCAGCTTGATCGGATCCGACACGTCCGACGGTGTCTGCGGTTCGACGTCCAACCCGGCCCGGGCGAACTGGCCGTGGTCGATCGCCGTGTAGATACCGACGTGATCGGGATTCGGGTACCAGTCCAGCGCGAGCGTCACCTTGGCCGGCGCGCTCGACGTGGTCGTCGATCCGGCTCGTGGGCTGCCCGCCGGCGGACTGTCCCGATCCACATGCACTCACTGTTGCGGCCACAAGCGCCGCCATCGCCAACACCACCACTCGTCTCATCGCTGCATCCCTTCGCTGGCATTACCCAGATCAGGTTCGCGGGTCGGCACGTACGTGCCCTCTCAGCCCCTCAGGGACTCCCCGGCAAACGGTTTACAGCTGAAGCTTAGATGGTGAAGCGGAGGCTGCGTCGCGACCACGGGCGCCACCACCCGCTGCACCAGACCGACCCCCCAGAACAGCGTCAACGCGAGCAGCGCGAGCAGCAGCACGGCGGCTCCCACCAGGGCCGTGTCGTACTGGTCGGTGGCCTCCCGGATCGTGTAGCCGAGCCCGGCGGACGACCCCACGAACTCGGCAAACAGCGCCGCCACCGCGGTGTAGCTCGCAGCCACCCGCGCGCCCGAGAAGATCGACGGCAGCGCCGCGGGAAACTCGACCCGGCGAAAGATCGCGCTGTCGGAGGCGTGCAGCGTCAGCATCATGCGCCGGTACTCGGGGTCGACCCCGTCGAACCCGTCGATGGCGCCGACGGTGATGGGGAAGAAGCACACCAGCGCGATCACCACGAGCTTCGGCGCGAGCCCGAAGCCGAGGTAGACCACCAGGAGCGGCGCGAGCGCCACCAGGGGCACGCTCTGGCTGGAGGTGAGCAGCGGGTAGAACGCCCGCCGCAGCGTGCGCCAGCGGTGCAGAAGCGCCGCGGCGCCGAGCCCGGTGACCAGCGCGAGTGCGTAGCCGGCCAGCATCTCGCCCAGCGTGTGCAGCGCATCGCCGGCCAGGCTCGACCGCTCGTCCCAGAGCGTCGAGAGGATCGCCGAGGGCGCCGGCAGCAGGTAGCTGGGCACGTCACGCAGATCGACCCACAGCTGCCAGGCGCCGAATACCGCGAGCAGCACCAGCACCCAGCCAAAGCGCCTCATCGCAACGCCTCCAGCACGCGCTGCCGCACGCTCCCCAGCTCGGCCGAGTCGCGCTCCAGGCGGCCGCCGAGCTCCATCACCACGCGGCCCGGGCGCTGCGAGAGCACGATCACGCGGTCGCACACCACCAGCGCCTCCTCGATGTCGTGGGTGACCAGCACCACGGTGCGCGGCTCGGCCTGGAGTGCCTCGCACCAGCCAGTCCTGCAGCTCGATGCGGGTGATCGCATCGAGCGAGGCGAACGGCTCGTCGAGCAGCAGCAGATCCTTCTGGGCCAGCAGCGTGCGGGCAAACGCCACCCGCTGGCGCATGCCGCCCGGAGAGCTCCCACACGTTGGCTTCGGCGAACTGCTCGAGCCCGAACCGCGCGAACAGCTCGGATGCGCGCTGGCGCGCGGCGCGCCGCGGGGTGCCCGCGTTCTCCAGCGCGATCGCCGCGTTTGCCAGCGCATCGCGCCACGGCATCAGCAGGTCGCGCTGGGGCATCAGCGCCGCATCGGCCGCATCCACCTGCCCCGAGCTCTGCGTCTCGAGGCCCGCGATCACGCTGAGCAGCGTCGACTTGCCGCAGCCGCTCGGGCCGACCACGCCGACCACTCCCTCGGCCGGCACATCGAAGCTCACCTCGGCGAGCACCTCGACCGGGCCAAAGTTGATCGAGACGTCGCGCAGCCGAACTGCGCTTGGGTCAGCTATCGAGCTGGTCGATGTGGCAGCTTTCCGGGTCACGGTCTTCCCGGAAGCGTAAGAGTTTTGCGCCGTGGCGGATTCGGCGGCCGCTGCGGTGGTCGAAACTGACCTCGGCCACCAGCTCGGGGCGCAGCCCGCGCCACTCCAGATCGCGGTCAGAACTCCACCGGCTGGGCGCTGCCGAGCCGCTGTCGCCGGACTCGTAGGGGCCGAGCTCGTCCACCAGCTCGCGCGAGCGCTTGGCGGTGAACCCGCTGGTGTGGCCCACCACGTGCAGTTCGCCGTCGTCGCCGTACAGGCCGAGGATGAGCGACCCGACGGTGCCCTCGTGTTTGCCCGGCCGCCAGCCGACCAGCACCGTGTCGATGGTGCGCACGCGCTTGATCTTCATCATGCCGTCGCGCTTGCCCGAGAGGTACGGCGCCGAGCGGCGTTTGGCCATGGCGCCCTCGGCGGTGTCGAGCCACTCGCCGGCGGCCGTGGCGTCGCCCAGCGGGGTCAGCTCGATGCCTTTCAGGTGCATCGCCTCGAGCCGCGCCCGGCGCTCCTCGAACGGCACGTCGATCAGCGACTCGTCGCCCTCGGCGATCAGATCGAAGGCGATGAAGGTCGCCGGCGTCTGCTCGGCGAGCATCTTTACGCGCGACTCGGCAGGGTGGATGCGGCCCTGCAGCGCATCGAACAGCTCCTGGCCGTGCTCGTCGCGAATCACCAGCTCGCCGTCCAGCACGTAGCGGCCGGGCGGGAACACGAGCTCGGGGAAGTACCGGTTCATCGGCTTTCCATTGCGCGATTGCACGAACACCTCGTCGCCGTCGACGAAGACGACGGTGCGGAAGCCGTCCCACTTGCGCTCGAACACCCACTCATCGCCGGTGGGAAGCTCTGCCGCCGCCCGCGCCAGTGCAGGCGCGAGCGGCGGTGAGACTGGCAGCGTCAAGCTAGCGCCGCGACAGCAGGTAGAGGAACTGCATGATCGAGATCAGCGCGGCGACCACGTAGGTCATGGCCGCGGCGGTGAGCACGCGCCGGGCGACCGGAGCCTGCTCCTGCGAGATCACGCCTTCGCTGGTGAGCAGGCGCATCGCCTTGGCGCTTGCGCCGAACTCGACCGGCAGGGTCACGAGCTGGAACACCACGATGGCGCCGAACAGGATCGCGCCGATCAGGAAGAGTCCGTCGAGCTTCAAGAACAGTCCCAACAGCAGGAGAGGGAACCATGCGCTCGAGGCAAACCCGACCGCCGGTACGATCGCGCCGCGCAGCCGGAAGCCGGCCTCGTGCTGGGCGTCCTGAATCGCGTGGCCGGTCTCGTGGGCGGCCACGGCAACCGCGGCCACCGATGTCGACTGGCCCACGGGCTCGGACAGCCGCATCGTCTTGGCGCGGGGGTCGTAGTGATCGCTCAGCTGACCCGAGATGCCCTCCACCGATACGTCGTGGATGTTGCTGGCAGTCGAGCATCCGCTGACTGGTCTGCGCGCCGGTCAGGCCGGACGACGCCTGGATCTTGGAACCGTCGGCAAACGCCTTCTTGACCCACGCCTGAGCGCCGAGGCCAAGGACGAGCGGGATGCCGATGAACACGATCAGATAGGTAGGGTCAAACATTTTGAGCGCCCTCCTTTGGAGCGCGAAACACACTGGTGCACAAATTGTACCGCTCGGCCGGACGGGCCGGATCGTGCGTTTCACATGTGCCGCTAATCTTCTCGATGATGTTGCAGGATCAAGTACAGGACCTCCTCGAGCAGGCCTTCCCCGGTGGCGTGGTGACGGTTGACGACTTCGGTGGAGGCGACCACCTGTCGGCGTATGTGCGCTCGACACGGTTCGAGGGGCTGCCGCTCCTGGCTCAGCACAAGCTGGTGTACGAGCCGGTTCAGCACCTGCTCGACGACGGCAGTATCCATGCTCTCAAGATCAAGACGGAGGCAAGCTCGTGATCGTGACCGACGAACAGATTCGCGAAGAACTCCTCAAGGCCATCGGCGAGAACCGGGTCATGCTCTTCATGAAGGGCACCCCCGAGGCGCCGCGCTGTGGGTTCTCGGCCCAGACGGTGCGCTGCCTGGACGAGGTGGGCGCCGAGTATGCGGCGATCGACATCCTGCCGGATCCGCGGATCCGCCAGGTGCTCTCGGCCGAGTCCAACTGGCCCACCATTCCTCAGCTGTTCATCGACGGCGAGCTGGTTGGCGGCTGCGACATCGTGACCGAGCTCTACACCACCGGCGAGCTCGAAAAGCTGGTTGCCGCCAAGGCCGCATAGCCGGGCCGTCGTCGTAGGCGGCGGCATTATCGGCCTCGGCGCGGCGCGCGCGCTGGCCGACGACGGGTTTGCCGTCACCGTGCACGAGCAGCACACCATCGGCACCCCGCTCGGGTCGTCGCCGGGCCGCTCGCGCATCTTCCGGCGCGCCTATCCCGAGACCGACTACGTCACGCTCGCGGCCCGCAACAACGACCTGTGGCGCTCGCTGGGCGCGAATCTGCTGATTCAAAGCGGGCTCTTGCTGCACGGTGCCAACGCGCCCGCCTACGCGGCGGCGATGGAGCAGGCCGGTCAGCCGGGGACGTGGCTCGAGCCCGGGGAGGCGCAGCAGATGTTTCCCGAGGCGCGGTTCGACGGGCCGGTGCTGCTGGACGAGGATGCGGGCGCCGTGCTGGCCGACGAGGCGCTGCGCCGGCTGGCGCGGGGCGTGGAGGTGCGCGAGCACAGCCGCATCGACGATCCCCGCGAGCTCGAGGCCGACGTGGTGTGCGTGTGCACGGGGCCGTGGCTTGCCCGCCAGCTCGACCTGCCGCTATGGACGCGGATCGAGCAGGTGTCGTACTTTCGGGGCGCGCCCGACGACCGGCCCTCGGTGGTGGACATGCAGGCCGAGCGGGACGGCTACTACGCCCTGGTCGCGCCGGGCGTGGGCTACAAGGTCGCCGAGAGCGAGCTGCGCGGCGAGTGGGATCCCGATCGCCCCGACCGGCCGGTCGACGCCGGGATCGTCGAGAGTCTGCGTGCGTACGTGGCCCGCCGGTTTCCAGGGCTCGACCCCGATCCGGTGCACTCCGAGGCGTGCCTCTTCACGCACTCGCCCGACGAGGACTTCATCCTCGACCGCATCGACGGCGTGATCGTGTGCGGCGGCGACTCCGGGCACGCCTTCAAGTTCGGGCCGCTGCTGGGCCGGCTGATCGCCGACCTCGCACAGGGTCGCGAGCTGCCGCCCGAGGCGCAGCGGTTCCGCTGGCCGCGCGTCGCCCCCGCCACGAACGCATAGATCGTGCCTGGCACGGGGTATGCGCGGGTGCGGTCAGGGCGGTGCGTTTCGGCCCAGGATCAGCCCGACCAGCACGGCGTAGGGGACGGTACCGGCGACCGCGCCCGTCAGCAACCAACGCAGGTTGACGGACCGCCCGCGCTCTAGCCCGAGTGGGATCAGAGCCGCCAGCAGTTCAATCGCGGTCACCGCGACGGTGACCGCGAAGCTGCAGCGGGTCAACACCAGGCCGCACTCGACCAGCGTCCACACCAGTGGGGTCGCGAGCGTCATGTCGCCCAATCGGCCCGGCCTCGTACTCAGGTTTGCCGTCACTCCCACCCCGAGACTCGCCGGCAGGAGGATCGCCGTCCACGGCCGCGCCGCGGGCCACAGATACCTCGCCTCCATCCCGATCAGCGCCGATTTGGTGAGATAGAACCCAACGAGCCACGCCGCGAGAAAGAGGCACGCGCCGACGCACCCCCAGGCCGCGGTGCGCCCCAGTCGAGCGACGATGAAGCTGAGCGTGAGCCACATCGCAAGGCCTGCGCCGACAACGTCCAGCGGCGCGGGGCCCCGGACATCGAGAAGGCAGGCGAACCAGCCTGCGGCGAGTCCGGCGACGACACTCGCTGTCGGATATGCGAGCATCGATAACAGATCATATCAATCTAACTCAAAAATGATATTCGTACGCACCGAGGTATCGGAATTCTGTCCGGCATCAGCGACGGGCAGGTCTAGTGCAGGTGATTGAAGATCAGCGGAAGCCGCGCAGCCGTCGCCTTATCAGCCTCAGAATGCGGCCTCAGCATCGATATCAGAACGTTGTCTTGGTCGAGAAACTTCTGCGGCCCATTGGGGCCTCCCTCAGCAAGAATCCCGGCCCTGAGCTTCGGAAGGGTCGAGGGAGCCTTGACCGCCACCACCGTGTACCCGAATGGCTTCGCGAGGTTCGGGCCGACGTAGTAGAAGCCGCCCAGGACGTCACCCGGGCTGACACCCTTGATCTGCTTGCCCTTTGTCAGCTGGGAGGCCGGTATTGGCTTGAAACCAGTCAGTCCCGCACTCTTCATGGCGGTCTGAACGTCGCTTACAGACCAAGTCGCACCGCCGCTTGTCGCGGTCGCAGACGTTTGTCCGCAGCCTGCCAACACTACGAGCAGCGCGGTCAGCACGACCCATGTACCACTGAGTTTCACGTAGCGAGTATCGGCCGCCCAGCGCTGCGACACAAGAAGCCCCTGGGAATTCAAAGTGACCCACTATCGGGTCTGACCCCCTTGTATTTCATGAGCACTTCTGGGTTCAGTTCCTGGTAGCGTCACGCCGCATGACTCACCTGCTCGACCACGATGCCTGGGAGATCGCCGGTGCGGTGCGGGCGGGGGAGGCGAGTGCCGTCGAGATGGCCGAGGAGGCGCTGCGACGGCTCGATGACGATGGCCTGGGTGCCGTGTGGCTGGTGACCCGCGAGCGCGCGCTGCGCGAGGCCCACACGGTTGACGCCGAGATCGCCGCGGGGCGCGACCCCGGCCCGCTCGCCGGCGTGCCGGTGGGGTGGAAGGATCTGATCGACACCGGCGGCATCCGCACCACCTACGGCAGCGCGATGTTTCGCGATCACGTGCCCGAGCGCGACGCCGACGTCGTCGCCCGCCATACCGCCGCCGGGGCGATCACTGTCGCAAAGTTCGCCACCCACGAGCTCGCCTGGGGCACGACCACGCAGAATCCGCACTACGGCCCCACACAGAACCCGCATGACCGCGACCGCGTTCCGGGCGGCTCCAGCGGAGGCTCGGCGGCGGCCGTCGCCGCGAAACTCGTGCCGCTGGCTCCCGGCACCGACACCGGCGGGTCGATCCGCTGTCCCGCCTCGTGCTGTGGCGTGGTCGGACTCAAACCCACGTTCGGCCGTGTCAGCATCGCCGGCATCTACCCGCTCGGGCCGACGCTCGACCACTGCGGGCCCATCGCCCGGTCGGTGCGCGACTGCGCGCTCTCGCTCGAGGTGATCGCCGGCCCGTCGGCTCGAGACCCGCGCACGCCGCCCGTCCCGGTCGAGCGCTACCGCGACGCACTCCACCACGGCGCGAAGGGCTACACCGTGGGTGTTCCCGAGCGGTTCTTCTTCGAGAACACCGCACCCGACGTGGCCGCGCCGGTGCGCGCAGGTATCGACCTGCTGCGCGACGCCGGTGCCACCATCGTCGAGATCGATCTGGGCTGGCCGATCGAGGGGCTCGAGTTCTCGCTCTACGACGCCGAGATCGCCGGCGTGATGGCCCCGTACTGGCCGCAGCGGCGCGCCGAAATGGGCCCCGACGTCGTCGCATCGCTCGAAGCCGCCGAGAACATGACAGGTGCGCAGGCCGGTGCCTGGACGCTGGCTCGCATCGAGTATGCCGCCCGCCTGCGCGAGCAGCTCGAGCAGGCCGGCATCGATGTGCTGGTCACGCCCACGCAGGCGTTCACGCCGCCGCACATCGGCGAGGAGCGCGTGCGGTTCAACGGCGTCGACGAGGACGTCTCGATGGCCATGTGCGCGCTCACCGACCCGTTCAATGCGCTCGGGTGGCCTGCCATCAGCGTCCCCTGCGGGCTGGATGCCGCCGGAATGCCGGTCGGACTGCAGATCGCGGCGCTGCCCTGGGGCGAGAGCGACTGCCTCGCTGTGGCGGCGGCGGTGGAAGCCGCGCTACGCTAGTTCTGGACAGGGATTGCGGGAATGAACCCGCATCAGTGGGCGTTAATAGATATGGCGGCCTTTGCCGATCATCGTGAAGGGCGTCTTTTTCTATGCCTGAAGACAGAGAGTTTGTAATGAACAGCACGCGTAACACACCACCTATCAGCTCCGCCGTCCGCCGCCTGGCAATCAGCCAGGGGCTGTCGCTGGCCGGCCGCGGAGCCGCCACCACCGCCCTGATCTGGGTGGTGTACAGCGGCACCAACTCGGCGTGGTGGGTGTCCGGCGCGATGCTGGCGATCTTCGGTATCTCGACCGCTGTCTCGCCCTGGACCGGGCAGGCGGGCGACAAGCACGATCGGCGCAAGGTGGTCATGATCTCGGCCGCCGTGGCCGGGCTCGCCTTCCTGGCCTGTGCCGCGCTTGTGGGCGTCGGCCCGGTGGGCCTCGTGATCGGCATGATGGTCGCTGCCGCCGCCACCCAGGGTGCGCTTGGCGCCGCGGTGCAGGGGGCCGTACCCAACCTGGTTTCCGAGGACGATCTGGGCAAGGCCAACAGCCTTGTCGGCGCCTTCAAGAGCGCGGGCTTCATGCTCGGCCCGGGCATCGGCGGCATGCTGCTGGCCGTGATCAGCGCGTCCGGTGTGTTCGTCGTTTCGGCCGCGATCATGCTGGCCGCCGCGGCGCTCATGTACGGCGTGCGCGAGAAACTGCAGTCGCACACCCGCGAGCAGGAGCTCGGCGGCCGGCTGGACGGCTACCGCCAGCTGATGGCCGACCCGTGGCTGCGTCGCCTGACCGTCGCGTGGGCGCTCGTCATGATCGGCATCGGCCCGGTGATCGTCGCCGAGGTCACGCTGGCCCACGACTTCCTGGTGGGCTCGTTCGGCTACGGCCTGATCGCTGTCGCATGGGACGGCGGCGGGGTGGTCGGCGCGCTCTTCGGACGCAGCCTCAAGCGCCGCCACGAGCAGCATGCGGTGGTGGTGGGCAGCTTTGCGATCGCCGCCGGATTCATCGTGGTGGGGCTCACGCCGGTCTTCTGGCCGGTGCTCGCCGGCATGCTCGTGGCCGGTGTGTTCGACAGCTTCGGCACGGTCGCGGCCCAGAACATCATCCAGCGGCGCACTCCCAACCAGATCCAGTCTCGCGTCTCTGCCGCGCTCGATGCCGTGGTGATCGGCGCGATGGCGGCTGCCTTCGCGCTCGGCGCACCGCTGATCGAGCTGGTCGGGGCCCAGGGCACCTATCTGGTCGCCGCCGGCATCACGCTGGTCGGCACGGTGATCCTTCTGCCAACGCTGCGATCGATGCCCGAGCCGGTCAGCGTCGCCCATCGCGCTCCGGTGCGGCGGCCGGCCGCAGCCAAGCCCGATCCCGGATACGACCGGCGTCCGCACCGGCTCAAGCCACCGCGCATCGTCGCGCGGCGCATGCCCAAACGCCGCTAGCGGCGATTATGCTGGGCCGCTATGTCGCGGTCGGCAATCATCGGCGTGGACGTGGGCGGCACCTTCACCGATGTCGTGCTGGTACGCGACGGTCGGGCGGTGTTCGCCAAGGTGCCGTCCACACCGCGCGACCAATCGCAGGGTGTGATCGCGGGCATCCGCCTGGCATTGCAGAGCGCCGGTCTCGACGCGGCGGCGGTGGGCCACGTGGGCCACGGAACCACGGTCGCGACCAACGCCCTGCTCGAGCGGCGCGGGGCGCGCACCGGGTTCGTCGCGACCCGCGGCTTTGGCGACCTGCTCGAGCTGGGCCGCCAGCAGCGTCCCAGCCTGTACCGGCTCGATGAGGGCCGGCCGGCTCCGTTGGCAGCGGTGAGTGCCGAGGTTGACGAGCGGATGGGATATGACGGCCCGATCGCGGCGCTCGAGCTGAAGTCGGTCGATGCCGCCGCGCGGCGACTGCGCCGGGCGGGTGTCGAAGCCGTGGCCGTATGCCTGCTGCACTCCTACGCACACCCCGAGCACGAGCGGCGCGTGGCCGACCGGCTGGCCGAACTCTTGCCCGACACCCACGTGGTCGCATCGATCGATCTGGCGCCCGAGATGCGGGAGTACGAACGCGCCTCGACGACCGTCGCCGACGCCTATCTTGGCGCCGGTGGTGGCCCGGTACCTGCGCCGGCTGGCAGCGGCTACCCGCGAGGAGGGGCTCGTCGAGCCGGTGGTGATGCAGTCAAGCGGCGGGGTCGCACCGCTCGCGAAGCCTCGACCCACGGCGCGCGGCTGCTGCTCTCGGGGCCCGCCGGCGGCGTGGCGGCGGTGACCGGCTCGGGCGTGGCCGATGCGGTCAGCTTCGACATGGGCGGAACGTCGACCGACGTGTGCCTGATCCGCAACGGCGCGGCGGGCCGTTCGGCGCAGCGGGACGTGGCCGGCATCCCTGTGCGCTTGCCCCAGCTCGATATCCAGACCGTCGGGGCCGGAGGCGGGAGCATCGCCTGGATCGACGAGGGCGGGGCGCTGCGCGTGGGCCCGCAGTCGGCCGGTGCCGAACCGGGGCCGGCCTGCTACGGGCGGGGCGGCGAGCGGTCCACCGTGACCGACGCAAACCTGGTGCTGGGAAGGCTCGATCACCGCGTGCCGCTGGCGGGTGAGATCCAACTCGACCGCGCTGCCGCCAGGGCGGCCGTCGAGTCGGTGGCGAGTGGATTTGGGAGCGTGCCGGCCGCGGCCCGCGGCATCGTGGCCGTCGCAAACCAGGAGATGGTGGCCGCGATCCGGGTCGTCACCGTCGAGCGCGGCCACGATCCACGCCATCTGGAGCTGGTCGCCTTCGGTGGCGCGGGGCCGTTGCATGCGTGCGAGGTGGCCGCGGCTCTGGGCATGCGCACCGTGCTCGTGCCCGACGCCGGCGGCGTCTTCTCGGCGCTGGGAATCGCCCTGGGTGAGCGGCGCCGCGACGCCGTGCGCAGCGCCCCCGTGCGGCTCGGCTCACTGGGCGTGGCCCGGCTGCGCGGGCTGGCTCCCCGCCTGCCCACACCGAAGGGCGCGCGGGTCGAGACGACCTGCGACCTTCGGTACGCCGGCCAGTCGTTCGAGCTGGAGGTCGATCTCGAACCGGCTGCGACCCTGGCCGATCGCTTTCACGCGGTTCATCGCGAGCGCTACGGCTTCGCCGACGAGAGCGCCGACATCGAGCTGGTGGCGGTGCGCCGCGCGGTGATCGAGGCGGGTACGCAGCTGGAGCTCGCGACCACCGCTCGGCGCCGCAGGGTGCGCGGCCCCGCATCGCTCGCGATGGACGGTGCCACGCTCTGGGTGGCCGAGGGGTGGACGGCACGTCGCCACGCCGCGGGCTGGAGGTTGACCGTTGGCTGACCCCGCCGCGCTTCGCGTGATGTCAGCAGCACTCAGCGGCGTCGCCGAGGAGATGGGCGCAGCGCTGATCCGCGCGGCCCACTCGGCCAACATCAAGGAGCGGCACGACTGCTCGACCGCGGTGTTCGACCTGCGCGGGCGGATGGTCGCTCAGGCCGAGCACATCCCCGTGCATCTGGGAGCGATGCCCGCCGCGGTGGAAGCCTGCCTGGCCCTCGACCCGCAGCCGGGCGAACTGTTCGTCGTGAACGATCCCTACAGCGGCGGCACGCACCTGCCCGACATCACCCTGATCTCGCGGGTGGGCGACCTCGGCTACGTGGTCAGCCGCGCGCATCACGCCGACGTGGGCGGAATGCAGCCGTCCAGCATGCCGGTCGGCGCGACCGAGCTGCTGCAGGAGGGCGTGGTGATCCCGCCGGTGCGGCTCACCGACGACCTGCTGACCGTGCTGGTCGCCAACATGCGCCGCCCCCGGGAGCGGCTGGCCGACCTGCGCGCCCAGCGGGCGGCTCACGAGCTGGGCGCGCGCCGGCTGCAGGAGCTCGCCGACCGCCACGGTGCCCAGGGGCTGAAGCGCGGGATGGACGACATCCAGCGCTACTCGAGGCGGCGGATGCGCGCTGCACTGCGCGCGCTACCCGACGGCGAGGGCGTTGCTTCGGGGGTGATCGAAGGCGACGGTATCGACCCGCGCGACATCCGCATCCAGGTGCGCGTGCGCGTGGCGGGCGACGCGGTCGAGGTCGACTTCGCGGGCACCTCGCCGCAGTGCCGCGGCAACGTCAACTGCCCGCTGACCGTGACCCGCTCGGCCGTCTACTTCGTGGTGCGGTCGCTGTGTGATCCCGACATCCCGGCCGCGGCCGGCGCCTACGAGCCGATCGACGTGCGCGCCCCCGCAGGGTCGCTGGTGCACGCTTCACCGCCCGGAGGGGTTGTGGCGGGCAACACCGAGACATCGAGCCGCATCGTCGACGTGGTCACCCGCGCGTTTGGGCAGATCACGCCCAGCCGCGCCGACGGCCAGGGCACCATGAACAACGTCACGTTCGGCACCTCGGCGTTCACCTACTACGAGACGATCGGCGGCGGGCAGGGTGCGTCGCCGGCCGCGGCGGGGCCCAGCGCAGTGCACGTGGCCATGTCCAACACGCTGAACACGCCGGTGGAGGCTCTGGAGCGCGAGTACCCGCTGCGCATCGAGCGCTACGCCGTGCGGCACCGGTCCGGCGGCGCCGGGCGGCATCGCGGAGGCGACGGAGTGGTGCGCGTCTACCGCGTGCTGGCCGACTGCCGGTTGGGGTTGATGACCGAGCGGCGCCGGCATCGCCCCGCCGGCGCCGAGGGCGGAGGCTTCGGTGCGGCGGGCGTCAACCTGCTCAACGGGCGGCGGCTGCCGGCCAAGATCGCACTCGACCTGAGGGCCGGGGACGTGCTCGAGATCCGAACGCCCGGCGGGGGAGGGTGGGGGCGGTAAACTCGCAGCCATGTCCATCGTCGACCGACCGGTGCGGGAGCGCAAACCGCGCGACACCGGCCCGGGCTCGGGCGACGACCGGCCGTGGATGGTGATCGTCCTGAACGACAACCACAACACGTTCGACGGCGTGGCGTTCGCCCTTGCCCGCACGCTTCCCGGAGTGAGCTTCGAGGGTGGGATGGAGTTTGCCCACACGATCCACAGCCGGGGGCGAGCGATCGTCTGGCGCGGCCACAAGGAGCAGGCCGAGCTCTACCACGAGCAGCTGAGCGGATTCGGGCTCACCATGGGCCCGCTGTCCAGCTGAGGCTCGAGAAAGCGAGCGCATAGAAAGTGCCTGGCACGGTTGTATGCGTTGCAGTTCGTGTTCGACTGGGAGTGGATGCTCGCGGTCGCGGTGGTGGCCGTCGACTACGGCTACGTGGTGCGCTCACTGGGTCGCCGCGGCGAACCCACGCCGTGGTACCGGGTCGCGGCGTTCGCCGCCGGCCTCGTCTCTGATTGCGCGTCGCGCTGTTCTCGCCGATCGAGCACTACGCGCTCACCTCGATGGTCAGCTTTCACCTGCTGCAGAACGTGATGATCGCCGACTGGGCGCCGCCGCTTCTCGTTCTGGGTCTCACGCCCGTGATGTTCGAGCTGGCCGAACGCCGCGCGTCGGTGCGGGCCGCGACCACTCCGGCGTTCGCGCTGATCTTCTGGCTCGTCGCCTGGTACGCGCTGCACGTGCCCGGCCTACTACGACTACGCGCTGCGACACCGCTGGGCGCTGGGCATCGAGCATCTGGTGTTCATCGCCGCTGGCCTCGTGTTCTGGTGGGCGGTCATCTCGCCCGGCCGGATGACCCCCGGCCACCGCCTGGGATACCTGCTGATCGCGTTTCTGGCCGCCTCGCCGCTCGCGCTGGGGCTGGCTCTTGCCGGATCGCCGGTCTACGACTTCTATCTGCACACACCCAGGCTGTGGGGGCTCTCGGCACTCGAGGATCAGCAGATCGGTGCGATCACGATGGCGCTCGAGCAGGCGGCGATCCTGTTCGCGGCCGTGCGCGATCAGGCTTTGCGGCAATGCTGGACCAGGAAGGCCGACGAAACGGAGGGTGTAGGCTTCTACCATGGACATTAGGCGCGCTGCCTGCATCCAGTTCGCCGCTCGGCCCGACAAGGCCGACAACCTGCGCGACATGGCGCCGTTCGTGGCCGACGCGGCCGAGCGCGGCGCCGACATGGTGCTTTTGCCCGAGAAGTGGAACGCCTGGGTGGACGGCGCCGCGATGCGCCGCGAGGCGGAGCGATCGACTCGGGCCCAACCGTCGAGGCGATGGCCGGCTGGGCAGCGCAGCACCAGATCAACCTGATCGGCGGCTCGATCGCGATCGACCTCGGCGACGGGGTGGTGGGCAACGTTTCGATCGTGTACGACCGCACGGGTGCGCGGATCGCGAGCTACACCAAGATCCATCTGTTCGATGTGGACGTGGGTGGCCAGAGCTACCGCGAGTCCGATGGCACCGACCCCGGGGCCGACCCCGTGGTGGTCGACATCGACGGCGTGCGGGTGGGCCTCACCGTCTGCTACGACCTCCGTTTTCCCGAGCTCTACCGGCTGCTCACCCTCGGCGGAGGCGCGACGGTGCTGACCGTGCCGTCCAACTTCACGCTGCACACCGGCATGGCCCACTGGGAGGTGCTGCTGCGCGCCCGCGCGATCGAGAACCAGGCGTACGTGCTCGCCACCGGCCAGCATGGGTTTCCCGGCGGTCGCACCAAGCCGTCGTACGGGCACAGCATGATCGTCGATCCGTGGGGCACGGTGATCGCCCAGGCTCCCGACGGCGACGGCGTGATCACTGCCGATCTGGACTTCGAGCGGCAGGCCGAGATCCGCGCGGCGCTCCCCGCGCTGCGCCACCTGCATCCGCGGTTCAGGCAGCCGGAGGCAGCGCTGGATCCGGCAGCACGCCCTGGGTGATGAACCAGGCGCGCACCGCGTCGAGAAAGACCTTGGGCTGCTCGACGAACGACATGTGCGACGCCTTCTCGATCACCACGAGCTCTGAGTCCTCGACCTCGGCGTGGATCTCCTCGGAGCGCGCCAGGGTGCACGTGCGGTCGTAGCGGCCGCACATCACCAGCATCGGCCGCCTGATCCAGCGCAGGTGGTCGACCCACTCGAATCCGGCGTAGTTCTCGGCCGCAAAGTGCGCGATCACCTCGGGGGCGTAGACGGTGTGGTCGTTCTGCACGTACTGGCTGTAGGCGTCGCCCAGTTCCCAGAAATGGAACGGCATCTGCGCCTCGGCCAACTCGCGGGCCTCCTGCACGGTCGCGACCGTCGCCTCGGCCTTCCAGCTCTGCCGGATCTGGTCGCGCATCGAGGCAGGCTCGAAGCGGTTCAGTTCGCGCTCGAGATCGACCATCCAGCGCCTCGCTCGACGCGACGCCGGCCGAGATCACATACTGCGAGGCCGAGCCGCGCTCGAGGGCGTGGCACAGCGCCACCGACCCGCCGAACGAGTGGCCCAGCACCGCGTAGTCGCCCAGGTCGAGCGCCTGCGCCAGCCGATCGATGTCGCGCGCAAAGCTCGACATGCTGAGCTCGGAGGGGTCGACCCGCGGCGACGCTCCCTGGCCGCGCTGGTCGACGTAGATCAGCCGGAAACCCTGATCAGCCAGCGGATCGAGCCACGGCCGAAACATCTGGTGATCGAGCCCCGGTCCCCCGTGCAGCACGATCAGCGGATGGCCCTTGCCCAACTCGACGACGCTGAGGACGCCGCCGTCCTCCAGCTCCACCGCCCGTGCTTCAGCCATTGAGCTTGCGGTATCCCAGGGCGTGCTCGGCCTGCAACATCTTGTGGATCTGCGTCGTGCCCTCGTAGATGATTGGCGCCCGTGCGTTGCGGAAGTAGCGCTCCACCGGGTACTCGGCCGAGTAGCCGTAGGCGCCGTGTACCTGGATGGCCTTGTGCGCCGCGTCAAACGCGCTCTCGGTGGCGTGCCACTTGGCCAGCGACGTCTCCTTGGTGTTGCGCGCGCCCTTGTTCTTGGCCAGCGCGGCCTTCAGCACGAGCAGCTTGGAGGTCTCGTAGCCGAGCACCATGTCGGCGATCATGTCCTGCACCATCTGGTACTTGCCGATCGGCTGACCGAACGTCTCGCGCTCGTTCGCGTACTTGACCGACGCCTCGAGACAGGCCCGGATTACGCCCACCGCCCCTGCCGCGACGGTGAACCGGCCCTGGTCGAGCGAGTGCATCGCGATCTTGAAGCCCTCACCCTCCTCGCCGACGCGGTTCTCGGCGGGGATCTGCACGTTCGAGAAGAAGAGCTCGCCGGTGGAGCCGGCCCAGATGCCCAGCTTGTTGGGGATCTGGCGCGCCTCGACGCCTTCCCACTCGCGCTCGACGATGAACGCCGAGATGCCGCGATGCCCGGCGCTGGGGTCGGTCTTGGCGAACACCAGCTCGTAGTCGGCCTCGGTGGCGTAGGAGATCCAGTTCTTCTGGCCGTTCAGCAGGTAGGTGCCGTCGGGCTGGCGGATGGCGGTGGTCAGCATCGACGCGACATCGGAGCCCGCCGCCGGTTCGGTCAGCCCGAAGCAGCCCAGCTTCTCGCCCTTGGCCAGCGGGACCAGGTACTTCTGCTTCTGATCCTCGGAGCCGAACTTGAGCAGCGACAGCGAGTTGAGGCCCACGTGCACCGAGATCAGCGTGCGAAACGCCGACTCGCCGCGCTCGATCTCCTCACAGATCAGCGCCTCGCAGACGTAGTCGAGGCCGGCGCCGCCGTACTCGACCGGGATCGGTGCTCCCAGCAGTCCCAGCTCGGCCATGCCCTCGATGATGCCCATGTCGAGGTGGTGATTGATGTCGTTCTCCTGGGCGACCGGCATCACGCGGCGGTCGACGAACTCACGCACCGTGTCTTGGATCGCGCGTTGTTCGTCGGTCAGGTCCAGATCCACCTGTGGTGCTCCTCTCGCAGCCTTCGGGTCGAGGGCGAATCCTAACCGCGAGCCGGTTTGGCCGCGTACATCGCCGCATCGGCAGCCCGCATCAGCCGGTGCGAGTCGATGCTGTCGGTGGGCAGCACCGCGAGCCCAAACGTGGCGCCCAGCCCCGACTCGCCAACCGCGGCGTGAAGCGCCGCAGAGATCCGCTCGGTGACCGCCACGGCCTCGTCGTGACCGGTCTGGGGTAGCAGCAGCGCGAACTCGTCTCCGCCGATCCGAAACGCGGAGTCGACCGTGCGCACGGTCGCCGCGAGCGTGCGGCCCACCTGCTCGAGCGCCGCGTCACCGGCGGCGTGGCCGTGGTCGTCGTTGAGCCGCTTGAAGCCGTCGAGGTCGCACAGCACCAGCGCCAGCGAGTGGCCGTAGCGCTCGGCCCGCGCCACCTCGGTCTCGAGCGCCGTGTCGAACGCCCGGCGGTTGAGCAGCCCTGTGAGGGGATCGTGCTCGGCGAGGTAGGTCAGCTCCTCGTACTGGGCGGCGGCGTCCAGGGCGGTGGTCGCCTGGTTGGCGAACACGCGCAGCGCCTGCAGCTTGCGATCGGAAGGGAGCAGCCGGTCGACGGGATCGTCCACCCAGATCGCTCCCATCATCTCGCCGTGGCGCGTCCACAGCGGCACGAACAGCCAGTGGTCGTCCCAGGCGTGCGGACCGAGGCCGCGCAGCTGGGAGTGGTAGGTCACCAGGCGCCGGGTGATCAGCCGCTCGGCGGTGACATGATCGATCAGCTGGCAGCCCTCGATCGCAAACCGCTCGTCCATCAGCGGCTCGAGCTCGGTAGGGGTCATCGGCTCGCTGACGGCGTCGTCGTCGGGCGACCAGCCGTACGCGGCGCGGGTGCGGTACTGGCCGCTGTCGCCGTCGGGCAGGTCGATGCACACGTTCTCGAACCCCAGCGAGCTGTGGATGCCCTCGCATACCGCCTGCAGGATCGCATCGATCGAGAACGTCTCGGTCAGCTTGGACGACACCGCCAGCAGCTGCTCGAGCGCTCTGCGGTGGCGCACCGTGGCCTCGCTCTCCTGCGCGCCCTGGATGGCCAGCGCGACGTGCTCGGCCATCGCCGAGAGCACGTCCAGCTCGTCGCCGCCCGGTACCTGTGCATCGGCGGGGTCGTGGGCCGAGAGCACTCCGACCAGCGCACCATGCGTGTGCCGCAAGGGAACCAGCAGCTCGTCGGCGGGATTCCACCGATTGGGATCCTCGCTCGCGGTGATCGCCGACTGCGCCTGGCTGTCGACCTGGCCGCGGGGCACGAAGTAGGTGCCGCCGCGCAGGAACCGGTCGTCCATCAGCGGCGTCCAGTGATCCCACGAGCGGGTCGACGCCTGCCAACTGTGCGCGGGACTCCGCAGTTCCGTGCACCGCCACGGCCTCGAAGTCGTCCCACGCCGGCCGGTACACGTGCACCACGACGGTGCCGAATCCCAGCGCGCGGGAGATCGCCGCGGCCATCTCGTCGAGGAGCGCCGTGAGCTCCTCCTCGCTGCGCACCAGACCGGTGATCTGCAGAAAGCCGCGCAGCCGCTCGAGCGTGGTCGGATCGTCGCGGAACATCTACGCGGTCCGTTCGCCGCCGCGGGCGGCTCGTTTGCGTTGATACATCGCGACATCGGCGGCGTGGTACAGCTCGTCGGCCGTCTCGCCGTCCACCGGGTGTACCGCCGTTCCGAGACTCACCTTGAGGTCGCGGCCCTCACCGTCGGCGAGTGCGGCCGCGACCCGGTCGGCGACGGTGTCCACGGCGTCGGCGTCGGCTTCGGGCAGGATCAGCGCGAACTCGTCGCCGCCGACCCGGAAGACTGCGTCTGATCCGCGCAGCGAGGCGGTGAGGCCGGCCGCGAGGGCGATCAGCGCCCGGTCGCCCGCGCCATGGCCGGCGGTGTCGTTGATGGCCTTGAGTTCGTCGAGGTCGCACAGCACCAGGCCGAAGCTCTGGCCGTAGCGCGCCGCCGTGTCGATGGCGACCGCCAGGTGCCGCGTGAACGCGCGCCGGTTCATCAGCCGGGTCAGCGGGTCGTGGTCGGCCAGGAACCGCATCTCCTGGAACCGCGCCGCCGAGTCGAGCGCCGCCGACGCCTGGTTGGCGAACACGCGCAGGGTCTGCAGCAGCCACGTGTCGGGCTTCAATCGATTCGCGGGCTCGTCGGCCCAGAGTACGCCGGTGAGGCGGCCGCCGACGTCGTGCAGCGGCACCATCAGCCAGTGGCGGTCCCAGGCCCACGGCCCCTCGCCGTTCTGCGTCGACCGGTAGACCGTGATGCCCGCAGGGCAGGCGCTCCAGCGCCTCGGCGTGCGTGAGCAGGTAGCAGCCGTCGCGTTCGAAGCCGGGATCGAGCAGCGCCTCCAGTTCGGCCACCGTGAACGGCGTGTAGTCCTCGAGTTCGCTCAGCTCCCAGCCCTGCGACGCGACCATCACCAGGCGGCCGTCCGGCTCCAGCAGGTCGAGGGCGACCTTGGAATACCCCAGCGCCTCGCTGATGCCGCTGCAGATCGAGCCCAGCACGGCTTCGCTCGAGAGCATCTCGGTCATCTGCGACGACACTTCCAGCATCCGCGCCAGAGCCTTCTGCTGGCGCACCGAAGCGGCCCGGTCGTGGGCCGCCTCGAGTGAGATCGCGGCGTGCTCGGCGACGGCCACGAGCACCTCGAGCTCGACGTCGGCGGGGCGCCTGCCGGAAAGCGGATCGGCGACCTCGATGATGCCCAGCATGTGCCCCTGCGAGTGCAGCAGGGGAACCAGCAGGATGTCGCCGGCCTGCCATCGCTCCCCTTCGGTGGGCTGAAGCAGATATGCGCCGCAGCGCGCCTGGGCGGATTGCAGGTAGCGGTGCCAGTCCGCCCACGGACGCAGCGTGCCGAGCGGCTCGCCGCCTGCGCCGATGACGGTGGTGACCTCGAAGTCGTTCCAGGCGGCGCGGTACGTGTGCATGGTCACGGTCGCGTAGCCCAGCGCGGTCGAGACGGTACGCGCGATCGCCTCGAGCAGCTGGTTCGAGTCGGGTTCTTCGCGCAGCAGGCGAGTGGCCTCGAGGAGGCCTCGCAGTCGCGTCAGTGGGGTGGAAGAGGTATGCGCCACAGACATCGGGATGTGGCCGGCGGTCTCCGGGAGAGACCGGCGCAACGAAGGGTCTTCTCTATGTTTCGGAATATGTCGCCATCGTATGAGCGGTTTCGAGCCGCTGTCCTTCTCGCGGTCGGGGCTCTCACGGTCGCCGCACTCGTCTCCGCCTGCTCCAGGGCGGCCGAGGCGCCGGTGCAGATTCCCGGTCGGACGGGATCTGTGGCGGTTGCGCCGGACGACTACGGGACACTCTGGCTGACAACCGCGAAAGGAGCTTATCGCTCCCAGGACGGCGGTGATTCGTGGCGTCTGGTGCCAGGCTCGGAGCCTGGGGGTACGCTCGCGTTCGGGGCCAAGCATCGTCTACGTGTACGGCCCCTGGGGCGCCCGGATCGGGTCGTTCGGGAGTACGCGGCTGGTACCCAGCCGGCCCAGCTCCGGTCGAGCTGGTGGCGGTGACCTCGCCCTACTACCTGAGCTACCGGTTCTTCGGACTCGACCGGCAGGGGCACCTGTGGGGGTCGGTCAACGCGGGCAAGACCTGGGCGCGGCTGCGCGCGCAGGGGCTTCCGGGCGGTGGAGTGGCGATCGCGGCGCGGCGCCAGGATCCGATCCTGCCCGACACGATCTACGTCGCGATCGGCAGCCGCGGCCTGTGGAAGTCGGTCGACTACGGTGCCACGTTCCATCACGTCGCGGGCGTCGCAGACGCGACCGCCGTGGCGGTGACGGCGCACAACGCAAACCGCGTGCTGGTGGCCGACAACCGCGGCCTCCTGCTGTCCAACAACGATGGCGCGAGCTTCAAGCGGGTGCTCGAAGCCACCGGCATCACCGCGGTGGCGCTCGATACGCGCAACTACGAGAACGCGTTTGCCGCCACGTCAGCCGGGACGCTGCTGCGCTCCGATGACGGTGGCGCTAGCTGGAACCGCTGACCGCGTCGACCAGCCACTGGGGGATCCGGGTGGGACGCAGGGTCTCGCGCGAAACGCACGCGTGGCGGGTGGTGGCGGTCGCGTGCACTCCCCGGCCGGAGCGCACCTCGTACGTGAAGGTGACCGTTGCGCGCCCCACGTCGCTGCAGGTGCACTCGATCTCGAACTCGTCGTCGAACTGCAGCGGGATCAGGTAGCGCACGCCGGCTTCGGCCACCACCAGGTCGAACCCCTGGTTGTGCACATCGCGATAGCTGTGCCCCAGCGAGCGCAGGTATTCGATGCGGGCCACCTCGAGCCACCCCAGATAGACGCCGTTATTGGCCACCCCCATGGCGTCGGTCTCGCTGAACCTGACGCGCAGCGAAACGGTGTGGTGGTGGACGGACACGCCCGCAAGCTACTGGAAATCCACACGTCGGACGGTTCGCGAACTGCTACCCTCGCTGCGACTTTAGATCGGCGATCCGAGCGAGGAGCGCAGCATGGACGAAGAGCGCAAGGGCCTTGTCGAGCGGGTGGTGGAAGCCACCAACGACCGGGTGAACAGGGTGCAGAACGATGTGGGGCCGGTGGTCTCGGCGACCCGCGACCGGGCCTCGGCGATGCAGCGCAAGGCGCAGGAGGTGGCCGCTGCGCTGCCTCTGGCGACGCGCGAGGACGTGGCTCAACTGCAGGGGACTCTCGACCGGATCGAGGCGCTCCTCGCAGAGCTGGTGGAGCAGGGCCGCAAGCCCACTCCGCGCCGCAAGCCGGCCGCCACGGCGAAGCCAAGCCCAGACGAGGAGCCGGCCCCAAGCTGAGCACTGCAACAAACGTGTCAGGCACGTTTGTTGCGTTTGAGGCGTCTGTTACGCGGGGACGTGGAGGCGCAGCGCGCGCTCGATCACCGAGAACGTGACCGGCGTTGAGCCGGGCAGTTCGCCGTCCAGTTCGATCGGGAGCGGCTCGTCGGGCGCGACGGTGACCTCGCGGGCGGTGCGGATGGTCGCCTTGGGGTGCGACACGTGCGTGCCGCGGTAGAGCCGCGGCAGGTTCATCACCAGGTCGGTCTTCGACACGTCTCCCCACACGAGCACATCCAGCTTGCCGTCGTCGGGCTCGGCCATCGGCAGGATCTTCATGCCGCCGGCCCAGTTGCGGCAGTTGGCCACGATCACGTTGTTCGAGACCAGCACCAGATCCTCGCCGTCGATCGTCACCCGCATCTGCCGGTTGGTGTAGGAGAGCAGCGCCGAGAGCCCCGCCCATGCGTAGGCCACCGTGGCGCCCAGCGGCTTTGACGAGTCGTTGGCCTTCTGCGCCGCGATCCCGGTCATACCGGCGCTGCCGACGTTCACGAAGATCCGCTCGGTGGGCTCGCCGGAGGGGCCGGTGAACTGCGCCAGGCCCACGTCGATGGTGCGGGTCGTGTCGCCGGTCGCGACGTCCAGCGCCCGGTCGATGCGCTTGGAGATGCCGAAGCTGCGGATGAAGTCGCAGCCCGAACCGCGGCACACGACCCCGAGGCGCGCCTCGGGCGCCACCGGCTCGCGGTTCTCGAAGAACCCGCCGGCGACCTCAGACACCGTGCCGTCGCCGCCCACCGCGATCACCAGCTCGGCGCCCTCGCGCAGCGCCTCGCGGGTCAGCTCGGTGGCGTGTCGCGGCGCCCGCGTCAGGCGCGCCTCGCAGTCCAGGCCGCGGGCGCGCGCGCCGGCGAGGATCTCGGGCCACACCTTGGCCGTGCTTCCGCCATCGGAGGCGGGGTTCACGATCAGGACGGCAGTCACCGGGGGTCGACCGCCGCCACCAGCGCCAGCCGGCACATGCGCTCGACCGCCGCACTCAGCTCCTCGTCGGAGATCCGCACGAACTGATCGCCCCCGACCAGGTCAGAGACCGTCAGGAGGCACGCGGTCTGCACGTCGCGCAGGCCACCGAGTGTGAACAGCACCGCCGCCTCCATCTCCACCGCCAGCACGCCGCGCGATCTCCACCGGCGGTGGCGTTCGGGGTCGGGATCGTAGAACGTGTCGGAGCTCGCCACCGCACCGACGTGGGGGCGCACTTCGAGGCCCTTGGCCGCGTGGATGATGCCGTGCGTCAGGCCAAAATGCGCGGTGGGTGCGTGCGGCTCGCCGCCGGTGAACGTGGCGCTGGTGCCGTCGGCCGGCACGGCCGAGATGGCCACCACCAGGTCGCCCAGCGCGAGCTCGGGGCGCAGCCCGCCACAGGTGCCGATGCGGATCAGCCGCCGGCAGCCCAGCTGGACGAGTTCCTCGATCACGATCGCCGCGCTGGGGCAGCCCATGCCGGTGGCCTGCACCGAAACGGGGGTGCCGTCGTAGGTGCCCGTGAATCCCAGCAGGCCGCGCTCGCCGTTCACCTGGCGGGGCGCGTCGAACAGCGTCTCGGCCACCCAGCGCGCCCGCAGAGGGTCGCCGGGTAGGAGTACTGCGGGCGCGTAGTCGCCCGGCTCGGCGCGGAGGTGGATCGGCATCGGCGGAGTCTACGCTTCGGCGACCAGGCAGAGCGTGCGGCCGGGCAGGCTGTAGGCGCCGTCGGGGCGCCGAAACTCCGCCACCGCGGCCCGCACCTGCGCCTTGATGTGATCGACCTGCGTGGGCGGAGCCGCCCGCAGCATGCGCGACGCCTGGCCCGACAGGGCGGAGTGTGTATCCCAGAACTCGTCGAACGACGCGTAGCGGAAGGCGACCTCGACCGAGTCCACGCGGTAGCCGCCGAATCCGGCCTTGCGCGCAAGCGTGGCCAGCCGCTCGGGCTCGTCCAGCGCGAACATGCCGGGGCTCCCGGGTTCGGCGGGCGGTAGGTCGAATGCCTGGTCGAGCACGTCGAACAGCCGCTCGGCCCACGGGTTGTCCGACGCCGGCGCCCACACCACGAATCCCGCCCGGGCGCCGCGGCGCATCACCCGGTGCGCCTCACCGAGCACCGCCGGGGGGTCGGGCACCAGCATGATGCCGAACCGGCAGACGACCGCATCGACGCTTGCATCGCGCAGCGTCAGTGCCTCGATGTCCTGCACCGACGGCTGGATCACGCGTTCGAGATTGGCATCGCGCGCCACCCGGCCGGCGGCTTCGATCATGTTGCGCGACCGGTCGGTGGCCAGCCACTGCCCACCGGGAACGATGCTGGGGGCGAGTTCTGCCGCCATATCGCCCGGGCCGCAGGCCAGCTCGAGCACCGTCATTCCCGGCGCAAGCCGCACTTCCGTGCGGATCCAGTCGCTCAGCACGGAGTACGTGCGGCGGGTGTGGGCGCGCATCGCCTCCCAGCCCGCGGCGCTCAGCTCCCATGAATCCGCGCTGCGGCGACGATACTCGTCGGCGGCACTGGTGCTACCTTGTGGCACGTGCACAACCGTACACTCTCGGTCGACGGGCTGCGGATCAATGTCGCCGAATGGGGCGCGGGAGCACCGGTGGTGCTGGTGCACGGGTTGGCGGGGTCGCTGGACTACTGGGCGCCGTTCGCCGAACGGCTTGCCCGCCGCCGCCGTGTGCTGGCCGTCGACGTACCGGGCCACGGGGGCAGCGACCCGATCGACCCGTTCACGTTCGAGGGCCTGGTCGATGTGCTCGCGACGGCCCTCGACGAGCTGGGGGTCGAACGACCGTCGCTGGTCGGACACTCGTTCGGCGCACCGATCGCGGTGTGCTGGGCCGCGGAGCGGCCGGTCTCGGCGCTTGTCCTGGCCTCGCCCGTAGGCATGGTGCCGCTGAATGTGCCGCGTGCGCGGATGGTGATGCCGATGGGGAGTGTCCTGGCCCGTAGCGAGCGGCTGTGGGAGCACGCGGCGGCGCGGTCGCGGTTGTCGCGCAAGGTGATCTTCGGCTGGTTTGTGGGCATGCGCGACACCGATTCGCTGGAGCCTGAGAGCGCGCGCTCAATGCTGCGCGGCGCCGCCCGCGCCGCGCCGGTGGTGCCTGCGGCCCTGCCGGCCCTCGACGAGCTCGACCTGCCGGCGCTCGCCGCCAGGGTGGACGCGCCCTCGCTGGTGGTGTGGGGCGAGCACGACCAGTCGGCCTGGGACAACGGGCCGCTGTTCGCCGACGCGCTGGGTGCCACCGAGGTGGTGCTGCCCGGAGTCGGTCACATGCCGATGATCGAGGCGCCCTACTCGTTCGGCGTCGCCGTGGCGGATTTCGTATGACTACGCTTCGACCATGAGTTCGGTCACCACCGCCCGCACGGATCCGTGGCACTGCCCCGACTGCGCCGCCGCCGCCGACCTCGCGCCGCTGTCGGCCGAGATCGGCCTGGTGCGGATTGCCGCGCACGGCACGGAGGGATTCGTGCTCGGAAGCGCGGGAATCGAAGCCGAGATCGCGCCGCTCCTGGCCGACTGCGAGTGCGGGGGACGGTTCGAGCCTGGGCCGGGCGAGGGCGAGCCGGTGCTCGCGGCGTTTGACGCCGACCGGCTGCGATCGCAGGCCGTCGCCGGGTGGGACGCGCTGCAGGCCGACCCGGAGCTGGCCCGTCTGGCCGCGGTCTGGCGGGCGCGCGCGCTGCGGGCCGCGGGACGCGAGGAAGAACTCAGTAACGACGAGGTGCTCGAGCTGCGGCTCGAGGGTCGCCTGAACGCGCTGCTCTTGAACATGGAGCGGGCGCACCGCGCGGGCGATGAGGACGCCGCCGAGGCGGCGCACGCCCGCTACGTCGAGATCGCCACCACCTACGCGACGCGGACACTTCGTGACCGCCCCGCCGGCTGAACGGGTCGCCGCCTACATCTCGGCCGGGGGGCTGCTCGAACCCGGCGAGCCGGTGCTGGTGCTGGTCTCGGGCGGTGCCGACTCGCTGTGTGCGTGGCGCATTCTGGAACAGCTCGGCTACGCGGTCAGCGCCCTTCACGTGGAGCACGGTTTACGGGGAGCCGAGGGGCGGGCCGATGCGGAGTTCTGCGCCCGCCTGGGCGCCGAGGTGGCGGAGGTCGACGTCGCCGCCGGCGGCAACGTCGAGGCCCGCGCCCGCGATGCTCGCTACGCGGCGGCCGGCGACCGCGCCGCCGGCAGGCCGATCGTGACCGGGCACACACTCACCGACCAGGCCGAGACGGTGCTCTACCGGATGGCCTCGTCATCGGGGCCGCGCGCGATTCGCGCGATGCGGCCGAGCGCGGGCGGCATCGTGCGGCCGCTGCTCTGCCTGACCGCCGCCGACACCCGGCCATACTGCGCCGAGCACGGGCTCGCGGCGCGGATCGACTCGACCAACGCCGATCTGAGCCTGCGCCGCAACCTGATCCGTCGCGAGGTCATGCCCGCGCTGCGCCAGGTGCACGAGGGCGCCGATCAGAACCTGGCGCGCAGCGCCGAGCTGCTGGCCGAACTCGACGAACTGCTGGCCGAGCTGACCGGCGCACACGTGGCGGACGAGCTCGACCTCGCTGCTCTGGCAGAACTCCCGCGGGGGCTGCGGGTACTGGTGTTGCGCGCGTCCGCCGAGCGGGCCGCGGGCCGCCCGCTGCGGCTGCCGCGCGAGCTCACCGGACGGCTCGAGCAGGTGGCCGAGCGGCGCTCCGGCACCGAGCGGCTGTCGCTGGCCCGCGACCTCGAGGCGGTGCGCGAACGGGGTACCCTGAGGTTTGCCGCTCCAGGGGCGGTAGGCTAGACCTGCATGGCCGCCGAGCTCGAGCACTCCGCCCAGGATGAGTTGATCGCCGAAGTGCTGGTCGCGACCGACGACCTGCGCGAGCGCGTGGCCCAGCTCGGCGCCGAACTCTCGCGCGACTACGCCGGCATCCGATCTGCTGCTGATCGGCGTACTGAAGGGCGCGGTCTTCTTCATGGCCGACCTCATCCGCGAACTCACCATCCCGTGCGAAATCGACTTCATGGCAGTCTCCAGCTACGGCAACAGCACCGATTCGAGCGGGGTCGTGCGGATTCTCAAGGATCTGGATGCGAGCATCGAGGGCCGCAACGTGGTGGTGGTCGAAGACATCGTCGACTCGGGCCTCACGCTGTCGTACCTGCTGCGCAACCTCGAGGCTCGATCGCCGGCCTCGGTCGAGGTGTGCGCGCTTCTGACCAAGCCCGAGCGGCGGGTGGCCGACATCGAGTGCCGCTACGTCGGATTCGAGATTCCCAACCGTTTCGCCATCGGATACGGCCTCGACTACGGCGAGCGATACCGCAGCCTGCCGTACGTGGCGGCGCTCGACGAGTCGAAATTGCCCGGGGGGCTCGCCTGATCGGTGAAGTGGGTGCATCCTTGGGGGGATGCATAATCTGGCTTCAAGACTGCCGGGGGTGGTGCCGATGACGCGAAAAGTCACCGTGCTAGCATTGTTTCTGGGTACCGGGCGTGCTCCCCAGCCGCAAGTTGGACGCTTGAAGCAGCAGCCCTTTCGGAGGTAACCGAAATTTCAGCCAGTCGATTCTTTAAGAGCGCAGCTTTCCCCCTGCTGATCGTGATCGTGCTTGCGATCTTCGTGAGCCGGTTGCTGTCGGGTGGTTCGAGCGCGCAGGCTCCGACCTGGAACCAGCTCAACAGCATGATCGATAAGGGCACGATCACCGAGCTGCGCGGTGATCTGGGCGGCTCCAGCGTGTGGTTCAAGGAGAGCAACGGCCAGACGTTCACCATCGGCGTCCCGTCCAACGAGCAGCTCAACGCGGTCGACCAAGAAGGCGCTCGACGACGGCGTGCAGACCAGCGGCACGAAGACGGGCGGCTCGCCCTGGTGGAGCGCGCTGATCACGCTGCTGCCGTTCCTGCTGTTCTTCGTGTTCTGGATCTTCCTGATGAACCAGATGCAGGGCGGCGGGTCCAAGGTGATGAGCTTCGGCAAGAGCCGCGCCAAGCGGATGTCGGTCGACTCGCCCAAGATCACGTTCAAGGACGTGGCCGGGGTCGACGAGGCCGTCGAGGAGCTGCACGAGATCAAGGAGTTCCTCGAGAACCCACGCAAGTTCCAGGCGCTGGGCGCGCGCATTCCCAAGGGTGTGCTGCTGTTCGGCCCTCCGGGCACCGGCAAGACGCTGCTGGCCCGTGCGGTCGCCGGCGAGGCGGGCGTGCCGTTCTTCTCGATCTCGGGCTCTGACTTCGTCGAGATGTTCGTGGGCGTCGGCGCCAGCCGCGTGCGCGATCTGTTCGAGCAGGCCAAGCAGAACTCGCCGTGCATCATCTTCATGGACGAGATCGACGCCGTCGGCCGCCATCGCGGCGCCGGCATGGGCGGCGGCCACGACGAGCGCGAGCAGACCCTGAACCAGCTGCTGGTCGAGATGGACGGCTTCGAGATGAAGGACAACATCATCCTCATCGCCGCCACCAACCGGCCCGACATCCTCGACCCGGCGCTGCTGCGCCCCGGCCGCTTCGACCGCCAGGTCGTGGTCGACCGGCCCGACCGGGTGGGCCGCAAGAAGATTCTCGAGGTGCACAGCCGCGGTAAGCCGGTGGCGGCCAACGTCGACCTCGAGGCTCTGGCGGGACAGACGCCGGGCTTCACCGGCGCCGACCTGGCCAACCTCGTCAACGAGGCGGCGCTGCTCGCAGCGCGCAAGGGCGAGAAGCAGATCGGAAACCTGGAGCTCGAAGAGGGCATCATGCGCGTCATCGCCGGCCCGGAGAAGAAGACCCGGCTGCTCTCCACCAAGGAGCGAGAGATCACCGCGGTGCACGAGATGGGCCACGCTCTGGTGGGGCACTACCTGGAGCACAACGACCCGGTGCACAAGATCTCGATCGTGGGTCGCGGCATGGCCCTGGGCTACGTCGTCACGCTGCCCCAGGAAGACAAGTTCATGCGCTCGCGTGTCGAGCTGATGGACGGCCTGGCCAAGAACCTGGGCGGTCGCGCGGCGGAGGAGCTGATCTTCAAGGAGGTCACCACCGGCGCCGAGGACGATCTCAACAAGACGACCGATACCGCCAAGCGGATGGTCACGCGCTGGGGTATGTCCGAGAAGCTCGGCCCGCGCACCTTCGGGCGCGATTCGAGCCAGCCGTTCCTGGGACGCGACTTCGGTCACGAGGCCGACTACTCCGAGGAGATCGCACGCGAGATCGACGACGAGATCCGGCGGATCGTGGAGCACGCTCACGAGCGGGCCCGCGAGGTGCTGACCGAGCACATCGACGAGCTGCAGCAGCTGTCTGACGTGCTGATGCGCTACGAGACGTTCGATCGCGACCAGTTCCAGCGGTTGCTGTCGGGTGAGCAGCCCGAGGAGATCTTCAAGGACGTCGAGCCGAAGACCGAGGCGCCGGCAGTCGAGGCGCCGCGCAAGGAATCGGTGCGACCGCGCGGTCTGGGTCTGCCGCTGCCTGGCAACATCGCCAGCCCGCAGCCGCCCGACGCCCCGCAGCCTTCCTAGGCTCCCCGCGACGCGAAGCGCGAACAACGTGCCAGGCACTTTTATGCGTGCGGTGAGGGTGGGCGAAACGCATACCCCGTGCCAGGCACGTTTCATGCGTGCTGCGCCCGCATGAAACGAGCCAGGCACGTCTCCCGCTGCACCGCTCGCTGATTCTGTTTATGCGTTCGGCTGCGGCCGACCGCATAAACGCGGTGCGAACCCCCCGGTTAGGGGTGCATCGCATGCCCCGTGCGGTCGATGACAGGGAGGCGTTCCTTCCTCTGTTCTTCTCACGTCGGGCATCTTCATGCGATTTCGAGGTTGGGGGGTCGTGCTTGCGGCCCCGCTCGCCGCTTCGCTGGCAGTCGTGCCGGCGGCGGCAGCGGGGCCGCTGACCCTCAACGGCCACGGGCCGATCCGTCAGCTGCGGTGTGCCGCCTCTCCGTGCGTGCGCACGCTGCGCTCCCTGCGCGGCCATCCGGTGGTCACCCTCACCCGCCTGCGTGCGCTGATGCAGGACGGGTCGGGGGAGTCGGTGTACGAACTCGCGTGGAAGATCGGCACCCCCAGGGTGCATCTGCGCGCCGAGGCGCTGAGCCCGCCTGACCCGCTCGGCCAGATCGTGCTCCAGTCGATGTCGCGCTGGGCGGCAAACTCGCGGCCGCAGGGATTTGTCGGGGCGCTGAACGGCGACTTCTTCACCTACACCGGCGGCTGGCAGGCAAAGCCCAGCGGAATGCTGGTGCAGGATCGCACTATCCGGGCATTCGGCTGGGGTGGGCCGGGCGCGGGACTGACCGCGGCGTCTGCGGGTGGCCCGCAAGGAGGCATCGTATACGGATCGCCGCGGGCGGTGCCCGCCACGATCGGTCTGCCGAAGGGTAAGGCGGTCACGATTGGCGGGTTCGCGGGATCGGGCGCCGGTGTACGCGCGCGGATCGGGTCGCTGCCCGGCGACCAGGTGCTGGTGGTCACGGGCACCGGGGTGGAGGTCACGCTCCCGGCCGGATCGGTGGGTGTGGTGGTGGGCAGCAGCCAGGTCGCCAATCCCCTCATGCACATGCTGCGCGGCACCAGGAGCGGATATCACAACCCCACCAACACGACCACGCAGGCGCGCGAGACAGTAGCGGGCTTCCGGTTCGCCGAGGAGGGCCAGGCACAGCGCGAGGTGGCCCTCCCGATCTCGCGCCACAGCTGCCCTACGGGTGTGTGCGCGGCGGGTAAGGCGGTCACACATCACTCCCGGCCAGGCGCTGCTGGTGGCTCGCAGTACGCCGCTTCGCCGCCACGGCTCTTGCTGCCGCGGCGGCGCGACGACTCCCGAGGTGAACGTCAGTGCCGACGCGGCACGCTGGGCGCACGTGGCTGATGTGATGGGTGGAAAGCCGATCCTGGTATCCAACGGCGTCGCGCGGTACACGGCGCCCTGGGGCGACCCGCCCGGCATGGATAGTCACCCGTGTTACCAGTGGTGCGGACGGTTCTGGCGTCCGGCGCTGATGAGCAAGCGGGGCGGCTGGGGAGCGATGGTGATCGCCGGATCGACGTATGCGGGGAAGCTACGGCTGGGAGTGGTCGCAGATGGTGCGGCAGTTGGGTGCGACCCAGGCCATCGGGTTCGACAACAACTCGTCCACCGAGCTTCTGGTACCCGGATCCAGCCCTGCACACGGGTGGACGTTCGACTCCAGCCACGGCTGGGAACGCGACATCACCGAGGCCACCGCGCTCTCGTACCGATAGCGGGGCGCTCATCGGTAGTGTCCCGAGGATGTCGTTCCTCAAGTCGCTGCATCCGTCCGCACCCGCGGTGATGGGTGTCGTCAACGTGACGCCAGACTCGTTCTCGGACGGGGGTGCGTTCTTCACGGCGGACTGCGGCCGTCGACCCACGCGTTCGAGCTGGTCGCCGACGGGCGCCGAGCTGCTCGACATCGGCGGCGAGTCGACCCGGCCGGGGGCCGAGCCGGTCTCGGCGGATGAGGAGCTCTCCCGGGTGTTGCCGGTGCTCGAGCGCGTTGCCCTCGAAACGCCGATCCCGATCTCGGTCGACACCATGAAGTCGGTGGTCGCCGACCAGGCACTGCGGGCCGGCGCGGCGATGATCAACGACGTCACCGCCCTGCGCGGCGATCCACAGATGGCCGCTGTGGTCGCCGAGGCCGGCGTACCGGTGTGCCTGATGCACATGCTCGGCGAGCCGCGGACGATGCAGGACGACCCCCGCTACGACGACGTGCTGTGGGAGGTGACGTCGTTCCTGGCCGAGCGCGCCGAGTACGCGATATCCGAGGGCATCGAGCGGGACAACATCTGCGTCGATCCGGGAATCGGATTCGGCAAGACGGTGGAGCACAACCTGGCGCTCCTGCGGGGGCTGCCGACCGTCGTCGAACTCGGCTTTCCGGTGGTGGTGGGGGTGTCGCGCAAGCGGTTTCTGGGCGCGCTCACCGGGGCGGTAGAGCGGGACCGGCTGGCGGCTCGCTTGGCGCCGGACTCGCGGCCGTGCAGCGCGGAGCCGGCATGCTGAGGGTGCACGATGTGCGTGCCGACGCGCGACGCCCTGACCACGTTCATGGCGGTGCAGGGCGGATGAGCGATCTGACGGTCGAGATCCGCGGGCTGCGCATCTTCGCCCACCACGGTGTGTACGAGTTCGAACGCCGCAACGGGCAGGAGTTCGTGGTCGACGTGACGCTCGTGCCGCTGAGCGATGCGGCGTGCACGACCGACAACCTGGACGACGCCGTCAACTACGGCGAGGTATCGCGGCGCGTGGTGGAGCTTGTGCAGGGCGGGCCGCACCAGCTGATCGAGCGGGTGGCGGGCGAGGTCGCCGACGACCTGCTGCAGCGCTTTGCGGCCGAACGGGTGACGGTGCGCGTGGCCAAGCCGCAGGCGCCGCTGAAGATGCCGTTCGATCACGTGGCGGTGACTGTGACCCGATCTCGCTGACCGACGGGCTTTCGCTGAGGGGCATTCACTCGTATAACGGAGGAATGGCAAAGCCGCTGCGCATCGTTGTCGCCGACCCGCATCCGCTGTTTCGGCGGGGTGCGATGTCCGTGCTCGAGGGGTCGGGCATGAAGGTGGTGGCCACCGCCGAGGGCGTGGCCGAAGCGATCGATGCGGTTGTGACTCTGCGTCCCGACGTCGTGCTCATGGGGGTTGAGCTGCACGACGGGAGCGGGATTACCGCCACTCGACGGCTGCTCGATGCGCTGGGCGAACAGGTCAAGGTCGTACTGGTCGCCGAGACCAGCGATCCCGACCTGGTCAAGGCAGGCGTCCGCGCGGGCGCCGTCGGCTACCTGACCAAGGATCAGGCTCCAGATCGGATGGCGGCGACCATCGAGGGCGTGGCCAAAGGAGAGGCGGCGTTCTCGCGCATGATGGTGGCCGAGCTTCTGGGAGACGTGCGGGCGAACACCGGCCGGCTCACGCTGCGTCGAGGCCGAGGGCCGCCGCGAGCGGCTGACGCCGCGTCAGCTCGAGATCCTGCGGCTGATCGCCACCGGCCACACCACGCCGCAGATCGCGGCCGAGCTCTACCTCTCGCCCGAGACGGTGCGCTGGCACGTCAAGGCGATCCTGCGCAAGCTCAACGCGCGGACAAGGGCCGAGGCCGCGGCCGCGCTACACCTGGTCGCAACCGCCTAAAAGTTCTCGCGGCGCTCAGCACTAGCGCAGGGCAATCGTCGTGTGGGCAGGACGCAGGGAGCGTGCGTGCTGGTTTGCACGTGCGCGACCGAGGACGCACCCAGCGGCGATTGGACCAGCTAGCGGCCAGTTTTTGCGGTGTCAGCTGCGAAGCGGACTATCCAGAGCGACACCATCAGGCAGTACGTGATGGCGGCGGCGCAGATTGCGAGCGCGGCGGCGCGTCCGGCCGGGCCCGAGAGCTCGGCGAATACGCCGTTCAGCACCGGCTTCATGGCCACGAATGCGATCAGGCCGGTCACGCCCAGGTGAATGGTGGTGCGGCGGATTTCTCGGGGCCGCAGCTTGGGATACCGTGCATCGACCCACGTTGCCAGGGCGGCAGGGCAGATCAGGAGCACAACGATCAATTCCATGAGGGTCGACATGGCCATCCTTCGTCAGCGCGTGGGAGCTTGGAACGGCCCGCGAAAAACCGTTCCCCCACACAATCGGCAAAGATGAGCATTTTGTTAAGAGATGGAGGCAAAAATCCCCTCGATCGAGGGACACGGGCGTACGTCGGGTTCGGCGCCAACCTGGGCGATCCTGCCGCGGCGGTGCGCGCCGCCATCTCGGAATGCGCTGCATTGGGCGATGTTCGGGCGGTATCACCGCTGTATCGCTCGGCTCCGGTGGGAGTCACCGATCAGCCGGAGTTCGTGAACGCGGTGGCCGAGTTGACCACCCCTCTCGAGCCTCTGCCGCTGCTGGAGGGGCTGCATCGCATCGAGCACGAGCACGGCCGCGTGCGCGAGTTGCGCTGGGGGCCGCGGACGCTCGATCTCGACCTGCTCTGGTACGAGGGCGTCGAGGCGGACGACCCGCGCCTCACGCT
Source organism: uncultured Actinomycetes bacterium (assembly GCA_963796875.1). GTDB lineage: Bacteria > Actinomycetota > Thermoleophilia > Gaiellales > JAICJC01 > CAVPTL01. Next base: position 79,089 of record CAWCNL010000008.1, read on the forward strand.
GCCGCATCCGCGCGCCCTCGAGCGCGAGTTCGTGCTGCGGCCGTGGGTGGACATCGCCGCGGATCTGGTGGTCGGGGGACGCCCGCTGACCGAGTGGCTCGAGCGCGCCGGTGCGCAGGGCGTGTGGCCGCTCACGTAGGTCGGCCTGCAAAAACTCGCCGTTTGGGCGTAAACTTCGAGATATGTCTTTTCTCGAGGACCTCGAGGAATTCGACGCCGAACTCGAGCTTCGGCTGAAGCGTGAATACGCCACTGTCTTTGGCATGTTCCGCTACTGCGTGCTGACCGCCGAGGCGACGTACCTCTGCAACCGCATGCAGATGGAGTCACAGCACACCTCCGCCTACCCGATGGTGCACCTCTCGATGGAGGACGTGTGGGTGTGGGACAAGAACCGGCCGAGCCGCATCATCCCGCGGGCCGAGGTGCACACCACGCAGGACGTGACCGTCGAGGAGCTGCGTCCCGAGGGTCAGATCGACACGGTGCTGCCTCCGGGGTTCGAGCTCTCTGACGATTAGCAGTCTGCTCGTCGTCGACGCCGGCAACTCGGACACGGTCGTGGGGCGGTTCGAGGGCGACCGCCTGGTCGCACACGGGCGCCGCGCCACCGAACCGGGCCGCCCGGCGCGCGAATTGGTTAGCGAGCATCTGGATCCGCCGCCGGCGATCGTGGTGGTGGCGACTTCGGGGCCGGCGCTCGATGCCGGCTATCGCGCGCTTTTCAGCGAACTGACGGGCCGGCCGCCGATCGTGCTTGGCGCCGATCCCGTGGGGCCGGACCGGCTTGCGGACGCCGCCGCGGCGTTCGAGCTTGTGGGCGGTGCGTGCATCGTCGTGGACATGGGCACCGCCACCACCGTCGATGTGGTCGATGCCTCCGGTGCCTGGGCCGGCGGAGTGATCGCCGCCGGGGCGGGCATCGCCACCGCGGCGCTGGCCGCCCGCGCCGACCGGCTGCCGCCGGTGGAGCTGCGCGCGCCCGCGGCGGTGGTGAACCGCGAGACGGTCGGCGCGCTGCAGGCAGGTGCGGTGCTCGGGCATGCCGGCCTGGTGGACGGGCTGGTCGGGCGCATCCGCGAGGAGCGCGCGGGCGACCTGGAAGTGGTGGCGACCGGCGGGCTCTCGAGCGTGATCGCGCCGCACTGCCGCACCGTCGGGCGGGTCGAGCCCTGGCTCACGCTGCGCGGCCTCGCCATCCTCGGCCGGCGCCGAGCTCAGGCGGCGTAGACCACCGGAAAGAGCGGATGCTCCATGGGGGCCCCGGCAGGCAGCTCGGCGTCCAGTCCAGCGAACTCTGGCGACGTTGTCCAGCGCCGCGGCGCGTGCACCACGTCGTCGCCCATGAACCGTACCGAGAACGCGCGGCGCAGCCCGTCGGACGGCCCCGCGGCGTGCAGGGTGAGCATGTTGAAGAACACGGCGTCGCCGGGCTCGAGTGCCCAGCCGATGATGGGAAACGCGGCGCGGTCGGCCTCGATGTCGGGCAGATCGCCGAGCGTACCCTCGGGAAACCAGCTGGCCTTGCCGTCCATGAACGTGCGCGGCATCAGCCACGGCCCCAGATGCGAGCCGGCCACGAACTCGAGGGTCGATTCGCGCGACACGGGATCGACCGGCATCCACACGCTGCACGTCTGGTGGCCGTCGATGTTGTAGTACGGCTGATCCTGGTGCCAGGGGGTGGGCTGGCGGGTGGCCGCTTCCTTCACCAGTACGTGGTCGTGGAACAGCCGGATGCGGCTGCTGCCGGTCAGGGCCGCGGCGATCTCGGCAGCCTGCGACTCGCGGATCACGCGCTCGAACTGGGGGATGCGCGACCAGTTGCAGAAGTCCTCGAAGAACCGGCCGGGATCTTCGGGCCGCGAGGCGATCTTCGCGCCGGGGCTCGGGTCGTGCATGTCGCGGTCGATGCCCTCCGTGACCAGCTCGACCTCGGCCGGCGTGAACGCTCCGCGGATCACGATCGCGCCGTCGCGCCGGTAGTCCCCGATCTGCGTGTCGCTCACCACTGCCACGCCCCGATGCTAGCGCATGAATAAGAGGGGTCAGCCACCTTTTGTGCACATGGGCGACCTCCGAGGGTGGCCAAGTTTCCAGCTGATGAATAAAAGGTGGCTGACCCCTTTTTGCCTTAGCCGCCGCCGTAGATCGAGATCGGCAGGTCGAGCAGGCGGTCGGTGTCGGTGTCGGGCAGGGCGCCGAGTTCGGCCTCGTGCTGGGCCAGGAGGGTGCCGGCAGCGGGACACGCCCGCAGCAGCACGTCCTCGGCCTCGGCCACGGTGGTTGCGGTCATCAGCTCGCCGCGCACGGCCCGGGCGCCGTCGCTGCCGCGCAGGTACCAGCCGTAGAACTTGCGCAGAAATCCGACGGAGCGTTCGTCGCCCATCTCGCGCACCACCTCGCGCATGAAGCGGATCAGCTCGGCGTACACCTCGGCGCGGTCGGGTTCGGCGGTGGTGCCGCCGGCCATCTCGCGCAGCGCCCACGGCCGTCCCTGGGCTCCGCGGCCGATCATCACCGCAGCGGCCCCGGTCGAGTCGAGCACCACCTGGGCGCGAGCCCGATCGGTGATGTCGCCCGAGGCGATCACCGGCACGCCGACCCGCTCGACCAGCTCGGCGGTCAGCGTGTGGTCGGCGGTGCCCGTATACATCTGCTGGGCGGAGCGGGGGTGGAGCGTCAGCGCCGCCACACCCGCGCGCCTCGAGCTTCGGGCCCAGCTCGAGCGCGGAGCGCGACCCGTTGCGCAGCCCGCGGCGCATCTTGACGGTGACCGGAACGTCGACCGCATCGACCACGGCGCCCGCGACGCGACCGCCAGGTCGTGATCCTCGAGAGCGCTCGCACCCGAGCCGGTCTTGGTGACCTTGCGCACCGGGCAGCCGAAGTTGATGTCGACGATGTCGGCCCCGGCGGCGACCACCATCTGCGCGGCCTCGGCCATCCGGTCGGGCTCCGACCCGAAGATCTGCACGGCCAGTGGATGCTCGTCGCGGGCGATCCGCAGGTAGCCCAGCGTACGCTCGTTGCCGTAGCTGAGCCCGCAGGCAGACACCATCTCCGAGCACACGAGCCCTGCTCCGAACCGCCGCCCCTGGCGCCGAAACGCCTGCACCGAGACGCCCGCCATGGGCGCAAGCACGATCCGCGAGGGGATCTGCACGTCGCGGATGTTCCACTGCTCGACGAGAGGGTTCACGGAAGGATCGTAGCCCTGCGTCCCGAAATCGGGTTTGCGACGGCCCCCATAATGGGTATAATCCGGCGTTCCTCGGTGTCGAACCAGTGTAAAAGCGCTGCAAATCGCGCAATCTGGTGAGACACCGTTCGTGTCTCCCGAGACCCGAACGGACCCCCGAAACAAGGATTTGAAGTGGAAAAGGACGTAATCCTCACTCCCGAAGGCTATGAGCGGCTGAAACTCCAGATCAGTGAGCTGGAGACGACCAAACGCCGCGAGGTGGCCGACCGCATTCGCGAGGCGCGCGAGTTCGGCGACATCTCCGAGAACTCCGAGTACGACGACGCCAAGAACGAGCAGGCGCTGCTCGAGGGCCGCATCATGCGGCTCAAGGAGCAGCTGCGCGCAGCACGCGTGATCGACGCCAAGGACATCGCCACCGACGTCGTCTCGATCGGCGCCAAGGTGCGCGTCAAGGATGTCGACCACGGCGATACCGACACCTACGAGATCGTGGGCTCGGCCGAGGCCGATCCTGCATCCGGCCGGCTCTCCAACGAGTCGCCGGTGGGTCGCGCGCTGATCGGGCACAAGAAGGGCGAGACCGTCGAGGTCGCCGCTCCGGCCGGTGCGATCCGGCTCAAGATCATGGAAATCAAGGCCGCCTGAGCGGGCGCGTTCCTTGAGCACAGACGCAGAAGCACAGATCCGTGCCGATCGGATCGCGAAGATCGAGAGCCTGCGCGAGGCCGGGCAGGATCCCTACCCGCCGCGGCGCGTCGAGCGCACGCCGGTGGCGGCTGTGCGCGCTGAACATGCCGGACTGGACGCCGGCACCGAGACGGGGCAGCGGGTGCGTCTGGCCGGGCGGATCGCCGCGCGCCGCGGCCACGGCAAGGCGATGTTCCTCGATCTGGCCGACCAGAGCGGCCAGCTGCAGCTGCACGCGACGCTGGACGGGCTCGGGAGACGAGCGCTACGCCGCTCTCGGCGACAGCGACCTCGGCGATGTGATCACCGCCGCCGGCGAGGTGTTCGTGTCGCGCCGCGGCGAGCTCTCACTGCGCGTGGAGGAGTGGCAGCTGCTGGCCAAGTGCCTGCGCCCGCTGCCCGAGAAGTACCACGGCCTGGCCGACGTCGATACGCGGCATCGCATGCGCTACCTCGACCTGCTCGTGAACGACGAATCGCGCGAGCTCGCGCTGAACCGCTCGCGGGCGGTCACGGCGCTGCGCCGCGTGCTGGACGGCCACGGCTTCGTCGAGGTCGAGACACCGGTGCTGCAGCCGCTCTACGGCGGCGGGGCGGCCCGGCCGTTCACCACCCACTACAACGCCTACGATCGCGAGTACTACCTGCGGATCGCCACCGAGCTCTACCTCAAGCGGCTGATCGTGGGTGGCCTCGAGCGCGTCTACGAGATCGGCAAGGACTTTCGCAACGAGGGCACGAGCTTCAAGCGCAGCCCCGAGTTCACGATGCTCGAGTGGTACGAGGCCTACGGCGACCACACGACCGGCATGGAGATGACCGAGCGGCTGGTGGCGGCTGCGGGCGAGGCGGTGGGCTGTGAGATCGATCTGACGCCGCCGTGGCCGCGGCGGCCGCTGCGCCAGGCGATCATCGACGAGGCGGGCATCGATCCGATGGCCGACCGCGACCTGGGCCGGCTGGTGGCGCACATGCAGAATGACGGGCTCGACACGGCGGCCGACTTCACGTGGGCGCAGGCGGTCGACCACCTGCTGTCGCACTACGTCGAGCCCCGGATCACCTCACCCGTGTTCATCACCGAGTACCCGGTCGAGCTCTCGCCGTTTGCCAAGCGCTCGCCCGAGAACCCGGATCTGACCGAACGGTTCGAGGTGTTCTGCAACGGCATGGAGATCGGCAACGGGTTCACCGAGCTGAACGACCCGGCCGAGCAGCGGGCGCGGTTCGAGGAGCTGCGCGCCGCCGCGGAGGCGGGCGACGAGGAGGCCGGCCCGCTGGACGAGGACTTCCTCACCGCGCTCGAGTACGGCATGCCCCCGACCGGCGGCGTGGGCCTGGGCATCGACCGGCTGCTGATGCTGATCACCGGCACCCGCTCTATCCGCGAAGTGATTCTCTTCCCGCCAAGCAGAGACGCGGGCGCCTGACCGTGCCCATCGACGCAACAAACGTGCCAGGCACTTTTGTTCGTCGTTGCCGAGCGCCCGCCGTAATCCGCCTCCCTGATGATGCGATAGCGCAGCGCGTCAAGCTCCTCGTCACCCAGCGCGCGCATCACGCCGTCGGCGCCGGGTGTCGCCAGCTCGTGGCCCAGGAACCTGCCGTCAGCCCCGAATCGCGGCACCTCGAAGACCGGAACTACCGGTTTAGGGGCGGCCTTCGCAGCCCGCTTCCGTTTCTTCTTCTTCTTCTCTCTTCTTACCCACCTGCGCCACAAATCATACGGGGAATGATTCTAACGTCTACGAGGATTTCGGGTGACACCTCAATCAGGCGTCAATTTGCAGGCAGTTTCGGGGGCATCGGCAGAAACCGCTCAAGGCCCTCTCCCCGTAGGTCGATTAGGGGGCCACGAATGTCCCGAAGCCCACGACGGGAGCCGAAATGGCGGGTGCTATAGTGCGATCCGTTCCCTCAACACCGGAATGTCATCCAAGCACAAGCGTGCCTGGTTTGGCAGGCCGGCTCTAGGCGATTCATGATTCTCAACTTTTTCCAGACGAGCAACAAGGGGCACGAACATGTTTGAACGCTTTACCGAGCGTGCCCGTCAGGTCGTCGTACTGGCTCAGGACGAGGCCCGCACGCTCAAGCACAACTACATCGGCACCGAGCACATCCTGCTGGGTCTTCTCCGCGAGGAGGAAGGGCTGGCGGCTCGCGTGCTCGACTCCCTCGACATCACCGTCGAGGAGGTGCGCGCGCAGGTGGCCCGCATCGTCGGCCAGGGCGATGAGGTCACGACCGGCCAGATTCCGTTCACGCCGCGCGCCAAGAAGGTGCTCGAGCTGGCGCTGCGCGAGGCGCTCTCGCTGGGACACAACTACATCGGCACCGAGCACATCCTGCTCGGGCTCGTGCGCGAGAACGAGGGCGTCGCAGCGCGCATCCTGCTCGATTTCGACGCCGACGCCGAGAAGATCCGCAACGAGATCATCCGCATGCTGTCGGGTCCGGGCCGCCGCCAGGGCGCCGGTGCCGGTGCAACCGGCGAGAAGAGCGGCAAGAGCTCCAAGCTGCTCGACCAGTTCGGCCGCAACCTGACCAAGCTCGCCACCGAAGGCAAGCTCGATCCTGTGGTGGGTCGCCAGAACGAGATCGAACGCGTGATGCAGATCCTGTCGCGCCGCACCAAGAACAATCCGGTGCTGATCGGCGAGCCGGGTGTCGGCAAGACCGCGGTGGTCGAGGGGCTGGCTCAGCGCATCTCGTCCAACCAGGTGCCCGAGCTGCTCAAGAACAAGCAGATCTACACGCTCGACCTGGCCGCCCTGGTGGCGGGTTCCAAGTACCGCGGCGAGTTCGAGGAGCGGCTCAAGAAGGTCATGAAGGAGATCGGCCAGCGCGGCGACATCGTGCTGTTCATCGACGAGCTGCACAACCTGGTCGGCGCCGGTGCGGCCGAGGGCGCGATCGACGCGGCCTCGATCCTCAAGCCGGCCCTGGCCCGCGGCGAGCTGCAGACGATCGGCGCGACCACGCTCGACGAGTACCGCAAGTACCTCGAGCGCGACTCCGCGCTGGAGCGGCGGTTCCAGCAGATCAAGGTGGAGGAGCCCTCGATCGAGGACACCGTCCAGATCCTGCGGGGGCTGCGCGACCGCTACGAGGCACACCACCGGGTGGCCATCACCGACGAGGCGCTGCAGGCGTCGGCCGAGCTCAGCGACCGTTACATCCAGGAGCGCCAGCTTCCGGACAAGGCGATCGACCTGATCGACGAGGCCGCCTCGCGGATGCGCATCAAGCTGATGACCGCACCGCCGGTGCACAAGGAGCTCGACGACGAGATCGAGACCGTGCGCAAGGAGAAGGAAGCGGCGATCGAGGCTCAGGAGTTCGAGAAGGCCGCGGCGCTGCGCGACACCGAGCGCAAGCTCACGCTCAAGAAGCGCGATCTGGAGGAGAACTGGAAGTCCTCCGGCGAGGCCGACCACGCCCAGATCGGCGAGGAAGAGGTCGCCGACATCGTCTCGATGTGGACGGGCATCCCGGTCTTCAAGCTGACCGAGGCCGAGTCGCAGAAGCTGATCCGGATGGAGGACGAGCTCCACAAGCGGATGATCGGCCAGCACGTGGCCATCGAGGCCGTGTCCAAGGCCATCCGCCGCGCCCGCGCGGGCATCAAGGATCCCAAGCGGCCGACCGGCTCGTTCATCTTCCTCGGCCCCTCGGGTGTCGGTAAGACCGAGCTGGCCCGCACGCTCGCCGAGTTCCTGTTCGGCGACGAGGACGCGATGATCCAGGTCGACATGTCGGAGTACATGGAGAAGCACGCCGTGTCGCGGCTGGTCGGCTCGCCTCCGGGCTATGTCGGCTACGACGAGGGCGGCCAGCTGACCGAGGCCGTGCGCCGCAAGCCGTACTCCGTGGTGCTGCTGGACGAGATCGAGAAGGCCCACCCCGACGTGTTCAACATCCTGCTGCAGATGCTGGAGGAAGGGCGTCTGACCGACGCTCAGGGCCGCCAGGTGGACTTCAAGAACACCATCGTGATCATGACCTCCAACATCGGCGCGTCGTCGATCGCCAAGAACACCTCGCTCGGATTTCAGGTCGAGGAGGCCGAGACCGGCGTCAGCTACGAGGACATGAAGAACCGCATCATGGGCGACGTGAAGAAGGTCTTCCGGCCCGAGCTGCTCAACCGCATCGACGAGATCATCGTCTTCCAGAAGCTCACGAAGGATGAGATCAAGCTGATCGTCGACCAGCTGATGAAGCGGCTGCGCGAGCAGATGAAGGTGCACGAGGTGTCGATCGAACTGACCGAGGCCGCGAAGGACATGATGGTCGACAAGGGCTACGACCCGACCATGGGTGCCCGCCCGCTGCGCCGTGCGATCCAGCGGTTCATCGAGGATCCGCTGGCGGACTTCGTGCTGGGCCGTGCGCTCCAGCCGGGCTCGACCGTGCTGGTCGACCATCACGAGGGCGACGAGGAGATGACCCTCCAGCTGATCGAGCCGGTAGACGTACCCGACGCCCCGCCGGAGGATCTGGTGCCGGCCGAAGGCCCCGCCGACGACCAGCCGACGTCCGACAACACCGACGACGATCCCGAGAGCTGATCTGACGAAGTATCACGCACCCCGGCCGCGGCGCCGGGGTGCGATACTTCGTGCATGAGTGAGCCACTTGGGGGTGGAGTCGAAGGCGAGATCCGCTCCCATCTCGGCCGTCTCTCTCCGAACGACCGGCGGCTCGCGACCTACCTGCTCGACCATCCGGCCGAGGCGCCGTTCGAGACCGCCGAATCGCTCGCGGCCAAGACCGGCGTGTCCAAGGCAGCGGTGGTGCGGTTCTCGACGCGGGTGGGGTTCAGCGGCTTCGCAGCCCTGCACGACGCGCTCGCGGCCGAGGCGATCGCGCGGCTGCGCCCGGCCGTGCGGGCGGCGGAGGAGTCGCTGCATCCACTGGCCAGCACCGCGCATCAGGCGGCCGGCGACATCGACGCCATGGCGCGCGTGGCGGATCGCGGCCAGTTCGACGCCGCAGTCTCGATGCTCTGCACCGGGGACGGCAAGATCGGCATCTTTGGCCACCGCAAGTCGGCGGCGCTGGCCGAGTACGCCTACTACCTGCTCAATCCGCTCCTGCCCAACGTCTGGCCGATCGCGGCGGGCGAGCCGAGCATCGCCGACCAGTTGATCGACCTGCAGCCGCAGGATCGCCTGATCGCGTTCACGTTCCAGCGCTACGCCAAGGTCACCGGCGAGGTGGTGCGGCAGTTCCAAAACGCCGGCGGCAAGGTGGTGCTGGTCACCGACGACCTGCTGGCGCCGGCCGCGAGCCTGGCCGACCACGTGCTGGTGTGTCCGTCGCCCCGCGCCGACCTGGCAAGCGCCGCGCCGGCCGTGGTGGTGCTCGAGGCGCTGGCCGAGGCGATCGCCGAGCGCGAGGGCGGGGCGCGCAACCGGCGCGACACCGCCGAACAGCTCTGGAAGCAATTCGGCACGTACTAGTGTGGAGTTTGGTAGGGGTCTGGTAGCGGAGGTGAATAAGAGTGAATAAGAGGGGTCAGTCGCCTTCTATTCACGGCCTCGAGGCATCCGCCCGCGGTCGGTCTGGGCGGGGGCCAAGGCCACCTGCTGAATAAGAGGGGTCAGTCGCCTTTTATTCACTGCGTGCATAAAAGGCGACTGACCCCGGTCCAGCCGATGCGGGCGCGATACTGAAGGGCCGTGGCAAAGACGATCACAGCCTTCACGTGTAACGAGTGCGGCGCCGAATCGCCCAAGTGGCTGGGCCGCTGCCCCGGCTGCGGCGAGTGGAACACGCTTGTCGAGGAGGTGCGCGAGCGCACCCCCGGGCGACGTGCGCCGGTGGGCCGGCCGGTGCGGGCGCTGGCCGACGTCGGGCTCGAGGAGGCGACCCGCATCTCCACGGGCCTCGACGAGTTCGACCGTGTGCTCGGCGGCGGCCTTGTGCCCGGATCGCTGGTGTTGATCGGCGGCGAACCGGGCGTGGGCAAGAGCTCGCTGCTCCTGCAATCGCTGGGCCGCATGGCCGCCGAGGGGCGCTCGGTGCTGCTGGTGGCCGGCGAGGAGTCGCCCGCGCAGGTACGGCTGCGGGCGCAGCGGCTGGGCGCAGTGGACGGCATCTCGATCCTGGCCGAGACCGAGCTCGAAACGGTGTGCGAGTCGATCATCGCCACGGCTCCCAGCGTGTGTGTGGTCGATTCGATCCAGACCATGCACTCGGCGGACCTGAGTTCGGCGCCGGGCAGCGTGGCGCAGGTGCGCGAAGGTGCCGACCGGCTCGCCCGCGTGGCCAAGAGCCACGGCGTCACCATCATCCTGGTCGGGCATGTGACCAAGGAGGGCAGCGTCGCCGGACCGCGCGTGCTCGAGCACCTCGTCGACGCGGTGCTGCAGTTCGAGGGCGACCGCTACCGGTTCCTGCGCGTGTTGCGGTCGGTCAAGAATCGGTTTGGCTCGACCAACGAGATTGGCGTGTTCGAGATGACGGGCGCGGGCCTCGAGGCCGTCGCAGACCCCTCCGCGGCCTTCGCGGGGGACGGCGAGCCGGCGCCGGGCTCGGTGCTCCTGCCGGCGATCGAGGGCACCCGCCCGATCCTGCTCGAGGTGCAGGCGCTGGTGGCGGACTCGGATCTCGCGATGCCGCGCCGCGCCGCCACCGGCTTTGATCGCAACCGCCTCTCGATGATCGTGGCCGTACTCGGCCGCCACGCCGGAGTGGCGCTCGGCTCGAGCGACATCTTCGTGAACGTGGCCGGCGGTGTGCGCGTCGACGAACCGGCCGCCGATCTCGCGGTGGCGCTTGCGATCGTGTCGGCGCATCGCGGCCGCGCGGCACGGGAGCGGCTCGCGGTGTTCGGCGAGCTCGGGCTCACCGGCAAGGTGCGGCCCGTGTCGCACACCGCCCCGCGGCTGGCCGAGGCGCGCAAGCTGGGGGTGCGCGAGCTGGTGGTGCCGGCAGGCACGCCCTCAGGCTCCGGAGTGACCCTGCGGGCCAGCGACACCATCGCGCACGCGTTGGCCGCGGCGTTCGACTGAGATCCGCTCCCGGCGGCCGGGCGGCCCGCGACGGTAAGATCCTGCAATGCCCGACTTCACTCCGGACGTCAGGTCCGACCCCAAGCTGCTGGATGCGCTGCGCCGCATCGCGCCGGGCACGACCATGCGCCAGGGGCTGAACGACATCCTGCGCGCCGAGCTGGGTGGGCTGATCGTGATCGGCGAGCCGGCCGAGCTCTCGTTCCTGTTCTCGGGCGGCATCCGGCTCGACCAGGCATTCTCGCCGTACCTGCTCTACGAGCTGGCCAAGATGGACGGCGCGATCATTCTGAACGCGACCGCGACGCGCATCGTGTACGCCAACGTGCAGCTGATGCCCGACCCGACGATCCCCTCGTCCGAGACGGGCACGCGGCATCGCACCGCCGAGCGCGTGGCCAAGCAGACCGGGGCACTCGTGATCTCGATCTCGCAGCAGCGCGACGTGGTGACCGTCTACACCGGCGACGTGCGCTACCAGCTCGAGGAGATCTCCGACGTGCTGGCCAAGACCAACCAGGCCGTGACCACGCTCGAGACGTATCGCACGCGCCTGGAGCAGGTCTCGACCCGCCTCACCGCGCTCGAGTTCCAGGGTGCGGTGATGCTCGACGACGTGCTCGTGGCGTTGCAGCGGGCCGAGATGACCACCCGCATCCGCCGCGAGATCGAGCGCAACGTGGTCGAGCTGGGGGTGGAGGGGCGGCTGATCAAGCTCCAGCTGGACGAACTCAGCGAGTGGGTGCCCGGCGACGAATCGGCGATGGTGCGCGACTACCACCAGGCGGACGTCACCGGGGGGCACCAGCAGGCTCTGGAGCGGCTGCGGTCGATGCCCGACACGCGCCTCCTGGAGCTCGAGGAGGTGGCCGACGTGCTCGGGTATCCGCGCACGGTCAACCCGCTCGACCACGCGGTTGCGCCGCACGGGTATCGGGTGCTCTCAAACGTCCCCAAACTGCCCGAAGCGGTGATCGTGCGGGTGGTCGAGCACTTCGACGGGCTCGAGACGTTCATGCGTGCCTCGCAGGCCGAACTGGAGCAGGTCGAGGGTGTGGGCGCGGTGCGTGCCCGTGAGATCCGCGAGGGGCTGCGCAGGCTGCAGGAGCAAAACCTCGTCGACCGTTATCTGAATCTCTGAGGAGGCATGTGAGCAGGCGCGGGGCAAACGTCCTGCAACACCTGCAAGCACGGTCGATTCTTTCACCTCGGAGGCTCGCCGTCTGGTAGAATGTTCACTTTGAGCGGTCGTCCGGATCTGGGTCTGCAAGCTTTCCCGGACGGCCTTAGAGGCGGTTCTACTGGAAGGGTTTAGTGGCCTTGTACGACATTGGGGATAAGGTCGTGTACCCGCACCACGGCGCGGGCACCATCGTGACCAAAGAGGTGCGGGCGGACTCGGAGTCCGAGCGCGAATACCTGACGATCAAGATCTTGCACAACGACATGACGGTGATGATTCCGTCAGACAGTGCCGACCGGGCAGGTCTGCGCAAGGTGATCGGCGAGGAGACTGTCGAAGAGGTGCTGGCGGTGCTCCAGGGCGACGGCACGAAGATGCCGAAGAACTGGAACCGGCGCTTCAAGCACAATCGCGACAAGATGAAGACGGGCGACGTGTTCGAGCTGGCCGAAGTGGTACGTAATCTGGCCCAGCGCGATCAGGAAAAAGGCCTCTCTACCGGCGAGAAGCAGATGTTTTCGAAGGCCAAGCGCATCCTCGCCTCCGAGCTCATGTACGCCAAGGGCATGGACGAGGACGAGGCGCGCGAGTATCTGGAGGAGGTGCTTGACGACGTAGGTGCGTCACGCAAGTCACGCGCCTAGTCAGACACGTTCAAGTAGTCACGGTCGGAGGCCGATAGCCCAACCGACACGATGACATAGAGACTCGCATCAGAGGAGTGAAGACGATGGTTGTGGTTTCCAAAGTCGTTCTTTCGCTCTTGGCGGTGCTGGGTGCCATACAGGCGGGCTTGTATTCTCAGCTTTCAGATCGTTTTTCGGCTTCTTACGCGTACGCCGCCTCTGGTATCTGCCTCCTTCTGATCTTCGCCGTCGGTTGGACGGTGGGAGGGCTTGCAGGCAAGGGCCTGCAGCGTGCTTTCAAGCGTTTAGAACGCGCAGTGCAATCCCGGAGCGCCGGCGAGTTGACCGTGGCCGCGATCGGGCTTCTGGTGGGCCTTTTGGTGGCAGCGTTGCTCTGGTTTCCCGTGCATTCGCTGCCCTACATCGGCGAGTGGGTGCTGCTGCCGCTGTTCCTGATCCTGGGCTACGCGTTTGCCGCGGTCGGGGCCAAGAAGCATCGCGGCATCCTGCGCCTTGTCGGCGTGCATTCGGTGGGCGAGCCCGAGTTGGATGGCGCCGGAGAGACGGCCAGCACGCTGGTCGATACCTCGGCGATCATCGACGGGCGTATCTCCGACATCGTGAAGACCGGGTTCCTGAGTGGCGAGCTGGTGGTGCCGGAGTTCGTGCTGAAGGAGTTGCAGCAGGTGGCAGACTCCGCCGATCCGCTCAAGCGAAACCGCGGCCGGCGGGGTCTGGAGGTCGTGCAGGGACTGCGCAGCGAGACGACCGTGACGGTGCCCGACGTCGACTTTCCCGACATCCCCGAGGTCGATTCCAAGCTGCTCAAGCTGGCCAAACAGCGCGACATGCGCATTCTGACCACCGACTACAACCTGAACCGCCTGGCCCAGATCCAGGATGTGCCGATCCTGAACGTGAACGAGCTTGCAAACGCGCTCAAGCCGGCGGTGCTGCCCGGTGAGCAGATCATGCTGCGGCTGATTCGCGAGGGCAAGGAGGCCGACCAGGGCGTGGGGTACCTCGACGACGGCACGATGGTCGTGGTGGAGGGCGGGCGCAAGAGCGTCGGCAACACCGTGGCCGTGCAGGTCACCTCGGTGCTGCAGGCGCCGTCGGGCAAGATGATCTTCACCCGCATGGCGGAGGCGTAGTTGGCACGAACATGGGCGATCCTCGTGGCCGCCGGCGCGGGCGAACGGCTGGGCGCCGACCGGCCCAAGGCGTTCGTGGGATTTGGCGGTGAGGTGCTTCTGACCCGTTCGCTGCAGCTGCTCGACGACCACGCCGAGGTCGACCGCATCGTGCTGGTCGTGTCGGCCGGCTGGGAGGAGGCTGCCGAGACGCTGGTGGAGCAGATGGTGGCCGGAAAGGTGGTGAGCGTGATCGCCGGTGGCGCGACCCGCTCGGAGTCGGTGGCCGCAGGGCTCGCGGAGGTGGGCGACGAGGCCGAGATGGTGCTCGTGCACGACGCCGCGCGCCCGCTGGCGACCGCTGAGCTGGTGTCGCGCGTGCTCGCCGCGCTCGCCGATGCGGCCGGGGCGATCCCGGCGGTGCCGCTGGCCGACACGGTCAAGCGGGTGTCCGGCGATCGGGTCACGGCCACTCTCGACCGCTCCGAACTGGTCGGCGTGCAGACTCCCCAGGCATTCCGGTTCGGCGTGTTGCGCGAGGCCTACGACCGGCCGCGGGCAGAGCTCGAAGCTGCAACTGACTGCGCCTCACTGGTCGAGGCGAGCGGAGCCGTGGTCGCGTGGGTGCAGGGTGAGCGCCGCAACTTCAAGGTCACCGACCCCGTCGATCTCGCGCTCGCCGAGACGCTCCTGTGACCCAGCTGCGGGTGGGGATCGGGTTTGACGCCCACGCGTTCGGGGGCGAGGGCGCACTGGTGCTCGCCGGTGTCGTGATTCCCGGTGGCCGCGCGCTGGAGGGGCATTCCGACGCCGACCTGGTGTGCCATGCGGTGACCGATGCGCTGCTCGGTGCGTCGGGAGGCGAGGACATCGGCGCGCTCTTTCCCTCGGATGACCCGGCGCTCAGGGGAGCGTCGTCGCTCGACCTGCTGCGCGACGCGTGGGCGCAGCTCGAGGGCGAGGGCTGGCGGATCGAGAATGTGGACGCGATCGTGATCATGCAGGCTCCGCGGCTGGCCCCGCACCGCGAGGCGATGCGCACGTCGCTGGCCGCCGCGCTCGGGGTGGATCGCGGCCGGGTCACGGTGCGTGCGTCGACCACCGACCGGCTGGGCTTCGCCGGCCGCGAAGAGGGTGCGGCGTGTCAGGCGGCGGCCCTGCTCTCACGTTCGTGAGCGGGCCTGCGGTCGTCTCGTTCGATCTGGACGAGACGCTCTGGGAGTTCTTGCCGATGATGGACGGGGCCCTGCGCGCGACGCTCGCCGCGCTCGAACTCGAGGAGCCGCAGCTGCGCGGGCGGATCACCATCGAGGAGTTGCATCGCGTGCGGGCCGAGGTGGCGGCACGCGAGACCGGCACGTTCGAGGAGCTGCGCCGCGAGTCGTTTCGGGTGGTGCTGGCCCGGCACGGTGTGCGGCGCGAAGGTCTGCCCGAATGGCTGGTGCAGGTGTGGATGGACTCACGGCTGACCAGCGTCGCGCCGCATCCCGACGTGGAACCGGCGTTCGCCGAGCTGATCGACGCGGGCTACATGCTGGGCGCGATCACCAACGGCAACTTCCCGGTGTCACGGCTGGCGCTGGCCGAGCCGTTTGCGTTCATCGTGCACGCCGAGCACACGGGTGGCTTCAAACCGGACGCCGAGCCGTTCCTGCACGCGGTAGAAATGTCAGGCGGCGATCCAGCGCGCTGGGTGCACGTCGGCGACGATCTGGTCACCGACGTGCAGGGCGCGCAGGCGATGGGCATGCGCGCCGTGTGGGTCAACCGGCGCGGATTCGAGCTGCCCCCGGACGTGACACCCGATGCCGAGATGACCTCGCTCGAAGGCCTGCTCGCCGTCGTCGAAAACCTGCTATCTGAATAAAAGGGGTCAGTCACCTTTTATGCATGAGCCAAGGCTGATGGATGCAACAACGGTCAGTGATGCATAAAAGGTGACTGACCCCTTTTATGCACGAGCACTTCTGAGTTCACTTCCAGGCACGTTTGTTGCAGCGTCATGCGCGCGGCAGGCGGGCAGTCTCGGCGTTAACCTCGACGAGGCCGTCGCGCTCGAGCGAGATCAGCGCCTCGGCGTCCGCTTCGGCAAGAGGTAGCTCGCCGGCCGCGGTGATGGCGCGCAGCAGGTTGCTGCGGCGCTGGCGAAACGACCCCTCGAACCGCGACTGCTTGCGCAGCGGCGCGTAGGTGCGACCGCGCGATGGGCACTGCTCGCGCAGAGGGCACTCCTCGCAACGCGGCCGTCGTGCGATGCAGATCTCGCGACCCAGATCGAACAGCGCCTGGTTCCACTCGTACGCACGGCCCGGCGGCGGCTCCACATCGGCGGTGCCCAACGCTCGCTCGAGCACCCGGTTGGCATTCGTGTCGGGAGCCGCCACCTGTGCCCCGAAGGCAAAGCAGGCGATCGCCGCAGCCGTGTACGGCCCGATCCCCGGCAACGCCCGCAGCTCTCCCTCCGACCGGGGGAACTGCCCCAGCTCGACCAGCGTCTGGGCGCACCGGTGCAGGCTCACCGCGCGGCGGTTGTAGCCCATGCCCGCCCACGCCTCGATCACGTCTGCGAGCGGGGCCGCAGCCAGGTCGGCGTACGTCGGCCAGCGCTCGAGCCATTCGCGATAGCGTGGCAGCACCCGGGCCAGCTGCGTCTGCTGCAGCATCACCTCGCTGATGAGGATCGCGTACGGATCGCGCGTGTGCCGCCAGGGCAGATCGCGGCGCCCGTTTTGGCTGTACCAGGCAAGCACCGCGTCTTGCATCGTCTCGGGGCTCACCGCCTGCATGGACGCACGCTAGTGCAGGGTTGGCCGGTAGACCAGCTCCTGGATGCGGCCGTCGAGCGTCCGGGTGTCGAGCAGCTCGAGATCGAAGTCCTCGGCGCCGCGGAAGATCGGACTACCCCCGGTCTGCCCGGTGATCACCGGAAACACCGTCACCTGCACGCGGTCGACCAGACCGGCAGCCAGCAGCGCGCGGTTCATCGCGAGGCTGCCGTGAGAGCGCAGCGGCACGTCTGACTCCCGCTTGAGCCGTGCCACCACATCGACGGCATCCCCCTTCTCGAGCGTGCAGTTGGGCCACTCGAGGGAGTCTTCCAGCGTCGTCGAGATCACGGTCATGGGCAGCTCCCTCATCCGCGTGACCCACGCATCGAGCACCTCGGGCGCCTCGTCGCTTGCGGCCAGCATCCGAACGAACAGCCGGTCGTCGAACGTGTAGGTGGCGGTCATCTGCGGAATCCTCCGATCCGAGTCGCTCGATGGTTTATCGTGAACAGCCGGTCATGCCGTCCAGTACCCCGCTTGCCACCGAGACCATCGTCGATGCTCGGATCGAGGATCTCGAGGACGATCCGTACCCGCTGTATGAGTGGATGCGCCGCGAGCAGCCCATTGCCTGGGTGCCCGAGACCGGCCGGCTCTGGATCACCACCTGGGATCTCTGCGCCGAGGCGGGCGCGGCCGACCAGATCTTCGGGCCGACCACCGCCGTGCACGAACTGGTCTACGGCCTGCCCAACGTGATGGCGATGTCGGGTGAGGAGCACCGGGTCGCCCGCGCCTCGTTGGACGTGCGGTTTCGGCCGCGCACGGTGAACGGGTACGCCGAGACGCTGCTGCGCCCGACCGCGGTGCGCTACATCGACGAGATCCGCGAGCGGGGGAGCGCCGATCTGACGCCGGTACTCGAGCAGATCAGCGCGCGGGCGGTCGGCGACGTGCTCGGGTTCGAGGACGTCTCGGACGAGACGCTCTTGCGCTGGTTCCACGGTCTTGCGGCGTATCTCGTGGATCAGGGCCGGGGCGATCCGAGCATCGCCGAGCGCGCCGCCGGCGTAAAGGCGGAGGTGCGGCAGTACCTGGTGCAACGGCTCGATCGGCTAGAGGCCGAGCCGGATGCCAGCACGCTCTCGGGCATGGCGCGTCACGGCTTGCCCGAGGGGCAGGTGCGCTCGGTGGACGATCTCACCCCCACGGTGGCGACGATGATCGTGGGCGGCTTCCAGGAGCCCGCCCACAGCATCGCCAACAGCATGCTGGGTCTGCTCGGCCGGCCCGAGCAGGCGGCTACGGTGGCCGCCGATCCCGGTGGCCTTTCGGCCGCCGCCGTCCACGAGGGGCTGCGCTGGATTCCGCCGTTCAGCATCGCCGAGAAGCTCACCGCCGCGGACCTGGTGATCGGTGGGAAGCTGATTCCGAAGGACACCGAGGTGGCGTTGGTGATCGGCTCGGCCAACCGCGACCCGGCGCGCTTTGACGACCCCGCCACGTTCGATATCGGCCGGCGCCGCATCAACAACTTCGCATTCGGGTTCGGAGCGCACTTCTGCGTGGGCCACTACGTGGCGCGGCAGGTCGCCCAGGTGACGGTGGAGGAATTGTTCCGGCGCTTGCCGGGCCTGCGATCCGATCCCGATCGCGAGCCACTGGTGAGCGGCTGGACGGTGCGCGGGGCAAAGACGCTGCCGGTGGTGTGGGACGCGTGACTGAGGGAGACCGCTAGGCGACGACCGCGCGGGCGGCCCAGACGTACCAGTGTGCGGTGTGCGGCCCGTCGGGCACGAACTGGCGGGCCGCGTCGCGCACTGCAGCGCGATCCACGGGGGTGAGCGTTGCGAGGTACGCGCCGGTCGGCCCTACGCCACTCTCGAACGGCTGCCACCACTCGTCGAACGATGCGTGCTCGGCGGCGACCTCGATCTCGGCGGTCTCGCTCTGATCGAGTCCGGCAGCAGTGAAGATCTGCGTGAGGCTCGCTTCAGAGACGCCCGGCCGGTCGGCTTCGCCCTGATGATCAGGGTTCACGGTGTGCACCGCTCGCCAGAACGGCGAGAGCGGTGAGCGGCCGCCGGCGATGTCCCACGTACACGCGGCGACCGTGCCGCCGGGGCGGGTCACGCGGGCCATCTCGCGGATGCCCTGCGCCGGGTCGGTCATGAAATGCACGACGAGTTGGCATAGCGCGGCGTCGAACTCGTCATCGCCGAACGACAGCGACTCGGCCGTACCGACCTGGGCGGCGACGCCGGGGAACCTCGTGCGCACCGCCTCGACAAACGGCTCGGCCGGATCGACCGCCGACACGCGCTCGGCGCCCACGCGATCGACCAGCTCGGCGGTCAGGATGCCCGGCCCGCAACCCACGTCGAGCACGCGCATGCCGCCGCCGACGCCGGCGAAGTCCGCGAACGCCGGCGACAGGATCCTGGAGTACCGGCCCATGAACCGGTCATAGGCATCAGCCGACTGGAAGAACGACATGCGTGCGAGTGTACAACCCGCGTTACGCTTGCGAGATGCGCTGCCAGTCCTGTTCTGCCGAGAACCGGCCGGGTCGCCGGTTCTGCTCCCAGTGCGGCTCGCCGCTCGAGGTCGCATGCGCGGCCTGCGGCGCCCTGAACACGCCCGATGACCGGTTCTGCGGTGAGTGCGGAACGGCACTTTCCGAGCCTCCGGGCCCGTCGGTGAACCGCCCCAGCCGGTTACCGAGCGGCGCCTGACCTCGATCCTCTTTGCCGATCTGGTGGGGTTCACTCCCCTGTCGGAGGGCCGCGACCCCGAACACGTACGCGACCTGTTGTCGCGCTACTTCGAGATCGCCGCCAAGGTGATCCAGCGGCACGGTGGCACCGTCGAGAAGTTCATCGGCGACGCCGTCGTCGCGGTATGGGGCACACCCGTGGCTCAGGAGGACGATGCCGAACGGGCGGTGCGCACGGCGCTCGAGCTGGTTGCTGCCGTGAGCGCACGATCGAGCCGGGGCTCTCGATGCGCGCCGGGAGTCTCGACCGGCGAGGTGGCGGTGACGGTCGGCGCTCAGGGTCAGGGAATGGTGGCCGGCGACGTGGTCAACACCACCGCGCGGATCCAGACGGCCGCCCCGCCGGCGGAGGTGCTGGTGGACGAGGCGACGCGCCGCGCGACCGAGGCGGCGATCGAGTGCGAACCCGCCGGAGAGTACGAGCTGAAAGGGAAATCCGAACCTGTGGCTCTGTGGCTCGCCCGACGGGTGATCGGCGAGCGGGGTGGGCGGCGCCGCGGGCTGGGGCTCGAACCGCCGTTCGTCGGGCCGCCAGCGCGAGTTGCGGCAGATGCGCGACGCGCTGCATCGCTCTGCCGAAGAGGGCCGCGCCGAGCTCGTGTCGGTGACGGGAGTCGCCGGGATCGGCAAATCGCGGCTGGCGTGGGAGCTCGAGAAGTACGTCGACGGCCTCGCCGACGACTACCTGTTCCACCGCGGCCGCTGCCTCTCCTACGGCGAAGGGGTGGCTTTCTGGGCGCTCGCCGAGATCGTGCGCATGCGCGCCCGCGTGGGTGAAGACGAGGGGGCCGCCGGCGCCACCGCCAAGATCGACGCCATGCTCGCCGAATACGTGCCGGTGGCCGACGAGCGCGAATGGGTGAGGCCGGCCTGATGCACCTGCTCGGCCTCGAAGAGCTCGCGGAGGGGGATCGCGGCCGGCTGTTCGCGGCGTGGCGGCTCTTCTTCGAACGCTGTCGGATCGCGCGCCGGTGATGCTCGTATTCGAGGACCTGCAGTGGGCCGACGCCGCGCTGCTCGACTTCATCGAGTACCTGCTCGAATGGTCGCGCGACCGGCCGCTGTTCGTGCTCGCGCTCTCGCGCGCCGGAGCTCGCCGAGCACGAGTCCCGGCTGGGGTGGGGCGGCGCGCAGCCGCTCCATGCTCGTGCTCGAACCGTTCGTCGATCCGGTGATGCGCGAGCTGCTGTCGGGCCTGCGGGTTCCGGCAAGCGTGATCGAGCCGATCGTGGAGCGCGCCGAGGGGATCCCGCTCTACGCCGTGGAGACCGTGCGCATGCTGATCGACCGGGGCATCCTCACCGCCGGGCCAGACGGGCTACAGGCAACCGCCGACCTGGGAGTGCCGGAGATCCCCGAGACGCTGCACGCACTCGTACTCGCCCGGCTCGACGCGCTGGCAGCGCCCGAGCGCGAGCTGCTGCAGGACGCCGCGGTGCTCGGCAAGATGTTCACCGTCGAAGGACTGCAGGCGGTCAGCAGCCTCGAGCCGCCCGACCTGGAGGCCCGGCTTGACGTGCTCGTGCGGCGGGAACTGATCGCGGCGGAGTCAGATCCGCGGTCGCCGGATCGCGGCCTGTACGGATTCGTGCAGGCGCTTGTACGCACGGTCGCCTACGAGACCATGGGCCTGCGCGATCGCAAGCGCCGCCACCTGGCCACAGCCCGCCACCTGGCCGCCATCGACCAGGGCGACGAACTGGTCGAGCTGATCGCCACCCACACGCTGGACGCCTACCGGCTGGTGCAGGGCGACGATGACGCCGCCGGGCTGCGGGCCGAGGCGCGCGGGCTGCTGTTGCGGGCCGCCGAGCGTGCCCGGTCGCTGGCTGCCCCGTCCGAGGCGAAGCGACTGGTGTTGAGCGCACTCGACCTGGAGGACGACGAGCACGAGCGCGCTGAGCTGCTCGCGCTCGCCGGCGTGCATGCCCTGGCAATGGGCAACCCGATTGAAAGCCGCGAGCTGCTCGAGCGGGCCCTGGCCGTACACACGGCGGCGGGCGACGAGATCTCGGCGGCCCACGTGCTGGCCCGGCTGGGGGACGCGATGTTCCTCGAGGGCCGTCCGGACGAAGCGCTCGGGCTGATCCGGCGATCGTACGAGGCACTGCGGGAGGGCCCCGAGACCCCCGAGCTTGCCGAGATCGCTGCCCAGTACGGGCGCATCTGGTTTCTCGCGGGGGGTTTTGAGACCGCCACCCCTGTGCTCGAGCACGCGATCGATCTGGGTGAGCGGCTGCAATTGCCGGAGGTGCTCTCCGATGCGCTCAACACGCGCGCGCTGACGATCGTGCACTCGCGCCCCGAGACGGCCAGGACACTGTTGCAAGGAGCGCTGCGCCTCGCCCTCGACGCCGATCTGCCGATCGCGGCCTGCCGCGCCTACTTCAATCTGTCGTTCGTCTGCGAATGCGCCGAGATCGACGGCCGGCCGTTCGACCGAGAGGGAATGGCGATCAGCCAGAAGCTCGGTGATCGCGGTTGGGAGTTGGCGTTTCGGATGCACATCATGGCCTACGACGTCGTCTGCGGTGAGTGGGATTCGGCCACCCAGGCCGGCGACATCTTTGCGGCCGCCGGCGCTAAGAACGGCGATGTATTTCTCTCGACGGGGCTGGTGTTCAATGCAATGCTGCTGATCCGCCGGGGGCGCGTCGAGGAGGGGCGGCGCATGGTCGAGGAAACCGGGTTCGCGCTCGACCATGCGGATCCGCAGATGTGGCTTCTGATGCACTGGATGAATGCCGTGCTGGCGGCGGCCGAGGACCGCCCCGCCGACGCGGTGACCATCACCGACGACGTCTGGCGAGGCGCAGGGTTCGTGCAGGGCACACATGCATTCACGATGCCGACCGCGTTCGTCCGCGTAGCGGCGCTCTACCAGCTGGACGATCGGGAGCGGGCGCGCTCCATGCAGGACTGGATCAACACCTGGCCACCCGGACTGCGTCCGCCGACGATGCGGGCGCTGTGGCTGTGGCTGGATGCGTGGCTGGACAACAGCGACCCTGACGATTCATATGACGCGGCGGCAGCGCTGTTGCGAGCGGTGCCGCGGCCCTGGGAACTCGCGCAGCTGCTGGTGCTCCATGCGCGCGAGCTGAGAGCACGGGGTGTGGACGAGGCGGCCCAGGTGCGGGTCGCCGAGGCCGCGGCGATCTACGGTCAGCTGGAGGCGGCACCGGCGTTGGATCAACTCCGCGCCGAGTTCGGAACCTCGGCCGCCGAAGCCGTCGGGTGAGCGCGGCCGAAGACCCCACCGTACGTATTGCCGGTCTGCGGGTGGTGCGCGGCGGGCAGACGGTGCTCGCCGATGTGTCGCTCACGATCGGTCGCGGTGCGGTCGCGGGCCTGCTCGGGCCCAGCGGGTGTGGCAAATCCACGCTGATGCGCGCAATCGTCGGCGTGCAGCAGGTGGCGGGCGGAGAGGTCGAAGTGCTCGGCCGGCCGGCCGGAGCGCCCGACCTGCGCCACGAGGTGGGCTACGTGACCCAGGCGCCGAGCGTCTACGGCGATCTCAGCGTCGAGGAGAATCTGCGGTTCTTCGCCGCCCTGGTCGGCTGCGGCCGGACGCGGATCGCCGAGGTGATCGACGCGGTCGGTCTGGCCGGATCGGAGCGCCGGGTGGTTGGAACGCTCTCGGGTGGCCAGCGCTCGCGCGTGTCGCTGGCCACTGCGCTGCTCGGCCGGCCCCCTCTGCTGATCCTCGACGAACCGACTGTGGGGCTCGATCCCGTGCTGCGCCGCGAGCTCTGGCAGATGTTCCACCGGCTCGCAGACGAGGGCACGACGCTCCTGATCTCGAGTCACGTGATGGACGAGGCGGCCCGGTGCACCGACCTCATCCTGATGCGCAATGGTGCGATCCTCAGCCAGACGACTCCCGATCGGCTGCGCACCGAGACGGGAGAGCAGGACATGAGCGCGGCGTTTCTGGCCGTGATCGAACGGGCCGGCTCGTGACCCCGCGCGTCACCGCCGCAATCGCTGCCCGGGTGCTCTGGCAGATCCGCCGCGACCCGCGCACGATCGCTCTCCTGCTGGTGGTGCCGGTGGCGCTGCTGGTGCTGCTCAAGTACGTCTTCGACGGGCGGCCCGGCACCTTCCAGTCGATCGGCGCGCCCATGTGCGGCCTCTTTCCGTTCATCATCATGTTTCTGCTGACCTCGATCGCGATGCTGCGCGAACGCACCACCGGCACGCTCGAGCGGCTGATGACGCTGCCCATGGCAAAGCTCGACCTGCTGGCCGGCTACGGCCTAGCGTTCGGCGCGCTCGCCGCGATCCAGGCGATCGTCGTGTGCCTGGTCGGGTTTCTCGCGCTGGGCCTGAGCGCGGCCCACGGCGCGTGGCTGGTGGGGCTGCTTGCGATCGCAAACGCCATTCTCGGGATGAGCCTCGGGCTCTTCGTGAGCGCGTTTGCCACCACCGAGTTCCAGGCCGTGCAGTTCATGCCCGCCTTCATCTTCCCGCAGCTTCTGCTGTGCGGCCTCTTCATCGACCGCGTCGAGATGGCCCCGCTGCTCTACTGGATCTCGTGGGCGCTGCCACTCACCTACGCCTACGACGCGCTCGCGCGGGCCACCGCCCCCGGCGCACTCGGCGCACGGTTCGCGCTTGACGTGGTGGTGGTGCTGGGGGTAACCCTCGGCGCGCTGGCGCTGGGCGCCGCAACGCTACGCCGCAGGACTCCCTGAACCCGCCCGGTGCAGCACGATGCGGCCGCGGCCGACCTCGACGGCACCCGCCGCGCGCAGGTCGCGCAGCACCCGGCTGACGGTCAGCCGCGAGGTGCCCGCGAGTCCCGCGATGTCCTCCTGGGTGAGGGGAATCGTGGCGGCGCTCGAGCCGGGAGCGGCATAGCGCTCGGCCAGCTCGCTCAGCAGCTTCCGCACGCGGTCGGGGGCAGGCGTGTAGAGAGCGTCCACCAGTCTCTCGCTGAGTTCGGCGACGCGGTGAGCGAAGAAGTCCACCAGCACCCGGTCGAGCTCGGGCTGTTGGCGCCGCAGCTCGTCGAACTCGCCGAGACCGATCACATGCGTTTCGGCGGGGCTCAGCGCCTGTACGGTGGCGCTGCGCACGTGGCGCTCGCGCACCAGTGCAAGCTCGCCGAACCAGTTGCCCGGCCCGACCAGGCCCAGCGTCACCACGTCTCCAACCGGTGTGATCACCCGTACGGCGAAGCTGCCCGAGACCACCAGATGCACGGTGTCGGCGGGATCGTCGCGGTGGAACACCACCTCGCCGCGGCGGTAGCTGCGGCGCCGCGCGGCCTTGAGCAGGGCGCGCGTCTCCTCCTCGCCGAGCATCGAGAGAAGCGACCAGGCCGGCATGCGCGGAGTGTATCGACGGTGACACAAGACGTGCGTCGCGGGGAGCGGAATGGGGCCTCCCATCCTCGTAGCCTGCTGACTACAGAACGGATTACTGAACAAGGCAGGGGAGACGAAACGATGAAGGCGAACGTACGACACGGAATGTTCCTGGTGGCCCTTTCAGCGATCTCGCTGGCTGCGGCTCCGGTTGCGAGTGCGCACGTGCAGGACCCCTCGGTGCGACCGGGAGGGAACGTGGCCGTGATCGGCCCTCACGGAGCGGCCGTCGCGGCGGCCAGGCGTGACGTGGTCAGGCCGCTGAGCGATAGCAAGGCGCCCTCGGTGCTGCTGAACCAGGCGCGGGTCAACCATGTCAGCAGCTCGGGCGGCTACGGATGGGTCGCGTTGGGTGCACTGATCCTGTTTGCGGCCATCGCCGGCGCAGCGGTGGTGCTCGCAAACCGCGGTCTGGCGGGCCTGTCACCGCAGCGCGACTCCGCGCCGCGGCACCTGGCTCACTGAAGTCCTCGGGAACCCTGGCGGTCCGGCGCCCACCGGGCCGCCAGGGTAGGGCGGATCGAATCAACAGACACCAACGCAACAGAAGTGCCTGGCACTTCTGTTGCGTTCGTGAAATACGCTCTGCGGATGAGCGTTCGTGTGCGATTCGCCCCCAGCCCCACGGGCTCGCTGCATCTGGGCAGTGCCCTGACGGCGTTGATCAACCTGCTCTTCGCCCGATCGCAGCAGGGCACGCTGCTCCTGCGCATCGACGACACCGACGCCGATCGTTCGCGGCCCGAGCTCGAGGCGGGCATCCTGGGCGACCTCGAGTGGCTCGGGATCGGCTGGGACGAGGGGCCGGTGCATCAGAGCGAGCGGTTCGACCGCTACCGCGAGGCGGCCTACGGAGCATCTGACACGTTCATCCGCGACGGCGCCGTCTACCTGCGCGGCGAGGGGCTGACGCCGTTTGTGATTCTGCGCACCGACGGCCGCGCCACCTACCACTGGGCCAGCAGCGTGGACGATCTCGACTTTGGCATCACGCACGTGATCCGCGGCAACGACCACCTGCCCAACATGCCGCTGCATGTGGCCGCAGCTCGCGCCATGGGTGTGGAGCCGCCCGAGTTCATCCACCACGCGGTGGTGCTGGGCGACCACGGCAAGCTCTCCAAACGCGAGGACGCCGCGTCGATCGCCGAGCTGCGCTCCGACGGCTACCCGCCCGCAGCGGTCGTGAACCACCTCGGCCTGGTTGCCACCAGCGGCCCGGGCGAGCTGCTGTCGCTCGACCAGCTGATCGAGCGGTTCCGGCCCGAGCGCATCGCCCGCGGCGAGGTGCGGCTCGATCCGGCCCGGCTGCGGTCGCTCTCGGCGAGCTACATCACACAGCTGCCCGCCGACCGGCTGGCCGCCGAAGCACTGCCCTGGTGCCCGCCCGGCACCTCGCCCGAGATCGTGCGCGAGATGGCAACGGCGCTGCACGGCGCCCACACGCTGGCCGAGGTCGGCGATCTGGTCGCGAGCGTACTCGAGCCTCCGCCGTACCGGCCGCTCACGGTCTGGCGGCCGTCCGCGCGCGGTATCCCGAGCGGCTGGACGAACCGACCGCGCGGGCGGTGGTCGACGAGTTGCGCCGGGCCGAGGTGCCGCTGCGCGAGGCGCGGCTGACGCTGACCGGACGGCCGCGGGGGCCCGAGCTCTGGTCGGTGCTCGTGGCGCTGCCCCGTGACGAGGTGATCCGCCGGGCCGACGGCGGCGGCGCGTCTGATAGGACCTCCGCATGACTCTTCGGCTGCGCGACTCGCTGACCCGCGAGCTCAAGGATGTGGTGCCCGGCTCCGACGGCGTGATCGGTATCTACACCTGCGGCTCGACCGTCTACGGTCGCATCCACGTGGGAAACGCCCGTCCGTTCGTGGTGTTTCAGCTGATGCGCCGCTACCTGGAGTGGACCGGCCGGCCGGCGCGCTTTGTCGAGAACATCACCGACGTGGACGACAAGATCATCAACACCGCGCGCGAGCGCGGCATCAGCTCGACCGAGCTGGCCGCCGAGATGACCGACTGGTTCTTCAAGGACACTGACCGGCTGGGCATCGGGCGGCCCGATGAGGAGCCGCGCGCGACCCAGACCATCGCCGAGATCATCGCCCTGATCCAGGAGCTGATCGCCGCCGGCCACGCGTACGAGTCGGGCGGCGACGTGTACTTCGAGGTGGGCGCCTACCCGCCGTACGGGCAGCTGTCCGGGCAGCGGCCCGACGAACTGGAGTCGAGCGGTCGCATCGAGCCGGGCGAGCACAAGCGAAGCCAGGTCGACTTCGCGTTGTGGAAAGCCCAGAAGCCTGACGAGGACGCGGCCTGGGACTCGCCGTGGGGCAGGGGACGGCCCGGCTGGCACATCGAATGCTCGGCCATGGCCGAGAAGTTCCTGGGCCGCGAGTTCGCGATCCACGGCGGCGGCCGCGACCTGATCTTTCCCCATCACGAGAACGAGCTGGCCCAGTCCGAGTCGGCCGGCCGGCCGTTCGCCCAGGTGTGGGCGCACAACGGCCTGCTACAGCTGAGCGGCGAGAAGATGTCGAAGTCGCGGGGCAACATCGAGCGGCTGCACGACGCGCTCGACCGCATGCCTGTCGAGACCTTCATCATGTTCCTGCTGCGCGGCCACTACGCGAGTCCGATCGACTACACCGACGATGCTCTGGAGCAGGCGGCCGGTGCATGCGCGACGCTGCGCGAGAAGCTGCGCGCCGGCGCGGGTTCCGACCCGCAACTGATCACGCGGGTGCAGGAGGCGCTGGACGACGACTTCAACACGCCGCGGGCGCTCGCGCTCCTGTTCGAAGCGCCCGCGTCGGCGCACGACTCGATCGTCGAGGTGCTGGAGGTGCTCGGCCTCGGTGGGCTGGCCCGCGAGCGAGAGGCTCCGGCCGAGGTTGTCGAGCTGGCCGAGCAGCGGGTCGCCGCGCGCGCGGCGCGGGACTACGCCGAATCGGACCGGCTGCGCGACCTGATCGCAGCCGCCGGCTGGGATGTGCGAGACACCGCCGACGGGTACCACCTCTACGGCCGTGACTGAGATCATCTACGGTCGCCAGGCGGTGCGCGAGGCGCTGCGCGGACGCCGCGAGGTCGTCGAGGTGTGGTGCTCGCAGCGGTCGAAGGAGACGCTCGAGTGGCTTCCGGCCGCGGCTCGCGTCGCCGCCGGGCCGAACCTGGACGAGCGCGCCGGCTCGTCCGACCACCAGGGAGTGGTGGCGGCGGTCGCGCCGTACCCCTACGCCGACCCCAACGCGCTTCTGGCCCGCGAGGGCGTGCTGCTGGCCGCGCTCGACGAGGTCACCGATCCGCACAATCTGGGCGCGGTCGCGCGGGTCGCCGAATGCGCCGGAGCCGATGGACTGCTGATTACCCGGCGCCGGTCTGCCGCGGTCACCGCGGCCGTGTGCCGGGCGTCGGCAGGAGCGGTCGAGCATCTGGCCATCGCCCGCGTGGAGAACCTCGCCCAGACGCTTCTGCGCGCCAGGCGGCCAGGGCTCTGGAGCTACGCCGCCGCAGGCGGCGGCGATCTCTCGTACGAGCGCGGGACGTACACCGACGGGGCCGTGTTCGTGCTCGGGGCCGAGGGTGCGGGGCTGCGGCCGCGCGTGCGCGGCGCCTGCGATGCGGTGGTGTCGATCCCGATGCTCGGCAGGGTCGAGTCGCTGAACGTGTCGACCGCCGCAGCTGTCCTCCTGTTCGAGGCTGCTCGCCAGCGCCGTGGCTGATCCGCTCTGGATCGTCGACGGCGACAACGTCACGCACGCGCGCGGGGGTGGGGGAGAGTACGCCACGCTGCGGGCACGTCTGGTGGCCGATGTGACCGACTGGGCCGCCCGGCTCGGCATGCGGGTGGTGTTCGTGCTGGACGGCGAGGGCACCGACGCCACCATCGGGCCGCTGCGGGTGGTCTACTCGCGCCGCGAGACGGCCGATTCGGTCATCGAACGCCTCGCCCACCGCTCCGGAGGCTCGCCGCAACAGGAGGTGACGGTGGTCTCGTCAGATACCGTCGTGCGCCACGTGGCTGCACGCGAACACGTACACGCAATGAGTGCTCGAGAGTTTCTGGACCGCATATCGGCCCCTGCCGAGGAGCCCCAAACAACCTCGCAGCGGCGCGTCCGGTACCAGATATCAGACTCGCTCGATCCCGCTACCAGAGCGGCTTTGGAGCGTCTTCGACGCGGCTCCTGAGCGGGCTTCTGGACGTGATTTCTTGACATCGCGTTAGAGGCCGCCTATGGTTCCTGACCTCAAGCTGAACTTGAAGGTCAGCTTCAAGCGACTTGAGAGTTCTTTACCCCCCAAAAGTGGTTCCGGAGGTTTTCAGGTGTCTCGATCCCAGGCAGCCCGCCAGATGCAATCGACCGTGCGGGAGCCGAACGAGCTGGCGCTGATCGCAGCCGCTCGAAACGGTGACGACTGGGCGATGGACACGATCCTGCGCCGCTATCACGGGTTCGTGCGGCTCAAGGCGAGTTCGTATTTCCTCGCCGGCGGCGACTCCAACGATCTGATCCAGGAAGGTCTGGTCGGGCTGTACAAGGCGGTGCGCGACTTCCGCCCCGACAAGGAGACCTCGTTCCGCTCGTTCGCCGAGCTCTGCATCACCCGGCAGATCATCACCGCGATCAAGACCGCCACCCGGTTCAAGCACGCGCCGCTGAACACCTACGTGTCGTTCAGTCACACGCCCGCCGGCCAGGAGGGCGAGGCCGACTGCACGCTGGGCGACGCGCTGCCCGGCCCCGCCGTCGACGATCCCGCCTCGTGCGTGATCTCGACCGAGGAGCTGCAGTCGCTGCTGGATTGCCTGGGCACGGCCCTCTCACCGCTCGAGGCGCAGGTACTGACGCTCTATCTGGAGGGCCACAGCTACGAGCGCATCGGCGAGCGGCTGGAATGCGACCCAAAGACGGTCGATAACGCGTTGCAGCGCGTCAAGCGCAAGGTGCTCGTGCACCTGGACTCGCGCAAGCTTCCCCTGTAGACCGGGATTCACGCACCCGGCCGTCCTATACTCCGGCCGTGAGCGATACACGCTGGGTTACCGGAGCGGGACTTGCGGCCATCGCGACGGTCGTCGCGCATGGCGGCCCGGCGGGTCTGACGGATCCGCGCGCGCTGGCCCTGGCCCTGACCGGCGCGGCCGTCGCGGCGCTCGGCCTGTGGGCCACTGCCGGCCGGGTGCTCGATCTGCACCGCCGCGCGTTGGCTCCGCGACTCGACGCGAGCCGCGCCGCCGTCCCGGCGGACGTGCCGTTCACCGTGGTGGTCGCGGTGATGCTGACGCTGCAGGGCGCCGCGCACGTCGCGCTCCTCGCGGCCGGTGTGCATGCCGCGGGTGGCGCTGCCGCGGCGCCCGCGCTGCACGTGGTGCTGGCCCTGGTGGCGGCGGTGGTCGTGGTAGCCGCCGATCGCGCTTTGCAAAAGGCTTTGCGAACTCTCGAGAGCGTGCTCACGGCCCTGCTCGAGCTCCTCGTGTCGGCCGTCCCGCGGCCTCGCCCGCGACCACTCGCGCTGCCTTCCGGCAACCGCCGCAGCGGCCCGCCCACCGGTCGCGCGCCGCCCTCCGGGTTCTGATCTGACCGCTGACGCCGCCCACGCCTGGCGAGGTGGCGTCCGATCGATGGAGAACCCTGCACCATGGTGGTTTCGGTGGGCACTCTGCTGGCGGCGCTCGTAGCGCTTCTGGCCGGGGCGCCCGATCACATGCAACTCCCGGTGCCCACGCCGATCGGCGTGGGGCCGGCATACACGCTCGCACCCGGGCCCGCGAAGGCGGGGGCGGGTACATGCCTGCCTCATCGGCGCGCGGTTTCGGCCGCTCATGTCGAGCTGTTCGCCCGCGGCCGGGCGTTGCTTCTGCCCCCCGGAATCGGTGTGGGGGATGGATGTCGCTATGCGGTCTGGACATCCGAGCCCACTGGGGTGATCCACGTCGCGCGCCCTGGACTCACGCTGCGGGATCTGTTCGCAGTGTGGGGTCAACCGCTGGCGCGGCACCGGCTGGCCGGGTTCGACTCGGCCACCCCGGTGCGGGCCTACGTCGACGGACGCCGCGTGCGCGGACCGGTTGGCGACGTGAGGCTGGGACGGCACGCCGAGATCGTGGTCGAGTTGGGGCACTGGATTGCCCCGCACTCGTTCTACGTGTTTCCGGAGGGCACATGACGATCCGTCCACTGATGTTGCTGCTGGTGCTCGCAACCCTCGCTGCCTCGTGCGGCGGCGGTGGAGCGGGCACCATCGCCGCCCCGTCGATCGGGGCTGCGCATCAGTACCAGCTGGGCGGATTTCGTCCGCAGGTGGTTGCGCGACCGGGCCATCCCACGACGGTGGCGTTCACGGTCATCCAGCCTGACGGTAAGCCCCTGGTCGACTACAAGACCGGCCCGGGGCCGCACACCGGCGTGCATCTGATCATTGTCAGAAACGATCTGAACACCATCATCCATACGCACCCGCCTATCGGGCCGGACGGGCGCATCAGCACCAAGGTGACGTTCGACGAGCCCGGTCCGTACCACGTGTTGGTGGATGTTTACCCTGCAAAAACAGTGAATGGGCAGGTGAACTTCCAGCTCACCAAGAGCCTGAGGGTTAGGGGTGAGTACACGCCCGAGCCGCTACCGGCGTTCTCACAGACGGTGGTCACGCACGGGTACACGTTCACCATGCACCGATCACCGGTGTTTCCGCTCGCGCAGGCGGCATTGGCCACGGTTACGGTCAAGGATCCGCAGGGGAAGCCGGCGGTATTCACGCCCTGGTACGGGGCACTGGCCCACGCGATCTTCTTTCACAAGGACTCGCTGGTCTACTTCCACACCCACGTGTGCGCCCCGGGAATGTCAGGGTGTACCAGCGTGGTGCCCGGCGCAAGCGTCAAGGGCAGCTCGACCAAACCCGGCGTGCTGCACGTCGGCGTGCTGCTGCCCGTGCCCGGTGTGTGGAGGCTCTTCCTTCAATGCCAATTGGGCGGCCGCATACTGACCGCCCCGTTCACGCTCACGGTCAAGTGAGCTTCGGAGATCAACCTCATGAAATCACGTATTTGCAGGGTGTTTTCGGTACCTGTGCTTGCGGCGGGAGCGTTGCTGGCCACCGCGGTGCCGGCCTTCGCGCACGCCGCGGTGAGCCCGCCCACCGCCGAGACCGGCGTGCTTCAGCAGTTCACGCTGGCGGTCCCCACCGAGCTTGAGGGGGCGACCACCACCCAGATCCAGCTGACGGTGCCCGACGGTGTCGCGATCGATTCGTTCGAGGCGTCGCCGGGGTGGAAGCGCACGGTGCAGGCCACCGGCAGCGGTGAGAACGCGATCATCAACCAGGTCACCTGGACCGGGGGGCACGTACCCACCGAGGAAGACGCCGTGTTCCACTTCCAGGCCACGCTTACCGGCGGGTCGAAGGACTACGTGTTCCAGGTGCGCCAGACGTACTCCGACGGCAAGGTGGTGGAGTGGAACGGCGCTGAGAGACTCCGACACCCCGAGCCCGACGGTGAAGGGCGTCTCGTCGCTGGGCGGCGGCTCCAACACGCTCGCGATCGTGGCGGTGATTCTGGGCGCGATCGGGTGCGTGCTGGGCGTGATCGCGCTCTTCTCGGGGAGACGCTCGCTGACGTGAGCGGTCGCGCGCGCGCAGCGGTGCTGGCGGTGGTCATCGCGGCCGCGGGGGTGTTCCCCGCGGTCGCGTCGGCGCATGCGGTGCTGCAGAAGACGGTGCCGACCGCGAGCCAGACCGTTGCGCACGCGCCCACGCAGGTGATCATGACCTTCGACGAGCCCGTCGAACCGCGGTTTGCGGTCATCTCGGTGACCGACGCCGAAGGACGTCAACACGCGGTGGGTGCGCCGTTCACGCCGCCAGGCGCGGCCGATTCGGTGGCCACCGATGTGCATGATCTGCCCTCCGGCTGGTACCTGGTCTACTGGCGGGTGATCTCCGAGGACGGTCATCCGGTGCGCGGCGCGTTCACGTTCGCGGTGGGGCCGCAGCCCGGTCCCGCGCCGCAGTTCGTGATCCCGTCGCTGAGCGAATCAGCGGCCACCCCCGAGCTCGTGATCGCGCGCTGGGCGGTGTTTCTGTCCACGATGATCGCAGTGGGCCTGTTCTGTTTCCGCACCCTGATCGCGCGCCGCGCGCTGGCCACGGCCCACCGTGCACGGCGAGCATTGGGCTGGGCGCTGGGGGTCGCGGTGGCGGCCGGCCTGGTCGCGATCCCGGTGTACATCGCAGTTACGACCGCCGAGTTCGGGCAGCTCTCGGCGTTTGACCTCGGCGCGATCCTGCCGCTCGTGCGCGACGCCGCACTCGGACGGGCGCTCGAAGATCTGGAGCTGGTGCTCGCGCTGTTTGGCCTGACCGTGTTCGTGGGGCTCTGGATCGACCGCCCCGAACGGGCCGAGCGCTCGGTCGCCGAACTGCTGGCGTTGGCCGGCGGACTGCTCAGCGGCGCAGCGCTCCTGCTGATCCCCGGCCTGGCGGGGCACGCCGCCCAGACCACGCCGGCGGCGCTCTCGCTGGCCGTCGACTGGGTGCACCTGGTGGCCGGATCGGTGTGGCTGGGCGGCCTGATTGCCGTGCTCCTCCTCGTCGGGTTCACCTCCGCAGAGGCACGGCTGGAAGTTCTCGCCGACGCGGTGCCGCGGTTCTCGATCGTCGCGCTGGGCTCGGTCATCGCGCTGATCGCGTCGGGCGTGGTGGCCTCGATCCTGCACCTTCCGACGCTCTCGTCGCTGTGGCAGACCGCCTATGGCAAGGCGATCCTGGTGAAGGTCGTGCTGCTTGCGATCGTGATTCTGGTGGCGGCGATCAACAACCGCCGGTCGGTGCCGCGGCTGCGGGCCGCCCGGCGCGACTCCGACCAGCCCGCCGGAGCGGCCGCCGCCCGGCTTCTGACCCGCACGGTGGGGGTCGAGCTGGTGCTGGTGGTGGCGATCGTGGTCGCAGCGATGGTGCTGACCAGCCTCCCGCCGCCGGCCAAGGCGCTCGCCGACGTCGGTACGATCGACGCCCACGTCGGTCCGGGAGCGGTGGCCACCACGGTGCACCACGGCTCCTACACCGCGACCATCACCATCGCCCCGAACAAGGCCGCGGCGCCCAATATGTTCGCGCTGCACCTGACCCAGAACGGGCAGCCGGTGACCGGCGCCACGGTGGTGCAGCGGTTCCTGATGCTCGACATGGACATGGGCACGCAGAGCTACCTGATGCGCGAGCACTCGCCCGGGGTCTACCGTCTGGTGCGGCCGGCGCTCGTGATGGTGGGCCACTGGGGCCTGCAGTTCCAGATCGCGCCGCGGGGAGCCGCGCCGTTCACGATCGTGCTGGAGGATCACGCCGAGGGATGAAGCGATTCCCAAAACCCAACCGCAGCCCCGGACTGGTACTCGCCGTATCGCTCGTCGCATTTGTGGCCGGCGTGATCGCGGTCGCGTTGGTGCTGTTCCTGACCAATGCGGTGACCGGCTTCGCCGACGGCGACCCGCCCAGCGACTATCTGCTGAACAACCAGGTGTACCTGCCGATCACGCCGCCGTCGGCCGATTCGGGCGATCAGCTCAAGGCGCTGGTGGCCGCGGCCAACGACGACGGCTATGCCATTCGGGTCGCAGTGATCCAGGCGCCGCAGGATCTCGGGTCGATCCCGCAGCTTCTCGGAAAGCCGCAGACCTACGCGTCGTTTCTGGGCTCCGAGATCGCCTTCGCTTACCGCGGTCACCTGCTGACGGTGATGCAGAACGGGTACGGGATCTCGCAGAACGGGGGAAAGCCGGTACCCGGCGGCTACGCGACGCTGAGTACGGTGCCCAAACCGGCCGGCGGCTCGTCGGATCAGCTCACCGACGCCGCGTCGCTTGCGGTGCGCAAGCTCTCGGCCGCGGCCGGGCACCCGCTGCCCGCGAATCCGCCGGGAGTCTCGTCGGGCAGCGCCTGGTACGCGTCGCCGGCCGCGATCGGCGGGGGCGTCGTGCTGCTGATCGTCACTGCTCGGCGGCGGCGCGTGGCTCGTGCTCCGGCGGCGGGGCAATTCGGCCGATCGTGCGGTCTGATGCGTTAGACTCGCCGCGATGGCGATCCGCGTAGTCCCCCATACGCTGGAGTCGGCCGACCGCAGCGGTCGGCTGGGATCCGAGTGGACCGCCGTACTGGCCGATGTGCCGCTGTTCTCGGGGCTCAGCCGGCGTCACCTCGGCCATGTGGTCAAGATCGCGCGCCTGAAGCGGTTTCCGCGCGGCACCAAGATCGTCACCGCCGGTGAGCCGGGCGATGCGTTCTACGTGATCGTCGACGGCTCGGCCTCGATGCGTCTCGGCGGTCGCAGGGTGTCGTTCGGCGAGGGCCAGTTCTTCGGCGAGATGGCGCTGCTCGACGGCTCGCCACGGTCGGCCACGGTCACCGCCGACAGCGACCTCGCGGCAGTCGTGATCCCGCGCAAGGCGTTTCTCAAGCTGCTCAACTCCGAGCCCAAGATCACGATCGGGCTGCTCGAGGTGCTCACCCAGCGGCTGCGGGCGCTCTCGGCCGCTGGCTCGCTCTAGCTCTCCAGCCGCTACAACATGGGGCGGAGGAGGATCGATGGTGACTGTGCGGGCTGGGTGCGCATGCATGCTGATGGTGGTACTGCTGATGGTGGCGGCGGCATGCGGCAGCGCGTCGAGCCAGGACGCCACCGACAGCGTCGCGATGTTCGACCCCGACGCGCCGTCGACCGTCGCCTCCCGGGTCGGCCAAACCACACCACGACCACGCCGCCGCCGAGTTCCACCCAGAGTTCGACGCAGAAGTCGACCTCGAAGACGACGACGACCAGGCACGGCGGGCAGATCCACGCGACCTTCATCGGCGACTCGGTGCCGGCTGCGATCGACTACGTGGCCGCGGCGCAGACGACGCTCAAGAAGGGCCTGAAGATGAAGCTCGACCTGGACGTCTGCCGGCGGCTGGTCGAGACGAGCTGTTCCTATCAGGGCAACACACCGGCCACGGCATTGCAGGAGGTGCACCGGTTCGGCTCGGCGCTGGGCGATGTGCTGATCGTCGACGTCGGGTACAACGATTACTCGGGTACGTATCGTGACGACATGCGTTCGATCATCAAGGCGGCCGACGCCGACGGCGTGAAGGGCATCGTGTGGGTCACGATGCGCCAGGCGCGCAGCTCGTACGACTGGACGAACTACGTGATCAAGAGCGAGGCCAAGAAGTGGCCGAATGTGGTGGTTGCCGACTGGAACAAGCACAGTACCGGCAAGCCGTGGTTCGGCTCGGACGGGCTGCATCTGAACGATGCCGGCGCCTAGCATCTGGCGCAGTTTCTGCGGCCGTACGTGTACGCCGCAAGCCAAAAATCGCAGTGATTCCGGTCGCCGGTCAGTGCTGCGGGCTGTCGGCAAACACCATGATCGCCCCCGAGTAGCACGATACCCACAAGCCGGTGCGTGGCATCGTCGTAGGTGATGCCGATCGGATAGCCGTCGGTGGGCAGCGTCTGCAGTACCTTCATGTCGCTGGCCCGCACCTTCGAGATGGTCGACGATTCGTAGTTGACCACGTACAGCGACTCACCGTCCCCCGAGATCGTCAGGCTGCGCGTATAGGAGCCTGTCTCGGCAGTGGTTTCGTGGCCCGTCTGCAGATCGAGCTTGGCCACCTGGCCGGATGCGTTGAGGGTGATGTAGAGGTATCGGCCGGTGGGCGAGAGCACCAGGTGGCGCGGGTTGGAGCCGACCGTCATGTCGTGCACCTGCCAGGTGTGCAGGTTGATCGCGGCGACCACGTCTGACCCCATCACGGCGACGTAGGCGATGGTCGACGACTTGTTGATCGCGATTCCGCGCGGGTAGGCGCCGACCGGGATGCGGTGGATCTCGCGGCCCGATTTGAGCGACACGATGCTCTCGGCCGCCGAGCACCAGTTGGATACCACCAGATACTTGCCGTCGGGACTCACCGCGAGGTACTTGGGCACCGACCCGACCTGGTAGATATCGACGATCTTGAAGGTCGACGTAGAGATCTTGTAGACGAAGCTCGGGTCGTAGTTGGTGCCCGGACATTCGTCATATCCAGGGTTGGTGAACGATCCGCCGTACATCTGGTAGTTCGACACGTACACGAACTTCTTGTCGGGCGCGAAGGCGGCCTCCACGGGCCCGCCCTGGTAGGTGCCGGGGTACTGCTTGAACCCGAACTGCGCAGGGCGCACGGTGTCGGGGATCGTCTTTACGAGGTTCATCGTGTGGCTGTTGTAGACGGTCACCGTGTGCGTGTAGACCATGTTCTGGGCAAACACCAGGCCGTTCTGATCGGAGTCGACCGACTTGGGTGTGATGTGCCCGGTGATCGTCTTGATCAGGTGCAGCCGCAGCCGCGGCGAGGGGATGTCGGGCTGATCCGGCGACGTCTCGGGCGTCGAGTTCGTCGTGGCCGGGGTGGTGTGTGGTGGTGGTGGTGGTGGTGGTGGTGGACGGGGTCGTGGTCGCCGCCGCCGCCGTGTCGGGCGCGCCAGGGTCAAACGTGGCGACGCTATCGGCCGCGTTGTCTGCGGACGAGCCCCCTGCGCACGCCGCGACGACAAGCAGCAGCAGGATCGCCTGCCCGATCGCTGTCCACCTGATCACCCACGCATCCTAGGGTCGGGGTCAGACGCTGCTCCTACTGGGCGCCGATCGGCGCCGGCGGCGAATCGGCACCGGCGCTGCTCAGCGCCTGGGCGATCACGGCGGCGGCGACGATGCATCCGCCCACGAGCGTGGCCGTGTCGGGCCGTTCGCCCAGCGAGAGGAACACCCAGAGCGGGCCGAGCACCACCTCGAGCAGCGAGATCAACGCGACCTCGGCAGCCGGGATCAGCCGCGCGCCGGCGGCAAAGAGCGCCAGGCCGATGCCGATCTGCACCACGCCCAGCCACACGAGCAGGGCCAGGTTCTGGCCCCCGACGCCGTGCAGGCTCGCAAACGGCGCCGCGCAGACCACCAGGATCACCTGCGCCATGCAGGTGGCCGGAATCATCGAGACCTCGCGGTGCTCGCGGGTCAGCACCACGGCGATCGCAAACGACAGCGCCATCAGGAGCGAGAGGCCGTCGCCGATCAGCGAGAAATCGCTCGGGTTCCCCATCATCACTCCGACGCCCACGAGCGCTGCGGCCATCGCCAGCAGCGAGCGCCGCCCGATCCGCTCCTTCAGGAAGATCCAGGCGAGGAGCCCGGCGAGGAGCGGCGATGCGGCCTGCACGAACAGCACGTGGGCGACCGAGGTGTGGTTCAGCGCGATGATGAAGCAGCCCGACGCGCTTGCGGTGGCGAGTGCAACGCCGACGCCGGCCTTGCCCACCCGCACGAACGGTGCGACCACCTCGCCGCGGTTTGCGACCACCGTCAGCGTGAGCAGCGTGAGCATCGCGAAGAACGCCCGCCCCGCGACCTGTGTGCCCACGTTCACGGTCAGGTGCCGCTGAAAGACGCCGGCTGTCGACCAGCACACCGCGCCGACCGCGATGATCATCTGCCCGCGGCGGCGATCGCCGCCAACTCGGGCGGCGAGCCTGACCGCAGACGAGGACGTGCTCATGGCCGCAACCTACCGCCTATGATCTGCGGTCATGTCCACCGGTCGCATGCAGCCCAACCGCCCTGACGAGCCCGGCTATGCCGGCGTCGGGGCTGACCTACGGCCGAGCGCCGCTGGCGCTCGATCCGGCTGGGTCTCGAAGGCGCCGACGTGGCGATTCTCGGCGCGCCGTTTGACGAGGGCGTGACCTTCCGGCCGGGGACGCGATTCGGGCCGCGGGCCATCCGTCAGGCCGAGGATGTGGCGTTTCCCGTCGACCGTCCGAACATGGAGCTGGGGGTCGATCCCTTCACGGTGCTCGACATCGTCGACTACGGCGACATCGAGGCGCGTCCGTCGAACCTGTCATTCTCGCACGAGGAGCTGCGCCGCGGAGTCGCCGAGATCCTGGCCGCCGGTGCCGTGCCGATCGTGCTGGGCGGCGACCATTCGCTGTCCACGCCGGTGATGCAGGCGCTCGCGGCACACCACGGCGCCGACGGGTACTCGGTGGTGCACTTCGACACGCACGCCGACACGGGCAGCGACGAGCGCGAGGCACCGCACGGCATCCCGTTTCGGCACGCCGTGGAGGGGGGGCACCTGAACGGTGCGAACATCGTGCAGTTGGGGCTGCGTGGCGCGTGGCCGTTTCCCGAGGAATTTCAGTGGATGCGCGAACAGGGCTTTCGCTGGCACACCGCCGGCGAGATCGTGGAGCGCGGCATCGGCCCGGTGGTGCGCGATGCGATCGAGTTTGCGCGTGGGCGCGCGCCGCGCACCTACCTGACCGTCGACATCGACGTGCTCGACCCGGCGTTTGCGCCCGGAACCGGGACGGCCGAGCCGGGCGGGCTGGCGACGCGCGAGCTGCTATGGGCGGTGCGCACGGTCGCCAGCGAGCTGGAGCTGTGCTCGATGGACATCGTCGAGGTCTCGCCGCCGTATGACCCGAGCGGCATCACCGCGCTGGCGGGTCATCGGGTGGTGCTCGAGACCCTGGGCGGCATCGCGCTGCGCAAGTCGGGCCGCGATCCGCGGCCAGAACGCCCGTAACTCTGCGCCTGACGGGTCGTTCCGAGTTTTCTCAGAATGTGTGGGGCAGAGTCCTGACGTTGTTACGTCGCGGCGAAGGAGACACATTCCATGCAAGCCAACCGCGGTCTGGCGATCGCTGCGATCGTCGTCGGTGTCGTCCTGATGATCGTTGCAGTCATCTACTGGGTCGAACCGGCCAAGTCGCTGCCGTTCCCCGACTTCCTCGGGCATCAGGCGGGTTCGGACACCCACCATTACAAGCACGGCATCGCGGCGTTCCTGCTTGGCATAGGGTGCTTCGTCTACGCGTGGTTCCAGCTTGGGCCCAAGCGCACCGGCGCTGAGCCCCAGGCGCACTGACACCCTAGGCACAGGAGACTGAATGGTCGTACTCGCCGGCCCGATCAGCTACGGGCAAGCAATCATCCTGGGGCTGCTACAGGGCTTCGCCGAGCTGTTCCCGATCTCGAGTCTGGGCCACAGCGTGATCTTTCCCCAGCTCTTCGGCTGGAACATCCACCAAAACGACGCCTACTTCATCACGTTTCTGGTGGCGACTCACCTGGCCACGGCGGTCGTGCTGTTCCTGTTCTTCTTCGCTGACTGGATGAGGATCCTGGCCGGGATGTGGCGGTCGCTGGTGGACCGGGAGCTGGCGCCGCAAAACACCGACGGCCGCCTGGGCTGGCTGCTGGTGATCGGCACGATCCCCGCCGGGCTGCTGGGGCTGCTGCTGGAGGATCAGCTGCGCACCGTGTTCGCCTCGGGACAGTCGGCGGCGTTCTTCCTGATCCTGAACGGCGTGATGCTCTTCGGGGCCGAGCGGCTGCGGCGCCGGGCGCCGGTGCACGACACCGCCGTGGGTTCTGATGCGCGGATCGCGGGCGAGGTGGGGTGGCTGGGAGCAGTGGGGATCGGCGCCGCCCAGGCGCTCGCGCTGATTCCCGGCTTCTCGCGCAGCGGCGCATCGATGGCCGGTGGCCTGCTCGACGGACTCTCGAACGAAGACGCGGCGCGGTTCTCGTTCCTGCTGGCCACGCCGGTGATCGGCGCGGCGGCGCTGCTCAAGATCCCCGAGCTCGCGGGCTCGCAGGGCAACGGCGTGCGCGGGCCGGCGATCGTCGCGGCGTTGTGTGCAGCGCTGACGGCGTACCTGTCGGTGCGGTTCCTGGTGCGCTACTTCGAGACCAACACGCTCACCCCGTTCGCGGTGTACTGCGTGGTTGCGGGCGTGATCTACTCGGTCGTGCTGTACATCAGGTAGCTCAGCCGGGCGAGGTGCGGAATGCCGCCGCGGCGATGATGGTGTCGCGCTGCTCCTCGGCCGCCGAGAGGTTGCAGTTCTCAAACGGCGAGAGCACCGCGTGTGCCTGTGCGGGGCTCTTCTGCACTATCAGGACGCGGCCGATACGCGAACCCGGGGGGCCCTGGCTCGGCGTTCCGCTGCTGCACGGCTGGGTGGGGCTCTGGATGTAGGACGAGATGCTCGTGCACACAAGCTTGGGCGGCAGGCTCGACGGGTTGTCGCTGAGCGCGGGGTGGGGGCCACACGTCACCGTCACGGCCGGATACGACTTCCATGCGGGCTTGTCGTTAGGGCGTTCCTGGCCGGTCAGCGTGTACATCGTGTTCCCCGCGTCCGTCACGCCGGAGCCGCCGGTCGTGGTGGTGCTGGTGCCGGTACCGGTACTCGACCCGCCGCCGCAACCGGCCCCGAGCGCGAGCGCCAGTGCCAGCGCCGCCCCCGTAATCAGTCCACGCATCATGCTTTCGATGATACGTCGGGCAGATCGCTCAGTGGAGTGGCCCGGTGACGAAGATGTCCGAGCGCCCGTTGGTGTCGCCGGGTACGAGGTTGTCGGCGTCAGAGTCGTACGCGACGAATCGCCCGTCGGCCGAGATCATCGGCTCGTCCCCGCCGCGGTTGTCTCCCGGAACTCCGGCGCTCGAGACGCTCA
The DNA here is from genome assembly GCA_963796875.1 of uncultured Actinomycetes bacterium. Classification (GTDB taxonomy): domain Bacteria; phylum Actinomycetota; class Thermoleophilia; order Gaiellales; family JAICJC01; genus CAVPTL01. Next base: position 120,423 of record CAWCNL010000008.1, read on the forward strand.
CCAGCCGGGTCGTATGGGCGATCACGTCGCGGACGAACACTCCCGGCACTCCCTCGGGGCTCAGATTGTGCGCGTCGGACTCGAACGCGACATACCGGCCGTCGGCCGAGATCGATGCGCTGTAGCTCGAGCCGACTGCCGGAGTAAACACGACGAAGCGGCCGTCGGCCGAGATCGCCGGCATTCCGCTGCCGCTGTTGCCGATCGCCCCCGCCGTCGAGATGCTCATCAACCGCGTGCGATTCAGAACCCGATCTCTGACATACACGTTGCCCCCATGGGCCTTGTGGCCCGGAATGCGGTTCGAAGCCGCCGATGTGAACACCACGAAGCGGCCGTTGGCCGAGACCGTCTGGCCAACTCCCTCATCGCTCAGGTTGCTGGTGTCGTTTCCCTGTGCCGAGCCCGACCGGCTGACGATGCCCGTGCGCCCGTTGGCTTGATCGTGCGCGAGCACGTCCCACACGCCGTTCGTGTCACCGGCGGCCAGATCGGGCCCCTCCGCGGTGAACGCGACCAACAGCACTCTGGTCACCCTGCCCGACTGCTGCATCCGTGGTTTCCCCGCTCCCAGATCCGTAGTGCATTACGCTTGGGCGATGGACGAGGACGAGCACCGGCGGATTCCCGGCGAGACGCCCAAGGCGCGTATCAACCGCGAGCTGATCGAACTACTGAACGAGATTCGCATCGCGCTGCCCGGCGTGCAGGTGCTGTTCGCGTTCCTTCTGATCGTCCCGTTCGGCCCCGGCTGGCAACGCACGACATCGCTCCAGCGCAACGTGTACGTGTTCTCGATGGTGTGCTCCGCGGTCGCGGCGGTGATCATGATCGCCCCCTCGAGCTATCACCGGCTGCTCTGGCGGCAGCCCCACAAGGGGCACATGCTGGCGACCTCCAACGCGTTGCTGATAGCCGGCATGGTGTTCCTCGCCGGCGCGATCAGCGGATCCATCTTCCTTGTGGTGGACTTCGCCCTCGGGACGGCCCAGGCGACGATCACGACCGGTGCCATCGTGCTCCTGATCGTCATGCTCTGGTACGCGATGCCGCTGGCCCGCCGTGGTGAGGTCTGGCGCGGCCACGAGGACGACGAGTAGAACCCTCCGCGGGAGATCAGGCGTTGCGCCTAGCCGCGCGAGCCTGTCTCCGACCATCCGTCGTGCACCGCGAGCGCCGGTCCGTACACGAGCAGCAGGGCGCCGGCGAGACTCAGGCCTCTCGGAAGGCTGGCAGCGGCGAGGCCCACATCGTTCGAATCGCCGGGATGACGGGTCGTGACCAGTGGCCCGCCATCCCGGCGATTGGTTGCTGCCAGAACTCATGTTTGCCTGGCGGAGCTCCGATCACTTTTCATCCGTCAGGGTCGTCGTCGCTGTATCCGGTGTTGGGCTTGGTGATGATGGTGCCGGTGCGGGGTGCGTTCTTCGCGGCCGCCGCTCCGATGGTGGGGCCGGCGAAGGTGCCGGGTGTGACGGGGCTCGTCCACGAGGTGGTGCCGTCTGCGAAGAGGAAGGCGAAGGTGTGGCTGCCCGAGGCGAGCTTGGTGGTGTAGCGGTAGAGCACGCCGGCGGTCGGTGTTCCCGACACCTTGGTCATCGCGTGGCACGTGGTGCCGATGCATACGCTCGCCTGGGTGGCGGCGTGTCCCGCTGGGTCGACATAGCTCACCGAGTAGGTGAAGGTGGTCGATGTCGTGCCGCTCGCGGGTGACACCTTGCCTCCGTTGAGCGCGATGGGACTGATGCGGGGCAGGCTTCCGACCTCGTAGATCGCCGGGCCGGAGCCGTCGTCGAACACGAACCGGTAGTAGTTACTGCCGATCGGAAGGCCGGACGTCGTGTACTTGTAGGTGACGCCCGTCGTGTAGGAGGTTCCCGAAGCAGTCATGGCGTGAGGCACGCCTCCGATGTCCACCTCGGCTCGAGTCGGTGCCTTGCCGCTTGGTGAGACGTAGGTGGCGGAGTAGGTGACCGGTTGGCCGACGAGGGCCGCGTTCCCCGGCGAGACGCTGGTCGCGGAGAGCGCGAACGGATGCACCTCGGGGCCCGGAAGGGCGACCCCGTTGAAAGGCAGCGTTGCCGTGCCGCCACCGGTCGGGTTCGAGAACACGAACTTGAAGGAGTGGGATCCCAGGCCGAGCTTGGTCGTGTACTGGTAGTGCTTGTAGCCCCCGGCGAAGTTCGCGACCTTGGTCATCGCGTGGGTCACCCCGTCGACAACGATGTTGTGCACGGTCGGAGTGGCCGACGAGTTGTATCCGATGTCATACGAGTAGGTCGTCTGGGTGCCGCCGACCGATGGGGTGATCGCACCCTGCACACCGCTGCCGGCCGCCTGTGCGCCATGCGTGGGGACCCAGTAGAACGTTGGGTACGAGCGAGTCGGCTCGATCAGTGTCGACTGCGGCGTCTGGTTGAAGTTGAAGAAGTCCATCAGATTGCTGGTGGCGGTCACCGAGTCACGCTGGCCCAGAGGCGCGACCGCGAAGTCGGTCTCGATGAACTTCATGAGCGACGCGAACTCGGCCTGCTGGTGGCTGATGTAGGCCGGCTTGGCGTACGGCGAGATGGCGATCAGCGGTACGCGCGATCCGAGGCCGACGCCGTCGAGCTTGGGCGGGGCGACGTGGTCGTAGAAGCCGCCCCAGTCGTCCCAGGCCAGGAAGATCGCCGTCGATGACCAGTAGCTGCTCTGCATCACCGCGTTGACCACACCCGAGACGAAGTTCTCGGCCGGCTCCAGCGGGGCCGGTGGATGGTCGCTGCTCCAGCCGTCGGGCGTGACCCAGGCAACCTGCGGCATCTTGCCGGCCTTGACGTCGGTTACGAACTGATTCGAGTTGTGGATGTCGTTGGCCGACCCGGCAAGCCCCTTGATGTACGACGGTGTGTCCCACACCTGCGCGGCGCTGTAGTAGCGCCAGCTGACCCCGGCCGCTGACAACTTGGCTGGAAGGCTGTTGATCGAGTAACACGGGTACGACCAGAAGTTTGCAGAGCTCTTGTTTCGTGCGTAGAGCAGCACGTTCGACGCCGACTTGCACGCGCTGCTGTCGATCGTCTCGTTGTTGTTGCCGGTCTGGCCCGCGACCATCGCAAGGTGATTTGGCGTCGAACTGGAGGCGACGGACGAGAAGAAGTTGTCCGAGAGTCCGTACTTGGCCGCATACGCCCAGTACGTCGGCTCGTCGGCCTGCCGGTACTCGATCTTGCTGCGGACGGGGAACTCGTCGAGCTTCCCGCCATCCAGCGCCGCGAGGGTTGCCGGACCGGTGTGATCATAATCACGCTCGATCGGATCGGCGGCGTGGCTGAGCGTCACTCCATTGGCCCCGGGAAACGTGCCGAACAGGTTGTCGAACGTGTGGTTTTCCATCATGATCACCACGACGTGCTTGATCGGAGTGGTTGGCGTCCCCGCTGCGGGGGTTGCTGCCCCGGAAGGCCCAGTTGCGAAAATGGCGAGCACCACCACCATGGCAACCACGACGCTTCCGAGAACGAGACCCACGGTCCACCTAGCTCGGCTGTTCATCGCTCGTCTCCCCCTGACAGACTGATTCCGGTGACACCCCGGCTCAGGCACGCTGCGAACGCCTTGGTGGCTCGTGGAGCGGCTACCTGACAACTCTCGACCGTAGGCCGAGTTGACGTCTCGGGCATCCGGGTACTCACCGATCCGGTGCGGAGAAGTACGGAGTACCGCAGCAGTGGCACCCGCCACGAGCGCTCCTCGGCGATCCGCACTCCACCGAGCATGACTCCTGCGCATAGACGGTAGTTAGCCCCTGGGGAGTCGGGGCTTACCCCGACGTGGCGGCGACGATGCCGGCGTACGGTGTGTTCCTACTCTTGAAAGGTGGCGATCGTGCTCGCTTACATCCTCATCGCCGTTGTCGTCGTCGCCGCGTTGGCGCTATTGGTAGCGTCGATCCATGTCCTCAAACAGTACGAGCGCGCCGTCCAGTTTCGGCTGGGCAAGCTCAAGGATGGCCCTCGCGGGCCCGGCCTCGTGCTGATCTTCCCGCTGGTCGACCGCATCAAGACGGTCTCGCTTCGGATCGTGACCATGCCGATCCAGTCGCAGGGCATCATCACCCGCGACAACGTCAGCGTGGACATCGCGGCGGTCGCCTATTACCGGATCAAGGATCCGGTGCGTTCGGTGGTCGCAATCGAGGATGTCCAAGCGGCCATCAACCAGATCGCCCAGACCACACTTCGCTCCGTAGTTGGCCAGCATACCCTTGACGAGACGCTGGCCGAGACAGACAGGATCAACCAGCACATCCGCGAGATCCTCGACGTGCAGACCGAGGAATGGGGCACCGAGGTCACGCTGGTGGAGCTGAAGGACATCCAGCTGCCCGACACGATGAAGCGGGCCATGGCGAAGCAGGCCGAGGCTGAGCGCGAGAAGCGCGCCAAGATCATCGCCGCCGAGGGTGAGGCGCTCGCCGCCGGAGAGCTCGCCCATGCCTCTGACATCATGATGATCCACCCGCTGGCGCTCCAGCTCAGAAACCTGCAGACCCTCGTCGATATCTCCGTGGACAAGAACTCGACGGTGATCTTCCCATCACCGCTGATGAGCACCATCCAGGAGTTGGGCGCGTTCCTCGCCCGCGAGACCGCGCACGCGGAAAACATGGTTGTAAACCCGCCGACCGGAAACGGCCAACCCACGCTCCACTAACACGACCCGGGGGTCTGGTGTGCCCTCGCGTCCCGCCGCAAGCCGCGGCGGGACGGAGCGAGGCGTGCTTGACGCGGTCGATCCAAGCTCCTAGACTCGATTCCTGAGCGACCGCTCAGTTTTCTGATCGAGAGATCAGATCAATGTCGGCAGGAGGGGGAAGATCTGTGAAGGTGCTCTTGTTCGGGCTCGATTGCGCGATCGGAGAACGGTGGACGAGGTTCGCCCTCGACGGCGAGCTGCCGACGGCCCAGCGTTTGCTCCGCTCGGGGACGCGGGCGGAGAACTGCCTGTCTCCCCTCCCGACGTTGACCACGACCAACTGGACGACGCTTGCCACCGGGGCATGGCCGGGTACGCACGGCATCACCGACTTCAACATCCACAAGCCCGGGCAGCACCTGAACGACTGCCCGCAGGCATTCGACTCCTCCGACTGCCAGGCCGAGTACATCTGGAACGCGGCTGCACGCGCCGGAAAGCGCAGCGTCCTTGTCAACTACCCCAGCAGCTGGCCCTCGCCTCTGGTGAATGGCGTTCAGGTGGGCGGTGCCGGATGCGAGGTCACCGACTGGCGGATCGGCCTGCCCGCCGAAGAACGCCAGGTGTCTCTCGCCGCCGAACAGTTCTTCTCCACCGAGGGCGAACCCCTGAGTGAACCTGTGCAATGGGGCTCCGAATCGCCGGCCGAGTTCGAGTTTCCGTTCTCGTTCCACGACGCTCGCTGGCCGATCGATGACGCGTTGATCCTGCGCGCCGAGGTGCTCGAGGACGATGGCCCGTGTCTCAGGGTTACCGGGGCCGGCCACACCGCCACCCTGAGGCCTGGTACGTGGAGCGAGACGTTTGCGTGTGAGCTGAACGCGGGCGGCCGCCCCCGGGTCGCGGTCTTTCGGCTCAAGCTGCTCGACCTCGACCCCTCGCGGCGCCTGCTGCGGCTGTTCGTGACCGACGTGTGCAGCATTGACGGCCTCGAGTATCCCGAGCACATCGCCGGCGATGTGGCCACGCTCGACGGGTTGCCGCTGGCGTCGATGGGGTTCGATCCGTTCACCCTGGGCTGGATCGATCTCGAAACGATGGTCGAGCTGCACGAGATGAGCACCACCTGGATCGCCGAGGTCTCGGTGCGGCTGCTGCGCGAAAACCCGTGGGATCTGTTCTACGTCCACATGCACGCCGTCGACTGGTTCTACCACCTCGCCTCGGTGCCGCTGAACCCGACGCTGAATCGCGACGAGTCCCGCCGTGAAACCTACGAGGCGGCGGAACTGCGGATCTACAAGGCGATGGACTCGGCCATCGGGCGCATCCTCGAAACCGTCGAGGAACCCCGCGTGACAGTCGTCGTCTCCGACCATGGCGCGTCATCGTTTACGAAACTGGCGCCGACGGCACAGATACTTTGCGACGCGGGGCTGCTCAGCTTCGAGCCCGGAGGGGCTGATGCATACGACGAGGGCTACACGGCTCCCGTGGTCAAGGTCGACTGGTCGCAGACGCGGGCCATACCGCAGCGGTCGTGCTGGATCTACATCAACCTCGAGGGCCGGGATCCCGCCGGCATTGTTCCCGAGGCCGAGTACTCCCAGGTGCAGGAGGCAATCATCGATGCGCTCCTCAGCTACCGCGATCCGGATACCGGACTCTGCCCATACTCCATGGTGTTGCGTAAGCAGGACGCACGCGTGCTGGGTCTCCACGGCGATCGCATCGGTGACGTGGTCTACGCCGTGCGCGAAGAGTTTTCCGACGAGCACGGCCAGATTCTCGGAACGGGCCAGTCGTCGTCGGGGTTCGGCTCTCTGGGCTGCACTCTGGTCATGGAAGGACCGGGGGTGAAGCGCGGCGTCTCGATCGACCGCACCGTCTGGTTGACTGACGTCGTGCCGACCATCTGCCACATCGCGCGGCTGCCGATCCCGGTCACGGCCGAGGGCAGCGTGATCTATCAGCTACTCGAGCGCCCTGATGACCTGATCGAGGATCTTGCCCGCGCCCGCGATCAGGTGGATCGGCTGACCACAATGATGCAACGCCGCCAGGCGCTCACCCATCAGCCGCCGCTCGCACCGCCCTGATGCACATCTCGACGCGACAGACCGCCGAAGTGAACCGGGAATCGAGCGGGAAGACGCGGATTCGCCGGGCGGCGGCGGCGACCATCGTTGCCAACGGCTTCGACCTGTCCGCCTCACGCGACATAACGTCAACCGCGGGGGTGTCGCCCGCCCTGCTGTTCTACCACTACAGCTCCATGGAGGAGTGCCTGGTAGACGCCGTCGAAACTTCGGTTGTGACGCTCTTCGAGCGGTTCCACACCGTTGCGGACGGTCTCACCGACCCGGTGCTGCGGGCGCGAGTGCTGCTCGAATGGCACATTCCCAGCTCTCCCGAGCAGCGCCAGGAGTGGCTGCTCTCGTTCGAGTTCGTGCGCGCGTCGTTCCGGATGCCGTCGATCGCTCCCGTCGCACAGGCGCAATACCAGCGCTGGCATCGGACAGTCCTCGCGGAGTACCAGAAGATCGCTCCGCATCTGTCAACCGGCGATGCCTCGTTGCAGGCCCGCCGCCTGATGGGGCTCTCGGAGGGCTTGAGCTGGCAACTGATACTCGGTAACCCGAGCCTTGATGAGGACACCGTGCGTGGCGTCCTGGCCGACACCATGGCGACCGATCTCGGCATCGCGCGCGAGGCGTTGACGAGGCCGTCGCAGGAACTCGGTGAGCTGCTCGGCCGGCTCCGCGCCCCCTGATCACGACTGGTGTGGAGAGCCGAGGCGGGGACTCCTCCTCTGGCTCTGGCAGCGGGGTTCTCACCCCGCTCAGTCGCCCACCCGCCGTACACCTGGAAGCTGCGAGAGCGATCGCGCTTCTCCGATGGTGATCGAGATCAGTCGGTGAGGCCGTCGGTGGACTCCACATCCTCCAGCGGTGCGTGTGGTTGCGCCACCGGATCGGCTTTCGCTCGAACGAGTTTCGCGGCCTCGAGGGGGCGACAGCTTCGAACCACAAGAGGCCAACCCATGCTCGGCCATCGGGGCGCGTCACGGTACGTCCGCGAAACCCGACCTGTTCAGACGCGATCGCGAAAAGCCCAGGTCTGGTCGAGTTCTTCAGCGTCGCGGGTCGAGCGATGACTCTGCGTCCAGCAGTGTGTCGGTTCAGACTCCCAGCAACTCGCGGCACAGCCGTAGTTCATCGGCGATCAGCCTGGGCAGGAGAAAGTGTTTTCGGACATGCTCGCGGCCGCGCTCGGCCATCGCTCGCCCCTCGTCTGGGTGCTTGAGAAGCCACAGCGCGCGCTCGGCGCATTGCTCTATCGAATCGACCAGGAAGCCGCCCGTGCCTTCTGGCATCTGCATTGGTATACCACCGGCCGCCCCGGCGACGACCGGTGTGCCTTTCCAGATCGTCTCGGATACCACCAGGCCGAAGCCCTCGCGGATCGACTTCTGGATCACGACGTCGGAGTGGCGCTGGAACGCATTCACCTCCACGTTACCGACCCCGGTCAGGTTGGTGAACACGTGCACGTCCGGCTCTCGATGAGCGACTCGCTGCAGCTGCCGGTAGATGCTCCACGCCTCAGGGTCGTCCATGGCCATCGATCCGACCATCGCGAGTTGTGCCCCATCCACTTGTTGGCGGAGCAACCGAAAGGCGGCGATCACCCCCAGGGGATCCTTCCACTTGTCGAAGCGGCTGACCTGAGTAAACAAGGGCCGGGCGGGATCAACTCCGATCCAGCGCAGCAACCGCTCACCCATGTCCCCGTTGAGCCTCATGTTCTTCGGGCTCTGGGGGTCGATTGCCGGGGGGATCGTGACGATCCGCGGCACGGAGAGGCCGGGTGGGACGAACGCGTCCATCGTGAACACCGCAGCGTCGTAGCCGTCCAGGAACCCCTGCAGGAAATTCCACACCGACAGGTTCGGGTCGGAAGTGTCGATGTGGCAGCGCCACACCCACCGCGCCTCGGTGGCCCCGCTGTACACCCGCAACCCCAGCGGCTGGGGATCGTGGATGAAGATGATGTCGTGATCGGCATCCAGGTTGGCGCCGTTGGCTCGGGAGTGCTCGCGATACTCGTCCTGATCACGTTGTGCGAGTGGGCCATCGGTCCCCTGCAGGCCATTGTGCATCGCCTTGGTCACTGCAAAGAACCGGTTATCGCCGCGGATCAACTGCCATTCGGCGACCAGCCCCAGCGACCGCAGCAGCGGCACCTCGGAGCGAAGGATCTCGGCGACCCCGCCGCCGTACGGTGTGGCGTTGACGTGCAGAATCCTCACACCTTGAAGTGGCCGAGCCAGTTCGCGCAACTCCTCAAGCTGACCCAGATCGGTGTTGGCCTCGTACCCGGACAGATCGAGATCAGCCAGGAAGACCCGTTCAAGCACGAGCTCGACCGACCACCCCGGTCAACTCCGGCCAGAAACCATCCACGTCACGTGGGTCGCGCACCAACACGGCGACCCTCCGCCATGGCTCGACCCGCTCCACCTCACCCACGTCAATGACATGTTGACGGGTGCGGAACAGTCCCGTACGGACGATCAGCGCAGTGGGATGATCGTGCCCATCCGTGCGCACGCCGGTGATCGTTCCAATCCACCCGTCAGGGCCGAATGCACGAAACCCGTCACAGTGGGCCAGCCAGTAGTCGGGATCAACCACAGTCTCCGGGGCGTCGGTGCCATCATGAATGTCGAGGACAATGCTCACTAAACCTCCTTCACGACATCTTCCCGCCGCTGGGAGGCAGGTGAATCGGGGAACACCCGGCTGCCACAGTGAGTAGTTGCCCACACCACGGCGACGCACACATCGGCGCAACAGAACCACACCAGACGAACCTGACCGTCTCGCGTTTCTGCGGCGTTTCACCCTCTCTATCTGTTTCCCACACACCCGAACCCTCGAACTCCCTTCCCACCTATGTCCGGGTTCGCGCAACCCCCATAACCCGAACGGGCATGCACGCTCGACTCGCATGCCGGGGGAGCGCTGTCTGGTGTACCACTAGGACACCAGAAGCACCCGATCCAGCGCCGATCGATGCGGTGAACCACGCGGGGTACGGGTCGACCAAGCTGGAGTGGGCCCTTAGGGGTGCCGAATGCCATCTGCGGGCACGCTGGGGTCACCGAGGGCGAGAATCACCGTGCACTACGCCGGCTGGCGGGAGATTGCGTCTGGAAGCCTGAGGTGCGCATTAGGTGCAGCCGCAGAAAACGCCGGCACGCGAGCCCCAACAATGAACCCCTGCGACCATGCCAGTTTGTGCCTCGGTGTCACGGTTTGGCGTGGCCTGTCGCGTATCGGGGAGAGCCGAGGCGGGGACTCGAACCCCGAACCGCCTGCTTACAAGGCAGGTGCTCTGCCAGTTGAGCTACCTCGGCGCCGACGTCTGCGAGATTAGCTGAATCCCCCGGAAGGGTATTTCCGATCCCTCGGTTCAGAACTACGGTGGGTTGACCCCCAATACCCCACGGAGCACCCCCATGGAACAGCAAGATCTGCTGGTTTCCCAGCTCGTGGCCGACGCAGTCGAGGGCTCCACCCCCGACGGTGCTGTCAGTCGTATCGTGAACGTTCTTCTGGAATCATCTGTGACTGATGCAGAGCGTGCCGGCGAATGCCTGCGCGTGTTCGGCTGGGAAAAGACCAACGACGGGCTTGGTACCGTCTGGAACTACCGCGTGATCGGCGAAGAGAGCGGCGAGGAGTACGTGGACTTTTCGCTTGCGATCGACAGTGGCCCCGATCTGCTGCTGTCGGTATTCGGCCTGCAGCTGCAGATCGCGCTGAACGGCGTCGAGGGCACCTCGGCCGATGAGCTCGACTGCTTCCTGGAGCTGATGGCGATGGCCAAGGCTCCCCTGCCCGAAGTGGCCTAGTCCTGGCTCAGCGCCCGCTCGGGGGTGGACGTCCCCCGGGCGGGCGCCATGTCAGGAGCCGCCGGGAGTGCGCACAAACACCTCCGGCTGAGTCCACTCTGCCCGTTGGAGCACGGTTTGCCTAGCCCCCTGCCTGGGTGGCGTTTCCAGGCGAAACCCACCCTTTGCTGCTACGATGTGTGCACGGGTCATCGCCCCTGATGGCCCCGTGAGGTTGTTGCTTTCTTCGCTCGACGTGAGGCAAGTGAGACCTCAACTCGATGCGAAGCGGCCGTTCGGGCCGCGCTAGGAGAGCACAACCGATGCAAAACGAATTTCGCGCTCTGGGCGTGTCCCAGGCTGTTGTCGACGCGCTTGCCGCCCGAGGGGTGGATGCGCCGTTCGAGATTCAGACTCAGGTCATTCCCGACGCCCTCACCGGCACGGACATCCTTGCCAAGTCGCCCACCGGTTCGGGTAAGACGCTGGCATTTGCCATTCCGCTCGTGGAGCGCATCTCGCCCGATGCGACCACCCCGGCGGCGCTCATACTGGTACCGACCCGCGAGCTGGCGGCGCAGGTGGCCGACGAGACCACCGCCATCGCCAAGGCCCGAGGTCTGAAGGTTGCCACCGCCTACGGTGGAGTCTCGATCCCGGTGCAGACCAAGGGATTGAAGGGCGCCCACCTGGTGGTGGCCACTCCCGGCCGGCTCGAGGATCTGTGCCAGCGGCGCATGATCAACCTCGACGCCGTCCAGGTACTGGTGCTGGACGAGGCCGACCGCATGCTCGACATGGGCTTTCAGCCCCAGGTCGACCGGCTGGTGCGGCGGCTGCCGCGCAAGCGCCAGACCATGTTCTTCTCGGCCACGCTCGACGGCGAGGTCGGCCGCCTGGCCCGCTCGTACACCACCGACGCTTCGCGCCACGAGCGCGCCGGCGCGGCACAGACGGTCGAAGAGGTCGATCACCGCTTCGTGCAGGTAACTCACGAGAACAAGGTGCGCGTACTCGTCGACCTGCTCAACGCCGACCAGGAACCGGCGCTGGTGTTCGTCCGCACCAAGCACGGGGCCGACCGGCTGGTGCACAAGCTGCGCCGCCTCGAGCTCGACGCGGTTGCGATGCACGGCGACCTCACCCAGTCGGCCCGCGAGAAGGCTCTGAAGCGGTTCGACTCGGGCCAGGTGCGAACGCTGGTGGCAACCGATGTGGCCGCGCGAGGGCTCGATCTCGACCGCATCGCCACGGTGATCAACTTCGATCCTCCCGAGGACAACAAGGGCTACATCCACCGCGTCGGCCGCACCGGCCGGGCGGGTCGGACGGGCACCGGTGTGACGCTGGTGCTGCAGGAGCAGCAGGCCGACGTGAGCCGCATCGCGGCGCATCTCGACCTGGATCAGGAGTTCACCGAGACAGGCATGAAGATCGCCCCACCGCGGCTCGTCTACTCGTCGCGCAAGGGCCGCAAGTCGCGCTGGTGACAGCGCGGTGCGCACCGGCGCGGTAGCGTCTGCGCCGATGGCGGAATCCTCCACGGCGCTGCGGCCGGTGCGCACACTCGAAACTGTCTGGATCACGATGTCCGACGGCTGCCGCCTGGCAGCCCGCATCTGGCTGCCCGAAGACGCCGACGCAAATCCGGTGCCGGCCATCTTCGAGCACCTTCCCTACCGGCTCAACGACGGCACTGCCGTACGCGACTCGATGCACTTCCCGTATCTCGCCGCCCGCGGGTTTGCGTGCGTCCGCGTCGACATGCGCGGCACGGGCGAGAGCGACGGCATCCTGGAGGACGAGTACCTGCCCCAGGAGCAGCTTGATGCGTGCGAGGTGATCGCATGGCTGGCCGAGCAGCCGTGGTGCACGGGGCCGGTGGGCATGATCGGCATCTCGTGGAGCGGGTTCAACGGGCTGCAGATCGCCGCGCGCCGCCCGCCGGCGCTGAAGGCGATCGTCACGCTTTGTTCGACCGACGACCGCTATGCCGACGACGTGCACTACGACGGCGGCTGCGTGGGCTCGGACATGCTGATGTGGGCGGCGTCGATGTTTGCCTGGAACGCCCGTCCGCCCGACCCCCAGATCGTGGGTGAGCGCTGGCGCGAGATGTGGCTCGAGCGCATGCACAAGGGGCCGCAGTTCATTGACGACTGGCTGGGCCACCAGCGCCGCGATGCCTACTGGAAGCAGGGGTCGGTGTGTGAGGACTACTCGGCCATCGAGGCGGCGGTGTTCGCCGTGGGTGGGTGGGCCGACGGGTACACCAACGCGATCCCGCGGCTGCTGGAAGGCCTTCCCGGCCCGCGCAAGGGACTGATCGGGCCGTGGGCGCACGCCTGGCCGCAGCACGGCCCGCCCGAGCCGCGGATCGGGTTCCTGCAGGAGGTCGTGCGGTGGTTCGATCACTGGCTGAAGGACGAGGACACCGGCATGATGGACGAGCCGATGCTGCGCGCGTGGATCGAAGAGCCGCACCAGCCGCAGGTCTGCTACACCGAGATCCCGGGCCGCTGGGTGGCCGAGCCGGGCTGGCCGGCCGGCACCGAGCCGCGCTCCCTCGCGTTCAATCCCGGCCGGCTCGACGACACGGCCGGCGCCGACGTGGCGATCCCGTTCACCGGCATCCAGACGGCCGGGTGGGATGCAGGTTCGTGGTGTCCGTACGGCGAGCCGGCCGACTGGCCCGGCGACCAGCGGGCGATGGACGGGATGAGCCTCACGTTCGACTCGGCGCCGCTCGACGAGCGGCTCGAGATCCTGGGCTTTCCGCAGGTCGAACTCGAGGTCTCGAGCGACCGGCCCCATGCGCTGGTGATCGTGCGCCTGTGCGAGGTCTTTGCCGACGGCACCTCGACGCTGGTCTCACGCGCGCTGCAGAACCTCACGCATCGCGACTCCGACGAGTTTCCCACGCCCCTTGAGCCCGGCAAGCGCTACACCGTGGGCGTGAAGCTCGACGCGTGCGGCCATGCGTTTGCGCCGGGCAGCCGGATCCGCGTGGGCATCTCGACCACCTACTGGCCCTGGGCGTGGCCGTCGCCCGAGCCGGTGGAGCTGACGGTGCACACCGCGGGCAGCCGCCTCGAGCTGCCGGTGCGCACGCCGAGTGAGCTCGACGGGGCTCTGCCCGAGTTTCAGCCGGCCGAGGAGGGCGAGCCGATGCCCACGGTGCAGCTGGAGATGGGGCCCGACGGCCGCGAGCTCTATCGCGACATCGCAACGGGACGCCAGACGCTCACCTACGACTGGCAGGTGGGCGGGGTGGCGCGGCTGCCGAACGGGCTCGAGATGGGCGATACCTCAAAGACGGTGTTCGAGATCGTGGAGGGCGACCCGCTGTCGGCCAGGGTGCACTGCACGATGGGCGGCACGCAGGGTCGCGGAGACTGGCGTACCAGCTGGACGTCCGAGAGTCACATGACCTGCGACGCTCACACGTTTCGGGTGATCACCACGCTGAGCGCGTTCGAGGGCGAAGCCTGCGTGTTTGCCAACACGTGGACATCAGAATTTCCCCGCGACCTCGTGTGAATAGAAAGTGTCAGGCAGTTTCTATTCACACCACCGTCCAGGACTACTCCACGGCAGACTCGTGAATAGAAACTGCCTGACACTTTCTATTCATGCATCGCCTGCAGCGGCGCGTTCGTAGCGGCGGTAGAGCTCGGGGATGCTCGCACCCGCGATTGCCGGGCTGAGCAGGTAGCCCTGGCCCAGGTGGCAGCCGTGGGTCGTCAGGAACGACAGCTGCTGCTCGTTCTCGATGCCCTCGGCGATTGCGACCAGGCCGAGGTTCGCAGCAAGCTGGATGACGGTCTTGACCACGGTCCCGGCATCGCGGTCGTCGGGCAGGTCGGTGATGAACGACCGGTCGATCTTGAGCGCCGAGACGGGCAGCTTGCGCAGCCTGGCCAGCGACGAATACCCGGTGCCGAAGTCGTCGATCGCGAGCCGAAACCCTTCGCGGGAGAGCTCGGCGAGGATGTTCTGCGACCGGTCGGGATCGGTCATGATCGCGGCCTCGGTGATCTCGATCATGAATCCGCTGGCGCGCAGCCCGGTGGACGCCACGTGGTCGCGCAGCGAATCGACGATCGAGGCGTCGGTGAGGATCAGCGGCAGGTTGATCGAGACGCCCATCATGATGTCGTGCTCGCGCCACTCGACCGACTGGCGGCAGGCCTCGGCGATCACCCATCTCGAGATGTCGGGGAGAAGGCCGGCCTGCTCGGCCGGGCCGATGAACTCGGCGGCGGTGATCAGGCCGCGCTTGGGGTGCTGCCAGCGCAGCAGAGCCTCGGCGCCGATCATGAGTCCGCGGCTGATGTCGAGCACGGGCTGGTAGTGCAGAATCAGCTCGTTGTTGGCGACCGCGACGCCCAGCCGCTCGGCCAGTTTCGGATCGACAGGGGGCGCGGCGGCCGCGGCGGGCTCAGGCGCAGCAGTGGAGGCGGGAGCCGGGTTGGCTGCCGTGCGCAGTGCGGTCACATCGAAGAACGCATGCAGGTGCCCGGCGTCGCCGCCGTCGACCTCGACGGTCGAAATCATCGCGTGGCGGCGTCCGCCGGGTCCTGTCAATTCGACCTCGCGGAGGCTCCCAGGAGTGAGCACCGCGGGATCGATCAGCTCGTCGAGCCGATGTTGCAGAAGTTCGTCGGGTCCAGAGGCATCCAGCAGGGTGGCCATGGCCTGGTTCGCAAGGAACGTCTCGCCGCCGGGGCCGGCATGCCAGAGGCCGATCGGGCCAATCTCGAGCGCCGCGAAGCGGCGTTCGGCGGCTCGCAGGCCGCGCTGGGCCTCGAGTAGGGGGGTGAGGTCGGCGAGCTCGCCGCGAAGTGCACCCACGGCGGTCAGGATCGAGTCGATGGTGGCCGGCGCGGCGGGAGCGGCGGGCTGCTTCTTGGAATGTTTGGGAGGCTTGGGCACAGCCGCGTCATCGACTCCTCTTGAAGTCGACTTGAGCGGGTTTCGTGAGATACGATTCCCGTATGTTTGGATCCAAACTCGAGCGCACGGCCGACCCGTACCGCGACACCGACGTGATCGATGCGCGCGCCCCGCGCTTCAACCAGGCGACCATCGGCGTGCTTGCCGCCGTGGGCGTGGCGACCGGCTGGTGGTGGCTCTTCGCCCTGCTGGCCCTGCAGCTGGTGCTGGGGCTGACCCGCGGACGGCGCTGGTGCCTTGCGTGCGTCTTCTACTACGAGGTGGTGCAGCCGCGAATCGGTGAGGGCGAGCTCGAGGACTCGCGCCCGCCGCGCTGCGCGAACATCATCGGCGCCTCCGTGCTGTCGCTGGCCACGATTG
The DNA here is from genome assembly GCA_963796875.1 of uncultured Actinomycetes bacterium. Taxonomy (GTDB): domain Bacteria; phylum Actinomycetota; class Thermoleophilia; order Gaiellales; family JAICJC01; genus CAVPTL01. Next base: position 136,318 of record CAWCNL010000008.1, read on the forward strand.
CCGGCGTCGCCGGGTTCGGCCTGGCGGCGAGCGTGCTGGGCGGGCTGGTGGCGGTACTCGCGCTGCTGGCCGCGGCGACCGGGATCTGCGTCGGGTGTGAGATGTACCGGATCGGCGCGAAGCTGCGAGGCGTGCGGTCGCATCGGCTCGAGCGGGTCGAACTCGGCGACTTCGATGCGGCCGGCGACAGCGAGTTCGTGCTGGAGTTCACCCACCCGCTGTGCTCGGAGTGCCATGCGCTGCAGCGGCGGTTGACCAGCGAGGGACGGCGGGTGGTGACCGTGAACGTGCGCGAGCGCCCCGACCTGGCCCGCAAGTACGGCGTCGCGGTCGTACCGACCGCGGTCGCGGTCACACCGAGCGGCCTGGTGGCCGCCCGCATCGCCGGCTGATTCGGCATTGCCGAGAACGTGCCAGGCACGGTGTATGCACTGCGGGCCGGTATGGTCCGGCGATGAGGATCCTGCTGGTCTCGAACATGTATCCGAGCCCCGAGCGGCCCGAGTACGGCGTGTTCGTCAAGGGCCTCGCCGATGCCCTGCACGACCGGGGGCACGAGATCGACGAGGCGGTGATCGAAGCCGGCGGTGGAGGGCTGGGCCGCTACGCCGTGCTGGGTGAGCGGGCGCTGCGCCAGACCCGGCGGCGACCCGACGTGGTGTACGCCCACTACCTGGTGCCGACGGGGTTGGCGGCGTGGGCTGCTGCGCGCGCTGCGCGCGTGCCCTACGTGATAACCGCGCACGGCGGGGACGTCGAGAATGCCCACACGAACGCCAACCTGCGGCGCCTGACCGAGTTCGTGCTGAGGGGCTCGGCGGGGGTGATCGCGGTCTCGCGGTTCCTGGCGGAGCGCCTGCCCGAAGGGGCGCGCGCGATCGACGTGATCGACTGCGGCGTCGACACCACCACGTTTACGCCGGAGGGGTGGCGACCTGGGCCCGGCCCTCGTTATCTGGCGATCGGGTCGATGACCGAGCGCAAGAACTTCGCGCGCCTCCTGCGGGCGTTCGAGGAGGTGGGCAGGGGCACGCTGACGATCGTCGGCGATGGGCCGGGTCGGGCTCAGCTCGAGGCGATCGCGCCGCTGGGAGCCACGTTCACCGGGCGGCTTGACCAGCGGGGCGTGCACGAAGCGCTGCTGCACGCCGACGCCCTGGTGATTCCGAGTCTGATGGAGGCGCAGGGGCAGGTGGTGCTCGAAGCGCTCGCCTGTGGGGTGCCGGTGGTGGCCACCCAGGTGGGTGGTCCGAGAGAGGTGCTGACGCCGGAGTGCGGCGTGCTCGTCGATCCGCGCGATGTATCGGCGATCGCCCAGGGGATGGTGGCGGTACTCGACCTGCCGGTGCCCAATCGCGCTGCGGTCGAGGTGGCCCGGATGCATGATCGCAGCCGCCAGGCCGAGCGGATCGAGGCGGTGCTGGCCCGCGCGGTTGGCGCCCGCCGCGCGAAGTAGGCTTCGAGCATGTCGTGGCTACGCCGATTTCGCCACAGCGCTGCGCCGCAGCCGGATCCGGCCCGGCCGCGGGTGGAGCCGCGCGACCTGGGGCTTGAGGAGCACCTCGAACTCGGTACGTTCGTGCAGTTTTCGGCCGCCGGCAGCCGCTCGTGCCGTGAATCGCTCAACCGCCTGGCCGCGGCGGTGGCGCGCACCGGCGGACGGGCGACGGTGATCGAATTGCCGGTCAACGCGGGGTCGATCCTGCAGCGCCGGCTGGGGGTGCGGCACGTGCCGTCGGTGTATCTGGTGGACGCGTCGGGGTGGGTCACCCACTACTGGCCGCGGCCTCCTCAGGCCGACGAGTTGGCGGTCGCGCTGGGGCTCGATTCGGCGCCGGCGCTGACCTCGCCGCCGGCGTAGCACGCCGAGGGGCACTGGTACACTCCGGCGCGTGGAACAGGTGGACGCCGCAATCCAAGTGCTGCTCGGAATCGGGCTGATCGTGCTTGTCCTGATGCATTCGGGCAAGGACACGGGGCTCTCGGGCATGTTCAACCCGGCCGGCTCGAGCTTCGGCAGCACCCAGGTGATGGAGCGCAACCTCACGCGCTTCACCGTGGCTGTGGCGGTGCTTTTCGTGCTCAACACGATGCTCCTCGGCTACTTGCTGAACCATTGAGCGGGGCGCCGATCCACTAGACTCTGCATGCCCGCGCTGGTGGCGGAATTGGTAGACGCGCAAGGTTGAGGGCCTTGTGGCCCGTAGGGCCGTGGAGGTTCAAGTCCTCTCCAGCGCATGGGTGGCGAAACCCGCAAGGTTGTGCGGGTTTCGCCG